>NZ_JBBOUR010000001.1:2045000-3771800 GCF_038006165.1 Bacillus sp. FSL W8-1202
TTGGTGTTTGTGTTTTATCATTATAACTAATCATATTAATGATCTACATAAGTAGATCATTTTTTTAATGCTTTGATTTATCATAACAAGTTAAGTTCCGAGGCCTATTATAAAGCGGCTGTATAGCTAGTCTTTCAACA
Organism: Bacillus sp. FSL W8-1202; assembly: GCF_038006165.1. NCBI lineage: Bacteria > Bacillati > Bacillota > Bacilli > Caryophanales > Bacillaceae > Bacillus > Bacillus sp. FSL W8-1202. The sequence goes on from NZ_JBBOUR010000001.1 coordinate 2,045,141, forward strand.
CTTTTATTTTTATTTCCAAAAAAACTTTTTTGAAATACGTTGACACTTTATGAGATCCGTGATATAGTTATATTCGTCGGTTAGATACGACGTAAAACTTGCCGGTGTGGCGGAATTGGCAGACGCGCACGACTCAAAATCGTGTTCCTTCTGGAGTGTCGGTTCGACCCCGACCACCGGTATACTGAAAAACCCGTTTCTTAATGGGACTGACCCCCGTTTTTGAGACAGGGATCAAAACACCTTTTAAACAGCCAATTGCCGATAATTTATCGGTGATTGGTTGTTTAGTTTCGTTTGAATACGAATATTGTTATAATAATGAATGTATTCTATGACAGTGCGTTCTACGATGGCGGTCGTGGTTCGATCAATGCTGTTAAGATAGAACGTTTCAGACTTTAGTGAGGAATGAAACGATTCGATGGAGGCATTATCAGCGGGTGTCCCTTTGCGGGACATGCTCATGGTAATGCCTTTTGTTTTAACAGCTTTCTGATACTCGTAAGATGTATACACAGATCCTTGGTCACTATGTAACACGCAGTTCTCAGGCAGTGTTGGCAGTTGATCAAGTGTGTGTAAGACAAAGTCTGTGTCCTGCTTATCTCCAATCGTAAAAGCAATCACTTCTCCATTATATACATCCAATATACTGGAAAGGTACAATTGTTTCTGTCCATAAGGCAAATACGTGATGTCTGTTACTAGTTTTTCAAGAGGATGATCAGACTGAAAGTTCCTATCTAATATATTGTCGACCACGGCATATGGCTGCCCATTCTTCTTGCGCTTTTTCACCTTAACCCGGCACTGCCACTGATTTTTCTGCATAATACGCTGAACCGTTTTATGGTTAATACACATTCTCTTTTTTAATATAGCTGTGATTTTTCGATATCCATATCGATACTGGTGCTCTCGGCACAACGTGCCGATTTGTTTTTCTAAATGGCGCTTGGGATGATCTTTCTTCAGATTCTTCTTCCAACGATAATAAGACGAGCGAGAGATACCTAAATGAATACAGATATCCTGCACGGTCATTGTGCTGTGCAATTCTTCTACAAGTTCGACTGACGTTTGGCTATCAACTTCCTTTCCAATTCGTTGTACTTTTTTAACACTTCATTCTGTTGTCTCAGATATCGATTCTCTGCCTGCAGTTTCTCTAATTCGGAAGAATACTCCGGACCTTTTCCATAAGTGTATTGCTTACCAACAGGCTGTTCAAATCGATGTGTATCACCAGCCTTATACCATCTGACCCATGTCTTAATCTGCGTATTATTTTTGATATTCAACTCCTGCATGATCTCTTTCATAGGTACGCCTGCCAATCTCATTTCTACAGCCTTCTGTTTCACTTCAACCGGATAACTCACTCTTGTCCCCATAGAAAAAACACCTCCAAGTCTAATTTCGGATAACAATCATCCGTATTCAAACTTGAAGGTGTTTTTATTTGTCTCATCTTATGGGGTCAGTCCCTAATAGACACGGGTTTTTATTTTTTATTAAAGAAAAGGAGCCGAGGCTCCTTTTTATACTTACTCAGCGTATTGGTCTAAGATCTCTTCTAACACCTCTTCAAGCTCTTCTGCATCTTCAAGCTCTGATTGGCTGAAACGGACGCGTACAAGCTGTTCTCCGTCATTATACATCTCTTCCAGCCATCCTCGCAGTCCTCTTGCCCTGCGGTCGACTTCGAAAATGATTTCCAAACCGTCTTCGTCTAAAAGGAAAATGAGCTCTAATTCATCAAGCATCTGACGATAATATCCGGAAGTCGGAACGAATTCGAATTCTTGAACGAACGGAAGGCGGCGTCGGAAGTAGGGCGCTTGTTCACAGTCTGCTTCGTTAAGACGGAAGCCCAGGTTTTCGATTGCTTCCAGCACATTTTCAATCCAAGGGTGCGCTTCAACGAAAATGCGGTCATGATCGGATTTATCGATACCGCCTTGAATGTCAAGGTCTGTCACCACGGTAACCTCTACTTTCCCTACAGTCATCGGCGTATCTAGAGGCAGAGTGAATGTAAACGGAAATTGATGCTCTTCACCAGGCTGTATGGTAAATGAACCAGTGACCCGGAAAGAATGAATTGTAGCGTATTTCCGGTGCTCTTCATCGTCTTTTACAATGACATACCGTGTGCTAAGCTGTAAATCGATATAACGGATGTCCTGAGCGATTTTTCCGCCTTTGACATGTACCGTTCCCTGTACTTCTTCTCCTGGAAAATATGCGTCTTTTTCTAAAATTGTATCTACTTTTGCAGCTCCAATTCCGGCACTTGCCGCAAGTTTCTTAAAAAATGACATGTTAGATCTTCCCCTTTTTCTTTTTTCTCAACAGATATACGCAAGAAGGAGGAAAAAAGATTCGTTTGATTCATACTTTTTTCCTATTATTCGTCTCGGCCTAGGGACAGACTAAGAATAATATTGAAAATAAAGGAGTGGATGGAAGTGAATAAAGAAAGTTTGGTTGCAGATGAATTACACAGAATGTTTTTGGCTGGTGAGCTGCAAATCACAGTAGAGGAGGATATAAACAATATTTCCGAAAGGCTGAGAAACGGCGATCTCAGTTTAGACCGATTAAGCGGTGAAGACGCGTTTATAAAAGAAACCGTAAATGAGGCTTTAAGAAGAGTGGAGCAATAAAAAAGAGACGGCATCTCATCTTTGAGATCCCGTCTCTTTTTGTGGTCTTTGCTGTAAGATAAATCTAATCGATTTGATTTGGAATTGCTCACCCGAGCCATCCCTTTTCTAACAGAAGATCTGACAGTTCATCATGGAGATAAACAGTTGTATCTAATTGATCATGCAATGCTATTCTGATGTGGGGATTTTCGGCTTCTGTTATTGCGACAGTGTATTTGTTAATGCTGGTTTTTATTGTTGTTAACAAATCAAGAATATCTTTGGGACAAAGACTTTGTTCAATGGGAAACCACCCCCTTTGTTTTTTTAGCAGCTCCTGATAAGAAAGTATTTGGCTTTGTTTCTTGCTTCTATACAAAATGCTATAATAAGCAACAAATTTTGTTGGGGGGTGTGATGATGAAGCAGATTATTGCGATGGGGGGCGGGGGTTTTTCGATGGAGCCGGATAATTTGTCCCTCGATCAATATATCCTCAATCAATCAAAACGAGAGCAGCCTCGTATTTGTTTTTTGCCGACGGCGAGCGGAGATTCCCAAAACTATATTCAGCGGTTTTATCATGCATTTCAAACACTGGATTGTGTGCCGTCTCACTTATCTTTGTTTAAGCCGCCATCAACAGATTTAACTTCTTTTGTTATGGAAATGGACGTGATTTATGTTGGCGGGGGAAATACGCGGAATTTACTTGTGTTATGGAAAGAGTGGGGGCTTGACCAGATTCTTAGGGAAGCATGGAAGAACGGTGTGGTTTTAGCTGGATTAAGTGCCGGTGCGATCTGCTGGTTTGAAGAAGGGGTGACGGATTCAGCCGGACCGCTGACAAGTTTGAAAAGTTTAGGTTTTTTGCAAGGGAGCTTTTGTCCCCATTATGACGGGGAAAAGGATCGGAGACCGGCATACCACCAGCTGATATCTAACAAGTTCTTATGCAGTGGCTATGCAGCGGATGATGGGGCTGCTCTCCATTTCATAAATGATCAGCTGTTTCAGACTGTGAGTTCAAGGTCGGGTGCAAAGGCATATCGGGTGATGATGGCTGAACATGAAATAGCTGAAATCCCGTTGCCGGTCAAATATTTAGGGTGAAATTGGCTGAATATTATCTATATTCCTCTTTTTTTCAGATTGATTTTATGATAAGATGAGTGCGAAATCAATAGTTACTGGGGGTGCCCGCTTTCGGGCTGAGAGAGAAGGTAAGCTTCTTAACCCTTTGGACCTGATCTGGTTCGTACCAGCGTGGGGAAGTAGAGGAATTGTTTTTGTTATTGTCGTGCTGGGCAATAATATGTTTCTTTCTGACTGTAACCGGGTTCATTTATATGAATCCGGTTTTTTGTGCTGGTTATGGGCTTGATTTTGTCCTTTCAAACGTAGAAAGGGGAAGGAAAAGTAATGCAAAACAATTCAGTGCAGCAAGCCAACATTTCCATTATGTCAAGTTTTTCAGGCAGCAAGAAGGTATACGTGGAGGGCTCTTCTTCGGACATCCAAGTGCCGATGAGGGAGATTCTATTGAGTCCGACGACGGGATCGTTCGGCGAAGAGGAAAACGCGCCTGTGCGTGTCTATGATACAAGCGGACCGTATACGGACCCTGAAGTAACCATTAATATTCAAGAAGGATTAAAGCCGCTCCGCCAAAAATGGATCACAGAGCGCGGTGACGTGGAAGAGTATGAAGGTCGGGCTATAAAACCAGAAGATAACGGTTATAAAAAAGCAAATCCAAACGTAAGCTACCCAGGATTAAAGCGGAAACCGCTGAGGGCGAAGGCAGGTCAAAATGTCACTCAAATGCACTATGCAAAAAAGGGGATCATTACACCTGAGATGGAATTTATCGCCATTCGTGAGCATGTGTCTCCTGAATTCGTCAGAGACGAGGTAGCCAGCGGCCGGGCGATTATTCCTTCAAACATTAATCACCCTGAAAGTGAGCCAATGATTATCGGCCGGAATTTTCATGTGAAGATTAATGCAAATATCGGGAATTCAGCGGTTACGTCATCCATTGAAGAAGAAGTGGAAAAAATGACGTGGGCCATCCGCTGGGGAGCGGATACGATGATGGATCTCTCTACCGGAAAAGATATTCATACGACGCGTGAATGGATTATCCGCAATTGCCCCGTGCCTGTGGGAACTGTTCCGATTTATCAGGCGCTTGAAAAAGTAAACGGCGTAGCGGAGGATTTAACGTGGGAGATTTATCGTGATACGCTAATCGAGCAGGCAGAACAGGGAGTGGATTATTTTACGATTCACGCGGGTGTTTTGCTTAGGTATGTACCGCTGACTGCCAAACGGACAACTGGTATTGTGTCACGCGGGGGAGCGATTATGGCGCAGTGGTGTCTGGCTCATCATCAAGAAAGCTTTTTATACACACATTTTGAAGAAATATGTGAGATTATGAAAATGTATGATATTGCTTTCTCTCTTGGGGATGGTTTGCGTCCCGGATCAATTGCTGATGCCAATGACGAAGCGCAGTTTGCTGAATTAGAGACGCTTGGAGAGCTGACGCAAATTGCCTGGAAGCATGATGTTCAGGTGATGATTGAGGGTCCTGGACATGTTCCGATGCATAAAATCAAAGAGAACGTCGATAAACAAATGGACATTTGTAAAGAAGCGCCTTTTTACACATTGGGGCCGTTGACAACGGATATTGCTCCGGGATATGACCATATTACTTCAGCGATCGGAGCGGCGATGATCGGTTGGTACGGGACAGCAATGCTTTGTTATGTAACGCCGAAGGAGCATTTGGGGCTGCCAAACCGTGATGATGTTCGTGAAGGAGTCATTACATATAAGATCGCTGCGCACGCTGCGGACCTTGCAAAAGGGCATCCCGGAGCGCAAATCCGGGATGATGCGTTATCGAAAGCCCGTTTTGAATTCCGCTGGCGGGATCAGTTTAATTTATCTCTTGATCCGGAGAGAGCCCTTGAATACCATGATGAAACCCTGCCTGCTGAAGGAGCAAAAACTGCTCACTTTTGTTCCATGTGCGGTCCGAAATTTTGCAGCATGAGAATTTCACAGGATATTCGGGATTATGCGAAGAAAAACGATCTCAGTGAAGCAGAAGCCATAAATAAAGGATTAAAAGAAAAAGCAAAAGAGTTTGTCGATACGGGAAGCAATTTATATCAATAAAAAAAATGAAGATGGAGAATGCTCCATCTTCATTTTTTTTAGAAAAACAGAGAGCGTCGAAGCGGAGGAATACTCTGTTCAAAGCGGAAAACATTTTCGGGATCATATTTCGTTTTGACACGGCGGAGTCGTTCAACGTTTTCGCCGTAATATGTTCTTGGCCAGTTTCTGATTTCGATATCTGGCCAATTTACGTAGTCTCCCATCGTTTCTCTCGAAAGGGACGTTCTCAGCCCCTCAATCCAGCGGACATTTTGTCTTTTTTCTTCAGGAGATGTCCAGTTTGTTAAGTATTCCTGGGCAATGATTGCATCACGATAATAAAATGCCGTTTGGTCGGGAGCGATCCGTCCGGCTGCCCCGCCGAGTGCTTGCTGCCAGACACTGGCGTTTTGATTCGGAGCGTGCTCTAAAAAGTGTTTTATTGTTGAAATCGCACGTTCTGATAATGGCTTTTCAATGAAAGAGCCGGAGCGTTTCATTTTTTGAGGCTGATTGCCTCCCGGGCTGTTAAAAAAGGTTACCGCTTCGATGAACGGCATTGTTTTTACCATTCCGCTTGTTGGGCTTCCTGCTTTCAATAAAGGCTTTAACAGTTTTTTTAACTCTGTTTTTGGCCCGACAAATTGGCCGAGGGCTTCTATGCGGTTTACTTCTTTAGGCCAAAACTCTATTGATGATGTAAGCCGGTCATCTGTATACGGGGCCCAGTGCTGCCACGTGTTAAATACTTCCTCAAAATCATCCCATCCCCATGTTATAGAAAAAATCGACACTTGAGAGATGGGCACTGCTTTAAATGTCATGGAGGTGACTATGCCGAAATTGCCTCCTCCGCCTCCCTGAGACGCCCAAAATAAGTCTGGATGATTTGAACAGCTGACTGTAATCAGATCAGCGCCCTCTTTTTCGTCTGCTACGATCATCTCAAGCTGCACGAGGCTGTCGCAAGTAAGGCCGGCAGCCCTTGTTAAAAGTCCAATTCCCCCTCCGAGAGTTAAACCTGTGAGCCCTACATTAGCAATGGTGCCTGCGGGAAGCGTCAGGCCGTATTGCCAGAGTGTCCGATAGACTTCTCCCAATTCAGCCCCCGCTTCAATATAGGCCAGCTTTTTATCCTGATTCACAGTTATTTTTTTCATCTCGCTTAAATCAATAACAAGACCGTTATTTAAAAGGGAAAAGTTCTCATAGCTGTGTCTGCCGCCTCTAATACGGAAAGGCACACGGTTTTCACGCGCCCATTTCAGCGCATTGAGTGCATCCTGTTTGTTTTGGCAAAACACAATGATGTCAGGATACCTTTCTAAGCTTAGGTTAATATTGGTTCTTGCTTCGTTATAGTCCGGATCATCCCGTGTCACGATACGTCCGGTCAATTTTGTCTTTTCCACACTCCCACATCTCTTTCTCTCGTATTCTAGTTTCTCTAGCTTATGCGTCAAGGGAAAAGAGTGTATAAGGAAAAAGCGGGGATGCAATCTGATACAGTGTCAACTCCCTTAAAAAATAGTTGACAGGTAGGTATTGTATGAATTAACATGGTCAGTACAAATTTTTCAAATTTATCGCGCTGATCGGAACACCGAAGGCTCTTATCGTTTAGATAAGGGCCTTTTTTGTATGAAAAAGGAGGGATTATTGATGGAAGTCAAAAAAGAAAAGGGGAGAAAACGATTCAGAAAGCGAAAAACCTACGGGAATCAGATTTTGCCGCTTGAGCTGCTGATTGAAAAAAACAAACGAGAGATTATAAACAGTGCGGAGCTCATGGAAGAAATTTATATGAAGATTGATGAGAAGCATACGCAATGTGTAACTAAATAGAAAAAAACCCGCTGATTACAGCGGGTTTTTGCATTTCTACATTAAGCATCTTTTTTAATCGGCAATCCAAGGCCTTCTGCCACGCGTTTTCCGTATTCAGGATCCGCTTTGTAGAAGTGCTCGATTTGGCGCAGTTTGATTTCTTCTTTTTCTACCGGCTTCATAGCATTAACGATATTTTCAACAAGGCGGGTACGTTCATCTTCACTCATTAAACGATACAGATCACCGGCTTGAGTGTAGTGATCGTTGTGATCGTAGCTTACGCTGTCAGCGATGCCTTGTACCGGATATGCTGCTTGCTTATCCTCAGGTGACTCTTTTGGACCGCCGAAGCTGTTAGGCTCGTAATACACAGATCCGCCGCCGTTATCATCAAAGCGCATTTGTCCATCACGCTGATAATTGTTTACTTTGTTGCGTGCGCGGTTGATTGGCAGCGCTTGATGGTTTGCACCGACACGGTAGCGGTGTGCATCATGATAAGCAAACAGTCGGCCTTGAAGCATTTTATCCGGTGAAACATCAATACCAGGCACGAGTGTTCCAGGTGAAAATGTCGCTTGTTCTACCTCTGCAAAGTAGTTTTCCGGATTTCTGTCTAGAACCATGCGTCCGACCTCGATTAACGGGTAGTCTTTTTGAGACCAAACTTTTGTGACATCAAACGGATCGAAACGGTACGTGTTTGCATCTTCTAAAGGCATGATTTGCACATATAGTTTCCATGCAGGATAATCACCGTTTTCGATTGCATTGAAAAGGTCTTCTGTATGGTAATCAGGGTTTTCACCGGCAATTTTTGCTGCCGTATTGACATCAAGGTTTTTCACGCCTTGTTCCGTTTTAAAGTGATATTTAATCCATACGCCTTCGCCTTCGGCATTTGTCCATTTGAATGTATGGCTTCCGAAGCCGTGCATGTGGCGAAGTGTTGCAGGAATTCCGCGGTCAGACATCAGGATTGTCACTTGGTGAAGTGACTCTGGTGAAAGTGACCAGAAATCCCATACAGCCGTAGGGTTTTTCAGGTGTGTTTTTGGATCTCTTTTTTGTGTATGGATAAAATCAGGGAACTTAATCGCATCGCGGATAAAGAATACAGGCGTATTGTTGCCGACGATGTCGTAGTTTCCTTCTTCAGTATAAAATTTAACAGCAAATCCGCGCGGATCGCGAACTGTGTCAGCAGAGCCAAGTTCACCGGCAACTGTTGAGAAACGGATGAACAGCGGTGTGCGTTTGCCGACTTCAGAAAGGAAAGCGGCTTTCGTGTATTTTGTTACGTCGTTTGTCACTTCAAAATATCCGTGTGCGCCTGCTCCTTTGGCGTGAACAACACGTTCAGGAACACGTTCTCGGTTGAAATGGGCCAATTTTTCGAGTAAATGTACATCTTGAATTAAAGTTGGTCCGCGAGAACCGGCAGTCATTGAGTTTTGATTATCTCCAACCGGAGCGCCCCAGCTAGTTGTCAGTTTATTTGAACTCATGTTATCACCTCTTGGAATTTATAAGAACATAATATCATCTCTAAGTAAAAAGTCAATATTATTTTATAATTATTATAAAATAGTTATCTATATTAATCGATATCTAGTATCGAAAGTGTTGAAAAACCTTGTTGTAACAGCTTTTTATGACACTTAATAATTTTTGGAGAAATAATTTTTCCTTCTCTATTTGCGAAACAAGCAGAGTAAGTGATAAACAAGGATATCAAAAATCGTATTTAAAAAAGAGTTGACATATCGGAATAATTTGAATTAACATGTTATTCAAACAAAAAAACAATTGGGCAGCTGATCGGACCGCCGAAGGCTCTCATCTCTACAAGAACAGAGATGGGGGCCTTTTTGTTTTTTTTGAAGGCGGGGTTGGCAGAAAGAGAGGGATAAAAGTGGCTGTGACCATCAGCATCAAAGAAAAGGCATTTGTTCAAGAGGGCCGCAAAAACACGGTCTTAGAAAACATAGAATTATCAATCGCACCAGGTGAATTTCTAACGCTTATCGGACCGAGTGGGTGCGGAAAAAGCACCCTGTTAAAGATTATTGCAGGGCTTGATTCTGAATATGACGGGAGTGTTGAAATTAACGGCCGCAGCGTAACAGCTCCGGGTATTCAGCAAGGATTTATTTTTCAGGAACACCGCCTCTTTCCTTGGCTGACTGTTGAGCAGAATATTGCCGCCGACTTGAATTTGAAGGACCCAAAAGTCAAACAAAAGGTGAATGAACTGATCGAGATTGTCAGATTGAAAGGATCGGAAAAAGCATATCCGCGCGAGCTGTCAGGCGGCATGTCACAAAGAGTAGCCATCGCCCGGGCCCTTCTGCGGGAGCCTGAGGTGCTGCTTTTAGATGAACCGTTTGGTGCACTCGACGCTTTTACAAGAAAACACCTGCAGGACGTGCTGCTGGATATATGGAGGAGGAAAAAAACAACGATGATTCTCGTGACTCATGATATAGATGAATCTGTTTATTTAGGAAATGAGCTTGCGATCCTTAAGGCCAAACCGGGGAAAATCCATAAGCTGATGCCCATTCACCTGGCGTATCCGCGGAACCGGACGACTCCGGATTTCCAAGCGATCAGACAGAAAGTGCTGTCGGAATTCGAGAAAACAGAAGATTTGGAGTACGCAGAAGGATCAGGGATATAGAAAGGGCGGAAGCGGAAATGAAAAAAGGACTCATTGTATTGGTTGCCGTTATTTTTCTGCTCGCAGGCTGTGGAGCAAATGGAGCCAGCGGTGACCACAAACAATTGAAAGAAATTCGTATTGGTATTCAGCAAAGCTTAAGCCCGCTTTTGATCGCAAAGGAAAAAGGCTGGTTCGAAGATGCATTTGAAAAAGAAGGCATCAAAGTGAAATGGGTGGAGTTTCAAAGCGGTCCGCCCCAATTTGAAGGCCTTGCGGCAGACAAACTTGATTTTTCTCAAGTCGGTAATTCGCCTGTGATCGCTGGACAGGCGGCAGGCATTGACTTTAAAGAAATCGGTTTGTCTCAGGACGGTTTGAAAGCAAACGGCATCCTTGTCAATCAAAACAGCGGCATTCAGGACGTTAAGGACTTAAAGGGAAAGAAAATTGCAGTCGCCAAAGGCAGCAGCGGGTTTGATTTTTTGTATAAAGCGCTTGATCAAGTGGGGTTGTCAGCTAACGATGTGACAATTATTCAGCTTCAGCCTGATGAAGCAGCTTCCGCATTTGAAAATGGATCTGTTGATGCCTGGTCCATTTGGGAGCCGTACTTGTCCTTAGAAACAATGAAACACGGAGCAAAAATCCTTGTGAACGGAGAAAGCACAGATTTATATTCACCGGGTTTTACTTTAGTAAGAACAAAGTTTTCAGAGGAGCATCCAGACGAAGTGGTCCGTTTTCTGAAGGTGTTTAATAAAGCCGTTGTATGGCAAAAGGAACATCTGGATGAAGCAGCGGACTTGTATTCTGACATTAAAGATCTCGATAAAAAGGTCGTCGAAAATGTGTTGAAAAATACTGAACCTCTGAATGAGGTCATCAGTGACGACATTGTGAAAGCGCAGCAGGAAACAGCAGATTTTCAATTTCGAACAAAGGCGATAGATAAGAAGATTGATGTGAAGGATGTTGTCGATAACACTTTTATCAAAAAAGCATTAAAGGAACATTCCTCAGGAGGTGATCAATGATGAAAGCAGAGGCTGCGGGCTCGCTGCCCAAAACGAATGCGGAAGCGGTGCGAAAAAAGCCCGGAAGGAAGAGATACGGCTGGATGAAGGGGCTTTTACTGCCCGCTGCCATCATTGCCATCTGGCAGGTCATCGGCGGGCTGGGGGTTGTGTCCGCTACAGTGCTGCCTACACCTGTTACGATTGTTCTGACCTTTAAGGAGCTTATTTTGTCCGGCGAACTGTTCGGCCATCTGCAAATCAGCATTTATCGGGCGGCACTTGGTTTTTTGCTTGGCGCGGGGCTTGGATTGATGATCGGGATTTTGGCCGGATTCTCCAAACGGACGGAGCTGTATCTTGATCCGTCGTTGCAAATGCTTAGAACCGTACCTCATCTGGCCGTCACGCCGCTGTTTATTTTATGGTTCGGATTTGACGAAGTATCTAAAATTTTGCTGATTGCGCTCGGTGCCTTCTTTCCTGTCTATATCAATACGTTTAACGGCATCCGCGGGGTTGACGCGAAGCTGTTTGAAGTCGCCCGGGTGCTTGAATTTAAATGGCATCAGCAGATATCCAAAGTGATATTGCCGGCAGCCCTGCCCAATATATTGCTAGGCATTCGCTTATCGCTCGGCATTGCATGGCTCGGGCTCGTTGTGGCAGAGCTGATGGGCTCAAGCTCGGGAGTCGGCTATATGATCATGGATGCGAGACAGTTTTCACAAACGAATAAAGTCTTTGCAGGGATTATCATTTTTGCAGTGGTTGGAAAGCTGACGGATTCCTTCGTCAGGCTGCTGGAACGAAAGATGTTAAAGTGGAGAAACAGCTACGAAGGATAAAAGATATAAAGGGGAGATGAATATGGAAATTCTTTGGTTTATACCGACTCATGGAGACGCGAGATATTTAGGATCTGAAAGTGATGGACGGACTGCGGATCATCTTTACTTTAAACAAGTCGCGCAGGCGGCAGACAGGCTGGGATATACAGGAGTTCTTCTGCCAACGGGAAGATCGTGCGAGGACCCGTGGCTTACAGCGTCGGCGCTGGCAGGAGAAACAAAGGACTTAAAGTTTTTAGTCGCGGTAAGACCTGGTTTAATGCAGCCTTCTCTGGCAGCCAGAATGACATCAACCCTAGACCGCATTTCAGACGGCCGGCTGCTGATCAACGTTGTGGCTGGGGGCGATCCGTATGAGCTGGCAGGCGATGGCCTGTTTATCAGCCATGATGAGCGCTATGAAGCAACAGACGAATTTTTAACCGTTTGGCGGAGACTTTTGCAGGGAGAAACGGTTTCCTATGAAGGAAAGCATATAAAAGTGGAAAACAGCAATCTGCTTTTCACGCCGCAGCAAGAGCCGCATCCGCCCATCTATTTCGGTGGTTCGTCACAGGCTGGGATTGAAGCTGCCGCAAAGCATACAGACGTATACTTGACATGGGGTGAGCCGCCTGAACAAGTAAAAGAAAAGATAGAGAGAGTCAAAAAGCAAGCGGCAAAAGAAGGGAGATCCGTTCGATTTGGTATTAGGCTGCATGTCATTGCCCGTGAAACTGAACAAGAGGCGTGGGAAGCGGCTGAGCGCTTGATCAGCCACTTGGATGATGACATCATTGCCAAAGCGCAGGCAGCTTTGAGCCGTTACGACTCTTCAGGCCAGCAGCGGATGGCCGTCCTTCATCAAGGCGATCGGACGAAGCTTGAAATCAGCCCGAATCTGTGGGCGGGGATCGGCCTGGTCAGAGGAGGGGCAGGAACAGCTCTTGTCGGTGATCCGCAGACGATTGCCGACCGGATAGCGGAGTACCAGGCACTCGGCATAGAATCGTTTATATTCTCCGGCTATCCGCATTTAGAAGAAGCGTATTATTTTGCAGAGCTTGTATTTCCGCTTTTGCCGTTTGAAAATGATCGGACGAGAAAGCTTCAGAACAAAAGGGGAGAAGCGGTAGGAAACACTTATTTTGTCAAAGAGAAAAATGCATGAGTTTAATTAAAATACAGCCCCCAAACATGGTATGATATTCAAAAAAAGGGGGCTTTTTTTCTGAAAACATTGAGAAGCGCGGCAGTCATTTGCCTCATAGCTATGCTGTCAGCATGCGGACATTCAAAACAGATGGAAATCAAAGCGGCGGACATATCAGATCTTGAAAAAAACAGAATGGATGTCGCAGCTTCACAGGCATTCACTGCCGAAGCCGTCAATATCGGTGAAGGTATTTCTTCAGCTGACATGTACATCGAACATTATCAAAAGGGAAAGCTTGTTGAGAGGTTTGGACCGGTTCGTGCAGATTATTCAGAGGAAAAACCCGATACCATACAATTTGTTTATTTTGAGAATGAAGAGGGGGAAGGAAAGAATAAACATACCACCATTCATTTTGGCATTGTGGATAAACAGGGAAATATAGCGGCTGATTCATCGGTGAAACGCGATGATAGCACAACACAGGAAATGACTCAGAATATTTCATCGCCGGAACCGATTACTTTCGAGAAGCCTGCTTTGATCGGCAGCAGTATTAGAGGGACTGACGAGACAATGCACACCTCTGAACATAAAAAAGAACTCATTAAGCATCAAGATGCGTTACTGTATTATGTGGAATTGCATCATTAGAATGGGCGGCTTCAGGCCGTCTGTTTTACAAAGCGGTATGCTTGCTTTTTTGAATGGTGCATGATACATTTTAAATCGTAACAATTTCGATTTAAAGGGAGGCTATGTGACTTGGCTAAAAAATCAAAAGTGGCAAAAGAGTTAAAACGCCAACAGCTTGTTGAGCAATACGCTGGTATTAGACGCGAGTTGAAGGAAAAAGGAGATTACGAGGCACTCAGCAAGCTGCCAAGAGATTCAGCACCGGGAAGGCTCCACAACCGCTGTATGGTAACGGGACGCCCGAGAGGATATATGAGGAAGTTTAAAATGTCCAGAATCGCTTTCAGGGAGCTGGCCCATAAAGGCCAGGTTCCCGGTGTGAAAAAAGCAAGCTGGTAAGAAAAAACTCCGGCCGCTTACAGCGCGCCGGAGTTTTTTTCGTTTTTCTTGAAAGAGATGACGTAGGAAAGGTGCTGGATGATCATGATGATAAACACAATAATAATAGGGAAAAACGGAATGCGCGATTGAAATAGCGGATAAAAAATGAGAAGAACCGCTGCGGCAGGCAGCGAGAAGTATACAGCGATATATGACGCGCGACATGCTTTTGCCGTCATCATCTGCTCTCTTTCATCCTGCTCTTCAAACTCATCAGGCAGAAGAAGCTGCTTTCTGGCAGGGCTGCTTTTTTTCTGTAAGTACAAATAAACCGCAGACGCCGCAACAAACAGAATAAAGGGGGTGAGGTTTAATTCAAATACCATCCCGCCGCTCTTTGTGCCGAAAAAAGATGCTATGCCTTCTGAGGCTTCAAAGTATGAAATCAGCGTCCAGCATGCAAGGCCAAATAACACAAGGTGAAAAGCTGCTTTTGTTTTCATGCTCATCTTAGTTTTCCTCCTCTAACCAAAAGACATCCTCCATTTTCATGGAGAAGGCTTTGCAGATTTTCAGTGCTAACAGCAGTGAGGGAACATAATCGCCTTTTTCAATAGCTGCCACAGTCTGTCTTGTGACGCCGACCGTTTCTCCGAGTTTTTCCTGAGAATAGCCGAAGCGTGCCCTCAGCTCTTTTACTTTATTTTTCATCATGACGTCTGTCCCCTTCACAATCTCGATTGATTATATTGTATAGTATACTTAACATTATGTAAACGGAACTTAACAACTTTGCAAAAAGATAACTTTTTTTCGACAAAATTTTTATATTCCCTTGACGAAAAATAAATAAACATGTAATATAAAAAAAGTCAGAGCGGTACTGTTGCTGACAACCACAAATGCGGGTGTAGTTTAGTGGTAAAACCTCAGCCTTCCAAGCTGATGTCGTGAGTTCGATTCTCATCACCCGCTCCATACATACGTTATTAACGCAGTGTTTCGTTTCTCAGATGAACGAAGTATTGCGTTTTTTTATGTAAAAAAGAACACGGTATTCGTGTTCTTTTACGTAAGCCAATGTACTGTATGGGTGCCGCCGTGAATTTGTTCAAACATTTTCGTTAATGATGATAAGAGGTTAACAGCGCTGCTTTTCTCAATCGATGGCGGGAAAAAAATGATTTGCAGCATATTCTTAGTCTCGTTTGAAACGGGATAGTGGTTGACGCTGTTTTTGAAATCGCCAAAAATGCCGTTTTCATCAGAGAAAAGCAGTATGTTTTCTTTTTCTCCCAATGAGATCCGGACCGGCTCATGAAGCTTTCCGGCATCATAAATTATAATAGGCAGAGCATATTTTAATGCGAAAAAATCGATTGTGTCATGGGCCGAGTCTTTACTTTCCATGAATTGTTCCTTGGATATCGGGACCAGCATGTCCTCCATTGGGGTTGTTTCTCCCTCAAATGAAGGGTTAAGCTGTTTAAAGAGTTCCTGCCATTCCTTGACGAAGGATTCATCGGATATACCGCCGTCCGCATAGTCGAAAAACAAGGATTCTTGAAACAGGCGGAGTCTGCCTTTCAGCATTTGCGGTGAGGAGCCGACTTCGATATTCTCATAAATGACAGCAGCTGCATGTAAGCCGGCCGCACGTTCAGTAATAACAGAATCAAGTTTGATATTCACTAGCATTCACTCCAGTTACGTGATATCAACCTATTATAAACGCTGTATCGTTTTATCACAAAGAAAGGAGGCTGTGCAAAACATGAACGTTTATCAGCTCAAAGAAGAATTAATTGAATACGCGAAAAGCATTGGCGTGGACAAGATTGGTTTTACGACCGCTGATACTTTTGACAGTTTAAAAGACCGTTTGATTCTTCAAGAATCACTCGGCTATCTCTCCGGCTTTGAAGAGCCGGATATCGAAAAAAGGGTGACGCCGAAGCTTCTTTTGCCGAAAGCGAAATCAATAGTGGCAATTGCTCTCGCATATCCTTCCAGAATGAAGGATGCGCCGAGAAGCACGAGAACTGAGCGCAGGGGCATTTTTTGCAGAGCCTCCTGGGGAAAAGACTATCATGATGTGCTGAGGGAAAAGCTTGATCTGCTGGAGGATTTTCTAAAAAGCAAGCATGAGGATATCAGAACGAAGTCAATGGTTGATACAGGTGAATTGTCTGATCGCGCCGTTGCGGAACGTGCCGGAATTGGATTCAGTGCGAAAAACTGTATGATCACAACACCCGAGTATGGCTCTTATGTGTATTTGGCGGAAATGATCACAAATATCCCTTTTGAGCCTGATGTGCCGATTGAAGATATGTGCGGGTCCTGCACGAAATGCTTGGACGCCTGTCCGACGGGAGCACTGGTTAATCCCGGGCAGCTTAATGCGCAGCGCTGCATCTCTTTTCTGACCCAGACAAAAGGATTTTTGCCTGATGAATTCCGGACAAAAATCGGAAACCGCCTGTACGGGTGCGATACGTGCCAAACGGTATGCCCTCTCAATAAAGGGAAGGATTTTCATCTTCATCCGGAAATGGAGCCTGATCCTGAGATTGCCAAACCGTTATTGAAGCCGCTTTTGACCATCAGCAATCGGGAATTTAAGGAGAAATTCGGGCATGTCTCAGGTTCTTGGCGCGGGAAAAAACCGATACAGCGAAACGCCATTCTCGCGCTTGCGCATTTTAAGGATGCTTCTGCACTGCCTGAATTGGCGGAACTGATGCATAAGGATCCGCGTCCTGTCATCAGGGGGACAGCCGCATGGGCAATTGGAAAAATCGGAGACCCCGCATACGCGGAAGAGCTTGAAAAAGCGCTGGAAAAAGAGAAGGATGAAGAGGCAAAGCTGGAAATTGAAAAAGGAATTGATTTGCTAAAAGCTTCAGGCATGACTAAACAAGGCTTGTCCTGACATACGTATAGAGCAGAAGGAAAAAACACTTGAGATCATCCGAGTGTTTTTTCTCTATAAAAAAGTATGGCGGGTGGGGTGAGCTTGAAGCACATTTTAGAACAATTAGCGGAGGAGCGGCTGGGCTTTCTGGTTAACGGGCATGCTATGAGACAGGAGTCTCAAGTCGGAGACCTTAAAGTCATGGAGCGTAAGAAAAAGCTTCTGGAAAAACGTAAAGTTGACATCATAAAAGCGAAAGCAAAGGCCGTGATTAATCATGTGCGGGTTGAGGATGACGGAACGACCTGTCTTTCGTATACCATCCATTACGAATACGTGTGTAAGGAACAAGATGACAGCTTGTATATAGAAGAGCACATAGAGGAGCGAATGGCTTTCCTGTATGATCACATTTTGATTAGTGATCAGGAAATTGCGAAAAAGCCGGCTGGATTTCATGAAGGGACCAGTATTATTGACTATTCTGAAGCTGAAGAGGAAAGAGAAGCGTTTGGCAGGGCTTTTCAATACGATCGTCTCGGCGCTGTCCAATATGCCGAGAAATTTTGGAACAAGCGCAATCCTGCTTATAAAAATTTCAGCGATAACTGTACAAATTTTATTTCTCAGTGTCTTCATGCAGGAGGCGCGCCGATGCGCGGTCATCCGAACAGGGGATCAGGCTGGTGGATGAAACAAAGCTCATGGAGCTACAGCTGGACGGTGGCTCACTCTATGAAAATGTATTTGTCGAATTCAAAGGCCGGACTGCGTGCGGTGCGGGTGAAATCAGCGGAAGAACTGATGCCGGGCGATGTGATTTGCTATGACTTCGAAGGAGACGGCCGGTTTAATCATACAACGATTGTCGTGGCAAAGGACAAAGGCAATATGCCGCTTGTCAACGCCCAGACCTATGACAGCCGGATGAGATATTGGTCATATGAGGATTCTACGGCATACACGCCGTCAATACGATATGCCTTTTTTCATATCGTTGATGATACGACAAAAGAGTAATTAATGTTATAATGATGGGCGGATAAGAAAAACAGAGGTGAACATTGTGGCATTACATGTCGTTTTATATCAACCAGAAATTCCCGCTAACACAGGGAATATTGCACGTACTTGTGCAGCAACCAATACAACGCTACACCTGATTCGTCCGCTCGGCTTTTCAACGGATGATAAAATGCTGAAGCGTGCCGGACTCGATTATTGGGAGTTTGTTAACGTTGTGTATCATGATTCGTTAGAAGAATTGTTTGAGGCATATGAAAAAGGCCAGTTTTTCTTTATTACAAAATTTGGCCAGCAGCCTCATACATCATTTGATTACACTGATCTTGACGAGGATTATTTCTTCGTGTTCGGAAGAGAAACAAGCGGTTTGCCAAAGGATTTAATTCAAAATAATATGGACCGCTGCCTGCGTCTTCCGATGACAGAGCATGTCAGATCGTTAAATCTGTCCAATACTGCCGCGATTCTTGTTTATGAAGCGCTGCGCCAGCAAAATTACCGTGATTTAAAATAGTGAAAAAACCCGCTCATCGATGATGGGCGGGTTTTTTTGCGGATGTTGAAATGCTTTGTTTCGTTTTTAGGCTTAACATCGTAACAGTGTTATCGATTTCATACGGTCAGCTGTATCGATGGAAGCGGAAAAACTTAATACCTGAGGAATGGTTTATTCGTAAATCCACATTTACAGGGCAAGAGACGTTTTTTCCGAGAGAGGAGATTTTAAAACGTATATCAATGATTCAAAAGATGAAAGAAAATTTGTCTTTGGATGAAATGAGGGAAATGCTGTCGCCGAAAATGAAGGATGTCAGCATGACCGCTGATGAATTGCTTCATAAAGGTTTGGTTTCAAGGCCTGCTCTTGAAACCTATTCAGAAGACGGAGGAAGTCCGGTTTTCTCATCCAGCGATTTGCTTTCGCTGTATGTGCTTGAGGGACTGCTGCAGTCTGGAAATGTCAGCCTTGCAGAAACAAAAATGGCTGCAGAGGTATTAAAGAAGCATGATACTGAAGAGATTGAAAAACAGACGGAGCTGATTGTGCTCCGCAAGCTCGGTGTCACAACTTGTTTTATAGCGGCTGCGGCGGACAGCATTTTGTTTGAATCATCCGTAAAGGTTGTGGAACGGGTAGATTTATTAAAAGCTTCAGAGGAATTAAAAACAACATTTATGCAGGAGGGCCATCAATGGATGTAGTGGAAAAGCTGGTGATAAACGGATCAGGAAGTTCAAAGGGAGGAACATTTCAATCTGTTGAGATAAACGGCAGCGGGACAGTGGCCGGGGACGTGGACTGTGACACTTTTTCTTTTAATGGAAACGGAAAAGCTGACGGCAGCGTAAAAGCGAAAGCGGTAACCATCAGCGGTTCAGGAAAGATACATGGAGACGTTGAAGCAGAATCTATCCGGATTAATGGCACTGCTTTTATTCAAGGAGAGGTATCTGCAAAACAATTGAAAATCGCTGGATCATCAACATTTAGTGGCACTGTCAAGGCTGATGGCATTGACATTAGCGGAAAAGCTGTCATGGAAGCAGATTGTGAAACAGAAACCTTTCAATCAGAAGGGAAATGCAAAATCAGCGGGCTTTTAAATGCAGACCAGGTGATCATTAAGCTTTCTGCAGGGGAAAGCTATGCGCGGGAGATCGGCTGCCGCCATCTTCAAGTAACTTGCAGAAAAGGAATGCTGACATTGCTCAGATTGATGCCGCAGCCTGTTCTAACAGCAGAGCTGATCGAAGGTGACGTGATTGAATTGACAAATACAAAGGCGAAAACCGTGCGCGGAAATAAAGTGATCATCGGCCCGGGATGCAGTATCGGAACGATTGAGTACGAAAACAAATATGAATGCGATCCGCATTCACAGATTAAAGAAAAAACAAAACTGTAAAACATTGTTCTGTTATACAAAAAGGGTGCTCTTTCAGGAGCACCCTTTCAGTTTGTCGACAAAAGGGGTTCGGAATGGTCTCATTCCGAACCCCTTTTTAGCTTTTTATGGGATTTTAAGCTATTTAATAAAAAGACAGACCTCTTCGAGTTCATCATTTAGGCCATTTTTGGACCTTGCCACGTCCAGTTGGCCATCTTCTTCAGGTTCATGGCAGCGAAAGTAAGCATCGCCTGCATCGACAATTTTTTAAGTCCCCTTAACGTTGTCCAACGCATGCCATGCTTTTCTTTTCCATCTGCGAATACACGCTCAATGGTTTCTTTACGTTTGGCATAAATCTCTTTCACCTCTGCGTGATAGCGAAGATGGTCTGCCTCTTCTACGTATTCCTGCCAAATATGACGCGTCACCACTTTCTGGTGGTCTTTACTCTCCGTACATCTGGCTAAAAATGGGCATGTCGCACAAATCTGTTTTGGCGATTTGTACTCCCGATATCCTTCTTTATTCGTTGTCGAGTAGGCCAAGATCTCACCTGCCGGGCAAAGATAACAGTCAAAGTATTCGTCATACACATAGTCATGTTTTCGGAAAAAACCTTTTTTCGTACGTGGTCGTGTGTATGGCAAGGCAGGGGTCATCCCCTGTTCCAATAAGTAACGGGTAATCGCAGGAGTTTTGTACGCGGCATCTGCGGCGACCGCTTCAGGCTTTCCGACTCTCTCTATGACCTTTCCGACCAATGGCTCTAAAATCTGACTATCATGTGTGTTGCCAGGTGTGACCATGGTGCCAAGCACAAAACCGTTACGATCCGCGGCTGCGTGAAAAGAATAGGCGAACTGCTTCGTCCGTTCATCCTTCACATAGTAACCACTCTCTGGATCGGTGGTGCTTTCTTTGATTTCTTTCTTCTCTTCCTTCTCAAACTTGTCCGGAGGAAATGTTTTTTTTCCGTGATCTTCCCGGTCCTGGTTAATCTCTTCTTGAAGGCGTTCCTGATACGCGCGTGTCTCTTTGCGAACGACTTTCTTTTCAAATTTGCGTTTGTTCGCACTCGCTTTAACATGGGTCGAATCCACGAAAACGTGCTCGGCACTGATTAGCTTTTTCTCGGCAGCTTCCTTTAAGATGCGATAGAAAATCTGTTCAAACAGATCGGTATCTTTAAAACGGCGTTCATAGTTTTTTCCGAACGTAGAGAAATGAGGCACTTTATCGTGAAAACCATACCCAAGGAACCAGCGATAGGCCATATTGGTTTCCACTTGTTCAATCGTTTGGCGCATGGACCGGATTCCAAACGTGTATTGAAGGAAGGTCAATTTAATTAAGATGACAGGATCAATACTGGGACGACCGATTTCTGAATACATGTCCTTCACCAAGTCATAGATGAACGAAAAATCAAGTGCTGCCTCTATTTTACGAACCAAGTGGCTGGCCGGTACCAATTGATTTAACGTAATCATTTCTAATTGATCTCGTTGAATGGGATTATGTTTCGAAAGCATGTCAATCACCTCAAGTTATGTAGTACTTCCATTGTAAAATAAAAAAGACTGTAGGCAAACTGGATTTCTTCCAGTTTGTCTACAGTCTGAAAGGGTGCTCTTTCAGGAGCACCCTTTTTTATTCTTTTCCAGGCTTGCTTTCGTATCCTGCGGTAAAAATTGATACTAAAAAAGTGACAATGACACCCATCATGATGATTGTTTTCACCGTCTCTCCCCCTCTTCAATTTTTCCGTGCTGTCCGAGTCTGGATGATTCTGTATTTTTCTTTATTATGAACGGTCGCGGTCTGCCTTGTCAACGATGTATAAGTATCTTTATTTTTAAGAAACCAAAGCATGTATCACGAGATGACGGCATAGATTGTAACAAAGTACCTTATTTGCATAGTGTATCAAACATGATAGAGGAGGTCCTTATGGATATATTAAAGAAAATTGAACAGTACAGAGAGGAAGAGCAGCGGCTGAAATGGGAAGGAACTTTCGCCGATTATTTGGAGATTATTAAAGAAAATCCGATGGTCGCGCAATCTGCTCATTCTCGAGTTTTTAATATGATAAAAGACAGCGGGATAGAGGAAATTGACGGACGCAAGAAGTACAGTTTTTTTGACCGCGAGCTGTTCGGGCTTGAAGAATCTCTGGAGCGTCTTGTGGAAGAGTATTTTCATCCGGCTGCCAAACGTCTAGATGTCAGAAAGCGGATTCTATTGCTGATGGGGCCTGTGAGCGGCGGTAAATCCACGCTGGTCACGATGCTCAAAAAAGGTCTCGAAGCGTACACGCTGACAGATAATGGCGCTGTATATGCGATTAAAGGCTGCCCGATGCACGAGGACCCTCTACATTTAATCCCCCATCATTTACGCGATGACTTTTACAGAGAATACGGCATTAGAATAGAAGGAAGTCTTTCTCCTTTAAATGTCATGAGGCTGGAGGAAGAGTACGGAGGAAGAATTGAGGATGTGAAGGTGGAGCGCATCTTCTTTTCAGAAGATAAGCGTACGGGAATTGGAACATTCAGTCCCTCTGATCCGAAATCTCAGGATATCGCCGATTTGACGGGGAGTATTGATTTCTCAACAATCGCCGAGTACGGTTCAGAATCAGATCCGCGCGCTTACCGGTTTGACGGAGAGCTGAATAAAGCGAACCGCGGGATGATGGAGTTTCAGGAGATGCTGAAATGTGATGAGAAATTTCTCTGGCATTTGCTTTCCTTGACACAGGAAGGGAATTTTAAAGCTGGGCGGTTTGCGTTAATTTCTGCTGATGAGCTGATTGTGGCTCACACGAATGAAACGGAGTATCGCTCATTTATTTCTAATAAGAAGAATGAAGCCCTGCACTCGAGAATCATCGTGATGCCGGTTCCTTATAATTTAAAAGTGTCAGAGGAAGAGAGAATTTATGAAAAAATGATCGCTGAGAGCGATGTGGCGGATGTTCATATTGCCCCGCATACGTTGAAGGTCGCCGCGATGTTCTCAATCCTTACCCGGTTAAAGGAACCGAAGCGGTCGGATATTGATCTGGTCAAGAAAATGAGACTGTATGATGGAGAAAGTGTGGAAGGATATAATTCTGTCGACGTTGAGGATATGAAAAAAGAATATAATGATGAAGGTATGAGCGGCATTGATCCGCGGTACGTGATCAACCGGATATCTTCAACGATTATCAGAAAGAATATGGAATCGATTAATTCTCTCGATGTCCTTCGTTCCTTAAAAGAAGGTCTTGATCAGCACCCATCAATTTCAAGCGAGGACAGGGAGCGGTATTTGAATTTTATTTCTGCCGCCCGCAAGGAATATGACGACATTGCGAAAAAGGAAGTTCAAAAAGCGTTTGTGTATTCGTATGAAGAATCAGCAAAAACACTTATGGACAATTACCTCGATAACGTAGAGGCTTATTGCAATAAAAACAAGCTTCGTGATCCTTTGACAGGAGAGGAAATGAACCCTGACGAAAAGCTGATGAGATCCATCGAAGAGCAGATCGGCATTTCGGAAAACGCCAAAAAAGCGTTCCGCGAAGAAATTTTAATCCGCATCTCAGCCTATGCGAGAAAAGGCAAGCGGTTTGATTACAATTCCCATGAAAGACTGCGTGAAGCTATTCAGAAAAAGCTGTTTGCTGATCTGAAGGATGTCGTTAAAATTACGACCTCTACAAAAACGCCGGATGAACAGCAGCTGAAAAAGGTAAATGAAGTCGTGGCCCGTTTAATTGATGAGCACGGCTACAACTCGACGAGCGCCAATGAGCTGCTGAAATATGTCGGCAGCCTGCTGAACCGATAAGCAACGTGACCCGTCCGAATAGGGCGGGTTATTTTGTCCCATTTTCTAAATAGTTTGTCAATTAAACATGCATATGTGCATATGATGAATATAAATCTTTTCGAAAGACTTGTTTCATAATCTGGCACAAGCCGGAATACGTATGTATCACGACCACAAATGGTTAAGGAGGGGAATTCATGTCCCAAAATGACAGCGGCCATTTTTTGATTTCTGAGGAAAACTGGTCCCTCCATCGCAAAGGCTTCGATGACCAGCAGCGCCACCAGAAAAAAGTGCAGGAAGCGATCAAAAACAATCTTCCGGACCTCGTAACTGAGGAAAGCATTATTATGTCTAATGGAAAAGATGTAGTGAAGATCCCAATCCGTTCACTTGATGAGTATAAAATCCGTTATAACTATGATAAAAATAAACATGTAGGGCAAGGAGACGGCGAGAGCCAGGTTGGAGATGTTGTGGCCCGGGATGGTTCAGACAAAAAACAAGGGCCTGGAAAAGGGCAGGGTGCCGGTGATCAGGCAGGCGAGGATTATTATGAAGCGGAAGTTTCATTAATGGATTTAGAAGAAGCGCTTTTTAAAGAATTAGAGCTTCCGAATCTCCAGCAAAAAGAGCGGGACAATATCATTCATACAGATATCGAGTTTAATGATATCCGTAAAACAGGGTTAACCGGTAATATTGATAAGAAAAGAACGATGATGTCAGCCTTTAAACGAAACGCAATGTCAGGAAAACCGTCGTTCTACCCAATTTATCCGGAGGACCTGAAATATAAGACGTGGAATGACATCACAAAGCCCGAATCAAAAGCCGTCGTTTTAGCCATGATGGATACAAGCGGCAGTATGGGGGTTTGGGAAAAATACATGGCCAGAAGCTTCTTTTTCTGGATGACCCGTTTTTTGCGGACAAAATACGAGACTGTGGAAATTGAATTTATTGCCCATCATACAGAAGCAAGAGTGGTCTCGGAGGAGGATTTTTTCTCAAAGGGAGAAAGCGGCGGAACAATTTGTTCTTCCGTATATCGGAAGTCGCTTGAGCTTATTGATGAAAAGTACAATCCCGCCCGCTATAACATTTACCCGTTTCATTTTTCTGACGGTGACAACTTGACATCTGATAACGCACGCTGTGTGAAGCTGGTCAATGATATTATGAAGAAGGCCAATCTGTTTTGCTACGGCGAGGTCAATCAGTACAACAGGCATTCAACGTTAATGTCTGCATATAAAAATGTAAAAGATGAGAAATTTAAGTACTATATTTTAAAACAGAAATCTGATGTTTTTCAGGCTCTAAAGAACTTTTTCAGAAATGAAGAGTCTGGTGTAAGCCATCAATTTTCGTAATGAAAAGCCCATTTCAGGGCTTTTTTTTATTTAATAAAAGCAAGAAAACGCTTGCGAAAAAAATACGGGAGAAAAAGAAATTTTTCCTTTGACAAATCTTCTTTCATTTATTAATATTTTATCTTGTGAACTATTATTGAGGAATGAGGTGAAAAGGAGTTGACTGAATCAGAACGTGCTTTGCTCACTTTTGAACAGCTCTTCGATACGTCTCGGGCGATATATAAAAAACAGAAGAAGATATTGGAGATTGTGCTTGAGCCTTTTGATATTACAGTCCTTCAATATTTGCTGATGTTTAAAATTCATCAAAGCGGAAGCACCCCGCTAAGCAAGCTGGCAATGTCGCTTGATCTTAAGCCTGCTTCTGTGACGCGGATGACAGATATTCTGTATAAGCGCCAATTGATGAATCGATATGACAGTCCGGATGACCGCCGTATCGTCATGATTCAGTTAACCGAAGAGGGGGAAGAACTGATAGAAAAAGCCGCTGTGCAATATGCAAAAATGGGTGCTGGCTTGTACCAAAAGCTTGATACCTCCCAGCTGCAGTATTTGCGCAAACTAGCCGGAAGTTTAACGAAGCTTGCTGAAGGCTGTTCAGAAAAAAGCGGTAATTAAAAACTTCTCACATATTTTCACCAGCTTTCCGCAAAATGATAGAGGATGAAACGAAAGGAGAAAACAAAATGAACAGAGGACGTTTAATTCTGACCAACATTATCGGTTTGATTGTTGTTCTTGCAATTATAGCTGGAGGTGCTTACTACTATTATCAAAGCACAAACTACGTAAAAACAGATGAAGCAAAAGTAGCGGGCGATATGGCTGCTATTACTGCTCCAGCAGCAGGTAAAGTATCTGACTGGGATCTGGACGAAGGAAAAACAGTGAAAAAAGGCGACACAGTTGCAAAAATCAAAGGTGAACAAACTGTTGACGTAAAATCCATTATGGATGGCACAATTGTGAAAAACGAAGTGAAAAACGGACAAACCGTACAAGCTGGTACAACAATTGCACAAACGATTGACATGGACAACCTATACATCACAGCAAATATTAAAGAAACAGATATTGCGGATATTGAAGTAGGAAATAGTGTAGACGTAGTAGTTGACGGAGACCCTGATACTACATTTGACGGTACTGTAGAAGAAATTGGTTATGCGACTAACTCAACTTTTGATATGCTTCCTTCTACAAATTCAAGCGGAAACTACACAAAAGTAACACAAAAAGTTCCTGTGAAAATTTCAATCAAAAACCCATCTGATAAGGTGCTTCCTGGAATGAATGCATCTGTTAAAATTTCTGAGTAAAACAGATCAGTCATCAAACCATGAAAGGAGGTTGTCTTAGATGGCTACAGGCAAAGAAAAAAATGCAAAAAACCCTATGTCATTGCTGATTGTGCTAATGGCGGGTTTATTTTTGGCAATTCTAAACCAAACACTGCTTAATGTTGCAATGCCGCACTTAATGACTGAATTTGGCGTAAGTGCAACGACGATTCAGTGGCTGACAACAGGTTACATGCTTGTTAACGGTGTATTGATTCCGTTATCTGCTTTCCTGATTACACGATTTGGCCAGCGGAGTCTCTTTCTCGTCGCGATGTTTTGTTTTACGCTCGGTACGTTAGTCTGCGGTATCGCACCTAACTTCTCTACAATGCTGATCGGCCGTTTGATTCAGGCCGTGGGCGGAGGTATCTTGCAGCCGCTCGTTATGACAACCATTCTGTTAATTTTCCCGCCTGAAAGCAGGGGGAAAGGAATGGGGATTTTCGGGCTAGCGATGATGTTTGCTCCAGCGGTCGGCCCGACTCTTTCCGGGTGGATTATTGAGCATTATACATGGCGCATTATGTTTTACGGACTTGTGCCGATCGGCGCAATTGTTATCATTGTGGCTTTCTTCATCTTTAAAAATATGGTGGAGCCGCAAAAAATCAAACTCGATACTCTTGGCGCAATCCTCTCGATTGTCGGATTCGCCTCCTTATTATACGGAGTCAGTGAAGCCGGATCTGACGGCTGGACCGACCCGATTGTATTGTCTACAGTTATTATCGGAGCCATTGCAATTGTTGCTTTTGTTGTTCAGCAATTGCGTCATGATGATCCGATGCTTGATTTCAGAGTGTTTAAATATGACATTTTCTCACTCTCGAGTGTCATTAATATCATTATTACAGTGGCACTTTACACTGGTATGTTCCTTTTACCGATTTATCTGCAAAACCTGGTCGGCTTTACGGCGCTTCAATCCGGTCTGCTTCTGCTTCCGGGTGCGATCGTTATGCTGATTATGTCACCGATCTCAGGTATTTTGTTCGATAAATTCGGACCGAGACCGCTTGCGATTATCGGGCTTCTCGTGACAGTGGTAACAACGTATCAATACACGCAATTGACAATTGATACACCATATACACACATCATGCTGATCTATTCAATTCGTGCATTTGGTATGTCTCTCTTAATGATGCCAGTCATGACAGCCGGGATGAACCAGCTTCCTGCCCGTCTGAACAGCCACGGAACGGCGATGAGTAACACGCTTCGCCAAATCAGCGGATCAATCGGAACAAGTTTAATTACGACGATTTATACAAACCGGACGACATTCCATTATTCACAAATTGCAGATAAAACAAGCACGGCGGACCCGAACTTCCTCCATGCGTTCCAAAATGCAGTTTCGAATTTAATGGTGAATATGAATGTGTCTTATGATACGGCGAAAACATATGTGTACTCACATATTTATAAACACGCGTCACTCGATTCCAATGTCATGGGGATAAATGATGCCTTTATGTGGGCAACCTTATTCTGTGTAGCAGGTTTGATTTTAAGTATCTTCCTGCGTGACGTCAGAAAAGATAAATTGCGTAAGAAGAAAAAAGAGGAGCTTTCATTACTTCCTGCTCCAAAAGAAGCTAAGGAATCTTAATCTGTACAGGGAGGTTTCCTGAATGAAAATTTATGTAGTGTATGATAGTGAAGGCGAACATACTAAAGTGCTTGCAGAAGCGATTGCTGAAGGCGCGAGAGAAAACGGCGCGGCTGAAGTGTTCATCGACCATGTAGATCAGGCTGATATCCGCAAGCTTAAAGATATGGATGCGATTATTTGGGGATGCCCAGGGCATTTCGGAACAATCAGCTCCGGTCTTAAAACTTGGATCGACAGACTTGGCTACTTGTGGGCTGAAGGCGAGCTGATCAACAAAGTCGGTGCTGTCTTCTGCACAACGGCAACAACACACGGCGGCTTGGAAATGACAATGCACAATTTAATCACGCCGATGTTCCACCAAGGCATGATTGTTGTCGGACTGCCTGGGAACGTGCCTGAAAACGCACTTTATGGCTCTTATTACGGAGCAGGTGTCACTTGTCCGGTAGACAGTGATGAGTTAATGTCTGAGGAAGGTATTCAGCTTGGACGCGCGTTGGGAAGACGTGTCAGCCAAGTCACAGGAAACCTAACAGCAGGACAGTAAGGAGAGGTTGAAATGGCCATTATTATAGCAATAATTGCTGCTGTCATTGTCATTGCGGCCCTTATTACATTTAACGTCCGCAACGCCTCACCTGGACCTGAGAAGCAAGAAGCAACTGATAGAATCGCACCTCCAGAAGAGGAAAAAAACGAAGCGCATTACCCTGCTGAAGCAAGGGCTGCCGAGCATACGCCATCCGTTGTCAAAAACGATTCTCCAAAAGAGAAGCGTGACACAATGGGTGATGATATTTACAGGCAGGCGCTGCAAAAGTTTAAGCATTCTGATGAAGTTCATGCAGAAGAAGAGGTCACTGAGGAAAGTGACAAAATGCAGGACCGCAGCTATCGTGATGCGCTGCTCTCTATGAAAAATAAGAAAAAGTAATGAAAAAGGCAAATCCGTTTACTCATGCGGGTTTGCCTTTTTTGCTGTTTCCATCAATTATGTTTTTATCAAAAAAATCCATGGAATATGTTGTATTCCATCTTGATCTAGTGTACTATGTTACTCATACACCGAGGATTTTTTCCGGGAGGTAAAGACATGAATTCTTTTTTAGGTTTATTAAAGAAAGATATCAAGCTTTCAAGAATGTGGCTGCTATTATGGATATGCGGAATCATTTTCTTATTGGGAACAGGCCATATTATAGCTTCTCGCACGAAAGAACCTCTAGTCATTTTTGGTTTTTTTGTTGCAGTTGCTTTTTTTCTGCTTTTCTTATCTCCTGTTTTTGTTTTTTATCACCTTCGCAAGGAAGGGAAATCACAGCTTTGGCTGTACAATCCAAATGGCGGCTTCTGGCTGTTTTCTTCTAAATTGGCAGCATCTTTGCTCTATCAATTTGTGATTCAGTTGGCATTAACAGCCTATGGCATATGGATGTATCATATGCTCTCTGTAAAAAATCTGCTGGAGCATCAAGTTGATATAACGAGTACAGTTGCTTTGCTGAATATGTATGGGCTTATTTCTTCGTTAGATATGTCAGTAACAGTCATTGTGTTTTGGGCTGTTTTTCACTCTCTCAGAAATTGGCGCGGAATGCGGTGGGCTGCGATGGTTCTGTTGGTTGCAGTGTGGTTATTCTTCGATGAATACATCATAAGCCCTTTGGTTGAATCTCAAAAGCATTTCTGGCCTGTAACAGTCTATTGCAATTTTGATTTCCACTTCCACAATGTTTGGAGATTGGAATTAAAACCTATCCATCTGTCTGTGCTAGGGTTTCCTATTGCTATAGTCATCACATTCTTGCTGCTCATCATGGCTTCAAAACTGCTTGATCGTAAAGTAGAGGTGTAAATATGGACAATCAATTCCAATCCTCGAAACCGATTTATCTGCAGATCGCTGATCAGATCTTTTATAGGCTGGTCAGGAAGGAGCTGCTCCCAGGAGACAAGCTTCCTTCAGTAAGAGAAATGGCGATTCAAACTAAAGTAAATCCCAATACAATTCAAAGAACTTACAGTGAGATGGAAAGGCTGGGTATTGTGGAGACAAGAAGAGGTCAAGGGACGTTTATTGCGGAAAAAGCAGAAATCGTAGACGAGCTGAAAGACAAGCTGACACGAGAGGTGCTGGAAGGCTTTGTCAAGCAAATGAAAGAGCTGGGGCTAACGAAAGAAGAAATGTTAGAAGGGATTAAAACATTCACAGAGGGAGGCTAAAATGGAAATCAAGCTAGAACATGTATCAAAAAAATACGGCCGCCATACGGCCGTCAATGATGTGTCAATCACCCTATCATCCGGACGGATTTATGGCCTGATTGGACCGAACGGCAGCGGCAAGTCAACGACCCTGAAAATGATGGCTAGCCTTCTGTTTCCGACTTCAGGATTTGTAAAAGTTGATGAAGAGCAGGTTACGAGAGAAATGGTGCGTCAAACGGCTTATCTTACTGAGCTTGATATGTTTTATCCGCATTTCACTGTTAAAGATATGGTGAATTTTTATCAGTCGCAGTTTCCTGATTTTCAAACAGAACAGGCTTATAAGCTATTGAATGAGATGCAGCTGAATCCGGAAAAAAAGATCAAAAAGCTATCAAAAGGAAATCGGGGCCGGCTGAAAATCGTTCTTGCTTTAGCGAGACGGGCAGACGTCATCGTGCTTGATGAACCTTTTTCCGGGCTTGATCCGATGGTCAGGGATTCCATCGTAAACAGCCTTGTGTCGTACATTGATTTTGAGCAGCAGATTGTCGTGATCGCGACACATGAAATTGATGAAATTGAGACTTTGTTAGACGAAGTAATCATCCTCGCCAATGGAGAAAAAGTTGCGCAGCGTGAAGTAGAAGATATTCGTGAACAGGAAGGCATGTCTGTTTTGCAATGGTTTAAATCAAAAATGGAAGTTTGCTAGAAAGAGGAGGAATATGATGAAAACAGTGTTGGAATTGAAAAACGTGACTAAAAACATCAGAGGCCGAACGATCATTGATGATCTCAGTTTTACGATTCGTGAAGGCGAGGTATTCGGTTTTTTAGGACCAAACGGAGCGGGGAAAACGACAACCATCCGGATGATGGTGGGGTTAATGAAGCTGTCGAAAGGTGATGTCCTCATTTGCGGCCAATCAATTACGAAAGAATATGCCAAGGCGATTAAGCATATCGGAGCGATCGTTGAGAATCCCGAGCTGTATAAATTTTTGAGCGGATATAAAAATCTCCAGCAATTCGCAAGGATGGTCAAGGGTGTCACGAAGGAAAAAATTGATGAAGTTGTTGAACTGGTCGGTTTAACAGACAGAATCCACGACAAGGTGAAAACATATTCTCTGGGGATGAGACAGCGTCTTGGCTTGGCACAATGCCTTCTGCACGATCCGAAAGTGCTGATTTTGGATGAACCGACAAACGGCCTTGATCCGGCGGGGATCAGAGAAATCAGAGATCATTTAAAGAAGCTGACCCGAGAAAGAGGAATGGCTGTCATCGTTTCAAGCCACCTGCTGTCAGAAATGGAACTGATGTGTGATCGAATTGCGATTCTGCAAAAAGGAAAGCTGATCGATATTCAAAATGTAAAAGATGAAAACATTGATGAGAATGATACATATTTCTTCCAGGTTGAGCAGCCGAGTGAAGCCGCTACTGTTTTAAATCAGTACGATTTGCTGAGTAAGACAAATGGTGTAGAAATCAAACTGGCTAAAGAGGAAGTCCCTGCGGTTATTGAATTGCTGGTGATGCAGCAAATCCGTATTTATGAGGTCAAGGTCATAACAAAATCATTAGAGGACCGTTTCTTAGAAATGACAGGTGAAACAAAAGAGGAGGTTCAGCATGCTTAATTTGATTTATAATGAGTGGCTCAAAATTTTCAGCCGTGCCGGAACATGGGTGATGATCGGAATTCTGGGGCTGACAATGGTTGGATTTGCATTTTTGGCGAATCATTTTTCTGCCGGTGAATCAAATTCCCATTGGAAACAAGAGCTTCAAGCACAAAACGCCGAATTAAAGAAAGAAATCAAAGAAGATCCTTCACTGAAAGATGGGTATAAAGAAACAATCACACTCAATGACTATCGCATCGAGCATAATATCCCTAGTGACACGGGCTATACGGTATGGTCTTATGTAACGGATTCAGCAAACTTTACCATCCTTACCGGTCTGTTTACTATTATCATCGCGGCCGGAATTGTCGCGAACGAATTTAATTGGGGAACGATTAAGCTATTAATGATTCGGCCGCTCAGTCGTTTTCAAATTTTGATGTCCAAATATATTACAGTTCTCCTGTTTGGGCTCCTGTTGCTGTTGATTTTATTTATCGGTTCTACTTTATTAGGGTTGATCTTCTTCGGAACGGGTGGTGAAACCGCCGCGAATATTCATTTAATCTATAAGGATGGCCATGTCATTGAGCAAAACATGATGGGGCATTTGGCCACAACGTATCTTTCTGAATCCGTCTCGGCTTTAATGGTGGCGACGATGGCGTTTATGCTGTCTGCGGTATTCAGAAACAGCTCTCTTGCGGTTGGTTTTTCCATCTTCTTGTTGGTTGCCGGTACGACTGCAACTGCATTTATTGCAGCGAAATTTGACTGGGCAAAGTATATATTGTTTGCTAATGTCGACTTGACCCAGTATGTGGATGGCACACCGTTAATAAAAGGGATGACTATGACGTTTTCTCTCGTCATGCTGGCGATCTACTTTATCATCTTCCTGTTGCTTGCTTTCGGAATCTTCATGAAGCGGGATATTGCAAACTAATAAAAAAAGCTGTTTTGCTTATGCAAAACAGCTTTTTTGTCAAAATAAAAACTGCAGGTTTGCACCTGCAGTTTTTCATATCAATTTATGCTTACGCTTCTTTAGTAACGTTAGCAGCTTGTGGTCCGCGGTTTCCTTCAACGATTTCAAAAGAAACAGCTTGGCCTTCTTCTAAAGTTTTGAAGCCTTCGCCTTGAATAGCAGAGAAATGAACGAATACATCGTCTTGACCTTCTACTTCGATGAATCCGAAACCTTTTTCAGAGTTGAACCATTTTACTTTACCTTCTAACATGAAATTTCCTCCTAAAGCGATCATAACGCTTAAATTCACTATTCTTGCTCTTAACAAACTTTCAAGACGAAAACTCTTACAAAACTTTCTTCTTAAAGATAGTTCGAACAAAAATAATTACCTTTACTCTACCAGTAATCTTCGGAAAAAACAACTGCTTATTGAAACTTTTTTCGGAAAATACCATATTTATTTTTCAATTTGATATTTATTTGCGGAAATTCATCTGCTTTCTCGATATGTGATCATACGTTTGCCTTAGTATTTCTTCATTTTGGGAAGATAAGTAATAGGAATTGACAACCTTATTGGATATGAGTAAGGTAAAAGTTAATCAATATTACAAATGACAACGTTTATCAACTAAGAGAGCGTATGATTTTTATGTCTGATATTGCTTGCATGCTCTAATACATAGATAGGAGTATGGCCACAATGAAAAAGTGGCTTATATGTAGTTTTGTCCTTGTTCTTCTCGTTTCATTTACTGCATGTTCACCGTCTGCAGAACATGAATCGATAAAAATCGGGATTGCTGAGTCTGACGGGGCAATATGGAACTATATTGCTCAAAAGGCTGAAGAGGCAGGGCTGGATATTCAGCTGATCCCTTTTTCTGATTATGCGGAGTCTGATATCGCACTTGCTAACAAAGAAATTGATGCCAACGCCTTTCAAACCATTTCATATTTTCAGTCGTTCACTCAAAAATACAAACTTAATTTGGCACCGCTCGGAACGACTTACATAACGCCCATGGGCATTTATTCAAAACGATATGACCGAATCCGAGATATACCGCGAGGAGCTGTCGTTTCTGTTCCGGATAAAGCGTTCGATTTTGGCAGGGCGCTTACGGTGCTCCAGGAAGCGGGTTTGCTAACGCTGAAAAACGGATTTAACGGAACAGGTTCAGTTGATATGATTAAAGATAATCCGAGACACCTGAAATTAAAAGCTGTCCGGCAACAGGATGCAGTAAGCGGTGCCGACGTGTTTGTCATGAAACCATCAGAAGCAAAAAAAGCGGGCCTGAACCCGAAAAAGCATACGCTAAAGAGCGGCGGACCCATGTCTGGGGAAGAGATGAATTTGATTGTTGTCAGAGCGGAGGATCATGATCGGGAAGCGCTGCAAACCATTCTTGAGCTTTATCAAGCTGATGATACAGCGGCATTTATAGAAAAAGAATACCAGGGAGATCTTGTCCCGGCTTTTCTGCCTTTGAAACGTCTTTCAGATTGGAAGAATGAATTCGAACATTGAATTCATTCTTTTTTTTCTGAAAAACACACTCTGTTCCGTCCCGTTTCTTTCGCTTTGTAAAGCATTTGATCGGCAAGAATGGGCAAGGATCCTGGCTGTTCCGTATTATTGGGGTAATGAGCGGCCCCTAGTGATATCGTAACTGAAAGCTCTTCACCGTTTGTTAATACAATCGGTGCATCACTTACAGTTCTCCTGATCCGTTCAGCGATTCGGGCTGCTTTATCAAGAGAACAGTTCGGCAGGAGAACGGCAAATTCTTCACCGCCGATCCGAGCGGCAGGATCTGTATTTCGGATGCTCTGCTTCAGACGTAACCCCAGCTCTTTGAGCACCTGATCTCCTTCATGATGGCCATATTGGTCATTGATGGTCTTAAAATGATCGATATCCATATAAATCAGTGCAAATTGAAAATGCGGGGTATCGGCCGCCTGCTGATACAGAGCTTTCGTGGTTTCTTCAAATTTTCTTCGGTTATACACGCCTGTTAAAAAGTCAAAGTGCGCCTGAAACTTATATTGTTTAAAAAGAAGATGTGCATTTGTTTCATGATCAATAATATATAAACTGAGCATGCCGCCCGCTATTGATATGATCCAAAAATACAAATGAAGTTCGTATGAATGTAAATCTATAAGAAAATAAAAGGAAAAGGAGATCAAGCTATTTGTGATGATTAAAAGATAGAAAGCATGTTTTAGTTGAACTTTTTTTCTTCTAGAAACAATGAGTGACGGAATGGCAGCGATACAAATGATAATAACCGAGTATAGTGCAGATGTGTTCATCGTAATCAGCAAGCGGCCTGCAGTGATCATGGCCAGGGCCGTTGCCGTTGAAACCCAGCCTCCATAAAGAGCGGCAATCATAATAGGGATATTTCGAAGATCAATAATTGAATGCTGATAGGTAAATCCAAAAACCATCAGAATAACCCCGAGCAAACCGCAGGCCAGTCCTTTAACAGCTTGAAAAGATATGCTGTCTTTTTTATGTACTAGCCTTTCTTTAAACAGGTGGGTGAAGAGATAATTAAATGTGATTAAAATGGTGAAATTTACAAACAGTTCTTTCAGCAAATATTATCACCCTTATATAAGGTACTAAAGATGGAAGGGAAAGAAAAGAACAAAAAAGGCATTATATAAGGTTTTTTTACTTGAATTGATAAGTTAAAATAATTCGCACTTGACCCATCGGAATTAGTGTAATATAGTAAATGAGAAAATTTGAAGGGAGAGTTTACCTGCTTTGGAGACTTTACTGGTTGTATTACATGTATTTATTTTATTTTTACTTATCTTAGGGCTCTTTGTTATGCAGAAAAAACATGTTTCCTTCTCTAAACGTGTATTTACTGCGCTGGGGCTGGGGATTGTATTCGGATTTGCGCTTCAGCTGATTTACGGCCCGACTTCAAATATAGTCATTCAAACAGCCGACTGGTTTAATATTGCCGGGGGCGGATATGTCAAATTGCTTCAGATGGTTGTCATGCCGCTCGTCTTTATTTCGATTCTCGGCGCCTTTACAAAGCTGAAGCTGACAAAAAATCTTGGGAAAATCAGCGGTTTGATTATCGGGATTTTAGTAGCAACAACAGCAGTTGCTGCAGCTGTCGGTATCGCGTCCGCGCTTTCATTTGATCTGCAGGCGATTCAGGTTGACCAAGGAAGTACAGAGCTTTCACGGGGACAGGAGCTTCAGCAGAAATCAGAGGATATGACAGCGAAAACGCTGCCGCAGCAGATTGTTGAACTGCTGCCTGGAAACCCGTTTTTAGATTTTACGGGAGCTAGACCGACTTCAACGATCGCTGTCGTTATTTTTGCCGCTTTCCTTGGAGTGGCATTCCTCGGCGTAAAACACAAACAGCCGGAACAGGCAGAAACATTTAAAAAACTGGTTGATGCCGTTTATGCCATTGTCATGCGTGTTGTCACACTCATTTTGAGACTGACGCCTTATGGGGTGCTGGCCATCATGACAAAAACAATTGCAACGAGTGATCTTGACAGCATTCTAAAACTGGGCATGTTCGTGATTGCATCATATGCCGCGTTAATCACTATGTTTATCATTCATTTGCTGCTGCTGACGTTCAGCGGCTTGAATCCGGTGATTTATTTGAAAAAAGCGGTGCCTGTACTTGTATTTGCATTTACGTCAAGGTCTAGCGCAGGTGCTTTACCGCTGAATATTAAAACACAGAGAAGCATGGGTGTACCGGAGGGAATCGCAAACTTTGCCGGTTCGTTCGGCCTTTCGATCGGCCAAAATGGATGTGCCGGCATTTATCCTGCGATGCTGGCGATGATGATTGCTCCGACTGTCGGCCAAAATCCATTTGACCCGGTGTTTATTATCACTGTTATCGCAGTCGTTGCCATCAGCTCCTTCGGGGTTGCCGGAGTCGGCGGCGGAGCGACATTCGCGGCGCTTCTTGTTTTATCATCATTAAACATGCCTGTCGCGCTCGCCGGTTTGTTAATCTCAATTGAACCGTTAATCGACATGGGGCGTACTGCTTTGAATGTCAGCGGAAGCATGACATCCGGTCTTATTACAAGTAAGGTCACAAAAGAAATTGATCAAGGGGCATTTCATGATCAATCCAGAGTGATTGAAGCTGAAGAAGCGTAACATATGAAAACGTGTAATCCCAACAGGATTACACGTTTTTTTAACGGCCAGGTTCTAAGTCCTCCAGCATTTCCATCATCGTGTTGTCGTCCATAACATTCATTGCGCTTTGTTCAAAATGGATGGGTTCAGCATAATGCGGCTGTCTTTTTTTCGCGGCTGTCTCAGTTTGCCTAGTTTGAGACTGTGTATGCTGATGCTGTGGTTTTTGCTGTCCGGCGTGCTGGTGCTGACGGCCATTTTGCCGCTGGCTTTGATGTTGCGAACGGTCTTGGTTATCCCCGCTGCCTCCGCCAAATGCTTGTTTGACTATGTTTCCTACATTAGAAGCATCAAATGTGTTATTTTCTGAATTTCTTCTGTTCATTTGGCCTGTGATAAACCCGCTGATTCTTTGGCGGATCTGAGGTGATAATGCAGCAATAAGCATAGTTGATCCTATGATCAATGCTGCGGGGCTGATTCCTCTTCGCTGGTTGAACAACATGATCCCTCCTTTGCAGTGTATTCATATTTTCCCCCTCGTTAGACAAATTAACCGTTATATTTCCCGGGAAAGCATTTCCTCCAGATTTGCATGCATAATTAAACCCAGTTAGAAAAACCTATAAGTAAAGTGATAAAGGAGGAATTCACATGTTTGGAAAAAAACAAGTCCTTGCGTCTATGCTTCTTATCCCTTTGCTTATGACTGGCTGCGGTGTGGCCGACCAAGGTGAGGGCAGACGTGATAATAATGATGTAAGAAACGTAAATTATCGAAATCCGGCCAATGACGATAATAACAACGACCGAAAACTTGAGGTTGCTGAAGAAGCAGCTGATAAAGTAACAGACCTAAAAGAAGTAAAGCATGCCGATATCATTGTGGCTGGAAATCAAGCCTACGTTGCAGTCGTTTTAACCAATGGAAATAAAGGTGCAGTAGAAAACAATCTGAAGAAAAAAATAGCCAAAAAGGTAAGATCTACTGACAAAAACATTGATAATGTTTACGTTTCAGCTAACCCTGATTTTGTAGAGCGTATGCAAGAATATGGAAAGCGTATTCAAAAGGGTGACCCAATCGCCGGATTATTTGATGAATTTATACAAACTGTACAGCGCGTATTCCCTAACCCTGAATAAATGAAAAAAGCCGCACAATTTGTGCGGCTTTCAGTTTGTCGACAAAAGGGGTTCGGAATGGTCTCATTCCGAACCCCTTTTTAGCTTTTTATGGGATTTTAAGCTATTTAATAAAAAGACAGACCTCTTCGAGTTCATCATTTAGGCCATTTTTGGACCTTGCCACGTCCAGTTGGCCATCTTCTTCAGGTTCATGGCAGCGAAAGTAAGCATCGCCTGCATCGACAATTTTTTAAGTCCCCTTAACGTTGTCCAACGCATGCCATGCTTTTCTTTTCCATCTGCGAATACACGCTCAATGGTTTCTTTACGTTTGGCATAAATCTCTTTCACCTCTGCGTGATAGCGAAGATGGTCTGCCTCTTCTACGTATTCCTGCCAAATATGACGCGTCACCACTTTCTGGTGGTCTTTACTCTCCGTACATCTGGCTAAAAATGGGCATGTCGCACAAATCTGTTTTGGCGATTTGTACTCCCGATATCCTTCTTTATTCGTTGTCGAGTAGGCCAAGATCTCACCTGCCGGGCAAAGATAACAGTCAAAGTATTCGTCATACACATAGTCATGTTTTCGGAAAAAACCTTTTTTCGTACGTGGTCGTGTGTATGGCAAGGCAGGGGTCATCCCCTGTTCCAATAAGTAACGGGTAATCGCAGGAGTTTTGTACGCGGCATCTGCGGCGACCGCTTCAGGCTTTCCGACTCTCTCTATGACCTTTCCGACCAATGGCTCTAAAATCTGACTATCATGTGTGTTGCCAGGTGTGACCATGGTGCCAAGCACAAAACCGTTACGATCCGCGGCTGCGTGAAAAGAATAGGCGAACTGCTTCGTCCGTTCATCCTTCACATAGTAACCACTCTCTGGATCGGTGGTGCTTTCTTTGATTTCTTTCTTCTCTTCCTTCTCAAACTTGTCCGGAGGAAATGTTTTTTTTCCGTGATCTTCCCGGTCCTGGTTAATCTCTTCTTGAAGGCGTTCCTGATACGCGCGTGTCTCTTTGCGAACGACTTTCTTTTCAAATTTGCGTTTGTTCGCACTCGCTTTAACATGGGTCGAATCCACGAAAACGTGCTCGGCACTGATTAGCTTTTTCTCGGCAGCTTCCTTTAAGATGCGATAGAAAATCTGTTCAAACAGATCGGTATCTTTAAAACGGCGTTCATAGTTTTTTCCGAACGTAGAGAAATGAGGCACTTTATCGTGAAAACCATACCCAAGGAACCAGCGATAGGCCATATTGGTTTCCACTTGTTCAATCGTTTGGCGCATGGACCGGATTCCAAACGTGTATTGAAGGAAGGTCAATTTAATTAAGATGACAGGATCAATACTGGGACGACCGATTTCTGAATACATGTCCTTCACCAAGTCATAGATGAACGAAAAATCAAGTGCTGCCTCTATTTTACGAACCAAGTGGCTGGCCGGTACCAATTGATTTAACGTAATCATTTCTAATTGATCTCGTTGAATGGGATTATGTTTCGAAAGCATGTCAATCACCTCAAGTTATGTAGTACTTCCATTGTAAAATAAAAAAGACTGTAGGCAAACTGGATTTCTTCCAGTTTGTCTACAGTCTGAAAGCCGCACAATTTGTGCGGCTTTTTCTTTGCGTTAATGACACACTGCGAACTCAGCTGCATAGAGTAAAAATAAAAAGGTACAAGACGGACCGGCTCAGGGAGGGAGACGTTTGCGGGATGGCATAGGAAAGCGTGCGGCATCCGCTCTATTCCTGTGCGGAGTCCTTGTGATGCTGGCTGTAAGCTCAGCCATCGTATCAAGCGCGATGTATATCCTGTCTTTTCCAGGTCAGGCATCTGGAATAACAAAAGAACAAGTGACGAAGCACATGAAGAAAGAGTCATTCAAACAGGCCGATATTTATTACACTTCTAAGGAAAAGTCCTTACTGCCATTGACGAAAGAAACGCTTGAATATGCAGTCAGTATTAATCAGATTATGATTGAATATTCGAATCAAAAGCCTATTGACATTATTTTTTTTCCTAATGAAAAACAGATGGAGGCTTACTCCGGTTTATTGGATGTAGTTGGTTTTTATTCTGAACGGGAGCAGCTGATCGGATTGTTGCCTGAAGAGAAAAAGAAACTGTTAGAAGGGGACGAGGTAGCGGTTTATTTGTACCAGAGATTGTTGATTCATGAATACTCGCACCATGCGTTTCACCAGAAATTGAAGGAGCTTGAGACGGATCCCGATGAGTTTCCGTTATGGTTTCATGAAGGGTTAAGCGAGTGGATTGCGAACTATGAATTGCTCATAGATCCGATCACGTTTTCTGTCGTGCCCTTTGACCGTTTGCAGACTGATCGAGACTGGCAGGAAGCTAGAGCCGAATATGACACTGATGTCTATTTGCAAAGCTTTTATATGATCGATGAGCTGACGGACAAATACGGGAAAGACATTATTTCAGAAATGATTAAGGAAACGGCAAAAAAAGGGGACTTTGAAAAAGGGTTTAAATCAGCAACAAAGGAAAGTCTTGATCAATTTGAAAAAGATTTTAAGAAAAAATTTGAAAAAAACAGTGCGGCATTGGATAGTATCTATCCAATGCCTTTGTTATTAGTGAAGTCCTTGCTGACCCATTCCGCCATTCCGCCTTGTGTCGGAGGCATTTGTCCTTGGGCAGGGGCGAATGAATTTCGCAGCTGTTCCATATCCTGCGCATCAAGCTGAGGAACCTGGTAATAGCCGTGTTTGTTTTGGTATAGAAAAATTTCAAATGCCATTTCAACATACTCTTGAATTTGCGCAGACAGTACGCGTCTTACGGCCGGATTTGTCATTTCCAGAGAAGCCATCGTCAGCATAGAAGCTTGTGCTTTAATCGCGCAAAGCATTTGTCGGCTGATGATGCTGTCATCAATATCATTCATGGATTGAACAGGTTTTTTAGGCTGTGACGGCTGCATGCCGTAAACAGTCTGGTTGTCTTCCTTCATCATATAAGTTGCTGTTTTTTGTGAAGGTTCGCTTCCTGTTTTGAAGCATTCTGCAGTTATATTGTATTGAGATGTGATGAATTGATGTTGACGATCAAGGATGTTTAGTAATTCTTGATCCTTACAGAATTGCCTCAGCATCATAAACTGATCAAGCACAGTAAGTGTTCCGGAAAGCACCTCATGCATATCAAACATTTCATGTCCGCCGTGGTTTTTATGCGGTTTGCCAGGAATACCTTTGTTCATTTGGGATTGCTGCTGCTGATTGAACTGATCCAAACCGAATTCCTCCTTTTTTTTCAGATCAGCTGTATTTTGTGTCAGTCTGCCGTGTATTTTGCAGAAGCCTGAAAGGAATTATATGCTGTCTGTCGAAATGATAAGCAGACAAAATCGTTGTCATTATGTGTATAAGGGAGGAAATATGATGAGGCGTATTCTGCATATTGTGTTGATCACGGCATTAATGTTCTTAAATGTAATGTACACGTTCGAAGCTGTAAAGGCAGCTGAACCGCAACAGCCTATATCGATTGAGAAGGCAATACAGCAAAAAGAAGGACAGGCGCTTGTCGAAGGATATGCAGTCGGCCAGGCTGTTTCCCCGCAGCATTATAAGCTGACAAGCCCTTTTTCAAATGATTATAATGTTGCGCTGGGAGACCGTAAAAACGAAACATCGCCCGAACACATCCTTCCTGTGCAAATCCCCTCCGCCTTCAGAAGCCAATTTGGGCTGCAAACCAATCCGCTTCTTCTTGGGAAAAAGATAACGGTTCAAGGAAAGCTTGAAAATTACTTTAACACGACAGGACTTAAAAACGTTCAGTCGATGAACGTAACCGATGACACAAAAACTCCGCCGGCTGAACAGCAAGTGACCATAAATGAAGCACGGGGAAGGCTGAATGAAGAAGTAACGATAAAAGGGATCATTACAGCTGATCAAAACGCAATCGGA
The DNA here is from genome assembly GCF_038006165.1 of Bacillus sp. FSL W8-1202. Lineage (NCBI taxonomy): Bacteria > Bacillati > Bacillota > Bacilli > Caryophanales > Bacillaceae > Bacillus > Bacillus sp. FSL W8-1202. The sequence continues at coordinate 2,087,564 of NZ_JBBOUR010000001.1, forward strand.
GGCGGGAAGCTGTCGACCTTTTTGCAAGATGAAACCGGAGGCATTAACATTTATTCGCCATCCCCTGAACAATTTCCCGAATTAAAAGAGGGTATGGATGTCACGGTGACAGGGAAAATCACGTCTTACCAGGGGCTGAAAGAAATCGTTCCAAGCTCATCAGGCATCAAAATCAACCAGTCAAATCAATCCCTCCCCGCCCCCGAACACTTAACAATCAATGAACTTATTAACGGCAGCCTAGGTGATCAGTATGAAGGACGCCTTGTGAAACTAACCGCTTTTGTTTCCTTAATTCCAAGTTCTCCTGCCGGCGGCGGTTACAATGTAACAATGATTGATGACGACCATCATGCAATGACGCTCCGGGTTATGAATGAAACAGGGGTGATAAACGAGCTTGATGAGGGCAAATGGTATGAATTTACCGGTGTGTTAAGCAGATACCAAACCTTTCAGCTGCTTCCGCGAAAATCGGCTGACCTGAAGCTGCTTGAAGAGCAGCCCGCACCTCCGTCTGCAGAGGGAGAATATGAAGGGATTGTTGACCGGGTAGTTGACGGCGATACCATTCATCTTAAATCTCCGGTGCTTGGAACGACAAAAATCCGGTTTGTAAATGTAGATACACCCGAAACATATCACACACCAAAAAATGACGCAGATGAAAATCAATTAAGATTTGGCAAAAAAGCATCTGACTATCTAAAAACGGTTCTGTCCCCGGGTGATAAAATTACTGTCAAGGTCGGGAGTGAAGCCAAGGACAGTTATGGCAGATTGCTCGGACAAGTCTTAACCGAATCAGGTTCAAACGTGAACTTAGAGCTTGTAAAAAACGGCTATGCTCCGACGTATTTTATTTGGCCGGTTGACAATGAAGAGGATTATCAGCAATTTCAGGCCGCAGTAGCCGCTGCAAAAAAAGATCAAAAAGGAATTTGGAATGAAAACGATCCCCTCATGGAAATGCCGTTTGAATTCAGAGCCAGAGAGCAAGGGAAAGGCTTGACAAGATATGTGGGGGATTCGTCGAATAAAACATATGTGCAGCCAGCTGACTGGAAGAAGATAGCTGTGGAAAACAGAATTTTCTTCGCCTCAGCAAGTGAAGCGGAGAGCGCGGGATATAAAAAAACGCAAACGGCACCTCAAGAACATGTGCCGCTTAGAATTCTCAGCATGAATGATTTGCATGGCAAAATCGATCAGCAATATGAGCTTGATCTTGATGGAAATGGAATTGCAGACGGCACGTTTGGACGCATGGATTATGCCGCCGCATATTTAAAAGAAAAAAAGGCTGAAAAGAAAAACTCGCTGATTGTGCACGCGGGAGATATGATCGGCGGAAGCTCTCCAGTTTCCTCTCTTCTTCAGGATGAACCGACTGTAGAACTGATGGAGGACATCGGATTTGATGTCGGAACCGTGGGAAACCACGAATTTGATGAAGGCACGGATGAACTTCTGAGGATCTTAAATGGCGGTGATCATCCGAAAGGCACAAACGGATATGATGGACAGAACTTTCCCCTTGTATGTGCCAATTGTAAAATGAAATCAACTGGAGAGCCCTTTTTGCCGGCTTATGACATCATAAATGTGGAGGGCGTACCCGTTGCTTTTATCGGAGTTGTCACACAGTCGGCAGCTGGCATGGTTATGCCTGAAGGGATAAAGAATATCGAGTTTACAGATGAAGTGACAGCGGTGAATGAGGCGGCCGAAGAGCTCAAGAAAAAAGGCGTGAAGGCCATCGCGGTTCTCGCGCATATGTCAGCTGAACAAAACAGCAACGCCATTACCGGTGAGTCTGCTGATCTTGCAAACAAAACAGATTCTGAAATTGACGTGATTTTTGCCGCGCATAATCATCAGGTTGTTAACGGTGAAGTGAATGGAAAACTGATTGTTCAAGCGTTTGAATATGGAAAAGCGATAGGTGTCGTTGATGTAGAGATCGATAAAACGACAAAAGACATTGTCAAAAAATCCGCGGAAATCGTATATGTTGATCAAAGTAAAATCGAACCGGATGTCAGCGCGTCAGCCATTTTAAAGAAATACGAAACAATTGCGGAACCGATTATCAGCGAGGTAGTCGGCGAAGCCGCTGTTGATATGGAAGGGGGGTATTCAAATGACGGCGATACGCCTCTTGGAAACCTGATTGCGGATGGTATGAGAGCTGCCATGAAAACGGATTTTGCCCTTACGAATGGCGGCGGCATCCGTGAAGCGCTGAAGAAGGGCCCGATTACGTGGGGAGATCTTTACAATATTCAGCCGTTTGGAAATGTGTTAACGAAGCTTGAGATTAAAGGAAAAGATTTAAGAGAGATTATCAATGCTCAAATCTCGCCGGTTTTTGGGCCTGACTACAGCATCAGCGGGTTTACGTATACGTGGGATAAAGAAACCGGAAAAGCAGTTGATTTGAAAATGGCAGATGGCACCGAGATCCAGCCCGATGCCACATATACATTGACCGTCAACAACTTTATGGCGACGGCGACAGGAGCCAAATATCAGCCAATCGGACTGCTGGGAAAAAATCCGGTGACAGGGCCTGAGGATTTGGAAGCCACAGTTGAGTACGTGAAAAGTTTTGATGAGCCAATTGCGTATACAAAAGAGGGAAGAATTAAGCTTGCTGAAGCCAGTGATATTGAAGACCCTGTAACAGAAGACCCGATTACGGAAGAGCCCGGAGATGATCCGGTGACGGAGGATCCGATTAAAGAGGATCCAAGGCCAGGTGAAGATTTGCCTGATATAAAAGAAACTCCGGGAACAGCACCGGTTCATCAGCTGCCGCCTTCAGCCATTTCGAGATTCAATGAAATACCAATCAACAACACAAAAACCGCTGATACTGCTAATAGCATCAGCACATTGCCGTTACAAACCGAGACTGCGGAAAGCGGGTCTGATCATCAGCTTCCGGATACGTCAGCGGGCTACTATAACTTTATGGTAATCGGTGCGGCGGTGACATTGTCAGGAACTTATCTATATGTCAGAAGAAAAAGGAGCGCCTCCAGAACGTGAAAAAAGTTATTCCACTATTCATCATTGCTGCCGGCCTAGTGATCGCAGGCTATGGAGGCTTTAAATTGATCGATACGAATATGAAAACGGAACAGACACTAAAAGAAGCAAAACTTGCGGCTGAAAAGCCGCAGGAACCTTTGGGGACGAAAAATAGCACAGATCAAGCAAAGAACAAAGCATCATTTAGGCCTGAGACCGGACAAGCGAGCGGCATTTTAGAAATACCGAAAATCAATGCAGAGCTTCCGATCGTGGAGGGCACCGATGCTAATGATTTAGAAAAAGGTGTCGGGCATTACAAGGACAGCTATTATCCTGATGAAAACGGGCAAATTGTGCTGTCGGGGCATCGGGATACCGTGTTTCGCCGGACAGGAGAGCTGGAAAAGGGGGATCAGCTCCGTCTTCTCCTGTCATATGGAGAATTCACATATGAAATTGTAAAAACAAAAATTGTCGATAAGGATGACACATCTATTATCACGCTCCAGCATGAAAAGGAAGAGCTTATTCTAACGACCTGCTATCCGTTTTCATACGTCGGAAATGCCCCGAAGCGCTATATTATATATGGAAAACGAGTGACTTAAAAAGCCGAGGCAGTGCCTGCGGCTTTTCTTCATGAAAAATATGTGCGGCAAAGGTTTTTCATATCAGCAGGGAAAGGGGCTTCAGCAACTATGAGCTCGTCTGTTATCGGGTGAACCGCTTGTACTTTATTGGCGTGCAGTGCCTGCCTGTTTAGCAGCTTGCTCCCGCCTCCGTAAAGCGAGTCTCCTGTCAACGGATGGCCGAGGCTCGCCAGATGAACACGGATTTGGTGTGTTCTGCCTGTTTCCAGCTCTAATTCAACGAGCGACAGCCGTTCTTTCGCATTGCTGGCCATTACCTTGAAATGAGTGACGGCTGTTTGCCCGCCTGGTGAAACCCGGCGTCTTGTCGGGTGTGAGCGGTCTCTGCCGATCGGTGAATTAATTGTCCCTTTTTTCGTCCGTAGCTTACCTTCAGCGATGGCGGTATACGTACGCTTCAGCGTCTTTTTCTCTAACTGCTGGTCTAAGATGGCGTGTGCCAAACGATGCTTGGCAAAAACGATAGCGCCAGATGTATCCTGATCAAGACGATGGACGTGGCGCACCTTACATGTTTCGCCATTTATCTGATAATGATACGCGATCAAATTAGCCAGTGTGCCGGTTTGCCCATCCTCATTCGGATGCGTCGCGATGCCAGCGGGTTTATTGATGATGAGCATATGATTGTCCTCAAATAAAATATCAAGCTCGCCATACTCCGGAATGACCGAAGATGCTTCACTTTCCTGAAGATCAATGAACACGCGGTCTCCCTTTTTTACAATCATATTGTTTAAGACGGATTCGTGATTGACCTTTATCTGTTGATGGGACATCCAGTCTTGTATCACTGGTTTAGAAGCTTTGAGCGCTGTTTTGAGTACGGAAAACAGCCATTGGCCGTCCTGTTTTTCATTGATGAGGATCTCAAGCCCTCTGCCTTTTTGGTTCATGTTAAATGGCTCCTTTTCGAAGCGGAAGGCTGCTGTTTCTCATAGGAAACACTTACCTTAGCTTTCGCGTTTTTTTCTGTGCTATTCTTGAGTAAGACTTAGGATATTCGATGGCAAGAAAGGTGATTGACGTGAGAATTGTGAACGCAGCAACTGCAGAACAGGAGAGCTTTATCAAGGAGCTGTCTATGGAGCTGATCCATGATGTATTTCCTCTTTATTTCTCCGAACTGGACATTCAGCGCTTTAAAAAGAAAGGCGTTCTGTCTTTAAATAACCATTATTACCAAGGAACATTAAAAGAAGCATTTCAAATTATGGCTTGTCTGCAAATGATACATATTATCCTGACCAAGCCTTCGCCGCACTCTGATTTGAGTGATCAGGCGATTTTTGAAAAAAACAGCAAGATGCTGAATGATTTTGGGATTTATTTTCCGTTTGCTTTTTCTGACTTTCAAAAGAAGACTAACAAAGCCTTTTTCGGTCAAAGAAGGCTGATATAATCATGCGGCAAGGGCTTTTCTATTTTTAGAAAAGCTCTTTTTGTATCAGAGAAATCATATCATAAAACCTTTCCTCTAACTCCCTTTTTAAACGGCTCGTGTCTGAACATACTAATGATTGAAAGGGGTGCTGACAATGAGTTCAGTTAAAGATACAATGACAACGCAGGTGGCAACCGTTTCTCCGAATCAAACGATTCAGGAAGCGGCTTCTCTAATGAAACAGCATAACGTCGGGGCGATCCCCGTTGTAGAGCAAGGTGTTTTAAAAGGAATGCTGACTGACCGTGACATTACATTAAGAACTACAGCTCAGGGCCGTGATGGCCAGACACCCGTTTCAGAAGTGATGTCAACAGAACTCGTATCAGGAAACCCTAATATGAGTCTGGAAGACGCGTCGCAGCTGATGGCCCAGCACCAAATCCGCCGCCTTCCTATTGTAGATCAAAACAATCTAGTCGGGATCGTTGCGCTTGGAGACCTGGCAGTCAATCAGATGTCGAACGAGTCTGCGGGATCAGCGCTGACAAACATTTCTCACCAAAACATTCATTAATAAGAAAGAGCTTGCAGTGTGCAGGCTCTTTCTTCACATAAAACCTTACTTTTTGAAAGCAGACTTGTTTCGGGGTATAGTTGAGTGTATACATATGTCTCAATTCGTATTAAAGGAGTTGTACCCAGTGATTAAAGCGTTAATTTTTGATTTTGACGGGCTTATTCTAGATACAGAAACACACGAATATGAGGTTCTTCAGGAAATATTTGAAGAGCACGGCTCAGTGCTGCCGCTATCTGTCTGGGGAAAGGTCATCGGAACTGCTGCGGGTTTCCGGCCTTTTGAATATTTAGAAGAGCAGATCGGGAAAAAGCTGAACCATGAAGAGCTCACACAATTGAGAAGAGAGCGGTTCGCCAAACGCATGGAAACAGAAAAAGCGAGACCTGGTGTCGAAGCGTATTTGAATGCGGCAAAGGATTTAGGCTTAAAAATAGGCCTTGCTTCCAGCTCTGATTATAAATGGGTGTCCGGCCATTTGAAGCAAATCGGCCTGTTTGATGATTTTGAAGTTATTCAAACGGCTGATGATGTGGAAGAGGTGAAGCCGAATCCTGAGCTCTATTTATTGGCGGCAAAGAACCTGGGGGTATCGCCAGCGGAATGTCTCGCGTTTGAGGATTCTGTCAATGGTTCGATTGCTGCGAAACGCGCAGGCATGAAGTGTGTCATTGTCCCGAATAAAGTAACGGGTACCTTAATGTTTGAAGACTATGATCACAGGCTTGAATCAATGGCGGAGATGGAGCTCGCCCTATTGCTTGATCATCTGAACTCACAAAACTAGAAAGGAGCGAGTAGGTTGTCTGAGAAATTAGATTTGACCCGGTTTGAAAAGAAAATGGTTATCCGCAATATCGAAGAGAAAGACATCGACAAGATTATCGATCTTCAAAAGGACTGCTTTCCAGGAATGGAGCCTTGGAAGCGGGAGCATTTAATCAGCCATTTGGAGCATTTTCCGGAAGGACAGTTTTGTGCAGAATTCGAAGGTGAAATTATCGGTTCGTGCTCAAGTCTCCTGATTAACTTTGATGAATATGATGACCGCCATACGTGGCAGGACATTACAGATGACGGTTATATCACCAACCATAATCCTGACGGCTTGAATATGTACGGAATTGAAGTCATGGTGCACCCGAAATACAGACGAATGAAGATCGGCCACCGTTTGTACGAGGCGAGAAAGGACTTAGCCAGACGCTTAAACCTGAAAAGCATCATCATAGGCGGACGGATTCCAAACTATCACAAATATGCAGATGAAATGACAGCAAGAGAGTATGTTGAACAGGTGACACGCCATCAAATATACGATCCGGTTCTTTCTTTTCAGCTGATGAACGGCTTTACCCTTATGCGAATTAACCCGAACTATCTCCCGGATGATACAGCTTCGATCAAGTATGCGACGCTGATGGAATGGAATAATGTCGATTATCTACCGCAGCAGACAAAGCGCTATTATAAATCGGCGTTCCCTGTTAGAATTTGTGTGATCCAATATGAAATGAAGAAAATTTATTCCTTTGAGGAATTTGCGAATCAAGTAGAATACTATGTCGATGTTGCTTCCGACGCAAGATCTGATTTTGCGGTGTTCCCGGAAATTTTCACAACCCAGCTGATGTCCTTCCTTGAGGAACGGTCACCGAGCTTGGCGGTGCAGAGAATTACCGAGTATACAGAAGATTACATCAGCCTTTTTACTGACTTGGCTGTGAAGTATAACGTCAACATTATCGGCGGATCTCATTTCGTCGAAGAGGAAGGCAAGATCTATAATATCGCTTACCTGTTCAGACGGGACGGAACGATCGAGAAGCAATACAAACTCCATATTACGCCGAATGAACGCAAATGGTGGGGGATCAGCGCAGGAGACCAAGTTCGCGTGTTTGATACGGACTGCGGGAAAATCGCGATCCAGATCTGTTATGACATTGAATTTCCTGAGCTTGCCCGGATTGCGGCTGATAAAGGAGCCAAAATCATCTTTACGCCATTTTGTACAGAAGACCGTCAAGGCTATCTGCGTGTCAGATACTGTTCGCAGGCTAGAGCGGTTGAAAATCAAATTTATACGGTTATCTCTGGAACGGTCGGAAACCTTCCGCAAACGGAAAACATGGATATCCAATACGCCCAGTCAGGCATCTTTGCCCCGTCTGATTTTGAATTCGCTCGAGACGGCATTGTCGGCGAAACAAACCCGAATATTGAAATGGTCGTCATCGGCGATGTTGACCTGGAAATTCTCAGAAGACAGCGCCAAAACGGTACAGTGCGCCAGCTAAAAGACAGACGGCGTGATATTTATCATATTCAATATAAAAAATAACCCGAAAAAACCCGCCTGAATTGGCGGGTTTTTTTAAACAAAAGCGGAATTGTTTAGGTGTTTTCTTTAAAAATAAAAGTAAATTGTATAGTGGAGGTGCCTTATGGAGTTTCTGTATTTTCGCCATTTCCTATATCATACAGAAAAAGGCTAGACTTCACATTGCTATTGCAATGGCTGTCCAAGTTATTTCGAGTGCGACCTTTATCAGTACGATGCTGAGCATTGTCACTTTGCCTGTTTTGCTTTGGAAGCTGCATCCTCTTTCTTCTTGAGAATGGGGATGTTTTATTATTTACGCGGTTTATTGACTCTGACCCGGTCTGGCTTTATATTGAAGGCAGGGAAATCATCACCAAGACATCACATAAAGAGAAGGTCTGTTTCAATTGAATTGGCATTATAGGGAACGCTAATGAAATGGAGATGATGGGGATGGAAAACATTCAGCAAAATCAGGGATTAAAGCAAAAAGATGAGCAATTTGTGTGGCATGCCATGAAGGGAGCGCATCAAGCGGACAGCCTGATAGCCCAGAAGGCCGAGGGGGCCTGGGTAACCGACATAGACGGGCGCCGCTATTTGGATGCGATGTCCGGTTTGTGGTGCGTCAACATTGGTTACGGCAGAAAGGAGCTTGCGGAGGCTGCCTATGAGCAACTAAAGGAGCTGCCTTACTACCCGTTAACGCAAAGTCACGCACCCGCAATTCAACTGGCGGAAAAGCTGAATGAATGGCTTGGCGGCGATTATGTTATCTTTTTTTCAAACAGCGGATCGGAAGCAAACGAAACTGCTTTTAAAATTGCCCGCCAGTACCATCTGCAAAACGGCGACCACAGCCGTTATAAATTCATCTCAAGATATCGGGCATACCACGGCAATACATTGGGAGCGCTCTCAGCTACCGGACAGGCGCAGCGCAAATATAAATACGAGCATTTGAGCCAAGGGTTCCTGCATGCAGCTCCGCCAGATATATACCGGAATCCTGATGATGCAGACACGCTTGAAAGCGCAAATGAAATCGACCGCATCATGACATGGGAATTAAGCGAAACGATTGCCGGGGTCATTATGGAGCCCATCATTACAGGCGGAGGCATCCTAATGCCGCCGGACGGATATATGAAGAAGGTGGAGGACATTTGCCGGCGCCACGGAGCCCTTTTGATTTGCGATGAAGTGATCTGCGGGTTTGGACGGACAGGTGAGCCGTTCGGGTTTATGCACTACGGTGTGAAGCCTGATATCATTACGATGGCAAAAGGAATCACAAGCGCGTATCTGCCATTGTCAGCGACTGCTGTTAAACGGGATATTTTCGAAGCGTATCAGGGGGAAGCTCCTTATGACCGTTTCCGCCACGTGAACACGTTCGGCGGAAGCCCGGCTGCCTGTGCCTTGGCGTTGAAAAACCTGCAAATTATGGAGGACGAACAGCTGATTCAGCGATCCCGCGATCTTGGAGCAAAGCTTTTAGGTGAGCTTCAAGCTCTGAGAGAACACCCGGCAGTCGGGGATGTTAGAGGAAAAGGGCTGCTGATCGGAATCGAACTCGTCAAAGACAAATTGACTAAAGAGCCGGCTGATGCCGCCAAAGTAAACCAAGTGGTTGCAGCGTGCAAAGAAAAAGGGCTGATCATCGGCAAAAACGGCGATACAGTCGCCGGCTACAACAACGTCATCCAGCTCGCGCCGCCATTTTGCCTGACAGAAGAGGACCTTTCCTTTATCGTGAAAACGGTGAAAGAAAGTTTTCAAACGATATAATATAAAAGTGATTTATTAAAGGAGCACATGATGAGTTTTCATAACCAGCCGATCTTACCGGCTATTCGCAATATGAAGCAATTTGATGAGTTTTTGAACAGTTCGTTCTCTTACGGTGTTATTCTTGATATTCATCTCGGGCAGCTGAAGGGCGTGATCAAAGAAGCGCAAAAGCACGGAAAGAACATGATGGTGCACGTCGATCTCATTCAAGGGATTAAGCATGACGAATACGGTGCGGAATTTATATGTCAGGATATCAAGCCCGCTGGGATTATTTCCACAAGATCGAACGTGATTGCCAAAGCGAAGCAGAAGAAAATTTATGCCATTCAGCGCCTGTTTTTGCTTGATACAAGCGCGATGGAGAAAAGCATGGAGTTTATCGGCAAGCATAAGCCTGACTTCATCGAAGTGCTTCCCGGCATCGTTCCGACACTCATTCAGGAAATAAAAGAGAAAACAGGGATTCCCATCTTTGCCGGGGGGTTCATCCGTACGGAAGAGGATGTAGAGCAGGCATTGAAAGCGGGGGCTGTAGCTGTCACAACGTCTAATGCCAAATTGTGGAAAAAATATGAAAACTTTTTGACGGAAAGTGATTGACACCGCTTTCATGCACTGATACAATTGCACTATGTTAATACATTGTGATGGAGAACTCGGAGACCACAGCAGCTCTTTACGGCAAATGTTTATGCACCCGTAAAGCGGTTTGTTGTGGTTTTTTTATTCTCTTCTTCTCTATCATGCTTTTTAATCGTGACTTTAGGAGGAATGTGCTATGACAGCATTTTGGGGAGAAGTCATCGGTACGGTGCTGCTTATCATTTTTGGTGCAGGTGTTTGTGCAGGTGTCAATTTAAAGAAATCGCTTTCATTCCGGTCTGGCTGGATTGTTGTTGTATTTGGATGGGGATTGGGTGTTGCCATGGCGGCATACGCGGTTGGCGGCATCAGCGGTGCCCATTTGAATCCGGCGCTAACGATAGCGCTTGCATTTGTAGGAGATTTTCCTTGGAAAGAGGTTCCGGTTTATATTGCGGCGCAAATGATCGGAGCGATCATCGGTGCGGTGATTATTTATCTGCATTACCTCCCGCACTGGAAGTCAACGGATGATCCCGCTGCCAAGCTGGGTGTTTTCTCAACAGGGCCCAGCATTCCGCATACATTTGCAAACGTTTTAAGCGAAGTGATTGGGACATTTGTCCTTGTACTTGGAATCTTGGCCATTGGGGCAAATCAATTTACAGAAGGACTTAATCCTTTAATCGTCGGTTTCCTCATTGTAGCAATCGGTATTTCTCTGGGAGGCACCACCGGCTATGCTATCAATCCTGCACGTGACTTAGGTCCGCGGATAGCCCACGCTTTTCTTCCGATTCCGGGGAAGGGCTCATCAAACTGGAAATACGCATGGGTTCCGGTAGTCGGCCCGATTTTAGGCGGATCATTCGGCGGTGTATTTTACAACGCTGCATTTAAAGGGCACATCACAAGCAGCTTCTGGATTGTAAGCGTTATATTGGTTGTGGTATTGTTAGGACTCTATGTTTATACGAAATCATATTCTGCTAAAACATTATCAAATTCTAAATATATTTAATCAAAGGGGAGACATCTTATGGAAACGTACATTTTATCCTTAGATCAGGGGACGACAAGTTCAAGAGCGATTCTGTTTAATAAAGAAGGCAAAATTGTCCACTCTGCTCAAAAGGAATTTACACAATACTTCCCGCATCCTGGCTGGGTTGAGCATAATGCCAATGAAATTTGGGGCTCTGTCCTCGCGGTTATCGCCTCAGTCATCTCTGAATCAGGAATCAGCGCTTCTCAAATTGCCGGCATCGGCATCACGAACCAGCGCGAGACGACGGTTGTGTGGGATAAAGATACAGGAAGTCCTGTCTATAATGCAATCGTTTGGCAGTCCAGACAGACGTCCGGCATTTGTGAGGAACTTCGTGAAAAAGGATATAATGATAAATTCAGAGAAAAAACTGGGCTTTTAATCGATCCATACTTCTCCGGCACGAAGGTGAAGTGGATTTTAGACAATGTGGAAGGCGCGAGAGAAAAAGCGGAAAAAGGCGAGCTGCTGTTTGGAACGATTGATACGTGGCTCATTTGGAAAATGTCAGGCGGAAAAGCGCATGTGACCGATTACTCCAATGCCTCAAGAACACTGATGTTTAATATTTACGATTTAAAATGGGACGATGAACTGCTCGACATTCTAGGCGTACCGAAATCCATGCTCCCTGAAGTGAAGCCGTCCTCCCATGTGTATGCGGAGACTGTTGATTATCACTTCTTCGGAAAAAATATCCCGATTGCGGGAGCGGCAGGCGACCAGCAGTCCGCATTGTTCGGCCAGGCATGCTTTGAAGAAGGCATGGGGAAAAACACATACGGCACAGGATGTTTCATGCTGATGAATACCGGGGAAAAAGCAATTAAGTCCGAACATGGGCTTTTGACAACAATCGCTTGGGGCATTGACGGAAAAGTGAACTATGCGTTAGAAGGAAGCATTTTTGTCGCAGGCTCTGCCATCCAGTGGCTTAGAGACGGTTTGAGAATGTTCCAGGATTCATCGCTAAGCGAATCTTATGCAGAAAAAGTGGATTCAACTGACGGCGTGTATGTCGTTCCAGCATTTGTCGGACTGGGAACGCCTTACTGGGACAGTGATGTGCGCGGTTCGGTTTTCGGCCTGACAAGAGGGACAATAAAAGAGCACTTTATCCGTGCGACACTGGAGTCATTGGCTTATCAGACAAAAGATGTGCTTGACGCAATGGAAGCAGATTCAAACATTTCATTAAAGACGCTTCGTGTAGATGGAGGAGCTGTGAAAAACAATTTCCTAATGCAGTTCCAAGGAGACCTGTTGAATGTTCCTGTGGAGCGCCCGGAAATTAATGAAACGACTGCACTTGGCGCGGCTTATTTGGCAGGTATCGCTGTGGGATTCTGGAAGGACCGTTCTGAAATCGCGAACCAGTGGAATCTGGATAAACGGTTTGAACCTGAATTAGAAGAAGAAAAACGAAATGAGCTGTATAAAGGCTGGCAAAAAGCCGTAAAAGCAGCTATGGCTTTTAAATAAAGTAATACTATGGTATAATGGTTACAAGTTAATAAGAACGGTCCTGAGATGAGGAGAGACCACAGCACCAAAGTGTAAGCATGCACTTTGGCTGTTGTGGTCTCTTTTTCTATTTACCGTGACAACAAGGAGGAGACGTAATGATGAAACATCAATTTTCAAGTCTTGAAAGAGATCGCATGCTGACAGACATGACGAAAAAAACATATGACCTATTTATTATCGGAGGAGGAATTACAGGAGCCGGAACAGCTCTTGACGCGGCATCAAGGGGAATGAAGGTCGCACTAAGCGAAATGCAGGACTTTGCGGCGGGAACATCTAGCCGATCAACGAAGCTGGTACATGGCGGCTTGCGCTATTTAAAACAATTTGAAGTGAAAATGGTCGCTGAGGTAGGAAAAGAGCGGGCAATTGTGTATGAAAACGGCCCTCATGTCACTACACCGGAATGGATGCTGCTTCCGTTTCATAAAGGCGGCACATTCGGTTCATTTACAACATCTATCGGGTTAAGGGTTTATGACTTCCTTGCAGGTGTGAAAAAGTCAGAACGAAGAAGCATGCTTTCAGCAAAAGAAACGTTGCAAAAAGAGCCTTTGGTGAAAAAAGACGGCTTAAAAGGCGGCGGGTACTATGTGGAATACCGCACTGACGATGCGAGACTGACCATCGAAGTCATGAAGGAAGCGGTGAAATTCGGGGCAGAGCCTGTGAATTACTCCAAAGTGAAGGAGCTTCTTTACGAAAAAGGCAAAGCCGTCGGCGTATTAATTGAAGATGTGCTGACAAAGAAAGAATATAAAGTGTATGCGAAAAAAATTGTCAATGCTACAGGCCCTTGGGTCGATCAGCTTAGAGAAAAAGACCATTCGAAAAACGGAAAGCATTTGCAGCATACAAAAGGCATTCACCTTGTATTTGACCAGTCTGTCTTTCCGCTGAAACAGGCTGTATATTTCGATACACCTGATGGACGGATGGTATTTGCGATTCCTCGTGAAGGCAAAACATACGTGGGAACAACAGACACTGTTTACAAAGAGGCGCTGGAGCATCCGCGGATGACAACGGAGGATCGTGATTATGTCATCAATTCAATCAATTACATGTTCCCGGAACTGAATATCACTGCGAATGACATCGAATCCAGCTGGGCGGGGCTGCGTCCGCTGATTCATGAAGAAGGCAAAGATCCTTCTGAAATTTCACGGAAAGACGAGATTTGGACATCTGACTCAGGCCTGATCACCATTGCCGGCGGAAAACTGACTGGATACAGAAAAATGGCGGAGCACATCGTTGATCTTGTCCGTGATCGCTTAAAAGAAGAGGGCGAAAAGGATTTTGGACCATGTAAAACGAAAAACATGCCAATCTCTGGCGGGCACGTCGGCGGTTCGAAAAATCTTATGTCCTTCGTTACCGCGAAAACAAAAGAAGGAATTGCAGCCGGTTTATCAGAAAAAGACGCAAAACAGCTTGCGATCAGATACGGCTCTAACGTAGATCGCGTCTTTGACCGGGTAGAAGCGCTGAAAGATGAGGCCGCGAAACGCAACATTCCGGTTCATATTCTTGCTGAGGCAGAATACAGTATAGAAGAAGAGATGACTGCAACCCCTGCTGACTTCTTTGTCCGCAGAACGGGACGTTTATTTTTCGATATCAATTGGGTAAGAACATATAAAGATGCCGTTATTGATTTTATGAGCGAGCGATTCCAATGGGATGAGCAGGCGAAAAACAAACATACAGAAAACCTCAACAAGCTTTTACACGATGCGGTCGTACCGCTTGAGCAATAAATCATAACGGGCTGTCTGCAGCCCGTTATTTCTTTTTACGTGGAAAGGGCCAGATCTCAGGTTATCAAGTGACAGAGGCACCCGCTTCATATAAAATAATGGCATAAGCTGATACATAGGAGGACGAATATGACTTGGAGAAAGAGCTATGAACGCTGGAAACAGACAGAACATTTAGATCCGGAATTAAAAGAGCGCCTTATTGAATTAGAGGGAGATGAACAGGCCCTTGAGGACTGTTTCTATAAAGACCTTGAATTCGGTACCGGCGGAATGCGCGGAGAAATCGGCGCCGGGACAAATCGGATGAATATTTACACTGTGCGCAAAGCATCGGCCGGGTTTGCGGCATACATCTCGAAGCAAGGTGAGGAAGCGAAAAAACGGGGCGTTGTCATTGCTTATGATTCCCGCCATAAATCTCCGGAGTTCGCGATGGAAGCGGCAAAAACACTTGCGACACAAGGCATCCAAACATACGTGTTTGATGAGCTTCGCCCGACGCCAGAGCTGTCATTCGCTGTCAGACAGCTGAACGCTTATGGTGGAATTGTGGTAACGGCAAGCCATAACCCGCCTGAATATAACGGCTACAAAGTATACGGGGATGATGGCGGCCAGCTGCCTCCAAAGGAAGCGGACATCGTCATTGAGCAGGTAAACGCGATTGAAAATGAGCTGACGATCACAGTGGACGAAGAAAATAAGTTAAAAGAAAAAGGCTTAATCAAAATCATCGGTGAAGATATTGATAAAGTTTATACAGAAAAACTGACGTCCATTTCTGTACATCCTGAATTATCGGAAGAAGTAGATGTAAAGGTTGTTTTCACACCGCTGCATGGAACTGCAAATAAACCGGTCAGACGCGGTCTTGAAGCACTCGGCTACAAAAATGTAACGGTTGTCAAAGAACAGGAACTGCCGGATTCAAACTTCTCCACTGTTATATCGCCGAACCCGGAAGAGCATGCGGCATTCGAATATGCCATTAAGCTTGGGGAGGAGCAGAATGCAGATATTCTCATCGCGACAGATCCTGATGCTGACCGCCTCGGCATCGCGGTGAAAAACGATCAAGGCAAATATACAGTGCTGACAGGAAACCAAACCGGAGCGCTGCTGCTTCATTACCTGCTTTCTGAAAAGAAAAAACAAGGCATCCTGCCTGATAACGGTGTTGTTCTCAAAACGATCGTCACAAGCGAAATCGGCCGTGCTGTAGCTTCTTCATTCGGCCTTGATACGATTGATACGCTGACAGGCTTTAAGTTTATCGGTGAAAAGATTAAGGAATACGAAGCATCAGGCCAGTATACCTTCCAATTTGGTTATGAAGAGAGCTACGGTTATTTAATCGGGGATTTTGCCCGCGATAAGGACGCCATTCAGGCTGCGCTTTTGGCAGTTGAAGTTTGCGCGTTCTATAAAAAACAGGGAATGTCATTGTATGAGGCGCTCATCAATCTCTTTAACGAGTATGGTTTTTATCGTGAAGGGCTGAAATCCCTGACGCTGAAAGGCAAACAAGGAGCAGAGCAAATTGAAGCGATTCTTGCTTCCTTCAGACAAAATCCGCCGCAGAAAATGGCGGGCAAACAGGTTGTCACAGCAGAAGATTACGCTGTAAGCAAACGGACGCTTCTGACTGAAAATAAAGAAGAAGCCATCGACTTGCCAAAATCAAATGTATTGAAATACTTCCTGGAAGACGGGTCTTGGTTCTGTCTTCGTCCTTCAGGAACTGAGCCGAAGGTGAAATTTTATTTCGCCGTAAAAGGGTCATCTTTGGAAGACAGTGAACAGCGTCTTGCCGCCCTTTCTGAAGATGTAATGAAGACGGTGGATGAAATTGTTGAGTCGACAGCAAAATAATTCAAGTATGAGCTGGGTCATTGTAAATGATCCGGCTTTTTCTTTTCTCATCCAAAAGTCTGAAAGAAAATCATCCTACAAGTGAAGTAATGAAATACAAAAAACTGGTATAATCTTAAATACAAGATCAATGCCGGAGTGAGAAACGTGAGCAAAACGAGGATGGAAAAATTAAAAACGCTGAAAACGATTGCGGAAACCTTAAATCAAGGGCACGATATCAAAGCAACACTGGATGAGGTTTTAAAAGAGTTGCTGAGTCTGACAAACCTTCAATCCGGATGGATTTTTCTGATCGAAGAAGATGGGTCTTATACGTTAGCGGCCGACGCTTATCTGCCCCCGGCTTTAAGCCGCAAGGAAAAAGTGCTGATGTGCGAAGGGGAGTGTTACTGCCTGACGAAATTCAATAACGGAGGGCTTAGAAAGGCTGCAAATATCATGAACTGCAAACGCATCGAATCAGCAGAAAACCTGCATTGTTTTGACACAGAAGGGATTACGCATCATGCAACTGTGCCTTTAGAAGACGGGGACAGAAGATTCGGATTGTTAAATGTAGCGGCGGCCGGAAAAACCATGTTTGATGAGGAAGAGCTGCATTTACTCGAATCTGTCGCCTTTCAGATCGGAACGGCAATCCAGCGTATGAGGCTTTCTGAATATCAACAAAAAAATGCTCTTTTAATGGAGCGTAACCGCCTCGCTCAGGAGCTTCACGATTCAGTCAATCAAATGCTGTTTTCCGTCAGTTTAACTGCCAAAGCTGCGAAGACACTAACAAAAGATGAGAATTTACAGCAGATGATTGATTTCATCCAAAACCTATCACAGGACGCGCTCGCAGAAATGAAAGCGTTAATTTGGCAGCTTCGCCCCGGAGGATTGGAAAAAGGGCTGGCTGAAGCCATTAAAAGCTATGGTGCGCTCATTGGATTGAAGATCATTTTTACACAAAAAGGCTGTCCTGTTCTGACTGATGAGCAGGAGCATATGCTATGGCGTGTCGTCCAGGAAGCTTTAAATAACTGCAAAAAGCATGCCGGAACGGATACGGCGTATGTTAGTCTGACTGCTTCTTTGTGCCATGCGGAGCTGGATATCATCGATCATGGGGCAGGATTTCGCTATGAAGCGCATGCCGGTCTGCCTTCACTTGGCATCAAGGGTATGAAAGAACGAGCGGAAAAAGCCGGAGCTAAGTTTTGGATTGAGTCAGCGCTTGGAACTGGAACAAAGCTGTCCATCAGGCTTCCGCTAACAAGCCGAAAAGGAGGGGCGGTATGAAAATTGTCATTGCTGATGATCATCATGTTGTCAGAAAGGGTCTGCGTTTTTTCTTTGCCACCCAGGATGATATTGAAGTTGTCGGAGAAGCTGCAACGGGAATAGAAGCTCTCCGTGTCATCGAAGAGACAAAGCCGGATCTTGTGCTAATGGATCTGTCTATGCCCGAGATGGACGGCATTCAAGCCATTAAAAAAGCAATACAGCAATTTCCGGAGACGAATATCATTGTGCTGACGAGCTACTCTGACCAGGAGTACGTCATCCCCGCGCTTCAGGCAGGCGCGAAGGCGTATCAATTAAAGGATACGGAGCCCGAGGAATTGGTGAAAACACTAAGACAAGTGCATGGTGGCGAATACAAGCTTTCTACAGCTATTATGCCCCATGTGCTGACACATATGAAAAATCAGCACGACCCGGAAAAAGAAAAATACTATCAATTAACTAGAAGGGAAAAAGACGTTCTGACTGAAATAGCGAACGGGAAAAGCAATAAAGAAATCGCAGCAGCCTTGTTTATTTCAGAAAAAACAGTAAAAACCCATGTATCGAATCTTTTAGCAAAACTTGAAGTGGCCGACCGCACGCAAGCAGCGCTTTTCGCAGTGAAATATAACCTGAATGGAGAGATCTCAAAATGAACATGTTAGTCATAAATGGCACGCCAAGAAAACATGGCAGAACAAGAATTGCAGCATCCTATATTGCAGCTCTGTATCACACGGATTTGATTGATCTAAGCGAGTTTGTATTGCCGGTTTTTAACGGTGAAGCGGATCAATCTGAACTGTTGAAGGTACAGGAGCTTAAGCAACGCGTTACGAAAGCGGATGCGATTGTATTATTATCGCCTGAATATCACAGCGGCATGAGCGGCGCTTTAAAAAATGCCTTGGATTTTCTAAGCAGCGAACAATTCAAATATAAGCCCGTTGCATTATTGGCAGTAGCGGGAGGCGGAAAAGGCGGCATCAATGCGCTGAACAATATGAGAACTGTGATGCGGGGTGTCTACGCCAATGTCATCCCAAAGCAGCTGGTGCTTGATCCGGTGCATATTGATGTTGAAAATGCTACAGTGGCTGAAAACATTAAGGAAAGCATAAAAGAGCTTGTCGAAGAACTCAGCATGTTCGCAAAAGCAGGAAATCCCGGCGTTTAAACGCCGGGATTTGTTTATGTGAGAAGGGCTATTTGATCTTCATAAGTCAGCTCTGTGGCATGATCAATATATCGGAGAAGGGAATACAGCATCTTTTCTAAAACGGCGTAATCCTGTTCAAAATGATACGCATGCAGAAAATGCTCAATTCGTTTTGATAACAAATCGTCCTCTGTACGCACCATTAAAATTAATAAATTATCCCATTGAGAACGATGGGTGTAATAAAGCGCTTTATCGTAATCGGCATAATCCATGAATCGCTTCTCCTTTCTTGGGTGAGAAGTTCATGTTTAGTTTATGCCGCATCCTCTGTTATTGACGGGGCAAAACTTGCCGTCTGCGTCAGTAAAGGGGTAGCAATATGAGGGAGACATAAAATCAAAATGCCTGAATGAAGATATCGCTTTTGGTAAACCTATGAGGGAATATATTCTGGGTACAGGAGACTGAAAAAATGAAATCCCTGCCGTATACCATCGCGCTTCTTTTTTGCGGATTGATTATCGTGTCAATGGCTGCAAAAGGTCATTCAACGGACACAGACGAGTCCGTTCAAAAGTGGGAACAGCTTGCCTGGAGCAAAATTCAGGATGAATATAAGGGCGCTTCATTTTCTGATTATGCTTATATGGGGCGTACAGAGGTGAATGATCAGCAGACGAAAGATGTCTTTCGGGTGACAGTCAGACAGAAAGATGACACTTTTTCTGTTCGGGCCGAAGTCTATTTTCATCCGGTGACAAATCATATGATCAGCATCAACGTCTTTAGGCTCTAATAAAAAACTGTACAGCCGTTAAGGCCGCACAGTTTCTGTTTTTAGAAATATCGTTTTGCACCGAGATAGCGCTGTTTCCAGTAAGAGTTGTTCATATTGGAAATGACAACTCCGGAATCGTTGGCATTTATGAATTCCCCGTTGCCTAGGTAAATTCCGACGTGGGAAGGGCCGGCTTTATATGTTGTAAAGAAAACGAAATCTCCGACAGCAGGCTGGCTAACTGATTTCATTGTGTTCCAATATCCCGCTGCCGTTAATCTAGATACGGATGTGACTTTGTTCAGTACATAGTAAATGAATCCGCTGCAGTCAAACCCGGACGGTGTCGTGCCTCCCCAGCGATACGGAACCCCAAGCTGCGCTTTAGCGGCCGAAATCATTGTGTTAATCTTCGCACTCGTTGAGCTGGTGGTGTTTGAAGAACCGGATGAAGACGATGATGAAGCTTTTCCGGAAATGACCAGCTTTTGGCCAACCTGCAAGACATCCGTTTTTAAATTGTTTTTCTCACGAATCTGCTGAGCTGTTACATTAAATTTTTGAGCAATCACCCATAAGGAATCACCGCTTTTCACTGTGTATGTAGTCGTCGTGCCTGAGCTTGCATTTGACGAAGAAGACGACGATGATGAAGAGCCTGAAGATGCTTTACCTGTCAGCTTCAATACTTGTCCAACGTACAGCACATCTGATTTCAGATTGTTGATATTTCGGATTTGCTGTACAGACAGGTTATAGTTGTTTGCGATTTTCCAAAGTGAATCACCGCTTTTAACGGTATATTTAGTTGTTGCTGAAGTTTGGTTCGATTTGGATGAAGTGTCTTTAGAAGACGTATCAGAGCCGCTTGATTTTGTTTTCAACACCTGATTCACGTAAATGGTGTCTGATTTTAAGTTGTTCAAGACCTTCAATTCAGCGATGGACATATTGACTTTGTTTGCAATTTTCCAGAGTGAATCTCCAAGCTGCACCTTATATGTTCCCGTAGAAGATGAGGAACTTGAACTCTTATTAGAACTGCTTTTTGAACTGGAGCTTGAACTCTTATTGGAACTGCTTTTTGTACTGGAACTTGAAGAAACAGTACCGGACACCTTTAATTTCTGCCCAGCACGAATTAAATCGCTGCTTAGTCCGTTTAATTTTTTCAGTTCCTGCACCGTCATTTTAAACTCATTTGCGATCAGCCAAAGTGAATCTCCGCTTTTCACTGTGTAAACAGAACTTCCGCTCTTCTTGGTTGTTGAGCTTGAAGTAGATGAAGAAGTGCTGGATTTGCTGCCTGGAATAGTAAGCGTCTGGCCGATCGACAGAACAGTAGTCGAAAGATGATTGGCGGATGTGAGGGCCGCCACACTTGTGTTATAGGTTTGGGCCAGTTTCCATAAAGAATCTCCGCTTTTGACCTTAATCGTTGCTGCTTCAGCTGGTGTCACTGCTAAAGTTGTGCCGACAATCGCAGATGCTGTCAGCCCTGCTGCTAATTTCTTTTTCATCTTAGCTCTCCTTTTTCCCCCAATGATTTTGCATTTGCTGTTTCTTTTTTATATCGGCACATTTGTCTCATCGTTTTGCCTTTTTATAAAAATAGCCAAATTATCTTAACAATAAGGGGGAAAAAGGGCATAAAAAAGAAGGAATCTTGATCTATTCCTTCATTTTTAAAAGCTTCATGATATCTTCTTTGTTTTTGACGAGGTCGCGCAGTGTGTATTTGTCTAAAACTGCGAGGTAGGCCAAAAGCGCTTCATTCAGCACATGTTTTAAGCCGCAAACCGGGGAAATAACACAGAGATTCTTATTCGCATCAAAACATTCAACAATATTAAAATCGTCCTCCGTTTTTCTGACAACCTCACCGATGTTGATGTCTTCAGGTTCCATGCCTAATCGTATGCCGCCGCCCCGTCCGCGTATCGTTTCTACGTAGCCGAGCTGGCCGAGCCTGTATATGACTTTCATGAGATGATTTTTTGAAATAGAATACGTTTCGGCAATCTGTTTTATATTTGAAAGTTCTCCGGGACGCTCTGCAGCCAGAAAAATCAACACTCTTAATGAATAATCTGTATAATTGGTTAACTTCATAATAAGACCTCAGAATAAGACATTTTCTATATCTTATCATAATCGATTGAAAAATGAAAAAAAAGGAATTAAAAAAACATGCACCCAGCTGGGTGCATGTTTTTTGCTTACATGTCATTCGGCGGATTTTGGTTTTTTCGGTTTTTTTCGATTTCTGTGTTTTGCATTTTGCGTTCAAATGTAGACAGATAACGTGATGCAAAATCCTTACCGCCAAGGCCGAAGGATAAACCGAAAGCGAGTGCGAAGCCGCTAAGAACGATGATGAACGCGGAATTGACGATTGTCGCAGCGACACCAAGCTGATCCAGGGCCATAAAGAAAGCAAGTGCGATAATCGTATATTTAGCAATAGGCGCTAAAGACTTGAATTCCTGGCCTTTTATCATGCTTGCGAGCACTTTTCTCACCAATTCTCCTGCGTAAAGGCCGAGTCCGAGAATGAATACTGCGACAAGGACATTCGGCAGATACGCGATGATGCCAGTGGCAATTTCTACGAGGAAGTGCAGCCGAACAATTTGAAGAGCCTCAGCTGTAAAGAGCAGAATGACAATGATTTGCGCAATCATACCGACAACTTGAGACAAGGACAGCTTTGCAGGCGTTCCGGCTTCCATGCCCATTTTCCCTAAGACAGAATCAAAGCCTGCGCGATGGAGCAGTCCGGACACCATGGATTTCACCCATTTTCCTGCCCAGATACCTGCTAAAACAAGCACGATGGCAATCATGATGTTCGGAAGTATGTTTAAAATCGTATTCAGCATAGAGACAGCCGGTTTTGAAATGCCGGAGACATCCAGCTGATCAAGCGCTGAAATGACCACCGGAATCATAATCAGCACATAAGCGATTGTTCCGATGACTGCTGAAAGGCTTGTATCTTTTAAGTAAATTGATAAACCCATACGTGCCGCGAATCTTTCCGTGCCGATGCTTGCAAGGAAATTCGTAATGATATCACGAACAAGGCGGGCAACAAGCCAGCCGATTAATACGATAAGCGCCGCTGCAAATAATTTCGGCAGAAAAGCGAGCACGCTTTCCATCATATTTGTAAAAGGACCTGAAATGCCGCTGATTTTCAAAGAAGATAAGATCCCTGGCAGAAAAACAAGCAGCACGAGATAAAAGACAATTTGTGAAGCGGTATTGACAGCCTGGTGAATATCTTTTCCTTCAGACACCAAATTCCACTTGCGCAGTTTGTCACTCGTGTTCAGCTTCATCCCGATTTTTTTGACAAGGAAGCTCAAAACAGAGGCTGCAGCCCATCCTAACAGCAGAATGAGTCCGGCTTTCAGCACGCTTGGGATCGCGGCTGCAATCGCCGAAAGCATACTGACAAACGGCGATGCCACTGTTGTCAGGTGCAAAATGTTAAAGAATAAAATAAAGACGATGATCAGTGCGATAAAATAAACGACCTTGCTTATGACTTTTTCCGAGGAATAGCGTGAAGGCTTTTTCCCAGCAAAGAGCTTGTCGTCGATTTTTGTTTTGCTGAGTCCTTTGTATACCGCTTTTTCAATGATTTTAGCAATAGCCCAGCCGATTAATAAGACGAGTAAAGCAATGATTACGTTTGGCAGCTTACTGAGATAAGAAGAAAACACGTCTGCTACATTCAATTGGTATCGCTCCTTTTTCGTAGTATGGTGTGTGTTTACCCACTTATCCAATAAGCAAACAGATGAATGTGCCGGGGGGAATTTTTTCTTGCCCGAGTGAGACTATCATCTTTTGTCTGGCGGGCTCATACATTATAGATAAGTCCAAGTAGGGGGGATTCGGTTGAACGCGGAGGAGAAGAAGGGATTACAGCGGGCAATTGAGGAAATTACCGAAATTGCAAAAGGATTCGGCCTTGATTTCTACCCGATGAGATATGAAATCTGCCCGGCTGAAATTATTTATACATTTGGCGCGTACGGGATGCCGACAAGATTCAGCCACTGGAGCTTCGGCAAGCAGTTTCACAAGATGAAGCTGCACTATGATCTAGGGTTAAGTAAGATCTATGAGCTGGTCATTAACTCAGATCCATGCTACGCTTTTTTGCTGGACAGCAACTCACTGATCCAAAATAAATTGATTGTCGCACACGTTCTTGCTCATTGCGATTTCTTCAAAAACAACTGCCGTTTCCAAAACACGAAGCGCGATATGGTGGAAAGCATGGCGGCAACAGCTGAACGGATAAAACACTATGAACAGGTTCACGGGATAAAAGAAGTCGAATCTTTTTTAGATGCAATCCTTTCGATTCAGGAGCATATCGATCCGTCGTTGGTCCGACCAAAGCTCCAATGGAGTGTGGATGATGAGGAAGAGGAGATTGAAGAGGCAGCCACGCCTTACGATGATCTATGGTCATTGGATGAAAAGAAACCGAAAAAACAAGTGAAAAAATCGAAAAAACCGAAAAAACCGTTCCCGCCGCGGCCTGAAAAAGATATCCTGCTTTTTATCGAGGAGCATTCCCGGGAGCTGGAGCCATGGCAGCGTGATATATTAACGATGATGAGAGAGGAAATGCTTTATTTCTGGCCTCAGCTGGAAACCAAGATTATGAATGAGGGCTGGGCTTCCTATTGGCACCAGCGAATTATACGTGAGCTTGATTTAACCTCTGATGAAGCGATCGAGTTCGCCAAGCTGAATGCAGGTGTCGTTCAGCCGTCCAAAACAGGCATTAATCCTTATTATTTAGGGCTAAAAATATTTGAAGACATTGAAAAGAGGTACAACAACCCGACGGAGGAAATGAAGAAAATGGGCGTGCAGCCTGACTCCGGCCGGGAGAAAATGTTTGAGGTCAGGGAGATTGAATCCGATATCTCTTTCATCCGCAATTATTTAACCAAAGAATTAGTCATGCGCGAGGATCTTTATTTGTTTCAAAAACAGGGCCGAGATTATAAAATCATCGATAAACAGTGGAAGTCGGTGCGCGACCAGCTCGTAAGCATGCGGGTAAATGGCGGTTTTCCATATTTGACAGTAAACGACGGCGATTATATGAAAAATAACGAGCTCTATATTAAGCATTGGTATGAAGGAATAGAGTTAGATTTGAAATATTTGGAGAAGGTGCTTCCTTATTTATTCCAGCTTTGGGGAAGAAGCGTGCACATTGAGTCTGTGCTTGAGGATAAGGAAGTCATGTTTTCCTACGACGGAAAAGGTGTTCACCGCAGATATTTATAAAAAAGAGGATGCAGCGTTCTGCATCCTTTTTATTTTCCAGTTTTTAAAATCTTAAATATGATGTTTGCCTGGTCCGTATTGTTAATCAATCCGCGGAATTTTTCTTTTCCGGGGCCGTACGCGTATACCGGTACTTCTTCGCCGGTATGATCGGTACTCGTCCATCCGCTGTTGGAGCGGGTATTAAAAATCTTGATGATGGCTTTGTAGGCCCCTTTGCTTTTGTCAGCCTGTGCAGCTGCTTCAACGCTTTTGATTTCTTCAGATGTGACTTTCAGATTGCCATAGCGGGCGAGCACATCTTTTGCCGGTTTGCCCTCATTGATTTTCTTTGCCATAAATTCAGGGGTTTTTTTGGCGGCGAGAATCGGTTCTGCGTGCCAATTCTTTTCCCCGTTTGCGCCAATGGTAAAGCCGCCGGTTGTATGGTCAGCAGTTGCAATCACAAGTGTATGTTTGTCTTTTTTCGCAAATTCAATCGCGGCTTTATAGGCCTGTTCAAAATCTTTAACCTCGCTCATGGCTCCTACTGTATCATTGTCATGGGCCGCCCAGTCAATCTGGCTCCCTTCGACCATCAAGAAAAATCCTTTTTTATTTTGGTTCAGGCGATCAATTGCTGAAACCGTCATGTCTTTGAGAGACGGTGTTTTGCTGTCACGGTCGAGCGCCTTAGCAAGCCCTCCCTCTGCGAAAAGCCCGAGCACCTGCTGATCTTTATTTTTCTTCAATGCTTGTTTCGTTGTCACATAGCTGTAGCCGGCTTGTTTGAATTCCTTTGTCAAGTTTCTGTCCTTGCGGTTAAAATACGATTTTCCGCCGCCGAGCAGCACGTCTATTTTATGTTTGCCTTTTATTTTGTCATCCATATAGCTGTTGGCGATTTGGTCCATGTTTTTCCGTGATTCATTGTGGGCGCCATATGCGGCTGGAGTGGCGTGGTTAATTTCAGACGTGGCGACAAGCCCTGTTGACTTGCCTTGCTGTTTGGCCTCTTCAAGTACAGATTTCACTTTTTTTCCGTTTTTATCGACGCCAATTGCATTGTTATATGTCTTAACGCCTGTCGCTAATGCTGTTCCGGCTGCTGCTGAATCTGTAATATTATAGTCAGGGTCATCCGGATGCGTCATCATCATGCCTGTCAGGTTCCGGTCAAATTCTGTTAACTTCGGGTTATTCGGTGTGTCACCGTTATTTTTCATGGAACGGTAGGCTCTTATGTAAGGCGTCCCCATGCCGTCGCCTATCATCACAATGACATTTCTGATCTCAGCTTTGTCTTGTTTTTTGGCGCTGGCCTTTTCTGATTGCTGCAGCTCAGCTCCGGCAAAGACTCCAGCTGTAAGGACAGAAACAGCGGCGATTGGCAGAAGTTTTGATTTCATATTTTGAAACAAACTCATTTTTTTCATGCCTCCTTTAATGTATTCCGTTTATTATGTTAGGGAAATTTTGTTAAATGCGGCTGCTGATCATGTAAACAATAAGTAAAGCCTTGTAAGGAAATAAAAAAACGCTTTTCGTTATC
Source organism: Bacillus sp. FSL W8-1202 (assembly GCF_038006165.1). Lineage (NCBI taxonomy): Bacteria > Bacillati > Bacillota > Bacilli > Caryophanales > Bacillaceae > Bacillus > Bacillus sp. FSL W8-1202. The sequence continues at coordinate 2,114,206 of NZ_JBBOUR010000001.1, forward strand.
TTGCCTTATTTGATGTAAAGCATTCATTTTTCAGAAAAATCTTTACCTCTCTGTCTTTGCATGATATGTTTGTTTAAATAAAAAAACTGCGGATAACCGCAGCTCTCCTCGAATATTCTTTATCACTCATTTTTCCGATATGTGAGCCGACCCCGAAAGTTTTCCATTTATTTCCTTTAGGTTGAAAAACATCCCATAAAACATGACAAAAGCACTCGTTTTTTGTCACCTTTGCAACGAAAATGAAATATTTAATACCCTTAAAAACTTTTTTTTAGAACGAATAATTAAGAAATTTGTCACATGAAGTCAAGACTATTTCTGATGGGAATCTATCCTTATAATAGAAATCAATAAGATTAATTAAAAAAAGAGATACATATATATAGAGTTAACATTTGGGGAGGAAAATATGAAAAAGCAAATCATTACAGCTACGACAGCAGTTGTTTTAGGATCGACGTTATTTGCAGGAGCGGCATCTGCACAAAGCATTAAGGTGAAAAAAGGCGACACGTTATGGGATCTTTCAAGAAAATACGACACAACGATCAGTAAAATTAAATCAGAGAACCACCTTCGTTCAGACATTATTTATGTGGGACAAACTTTATCGATTAACGGCAAATCTACAAGTTCAAAAAGCAGCAGTTCTTCTTCCTCTTCTTCTACATACAAAGTAAAGAGCGGGGACAGCCTTTGGAAAATTTCAAAAAAATACGGCATGACAATCAATGAACTGAAGAAGCTGAATGGCTTAAAATCAGATTTGCTTCGTGTTGGACAAGTCCTGAAACTGAAAGGTTCAACTAGTTCAAGCAGCTCCAGCTCATCAAAAGTGTCATCGTCTTCAACTTCTACTTATAAAGTAAAGAGCGGAGACAGCCTTTCTAAAATTGCGAGCAAATACGGCACTACGGTTAGCAAATTAAAAAGCTTAAACGGCTTAAAATCAGATGTAATCTATGTCAACCAAGTATTGAAGGTGAAAGGAACAAGCACAAGCAGCTCAAAACCTGCTTCATCTTCATCGTCTTCAAGCAGCAAAACGTCATCTACATCACTTAATGTGAGCAAGCTGGTTTCTGATGCAAAAGCGTTAGTCGGAACGCCATATAAATGGGGCGGAACGACAACTTCAGGCTTTGACTGCAGCGGATTCATTTGGTACGTACTGAATAAACAAACAAGTGTGGGCAGAACAAGCACTGCAGGATACTGGAGTTCTATGAAGAGCATTGCCAGCCCGTCTGTTGGTGATTTCGTCTTCTTCACAACATATAAATCCGGCCCTTCTCACATGGGGATTTACATTGGAAACAACAGTTTCATTCATGCAGGATCTGACGGCGTACAAATCAGCAGCCTGAACAACAGCTACTGGAAGCCTCGTTACCTCGGTGCGAAAAGATTCTAATTTTTAGAGAAAACCCGTTCATTGGAACGGGTTTTTTTCATTAGACGGAGCACAGGCGTTTTGGTTGCTCCTAAAAATGAAAATGTGATAAAAAATCCAAGAATTTTTTTTCTTTCTTATTTTCATAAAGGGCAATCGCGTAAGCGCCGGCATAAGGCAGCTGTACAGACTGATAAGGAATTCTGATCATCTGTTTCTCTGCTAACTCACGCTTTACTGTAGATAAAGGCAGAAATGAAACTCCGAGTCCTTCCTTGATAAACCGTTTCGTTATATGTGTTTGAGTGACCTTCATTGTTCTCACAAATGGAAATGTCATTCTGACTTGACGGAGCAAGTCGTCCCAGTAATCAGGATGATTGTGGGTCAAAAGCAGGTATTGTTCGAGCACCCCTTTGGCATCAATTTCGTTGTCTTCTATGAAACGCTTATCGGGCGGGGCAACAAGGACGACAGGGTCTTTGTATAAGCAGTGGCAGCTTAAAGAAGAAGACTGTACCTTTAAACAGCTTAGTCCGATATCTGCTTCCCCGGCTTTAATCAGTGACGCGATTTCCGCTGATTCGAAAATCGTAACCGCCATTTCTGTTTCCGTATTCATTGCTGTGTACCGTTTCATGACAGAAGGAAGCACAGTATCTGCAATAAGCGGAGAAACCGCGAGCTGTAAGGTTTGAGAGTAGCCTTGTCTCACTCTGTGAAGCTCTGCCATGCTGTTTTCATAATCATCAAGAAGCCTGAGCGCATACGGCAAATACGCCCTGCCTTCATCAGTCAGCTGGATTTGCCTGCCTTTACGCTCGAACAGCTTGCAGCTGATTTCTTTTTCTAATTGCTTGATATGTACGGTCACAGTGGGCTGAGATAAGAAAAGCGTTTCCGCCGTTTTTCGGAAGTTCTCATATTTTGCAGCGGTCACAAAGGTGTGAAGCCATTTGAAATCCATTTCTATTCTCCCTCTGATTAATATTTTTAATTAATTCCCTTTAAAATATTCATTATTTTTTAAATATTATATTTACTATAATAACAGAAAAGGATAGGGGGAATACAAATGGTACATTACGGATTAAAGGGAATTACATGTGTGGAAACATCAATCAGCCATATTGATGGTGAAAAAGGGCGTCTGATTTACAGAGGACATCATGCAAAAGACATCGCACTGAATCACAGCTTTGAAGAAGCGGCTTATTTGATTTTATTTGGGAAACTGCCTTCAACTGAAGAATTGCAGGTATTTAAAGATAAGCTGGCTGCGGAACGGAATCTTCCGGAACATATTGAGCGCTTGATTCAATCACTGCCAAACAACATGGACGATATGTCGGTGCTGAGAACGGTTGTTTCAGCATTGGGGGAAAATACGTACACATTCCATCCGAAAACAGAAGAAGCAATCCGGCTGATTGCAATCACGCCTTCCATCATTGCATACAGAAAAAGATGGACGCGCGGTGAACAAGCAATTGCACCTTCTTCCCAGTACGGACATGTCGAAAACTACTATTATATGCTCACAGGTGAACAGCCTTCAGAGGCAAAAAAGAAAGCGCTTGAAACCTATATGATTCTGGCCATGGAGCACGGCATGAACGCATCCACTTTTTCGGCACGGGTCACGTTATCTACAGAGAGTGATTTAGTGTCAGCCGTCACGGCTGCTCTCGGTACGATGAAAGGTCCGCTGCACGGAGGCGCTCCTTCTGCGGTGACAAAAATGCTTGAAGACATTGGAGAAAAGGAACATGCTGAAGCATATCTGAAAGAAAAACTCGAAAAAGGAGAGCGCTTGATGGGATTCGGCCACAGGGTGTACAAAACAAAAGACCCGCGGGCAGAAGCTTTGAGACAGAAAGCAGAAGAGGTGGCCGGCAATGACCGTGATCTTGATCTTGCGCTGCATGTAGAAGCAGAAGCGATTCGTTTGCTAGAAATCTACAAACCGGGACGAAAGCTGTACACAAATGTTGAATTTTACGCAGCTGCAGTGATGAAGGCCATCGATTTTGACGATGAATTGTTTACTCCGACCTTTTCAGCAAGCCGAATGGTAGGGTGGTGCGCCCATGTACTGGAACAGGCAGAAAACAACATGATTTTCCGCCCGTCAGCGCAATATACCGGTGCCATTCCCGAGGAAGTTCTTTCATAACATATTTTGGCGTTTATTCATTTCTGTCGTGTGGTAACGTTCAGTATCAACCACATGTCTAGGAGTGATGAATGTGAACTCAATGGACAGACAAACAGAAGGACAAGAACCGCAGCATCAGGACAGACAGCCGGGCATTGAGTCAAAAATGAATCCGCTGCCGCTGTCAGAGGACGAGGATTATCGAGGAAGCGGAAAACTGAAAGGAAAAGTCGCGATCATTACTGGAGGCGACAGCGGAATAGGGAGAGCAGCAGCTATTGCCTTTGCTAAAGAGGGGGCTGATATCTCCATTCTATACTTAGACGAGCATTCGGACGCAGAGGAAACACGTAAACGGATCGAAAAGGAGAATGTCCGCTGCCTGCTTATCCCGGGAGATGTCGGGGACGAAAACCATTGTGAACAAGCTGTGCAGCAAACAGTCGACCATTTTGGTAAACTCGATATCTTAGTGAACAACGCCGCTGAACAGCATCCCCAGGACAGCATTCTCAATATTTCAACAGAACAGCTGGAAAAAACCTTTCGCACAAATATTTTTTCCATGTTTCATATGACGAAGAAAGCTTTGCCTCACCTGCAAGAGGGGAGTGCCATTATTAATACGACATCGATTACCGCTTATGAAGGGGATACGGCGTTAATTGATTATTCCAGCACAAAGGGTGCGATTGTTTCCTTTACGCGTTCCATGGCGAAGTCGCTTGCAGATAAAGGCATCAGAGTGAATGCGGTGGCGCCCGGTCCGATTTGGACACCGCTTATTCCGGCGACATTCCCTGAGGAAAAAGTGAAACAGCACGGCTTGGATACCCCAATGGGAAGACCGGGACAGCCGGTTGAGCATGCAAGCGCCTATGTTCTGCTGGCGTCTGACGAATCTTCCTATATGACAGGGCAGACCATTCATGTGAATGGCGGCCGTTTTATTTCAACGTAATCAACGAAAAACCAGCTCAAGAGCTGGTTTTTTGTGTGGTGAAAAATTTCAAAATAAAAAATTTGTCGATTTTTCTAACAATTTTGTTTTCATTTTTGCAATTTTATATATAATATTGAGTAGGAGAAAGGAATGATTCGCGACCAGTACAAATATAGTAGAAAAAAAGAAAAATGACCATTGTTGCTCATGAATTCAGAAAATTCAAATAAAATATATAAAAATAGATGATCGGGAGTTGAAGGGGAATGAAAGGGAGCGTTTTTAGGAAGAAAAGCATTCAGGATTTAATCGCTGCGACGAGCGGTGAAAAGTCTTTAAAAAGAGAATTAGGGGCATTTGATTTAACGTTGCTTGGAATCGGCGCCATTATTGGCACAGGGATTTTTGTTCTGACGGGAACAGGTGCAGTCACGGCCGGTCCCGGGCTGACGATTTCATTTGTTGTGGCGGCGCTGGCTTGTTTATTCGCCGCCCTGTCTTACGCGGAATTTGCGTCAAGTGTGCCTGTTTCAGGTTCGGTGTATACATTCACTTATGCGACATTGGGAGAGCTTATGGCCTTTATTATCGGGTGGGATTTAATTTTAGAATACATGCTGGCGGTAAGTGCAGTGTCGGTCGGCTGGTCTGGTTATTTCCAATCGTTTTTATCAGGGCTCGGCATTCATCTTCCGGTTGCTTTAACAGCGGCACCGGGCGCAGTGAAAGGCACCTTTACCCTGTTTAATCTTCCTGCATTCGTCATTGTAATGGCGATCACATATTTGCTTTATTTAGGCATCAAAGAATCAAAAAGAGTCAACAATATCATGGTTATCTTGAAGATACTGGTTGTTCTGCTGTTTATCGCGGTGGCAGCCGTTTACGTGAAGCCGCACAACTGGCAGCCGTTTATGCCGATGGGCTTTGGCGGCGTGTTCAGTGCAGCGGCGCTCGTATTCTTTGCTTTTATCGGATTTGACGCTGTATCCTCTGCTGCGGAAGAGACGAAAAATCCCGCGAAGGATCTGCCTAAAGGCATTATTTTCTCTTTACTGATCTGCACGATTTTATATGTCACCGTATCAGCGATCATGACTGGGGTTATCCCGTTTGCTCAATTTGCGGGTGTGGATCATCCGGTTTCTCTAGTTCTTCAAAGCGCAGGGCAAAATTGGGTGGCAGGCATCATTGATATTGGCGCCGTGTTGGGAATGACAACAGTTATGCTCGTGATGCTTTACGGGCAGACCCGCGTCATGTTTGCCATGTCGCGTGACGGACTTTTGCCGGGTTCACTTTCTAAAGTGCATCCAAAGCACAAAACACCTTATGTAGCCACTTGGTTTTTCGGAACGATGTCGGCGCTTCTCGGCTCACTTGTTCCACTGGATGAACTTGCAAAGCTGGTAAACATCGGGACGCTGTCGGCATTTGTACTGATTTCTGTGGCAGTTATCGTTTTGAGAAAGAAACAGCCTGATCTTCCGAGAGCCTTTAAATGCCCGGGAGTTCCCGTGATCCCAGGCCTGGCGATTCTGTTCTGCCTGTTCTTGATTTTAAATCTGGGATGGGTGACGATTGTCCGCTTCCTAGTGTGGCTGTTAATCGGCTTGGTAATCTATTTTCTGTATTCAAGAAAGCATTCAAAATTAAATCAATAACCTTTTGATAAAGAGAGCGTCCATACAGGCCGCTCTCTTTTCTGTTCTTGGCAAATGAATCTATAGAAATGAAGACAAAAATAAGAGATAATATAGGCTGGAAAGGAAGTGACGTTTATTGTCTGAGCAAAAACCAGTCCAATGGGCTTCGAAAATTGGTTTCGTCATGGCAGCGGCCGGCTCGGCTATCGGCTTGGGCGCGATTTGGAAATTCCCTTACGTAGCGGGGACCAATGGGGGAGGAGCCTTTTTTCTTATCTTCGTGTTATTTACCATCCTCTTAGGCTATCCGCTTTTGGTGGGGGAATTTATTTTTGGAAGACGGAACCAGACGAATGCCATTGATGCATATAAAAAAGAAGCGCCGCGATCAGCTTGGTTTCTTACGGGGTGGATCGGCGTAGCCGCGTGTTTCTTAGTGCTGTCGTTTTACAGTGTAATTGGGGGATGGATTTTGCTGTATATAGTAAAAACGGCGTCAGGCTCACTGTCCGGGCTTTCTCAAGCACAGTATGGCGCTCTTTTTGCTTCTATTATCCAAAATCCGGTGCAGACGCTCGCGGCTCAGCTTGTCTTTATGGCACTGACTGTACTCGTTGTCGCAAGAGGGGTTCAAAAAGGGATTGAACGGGTAAGCGCGGTGATGATGCCGATTTTGTTTTTATTGTTTATTCTGCTCGTTCTTCGGTCTCTTACGCTTAATGGTGCAATGGAAGGCGTAAAGTTTCTGCTTGTGCCTCATTTCGGCGATCTGACTCCGGAATCCATATTATTCGCGCTGGGACAGGCCTTCTTTACGTTAACACTGGGGGTTTCGGTGATGGTGACCTACAGCTCCTATTTGCCGAAAACACAAAATATCCCTCGTTCGGCAGCCTCCATTGTCTTGATGAATATCATTGTGACACTCTTGGCAGGTTTGGCTATTTTTCCGGCGGTTTTCTCATTCGGTTTTCAGCCAAATGAAGGACCGACACTGCTGTTTACAGTGCTTCCGGCCGTTTTTGTACAGCTTCCGTTCGGCACGTTGTTTTTTATCGGCTTTCTCGTTGCATTTTTATTTGCAGCCTTAACCTCAGCATTTTCGATGGTTGAAATTATCGTTGCCACAATCGGAAAAGGGGACGAAAAGAAGAGAAAAAAACTGTCATGGACGAGCGGGCTTTTGATCTTTTTGGTCGGAATCCCATGCTGCTTGTCTTATGGCGTTTTGAGTGATGTGCACCTATTTGGCAAAACGTTTTTTGATATTGCCGACTTTACCGTCAGCAATGTTTTGATGCCTTCAGGCGCTCTGTTAATTTCTCTATTTATCCCGCTGAAAATTTCGAAAAGCGAACTCTTGGCTGAAATGCGAAATGGATCAAATGCAGGTAAAGCATTCTTTTACACATGGTTTTATTTGCTTCGTTTTATCGTGCCGCTTGCCATTATTATCGTGTTCTTAAATTTAATCGGAATTTTATCATTTTAAAAAACAGGCTCCGTTTCAGGGGCCTGTTTTTTATTTAATAAGATGATATCAACGGTGCCCATGCCGTTTTCAGATTTTGGATGCCGAGCCTGATATCCTCTTCTGACAAACCGCCATAACCGATTAAGACAGAAGTAAAAGGCGTCTGTTCTATATATGAGGGAGACACGGGATAGATGGTTACACCGTGGTCTGCGGCTGCTTGTATTGCTTCTTCCTCACTTGCTGGAAACAAAAGGCGCAGCAGGATGTGAAGCCCCGAGTTCTTACCGAGAATCTCAACGGTGTTTCCCAGTTCAGAGCGGATGGCTTCTAACAGGACAGCGTGTTTTTTTCGGTATAAGCTTCTCATTCTATTTATGTGTTTTTGCCACTCTCCGGTTTCGATGAAGTCTGCCAGTGCCAATTGCGAGTGAACAGAGACGGTCTGCTTCATTAACTGAGCGTTGTTTTTGATCGGTTCCATGAGTTCAGAGGGCACAATCATGAAGCTGAGCCGCAAGGAAGGCAGAAGTGACTTTGAAAAAGTGCCCAGATATATGACTCTGCCATTCGGATCAAGGCCCTGTAAAGACGGAATGGGATGGCCGCTGTAGCGAAATTCTCCATCGTAATCATCTTCTATAATGAATGAATTTGTTTCTGCCGCCCATGCCAGCAGCTCCTGTCTGCGGGTAATCGTCATAATGGTCCCAATCGGAAACTGATGCGAAGGAGTCGTATACATGAGATAAGGATTCTGACGGTAGAGCTCATCCGGCAGGACGCCTTCTGCATCAGAACAAATCGGAGTGACATCCATGTGATTTGCTTCAAACATCCTTCTTGAACGGTGAAAGCCCGGTTCTTCAAAGCCGATTTTTGTACCTGGCTTTAGCGAAAGGCAAAGAATTTGCAGAAGCACGGTGGTTCCTGCGCCGATGATAATCTGGCCGGGTTCGCAATTTACTCCCCGAGACAGCCTGACGAATCGGGCAATCATGTGCCTGAGTTCGTATTCTCCTTGAGGGTCGCCAGAGGTGTGAAACGATCCGGAATAGCGATCAAGACTTTTTACTATGCTTTTTCTCCATGCGTTAAAGGGAAAGAGGGTCGGATCAACGTTGCCCTGATGGAAGTCAATAGCAGGTGCGTTTTTTTCATGTAATCCCGGCTGTACAGACTGCTGAAAATGGTCAGGAGCTGTCGGGAATCCTGGTTCTACTTCCGCCGCGAACCAGCCGATTTTCGGCTTGCTTTTGACATAGCCCTCAGCAGTTAATTGCTCATAAGCCCGTTCTATAGTTGCCGTGCTGACATCGAGCAAGCTGGAGAGCCTGCGTTTTGACGGAAGTCTTGTTCCCTTTGTGATTCGCGCATGTGAAATTTCTTGTTTAAAAAAGGTATAAAGCTGCTCATACAGCGGTGTTTTGCTCTTTTTATCAAGAAACGGCGTAATATCCATCTCATGTCTCCTTTGTAGCTGGCATGGTCATTTTTTCTGATATTGGCTATTTGGCAAATGCCATTTATTAGCTATGATCATTGTAACGAAAGGAAAGGGGATTGAGAAGATGATCCATATGAAACAATTAACCTCGAAAGAAGAATGGGCTGAGTCGTATCCGATTATGAGTGAATTGAGAACAGAACTGGATATAGAGACGTATTTACAAAGGCTTGAAGCCTGTGTGCAGAAAGAATCGTATATGCTGTTTGCCTTATATGAAGATACAGCAATCAGAGCGCTGTGCGGGGCTCTGCCGAGAGTTTCCATTCATAAAGGAGAGCACTTGTGGATTGCGGATCTTGTTACAACGGCACCTTGCCGATCAAAGGGATACGGCAAAATGCTTTTGGATTATGCCTCAGACTGGGCGAGAAAAGCCGGACTTGGTTTTGTCAGTCTTTCATCTGGCCTTCAGCGTAAAGACGCACATCGATTTTATACAGATAAAATGGGTTTTACTATAGAAAGTTATTTGTTCCAAAAACCGGTGTAATGAAAAAAAGACGCCTGAAAAGGCGTCTTTTTTAAAAGCCAAACTGTAAATTCGTATCTACAGATACAATGGTATACACACAAATAATTACAAAGAGATTAAGGATGACGCCGAGCAGGCCTGGACCTGTGCGCCCTCTCTTGATGAAGAGTTCAACAACGCCGAACGGAACGGCAGCCATGGCGAACGGAAGCATTTGATAGGAATAAAACGTGACGTTGCTGATAATGGCCAAATTCAGCAACAGCAGGGACAAAACCGCTGTCCCGACAGAGATCCAGCCGAATACATTGTGTTCTTTAAAAATTCTTACCAGTTCCATAATTCCACCTCGCCGACATTCGCTGATTTTACAGATTTATTTTTCAGCATGCGCTGGATTTCCTTGGTTGGCCCTGTAACGACCGAACCGTATACATTGACACCGTTTTTCTCTACATAATCTAATCGGTTATCTACATTCAGGTCTTTCCGTTTTGAAATGACCTGAGCCCATTTTTCGTGTTTGGACATGAATTTCAGGGCGTTGATAAACTGATCGCCATTCGACTTGCCTTTTGTATTAAGGGCGGCCAGGAACTTTGAATCCTTTCCAGGATAGCCAAGAGGTTCTGTGGAAGCTGTCTTATTTGTGTTTTTCTCTGTTTCGATTGCGTTCCACAAAAAGCTCACATCATAGCCTTTGAATTTGTTATACACGTCTTTTGTCGGATATGCACGGTCATATGAAAGGTAGACCTCTGATACCGTTCCTTCAGGCAATGTGCTTAACGTTTTTTCTGCTTTTGCGGTCGTTTGTTCAGACTTGTTTGAAGGATGTGTAAAGTAATGGCCGGTTTTATTCACTTCTAAGTCATAGTAGTTTACTGCCGGCGCTTTTACTTTGTTATAAAACATTTCAACCCGTTCATTCCCTACGGCAGCCGTCTTCGTGCCAATCTGCTTTTGCAGCGGGAATTCCGTATTCATTCCAAATAGCTTCACTTGGCTTTTCAGTCCGGAAGTATCAACAAGAACATTCGGCATGGTCAGGGCTACAGTGACTGCGGCAGTTTCCATAAACTCATTGCCGGTGCTGTGTTTTCCACCCATTCCGTAATAGAGGTAGCTTCCCAGCGTACAAAGCGGCAAAATCATCAATGTCGAAATGACGGCAAGCACAGAAATTCGCAAATAAGACTTGCGTTTGCCGTAGGCTAAAATCGCTTTTTGTTTTTCAGGACTGATGCTGAGATCCCAATCGTTATCGTCCTCTAGTTCGCTGTCAATCAGTTCCTGATATACTTCAAGCTTCTCAAGTTCTTCCTCAAATGCAGTCATTTCCTGGTCGCTCATTTCCCCATTTTTATATTGATCAAAACGCTTTTTAAATTCTTCATTCATCATTAACACCTCTATTATAAAGTGCTTTCAGCCGCTGTCTGGCACGAAATAAAACACTTTTAAAATTCGCCTCTGAAATATTCATAATATGGGATGCTTCTTTGTAGTTTAACTCTTTTAAATAATATAGCGTTAAGGCCTCCCGATAATTATCGGGGAGCTCGGACATATAACCAGTCAGCACTTCCTTTATCTCTACCTGATGGGCAGGACTTTGAACAGCATTTTGAAAGAGGCTTCCGATTAAGTCATCAGAAATGGTTACTTCTTTCTTATGCTTTCTGACGTAATCAATGAAGGCGTTTCGCGCCACTTGAAAAAGCCAGGGCTTTACTTTGCTGTGATCATAGGAGTGAATGTGTATGTATGCCCGCATAAAGGTTTCCTGCAGCAAGTCTTCAGCAAGATGCTTGTCTTTTGTCATGGAGAGCAGGAACCTGTAAACATCATTCATGTACATTTGGTAAATTTCATCGATCGTCACTGCCTTTTCTCCCCTCTATGTTATACACGCATAAGAAAGGTTTAAAGTTGCACATTACATGCAAACGGCTTTTTTATACCTAATCAAACACCATTACTATATAGTACCCAAAAATGCCCGCAAAAGATAGTGCGGAGAAATGTTTAACATTTTTTCCAGAGGGGAAAAGATAGTGAAAAAGTGAAGGAGTGGCACAATGGAATATACCAGTATAGCAGATACAGGAATAGAAGCCTCCAGAATCGGCCTCGGCACATGGGCCATTGGCGGAACGATGTGGGGAGGCACTGATGAAAAAACATCGATTGAAACAATCCGAGCCGCTCTTGATCAGGGGATTACAATGATTGACACCGCGCCGGCTTACGGCTTCGGGCAGTCCGAGGAAATCGTCGGAAAGGCAATCAAAGAGTACGGCAAAAGAGACCAGGTGATTCTCGCAACGAAAACGGCTCTGGACTGGAAGAACAACCAGCTGTTCCGCCATGCGAACAGAGCGAGAATTGTAGAGGAAGTTGAGAATTCTTTGAAGCGGCTTCAAACAGACTATATTGATCTTTATCAGGTGCATTGGCCCGATCCGCTTGTGCCAATAGAAGAAACGGCTGAAGTCATGAAGGAATTATATGATGCGGGAAAAATCAGGGCGATTGGCGTCAGCAATTTTTCAATTGAGCAAATGGATACATTTCGCGCCGTCGCACCTCTCCATACGATTCAGCCTCCATATAATCTGTTTGAAAGAGAGATGGAAGAGAGTGTCCTTCCTTATGCGAAAGATAACAAGATAACAACATTATTATACGGCAGTTTATGCAGAGGGCTGTTAACAGGCAAAATGACCGAAGAGTATACATTTGAGGGCGATGATCTGCGTAATCACGATCCAAAATTCCAGAAGCCCCGCTTTAAAGAGTATCTTTCTGCTGTCAATCAATTGGATAAGCTGGCGAAGACACGTTATGGAAAATCAGTGATTCACTTGGCTGTCAGATGGATCTTAGATCAGCCGGGAGCGGATATCGCTCTTTGGGGGGCAAGAAAGCCTGGGCAGCTTGAGGCCCTATCTGAGATTACAGGCTGGACGCTGAACAGTGAAGATCAGAAAGATATCAATACTATATTGGAAAATACGATATCAGACCCTGTCGGACCGGAGTTTATGGCCCCGCCGACCAGAGAGGAAATATAACAAAAGCTGAGGGCGAATCCTCAGCTTTTTGGCGTTTTAACGGGAGAAATCTTAAAAATTAGTACCAGGTAATAAAAAATGTTGTTATAATAGATGACAGAAAGAATCATTGATTACGACAAAGGAAGTGCGATATGTATAAGTTTTGTGCAAATGCTTTAAAAGTTATTCTTTCTCTTCGCGGAGGAGTGAAGGTGTATAACAAAGAAAACCTTCCGGCCGATTCAGGTTTTGTCATCGCGTGTACACATTCCGGCTGGGTTGATGTGATTACACTCGGAGTCGGGATTCTTCCTTATCAAATACACTACATGGCGAAAAAAGAGCTTTTTCAAAATAAATGGATCGGTTCGTTTCTGAAGAAAATTCATGCCTTTCCGGTAGATCGGGAAAATCCCGGGCCAAGCAGTATTAAAACGCCGATTAAGCTGCTGAAAGAAGGAGAGATCGTCGGTATCTTCCCAAGCGGAACAAGAACCTCTGAGGATGTGCCTTTGAAAAGAGGTGCGGTGACGATTGCGCAAATGGGGAAAGCGCCGCTTGTCCCCGCTGCATATCAGGGCCCTTCAAGCGGAAAAGAATTATTCAAAAAAGGAAAAATGAAGCTGATTATCGGTGAGCCTCTTCACCAGGCTGATTTTGCCCACCTGCCTTCAAAGGAAAGACTTGCAGCAATGACAGAGGCTTTGAATCAGCGGATTAAAGAACTAGAGAATAAACTTGATCAGCTATAAGGCGTTCTGAGAGATTGCCCTGAAACTGTGAAAATAAGAAAAGCACCTTATACAAGGTGCTCAGCTTGTAGAGAAAACGACGTTTTTTCTACAAGCTTTTTTGTTTTATACAGTTTCTTTAGATATTCATCAGGTTTCAGATGCAGAAAAAGCGCTCCCACATGCCTAGCCCTGCTTGGCTAGGTATGTGGCAATTTTCTTCATGTTCTGGCATGCGGCTGTGAGGAGAACTTGTTCACTCACATTTCGTTTTCCCCTCAACCTGCAATAGCGAAGCCCATGCAGCTGTTTTGAATCTGCAAAGCTTCGCTCTATTTTTTCTTTTCTTTTTTTGTAGAGGTTTTTTCCTGAAACAGACAAGCGATTTTGTCTGACCTTTTCTTTATGATCTTCCCATACATGTCGAGTAATCACTTTCTGCCGATTCTTTGATTTTGTACAGTTTTCAAGCAGTGGGCATGAGGAACATATTTCAGGATTTGATTTATATGACCGGTAGCCTTTTCGGTCAGTTGTTGAGTATGTAAGTGTTTGGTGATTTGGACAAATGTATCTGTCTTGTTCACTGTCATAATGAAATTTCCATTTTGGAAACAAGCCTCGGATAGGGTGATAACGTCTATGTGCGATGACACCAAAGATTTGGCGGTCAGATAATCCTTTACAGATCGGAGTCGTTAAATATCCGGAATCAAGGGCGACGGCTTCTACTTGAAAACCAAATCGTGCGATTTGGTGGTCTAATCGGTCAAGATAAGGCACAGAATCATGGACATTTCCAGGTGTGACGTAGGCATCGGTGATAATGTTGTATTTCATATCTGTTGTGCGGTGATCTAAATAGAAAAAACCTTCTGGTTTGTTTTCACGATACAGATAGCCACTTTCCGGATCGGTTGTACTGTGGCGGATCTCTTTTTCAGCTTTCACCTCCTCTTTGGCTGTTAATGGCTTTTTTCCGTGTTCCTCCCGATCCTCTTGAATGGCTTCATTTAAATCCTTGATATAGTTTTGGGTATCCTGCGCAATTGTTTTTCTTGTGTATTTATGCTTGTTGGCATTGGCTTTAAGGTGTGTGGAGTCGGTGAATAGGACTCGTCCGCCCACCATGTCATGATTGATGGCCTGAAGAACGATCTCATCAAAAATGTCTTGGAAGATGGTTGTATCTTTAAAGCGTGTGCGTCTGTTCCAGCTGATGGTGGAGTGGTGTGGAACCGGGTCGTTTATGTTCAATCCGAGAAACCATCTGTACGCCATATTGTAGTAAATTTCTTTTTCAAGCTGTCTTTCTGAACGGATACCATAGAGGTATCCGATAAACATCATTTTAAATAAAATAAGCGGATCAAGTGAGGGGCGGCCTTTGTTTTCACTGTAGTAAGGTTTCACCTTTTCAATGATGAAAGAGAAGTCTATGTGTTTATCAATTTTCCGAAGCAGGTGATCCTCTTCAACGAGTTGGTCAAGCAGAACAAATTCGGCTGTGTTTTGAGAAGAGTTTCTTGTGTGGAACATGAGAAAGACACCGTCCTTTTAAGTCTTTCTTTTATTTTATTACAGAAGAATGGATATTTTAAGGAAAAATAAAGGCTGTCGAGATTTTCTCGACAGCCTGAGCACCTTATACAAGGTGCTTTTCTTATTAAGCTTCCTGCTGGTTAGCTGTCTCCAGAAGTTCTTCTTCTTGAAGCTTTTTCACTTCAATATATGCGACGTGGTGGCCGTCAATTTCATTAATGATGAATTCGCAGCCCTCTTCGATGATGGAATCATCTTTTTCAACATCGTATTTTTGAGTAAGGAACCAGCCGCCGATTGTATCGACTTCTTCGTTCTCTAAATGGATGCCCAGCAGGTCGTTTACTTGGTCAATTAACACTTTTCCGTCAAGAATATAATGGCCTTCGCCGATTTTGCGGATTTCGCTAATTTCATCAATATCAAATTCGTCGCGGATTTCACCGACAATTTCCTCAATGATGTCCTCAACCGTCACAAGCCCGGCAGTACCGCCGTATTCATCAGACAATATGGCCATGTGGACCCTCTCTTTTTGCATTTTGACAAGCAGGTCTTGGATTGGCGCAGATTCAATGACATGAATGATCGGGTTGACGAATTGAGAAATGGTGGAATCAACAGATACCTCACCGCTGATGCAGGCGGTCAGCACTTCTTTAATGTTAATAACCCCGATAATGTTATCTTTATCGCCCTCTTCCACAGGGTAGCGGGTATATTTTTCAATCTGAATGATGTCCATCATTTCAGAAATCTTGATATCATGCGGAAGGCTGACAATTTCGGTCCGCGGAATCATAATTTCTTTCGCGAGCCTGTCGTCAAATTCAAAGATTTTATTTACATATTTAAACTCTGATTGGTTGATTTCACCGCTTTTATAGCTTTCAGACAAAATGATTCGCAGCTCTTCTTCTGAGTGAGCCAGTTCGTTTTCTGAAACGGTCTCCAGGCCAAATGCTTTGGTCAATAACCGTGCAGAATTGTTCAAAAGCCAAATGAATGGGAACGCGATGCGGTAAAACCAAATCAGCGGTTTCGCAAACAGCATAGACACTGCTTCCGCCTTTTGGATAGCGACTGTCTTAGGTGCAAGTTCTCCGACAACAACGTGTAAGAACGTGATAATGGCATACGCAAAAATAAACGATATGACATGTGAAAGGGAACCTGGAACGTTCATTTGTACGAAAAGCGGGTGAAGCAGCCTTTCAATCGTTGATTCACCTAAAACCCCTAATCCGATGGAAGTCAATGTAATTCCGAGCTGACACGCAGATAAATATTCATCAAGGTGCGTGGTCACTTTTTTTACGGCTATTGCTGCTTTATTTCCTTCCGCGATCAGCTGATCGATCCGTGAGCCTCTGATTCTGATAATGGCAAACTCAGATGCCACGAAAAATGCCGTCAGGGCGATTAAAACAGCAACTAAAATCAAATTCACTATGTCCAATTAGAACCTTCACTCTAGCAATGAGAATGAAGGTAACACCTCCTGTTAGATAAAATGGTTTTAACTTAACAGCAGCATAAATGATTGGTACACGGCGAGCTTTTCAGGCGGGAGTTTGCTTTTCAGCTTGTCACGATCCTCGGGCTTCAGCCGTTCAAACCGATGCAAGATTCCGGAGATGTTTTGATTCATATGATCAATTTCTAATGCCAGATTTCCAATTTCATCATCAAGTTTAGCTGAAGAGGGAAACTGGTTCTCCAGTCGATCTTTAATATCGGACAGGGCCAATCGCTGCTTCTTGCAATCTACAATAAATATAAGTCGTTTGAGTGCATTTTCGTCGTAGTAACGGTAATTTGAACAGGATCTGGCCGGCGTAAGCAGACCGAGATTCGTATAATAATCAACTGTCCGTTTCGTTACTCCGGCGAGTGCCGCTAGTTCACTGATGCGATAAGTCTCAGCCCCATCTATATCCCTCCCAACCATCACGTTATAGTTATGAGAATAGTTTAATATATGAACGGTGTCTTGCACAAGTTTATTGTTTTTTTTAGACCGGAATTGGAAGTTGTGGAATTCATCATCTGATTGAAGTAACATAGGAAGATAGAATTTTCAAATTTTTATATGCGGAAGGGACAGATGAAATTGGCTGGGTTATCCCGGGAAGTTGAAGAAAATTTAAATAAAGGATCATGGATTCGCAAGCTGTTTGATGAAGGTGCAAGGCTGAAGAAGGAGTTCGGGGAAGACCAGGTATTTGATTTTTCACTCGGCAACCCGATTGTTGAACCGCCTGAAGCTTTTAAGAGAGCGTTAATAGAGGAAGCTGAAAAAGGCAGCCACGGATACATACAAAACCAAGGGCTTCCTGCAGCGAGAGAAAAAGTCGCGCAATTTCTGGGGTCGCGTTTTGAAGCTGATTTCTCAGCGGAGCGTATCGTCATGACGGTGGGCGCGGGGGGCGCTTTGAATGTTGCGTTAAAAAGCATCGTAAACCCTGGGGAAGAAGTCATTATTCTTGCACCTTATTTTGCCGAATATAAGTTGTATATTGAGAACTACGGGGGAAAGGCCGTCAGCTGCCCGTTGACAGGCCGGTTTGAGATCGACATTGAAGCGGTAAGGCAATCGATCACTCCACAGACGAAAGGGCTGATCCTCAATACACCGCATAACCCCACAGGCACGGTTCTCAGCCAGAAAAATATAGACGATTTAGGCGCTTTATTAAAAGAAATAGAAGAGAAGAGCGGCCAGACGATTTATGTGCTGTTTGATGAACCGTACAGTCAATTAATCTATGATGAAGAGCTGGCAAATCCGTTTCAATCGTACCATCGTGTGATATTGGCCAGCTCATTCAGTAAAGATCTCGGCATAGCCGGGGAGCGGCTCGGGTATATCGGATTGGACAGCCGAATGCCGGATGCGGACCTTTTGATCAACGCTTTTGTGTATTGTAATCGAACGCTTGGGTTTGTGAATGCCCCTGTCATGATGCAGCGGGCTGTGGCACGAATGGATGATTTAAGAGTAGACGCGAGCGCTTATAAAGAGCGCCGGGATTTAATGGTAGACATTTTAAAAGAAGCCGGATTTGAATTTGAAATGCCAAAGGGAGGTTTCTTTGTTGTGCGACAAGAAGTCGCTTGGTAATAGTGCAAACGCTATCCCAGTCGTAAGGGATATTCCCACTCGAAACAGCCTTTTGAGTAATCGAAAGGTTGGTTGCATGAGAGAAAGCCTAAGACGTAGGTGAACGCACACTGAAGTCGGGCGAGGGAAAGATAGGCATGGTAAACGAAAGTGAATTTCTATAATCTTCGTCAGACCTAGCAAATGAAATGCGTTGATACATTTGTCGAATAGTCAGGAAATGTGTATTAAAAAAGACACAGTGATACGACCCACAGAACTATCGGAGTAAAGGAAATACCTAACCTTATCGTATCTATTACAAGTGGAACTTGGTAAGCCCCACTCGCTCTCCAATACAGGAGTAGGACAACTGCAAAGAAGTCACAATGCGGAGGGGGTAAAGGATTGCGGAGTAAGCAAAAGCCATCAGGGCGAAAGCCTAGGGGAAAACATAACTCGATGGATAGTACCTATGGTATGACGTGAAAGCGTGCAGAATTCCGCATGGTCTTCAACACGAGAAAAAACGGAAAGTAGAACTCTAAAAAAGAGAGGTTAAGATATGAACACTTATCAAAAACATAAGTCAGCGTCTTCCTCTCTACATATTACCAATTGGGAATCAATCAATTGGAAAAACATCAATAAATATGTCAAGAGACTACGCCAACGGATTTTTCGTGCCGAACAGTTAGGTCAAAAACGGAAAGTTAAACGACTTCAACGACTAATGATAAGAAGTAAAGCCAATTTGCTACTATCAATTAAAAGAATCACACAAATAAACAAAGGGAAACGCACCGCAGGTGTAGATGGATACAAAGTTCTGTCACCTAAAGAAAGAATAAAGCTATACAATACAATGTGTAGACAGACAATACGACATCACAAAGTCAAACCTGCTAGACGTACGTATATTCCAAAAAAGAATGGCAAGTTAAGACCTCTTGGAATACCGACGATAAAAGATCGAATCTACCAAAATATCATTAAAAATGCCTTGGAGCCTCAATGGGAATCGCGATTCGAAGCCACTTCTTACGGGTTTAGGCCTAAAAGAAGCACCATAGACGCAATCGAGAATCTGTTTACCAAATTGAATTCGAGGAGCAACAAAACTTGGATTTTTGAAGGAGACTTCAAAGGTTGTTTCGATAATTTAAATCACCAGTATATCTTAGAGTGCATTCAAGACTTCCCAAACAAAAATGTGATTTATAAATGGCTTAAAGCTGGGTATGTCAATAATGACACATTCCACGAAACTGAGACAGGTACACCACAAGGTGGAATCGTCTCACCTCTCCTAGCTAATATAGCCTTACATGGGATGGAAAAGGAGATCGGGATAGAATACAAAGGTATTCATATTAAACGAGGATCTAATGCGCTAGTTAGGTATGCCGATGACTTCGTCATCCTTTGCAAAACAAGAGATGAAGCTGAAAACATGTATACATTACTAGCCCCTTATCTCAAGAAAAGAGGGCTTGAATTAGCCGAGGATAAAACGAAAGTCACCCACATAACTGAAGGGTTCGACTTTCTGGGCTTCAATCTCAGACAATATAAAGTAAGGAATAGAGGCAGGGACGAAAAAAGACTTCTAATCAAACCGTCCAATGCCAGTATTAAAAAGACCAAGCAGACTATAAATGACATTTTTAAAACTTACTTAGGTAGACCTGTAAGAGAGCTTATTTATAAACTTAATCCCGTCATTAGAGGAGCTGCAAATTACTGGTCAAGCCAAGTCGCTAGTCAAACCTTTAGCATAATGGATCATCATGTATTCAATAAGACGGTTAAATTCCTTAAACGAATGCACAGTGGAAAGTCGTGGGGATGGATTAGGAAGCAATATTTCAGACCTGATCACACTGGCGTAAGTAAAGATAAATGGATATTAACCGACCCAAATGATACTACGAAACAAGTTAAGAAATTCAGATGGGTACCAATCAAACGACACCTGATGGTGAAATTCAAAAACAGTCCAGATGATCCTACGCTAAAAGAATACTGGAAAAAACGGGATGAGAAAGAGTTCTTGCGATTCAACACTTTAAGTAAGCAAAAGTTGGCAAAAAAGACAAAATTCAAATGTGAACTATGTAAACAATCATTAGTTGGCGAAGAATCACTTGAGGTAGACCACATCATACCTAAGTATCTTGGTGGAAAGGATGAGTACAAGAATCTAAGGCTTATACATACATCCTGCCACATACAAAGACATCAAAAGGAAATGAACTGTCTTGGATAATGGAAGGCTTGAGCCGTATGTCTTGAAAGAGACAAGTACGGTTCTTAGGGGAGAAGGGGCTTGTGAAAGCCCTGACTTACCCGACTTTCCAAAATCGCCGATTGAAGATGAAGTTGCATTTTGCGTGCATGCCGCCCAAAAATACAAATTATTAATTGTGCCGAGCAGCGGTTTTGGAATGAGCGGGCATTTCCGATTATCCTTCAGTGTGCCGATCGAGCAGATTAAAAACTCACGGGACATTTTCATTTCTTTATATAAAGATTTTGCTTAAGAAGGCAAAGAAAAGAAAACAGTTTTCAAGGCTGTTTTCTTTTTATATCCGCAAAATCCTTCCTCTTCCAATCCAGACAGGCGCAGAATTGACAGGCAGGCATGCAGTTAAGGCTTTCTTCATGATAAAAGTCTAAAAATTAAAAATCATTTTTGGAATGAGTTGTGTTACAATAAAATATACAATTTATAATCAAACTTTGACTTTTGGAGGTGGTATGATGGGGCCCTCTGCTTAGGCAACAATACACCGCGTACCTCAATGTTAAGGAAAAATGATTATATCAGGAGGTGACTCCTTATCCTTTGTTGAGAGGATAGGGTTAAATGGACGATATTGACAGTCTGATTTTAATTGGCGTGCTCATTGCTTTAACCGCGTTTTTCGTTGCAAGCGAGTTTGCGATTGTTAGAGTAAGGAGATCCAGAATAGATCAGCTTATCACAGAAGGAAACAAACGGGCGATACTCGCAAGGCGTGTCATTACAGATTTGGATGAATATTTATCCGCATCCCAGCTGGGCATTACATTGACATCAATCGGGCTTGGCGTACTGGGTGAGCCTGCCTTTGAACGGCTGCTGCATCCACTGTTTGAACCGCTCGGCTTGCCGGACTCGGTTTCACATGCAGTCTCTTTTGCAGTCGCGTACGGCTTGATCACGTTCCTGCACGTTGTTGTAGGTGAACTGGCCCCGAAAACGGTCGCGATTCAAAAGGCAGAACAGCTGACTTTACTGATAGCGGGCCCTTTGCGTTTATTCTATTTGCTCCTGTTTCCGTTTATTTGGATCCTTAATGGATCGGCGCGGCTTTTATGCGGGATGTTCGGTTTGAAGCCTGCGTCAGAACATGATGGTTCCCATTCTGAGGAAGAACTCAGGATGCTGTTATCTGAGAGTTTAAAAAACGGAGAGATTAATCCGTCTGAATATAAATATGTGAATAAGATTTTTGAATTTGATAATCGGATCGCCAAAGAAATTATGATACCGCGGAAGGAAATGGCTGCTGTGTCAACTGAGATGACGATGGCCGAGATGCTTGAAGTCATGCTGAAGGAAAAATACACGCGCTGGCCAGTCACAGATGGAGACAAAGACAGTGTGATCGGTTTGGTCAATACGAAGCATTTGTTTTCTGATTTGCTGTTTATGACAGAAGAAGAACGAATGAAGATGACGATCCATCCGTATGTGAGGCCGGTCATCGAAGTGATTGAAACGATCCCGGTTCATGACTTGCTGATTAAAATGCAGCGCAAGCGCATTCATATGGCTATATTGTCGGATGAATACGGAGGAACCTCGGGACTTGTGACGACAGAGGATATTCTTGAGGAAATTGTCGGAGAGATCAGAGATGAATTTGATGAAGATGAACAGCCGCTGATCCAAAAGCTTGGCGACGGCCATTATGTGATGGATGGAAAGGTTCGGATCGATCAGGTGAACAGCCTTCTTGGCGCATCGATTCAAGAAGACGTCGATACGATCGGCGGGCTGATATTAAAAGAAAACATCGATATTGAGGCTGGTGAATCCATTCGCATCGGTTCATATACGATAAAGGTGCTGAAGATGGACGGCCGATTAATCAAGCAAATCGATATAAAAGAAGAAGCCGGCAACACAACCGGGATTACGGCGCACCACAAGCTGCCGCTGCCTGAGACTGTGATGCTGAACAGTGCAACCTTGAGCGAGAAATAAGCTCAAGGTTTTTTTACATTGTGATTGTCCAGCCGCACCAAAATGCCAAAAGCGATCCGCAAAGTGTCAAGGCGATGTACAAGATGCTTTCTATTACACGTTTGGCCATAAGGAGTTGAATGCTTTCAACGCTGAAAGTGGAAAAGGTCGTAAAGGCGCCAAAAAACCCTGTGCCGATGATAAGCGAGACCGAAGCATTTGCAACGTGAAGTCCTGTAAATATTCCGAGCCCGAGAGCTCCGAGAATATTGACTGTCAGTATGCCAATGGGCAGGCTGAGACCTTTGGTTTTGACGGTTATGACATTGCCAAGCCAGAAGCGAAACATTGCGCCAAGACCGCCCCCTATGAAAATACCCGCTAGTGTCATCTTTCCTGCAGCCCCTTTCTTTGCTGAATGCCTGCTATGCGCCGTCCCGCAAAAACACCAATCAGTGCAAATATGATCCCTGATATCAATGAGGCTGCCACATATAAAACAGCCAGTGAAGGTTGTCCTTGCAAAAGCATCACTGTTTCCTTAGAAAACGTGGACATTGTTGTGAAGCCTCCGCAAAAGCCAGTGCCTAAAAAAGCCGACAGCAGAGGCCGTTTTGCCCCGATCAGAAAAAATCCGGTCAAAATGCCTAATAGAAGGCTGCCTGCCGCATTTTCCAGCCAGGTTGCCGCCGGGAACTGACCGGTGTGTATCCATAAGTTTAATCCGTATCGGAGGCAGGCGCCAAGCGCGCCTCCGATAAAAACAGCGCTATATATTTTCATGTTTGCCATCCTTTATGATGAAATCCGGGTAATCTGTAACGATGCCGTCCACGCCCATGGCTTGTAATTTTGCCGCTGTCTTTTGATTGTTGACAGTCCATGCAAATATGTTTAAGCCATTTTTATGGACGGAGCCGATCATCAGACGGTTAAGCCGTGTGTGTTTTATATTGACATAGTTTGCAAAAGAGCGGAAGGCCTTCATCTGATTTCTGGACAGCATGCCAAAGTTGGGCCTTGTAATGACCGCTGTCGGAATCGAAGGATAAAGCTCGCGGAACCTTTGGACGGAGCGGAACTGAAAGGATTGAACAATATTATTGATAGAAAAAGAAAATTGCCCTAATAGCTGTCCCACCTCTTCTTCAATTCCGACTTGAGACGGATGGCCTTTTAGTTCAATTAAAAGGCCGATTTTTTTGTGGTAGCGCTTGAGCACCGCTTCCAGGGTTGGAATACGCTCTCCTTGAAAAGCGGGACCGTACCAGCTTCCTGCATCGAGTTTTTGCAATTCCTCCAAGGTAAAATCCTTAACAAAGCCCGATCCGTTTGTTGTTCGGTCAACCCTGTCATCGTGTATCACAACAATCTGCCTGTCTTTTGTAAGCTGGACATCCAGTTCGATCATATCTGCATTCATTTTCACCGCAAGGTCAAATGCGGCAATCGTATTTTCCGGAGCGTAGCCGGATGCTCCGCGATGGGCAATGATGTACAAGCTAAGTCAGCTCCTCGTATGGGCATTTCTGTTATTGTATCAAAACATATATGCACCGCGATACAAACTGGTGAATTTTTTCTGCCATATCGGAATGGTCCGGGCTGAGGAATGCGTATAACTAAAAAAAGACACTCAGCGTATCAGAACACATTTCGTCAGAAAATTAGGTCTTTCGACATGTTCACAACAAAATATGATCCTTTATAATAGCAAAAAAGGAGGCGAGATCATGGGAAAAGGGAGAATCAGAGTGGAGGAAAGAATTAAAGCCGAAACGGATGCTGAAATGCAAAAAGCAACTCTCCTTGATCAGACACAAACGAAAAAAGGTAAGTGACTGTCCCTATTGAATCTGGCTGATAGATGAATTGAGAAATGACCCCGGCGTTTCGCCGGGGTTTTGTGCTGCAAAAGACATTTAAATGAACATCTTTACGAATATTTTAGTATAATAAACAATTGATTGGGATAGAGGGGAGACAGTCATGCCGGATTATCTGCAGCAGTATTTTACGCTTGATATCATCATTCAAATCGGCATCAGCTTGGCGATTTTGCTGGTGTTTCTTATACTTAGAAAATTATTCACAAGATATTTCTTTAACCTGCTTTTTAATTTGACAAACCGGCCGAAAACAGAAATTTTTAAACAGGTGGTTCTGGCGTTTGATAAGCCGGCCAGATGGTTTTTTGTTGCCCTTGGGCTGTTTTTAGCGATCCGGTATTCACCGTTTTTAGATGAGCAAATGCCGGTCATCAGCAAAATATACCGCTCACTGATTGTGGCGCTCTTGTGCTGGGGTCTTTGTAATTTGACCGCAACATCGTCGTTTATCTTCCATAAGGTGAATCAGCGCTTTGAGCTTGACATGGATGACATTCTGGCCCCGTTTTTATCCAAATTGCTCCGTTTTGTGATCATTGCGCTCAGTGTCAGTGTGATCGCTCAGGAATTCAATTATGATGTCAGCGGATTTGTAGCGGGCCTTGGTCTTGGCGGACTGGCTTTTGCGCTTGCCGCGAAGGATACCATCAGCAACTTCTTCGGCGGTATTATTATTATTACTGAAAAGCCGTTTACAATTGGTGACTGGGTGGAGACGTCGACAGTAACAGGATCAGTCGAGGATATTACCTTTAGGAGCACGAGATTCAGAACAGCACAGGGGGCGCTTGTAACGGTGCCGAACTCTACGCTGTCGATGGAAGCGATCACGAACTGGACAAGAATGACCAAACGCCAGATTACGTTTTCCATCCATGTGTCCTACGCTACGCCGATTGAGAACCTTGAACGCTCCATTCATTCTCTCAGAACAATGCTCTTAGAGCATGAGGGCGTTGATAATGAAACAATCATGGTCAACTTCGATACGTTTGCCGACAGCTACTACAATTTATTTTTTAACTTCTATACAAAAACGACAGTTTGGGCTGAAAACCTTAATATTAGAGAGGATATCAACTATAAAATTATTGAGATTTTAGGTGCAGAAGGTGTCCAGTTTGCATATCCCGGCCAAATGGTTGTTGTCAAGCAAAAGCACGAAAGCGACCCATTCCAGGTGAATCTAAATAAAGAGGAAAAGGAACGGGCTTAAAAGAGAGACTTCGTCTGACAGAGGCGGAGTCTTTTTCATGGTAAAATAAGAGAAAAAGGCGGTGTTGAGTTGGAAGCATTCAAAAGTATTCTACATGAAGCACAGCGAATTGTTGTGCTGACCGGAGCGGGAATGAGCACAGAATCAGGGATTCCCGACTTTCGTTCAGCAGGGGGCATTTGGACGGAAGATGCCTCAAGAATGGAAGCGATGAGCCTTGATTATTTTTTAAGTCATCCGCGTCTGTTTTGGCCCAAATTCAAAGAATTGTTCCAGATGAAAATGAGCGGCAGCTTTGAACCGAATGAAGGACACTTGCTTTTAGCTGAGCTGGAGAAGCAAGGGAAGCACGTCGATATTTTCACGCAAAACATTGACGGTCTTCATAAAAAAGCGGGGAGCAGGCATGTATACGAACTGCATGGTTCTATCCAGACAGCAGCTTGTCCGGCATGCGGCGCCCGATATGATCTTCCCCATTTGCGGAACGGTATTAAAAACCGATGTTGTTCTCTTTGGCGACGCCGTCATGCACTTTGACACCCTTTATGAAAAGCTGGATCAAGCAGATCTTTTATTGGTTATCGGCACGTCTCTCGAAGTGGCTCCGGCTAGATTTGTGCCTGAGGATGCAAGTCTGATTCCCGGCATGAAGAAAGTCATCATAAACCTTGAACCAACGTATTGTGACAGCTTGTTTGACATGGTCATCCATCAAAAAATCGGCGAGTTTGCCCGAAGTTTGGGCATAAAAAAGTGAGCCGCCTTATGCGCCTCACTTTTTTATTCATGAACAGGAACCATTGTGTCCTCTAACACTCCGAAGGAATAGCCTTTTTCTTTTAATTTATTGATTAGTACCGGCAGCGCGTTTACGGTAGCGGGAAGATCATGCATGAGAATCACATTCGGGCGGCCTGAAGAGCTGTGTTCCATATTTTCAAGCTGCTCTAACACGGCCGTCACATACTTTGAATTTCGGTATTTCCAGTCCATGCTGTCAATCGTCCAATCCCAGTATACAAAACCGTCTTTCTCAAGATTGCGGATTTGTGAGGGGGTTAGTGACGGTTTGCTTCCATATGGCGTTCTGACAAGAGCGGTTTTATATCCTGTAATGTCCTGCAGCGTGTCACGCGCCTCCTGCATTTCTTTTAGCGGAGATGTCGGTGTTTGATAGAACAATCTGTTATTGTGGGTAACGCCATGTAAACCGAGTGCGTGGCCTTCCTTTTCTGCTCTTTTCACAGCTTGTTTGAATTCGTTCATCCGCGGTGACAGCATAAAAAACGTCGCTTTTACATCAGCGCTTTTCAGCACATCGAGCAAGCGGTTTGTAAAGGCTGACGGGCCGTCATCGAAGGTTAAGTAAACCGTTTTATCTCCCATGTCCTGCTTTGTCTGCAGATGTTTTATCAGCAGATCGGGGGAGTCGTTTTTCAGCTTAAGGCTTTCCTTCTCATCTCGAAGCTGTCCGTTAGTTGTGACAGTGACTTCCTTTGCTTTCGTTGAACTGTTAGAATAACCCAAAATCACCATAAGCAAAAGCAGCACACATAAAACTGCTAAACTTGCAAATTTAAAAGCAAGCGAAACTGCAGAAGGAGAAGCCTCTCCTCTCGTTTGTCGCATAACAATCTCTCCATTGGCATAAAATCTCTACATAATGCTGTACAGCAGGCAGCTTATGAAGATGCCTTATGTTTACAACCTATGTATTACCAGTCAAGTATACAGGAATAAAACTGGAAAGCACATAGAAAATTTGTCGAAATGTCAGATTTTAAGGAAAAAATAAACTCCTTTCCGCTATAGATCTCTTGATCTTTCTGTTTTTCAGCTTGTCCAATATGGTAGAATTAGTGACAATGACAGCTTGAATGACATCAGGGACATCTCGAAAAGGGAGGGCTTTTATGAAGGTTTTAGTCAATGGCCGGCTGATTGGGCGCAGTGAAGCATCAATCGATTTGGAAGATCGCGGTTATCAGTTTGGTGACGGCATCTATGAAGTGATCAGGGTGTACAAAGGAGTATTGTTCGGCTTACGTGAGCATGCAGAGCGTTTTTTCAGAAGTGCTGCTGAAATCGGAATTTCACTGCCATTCAGTATAGAAGATCTCGAGTGGGACCTGCAAAAGCTTGTACAGGAAAATGCGGTCAGTGAGGGAGCGGTATACATTCAGACAACAAGAGGTGTGGCCCCGCGAAAACACCAGTATGAAGCCGGCCTCGAGCCGCAGACTACTGCTTATACGTTTACGGTGAAAAAACCGGAGCAAGAGCAGGCATACGGAGTGGCGGCCATTACAGATGAGGATCTTCGCTGGTTAAGATGTGATATCAAAAGTCTGAATTTACTGTATAATGTCATGACGAAGCAAAGGGCCTATGAAGCCGGAGCATTTGAAGCCATTTTACTTAGGGACGGCGTTGTTACGGAGGGTACATCCTCTAACGTTTATGCCGTTATCAACGGCACAGTGCGAACACATCCGGCTAATCGGCTCATTCTCAATGGAATTACACGGATGAATATTTTAGGACTGATTGAGAAGAATGGGATCAAACTGGATGAGACTCCTGTCAGTGAAGAAGAGTTGAAACAGGCGGAAGAGATCTTTATTTCGTCAACGACGGCAGAAATTATTCCGGTCGTGACGCTCGATGGACAATCGGTCGGAAGCGGGAAACCCGGACCGGTGACCAAACAGCTTCAGGCTGCTTTTCAAGAAAGCATTCAACAGGCTGCTAGCATTTCATAAATGAACGAAGAAAAGAGCCCGCTTTTTACAGCGGGGCTCTTTTTATTTTTTAACAAATCCAATCAAAATGGAGATCATTGGCGATATATAGAGGAAGAACGTAAACGGGATGTAGTCTATGACTGGAACACCAAGTGCGCTCGCCATAAATGCGCCGCTGACGCCCCAAGGAATCAATGGGTTAATTAATGTTCCGCCGTCCTCTAATGATCTTGTCAGAAATTTTCGCTGGATGTTTCGTTTGTCATATAAAGATTTAAATGATTGTCCCGGTATTAATATCGATAAATACTGTTCGCCCGTTGCCAAGTTGACGCCGATGCTTGAGCAGACAGTTGCTGCAACAAGACGGCCTTTTGAGCGGATGCCTTTCATGACGCCTTCCAATAGTGCAGAAATCAATCCGATTTTCTCCATCAATCCGCCGAGTGCAAAAGCAATCATAATGAGAGAGACAGAGCCCATCATGGATTGCAGTCCGCCTCTGTTAATAATTTTAGCGGCTGCCTCATTGTCAGTTTCGAAAGTTGTGCCATTTTGTAAAGCTGTCATAAACGCCTGCAGGCTGCTGTCGGGTACAAAAATAGCAGTCAAAATTCCCGAGGAAATAATTCCGGCAGTCAGAACGGGGATTACTGATACCCGTTTCATTGCCAGCAAAACGACTAAGAGCGGAGAAAGAAGGGCCCACGGTGTCACGTTTGCGGCATCTTTTATTCCGGTTATGACCTGCTGAATATTATCGGTTGAAGCAGCGTCCGCTGACACTGATGAACCGAGAAAGTAAAACAGAACGACAGTGATGAGCAAAGCTGGAATGGTTGTGCCCATCATATGGCGAATGTGTTCAAAGATCGGTATTTCGCCTATTCCGGCTGCAAAGTTGGTTGTGTCCGACATCGGCGACATTTTATCCCCAAAACAAGCGCCGCATATGACTGCGCCTGCTGTCCATTCAAGCGGAACGCCAGCCGCGCTCGCTACGCCAATCAGCGCTACCCCGATTGTGCTAACAGTTGTCAGGCTTGAGCCAACAAGTGTGCTGATGATCATACATGAAAACAAAGCAGTCAACAGAAGATGGCTTGGTTCAATAAAGGATAGGGCATAAACTGTCAAAGTCGGTATTGCGCCGCTGTACATCCAGGCGCCGATTAAGATGCCGATCAGCGCTAGAACAATAATCGGCTGTACGCCGTTTTTGATCCCGTCTACAATCCCTTTTTCAATACTCTTCCAGGAAAATCCAAACCATAAAGCTGCAGCTGAAAGCATGACAACACTTAAAAACAGCGGGATATGAGGTTCTACATGAAGCAAGAATAAGCAAGAAATAATAATGCATAACATCAATATAAATAAACCGACGGCTAACGGAAACGTCAGCTTTTTTTGAGAATCCAAAATAACACCCCATATTTATCTTTAATGCTTTTGTGCTTTTGGGCACGAAAGCATTATAACAGAAAAAAACGAAAATCTATGTTTTTTCACAATTATGAATATAAAAGAAGTGAGCACAGGGCGTGCTCACTTTACAATCAGGACGGGTATATCCGATTTCGCTGAAAGCTTTTCACTTACACTTCCGAATATTAGCTTTTTCAGCCTGTTTTGGTCTCTGCTTCCGGTTACGATCATATCGGCAGAAATGCGGTTTGCATGCTCGATAATTGATTCAGCCGGATCGCCTTCTAATATATCGATATCTCCATCTGCCTGCTGTTCATTCAGCATCATTCTGGCTTCGGCGATGACTTCTTCCGTACGGTCTTCATAGATCATTGGCTCAGGTGATGTTACATCCGATATCAGCGGATCAGGAACACTTGTCATGCCTCCGCTGATATAGCTTGCCTCAGCTGCGGGTCTGGGCGGGTCGATGACGGTCTGATTGTCTTTCATATCATGTGAATGGGCGACGGTAATAGCGGCATTTACGGTTTTAGCAAGATCAATGGCTGTCTGAAGCGCTTTCTTACTATTTTCACTTCCGTCAAACGCAACAATGATACGGTCAGCATGGAACATCCTTCTCACCCTTTCAAAGCGTCTTACAACACTACTACCCGAATTTGAGCACAATTAACCTTTTCCTATTCAAGTAATGATTGACAATAAAAGGTTTTGTTTATATGATGATAAAAAGATGAAATCAGAATGGAAGGAGGGTTTGCTATGCCAAGGAATTTGCGTGTTTATCAAACAGTTTCATATTGGCGCGGCAAACCTTTTGTTCTGTTTTCGTGAACGGTTTTTTAGGTGGGACCGCGGGCTGAAAAGCGCTGTGCGTAACATATCGGTTAAAAAAGGCATGGAGCTGACGCTTCATGCCTTTTTTATATACAAAATCTAAGGAAAGACAGGTGTATGGGATGTGAAGGTAAATACAGAGGCGAGGGCTGTTCGTGCCAAATTGGATGAAAAAAGCTGCAAGGAAAAAATAGAAGGCGGCTGATGAGGAGATGGGGATAGATGTTTTCAGTTTTGAAAAAGCTTGGCTGGTTTTTTAAGGCGTACTGGCTGCGCTATACGATTGCGATTGTCCTTTTATTAGCAGTCAATGTCATTGAAATGTTTCCGCCTAAGCTCTTGGGGAACGCCATAGATGATATGAAAACAGGGGCATTTACTGCGGAAGGGCTGCTGTTTTATATCGGTATCTTTTTTGTGCTGACGGCGGCCGTGTATATCATGTCTTATTTTTGGATGCATCAGCTGTTTGGCGGAGCGAATCTGATGGAGAAAATTCTTCGTACGAAGCTGATGGGGCATTTGCTGACTATGTCGCCGCCGTTTTATGAAAAAAACCGAACAGGCGATTTAATGGCACGAGGGACAAATGATCTTCAGGCCGTCAGTTTAACGACAGGATTTGGCATCTTGACGTTAGTCGATTCTACGATGTTTATGATGACGATCTTTTTGACAATGGGGTTTTTGATCAGCTGGAAGCTGACCTTTGCCGCCATTATCCCGCTTCCAGTCATGGCGATTGCAATCAGTCTATATGGAAGTAAAATTCATGAGCGGTTTACTGAGGCCCAAAACGCGTTCGGGGCGCTGAATGACAGAGTGCTGGAATCTGTTTCAGGCGTGCGGGTGATTCGCGCGTATGTTCAGGAAATAAACGATGTTCGCCGGTTTAATGAAATGACCGCTGATGTTTATCAGAAAAATATGAAAGTGGCTTTTATTGATTCACTGTTTGAGCCGACGGTGAAACTGCTTGTCGGCGCAAGCTATCTGATTGGGCTCGGCTACGGAGCGTTTCTTGTATTCCGGAACGAGCTGACGCTTGGAGAGTTAGTGTCCTTTAACGTTTATCTCGGCATGATGATTTGGCCGATGTTTGCAATCGGTGAACTCATTAACGTGATGCAGCGCGGCAATGCGTCATTAGACCGGGTAAATGAAACTCTTTCTTATGAAACGGATGTGACAGATCCAAAACAGCCCGCTGATCTTAAAGAGCCTGGAGATATCGTTTTCAGTCATGTCAGCTTTACATATCCAAGCTCAACAAGTGACAATCTTCAGGATATTTCATTTACGGTGCGAAAAGGGCAGACTGTCGGGATTGCAGGTAAAACCGGGAGCGGAAAAACGACAATTATTAAGCAGCTTTTGCGCCAGTATCCTCCAGGTGAAGGGAGCATTACATTTTCAGGTGTACCGATTCAGCAAATCCCTCTTGACCGTCTCCGCGGATGGATCGGATATGTGCCTCAGGATCATTTACTGTTTTCACGGACTGTAAAAGAAAATATTTTATACGGAAAACAGGATGCAACTGATAAAGAGGTTCAGCAAGCCATTGCCGAAGCACATTTTGAAAAAGATTTGCACATGCTTCCGTCCGGTCTGGAGACAATGGTCGGTGAAAAAGGCGTGGCACTGTCAGGCGGGCAGAAACAAAGAATTTCGATTGCGAGAGCACTCATGGCGAATCCGGAAATCTTGATTCTGGATGATTCACTTTCCGCTGTAGATGCCAAAACAGAGGCTGCAATTATCAAGAACATCAGAGAAAACCGCAAAGGAAAAACGACATTTATTTTGACGCACCGATTATCCGCGGTAGAGCACGCTGACCTGATCCTTGTGATGGACGGCGGCGTCATTGCTGAGAGAGGCACGCATCAAGAACTGCTGGCCAATAATGGGTGGTACCGGGAACAATATGAAAGACAGCAGCTGTTCACTGCGGAAGAAGGGGGAGCAGGGGCATGAAAATAGGAAAAACGTTATGGAGATATGCACTTCTTTATCGAAAATTGCTGATCACAGCCGTCCTTTTGCTAGCTGTTGCCGTTGGTGCAGAACTGACTGGGCCCTTTATTGGCAAAAAAATGATAGACGACCATATCCTCGGCATTGAGAAAACATGGTATGAAGCTGTGGAAAAAGATAAAAATGCCGTTCAGTTTCACGGCGTCTCATATGTCAGAGAGGACCGATTGCAGGAGCCTGTTTCAAAAGCAAAAGAAGCGCATATTTATCAAGTGGGAATGGCGTTCTATTTTGTTGATCAGGCTGTCAGCTTCGACGGGAATAGAACGGTTTCTGACGGGAAGCTGACGATCACAAACGGAGACAAGAGCCGGGCATATGCTGCCGAAAAGCTGACTAAGCAGGAACTTTTCCAGTTCTATCAGCCGGAAATAAAGGGAATGGTGTTTCTGATCTGCCTGTATGGGGGCTTGCTTGTGTTTTCGGTATTCTTTCAATACGGACAGCATTATCTGCTGCAGATGAGCGCCAATCGGATTATTCAAAAGATGAGGCAGGACGTGTTTTCGCACATACAGAAAATGCCGATTCGCTATTTTGACAACCTTCCGGCCGGAAAAGTCGTTGCGCGGATTACCAATGATACGGAGGCTATCAGGGATTTATATGTCACAGTGCTTTCAACATTTGTGACAAGCGGAATCTATATGTTCGGGATATTCACGGCTTTGTTTCTGCTTGATGTGAAGCTTGCGTTTGTATGTCTGGCAATTGTGCCGATTATCTGGCTGTGGTCGGTCATATACCGGAGATATGCGTCATATTACAACCAAAAAATCCGCTCGATCAACAGTGACATTAACGCAAAAATGAATGAGTCAATTCAAGGCATGACCATTATTCAGGCTTTCCGCCATCAAAAGGAAACAATGAGAGAATTTGAGGAATTAAATGAATCACATTTTTATTTCCAAAACAGGATGCTGAATTTAAACTCCTTAATGTCCCATAATCTGGTCAATGTCATCCGCAATCTTGCATTCGTCTGTTTGATCTGGCATTTTGGCGGTGCGAGCCTGAATGCGGCCGGGATTGTTTCTATCGGTGTGCTGTACGCGTTTGTCGATTATTTGAACCGGTTATTTCAGCCGATCACAGGCATCGTCAATCAGTTTTCAAAGCTGGAGCTTGCAAGGGTCTCCGCCGGGCGTGTTTTTGAACTGCTTGAAGAAAAGAATACGGAAGAAGCGGGTGAACCGGCGAAGGAGCGCGCGCTGGGGCGGGTTGAATTTCGTGATGTGTCATTTGCGTATCAAGAAGGTGAAGAGGTATTAAAGCATATTTCCTTTACTGCGCAAAAAGGCGAAACCGTGGCTCTCGTCGGCCATACGGGATCAGGAAAAAGCTCGATTTTGAATCTTCTGTTTCGTTTTTATGATGCGCAAAAAGGGGATATTCTGATTGATGGGAGAAGCATTTACAACATGTCAAGACAGGAACTCAGATCCCATATGGGCATTGTGCTTCAGGACCCGTACTTATTCTCGGGTACAATCGGATCTAATGTAAGTCTGGATGACGAAAGAATGACTGAAGAAGAAATAAAAAATGCACTGCGGCAAGTCGGTGCTGAGCCGCTTCTTAAGAAGCTTCCGAAGGGCATTAATGAGCCCGTGATTGAAAAAGGCAGCACGCTATCCTCTGGAGAGCGGCAGTTAATTTCTTTTGCTAGAGCTTTGGCGTTTGATCCCGCGATCTTGATTTTAGATGAGGCAACGGCGCATATTGATACAGAGACAGAGGCCGTGATCCAGAAGGCGCTTGATGTCGTCAAACAAGGACGCACCACCTTCGTCATCGCTCACCGGCTTTCAACAATCAGAAATGCTGATCAGATTTTGGTTCTTGATAAAGGAGAAATTGTTGAGAGAGGGAACCACGAGGAATTGATGGCATTAGAAGGCCAATATTATCAAATGTATGAATTGCAAAAGGGACAGAAACATTCCATTGCATAACGTTTAAAAAACCCAAAACAATCGTGTTTTGGGTTTTTGGTTTATGTAGTCAATAAGCCAGTCCGACACGGTATCCGACATACTCACCTGTAACGAGCTCACGATATAAAAAGTCCGCAGTATCGCCGACCGAAATGCTTGTGCCGCCCTCAGGCAAAACGTTACGCTCCGTACGATAAACGCCGGTTGCTGTTCCGTCCGGGAGGTAAGTGGGGCAGATGATTGTCCAGTCTAATGATGATTCTTTAAGCATTTCGTATACTTTTGCATGCTCCTTGGCTGCGCGGGTCTGCTTTCGTTTCGATTCATTTGTTTCAAACCGGTATTTTCCCGGTTCATATCGGGAATCTAGGATCCCTGCGGTGCCGATCGTAATAAGCCGTTTGATATGCTGTTCCTCCATAGCGGAGAGAATGTGTGCCATAGCAGTTGGCAAGGTATCATCACCATCTGTGCCTAGACAGCTGATCAAGATTTCAGCATTCTCCATTATTTTTTTCACATCTTCTAAGCGGCGGGCGTTCCCCATGACGGTTCTGTCTTTTGAAAGGGGAAGATCAGCATGTTGAGATCTGATCAGAGCGAAAATATCAAATCTTTCATCTGCTGCAGCTTGTGTTAAAAAGGCTTGTCCGACGCGGCCGCTGGCTCCTAATAAAGCGATTTTCATTAAAAAACCTCCTCGCCTTTTATTATAAAAGGATGTTCTAAGTTTGAACAGCGCGGGAAAGAATACCTGTACAAATAAACAGAACGATGGGAAACATATTCATGAATCATGGATACACTTACGAATTGAACCAGCTCCCAATTCACAATGGTGATGAATGACACCCCGATTCCCTCCCTTTTTTTCTAGGATATGTGGAGCAGGAAAAAAGGGTGACAAAATAAAGAGAGCGCGGAAACCGCGCCCTCTATAGCCATATATTGAATTGTTATTGAACTCTGCCGCCCATTTGCTGCTGAGCGAAAGATACTAAACGTTTTGTGATTTCTCCTCCGACAGAACCGTTAGCGCGAGAAGTTGTGTCCGCTCCAAGGTTAACGCCGAATTCAGAAGCGATTTCAAGTTTCATTTGATCGATAGCCTGAGCTGCGCCAGGAACTAGTAAGTCATTTGAAGAGTTTTGGTTAGCCATGTGTAAAATCTCCTTTTTATTTAGTATGGTTGGGTTAACTGGAGTTGCACCAATCTGTGAACCCTTCTCGGGTGTCACTGCCGCCTCGGCGTAACCCAATGCTTTGCCGGCTTGTTACTACGTATTATGTTAAAATGGCCGGAAAATCATGCGGAGAATTGTGTGGTAAATCTTGAGAAATAAAAAAAGCTTAGCCGTTTAGGCTAAGCTAGTCATAAATATGAAAAAGCATCAGTTCATGTATCTCGTTTGTAAGAGCAGGCTCGTCAGCGCGGGCGGGAAACAAGTCTCCCCATTCAATCTCACCGCTCTTATGATAGATGCCTTCATAATGGGTCCCTTTATAATAAAATGAAATTTTCCATCCGGGCAGCTTTTCTTTTGGGAACAAAGGTTTCCAGCTGAAATGAGAAATCATTACGGCCACGCTCCTTACATTTGGTATCAATTGACCTAAATAAAAACGGCTTATGTTCATTGTATCATTGTTTCAGAACATCATTGAAGAGGCCTAAATATGCAGTTTGTCCCAGCTTTGGATAAAGATAAGCCCGCTTTATTAAAAAAGCGGACAGGTTACGAAGGCCACAATGCTTCCGGAGATGTGATTGCCTTCTCAGATAAATATGACGCGTATTCAAAACTTCTTCGTTTTGTAAGAGAATCAACATGATGCAAATTTGGATGAGAAAAAATGCTTCGGCCCGGGCGCGAATTCGCTTCAAACATCCATACTTTACCGTTCTGATCAATGCCAAAATCGAAACCAATCTCCCCGATAAATCCCTCGATATGATCATGAAGGACATGGCTTGCAGTCAGTGCCGCTGCAGAAAGCTTTTTAATGACCTCAACTCTTTCAGCGGGATCATCGTATACTTCCGCAAGTGTCTTTACAGTGCCGCCGTTAGAAAGATGTGTTGTAATGCTGTTCTTTCCGGAAATTTTTACGGCGATTGCTGTCACTGTCCATTTTCCTTTTCTGTTTTTATTGGTATGGACACGGAAATCCGCTGGTTTGCCTTGAAATTCGATGAGATCAACACCTTGCTGAATGAGAAAGTCGGACGGGTTGTGATGTTTTTGAAATTCTGCAAGGAATGAGGCGGCATCGGAATAATCAATTGATGTAAAAGTTTTGGCGTCATTCGTATGCTTTACCGTCAGGCCGCCATCTGTTCTTGTCAGCTGATAAATGCCGGTGCCGAGTGCTCCATTTGCCGGTTTGATATAGACTTTTTTGTATGCGCCACAGAGCTCATCAATCAGCTCCACAGACGGTGTCAGCTCGGATCTAGGCAAAAAGGGTGCCGTTCTCGGATCTTTTTCGAGCAATTGATGAACGTTCCATTTATTGAAAAACGTTTTATTAAACCATGGGATCTGATATTCATCGATCAGCCTCTTTTTTGTATGTTGCAAGAGAAGTGAATCTTCAATTTTTCGGTTCGGCAAACGGTCATAAACGACGTTCGGCAATGGAACGATTTTTTTCTCCCAGCCGTTTTCCCTGTAAAGGAGGCCTTCAATCGTGCCTTCCTCCCAATTGATTTGGTGCGCGCCAAAAACGAAGCAGTAGCCCCCGGCTTGCTCGTGTAACGTGACAAGCTTAGAAAAAAAGAGGGAACGATCCTTAAATGGACGTTCAAGAGATACAGTAAACCCTGCCGTAAAGATGCCGACTAACGGCCCGATATGCACTGTATGATCATGAATCAGTATATCAGCCCTGCTTCGGTGGGGAAGCAAAAGCTCATGAAACAGATTTTCAGAGAGAAGCACGGTTTGTTCCAGATGCCGTCTGTAAGCAACGTGGCATCTGACAACCTTCGTTCCGAATGCGGCATGCAAAAGTCCGTCTTGCTTCAGCGAAGAGGGCAGAAACAGGGTGTTTTCACTGGTTTTGTCTATGCCGATCAAAAACCGTTTAGGATTCACGCGGAAGAACTCCTTTCTGGCTTTGCTCAGAAAACAGATATTGGCAGCGCTTTAGGGGACAAGTGTACAGCTGTTCTTTTTGCTCGGGAGAGACACGCAGGATTGACTTCCTGCCTGGTTTGGAATTGATATCTAAAATCCAAATTCTCCCGTCCTTTGCAAGACATATATCAAGACCGAGTTCAAACAACGGCCCATAGCGCTCGTCAAGATAATACGGAACCGATTGGGTAATTGAAAACACATCATCTAGTAAAACCACTTGCTGTTTTTTCGGTATATCTTCAAACCAGGAGTCAAATGTCAGCGCATCAGATCCGCCTGACAAATTGGCCAGCAACCCGTGTTTGTATCCGCGTCTTACTGCCTTTCCGACTGTATTCCATTCACCTGCTTCGTTTTTTTCCATAAACAGACGAATATCACAAGGGTATTGTTCCTTATCTTGAATGTTTAAGTAAGGCTGAAGCAAATATTGATGCTGAAGCACTTTTTTGCACCATGTCTTAAAAGAAGTTTGGTTGGAAAACGTTTTTGTCTGCTTATCCTTTCCGATGTGATAAGTAGCTGTGATGTTTTTTTTGCCCAGCTTCAAAAGAATCACGCCTCTGCCTCCCGCGCCGAATGCCGGTTTAAGGATGCAGGCTTTTTCTTTGGATAAAAAGGAGTGAATTTGTTCGTAGCGGCTCACCTTTATCGTTTCGGGAATATAGGGATTGATTACAGAGTGCTGCTGCAAATCGTGAAGGACGGTCCATTTATCGGGAAGACCCCGCCCGATAAATTCCGTTTTCGGATATTTTTTGAGCCACTCAACGATTGGTTTTGCTTTTTGGGAATGTGAATCCTTGCCGTAAAAACAGCGATCATAAATATAATCTGGAATCGCCATTTCAGTTTCGTTCCATGTGCTGCTGGCCGAATGATAGACCGATGCTTTGACACGCAAAGTGTCAGGTGAAATATCAAATGGTGTAAACCGGATGAAACGTATGCCGAATTCGGGTGCTCTTTTGGCCAGTTCTGCGGAATAATCCGCTTCATGCTGGCGGGATAAGGACATAAAACCGAGTGTTATCATGGTGAGACTCCCCCTTTTATTCAAAAGCTGCCGGCGAGTGTCCGCAGCTTTACGCTAAATACATGTAAGACGAACGCAGCTGACGGTATTCTACTTTACAGAATACGATTCTCCACCTTGCCCTATTCCAAAAGAACAAGCTGATTTTCTAAGAACAGGAATTTGTCTCCTCGTTTGCTAAGGGATTGCATGAGCCTCTATAATACGTATAGGTACATAATCTATATGAAAAAAGCTGAAGCACAGATGGAGGAAGATGAATAGGAATGGGTATTGCAGGAACCTTTATTTTTATGATCGTGATCGGCGCTGCTATTGGAGCGGTGACCAATCATTTAGCAATTCAAATGCTGTTTAGGCCGTATAAAGCGTACTATTTGTTTGGGAAGCGAGTTCCTTTTACGCCCGGGCTGATTCCAAGACGGCGAGATGAACTTGCAAAACAAATGGGACTGATGGTAGTCAATCATCTCTTAACCCCTGAAGGCATTAAAAAGCGGCTCGTCTCTGATGCAGCCAAAACGCAGGCTCTTCGAGCGGGGGAACAGCTGATTCAAAAGCTGTCACTTTCTGAAGTGACAGTAAAAGAAGCGCTTGAAAAAGCCGGGATGAAGCGCCCCGAAAAAGCTGCTGATGCATGGATCAGCAGCTGGACCGATGATAAGCTGAATGAGCTTTTCCGCCAATACGGGGACCAATCGTTAAAAGAGCTGGTGCCTATAGAGGTGCAGGAAAAGCTTGAGGAAAAAATTCCGATGATTTCAGGATATATATTGTCACGGAGTGTCCGTTATTTTGAAAGTGATGAAGGAAAAATCCGTCTTGGCAATATGATTGATGACTTTTTAAAAGAGCGCGGTATGCTTGGAAGCATGGTGCAAATGTTTCTTGGCAATTCAAGCCTTGCGGATCGCGTACTGCCGGAGCTGCTGAAATTCTTGCGGAATGAGGAAACAAATAAATTGCTTTCTGATCTCTTAAAAAACGAATGGGGCAAGCTGAGGGAGTATACGTTTAATGAAGCAGACGAAAAATGGAATGCAAAGGCGCTCATTTTCAGTTTGAAACGAAGAATGCTGCAAGCATTTTCGACTGCCCCTTTCTTCAACAATACGATTGGCACGCTTACCGTCCGCTATGAATCTGAGCTGACCCAGCAAATGCTGCCGGCACTATTAGACAAATTGCTTGAAGGGATTTCGTCCAACCTTGAAAGTGTCTTAAAACGGTTGCGTCTTGAGGAAATCGTCAAGGAGCAGGTGGATCAGTTCCCGGTGGAGCGTCTTGAAGAAATGGTGCTGTCCATTTCAAAAAAAGAATTTAAAATGATTACCTATTTGGGGGGCCTTCTCGGCGGAATTATAGGCGCGATTCAAGCACTGTTTGTCATCCTTTTTTAAGAAGAAATGGTTTTTGATTAATGAAAGGAGCTCCATAGTCTGTTATAGTGGAGTGGTATGTCAAACGGCAATGATGAAAGGAGCTATTTACAATGGCTGTTAATTTTTATGATGTAGCGTATGATCTGGAAAATGCATTACGCGGGAGCGAAGAGTTCACCCGTTTAAAAAACCTTTACGACGAAGTTAACGCAGATGAATCAGCGAAGCGCATGTTCGAAAACTTCCGTGATGTACAGCTTAGACTCCAGCAAAAACAAATGGCAGGAGAAGAGATTACACAAGAAGAAGTGACGCAGGCTCAAAAAACAGTAGCGCTTGTACAGCAGCACGAAAAAATTTCTCAGCTGATGGAAGCGGAGCAGCGCATGAGCATGCTGATTGGTGAATTGAACAAAATCATTATGAAGCCTTTGGAAGAGCTTTACGGCAGTGTTGAAGGCTAATCAGCAAAATCCCTTCTTGGATAAGAAGGGATTTTTTATTCATTCAGCAAACTTGGAAATCCAATGAATCTTTTACCTCTCCATTGATGATCACTGATAATGTATGAATTCCTTTGTAATGCTTTCTGGTGGTTAAATCCTTAAAGGATTGGATTCTTGTGTGTGATTTCGTTTCGTTTTTTCGCATAGTTGTTTCTGTTATTTTAAATACTTTCTGATGACGCTGGCCTCTTGCTTTTACAAAATCAATTGCGTACTCAATTCTTACTTTTTGATCCCTATCTGAATGAATAGAGAAAGAAAATTCAAGGCTTTCGCCAATAACTATACGTTTGGGCTGGCATGTTAAATCATGTAGTTGTATCGAATCAGCATTTTCATAACCAAAAAGCGCTAAGGCCTGTTTATCCCCCTTTTTTAATAAGGTCCGATAGGCGTGTTTGATAATCCAGTCTGTATGGGGATGTGTTCCGTACCATTGATCTGCGACTTTTCTCAGTAAATGAGGATGCGTTTTTGATATATCATTAAGGTTGTTGGCCACGCTTTTTCTTACATATAAGGACTCGTCCTGCATCAGCTTCTCAAGGATCGGCAATACGGGGGAAGGGTCCGATTTCAAAGCCGGTATCGATTTTCCCCATGGCAGGCGGGCCTGCTGCCTTCGCTCGCAAGCCTTCTCACGTGTTCATTTTTATGCTCAGACCATGCAAGCAATTGTGCAATCATCTTTTCTTGATCTAACAGCAAAAAAGGCCTTACAGCAAATTCTGAGGTCGAATATTGCGTAAAGTATTCCAATGCCTTTATTGATTCTTCCCAATGCGCTAACCCGTACTGTTCCACATAATCTGGAAATAAAATTCCGCTGAGTCCTTTAAAATGAGGGGCTGTATCCCGTAAAATTGTGAGCGCTTCAACGTATTGTTTTGGCAAAGTTTCGTATAAAGAAACTGTCACGCGGCGCATCCGCTCTTTTAAAGTGAGTTCAGGCCAGTCCTCCAGCCGTAAAGTATCCAAGAATCTGTTTTTGTTAAAATCAGGATAGGATGACCTTACATGATGGATCAACTGAGATATCAGTTCTTCATTATATATTTATTTTTAATCAGCCATATAAACACCGCTTTTTCGTTTATTATTTATATTGTATGGGAATGTACGTTCTAGATCAAGTGTATAGTCCTAAAAATTAACAACTGATCCTACCACGGATATACAAAAGTTGGTTACTTTTTTTAGTTAAAAAAACCCTTGTCATCGGAAAAGAAAACTGAGATAATAACA
Organism: Bacillus sp. FSL W8-1202; assembly: GCF_038006165.1. NCBI lineage: Bacteria > Bacillati > Bacillota > Bacilli > Caryophanales > Bacillaceae > Bacillus > Bacillus sp. FSL W8-1202. Next base: position 2,155,889 of record NZ_JBBOUR010000001.1, read on the forward strand.
TTGAAAGCGCCTACACTTACCTATTTCAAATGGATACGGTCGCATATCATGCCGTTATATAGAGGGGATAAGCAACAGAGAGTAAGTGTTCGGAGCGCATCATTGGTCAAACAAGGGGTTCCTGATACATGATTTTTCGTAAATCGAAATAACGATATTAGGGAGAATGGCTGCTTCGATCGTATCCTATCAACAAGCCATTATAAAGTCTGCTGAGCCAGGCTTTTTTTGCTTTAAGAAAAGGTTGTTCTAAACACAGAGACAGGGTCATATCCTATACACAAGTACAGTCATCAAGGAGGGGGACATCTCTGTGTCAAAACAATTGCTTGCCTTAAATATAGATGGAGCGCTGCTTCGGTCGAACGGGAAGATTCATCAGGCAACGAAAGACGCGATTGAATATGTAAAGAAAAAAGGGATTTACGTCACACTTGTGACCAACCGTCATTTTCGCTCAGCACAGAAAATAGCGAAATCGCTAAAGCTTGATGCCAAGCTGATCACCCATAGCGGGGCATATATCGCTGAGAAAATTGACGCCCCGTTTTTTGAAAAAAGAATTTCTGATGATCATACCTTTAACATTGTTCAAGTGCTGGAGAGCTATCAATGTAATATTCGGCTTCTTCACGAAAAGTATTCCATCGGAAACAAGAAAAAGGTGAATTCGAATTTATTGGGGAAAGCACTCATTCATCCGTCTGACCCGATCTTCTATCCAGTCCAGTTCGTTGAATCATTAAGCGATCTCCTCATGGATGAGCCGGTGAGTGCACCCGTCATCGAGGTGTACACGGAGCACGACATTCAGCATGACATTACAGAAACGATTACAAAAGCCTTCCCTGCAGTGGATGTGATTCGCGTAAACGATGAGAAGCTGAATATCGTCCCGAAAGGTGTCTCGAAGGAAGCGGGTTTGGCCCTCGTCGCTTCAGAGCTGGGCCTGAGTATGGATGATGTCGTGGCCATTGGGCATCAGTATGACGATCTGCCGATGATCGAACTTGCCGGTCTTGGGGTAGCGATGGGGAATGCCGTTCCGGAAATTAAGAGAAAGGCAGATTGGGTTACAAGGTCCAATGACGAGCAAGGTGTCGCTTATATGATGAAGGAATATTTCCGAATGCAGCAGCGAAAAGGATTTCTTGATAAGTTCCACATGAAACGTGTGTAAAAAAGCCGCTCGCACCCTGACAGGTGCGGCGGCTTTTTTGCCGGATTGATTTTAGCAGTTTATTTCTGTACACTAAAGAAAGTTTTGAATCTGATAAATTAGGTGATGAAGTTGCAAATTAAAATAGAAGGCATACATGATGACCGCCTGCATCGGCCTCTGCAAAATATTGCAAATTTGTTTTATGAAGAGTGCGAGCTTGCGTATGGCGGAGAGGAGCCCGCAGATTTTGTCATTTCTTTAGCGTTGTCACAAACGGATGAGCATGTGACGGTTTCGGGAGAAGTGAAGGGAACTGGCATAAAGGAACAGCATACAAAATTCTTTTCTCCCGGCATGAATGAAAAAGAAGCTTTTAAGCAAGTGAAAAACACAATTTCTTATGTGTATCTCAATCTTCTTCAGGCGCATACGGGCATTACGCAGAAGTGGGGAATCCTCACAGGAATCCGGCCCACAAAGCTGCTTCATAAAAAACTGCAAAGCGGAATGTCCAAGGAGCAAGCGCATGCTGAGTTGAAAAAAGACTATTTAATTCATGATGAAAAAATCATGCTAATGCAGGAAATTGTTGACCGTCAGCTGGCGGCAGTTCCGGATTTGTACCGAGTAAAGGATGAAGTCAGCATTTATATCGGCATTCCGTTCTGCCCGACAAAATGCGCGTATTGCACATTCCCTGCGTACGCTATCCAAGGACAGGCGGGCAGAGTCGGCTCATTCCTATGGGGACTGCATTACGAAATGCAGAAGATTGGTGAATGGCTGAAGGAGCATGATGTTAAGGTTACAACCATTTACTTTGGCGGCGGGACGCCGACAAGCATTACAGCGGAGGAGATGGATCTGCTGTATGAAGAAATGGTCCGCTCCTTCCCGGATGTGAAAAACATTCGTGAGATTACGGTGGAGGCCGGTCGTCCTGACACGATTACAGAAGAAAAACTCGCCGTTTTAAACAAATATGACATTGATCGGATCAGCATCAATCCGCAATCCTACGAAAACGAAACGCTAAAGGCGATCGGGCGGCACCATACGGTTGAAGAGACCATTGAGAAATATCATCTGTCACGCCAGCACGGCATGAATAATATTAACATGGACTTGATTATTGGTTTGCCTGGGGAAGGCGTGAAGGAGTTTAGGCACAGTCTTTCAGAAACAGAAAAACTGATGCCGGAATCCCTTACCGTTCATACTCTTTCATTTAAACGGGCGTCAGAAATGACGAGAAACAAGCATAAGTACAAAGTTGCCGGCAGGGAAGAGGTTTCTCAAATGATGGAAGACGCGGTAGCCTGGACGAAAGAGCATGGGTACGTGCCTTATTATTTATACCGCCAGAAAAACATTCTTGGAAACCTTGAAAACGTCGGATACTCTTTGCCGGGACAAGAAAGCATCTACAACATTATGATTATGGAAGAGGTGCAGACGATTATTGGCATCGGCTGCGGCGCTGCTAGTAAATTTATTGATCGGGATACAGGGAAAATCACGCATTTTGCGAATCCGAAAGATCCGAAATCGTACAATGAGCGCTTCGAGCACTACACGGACGAAAAAATCAAATATTTAGAGCAGATTTTTGAGAAGACGACAAAGCAGCACTGATCACAGTGCTGCTTTTTTTATCCCTGTTTTTTTGCGGGCTGAACATCAGGCTTCCATTTAAATACCTTGTTCAGCAAGCGGTAAATTCGTTTTGATTCCTTTGTGACAAGCGGTCCCAAAATCGCCAGAATGAGGACATATAATGCGGCAAACGGCTTTAATGTGGCTGACAGTCCGCCGGCTATTCCGAGATTCGCAACGATAATCGAAAATTCTCCCCGCGATACGATCGTCAGCCCGATATTCGATGAAGCCTTATGAGAAAGCCCTGCGCGTCGTCCTGCCACCATTCCGGCGATAAAATTTCCCAGAATGGTCAAAATCACTGCACCCAACGCAAGCCAAACCGCTTCACCAAGCGAAAACGGATCGATACTGAGGCCGAAGCTGAAAAAGAACATCGAACCGAAGAAGTCGCGAAACGGAACAACGAGGTGTTCAATCCTATCGGAATGCTCTGTTTCTGAAAAGACCAAACCGAGCAGCAGCGCGCCGATTGCTTCTGCTACATGAATCGTCTCTGAAAACCCGGCGATAAAAAAGAGTGCTGCGAAAATGACGATAATAAACACTTCGTTTGAGCGAATGTCCAACAGTTTGTTCAACAGCGGCGGGAGTTTTCTTGCTGCGATAAAAAACAGCAGCATATAACCGAAGGCGATCAAAATGGACAAGAGTGCACTCCCTACGGATGTCGCATCACCTAGCACAAGCCCGGAAACAACGGACAGATATACGGCAAGGAAAATATCTTCAAACATGATGATGCCGAGAATCAATTCGGTTTCCGGATTGGCGGTTCTTTTTAAATCAACGAGCACTTTTGCGACAATCGCACTTGACGAGATTGTGATGACGCCTGCGAGGATGAGGACTTCCAGAAAGGAAAATCCGGTGATAAACCCGTAAAGCAGTCCGAGGCTGAAGTTAATCAAAATATAAATCGTCCCGCCGACCGCGATTGATTTTCCTGATTTGATTAACTTCCCGACAGAGAATTCGAGTCCGAGATAGAAGAGGAGGAACAGTACGCCCATTCGCCCGAAAAACTCGATGATTTCACTGCTTTGAATAAATGTTAGATCAATAATCCCCATTTTAGGCGCGTGCGGTCCAACAAGCATTCCCAGCACAATCAGAAACGGAATAATCGAAAATTTAATTTTATTGGCGATCACACTGGCGATTGCCACAAGGACAAGTGCAGTTCCGACTTCAAATACAAGATGGTCCATCGGGGCTCACACGCCCTCTCCAGAAAGAAAATCGTGAATCAGTTTCTTCAGATGCTTTCTCTCACCTGAGAGGACAAGGGTGTCATTTTCTTCAATAATCGAATCGGCTCCGGGATTTAGGAGCTTTTCCTGGTTGTGTTTGATAATGGCAATCACAGTGACATCGTAATTCTGGCGGACATCAAGCTCTCCGAGTGTGCGCCCGATCGATTTGGCGCCTTTTTCGACCTTAAACCATTCAATAATCAGATCGCTGAAGGCCATTTCGATGGACTCCAGAGCTTGCGGTTTATAGACCATGCCCCCGAGAATAGCTGCAATTTGCCTTGCTTCAGAATCATCCAATGAAATATTTGAAAGAAGCTCATCCGGGTCCCGGTCATTAAACCGGTAAATTTCCCTTCTTCCGTCATCATGAATGATAATCGTCATTTTTTCGTGGCTTCTTGTTTCGATTTCAAACTTTTTGCCGATGCCCGGCAGATCGTTTTCTTTAATATTCAATGAAAATCCCTCCGAATGTAGTGTTGGCAGTATAGGGTGAGTTATAAATAAAACTTGAGCAAATTATATTCGGAGGTAATTAGACTGGTATTTGACAGGGACGGCCAAAGCCTTTTCCAGCCTGTTTATCAGCGGTTCGTCAAGTGGTTTGACAGAGAGCTGCCTGACAGACTGCGCCAGAGGGCTGTACTCTTTGATCAGCTCAGCCGGGTGCATGCTGCCCGGCGATGGCGTTTTTGCCGATTGTGTTTCCTGCGGATATGAGGACATAGGCACATAGCTGTCAGTGCTAGCTTCAAACTGGGAAGGCAGAACCACGTCCGAAGGGGGAAAGTACACCATAAATAAACCTAACAGAAAACTGATCAGCAATTTATCCATGTTCCTTTCCTCCCTTCTCGTCAAGATATCCCTTCTTTTTCACTATATAAAACTTTATGTTTCCATTCAAACAATATGCCTTTTTCAGTATCTATTGACCTTGAAAAATAAAAAGGTTTATTTGAGGATGGCGGGAAATGTATAGGAGAAAGAAAAAAGAAAGCGTATACTTGGAGGTGCTTCATATGGAGTTTGTTCAATATGCATGTAATGGGGCCGTTGCAGAGATTATCCTGAATCGGCCTGATGCCCATCACGCCCTGAATGAACAGTTGCTGTCTGAATTGAAGGAGGCAGTCGAAATGGCGGCTGCAAGCGAGGCGCTCATCGTTCTTCTGAGAGGAAGCGGGAAAGGCTTTTCGGCCGGTGGTGATATCAGAATGATGACGTCAGAGCATGACCCTGATCAATTTAAACGGCTGATGGATACGATTGAGGCTGTCACCTTGAATTTATATCAGATGAAGAAAGTGACAATTGCAGCCATTCATGGTGCTGCTGCGGGACTGGGCCTGAGTTTGGCGCTTTGTGCGGACATTGTGCTCGCTGAAAAAAACGCCGTCCTCGCGATGAATTTTATCGGCATTGGGCTTGTTCCGGACGGCGGAGGACATTATTTGCTGAAAAAAAGAATCGGTGAAGCAAAAGCGAAAAAACTGATTTGGAGCGGAAAAAAACTATCTGCCTCAGAAGCTGCCGATATGGGGCTTCTTGATGGGACATTTGCCGGAGACCCTGCCGAAGGCGCAAGACCCATTATCGAAACCCTGTTGGCCTCCCCTCTTTTGGCGATGATCGAAACGAAAGCTATTTTTCAAAGCCTCCAGATTGAAGAACTGAAAAAAGTGCTATCCCTTGAGCGCAGCGCCCAAGAGAGAATGAGAAGGACCAAGGATCACCAAGAAGGAATCCGTGCCTTTTTAGAAAAACGGGAGCCGAAGTTTCAAGCGTAACAGATCAGCCGGAAAGCTGATCATCTGTGAAACAAAATCAGCTTTCCGGCTGCATTGACTAAACGATGAGTATGACTATGAAGCTCTTTTTCTTTTAAGAGGGCTTCACCATGCGTTTTTGCCGCTTCTTCATGTTCTGCCTCGAATTGCTCGTTTACCAGCGTGTTCCCCGAAGGATCAAATACGGTAAGGAAATAATCAGCCATCAGGTTTCTCCTCCATTTTAAGGTTTATCAGTCTTTCTTCATTTATATTCTAAAAAGGAAATCAAAATCCTTTATTATGCTTTATCCAAAATTAGTATATAATGGGTCAGGGAAGGAGGAGATTCAGTGCTTACAATTGATCACGTAACGAAGACATTTGGAGATTATAAAGCCGTTGACGGATTGGACTTAGATATTCCGGAACAGCAAATGTTCGGTCTATTAGGCGCAAACGGAGCTGGAAAAACAACGACGTTTCGCATGATCCTAGGATTATTAAGCATTACGGAGGGCTCAATCAGCTGGAAGGGCCGTCCTGTGAATTATCATATCAGCAACAAAATCGGTTATCTGCCGGAAGAACGGGGCCTTTATCCGAAAATGAAGGTAAGAGATCAGCTCGTCTATCTTGCCAGATTAAAAGGGATGGAGAAGCGAGAGGCTGTAAAAGAGCTCGGGACATGGCTTGAACGCTTCAATATTACAGATTACGAGAATAAGAAGGTGGAAGAGCTTTCGAAGGGGAATCAGCAGAAAATCCAATTCATTTCGGCAGTTTTGCATAAGCCGGAGCTCCTGATTCTTGATGAACCATTCAGCGGCTTGGACCCTGTCAATGTTGAGCTGTTAAAAGAGGCTGTGATCTCGCTGAAAAACAGCGGTGTTTCTATTTTATTTTCAAGCCATCGGATGGAACATGTGGAGGAGCTTTGTGAGAACCTTTGCATATTGCAGAAAGGAAAACCGGTTGTACAAGGCAAGCTGAAGGAGATCAAGCGTTCTTTCGGTAAAAAGAATGTCACCATTCACTCCGATGACGATCTGCGCTTTTTGCAGTCCCATGAAGGCATTCTTCAATGGAAGGAAACGGCAGACGGCGTCAAGCTGCAGATTGCCAATGAAGACATTTCTCAAGAGATTTTTGCTATGCTCCAAGGAAAAGGGTTTATCAGAAAGTTTGAGCTTGAAGAGCCGTCACTGCATGATATTTTTATAGAAAAGGTGGGGGCCGTCTATGAATAAATTTTGGATCATGCTTTCTCATACATATAAAAATAAGATTATGGCAAAATCCTTTATTATTTCGACTGTCATCACGGTGCTGCTTGTTTTAGTTGTAACGAATCTAGAGTCGATCATTTCTTTGTTTCAAGGTGACGATGCGAAAGAAAAAATCGCCGTTGTTGATGAAACAAACGAATTATATCCGGTTTTTTCAAAGCAGCTGAAAGCGGTGGATACTGACGGCGATCTTGATGTGAAGCTGTCGAAGCAATCGGAGGATGAGGTCACAAAGCAAGTCAAAGATGAATCACTCGATGGCATGCTCATCATCAAACGAGATGAAAAAGGGACCATTTCAGGAACATATAAAGCGTTAACGATTTCTGATGAAAGCACGTATCAAACGCTGCAGCAGGCGCTGACGCAAACCAAAACAGCTGTCGGAACAGCGGAGCTCGGCGTGTCGCAGGAAACGATTAGCAGCCTTTATGCGCCCGTTACTGTGGGGCAGAAGGCGCTGAAAGAAGGGGCAAAGTCTGAGGAAGAGCTTGGCCAGACGGTAGGGCTTGTTTACATTATGCTGTTCGTCATTTATTTCTCGGTGATTATGTATGCCAGCATGATAGCGATGGAGGTCGCAACCGAAAAATCTTCGCGAGTTATGGAAATCCTGATCTCAAGTATGCCGCCGATCCAGCAAATGTTTGCAAAGCTGCTTGGTATCGGGCTTGTCGGGATCACACAGCTTGCTATTATTATAGGAGCCGGCTCTCTGTCGCTTAAGCTGAACCAAAAGAGCGAAACGGCTTCATCTGTCGGCGGGTTCCTTAATTTGACCGACGTATCTGCAACCACTGTCATCTATGCTGTCATTTTCTTTTTGCTCGGATACTTTTTGTACGCGACACTTGCCGCGTTTCTCGGCAGTGTCGTCAGCAGAATAGAGGACGTGCAGCAAACGATCACGCCGATGACGCTTTTGGTTGTCGCCGGTTTTATGATCGCGATGTTCGGTTTGAATGCGCCTGACGCAGGATTTATTACGGTAACTTCGTTTATTCCGTTCTTTACGCCAATGATTATGTTCCTGCGCGTCGGCATGCTTGATATTCCGTTCTGGCAGGCGGCTGTCGGAATCGGAATCACACTGCTCACCATTGTCATACTGGCCGTTATCGGCGCCAGAATTTATAAAGGCGGTGTATTAATTTACGGCAATTCAAGCGCGTTCAAAGCGATCAAACAAGCGCTTCGTTTAGCGAAAAACTGATTGGAAAACAGCCTGGGGATTCTCAGGCTGTTTCTTTATTGACAGAACGTGCATTCGCAAGAATTCGGTGCTAAAATAAGGGTACTTCATCCTGGAAAGGAGCAGAATGTTGACTGATCTAACCTTTATTCATGCGGCAGATCTTCATCTTGACAGCCCGTTTTACGGGATATCGCATCTGCCGGAGCCGATTTTTGCCCGGATTAAAGAAAGCACGTTTGCAAGCGTGAGACATATGATAGACGCCGCAGTGAGAGAGCACGTTGATTTCATTTTGCTTGCGGGAGATCTGTTTGATGAAGCCAATCGAAGCTTAAAGGCTCAGCTCTTTTTGAAAAAACAGTTTGAAAGACTCAGAGAGTGCGGAATTTCGGTATACGTCATCTTTGGGAATCACGATCATCTTGGCGGGGAGTGGACGCCGATTGAATGGCCTGAGAATGTCCATATTTTTTCGTCCGCTGTTCCAGAAGAAAAATCATTTTTTAAAGAAGGCAGGCGCATAGCAAGCATTTACGGCTTCAGCTATCAGGCCAGAGCAGTGATGGAAAACCAAGCCGCCCGCTATCGGAGATCAACTGATGCACCGTTTCATATCGGCATGCTCCACGGCACGCTGTCAGGATCTGAAGGACACGATCCGTATTGCCCGTTTACACATGACGACCTCGTGAAAAGCGGGATGGATTATTGGGCGCTTGGCCATATACATAAACGCCAGGTTCTATCTGCCGAGCATCCGGCAGTCATTTACCCGGGAAACACGCAAGCACGCCATATGAAGGAGACGGGAGATAAAGGCTATTATCTCGTTCATGTGACAAACGGAGATATATCTTATGAATTTCAGAGAGCGCACGATGTCCTGTGGGAAAAAGCGGCGGTTGATGTGACGGAGGCAAAGAATATGACCGCCCTCTTCCAAATGGTGGAGAACACGTTTTCGAGGCTGCGGAAAAAGGGGAGCCCTGTTTGTGTAAGGCTTGTTTTACAAGGGACGGCGCCGGAATGGCTGCTGGAGGCGCCAAAAGGCACCTTAGATGAGTTTCTTGAAGCTCTTCAGGAGCAAGAAGCGGAGGAGGAACGTTTCGTTTGGCCTCTTAGATTGGACGATGAGACAGAAAACGAAGCAAACCTAACAAACCTTGATCCTTTTTTTGGCGGTTTATTTGAAGACATTGATCGCAGCGATCTGTCAGACGTGCTGGAAGGGCTTGAGCGGCATCCAGTGTATAGAAGGCACGCGGACCGGTTTAGCCAAGAGGAAGTAAAGGAAATAAAAGAGCAGGCACAGATTTTATTGAAAAGGCAGCTTAAGGTGCTTGATACATGAGGCGGTGACAGCTTTGCGAATTATATCTTTACATATCTACCAATATGGAAAATTTTCCAATCGGACCTTTCACTTTTCCGCCTCTCCTGTCCAAGTAATTTACGGATTAAATGAGGCAGGAAAAACGACGATGATGTCATTTATTGAAAGTATGCTGTTCGGTTTTCCAAAAACAAAAAAATATGAACCGAAAACAGGCGGTGTCTACGGCGGTGTTCTTGAAGCTGAACATCCTGAATATGGGGTGCTGAAGATCGAACGGACGAAAGGGACTGCCGAAAAACTAAGCGTGTACACAGAAAAGGGCGAAGTAAAGCAGGGAGATGTTTTAAAGCAGCTGTTCCAGGGCACAGACAGGTCGTTGTACAAAGCCATATATTCGTTTGACGTATTCGGGCTGCAGGAAATTCACGCCTTTAATCGGGATAAGATAGGGGAATTTTTGCTCTTTTCCAGCTTGTTTGGTGCTGAAGCCGTATCAAAGCTTGATTCAAGGCTGACGAAGGAAAGCGAAAGGCTCTATAAACCAAATGGGCGAAACCCTCAATTGAATCAGGAGCTGGAAACGCTTAAGCAGCTGGCAGTGAAGCTAAAACAGGCTGAAGCAGAGGAAGCGGGCTATCATCAGCTTCTCGGGGAAAAACGAACGCTTGAAGCCCGCCTTGCAGCCGCGGAAACCGAATTGAAAGAGACGGCGGGACATATCCGAATGATTGAGGGAGCGATTGAGCGAAAACCATTGCTAAATGAAAAAGCGACACTCGAACAGGTGATTGCAGAATTTCCGGAACATGCAGGACAATTTCCTGCTGACGGACTGCATCAGCTGGAAAAATATGAATCCCATCTGCACCCGAAATCAGCACAGCTTGAGGCGCTTCGGGTGAAGATGGCGGAGTTGGACAAACAGAGGCAAAAGCTTATCCCCAATAAAGAACTATTGGCGAAAGAAACGCTGATACAAGAGCTTTCGGCAGGGTTTCATATGTACCAATCCTGGGGAGAACAGCTGGCCGCCATTCAGGCACAGCTGCGCCAGACGTCTGCGCAGACAGCGGCAGGGCTGGAACAGCTCAATAAAACGGATGAAAATGAGCTCCTGAATATGAACACCTCATATGATTATGAATGGCAGCTTCAGCAAGCGGTGCAGCAATATGTACAGGCAAGAGACAGAAAACGGCAGCTTGACGAGACGTTTGAACTTGCCCGGCAAGAGCTGGAAGACGCGGAAAAGGCCGTTCATGCCGCTTCGTCCGCGATTCTTGAAAACAGCCAAAGAAAAGATAAAGAAGCAGCTCTTAGAGCATATGATGAAACACAGGGGCAGCACCAAGAGCAAGCGAAGCTCAGAGAACAGCTAACGTTTTTTGAAAGACAGCAGGCTAAACAGAAAAAGACTGTCATTGTAGCTGGTATGTTGTTCATCGTTCTCTTTTCTCTGCTGCAGCAATGGATTCCCGCCATAAGTTTCGGCGCTGCACTTATTGTGTATTGGCTTGTATCAGGAAAACCGTCTTCTCGAAACAGCCGAGAGACAAGACAGCCCATGACGGATATTTCACCAGCAGAAGCTGAAATGCTTAGAGAAGCGTTATGGGAGGATGACCGCAATAAGCGGCACCTTCTCACACAGCGTGCAGCGCTCCAGCAAAAAGAGGCGGCGTATGAAAGGGTCATCCAGCAGTTTGAACAGTGGGAAGCCGAAATGGCGCCGTCCTTTACACAGGTTGAGCGTTTTATGAATGAGCTCGGATTTAAGGAAGATCCATCATTTTTGCTTGATGCATACAGCTTAATGAAGGATGTTAAAAAAGAAGTGAAGAAAAAGCATGAGCTGACCATTGAAGCAGGCAGGCTGAAAAAGCACCGGAGAACATTCGAAGAACGCGTCAGTATGCTTCGTCCCGTGAATCAGAGTCAGGATATCTCCATTTCGGACGCCCTTCACACATTGCGGAAAAACATTGAACGTGAAAAAGAAATTGAGAAGCAAAAAAAGGAAATTGAAACAGATATTCATTATACAAAGGAACAGATGCTTGAACTTGAGCAAGAAATACAGTATTTCCACGCACAGATCGAACAGTTATTTGCCGCGGCTGCTGCAAAAGACAGAGATGCGTTTTTTGCCATAGCCGACATCAGCAGGCAATTGAAGGATACGGAGAACAAGCTTCATCACGTAAACGCACAGCTTCAAGGCGGACACCCGGAGGAACTTGAACTGGCAGATTCCAATACGCTTTCTGAATTGAAAGATAAGCAATTTGTTGAAAATGAAAGAAAAGAGCGGCTGACTGAGGAGATCGAGCGGCTCCGCAGCCAAATCGCACTGCTCTCAGTCAAACAGGAACAATTAGAGGCCTCGGGATTGGTGTCAGACCTCAAGCTTCAAACCGAAATGCAAAAAGAACGTGTAAAAGAAACGGCTAAAAAATGGGCCTCGATACAAATGATCAAACAGGTGATCAGAAACAAATTGGAGCGGCATAAAAAAATCGAGCTTCCGCGCCTTCTAGAGACGGCAGGAGAATTCTTCCGCCCTCTGACTGACGGAAACTACCAAACCATTTATTTTTCCGAAACGGATGATTCGATCATGGTTATGCATCGCGATGGAACTGTCTATCATGCGGAAGAGCTGTCACAAGGGACCTGTGAACAGCTGTATACAGCGATCCGATTTGCTTTGGCCGTTACGCGCCAGGATGGGTCAATGCTTCCGTTTCAGCTTGATGACAGTTTTGTTCATTTTGATCAGGAAAGGCTGAAACGTGTATTACATGTTCTGTATGATTTATCCAAAGGCGGTAGGCAGATTTTGTATTTTACATGCCATGAGCACGTAAAAGATGCATTTCATAGCAGCCAAATCATCCATTTGGTGTCATAAAAGAGGTTCTATAGCTGAAAATCGGTATGTGATATACTGGTATTATGTAAGATACGGAGGGAGCTTTAATAGAATGGCTAAAGGGATTATGCTACATGAGGTTGGCGAACAGGTGGACCAGTATCTATTGATTAAATCCTCGACGAAAGGGATTGCAAGCAATGGAAAACCGTTTTTGACGCTGATGCTGCAAGACCAGTCAGGCGATATTGAAGCGAAGCTGTGGGATGCCAAGCAAAGTGATGAAGTGACCTATGCGCCGCAGACGATTGTCAAGGTCGTCGGCGATGTTCACCATTATCGCGGACGCACCCAGCTGAAGCTGAGAAATATCAGACCGGTAAGCGAGCAAGAAAACGTCAATATTGATGATTTTTTAGAAACCGCGCCGATTCCGAAAAATGAAATGATGGACACCATCACTCAATATATATTTGAAATGAAAAATCCGAATATCCAGCGAATCACAAGGTTTTTGGTTAAAAAACACGAAGCTGAGTTTATGGATTATCCGGCGGCTACGAAAAACCACCATGAGTTTGTCTCAGGTTTGGCGTATCATGTTGTCTCTATGCTGAACCTGGCGAAAGCAATAGCAGATTTATATCCGTCTCTTGATCGTGATCTGCTTTATGCCGGTGTCATCCTGCATGATCTTGGAAAAGTGAAGGAGCTGTCCGGCCCTGTTTCCACTTCATATACGGTTGAAGGCAATTTGCTCGGCCATATTTCCATCATGGTGACAGAGCTTTCAAAAGCGGCTGAGGAGCTTCAAATCGATTCTGAAGAGGTGTTAATTCTTCAGCATTTGATTTTGAGTCACCACGGCAAAGCAGAATGGGGCAGCCCGAAACCGCCTATGGTGAAAGAAGCGGAAATTCTTCACTATATAGACAATCTGGATGCAAAAATGAATATGATGGACAGAGCGCTTGAACGCGTGAAGCCTGGCGAGTATACTGAACGTGTATTTGCACTGGAAAACCGTTCCTTTTATAAACCGACATTTCATAATTAACTTAAAAAGGACTGATGCTGACATATTCAGCTCAGTCCTTTTTGATGCGTCTTTCCCGCACATAACTCGTCTCATTCCCGCATATGGTTAAGAATAAAGAATCTATGCAAAGGGGGAGGAGCCCGTGTTATTTTTTCCGTGGTGGGTGTATCTTTGTATTGTAGGCATTATTTTCAGCGCATATAAACTTGTAGCGGCAGCCAAAGAGGAAGAAAAAGTAGACCAGGCTTTTATTGAAAAAGAAGGGCAGATTTATATGGAGAGGATGGAAAAGGAGCGAGAACGCCGCAGTTCTCAGCAGCATGAAGAAGAAAATCAAAACCATTCCATCGCATAAAAAAAGCTGTGCGGCTCAATGAGCCTGCACAGCTTTTTTATTATTTGGAACTGCTTGAAGATGAAGAAGTGCTGTTGCTTGTTGAAGATGTATTAAATGTGTCTTTCAGATCTTTATCTTTTACTTCGATGTCAGCCTTCTTCATGACTTTTTGAACAGCTTCCTGAACGGCATTGCTGTCATTTAGTTTTTGTTCAAGTACTTCAGATTTCAGCTCTTTTTTCATATCATCGTATTTGCCGCGTTCTTCTGTCTTTTTAATGATATGGTAGCCGTATTGCGTTTTGACAGGATCACTGACTTCACCTGTTTTTAATTTGAATGCAGCTTTGCTGAATGTTTCGTCCATTTGGCCTTCTTTTGCAAACCAGCCTAGATCTCCGCCTTGTGAAGCAGAGCTGTCTGTTGAGTATTCTTTCGCAAGATCTTCAAACTTCTCGCCTTTTTTCAGCTTTTTCTCTACTTCTTCAGCTGTCTTTTTATCAGCAACAAGGATGTGGCTTGCACGGATTTTGCCTTTTAAGCCTTCCCAGTACTCTTTGATATCGGCGTCTGTTACTTTGATGTTATCTTTAGCCGCTTTTTGTGTCAGCAATTCATATTTTACTTGTTCTTTTAGGTAATCCTTGCCATATTGCTTTTCGAGGGCAGTATATTGATCGCCAAGCTGCGTTTTGTATTCTTTCAGCTTGTTGTCAATTTCTTTATCCGAAACTTTATACTTCTTGTCCAATACTTTTTCTTGCACTAGCTGTGTCAGTACGCTTGCGCCAGCTGTTTTCTTCATGTTTGTGTAAAGCTCGCCTTTTGTGACATCGCCTGCGTCTGTTTTTGCGATGACTTCTTTGTCGCCGCTGCTGCAAGCACTGAGAGCGAGGATGCTTGTAGCAGTGATAGCTACTATTGCGATTTTCTTCATTGTTTTCAAACACTCCTAATCATTCCAAATTAAATTACCTATGCGTATCATAACATATTGTGGCTTTCTGTAAAAAGATTTTAAATAAAGGGCATTCGTCTAGTCAAACTTTTGCTGATGACATACTTATATATTGATCAAGAAAAGGAGGTATGTAACATGAGCGGAGGATACTCTAACGGATTCGCGTTGCTCGTAGTACTGTTCATTTTGCTTATCATCGTAGGTGCAGCTTACATCTACTAAGCAGCCCGAGGATCGCTTGCAACATAAGCGATCCTTTATTTTCACTAGCGCCTAATCGTTTCAAACATGAATTGCATAACATGTAATTGGTAAATAAAGCTTATTACAGGAGGTGCTTTTTAAGATGGGTGAAGTATTTGCAGGCGGATTCGCTTTATTGGTTGTGTTATTTATTTTATTGATTATCATCGGCGCTTCTTGGCTGTACTAATCAACATAAAAAAGCATAGCTGCTTAATCAGCAGCTATGCTTTCTTTCGTATTTACACTGTAAAGGAGATCTCCACAAACGAAGAGATCAGTAAAATTAATATAGATACATTAATAAATCGGAATACCTTATCTTGCCGCTCTTCAGGAATCTCTCTGACAAGGCATAATGTATTGGTGAGCCTGTTTATGAAATATAAAATAAACACGGCAGCCACGATAAAATAGAATAAAATGATGGGAGATTCCCCCTCTCTCTGAACTGTCCCATATTACATTACCAAATATTTATTAAAAAAGATAGAATGCAAATTGAAAAATCGCCATCAGCACCAGGGTTTGACTACTTTTCAACAAGAATATCCAAGCCGTCTGCTTCCTGATCAATAAAAGCGGTTTTCGGTGCTTTTACCAGCTTGAGAGCCAGCAGGAAATCAGGCAGACAGTAGCCGGCGTGAATGCCCGAGATCATGCAGAAATAATGAGCATGATTCGGAAATGCCAGTGCTGCGTAAAACAATACCGGTGTAATCAGCAAGAACGGGCTTACTAGTGAAATGAGCATTGTTGTTTTTGGTATACGTTTCCATGTGCGCATGCGCAATATGTAAAACTTTTTTTCTATTTTTCTTTTTTTGCAGATGATTGGCAGGACATGGATGACTTTATGTACAAATAAAATAACGACGAGCAAACCGCCGAATAAAGATACATATTCATCGCTTAAGCTTGTGCCAGGCCGCAGCAGCTCAAAAGCTAAAAAGGTAGATATAAAAACCAAAATCATAAAACATACAGCAGTTAATATTATGCGAACGGCGCCATAATCCTTCATGAGATTTATGGTCTTCCAGCAATTCATCAAAGTCATCCTTCCATACATCTTGAATAGAATCTCAAAATAATTTACTCCTCCCAAGAGAAAAAATCAATGCTTTTTTAAGAAAAAATATCATCCGGCAGGTATTTTTTTGAAACAAGCAAACAAACTGCGAAATATGGGGTTAGAACTTTCTTCTCAGTGAATTATCAGCTAAAATAAGATTAAAGATAGAAAGAAGTGGTGTGGATGGATTCGATGGATCATCGCATTGAGCGATTAGAATATTACATACAATTATTAGTGAAAACAGTAGATATGGACAGGTACCCCTTCTATGCGCTTCTCATTGACAAAGGGCTGAGCAAGGAAGAAGGGGAAGCGGTTATGAGGATATGCGATGAATTGTCGGAAGAGCTGGCAACACAAAAAGCGCAAGGATTTGTAACCTTTGATAAGCTCCTTGCGCTTTTTGCCGGACAGCTGAATGAAAAATTAGATGTTCATGAAACGATTTTTGCCCTGTATGAGCAGGGGCTTTATCAAGAGCTGATGGAAGTCTTTATCGACATCATGAAGCATTTTGATTAACTGTTTACAGGTTCAAGCTCTTCAGCCGGTTCATCCGCCGCACTGTCCTTTGCTTTTTTCTTCAGTTTTCCGTTTACGCTTTCAAAGTCATTGTCAATATTGGTGAGTGACGTTTCGAAAATTTCCATAAAATCATCGCCGTAGATATGGCGTATCATACACATCATTTCTGCCACTTCAGGAAATTTTCCGAATAAATGATACAAAGGCTGTGACCCTTTAAAAACAGCGTTGCGTGTCGGATCAAATTCCTCAAGCAAGCTCCAGAATACCTCGGTACCTTCCTCAGTCAATTGGACATATGTGTTCCGTTTATCATTCAGCCGTTTGGAGAACCTTAAATATCCCCGTTCTTCCAGCTTTTTTGAAAAGTTGAATGCGGTTGATACGTGCATGACCCCGAATTTCGCGATTTCAGAAATGGAAGCTCCATTCAATTGATACGCAATCCATAAAATATGATGCTCATTAATATTCAGGTCATACGGTTTGAGCCATTGCTGCCAATCCTTCTCGATCGATTTCCAAAGAGCCTTGCTAAGCTGAGCCATTTTCTGGGTGAAAACCAGAGCTTCTTTCACATCATAGGGCGGTTCCACTCGATTCATTACGTCACCTGCTTCTCTTTTTCTTTTTCTCTATTATGCCAATAAAATAAAGATTAATAAAGATGAAAATGTAAGAATTTTTTAATAAATTCACAAACCATTGCGACGAAAGGGTTTTTCGGCCAAAAAAAAATACGGGTCCAATTTTGGCCCGCATTTTTTTCTTTTGAATAGGATATTAGTTTTGTAAGGTTTTCTCCAGCTGTCTGATTTTCTCTTCGATATCGGCAATTTCTTTTTGCAGATCCTGCTGGTGAGGCTTGATCTCTTCTTGCCATTTTTTAATTGATGTTTGGAGCTCGCCGCCCACGTCTTTAATAACATCCGTGCTTTCTTTTGCCGCTTTGATCAGCTGGTCTTTTAATGCAAGCCCGTCTGACTTTAAGCGTTTGATTGTTTCTTCAAAAGAATCATAATTGGTTTTCATTTTTTCACGCAGCTGCTTTCCTGAGGAAGGTGCAGTAAGAAGAACCGCTGCTCCTCCGATGATGCCGCCTACGAATAGTCCTGTTAATAGAGAACGTCCGCTCGCCATTACAATCACCCCGTCTTTTTCTTCAAAATAGGATTCATTCAGCATTTTTCATTTTTGTTGAAAGCCTGAACTTCTATACATAGCTTGCTTTATTTTAGCATATTTTTTAAGTGAAAAGGAGGGAGAAGGTTGTCTGTCTTTTTGATTGTATTATCCTGCATCACCCTTGCCTTCGCTTCAGGCGCTGTTTACTATATCAAACTTCTCAGCCAGGCTGCTTCTTATCCGCCCAAGAGGGTTATCCGGCAGAAAGCGCTTGTTTGTTCAACCGGAACCGCCTTTACACTATGTCTTATCTTTTTCACAAAACTCCTCGCTTAAAACATGCTGACATGCTGCGGGCGCTCTGTTTCAAAAAAACCTCTCCCGGAAGCGGAAGAGGTTTTGTGTGACAATTATTTAGCAGCTTCCATAAAGCTTGAACGCCTTAAAATGGTTTGCACAATCGGATAAATAATGATCATTGAGATTGTATTCAGCACAGCAGCCGGCAGAACAACAGCCGCGAACAATGCGGCGAAACCGCCCGGCAAACCGACGATCAATAAAGCTGACGATAGAAACACAATTCCTGATAAGATGGTCCCGATCACTGTCAGCACAGCGGCTGCACCTGTTTTTCGGCTCTTTCTGAACAAGAGAAACAGGGAGAAGAACAGAAACGCTGATACGGGTTTATCAATGATGTTAGGGATCTGTCCGGCTGGAAACGCGGTTGTAAGCGCGGAAATGATTCCGGTCACAATCCCGATGACGAGTACATTTTGCACCCGCGGGAACAGCAGAATGCCCATGAACATCATGATCAGCATCATATCTGGTTTCATGCCGCCTAAAAAGGGCGGAATAATGGAATGAAGCGCTGCGCCGATTGCGGCAAACAGAGCCATAATGACTAACTCTTTTGTTTTCATAACTATGCTCTCCTCTGCTAAGCTTTTTGCCCTCCAATAATATGCTCATCATTTATTGCGAAGGCTTTACAGAATGTATTATGCAAACAGTATACCAAACGGACGGTTTGCATAGCCAGACTTTTTACTCATTTTCCTGCTGGAATTTCTTCATGAACGCAGCTAATTTTTCACAGTCTTCGAGAGAGACCGCGTTATAAATAGAAGCGCGGCAGCCTCCAACCGAACGGTGTCCGCCAAGGCCGATCATCTTCGCATCTTTTGCTTTCTGGACGAATGTTTTCGTTAATTCGTCATCCCGAAGCGTGAAGGTGACATTCATGCGTGAGCGGCTGTCCTTTCTGGCATGTCCTTTATAGAAGCCGTTGCTTTCATCAATACAGCTGTAGAGAACCTGCGCTTTTTGTTCATTGCGCTGTTCAACAGCTTCCACACCGCCGTTTTCCTTGAGCCATTCCAGAACGAGGCTCAGCATATAAATCGCAAATGTCGGCGGAGTGTTGTAGAGTGAATCCGCTTTGACATGTGTGGAATATTTCAGGATTTTTGGGACGTTCGCATTTTCATTTTTCAGCCAGTTTTTTTTCATAATGACTACAGTCACGCCGGAAGGGCCGAGGTTCTTTTGGGCGCCTCCGTAGATCACATCAAATTTGGACACATCGATTTTTCTGCTTAAAATATCGCTGGACATGTCGGCTACGAGCGGAATAGGAGAATTCGGAAACTCCTGCCACTGAGTGCCGAAAATTGTATTGTTGGATGTGATATGTAAATATGCGCCGTCTTTTACATCCGTAAGGTCAACCTCAGGAATATAGCTGTAATTGTCTGTTTCACTTGTAGCGGTGATAGACGTGTTCCCGAACAATTTCGTTTCTGCCAGTGCTTTTTCAGACCAAGCGCCTGTCATGACAAAATGTGCGGTTTTTTCAGGTGTTAAAAAGTTCATCGGAAGCATTGAGAATTGAAGGCTTGCCCCGCCTTGAAGAAACAAGATATCGTAATCTTCCGGAATGCCCATCAGTTCGATTAAGAGGCTTTTCGCTTTTTGGTGCACCGCTTCATACTCTTTGCTGCGGTGGGAAAGCTCCATAACAGACATGCCGGATTCGTTAAAATCAATAAATTCTTTCTGTGCTTTTTGCAGAACTTCCAGTGGCAGCGCTGCAGGACCTGCGTTAAAATTCGTTGTACGTTCCATTATGATCTCTCCCTGTTTTCCACGTTAATGTATAAAATAATACAATTATCCTATCACAAAAATTCAGTTTTTTGATAAAAAATTAGAATTATCAAAAGAAATTGACGGATGTTTGCGAAATGTTCACAAAATAAAATAACCTCATCTTATGATGAGGCCAAGCGTTTTGCGATAGAGGAAGAGATGTTCTGCAGATCCTCCGGTTTATAATCATCAGCATGCGTTTTCCAAACCGCTCCGAATCCATCTCCTTTTCCGTAGCGAGGGATAATATGCATATGGTAGTGGAACACAGATTGTCCAGCTTTTTGGCCGTTATTGTTCAGCGTATTTAAGCCGATCGGTTCAAATTCATCCCGGATAGCGCGGGCGATTTTCGGAACAGCATGGAAATATTGTTTTGCTAATTCATCTGTAAATTCATATACATTCTCAATATGTGTTTTCGGAATGACAAGCGTATGGCCTTTTGTCACTTGGCTGATATCAAGAAAGGCAAGTACATGTTCATCTTCATACACCTTCGCGGATGGAATGTCGCCGGCGATAATTTTACAAAAGATACAATTTTCTGCACAATGCATGAGGGTTCCTCCTTATGAAATTGTTTAGTATGTATACACTCATCGTACCACAGAAATGCAGAAAATAGAAAACAGGATGAACGGCGAGCGTTCACCCTGAATGCAGAGGAAGAGCTTATATGAAGAAAATATGTTATGCCTTTGGTAAGCACCTCATTTGTCAATAAAATGAAGACTTGTTTAATGCCTAACGATTCCTGCGATAAACACCTCATTTGACAATTTGCTTCATACATGAAGAATTCATCAATTCAGTGAAGAGAAATGGTTTGAGCATTGGACATGTTTATTTTCTATCCAACTGTTTCTAAGACGTCTTTGACAAACACCTCATTTTTCAGTTGATATGCTTTTCCTCTACAACTATTATGATGTCCAGAACCCTGTCTCTTTATGACAGCAAATTCATCATTTGTTAAAAGGGAATTGTTTCAAATCAGGCCTTGTTTTTGGTACTATGAAGAAAAACACTATAAGGGGAGAAACTATGTCTCTGCTATCGGTAAAAGACTTGACCGGCGGATATACAAGGAATCCGGTTTTGAAAAACGTATCATTCACCCTTGAACCGAATCAAATTGTCGGCTTAATCGGGCTGAATGGTGCTGGTAAAAGTACAACAATCAGACACATCATCGGGCTGATGGACCCGCATAAAGGTTCAATCGAATTAAACGGTAAAACGTTTGCTGAGGATCCGGAAGGCTACCGTTCACAATTTACCTATATACCTGAAACACCTGTTTTATACGAAGAATTGACGCTGATGGAGCATCTTGAACTAACAGCCATGGCATATGGACTGTCAAAAGAAACGATGGAGAAAAGGCTGCCTCCGCTTTTAAAGGAATTCCGAATGGAAAAGAGGCTGAAGTGGTTCCCGGCCCATTTTTCTAAAGGAATGAAGCAGAAGGTTATGATTATGTGCGCCTTTTTGGCAGAGCCTGCGCTCTACATTATTGATGAGCCTTTTCTAGGGCTTGATCCGCTTGCCATTAACGCGCTGCTTGAACGGATGAATGAAGCGAAAAAAGGCGGGGCGAGCGTGCTGATGTCAACACACATTTTGGCAACGGCAGAACGCTATTGCGATTCGTTTATTATTTTACATAACGGCGAGGTGCGGGCGCGCGGCACGCTGTCAGAGCTCAGAGAGCAGTTTGGAATGAAGGACGCGGCGCTGGACGATTTGTATCTTGAGCTTACAAAGGAAGACGCTGGCCATGAATAATATGCTTGATATTTGGCAGTCGCGGCTGCAGGAGCATATCAAAGAAACAAGAACATACATGAAATATATGCTCAACGATCACCTCGTCATTGTTTTGATTTTTTTTCTAGCGGGCGCTGCAAGCTGGTACAGCAAATGGATACGGGACATTCCCGCTCACTTTCCGTCCTTTTGGGTGATGGCCGTGCTGTTTTCGCTCGTGTTGACAAGCTCTTATGTGCGAACGCTTTTGAAGGAGGCTGACCTTGTTTTCTTATTGCCTCTTGAAGCAAAAATGGAGCCTTACTTGAAGCAAGCGTTTGTCTACAGCTATGTGTCTCAGCTGTTTCCGCTGATTGCGCTGAGCATCGTTGCGATGCCGCTTTATTTCGCAGTCACTCCGGGAGCTTCGCTCGTATCGTATGCCGCGGTCTTTGTCCAACTGTTGCTGCTGAAAGCGTGGAATCAGGTAATGGAATGGCGAACGACTTTCCAAAACGACCGCAGCATGAAACGGATGGACGTCATCATTCGCTTTGCGGCGAATACACTCGTTCTTTATTTTGTTTTCCAATCTGTTTATATGTATGCGCTTCTCGTCTATGTCATTATGGCTGTTCTTTATCTGTATATGTCTTCCGCAGCAAAACGGAAAACATTTAAATGGGAAAGCCATATTGAGTCCGAATTGAGACGAAAGCAGCGTTTCTATCGGATTGCCAACCTGTTTACTGATGTGCCGCATTTGCGAAAGCAAGCCAAACGCAGAGCTTATCTCGACTTTTTGCTGCGGCTTGTGCCGTTTGAACAGCGCAAAACATTTGCCTATATGTTCACCCGCGCCTTTTTGCGTTCGAGTGATTATTTGGGCATTCTTGTCAGATTAACGATCGTTTTCGCGCTGATCATTATGTATGTCTCAGCTAGCCCGTTGATTACAGCGGTTTTGACTGTGTTTGCCATTTTCATTACGGGCATTCAGCTTCTGCCGCTCTTCGGCCACTTTGACCATCTGGCGCTTCAAGAGCTGTACCCTGTGAAAAAAGAAACAAAGCTGAAAAGCTATTTCTCTCTATTAAAAACTGCACTTAGTATTCAAGCGCTGCTGATGTCTGTTGCATCTGCCTATGCAGCCGGCTTGACCGGTTTTCTGTACGCGCTGATCGGTTCTGCCGTTCTGATTTTTGTTGTTTTGCCTGCTTATATGACAACCAGGCTGAAAAAGCACGGAAAGCTGTGAACTGAAAAGAGGTAATCAAATGACAGATAATCAGCTGCTGATGCAGGAAGCTTTGGAATGGAAAATGCATTTTTTGCGAAAGGATTCCATGTTTGAACGCTTTTCGAAGCGTGTCCAGACGAAGGTGAATGAACGGATTCCTGAGAAAATCCATACGGTCGTCACCGAGAGTGTGAGAAAAATGGTAGAAGCGACAATGGCCGGCTCCAATATCATCACTTATAAAAAGGATACAAGTGCACTGTCGCTCAGTGAAAAAAATGAATTGGCGAAAAAAACGATTGTTTCTTATCAGAAAGTGGCAGCTGCTGAGGGAGTCGGCACCGGAGCGGGCGGCATTTTTTTAAGCATTGCTGATTTTCCGCTGCTGCTTTCAATTAAGATGAAGTGTTTATTTACCTTGTCTTCCATTTACGGCTTTGATGTCAAGGATGCACAAGAAAGGATATTTTTGCTGCTCGTGTTTCAGCTTGCGTTTTCGAGTGACGATGGCCGTAAGTCGCTTTTTTCTGTCATCGAAAATTGGGAGACGGAGAAAAAGAGCATCGACTGGAGAGTGTTCCAGCAGGAATATCGCGATTATATCGACGTCGTGAAGCTTTTTCAGCTTTTGCCGGGCGTAGGAGCGGCAGTCGGCGGAATTGCCAATTATAAGCTGCTTGCTCAGCTTGGAGAAACGGCAAGACATGTTTTTCATCTGAGGATATTAAAGGAAACAGCCGGAGAATAAACACTCCGGCTGTTTTTTTATAGCTGATGATAGGTGATCGCAGCGCCGGCAAGGACCTTGGCCGCTGTCAGCATGGCTTTTTCGTTGATATCAAATTTCGGATGGTGGTGGGAATAGACTCGCTCTGGCTGTTCGGGAGCGGCGCCTGTAAAGAAAAAAGTGCCCTTCACGTTTTGTAAGTAATAAGCAAAATCCTCGCCGCCCATTTGTGGTTCACCGTCAATGACCTGCTGAACGCCCTCGGTATTCTTTGCGGTGCTCACCAAGTGGTTCGTTTCTGCAGGATGGTTCACAACCGCTGGATAACCCTGTTCATATGTGTACTCATAGGACGCGCCGTGCATGCTGCATATTCCTTTTACAACCGCTTCAATTTCTTTCTCCAGAATGTCCCGGACATTTTCATCAAAAGAACGCGCTGTGCCGATGAGTACTGCTTGGTCTGCGATGACATTAAACGGATTGTCGGCGATGAAGGAGCCTGTCGAAATGACGGCGGATTGAATCGGATTGACTTTGCGGCTGACAATGTGCTGCAAAGAGGAAACGATTTGCGAACCGATCAGGACGGCGTCTTTTGTATCATGCGGATGAGCGCCGTGGCCGCCCTTTCCGAAGACTTTAATCGTAAATCGGTCCGCCGCCGCCATGACGGCGCCGGGGCGGCAAAGAATAGTTCCGAGCGGCTCAGTTGCCCAAAGATGAGTGCCGAATATCACATCCGCGTTTTCGAGACAGCCGTCATCAATCATTGGCTTTGCGCCTCCCGGATAATATTCTTCTGCATGCTGGTGGATCATCACAAATGTTCCCTTCAGTTCATGTCTGTTTTGGTGAAGGACCTTGGCCACTGCGAGAAGAGCTGCGGTGTGGCCGTCGTGGCCGCATGCATGCATGACACCAGGCACTTTGGAGGCGTAAGGGACATCTTTTTCATCTTGAATGGGGAGAGCGTCAAAGTCGGCCCTCAAAGCGACTGTAGGGCCGGGTTCGCTTCCTTCTATATATGCTAAAACCCCTCTGCCGCCAACGTTTGTGCGGATTGGGACTCCTAACGATTCATAATAGGAAGCAATAAATGCGGCGGTTTTTTCTTCTTGAAATGAGAGCTCAGGATACATATGAAAATGGCGCCTGATCTCAACCATTTCTTCAAAACAGCCGTCGAGCTGTTTGTTTATCTCTTTCTGCAGTGTGGATATGGACAAAGCCGCTTCCCCCTTTTCTATGCTTTTCCATGATTGTATAGAAAAAGTCTGAATATTTCAACTCATGCTGTTTTAAAGCATCATCACAGCTGCGAGGGTTGTCACCAAAAGGCCAATCGCGACGGGAATGAAGTTTTTTCTGGCAAGCTCAAAAGGATCAACTTTGCAAATGGCCGCGGCGGGAATCAAAGCCCATGGGACCAGTGTTCCTCCGCCCACCCAGATGGCAGAGATTTGTCCGAGCGCGGTCAGAATAGCGGGATCGGCATGGAGAGCGGACGAAAAGAGCTTTGCGATGGAGCCGGCGAGAGAAATGCCAGAAAATCCTGAGCCGTCAAGGCCTGTTATGGCTCCAGCGGCAGTTAATGCAGCGGCGGCAAGCTCCTTTGACATAGGCATCATATGGGATAAAGCAATGCCAAGATCGTTGACAATGCCGTGGGAACCTTTAGGGAGTGAAGTGCCCAGTATGCTTTCATAGCCTGAGTCGCCAAGATAAAAGAAAGCGGCAATCGGGATGACGGGGCCGAAAACCTTAAAACCGAACTTAAATCCGTCAATAAAATAGCCGGTGATTTTTTCAAGCCCTTTATGCTTATACACGAAAAAATGAACGGTAAAGAGGATACAAATTGCAGACCCGCCAATTAACGCGGTGGCATCATTTCCTTGTAGGTTAAACAAGAGCATGCAGGCGATATCTGCAAGAAAGGCAAGCGGAATCAAAAAAGCCAGTATGGACCGCAGGCGTTTTGGCAAGTACAGCGAGTTGTCTTGTTCGCCGGAAAGAACGGGGGAAAAAGAAGCGGGATGCTCCTGTTTTTTGCGTTCGCGCTGAATCATGATAAAGGCAGCAGTTGTTGTTGTCACACCCATAATCAGCACAAGCGGAATACTGGCCGAGACGACATCACCGACTGGAATGCCTGCTGCATCCGCAGTCAGCTTTGGCGCCGCCTGAATGACAAAGTCGCCTGACAGGGCAAAACCGTGTCCGAATAAGTTCATGGCCATGGCCGCGGCAAGAGGCGTCAAACCGGCACGTGCGGCTGCGGGGAGCAGGACGGCGCCGATCAAAGCGACACCCGGAGAAGGCCAGAAGAAGAGAGAAATGGCGAACATCAGGCCTCCAATCAGCCAATAGGCAGTCACAGGCCCTCTCACAAGGCTTGCAAAGGGAGAAATCATCGCTTCATTTATCCCTGTTTTTGTTAACAAATCACTCATTGAAACGATAAAGCAAATGATGAAAATCGTGGGCAGCAGTTCGCCGGCCGCATAGATAAAGCTGTGGAATAAACTGCTGACAGAAGCTGAAAGTGAATGGCTGGCCCATAGCGATATGATAAAAATGCCGAATAGAGAAATAAATGTCGTGTCTTTTCTCAGCAGCATAAATAGGATAATTGCACCGATAAAAAACACATACAGAACATGGACAGACAAAATCCCGACTTCCATTATCGATCACTCCTTCCGCTTACAGATTATTCATAGGCGGGCGGAAGGTGCCGGGACAGAGGGGAGGGTTATGATGGAAGATGAACATTGATCTGTTTCAGCTGCTCAATCAGATGATGCCTTAATCCTCTATTCGCTTTTTGCAGATGTTTTGGGAAGCATTCAGGAGAAAAAATGACGCACCCTTCAGCAAGCCAGTTTTTTCTATAGGCGATGATGCTTTCCGATGGCTCTAAATATGAACCATCCTCGTGCTGCATCTCGTAATCATCAAATCCGAACTGAAAACCGCAGCACGGGCAGATTTCATGAGAATGATTGCCTTCATGATCATATGGCGGTTCAGCCAATCCCTTAAACCCGCAGACTGGGCAAGTATGCTTCATTTTGCTTTCCTCCCAATAAAATAAGCTGCCGGACATGCCGGCAGCTATTCGACAGCGAAATATGTGGTGACATAGGAAGGCCGGGAGAAGATCGATGTTGTGTCAATTCCGGCAGATGTATCGCGTTTTTTGTGGGCTTCTTTGTAAGAACCGGACTGCTGCCAGTCTTGAAAGGCGCTTTCCGTTTCCCACAAGGTCAGAATGACATAGGTGTCACTGTCAAGCGGACGGAGCACTCGAATTGCTTCAAAGCCAGGCTCTTTTTCGACTTTTCCCGCTCTGTTTTTAAATCTGTTTTCAAACAGCGGACGCCCTTCCTGAGTGACGGCAATATTGTTCAATACTGCAAAACCGGGATGCTTGATCTCTCCGACTTGGTCAATGACTTCATAAGCGTGTGGTGCCTGGAAAACGGTATCTCCGTTTGTTTCATGAATTAAAATGGCGTTTTCCTGCCCCTGCATCAAAAGGATATTTTCTGAGGGATGCTTCTGTACGATCGTTTTTAAAAAATCGGCTGTCCCATATGTAATATAAACCTTCATATCAGCCACCTCCTGCTTGCTAGTATATCAAAACAATGGTATAAGTTTCTATTGGCGAGTGCTTCGAACATAATTCCAAACAATTTTTCCCATACTACCTTTAGAAAGGCGAGGTGAGTTCATGTTTAAGATAAAGAAAAAGAAACTTTTTATACCTATCATTATTTTAGTGTTAACTGCTTTTCTCGCTTTAATAGGATATATTTCAATTATTTTTCTCGGCCATTATGTCATAGATGAAAAAAAGCTTATTCTTCATGCTTCTTCAAAAATTGTTGATCAAAACGGAGATGAGGTTGCAAGCCTGTATACAGAAAATCGCGAGCCGGTCTCGATCAATGAGATTCCAAAGCAGGTCAGAGAAGCGTTTATCGCTGTTGAGGATAAAAGGTTCTATGAGCATCACGGCATTGATGCAAAATCTGTCGGAAGGGCAGTGTACCGCGATATATTAGCAGGCGGAAAGGTGGAAGGCGGAAGCACGATCACCCAGCAGCTTGCCAAAAATATTTTTCTGACACATGACAAAACGTTTCTAAGAAAAACAAAAGAAGTGATCATTGCGATTAATCTTGAACGGGATTACAGCAAGGACAAGCTGCTTGAAATGTATTTAAACCAGCTTTACTTCGGACACGGGGTCTACGGCATACAAGCGGCGTCCCACTATTATTTTAATAAAGAAGTAAAAGATTTGACTGTATCTGAAGGCGCTGTTTTGGCCGCTATTCCGAAGGCGCCTTCTACGTACTCTCCGATTTTGCATCCTGATAAAAATAAGGAGCGGCGTGATACAATTCTAGGTATGATGAATGACCAAGGCTATATCAGTGCGAAAGAGGCTGTCACCGCACAGGGCCGAACGCTTGGACTGCATGTGAAGAAACAGTCGGAAACACCTTGGTTTGACAGCTACATTGACCTTGTGATCAAAGAGGCGGAGGACAAGTATTCCATTTCTGGGGAGCAGCTTCTTCAAGGCGGATACACGATCAAGGTGCCGCTCGATTCGAAGCTGCAGAAGACGGCTTACCAGGTGATGAAAGAGGATAGCTATTATCCCGGAACAGATCAGAATGCCGAGGGAAGCGCGGTCTTTATTAATAACAAGACAGGCGGTGTAGAAGCGGCCATCGGCGGAAGGGATTACACATCCAAAGGATATAACCGCGTCACAGCTGTCCGCCAGCCGGGTTCCACATTTAAGCCGCTTGCCGTATACGGACCGGCGATGCAGGAAAAGAAATTTAAGCCATATTCCCTATTGAAGGATGAGTTGCAGTCCTACGGAGATTATACGCCGAAAAACTACGACAGCAGGTATGAGGGCGAAGTCACTATGTCTGACGCCATTACGTACAGCAAAAACGCGCCGGCTGTCTGGACGCTGAATGAGATCGGCGTCGAAACAGGAAAATCTTATTTGAAAGCAAACGGCATTGATATCCCTGATGAAGGCCTTGCTCTTGCTCTAGGCGGCTTGGAAAAAGGCGTTTCGCCGCTCCAGCTTGCCGGCGCGTTTCATACATTTGCCGCGAATGGAACGTATACTGAACCCTTCTTTATCTCGAGCATAATAGATGAAGACGGAGAAACAATAGCCGATCATAAAGAAGAAGGAAAGCGGGTATTCAGCAAGCAGACGTCTTGGAATATGACGAGAATGCTGCAGCAGGTAGTCAAAAAGGGAACGGCTACGTCCGGCACCTATCACGGCGACCTGGCGGGAAAAACAGGTTCTACATCTTATACAGGCGTCTCCGGCGCGACAAAGGACGCCTGGTTTGCAGGCTATACGCCGAAAATAACCGGGGCAGTCTGGATGGGCTATGACAAAACGGATCAAAACCATTATTTGAAAGCCGGGAGCTCATACCCGACGCGGCTGTTTAAGGATATTTTGACACAGGCAGGAGAAACCGGTCATGTGTTCACAAAGCCTAAAAACGTTAAAGAACTGGAAAGCCCGATTGAGCTGAAGCCGGTCAAAACACTCACAGCCGATTACACATTTAAAGCAGCGGGGCTCTTTACTATTGAATTAAAGTGGGACGCTCAAGAGGATGATCGGGCCGTATACAGAATTTATGTAAACAAGGACGGCGAGGAGACGCTTCTTGATTCGGTTGAAGGGAAGGGAAGCTATGAAATTCCTTATGCCAACTTATTTTCGGGCGCGTCTTATAAAATTATGCCTTATAATACACAGACAAAAAGAGAAGGGGAAGGAACCGATTACGTTCAGCCAAAATTGTTTTCCTCTTAATGGAATTCGGCGATTTTTTGAACTTTGAGCTACATTTCTATACCATTTGCCTAAAACAAGGTATAGTGTAATAAGTCAAGAAATACGAACGTATGGTTGCCGTATGAAAGGTGGAAATCAGATGAGTAAACGAGAAACGTTTAACGAGACGTTTTTAAAAGCTGCGCGGGGAGAAAAAGCGGATCACACGCCTGTGTGGTATATGAGACAAGCAGGGCGCTCACAGCCGGAATACCGCAAGCTGAAGGAAAAGTACGGATTGTTTGAGATCACACATCAGCCCGAACTTTGTGCGTATGTCACAAGACTGCCGGTTGAGCAATACGGAGTCGATGCTGCAATCCTTTATAAAGATATCATGACGCCGCTGCCGTCAATCGGTGTGGATGTTGAAATCAAAAACGGGATCGGTCCTGTGATTGATCAGCCAATCCGGTCTCTGGCGGACATTGAAAAACTCGGCCAGATTGATCCGGAACAGGACGTGCCGTACGTGCTTGAGACGATTAAACTGCTTGTCAATGAGCAGCTGAACGTCCCGCTCATCGGTTTCTCAGGTGCGCCTTTTACGCTTGCAAGCTATATGATCGAAGGCGGCCCGTCGAAAAACTACAATAAAACAAAAGCCTTCATGTACAGCATGCCAGATGCATGGAATCTGCTGATGTCCAAGCTTGCCGACATGATCATCGTGTACGTGAAAGCGCAGATTAAGGCAGGCGCAAAAGCGATTCAAATCTTTGATTCGTGGGTCGGCGCATTGAATCAGGCAGATTACAGAACATACATCAAACCCGTGATGAACCGGATCTTTTCAGAGCTCGCAAAGGAGAATGTGCCGCTGATCATGTTTGGCGTTGGCGCAAGCCATCTTGCAGGTGATTGGCATGACCTTCCTCTTGATGTTGTCGGGCTTGACTGGAGACTCGGCATTGATGAAGCCAGATCAAAAGGAATCACTAAAACAGTGCAGGGCAACCTGGACCCGTCCATTTTGCTTGCGCCATGGGAAGTCATTGAGAAGAAAACGAAGGAAATACTTGATCAGGGTATGAAATCAGATGGCTTCATTTTCAATCTTGGCCATGGGGTATTTCCTGATGTCAGTCCCGAGGTTTTGAAAAAACTGACAGCATTTGTCCATGAATATTCACAAAACAAAAAAATGGGTCAATATTCCTAAGCATATCTTTTGGTATCTTAATGATATCCTGTCAAAATGTTTGTATCAGATCATTAAAGAGGGTGTAAACAGTGAGTAGAAAGAAAATGGGGCTTCTCGTGATGGCGTACGGCACGCCTTATAAGGAAGAAGATATTGAACGTTATTATACACATATCAGAAGAGGCAGAAAGCCTGAACCTGAAATGCTTCAAGATTTGAAAGACAGATACGAAGCGATTGGCGGCATTTCACCGCTTGCCAAAATCACAGAAGAGCAGGCGCATAATCTGGAACAGCACTTGAATGAAATTCAGGATGAGATTACGTTTAAAGCGTATATCGGACTGAAGCATATCGAGCCGTTTATTGAAGACGCCGTAGCAGAGATGCATAAGGATGGCATTACAGAAGCAGTCAGCATCGTGCTGGCGCCGCATTTCTCCACGTTCAGCGTTCAGTCCTACAACAAACGCGCCAAAGAAGAGGCTGAAAAACTCGGCGGCTTAACGATTACGTCAGTTGAAAGCTGGTACGATGAACCGAAGTTCGTGACATATTGGGTTGACCGAGTAAAGGAAACATATGCGTCAATGCCTGAGGATGAAAGAGAAAACGCGATGCTCATCGTATCCGCACACAGCCTGCCGGAAAAAATCAAAGAATTTGGAGACCCGTATCCGGACCAGCTGCATGAATCGGCGAAATTGATTGCTGAAGGCGCAGGCGTTTCCGAATATGCTGTCGGCTGGCAAAGTGAAGGGAACACGCCTGATCCTTGGCTCGGACCCGATGTTCAGGATTTAACACGTGATTTATTCGAACAAAAAGGCTATCAAGCATTTGTATATGTTCCTGTTGGGTTTGTCGCGGATCACTTAGAAGTGCTTTATGATAATGATTATGAATGCAAAGTGGTTACTGACGATATCGGCGCAAGCTATTACCGGCCGGAAATGCCAAATGCCAAGCCTGAATTTATTGATGCTTTGGCAACAGTCGTATTAAAAAAATTAGGACGTTAAAGAAGGCGATGAACATGAGTGACGGCAAAAAACATGTAGTCATCATCGGCGGCGGCATTACCGGTTTAGCCGCCGCCTTCTATATGGAAAAAGAAATCAAAGAAAAGAATCTGCCGCTTGAGCTGACGCTTGTTGAGGCAAGTCCGAGAGTCGGCGGGAAAATCCAGACTGTCAAGAAAGACGGCTATATCATCGAAAGAGGGCCAGACTCATTTCTGGAACGAAAGAAAAGCGCCCCGCAGCTTGTTAAAGACTTAGGTCTTGAGCATTTGCTTGTCAACAATGCGACCGGACAATCCTATGTGCTTGTAAACCGCACCCTGCATCCAATGCCGAAGGGCGCCGTAATGGGGATACCGACAAAAATTGCGCCGTTTGTTTCTACGGGTCTGTTTTCTTTGTCTGGGAAGGCCAGAGCTGCTATGGATTTCATCCTGCCTGCAAGCAAAACAAAGGATGATCAGTCATTGGGAGAATTCTTCCGCAGACGTGTCGGAGATGAAGTGGTCGAGAACTTAATCGAGCCGCTACTATCAGGGATCTACGCAGGCGACATTGACAAGCTCAGCCTGATGTCGACATTTCCGCAATTTTACCAGACGGAACAAAAGCATAGAAGCCTGATTCTCGGCATGAAAAAAACAAGGCCTCAAGGCTCAGGCCAGCAGCTGACGGCAAAAAAACAAGGGCAGTTCCAGACTCTGTCAACCGGTTTGCAGACCCTTGTAGAAGAGATCGAAAAGCAGTTAAAGCTGACGAAGGTGTATAAAGGCACAAAAGTGACCAAACTCAGCCATAGCGGCTCTGGCTATTCGCTCGAACTGGATAACGGCGTCACACTTGATGCTGATTCAGTAATTGTGACTGCTCCGCATAAAGCGGCTGCGGGAATGCTTTCTGAGCTTCCTGCCATTTCTCATTTGAAAAATATGCACTCCACATCCGTGGCAAACGTCGCTTTAGGTTTCCCTGAAGGCTCCGTCCAAATGGAGCATGAGGGCACGGGTTTTGTCATTTCAAGAAACAGTGACTTTGCGATCACAGCCTGTACGTGGACGAATAAAAAATGGCCGCACGCAGCGCCGGAAGGCAAAACGCTGCTTCGGGCATATGTCGGAAAAGCCGGAGACGAATCCATTGTCGATCTATCAGATAATGACATTATCAACATTGTGTTAGAAGACTTAAAGAAAGTCATGAACATAAACGGCGAACCGGAAATGACATGTGTCACCCGATGGCATGAAAGCATGCCGCAGTACCATGTCGGCCATAAGCAGCGTATCAAGGAGCTGCGTGAAGCACTTGCATCTGCGTATCCGGGTGTTTATATGACAGGCGCTTCTTTCGAAGGTGTCGGCATTCCCGACTGCATTGATCAAGGAAAAGCTGCCGTGTCTGACGCGCTTACCTATTTATTCAGCTAAAACCTCCGCTTTATGGCGGAGGTTTTTTTGATGTGCAATGGCAATATTGTGTAAAAAAATGATTGAATTGAACAGCAGGTTATGATACATTTGCATATGTACTTAATGACTAAAATGTTCAAACGGTCAGTTTCGAGGTGAATACAATGTCAATAGATCGAAAAAAGCTCATTTTGGAGGCGGCTACAAAGTCTTTCACGCAGTTCGGGTATAAAGCGACGACAATGGATCTTGTCGCAAAACTTGCGAACGTGGGGAAGGGAACCATTTATACTTTTTTCAAAAACAAAGAAGAGCTGTTTGACGAGATTTTCACTACTTTATTAAAGGAAATGAAGCAAAAAGCGGATGAAGCGATGGAGCCGAACCTTCCGTTCCATGAAAATGTGCACAGAGCGCTGTTTGCCATTCTGGAGTTCAGGAAAACACATCAGCTGACGATTAAAATTTTCCAAGAGAATGCCGAGATTGGTACAATGGCAGTTCAGGAAGTGATCCAGAAAATGGAGCGAGCCATACTGTCTTATATCAAAAGTAAGATTGAAGACGGGATCAAAAGCGGCGCAATCAAGCAGTGCGACCCTGAACTGACAGCCTTTGTGATGCTGAAGCTTTATATCGCGCTCATTTTTGACTGGGAAAAACAACACCCCCCGCTTGATAAAGAGACAATTGCGGGACTGCTTGAATTGTATGTTGTCAAAGGATTGTCAGCGAACTAGATAATCCTTTCTCTTTGCAAGAAAATGACCATTTTTCATGATGAGTCAGTTTTAGAATGGAGGCATCAGGATGAACACAATACGAAGTCAGTGGAAAGACATCGTAACAAGTAAAAAATTATTGATTCCCATCATCGCCATTTTGTTTGTCCCGCTTATTTACAGCGGCGTATTCTTAAAGGCTTATTGGGACCCTTACGGCACAGTTGACCAGCTGCCTGTCGTTGTCGTCAACCAAGACAAGGGAGCAACGTATGAAGGAGAAAAACTTCAAATCGGTGATGATCTGGTCAAAGAATTAAAGGATAATAACAACTTTGATTGGCATTTTTCCAATGATCTCGACCAATCGTTAAAGGACTTATTGAATCAAAAATATTATTTAGTTGTCGAGATTCCTGAGGATTTTTCTAAGAATGCCAGCACTGTATTAGACAAAAATCCGAAAAAATTGGATCTGAAATACCATACAAATGCTGGTTCCAACTATGTAGGGGCAACGATCGGCGAAAAAGCGATTGATAAACTGAAAGCCTCTGTTTCAAAAGAAGTGACCGAGCAATATACGAAAGTTATTTTTGATAACTTTAAAGATATCGCAAAAGGTTTGAGCGACGCGAGCAGCGGCGCGAAAAAAATTGATGACGGCACAAAGGATGCGAAAAACGGAAGCGCACAGCTGAAAGAAAATCTGGCGAAGCTGAAGGAAAGCACCGCTACCATCAGTGACAAAACAGCGCAGCTTGCAGATGGAGCGGCTCAGGTGACGAGCGGCATCCAATCGCTTGACAGCTCGCTCGGTAAATTCCAGGACAGCAGCAACCAGATTTATGATAAATCTGGCCAGCTTGCAGCAGGATCAGGCAAGATAACGGGCAAGCTGAATGAACTGAATGCCGGCCTTCAAAAGGTGCAGCAGGGCTTGCCTAATCTGACAAACGGGCTGGATCAGCTCAACAGTAAAGCGCAAGAAGGTTCTGAGAAAGCAGCAAAAGCGGAAAAACTTATAAATGCGCTCGATTTAACGAAGCTTGAAACAGCTGTGAATAACCTCGAAAAGTCAGAAACAGCGATGAATGAATTTAAAAAACAGCTGTCTGACTTTGAAAACAGCTTGAAAAACCGTGATCAGGCATTTAAAAATATCATCAACTCCAGTGATTTCTTAACAGCGGAGCAAAAGAGCCAGCTGATCAGCTCTGTTGAAAAGCAGCTTCCGAAAGTTGATGCGCCTGATTTTGATGAAATTTTAAGTGGGCTTCCTGCAGCTGATCAGCTGCCTGACATCGCAACGATAAAAAGCTCATTGGAAGATGTGAAAGCGCAGGTTGCCCAGGTGAAGGCATTGCCGGAAGCTACCTCTAAACTTTATAACGGCGCAAAAGCCACTCAAGACGCGATTGACAAATTAACTGCTGGATCTGAGAAAATATACAATGCGTCACAGCAGGTGACAGATGGCCAAACTAAACTGACAGCGGGTATCGGTGAATATAATAAGCAGTTCGCAAAAGCAAAAGCGGGCTCAGAGCAATTGGTGACAGGAAGCAGCCAAGTATCCGGCGGATTGTTTAAGCTGTTAGACGGGTCTAAACAGGTCCAAAGCGGATCATCAAAACTTGCAGACGGATCTGCATCACTTGATACAGGTTTAGGCAAGCTGTTGGACGGCACAGGAGAGCTGTCTAGTAAGCTGAAGGATGCGGCTGACCAAACAGGAGATATCGATGCTGATGATCAAACATATGGCATGTTTGCAGATCCGGTTAAAACCAAAGATGATGCCATTCATTCCGTTCCTAACTATGGAACAGGGCTGACACCTTATATCCTGTCAATGGGCTTATATGTCGGCGGCATCATGCTGACGGTTGTCTTCCCGCTGAAGGAAGCGTCAGGGCGTCCGAGAAATGGTTTTGAGTGGTTCTTCAGCAAATTCAATGTCATGATGCTTGTAGGAATCATTCAATCATTGATTGTGGCGACGGTTCTTCTATTGGGAATTGGTCTCGAGGTAGAGAGCACGTGGAGATTTTACGTGTTTACGATCATTACGAGTCTCGCTTTCCTGGCGATAATTCAATTTTTGGCTACAACGATGGGCAACCCGGGGCGATTTATCGCAGTCATTATTTTAGTGCTGCAGCTGGGAGCGAGCGGAGGAACCTTCCCGCTTGAATTGCTTCCGCATTTCTATCAGGTCATCCATGGCGCATTGCCGATGACCTACAGCATTAACGGATTCAGAGCGGTCATTTCAAACGGTGACTTTGGCTACATGTGGCAGATGGCCGGCGTCTTAATCGGCATCGCCCTCGTCATGATTGCACTAAGCATTACTTACTTTACAATGTTAAGCCGGAAGGAAGAAACATCAGAAGAACAGCCGGCTTCATAAAGAAAAAGAACTTGTTTCCTTGGAAACAAGTTCTTTTTTTGTTACATTCCCCATTTAATAAGCAATCCTGTATAGGTTAATCCGCCGCCAAACCCGAAAAGCAAAACGATTTGATCTTTTTTCAGCTTCCCGGCTTTCACTGCGAGATCGAGCGCCAAAACAATTGAAACCGAAGACGTGTTTCCGTAGTGCTCAACACTAGTGAGCGTTTTTTCAATCGGGAACGGTGTTTTTTCACAAATTGACTCGATCATGCGCAAGTTGGCGCTGTGAGGAACAAACCAATCGAGATCATCAGAGCTGAGTCCTGCTTTATGTAAAAGCCTTTCAAATTCGCCAGGGACGGTTCTTGCGGCCCATTTATATACCTCGCGTCCGTTTTGCACCATTTTTCCAGAACCGACGAGCTGCACACCGTTTATTTCATTTCGCAGTCCGGCACGATACAAAATATCGCCGCCGTTCCCGCTTGTTCCTTGTACAGACGCAAGAAATCCCGGCGTCTCTTCATCTCGTTCCACTAACAGCGCACCTGCGGCATCGCCGAACAGAACGCATGTCGTTCGATCGGTATAATCCGTTACCTTTGATAACGTCTCTCCGGCGATGACGAGAATTTTTTGATGAAGGCCTGATGTGATCAATCCATTTGCCAAATGGAGGCCGTAAGTCAGCCCGGCGCATGTCGCATTAATATCCAGCGCGCCGGTGCTTTCCCAGCCGAAATATTCCTGTACGCGGCATGCCGTACTCGGAAAGGCGTAATCGGATGTGGTTGTGGCAACGAGGATCATATCGACATCATCAAGTGTTCCTTTATAACGGCTCTTGAGATTCTTCACCGCTTCTATGCATAAATCAGAGGTAAATTGATGTTCATCCGCAATCCGGCGTTCTCTCATTCCTGTGCGCTGAACGATCCATTCATCAGAGGTATCAACGATCTTTTCTAAATCTGCATTGGTTAAACGTCTGCTCGGCGCATAGGTGCCGATAGCTGTAATTTTTGCTTTTGACATATGAATCACTCCTTATGGTCAGATTATAACACTAGATATTAGTATCTGGTACTAAAAAGAAGGTTTTTTTACAAAAAAAGAGAAGTGTAGAATAGGGAATCTATGAAAAAGAAAAAGGAGGCTGAAAAATGGTCAGTCAAGAAGCAGTAGTCTTTTTGGCATTATCCGGGGCTATTGCGTTTCTGTTGCCAATCGGGCTGATTGTATGGTTTAAGCGAAAGTATGGCGCCTCGCTTAAAGTGTTTTTTATTGGCGCTCTCACGTTTTTTGTCTTCGCTCAGCTGCTGGAAGGCGGCGTTCATGTTTATGTACTGCAAGTGAATGAAATGACGAAAGAAGCGATGCAGCATCCATTATGGTATGGCATTTACGGCTGCTTGATGGCCGGCATTTTTGAGGAGTGCGGAAGGTATATGATGATGCGATTTTTTATGAAGCGCCATCATACTTGGGCAGATGGTCTGGCTTTCGGGGCAGGCCATGGCGGGCTTGAAGCCATCCTGATTTCAGGCTTGTCCTCTATCTCACTTATTGTATATGCATTTGCTATCAATAGCGGGACGTTTGAACAGCTTTTGGTCAATGGCGACATCAAACAGGCGCTTTTGCCGATACAAGAGCAGCTGCTGCATACTCCTTCGTATGAATGGATGCTGGGCGGAATAGAAAGAATCAGTGCCATTGCCGTCCAAATTGGTCTGTCTCTGCTTGTTTTGTACGCGGTTAAAAGCCGCCGGCCGCTGTTTTTGTTGTATTCTATTCTTTTACATGCACTGTTTAATGTACCGGCGGTTTTATATCAAAGAGGAATCATAGAGCATGCTGCTGCTGTTGAAATCATTGTTGCTCTTATAGCGGCTTTATCAGTTTATTGGATTGTAAAAGCAAAAAGGGTGTTTCAATAAAAGGTCCAAGCAGCAGCAATGCCCGCTTGGAAAAATGTGAATGGAAATATTCATTAAGCATGGGTTATCAGAATATTTCTGATTCAGTCTTTAGCAATGACAGCAAGAATGTCTGTGTTTTTTACAAGAGAAACAATGGTGTTTCTTTTTCTTCTTCTCGCAAGGGTCATGGCATTCTTTCTTTTTCTTGCAATGGTCGTGGAAATCTTTATCGAACCACTCGTCAAAGAACCAAAAATCATCGAACCAATCGTGACAACGACATTTCTGTTCATGTGAATGACGACAGCACATAGAAATCCCTCCTCTTCCCATGCTCTCTACAGCATATGAGAGATTGATAGGAAAAGATTGGACGGGTCCCTCGGGAAAAGAGTATATTTTAAGTAGAAAATAAAAGGAGGAATGCCCTATGACGTCAGTACGTAAAACGATGGAGCTCATTAAAGAACTTGTATCGATCCCAAGCCCGACAGGAAATACATATGAGGTGATCAATTATATTGAAAGCCTTTTAAAAGAATGGAAGGTAGAAACGGTTCGGAACCACAAGGGCGGCTTAATTGCAACGCTTCCAGGACGCGACACATCCCGGCATCGCATGCTGACAGC
Organism: Bacillus sp. FSL W8-1202; assembly: GCF_038006165.1. Lineage (NCBI taxonomy): Bacteria > Bacillati > Bacillota > Bacilli > Caryophanales > Bacillaceae > Bacillus > Bacillus sp. FSL W8-1202. The sequence goes on from NZ_JBBOUR010000001.1 coordinate 2,194,771, forward strand.
GCACGTTGACACCCTCGGCGCTATGGTGAAGGAGATTAAAGCGGACGGCCGGCTGAAAATCGACTTAATCGGCGGGTTCCGCTACAACTCGATTGAGGGGGAGTATTGCCAAATTGAAACCGCCTCGGGAAAAACGTACACAGGCACCATTTTAATGCATCAAACGTCTGTGCACGTATACAAAGACGCGGGAAAGGCTGAGCGGAATCAAGAGAATATGGAGATCCGCCTAGATGAACCAGTTCACTGCCGGAAAGATACGGAGGAGCTGGGCATTGGTGTCGGAGATTTTGTGTCGTTTGATCCCCGTGTCGAGATCACATCAAGCGGATTTATTAAATCGCGCCATTTGGATGACAAAGCAAGCGTCGCCTTATTGCTCCGCTTAATTCATGAAATTCAAACAGAAGACATTGAGCTGCCGTATACAACCCATTTTCTTATTTCCAATAATGAAGAAATCGGTTACGGCGGGAATTCGAATATTTCTCCTGAAACAGTTGAATATTTGGCGGTTGATATGGGGGCTATCGGTGACGGGCAGGCGACTGATGAATATTCAGTATCAATCTGTGTGAAGGATGCGAGCGGGCCGTATCATTATCAGCTCAGGAAGCATTTAGTTCAATTAGCCGAGAAGCATCATATCGACTATAAGCTTGATATATATCCGTACTACGGGTCTGATGCGTCAGCAGCGATCAAATCCGGGCATGATATTGTGCATGGCCTCATAGGGCCGGGAATTGACGCTTCCCATGCATTTGAACGCACCCATAAATCATCTCTTCGCCATACCGCTAAGCTTCTGTATTACTATGTACAGTCACCAATGGTATAAGGGGGAGGACCAATGAAGATTTATAAGCTGAAAAGCACATTCGGCTGGGAAGGTGATGACGGGTTGGGAGAACAGCTGATTCAGCAGATCCTTGCCGGAGAAAAAACCGCCACGTGCGCGCCGAAATCATTGTATTCAAAAGATGAATTGAGGGACGTTTATCAAACAGCGGGTCAGCTTGTTACCGTTTATGATAAACATGACAATCCAAGATGCAATATAAAAGTAACAGATGTCTTTGAAACCACCTTTGGTGCGCCTGATATGAGGTTAGTCAAAGGAGAGGGTAATGGAGACCGAATTGAGGAGTTTCAAGAGGATCATCGGATGGCATGGGCGGAACTGATCAAAAGCGGTGAACTGGAGCTGAATGAGGATACTGTTTTGATTACAGAGTTGTTTGTGCTTGTTAAAGATTAAAAAAGCCTGCGGGGTTCTTGCCCCGCAGGCTTTTCATTAACCAGAAATGGTTGCGTTTTGTTCTGTTTTCGATTGGGACATAACAGTTTCTGCTTTCGCAGGATTAAACATGCCTTCCCATTTAGACATCACAACGGCAGCAAGCGCGTTACCAGTCAGGTTGACAACTGTACGTGCCATATCCATGATGCGGTCTACGCCGGCAATAAAGGCAAGTCCTTCAGCCGGAACGCCGATGGTGCCAAGCGTTGCAAGCAAGACAACAAAAGAAGTACCAGGCACGGCAGCCATCCCTTTGGATGTCACCATTAAGACGAGCACAAGCGTAATTTGGTGCCAAATCGTCAAATCAATGCCATATACCTGTGCTAAAAAGAGTGCGGCAATAGATTGATAGAGAACGGAACCGTCTAAGTTAAACGTGTAACCGATCGGAATGACAAATGAAACAATGCCTTTCGGACATCCGATTTTCTCCATTTTTTCCATGATGCGCGGAAGAACCGTTTCAGAGCTGGACGTACTGAACGCCAGTAAGATTTCGTCCTTCATGTAAGCAAGGAACTTGAAGATGCTGATGCCGGCAATTTTTGCGACAATCCCGAAAATAACAATTAAGAAGAAAGCAAGCGCGACATAAACCAATCCAACGAGCTTTCCGAGAGAGATAAGAGAACCGAGTCCGAATTTAGACACAGTCACTCCGATAAGAGCGAAAACGCCGAATGGCGCCACTTTCATCACAAGGTTTACAACGTGGAACATGGCATGGGATACACCTTCAAAAAAGGCTAATACAGGCTTGCCTCTTTCACCGATCGCGGAAATACCCAATGCAAATAGTACTGTAAAGCAGATGATGGCTAGAAGATCCCCTTCGACCAATGACTGGAAGAAGTTTGTCGGCACAATATGGAGGAACGTTTCTGCCACTGATTTATTACTTTGTTCTTTTTCAGTTTCAACATATTGACTGATGTCCGATTTTTGAGCTTCGTGTATATTAACTCCTGTACCCGGATGGAAGATGTTTGCAAGGGCTAGTCCGAGAATAATGGCAAAAGTCGTGATGATCTCGAAGTACAGAATCGTTCTGAAGCCTAATTTACCGACTTGCTTTCCATTTCCTGCACCGGCTACACCGATGATTAAGCTGGAGACAACAATAGGAATCACTATCATTTTGATTAAGCGTAAAAAGAGATCCCCGATTGGCTGCAGGTAAGTAGGCAATGCTGGGTTGCCATACCAAATGACGCCAACAATGACACCTAGAATAAGTCCAACGAATATTTGTGTGGCTAATCCAAACTTAATTCTTTTCATAGATTACCTCCCAAAAAACAAAGTATCAACATATATCATGAATAGACATATATTTAATCTCACTATTAGATCAAATTATAATAGATAAGAAATCAATTCGTCTATAGTAAATTATATTTCGAAAATAAAGAATATTCAATGACATTATGATAATCACCAGAATTATCTAAAAACAGGTGAGCTTTGACCTAACCTGACTATTATTTCAAAATTAAGAGATATGTGAAAAAATAAGAAAATCCCACGCGTAAGGCGCGGGATTTTCGCTCATTACAAATCGTTTACTTTTATACAGTCATTGCAGATATTACCATAGCACTCATGCTGCTCTTCTATCTTTTTTCCGCATTCCGCACACTTTTTCGAAGGCAGGTTTCTAAAAAATTCTGTGATTTTCCCCAGCATAACCAATCCCTCTTTCCCCTTTGTAGTGATTTCATTGTAATATAACAGATTACAAAAATCAATAATTGTTTTGATACAATGTTTAAAACATGCTTTTTTCAAGAAAAATGGGTATATTGAAGGAGGATCAATTTTTTTTGAAAAGATAGGAGGACATTATGAAAGTTACAGTTATCGGATGCTATGGCGGTTTTCCGGCCGCAAATGAAGCGACGTCAGGCTATTTGTTTCAGTCAGGTGATTTCTCTCTGCTTGTTGATTGCGGCAGTGCCGTATTGTCTAAGCTGTTCGGATATGTGCCGGCGGAAAAGCTGGATGCGGTCGTTCTGTCTCATTATCACCATGACCATATCGCTGATATCGGGCCGCTGCAATTTGCCAAGCAAGTCGGTTCGTTTCTCGGCAAAGGAGAGCATACGCTTCCGATTTACGGACATGATGCTGATATAGAACAGTTTCAAAAGCTTACATATAAAACACATACGAAAGGGATCGCCTATCAGCCGGATCAGCCGCTGACTGCCGGTCCGTTTACGATTACCTTTTTAAAAACGATTCACCCGGTGACGTGCTATGCCATGCGGATTACTGACGGCAGTCACACTGTTGTTTATACTGCTGATTCCAGCTATCAGGATTCATTTATACCGTTTTCGAAAGATGCTGATTTATTGATCTCGGAATGCAATTTTTATGCCGATCAAGACGGAACAAGTGCAGGCCATATGAACAGCCTGGAAGCCGGGCGCATTGCAAAAGAAGCGGGAGCGGGAGAACTGCTGCTGACACATTTGCCGCATTTTGGCGTGCATGACAATCTTCGCAAAGAAGCGAAAACCGTTTTTAACGGAGAAGTGTATATTGCGAAATCAGGTTTTGTGTGGGAAGGATAAAGGAGGAGCACCATGTTATTTATAGACAATCAAAATATCAATGATCCGCGGATCAATCTTGCTATCGAGGAGTACTGTGTAAAGCATTTAGACCCTGAACAGCAATATTTGCTCTTTTATGTGAATCAACCGTCTATTATCATTGGAAAAAACCAAAATACAATAGAAGAAATCAATACAAAATATGTTGAGGAAAACGGGATTATCGTCGTCCGCCGTTTATCAGGCGGGGGAGCTGTGTACCATGATCTGGGGAACTTGAACTTCAGCTTTATTACCAAGGATGACGGGGACAGCTTTCATAACTTTAAAAAATTCACTGAGCCGGTGATTCAGGCGTTACATCAGCTTGGAGTTGAAGCCGAATTAAGCGGCCGGAACGACATTGTAGTGGATGGCCGGAAAATATCCGGAAACGCTCAGTTTGTAACGAAAGGCCGTATTTTCAGCCACGGCACCCTCATGTTTGATTCAGCCATTGATCATGTTGTATCAGCATTAAAGGTGAAAAAGGATAAAATTGAATCAAAAGGCATCAAATCGATCAGAAGCCGAGTGGCAAACATCAGTGAGTTTCTCGATGATAAAATGACCACCGAAGAATTCCGCAGCCATTTGCTTCGCCATATTTTTAACACGAACGACATTGGAAACGTGCCGGAGTATAAGCTAACGGAAAAAGATTGGGAGACCATTCATCAAATTTCGAAAGAGCGCTATCAGAATTGGGATTGGAACTACGGCCGCTCACCGAAATTTAACCTTAATCATTCGAAACGTTATCCGGTTGGATCGATCGATTTGCGCCTAGAGGTCAAGAAAGGCAAAATCGAGGACTGCAAAATCTTCGGAGATTTCTTCGGTGTCGGTGATGTATCTGAAATTGAAAACCTGCTGGTCGGAAAACAATACGAACGCAGCGTCATCGCTGATGTGCTCGAAGGTGTGAATCTCAAGCATTACTTTGGGAACATTACGAAAGAGGATTTCCTTGATCTGATTTATTAAGGCAAAACACATCGTTTGAAAGAGCGGTTGTGTTTTTGAAATAATGGAGGCAGGAGGGATTCACATGAAAGTGTTTTTAATCGGAGCGAACGGACAAATCGGGCAAAGACTCGTCTCTTTATTCCAAGATAATCCTGATCATTCCATCAGAGCGATGGTCAGAAAAGAAGAACAGAAAGCGTCTCTTGAAGCTGCCGGTGCAGAAGCTGTGCTTGCGAATCTGGAGGGCAGCCCGGAAGAAATCGCCGCTGCGGCAAAAGGCTGTGACGCGATCATTTTCACAGCCGGTTCCGGCGGCAGCACAGGCTATGATAAAACGCTGCTGGTGGATCTTGATGGAGCGGCAAAAGCCATTGAAGCTGCGGACATTGCCGGAATCAAACGGTTTATTATGATCAGCGCCCTGCAAGCCCATAACCGTGAAAATTGGAATGAGGCACTCAAACCTTATTATGTGGCCAAGCATTATGCTGATAAAATTCTGGAAGCGAGCGGTTTAACCTATACGATTATCCGTCCAGGAGGCCTTCGCAATGAGCCTGGAACGGGAACTGTTTCAGCAGCGAAGGATCTGGAGCGGGGATTTATTTCCCGTGAGGACGTTGCAAAAACGGTCATTGCCTCTTTAGATGAGAAGAATACGGAAAATCGGGCCTTTGATCTGACAGAAGGAGATACGCCGATTGCCGAAGCATTGAAGAAACTATGACAGTACTGACACTCAGGGCTTTTTGCTCTTGAGTGTTTTTTTCTGTTTCTCTATAATGGAGGAGAAAGCTTGGCTTCAATAATGAATGACTATTCATTCACTTTAAGGGGTGGGAGAATGAATCTTGTTTCAAAATTGGAAGAAACAGCATCTGAGAAGCCCGACAGCATCGCATGCAGGTTTAAAGATCACATGATGACGTATCAAGAGCTGAATGAATATATTCAGCGATTTGCGGACGGCCTTCAGGAGGCCGGTATGGAGAAAGGGGACCATCTAGCTTTGCTGCTTGGCAATTCGCCTGATTTTATCATCGCGTTTTTTGGCGCTTTAAAAGCTGGGATCGTGGTTGTTCCCATCAATCCGTTGTACACGCCGACAGAAATTGGTTATATGCTGACAAATGGCGATGTAAAGGCGATCGTGGGCGTTAGCCAGCTTTTGCCGCTTTATGAGAGCATGCATGAATCGCTGCCAAAGGTTGAGCTCGTCATTTTATGCCAGACGGGGGAGGCAGAGCCGGAAGCTGCGGACCCAGAGGTCAGGATGAAAATGACAACGTTTGCAAAAATATTGCGGCCGACATCTGCTGCTAAACAAAACCAAGAACTTGTCCCTGATGATACCGCGGTTATTTTATATACGTCAGGAACGACTGGAAAACCGAAAGGCGCAATGCTGACTCATCAGAATTTGTACAGCAATGCCAACGATGTCGCAGGCTATTTGGGAATGGATGAGAGGGACAATGTGGTCTGCGCTCTTCCCATGTTTCACGTGTTTTGTTTAACCGTCTGTATGAATGCACCGCTGATGAGCGGCGCAACTGTCTTGATTGAGCCTCAATTCAGTCCGGCATCTGTTTTTAAGCTTGTTAGGCAGCAGCAGGCGACCATTTTTGCCGGTGTGCCTACAATGTATAACTACTTGTTTCAGCATGAAAACGGAAAGAAAGATGATTTTTCTTCGATCCGGCTGTGCATTTCGGGAGGCGCGGCCATGCCAGTCGCGTTGCTGACGGCGTTTGAAGAAAAATTCGGTGTTACCATTTTGGAAGGCTACGGGCTCTCGGAAGCATCACCCGTCACGTGCTTTAACCCGTTTGACAGGGGCAGGAAGCCGGGCTCCATCGGGACAAGTATCTTACATGTCGAAAACAAGGTCGTAGATCCGCTCGGACGCGAGCTGCCCGCTCACCAGGTCGGCGAATTGATCGTGAAAGGCCCCAATGTGATGAAGGGCTATTATAAAATGCCGATGGAAACAGAGCATGCATTAAAAGACGGGTGGCTTTATACGGGGGACTTGGCAAGACGGGATGAGGACGGCTATTTTTACATTGTTGACCGGAAAAAAGACATGATCATTGTAGGAGGATACAATGTGTATCCGCGGGAGGTGGAGGAGGTGCTGTACAGCCATCCGGACGTCAAGGAGGCGGTTGTCATCGGCGTGCCGGACCCCCAAAGCGGGGAAGCGGTAAAGGGATATGTGGTGCCGAAACGCTCTGGGGTAACAGAGGAGGACATCATGCAGCACTGTGAAAAGCATCTGGCAAAATACAAGCGGCCTGCCGCCATTACGTTTCTTGACGATATTCCGAAAAATGCGACGGGGAAAATGCTCAGACGGGCACTGAGAGATATTTTGCCCCAATAAAATGAAAAAGCGAAGCGGTTAGCTTCGCTTTTTCATTTTCAATCCTTTGCTTCTTTTTTAATAATATTTAGCAGCGCCTTTGTATCATTTTTGCTCAATTTGTAGTATGTGCCATCCTTCGAAAAAACGGCTTGCTGGCTGTCGTCAATCCATAGTCTGAATGAGTCATACCGGTCTTTATGAAACTTGATTGTCCCTTCGTAATCAGGGGCTGATGTTTTTTCTGTCTTCACCTGTTTTCCCTGATTCATAATATCCAGCATATCTTTGACGTGCTGTCTTTTTTCAATCTCGATATCTTCCTGGCCGCTTGAAGACAGTGTGATCAAATCCGCGTCTACCGATTGATACACATCGCCTGATCGGCTGTAAAGATAGAAAAATGCTATAAACACAAGACCGATTACCACGATGGCTGCCACTATTTTTTTCATTTGCATCACTCCAAACATTGTTAGTTTTCCCAGCGATCGGGCTTTCCATGCTTAAAAGGGTGGAAAAGTGCGGAACACAGCTTGGTTCTAAGAATTTGAATTTATGATTACAATAGAAGTAACGGGTTGATGTGAGGAGTGAGGCGTTATGCGCAAGTGGATTGCGGCAGCAGGACTTGCTTACGTGCTGTACGGGCTGTTTTTTTATTGGTATTTTTTCCTGTCGGGTGATTCCGCAATACCGGAAGCCGTGAAAGGGACGCAGGCTGATCCGGCTTCTTTCATGAAGCCGTCTGAGTTGGCAGTGGCCGAGCAGTATTCAAATATCAAGAATTTTTTATTTTTTATCGGGGTACCTCTTGATTGGTTTCTGTTTTTTGTTCTGCTGGTTAGCGGTGTTTCAAAGAAAATCAAGAAATGGATGGAAGCGGCCGTGCCTTTTCGGTTTTTGCAGACCGTTGGTTTTGTGTTTGTGCTTTCGCTGATTACAACATTGGTGACGCTGCCTTTAGATTGGATAGGCTATCAAGTATCGCTTGACTATAACATTTCCACACAGACAACGGCCAGCTGGGCTAAGGATCAGGTTATCAGCTTTTGGATCAGTTTCCCAATCTTTGCGCTTTGCGTTCTCGTTTTTTATTGGCTGATCAAAAGGCATGAAAAAAAATGGTGGTTATACGCCTGGCTGTTAACAGTGCCGTTTTCGCTTTTTCTGTTTTTTATTCAGCCGGTCATTATCGATCCTTTATACAATGAATTTTATCCGCTGAAAAACAAAGAGCTTGAAAGCAAAATTTTAGAGCTGGCAGATGAAGCCAATATTCCGGCTGATCATGTATATGAAGTGAACATGTCAGAAAAAACAAATGCGCTGAATGCCTATGTTACAGGAATTGGGGCCAATAAACGGATTGTATTGTGGGATACGACACTGAACAAACTTGACGATTCAGAAATTCTGTTTATTATGGGCCACGAAATGGGCCATTATGTAATGAAGCACGTTTACATCGGTCTGGCTGGTTATTTGCTCGTGTCGCTCGCCGGATTTTATGTCATTGATAAGCTTTACAAGCGGACGGTTCGCCTAACCCGCAGCATGTTTCATTTAGAAGGGCGGCATGATCTTGCGGCACTTCCGCTGTTATTGCTTTTGTTTTCTGTTTTGAGCTTTGCGGTTACGCCTTTTTCTAATGCTGTCTCGCGTTATCAGGAGAATAAGGCTGACCAGTATGGGATCGAGTTGACAGAGAACAGAGAAGCGGCTGTTAAAACGTTTCAGGATTTGGCCGTGACGGGGCTGAGCCAGGTTGATCCTCCGGTGCTTGTGAAGATTTTCAGAGGCAGCCATCCTTCGATCATGGAACGGATTCAACATGCGGAGAAAGAAGGGGATGCACCGGAACATCAGGATGCTGACAAATAAAAAGAAGCAGGTATGGAGGAGCCTGCTTCTTTTTGATATTATTGTGCAGCTGCTTGTACGTTGATTAACCCTTTTCCATAGTAGAAAGAGCTTCCAAGGTATGTTGCAGTGCTTTCTAAACGATCACGGACTTGCGCGTTTGTCCAAGTCGGGTGCTTAGAAAGAATTAGCGCTGCTGCTCCGGCAACGTGAGGAGTCGCCATGGACGTTCCGTTATAAGCGCCGTAAGTGCCTCCAGGAAGTGTGCTTTGGATGGACACGCCAGGAGCCATTACATCAAGCTCAGAACCTGCGCTGGAGAATGAAGCTCTTTGGTTGCTGCTGTTTACCGCACCTACTGCAATAGTAGAAGGATATTTTGCAGGGTAGCCGACTGTGCTTGTGCTTCCGGATGAACCTTCGTTTCCGGCTGCGGCAGCAACGACGATACCGCTGGAAACCGCTTTATCAACTACTGTTTTCAGCGCTGTAGAACCAGTAGGTCCGCCAAGGCTCATGTTGATAACATCCATATTGTTGGAAATGGCCCACTCAATGCCGTTAATAATCCAGCTATATTGGCCGCTTCCTGTTGAATCAAGCACTTTTACTGCATATAATGATGCGCTTGGCGCTACGCCCAGAACACCGATTGAGTTATTAAGAGCGGCAATCGTACCGGCGACATGCGTACCGTGAGAACTGCCGTCCTGGTATGGGTTTGTTTCAGAAGGAACGAAGCTTGCTCCGCCTCTGACGTTTAAGTCAGGATGAGAAGAGTCAATTCCGCTGTCGATAACAGCTACTTTTACGTTAGAGCCTGTGTAGCCTTGAGAGTGAAGAGCCGGCGCTTTAATTTGAGAAATGCCATAAGGAACAGATTGCGCATATTCATGTGCAATATGATCTTCTTCCACATATGCAACGCTCGGATCTTTTTTCAATTCTTTTACAGCTTTTTCATCCAATGTTGCTGCGGCCGCGTTAACATACTTAAATTGCTTTTGAACCTTTCCGCCTTTTTCAGAAATAACATCCTTTTTCTTGGCGGAACTCATGGCACTCATTGTCTGCTTAAATCCGACAATGTATTTCTTTTCTGTACTGCTTTTTCCGGCAGCCTGCGCAGACATGTTGCTGAACGCCATCGTAAAGATTAACGTTAACGCAAACAACAAGCTGATCCACAATTTTTTGCTTCTCACTCTTTACCCTCTCCTTTTAAAAAATTCAGAGTAGACTTACTTAAAAGACTATTCTGTGAATTTATTGTAATAGATGGAATAATATTTTAGTAGACCCATTTTTTTGAGATGATTTTATCTCTATTTAGGTATATCATCTCTCGCTATTTCCGTAGAGACTCGAAATAACTATTTTCATACAGAAAAGAACGAAAATAGACATGAGTAAATGTTCATTATGCTGAAATGTCATGCTTTTTTAGGTTAAATGCTCCTGAGTCCCGGCAAATTCCTGTCGAAAAAATTCGTTCGAATGACCTGCATATGCTTCCGTGAGAACAATTGATATTATCGTGATATTTTTTCAATGCATGATGATAAAAGTATTCTGGAAAATAAACTTTACAGAAAATTCGATTAGGGATAGAATGAAAAAATTTATTGAGAGGGAGGAAGAAATGAGATGAACATTCGCCAAGCAAAGACATCAGATGCAGCAGCCCTCGCGCCGCTGTTTAACCAATATCGGGAATTTTATAGACAGGCATCCGATTTGCAAGGGGCGGAGGCTTTTTTGAAAGCTCGTTTGGAAAATCATGAGTCTGTTATTTTGACAGCAGAAGAAAATGGAGAATTCATAGGTTTTACCCAGCTCTATCCAACGTTTTCTTCTGTGTCAATGAAAAGGATCTACATATTAAATGACTTATTTGTCGCTCCTTATGCTCGTACAAAGGGAGCGGGCGGCCGGCTACTTTCTGCCGCAAAGGATTATGCAGGGGAAAACGGGGCAAAATGTTTAACGCTTCAGACTGAGCACCACAACCGGAAGGCAAGAAGCTTGTATGAGCAAAACGGCTATGAAGAGGATACCGGATTTGTCCATTATTCTCTCAATGTGCCGGCGAAGTGAAAGCTGCGGCTTGATGATTTGGTTTTTTGAACGTTCTTCGGTTACGATATAAATGAAAAGGAGTGTGCCGAATGTCAACGTTATTTCAAGCATTGCAGGCAGAAAAAAATGCCGATGATGTTTCAGTCCATGTGAAAACCATATCAACAGAGGATTTGCCTAAGGATGGTGTCCTGATTAAAGTTGCTTATTCCGGCATCAATTACAAAGATGGTCTGGCCGGAAAAGCAGGAGGCAATATCGTCAGAGAGTATCCGCTTATTTTAGGCATTGATGCTGCGGGTACGGTCGTCTCTTCCAATGATCCGCGTTTTGCGGAGGGGGATGAGGTGATCGCGACAAGCTATGAGCTCGGTGTCTCCCGTGATGGCGGATTAAGTGAATACGCTTCGGTGCCTGGTGACTGGCTGGTGCCTTTGCCACAGAATCTTTCGTTAAAAGAAGCGATGGTGTACGGAACGGCGGGATTTACTGCGGCGTTATCAGTGCATCGGCTTGAACAGAATGGTCTGTCTCCGGAAAAAGGCAGCGTGCTAGTCACAGGAGCAACCGGCGGTGTCGGCGGAATTGCGGTATCGATGCTGAACAAGCGGGGCTATGATGTGGTGGCAAGCACCGGAAACCGGGAGGCGGCTGATTATTTGAAACAGCTCGGTGCAAGCGAAGTAATCAGCAGGGAAGATGTCTATGACGGAACGCTTAAGGCGCTGTCCAAGCAGCAATGGCAGGGAGCGGTTGATCCAGTCGGCGGAAAACAGCTTGCCTCGCTTTTAAGCAAAATTCAATACGGCGGATCTGTCGCAGTGAGCGGCTTAACCGGCGGAGGAGAAGTTCCGGCAACGGTGTATCCTTTTATTCTTCGCGGAGTAAGCCTGCTCGGAATCGATTCAGTATACTGTCCGATGGACGTCAGAGCCGCTGTTTGGGAGCGCATGTCTTCTGATCTCAAGCCTGATCAGCTGCTGACCATCGTGGACAGGGAAGTATCATTGGAAGAAACGCCGGGTGCGTTAAAAGATATTTTGCAAAATCGCATTCAAGGAAGAGTGATTGTGAAGCTTTAACAGGATCAGCTTGCAGAGAATGTTATTTTTCTGCAAGCTTTTTTGTGGACAGGATGATCAGCTGCTGAACTGCTGTGTCGCGAAACTAAATTTTCCTGTAAACTGAACTTTCTCTTCTCATTTGAAAAACAATTAGTGATAATGATTCTCATTCCGTGTTATACTACTCTTGGACATCTTAACCATAGAAACTACCAACAGGAGAGACTGGAACCTATGAAAAAAACACTGATTATTCTTACAGTTTTACTTCTTTCTGTCTTAACGGCTGCTTGCTCGTCTTCAAGCGGCAATCAAAACAGTAAAGAACATAAAGTGGCGGTAACACATGATTTAGGGAAGACAAATGTGCCTGAGCATCCGAAGCGGGTTGTTGTTCTTGAGCTTGGTTTTATTGATACACTGCTTGATCTCGGCATTACGCCTGTCGGGGTTGCCGATGACAACAAAGCGAAGCAGCTGATCAACAAGGATGTGCTGAAGAAAATTGACGGCTACACATCTGTCGGCACTCGCTCACAGCCAAGCATGGAAAAGATTGCTTCAATAAAAACCGATTTAATTATTGCTGACACGACCCGGCATAAGAAGGTGTACGATCAGCTGAAAAAAATAGCGCCGACGATTGCACTTAATAATTTAAATGCTGATTATCAGGATACAATTGACGCTTCGCTTACGATTGCAAAAGCAGTCGGCAAGGAGAAGGAAATGGAGAAAAAGCTGATGGCGCATGAAGAAAAGCTTAGCGAGACAAAGCAGAAAATCAGCGCGAACAGCCAGTCCGTGCTTTTGATTGGAAATACAAATGATACGATTATGGCCAGGGATGAAAACTTCTTTACATCGAGACTTTTAACACAGGTCGGCTATCGATATGCAATCAGTACATCAGGCAATAGCGATTCAAGCAATGGCGGCGACTCTGTGAATATGAAAATGACACTGGAGCAGCTGCTGAAAACAGATCCGGATGTGATCATCCTGATGACAGGAAAAACAGATGACCTCGACGCCGACGTTAAACGCCCGATCGAAAAGAATGTCCTTTGGAAAAAGCTGAAGGCAGTGAAAAACGGGCATGTATACCACGTGGACCGTGCGGTGTGGTCTCTGCGCCGCAGTGTAGACGGGGCGAATGCCATTTTGGACGAGCTTCAAAAAGAGATACCGGCTGCTAAGAAGTAAAAGAAAAGACAGGCTGACGCCTGTCTCAGCGTGTCGACAAACCCTCGCATTCGTTGTCAGGACTGCGCTTCGGTGCTCACGAATTAGAACATTCGCTCCGCTCCTATGCTCGTCCTTCCTAGACTTCAAGGGTTTTCAATCACGCTGAATAGATGACATAATCATAAAATGAAAACCATTTTATGATTTTATCAACAATCTAAGACAGGCTGACGCTGTCTTTTTCTTATTTGATAAAGCCGGATAAGTGGCTGTTGATATTATAGTCTTTTATCCGCCATTTTTCTTCTGCAAATTCAATGTTGCTGAGGCAGGCGTTGACGAGGCGGGTGCTTTGAAGCTCCGGGTCACCGCCGGATATTTCTGTCAGCAGGGCGTGAATTGCCGCACCGTGCGCCACGATCAGTACCTTCTTGTTTGGGTACACCTGGTTCACTTTTGCCAAACCGCCCATCAGTCTGTCAGTGAGTTCTTCTAACGTTTCCATATTCGGATAGATGTTATCCGGATAGCGCTTTGTCCGTTCCTCCAGCGGCATGCCCTCCGCGTCGCCGTAATCGCGTTCCTTAAAATCATCCATCTCGACAATCGGAAGATGCAGATATTCATTAATAATTTCCGCGGTTCTTTTCGCTCTTTTCAGCGGGCTCGTCACGATAATATCCCAAGAAAAGTCCTTTACATATTCTCCGGTTTCTCTTGCTTGGCGTTCACCTGTTGTGTTTAGCGGAATATCGGTTTTTCCTTGGCATTTTTGCTGCAGGTTCCAATCGGTTTCTCCATGTCTTACTAAGCAAACGGCTGTCATAAAATCCCCTTCCTGACTTTATTCATATCGCTATTATACTAAATCGAAAGCATGCATCCTAAAAAAAAGCCTATGCAAGAACTTCAAATAATAAAGCCAGCCCGATTCCGCCGCCGCTTCCGATGGCTGCAACAGCATATTGACAGTCTGTCCGTCTTTCCGCTTCATAAAACAATCTGGTTACCAGAGCTGCACCTGATGCACCGTATGGATGGCCAAGAGCTAATGCGCCGCCGCGCACATTGATTTTTGAAAAGGGAATGCCGAGTTCTTGCGAGCAGACACAAATTTTGACGGCAAAGGCTTCATTGATTTCAAATAAACCGATATCATCAGGTGTTACATCGTGTGTATGTAAGAGATTACGGATCGCATCAACCGGTGCCACGGGCGGAAAGTTGGGGTGAATGCCGCTGACAGCGCTGCCGATAAACCGAAGCACAGGCTTAAGTCCCAGGGCTGCCGCTTTTTCTTCTTCCATTACCAAAAGAGCGGCTGCTCCGTCTGCTATGCCGCTGCTGTTGGCTGCTGTGACTGTTCCGGAGCTGGTGTCGAAAACCGGCTTTGCGCGGGGAATAATCGCTTTTATCGGACGTGTTTTCAAAAATGCTTCGTCTGTCTCCAATTCCCCGAGAGGAACAATTTCTTCACGGTAAAATCCTCCATCATGCGCGTTCCTGCTGCGTTGATGGCTGAGAAGCGCGTACTCATCCTGCATGCTTCTGCTGATGGAATAGCGTGCTGCCGTATATTCTGCTGCGATTCCCATGTCGGGATCGCCGATGGCATCTGGAGAAAAGCGGGCCCGTTCTGAAAAAGGGGATTGGCTGCTGCTTTCTGAGCCGCCCGCGATATACATCGTGCCGGCTCCCGCTTGAATAAGGCTGCAGGCATAGCGCACAGCTTCAAGGCCGGAGCCGCACTGTCTGTCAATTGTCATTCCGGGAACCGATAAAGGCAGTCCGGCTTGAAGGGCTGACAGTCTGGCGAGGTTGCCGCCTCTGCCGGTAGCGTTTCCGAGAATGACCTCGTCAACTTGATCCTCTAGCTTTCGGCTGAGACAGCGGATGATGGGAGCTGACAAATCCTCCGGCAGGAAGGGCTTCAGCAGTCCGTTTTGATTTCCAAAGATCGTTCGTTTTGCATCAACAATAACCGCATTCATTTATACTGTACGCCCTCTTCCAGCCATTTTTTCACACTGGAACGGGCAATTTTTCCGCTGCTCGTTTCCGGCAAGCTGTCTGCAAACACCCATTTTTTCGGGATTTTATAGGAGGCTAATTTCTGTTTACACCAGGCTTTCAGTGTTCTGGCATTAGCGTTTCCAAGAATGACAGCTACAGCGATTTCTCCCCAATACTCGTCCGGCATTCCAACGACAGCCGCGCTTTCAACCTCTGGGCAGGCGAGAAGCACACGTTCAATTTCTTCTGGGAAAATATTTAATCCTCCGTACACGATCATCCCGTTTTCTCTTCCTGATATGTATAGAAAGCCATCCTCATCAACATAGCCCATATCATCCACTGTCATCCATTCATCTGGTGTGCTGCCGTTCACATAGCCGGAAAACTGCATCGGGCTGTTGACAAATATTTTTCCGATTTCCCCTGGCTGACAGCAGTCTCCTCCAGGGTTGCGGATTTCGATCCAGACATTATGAAAAGGGCGGCCCGCTGAATGCGGCTTCCGTTTGCTGTCTTCCGGTGAAGAAAACGTCACAAAACTAAGCTCTGATGTGCCGTAAAAATCGTACAGCTTGAGATGAGGCCATGCAGCGGCAAGCTTCTCCTTGGATTCTGCCGGCCAGTCTGCGCCGGATGAAATGATTTTGACGGGACTGTCGGGAAAACTCTCAATCCTTGTGAGGGCGTCTGTCATCGTCGGTACGGTATAGAGAACGCTGATGGATTCACGGCACAGCCATTCCTTCGCTTTGGCAGGAGAAAACTTTTTCAGCAAACAAACGGTTCCTCCGAGAAACAAAGTGCTGACAGCCCCATATAGGAAGTGAGAGGACATTAACGTTCCGGGAATCAGAACCTTATCATTTGATGAAATCGAAAAATCTGTTCCTGTACAGGTAAAGCTCTCTATCCATGAGCGGTGAGATCGCGTAAAGGCCTTCGGTTTTCCTGTCGAGCCCGACGTAAATCCCATATAAAAAGGGTGCTCCGGATCAATGGTAGGCAAGGGATCAGCGGCTGCCTCAGAAATATCTGCCATACAGTTATCCAGCAAAACAACAGGTGTCTGGCTATCTGTCAGTTTGTTTTTAAAAAAGGCTGTAGTAATCACAAGATCCGCATCACCTATGGACAGACATTCCTTACATTCAGCCGGGCTCCAGCGTGTGTCGATGGGAATGGCTGTGCATCCAGCCGCTGCGGCTCCGGCAAACAGCTGTAAAAACGCCAGACTATTTGGGAGCAGGATCGCCACACGATTCGGCATGCTCGGCTGTGACCGCAGCCAATTTGCGGTTTGAGAGACAAGCCGATCCCAATCATGGTACGTGATTTGCTCCGATTCAGTCTGGATCGCTACACGGCCGGGCGATGTTTCGGCGGTAGATGAATAGGTATGGGTAATTGTCATGTAGTGTCATCCTCCTTTTGTAAACATCGTATCAGAAAGAGACAAGGCTTGAGTGATTTTTATCGCCAGAAATGCAGATACAGCCGCTTTTATCAAATCACCAGGCACATATGCAAGGCTCATGAAGGCGGCCTGTGACAAATCAATATGCATGATAAAAGCTTGTACCGGTATACCAAGCAGATAAATAAAGATGATGCCGAATACGATATGAGTGAAAAAGAGACGCAATACTGTCACCTTCCGCAGCCTGTTAGCGGCTAAACTGATCAGCCATGAAGCGAGGGGATAAGCAATCAAAAAGCCTGCGCTCGGCCCGAAAAACACACCAAAACCGCCTCGTCCGCCGGGCAACAGCGGCGCTCCGAAGGCGACGAGCAGCAAAAAGACAAGCTGGCTTAAGAAAGCAGACTTTGGCCTGAGGATGCTGCCTGCCAACATGACACCAAGCGTTTGCAATGTAATCGGAACGGGTGTAAAGGATAAGAAGAGAGGGGGCATAAAGCCGAGCACTGCCATCAGTGCGGTGAAAATCGCAATATGCATCATGTCGATTAATTTCAGCATGTGAAATCCTCCAAACAGTAATCAAATATGGTTATACAATAAATGCAGGCAATTATTATGTCAACTGATTTTTAATTTAAGTTTACATAATGAACGCAAAAAAACCGGCCGTATGGCAGACCGGTTTTTGATGGTTATTCTTCTGTCAGGATGACAAGCGAATCAACGGAAGCGGCCACATGGGAAACGGCGCGGCTGACTTCCTGAAGCCCTCCAAGAAAGGCTTGCAGATCGACGTCGATTTTGCCTGATTGCTCTTTGCTGATTTTCATGCTGTGGACGATTTCATCGAATAAGCGGTTAATTTGCGTCATTTTTTCTTTACTTTCGCTGACTAGCTCATTCACGTCTTTGATATGCTTGGATACAAGGTTGATTTGTGTATTCGTATTGTTCACAAGCTCAGAAACAGTAGAGACGGTTTTTTTCGTATCCTCAGAAAGCTTCCGCACTTCATTTGCCACGACAGCAAAGCCTTTGCCGTGTTCTCCGGCGCGGGCGGATTCAATAGATGCATTGAGCGAGAGAAGGTTTGTTTGTTCAGCTATGCCTGTGACGATGCCGAAGATTTTTTCAATTTGCTGCGCGATTTCATCCAGCTTGACCATTTCTTTTTCGATTTGGATAAGGCTTGTGTCAATTTTGTTCATCTGTTTTTGCTGGACTTCTAGCTCTTTTTTTCCGCCGATCGACTTTTCTTCAACAGTGCTGGATGTTACAGTGCCGGCTTTGGATGCTTGAGAAATGCCCTCAGATTTGTCCACAAGCTCTTGAACTGATCTGCTTGTTTCTGAAAACAGATTGGCAATCGATCCAGAGGTTTCTTGAATTTTCTGATGAAGAAGGTTTTTCTTTTCTTCTTGTTCATCACGGGTCTGGTTGTACTCGCTTTGAAACGCTTCAAGGACAAGCTGCTGTTCTAAGTTCAAGATTTTTGTTGTTGCTTTAATGGCTTTTAGCAGTTCTTGCTGATTTGTAATGGACGCTTCATAAATGTCAATCATTGACAAAATGAGTTCTTGAAATGCGCCCATATACCATTTTGGCAGAAGGCCGATTCTTAAATGGATGGAGGCGATTCGGTTTCGCTTTTCAATGAATTCATCATCGATAACACCTGCAAACATTTCCTGAATATGCCGTTTTAACGTTTGTTTTAAGCGGTCAACTGAGCTGTGATCATTAATGATATCCATCAATGAGCTTTCATGGTCAAGATTTTTATAAAACGCATCGACGATGTATACGATATTTTCTTGAATCAGTGGCTGAAGCTGCTCTAACACGTAAAGCTCAGCATCTCCCAGCCTGACCATTTTGAGCTGTTTTTTGACATCTGCATGTTTGTTTGTGAGCTGAATGCGGTTTTTTTGCTGTCCGTTTGAATCTGAAAAGTAAGCTGTTTCTTGTTTTCTGTCTTTTTTAAATAACAATACAATGATCCCCCTTGGGAAAAATATAATTTTTACTTTTTGGCTTTTTAAGCCTTTTTCTTTTTTATCGGCCAAGAGAAACATGAATGAAGCTGCAGATGAAAAATATTTGAAAAACCGTTCATTAAAATGAACGGTTTAATCGAGATCTATTTGTTTTAATGGTTTAATGGCCGGACCCTCTACAACTTCGCCAGATGGCTTAAAGCGTGATCCGTGGCACGGACAATCCCACGTATGCTCACTGTCGTTCCACTCGACCTCGCAGCCTAAATGGGTACAAGTCGTATCAACGAGATGGAGGCAGCCTGTCTCATCCCGAAATGCTCCCGCTCGCCTGCCGTTTATGGTGACGGCTTTCCCTTCTCCTGGCGAAATGTCTTCAAATTGGACATCAGGCTTTTCAAGCTTTCCTTTAATCAAATGCTTGGCGACATCGGCATTGTAGGAAATCACTTTCTGCAACCCGGGATTCAGATGGAAACGGGACGGAGTGAAAATGCTTTCGTATGGATTGTCTTTTTTCTCCACAAGGTCTGACAATAGAGTGGCTGCGACTGCTGAGGACGTCATGCCCCATTTTTTGAACCCGGTCGCTACTAGAATATTGTCCTCATTTTCCGACATCGGCCCGATAAACGGGATTTTGTCGATCGTCACTAGATCTTGTGTGGACCAATAATATGGAATGCTTTCGATGCCGATGGTGCTTTCGGCCAGTTGTCTCAGTGTTTCATAATGTGTAGACATGGCTTTTCCCTGGCCTGTTTTATGGCTTACTCCGCTGAAGAGAATCAGCTTTTCACCGTTTACAACCGTATAGCGGAGCGCCACTGACGGCTGATCGATACTCAAATACATGCCCTCGGGATACTCGATCTTCGGCTTGATGGCAAGGACATAAGATCTGTCGGAGTACATTCTCGCAGCATATAATCCGCCTCCGTCATAAAAAGGGAAGTGGGAACAGCATATGATAAAGCGGCTCTTAATGGCGTGCCGGCTTTTTGTTACCACTTCGGGCCTTTCGCCTTTTTTGATATCAAGCGCAACGGTCTCTTCATAAATTCGGCCGCCTTTTTGAACAATTTGCTCCAGAAGCGCTTTTAAGTATTGAAGCGGATGAAATTGAGCTTGATTCTTCATGACAAGCGCCAGCTTAGAACCTAAGGGAATTGGAAGATCCTTGATAAGGTCTCTTTCAATTCCGAGCTTTGTGTATGCCTCATGCTCGGTGCGGATTTTTTGAACATTTTTTTCATTTGCCGTATAAAGATATGCGTCTTGCTCGATCCATTCACAATCAATTTGATGTTCATCCACAATGCCTTTTATGTAATCAATTGCGTTTTGGTTTGCTTCATAATAAAGCCTCGCATGGTTTAATCCGAAATGGCGGATAAATTCGTCGTATATCATGTCATGCTGTGCGGTAACTTTAGCAGTTGTATGCGCAGTGGTTCCGTTAAGAACCTGATTTGCTTCAATCAAAACGACACGGAAGCCTCTCTTCGTAAGTTCATATGCCGTTGTGATTCCAGTAATCCCGCCTCCGATAATGGTGATGTCACATTCAGTGTCCTCTTGAAGCGCAGGAAAAGAAGGCAGGTCAGTTGATGTTTTCCAGTATGTTTCAAGTGCTTCCTTTGCAAAATGTTGATTAGCCAAGCCGTTATACCTCCAATCAGATTTATTCTCCATATTCTATCTTTTCATACATAGGAAGCAGGCATTGTTCATAACATAATAAGGTTGAAAAGGAGTGATTTCATTGGCGAATCAAAAAAAGAAAACATTACCGCCTCAGCACCAGAACCAGCAGCCTGGTTTTGAATATCTGATGGACCCGCGTCCGGTTTTTGATAAGCCGAAGAAAGCGAAAAAATTAGAGGGCAAAACCGCTATTATTACTGGAGGAGACAGCGGGATTGGACGCGCTGTCTCGGTGTTATTCGCAAAAGAAGGGGCTAATGTGGTCATTGTGTATTTGAATGAACATCAGGACGCCGAGGAAACAAAGCAGTATGTAGAAAAGGAAGGGGTAAAATGCCTGCTGATTGCAGGAGATGTCGGGGATGAAGCGTTTTGCAATGATGTGGTCGGGCAGGCAAGCCAAGTGTTTCCATCCATTGATATATTGGTTAACAATGCAGCTGAGCAGCATGTCCAGCCCAGCATTGAAAAAATCACCAGCCACCAGCTGATCAGAACCTTCCAAACAAACATTTTTTCTATGTTTTACTTAACAAAGGCAGTGCTGCCTCATTTAAAAAAAGGGAGCTCTATTATTAATACCGCTTCAATTACCGCCTATAAAGGCAATAAAACGCTGATCGATTATTCAGCGACAAAAGGCGCGATCGTTACGTTTACAAGGTCCCTTTCCCAGTCGCTTGTTCAGCAGGGCATACGGGTCAATGCAGTGGCACCGGGTCCCATTTGGACACCGCTTATCCCGGCCAGCTTTGCCGCAAAAGACGTGGAAGTGTTTGGTTCAGACGTGCCGATGGAACGCCCGGGACAGCCGGTCGAAGTGGCGCCAAGCTATCTATACCTTGCCAGCGACGATTCCACATACGTCACAGGGCAGACGATTCACGTCAATGGCGGAACAATTGTGAACGGATAATAAAAAGCCAATCCTTGAAGGATTGGCTTATTCGCTCTGCTTGAGCGCTGCATATTCTTTAGAGAGCGTAAGAAACGCATCTTTATCTTTTTCGTCCAAGGCTTTGTTAATTTGGTCCGTCAGCATGGCAAGCCGACGGTTATACAAGGATTCATCGAGCACCATTTGAATGTAGATATCCGTCATTGTGACATCGAATTCTTTTGTTTTTTGCGTGTTGCGGGACTTCATGAGCTCAGTGTACGATTTTTTCTCTTTCATAAAGAATCCCCCCAATGCCTTTTTTATAGTATATGGATAACGGTCGAAAAAATCAATAAATTTTTATAATTTTTAGACAACTAATACTTGGCAATCTATCGACATATCCTGCAAAATGCCGTAAACCGGCAAGTCTTATGAAAGTAAAATCGGTTTATTACTAGTCATTTAGCACCATTAAATATCATTAAAAGATGATTTTATCTTAAATGTTAAAAAAACCTGTCGTTTTATAAAAACAGATGATAGATTATTAGTATAAATTTTGCAGAAAAAGGATGGAGGCCATAATATGAGTCAGAAAACAGACGCACCTTTAGAATCGTATGAAGTGAACGGCGCAACAATTGCCGTGCTGCCAGAAGAAATAGACGGCAAAATATGTTCCAAAATTATTGAAAAAGATTGCGTGTTTTATGTCAACATGAAGCCGCTGCAAATTGTCGACAGAAGCTGCCGATTTTTTGGATCAAGCTATGCGGGAAGAAAAGCAGGAACTTATGAAGTGACAAAAATTTCACACAAGCCGCCAATCATGGTGGACCCTTCGAATCAAATCTTTTTATTCCCTACACTTTCTTCGACAAGACCCCAATGCGGCTGGATTTCCCATGTGCATGTAAAAGAATTCAAAGCGACTGAATTCGACGATACGGAAGTGACGTTTTCAAATGGGAAAACGATGGAGCTGCCGATCTCTTATAATTCGTTCGAGAACCAGGTATATCGAACAGCGTGGCTCAGAACCAAGTTCCAAGACAGAATCGACCACCGCGTGCCGAAAAGGCAGGAATTTATGCTGTACCCGAAGGAAGAGCGGACGAAGATGATTTATGATTTTATTTTGCGTGAGCTCGGGGAGCGGTATTAGAAAATAGAAAGGAGCTGACCCACAGGGCAGCTCCTTTCATAAACCTATGCCGTCGGAATTCCTCCGGTGATGCCATATACCTGAGATGTCACATAGCTTGAATTCTCTGAAGCTAGAAATACATAAACATCGGCCAATTCCACTGGCTGCCCAGCGCGATTTAATGGAGCTGGCGGCGTGCCTTGTCCGAATTTCGGGATGTTTTCCGTCGGCTGTCCGCCGGAAATTTGCAGCGGTGTCCAAATTGGTCCGGGCGCAACTGAATTTACTCTGATGCCTTTGGAAGCAAGCTGTTTTCCCAGTCCGACGGTAAAGCCGATAATGGCGTTTTTCGTTGCTGCGTAATCTAACAGCATCGGGCTTGGATTATAGCCTTCAACTGAGGTAGTTGTGATAATTGAAGCTCCCTCCGGCAAATACGGAAGCGCCGCTTTTACAACCCAGTAAAGGGAAAAGACGTTCACTTCAAATGTTTTATAGATTTGTTCAGTAGGCAGATCTTCGATGTTTTCGACTGCTTTCTGTTTGCCTGCAACGAGCGCTAGCACATCAAGTCCTCCGAGCTCCTGCTGCGCCTGTTTGACCAGATCTTGGCAAAAGGATTCGTCGCTCAAGTCTCCGGGGATCAGCACTGCTTTTCGGCCTTCTGCTTCAATCAGCTCTTTTACCTCTTCAGCATCTGGCTGTTCCTCGGGCAAGTAGTTAATGGCCACATCGGCACCTTCTCTGGCGTAAGCAATTGCGGCAGCGCGGCCGATACCGGAATCGCCGCCCGTACGCCGCTTTTTTCATGACGATTCACTCCCCAACACCCAATATTTAGTTGATTTATAGCTCGAATTTATCATAATTCATATAGTCTTATTTGACAAGATAAATATGGAAGAAGGCTTTGTTTTTTCTTGTTTTCTTTGGTCCTTCAGTCAAACTGCCAAAACATGTTTTTCTCCTTATGCTCAGGGGTACACATACGAATGTACACCAAACAGAAAAGGAGCGTTGCTGATGTCTGATTCAAATCTTACGAATCCTATAAAAGCATTTTTTCATGATGAATTTCCCGAACAATATCAAGAACCGCCAGGCCTGCAAAAGAACATGAAGCCTCTCCCTGATTGCGGAGAAAAAAGCTACAAAGGATCAGGTAAACTAACGGGTCGAAAAGCGCTTGTCGGTTTTGCTGTCACTCGGTCTCGTTTTCGGTTTTTCATGCGGAGCTGACCATGTGGCGGAAGCCAAAACAAAGGTGAAGGTCTATAAGAACTGCAAGGAGTTAAACAAAGTATACAAAGGCGGAGTGGCCCGCACATCGAAGGTGAAAAACAAAGGCGGAAAAACGAAGTACAAGCCTTACGTCTCTAAGGACCTTTATGATGCCAATAAAAATAAAGACCGCGATAAAGATCTTATCGCCTGTGAACGGTAAACAAGAAAAAGCAATCTGATGACCAGATTGCTTTTTCTATTGCTTAAGCCGCCTGATCGGCCGCAGCGCTTTTCGCCTTCCTTGTCATAAGGCTGACTGCCGTCATGACCGTGATATTCAAAAGCAGGGCGACGATGCCGACATTCAAGTCTTTTGCGGCTTGCGGCAGAGCCGGAAATAAAGTGCCGATCGTCGTTTCCGTCATTGTAATATAAGTAACTGCTCCGACACCTGCAATAATGCCGGCGAAAGCTCCTTGCTTTGTCACCATATTATGCTTGAGCAGGCTGAACAAAAGGGCGGGGAATAGCTGTGTGACAAGGCTGTAGCCCATCAAAAGCAGCGTAACGATGGTATTCCCGCCTTTGAAGGTAAAATACACCGAAATCAGCGCAATCACCGGCACTAAAAACTTAGCAAGCGCCGATACTTGCTGTTCTGTCGTGCGGGGCGCGATTACCTTGTACACATTTTTTGCAAACAGTGTGGAGGCGGACATTAAGATCATAGACCCTGGCACAAGTGCTGTCAGCAGTCCGGCAGCACCGATAATTCCGACAAACCAAGGGTCAAATGCTTGCAGAGACAGTCTCAAAAGCGACAAATCCCCGTCTGCGCCATTCAGATCTGGAACTTGCAGGATAGCCGCAAAGCCAACGAAAAGAACGAAGAGCAGGACCAGCTGGTACAAAGGCATGATGATGGCGTTTTTACGAAACACTTTTGGGTTTTCGGCTGAATACGAAGCGGAAAACGTGTGAGGCCACATGTAAAAACCAAGCGCTGTCAAGAGTACGGTTGAACTGAACCAGGCCGCACTTTGTCCCGATTCGGGGAGCGTAAGAAAGCCAGGCTTTGCCGTTTCAATCTGCTGAAACATGTCTTGAAATCCGCCGTAGTAATGAATTGGCAAATACACACCTAAAAACAGAACGACAACCAGAATCATGATGTCCTTCACAACCGATATCCAGGCAGACCCGTGAATGCCTGAAACCATAACATAAACCGTGATGGAAACAGCGCCGATCCAGATGGCGGCGGTCGGGGTGATTTTGCCGTACGAGGTTTCCGATACAATCAGCCCGAGGCCTTTCAGCTGCAGTACAAGATAGGGAATGAGTGCGGCAATGCCGACCAGTGAAACGAGAATGCCAAGCAGCGGACTGTTGTATTTTTTTGTGAAAAAATCAGACTGCGACATTAGTTTATGCTGTTTCGCGTACGTCCAAACTGCTGGAAGAAGCCAGTAAGAAAGGATGTAGGCCAGACATCCGTAGGCGATGATATAAAAGGCTGG
This sequence comes from Bacillus sp. FSL W8-1202, assembly GCF_038006165.1. Lineage (NCBI taxonomy): Bacteria > Bacillati > Bacillota > Bacilli > Caryophanales > Bacillaceae > Bacillus > Bacillus sp. FSL W8-1202. The sequence goes on from NZ_JBBOUR010000001.1 coordinate 2,220,119, forward strand.
ACCGCCCTTTCCGTAGGCCCAGCCGCTGCCGCCGAGAAACGTAAAAGTAGTATAAATTTCGCCTGCCATCAAAAGGAAGACGAAAACAGTTCCGAAGCCGCGCCCTCCGACCGTCCACTGCTCCAGGTTCATGTCTTTTCCTTTTTGGGCGCGTATACCGAGAAAAATACTCAAGAGCAGGACACCGAAGATGATGATGAGAGCTGCATTCATTCTGCTTCCTCCTTTTTATTTTCCTTGTCGAGGACATACACAATCGCCATCAGCGCAGAGGTCAAAAGAGCCCACATCACAATATAGGCAAGAATAAACGGCATGCCGAACACATAGGGGGTCACCTTATTTGCAAAAGGGATGCCGAGTAAGATTCCGATAAAGGGCAAAGCGGCAAGAACGTGAATCAGTTTCATAGAATCCTCCTTCTATTTAGGATTGAGGTGTACAAGCCTAAGCGTACTGAAAATGATGTCGCAGATATCGCAGCACATGTCATTTTTTGGAGTGAAAGGCTGTGGTTCGAATTATAAATAAATTTATTTTGTTTATATAGTGTGAATTGTCTGAAATTAATGCTCTGAATCGCCCGAAGAGGGAACGGGCAGTATGATTCAAAAGGCTCGGAGTCTGTCCGGGGCAAATAGATAGTATGTTAATAATTCGCTGACCTGCTCACGGATTCGCGGATTAAAATAGCGGTGGTTTTCTTCATAACCGTCGATGACAAATGTATAGAGTGTAAAGGCCTCATCGCGTTCCGTCTCGCGGATTGCAATTTTTCTTTTCCTCAGTTCTTTTCTGACCTCCATCAAATCCTTTTGTGCTATTTTTAATGATTCGCTGATAAGCTGTTTATAAGGATGCTTCAATTTTAATGTGCTTTCTTCAATTCCGGCGAGATCACGGTTAAAAATCGTAATGGCCATGGGCAAAAAGAGAGCCCGTTCAATTAAATCGTATATTTCCTCCTGCAGATTTGGCATATTGACTCCTTCTTTCTAAGGGAACGTTTGTTCTGTTTTTATTCTATATCGGCTGGTGAAATGTTTCAAGACAGAAAAAATCACCAAAACTTTTTAGTTTTCTGCTGATAATGTGTAGAATAAGGATAGACAAACCCGGTAAGGAGTATAAATGTTGGAGCATTTTTTATCCTATTTGACACAAGAACATTTAACTGAATTATTTCAAAGCTATAGGGCTTTCGGTCCGCTCATTGCTGTGCTGCTGCCTTTAATTGAAGCATTTCTCCCGTTTTTGCCGCTGATCGTGTTTGTGGTGGCGAATACGAACTCGTTTGGCTTGTGGGAAGGATTCATCCTGTCCTGGGCGGGATCAACTGCTGGTTCCATTCTCGTATTTTTGATTGTCCGTCAATACGGACAGAGAAAATTGCTTGGAGTTATCCGCAGTCATCCGTCTGTCAGAAAGCTGATGTTATGGGTGGAAAGACACGGCTTCGGTCCCATGTTTCTTCTGCTTTGTTTTCCATTTACACCGTCAGCCGCGGTGAATGTTGTTGCCGGTTTGTCAAGGATCGGAACGCGGCCGTTTATTTTGGCGGCAGCCTCGGGGAAGCTTGTCATGATTTTTATGATCAGCTTCATCGGATATGATCTGCACGCGCTGATTACACAGCCGATTCGAACGGTCATCGCCGTATTGGTGATCACTGTCTTATGGTATGTCGGCAAAAAGGTGGAGCGGTATCTGCATGTAAGAGCAAGTCAGCGTGAGCATGATGGAGGGAGACAGTAACATGAAAAAACGGTTTTGGTTTCTTGCCGGTGTAGTGTCCGTTGTTCTCGCCATTCAGGTTAAAAATGCTGTCTTTATTGATTACAAGGTAGAAGGCGTCAGTATGAACCCGACCTTCCAGGAAGGAAACGAATTGTTGGTCAATAAATTTTCGCATCGATTTAAAACCATCCATCGTTTTGACATCGTCCTTTTTAAAGGTCCTGATCATAAAGTGCTGATTAAACGGGTAATCGGCTTGCCCGGTGAAACGATCAAATATAAAGATGATCAGCTGTATGTGAACGGAAAGCAGGTTGCTGAGCCATTTTTGAAGCATTTGAAATCTGTTTCTGCCGGCAGCCATGTAACGGGTGATTTTTCTTTGAAAGATGTGACGGGAATAAGCAAGGTGCCGAAAGGAAAATATTTTGTCGTTGGAGATAATCGCATATACAGCTTCGACAGCCGGCATTTTGGTCCGATAAGAGAAAAAAATATTGTCGGTGTGATTTCTGATGCCGAATAAAAAGACGCTAATTGAAGAGGCGTCTTTTTGTATGCCGTTTGGAAAAATGTGTTGAAGAAAAATTTGTAAGGAGCTATAATCAAAATTGTTACCTATGTAACAAAATTTATATATTTTTTGATTAGAGGACCGTTTTTATTGGTTTTTGTTCGTTTTTCATGAAACAAAAGGAGTGGTGAATGATGATGAAATATGAAGCAGTGATTATAGGAGGAGGGCCGGTTGGATTTATGCTGGCTTCTGAGCTTGCGATGGCCGGAGTGGGAACATGTGTGATTGAACGGCTTGAAAAACCTGTTCCGCATTCCAAGGCATTGACGTTGCATCCCCGAACGCTGGAGCTCCTTGAGATGAGAGGGATTTTAGAGCGGTTCGTATCCAAGGGAAGCAAGATACCTTCCGGACATTTTTCAATGCTGGATACCCGTCTGGATTTTTCAGGCTTGGATACGAACTGTCCTTACACGCTTTTGCTCCCGCAGTCCAAAACAGAAAGGCTTCTTGAAGATCATGCACGAAGCCTGGGAACAGAGGTGTTTCGGGGTGCCGAGGCGCTGGCGGTTACGCAAAACGGGGAAGCGGTCCAAACAATTTTTAAGGATCGGGACGGCAGTGTACGGACGATCACAAGCAAGTTTGCCGTTGGGGCAGATGGCGCCGGGAGTACCGTCCGGAAACAGGCGAAAATTGAGTTTCCGGGAACAGACAGCACTGTCACCGCTGCGCTTGGGGATGTGGCGCTCCTTTCTCCGCCGGCGTCAGGCGTGCTGTCCCTTTGCACAAAAGAGGGCGGTGTTATGATTGTTCCGTTATCTTCAGACCGATATCGTGTCGTTGTGATCAGCCCTTATCGCACGCAAACGCCGAAAGATGTGCCTGTGACTGAGGAAGAGCTGAAAGCTGACCTCCTGCGAATTTGCGGAACTGACTTTGGTTTAAGCGACCCTTCGTGGATGTCGCGGTTCGGGAACGCCGCGCGCCAAGCGAAACGGTATCGGGACGGCAGAATCTTTCTTGCGGGTGATGCCGCGCATATTCATTTTCCGGCGGGCGGGCAAGGACTGAATGTCGGCCTTCAGGATGCGATGAACCTTGGGTGGAAGCTGGCGGCGGCCATCAAAGGCTCTGCGCCTTCATGGCTTTTGGACAGCTACCATGACGAGCGGCACCCGGCAGCTGAAGGTCTCCTGAGAAACACGGAGGCACAGACAAAGCTGATCGATTTCACTCAAGCAGGCCTCCATTTGCGAAGCATGATGTTGGAGCTGCTGGCCTTCCCTGATGTGAATCGATATGTAGCAGGGCAAATTTCTGCGCTGGATGTCAGATATGAAGCTGATCGTACCATGCCGCCGAATCGTTTGAATGGGGCAAGGCTCCCTGACATGAAGCTGATTCTTTCCGACGGCAATTCGGAACGGCTGTACAGCTTTCTCCAAAACGGGACATTCGTTTTGCTGTCATTGAGGCAGGAAGCTGATGATCATATCGAAGTGAAAGGCTTACGTACGGTAACCGCCTCGCTTGCAGAACCGAATGAAAAGTTGCGGGATGTGCATACCATATTGATTCGTCCCGATGGACATGTAGCTTGGGCGGTGGATGCATCAGCGTCCGATTGTGCCGAGGTGATTCAAAAAGGGATCAGCCGCTGGTTTTCCGTCACCAGCCGAGTATAATTCAATTCGATTGTTTCATCTGTAACAAAACGGTATGATAGAAGAAACAATCGAATGAAAAAGGATGGAAAACCCGATGAACACAGATCATACGAAACGCAATCTTTTTGAATTGTATGCGGAGCTCATTCATCAGCAGGAGAAATGGGAGGGGCTTATTAAAGCCTTTTTATCTGACGAATTGAGGAAGCTGGATGTAGAGCACGGGAGTAAATCTCAATTGACGATGACAGAAATTCATGTTCTATCTTGTGTCGGGGACAATGAACCAATTAATGTCACGTCGATAGCAGAAAAAATGAATACGACAAAAGCGACTGTATCACGCATCAGCACAAAATTGCTCGGCGCAGGCTTCCTTCACAGAACACAGCTCAGCGATAATAAAAAGGAGGTCTACTTCCGATTGACGCCTGCTGGAAAAAAGCTGCACAGTTTGCACAAATATTATCATCAGAAGGCTGAACAGCGTTTTCTGTCATTTTTTGACCGCTATACCGAGGAAGAGATTCTTTTTGCGGAACGGCTGTTTCGGGATCTGGTGACAAAATGGTACCCGTCGTCAGAAGAAATTGAAGAGGGGCTTCCTAGCATTTTTAAATAAAAAAACACGCACTGCGGTGCGTGTTTTTCGCGTTTCTTCCTTCTTTTTCAAGGCTGTAACGTAAATCAGTTTTCCTCTTGAAGAGATGTTCAGGAATTTGCCCTGCTTATACGATATGTCTATTAGTATCTTTAATTTACACATTTTCTACTGTGTTTTTGATGCTTTGTTTTCAAGTGAAATAGGGTCTTCTGTTTTAGTTCTCCTAATCTTTACAGAAATACCTACTAGAATGACCGCCATAGTTGTAAATATTCCCATGGTTAATAAGATCGTATCCTGATTTAAACTCCATCCAATTAAGAAAGAGATGATCGCTCCTCCGAAACTTGCCGAGGCAATAAATAAACTTGTAACTTCGTCAACGTACTTCTGAATAATGATTGATGCTAGTGTTAAAGCAATGGGAAATATGCCCGCTATACTTAGGCCAATCAAAAATGTACCGCCAATTGAAGTATTGGGTTACTTATATAAGAGAAAGCAATCAACAAAACAATTAAACAACTACAGCTAAAAAGGAGGTATTTAGAAAAATCAAGCCTTCTGCTTACTAAACCAATCAATATTCTTCCTATGATGATCCCTACCCAGAAAAAGGAGACACTTATAAGACTAATTTGTTCATTGTCTTGGTTTATCATGATTGAAGGTAAAAAGTTGGCAAAATTTGTTTCGATTCCAGCATATAGGAAAGCAAAAAATACAAAAAAGCCTAATTGCTTTGATTTTTTTCTATCTCCTATAAAGTATTGAAATGCTCCTCCATCTGGAAAGGTCACTTGTTGGTTAGCATTCTTAGCGTACTCTCGGTTCTTAGACAAGAAAATTAACCACCCTACGAATAGGACGAATAAAAAGGTGAATATACAGTAATACGGTAAAAACCAGTTATTGATATCTATGAAGGAATTAATTAATAATGGGAAAGATAAAGCGCCTAATCCAAAGAGAACTTCCAGCTTACTCATTTTTTCTGCATTACTTTCGAAATTAGCAATAACAAATGAACCAACTGTCGTTTCTAATGTGCCTGCCCCATATCCTAAGAGAAAAGCCATTACAACAATATAATACCAATCCTTGGTTAGAAAAAAGATACTTAACGCTGCAAGCATTATTGTCAAAGCTAAAGTAAGTGTCCTAAAATGACTGTATTTCTTAATCATTAAAGGTGCGATTAATACTCCGCTTAGAAATCCGGTAAACTGAAAAAAGATTATGACCGAAATATCATCTGTTGTCTTGTTAAAAGCCTCTAATAGAAATGGTGTCAAACTCCCTGTTGATATATGGATAATACCTACTGTAAAAAAGAAAGCATATCCAAATAAATATGTCCCTCTTAACATTCATTACACCCCTATATGAAAAAGCAGGAAAATAAATTCCTGCTTTTTTAGTAACTTCTCTCTTTGAAATACTAGTTGACTGCTGAAACAGACATTGGTTGAGAGTTGCTGTCTTTCTCAAAGAAAATTTCTAACACTTCCTGAGATCTAAAACCATCACTAAAAGAAGGGATCTCAACCCAATCATTCTGAGTTGATGCAATCCAATTGATTAACTCGCTTCTAAAAGAATCAGCCCATCCATAAAACTCGTTTGGCGGATCGTTTAATAGGCTTTGCGGTACTGGGCAGTCTACCACGTTCAAGCCATCTATGAGCTTGTAAACGTGAGGATTACCTGTGTGGTATTTAAACTCTTTTTTGTGTCCAACTACCTCAATGCTAAAACCACAGTCTTCAGGTACAGAACATTTTGATGTGATGATATTTACAAATACCTTGTTCTTCAGCTGGCCATAAATTTCTGCATAGTTATCTACGAGTACCTGTTTATCCTCTTTTGTTTTTACATTTGTGTTCATTTTTGCCCTTACTGATTCTGTGATGAAATCACTCTCAAACAAATACCATACCATGTCAATAAGGTGAATACCCAGATCCCCCAATGATCCACTCGTCTTCTTACTGTTAGCGTCATCTCTCCAAGTAAACTTCTTACGCCTAAGTGCACTATTTTTCTTGAAGTGTACTTTTATGGACAGTATGTTACCTAATTCATTATTGATAATTAAGCTTTTTAAGATATTTACGTAAGATAAATATCTATAATTAAATCCCATACTGGCTCTTACGCTCAACCTTTCAGCGGTATCTTTCATTATGCTTGCTTCTTCAAGAGAAATAGCCATAGGCTTTTCACACAAAACATGCTTATGTTTTCAAAATGCTTGCAAAGCATGTTCTTTATGGCAAAAGTTTGGTGATGCTACAATTAAACCTTCTGAGGCATCAATTAGTTCATCTGCGTTTTCAAATGACTTCCCGCCGAAAGTTTTCACAAAGCTTTCCGCATTTTGTTGATTTATGTCATATACCCCTACTAACTCTGCATTTTTTATTGTAGATAAAGCAGTTGCATGCGCTCTTGCAATACCACCTGCACCTATGATGCCTATCTTCTTCATTTTTATTTCCTCCTCATGATCCAATTAATTTTTTTAAGGTATTAGTAATTCCTTTTGAGTACTCACTGTCAGTTATAAGGTGGTGCAAGTTTTTGGCTTCCTGTGTTGCATTTTTTAGCAGATATCCATTCCCTACTGTCTGTAACATACGAACATCATTTCCACTATCCCCAAATGCGATAGCTCTTTCGGTATTTAGGTTGTATTTCTCTAACATAAACGTTACAATTTCATTCTTTCCTGTCCCTGTGGGGATAAAATCTACATCATAGCTGTCTTCTGGATCGCCTGCTAAGGGATTACACCGATTTATATTTACTGAAACGCCGTATTCCTCGCAGATTTTTTCAATTGCTAATAGGTTTTTCTTGTCGTTTATTTCATCTTGTTCCTGATAGTAGAAGTTATGCTTATACCGTGACTTTCCTAATTGAGTTTGAGGATTCAAAAGAATGTTATGTTTTTCATGCAGCTGTTTCACAAGTTTTTCAACCTTTTCTTTACTAAACCCTTCATTAATGCGACTGTTCCACTTGTTATCTTGCTGACCGAAGTTATGCTCTGAAAAGTACGTAATTTCAGTTCCAAGATCACTAGCTATAAAATGCGGAAAATATCTAAATTTTCCTCGTCCCATTTTATCGATAATAGATTCTATACTGCTTCCAGTAACCCATCCGATTATTAGCTCCCCATCTTTACTTTTTTGTTCTAGATAGTCTTCGAGTTCATAGATGTCTTGTTGCTTTTGTTCGTCGATTGTATGCGGAAAATACGTTTCATCAAAATCACAAAAAACAATATACTGAGGATGTTCAACTGTGGATAACGTTTTATACTCCGATTTCTTGCTTAATAACATGAAACAGTCCCTCCATTACTCTGTCTTGTTCTTCTAAAGTAAATGACGGATATAAAGGCAAATGCAGTACCTGACTATGAGCCTTTTCCGTATGAACCAATTGGAGTCCTGCATACTTGTCCTGTACTAAAGGAGTTTTTTGCATATGAGACAGTATTGGATAATATACATCTGTTTGAACACCAAAATCTTCATTTAATTTAGTCATGATATCTGCCCTATCTTCTGTTCTTACCTTAATAGGAAACAGATGCCATACATGATCTTCACTTAATTCTGGTAATTCAATATAGCCTTTATTCTGCAACTCTGCTAATTGGGTAATGTATCTATCCGCCAAGAACAGTCTTTTGAAGTTGTTTAATGAAAGGTACTTCATTCTCTCTAAACCAATTGCTGCCTGTAAATTGTCCATTTTTGAATTAAATCCAAAATTGATGACTTTCTTGTTTTTCACATTTACTTCAAAACCATGATAACTAAATTGAATGCATTTTTTAGCGAGTTCTTCATTATCAGTTGCTATTGCCCCAGCCTTGCCACATACGCCAAAATTCTTATAGGGATTAAAACTTAATGTAGTGATGTCTGCATACTTTCCTAAGTCTGTCAGGCCAATTCCTTGGCAGGCATCTTCAATTACTTTCAATTTATGACGATTTGCGATTTGACGGATATGCTGCATGTCTGAATGTTTTCCGTATAAATGCACAGGTAGAATAAACTTTGTATAAGGAGTTATTGCTTCTTCAATTTTGTCAGGATCGATGCAGAATGTTTGTGGGTTAATATCTACATAGATAGGAACGCCTCCCAAAGCTAACACAGCATTTTCAGTAGCTGAAAAGCTATTAGCCGGCATGATAACTTCATCCCCTGGGTTTAACCCTAAAGCCAATAAACCTATCATAATAGCATCGGTTCCACTGCTGGTTGCAATTACATACCTTTTATGTAAATATGTAGATAAAACTTTTTCGAATTGCTCTAAATAGGGACCACTCGTAAATTTTCCAGTTGGCAAAACTTCAGTTAATGTATTTAAGATATCTTCCACTTCATCATTGGTTATTAATCTGTCTACAGGCAAAAAAGGGACTTTACTGATTTCACGATTTTTTTGATAGTTGAAAAGATCATGTTCAATATCTATCTTTTCTTTTAATACTTGTTTCCACCGCTCGTTTACAATACTGTCTTCAATAACAAGTTCTTTTCCTTGTACGTCACCTTTTAAGTGTTTTAGTAGTGACATGTTTTCTTTGCTTTTACCTGAAATCTTAACCTGTTTTTGCATGAACAGTACCTATGATTTTATAATCTAAAAATTTATTACAAATTTATCCTAATTTCTGAAATCGGTAACATGTCAACAACTTTTTTAAGGAAGGGAAAATATGCCTACAATTGATGAAATAGCAAAATTATGCAATGTGTCTAAAACCACAGTGTCAAGAGTATTGAATAATCATCCGTATGTGTCGAAAGAAAAAAGAGATATGATCTTAAAGGCAATTAACGAACTTGACTACACTCCCAATTATTTAGCTCGGAATTTTAGGAGAAATAAGACACAAACGATAGCTTTATCGGTTCCGAGTATTGACCATCCATTTTTTGCTCAATTAATAAAAGGGGTCTCACATGAAGCACTGTTTAAGAATTACAAGGTAATTGTATTTCAGACCTTTTATGACAAACAGACAGAGCTAGAATTGTTAGAGTTATTGAAGCATAAAGAAGTGGATGGTATTATTCTTGGAACTTTAGAAAATGAATGGGATCAGATATCCCCTTTCTTAAAGTATGGTCCTATCTTATTATGTAATGAATATCATCACTCAGCGGACATCACGATAATTGGGTATGATGAATTTGAAGCTACATACATGGGGGTAGTACATTTAATTGAAAGAGGGCATAAAAAAATTGGGTTTTGTTTTGATACTCCATATAGCGAAGCTCAATGTCAGAGGAAAGAGGGTTATTTGAAAGCTTTACAAGATTACAATTTACATCATAGAAGCGAATGGATATTCGGCGAAATGTTTAATATCGAGGATGGCTTTCGTGTTTTTCATAAGATAAAGGATCTAAAGGACAGACCCTCAGCAATATTTACAGGAAATGATCAAGTCGCCGCAGGGATTATTAAACAGGCAATGAAAAATGGCTTTAAAGTTCCAGAAGACTTAGCTGTAATTGGTTTTGACAACCAATTGATTTGCCAAGTCGTTACTCCGACCATAACAACAATTGATATTCCCGTAATAGAATTAGGCCAACAGGCTGTGTTGAAAATCATCGAGTCCATTTCGGGTAATGCCTCTTTAAACAGAAGAATTATTAAACTGCCAACAAAGCTTATTATAAGAGAATCAACGTAACGATAGATTTCCCTTTATCATTTTATATCTTTATATAAGAAAAAGAGGTTATTCATTTTAACCTCTTTTTCAATAGTAAGTCGTCAATTATTTCTTTCATTTCACCCTCTGGCAGCACTCACTTCAAATCTGATCCATTAACAACGAAATATCCGCTTATATTTCCCCATCTCGATGGTTTGCGAATTAAAAGTTCTTGAACCCTTTTTTCAACTAGGCATTACTGCCGCTGATCGAGCTCTTTTTGTCTTTTTTTTCACCATGAAGATGGTGAAGCAGGCGATAAAACGGCGGCAGCAGGGCAATAACCAGAATGACGCGAATGACCTGAACCGCAACGACAAAGGTGGAATCAGCATGTAAGGTAACAGACGTCGTCGCCATCTCTGCAACCCCGCCGGGCGCAAATGCCAGAACAGAAGTGATGAGCGAAATTCCTGTCAGCTCGGAAACGATCACGGCGCTCAAAAACATTGCTGCGATTAAACCGACGGACGAGACAAACCCGACGATGATAATACGGGTGACGCCGGCAAACATGCTTTTATACATCTTAGAGCCGATCGTTGCCCCGAGAAATACTTGTGATACATGGTTAGCTTGTGACGGCCACCATGCCGTCATGTCGTGCCCTGTCACCGCAGCTCCGCCAACATGTACAATTGCTACACCGAGCATGCTGCCGAGCAGCCATGGAGCTGGAAATTTTAAAAATTTCGCAGCTTTGCAAGCTCCCCAGGCAGCGAGAATAAGAATGACGGTCCACAAAACGGGAGCGAGCCTAAAATCTGTCGTTGCAGAAGAAATCGTCTCTGCTGCGGCACTTGCGGTACGATCTTGTTTTGTATAGATCAGAATGACTAAAAACGGAATGGAAAGCACCACGAGCAGCACACGCATCATTTGAACGAGGCTGACTATAGCGGTATTGGCGCCTACTTCCTGTGCGATGCTCGGCATGGCGGAAAGCCCGCCGGGAGCGGTGCCGACAAAGCTAGTCATCATATCCGTTTTGCTGAAACGCCAAAGCACATATCCTGACAGCATGGCCAGCAGGATAGACAATATCAGCATAACGCCGACTGAAAACCAATGGTCTTTGAGAACAGAGAGAACGGATAAATTCAGCTTTTGGCCCAATTCGATGCCGAGGATCATCTGCCCGAGGGCGAGCCATCGTCGGTTAATTCCTTTTTGGTCTGGTGCCATCATCAGCCATGCCGGCCGTATCATGGCGAGGCAGCAGGCGACAATCAGTGTTCCGATCATCCATCCAATTGATATTCCGGTTAATGAAAGAATAAACCCCCCGGCTGCACTGATTGCGATAAACCATAGATCTTTGAGGAGATTTTCGTCTTTCTTCAATGTAAAACCCTTCTTCCTTTTTCACGTAACACTCCAATTGTTCACGTAGTGAATGTATTTATTACTATAGTATATTTTTGTTGATAAAGAAATTATGAATTATTTTCTATAAGCGATTCACTTTTCTTATGACCTTGTGTTCGAGCTTTTCTATTGTGTAAGTCAGAGATAAACCCGCTGTCAGCAGACACACGGCAAGAGCGTAAAAAATCACTTCTCCGCCAAATGATGTCAGGATCAGCCCGCCTGCCAGCGGTCCGATTGAGCGGGATATATCCCAATGCAGACCATAGACAGCATAAAACCGGCCCAGCAAATGAGGCGGCGCCAATTTTGATATGAAGGTCTGGATGTGGGTTAGCCCGATGCTTTCGCCAACCGTCATCACCGCTGCCGTCACTAAAAGCATTGTCAGGGAGGTTGAGCATGCAAAACCGGCAGCCGCAAGGGTGTAGCAAATATAAGTAATGAAGAGGATCGTTTTCATTGAAAGCTTTTCGGTCCCTTTGACAAGAGGTACTTGGAGAACACAGCTGAATAAAGCTTTTGCTGCTGAATAGATGGTCAGCATGGACAGATAATCAGAAAACATGTTTTTGCTGAACAGTCTGTATGTTGTTTCTGTTTGTGCATATAACATGCTGATGGGGAGAGAGAGCAGCAAAAGAAGCAGGACAGGCCTGTATATCGTAAAGCTCGCGGACATTTTCGGGGTAACAGCTGGGTGTAGCGGCTTTGTCTCAGGCAGTTTCAGTGCAGCGATCAGAAAGTAGATAAACAATGCTGCAGCATCTAATGCGAATATCCACACGGGGTTATGATTGTACAGCAGCATCCCCGCTAGCGGTCCTGCCGTCAGACCCGTCGAATAGATCGCATTGATGACCGCAAACACTTCCGAACGTCTGCTTTCCGGCGTGCTTTCAGCGATTTGGGCGCGGGAAGCGGGAATGTACAACGACCTTCCGATGCCATTCATGACATAGAGAATAGCGAAAACATACGCATGCTCAGCAAATACAAACCCTGTCATTGCCGCTGATTGAAGAAGCAATGCGGTCAAAATCGCTGTGCGCCGCCCAAGCCGGTCCGTCACCCGTCCTGCAGCGAGCGTCAGGAAAATATCAGCAAATGGCTGAAGGCTGATGATCAGCATTGGCATCATGATACTGCCGTTTAATTGTTCATGCAGATACAGCACCATAAAAGGTCCCATCATTGCACCTGTCAGGCTTGTCAGCAATTCGCCGAAAAAGCGGAGCCGAACGGGAGCGGTATATCTCGATTTTATAGAGTGAAAACTGGTCAACATGTGATCGCCGCCTTTCGCTGTTTGATATAGTAGTAGTGTATAGAAGGGGCGGCGGCCCAAAAAGTGAAGAAAAGAAGAGATAAAAGTTCCCCTTTTGTCGGGAGGTGCGGGGATTGAAGCTGATAGAGCACTACGTGGCGCTTGTAAAAACAGGCTGCGCCGAGTATGGGCAAATGAACGAAATGACGCTTACTGAGATTGCCGACTGTTTATTTTGTACAGAAAGAAATGCAAAGCTCATTTTACATAAGCTGGAGAACAGCAATTGGATTATCCGGAAAAGCGGGGCGGGGCGCGGCCGCAAATCTAAAATCGCGTTTCTTCGGAGGCCTGAGGAACTGCTTCTTCAAACTGCAAAGGAATATACCATGTCAGGAAAGCTTAAAAAGGCAAAGGAGCTGCTTCAGCAGTATCAGTCCGCGTTTCCGGGGCTTCAAAACGAATATAACATGTGGCTTTCAGAGGTATTCGGATTTGTGACGGAGACAGGCGAGAATGGGGCGAAGGATGTCCTGCGGCTGTTCATCGCGCCTGAATCTGTCAGCAGTTTGGATCCATGCCAAATATTTTTGCGGTCTGAGGGCCATTTCGTCAAACAGATATTTGATACACTCTTCACGTTTGATTCGGATATGCAGGAGCCAAAGCCTCATTTGGTTCATGGATGGGAAGAGGTTGAAAAAAAACAATGGAGATTTTTTCTTCGAAAAGGTGTGTCATTTCATAATGGACAGCCGCTGACATCGCGGGACGTTGCGTTTACGTTTCAGCGCTTTTTGGAACTGGCTGACAACCCGTATAAATGGCTTCTGCACGGAGTGAAACAAGTCTTAGAAAAGGGCCCTTATTGTGTGGAACTCATACTCGATAAGCCGAATGCACTTTTGCCGTATGCTCTTTGTGATGAACGGCTGTCCATACTGCCGGCAGAACAGGGCGGCGGGAAAAATGGAACAGGGCCTTTTCAGGTGAATCAGCAACACAGCGGGATGCTTGTGCTTGAAGCCAATGAGCGCTACTTCAAGGGACGCCCCTATTTGGATCGCGTTGAGTTTGTTTTTTCTGAGCAAGCCGGAGAGATGAACGGTTTTACCATTCAAGAAAAACAAACAAGTCCTGAGCAGCAAACTGTTTTTGATGAGCGGCATGTTCAGTATTTGTCGCTTAATCTGAAAAAGAAGGGGCCTCTTCAGCACCGAAGCTTTAGAAAAGCGCTCCGGCTGCTGATTTCCTCTGAACGGCTCGTTCGTGAAGCGGGAGGGCACCGAAGAATCCCGGTTACGTCCTTTTTGCATCCGAGTTCTTTTGAGTGGGAGGGCGTTTTACCATCTGAATTGTTGAAGAAAAGCGGATACGAGGGCGAAACAATCGTGCTTTATACCTTTTCGGAAACAGATCATCGTGAGGACGCCGAATGGATTCAAAATATTTGCGCCCAGCACGGTATCAGGCTTACACTTCAATTCTGTGATGCTGCTGATCTGCGACGGCCGGAAACCGTGCAGATGGCGGATATCATTCATGACAGTGCGACGTTTTATCAAGACAGCGAGTTTGGTTTTCTGCATTTGCTGCTGTCGGAGAACAGTTTCTTGTACCAGCATCTATCTGAAAAGCTGACACAGATATGCTCAGGAATGACAGAGCAGATGTTTTCCATGCCTGACCGTTGTTCGAGAATCAACATCTTACGTGACATTGACCGGCAGATGATACAGGAGCTGAATGCGATTCCGCTGTATCAAAATGTGCTCCAGGTGACATCAAGTAAAAATGTAAAAGGCCTGGTGCTTGATGAAGAGGGATGGATTGATTTGTACTCCGTATGGCTGTCCAAATAAAAAGAGGGTTCTTTTTTGAACCCTCTTTTTTAAACTGCCAAGCTGCGGCATTGTTCAGCACAGGTGAAGCAGGCTTTCGCACATGCTTGGCAATGATCATGATCGTGCTTTCCGCATTCAGTGCCGCATGCTTCACAAATATCGGCGCAAAGTGCACAAATTTCTTTCATAAACGGGCTGTCCGTTTGCATGGCTTTGACCGCCAGCGCGCAAATATCCGCGCATTCCCTGTCAAGCCGGATGCATCCGCTGAGATGATGCTGCACGCTTTCTTCCAAGCATTTAGTGAAACAATGATTGCAAGCCTTCATACAATCGATGCAAGCCTCAATACAAGCTTCAGAATATTGCTCCATGGTTGATTCCTCCTGTTTGACAGTATATGGTTTTATGTTTCCCGGCTGCATCTGAAAAAAACAGGGGAGTGTGTTTTTAGCTAAGGGGATATGTACATATACCCTGAACGGGTATATCTAACGTTCCATCAGATAGTATAGGAACCAGACAGCGTGATTTTGTTCATCACGTGCTGCGCGCGTAAAGACGCCTTTTGCTTTTAAGTTTGACGTTTCCTCGGCCGCACGCAAGTAAAAGTCGACGGTTTCTTGTTCATCTTTAAAAGCGGCATCCAGTCCTCTTGTGAAATTGTCCGGGCATTCTTCCGTTTGTTTCGGCATGATGTGTTTGCCGGTAATTGAACCATACAGTGTGGAAAATTCACGGAGGTGGCGAATCTCGTCACGCCTGATTTCTTCAATCTGTTTTCTGACCTCATCGCTGTGGGCGAGTTCGGCGAGCTTGCGGTAGCATTGAATGGCACTGAATTCTCCGTTGATGGCCTTCTGCAAATTTCGAATCAAAACAGGATCTTCCCTGTATGGCACCGGATAGGGATAGTAGCTGTAATGCAAGGGGATTCAACTCCATTCTTAGGAATTGGGCTTCTGTAAAAGTATATGTTGGGCAGGGAGAGATGTGCGGAGATAATCAGCTTTTTATATGTGAAAAGGCCGTTTTTACCAATAGATCAGATTGGTCATTTTCGTCAACATTCGATAAAATATATAGAGATAAAAAGAGAGGGGTCTTCTAATTTGGGAGCAGAGTTTTTAGTAGGCAGGTCCGGGAGTGGAAAAACGAAGCTGATCATCAACAGCATTCAGGATGAATTGCGCCGGGCTCCATTCGGGAAGCCGATCATTTTTCTAGTCCCGGATCAAATGACGTTTTTAATGGAATACGAGCTTGCTAAAACGCCAGATATGGGCGGGATGATACGCGCTCAAGTGTTCAGTTTTTCACGATTGGCCTGGCGCGTCCTCCAGCATACGGGAGGAATGAGCAGGCCGTTTCTGACGAGCACCGGCGTACAAATGCTCCTGCGGAAGCTCATTGAGGAGCATAAACAGGAGTTCAAAGTCTATCAAAAAGCGAGTGACAAAAGCGGGTTTACCGCACAGGTTGAGCGGATGCTGACAGAGTTTAAGCGCTATTGTCTGGAACCGGAGGATATCCGCCGGATGGCGGAAAGCGGAACGGCTTCCGAGTATCGCGGAGAACGTGTTTTATCTGAAAAGCTCCATGACTTATCAATTCTGTATCAGCAAATGGAAAAAAGCCTCGCAGACCAATATCTTCACTCTGAGGATTATTTGACATTGCTGGCAGAGCATATCCCGCTTGCGGAAGATATAAAAGGCGCCCATATCTATGTGGATGGCTTTTATCAGTTTACACCGCAGGAATTCAGGGTGTTGGAGCAGCTTATGGTTCATGCGGAGCATATCACGTTTTCGCTCACAGCGGACAAGCCGTCATATGAGCGGGAGCCGCATGAACTGGAATTGTTCAGAATGACGGGGAAAACCTATTACCGCCTGCATCAGAAGGCGAAGGAACTGAATTTGGACATTACGTATAAAGAGCTGAGCCGGACTGAGCGGCATACAAAGACGCCGGAATTGGCGCATCTAGAGGCACAGTATGAAGCGCGTCCGGCCATTCCATACGCAGAAAAACAAGAAGCCCTTACTGTGATGCAGGCCGCAAACAGACGAGCTGAGCTGGAAGGCATTGCCCGGGAAATTCACGCCCTAGTCAGAGAGAAGGGATATCGCTATAAGGATGTAGCCATTCTTGCGCGCCAGCCGGAAGACTACAAGGATATGGTGAAGGAAGTTTTCGCAGATTACGAGATTCCTTATTTCATTGACGGAAAAGCATCTATGCTGAACCATCCGTTAATTGAATTTATCCGGTCAAGCCTTGATGTTCTGAAAGGGAATTGGCGTTATGAAGCGGTGTTTCGCTGCGTGAAAACCGAACTGCTATTCCCGCTCAATGAACCGAAGGCCAAAGTGAGAGAACAGGTCGATCAGCTCGAAAATTACTGTATCGCCTATGGTATTAAAGGCGACCGCTGGACAAAGGGCGATCGGTTCCAATACAGGCGTTTTGTGTCATTGGATGATGATTTTGCGCAGACTGATCAGGAAATCGAAATGGAAAACATGTTGAATGACACCCGCGATTGGATTGTTCCGCCGCTTTTTCAGCTTCAAAAACGCATGAAAAAAGCGAAGACGGTTCAAGAGAAGGCGGAGGCGCTCTATCGTTATTTAGAAGAGACGGATGTGCCGCTGAAGCTGGATCAGGAAAGGCAGCGTGCTGAGGATGACGGCAGAATTATTGAAGCGCAGCAGCATCAGCAGGCGTGGGACGCAGTCATTCAGCTGCTTGAGGAGTTTGTTGAAATGATGGGAGATGATGAGATTTCTCTTGATTTGTTTCAGCAAATGATAGAAGCCGGCGCGGAGTCGCTTACATTTTCTCTAATTCCGCCTGCGCTTGACCAGGTGTTTGTCGGCAATATGGATTTGTCCAGAATGTATGGCACCTCCTGCACCTTTGTGCTCGGGGCAAACGACGGCGTTCTGCCGGCACGCCCTGATGAAAACGGGGTCCTGTCGGATGACGACCGGGAATGGCTGAAAACGATTGGGGTTGAGCTATCCTCAGGCGGACGAGAGCGTTTGCTTGATGAGCACTTCCTCATCTACATGGCGTTTTCAAGTCCGTCTGACCGGCTTTACGTATCGTATCCGATTGCTGATGCAGAAGGAAAAACGCTTTTGCCGTCGATGATCGTTAAGCGGCTGGAAGAACTGTTTCCGCATCATAAGGAGCGCCTGTTAACAAATGAACCTGAACAGGTCAGCGATGAGGAACAGCTGATGTATGTCGTGAATAAAAGCGTGGCACAGTCCTTTACCGCGAGCCAGCTCAGGTTATGGACACGGGAATACGACATCAGCGACGTCTGGTGGAGCACGTACAATGTGCTGATGAGTGCGCCGGACAGGCTGCAGTCGAAAAAGCTGTTCTCAAGCCTGTTTTTCCGGAATGAAGTGAAGCAGCTTGAACGCAGCGTGTCGAGACAGCTCTATGGTGAACGCATTCAGGGCAGTGTATCGAGAATGGAAACCTTTAACGCGTGTCCGTTTTCCCATTTTGCGTCACACGGGCTGCATTTGAAGGAACGGCAATTCTTCAAGCTTGAAGCACCGGATATCGGCCAGCTGTTTCATTCCAGCTTAAAGCTGATTTCAGACAGGCTGCGTGAGCAAAAGCTGGATTGGCGCGATTTAACGAAAGAGCAATGCGAGCTGTTTTCCTATGATGCGGTAGAACGGCTGGCACCGAAACTGCAAAAGGAAATTCTGCTCAGCTCAAACCGGCATTATTATGTGAAGGAAAAACTGCAAAAAATTGTGACACGTGTGTCCGGCATTTTAAGCGAGCATGCGAAAGCGAGCGGATTCGTACCGATCGGGCTTGAACTGGGCTTTGGAGGAAAAGGGCCGCTTCCGCCGCTGACCTTTCAACTGAAAAACGGCTGTACGATGGAACTCGTCGGGCGAATTGACCGTGTTGATAAGGCTGAAAGCTCAAAAGGCCTGCTCCTCAGGATTGTCGATTATAAATCAAGCGACAAAGGCCTTGACTTAGCGGAAGTATATTACGGATTGGCACTGCAAATGCTGACGTACCTTGATTTATCGATTACACATTCAGCTGACTGGCTCGGGATGAGGGCGACGCCTGCCGGAGTGCTGTATTTCCATATTCATGACCCGATGATTCAATCTAATCTCCCGCTTGGGCTTGACGAGATTGAACAGGAGATCTTTAAGAAATTTAAAATGAAGGGTTTGCTCCTCGGTGATCAGGAAGTGGTTCGCCTCATGGATACAACCCTTCAAGAGGGACGGTCAAATATCATAAACGCCGGCTTGAAAAAAGACGGATCTCTTAGATCAGACTCGGCCGCAGTCGGTGAAAAGGAATTTGATCTTTTGACAAAGCATGTGCGCCGCACCTTCCAGGAAGCGGGCGAACAAATCACCGACGGACGCGTATCCATTGAGCCGTACAAAATGAAGAACAAGACGCCGTGCACATACTGTGCGTTCAAATCAGTATGCCAATTTGATGAATCACTGGAAGAAAACGAGTATCGCCCATTAAAGGCTGAAAAGGACAAGACAATACTTGAGTGGATAAAAAAGGAGGCGGATGGCAATGAACATTCCTAAACCGGCAGACAGCACATGGACAGATGACCAATGGAATGCCATTGTTTCAACCGGCCAGGATATTCTTGTGGCAGCGGCTGCGGGCTCTGGTAAAACCGCTGTGCTCGTTGAACGAATGATTCGGAAAATCACCGCGGAGGAAAACCCAATAGATGTAGACCGTCTTCTCGTTGTGACATTTACAAACGCCTCAGCGGCAGAGATGAAGCACCGAATCGCGGAAGCCTTGGAAAAAGAGCTTGTACAGCGCCCCGGCTCGCTGCATATTAGACGCCAGCTTTCTCTTTTGAACCGGGCCAGCATTTCGACGCTCCATTCCTTTTGCCTGCAAGTGCTGAAGAAATATTACTACTTGATCGATCTTGATCCGGGCTTTCGGATAGCTGATCAGACGGAAGGCGAGCTGCTCGGGGATGAAGTGCTTGACGAGCTGTTTGAAGACGAATACGCAAAGGGTGAAAAGGCGTTTTTTGAGCTTGTTGACCGCTATACGACAGACCGGCATGATCTGGATCTGCAATTTCTCGTTAAACAGGTGTACGAGTATTCCCGATCCCATCCCAACCCGGAGGCGTGGCTGGAAAGCTTTGTTCATTTGTATGATGTATCAGAAAAGAGCGCCATCGAGGAGCTGCCGTTTTATCAATATGTCAAAGAAGATATTGCAATGGTGCTTAACGGGGCGAAGGAAAAGCTCTTGCGCGCGCTTGAGCTGACGAAAGCGCCGGGCGGCCCGGCGCCGCGTGCTGACAATTTTCTTGATGATCTTGCTCAGATTGATGAACTGATTCAGCATCAGGACGATTTCAGTGAACTATATAAGCGGGTGCCCGCCGTCTCTTTTAAGCGTGCCAAAGCAGTAAAAGGGGATGAGTTCGATCCAGCGCACCTTGATGAGGCGACAGATTTGAGGAACGGCGCAAAAAAACTGCTTGAAAAGCTCAAAACCGACTACTTCACGCGAAGTCCTGAACAGCACTTGAAAAGCCTAGCCGAGATGAAGCCTGTCATTGAAACGCTCGTACAGCTTGTCATCAGCTATGGAAAACGATTCGAAGCTGCGAAACAGGAAAAATCAATCATCGATTTTTCGGATTTGGAGCATTACTGTTTAGCGATTTTGACAGCTGAGAATGACAAAGGTGAACGTGAGCCGAGCGAGGCTGCAAGGTTTTATCAGAAACAGTTTCATGAGGTGCTCGTTGACGAATATCAGGATACCAACCTCGTGCAGGAATCGATTCTGCAGCTCGTCACAAGCGGGCCGGAGGAGACTGGCAACCTGTTTATGGTAGGAGATGTCAAACAGTCGATTTATCGATTCAGGCTTGCGGAGCCGCTTCTTTTCCTCTCTAAATACAAACGGTTTACAGAGAGTGGAGAAGGCACGGGGCGGAAAATCGATTTAAATAAAAATTTCCGAAGCCGGGCTGATATTTTAGACAGCACAAACTTTTTATTTAAACAGCTGATGGGCGGCAAAATCGGTGAGGTCGATTATGACGAGCAGGCTGAGCTGAAGCTTGGTGCAGCGTATCCGGACAATGACGAGACGGAAACAGAGCTGCTGCTGATCGACAACGCAGAAGATACGGATGCAAGCGAGGAAGCAGAAGAGCTTGAAACGGTGCAGTTCGAGGCAAAAGCCATCGCTAAGGAAATTCGCAAGCTGATTTCATCGCCATTTAAGGTGTATGACGGAAAAAAGAAAACACATCGCAATATTCAGTACCGAGATATCGTGATTTTGCTCCGTTCGATGCCGTGGGCTCCGCAAATCATGGAGGAGCTGAGAGCACAGGGCATACCGGTTTACGCCAATTTAACGTCAGGCTATTTTGAAGCGGTCGAAGTCGCCGTCGCGCTTTCTGTGCTGAAGGTGATTGATAATCCGTATCAGGATATACCGCTTGCCTCTGTGCTGCGCTCACCGATTGTCGGAGCAGATGAAAACGAGCTGTCTTTGATCCGGCTTGAAAATAAAAAAGCGCCGTACTATGAGGCGATGAAAGACTACCTGGCTGCTGGTGACCGGAATGATGAGCTTTATCAAAAGCTAAATACGTTTTACGGACATCTGCAAAAATGGCGCGCGTTTTCGAAAAACCACTCAGTATCTGAGCTGATTTGGGAAGTGTACCGCGACACCAAATATATGGATTATGTCGGCGGCATGCCGGGCGGAAAACAGCGCCAGGCCAATTTGCGTGTTCTTTATGACAGGGCGCGTCAATATGAATCAACGGCATTTCGCGGCTTGTTCCGTTTCCTGCGGTTTATCGAACGCATGCAGGAGCGGGGCGATGATCTTGGTACGGCGAGAGCGCTCAGCGAGCAGGAGGATGTTGTCCGCTTAATGACGATCCACAGCAGCAAAGGGCTCGAATTTCCAGTCGTGTTTGCAGCAGGTCTCGGCCGGAATTTCAACATGATGGATTTAAATAAATCGTACCTGCTGGATAAGGAGCTCGGATTTGGCACGAAGTATATTCATCCGCAATTACGCATCAGCTATCCGACACTTCCGCTCATTGCGATGAAGAAAAAAATGCGCAGGGAGCTGCTGTCAGAGGAATTGCGTGTTCTCTATGTTGCATTAACGAGAGCGAAGGAAAAGCTGTTTCTGATTGGCTCGTGCAAGGATCATCAGAAACAGCTCGCAAAATGGCAGGCATCCGCGTCCCAAACTGATTGGCTTCTGCCGGAATTTGACCGCTATCAGGCGAAAACGTATCTAGATTTCATCGGGCCGGCTCTTGCCAGGCACAGAGACTTGGAGGATTTGGCTGGTGTGCCAGCACACGCTGACATCTCAGGCCACCCGGCTCGTTTTGCCGTTCAAATGATCCATTCCTATGATTTGCTTGATGATGATCTGGAAGAAAGAATGGAAGAAAAAAGCGAGCGCCTAGAAGCGATCCGCCGAGGTGAACCAGTTCCCGGTTCGTTTGCGTTTGATGAAAAAGCCCGCGAGCAGCTGAGTTGGACATACCCGCATCACGAGGTGACGCAAATTCGGACAAAGCAATCGGTTTCTGAGATCAAAAGAAAAAGAGAGTACGAGGATGAATACAGCGGCAGGGCCCCTGTAAAACCGGCTGATGGAAGCATTCTGTACAGACGTCCCGCTTTTATGATGAAAAAAGGCCTGACAGCGGCAGAGAAAGGGACTGCCATGCATACGGTGATGCAGCATATCCCGCTGTCACATGTGCCGTCGATAGAAGAAGCTGAGCAGACGGTTCACAGGCTGTATGAACAAGAACTTCTCAC
The DNA here is from genome assembly GCF_038006165.1 of Bacillus sp. FSL W8-1202. Taxonomy (NCBI): domain Bacteria; kingdom Bacillati; phylum Bacillota; class Bacilli; order Caryophanales; family Bacillaceae; genus Bacillus; species Bacillus sp. FSL W8-1202. The sequence goes on from NZ_JBBOUR010000001.1 coordinate 2,242,779, forward strand.
TGAAGAACAAAAAGACGCTATTGATATAGAAGAAATCGTGCAATTTTTCCATACAGAAATCGGCGGACAGCTGATCGGTGCTAAGTGGAAGGACCGGGAAATACCATTCAGCTTAGCGCTTCCGGCCAAGGAGATCTATCCTGATGCACAGGAGGCAGATGAGCCGCTTTTAGTGCAGGGTATCATTGACTGTCTATATGAAACTGAGGACGGATTATATCTATTGGATTATAAGTCGGACCGGATTGAGGGCAAATTCCAGCATGGATTTGAAGGAGCGGCCCCGATCTTGAAGAAACGATATGAAACGCAAATTCAGCTGTACACGAAGGCAGTGGAGCAAATTGCAAAAACAAAGGTAAAGGGATGTGCGCTTTATTTCTTTGACGGAGGGCACATTCTGACATTATAGCGAGATCCATAGGCTCCGGAATTTCAGGCGGAGCGGGTCTCGTTTTCTATATAAAAGAGAGGTGAAAGCATTTGCGAATTTTACATACGGCTGACTGGCATCTTGGAAAAACGCTTGAAGGAAGAAGCAGGCTGAGTGAACAGGCCGATGTGCTGGATGAAATGAATACGATTGTAAAGGATGAGCAGATCGATGCCATTGTAATGGCGGGGGATGCATTTGACACCGTAAACCCGCCGGCTTTAGCCGAGCAGCTGTTTTATGAAAGCCTGTCTGCGCTTAGCGACAGAGGAAAGCGCCCGATCGTCGTCATTGCCGGAAACCACGATAATCCTGACCGTTTGTCCGCCGCTTCACCGCTGACACATGAAAACGGCATTCATTTAATCGGTTATCCGACAACAGAGCCGATTCATATTGAAGTGCCTTCAGCAGGAGAGCTTTTGGCGGTTGGAGCGCTGGCGTACCCATCTGAAGCGCGGTTAAATGAAGTGCTATCCGATACGTTTGATGAAAAGCTGCTCCGTGATCACTATGATGTGAAAATCAGGCAGGCGTTTGAGCATATGACAAGCCGGTTCCGGAACGATGCAGTGAAGATTGCCGCCAGCCATATTTATGTGGCAGGCGGAAACCAAACCGATTCAGAGCGGCCGATTGAAGTCGGCGGTGCATACACGGTGGCTGCTGAAAGCCTGCCGGCAGATGCCGCTTACGTTGCGCTCGGCCATTTGCATCGCCCGCAAACGATCAAGCGGGCGAGGACGCTTGCGCGTTATTCAGGATCTCCGCTCGCCTACAGCTTTTCTGAAGCGGGCTACGCTAAATCAGTGACGATTGTGGACGCAAAGCCTGGGGAAGAGGCCAGTTGGCAAGAGGTGTTATTATCAAGCGGCAAGCCACTTGTGAAGTGGAAAGCAGCAAATGGATTAAGTGAGGTGTACAGCTGGCTGGATGAAGGCAGAGATCAGAATGCTTGGATTGACTTGGAAATCCGTGTCGCGGACCAGCTGTCACTTGAAGAGATTCACAGGCTGCGGAAGGCGCACCCGGGCTTTATCCATATCAGGCCGGTTTTTGAAGAACAGAACAAAGACCGGAAACGGATCGAGGTTAAACATGTCTCAATCGAGGACCGCTTTAAGAAATTTTATGAAAAACAAACTGGCGGTGCGGTGCCGGATGAAGAAATGGTGAGGCTGTTTTTAGAGCTTGCATCAGGGGTTGAAGAGGAGGATGCGAAATGAAGCCGATCGCCTTAAGCATTAAGGGGCTCCACAGCTTTAGAGAGGAGCAGACGATAGATTTTGAAGGCCTTTCCGGTGCCGGTGTTTTCGGCATTTTCGGCCCGACAGGAAGCGGTAAATCCTCTATTCTCGACGCAATGACGCTTGCTTTATACGGAAAGGTGGAACGGGCGGCGAATAATACGCACGGAACTTTAAACCACGCCGAAGATACGCTGTCTGTTTCCTTTACCTTTGCGCTTCAGACGAATCACCAAATCTCATACAAAGTCGAGCGTGTGTTTAAGAGAACGGATGAAATGAAGGTGAAAACGGCACTTTGCCGCTTCATCGAAATCAAGGACGAGCATACGGTGCTGGCTGATAAAGCCAGCGAAGTGAATAAAAGAGTTGAGGAGCTCTTAGGGCTGACGATCGACGATTTTACGAGAGCGGTGGTGCTGCCCCAAGGGAAATTTGCTGAATTTCTGTCTTTAAAAGGGGCAGAGCGCAGGCATATGCTTCAGCGTTTATTTAATTTGGAGCAATATGGAGACAGGCTTGTGAAAAAGCTGAGACGGCAGGCGCAGGAAGCCAATGCGAGAAAAAATGAAATGCTTGCTGAACAGTCCGGTCTCGGTGAGGCGAGCTCAGAGGCAGTTGAGCAGGCTGAAAAGGCTCTCGAACAAGCTGAAGCCCGGCTGGAAGCGATGAGGAAGAACCGTGATCAGGCGAGAGAGCGGTTTACAGAGCATCAGGAGATATGGAATGTTCAAAAGGAAAAATCCGCTTATGAAGCAGAGGAAAAACGTCTCGCAGAAGAACAGCCGCATATAGACAGCATGCAAAAACGCCTGCTGGAAGCAGAAACAGCAGCAGCCCTTAAGCCCTATGCGGACCGGTACGCAGAAGCGATCCAGCATGAGGAGCAAGCTGAAAAGGAACAAACGCTAGCCCAAAAGGATTTAGCAGACCGGACAGCTTTCTTTCAGCAAAAACATGAAGAGTATGAAGCGTGGCGCCAGCATAAAAGCGAGAAAGAGCCTGAGCTTTTAACCAAACAGGAACAGCTTTCCCGCTTGCAGGAAATCGAAATCAAACTGAGTGAGGCCAAGCAAGAGGAAGAGCGCAAAAAGGCTGACCTCCGGCAGAAAGAAGAGGCTCTTCAATCTGTCATGAATGAATTGGAGACGGTAACAGACCGCCTGACACGAGGGCAAAACAGACAGACAGAATTGAAACAGCAGCTCAAATCCCTGCAGGTGACATCCAATGAGCGAAAAAGCTGCCATCAGGCTGCAGAAATGGCATTGCGCATCAGACAAACCGAGGAGCAAATCAAAAAAGAGAAAAAACGAAGTGAAGAATTGAACCTCGTGCTGCAGAAGATGAATGAAGAGAAGAATACACTCGTTCAAAAGACGGAAGCGGAAGAAAACAACATCATTCAGGCATATGAGGCTGTACAAACTGTGTACCATTTGGTGTGCGAAACGGAACGCTCATTAACACATATGACGGAAGAGGCTAGAAAGAGTCAACACACGCTTCACTTACAGCGTGAAAAAGCAAGGGTGGCACTGCTGACAAAAGAGTTAGCCCAAAAGCTGACTGCCGGTAAGCCTTGCCCGGTATGCGGTTCAACCGATCATGATCCATCTGCCTCAGTACATGAAACATATGAAGCCGACAGCCATCTTGAAGAGGACATTAAACGGACAGATGTATTATTGACGGAAGCTGCAGCTCTCAGCCAGGAGATTCTTTCAGCCAAAATTACGCTTGAAGAACAGTCCGCGCGCTTTATTGAACAGTGTCCGTTTTTGCAGACAATTCAAGCACAGAACCTTGAAGCGGCAGCTTCCTTCGAACATCAGCCGGTGTATGAAGCATTTGAAACTGCCAAATTTGAATGGAAACGAATCAAGCAGGACATTCTTTCTGTTAAGACACGAATGGCACAAATGATTGGCGCCTATCAGGAGTCTTTAAAAAAGGCCGAGCAGCTTAATGAAAAAATCGGTTTTGAAAAAAGAGAAGCTGACCGTATTGAAAGCATCATCAGCGAGCTTCAATCCTCAATGGACAGCAGTCTGAATATGTTTAAAGAAGCATTTCAGAATCAATCTGTGGACGAAGCAGAAAAATGGCAGCAAGCCATTGAAGAAAAGGACCGGGCTGCAGAAGAATGTGAAAAACGAATTGAGAAGAGTATCGCGTTTCTTGCTGAGCATGAAGCACAAAAGGAAAAACTGCGGGAATCTGGACACCGGCTTGAACGGGAAAAGCTGGAGCTTCATTATGCGGCTGAACGCATCAAGAGCGTGATAGCTGATTATGAGCACGAACTCGGAGATTATGCAAAAGGAGATTCGATTCAAATCAAACTCCGCTCTGTCCAGCAGGATCTAAAGCTGTTAAAGGAAAAAGAACAATCTTTATATGAAGAACTGCAAAGCGCCCAAATGAAGCTCAACCAGGCGAAAAGCCGCGCTTCTGCAAGCGAGCTCACTCTTCAAGAGGCGAAGGGCAGATTGGAAAAAGCAAAAGCTGCTTGGCTTGAGCATACAAAAAACACCTCCATTACCCGGATTGAGGAGGTTGAACAAAGTCTCATCCCAGATGATGAACTTGAAAAGATAAAAACCGGCATAGACCAGTTTATGGATAAACTGAAGCAAAATGCTGCAAACTTAAAACGAGTAGCAGAGATACTTGCCGGCAGAGCATTATCAGAGAGCGAATGGAACGAAACCGTTGCAGCATTACAAAAAGCTGAGGACGCATTTGGCGCTGCTATAGAGGAAAAAGGCGCGGCAGCAAAAGCACTGGCTGTCATTCGCGACCATCATAAACGGTTTAATGAAATTGAAGCTGAACTGAAAAAATGGCAGACGCATATCGACAGGCTGGACAAGCTGCAAGCTGTGTTTAAAGGCAATACCTTCGTCGAATTTTTAGCTGAGGAGCAGCTTGAAAGCGTTGCGAGGGACGCCTCAGCAAGACTCAGTATGCTGACAAGACAGCGCTATGCCATCGAAGTAGATTCAGAAGGCGGCTTCGTGATGCGGGATGACGCGAATGGAGGCGTACGACGCCCGGTTTCCAGTTTGTCTGGAGGAGAGACCTTCCTCACCTCGCTTTCACTTGCTCTTGCGCTGTCTGCGCAGATTCAGCTTCGCGGGGAATACCCGCTTCAGTTCTTTTTCTTAGATGAAGGCTTCGGCACACTGGATCAAGATCTGCTTGATACGGTTGTAACGGCCTTGGAAAAACTTCAGTCAGACAATCTGGCTGTCGGTGTCATCAGCCATGTGCAGGAACTGCGTGCACGGCTTCCGAAAAAGCTGATCGTCCATCCGGCTGAACCGAGCGGCCGCGGTACGCGGGTATCACTTGAGTTGATGTAAGGGAGGAGCGGATATGGCAAAGCAGACTGCCGGAATATGTGAGCTGTGCGGCCGGAGCGATGTCCAGCTGACAGAGCATCATCTCACACCAGAGGAAGGCGGAACGTTTTTGCCGACAGCGATGCTCTGTATTCCTTGCCATAAACAGATTCATGCCTTATATGCCAATCAAGAGCTCGCTTTACGTTTAAACGGAATGGCTGAACTCAGAAGCGATCCAGAGCTTGCCCGGTTTGTCAAATGGATCAGAAAACAGCCGCCTGAGAAGCTGATCAAAACAAAGAAATCAAATGAACGAAAAAAGAAAAAATGACTAAAAAGCAGCCCTCTCTTAGCAGAGCGGCTGCTTTTATCCGTTTCCAACCATATCCTGATCGTTGACATCGGGGTCTATATAATTTGTCGCGTTGACTGCATTATTTAATAGAAGGAAATCTCCCGTGTTTCCTGCTCCCGAACCGAGCGCAGATTTTGAAGAGCTTTTCGGAGAAAGGTAAAAGGAATCACCAAAGTTTACGACTCCGCCCGATATGGAATTGATAGCTATAGGCCCGACAATTGCTGGCATAAACGACACCCTTTATCGAAGTCTCTGTTTATTATATGTTCTTGGCGGGCGATTGTGAGCGGGGAGACTGAATCTGTCTGATATGTTTGAGTCTCGCATCACCGCGAATAAGCGAAGCTGATCCGGCATGTAAAACAGAAGAGGCTGAGACCCCTTGAATTTTGATGCTGCGAACATAAATAGCCGGCACCTCGTGGCAAAACGCGCTTTGTACACCTGTTTCGGGGAGCGGCTTCACGGCCTGCTGCTGAAAGATCTGATACTCCTTTTTGTTAAATGAGCCTTCATTATGGTAAAACGTGGACAGAGAACGCTGCACAGCAAATACTTTTACACTCATATCGATTTCATTTGTGTCGCCAACTTGAAACACACTTGCGATCCCGAGAGAATTAAACTTAACTAGTCTGATGCGCGATATGCGTTTAAGCATTATTCTGGCGCAAGCGGAGCAAACGGCCCAATAATAAGAGATTCAGGCGGTGTATCAAAAATAGAAGACAGGTAAATGGATTCAGTGTCTCCGATGTGGAAAACGGAGGAACTGGACACACCGTTCATCCGGATGTCCCCGACTTCCAAGCTGCGGTTGATGACTGTAAAGATCATGCTTGCTCATCTCCTTTCATTTCTGATGGAATATGCTCCAGAAAGTGTTCTACAGCGCGGATGACATCACGCTTCACATGCTCAGCGATATGTTCTGCATATTGTGCAGGCGGTGTATGTTCTTCTTTTTTGATATGGGACATATAATAGTGAATCCGGCTGTCCATTTGTTTTCTGATGTCTTCAATAACATGGTGTCTGTTTGTATCGTCAAGTCTGCTGTCATATTGATTTTCAAGCTGTTCCAAAATATCTGGGATTTCCTCGGTTAAGTACATGTCGACATTCTGGCGGATCTGCTGCATGAGCTGAGCGCTCTCTTCCTGCTGCATCATCCCGATTTGCGGTGTCGACTGGCTGACTTCAAAGTTTTGGACGCTGTTCGGGTCAGTAGGATTTAAGCCGATATTCAAAGTCCCGTCGAGCCTTTCGATTTTCAGCTGATCAAATTTATACTCCACACGCTCAATGGTAGTGGCCGGCCGCTGTTTCATCGTATTCATTTCAGTTTGAATCTCTTTCAGCTGACGTTCGAGCTGCTGAATGTGAATCGCCTGCTGCTGAACGAAGGAATTCAAGTTTTGCAGGTAAGAGGAAACAGATTGATCATACATGTTCTTCACCTCTTTCATATGATTAACGGCCAGGAGGCTGGAGCGGGACCAATGAACCTGTGTCGGGCTCCTGCAGCTGGAGCGGTTGCCCTGAGCCAGAAACTTCTGGTGCCGGCTCTACATAGCTTCCTGTATTATACAAATTTGACAGTGACTTGATTGATCCGGCGCTCCCGATTTGCAGAATGGAGGAGTTGCTGATTGATTCCAGCCGGAGATAGTTGATTTGAATGGTTTGATTAATATAGAAGTTCATGAGCCTCACTCCTTTTACGCATTGGCCACGATCGGCTGATCAACCGCATCATTGTCATACACATTCGTCGCGTTTTGATAATTCATCACCTTGAGGCTGTCGCCGGTATTAAAGCTGCCAGCACCGGCAAACGTTCTGACCTGAGCCTGAGGAGAAATCGTAATGCAGTCCCCGATGTGAACGACTCCGCTCGTACCAATCGCATTAATTTTAAACGCTCCGACAATGGCCGGCATACGAGCACATCCTTTGTTGAAAAATTGAAAAAAGACAGGTAAAGTGAAATGACAATTCTGATTTCAATTGGGCTATTCACGATAGCTTATGACAAACGCACATATGTGTGAGAGATATTTAAAGGGGATATATCGGCTCTTGGTGAAAGCGTTTTATTTTTCGGGCCGTTATGTTTAAACATGGCAAAAGAGGATGTTGGGTATAAATTGAACGGAAATGCGGCGAAGGATGCCGCTATCCGCCTATGGTGATTTTTGTTTATTTCTTTGGTGTTTTTGCGTGTAGAATGCTTTTTGGAGTATGTCGTGCTGCGGTATTCGATTTTTGGGCTGGCACATTCTCGCCCTGAGGTATATCCCAGAAGTGCTGAGCAAAAAGCGGAGTTACATGTGGTGTATTCTACTCGTTATAGAAAATGATTTACATACGGGAGTTTTCAAGATATCTCCCAAAAATCATTTCTTCTTTAATCCGGGTATTCAGCAGGATATCGAGCTCTTGGCTGCATTGAATCGTTTCCTTTGAATTCATGCCGTATTTTTGTGCGGTTTCAATTAGTGTGATCCTCATTTCTTCAATTTTACTGTTCATTACGCTATCTCCAATTCTAGATTTTATTTTGATATAAATACAGGATATCGTTAGTATAATCTATTTTGGCTCAAAAGGTTGCCTTTCGTCAATTTGACTAAAAAAGCGACAATTTTTGCTGCGGCCTTTTTTAATGGAGAAAGGACTAAAGTCTTGCTAAGTGTGCTTGCAAAAAGTCCTGCCGTTCCTCAATTTCTCTAAGTATGTTGGTCTGCTCCTTTTCGATCTGAAAGGGGCTTTTTTTGATAAAAGGATCATCAGCAGCACTTTGACAAATGTCAAGGTGCCATTCGTTGATGAGAGGAGATAATCGTTCAATAGTAAACGACCGCTTCAGCACGTTTTTCATTAATGTGTGATATTGCGACCGGAAGGCGGGAATGGATAGAAGCCTTGACGAAAGCGTCTTTCCTTTTGTCAGAAGCGGGTCTTCGTCATACCATTCTTGTACGGCAAGCGATCTTGTCTCTATCGGGGAAACGTAAAGCCGGCCGGATTCGTTTAAACAAAATGTGTAGTAAAAGCCTTGATTGGTGCAGGCGTTGCCGATCAGCCACAAAAAAAACAGCTTGACATCCAGATACAATTTAATCCTTTCAGCCAATTCGTCATCTCCGGCTGTGCGGATCAGTATGAAAAATTCATGTACGAATGCCGAGGAATCATTGTTAAAAAGGGACAACGGAACCCTTGGATCGGCCGTCTTCACTCCGTAACTCGTTTTACCGGCTGGCTGATGGTTCTTGATGTTTAAATAAATGCCTTCAGGCTGGCCATTGATGGTCAGAAAGCTGTACGAGACAGCGGGAGCAGGTACGCCGATCTGGTCAAAAAAACAATAGGCGAGTCTGCGCCGCATCAGGGACGGATCATCCTGTTCTGCATTCAAAAAAAGTGTCCTTTCACCAAGCAGAGACTTTTCCCAGCTGATTTCATAGGATGTCTTTTCCGCTCTGTCACGCTGTGTGAGAAGAATGGGAGAAACAGATCGATCTGTTACGAAAAGCCCCTTGGCAGTACCTTTCCTTTTCAGCTGCTCCCGATGAAAAAATAAATGCACGCGCTCCATATTCTTTCCTCCTTCTCAAAACGACATTTGTATGATATGTAGAGCAAGCCCGTCCTGAAACGAAATGAAAACGGAAATGAGAAAAAGGGATTTCAGCATTCGACAGAGAATACATGAAGGAGCATTCTGATTTAAAAGATGATGGAGGAATAACATGAAATTTGCGACAGGGGAACTTTACAACCGAATGTTTGTCGGCCTGATCATTGATGATGAGAAAATTATGGATTTGCAAAAGGCTGAAAAAAAACTGTTTGAACTTGAGACGATTCCGGGATCGCTGATTGAATGTATCGCAGAAGGGGATAAATTCGTTGCGCATGCAAGGCAGCTGGCCGAGTGGGCAAAGAAACCGAATGATGAGCTGGGATCATTTATGTATTCATTATCTGAGGTGAAGCTCCATGCACCCATTCCGAAGCCATCAAAAAATATCATCTGCATCGGCAAAAACTACCGGGATCACGCGATTGAAATGGGAAGCGAGGCTGATATTCCGGAGCATCCGATGGTATTTACAAAATCGCCGGTAACGGTTACGGGGCATGGTGATATCGTAAAGAGCCATGAAGAGGTTACCTCTCAGCTTGATTATGAGGGAGAACTTGCTGTCGTGATCGGAAAAAGCGGGACCCGCATTTCAAAAGACGATGCATATGACCATGTTTTCGGATATACGATTGTGAATGATATCACGGCGCGTGATCTGCAAAAAAGGCATAAGCAGTTTTTTATCGGAAAAAGCTTGGATACGACATGTCCGATGGGGCCCGTGCTTGTACATAAATCAACGATTCAGGAGCCAGAGCGCCTCAAGGTTGAAACAAGAGTCAACGGCGAGCTGCGCCAATCCGGTTCGGCAAGCGATATGATCTTTTCCATTCCGGAATTAATTGAAACCCTCTCAAAGGGGATGACGCTTGAAGCGGGCGACATCATTGCCACCGGTACGCCGTCTGGTGTCGGCAAGGGGTTTACGCCTCCAAAATTCTTGCGGTCAGGTGACAAAATTGATATTACAATTGACCCGATCGGAACGCTGTCAAACCAAATTGGCTGAATAAAACTCGAGGGCGGACCCGGACCCGCCCGTTTTTTCTGACAATCATCTTTGTGGCAGAGGACAAGTTCATGGTACTATAAGTGGGGTAATTTATCTGATAGGGGGAACATATATGACACACCTACATATTACGACATGGGTGGTAGCGCTGATTCTGCTTTTCGTCAGCTACTCGCTGTATTCGTCAGGAAGTGCAAAGGGCGCAAAAATCACTCATATGATTCTGCGGTTATTCTATATCCTTATTATTTTGACAGGAGCTGAGCTGTTTGTCCGTTTCGCCAACTGGAACGGAGAATACGCCGGCAAAATGATTCTGGGCATTATCACCATCGGCCTGATGGAAATGCTCCTCATCCGCAAGAAAAAAGAAAAATCAACAGGAGGCCTGTGGGTCGGCTTCGTCATTGTCCTTTTGCTGACAGTGCTGCTCGGTCTGCATTTGCCAATCGGTTTTCAATTGTTTTAATAGAAAAACCTATGAACCCGGCTCTTTGATAGAGTTGGGTTTTTTTATATTTATCCCTTTATATTCCAAATCATTTAAAATAACCTTAAAATTCCCTGTAAGCGGTATCTCGTCCTATGAAATTATGATACCTTCAAGGAGATTCATTATTTTGCAGGAGGGATAACATGAAACGCAGAAAATTCAGCTCGTTTGTGGCGGCAGTGCTTATTTTTGCACTGATTTTCAGCCTTTTTTCTCCGGGAACCAAAGCTGCAGCGGCCGGCGCGATCGATCAGGCGGCTGCTCTGGAAAACGGCAAAGAGCAGACAGGCGCCATGAAGGAGCCGGAACAGGTGAAATGGTACAAAGTGACCCCGGGAGCAACGGATATTCAGAAAAACTCACATATGGCACTGACCGTAAAGAGTGATTCAGTACTGAATGTATCTGTATATCCAAGTAAGGAAAAAGCGCTTAAAGATGAGACGTTTGAGATGTACCGTTCTTTCACAGCGGAGGATGGAAAAAGCGAAGTCATTTTTCCATACGCGTGGAGCGGCCCTTACTATGTAAAAGTTGAATACCTCGGAGAAGAAGAACCAGAGGACGGCGGAACGGCAGAAGCAGCTGCGGAAGCCAAGTATACGATCGGGTATAAAGGCACCAAAAAACAGCCGTCAGATTTAGAAGAGGAAGAAGCTTGCCCGGTTGAAATGAGTGTCGATCAGAAGAAATCAGGAAAAGGCATCCTGGATAAGTTGAGAGCGATTCGTGATGAGCAGCTGAGCCAAACAGCAGAAGGTAAAGAACTGACAAGCCTTTATTACAAAGCAGCACCGTTTATCGTTGCAAAGCTCGCACTCAATAAAACAGCAAGAAATGAAATCTATCAGGATCTTGTGACATTAAAGCCGTTATTTGACGATGTGTCAGAAAACGGAGCATCATCTTCGTATAAGGTCACTGAAAAGGATCAAAAAGCGATCAACCGGCTATATGATAAAGCTTTACAATCAGTCCCGTCATTCCTTAAAGAGGAGATAAAGAAACAAGCGGACCGACTAAATATGAAGCAGCTGCAAGGCAAAACAGCCGGAGCCATTTTAACAGAAAACAATATTGCAGCAAAAAGTGAAGTTCAGACAACAAAGGTTATTTTCAAGGTGAAGGACAATAAAAGCCTCTCATCCGTACATAATGAAATGAAGGGCTTTTCTGCAAGCGCGCAATCGAAAAAAGACATATCTAATGTGAAAAAGGCAAAGAAACTGTTTGACAATCTGTATTCATTTGAACTTCCGAAAGATGAGAAACAGAACGGCGCATATACGGCAAGCGCCAAAAGGGTCAAAAGCGCTGCTGCGACACTATCCAAGATGTCCAATGTAGAGTTTGCGGAACCCGTGCAGGAATACAAAAGCCTGGCAAACGATATTCAGTACCCTTATCAATGGCCGCTTAAAAACAACGGTGAAAACGGCGGTGTCAAAAATGCGGATGTGAAATATGAGCCTGCCAACACATTGCTGTCCAAACGCAAGCTTAACGATACACTCATTGCAGTAGTAGACACAGGCGTTGACAGCACGCTTGCCGATTTAAAAGGAAAAGTAAGAACAGATCTCGGACACAATTTTGTCGGACGGAATAACAATGCAATGGATGATCAGGGGCATGGGACGCATGTCGCAGGCATTATTGCGGCCCAAAGCGATAACGGCTATTCAATGACTGGATTGAATGCCAAAGCAAAAATCATCCCTGTAAAAGTGCTTGATTCCGCAGGTTCCGGAGATACTGAACAAATTGCTCTCGGCATCAAATATGCTGCTGACAAAGGAGCAAAGGTGATTAATTTAAGTTTAGGCGGAGGCTACAGCCGCGTACTTGAATTTGCTTTGAAGTACGCAGCTGACAAAAATGTGTTGATTGCCGCAGCCAGCGGGAATGATGGAGAAAATGCCTTATCTTATCCTGCATCTTCTAAATATGTGATGTCAGTCGGCGCAACGAACCGCATGGATATGACCGCTGATTTCTCTAACTATGGAAAAGGTCTGGACATCTCTGCTCCAGGGTCTGATATCCCGAGCTTAGTGCCGAACGGAAATGTCACGTACATGAGCGGAACGTCTATGGCGACGCCGTATGCTGCCGCTGCTGCAGGATTGCTGTTTGCTCAAAATCCTAAGCTGAAAAGAACAGAAGTTGAGGATATGTTGAAAAAGACGGCAGATGATATTTCCTTTGAAAGTGTCGATGGCGGAGAAGAAGAGTTGTATGACGATTATGGCGATCCGATTGAAATTCCGAAGACACCTGGTGTAGACTGGCATTCAGGCTACGGGCGGCTGAATGTCATGAAGGCTGTCAGCGCAGCTGATTTACAGCTTAAGGTCAACAAGCTGGAAAGCACTCAAACAGCTGTCAGAGGAAACGCGAAGGAAGGCACACTTATCGAGGTAATGAACGGCAAAAAGAAACTCGGCAGCGCCAAAGCCGGAAAAGACAATGCGTTCAAGGTTAATATCGCGACTCAAAAACAGGATCAAGTACTGTATGTGAAAGCAACAAAAGGCGATGCGAAAACATCGTATAAAGTTGTCGTCGTCAAAGGAAAACCTTCCGGCACACCGAAAGTAAACGCGGTGAAAACGAAGGATACGGCAGTAAAAGGGAAGGCAAACAGCAAAGCGATGATCAGAGTGAAAAACAAATCAAAGAAAGTCATTGCTTCTGCCAAAGCTGACGCAAAAGGAACGTTTTCGGTGAAAATCAAAAAACAAAAAGCCGGAACGGTGCTGTACGTCACGGCTGCGGATACAGATAAAAAAGAAAGCAAGGAAGCAAAAGTTGTTGTTGAAAAGTAACCAAAAAGCGGTGCTCGATGCACCGCTTTTTTATTTGCGCCCCCGTTGGACTGCTGAATACATAATGGATCGCTTTCCGTTTGAAGCGGTCCATTCAAAACGGTCTCCTGTCCCTTCGCTGCTGTAGTGATGCTGCATCGCGCATTGTGCGGTGTCATTTGAAAAGTGATAAAAGGACACACCCTGCCCCGCCGAAGTATTCGAAAAGACTCCTTTATTATAAGAAAAGACGCAATCGAATACCGATAAGCCGAAGCTGTGCAAGTGCTGCAGAAATGCGAGAAAGGTTTCGTCGTCAAGTGAATCCAAAAGCGCCATAAGCGGCCGCTTGACTGATTTCTCATAGCGGATGCGTTCTCCGCCGGAAAGGGAGATGTTTTCTGCACCGCATGCCAAAACCAACTTGTCCTGAAAGCCGGCTTGCTCCCACTTTCCTTTATGATGGATCCAGATTGGGCTATGTTGGAGACTGTCCGCCAGCAGTATATCGCCTTCACCGTTTTCGATTAAGCAGATGCCGTCTTCAATGAGGATGGTGCCGTATTCCCACTTTCGTTCCTCTGTATATAACAATTGTTTCCGTTTCATCCATGCTGTCTCCTTTTTCTTCATTCCTCTCTTTTCTTTCCAATTCAAGCCTGTCCCATACAACTCTTTTATGGACAAATCAACTATCTGCCTATAGATGCATAAACTTACTAAGGTGCTGAAACAAACGAAATTGTTACGAAAGAAACGGGATTGGAGCTGATGTCACATGTGTGGAATTACGGGTTGGGTCGATTTTAAAAAGCAGCTCGTCCAGGAAAAACAAACGATGGACAGAATGACAGACACTCTTTCCAAACGAGGGCCTGATGATTCAAACGTTTGGGGGGAGCACCATGTTTTATTCGGACATAAAAGACTTGCAGTTGTTGATATTGAAGGCGGACGCCAGCCGATGGCGTGCACCTATAAAGGGGATACCTACACCATTATTTACAATGGCGAGCTTTATAACACGGAAGATTTGCGCAAAGAATTGCGGGCGCGGGGCCATCAATTCGAGCGTACGTCAGATACCGAGGTGCTTCTGCACAGCTACATCGAATGGCAGGAAGACTGTGTCGACCATCTCAATGGCATATTCGCTTTCGCTGTGTGGGATGAAAAGCGTAATCTGCTGTTTGCCGCGAGAGACCGTCTCGGCGTAAAGCCGTTTTTTTACACGAATGAAGGCTCTTCATTTCTCTTCGGGTCGGAAATCAAAGCAATCCTCGCGCACCCTGATATAAAAGCGCGAGTGGACAGAACGGGACTTTCTGAAATTTTCGGGCTTGGACCGTCCAGAACCCCGGGCACTGGCGTATTTAAAGGCATAAAAGAAATCCGCCCGGCTCACGCGCTGACATTTTCCAAAGACGGACTTAATATTTGGCGTTATTGGAATGTTGAAAGCGAAAAACATACGGACAGTTTTAATGATACGGTTGCCAATGTCAGATCGTTATTTCAGGACGCGGTGACGCGGCAGCTTGTGTCGGATGTGCCGGTTTGCACATTCCTATCAGGCGGTCTGGACTCAAGCGCAATTACAGCGATTGCGGCGGGCCATTTTGAAAAGGAAGGAAAAGCACCGCTTCATACTTATTCGATTGATTACGAAGAGAACGATAAATATTTTCAAGCAAGCGCTTTTCAGCCGAATGATGACGGACCATGGATTGAAAAAATGACAGAGACTTTCGGCACAACGCACCACAAATGCGTCATCAGCCAAAAAGATCTCGTTGATCATTTGGAGGAAGCTGTACTGGTCAAAGACTTGCCGGGAATGGCGGATGTCGACTCATCCCTGCTGTGGTTTTGCCGGGAAATCAAAAAGGACTTTGTCGTCAGCCTGTCGGGAGAGTGCGCGGATGAGATTTTCGGCGGGTATCCGTGGTTTCATATGGCTGACGTCGAGTCTGGCTTTCCATGGATGAGATCAACGGAGGAGCGGATCAAGCTGCTTTCTGACTCATGGCAGAAAAAATTGAATCTGAAAGAATACGTAAATGCCAAATATGAAGAAACCTTGGCAGAAACGCCATTATTAGACGAAGAAACGGGTGTGGATAAAGCAAGAAGACAGCTGTTCTATTTAAATATGCTTTGGTTTATGACGAACCTTTTGGATCGGAAGGATCGCATGAGCATGGGGGCGAGCCTGGAAGTGCGGGTGCCGTTCGCCGATCACCGGCTTGTGGAATATGTTTGGAATATTCCGTGGGAAATGAAAATGCATGACAATCGGGAAAAAGGCATTTTGCGCAAAGCGCTTGAGGGCATTTTGCCTGATGACATTCTGTATCGCAAAAAAAGCCCGTATCCGAAAACACACCATCCGGAATATACAAAAGGCGTGAGCGAATGGCTGAAAACGATCAGAAGCCAAAAGGACTCCGTGCTCCATACCTTGCTGGACAGAAAACAATTAGATCAGCTTTTAGAAACGGAAGGCTCCTCCTTCAAGGTGCCGTGGTTCGGGCAGCTCATGAAGGGGCCTCAGCTGATCGCCCATCTTGCTCAAATTCATACATGGTTTGAAGCGTATCGCATTGATATTGATGAAGGATAAAGAAAAAGCCGATTCTGCTCAAAGGAATCGGCTTTTCTTCATATACAATTGCGAGAAAACATAATAGACTTGAAGAAGCAGTGATACATAGGAGTGAAAAGAAATGAAAGAGATAAAAGAAGCCTATCAGCAATGCGGCCAGATCGTCAGCGCCCGCGAACCAGCCTGTTACAAAGCATTTTCGTTTCTTCCGCTGAAGCAAAGGCAGGCAGTTTGGGCGGTTATGGCGTTTTACCATACGGCAGCCAATGCGGACGAGAAGGCGTTATCTGCCATTGAAGCTGAGGCGGAAGATGTTTTTTCCGGAACGTATAACGGGAATCATTTTTTGTGGAAGGCTTTCGATCATGCGTACCAAACCTTTACTTTGGACAGCGAGCCATTCCGTGAGTTCATTGCCGCACAGAAAGCGGAAGATAAACCGTTTGGAAACCTTGATGAATTGCTCATGCACGCATATCAGACAGGCGGCGCAGCCGGATTGATGCTGCTCCCGATTATGGCGCGCCGGCATCAGGAACAGCTGACACATGCAGCCGGTTCTCTCGGTTTAGCGATTCAGCTGATTCGGATTCTGAGAGATATCGGCACTGGCCAACAGCAAAAAAGCCGTATCCCTCGGGAAGTAATGCAGCAATTCGGCTATACAGAGGCTGATCTCCAAAAAGGCACCGTAAATAAGGCGTTCACAATGACGTGGGAGTATATCGCTTTTGAAGCAGAAGCCTACCTTGAAGAGTGTCAGGATGCCTTGCCGCTATTTCCGCAGTATTCTCAAAAAACGGTGAAAGCTGCTCTTCATTTGTACCGGGCTGTTTTAGAAAAAATCCGGGCGAAGCAGCACGATGTATTTCAACATCACTTCGCTCTCACAGAGACCGAAGTGAAGCAGATTCTGTCTGATATCTAAAAAACACCCGGCCTTGATTGAGCCGGGTGTTACGCCATACCTTTTTGTATCCAGATACGTGAGCGCCATCTTCTGTACATTAAGATTCCCCGGACCCATTCATCCGCGATAAAAGAAATCCAAATGCCGGCAAGACCGAAACCGAGGTGGATGCCGAAAAGATAAGCAAGCGGGAGGCCGATGCCCCACATAGAAATCATTGCCATGTAAACCGGGAATTTCGCATCCCCCGCGGCCCGCAGAGAGTTAATGATAATGACATTAAACGAGCGGCCTGGTTCAAGGATAATGGTCATGGCAATCAATAGGCTTGCAGTTGCTATAATGTCAGGGCTTTGTGTGAAGAGTCCGATCAGGTCTTTTGAAAAGATCGTCATCAAAACAGAGGTAGCCGCAGCAATTCCGAGTGCCCAATATAAGCTCTTCATGCAGCGCTCATAAGCGGCATCAAATTGTTTGCCGCCGATATAACGGCCGATTAAGATTTGTGTACCCTGGCTGATCGCAGTGCCGAACAGCAAAATAAACATCGTAATATTTTGCGTATACACTTTTGTTGTCAACGCCTGCGCGCCCATGATCGCGATAAAATACGTGACAATCATTTGTGACAGGTTGTATGACAGCTGCTCTCCCGCAGAAGGGATGCCGATTTTCAGCAGCTTGCGCAAATGCTCTTTATGCATATGAAAGACTTTTTTCAGCGACATCTTCAGCTGAATGCGTTTGTTGACAATCACAATCATCGCGATTAATCCGATGACGCGGGCGATAGATGTAGACATCGCCACACCGGCAACGCCGAGAACAGGAAAGCCGAACAAACCGAAAATCACAACAAAGTTTCCGGCAATGTTTAAAATGTTCATGCCGATAGTGACAAACATTGTATCTTTTGTATAGCCATAGCTTTTTAAGATCGCGCTGAATGTCATGATTAAAGCCTGAATAAAGGACAGACCTCCGACAACTTGTAAAAAGACTTTCGCATCAGGCATCAGTGCGTCTGATAATCCCATCATATGAAGCAGAGGGACAGCCGCGAAAAAGACGACGGCGCTGATGGCCAGGCTGATGAAGAAGTTGGCGCCGATTGACACATAAGCGACTTCCATGGCTTCTTTCTTTTGCCGTGAGCCTAGAAATTGCGAAATGATAACGGTCGTTCCTGTTGCGATAAAGCTGAACATCACGATAATTAAATTTAAAATCTGGTTGCTGACGCCGACTGCTGCCACGCTGTTATCCGAGTATTGGCTGAGCATCAGTGTATCGGCATTACCCATAAACATATATAATGAGACCTCAATGAAGATCGGCCAAGTAAGCGAAAATAATGAGAACGTTTTGTCAGCGGGTTTTTTCAAAGCAGTTGATTTGAAGACAGCTTGTTTCATAGTGTCTAACCCCTTTCGTAAATAAAATCAACGTTTTAAAGTGTACCTCCATTTCCTTATAATAAAAAGGGATAGAAACGATACTTCTTGTAAAAATCCGACTTAAAAAGGAGGATGATTCAATTGCCTCGCATCCTGTTTACAGTCCCGCCTTTTCCGGTATTTATCGCAGCTGGGGAAGGGGTTTTTAAAAAAGGAGAAACCCATGTGAAACGTGTATTCTCCGTGTTTGATCTGATATATGTCAAACAGGGAACGTTATATATAACGGAAAATGAAACATCGTTTTCTGTTGAAGGCGGCGAGTACATCTTGCTTTCTCCCGGTCTTGAACACTACGGGACGAAGGGCAGTGATGAAGCAACCTCCTACTATTGGCTTCACTTCGATGAACATCGATATGAATTTACGGCAAAGGGAGGCAGCAACTGGTCTGAGCTTCAGCAGGAAAAAGGGAGCTTCGAAGAGCCGGCCCGCTACGGATTGGCCTTGCCGAGAAAAGGCAAGGTGCAGCGCCCGCAGTTTATGGCGCAGCAGTTTGAAAAGCTGATCGATTACTCCGCGGAAAACTCTGATTTGCCGCTCAGAAAGCAAATTTTATTTGAGGAGCTGATGCTGCATCTTCAAAAAGAAGCGTTCCAAATACCGTCTGCGAAAGAGCGGGTAGCCTGGGAGGCGGCCCGGTACTTACAGGAGCACTATAAGGAAAAGACGACAATCAAGGATCTGTCGCTCGCCCTTCACTATCATCAGGATTATGTGAGCCGCTGCATGCAGCAGGTGCTCGGCGTAACTCCGGCACAATACACGAACCGGGTGAGAATGACGGAAGCGAAGCGTCTTTTATCCTCTACAAATGATAAAATGGGCGTTATTGCGGAAACGGTCGGAATGGAAGATCCGACATACTTTTCAAAACTCTTTAAGCAGATAGAAGGCATTTCACCAATTGAATACCGGAAAATTGTCAGCCGGAAAGTTCAATAACCAGACGAGGGATGAACATGAAAACAACAATTTACGATGTGGCAAAGGCGGCGGGTGTCTCGATCACAACTGTGTCCCGTGTGATAAACAATACGGGGAGAATCAGCGATAAAACACGGCAGAAGGTCATGAATGTCATGAATGAAATGGCATACACGCCCAATGTTCACGCCGCGGCTTTAACGGGAAAACGAACGAATATGATTGCTCTCGTGGCGCCTGATATTTCAAATCCGTTTTACGGCGAACTGGCCAAAAGCATTGAGGAAAGAGCGGATGAGCTCGGTTTTCAAATCTTGATTTGCAGCACCGATTACGATCCGAAAAAAGAAACAAAGTATTTTTCTGTTTTGAAGCAGAAAAAGGTGGATGGCATTATTTTTGCAACAGGGATTGAAAGCCATGACAGTATGTCTGCTTTGGAGGAAATCGCCAGTGAACACATTACGATTGCCATGATTTCTCAGGATAAGCCGCTTCTTCCGATGGATATTGTTGTGATAGATGACGTTCGTGGCGGATATGTGGCTGCCAAGCATCTTCTGTCACTCGGCCACACGAACATCGCCTGCATTATCGGAGACGGGTCAACGACAGGCGAAAAAAATAGAATCAAAGGCTTCCGTCAGGCGATGGAGGAAGCGGGCGTGCCCATTGATGAATCACTTATCATCCAAACGCGGTTTTACTTGGAAAGCGGCAAGGAAGAAGCGGGAAAATTGCTCGACAGGAACGCTCCGACTGCTATTTTTGCCTTCAACGACGTATTGGCTTGTGCCGCCATACAAGCTGCGAGAATAAGAGGCATAAAAGTGCCGGATGATCTTTCTATCATTGGTTTTGATAATACGATACTCGCAGAAATGGCGGCTCCGCCCCTGACAACCGTAGCCCAGCCGATAAAAGAGATGGGGCGGAGCGTCATCGAACTGCTGGCAGAAGCAATAGAGGGAAAACGAAAGGCGAAACAAAAAATAGTGCTTCCGCCTGAGCTTGTAGTCAGACATTCTACATCACCGCTCAACACATGAGCCCGCTAATGAGCGGGTTTTTTCATTATGACAGTTGAAGCCAAAAAACATATTGCGTGTAAACCAAAGGCAGTGTAAAATGAAACCATCTTTTGAGAAAGCGCTTGCGCAAAAATGGTAAAGCGGATAGAACCGCTGTTTTTTTAGCTGTTAAGAGAAAGCGCTTTCTCGAAGCGAGCCTGAAATGAGATAAAGGAGAGGATGGGACGTGGAACATCAAGTAAGATGTGCAGTATTGGGATTAGGAAGGCTCGGTTATTATCATGCGAAAAATTTCGTCACCAGTGTGCCGGGGGCAAAGCTGGTTAGTGTCGGTGATCCGTTAAAAGGGAGAGCAGAGCAGGTTGCCAGAGAATTCGGTATCGAAAAATGGTCAGAGGACCCTTATGAAGTGTTAGAAGATCCCGGCATTGATGCTGTCATTATCGTAACGCCGACAAGCACACATGGTGATATGATCATCAAAGCAGCCGAGAACGGCAAACAGATCTTCGTTGAAAAACCGCTGACATTAAGCCTTGAGGAATCAAGAGCAGTTTCTGAAAAAGTGAAAGAGACAGGTGTCATCTGCCAAGTCGGCTTTATGAGACGATTCGATCCCGCATACGCAGATGCCAAACGGCGGATCGACGCTGGAGAAATCGGCAAACCTATCTATTATAAAGGCTTTACGCGCGACCAAGGCGCGCCTCCCGCAGAATTTATCAAACACAGCGGTGGAATTTTCATCGACTGTTCCATCCATGACTATGATATTGCCCGTTATTTGCTAGGGGCGGAAATCACTTCTGTTTCAGGACACGGCAGGATTCTGAACAATCCGTTTATGGAGCAGTATGGCGATGTGGATCAGGCGCTGACGTATATTGAATTTGACTCCGGCGCAGCGGGGGACGTCGAGGCAAGCAGAACCTCTCCATACGGACATGACATCCGGGCGGAGGTGATCGGGACAGAGGGCAGTATTTTCATAGGGACATTGAGACATCAACATGTGACCATCCTATCGGCTAAAGGGAGCAGTTTTGATATCATTCCAGACTTTCAAACTCGTTTTCATGAAGCCTACTGCTTAGAGCTTCAGCATTTCGCCGAGTGTGTCCGGAATGGAAAAACACCGATTGTGACTGATATTGATGCGACGATCAATTTAGAAGTGGGCATCGCAGCAACTAATTCCTTTCGAAGCGGCAGGCCGGTACAGCTAGATGTGAAGCGCGCTTATACAGGTATGTAAAAGCTAATATGTTGCATTTGAGGCTTTCCGCAAAAAAAAGCAAGGACATTTTAGCCCTTGCTTTCTCTTTTCTCATATAACTCATATAAATAGTACATATAATCAGTAGGTACGCCTGAATGGCCCAGCTGTCTCAGCATGGCGGTTACGTTCCCTCTATGGTAAGTCCCGTGATTGACCACATGCAGGATGGTGTCTGCATAGGTTGATTCCAGTGTACCTAGTTTCGGATGCTGCATTGTGAAGGTCTGTTCTAAGTCCGTCTGGCGGCTGAAGAAATCATGATACTGTGACTCCAGCTCGGCAGCGTGCTGTTTAATCGCTGCCATATTACCTTGCGCGGACTCTAATTTGCCTGCGCTGTCTATAATCTCTTGGTAGGCCACTCCCGAAAGAACATTCAGCCAAATGTAGTCAGCCCTGCACATATGAAGCAGCACGTCGCTGACAGAAGGAAATACGCTCTTTACTTCTTGATAGGCAGTTTCCTCCGGCAGGTTTTCGATATGGGTAAATATTTTCTTGTTTGCCCAAGAATGATAGTCATAAAACTGTTTTGCATCAGTCATCAGCATGCCCCCTTTTCTAAGAAATTCGTTTTTTTCATCTGTTTCTCTTTCAATTGCAAAAGAGTGACACCCCAAAATATCCTGCCGCTGCCCACATTACCGCTGCAGAGCATTTGTTTACGATCAGCATAAGCCTGCCGCTCGTATCTATCGTCTGAAACAACCGACCCGCTATTGCAAGGCTGATGAACCAAATCCAAGACACAGCGATGCAGGCGGCCATAAAGAGCCATTTCTCAAGCCCCGAATATTGAAGAGAGCTCGTGCCGATGACGCCGATCGTGTCCAGAATGGCATGCGGGTTTAAAAGAGAAACAGCGGCCGCAAACGCAGCTTGCTTTTTTGGTGTGAACGTATGTTTCTCGTTTTGGCTTGTGTTCGGACGACTGTTCCAAGTCACCCAGCCCATATAAAGCAAAAATAAAAATCCGCCGGCCATCATGACTGTCTCAAACACAGGCAGCTCCTGCACAATGACAGATACGCCCGCAACGGCTAATACGATTAACAGGGTATCGCAGACTGAAGCACTGATGACAGCTGGGAGAGCCCGCCAAATATGCTTTTGCCACGCGCCTTGCTGAAAAATAAACACATTCTGCACTCCCAGCGGCAAAATTAAGCCAAACGCGAGCACAATTCCGTGAATGATTGCATTCATGCTGAAAAAGCTCCTTTCACATTTTTTTTCAATCATAAGAGAGATTGTCACTAAAGTCTCCAGCCATTTGGTTGGGTTAGAAACCAGCCAAATGTATAATGTGTAAAAAAGGGGGGCATGACCTTGTCGCAATGGCAGCCAAGCCGAAAGTCGGATATTCCGCTGCATCGGCAGATCGAACAATATATGAAAGACAAGATTCTTCACGGAGAGTGGGCTGTAGGGACGAAAATCCCCTCACAGAGAACGCTGGCCGACATGTTTCAAGTCAACCGCAGCACAGTCACAGCAGCTATAGATGAACTCACGTCTCAAGGCTTGTTAGAGGGAAGAAGAGGCGGCGGTACGAAGGTTGTAAACAGTACTTGGAGCGTGCTGGCGGCTGAGCCACCGCTTGATTGGAGCGATTACGTCCGTTCGGGCATTCATCGCGCCAATTCTTCCATCATTCAAGCTATTAATCAGAACGAACCAAGAGCGGATATCATCAGATTAGGAACTGGAGAACTATCACCGGATCTTGTGCCTGCTGACACAATTGGACGGATGTTTCAGCAAATCAATCCGGGCGCCCTGTCTTTAGGATATGAGCAGCCGAAAGGAAACCGTCAGCTGCGGGAGGCAGTGGCCGACCATTTAAAAGGAAAGAAGATCCATGTGTCACCGTCTGCAATTTTAATTGTGTCCGGTGCACTTCAGGCACTTCAGCTCATCTCAATTGGACTTTTAAAACGAGATTCTGTCATTTTGACGGAGAAGCCGTCCTACCTTCAATCCTTGCATGTATTTCAATCAGCTGGGATGCGGCTTCGCGGCTTGCCGATGGATGATGAAGGGGTCAAAGCGGGGCTTGTTTCTTCTAATCGAAAACAATATGGAGGACAGCTGCTTTACACGATTCCGTCGTTTCATAATCCGACAGGCACAGTCATGTCAGAGCAGCGAAGGAAAGAGATCATCAGCCTGTCAAAAAAAGAGCAGCTGCCCATCATTGAGGATGATGCGTACGGTGATTTATGGTTTGAAGAAAAACCTCCGCAGCCGTTGAAAGCAATGGATCATGAGGGCAATATTCTGTATCTGGGCACGTTTTCAAAAACGGTTAGCCCCGGTCTGCGAATCGGCTGGCTTGCCGGTCCGGAGCCGGTTATTGAAAGGCTGGCGGACATTAAAATGCAGACAGACTACGGATCAAGCGGCCTGTCCCAGTGGGCGGCTGCCGAGTGGCTGTCACAGGGGTATTATGAAGAGCATCTGACTTGGGTACGCAGGAAGCTTAAAGAAAGGAGAGACGCCGCCGTTCATTTTCTTGAGCGGTATGCCGGGGACATTGCCACGTGGCGGATTCCCGCAGGCGGCTTTTATATTTGGGTGACATTTCACAAAAACCTGCCTGTCAGCCGTTTCTTTTATGGATTGCTGAAACGGCAGGTGCTTGTGAATCCCGGCTACATTTATGACGGTGAAGACCGAAACAGCATCAGGCTGTCATATTCCTATGCATCTCTTGGAGATTTGGAAACTGGCATTAAAGCGGCAGCTGAAACAGCACGCTGCCTGATGATGTCCTAAGCTTTGGTTATACGATGACAGCTCCCAGTGCCCTGGCGAAGGCAATCGCGTGCTCTGGTGCGATTTTGCAGCCTTTCAATTTGTCGAGGGAGACATGAAGCTGTTCAAAACGGCACGTGCTGATGTCCATGTTTTGAAGGGACGTGCCGGTAAAGCTGGCGCCTTCTAATTCGCATCCGTCAAAGTGTGTCTGCTGGAGCACCGTATTGCTGCATTCACTTTGCATAAGAGCACAGTGATCAAATCGAACTTGTTTCATATTTGAGTACGAAAATGAGCTGAAATGTCCGTGGCATTCCTCGAATGAAACATTTCGCAGCGTTGCTTCCGCCACATTCATTCCAACCATTTTTGACTGCTTAACTGAAGTTCTGTGAATGACAGCCCCGCTGAAATCGGCGTTTGATAAATCACATTTTTCAAAGATCACATCGGTCAGTTCAATATGCCGAAAAGACACATCGATAAAGACGACATTTCTGAATACCGTTTTTTCAACACAGAGTCTTTCGATATCTTCTCCGCAGATGGTACAATCTTCAAACAAATGCATGCTGATTACATCATCCTGCGTCACGGCATCATGAAAATCTGCGGTTTGCAGGTTTTCCGGTATGTTCGGTTTTTGAATTGCGATTTTATTCATGTGATGACATCCTTTGCTGTCCGAAAAACAGAGGCTTCCGGGTTCAATTTAATAGATCGTTAAGGAAATTGATACATATAGTAAATCGTGAAGAGCCTTTTCTTGGTACAGCAGCCCGCTTGTTTTGTAAGCATAAATGGAAAGCTTCCTATACGTCAAGGCGTTTACAGGGCGAAAAAGCCAAAGGGAACAGGAGGAATGCGGAATGGGGCATTACGTCAAAACCGAGGAGCATGTGACACTGTTTGTAGAGGATATCGGACATGGAAGGCCGATCATCTTTTTGCACGGGTGGCCGTTGAATCATAAGATGTTTGAATATCAAATGAATGAGCTTCCGAAAAGGGGATTTCGTTTTATCGGCGTTGATTTGCGGGGATATGGGCAATCTGACCGCCCTTGGGAAGGCTACGATTATGACACGATGGCCGATGATGTGAAAGCAGTCATTTATACGCTGCAGCTTGAGAATGCGATTCTTGCCGGTTTTTCAATGGGCTGCGCCATTGCAATCCGTTATATGGCAAGGCATGAAGGAGCCGATGTTGATAAGCTGATTTTACTGTCTGCGGCGGCCCCCGCGTTTACAAAACGCCCGGGATATCCGTACGGGATGAGGAAGCAGGATATTGACGACATGATTGAACTATTCAAAAGTGATCGGCCAAAAACGCTTGCTGATTTAGGAAAACAGTTTTTTGAGAAAAAAGTGTCTCCAGAGCTTAGACAGTGGTTTCTCAATTTGATGCTGGAGGCCTCCTCCTACGGGACGATCCACTCGGGCATCGCATTAAGAGATGAAGATCTCAGAAAGGAACTTGCTGCAATCAAGGAGCCGACGCTGATCCTGCACGGGAGAAAGGATAGAATTGCGCCGTTTGATTTTGCGAAAGTATTGAAGCGCGGCATCAAACAGTCGGAATTGGTTCCGTTTGCAAACAGCGGGCACGGAGCATTTTATGAGGAAAAAGAGAAGATTAACAGTTTGATTGCGCAGTTCTCCAACTCATAAGAAAAAACCCGACATTGATCGGGTTTTTTATATAATTCCTCTGTTTTGCAGTGCGTTAATGATGAGATCAGCTCCATCGGAAATAGAGGTCTGGTCTGACTCAATGATGAAATCGGGTGAAAGCGGCGCTTCATACGGAGAATCGATCCCGGTGAAATGTTTGATCTTTCCGTTTCGCGCTTTTTTATAAAGCTCTTTTGGATCGCGCTGTTCACAAACATGCAGCGGGCACTTCACATAAATTTCGAAGAACTCACCTTTAGGAAAGAGCGCTCTAACCATGTCCCGATCCTCTCTGAATGGAGAAATAAAAGCCGTTAAAATCATTTGCCCGCTGTCGACAAACAGCTTCGCCACTTCTCCGATCCGGCGGATGTTTTCAATCCTGTCACCAGTCTGAAATCCAAGATCTTTGTTTAAGCCGTGGCGGATACTATCACCGTCAAGCACGTAGCTCTGAATGCCCTTGCGGTAAAGCTTTTCATCGACTGCATTGGCCAGCACCGATTTTCCAGAGCCGGACAAACCTGTAAACCAGAGGACGCAGCTTTTGTGTCCGTTTAAGGACTGTCTGTCAGACTTTGAGATGGCAGCGGGATGCCAAATGATGTTCGGATTGTGTGTCATTGCAATTCCCCGCTGTTTTGCTTGATGGCAACAGGCTGTTGGTGAAGTCCCTTGATCAGCACGGCTGCGACCCCAGGCCGGCTGAATTCTTTAGGCGGCTTTTTGCCTTGGCGGAGAAGCTCTCTCACTTTTGTGCCTGATAAGTGGATGTGGTCTCTTGAGCTGTGCGGACATGTTTTGGAGGTGCCCATGTTTCCGCATTTTCGGCAATAAAAGCTGTGCTCAAAAAACAGCGGCTTGATGCCCAGCTCTTCCTCTGTGAATGATTGAAAAATATTTTGGGCGTCGTATGTTCCATAGTAGCTGCCGACACCCGCGTGATCACGGCCTACAATAAAATGGGTGCAGCCGTAATTTTTTCGGACGAGCGCATGGAAAATCGCTTCCCGCGGACCTGCATAACGCATGGCGGCAGGGAAAACCGATAACATGACACGATCCTTTGGATAATAGTGATTAAGCAAAGCCTGGTAGCTCTCCATTCTGATATCGCTGGGGATATCGTCTGACTTTGTTTCTCCGACAAGCGGGTGAAGCAGCAGACCGTCGACCGTTTCTAACGCTGTTTTTTGAATGTATTCATGCGCTCTGTGAACAGGGTTCCTGGTTTGAAAGCCGACAATCGTCTTCCAGCCGAGTTTTTTAAAGGCGGCTCTTGTTTCAGCGGGCGTTGCATAAAACTGTTCGAAAGATTTGTCAGGCAGGCGGCTGACCGTGATAGGCCCTCCGATATAGTAATCCGGGCGCGCCAGCAATTTTTTTACGCCTGGGTGGGCAGGATCGTTTGTTTTAAAAACAGACAGTGCTTCTTGTGTTTTATCAGGCTGGTATATATCGGTGACTGTGATCATGCCGTAGGTAACACCGTCTTACACAAGCTTGACGTGATCTCCGGCAGACAGCTGTTTTGCTGTTTTTTCTCCGACAGGCAGTGTAATCGGCAGGCTCCACGGCAAGCCGTTTGCCAGCCTCATCTCTTTCACAACGGAATGATAATCTTTTTCTCCCAAAAAACCTGTTAACGGGCTGTATCCGCCGATCGCGATAAGCTCCAGATCACTCAGTGCAAGCTGATCCAGCTCTGCTTGGCACGCGCACCCCTCAAAATGGCATGCGGGATCACAGCGGTTGATTAATACCCCTCCATGGGGTTCGTTTCCATTCAACGTGTTCAACCTCCAATTATACGTTTCCTTGTTTTCTTTGCTGCAGTTAATGAAAGTTTGACATCAGCGCCTCAACATCATTTCGACTCTCACATCAAGAACCTGCCATCCGCTATTCCTGATGCAGGCCGCATTCTGTTTTCTCCCGTCCGGCCCATCTTCCAGCCCTCTCATCGTTCGGGTCCGGGGAAGGCAATGTACACATTTCACAGCCTATGCTCGGGTAATGTTGATCGTGCAGTTTGTTATAAGGCAAATTGTGCAGGCGGATGTACGTCCAAACGTCATCCCATGTCCAGTGGATGAGCGGGCAAATTTTGATGAGCTCAAACTTCTGGTCCAGGTTTACGTATTGAATATGCTTTCTCGTTGGTGACTGATCCCGGCGCAGTCCTGAAATCCAAGCTGTCATGCCGGACAGGTGCTTTTTGAGCGGTTCGATTTTCCGCAATTGGCAGCAGAGTTCGGGTTATGCTTCCACAGCTCTCCGCCGTACTTCGTCCCCTGTTCTGTTAAGCTCAGCTCGGGTTCGAGCATTTGGATTGCAAATCCCGGATTTCGTTCTTTGACGGTCTCGATCAGCTCATATGTTTCCTGAAAATGAAGCCCGGTATCCAAAAAGATGATGTGTGCGTTTTTGTTGATTTTTGATATTAAGTCGAGAAGCACCATTCCTTCTGCGCCAAAGCTGCAGGCGTACACAATCTTTTCTCCGTACGTTCGGTAAGCCCATTTCAACACATCGAGCTCATCGATCAATTGATCCGTTACCTGTTTGGACAGCATGTCGTTCCATGTGTCATATGTGATGGTTTCGTTCAATGTTTTCCCCCGTTTGTATCTGCTTTTTATCTATTGATCGAGTTATAGGCAGACTATTCATTTTTTGCATAAAGGTTCAGGGTTTTTACGTGCCGCGCCCGCCTAAAATGAGGTGCGGAACCATTAAGAGCCCGGCTGAATATGCTTTTTAGCAAAATGGTTTTATGCCCAAGGAGAGGTAGTATGCCGATTGCCATTTATCAGGGGCATCATCATTCGCTTGCACCGGCTGATATTAACATCGTCATTGATGTCATCAGAGCCTTTACGGTCGCCCATTATGCGTTTATTGGCGGGGCGAAAGAGATTTTGTTGGTCCGGACAGCTGATGAAGCCTTTGCGCTGAAAGACACCTATCCGGATTATGTTTTGACGGGAGAGGAAAAGGGGGTCGGTATCAGCGGATTTGATTTAGATAATTCTCCAAAACGTATGGCTGGGCAGAATATGACGGATAAAAGCCTGATCCAGAAAACAACAAACGGCGTCACAGCAGCATTGGGGGCGCTGAACGCAAAGCATCTGTTCGTAACTGGATTTTCCAATGCCAAAACAACGGCACAGCATGTGAAAAAGCTCGCCGCAAACGATTGTGTCATAAACATTGTGGCTTCCCATCCATCCGGTGATGACGATATGGCATGTGCGGAGTATATCAAAGGCATCATTGAAGGGACAAATGCGGTAACGGCTGCGGAGGCGATTCAAAGAATAAAACGCTCTTCTGTTGCGGAGAAGTTTTTTGACAGCCGCCAGCCATTATTTGATTCGGAAGACATCGTTTACTGTACAAAAGAACTGACGGGCGATTTTGTGATGAAAGTGAAACAAGATGGAGAAGTTCCAACGATAGAGAGGGTCATAATATGAATGATTTTTCACTAGAATTGCCAGTGAGAACAAACAAGCCGAGAGAAACCGGGCAGTCCATTTTAATTGATAACGGCTATCCCTTGCAATTTTTCAAAGATGTCATAGCCGGAGCGTCCGACTATATTGATTTTGTAAAATTCGGCTGGGGCACATCATTACTTACGAAAGATCTTGAAGAAAAAATCAGCACACTGAAAGAACATGACATTACATTTTTCTTTGGCGGCACACTGTTCGAAAAGTACGTAAGCCAGAAAAAAGTGAATGAATTTCATCGGTATTGCACCTATTTCGGCTGTGAATATATTGAGATCTCAAACGGTACGCTCCCGATGACAAATAAAGAGAAAGCGGCTTTCATTGCCGATTTTTCTGATGAATTTCTTGTGCTCAGTGAGGTGGGCAGCAAGGATGCGGAATTAGCAAGCCGGCAAAGCTCTGAGGAATGGCTTGAATATATCGTTGAGGATATGGAAGCGGGCGCGGAAAAAGTGATTACAGAAGCCAGAGAAAGCGGAACGGGAGGGATCTGTTCCAGCAGCGGCGATGTCAGGTTTCAAATTGTTGACGACATCATTTCCTCGGATATTGATATCAACAGGCTGATTTTTGAAGCGCCTAACAAAACGCTTCAGCAAGGGTTTATTCAAAAAATCGGGCACAAACTGAAAAGTCTTATGAAGGAACAAACCTAAAGAGGAAGGATCGAGTTATGTCTAACAATCAAAAGAAACAACTTACTCCTGTGCAACAGGAATATCAAAAATTGCAAAAACAACGAGAGATCAAAAGACCGGTTGTTAAAAATTGTATTAAGGCCTTTTTAATCGGTGGACTTATTTGTTTGATTGGTCAGCTTATTTCAGACTTTTACATTTATTATTTCGATTTTACTGAGCAAACGGCCGGAAATCCGACGGTGGGTACGTTAATTTTTATTACAATGCTTCTTACTGGTTTTGGCGTATATGATCGAATGGCCCAATTTGGTGGGGCTGGAACAGCTGTACCTGTAACAGGTTTTGGCAATGCGGTTATATCGCCTGCCATTGAGCATCGAAGCGAAGGATTTGTACTGGGCGTAGGTGGCAACATATTTAAATTAGCGGGGGCGGTTATTTTATTTGGTGTTTTTTCTGCTTTTGTCATTGCCTTAATTAAAACCACTTTAATCCAGTGGGGTGGTTTATAATGCTAGCAGGTCATCGTACATGGATCTTCGAACAAAAGCCTGTCATTATCTCCACTGGAACCGTTGGTGGACCATTTGAAGCCAATGGTGCTATCCCAGATGATTTCGATACTCTTCATGCTGATTTATGGCTTGGGCAGGATTCCTATGAGAAAGCACATAAAATCCTTTTTGAAGAGGCTTGCCAAAAAGCCATGGAAAAAGGGGGCATACAAAAGGATCAAGTTCAATTTATCCTAGCTGGGGACTTAATCAATCAAATCACCCCAACAAGTTTCGCTAGCAGAACGATTGGAGCGCCTTATTTTGGCTTATTCGGTGCTTGCTCTACCTCGATGGAAGGACTGGCTCTAGGTGCTTATATTGTAAATACAAAAGGAGCGAAATATTTGTTAACAGGAGCTTCCAGTCATGATACAGCTGTTGAAAAACAATTTCGGTATCCAACTGAGTATGGTGGACAAAAGCCACCTACGGCACAATGGACGGTTACTGGTGCAGGTGCAGCCCTATTAAGTGATTCTGGGGAAGGACCTCATGTCACATCTGCCACAATTGGTCGTGTAATCGATATGGGATTGACAGATCCATTTAACATGGGAGGAGCTATGGCGCCAGCTGCGGTTGATACCATTGAAGCCCATTTAAAGGAACGAAATGTTGAGCCATCTTATTACGATTTAATTGTAACCGGTGACCTTGGCCAAATCGGACAGGAAGTGTCCATGGATCTATTTAAAAAGCATGGAACTCCTATTAGTGAAGAACAATACCAAGATTGTGGCCTTATGATTTATCGGGAAGGACAACCTGTTCTTGCAGGGGCAAGCGGTGCTGGCTGTTCAGCAACGGTAGTTTATGGGCATTTATTAAACCGCATGAAAAATGGTGAATTTAAACGCATGTTAGTTGTGGCTACAGGTGCTTTGCTTTCACCGTTGTCCTTTCAGCAAAATGAAACAATTCCTTGTATCGCCCATGCAGTGTCAATTGAATACGGAGGTGAACAATTAACATGATCTATTTTTGGGCTTTTGTCGTAGGCGGTTTAATTTGTATCATTGGGCAAATTATGTTTGATGTATTTAAATTGACACCAGGTCATACCTTAAGTGCTCTTGTAGTGATTGGGGCGCTTTTAGATGGATTTGGACTATACGAGCCTTTGATTGATTTTGCTGGGGCAGGGGCTACCGTTCCGATTACAAATTTTGGGAATTCACTTGTTCATGGTGCGGTGCAGGAAGCAGAAAAACATGGGTTAGTTGGTGTACTGACAGGAATGTTTGAAGTAACTAGTTCTGGTATTACAGCTTCCATTGTTTTCGGCATGATAGGAGCTTTAATTTTTAAGCCAAAAGGATAAGGAGAATTAGGATGACAGTAGGATCAGATGTTAAACAGTGTTTTGCCAGTCTAAAAGGGGTAGAAGCAAGTCTCTCAAGTTTAGCATTACGGACTCTTGATGATGAATCGAAGCGAACTTTGCATGAGGCTATGATGGTAGTACACGAAGTAACAAAAGATTTAAAAAAAAGAGTAGGAGAACTAGAAGGAGAGGAACTTCAGTACAAAGGTTTCTAGAAAAACTATATTTACAGGAGGTGTAAGCAGTGCCTGAATGGTTAGATATAGCTGTACGCTCAGCATTATTTGTTGCTCTTTTATTTTTCGTTACAAAATGGTTAGGGAAAAAGCAAATTTCCGAACTAACTTTCTTTGAATATGTCACCGGTATTTCTATTGGGAATATTGGTGCAGAAGTAACTATAGGACTTGAACGGAACATTTTTCACGGAATTATTGGAATTGTCATTTTTGCGGCTATTCCCTTTTTCGCTGGTTTAATTTCATTAAAAAGTAAACGTTTTCGCAATTTTATAGAAGGAAAAGCAACTGTATTTATCAAAGATGGGAAGATTATGGAAGATAATTTAAAAAAGGAAAGATATACGACAGATGAACTGTTAGATCTCCTTCGCAAGAAGGATGTCTTTCAAGTCTCTGATGTAGAATTTGCTGTTTTAGAGGCAACAGGTGATTTATCTGTGATGCTAAAGAAAGAAAATCAACCTTTAACAGCAAAGGATATAAACTTGAAGGTTGCTTCAATCAAGGAGCCTCAGACCATTATTATGGATGGTACAATAATGGATGAACCACTAGCCACGATTGGACGAAGTCGGGCTTGGCTACAAACTGAATTAGAAAAACTAGGGGTAACGATTGAAAATGTATTTCTGGGACAGGTTAATTCTTACGGAGAGTTAACGATTGATCTGTTTGACGATAAATTACAAGTCGCACCCCCACAAGAAAGACCCTTAATTCTTTCAACCTTGAAAAAATGTCAAGCAGACTTAGAACTATTTGCTCTTGGAACGGAATCAAAAGACGCCAAACAAATGTATAGGTTAAACAGTGAAAAATTACAAGAAGCCATTGATAAAGTGACCCCTATTTTAAAAGGATAAGGATTTAGCTTAGATTCATACATGACGAAAAAAAGATACCATTTTTAATTGAAATAAGTTTAAAAACCTTAGTCCAATTTCGGACTAAGGTGAATTTTTTTTACGAGGTGTTAGAAGTGTCTATTTTTTTAGTTAAAGTTATTTTTATCTATATTGTGTTTATTGTAGCAGTAAATATTTTAGGGAAATCAGCTCTAGCCCAACTTACCCCTCATGATTTTGGAGCGATTCTTTTTTTATCTTAATCGAAAGTTAAAGGAAAGTAGATATCCTTTACCTGAGCTGTTGTCTAATTTAAGAACAACAGGATATCCGGATATTCACGATAATGAATATGCGATTTTGGAAGCAACAGGTGAAATTAGCATTTTTCCAAGAAAAGAATTAGTTCCTATTACTCCAAAAGATTTACATATGAAAGTGGAATACCGCGGATTACCCATAGCCGTTGTCATTGAAGGGAAAGTGCAAAAGCGTAAATTAAAATTTATCAACAAAAATGAAAAGTGGTTAAAGGAAGAACTAAAGGCAAAGGGATATCTTCAAATCAAAGATTTTTTTTATGCTGCTGTTAGAGATACCGATCATTCATTAACCATTAACAAAAAAGATGTTAACGACTAATTTTAAGACGATTTCCTCCCAATATAAATTAATGTTTTCTCTTATTTACTTCTTATTGCATTTACCACTTTCATTTTCCAAATTTATAAAAAATTATACCTATATTTAGGAATTTACCAGATGGTAATTTTCAAAATCACTAAGTCTCTAGTTAGGACAGTGCCCAGATCATTACGCCTTTCTTGATGTCAGAACTTTCCCAACCTTAATTCTCTTTTTTTCGTTCTTAATATCTTATACAAGTTCTTATAAAGGTAGTCCATAATATATAACAGACAATCCCTTCATATTCCATACGTATACTGGTTACATAGTTTGTACATGTTAAGAGTAACAGAAGGAGGGATTCCAGTTGGAGTGGATTTTTTATCTATACCTGTTAAATACGTTCTTTATCTTATTCATAGCAATTTGGGAAGTTCGTCGGCCTGCCAAGGCTTTGAATTGGATAATAATCGTCCTTTTTTTACCTGTCATTGGTTTCTGGCTATATCTTAGCATATCAAATCCTAAGTTTATTCATCGAAAAAGATTGACCTGTTCTAAAAATGAATCTAACAAATTACCTGAGACATTCGGTGCTTCAGCATCGGTAATTGCCAATGCTTTACGGCATTTCACTGTGAATGGGCTTCGAATGGGCCAAGTCCAAGTGTTTAACAATGGGATAGCAAAATATGATCAACTCCTTGTATCCCTGCAAAAAGCCCAAGAAACCATTGATCTGGAATATTTCATCTATCGGAACGACCAAATTGGTAATCGAATCACAGAACTGCTAATCGAAAAAGCATTAAATGGAGTGCAGGTTCGTTTTATGAGAGATAGCTTGGGGAGTTATAAATTCCCGCGTGAAAAAATCCGGCAGATGGTTGAAGCAGGGATAGAATGCAGGACAATATTTCCTCTGCGATTTCCCTGGATTTTGTCCAATTGGAATTATCGGGATCATTGTAAGATTGTGACGATTGACAGAAAGGAATCCTTTACTGGCGGTATGAACGTTGGGTATGAATATACAGGATTAAAGCCAGACGTAGGATTTTGGAGGGACACTCATTTGCAAATTATAGGGGAAGCAACAGGCGACTTGCAGACTGTTTTTGATGTTCATTGGGAAATCGCTGTGCCGGAAAGGATAAAATCAAAAACAAATTTGAAAACAAAATCAGAGGTAACGAAAATCAATTCAATCGGCAGAGCAGATCATTCCAAATGGTCAGCCGAATTGGGATCAGAGTTGAGCACCCTTGATGATAAAGAAATGGACATATCCGGAAAAACTAGGACATTGCATAAAGCGTATATCCATACGTTGGAAGGAAACCCTGGAATTCCTACCCCAGTCATTCGGCAAGCTTACTTTATATGTATAACACAGGCGACCAAGACTATTGATTTAACAACACCCTATTTTGTACCAGAAACGGATATTATCATGGCATTAAAGACAGCAGTAACTCGTGGTGTCCGTGTAAGATTGCTGGTTCCTCGCCACAATAATCAAAAAATCGTGGGTCTTGCAAGCCGTACTTATTACGGAGAACTTATAGAAGCTGGAGTTCAAATCTACCAGTACGACAAAGGAATGATACATGCGAAGGTGTTGACCATCGATGAGGAGATTGCTGCCGTAGGCTCAGCAAACTATGATATGAGAAGTTTTCGCCTGAATTATGAGGTGTGTCAAGTCGTGTACAGTGCTGATGTGGCAAGGGAACTCACAGAGCAGTTCGAGAGGGATCTTACTGATTCTGTACCATTAAGAATTGAAGACTTGGTGCAACGATCCCTGACCGAGCGCATTGTTGAACAAGGTGCTCGCGTGCTTTCTCCATTATTATAAGTTGAAAAAACCGGTATTATTTATCTTTCTGATTTTAATTAGCTTACATGTTGTAATATAAATATTTTAAAACATGAGGATTTTTGAAATCGAGTGAAATATAAAATGGAGGAATAAATTTTGGGTGAAGTTTTTTTGGGTTTACTGACAATCAAAGTCATAGTAGGTTTTGCAACTTTATTTTTTATCATTATCATAACAGGCAGAACATCCATCTATCAGTTAAACCCCGTTTCACTTAGTTTTTGTGTTAGTACTTGGAGATTTTTTAGGAAATAACATTTATGAAGATAAGGTAGGGATTTTTCATTTTTTATATGCCATCGGATTGTGGACGTTTCTTATGTGGGAATAGAGTTTATGACTCTAAAAAATAAATCGACACGTTCTCTCTTATTAGGCAATCCTAACATCATCATTCGAGATGGTGTTATGGACAGAAAGTTACTTGCAAAGAACAAATTGGATGTAAATCAAGTATTGAGTATACTCCGTCAAAATAATGTCTTTTCAGTTCGCGAAGTCAAATACGGTATATTGGAAGCTAATGGGCAAATAAGTTTATTATTAAAATCCAAGTATCAAAAACCAGATCTCAATCTTCCAGAAAGTCCAGTAGACCTCCCAACATCGTTAATTATAGATGGGGAAATTTTATGGGATAATTTACATGAACTCAGATTTGATCAACAGTGGTTAGATAACCAATTAACTACCAATGGATATGATAATGTAAAGCGTATACTTTACGCAGATTGGCGAGAGAGTGAAGGCATACATGTAAGTCCTAAATAAAATTTGTTAGGATAAGAGCACATCAATTTTCTTGGTGAATATAAACTTTAGTCTTCAACAATCAGGCGCTTTAATGAAGTAACTAAAGCCTAATTTTTCACTTATAACACCGAGAAATTAGACTTTTTATATTTTGGTTTCCTTAACGTTGTAAATCCGCATTTTCCTGACGCTACCCCAAATAGCGGAAAGGTTTCAATCCGTACAATTTTCACACTGGGTGCTACCTTTCCTCAGCGGGCTGGAGTCGATTGCCAGCCATTTTAGGGTCTTCTTTTTCTTTTGTTTCTTCATTGTTTTGCTTCACATGGATGAGCATCATCACAAGAATCCCGACAACGAGAGTCAATCCCGCGATACTTAAAAACATGCCGGGTCTGGACCATTGCATCAGGCGGCCGAAAATCGGAGGACCGATCGCTACCCCTAAGAAACGTACAGAGCCGTACAGCGAGGTCACAAATCCCCGTCTTTCTTTGCCGACAGCCCCGGTAATAAAACTGTTCACACAAGGAAGGACAAGACCTGAGCCTATACTGCTCAGTACAAGAACACTGATAAAAAGGACAAGATTTTCAATGAATGACAGTGCCGCGTAGGATACGGTCATGAACGCCAATCCAAGTACGATCAGCTTTTTCATTAACGATTGCTTTTGCCCGATTTTGCTTCCTGTTGTATAGGACGTCACACACATAACCAAAAGCGGAATCGCTAAAATCAAGCCTTTTTTCACGCCGTCGGTGTCGTATGTTTTTTCAAGAACATCTGAGAGATAAAACAGGATGCCGAATAAAGTAAACAAACAGGTCGCACCGGCTAAATAAGCGGTAAACAGCCATCTGCCTTCATGTTTAAAGACACTTAACAGCCCTTTTGCATATTTTCCGATTGGTGGCGGTTCTTTTTCCTTTTTCTTTTCTTTAATAAAAATCCAAGTCAGTACGATCGAAATGATACAAAACACAGGAAAGGCAAAAAACGCGCCATACCAGACAAGCAGGGCGATCAGCGAGCCAATGATCGGCGATAGCACTTTCCCCATGCCGTTTGAAGCTTCAACAAGGCCGAGCACCTTGCTCTCCTGGGCGCCTTTAAACAGATCTCCCGTCAGTGCCATGGCAATTGGGCCGGTTCCGGCTGCCCCGATTCCCTGTAACGCTCGTCCTGCCATGACCCAAGGGTATGCATTGTCAAAAAAACCTGCCGCAAACCCGGCTAACAAACCGCCGGCACCATACAAAATTAAGCAGGGAATAATGATGACTTTCCTTGAGAATCGGTCTGCGAGATAACCGACAATCGGAATCGCAAATGCTGCAATCAAGGAAAATACTGTGATCACGAGACTGACTTGAAATTGTGATAAATGAAGTTCAGATTTCATTTTTGGCAAAATCGGAATAAGCATCGAGTTTCCTAGGGTTAATATTAAAGGGATTGAACCGATTGCTACAATCGTCATTCCGTTATTTTGTTTTGATGATTCCATCTCAGAGCACACTCCTTTTCTTCTGCTTAGAATGTCCCTGATGGCTTCGTTTATTCAGCGATCAGACAGCAAAAAACCGAACAGAAGATACCTGTTCGGGAAAAAAGAGGGTTAACCGAGAGCCTGTGAAATCAAAGCATATAAGTGTCCATTTTGAATAGGCGCTTTTTTCTGATAGAACAAAAGCGGAGGTTCATCATCTTTAAGAAATCCCATTTCTATCAGGCTGTCATGCAGAGACGTGTGTTCACTCGGTATATCAATTCGCATCGGCCCTTGTTTGCCGGCCGCCAGCCTGTTAATTATCTGTGCTGCAACATCTGAGGATGGAGCGATGATGGGGCCGAATTTCAAATTGGCCGGTGTCTGTACAGAAAGTCCGTAGCCAATTAGCTGTCCGTCCTGATTTCGGGCGATGATACATTCGCATGAAGCAGAAATAAGCTGCTGCAAAAGGTTTGATCGATCTCCGCCAAAGGCAGCCAGATCCGCCGCGGTTAAGTCGTGAAAGTCTTGTTCTCTAAAGGATGTCAGTTCAGCATCAAGCTTTTTTGTATAAGGTTGAAAACTGTGACAGCTGTACTTTCGCACTGAACCAGCCGTATGAAAACCTGCTTTTTCATAAAGCGGCAAACCTTCTTTTGTGGCGCAAAGCCTGATGGCGGTGTTTTCATCCGTTTGGGTGATACAGGCGTTTACCATACGCCGGCCGAGACCGAGCCGTTGATATTCCTTGTCAACGATAACGAGGCCGATAGAAGCAAGACGGCCAAACAAAAACAAGCCGATGCAGGAAATAATATCACCGCTGACATTTTGATAGCCGAAAAAGCATCCTTGCTGGACAAGCAGTGCCAGCTCTTGTTCGCCGTAATCCGGCCACCCGGCTTGCCTGCAAAGCCGCAATAAGCCGGAAACATGTTCTTCATGAAGCTCAATCAGCTCATCCACTACATCCATAAGATCAACTGCTTGTTCCTAGTGTTTTGTACATGACAATATGTGTGCCTATGCCGGGAATCTCAAACGGTTCGCCGAGTTCTTCCCACCCAAGTTTTGAATAGTAGCCTTTCACATGGCTTCTGGCATTGCACCAGACCGCCTGAACGCCGTTCTCCGCCAGTTTCTCTTCCGCGTGTTTGATCAGCGTGCTCCCGCCTTTTTGATCGCGATATCCTACAAGCGTTGCCATGCCTCTCAGCCGATATGCTGGGGATTCTGTTATTAATGGCTGAATTTGCGGGGAAAAAGAGGCGATGCTGATCAGCTTTCCTTCAAAAAACGCGCCGAGATGAAAGGAGCCTTTTGCATGATCCTCTTCATATTTGCATTGTTCAATGGATTGATGGGGACGCAGAATGCGGTGCCGGATTTCATACGTATCTTCCGCGGAAATGGTTTTGACTTCGAGCATAATGTTCCTCCTCATGACTGTTTTTCTATATCGTAACACGAATCCCGTTGAAAAAGACCGCCCGATTGGATCAGACAGTCTTTTAAGGGATTAATGCAAAAAGATATTTTGGCGCTGCTCATCTTTTTGCTGAATATATGAAGTAAGCTCAGCGGTTAAGTCAGATCTGAGGAAAGGCGTTATCAAGTAGATGCCGTTAAACAGCTCGCATGCCGTATCCAGCAGGGAGCGTGCAATCGCAAGGCCTTCCGCCTTTTGTTTTTCTTTATCTTCACCGGCACGGGCCATTTTTTCGCGAATCGTATCAGACAGCTTAATGCCGGGAATTTCATTATGGATGAATTCGGCATTCCGGCTGCTTGTCAGCGGCATGATGCCGATATAGACCGGCGTCTTCAGATGTTTTGTTTCGTTATGGATATCGACAAGCTGCTGCTCGGAATAGACAGGCTGAGAAACAAAATAATCTGCGCCGCAATCTATTTTTTTCTCAAGCCGTTTTACCGCTTTATCCAGATGGCGGACGTTAGGATTAAATGCGGCGGCAACTGAGAAATTCGTTTTCTTTCCGAGCGATTTTCCAGATAGAGACAGACCTTCATTGAATTGTTTGATCAGCCTGATTAAATCAAAAGATGTTAAATCATATACAGACGTCGCACCAGGAAAATCCCCGATTTTAGAAGGGTCACCTGTAATCGCAAGCACGTCATTCAGCCCTAACGTATCAAGGCCCATTAAATGTGACTGTAAGCCGATAATGTTACGGTCACGGCACGTAATATGGACAAGTGAACGCATATCGAGCTGCTGCTTGACAAGGGCGCCGCAGGCAACATTGCTGATCCGCGGGGTCGCCAGAGAATTGTCGGCGAGTGTCAGGGCATCGATTCCCGCTTCTTTTAATTCAGCAGCCGCCGATAGAAATTTGTCAAAGCTTAGTTTTTTCGGCGGGTCCAGTTCTACGATAATAGAGCGTTTTTTGGCCGCGATCTCATCCAGACCGGGCTCGGTTCGCTCGTGATGAACAGAAATGAATTCTTTTGC
Source organism: Bacillus sp. FSL W8-1202 (assembly GCF_038006165.1). NCBI lineage: Bacteria > Bacillati > Bacillota > Bacilli > Caryophanales > Bacillaceae > Bacillus > Bacillus sp. FSL W8-1202. Next base: position 2,283,151 of record NZ_JBBOUR010000001.1, read on the forward strand.
CCGGGTTTTGACTTCTTTTTCTGTAATCGGAGCCAGCCCGCCAACCGCTTCCGCCATCGCCCTGATGTGATTCGGCGTTGTGCCGCAGCAGCCGCCGATAATCCGCGCACCTTGCTTACGGAATTCTGACGCGCTGTTTTGAAAATACGTGTCGTCTGTTTCATAGACGAGCCGTCCCTCTTCAAGCGAAGGAAGGCTGCTGTTCGGATAAACGGATAAGAATACGTCATCAAAAATCGGCACTTCCCTGAGCGCTTCAATCATGTGATAAGGGCCGAGGCGGCAGTTAATGCCGACAATATCAGCTCCGAGATCCGCAATCGATCGCAATGCGTCAGAAAGCGGCGTTCCGTCCTGCAATACGCCTTGCTCGTGCATGGAGACATTGAGCATAATCGGAAGATCAGTCTCTTTGCGCGCGATTTTCAGCACTTCACGGGCTTCTTCCAAATCATAATATGTTTCTAACAGCAAGCCATCCGGCTCTTCATGCAGCAGCAGGTACAGCTGCTCGCGGAAGCTGCGCTTAATTTCGTCTAGACTGTACGCATTTTTATTAAATGTGCGTATGCCGCCCATCGTTCCAAGCACGTATGCATCGCCTGCTGAAGCCCGCGCGATCTTTACGGCCTCCTGATTCATTTTTTTGATGTCATCCTCAAGCCCGTGTCTGGATAATTTAATATAGTTGGCCCCGTACGTATTCGTTTGAATAATGTTGGCTCCCGCTTCAACGTACGCTTTATGTATGCGCTGAATTTCCTCCGGCTTTGAAATATTGAGTTCCTCAAAACACCTGTCAATGCCATAGGAGTAGAGGAGCGTCCCCATGGCGCCGTCACCGATTAACACCTGTCTTTGCAAATCTTCTAAAAGTCCCATTGTCTGCCTCCTTTATTCACATCAGCAAGGAAAAAAGAGAAATAAAAAAAGTCCTCTTAAGAAGAAGACTTTGTCAGTGATTTTGTCTCTTCTTATCTTCCAAGCTGTTCGAGCTTGCTGGATTTAGCACCTTGGTCATGGCTGATCGCCATTACACCGGTTGCTGAAGCTTCGTCGGGCCAGTCCCTCTGCTTCTCTTGATAAGAACGGATATGAAATTTTCGTGTCAGGAAGTGCCAAAAGATACCTGGCGTTTTTCCCTTTCTCCAAATTTACCGAAAATAAAGACAATAATCAATAGGAATCAGAAAATTTATCTGAAATTTATAAATTGAACGTCAATTGGCAGATCTGCTCCCCGCACAGCTGAGATAATCTGCTGCAGGTCATCTTTGTTTTTTCCGGTGACACGCACTTGATCATCCTGCACCTGAGACTTTACTTTCAGTCCGGAGTTTTTGATGATCGTATTGATTTTTTTTGCGTTGTCCTTGTCAATGCCTTGAACAAGCTTTGCGCGCTGGCGCACCGTTCCGCCTGACGCGTTTTCAACCTTGCCGTACTCAATGTTTTTTGTCGGTACGTTTCGTTTAATCAATTTGCTGACCAGCACATCTTTCAGCTGGCTTAATTTGAATTCGTCATCGGAAACGAGGACCAGCTCCTCTTTATCTAAAGAAATGTCGCTTTTGCTGCCTTTAAAGTCATATCGGGTACTGATTTCCTTCAGTGCGATTTGGATTGCGTTTTGCACTTCAGGCAATTCCACCTTGGATACAATATCAAATGAGCTTTCTTTTGCCATATGAAAACCTCCATAACATTTAACTTATGTGTTGATTATAGTAGAATAAAGAGAAACTTCCAACAGAACAAAGAATCAATTTGTGATGATTGGAAAAAATGTTAACAAAATCCGCAGAGGAATAGGCGGAACAGGAAGGACGATAGCATGAGACCAGGGCAGCAATTAACCTTGAGTATAGATCACCAAACCGACTTCGGTTACTTTTTAACCGATGGGGAAGATACGATTCTCTTACATAACAGTGAAATGACTGAGGATATCGGGGACAGAGACGAAGTAGAAGTCTTTATATACGTCGACCAGCAGGAAAGGCTTGCGGCCACGATGAAAATTCCGGTCATCAGCGCGGATGAATATGGCTGGGTTGAAGTGGTGGATAAAGTGGAAGATATGGGCGTTTTCGTTGATGTCGGTTTATCGAAGGACGCACTAGTCGCAACTGAGCATTTGCCGCCGTATGAAGATGTCTGGCCGCAAAAAGGGGACAAACTTTACTGTATGCTGAAGGTGACGAACCGGGGGCGCATGTTTGCGAAACCAGCGCCGGAAGATATCATCAGCGAACTGTTTACCGACGCTTCAGAAGATCTGATGAATAAAGAGCTGACAGGTACGGTGTACAGGCTGATCGCATCGGGTTCATTCGTGATCACGGATGACGGTATCCGCTGTTTTATTCACCCGTCAGAAAGAAAAGAGGAGCCAAGACTGGGTTCAAAAGTCACAGGCCGGGTGATTCAAGTGAAAGAAGACGGTTCAGTCAACTTGTCGCTGCTTCCGAGAAAACAGGATGCAATGTCTGTTGATGCTGAGTGCATTCTAACGTATATGAGAATGAGAAACGGTGCCATGCCGTACAGTGACAAAAGCCAGCCTGACGATATCAGAGAACGTTTTAATATGAGCAAAGCCGCCTTTAAACGCGCGCTGGGCCATTTGATGAAAAACGGAAAAGTGTATCAGGAAAATGGATGGACATACGAGAAAAAATAGCATGAAAACGGCTCGCCTGCAGCAGACTGCGGAGCGAGCCGTTTTTTTATGTCTAGTTTAATTCATCAACCAGCGTTCTGATTGCCATTTCGCGATCCACATTGTCTGAAATCGCAATCGGCGTAATATCAATGGCGAGAATGATCAGAATCAGGGCACCTGCTGCAGCAACATAAGAAACATAATAGAAATAGTTAGCGGTATCAACAGTGTTGACAAGCTCGGCCTGAACTCTGGATGTATCATCCTTGGAAGCGGCGATTTCCTTTGCAGCTTCTACTTTTTCTTCAACGATTTGACCTGCTTTTTTCAGCAGTTCATCCACTTTCAATGCATCTTTGCTGTAAACAGCTTTCTTCAGGTTATCAAAAAAGTCAGCATCCTCTTTTTTAATATCAGCGACAACCTGATTGGCAAAAGCCTTTGCCTGTTTTGTGTTGAGTTTGTCTGTCATCGCTTTATTAAAGACCTCTGGAAGCTGTTTGCCAACTTCCCCTTGGGCAAACACAAAGCCTTTGAAAATTTCCTCACCTGAATACTCAAGCTGCTTTGCCTGTGCCACACTTTCTTGCTGCTTTACCAAAAACACAGTCGTCACCAATACAACCGACAAAAAAACTAGAAACGCCTTCTTCAAACTGAAACCTCTCCCTTCTTGTGTTTTTTATTCCACAACAGTCTGCGAATATATGTAAATTGAATCGTGGAATCGATAGGAGTGAGATACAATATCAAAATGCCGGCCATGATAATGGAAAAACTGATAAGGCCCAGCATGACTGCAAAAATCTCATGCATAAAAACAGCGATAATCAAAATCAATCTCCAATGCTTCTTCGGCGCAAACAGCGCCGCGAAGATGACAATTTGAACCAGCAGCGTTCCCCATGTCGGAATCACCACGAACGGACTTGTTACAATTGGCTTCGTTAACGCCTGAAAAAAGCCGTTGAAGCCTATGGTTTTTTCCTGGGCGAAATAATAGACGGCCGTTCCGTCCACCCATTCCTGCTGAGACAGCTTAGCGACGGTAGAGTGAAAATAAAGCACCGCCACTTGGATTCTGATCACAAAATAAGAAATAAAAGCTGTTATTTTTCCAAGTGTTCTTTTGCCCTCTATAGGTCTCGTACTCCAATGCCATTTTCTCGGATCGGTCAGCGTGATGGGAAGCAATAAAAAGGTCATGACGGCTGCTGCCTGCTCGCCTCCGTCGATGACGATCAGAGATGACTGCAGGCTGTAACTGACATGCAGAACCCCGGTGATTCTGGGGCGCCAGCCAATGACAACAAGCACCAGAATGACAATGCAGACCCACCTGAAAAGATTTAACATCATATAGTTATTTTCGCCGAGGCAAAAGAGACTGAGATTCATTTTACAAGCTGGATAGCTGCTGATCCCGCTGGCTGGCTTCATAATGAGGCTCGGGTGATTGATGAGCAGCGTCAGCAGGCTGGATAGCGCAATGATGCTTCGCGCGAGACCGTATACATTTGTCCACGGGTTTCTTTCGTCCCATCTGGTGATGGTCTGTTTTATGTTTTCGAGCATGAGATCACAACCTTGACTATGCTTTTTACCTGATAAGACGAAGGGGTGTATTTAGAATAGCTCCAAGGAACAATATCCTCTTTCGTCAAATAGTAGCTGCCACAAAGCAGCGGGCGGGGAGCGGGTGTTTTTAATTGCACGGTTTTGGCTTTGCTTTTGCATGCGCCGAGGTCCTTTTCTTTACATGCTGTCCACTGTTCCTTGCCGACTTGGCTGTAGATCACGCCCATTTCAACGCCTTGTGACCGCCCATACCGATACAGGCCGAATAGGTTGTCAGCCCTCATATTGGGCCATCTGACCTTGGCGCTGGCATTTTCAGCCTCATATAAGCCGATTGCAGTATCACGCGGGTTTTTGCTAAAAAAGCCCCAGCCCTGAGGGAGGATGCTGGACATGAGAAATTTGGAGTCCTTTGTCAGCGGAATCGGGGTTGTCCCTAAGCTGCCAATAATAGAAAACAGAAATAGCGAACCCCAAAGGATTGAGAAAATGACAAAAAATGATATCGATTTCTGCATTCGACTGCTCCTTTTAACCTGAAGAATCGTTTTTACACTTTTCATAATATAAAAACATTTATGTAATAAAAAGGTTAAAAAGTATGAGAAATTCCATTTTTGTTAAAAGGAAAAACAGGACATTTCACACTGCTATATGTGATTGATATATAGTGATTTTTTCGATATATTTAAACCATGAAAACGAATCAAGTTAATGACCGCTGGATTGTTCAATTTCGAAAAGGGATTTTCGAGCTGGCCATCCTATCCCTACTGCGTTCTAAACCGATGTACGGTTATGAGCTGACGTCATCCTTAAAAACCACCTCGGCTCTGGCTATTTCAGAGGGAGCGATTTATCCGATTCTGAAACGTATGACCGAGAAGGGATGGATCGAATTTTTTTGGGAAGATTCACTGGACGGCCCGAAAAGAAAGTATTACAAAATGACACAAAAAGGAGAAGAAATGTTAAAAGAACGGCTGGAGAAATACCTGGAAACCCATCAAGCCTTACTGTCTTTATCGGGGGATTTGCTATGAATGGACAGCTTATCATTGACCGATACATGGAGGAACTAAATGCAGAGCTGGCGAATATGCCTGATGTAGAGAGAGAAAACGCTATCGACGAATTAAAGGGGCATATCACCGCTTTCGTTCAAGACAGAATCAAAGCCGGCCTTAGTGAAGAGGAACTGCAGGAAGCTGTTGAATCTGAATTTTCTCATCCGAAGGAGCTTGCCGAATTGATGATGGGTGATGGGGGAGAGACGAAAAGGAGGAGGTCTTTATTGGGCAAAAGCTGGCTTTCGGTCCTTCTCATTGTCACGATTATCGCCCTGCCGCTGCTGCCGTCCGACTTCAGACATCTGCCGCTGGCTGTTTATTTAATGGTGCTCGCCGGATATGTATGGAAGCGGAAAAAATTGATGATGTTTGCAGGTGTCAGAAAAAACAAAATGCGCTCTCAAAAGGAGATTGTCAAGATTTCGCGAGTCGGTGCGGTTTATCTGCTGTTTTTAGCAGTGGTGCTCCTTTTGAGCCCGTTCCTCAATGCGCTTGTCGTCCTGCTGCTGATTGCAGTAAGCTACGCCGCTTTTTTTCTTAACATCAAGTAATCTTGTAGGAGGCTGTAAGATGGAAATCAGCATCAATTATCTATTAATTGTCATCGCGCTTTTATTCTTTGTGGTTGCCTATTTTGTCGGAATCAAAAAACAAACCTGGATGCTGGCTGGGTTTAACGAGGCGCGTATACGGGATAAAGACCGGCTGGCCAGAATAGCAGGCTACTTTTTCTTGAATTCCGGTTTGTTCATTTTGCTGAATAGTTTTATCTCATTTCAAGGTCAGGAGCAGCTCATACCTCCGCTTATACTGGCATATGGAGCAGGGGTTATTATTTATGTCAATAAAAAATTAGTAGAGTAGAAAAAGAAGGGCAGAGCGAAATATCTCTGCCCTTTTTTTGGGGAAAATAAGAACGAAGCACCACATACAAGTTTTTGTATTTTTGATAGGATGAAGAAAAATGATAGATTCCAAAATAGGAAGGATGTGGTGTTTTGCGCAACTTGACCAAGACATCTCTATTACTGGCCGGCTTATGCACGGCGGCCCAAATGGTTTTTGTAACACATGCCTCAGCTGAAGAAAGCATCGAATACGACCATACGTATCAAACCCCTTCATACATCATCGAAAAGTCATCGCAGAAGCCGGTACAAAACATAACCCAGAAAAAATCGCTATTTTCCTATCTTGACAAGCATCAAACGCAGTTTAAGCTCAAAGGGAATGCGAACAGCCATTTTCGCGTTTCGAAAACCATAAAGGATCCAAAGACAAAACAAACGTTTTTTAAATTAACGGAGGTTTACAAAGGAATTCCGATTTACGGCTTTGAACAAGCGGTCGCGATGAAGGAAAACAAACAAGTGAAAAGTTTCTTTGGAAAGGTGCATCCGCAAATCAAGGACGTCTCCGTCACACCGTCTATTTCTGAGAAAAAAGCAATACATACAGCAAGGCGTGAGCTCGAGGCTTCCATTGGAAAAATCGAATATCTTGATGGGGAACCAAAAGGCGAATTATATATCTATCCACACGACGGTGAATATGATCTCGCCTACCTTGTGAGACTCTCGACATCTGAACCTGAGCCTGGCTATTGGCATTATTTCATCGATGCCAAAAACGGAAAGGTCATTGAGTCCTTTAATGCCATTCATGAAGCGGCAGGTACAGGAATCGGCGTATCAGGTGATGAAAAAAGCTTTGACGTCACAGAACAAAATGGGCGCTTTTATTTGGCTGACGAAACAAGGGGAAAAGGGATCAATACATTTGACGCGAAGAACCTGAACGAAACCTTGTTTACGCTTTTGTCTCAACTGATCGGGTATACGGGCAAAGAAATAGTCAGCGGCACGTCCGTATTTAATGAACCTGCGGCTGTAGACGCACACGCAAATGCGCAAGCCGTTTACGATTATTACAGCAAGACATTTGGCCGTGATTCTTTTGATCAAAACGGAGCAAGGATTACGTCTACCGTGCATGTCGGCAAACAATGGAACAATGCTGCGTGGAACGGTGTCCAGATGGTATACGGGGATGGAGACGGTTCGAAATTTAAGCCGCTGTCTGGATCGCTCGACATTGTCGCGCATGAAATCACACACGCGGTCACACAGTATTCCGCCGGTCTTTTATATCAAGAAGAACCCGGTGCATTAAATGAGTCCATTTCTGACATTATGGGCGCGATGGCTGACCGTGATGATTGGGAGATCGGCGAAGATGTCTATACTCCTGGTATTGCAGGAGATTCATTGCGGTCATTGGAGGACCCATCTAAGCAGGGAAATCCAGATCATTACTCGAACCGCTACACAGGAACAGAGGATTATGGCGGAGTCCATATCAATTCGTCCATTCACAATAAAGCAGCTTATCTTCTTGCAGAAGGAGGCGTGCACCACGGTGTACAGGTTGAAGGGATTGGGCGTGAAGCAAGTGAACAAATTTACTATCGGGCTTTAACATATTATGTAACGGCATCTACAGATTTCAGCATGATGAAGCAAGCGGCGATTGAAGCTGCCAATGATTTATACGGTGAAGGCTCGAAGCAATCAGCTTCAGTCGAAAAGGCGTATGAGGCTGTCGGCATTCTATGAGCAAACAAAAACAGTCAGGACACAGAGTCTGACTGTTTTTGTTTGCTCATTTTCTTAAAAAGAATATCGCCAATGTACCTGGACCGGCATGCGAGCCGATTGCTGAACTGATTGGATGCATAATGATTTCTTTCGGCTTGAACGCTTCCTCAATCAGGTGTTTCATGTCCGTGGCTTTTTCTTTGTTCGCGGCGTAGCTGATCCCGACGGTTTGATCGCTCCAATCATCCCCGCGCTCTTTCATAAGCTCGATGATCCGTTTGAAAAGTTTCTTCTGTCCGCGGATTTTTTCCAGAGGCACAAGCTTGCCGTCCTCCATCTGAAGCAGCGGTTTAATATTCAACAGGCCGCCGACAAAAGCGGACGTTTTGGATATCCGGCCGCCCCTCGCGAGATATGTTAAATCATCAACGGTAAAAATGTGTTCAAGCTGGCTGCAAAAGTTCTTTACAGACGTTTCAATTTCTTGTATTGTATTCCCGTTGATACAGAGATCGGCAGCATGCCGGACAGCCAGACCGTATCCTAATGAAGCGCATTTGGAATCAATGACCCGCAAATCGAAATCGGGGAATTCCTCCTTCACTTCATTGGCGATCATTACAGCTGTCTGATACGTGCCGGAGAGACCTGAGGAAAAGGCAATGTAAAGAGCGGGATCACCTGTTTCGGCATATTGCAAAAACACATTTTTAATCGTTTGCGGTGAGGCTTGGGACGTCTTAGGCGTTTCTCCATTTTGCATCGCTTCAAATATTTGATCCGCTTGAATTGTGACTGCATCTTCGAATTCTTTATCGCCGAGAGAAACCCTGAGCGGAATAAAGCCAATGCCTTTTTCTTCAAAATAAGAACGAGGCAAATCAGTGGCGCTGTCAGCGATGAGATGAACTGTCATATTGCTTCCCTTCTTTCCGTTATCGCTCGTTATCATGAGAGTTAAGCCAACTATATCATATTAATTTGCCAAAATCGTGTTCAAATATTTGTTTTAAGGGAAAACATAATAAAGAAGAAAGAGCGGAGGAACATGCCATGGTACTAGATCAAACAAAAAAATTACTCATCGTCATCATCGGCGCTTTACTCAATGCTGCCGGGCTGAACTTATTTTTGATACCTGCAGATGTATATGCCAGCGGATTTACAGGTGTTGCCCAGCTTTTATCAAGCGTCGTTGATCAATATGCCCCCTTTTACATATCGACGGGAACGCTCTTGTTCCTCTTAAACATTCCGGTCGGTATTTTAGGATGGCTGAAGGTCGGCAAATCGTTTACAGTGTACAGCATTTTAAGTGTCGCACTCACTACTCTGTTTATGGGGATCCTGCCGGAAACAAGCCTGTCACATGACATTTTGCTGAACGCGGTGTTCGGCGGCGTCATTTCAGCAGTCGGTATCGGCTTAACATTAAAATACGGAGCTTCGACAGGCGGGCTTGATATCGTCGCCATGGTGCTTGCAAAGTGGAAGGATAAACCCGTCGGCACGTATTTCTTCATTCTGAACGGGATTATCATCTTGACGGCAGGATTATTGCAAGGTTGGGAGAAAGCATTATATACCCTGGTTACGCTGTATGTGACAACAAGGGTGATCGACGCCATTCACACCCGCCACATGAAGCTCACGGCAATGATCGTGACGAAAAAGGCGGACGAAATCAAGGAAGCCATTTACGGAAAAATGGTGCGCGGCATCACAACTGTTCCGGCAAAAGGAGCTTTTACGAACGAACAGAAAGAAATGATGATTATCGTCATCACGAGGTATGAACTGTACGATTTAGAAAAGATCGTCAAAGAAGTTGATCCGAAAGCATTTACGAACATTGTTCAAACGACAGGGATTTTTGGTTTCTTTAGAAAAGACTGACGAAAGCAGGTGGAAGTCGTGAAACGGCTGCTTGTGATGCTCCTCCCCGTGCTGCTTTTGATAGGCTGCGGGAAAGATGAGCAGACAGAACCCGATAAGGAGGTATCAGGCGGAATGGAGAATCAAGAGGTTGTTTTATCTATTGACGCAATTCAGGAGCCTGAACAAATCAAGTTTAACATGTCGCTGAAGAACCAAAGCGAACGTGCTATTGAGTTTCAATTCAGCACAGGGCAAAAATTTGAACTTGTCGTGTATGATTCTGAGCACAAAGAAAGATACCGTTATTCGAAAGACAAAATGTTTACGCAGGCTTTTCAAAACCTGACGCTTGAATCTGGAGAAACATATGATTTCTCTGATGTGTGGAAGGAAGTCCCGGAGCCCGGAACCTATGAGGTAAAGGTGACATTTAAGGGCAGGGCGGAAAATCTCAAGCAGGTTCAGGCTGTTCAGCAGTTTGAAGTCAAATAAGAGGCTATGGCGAGTCGCCATAGCCTTTTTTTATTGGAGTTTGTCCAGCTGATTTTGAAATTGATGCAGCTGTTGACGTTCCGCATCTGTCGAATTGGCATACGCAGAAGATACAGCATTTTTGGCTCTCAGAATCGCTTGCTCCTGATCGCCTTCCTCAAAGCCGTTTGTCACCATGACCGCCTGTTGAACAAATGATTTTGCCTGCTGAAACAGTTCATTTCTCATTTAATATTCAACCTGGCTTTCGGCCGAGTCTCGTGCCGCGGCATGCTGATGAGCTTCTTCTAAAGTAGACCGATATGGAAATCTTGCGGCGTGTAGCCCGATGGAGTCTTTACCCTGCTGAATAAACCTTCTGGATTTGCTTCGTTTACCCATTTTGAGACTGCCCCCTTCCATACTTTGACGAGATGAGTCGTCTTCAATAGTATGGTGGGGCAAAGTAAGGTTTATGAGTGGGAAAAATTAATACGGACCTTCTTTAAAGTGAGAAATATTCTTTCAAAAACCTTGCAACGCCGTCCTCTTCATTTGTAGCCGTTGTTCGGTTGGCAATCTGCTTGACCGCGTCAATTCCATTTCCCATTGCAACGCCGCAGCCTGCAAATTCAAGCATTTCCAAATCGTTATCCTCATCCCCGAAAGCAATGATCCGCTCCCTCGGCACGCCGTAATAATCGCTGATTTTCTGCAGGCCGACCGCTTTATTCATGCCGCTTTTGATAATTTCAATGACATGCCACGGTGCGGCCCATCTTCTATGGTCGATTACCTCGGCATGCACATCCGATAAATATGAGCGTATTGCCGGCACATCCTCTTCTTTTGCATGTATGAGTACAGAAGTCACATCTTCACCAAGATTTTCCCGCAAGTCTCCGACCGTTACATTTGTTGTGTTCATGTTAAAGGCATCTATCAGGTGCTCATCATGGTAATGAAAGTATACGTCGTCAATCACTTCAGCAAGCACGTTATGTACGTTGTAGCTTTCGCTGATATCCACGAGCTGTTTGACAACATCAAGCGGCAGTGACGTATGATACCGTCCCCAGCTGTCGTCTTGCGGGTGATGGACAAATGCTCCGTTAAAATTGACAATTGGCGTTGTCAGCTCCATTTGCTGGTAGTACATGGAACTTGAACGATACGGACGGCCTGTTGAGATGCAGACATAATGCCCGTCATCTTTTAGGCGCTGTATCGTCTGAAGGGTGTTTTCAGATATGGTTTTATCATCCTTTAATAATGTTCCATCTAAATCTAATGCGATTAAATAGGGGTTTGTCTCCATGAAAAGCTCCTTTAACCTTAGATTTTGCTTGTTTTGCCTTACTTACAGTGTAGCTTTTTACCATCTTTATTGTCTACATGTTACACTTATGATTATGGTTATCCTAAGGAGGGGCACATTGTGATACAAATTGAGAATCAAACCGTTTCCGGTATTCCGTTTTTACATATTGTAAAGGAAGAGAACAGGCACCGCGCTGTTCCTCTCGTATTCTTTATCCATGGTTTTACAAGCGCGAAGGAACACAACCTTCATATTGCTTACCTGCTTGCGGAGAAGGGTTTTAGAGCCGTTCTGCCGGAGGCTCTGCACCATGGGGAACGGGGAGAAGAAATGGCTGTCGAAGAGCTGGCGGGGCATTTTTGGGATATCGTCCTAAACGAGATTGAAGAGATCGGCGTGCTTAAAAACCATTTTGAAAAAGAGGGCCTGATAGACGGCGGCCGCATCGGTCTCGCAGGCACGTCAATGGGCGGCATCACAACGCTTGGCGCTTTGACTGCATATGATTGGATAAAAGCCGGCGTCAGCCTGATGGGAAGCCCCAATTACGTGGAGCTGTTTCAGCAGCAGATTGACCATATTCAATCTCAGGGCATTGAAATCGATGTGCCGGAAGAGAAGGTACAGGAGCTGATGAAACGTCTCGAATTGCGGGATCTCAGCCTTCAGCCGGAGAAACTGCAACAGCGCCCGCTTTTATTTTGGCACGGCGCAAAAGATAAGGTCGTGCCTTACGCGCCGACCCGGAAATTTTATGACACGATCAAATCCCATTACAGCGAGCAGCCGGAACGCCTGCAATTTATCGGAGATGAAAACGCTGACCATAAAGTCCCGCGGGCAGCTGTGTTAAAAACGATTGAATGGTTTGAAACGTACTTATAAAGCACTAAGTTATTAACAAGAGCTGAATTTACGTTATACTGTAGAAAAAAGGAGTGAGGGAACGTGGAAGAAGCATTAAAAGAAAACATCATGGGCGCCCTGGAACAGGTTGTCGATCCTGAGCTTGGCGTTGATATCGTGAACCTTGGTTTGGTATACGATGTTGACATGGATGAAGACGGCTTAACGCACGTGACGATGACACTGACATCAATGGGATGCCCTTTAGCGCCGATTATCGTGGATGAGGTGAAAAAAGCATTAGCGGACCTTCCTGAAGTGAAAGACACAGAGGTTCACATTGTATGGAATCCGCCTTGGACTAGGGATAAAATGTCCAGATACGCAAAAATTGCGCTTGGCATTCAATAAAACAAAAGAGGACAGCCTGACATGTGAGGCTGTCCTTTTTTACAGCTGAAAGGAGTGAAAGGAAATGATGTACCTGCTGGCAGTTTTATGCCCGCCGCTTGCTGTTTTGTTTTCGGGAAAACCGTTTCAGGCCTTGCTGAATCTCATATTGACCTGTATCTTTTGGCTGCCGGGCGCGATTCACGCCTGCTTTATCGTCGCCGACCGCCGTGCCGAAAAACGGGCAAGAAGATAATTTGGAAAAATGAGGACGCAGTCATGGTATAATGGTCATAAAAACAGCAGGGAGAGCACTATGAAAAAGAAATTGCTTGCATTCGCGCTTTGTACTGGCGCGTATGCGGCCCTGTTTGCGTACTCTGTGAACTCAGAGCAAAAAACAGACACAAGCGAGATGACGGATGTCAGCCGCCTGATGCCTGTAAAAATAAAGCAGACAGTGAAAGGGCAGGAAGAGGAAACGCTCATTGACACAGTCAAAGAGGCAAATCGAAAAAACATAAAAATTTCAATCGCCGGGGCCCAGCACTCCATGGGCGGCCATACATATTATGAGGACGGCATCGTTCTCGACATGACGGGCTACAACAAAATCCTGTCACTCGATCAAGAGAAGAAAACCATCAGGGTGCAAAGCGGTGCAACGTGGAATGATATCCAGAAATACGTGAATCCATACGGACTCGCGGTAAAAGTCATGCAGTCACAAAACATTTTTACAATCGGCGGATCTCTCAGCGCAAATGCACACGGACGTGATATTCGCTACGGCTCGCTGATTGATACAGTCAAATCATTCCGGCTTTTAAAAGCTGACGGGACGATTATCACTGTCACTCCAAAAGATGATTTGTTTACGGCGGTCATCGGAGGGTACGGCCTTTTTGGCGTGATTCTTGATGTAACGCTTGAGCTGACAGATGATGAGCTGTATGTCATGAAGACAGAAAAAATGAATTACAGCACATACTCAGACTATTTTTCAAAGCATGTAAAAGGAAATCCAGATGTCCGAATGCATCTGGCGCGAATTTCAACAGCGAAAAAAGGGTTTCTGAAAGACATGTATGTCACAAATTACGTATTGGCTGATCATCAGGATCAGCTGCCATCATACAGCGATCTCAAAGAAGATGAGTATACGGGAGCCACAAAGTTTGCACTCGGTTTGTCAAGACGGTATGAATGGGGCAGGAATTGGCTGTGGGACACACAGCAATCCTATTTCCTGAGCCAAAACGGCACAGAGATTTCACGCAATAACGTCATGCGGTCCGAATCAAAGTTTCTTGAGTATGAAAACAATGACAACACAGATGTTTTGCAAGAATACTTTGTGCCCGTGAAGGAGTATGGGTCCTATATTGATGACCTGAGACAAACGCTGTCGGACGAAGATCTGAACCTGCTGAACATTACGATCCGCTACGTGCAGAAAAATGAAAAGGCCGACCTTTCCTATGCGAAGGACGATATGTTTTCGCTCGTGCTATTAATAAACGAGGGCTTTTCAAAAGAAGACCAGGCAGATACTGCCCGAATCATCAGGCGCATGACAGACGTTGCCATCAAGCACGGCGGCAGCTATTATCTGCCTTATATGACCTACCAGACAAAAGAGCAAATGAGACAGGCATATCCGAAAAGTGAAGCGTTTTTTCAGAAAAAACGAACCTATGACCCGGATGAGCGCTTTATGAATTACTTTTATCAGAGGTATAAATAATGGGGAAAAACAAATTAAAATGGCTGACATTATCACAAAGCAGCGTGTTTTTCGCAAGCAGCTTAATCTTTCCGTTTTATATTCTGTTTGTGAAAAATATCGGCTCAAGCTACACACAGTTCGGTTTTTCCTACGGATTGTTCGGGTTGAGCGGAGCGCTCATTTACCCGCTCCTCGGACGGCTGTCTGAAAGGTTTGACAGCCGTTATTTTCTGCTTCTGAACTCGTGGGGGATGGCTGTTCTGCTTTTATATGTCCCGCATATCGGAAGCGTCGTTCAAGTGTATATCGTCCAAGTGCTGTTAGGGCTCTTTGGAGCGATGCAAAAGCATGGAGAAAAAGTGCTGATCGCTAATTTTACAGACAGCGGAGAGCGTGGAAAGAAGATTGGGAATTACCATTTTTGGACAGCTGTCTTTTCAGCAGCAGCCATTATGCTCGGGGGCTTTCTCGCTGACTTTTTCACAGTGCAAATGATTTTTTATGCAAGCTCTATTCTATATTTTTTGAGTGGATTGATGATGATGAAAACAGGCTGACGCGGTCAGCCTGTTTTTTTATGCGGCTGAAAAGCGGCGCCGCATCAACGTTTTTGTGCTGGAGTTGTGCTGATTTTTTTGAGCGGAATTTCCATTGAACAGAAAATTTATAAATGAATAAAAATATTAAATATACGATTGAATTAATTTTTATTCATGTTATAATGTTAAATAATTTCACAAAGACCAAGAGGGTGAACTTGTTTTGAAAATAGGAATTGTAGGTGCTACAGGATATGGAGGCACCGAACTTGTCAGGATTCTCTCGCATCATCCTCATGCAGAGGAATGCATACTTTATTCATCCAGCGGAGAAGGGAATGTCTATAGCGAGGGTTATCCTCATCTTACCGGCTTAGCGGATCAGAAGCTGAAGCCGATTGATATGAATACGATCAAACACGAAATAGATATCATGTTTCTCGCTGCGCCGCCCGGAGTATCAAGTGAATTGACTCCAAAGCTGGCAGACGCGGGAATTCCGGTTATTGATCTGTCAGGTGATCTGAGGATACAAGAATCGGCTGAATATGAAAAATGGTATAAACGGACAGCGGCACCGAAGGCGGTGATTCAAGAGGCGGTATACGGTCTGGCAGAACTGAATCAACTGCAAATTCAACAGGCGAAACTCATTGCCAATCCAGGCTGTTTTCCAACAGCTGTTTTGCTTGGCCTCGCGCCATTGGCTCAAAAGAAACTGCTCGATGAATCTTTCGTTATCGTTGACGCGAAGACGGGTGTTTCCGGAGCGGGAAGAAAAGCATCCATGGGAACCCATTTTTCTGAGCTGAACGGCAATTTTAAAATTTACAAAGTCAATGAACATCAGCACACGCCGGAAATTGAGCAGGCGCTGAATGAATGGCAGCCAGGCCTCGGGCCCATTACATTTTCGGCTCACTTGGTTCCGATGACAAGGGGCATCATGGCGACGATGTATACCAGATTAACCTGTGATCTATCCGCAGATGACCTGCATGATTTATATTCGGAATTTTACCAAGATTCATATTTTGTGAGAGTGAGGCCAAAAGGTCAGTACCCGCAAACGAAAGAAGTGTACGGCAGCAATTTCTGTGATATCGCCGTGACCCTCGATGAGAGAACGAACAGAGTCACGATCGTCTCGGTAATCGATAATTTAATGAAGGGTGCCGCCGGTCAGGCAGTGCAAAACTTTAATTTGATGAATGGCTGGAATGAAGAAACTGGACTCACCATCACGCCAATTTATCCATAGAACGGGAGAGAATCGAACCATGATTCAGTTAAGTGAAGATCAAATTGTAAAAGTAACAGGTGATGTATCCTCACCAAAAGGATTTCAGGCAAAGGGTGTGCATTGCGGGCTGCGTTACTCAAAAAAAGACCTCGGCGTCATTATCAGCGAGACACCGGCCGTGAGCGCAGCGGTTTATACCCAAAGCCACTTTCAGGCTGCTCCGATCAAAGTGACACAAGACAGCTTAAAGCACGGACCGACACTGATAGCCGTCATCGTCAACAGCGCCATTGCCAACGCCTGCACGGGAGAACAGGGCTTAAAGGACGCATACACAATGCGGGAGAGCTTTGCTTCACAGCTTGGCATTGAGCCGGAGCTTGTCGCTGTTTCATCAACGGGTGTCATCGGCGAGCATTTAGACATGGAAAAAATCCACGCGGGGATCGAGCTGCTGAAAGAAACACCTGCGGGATCAGGCGATTTTGAGGAAGCGATTTTAACAACTGATACGGTAATCAAGCAGACGTGCTATGAGCTGGCAATCGGCGGCAAAACAGTCACGATCGGCGGAGCGGCCAAAGGCTCTGGGATGATACACCCGAACATGGCCACGATGCTGGGATTTATGACAACTGACGCGGCAATCGAAGAAAAAGCGCTGCAAAAGGCGCTTCGGGAAATCACTGACGTTTCCTTTAACCAAATCACAGTTGACGGAGAAACATCCACGAACGATATGGTATTAGTTATGGCGAATGGCTGCGCCGAAAACGAGTGCCTGACAGAAGACCATCCAGACTGGCCGGTCTTTAAAAAAGCGCTCTTGCTCACTTGTGAGGATCTGGCTAAAGAGATTGCCAGAGACGGAGAAGGCGCGACAAAACTAATTGAAGCCCAAGTACAGGGAGCGAAAAACAATCTTGATGCAAACGTCATTGCCAAAAAGATTGTCGGCTCAAATCTTGTAAAAACGGCAGTATACGGAACAGATGCCAACTGGGGGCGGATCATCGGAGCCATCGGACACTCCGCAGCACAGGTGACGGCAGAAGAAGTAGAGGTTTATCTTGGCGGCCAATGCCTGTTTAAGAATAACGAACCTCAGCCATTCTCTGAATCTCTCGCTAAGGAATACCTTGAAGGAGATGAAATCACCATTGTCATCAAGATGGATGAAGGGGACGGAAACGGGAGAGCGTGGGGCTGTGACCTGACCTATGACTATATCAAAATTAACGCGAGCTATCGCACGTAATAAGGGGAGCGAAATGAAGAAGACAATCGTTTTTAAATGCGGGGGAAGTGTAATCCGTGAGCTGTCGGAAGAATTTTTTCAAAATCTGAAAGAGCTGATGGCGTCAGGCTGGAAGCTGGCGATCGTACATGGCGGGGGACCGGAAATCACAAATATGCTGAAACGGTTAAATATCAAGACAGAGTTTTCGGGCGGACAGAGGAAAACAACGAAGCCGGTGCTGGAAGTAGCGGAAATGGTTTTATCCGGTTCTGTCAATAAATTTTTCGTTGCTGAGCTTGCCAAACACGGACTGCGAGCCGCGGGCATTTCTGGTAAGGATGGCGGTCTTTTGGAGGCTGATTATCTAGATCCGGAAACATACGGAGAAGTGGGAGAAATCAAAAAAGTCGATGCGTCCATGGTGAACGCGCTGATGGAAAATGGCATCATCCCCGTTATTGCGCCGCTGTCTATGACAAGCGACTGTAAAACGCTGAATGTAAATGCTGATCTGGCTGCTTCAGCAGTCGCCGGAGCGCTTGAAGCCGATAAGCTTATGTTCGTCACGGATGTCGATGGAATCATGAAGGAAAAGCAGCGTCTGAACGTCCTGACCCCTAAGGAGATTCAGATGCTGATCAAGCAGGAAGTGATCACAGGAGGGATGATCCCGAAGGTCAATTCAGCCTTGTCAGCTTTATCAGATCAGGTGTCTGAAGTCATGATCGTAAACGGAAAAGGATCATTCTTCGCAGAACAAACCTTTCAAGGGACAAAAATCGTCAAAGCAAAGGAGGCTGTTTCATGAGCAGCTTGTTTCAAACCTACGGCCGTTGGGATATTGACCTCAAAAAAGCAAAAGGAACGTACGTTGAGGATAAAAACGGCAAAACGTACCTTGATTTCATTCAGGGGATTGCGGTATCAAATCTAGGACACTGCCATGAAGCGGTGACAGAGGCAGTCAAAAAACAGCTTGACAGCGTATGGCACGTATCAAACCTGTTTCAAAACAGTCTCCAAGAGCAAGCAGCGCAGAAGCTGGCGGCGCATAGTGCAGGAGATCTTGTCTTTTTCTGCAACAGCGGCGCAGAGGCGAATGAAGGTGCGATAAAGCTTGCCCGAAAAGCAACTGGAAAAACAAAAATCATCACTTTTCTTCAGTCGTTCCATGGCCGCACGTATGCAGGGATGGCTGCGACCGGACAGGATAAAATCAAAACAGGCTTCGGCCCGATGCTTGAAGGCTTTCACTACCTGCCATACAATGATCCTTCTGCTTTTAAAGCTCTTGGGGAGGAAGGCGATATTGCCGCGGTGATGCTTGAAACAGTGCAGGGAGAAGGAGGAGTCAATCCGGCGAGTGCTGAATTTTTATCAGCCGTACAGTCGTTTTGCAAGGAAAAGCAAGCCCTTCTCATCATTGATGAAATCCAGACCGGCATCGGACGGACGGGAAAAGGCTTCGCATATGAGCACTTCGGACTCTCACCGGATATCATCACAGTCGCCAAAGGATTGGGAAACGGCTTTCCGGTCGGCGCTGTCATCGGAAAAAAACAGCTTGGAGAAGCGTTTACCCCTGGTTCTCACGGAACGACTTTCGGAGGAAACATGCTGGCGATGGCTGCTGTGAATGCCACATTGCAAATTGTATTCCAGCCTGACTTTTTGCAAGAGGCTGCTGACAAAGGAGCGTTTTTAAAAGGACAGCTTGAGGCAGAGCTAAAGAGCCCTTTTGTTAAACAAATCCGAGGTAAAGGATTAATGCTTGGAATTGAGTGTGATGGCCCGGTTGCTGACATTATTGCTGAATTGCAGACATTAGGCTTGCTTGTATTGCCGGCCGGCCCGAACGTGATTCGGCTGCTGCCGCCGCTCACCGTGACTAAGGATGAAATAGCAGAAGCCGTCAGCAAGCTGAAACAGGCAATCGCTCATCATTCCGCTGTAAACCAGTGATTTTTTTTCGATATAAAGGCATAAAAATTCATTTTTATAATTAATTATTCATCAAGAGGTGGGCTGTTAGATGGAAGGTTATTTAGTGTTAGAAGATGGGACATCGTTCAGCGGCGAGCTGGACGGTCATGAAAACTGCACGGGAGAAGCTGTTTTTTTCACAGGAATGACAGGCTACCAGGAAGTGCTGACAGATCCATCATATAAGGGACAGATTATTGTATTTACCTACCCGCTGATTGGCAACTACGGCATAAATGAAAAGGATTTTGAAAGCAAGAAACCGCAAGTAAAAGCCGCGGTTGTCTATGAGGCGTGTGATCACTTTTCTCATTATGAAGCGGTATACAGCCTCAAGGAGTATTTACAGAAATGGAACATTCCGCTGTTAACCCATGTTGATACGAGGGCTGTCGTGAAGAAAATCCGGGCAAACGGGACGATGGGTGCGACAGTCACAGCCTCTAAAGAAGGAGCTGAGATTGCCCTTCAACCAGAGAATGTGGCAGAGCAGGCTTCCGCCCAGGAAATTAGCACATTCGGCGACGGGAATAAACATATCGCTCTCATTGATTTTGGCTATAAAAAGTCAATCGCATCATCACTTGTCAAACGGGGCTGCAAGGTCACCGTGGTGCCATACAAGCAAATGGAGGCCGTATACAACATCAAACCCGATGGCATTGTGCTATCGAACGGACCTGGAGATCCGAAAGCAATCCATCCATATTTAGGAAAGATCAAAAGCATCATCAGCCGCTTTCCGACTCTCGGCATTTGTCTCGGACATCAGCTGATCGCGCTCGCGTTTGGAGGGAATACTTTTAAGCTGCCATTCGGGCACAGGGGAGCTAATCATCCGGTCATCGACCGTGAGACGAAACGGGTCTTTATGACAAGCCAAAACCACAGCTATGTGGTTGATGAACAGTCGATTAATGAAGAAGAGCTCACCATCAGGTTTCATCATGTCAATGATACGTCAGTTGAAGGGCTTGCCCATAAAAAACTGCCTGTCATGAGTGTTCAATTCCACCCGGAAGCCCATCCCGGACCTGCGGAAAGCGAATGGATTTTTGATGATTATCTAAAGAATGTGATACCAGCAAGGAGAGAAATCGCGCATGCCTAAAGACACCAGTATTTCAAGCATATTAGTAATCGGCTCAGGCCCGATCATCATCGGGCAGGCCGCAGAATTTGATTATTCAGGCACTCAAGGGTGCATCGCGCTGAAGGAGGAGGGCTACCGGGTCATTCTCGTCAACAGCAATCCGGCGACAATTATGACTGATGAAGCCTTCGCTGATGAAATTTATTTTGAGCCTCTGACAGCAGAAAGCCTGACAGCCATCATTAAGAAAGAACGGCCTGATGGACTTCTTGCCAATTTAGGCGGTCAGACCGCGTTGAATTTAGCGGTGGAGCTTGAAGAAACGGGTGTTTTAAAAGAGCACGGCGTCAAACTTCTCGGCACATCCGTTGACACGATACAAAAAGGAGAAGACCGGGAAAAATTCCGTTCGTTAATGAATGAATTAAAACAGCCCGTACCGGAGAGTGAAATTGTTGATAACGAGGCCGATGCCCTCCATTTTGCGGAATCCATCGGTTTTCCTGTTATTATCAGACCGGCTTACACATTAGGCGGAAAGGGCGGAGGAATCGCCCCTGATAAAGAAGCCTTTACAGCTATGATTAAACAGGCGCTATTAGCAAGTCCGATCAATCAATGCCTTGTCGAAAAAAGCATTGCCGGTTTTAAAGAAATTGAATATGAAGTCATGCGTGACAGCAATAACACATGCATTACCGTCTGCAATATGGAAAATATCGATCCGGTCGGCGTGCATACAGGTGACTCTATCGTTGTGGCGCCGTCACAAACATTGACAGACGAAGACTATCAAATGCTGCGGACAGCAAGTCTGACGATCATCTCAGCACTTGATGTTGTAGGCGGCTGTAACATTCAATTCGCGCTTGATCCATTCAGCAAGCAATATTACGTCATTGAAGTGAATCCGCGTGTAAGCCGGTCATCGGCTCTCGCATCTAAAGCGACCGGTTATCCGATTGCGAAGATGGCCGCGAAACTGGCAGTCGGATACACCCTTGACGAGCTGAAAAATCCGCTCACAGGCTCTACTTACGCAAGCTTTGAACCGGCACTGGACTATGTGATCGTCAAATTTCCGCGCTGGCCGTTTGATAAATTCAAGAACGCAGACCGCAAGCTTGGCACAAAAATGAAAGCCACAGGTGAAGTGATGGCGATTGAGCGGAATTTAGAAGCGGCGATACAGAAGGCAGCCGCGTCCCTTGAGTTAAAAAATATCGGAACACACCTTCCAGAGCTCAGCGGGTTGTCAATTGATACGCTATGGGATTTGGCAATCACTCCGGATGACCGCAGATTTTTCGTTGTCATGGAGCTGTTAAGCCGCAGCGTCTCGATTGATGACATCCATGAAAAAACAAAAATTGATCCGTTTTTCCTTCATACCTTTGACAACATCATCAAATTGGAAAACCGCCTGATGGAAGCAGGGAGCGATCTCTCTTTTGAATTATTGAAGAAAGCAAAGGAAAAGGGATTCTCAGACGCAACGATTGCCTCGCTGATCAGCAAAACAGAAGAAGAGGTGCGCGCGCTTCGCAAGGAGATGGGCATTACGCCTTCCTTTAAAATCGTAGATACATGCGCGGCAGAGTTTGATGCGAAAACAAACTATTTTTACTCCACATATTTCGGAGAGACCGATGGAGACATCAGCCGCAAAGAGAAAAAACGCGCGCTCATTATCGGATCAGGCCCGATTCGGATCGGCCAAGGCGTTGAATTTGATTACAGTGCTGTTCACGGTGTGCTGACACTGCAAGAGCTTGGGTTCGAAACCATCATGATTAACAATAACCCGGAAACGGTCAGCACCGATTATGAAATTGCGGACCGCCTGTATTTTGAACCGATGACAACGGAGCATATTGTAAACGTGGCGGAGCAGGAAAATATTGATTTTGCAATTGTGCAATTTGGCGGCCAAACTGCAATCAATGCTGCTGAAGCACTCGAAAAAGCCGGCATTACCCTTCTCGGCACTTCGTTTGAAACGCTCGATGTGTTAGAGGATCGGGATCAATTCTATCAGCTTCTTGACGAGCTGGGAGTGAAGCATGCAAAAGGAGAAATTGCCTATACAAAAGAAGAAGCCGCTTCAAAAGCGAGTGAGATCGGCTATCCGGTGTTAATCCGCCCATCTTATGTTATCGGCGGAATGGGCATGATCATTGTTGACTCGCAAGCCCAGCTTTCTCAGCTGCTGAATGATGAGGACAGCATGCCATACCCGATTTTGATTGATCAGTATGTGTCTGGAAAGGAAGTCGAAATTGATATGATTTCCGACGGCGAGGATGTCTTTATCCCGACATATACCGAGCATATTGAACGGGCGGGTGTCCATTCGGGGGACAGCTTTGCCATTCTTCCGGGACCGTCCATCACGAGCGGGCTGCAGCAGGGCATGAAAGATGCGGCACAAAAAATTGCCCGGAAACTTTCATTTAAAGGCATCATGAACATTCAATTTGTGATCGACAATGGAAACATACTCGTTCTTGAAGTGAATCCGAGAGCGAGCCGCACGGTTCCTGTCGTCAGCAAAGTAATGGGCGTTCCGATGATTCCGCTCGCCACACGACTGCTGGCGGGAGCGTCCTTAAAAGATCTAGATCCGGCAGTTCAAAATCATCATGGAGTTGCCGTGAAGTTCCCTGTTTTTTCTTCTCATGCGATCCAGGATGTGGATGTCAAGCTTGGACCGGAAATGAAATCAACGGGAGAAGGCATGTGTGTTGCATATGATGCTAACAGCGCCTTGAAAAAAATCTATACAAGAGTCTGGAGTCAAAAAGGAAGCATTTATTTCCAAAACGTTCCGGAAGATGTGAAGGAGTTAGCAGAAAACGCAGGTTTTACAATTCATGAAGGGACATTTGCCTCATGGATGGAACAGGAAGGAAAATCGCTCCACATCAATCTGAGCGGTTCTGAAGAAGCATGCAAAGAACGTTTGGAAGCCATGACGCACGGCATCCCCGTCTTTACAGAAGAAGAAACTGTGCGGGCGTTTTTACAAAGCGGTTCAGGCCATCCGCAGCCTGTATCTCTCAAAGACCTCTATAAAAAGGAAGTGGCATCATGCACACAGTGACGCAAACCAGTTTATACGGAAAAGATTTATTAACGTTAAAGGACCTTAGTGAAGAGGATATAAATGCCTTGCTCGCAGAGGCCGGTGAGCTGAAACAAAACAAAATTCAGCCTATATTCCATGGCAAAACCTTGGCGATGATTTTTGAAAAATCATCAACGCGGACACGTGTTTCATTTGAAGCGGGCATGGCGCAGCTCGGCGGGAACGCCCTCTTTCTAAGCCAGAAAGATCTGCAGCTGGGGCGCGGTGAGACTGTCGCTGATACGGCAAAAGTGCTGTCAGGCTATGTGGATGCCATTATGATCCGGACCTTTGAACATGAAAAGGTGGAGGAACTTGCCAAAGAAGCTGACATTCCGGTGATCAATGGACTTACCGATAAATACCACCCATGCCAGGCGCTGGCGGATCTCTTGACGATTAAGGAGATAAAAGGGAAGCTTAAAGGCGTAAAAGTCGCATACATCGGTGACGGAAATAACGTGGCGCACTCCTTGATGATCGGCTGCGCGAAAATGGGTTGTGATATCTCGATCGCTTCGCCAAAGGGATATGAAGTGTTAGATGAAGCAGCTGAAGCGGCAAAAACATATGCACTTCAATCCGGCTCTTCTATCACGCTGACAGATGATCCGATTGAAGCTGTAAAAGACGCGGACGTAATTTATTCTGATGTGTTTACAAGCATGGGGCAGGAAGCGGAGGAGCAAGAACGTCTTGCTGTCTTTGCGCCTTATCAGGTAAATGCGTCGCTAGTCAGCCATGCCAAGCCTGACTATACATTTTTACATTGTCTCCCTGCGCATCGTGAGGAAGAAGTGACTGCGGAGATTATTGACGGGCCGAACTCTGCAGTGTTCCAGCAGGCGGAAAACCGTCTTCATGTGCAAAAAGCACTGCTGAAGGCCATTTTATATAAAGGGGAATCATCAAAAAACTGCTGAGCCAAGGGACTGACCCCATAAGATGAGACAAATAAAAACACCTTCAAGTTTGAATACGGATGATTGTTATCCGAAATTAGACTTGGAGGTGTTTTTTCTATGGGGACAAGAGTGAGTTATCCGGTTGAAGTGAAACAGAAGGCTGTAGAAATGAGATTGGCAGGCGTACCTATGAAAGAGATCATGCAGGAGTTGAATATCAAAAATAATACGCAGATTAAGACATGGGTCAGATGGTATAAGGCTGGTGATACACATCGATTTGAACAGCCTGTTGGTAAGCAATACACTTATGGAAAAGGTCCGGAGTATTCTTCCGAATTAGAGAAACTGCAGGCAGAGAATCGATATCTGAGACAACAGAATGAAGTGTTAAAAAAGTACAACGAATTGGAAAGGAAGTTGATAGCCAAACGTCAGTCGAACTTGTAGAAGAATTGCACAGCACAATGACCGTGCAGGATATCTGTATTCATTTAGGTATCTCTCGCTCGTCTTATTATCGTTGGAAGAAGAATCTGAAGAAAGATCATCCCAAGCGCCATTTAGAAAAACAAATCGGCACGTTGTGCCGAGAGCACCAGTATCGATATGGATATCGAAAAATCACAGCTATATTAAAAAAGAGAATGTGTATTAACCATAAAACGGTTCAGCGTATTATGCAGAAAAATCAGTGGCAGTGCCGGGTTAAGGTGAAAAAGCGCAAGAAGAATGGGCAGCCATATGCCGTGGTCGACAATATATTAGATCGGAACTTTCAGTCTGATCATCCTCTTGAAAAACTAGTAACAGACATCACGTATTTGCCTTATGGACAGAAACAATTGTACCTTTCCAGTATATTGGATGTATATAATGGAGAAGTGATTGCTTTTACGATTGGAGATAAGCAGGACACAGACTTTGTCTTACACACACTTGATCAACTGCCAACACTGCCTGAGAACTGCGTGTTACATAGTGACCAAGGATCTGTGTATACATCTTACGAGTATCAGAAAGCTGTTAAAACAAAAGGCATTACCATGAGCATGTCCCGCAAAGGGACACCCGCTGATAATGCCTCCATCGAATCGTTTCATTCCTCACTAAAGTCTGAAACGTTCTATCTTAACAGCATTGATCGAACCACGACCGCCATCGTAGAACGCACTGTCATAGAATACATTCATTATTATAACAATATTCGTATTCAAACGAAACTAAACAACCAATCACCGATAAATTATCGGCAATTGGCTGTTTAAAAGGTGTTTTGATCCCTGTCTCAAAAACGGGGGTCAGTCCCCCAAACTCAGCAGTTTTTTTGATGGCAACATATTCACAGCCGCTTAGGCGCATACTACAGCAAAAAGGAAAAGGAGGAAAAACAGTGGGACAGCAGCACCAATTCCGGCCCGGACAGAAAGCGCCTAATAACGGTGTCTACGTAGAAATCGGCGAGACAGGGAGCATGGTTAAAAACCCTCAAAAGGTCCATCTGTCAGCAGGGGAAATGTTTCCCGAAACATCAAACCACAACCGGCTGTGGACCTACAAAAGAAAGCCGTGACCACTAAAAAACCCAAAACAATAAATGTTTTGGGTTTTTTGGCTTTTTAATGCTGGCTTGCATTTTTGTTCATAGGCATGATTTCTGCTAAAACCATGATTAAGACATACAGTACAACAGCAATGACAGATGATGTTTTGAAATTATACGTAACGCTGTTCATGCTTGCAACCAAGTAGCATGCCATATGTGATAAAAGGAACGTCCAAATAAAGGCAATAATATATCGCACGTTTCCACCTCGTCCTTCTCATTCTATTCTAAAAGTTATCATACCATACAAAAAGCGAAGGGGGAATCCAATTTTAGCAGAAAGTGAGGTGACAAAAGAGTCTGATTCGTCACACTTTAATGGTAAAATATAAAACGTCAATCAGTATAATAGCCAAAAATGTAAAAGGCTAGGACTTTACCTTATTCGTTTCTTTTCTATTTACATAAGATAGCGTGAGATGAAGTGTGAAAGGAGGCGGGCAAGCGATGGGAATAACGGAAAGATACTTTCAATTGGGAACGGAGCATAATGTCATTCATCTGCCCTATCGCCCGAACGGCTTCGGCATCTTTATCTTGGGGGACAGAACCCACTTTGTCGGACATGATTCAAGCTTTTGGCAGCAGCATTATGGCAGAAATCAGCTTCTGAGCATGTTGATGAATGAAGGGTACACTCTTTTTACCAGCAATCTGTTCGGAAGGCATTGGGGGGCGGAAAAAGCAGTCACCTATGCCAAACAGCTGATACATTCTGTGCTGAAGCAGGAAATCCTCAATCCGAAGATTCATATTTTAGCAGAAGGCATGGGTGCTCTCGTGGCCGATGAACTGCTTCGTTTTTCCCCGGATCATATCCGCTCAGCCGCAATGTTGAATCCTTGTCTCGATCTTCAGGCACATTATGAATCGGAAAAAGAAAATAAATTTTTCTATAAGCAATTTTTGAAAGAAGTTTCGAAAAGCTACGGAATTTCTGAAAAAGAAGCGGAAGCGATTCGTTATAAAACAATTCAAAGCTACCCGAGCGGCGTACCGGTTCATATATGGCAGCGTATAACCGGAGCTCCATATCCCTACAGCGTACATGCGGAAGTTTTCAAGGAAAAACAGCAAAAGCAAGGCTCACCGGTCGACATGACATTTCATTTATTTGAGCATCCAAGCAGAATTTATGCATCAATTTGCAAATTCTTTCACAGTCATGAAAAAGAATTATAGAGAATATAATGACAACAGCCTTCTCTTTTGCGACGGCTGTTTTGTTTTGGGAAATGAAAAACCGGAAGGGCGGCAGATGCAATGGAATCAACGCTGATTGTAGGTGCGGACGAATTTTTCGGCCTTTCATTATGTGAGCGAATGATGGATGAAGGCATACATGTTGACGTTGTTCTGGCGGAAACAGAAGATAAAATGAGACAAATGTACTTAGAAGAAAGACTCATGTGGCTTGGGAGAAATGAACTCTTTCGCCAGCTTGAGCACATTGGAGATCAAAAGTATGATACAATTTGTATCCAGTTCGGAAGTTTTTTGCCTTTAGACCAATGTGATTCTCCTTATATTTTAGTATATGAAGAAGACCGAAAAGAATGGGAAAAACGTAAAAAAACAGGCTCGGAAAAAACCGTGATCCTGCCGAAAATGTATGGGCCATGGAAAGAAGAAACAGAGGAAGACGGCTATTACATAAACGACGTCGCTGACGAGTTGGTGAGATTCCTGTTAGAACCAAGCCGTCATAGCAAAGATCAGCTTTTTAAATTGCAAGTCACAGAGAAAACCTCAAAAGAAGAAGCAAAAACAAAAATTATCGAGTGGAAAAGACAATTTTCATCAATTTTCGACAAATATTAAGAAAAACCTTCCATGTTTCGAGTTTTCTAGATACAATAAACGTATAAAAATAAACATGTTATAGCTTGTCAAAAGGAGTTGAACATGACTTGATCACAAGGCTTGTCATGATCTTTTCTGTCCTCCTTTTATTGAGTGGATGTGGACAAACTCCGTTCAAAGGAAAAATTGAGAAGGTCGGCATGCTCTTTCCTGATACGATTAATGACCTCGTATGGGGCACAAAAGGGTATAAAGGATTACTGAATATACAATCCAAATACAATGTGGACGTCTATTATAAAGAAGGCGTTAAAACAGAAGAAGATATCATAAATGCGATTGAGGATTTTCATAAGAGGGGCGTCAATCTGCTCTACGGCCATGGGAGTGAATATGCTGAGGTGTTTAACTTGGTCGGCGAAGATTATCCAGATATGGAATTCGTCATTTCCAATGCGAAAGCGAAAGCTGATAATGTAACGAGTGTCCATTTTAGCGGGGAAGCAATGGGCTTTTTTGGAGGAATGACTGCTGCCCATATGTCGAAAACGAATCAGGTCGGTGTAATTGCTTCCTTTACGTGGCAGCCTGAGGTTGACGGTTTTATCAAAGGGGCCAAGTATGAAAATCCGGATATAGAGGTAAATACGAAATATACGGATCATTGGGATGATGATACAACAGCAGTAAAGCTTTATCAGAAAATGAAGAACGAAGGCGCGGATGTTGTGTATCCCGCCGGAGACGGGTATAATGTTCCTGTTATTCAGCAAATCAAAAAAGACGGTCTTTATGCCATTGGTTACGTCACAGATCAATCGGATCTGGGCGAGAATACCGTATTAACCAGCACGGTGCAAAATGTGGACAAGGCCTATGAAATCATTGCTGAACAATTTAATAAAGGCACCCTTGAGGGCGGCGATCATTACTACGACCTGAATACGGGAGTCGTTGAGATGGGAACATTCAGCCCGCTCGTCGACAAAGACTTTCAGCAAAGAATCGCCAAGCTGATCAAAACATACAACAAAACAGGCGAGCTGCCAAAAAACGAATAATGGAGTGACGTCACATGCAGCACGAAAAATCACTTGAATTCTTGCAAATTGCCATGAAATATCTCCCTGAAGCGAAAGAACAGCTTGAGAAATCAGGCATTGAGCTCTCAATGGAGGCCATCCAGCCGTTTATGAATCTATTTACAACGGTAATGGCGGAAGCTTATGAGCTTGGCAAGTCTGACGCTAAATCTGAAACAGAATAAGAAGAAGCCACTTTTTTGAAAGTGGCTTTTCACATGATTTTCTTTTTAATAGCGGAGAGCATGGGCGCAAGCTCCTTTAAAGCGGGCTTGATTTGATCAAGAGAGTTCATAATTGAACCGATTTGGTCCATAATATGCATGTAATTAATCGTCTCTTCGTCGTTTGTCTGAGAAACCTGAGAAACTTCCTCTTGCTGTTCCTCCTCCTTCTCTTCTGTTGGTTTTGCTGCATCGCCGAACATCATTCTTGAAAACACATCCAACTGCATACGCCTCCTTTCCATATACCATACTCTATGAGTAAGATGAACTGATAGTTTAGACGAATATATTGCCATGTGAAAAAAAATAGGATAGAATTAGTACCTGATACTAATAATTGATCACAACCTGATTGATCTTCTAAATTTAAGATATAAAGGAGTCTTCCCTAATGAAAGCTGGAATACTTGGTGTTGGACGTTACATTCCTGAGAAGGTTTTAACAAATCATGATCTTGAAAAAATGGTTGAAACTTCTGACGAGTGGATTCGTACAAGAACAGGAATAGAAGAAAGAAGAATCGCAGCAGATGATGTGTTTTCATCACATATGGCTGTTGCAGCAGCGAAAAATGCGCTAGAACAAGCTGAAGTGGCTGCTGAGGATCTGGATATGATCTTGGTTGCAACTGTTACACCTGATCAGTCATTTCCTACGGTCTCTTGTATGATTCAAGAACAGCTCGGCGCGAAGAAAGCGTGTGCTATGGATATCAGCGCGGCTTGTGCGGGCTTCATGTACGGAGTTGTAACCGGTAAACAATTTATTGAATCCGGAACCTACAAGCATGTTCTAGTTGTCGGTGTAGAGAAGCTCTCAAGCATTACCGACTGGGAAGACCGCAATACAGCCGTTCTGTTTGGAGACGGAGCAGGCGCTGCGGTAGTCGGGCCAGTCAGTGATGACAGAGGAATCCTTTCATTTGAACTAGGAGCCGACGGCACAGGCGGTCAGCACTTGTATCTGAATGAAAAACGACATACAATCATGAATGGACGAGAAGTTTTCAAATTTGCAGTCCGCCAAATGGGAGAATCATGCGTAAATGTCATTGAAAAAGCCGGACTTTCAAAAGAGGATGTCGACTTTTTGATTCCGCATCAGGCGAACATCCGCATCATGGAAGCTGCTCGCGAGCGTTTAGAGCTTCCTGTCGAAAAGATGTCTAAAACCGTTCATAAATATGGAAATACTTCTGCCGCATCCATTCCGATCTCTCTTGTAGAAGAATTGGAAGCCGGTAAAATCAAAGACGGCGATGTGGTCGTTATGGTAGGGTTCGGCGGAGGACTAACATGGGGCGCCATTGCAATCCGCTGGGGCCGATAAAAAAAGGTGAGGTGCACACAAGATGACTAAAAAAAGAGTAGTTGTTACAGGACTTGGAGCATTATCTCCACTTGGCAACGACGTCGATACAAGTTGGAATAACGCAATCAACGGTGTGTCCGGAATCGGTCCGATCACTCGTGTTGACGCTGAAGAATATCCGGCAAAAGTTGCCGCTGAATTAAAAGATTTTAATGTTGAAGATTATATGGATAAAAAAGAAGCCAGAAAAATGGACCGCTTTACACAATATGCGGTTGTGGCTGCGAAAATGGCGGTTGAAGATGCAGATCTTAACATTACCGATGAGATCGCGCCGAGAGTCGGTGTTTGGGTAGGCTCCGGTATCGGAGGACTTGAAACACTAGAGTCTCAATTTGAAATCTTCTTAACAAAAGGCCCAAGACGGGTAAGCCCGTTTTTCGTGCCAATGATGATTCCTGACATGGCGACAGGCCAGATTTCTATTGCATTAGGAGCAAAAGGGGTGAACTCTTGTACGGTTACAGCATGTGCTACAGGAACGAACTCCATCGGTGACGCGTTTAAGGTTATTCAGCGCGGTGATGCAGACGTGATGGTCACAGGCGGAACAGAAGCGCCGCTGACAAGAATGTCATTCGCCGGCTTTAGTGCCAACAAAGCGCTGTCTACTAATCCAGATCCGAAAACAGCGAGCCGCCCGTTCGATAAAAACCGTGATGGCTTTGTCATGGGGGAAGGTGCAGGGATTATCGTTCTTGAAGAACTTGAGCATGCCCTGGCCCGCGGCGCTAAAATTTACGGAGAAATTGTCGGCTACGGATCAACCGGAGACGCTTATCATATCACAGCGCCGGCCCAAGACGGTGAAGGCGGAGCGAGAGCGATGCAAGAAGCCATTAAAGATGCAGGCATTGCACCTGAAGAAATTGATTACATCAATGCTCACGGGACAAGCACGTATTACAACGACAAATACGAAACAATGGCGATTAAGACCGTTTTTGGCGAGCATGCGCATAAACTTGCGGTAAGCTCTACAAAATCGATGACAGGCCACCTCTTAGGAGCAGCCGGCGGTATTGAAGCCATTTTCTCTATCCTGGCCATTAAAGAAGGCGTGATTCCGCCGACAATCAATATTCAAACACCTGACGAAGAATGTGATTTGGATTATGTGCCTGATGAAGCCCGCAGACAGGAACTTAATTATGTTCTCAGCAACTCATTAGGATTCGGCGGACACAACGCAACATTAATCTTTAAGAAATATCAATCATAATCAAGCCAAACCGGCTGCCCTTAAAGGGTAGCCGGTTTTTTTTGTGTGCATAGGATTAAAAGAGGAGGCGATCACATGAGTGTAGAACAAACATATAGCTGGCTCAGGAAGGCTGATTCAATAGATGATTTGGCGCATTACATTATCCCGCTTTTTTCAGGTGCGGAGAAAAAGAACTGGAATGGCATTCTGGGGCATCTTCAGCATCATGGGATGTTTAAAAACATAAAAGAGGGTATTCAGACTGTTTCCAAGCTGAAGGAAAAAGGTTTTTACGGACATATCCAAAAGGAAGAACAGTACCTCAAAAACAAATGGCAAGGTCCTGATGTACCAATTGTCACGCTGCCGGTTGATGAACGAAACAGGAGAATCCGTTTAGAATTCGGATCAAAATCAGGACTCGCCTTTCAAGACAAAATGTTTCTTTTTCTTTCGTCAGATTTAGATTTTGGGTCGGTATCTGCCCTTATGACGCATGAGTATCATCACGTTTGCCGGTTAGGTCATCTGACAAAAGAGGAAAAGGATGTCACATTACTTGATACAATCATCATGGAAGGGCTGGCGGAATATGCTGTTTATGAGAGGTTCGGCCGAAGTCAAACGGCTGAGTGGACGACTTGGTATACACCGGAGCAGCTTCAGGCTTTATATGAAAAAAAGATTGTGCCCCATCAGGATATCAAACGGGATAATCGATTATTTCCCCAGCTGTTATTCGGCAAAGGATATCAGCCAAAAATGCTTGGATACGCAGTTGGATTCAATATTGTAAAAAAATATTTAACCGCCAGCAAGGCAAGCGCCGCAGACGGACTGTCCATTCCTGCTGAAACCTTTTTGGATGCAATGCTTTAAAAGGATAAAATAATGGAATTTCATTAATAATATTACATTTATCCTAAAAAATTCTTGATTTTGCAAAATGATTGTAATAATATACAACTATAAAATTTTTCGATAATTCAATATTATTTATTATTTCTGAATAAAGGGATTGCTTTCTCTTGAAAACGTTTGACAACAAGAGGGGGGAAAGGGGAGCTAGCATGAGCACACTTTTAGAAGTGAATAATTTAAAGACTTATTTTTTCAGGAAAAAGGAGCCGATCCCTGCGGTTGACGGAGTCGATTTTCACATCAGCAAAGGCGAAACCGTCGCGCTTGTAGGTGAATCGGGCTCCGGAAAAAGCATTACTTCTTTATCAATTATGGGCCTCGTCCAAAGCTCAGGCGGAAAAATCATGGACGGCTCTATTAAACTCGAAGACAAAGACCTCACCTCATTCACTGAAAACGATTATTGCAAAATCCGCGGTAACGAAGTATCCATGATCTTTCAGGAACCAATGACCTCCCTTAATCCGGTGTTAACAATCGGAGAACAAATTACCGAAGTGCTGATTTACCATAAAAACATGAAGAAAAAAGAAGCCCGTCAACGAGCTGTTGAACTCTTGCAGATGGTCGGTTTCTCCCGGGCGGAGCAAATTATGAAGGAGTACCCGCATCGGCTGTCCGGCGGTATGAGACAGAGGGTGATGATTGCCATCGCACTGAGCTGTAATCCTAAACTGCTCATTGCCGATGAACCAACGACAGCGCTGGATGTGACAATACAAGCCCAGGTGCTGGAACTCATGAAAGATCTCTGTCAGAAGTTCAATACATCGATTCTTCTCATCACACACGACTTAGGTGTCGTGTCTGAAGCTGCCGATAGAGTAATTGTCATGTACTGCGGACAAGTCGTAGAAAATGCTACCGTTGATGACTTATTTTTAGAACCGCTTCATCCGTATACAGAAGGCCTGCTTACGTCAATTCCTGTTATAGATGGAGAGATTGATAAATTAAATGCGATTAAAGGCAGTGTGCCTACACCGGATAATCTGCCGCCGGGGTGCCGTTTTGCCCCAAGATGCCCGAAAGCTATGGATAAGTGCTGGACAAATCAGCCTTCGCTTTTGACACACAAAAGCGGAAGAACGGTGAGATGCTTTTTATATGAGGAAGAGGGTGCCGAACAATCATGACAGCAGCTAATCAAGAAACAATCTTAGAGCTTCGTGACGTAAAAAAATACTTTCCGATCCGGTCAGGCCTTTTTAAAAGAAAAGTCGGTGATGTAAAAGCGGTGGATGGTGTTTCATTTTCGTTAAAAAAAGGAGAAACACTCGGAATCGTTGGAGAGTCGGGCTGCGGAAAATCGACTGCCGGCAGAACGATGATCAGACTGTACAAACCGACAGAGGGCCAAATTCTTTTTAAAGGGCAGGATATTTCCAATCTGTCAGAGGAGAAGCTGCGGAAGAGTGTCCGCAAAAATATTCAAATGGTTTTCCAAGATCCATTTGCTTCTTTGAACCCGAGAAAGACCCTGCGTTCCATCATAAAGGAGCCGTTTAATACGCACAACATGTATACCATTCGTGAACGAAACGAAAAAGTTGAAGAGCTGCTTGCAAGAGTAGGGCTTCACCCGTCGTTTGCCAGCCGTTATCCCCATGAGTTTTCCGGCGGCCAGCGCCAGCGGATCGGCATTGCCAGAGCACTCACTTTGAATCCAGAGCTGATCATTGCAGATGAGCCGGTTTCCGCACTTGATGTATCCATTCAGGCCCAAGTGATTAACTTGATGGAGGAATTACAGGAAGAATTTAATCTTACGTATCTATTTATCTCTCATGATCTGAGTGTCGTCCGCCATATCAGCGACAGAGTCGGAGTAATGTATCTTGGCAAAATGATGGAACTGACCGGCAAGCATGAGCTTTATGACAACCCGCTTCACCCATATACCCAAGCGCTTTTATCCTCCGTTCCGGTTACAAGAAAAAGAGGTTCTGTCAAACGTGAACGCATTGTCCTGAAGGGAGAACTGCCTAGTCCGGCCAACCCGCCAAAAGGCTGCGTATTCCACACAAGATGTCCTGTTGCAAAACCGATATGCAAGGAACAAATACCAGAATTTAAAGAAGCTGCTCCCAGCCACTTTGTGGCTTGTCACCTTTATAGCTAATGTTGCCCGCACAGCTTTGAGAGGGGGTATGCACACTACATAAACAACAGCTGAGAAGAACGAACATTTCAAGAGGGGGAATATCTAATGAAAAGACGGAAAACCGCACTGATGATGCTAAGTGTATTGATGGTTCTGGCCATCTTTTTATCAGCCTGCTCGGGATCAAAATCGAGCAACAGCAGCGAGAAAAAATCAGCAGGCAAACCGCAGCAAGGCGGGGATTTGGTTGTTGGTTCTACTGGGGAGCCAACGTTGTTTAATCCACTCTATTCTACAGACGTTTCCAGTTCAGATATTGAAGGGATGATCTATAGTACATTATTAGAAACGGATGAAAAACTAAATGTGAAACCTGCTTTAGCTGAGAAAGTAACGGAATCCAAAGATGGCCTGACTTATGATGTCAAAATTAGAAAAGGTGTAAAATTCCATGATGGAAAAGAACTTACAGCCGATGACGTTGTTTTCACTTATAGCATCCCTTTAAACAAGGACTATAATGGTGAACGCGGTTCTGGTTTTGAATCACTAAAATCTGTTACAAAAAAAGGTGATTATGAAATTGAATTTAAATTAAAGAAAAAGGATGCGTATTTTTACAATGTTGTTTTAGGCAGTTACGGTATTCTGCCTAAACACATTTTAGGGAAAGTGCCAGTTGCAGATTTAGGCGAAAATGAATTTAACAGGAAGAATCCAATTGGTTCGGGTCCATTCAAGTTTGTTGAATGGAAGAAGGGCGATTATGTAAAACTTGAAGCAAATGATGACTATTATGGCGGAAGACCATATTTAGATACAGTGACAGTTAAGACGATTCCTGATTCTAATGCCGCTGTTGCTCAGTTAAAAGCTGGGGATATTGACTTCTTTGTTGTACCGGGCACAGACATTGAGACAGTTAAAACATTTGATAATGTTCAAGTTAAATCAGATCTTGGTTTGAACTACAGCTATATTGGATGGAATGAAAAAAACGAATTATTTAAAGACAAAAAAGTCCGCCAAGCTCTTACGTATGCGCTTGATCGAAAAGCAATGGTAGATCAGGTGTTAAATGGTGATGGTAAAGTTGCAAACGTTCCTGAAAGTCCGCTTTCTTGGAACTATCCAAAAGGTGATGTACCTACATTTGATTACAATCCTAAAAAAGCTAAAAAGCTCTTGGGAGAAGCAGGATGGAAAGATACAGATGGAGACGGTTACCTTGATAAGGACGGAAAAAAATTCTCATTTACCATTAAAACTAACCAGGGTAATAAGATTCGGGAGGATTTAGCAGTTGTTGTTCAGCAGCAACTTAAAGAAGTAGGAATTGAAGCAAAACCGCAAATTGTGGAATTTAGTGCTCTAATCGAACAGACAAATCCACCAAATTGGGATTATGATGCATTGTTGCTTGGATGGAGTCTAGCTACGTTCCCTGACCAATACACGATCTTCCATTCAAGTCAGTCTAAAAATGGATTGAACAATATTTGGTACAAAAATCCTGAGGTTGATAAACTTTTAGTTGAGGCAAAGTCAATTACAAACAGAGAAGAATATCAGAAAAAATACGAAGAAATCTATAAATTGATTGCTGAGGATCAGCCTTATTCATTCCTGTTTTATTACAATTATCATAGGGCAATTCCGACAAACATGCATGGATATGTATTCCATCCGAAAAATGACTTATATCATATTGAAAAATGGTGGCTTGAACAATAATAGTTAAATCCCTAGAGAGGTGAGGATTATGCATCCTTTCCTCTTTATCCTATTTTAGAAAAGGGGACAAGAATATGGTTACATATATTGTTCGTCGAACATTAATGTCTCTGCCAATTCTTTTGGGCATTACAATTTTATCATTTGCGATAATGAAAGCGGCGCCAGGTGATCCGATGTCACTTATGATGGATCCGACAATCAGCCAAGCTGACAGAGCCAAATTTATTGAAAAGTATGGACTCAATGATCCAGAACCTGTTCAGTACTTAAAATGGCTTGGGAACATGCTCCAAGGCGACTTTGGGACATCTATTGTGAAAAAGGGGACACCAGTTTCCGATCTAATCCTTTCACGTTTACCGAATACTCTGGTGCTTATGGTTTTTTCAACTCTTGTTGCTCTTCTGATTTCAATTCCTTTCGGTGTTCTTTCTGCAAAACGCCCTTATTCTAAGCTTGACTATGGTATAACTGTCACGTCATTTTTAGGGCTGGCAATACCAAATTTCTGGTTCGGATTAATTCTTATAATGGTTCTTTCCGTAAATCTCGGCTGGTTTCCTACGGGAGGTGTCGGCACTTTAAACGCTGACTTTAACATTTTTGACAGGCTCCATCATTTAATTTTGCCTGCATTTGTTTTAGCAACTGCGGATATGGCAGGTATTACTCGTTATACAAGATCAAGTATGCTTGATGTATTAAAGCAAGATTATATAAGAACAGCTCGAGCCAAAGGATTTAAAGAAAATAAAGTGATTTTCAAACATGGTTTGAGAAATGGACTTCTTCCTGTTATTACAATTTTTGGATTGATGATTCCATCATTTATTGGCGGTGCTGTAGTAGTTGAACAGATTTTTACTTGGCCGGGATTAGGGAAGTTATTTATTGATTCGGCATTCTCTCGAGATTATCCGGTTATTATGGCCATGACTGTAATTTCTGCTGT
This sequence comes from Bacillus sp. FSL W8-1202, assembly GCF_038006165.1. Taxonomy (NCBI): domain Bacteria; kingdom Bacillati; phylum Bacillota; class Bacilli; order Caryophanales; family Bacillaceae; genus Bacillus; species Bacillus sp. FSL W8-1202. The sequence continues at coordinate 2,320,834 of NZ_JBBOUR010000001.1, forward strand.
TTTGGTTGTACTGGGTAACTTGATTGCAGATATTTTGTATGCATTAGTTGATCCGAGAATTGAATATTAAAAGGGGGAGACACATATGGCACATCCAAACACTGCGGCTCCCTCTAATGAGGTAAAGCTAAAAGAAAATATTAGAAAAAAACCAGAAACAATGACTAGGATCTTTTTTGAGAAATTTTTCAAAAATAAGCTTGCTGTTGTTGGGGGTATCATATTAACAGTTATTATTTTAATGGCAGTCTTTGCCCCTTTTATTGCGCCTTACTCACCTGAGAGTCAATCACTTTTAAATAAACTGAAGCCGCCAAGCCCTAAAAATCTAATGGGAACGGATAAGTTTGGGCGAGATATATTTACAAGGGTGTTATATGGAGCTCGTGTGTCTTTATTAGTCGGTTTTGCTTCAGTAATTGGTGCGATTACTATAGGTACGGTTGTTGGAGCTGTAGCAGGGTACTTTAAAGGAATAGTAGACGCTGTATTAATGAGGGCTGTCGACGTAGTCTTATCTATTCCTGATATTTTTCTGCTTATTACCTTGGTTACAATTTTTCAACCCGGAATGGATAAGTTAATTTTGATTTTTTCTTTGACGGGTTGGACTACAACAGCGAGACTAGTCAGAGGTGAGTTTTTATCTCTAAGGTCAAGGGAATTTGTATTGGCTGCTAAAACAATAGGCACAAAAAATCACAAAATTATTTTTTCGCATATATTACCGAATTGTATTGGACCAATTATTGTCTCCGCTACTCTAAAAGTAGGGAGTGTCATTCTAGCTGAATCAACGCTAAGCTATTTGGGTTTCGGTATCCAGCCGCCAATCGCTAGCTGGGGAAACATGCTTCAGGATGCTCAAAACTTTACATTAATGATTCAAGCATGGTGGTACCCGTTATTTCCCGGGCTATTTATTTTAATGACCGTTTTATGCTTCAACTTTGTCGGCGATGGCCTGCGGGATGCGCTTGATCCGAAAAATATTAAATAAAAATGAATATCATATCTGTGATAAAATATCACCAAATCAGAAAAAAAGCAGGTCTCCTTTTGTCAGAAAATATACAAAGAGATCTGCTTTTTGTGATTCTTACATAAATCCAGTGATTCCAGATTTCCTCAATCTCTTTGGAATAATTTCTCTATCCCTTGCCTATACTGTGGACAACAGTTTTTATAAAAGTGAGGGGTTAGAGATGTTATTTCTTCATGATGTGTGGGTCAATTGGTTTGAAGGGGAAGAAAATGGCTACAATGTATGCCACTTTCACGAATGGCGCAAGGAAGATACGGTTGAGCTTTTGGATCAGGTGCCGCTGTTAAGGGTGCCGTCAGTACTGTTTCATTACATAGAAAACGATTTGTCAGAGCTTCCGAAAGGTTTGCTTGAAGACGTACATCAGAAATCGTACATTCGGAAAAATCATGAGCGGACAAAGCTTGAGTATTGTTTTGTCGTAACAGACGGAATCGGCATTTTAGCTGTCGACACGATCGGCTACACGATCCCTGTCAGAAAAAGCCGTCTGATCCCAAGACAGGAGCAGCTCGTTTATGAAATGGTAAAAGATGTAGAGCCTGAAACATATGAATTTGAGCCAAAGAAGCTGGAATCCTCCAAGGAATATCACATCTTATCATTAGCACCAGAACATGTCAGAGGACTGACAAGAAAAGAACGGCAAATCAAGCAGCTGATGTTTATGGCGCTTGACCAATTAAAAGGGCTGAAAAACCGGGCGGAAATTGGTTACTGGTACACAGAGTGGAATCCGCATATGTATGAACAAATCAAAAGGATGAGCTTTGAAGAGATTTGGGACATGCTGTATAACGAAACAATTGAAGGCTGGTCGGACAAGCACCTAGCTTTTTGCGAAAACCTAATAAAAGGACAGCCTTTTTTCGAAAAGCTTTGGGAAATGGAAAACGAATCAAAGGTCAACTGAAAAAAACCGCTCTTTGCAAAGAGCGGTTTTTTGATTAGCGTCTTTTTCTTCCAAGACCCATGGCATTCTCCATTTTTTTCAGCATTTTGTTTGCTGTCCGGTTCGCCCGTTCCGCGCCTTCATCAAGAATCCGGTCTAATTCTTCAGATTCTATCAGCTCATAATAGCGGTCCTGGATCGGTTTTAATGCGTTCACCACGACTTCTGCCAAATCACCTTTAAACTCGCCGTAGCCTTTTCCTTCGTACTTTGCTTCAAGCTCTTCAATTGTCGTATTGCCGAGGATTGAATAAATTGTAAGAAGGTTGGAAACGCCCGGTTTGTTTTCCTTATCAAATTTGACAATGCCTTCAGAATCCGTTACAGCGCTTTTGATTTTCTTTTCAAGCTGCTTCGGCTCATCCAGCAGGGTAATATAAGCTTTCTGGTTCGGATCAGATTTGCTCATCTTCTTCAGCGGATCATTCAGAGACATGATGCGTGCACCGACTTTTGGAATTTTCACTTCCGGAATCGTGAAGATGTCGTTGTATTTTTTGTTGAAGCGTTCTGCGAGATTCCGCGTCAGCTCAAGGTGCTGCTTTTGATCCTCACCGACAGGCACGAGATCCGTTCCGTACAGCAGAATATCAGCGGCCATTAGCGGCGGATATGTTAACAGGCCGGAGACGACAGCTTCATTGCCTTTGGATTTGTCCTTAAATTGAGTCATCCGCTCAAGCTCGCCGATATATGCGACACACTGCATCATCCATCCGGCCTGCGCATGCGCGGGGACCTCTGACTGAATAAACAATGTTGCTTTTTCTGGATCAAGTCCGACAGCTAAGTAAAGCGCTGCGAGATTGCGGATATTCTTTCTAAGCTCAAGCCGGTCTTGAGGAACAGTTATCGCATGCTGGTCCACGATGCAAAAATAGCTGTTATAATCATGCTGCAGTTCGACAAACTGCTTCATTGCACCGATATAGTTGCCGAGCGTCACTGAGCCGCTTGGCTGAATGCCTGAAAAAATCGTTTGTTTCATGAAAACATCAACCTCATTTCTTAAAAAATAATAAAAAAGGCTCATTCTTCCCCTGTAAAAAAGGGACGAATGAACCGTGGTACCACCCTGATTATTCCATTAAAATGAAATCACTCTGACGTTTGTAACGGAGACTGCTCCGGCTGAGCCTACTTTTTTCCAGTTCGGTCAGCTGCTCCAAAGTCCATTCCACATTGCCCGTTATCTGCTCCCAGCACCGCAGACTCTCTTCAAACAGGTGAAATGTGTACTACTCTTTTTCATAGCAAGCTTTTCTTTTGATTGCTTCATTATAAATCAATTATAACCAATTGTCATCATGAAAAAACATTCTTTTTTCCAGTAAAATTGTAATAATATAAATAACACGAGTGTTGTAAAATCCTTAAATGATAACTGCTATCAGCGTAAAAACAGGCAGATATTATATGTAAAAAGCAATATGGGCAGAAAACACATGAAAAAGTTTTTAATCAATTTATGCTTTAAATGGTAGAAGGATATTATGTTCATGGAAGAAAAACTAACGAAGTTTAAATATTTTAAATTGATAAAATAATATTGCAATAAATTATTTGTTTCATTATAATGAACTTGTTCACTCTATTGTTACAGCTTTTTTACAAAAATAATCAGAAAAGACGGAACAGAATAAAAGTTTGTGAAAACTCAGGTTCATTTGTCTGATATTTCTGAGGATTTAGCCGTAAGGAGCTGAAAATTATTATTAGGGGGTTTGCGAATATGAAAAAACGTTGGTCGATTGTCACGTTGATGCTCATTTTCACTCTCGTGCTGAGCGCGTGCGGCTTTGGCGGCAGCGGATCAAACGGTGAAGGGAAAAAGGACAGTAAAGGAAAGACGACACTTAACATTAATATTAAAACTGAGCCGTTCTCCTTACATCCGGGATTGGCAAATGATTCAGTTTCAGGCGGTGTCATCCGTCAGACTTTTGAAGGATTGACACGCATCAATGCAGATGGGGAGCCTGAAGAAGGCATGGCATCCAAAATCGAAACAAGCAAGGACGGTAAAACATATACATTCACTATTCGTGATGGTGTGAAATGGTCTAATGGAGACCCTGTAACAGCACAAGATTTTGAATATGCTTGGAAATGGGCGCTTGACCCTAATAATGAATCACAATACGCTTACCAGCTCTACTACATAAAAGGTGCTGAAGCGGCGAATACCGGAAAAGGCAGCCTAGACGATGTGGCAGTAAAAGCTGTGAATGACAAAACGCTGAAGGTTGAATTAAATAACCCGACGCCATATTTCACTGAATTAACTGCGTTCTATACGTATATGCCGATCAATAAGAAAATTGCAGAGAAAAATAAAAAGTGGAATACAAATGCCGGAGATGATTATGTATCAAACGGGCCGTTCAAAATGACGGCATGGAAACACAGCGGTTCTATTACTCTCGAAAAAAATGACCAGTATTGGGATAAAGACAAAGTCAAACTGAAGAAAATCGATATGGTTATGATCAACAATAACAATACGGAACTAAAAAAATTCCAAGCTGGCGAACTTGATTGGGCCGGTTTGCCGCTCGGGCAGCTTCCGACAGAATCTCTCCCTTCCTTGAAAAAAGACGGTTCTTTACATGTTGAGCCGATGGCAGGTGTGTATTGGTACAAATTCAACACTGAAGCTAAGCCGTTAGACAACGTCAATATCCGTAAAGCATTATCTTATGCGATTGACCGTCAATCGATTGTTAAAAACATTACGCAAGGTGAACAAATCCCGGCTATGGCTGCGGTGCCGCCGACAATGAAGGGATTTGAGGATAACAAAGAAGGCTACTACAAAGACAACGATGTTAAAACGGCAAAAGAATACCTTGAAAAAGGCCTAAAAGAAATGGGCTTAAGCAAGGCATCTGACCTTCCGAAAATCAAATTGTCTTATAACACTGATGATGCACATGCGAAAATCGCTCAAGCTGTACAAGAAATGTGGAAGAAAAATTTAGGCGTTGATGTTGAGCTTGATAACTCAGAATGGAATGTCTATATTGATAAGCTCCACAGCCAAGATTATCAAATCGGCCGTATGGGCTGGCTTGGGGACTTCAATGATCCTATCAACTTCCTAGAATTGTTCCGTGACAAAGACGGAGGAAATAACGATACAGGCTGGGAAAACCCAGAATTCAAAAAATTGCTGAATCAGTCACAAACTGAAACAGATCAAAACAAACGTGCAGAGCTGCTGAAAAAAGCGGAAGGTATTTTCATTGATGAAATGCCGGTAGCTCCAATCTATTTCTATACTGATACTTGGGTACAGGATGAAAACCTAAAAGGTGTTATCATGCCAGGTACTGGTGAGGTTTATTTCAGAAACGCATATTTTAAATAAGGCTACGTCTGAAAATAAAAGACCTCAAGGTATATGGGGAGAAAAGCCCCATATACCTTTCTTACTGATGGAGTATAAAAATGTAAAAACCATGGAGGTGTTCCCCCTTGCTAAAATATATCGGAAGACGCTTAGTCTATATGATTATCACACTATTTGTGATTGTAACTGTGACATTCTTCTTAATGCAAGCAGCACCGGGCGGGCCATTTTCAGGTGAGAAAAAGCTTCCGCCTGAAATTGAAGCAAATTTAAATGCGCATTATGGCTTGGACAAGCCGCTGTTTGTACAATATGTCAGTTATTTGAAATCAGTTGCAATGTGGGATTTCGGACCGTCATTTAAATATAAAGGTCAGAGTGTTAACGACCTGATCAGTTCAGGTTTCCCCGTTTCATTTACTCTTGGAGCAGAAGCTATTCTCCTCGCTTTAGCGTTAGGTGTATTGTTTGGGGTCATTGCAGCCCTTTACCATAATAAGTGGCAGGATTATACCGTCGCGATTTTAACGATATTTGGTATTTCGGTTCCGAGCTTTATCATGGCGGCTGTTCTGCAATATGTGTTCTCCATGAAGCTTGGGCTGTTTCCGGTCGCGGGGTGGGATTCCTGGGCATACACCTTTTTGCCTTCCATCGCACTTGCTTCCATGCCGATGGCGTTTATTGCCAGACTTTCCCGTTCAAGCATGATCGAAGTGTTAAACAGTGATTATATCCGCACAGCGAAAGCGAAAGGGCTTTCCCGCCCAGCGGTTACAGTGCGGCACGCCATTCGAAACGCGCTTTTGCCGGTTGTTACATATATGGGCCCGATGGCCGCACAGGTCTTAACGGGGAGCTTCATTATTGAAACCATTTTTGGGATTCCGGGGCTTGGTGCACACTTCGTCAACAGTATTACAAACCGTGATTATACGGTCATTATGGGTGTAACGGTGTTCTTCAGTGTCATCTTGCTATTGTGTGTATTAATCGTAGATGTGTTATACGGCATTATTGATCCAAGAATCAAGCTTTCCAAAGCAAAGAAAGGAGCCTAGGCCATGCAGAACATTCCAAAAAACATGTTTGAACCAGCCGCAGCGAATGCCGGCGATGCAGAAAAAATAAGTAAAAAGAGCCTTTCCCTCTGGAAAGATGCGATGCTTCGCTTCCGCAGCAATAAGCTTGCAATGGTCGGGCTTATTATTATCGTGCTCATTATCCTTATGGCAATTTTTGCGCCGATGTTCTCAAGGTATGATTATTCAACTACTAATCTCTTAAATGCGGATAAGCCCCCTTCAAAAGATCACTGGTTCGGAACAGATGATCTTGGGCGGGACATTTTCGTCCGTACATGGGTAGGGGCGCGAATCTCAATCTTTATCGGTGTTGCAGCTGCTGTTCTTGATTTGCTGATCGGCGTCATTTGGGGGAGCATTTCAGGCTTCCGCGGAGGCAGAACGGACGAAATCATGATGCGTATCGCTGATATCCTTTGGGCAGTTCCTTCATTATTAATGGTTATCTTACTGATGGTTGTTCTTCCGAAAGGTCTATTTACGATTATTATTGCCATGACGATTACGGGCTGGATTAATATGGCCAGAATCGTGCGCGGACAAGTGCTGCAGCTGAAGAATCAGGAGTATGTGCTTGCTTCACAGACACTGGGTGCAAAAACATCCCGTCTTCTGTTTAAACATATCGTGCCAAACGCAATGGGTTCTATTTTGGTCACGATGACACTGACAGTTCCTACTGCGATTTTTACAGAAGCCTTTTTAAGCTATTTGGGACTCGGTGTTCCGGCTCCGCTGGCAAGCTGGGGAACGATGGCTTCTGACGGATTGCCTGCATTGACCTATTATCCGTGGCGTTTATTCTTCCCTGCCGGATTTATCTGCATTACAATGTTTGGCTTTAACGTTGTCGGCGACGGATTAAGAGACGCATTGGATCCTAAGTTACGTAAATAAGGGAGTGATACGGGTGACACGCCTATTAGAAGTAAAAGATTTAGCAATTTCATTTAAAACATATGGCGGAGAGGTTCAGGCGATCCGCGGAGTGAATTTCCATCTGGATAAAGGAGAGACACTGGCGATTGTTGGAGAATCAGGTTCCGGAAAAAGTGTAACCTCTCAAGCGATTATGAAGCTGATTCCAATGCCTCCGGGTTATTTCAAACGCGGTGAGATCCTGTTTGAAGGAAAGGATCTAGTGCCGCTGTCCGAAAAAGAAATGCAAAATGTCCGGGGAAAAGAGATCGGCATGATATTCCAAGATCCGATGACCTCATTAAATCCAACGATGAAAGTCGGTAAACAAATTACGGAAGTGCTTTTTAAACACGAGAAAATCTCAAAGGAAGCGGCTAAAAAACGCGCGGTTGAACTGCTGGAATTAGTCGGTATCCCAATGCCGGAAAAGCGGGTGAACCAATTTCCGCACGAATTTTCAGGCGGGATGAGGCAGCGGGTTGTCATTGCCATGGCGCTTGCAGCGAATCCGAAGCTTCTGATCGCCGATGAGCCGACAACTGCACTTGATGTAACGATTCAAGCGCAAATTCTGGAATTGATGAAGGATTTGCAAAAGAAAATTGACACGTCCATCATCTTTATTACACACGATCTTGGTGTTGTGGCAAATGTTGCTGACCGGGTCGCTGTCATGTACGCCGGACAGATTGTAGAAACCGGTACGGTAGACGAAATCTTCTACGATCCGAGACATCCGTACACTTGGGGGCTTCTTGCATCCATGCCGACACTGGAAAGTTCAGGTGAGGAAGAGCTGACTGCAATACCGGGCACGCCGCCTGATTTGACAAACCCGCCAAAAGGAGATGCTTTTGCCCTGCGGAGCTCTTATGCGATGAAAATCGATTTTGAACAGGAGCCGCCAATGTTTAAGGTATCCGATACTCATTATGTTAAGTCGTGGCTGCTTCATCCTGATGCCCCAAAGGTAGAGCCGCCTGAAGCGGTAAAAGCGAAAATGCGTAAACTGGCAAATACGTATGAAAAACCTGTCTTAGTGAGAGAAGGTGAATAAATTGACTGAAAAACTATTAGAAATCAAACATTTAAAACAGCACTTTGTCACGCCGAGAGGAACCGTTAAGGCTGTAGATGATTTATCATTTGATATCTATAAAGGTGAAACATTAGGGCTGGTTGGTGAATCTGGCTGCGGTAAATCGACAACAGGCCGAAGCATTATCCGGCTGTACGAAGCAACCGATGGTGAGGTGCTGTTTAACGGTGAAAATGTGCACGGGAGAAAATCGCGGAAAAAGCTGCTGGAATTCAACCGCAAAATGCAGATGATTTTCCAAGACCCCTATGCATCCCTGAATCCGAGAATGACAGTTGCTGATATTATTGCTGAAGGCCTTGATATTCATAAGCTGGCGAAAACGAAAAAAGAGCGGATGCAGAGGGTTCATGAACTATTGGAAACAGTTGGTTTAAACAAGGAACACGCAAACCGCTATCCGCATGAATTTTCCGGGGGCCAGCGCCAAAGAATCGGGATTGCCAGAGCTCTTGCTGTTGATCCGGAATTCATTATCGCGGATGAGCCGATTTCCGCTTTGGATGTATCCATTCAAGCGCAGGTCGTGAATTTAATGAAAGAACTGCAAAAAGAAAAAGGGCTCACATACTTGTTTATTGCCCACGATTTATCGATGGTCAAATACATCAGTGACCGCATTGGCGTCATGTATTTCGGGAAACTGGTTGAGCTTGCGCCGGCAGATGAGCTTTATGAGAATCCGCTTCACCCATATACAAAATCATTGCTTTCTGCAATTCCGCTTCCTGATCCGGACTATGAGAGAAATCGCGTTCGCCAGAAATATGATCCGTCTGTCCATCAATTAAAGGATGGGGAAACGATGGAATTCCGTGAAGTCAAACCGGGACATTTTGTGATGTGCACGGAAGCCGAATTTAAAGCTTTTTCATGATTCATCAATCCTTCAAGAGATTTCTCTTGAAGGGTTTTTTTGCGTCCTCATAGAAAGTGAGAATGATAACATTTACAATTAGAGGAAAAAGCGGAGGCGAAATACGATTCAATTTCTGCATAACAAAAATGTTTTTGCGCTATTGCTGTCTCAATCTTTTCAATCCTTAGCAGGAGTCCTCGTCACAATCGTTTTAATGGTCCGGGTCTATCAAATGACTGACTCCGTTTTTTTGGCGGGCCTTATTTTATCGTTCATGTCGCTTGCGAGTATAGCAGCAAGCTTTTGCGTCTCTCCGGTGCTTCGCATTCTCGGTTTTAAAAAGGTGCTTGCGGGAGCGAATCTGCTGAGAGCGGTCTTTACAATCCTGATGGCATACAGCGTCACTCATCACGGACAGGCATTCTTTTGGATTACGCTGCTGTTTGTGTTTTGTTTTTCCTTCGCGGGCGCTTTTTTTCAGCCGGCAAGATTTGCGCTGCTGCCGATTATTGTTCCAAAGAAGCAATATGTAAAAGCGAATGGTGTGATCTCCCTCTCGAATCAATTGTTCTTAACAGCAGGCTGGGGCCTTGGAGGCCTTCTGACGTACGCCGTCCCTTTTGAACTCGTTGTCGGCGCTGCCATTTGCCTGTTTGTTCTATCGGGAGCTTCCATCAGTGTGCTGCATGTAAATGAAGAAGAGGCTGTAGGAACTGCTGAAACAGCATCTGCCAGAAGTATATGGAAGGATTTAATGATCATCCCTATTGTAAGAGACATTACTGTAATGGACACGATAGAAGCTTTGGCGGGTTCTGTATGGTCATCTGCTATTCTCCTCGCATTTACAGCGGCTGTTTTGCATGAAACAGAGGTGTGGTGGGGGATGTTTAACGCTTCCTATTTTATAGGCGCAATTGTCGGCAGTGTGATTGCCATTCGTTTTTCTTCTTTTTTTGAGCGGAATATGGGCTATGCCATTATGTTCAGCTCGCTTGTAATGTCGGCGCTGACCCTTTTGTTTTCATTTTCTCCAGTCCCATTTTTATGTGCTCTGGCTTGTGCTGCAATGGGGCCTTTTTATCAGGTGCGTGATATTTGCCAGGAAACCATGCTGCAGGAGGTTATTCCCGAGCAGAAACGAATCGGAATCATGGCTGCAAAAAATGCGATTTTGACTCCTTGGTCAGGCGTCACCTACTCCATTATGGGGCTAGTGGCTGATGCTGCTGGTGCGAAAATAGCTTTTATCGCGGCTGCTGCATTATATATCATGACATTTCTGATTGCACTGGCGCAGCCTCGCCTGGTTTATTACAGGCGGGAAAACCGAGTTCAATGAGATACACTTCAAAATGAACGGAGCAGCTGGCTCCGTTTTGCTGAAAAAAAAATGAAACCATGGCGGAAGTTCGCACGTCTTTATAGATGTAAGGCTGTTTAAACAAGAAGAAATGGGGTATATCTAAAAGTATGAAGACAACGAACTCATAAGGAGCAAATCAATGAACTGGTATGAAAAGCTTAGCGAGTACTTTCCAATTGAAGAAATGAAATCAAAAGCGCATATGGAAGCTCTTCTGAAAGAGCGAAGCGATATTTATCATAAAGATGAAGGCAAACATCATATTTTAATGTTTGCGGAATTCGATTCTTTTATCTTCGTTGATTATCTGTATGTGTCTAAGGATGCAAGAGGGCAGGGGCTTGGCGGCAAATTGATCGCGAAGCTGAAAAAGAAAAATAAGCCCATATTGCTCGAGGTGGAACCTGTGGATGAAGATGATACTGATACAGAAAAACGCCTGAGGTTTTATCAAAGAGAGCATTTCAAGCATGCTCAGTCAATTGGGTACCGGCGCCGGTCATTGGCTACGAATGAAGTAAACAAGATGGAGATTCTGTACTGGTCACCAAAAACAGAATCAGAAGAAGAAATTCTTGAAGCCATGAAACAGACATATGAAAACATTCATACTTATAAAGACGAGAAATGGTACGGGGAATCGTACGAAAAAACGGATGAAGTCCTGAAACTCATTGATGAAGAAAAACAAAAAAATATTTTCGATCAGTTAAGCTAATTGAGAATTAGAACATATCATGAACATTAAAAATTTGCTGGATTGACACATTTTTTTCTTAGGATACTGTTCACACTTACTTTTTTATAGTATAATACCTGTAAAGATTCCTTTTTTAGAGTAATTTCAATTTAAGAATAAAATAGATGTTCATCCTACTAATTAGAGGAGTGAAGATGAATGGTTACACTATACACATCACCAAGCTGTACTTCATGCAGAAAGGCGAGAGCGTGGCTCGAGGAGCACGATATTCCATTTGTAGAAAGAAATATTTTCTCTGAACCTTTATCAATTGATGAAATAAAACAAATTCTTCGAATGACTGAGGATGGTACAGATGAAATCATCTCAACCCGTTCAAAAGTATTCCAAAAACTGAATGTGAACGTTGAATCTATGCCGCTGCAAGATTTGTACCGCTTGATCAACGAGCATCCAGGTTTGCTTCGCCGTCCGATCATCATTGACGAAAAACGTTTGCAGGTCGGATATAACGAAGACGAAATCAGACGTTTCCTGCCAAGAAAAGTTCGCTCTTTCCAATTAAGAGAAGCACAGCGTTTGGCAAACTAATAGATCGTATCATCAAAAGAAGGCTGAGTCATCAGCCTTCTTTTTTAGATAGTTGACAAAATCCTAAAACGGTTTTTTGTTTTAGGATTTTGTTACCTTTTCAGTTCAGCGTGATTGAAAACCTTTGAAGTCTAGGAAGGCCGAGCATTGGAGCACAACGAATATGTTTATTCGTGAGCACCGACGCGCAGGTCTGACAACGAATGCAAAGGTTTGTCGACACGCTGAAAGAAGGCTGAGTCATCAGCCTTCTTTTATTTTTCAACCTGCTGGTAATAAATGCTCGCAAGGATGACAAACGCAACCGTCAAAATGGGGAGGAGCGTTTCGACTGTGCCGTGCTGCGCCATAAAAAGCGACAGCTTTTTGTCTCTGACAATCATTTCTCCGCCAGTATAAGCAAGCAGCCCGCTTCCCGCGTAAATCAGAAGCGGTATTTTCTCTAGTGCAATATGGATGAGTTTGCTGCCCCAAATAATAACCGGAACCGATACACACAAACCTATAACAACGAGAGAAAACTCACCATGTGATGCTCCCGCAACTGCGATGACGTTGTCCAGCGACATAAAGAGATCTGCAAGCACAATCGTTCGTATCGCTCTCCACAGGGAGGTGCTGCTTTTAATGTGCTTCGTGTCTTTTTTTTCAATCAGCAGCTGATATCCTAAATACAGCAGGAAAATTCCGCCGGCGCACTGCAAGAACGGAATGTTCAAAAGATATACAGCTGCACTTGTTAATCCGATTCTCATGGCAACGGCAATAAATGTTCCGAGAATAATGGCTTGCTGTCTTTGCTTGTCCGGCAAATGTCTGCTGGCCATGGCAATAACAACCGCGTTATCTCCGCCGAGGATCAGGTCAATCCCAACAATGACAAGCAGAGAAATCAGATAGTCATGCTCCATGAAGCGGCACCTCGCTTTCAGTCCTTCGCTTGTACTACTACTATATGAGACAGGTTGTATTTTATGATATCAGCCGCCTGAACTGCCGTTTTTTAGGCAAAGGTGCATTTTTATTTCTTTTGTGACTGTTTTATCATAAAATAGAAATACAAAGGAATTCACACTGGCCTTGGTTAAGGTTAAGATGTGGACGGAATGGGTAAAGTGTAGTAAAGTACAATTAATCGGGAGCTTAGATGTCCCTTCAACATCTTATATAGAAGGGAAGGTTGGCAAATGGAAATTGAAAGAATTAACGAGCATACAGTAAAATTTTATATGTCTTACGGAGATATTGAAGATCGCGGTTTTGACAGAGAAGAAATTTGGTATAACCGTGAGCGCAGTGAAGAACTTTTCTGGGAAGTCATGGATGAAGTTCATGAAGAAGAGGAATTCGCTGTTGAAGGCCCACTTTGGATTCAAGTTCAGGCACTGGACAAAGGATTAGAAATCATCGTCACAAAAGCCCAGCTTTCCAAAGACGGACAAAAGCTCGAACTGCCGATTCCTGAGGATAAAAAGCAAGAACCAGCATCTGAGGATCTTGACGCCTTGCTGGATGATTTCCAGAAAGAAGAGCAAGCCGTCAATCAGGAAGAGAAGGAGCAAAAGCTTCAATTTGTCTTGCGATTTGGCGATTTTGAGGATGTTATTTCTCTATCTAATTTGAACGTTAACGGAAGCAAAACGACTTTATATTCGTTTGAGAACCGATATTATTTATATGTAGATTTTTGCAATATGACTGATGAAGAGGTTGAAAATCAGCTAAGCATCCTGCTGGAGTACGCAACTGAATCCTCAATCAGCATACACCGTCTTGAAGAGTACGGCAAGCTGATTATTTCAGAGCATGCTCTAGAAACGATAAAAAAACACTTTGCATCATAGCAAACCGATTTCCTTCCGGAAATCGGTTTTTTTTATGCACGAAAATGCCATTTTAGAGATGTGAAAAATCAAAAACATATAGACAAGCAGAAAATACAGCGAACAGGAGTTGATCATCTTTTCCAGAAAGTATACTTCATCTGGAAAGGAGAGATGACAATTGTTTAGTGCTGTGACTGAAGACGGCCAAATGTTTCACCTTCTAGGCGCTCAGCAAAACCAGAAATTAAAGCGGAGACGGTTCTTCTGTCCGGTATGCGGAGGAGAGTTAGCTGTGAAGCTCGGACTTCAAAAAGCGCCGCATTTTGCCCATAAACAGAACAAGTCCTGCTCCATAGACATCGAACCGGAAAGCGCCTACCACTTAGAAGGAAAAAGACAGCTGTATGTATGGCTGAAAACACAACGGGCTTCACCAATATTGGAGCCGTATATAAGGACAATCAACCAAAGACCGGACGTCATGGCAAGAATCAAGGAGCATATGCTTGCTGTTGAATATCAATGCGCCACTATCGCTCCAGATGTCTTTCAAAAGCGGACAGAGGGCTTCAAACAAGAAGGAATCATCCCGCAGTGGATTATGGGATACAGCCGCTTAAAACGGACTGCTTCGTCCTTTTATCAGCTTTCAGCTTTTCATTGGCAGTTTATCAGTGCAAGTCCATACAGAGAGCTGATATGTTATTGTCCTGAAAGGCGTTCTTTTCTCCGGCTCAGCCACATCATTCCATTCTACACAAATCATTCTTATTCCTCAGTCCAAACGATCCCTATCCATCGGGCAGGTGCAGACGATCTTTTTTTCACTGAACCGAAACCCTCAATTCAATATTCAGGCTGGACGAAAGCGATTCACCGTTTTCGCCATAAACCCCATCGGTTTAACTCAAAGGAAACAAATCGCCTTAGGCTGCTGTTTTATGAGAAGCGGCAGACGCCTTTTTCTTTTCTGCCGACTGAAGTGTTTGTTCCTGTTAGAAAAGGGGCAGTTTTTAAGAGTCCGGTTTTTGTGTGGCAGGGGTTTCTTTATTTGTTTATGACGGATCTTGGAGATAAACGTGCGCCAATTCGTTTTTCAGCCGTTTTGCAGCAGTGCAAACTGCACATTCATAATAAGAACATTGTACTCAGGTTTGAATGCAGCGAAGAGTGTCTTTCAGAAGCGGTTAAACAGTATATTGATTTTTTGTGCAAGAAGGGATTTTTAAGGGAGACTCAGAAAGAAGTATATGTGCTGAATCAGCCTGCAGGTGGCATACACTCCATGCAGGATCTTATAGAAAGAGACCGCAGCTGTTTTATAGAATGAGTTTGTCTTATTTGGCTCACCCTAAGACAAAGGTGGTGGGCAGGCTGTGAAAGGCACAAAAGGAAAGGTTTTTCGTGTTTTTACTGCTTTTTTGGCATTCGTTCTCTTCATTACTGCATATGATTTGACAAAAGGCAGTGAAAAACCGGAAGATATTCACAACACAAGTTTATTGAGAAACAGCTGTTTTTTCAATTGGCTTGAATCAAAGAAGACGAGGGGGATCACCATGGCTGAGGAAAAAAAAGCAAACCAACTGCCTGACAGAAGTGAGGTAAAGGCAGAAGACACATGGAGACTTGAGGATATTTTTCCTAGTGATGAGGCCTGGAATAAAGAATTTCAAGCTGTAAAAGCATTAATTCCGAATTTATCTAAGTATAAAGGAAAGCTGGCAGATTCAGCTGATCATTTATACGAGGCTCTTACGTATCAAGATAAAGTGATGGAGCGGCTGGGTAGGCTGTACACATATGCGCATATGCGCTCTGACCAGGATACGGGGAACTCCTTTTACCAGGGGCTGAATGACAAGGCGGGAAACCTGTATACACAGGCCGCAAGCGCGACAGCTTATTTGGTTCCGGAGATTTTATCCATAGAAGAAGACAAACTGCAGCAGTTCATTCTTGAAAAAGAAGAATTGAAGCTGTACTCTCATGCGATTGAGGAGATTACAAAGGAACGTCCGCATGTGCTGAGCGAGAAGGAAGAGGCACTGCTTGCTGAAGCCTCCGAGGTACTGGGGTCATCTTCAAATACATTCAGTGTGTTAAATAACGCAGATATAACGTTTCCATCCATTAAAGACGAAGATGGGAATGAAAAACAGATCACTCACGGCAACTTTATTAATTTCTTGGAAAGTGAAAACCGTGAAGTCCGCAAAAATGCGTTTGACGCAGTGTATAAAACGTACGGACAATATAAAAACACAATGGCCACGACGCTAAGCGGCACTGTGAAAAAGGACAACTTCTACGCGAGAGTGAAAAAGTACAAGTCCGCGCGTGAGGCTGCGCTTTCTAACAACAGTATTCCTGAGGAAGTATACGATAACCTTGTTAAGACGATTAATAAGCATTTGCCGCTCCTGCACCGCTATATTGCGCTAAGAAAGAAAGTGCTTGAGCTTGATGAAGTGCATATCTATGACCTGTATACACCGCTTGTGAAAGATGCTGGGATGAAGGTGACATACGAGGAAGCCAAAGATTACATGCTGAAAGGCCTCGCACCATTAGGGGAAGAATATGCCTCTATCCTAAAAGAAGGCCTGGAAAACCGCTGGGTGGACGTTTACGAAAATAAAGGCAAACGCAATGGGGCTTATTCATCAGGAGCTTACGGCACGAATCCGTATATTTTGATGAACTGGCATAATAACGTGAATAATCTCTTTACGCTCGTGCACGAGTTTGGACATTCCGTACACAGCTACTATACGAGAAAGCACCAGCCTTATCCATACGGCAATTACAGCATCTTTGTCGCGGAAGTTGCCTCTACGACAAATGAAGCGCTCCTTGGCGAATATTTGCTGAACAATTTAGAGGATGAAAAACAGCGCTTATATATTCTCAACCATATGCTTGAGGGCTTCAGGGGAACGGTCTTCAGACAAACGATGTTCGCTGAATTTGAACATCTGATCCATACAAAGGCTCAAGAAGGCGAGCCGCTTACACCTGAGCTTCTGACAAATGTCTATTACGACCTGAATAAAAAGTATTTTGGAGACGGCATGGTGATTGATAAGGAAATCGGCCTTGAATGGTCGCGTATTCCGCACTTCTATTACAATTACTATGTGTATCAGTATGCGACAGGGTACAGCGCTGCCCAAGCATTAAGCAGCCAGATTTTGAAGGAAGGAAAGCCGGCGGTTGACCGTTATATTGACTTCCTGAAAGCGGGAAGCTCACAATACCCGATTGATGTCCTGAAAAAAGCGGGTGTTGATATGACGTCTCCAGAGCCAATCGAAGCCGCGTGCAAAATGTTTGAAGAAAAACTTGATGAAATGGAAGAGCTGCTGATGAAAGTCAAGCAGTCTTAAAAAAGTAAGCCTGTGCGGAAATGACGCACAGGCTTTTTTAAAACCCTTTAAAGGTTTTCCGGTGATTCAAGCGGTAGAGGGTAAACAAAATAGACAGAAACAGCAGAGGAGAGGTAATATAAAGCGGCAGCATATGCATCATGCCTAAGATATTCAAGCAGAAAAAAACAGCAATGCACACAATTGAGATCAAAGTAGACATCATGGCGGTCCTCCTCGTCCTTTTTCCTTATAAGGATATGAGTGAATGCACTTCGTTATGTTTTGTGACAAAAATATGAACATTAAGCATAGAGGTTGTCAAAAGTCGACATCTTTTGTTATCATAAGGATGTGAAATTGATCACAAACAAACATTACCCCTTTGTTTGACCGTGAAAAATTTCTCCCATCCCCTTTGTTGTCGTTAAGACATATGAAACCGCGCTTATCCCGGCGCGGTTTCTTTAGCGCTAAAAACGGAACGTATGTTTGGTTATGGCATAAAAAAACAGCCTCAAGCATATGCACGCCTGCGGCTATTTTTCACATGATTGATATTCATCAGAATAAGTGCTGAGAGACTTCCAAAACATTCCGTGTTTGGCTTCCACTTTGGCAACCTTTTTAGCAAACGCCAGTTTTTTCATTTCTTTTTCTACCTCTTCAAGGCTCAGGTCATATACAAGAGCAATTTCTTTCGAGGCAACGAAGCGGAAATATTCAATAAAACATTCTAAAGGCGGTGTTTCCGACGGCTTCGGCTCGTCGCCAAGCATCTCAAATAAAATTTCTTCATATACATCATATGAGTAGCTGCCAGGAACTTTCAGCCCTTCATCCTCATGCTGCGTATTAAAAAACGTCAGTGTCGGATTAACAGAAACATCCATCTCAGCAGCGATTTTCATGTCACATTGAAGCGCCTTGACCGCGCTTTGAGAATGCAGATCTTTTTTGAATTCTGCAAGATCGAGACTTGTATTTTCAGCAATCTCCAAAAGCACGTTTTCATCCGTAATATTTTTCTTTGAAACAAATAAGCTCTCCTGCATATTTCTGAGAAATTGCATGCCGGCTTTTCGTCCTTGCAATTCGGCTGCTTTAAAAGCGAGAGCAGCCATATAAGGCGATGAAAGCGGCTGATCCTGTTCGAACCAGACATTGCCGTCACATGACATGCCAGAGCGGCTCGCGATCTTTTCCCATGCTTCTGCGAGAAGATGCTTTTTTCGCTTTTTATTTAAAGCGGTAAGGCTTGCGGAAGCGATAATACGTAAGGTGAAAAAACGTCCGTATCTGATTTTCAGCTTTTTGATGACGGGTTCTAAGGACCAGCATTCAGGACATAAAGGGTCTACAAACATATAAATTTCAAGCGGTTTTTTTGGATGACCGTGGCAATGGGCGAAGTATAGCTCATGCTGATAGTTTGTCAAGATGATCGATCCTCCGCTTCCGTTTGATTCACCATATGCCTTGCTGTCAACTCCAGCCGGCCAAACAAAAACTCACGAATTTCGCCCTCCAGCCCTACATGGTCCATTGCGTCCTTCATACAGCTGAGCCACGCATCAGCTCTCTCGTTTGTAATTGGAAAGGGAAGATGCCTTGCTCTGAGCATAGGATGGCCGTGCTCCTCAGTATAAAGCGGAGGCCCGCCTAAATACTGAGTTAAGAATTGCTTCTGTTTCCTGGCGGTTTCTGTCAAATCGCTTGGAAAAATCGGCTTCAGCAAAGGATGAGACGCGACACGCTCATAAAAAGTATCAACAAGTTGCGATAGAAGTTCCTCTCCAATCGCTTCATAAGGTGCGTTAAACGATTGTCCCATGTTGACTACTCCTTTAAATATGGCTAATAGGAATCATAAATCCTATTGCAAAAAGTAATTTTCTGTATTTCATTGTTTCATCTAGATTTATTTTAGCAACAAGGCATCATTTCTACAAACAAACTGCCTTTTATGCGTTTGATGACTCATTTCGGCTGACAGCCGGGGTTTGTATTTCATATCATATCACATAAAAATCAGGAATGCGTAAGATTTCACTTCGCAAAAAAACCAGAGGGAAAGAGCACCTCTGGTTACGCGTAATAAGCTGAAGTTATTTTTTTTACATAGTTTTGCGTTTCTTGGAAAGGAGGAATGCCTCCGTATCGGTCAACATTCCCCGGTCCGGCGTTGTAAGCCGCTAATGCCATAGACACATTGCCGTCGTATTTATCCAGCATTTGTTTTAAATATTTCGTTCCGCCCTCCACATTTTGCTGCGGATCAAGCGGATTGGAAACGCCAAGTGAGCTTGCTGTTGACGGCATCAGCTGCATGAGGCCCATCGCACCTGCTCCGCTGACCGCTTTTGCATTAAAGCCTGATTCCTGTTTGATGACGGCACGGATCAGTTTTTCATCAACGCCATATTTATCAGCGGCTTTTTTAATCGCACTGTCAATAGAAAAGTCTCCCGAACTGATCTGATTTGCTTCATGTTTGTTTGAAGCTGAATCTGCAGCAGCTGTTTCAGTGCTTTCTGCCGCTTTTGTGATTGAACCTGAATTGCTGCTCGTATATGAGTTAAGCCCATACGCTGAAAGCAGTGACGGCGCTGTTGTATTCGCGCTGTTCAGCATGCTGAGCGGGCTTGGCGATGAAGAAGGTGCTGATTGCTGAGATGCCAGACCGTTTGTATATTGGCTGAGCAAAGAACTGAAACTTGAAAGCGGGCTTTCCGTATTCTGATTGTCCGAGCTGCTGCGTGCATTAGATATGGACTGTAGTGCCTGAAGCTGAAGTAAAGCTGCCCAATTCGTTACATTCACGATGTCATTCCACCTTATATAGACTTTCGTTTTTCTTCATAAAAACGCAGAATTTTATTTTTGGTTTCGCGCTGAGGAATGCTGAATTGCTGAAGCAGCTTCTCGAAGGCTTGTCTGCCCTCATGCCAATCCGCCGCCTCAAATTCAATTTCATAGTCCTCTTTATTTAAATATCGGCTGTGGTCTAAAACTATTAAGCCTTTTTCTGTTTCTTTTTCCGCACGGTTTGTTGCTAAAGATCCAAAGTATTGAATGGCATCCGTATCGATCTGAAGCTTGTGCAGCTGGTCCTTCACGGGGCCCTCGGGAACTGAAAATCCAGCGAGATCTGATACCTCTGAAAGCTGCTGGTGCGTTTCCAGAAGCCCCACATCCGCCGGCTCCTTTAATGTAAGGACATACTTTCCGTTTTTTCTGCGGATACGAAGCGCAGCATGTTTTTGTTTCAGCGCGAAGCTGTCTGTATCAAAATAATGATTCTTTTGATCTGTAAAATCTTTTTCCGTCAGCTGGAGTGCCGCTGCTATGTTTTTGAATTCTTGTTTGGTCAGCATGTTTTTAAATTCGATTTCAATTTCTTGGCTCATGATGCTCTTCCTTTCCGCCCTGTAAATCTTATTTTTACTATTATCTCTTTAGATGTTAGGTTTATCAATATCGAGCTCGATATGATAAAATGAATCTGTACTTTGTTTAAAAAAGGAGAGCATTATGCAAAACAGAATCGAAATTTTGAATGCAACATTATCGGATGATCAGCTTCGCCTTGCCTGTCAGACAGAAGGAAACGAAGCGGAACGCAAGCCGTCAGGTCAAATGCTTGTTGATTCTGACCACTTTGCTTTTGTATACATACTTGAATTAGCTGATTCTTTTGAATATGTCATTATAAAGGAACATGTATGGCCGGAACTGAAGCAGGCCCATGCACAAAAAATACCGGTTGTTTTAGAGGCAGGAGACCAAACAATTGAACTGGCAGGCCTGCATGAGGAGCTGGAATATCTTTTAGAAAATATAAAAGATAATGCAAACTATGGAGAAGAAATGGAAGAAAAAGTGAAACGCGTGTTTTTATAGAAACTGGTTCGGAATTGGGGGATGTATGATGGATGACAAACAATGGGAGCGTTTTTTAGTGCCGTACCGCCAGGCTGTCGAAGAGTTGAAAGTGAAGCTCAAGGGGATCCGCACACTATATGAATACGAGGACGACCATTCACCGATCGAATTTGTGACCGGACGCGTCAAGCCTGTGGCGAGCATACTTGAAAAAGCGAGACGGAAAAGCATACCGCTGCATGAAATTGAAACCATGCAGGACATTGCTGGCCTTAGAATCATGTGCCAATTTGTCGATGACATCCAAATCGTAAAAGAGATGCTTTTTGCCAGAAAAGATTTCACCGTTGTGGATCAGAGGGATTATATTGCGGAACATAAAGAGAGCGGATACCGATCATACCATCTTGTTGTGCTGTACCCTTTGCAGACGGTATCCGGAGAAAAGCATGTTCTCGTAGAAATACAGATCCGTACACTGGCGATGAATTTTTGGGCGACCATTGAGCATTCATTGAATTATAAATACAGCGGAAACATTCCTGAAAAAGTAAAACTAAGGCTTCAGCGCGCTTCTGAAGCGGCTTCCCGGCTTGATGAAGAGATGTCGGAGATCAGGGGTGAAGTACAGGAAGCTCAAGCTGCCTTTTCAAGAAAGAAAAAAGGAAGCGAGCAACAATAGGTAAAGGGGAAGAAGAGCATGAAATTTGCCGTATCATCAAAAGGAGATCAAGTTTCTGATACGCTGAAAAGCAAAATACAGGCGTATTTATTGGATTTTGATATGGAACTAGATGAAAATGAACCGGAAATCGTTATTTCAGTCGGAGGCGACGGAACGCTTTTGTATGCTTTTCACAGATACAGCGACCGCTTGGACAAAACAGCATTTGTCGGCGTTCACACAGGTCATCTGGGTTTTTATGCCGACTGGGTTCCTCATGAAATTGAAAAACTTGTTCTTGCCATCGCGAAAACGCCGTATCATACAGTCGAATATCCGCTTCTCGAAGTCATTGTGACCTATCACGAAAACGAGCGGGAAGAAAGATACTTAGCTTTGAATGAATGTACGATTAAAAGCATCGAAGGAAGCCTTGTTGCAGATGTGGAAATCAAAGGGCAGCTCTTTGAAACCTTCCGGGGCGACGGCCTCTGCCTGTCAACTCCATCAGGCAGCACAGCCTACAATAAGGCGCTGGGCGGAGCGATTATCCATCCGTCTATCAGGGCGATCCAGCTTGCGGAAATGGCTTCAATTAATAACCGCGTGTTCCGTACGGTCGGGTCACCTCTGCTTCTCCCATCCCATCATGATTGCATGATTAAGCCGAGAAACGAAGTTGACTTTCAAGTGACGATTGACCATTTAACCCTTCTCCATAAGGATGTAAAGTCGATCCGCTGCCAGGTTGCATCCGAAAAAGTGCGGTTTGCGAGATTCCGTCCGTTTCCATTTTGGAAAAGAGTCCAGGATTCGTTTATTGGAAAAGGTGAATAGAAAGAGGACATATCGTGGAGCATTTTTTTATCAGAAAGAACATTACTTCCGCTGAGGACGGGATGACTGTAAAAGAATATGCCGGTGAACTGGGAATTTCGAAACGTCTGCTGACCGATATTAAGTTTGGCGGGGGAGACCTGCAGATTAACGGTGAGCATGTGACGGTCAAATACGTTTTGAAAGAGGGAGATCTTCTTATCGTGAAGTTTCCTGAGGAACAGGTGAGCGAGACGCTGCTGGCAGAGCCTGTTCCGCTCGATATCCTTTATGAGGATGAACATGTGCTTGTGATAAACAAGCAGCCGTATGTGTCATCAATCCCTTCGAGAGAGCACCCCTCCGGCAGCATTGCCAATGGAATTATTGATCATTATCAAACAACCGGAGTGAGGGCGACAGTACATCTTGTCACCCGGCTAGACCGGGATACATCAGGTGTCATGCTTGTTGCCAAGCATCGATTTGCCCACTCCATTTTATCGTCTGCGCAAAAAAACGGCCTTGTGAAACGCCGGTATGCGGCAGTGGTTCACGGGCGGATGGCACAGATGGAGGGAACAGTCGATGCTCCGATTGGCAGACATCCTGACAGTATTATTGAACGGACGGTAACGCCAGACGGCCAGAAGGCTGTTACTCATTTTTACGTCACATGTGCAAATGACGACATGACCTCGGTGGCATTGCAGCTTGAGACTGGACGAACCCATCAAATTCGTGTTCATATGAGCTATCTCGGGCACCCGTTGTGCGGCGATACACTGTACGGCGGAACGAGACAGAAAATTGGCCGACAGGCTCTGCACAGCGAGCATCTTTCATTTATCCATCCGCTGACACAGGAGAACATGACGTTTCATGCTCCACTGCCTCAGGATATGAGAAAACTGATAAAAGGAGAGAATCATTGATTCTCTCCTTTTTTATATGGGGCGAAATCTTGATTCGTCGTAAGGCAGGGAGCTTGGCACAGAGACGGTTTCTATTTCTGGAAAGCGAAAGCCTGTCAGTTGATTTCCGAACACGCAGCCTGTATCAATGTTGATGGTGCGATTGACCTTCCGAGGCTCTTTCACAGGTGTATGACCGTATACCACCCAAGCCTTTCCATTATAGGCTGCCGCCCAATCACGTCTGACGGGTCTGCCGTCCGGATATGTTTCACCCGTCACGTCACCGTAAAGCACAAAGTCCTTCACTCTGCGGGTATATTTGCCGATATCGTCAGCTCTTATGCCAGCATGGGCGACAACTAATTCTCCATTATGTAAGATGTCGTAAAGCGGCGCTGTTTCGTACAGCTTCATAAACTGTTCGCTGACTGCTTTTCTCTCATCTTTGGAAAGTTCCTCAAGCTCTGCCGCTGTTGTTTCGAGACCATGCATCACTTTTACCGGATTTCCTTTTAAGTAACGATATAATTTATTGCAATGGTTTCCCGGGACATAACGTACAGCGCCTTTTTCGTAAGCGCCGGCTACAAATCGGATGACTTCTATCGATTTAGGCCCTCTGTCAGTTAAATCTCCGGCAAAAACAAGCACCCTGCCTTCTTCATGGACAGGTACTCCATTTTTGATTGTATAGCCAAGCTTTTGGATTAATGCAGTCATTTCGTCATAGCAGCCATGAATATCGCTGATGATATCGTAAGCCATGCGGTATCCTCCTTACCGATTGTTTTATTTATTATGAAGCAAAGTGTTGTGAGTCATCACAAGCTTTTATGTGCAAATTATAGAAGAAGAATCATTTTCTAAACAGGATTAAGACCTTATCACTTTATTTTTCATCATCACCCTTGTTAAAATCGCGTTATGTTTTTTAAAAATGAGGTTTTGTTCTCTGAGTGAGAACTGGCATAACCCTGACTTAAAAAGGAGGTTCTGATTATGGCGCATACATCTGTCGCATCTTTAGTTGTTGTACTTATCGTTGCATTTTTGACACCCATCCTTTTGCATCGGTTTAAACTCAGCATCCCGGTTGTTGTTGCTGAAATCATTATGGGGCTGATTATTGGGAAAAGCGGCCTTAATTTAGTTGTGGAGGGTGACACCTGGCTCCAAACACTCTCTATGCTCGGATTTATCTTTTTAATGTTTTTAAGCGGGCTTGAAATTGATTTTTCGTCGTTTGAGAAAGGAAAGAAAAAGCAGTTCCTGCCGAATGGCAAGGAAGCGCCGAATACGTTTGCTGCGGCATCTGTTATTTTCGTCGGTATTTTTATTTTATCATTGCTCTTGTCCTATGGGTTCGTCTTGGCCGGATTTATCCAAAATGCATTTTTGATGACCCTGATTATTTCAACGATTTCATTAGGCGTTGTCGTTCCAACATTAAAAGAAGAACGGATCATGAATTCGAATATCGGGCAGATTATTTTGCTTGTTGCTGTTATTGCTGATTTGGCCACGATGATTCTTCTTGCTGTTTTTTCTTCTTTATACGGAGAGGACAGCGGAAACATGTGGCTCCTGATGATCCTGTTTGCGGCCGGAGTGGTGCTTTACTTTTTCGGCCGGGTCTTCAAACATCGCTCTTTTGTTCAATCCATGTCAAAAGGAACGATCCAGATCGGGACGCGTGCCATTTTTACGTTAATTATTGTACTCGTTGCCCTGTCTGAATCACTTGGGGCGGAAAATATTCTCGGCGCTTTCTTAGCGGGGGTTCTCGTTTCCCTGCTTTCGCCAAACAAAGAACTTGTTCAGCAGCTGGATTCATTTGGTTATGGGTTCTTAATACCGATTTTCTTTGTGATGGTCGGTGTGAAGCTTGATATTTGGACTCTTTTTCAGGATAAAACAATTTTAATCATGATTCCGCTCCTGCTGCTGGCGCTGTTAGTCAGCAAAATCATTCCTGTCATGTACCTAAAGAAGTGGTATGATAACCGAACCATTTTCGCGTCTGGCTTCTTGCTGACATCAACGCTTTCGCTCGTGATTGCCGCTGCAACAATCGGGCAGCAGCTTCACGTGATCAGCGCAAATATGTCAGGAGCGCTCATTTTAGTAGCCGTCATTGCAAGTATTTTTACGCCGATCTGTTTTAAAAAATTATACAAACGGGAAGAGCAGCCGGAGGAGAAAAAGACGATTACGTTCATTGGCGCCAATCAAATGACTTTGCCTGTTACACTCGAATTGCCAGAGGAAGAGTATGACGTGCGTGTTGTACACGTCTACCAAGAGAATGCGGAGGAAAAGCTGTCAGAATCAGTGTTTGCTGTTGAAACAATTTCTGACTATGAACACGAGACGCTTGAATCACTCGGCATTTTTGAAACGGATATCCTCGTTGTGGCGACAGGAAATGAAGATATGAATGCAGACATTTCATTACTTGCAAAAGATAAAGGCACAGAAAGAGTCATTGCAAGCGTAGGATCACCGGAGCATGAAGCAGCTCTGAAGGAGCAGGGAATCAGCATCTTTTCTATTCTGCTGTCGACAAAAACGCTGCTTCGCGCACTGATTGAAGCGCCTGGCGTCATGAAGCTGCTCACGAACCAAGAGTCTTCGCTGTATCAAATTAATATGGAGAACAGTAAATATGATGGTGTCATTTTACGGGAATTCCCTTTAACAGGTGACGTCATCTTTGTCAGGATCTTCAGAGGTGTGGACAGCATCGTTCCTCATGGGGATACGAGGCTGAAACTTGGAGACCGTTTAATTGTCACCGGATCTCGGGGGTACGTAACGGATCTTAAGAAAACATTGGAAGGATAAATCTTGACCAAATAAGGATTCGTGTTAATATAGAGATGCAGAACAATTCAATATGTATTCGTTTAACCACTAGGGGTGTCCTTCATAAGGGCTGAGATAAAAGTGTGACTTTTAGACCCTCATAACTTGAACAGGTTCAGACCTGCGTAGGGAAGTGGAGCGGTATTTGTGTTATTTTACTATGCCAATTCCAAACCACTTTTCCTTGCGGGAAAGTGGTTTTTTTATTTTCAGAGGGGGAATGATTTGTGAAGTTTTCAGAAGAATGCCGCAGCGCAGCCGCAGAATGGTGGGAGGGGAGCTTTGTCCATCCGTTCGTTCAAGGAATCGGTGACGGAACGCTTCCGATTGACCGTTTTAAATACTACGTACTTCAGGATTCCTATTATTTAACGCATTTTGCAAAGGTGCAGTCATTTGGCGCAGCTTATGCGAAGGACCTTTTTACAACGGGGCGGATGGCAAGCCATGCCCAAGGTACATATGAGGCGGAAATGGCGCTTCATCGCGAGTTTGCCGAGCTGTTGGAAATCAGCGAGGAAGAGCGTAAGGCGTTTAAGCCGTCTCCTACAGCGTACTCTTATACATCCCATATGTACCGTTCGGTTTTGAGCGGGAATTTCGCAGAAATCTTAGCGGCCCTGCTGCCATGCTACTGGCTTTATTACGAGGTTGGTGAGAAATTGCTGCATTGCGATCCTGGGCATCCGATTTATCAAAAGTGGATTGGGACGTACGGCGGTGACTGGTTTAGACAACAGGTTGAGGAGCAAATCAACCGCTTTGATGAGCTGGCGGAAAACAGCACGGAGGAAGTGCGTGCCAAGATGAAAGAGAATTTTGTCATCTCCAGCTACTATGAATATCAATTTTGGGGAATGGCCTATCGAAAAGAAGGCTGGTCTGACAGCGCCATAAAAGAGGTGGAGGAATGTGGAGCTTCACGCCATAACGGATGACAGCAAGCCGGTAGAAGAGCTAGCGAGAACCATCATTTCGATTCAGAATGAAGTTGATTTTATTCACATTCGGGAACGCTCAAAATCGGCGGCGGATATTCTGAAACTGCTCGAGCTTATTTTTGAAGGCGGTATAGATAAACGAAAACTGGTGATGAACGGGCGCGTGGATATTGCACTTTTCTCTACTATTCACCGCGTGCAGCTGCCAAGCGGCAGCTTTTCACCGAAGCAGGTCAGAGCCAGATTTCCACACCTTCATATCGGGAGGTCGGTGCATTCACTGGAGGAAGCGGTTCAAGCAGAAAAGGAAGACGCGGACTACGTGCTGTTCGGCCATGTGTTTGAAACGGATTGCAAAAAGGGTCTTGAAGGCAGAGGAGTATCTTTGCTGTCAACTATCAAACAGCGGATTTCCATCCCGGTTATAGCCATCGGGGGGATGACGCCGGACAGGTTAAGAGACGTAAAACAAGCAGGGGCAGACGGCATCGCTGTTATGTCAGGAATTTTCTCTTCCGCTGAGCCCTTGGAAGCAGCCAGACGATATTCCCGCAAGCTAAAGGAGATGCGCTATGAAAAGGCATTATGAAGCAGTGGTGATTGGAGGCGGAATTATCGGTTCCGCGATTGCTTATTATTTGGCAAAGGAAAACAAAAGCACCGCATTGTTTGAAAGCGGAACAATGGGCGGCAGAACGACAAGTGCCGCTGCCGGAATGCTGGGCGCCCATGCCGAATGCGAGGAACGTGACGCGTTTTTTGATTTCGCCATGCACAGCCAGCGTCTGTACAAAGGTCTTGGAGAAGAGCTTTATGCATTATCCGGTGTGGATATCAGGCAGCATAACGGCGGTATGTTTAAGCTTGCATTTTCTGAAGAAGATATGTTGCAGCTGAGACAGATGGACGATTTGGACTCTGTCAGCTGGTATTCAAAAGAAGAGGTGTTAGAAAAAGAGCCGTATGCGTCTGGTGACATCTTTGGTGCATCTTTTATTCAGGATGATGTGCATGTGGAGCCTTATTTTGTTTGCAAGGCATATGTGAAAGCAGCAAAAATGCTTGGGGCGGAGATTTTTGAGCATACGCCTGTCCTGCATGTCGAACGTGACGGTGAAGCCCTGTCCATCAAGACCCCTAGCGGAGACGTATGGGCTAATCATGTTGTCGTTGCCAGCGGGGTGTGGAGCGGAATGTTTTTTAAACAGCTTGGACTGAACAATGCTTTTCTCCCTGTAAAAGGGGAGTGCCTGTCCGTTTGGAATGATGATATCCCGCTGACAAAAACGCTTTACCATGATCACTGCTATATCGTACCGAGAAAAAGCGGCAAACTGGTTGTCGGCGCGACAATGAAGCCGGGAGACTGGAGTGAAACACCGGATCTTGGCGGATTGGAATCGGTTATGAAAAAAGCAAAAACGATGCTGCCGGCTATACAGAATATGAAGGTGGATCGTTTTTGGGCGGGACTCCGGCCGGGAACAAAGGATGGAAAACCGTACATCGGCAGACATCCTGAGGACAGCCGTATTTTATTTGCGGCGGGCCATTTCAGAAATGGGATCCTGCTTGCTCCCGCAACGGGCGCTTTGATCAGTGATCTCATCATGAATAAAGAGGTCAACCAAGACTGGCTGCACGCATTCCGAATTGATCGCAAGGAGGCGGTTCAGATATGATGCTACAGCTGAACGGTAAAGACGTGAAGTGGGAAAAAGACACAGGTACAATTCAAGACCTGCTGGCGTCGTATCAGCTTGAAAATAAAATCGTTATCGTGGAAAGAAATAAAGAAATAATCGGGAAAGAACGCTATCACGAGGTTGAGCTTTGTGATCGTGATGTCATTGAAATTGTCCATTTTGTAGGAGGCGGATGAGCATGTTAACAATTGGCGGAAAATCATTTCAATCAAGATTGCTGCTGGGCACGGGGAAATACCCATCGTTTGACATTCAAAAGGAAGCAGTAGCTGTTTCCGAGTCTGATATTTTAACCTTTGCTGTGCGGAGAATGAACATCTTTGATGCATCTCAGCCGAATTTTCTGGAACAGCTTGATTTATCCAAATATACGCTTTTGCCGAATACAGCGGGCGCCAGCACTGCTGAAGAAGCGGTTCGGATTGCAAGGCTGGCAAAAGCGTCAGGCCTTTGTGACATGATTAAAGTTGAAGTCATCGGATGCAGCCGTTCCTTGCTGCCTGACCCTGTTGAGACATTAAAAGCGTCTGAACAGCTTCTTGAAGAAGGCTTTATTGTGCTCCCGTACACGTCGGATGACGTTGTGCTGGCGAGAAAGCTGGAAGAGCTCGGCGTTCATGCCATCATGCCGGGTGCATCTCCGATTGGATCAGGACAAGGAATCTTAAATCCTTTGAATCTGTCGTTTATTATTGAACAGGCGAAAGTGCCGGTCATCGTGGATGCTGGAATCGGCTCGCCTAAAGATGCGGCATACGCAATGGAGCTTGGAGCGGATGGCGTACTGCTCAATACGGCTGTATCGGGAGCTGACGATCCTGTGAAAATGGCTCGTGCCATGAAGCTCGCGGTGGAAGCAGGACGCCTTTCTTATGAGGCGGGCCGAATCCCGCTTAAGCAATACGGAACGGCAAGCAGTCCGGGAGAAGGTCTTCCTGTATGACGGGCAGGTATTCAAGGCAGGAGCTGTTTGCTCCGATCGGCCCATCCGGCCAGAAAAAATTGAAAGAAGCGCGCGCCGTGATTATCGGCGCCGGCGCGCTCGGAACAGCCAGTGCAGAAATGCTGGTGAGAGCGGGAGTCGGCTCTGTGAAAATTGCCGACAGAGATTATGTTGAATGGAGCAACCTCCAGCGCCAGCAGCTTTATACAGAAGATGATGTCAAAAAAGAAATGCCGAAAGCAGCCGCTGCGGAGCGCCGTCTCCGTTCGATTAACAGCGATGTTGATGTGACCGGCCTTGTCATGGATGTGACAGCAGAAAATATCTTCGAGCTGATTAGGGATGCATCAATTATAGTGGATGCGGCTGATAATTTTGAAACTCGCCTGATCGTAAATGATGCTGCGGTAAAGGAAGGGATTCCTTTTCTTTACGGTGCCTGTGTAGGGAGCTACGGCCTTACCTTTACCGTGGTGCCGGGTTCTACTCCTTGCCTGCATTGCTTGCTCGATACACTTCCGATTGGCGGAGCAACATGTGACACAGCCGGCATCATCAGTCCGGCTGTTTTGCAGGTAGCAGTCTTTCAGGTAACAGATGCACTGAAGCTGCTGACGGGAGGGGAGTGCGAGCCGGTGCTGCGCTCCTTTGATTTGTGGAAAAATGAGCGGTCAGAAGTGAGAGCGGCCAGTCTCAAACATGACGCATGCCCAAGCTGCGGCACAAAGGATTTTCCGTTTTTGTCATATGAAAATCAAACAAAAGCGGCTGTATTGTGCGGCAGGAACACGGTGCAGATCAGATCATCTATTACGAAAGAAGCGGATCTTGAAGCGCTTGCCGTTCAGCTGAGGCAGGCCGGGCTTGAAGTAGCTGCGAACCCGTATTTAATTTCCTGCCGCTCGGATGATATGAAAATGGTGCTGTTCCGGGACGGCAGAGCTTTGATCCATGGAACAAATGATATTGCCCGGGCAAAATCCATTTATCATAAATGGATCGGGTAATAAAAGGAGTGTAGTGTAATGAGTATATATAAAGCATTGACAATCGCCGGATCAGATTCAGGCGGCGGCGCAGGGATACAGGCTGATATTAAAACCTTTCAAGAGCTTGATGTATTCGGAATGTCTGCGATTACGGCGGTAACCGCTCAAAATACGCTTGGCGTTCACGGTGTGCATCCGCTGACTGTAGAGACGTTGAGACAGCAAATTGACGCTGTTGCTGAGGATTTGAGACCGGATGCAGTTAAGACGGGAATGCTCTGGAATGCCGACATGATTGAAGAAGTGGCAAGAAAAATTGACGAGTACGGATTCAATCGTGTAATTGTTGATCCGGTTATGATCGCAAAGGGCGGGGCATCCTTGCTGCGTGATGAGTCAGTTGCCACCTTAAAGGAGTTGCTCATTCCAAGAAGCTACGCGATTACGCCGAATGTCCCGGAAGCAGAAACGCTGACAGGAATGACAATCAGCTCGCTGGATGACCGGAAAAAAGCAGCGGAGCAGCTCGTCAAGATGGGTGCGCAGCATGTCATTATCAAAGGCGGGCACCAGCCTGAAGACAATCACATTACTGACCTTCTTTTTGATGGCAGCATGTTTATGCAAATCACCCATCCTTATATCAATACGAAGCATACGCATGGCACAGGCTGCACCTTTGCTGCGGCTTTAACGGCCCAAACGGCTAAAGGAGACAGCATCCATCAGGCATTTGAGGTTGCGGCCAACTTTGTCCGTGAAGCGGTGGAAAATACGCTCGGCATCGGATCGGGACACGGGCCGACAAACCATTTCGCTTTTAAACGAAACAGCTTAAATACAAGCCGATGAGATCACCAGCTGATGGTGATCTCTTTTGCGTTTGCTACGGTATGCGCTTTTCATCTGGACAAGGTTATGATATGATAGGAATTAAGATCAGGTACTAATACTATGTCTTTATTAAATATAGGAGGCTTTATACATATGAATTTTTCACTTGAAGGCCGCAACATTGTTGTGATGGGGGTAGCCAACAAACGCAGCATCGCCTGGGGCATTGCGCGTTCTTTACACGAAGCGGGTGCACGTTTGATTTTCACATACGCTGGTGAACGCCTGGAGAAATCCGTTCACGAGCTTGCCGGAACATTAGACCGCAACGATTCCATCATCCTCCCTTGCGATGTTACAAACGACGCAGAAATCGAAACTTGCTTCGCAAGCATTAAGGAGCAGGTCGGTGTAATCCACGGTATCGCGCATTGTATCGCGTTTGCCAACAAAGAAGAGCTTGTCGGCGAATACTTAAACACAAATCGTGACGGCTTCCTTTTGGCTCATAACATCAGCTCATATTCTCTGACTGCTGTTGTCAAAGCGGCACGTCCGATGATGACTGAAGGCGGAAGCATTGTCACTTTGACGTACCTTGGCGGAGAGCTTGTGATGCCAAACTACAACGTCATGGGTGTAGCAAAAGCTTCTCTTGATGCAAGTGTGAAATATTTAGCTGCTGACTTAGGAAAAGAAAATATCCGCGTCAACAGCATTTCTGCCGGCCCGATCAGAACATTATCTGCTAAAGGCATCAGCGATTTCAACTCTATCTTAAAAGACATCGAAGAGCGTGCACCGCTTCGCCGCACGACAACACCTGAAGAAGTGGGCGATACAGCTGCGTTCTTGTTCAGCGATATGTCCCGCGGGATTACAGGTGAAAATCTTCACGTTGATTCAGGTTTCCATATCACTGCCCGCTAAGCAGGATCTACATCAAGCAATCCCGAATAGGGATTGCTTTTTTATTTCTTCTGATTTTCAGCTTTCTGTCATATAGATAGAATATGACACAATCGGAGGGATGAAGATGTCTAATAAGAAAAGAAACGCGGATAAAAAACCGCTCATGTATATTGTTCAGCCGGATTATGCAGAAACTACAAGGTCATCCATGCAGGAGATTGTCATCAAAAGAAAGGCCGACAAACCCGCTCCGCCAAAAGCTGAGGAAAAGCCGGCTTACCATGAGAAGCAGCAGGAGGAAGCCGTGGCACAGGATGTCCTGCAAGAAGACCAAAAGCCTGCAGCCGAACCAGTGAGTCAGCAAACACAAGAGGTGAGAGAGCCAGAGAACATAAAAAGCCAGGAGGAACAGAAAGCAGAGCCGCAGGCCGTAGAAGAAACCGTCGAACACGAGCCCCCGAAAGCAGAAAAAAAGGAAGAGCCTGCACTTGAGGCCCGGAAGCCTGAGAAAGAACCGGAAGCTGTCCATAGTGCTGATAAAGCGGAGGAAAAAGCACCGCCGGCACGAAAAGTGAAAAAACCGATGAGCAAGATGACGATCCACGAAAAAATTGATTTTTTAACAAAGCTGCCTCATAACATGCCGAGAGCGCTTTGTTTGATTGAAGCCAATGGAAGAACGTACAGGGGCGTGATTGTCGGAAGAAGAAATGATTCCGTCCTGCTTCGAACAACAGGAAACGGAGCCCCAACCGAACTGGCAATCGATGATATTACCTCTTTGCACCCGCTCGGTTTTTAACGAAAAAGAAAAAAGCTGCCCGGCTGATGTTGCCGGACAGCTTTTTTACATAGAGAAAAGCCTGCAGGCCTGCAAGCTTTTCCAGCTTATGATTAATGATGATGTGTACGATTGATTAATCGAGGATTTAAGCAGTTGATTGCGCAGAAGCAGTCTAAGTCAACTTCAATACAGTAGTTCGTTTTTTCGAGTCGGAACACTTCACACACCGTATCTTTATCGGTGAAGTCCAAAATGTGTTTGTGTTCGTCAAATGCGATTAATAATGACAGTGTTGCGCAGCTTCCATGCACTCTTTCAACCCTGAAAAATACTGTATTAAAGCAAGGGCCGTTATCGAGTTCGCCGACATTTCCGAAGGCGACTAATGGCGTTGATTTTGATGTAAATATTGCAAAAGGCACTGTGTCGCCTAACGAATGGCTTACAGATAAAAGCTTAGAGTGGCAGCCTGTCGGGCAGTCTTCTTCAACAGCGTTTTGCAGATCTTCAATATTTTCTACAGCTTCACGCACGCAGCTTGATGTTTTCTGGCTCATATTATCCCTCCTGCCTTATAAATTTGAGACTGGCGAAATGATGGAGAGTCAGCTGCCTCACGCTGGAAGCAGCTGAATGATTTGCACCTGTAATAGAGTTTGGAAGGGGATTCCTCTTTACAAGTGTTTATCCATTGTGATGATGCTTTTTATCTTTATGAGGCGATGTTCTGTCAACTAGCTCTGGTGACAGGCACTGAATCGCGCAGAAGCATCCGAGATCCACTTCAATGCAGAAATCTGTTTTTTCTAGCCCGAAGAAATCCGGGTCGCAAGGGTGGCAAACACTTAAGGTATCGCCTTTGACATCGACCGGGCGTAAAATAGAAAGTGTTGCACAGCAATCGCATAATTTTTCGACGCGGAAGAAAATGGATTCAAAGCATTGCATATCATCCACAAATCCCCCCACGTTTCCGAATGTGGAGAACAATCCGCCTTTTTTATCAAAAACGAGAAACGGAATTGTGTCTTTTCCAGCAATCGTAGGGTTTAAAAGGTTGGTATAGCAGCCAGTCGGACACTGTTCTTCAACTGCCTCCTGCTCTGCTAAAATCTTTTCCACTGCATCGCATACACAGTTCTCATGCCGGCCATGGGTTTTTCCGCAGCTCATTGATTTCAGCTCCTTCTTTATAGGGTATTTGACTTTAGTCCTTAACAACATATGTACCCGTGCCCCACTTGGTGTGGGTGAACGTCTATATATTCATCATATGCTTGGAAAATAAGAAAAAGCAGAGCGTTTTTAGCTCTGCTTTTAGGTTCTAGAGGACAAGAGTGATAACTAGGATGGCTACGAGTGTATTTGTTGCTGTAGAGATAAGGGTTGCGATATCGGCATCTACTGTTGTGACGTTTACGCCGCGGGAACATTCGATGAGAAGTTTTTGGCGGTTTACTTGTTTGTTGGCTGTAAGCTGTAACAAATCTTGTGCGACTAATTCGGCAATTACGCCGTCTGCAATTGATGTCAGAGTTGCCGTTACGACAGCGGCATTAAGTGCTGTTACAACTGATGTTACGGCTTGAACGTCTGTAGATGTAACATTGATGTCACAAGAATCTCTAATAATAATCGTTTCAGGGAGTGTAATATTAACTGTGTAAGTAAGGAATGCGTACGGTTCCTTACTCACACAGTTTTTTATTTGATAGAATAATAAGTATAAAGCTAAAGGAGTGGTTTCAGTGGGGAAATTGAAAAGAGATCCGAACTCCGTAGAATTAGCTAACAAGATTATCGAACAGTATCAGCCTAAATCAGTAGAAGATATGCAAGAAGCATTAAAAGACATATTTGGTCCCATGTTTGAGTCAATGCTAAAAGGTGAAATGAATCACCATTTGGGCTATGAATCCAATGACAAGGGAGAAAAAGAAACAAGAAATAGAAGAAATGGATATGGCAAAAAGATCGTGAAAACAACAGCAGGAGAAGTTGAAATTGCAGTCCCCCGTGATCGTGATGGTTCATTTGAACCGCAGTTGATTCCAAAGCGTAAAAGAGATGTATCCTCTATAGAGGATAAGGTCATTTCGATGTATGCCAGAGGAATGTCACAACGAGACATTTCTTCCACGATAGAAGACATCTATGGCTTTTCTGTATCTCATGAAATGGTATCCGACATTACGGATACTGTACTTCCTAATTTAGAAGAGTGGCAAAATCGTCCCTTAAGTAACTGTTACCCTTTTGTGTTTGTCGATTGTCTTTACACAACCATTCGTAATGACTATGAAACGAAGAAGTATGCCGTTTACACAATACTAGGATATACCATAGAAGGTAAAAAGGACATTCTAGGTTTGTGGTTGAATGAAACGGAAAGTAAACATAAATGGATGCAAATTTTTGATGAAATCAAATCTCGTGGTGTAGAAGATATCTTCTTTCTCTCAATGGATGGCGTTAGTGGTCTGGAAGAAGGAGCACGTGCGATTTTTCCTGATGTGACCGTACAGAGATGTATTGTTCATTTAATTCGAAATTCGATTAAGTATATACCAAGTAAAGACTACAAGCCTTTTACTGCTGCCTTAAAGAAAGTGTATGGAGCTCCAAGCCTTAAGGCTTGTCACAGTGCATTTGAATCTTTTGAAAAGCAGTGGTCTACGTACCCTGGAGCTGTAGACGTATGGAAACGAAACTTTTCTCATGTGGAACAACTTTTCGATTATGGTGGTAATATTCGTAAAATCATGTACACTACAAATGCCGTTGAAAGTATCCACTCTAGCTTTCGAAAAGTCACGAAAAAAGGAGCATTCCCCCATGAGAATGCCCTATTAAAAATATTGTTTTTACGAACAAAAGAATTAGAAAAGAAATGGGATGGTGGACGCATCCAGCAATGGGCTATGGTCATGAATCAACTATTAGTTCATGACCACCTAAAGGAACGTGTGAAGAAATATCTAGAATAACTTACACACTTTTCTTGACAAGCCCTCGTTTCATCTGATACTTGTTTGTTGAGATTTGCTTGAGCTAGATCTTGGTCGATGAAGGCGTTGTCGTTGCCAAAAAAACCATTGCCATTACAGCAAACGTCGCAATGACATTTTCTTTCGTGTTTTTCTTTATCTTTCTCTTTGTCATCTAACGGATGGTCACAGTCAGGATCAAGTGCAACCCAAGAATATGGTCTGCTTTCCATATCTATTCCTCCTTTTCTTTTACTGTTATTAAATGAGCGAGCCTCTTATTTTGACTGAGTCATATATCCTGATGAAGAACCCTATTTTTTTTATGATTGGCTAATTGTTATCGTTTTTCCGTCTTTGTCTGATCTGTTCAATGAGCTGCTCTCTGCGGCTTAGCGGTTTTGTGTTTTGCTCTTGCACGGCTGCTTCTTCTTTTTTCTTCTTTTGGTTTTCTATTAGCGCTTGTGATTTAGCTTGTAAGTCTTTTACAAGATTTAAGAGCATTTCTTTTTCTTCGTCTGATACTTTTTTCATTTTGTCTTTCGTGACACCATGTTTAGAAAATATATTTTGGACCAGCATTTTCGTCATTGGATCAACTTCTGGAAGCTTTGCAAGCTCTTCTTTGAATTTATCGTTATCTGACATTTGTTTTCACCTCGTCTTTTAAGTTTGTGAAAAAGAAAGGGTTAAAGGACGTCAAGTTCACTGAGAATGCTGTTTAACACCTGAAGCAAGATTTGTACAAAGGTTATTATCTCGTCGGCAGACAAAGTAATTTTGATGTTGCGGCTGTTAATAATTTTAATGATGGTTCTTTTTTTGATTTGGGAGCTATCGAGAATAAGAATTTCACTTGCCACTGCGTCAGCCAAATCCTCGTCGGCGATGACGAGCTGAGTCGCCACGATAATCATGGTTGTCACAAAGGCTTGTATAGAAAGGGCAGCTGTTATATGTGACGTGTCAATTGTGATATTTTCGCAATCAATCACTTCGATCTGCTGTTCGAATTCGCTTGATAATTGCTCAAATATTGCAGGGTGCAGGGATTCGACTTTTTCTTCAAATGACATAACCTTCACTCCTTTCTTATCCATACTCTATATAATGCAAATGGGGTGCAGAGCGGAATAATAAAAATAACCAATTTTCTGCCGGACAAGATACAATTCATGAAGAATAGGGTTTTGGCATATATGTGAAGGGATCATGATTGGCAAAGGAGTGAACGAGTGGTTATAAATGGGCTGACAATTGTTCTTCTATCGCTTGCGGTCTTTCGGCTCGCCCGCCTGCTGGTGTTTGACACGATTATGGCGCCGCTTCGCAGTCTGTTTCATGAAGAGAAGGAAGAAAAGGATGCGGACGGGAATATTCAAACCTATATCGTGATTAAAGGAACCGGTGTCAGGGCGTTTATTGGTGAATTGCTGAGCTGCTATTGGTGCACAGGCGTGTGGTGCGCCGGCTTTTTGATTTTATGCCAGGCGTTGATCCCGCAAGCGGCGCAGTGGCTGATTTTACTTTTGGCGATCGCCGGCCTTGCCGGCATCATAGAAACGCTCGTATCAAAATGGCTGCAAGAATAAGGCGTTACCACCAGCAACTTTCTGTCAGAATACGCATAAAGTAGCATATATGACATAAGGAAAGGAAGGGGACAAAAATGAATCAACATAATAAACCTTCCCAAAAATCTCCATATACAGATTCATCGTATCAATCAAAAAAGATAAAAAAGAAAGGCTGCGGGTGCGGAAATAAAAAGAAAAAGCCTCAATAGCCTGGCAAAGAAACCGGAGAACTCCGGTTTTTTGTTTTTTTAACGGGGCGGCCTCGCTCAGCATATATCATAAGCGGGGGGATAAAAGTGAATGAGTTTGAAAAATGGATAGAAGGAAGATATGAACCACACGAACAAAAGCAAAAAGAGTATGAAGACACGATGGGCCGTATCAGAAAAGACTTGGATGCATTTGATAAAGCCGGTCTGGAATTTGAAGATGAGATTGAAGAGCTGGCTGAAAAAACGGAGGCCTTACTTAAAAAACATCAAGCTCAATATGATCAATCGTAAATCCGCAAACGCCCTATGCGAATATCCAAGCCGATCCAAGCAGCTCACATAGTGTATAGAGAGTAAAGGAGGTGCTTATCTATGGGCTTTGGATACGGATTCGGCGGCGGCTACGGCGGCGGCTGTTATGGCGGTTATGCTGGCGGTTACGGCGGCGGCTATGGTTCAACATTTGTTTTGTTGGTCGTATTATTCATTCTCCTCATCATCGTAGGTGCATCTTTCTTTTAAGATGTATTGAGGAAGTACGGGTTATAACCCGTGCTTCCTTGCCTTGTGTTTATTTTTAAAAATGTTGGAAAAGCACATTGTATTATGTGCATTCATACAATACCGTATTACTCCGCCAAAAGGAGGCGCATTATGGATAATCAATTTTTTAAGAACATCGAAAAGAAAACAGGTGTGAAGATGCAGGATGTAATGAATCTTGCCGGATCACTCCAAAACGCTAATTTTAAAGATGAAAATACAGTCCGCAGTGTGATTAACCGCGTAGCGCAGATGGCAAACAGACGCGTGCCAAAAGAATTAGAAGATAAAATTGTGGAATCTATTACAAGCGGAAAAGAAAAGCTTGATTTTGGCACGATTTCTAAAATGATGGATAATAAATAAGTGGATGGCCTGGCTGACTCACTGCAGCGGGCCTTTTTTTACAGTAAAAACCCGGCAGTAATCTGCCGGGCTGTTAATGATGCAAGGGCTGTCTTGCTTTCTGTAGCAGGGGATACAAAAATCTTGAGCGGTTGGCTGTTTTGCCGCGTCTGTTAGCGGGGCAAGACAAATATAAATGCTGTTTCGCCCGGGTCATGGCTACATATAAAAGGCGTCTTTCCTCCTCAAGAGCGGCCTCGTCTCCTTTTCTTGCCGTTTCTAATGAGAAATCGTGCGGAATCGAGCCGTCTACAGTGCCTAACACGTAGACTGTTTTGAATTCAAGGCCTTTTGACCGGTGAATGGTCATCAGCTGAACGCCATGTTCATCCGTTCTGTTTTTCTCAGCGGCCCTCATATGGTCTACGTGGGCAAGAAAGTCAGGAATCGTTTTGAACTTCTTGGCGACAACCTTGATGTCGCGCAGGTCATCGGAACCTTTTTCCAGCTTGTTGCCCTCATTGCCCCGCTTTTTTAAATACTCGGAGAAGCCCATTTTTCCTTCTGCAAAGGTGATGGCTTCTACGGGCTTCATTGTGCGGAGGCTTGCGAAAAACGGTACGATTTTCTTGATTTTGTCCAGCTGGAATGGCTTCAGATCAGGCAATTTGGCCAGCGCTTTGATCATGGTACAGTCCTCTGTAATCGAGAGGGCCTTCAGCGTATTCAAAGCGGACTGTTTTAAAAACAAGGCGGGAAGCAAGTGTTTAATCGCCTCGGTGTCATCCTCATTTTGGCTGGCATACAAGTAGGCGAGAATCTGGCGGACGATCCGTCTGCTGTAAAACGATTGGACGCCGCGGTCAGCTGTATACGGAATTGACGATTGATGAAGCCTTTCATATATAGCACGGCCTCCGCTGTTTGTGCGGTAAAGAACCGCAAAGTCTTCTGGACTGGCTCCATTTTGAATTTTTTCTTTGATATCGGAAACGACCATTGTGGCTTCTTCCTCTTCATCATAAGGATAAAACAGCACAGGGACCTGAATGTCATCGCGGGCCGCTTCAAGCGTTTTGGCATATCTGTTTTTGTTCTTTTTCACAACGATATCAGCACTAGAGACGATCGGGTGCGTAGACCTGTAGTTCGCAGTTAAATAGATCGTCTTCGCTCCCGGATAATCCTTTTGAAAATCAAGAATGAAAGACGGATTGCTTCCGCGAAACGCGTAGATGGACTGGTCATCGTCTCCGACACAGCACAGGTTTTGCTCCGGACTGGCGAGCATTTGCATGATTTTGTATTGAACCGGATTAATGTCCTGAAACTCATCAATTAAGATATACGTAAACCGAGATTGATATTGTTCCAGAAGGTCAGGCCGCTCGATAAACAATTCATAGCAGGCTGAAGCCATGTCATCAAAATCAAATTGGCTGTGTTCTTTTTTCTGGCGTTCATAATGTTCATATAAACGATAAACTTGTTTTTCCCACTCATCTTTTAGAGGGATGCGTTCATTTGGGACATAAGTGTTTTTCCAAAAACCGATCTGCTGCAGGGCTTGGTCAACTGGGAATTCTTTCTCATCGATGTCCTCTTCATAGAGTGCTTTTTTGATATATTGTTCCCGCTGCCACTCCATTTTCAGCAGATGCTCACCGTTCCATTTAGCAGAATTAGAGTGATACAAGATCTTATAAAACAGACTGTGGAATGTTCCTGTCACAAGTCTTCTGACTTTTGCCGGCTGTAATCCGTACTGGTTGGCCATACGCTCTTTCATTTCAGCGACAGCTTTTGTTGTAAAGGTGACAAGCAGCATATTTTCAGGCGGTATGCCTAAGTGTTCGATCATGTGGGCGGCACGGGCTGTCAGCACCCGTGTTTTTCCGCTCCCCGCACCTGCAAGCACGAGCAGCGGGCCCTCTGTTTCCGTGACAGCTTTCAGCTGATCCGTGTTTAAACCGACAGACGGAAAAAGGCTCGTATCGGGTTTTATTGTTTTTGGCACAAATGGTGTTCCTGGTTTAATGCTTCTAGGACGGTGCCATTCCGTAACAGCTGGGGACGGGTCAGCGGCGATCGCTTTTCCCTTGGGTAAACGAATGACACCAGATTCCTGATCGTCTTCTTTTTTTTCCTCTTTAGAGGGCTTCGGTTCGCACGCCTCCTCACATGCCGGAAAATCGCCTGGCTGGCGATGGATAAACTCTGGCGGATCGGCGATGTTAAGCCGTAACAAAACGGGCTTTCCGCAATGAGAACAAAATAAATGTCCTTTTATTCCCTCTTCAAAGAGGAATTGATAATGTTCTCTCGAATATGTATGTAAATGTATGATTCTATCATTCAGTCGGGCGCATTTCAAAAAGGGGTCCTCCCAATCAAAAGGTGTTCATTACAGACAATGACTATCATATCAAAAGAAATGTGTTTCAAAAAGTAAGTTTAAGGGAAAAGAGACAGCAGAGGGGTGGGTATTGTATGATATATGCAGGTCAAATTCAGAACCAGCAATACGCTCAATATGCTAATAGAACGATTGGACATAAGCAGGATTATGCCGGAACCGAAAAAATCAGCTATGTCCCGTTTCAGCGGGTATACAAAGAACTGGAAAAGCAGCAGGAGAATCAAACGGCCGCTGAAAGAAAAGTAAACGAGATGAAACGTAAGCGCTCTCTTTATAAGAGGTTGCGAGAAAAAGGAATGGGCACATATATTAATCGATATGTATAAAAAACCGTTCATACCAGAGAACGGTTTTTTATATGCGAAAAAAATCCGGATCTCAAAAGATCCGGATGCGTTCAGTCCTTCATCATTTGTAAGTGC
This sequence comes from Bacillus sp. FSL W8-1202, assembly GCF_038006165.1. Taxonomy (NCBI): domain Bacteria; kingdom Bacillati; phylum Bacillota; class Bacilli; order Caryophanales; family Bacillaceae; genus Bacillus; species Bacillus sp. FSL W8-1202. The sequence goes on from NZ_JBBOUR010000001.1 coordinate 2,362,762, forward strand.
GGAATGCCGGCATCGAGGAATTCTTTTTCAGAAAGCACGCGATACCCGTGTTTCTTGTAAAACGGCACAGCCTGTGTTTGCGCGTTTAAAATGAAACCGTAAGCGCCTCCGTCTGCTGCGGCTTTTTCGAGCGCTTTCATAATGATGCCGCCGACACCGGCTGAGCGGTGGCTTTTCAGTACGCAAATGCGCTCTAACTTGCCGTAGCCGTCCTTCATGCGCCATCTTCCGGCACCGACAGGCTTTTCACCGTCATACACGACGATATGCTCTGACTCATTTTCAAGTTCGTCAATTTCTTCTTCAGCAGGCACGTTTTGTTCTTTGACAAAGACTTCTTCTCTTACATAGAATGCATCTTTCAGTTGTTCTTCATTTTTTGCGATAACTGCTTTCAAACATTATTCTCCTCTGCCTAGCAAGAAGGTTTCATATACTGTCCACGATCCGTTTTCCAGCTGGTAAAGCAAGTGGAAACGGTCAACGATTTCTTCATGCGACACTTCCTGCATTTTTAATTGTCCCAGCACATCTGAATGCTCATCGTCGGAAAGGTTTTGGCCGACCGTCACATGCGGAACGAAATTATATTCCTGTTCTCCTGCCAACACACCGGTGTATAGCTTTTCATTGAGTGTTTTTAACTCTTCCGTCGGTTCTGCTTTGATGTAAATGACATTATTGACAGGCGCAAATGAGCTGTATTTTGTCATTTTGAGAACGAGTGGGTGGGACTCTTTTGCGATGTTTCTTAAATGTGATACGAGCTGATCCGCTTTCTCCTCCGCGCATTCAAAGGATGCTCTCAGCGTCAAATGAGGCGGGATCAGAGAGTAGCTTGGGTCATAGCGCTTTCTGTAAGAGTTTGCAAGGTCTTGGAGCTTTTTTGATGGAAATAAAACGATTCCGTATTTCATATTATGTCCCTCCTGGAAATAAAGTATGATAGAGTGTTAAAGCATTTTTTTCAGCGCCGGGGTGATGAGCGGCTGCCAGTATGTCCATTTGTGGTCTCCGTCAAATGGCTCGAAATCATAATCGGAAAGCTTTTTCTCCAGCAGCTGTTTCAGCTCCCGGTTCGGTTCTGTAAAGTCCAGAATGTTCCCGTCTGTCGTGTGGACGTCAGTTTCTTTTGTTCCGATTTGGTGATAAATAGAGAGGTGTTTGATATCGCCTGACTGTTTCACGGCTTCTAGTACATGTTTGTCAACATAGGGAGACTGCATGATGATGTTGCCAAACATATTCGGATAATCAAGCGCTGTCATAAGTGACACGGTCGCTCCGAGTGAATCACCGATCAGCGTTCGGCCGTAACCGATCTGATAGGTTGGATACTCATCATCTGCAAAAGGAACGAGCTCATGGGCGATGAACCGTTTATAAGCCGAAAATTTTGAACCCTCCGGATGATAAGTGTTTCTGCGCTCTTTTACATCCTTATAAGGAACACCGATAATAATGCTCCGGTCTATTTCGCGTTTCGACAGCAATTCCTCAACCTGTCTGCCGATCCTCCCCAGCCTGAAATAATCGTGGCCGTCCTGCGCGATAATAACATGGTATTTATAAAGCGGGGAGTAGTTGGACGGCAGGTAAACAAGCAAGGTCATTTCCTCGTTAAGCTCTTTTGAAAAGAATTTCTTTTCTTGCACTGTGCCGTTTTTCGGTGCCATAAAAACATTCCTCCAGGACATCACTATACTTTCTTGCATTTTCAATTATTGTACCATGAATTATTAGAAATTTCTCTCTTTAAACGGTTCGGCACACGAAGAAAAAAGTGTTGAAATAAACTGTGAATTGCGCTAATATAAAACAATCAGAAAATTGAAATCGATATTTCTTATCGTGAGAGGTGGAGGGACTGGCCCTTAGAAACCTCAGCAACCGGCTTGTTTTGCATGTGCAAAGCGCCAAGGTGCTAAATCCAGCAAGCGTTTTTTATGCTTGGAAGATAAGAAGAAGCGTTAAACCCCTTCTTCTTATGAAGAAGGGGTTTTTATTTTGAAAAGGGAAGGTGTCAGCTATATGTCACAGCACGTTGAAACGAAATTAGCCCAAATTGGGAACCGTAGCGATGAAGTCACGGGAACAGTGAGTGCTCCTATCTATTTATCAACAGCATACCGCCACAGAGGGATCGGAGAATCTACCGGATTTGATTATGTCCGCACAAAAAATCCGACACGCCAGCTTGTTGAGGACGCCATCGCTAACTTAGAAAACGGCGCGAGAGGGCTTGCTTTTAGTTCGGGAATGGCTGCTATCCAAACGATTATGGCGCTGTTTAAAAGCGGAGATGAACTGATCGTTTCATCGGACCTATATGGCGGCACGTACCGTTTATTTGAAAATGAATGGAAAAAATACGGATTGACTTTTCATTATGATGATTTCAGCGATGAGGACTGTTTACGCTCTAAGATTACGCCGAATACAAAAGCGGTGTTTGTGGAAACGCCGACAAACCCCCTCATGCAGGAGGCGGACATTGAACATATTGCCCGGATTACAAAGGAGCACGGTCTTCTGCTGATCGTAGATAATACATTTTATACACCGGTCTTGCAGCGGCCGCTTGAGCTGGGAGCTGACATTGTCATTCACAGCGCAACCAAGTATTTAGGCGGGCATAACGATCTGCTTGCTGGACTTGTCGTGGTGAAGGATGAGCGGCTCGGAGAGGAAATGTTTCAGCATCAAAATGCGATCGGTGCCGTCCTGCCGCCATTTGATTCGTGGCTTCTGATGAGAGGAATGAAGACGCTGAGCCTCAGAATGCGTCAGCATCAGGCAAACGCGCAGGAGCTTGCGGCGTTTTTAGAAGAGCAGGAAGAAATTTCGGATGTGCTGTATCCCGGAAAAGGCGGCATGCTGTCCTTTCGTCTGCAAAAAGAAGAATGGGTCAATCCGTTTTTAAAAGCACTGAAGACCATTTGTTTTGCAGAAAGCCTCGGCGGGGTGGAAAGCTTTATTACATACCCTGCGACCCAGACGCACATGGATATTCCTGAAGAGATCCGCATCGCAAACGGGGTGTGCAATCGGTTGCTGCGCTTTTCTGTCGGTATTGAACATGCGGAAGATTTAAAAGAGGATCTAAAACAGGCATTATGTCAGGTCAAAGAGGGAGCTGTTTCATTTGAGTAAACACAATTGGACGCTGGAAACCCAGCTCGTGCACAATCCATTTAAAACAGACGGCGGAACCGGGGCGGTCAGTGTACCGATTCAGCACGCCTCGACTTTTCACCAATCTTCATTTGAAGAGTTCGGGGCATATGATTACAGCCGCTCTGGCACGCCGACAAGAACAGCTCTCGAAGAAACAATTGCCGCATTGGAAGGCGGAACAAGAGGATTTGCTTTCAGTTCAGGCATGGCTGCCATCTCAACAGCATTTTTACTGCTGTCACAGGGTGATCACGTTCTTGTGACAGAAGATGTATACGGCGGAACCTTCCGTATGGTGACAGAGGTGCTGACCCGGTTTGGCATTGAGCATACGTTTGTCGACATGACGGATCGTAATGAAGTGGCGCGGAGCATCAAGCCGAACACAAAGGTCATTTATATGGAGACACCGTCAAATCCGACACTTGGGATTACGGATATTAAAGCGGTTGTTCAGCTTGCAAAAGAAAACGGCTGTCTGACCTTTCTGGACAATACATTCATGACACCGGCACTGCAGCGACCGCTTGACCTCGGCGTGGATATTGTACTTCACAGCGCGACAAAATTCTTAAGCGGACACAGCGATGTGCTCTCAGGTTTGGCTGCTGTCAAAGATAAAGAGCTTGGGAAGCAGCTGTATAAGCTGCAAAACGCGTTCGGCGCCGTCCTTGGCGTACAGGATTGCTGGCTTGTCCTGCGCGGATTAAAAACATTGCAGGTCCGTTTAGAGAAAGCGAGTCAAACAGCCCAGCGGCTTGCGGAATTTTTCCAGAAGCATCCGGCGGTGAAGCGCGTGTATTATCCGGGACTGGCTGATCATCCCGGCGCTGAAACCCATAAAAGCCAGTCAACGGGAGCGGGCGCCGTACTATCTTTTGAGCTTGAAAGCAAAGAGGCCGTTAAGAAGTTAGTCGAGAATGTGTCACTGCCGGTCTTCGCTGTCAGCCTTGGTGCCGTGGAATCGATTTTGTCCTATCCGGCAACGATGTCTCACGCGGCAATGCCTAAGGAAGAGCGTGAAAAACGCGGTATCACTGATGGCCTGCTCCGTCTGAGTGTGGGCGTCGAACATGCAGACGATTTAGAACACGATTTCGAACAAGCGCTGAAAGAAATTGCTCCAGTTGCGGTTCGTTAAAAAAGAAGCCGGGGATGGCCCGGCTTCTTTTATTATTGTTCGTCATCAGGATTCAGAATCGCGAGGACTTGATGATCCTCCCAAACGCCATTAATTTTTACATTTTTTCGGGCGATGCCTTCTTTATGAAATCCCGCTTTTTCTAAAACACGCATGGACCCGAGATTACGGGGCATCACACCGGCTTCAATCCGATGCAGTTTCAATTCGTGGAACGCATAATCAACAACCAATCTGACTGCCTCTGTCATAATGCCCTTTCCATTATGGGCTTTGTCTAAAAAATACCCGATGAACGCAGTTTGCAACGCGCCACGGATGATTTGAAAGAGCGAAACCGTCCCGATTAATCTATCGTCTGACGCTGTAAAGATGCCAAAATGATATTCTTCATCTTTCTCAAGTCTTTCCTGATACTCGGTTATCCGTTTTCTTTGCCCCTCAACCGTATAGTAATCGTCTGCGCGTATCATAGAAAACTGTTCGAAAAAATCCCGATTTTCGCTTTGCAGCCGCAGATTTTCTTCGGCATCCGTTACTTCTAAAGGTCTAACATAAATGGTTTTTCCTTTTAACATACAGTGATCTCTCCGTTCTCGTGTCAGCTTTCCTCTTACATTATTCTCAGGGAAATGCAAATATCCTTTTTATAAGAAGGAAGAAAACCAATTTCCAATAAAAGTGCCAACATAGTTGCCGATTAAGTAGCCGAGCGTACCGACAAGCATGATCGGGGCGACAAGCTCCCGCCATCCCTTGGCAATTGCCATCGCAGCCGCAGTCGTCGGTCCCCCGACAGTAGCGTTGACGGCGAGCAGAATTTCTTCAAGCCGCACGCGGAACAATTTTCCGGCAGCTAAGGAAACTGCTAAATTGCTGATCGCAATGATAAACACGAATAATAGAATAAGAGGCGCATTCGTGACGATTAAGCGGAGATCTGCAGGAATGCCGATCACCACAAAAAACAAATAAATCAAAAAGGTTCCAAGTTCCTGAGATCCATTGAGCCTTTCAAAAAAACGCGGGAAAAGAAAAATGATAAGAACAGTTAAAGACGTAAGCACCAGGTACTGATCGCCAAGCGTACCGGTCAGCAGGGGATGAGAAAAAATGCTTTTAAAATAACCGGAAACCTTCATACTAACCGCAACAAGTGCGAAAGCGGCACCGGCATTAAATGCGATATCCTTTAAGGAAATATCCTTCCGTTTCCAATAGCTTTCAGCACTGTTTCCGCTGTTTCCATCGGCTTTTACCTTCTCTTCAAACGGCATGGCATAATGCCGCTGAAACCATTTGAGTGCAGGAATGCTGATTAAAATAAAAAACAAAAGCGCCATCATAAAATTATCAGCCACAACGGTAGCCGACACATATTCACCAGGCGTCTCAAATTTTGCCGCCATCGCCGCAAAGTTGACCCCGCCGCCGATATAAGAGGCGCTGATCATCCCGCCGATTTTATCGAGATAGGGAATATGCTGTTTGAGTAGAAAAAAAGCCAGGATACTGCCAAGCACTGTTCCAACGGAGCTAATCAGAAAAATAAACAGCAAACGCCTGCTTTCCTTAAAAATTTGCCTAACATTGATCTGAAACAATAAAAGTGGTATCGCCAGTGGTACCACATAAGACCACACAGTGTCATACACAGGCGACTCAACAGGAAGCACTCCTACATTTGTAAACACCATAGCACCTGCAAGGGCAATAATAGCGCCCGACACAGCAGAAGCCCACTTAAAGCGCTGCTCCAGCCCGATACTCACTGCCGCCCACACCGCAATAAACCCCCATAATACCCAAACATCATCGGAAGAGATCAAAGAATGCAAAACCCCATCACCTCTATTGTTGGAAAATTAAGACATATTATAATAGCCGGGGAACGGAACAGCAAGTCCAAAAAAAGTTTTTCTAAAAAAGCAGTTGACGAATAGAAGGGAAGGTTATATAATAGAACTTGTCAGAAAGACAATAACATACCCAGCAACACATACATATCATGATTCCGTAGCTCAGCTGGGAGAGCGCTACCTTGACAGGGTAGAGGTCGCTGGTTCGAGCCCAGTCGGAATCATAGCTTAAACCCTTGCGTAGCAAGGGTTTTTTACTTTGCCTATTTATTGATTTTGTCATCATTCATCGAGTTGGGGACGGAAGTTTTTTTAAGCTGATTTTGAAGTGAATTCAAAATCAGCTCTGTTTCTATGCTAGGTTAAAGTTTCAATATTCTTTTCGATTTTTTGAATAACTTGTTCGAGCCATATGATTGGAGATACGCCGTAACTAAGAACGTCCACTCCGTCAGCAGCTTCATCGATAAAATCATTCTTTTCTTCATCCGAATAATCGCTGTTAATAAAATCTTTCAATGCAACTATATCAGTTTCTTGCTCTTCTTTTGGAATCTCTTCTAGTATTCGTCCAGTGCTGATTCTGGAGAATCAATATCCTGATGAAAATAACCGCCAAGGAATCCAAATACAGAATCAGAAACTTCGATTTCTATCATTACTTATCACCACCAAGAAACTGGTAACTTTAAATCTGAGAGATGGTACGTATCTTATTCTATATAACTTTCTGCTATATCAATATAATTTGTCATTTCTAAATCAGGGTACTTTTCATCTAATTTTCTTAAACAATTAATAAGTTCTTTACTTTGCAAACTTTCAGCTAAATCTTCAAATACTTCACTGATCCAATATAAATCTTCTTTATTACAATTTTCTAGATAGCTAATTGAATTTTCCTCATTTTCTGAGAGTACTTCAATTATTTCATCCCAACTCTTTTGAATTTCATAGTCATCATTAAGATTAAGTTCTTTTCTTTTAATTAATATAGCTTCCATTTTTTTCTCTAAGTTCATATTGGTCCTCTTAACTAAGAAGGGCTATTATTTTCAGCTTGCTTTTCCTATTGTTACATCTCCATCATGGAAAAATTCAATAACATAACCAGATTCGCTGAACATGAAAGTATCTGAACCTACAGCAGTTACATCATCAATTACGTTTAAAGCGTTGTCTAAGCTGGTTTTTACAGCTGGATAATCACCATAAGCCCAGAGGAGAATAACATTTTTGTCATCTATTTTATTCTCAATTAACCATTCGTCGATATCTTCAGCATAATCAATAGATCTGTGAGTAGTTACTTCATCCCATTTAATTCTTCCCCATGATGTGAAGGGGAAGCTTTCGCCAAGTTGTTCATGATATTTGCGTGTCTCAGAAATAGTGAGGACTTCTTTGTTATCTCCAAGAGCTTCTAGACATTCTTCGTATAAAGTCATATTAACACTTCCTATTTATTTAAATGTTTTAAAAGGGATTTATAAGTATCTTCGTTTCCGTTAAAAGGTATATAATATTTCTTTGCCTTATCTCCTTTTCCATTTCTATAATCCTCAACATTTATATGAGGTCCCTTTTCGGGGTCATAATCTAATCTCCAAAGGACTTTATTATCTCCAGACATTCGGCCAGTAACTTTACCAAAGCCTGCGCTTTTAGATAAAGTACCTATAAAAGGTTTTGAATCTATTCCTAAATCACCAATTAGATTTAGCGCCTCATTTCTAGCTTGTTCATATGTATCTACCTTTGGAAGCGCGACTTCTCTTGATTTTTTGGAAAGGCCTTTTTTAACTGTCTTGTTGTTTGATGACTTACCATTGATTGATTTAAAGAATACACTATCTTTAGTGGAATCGGCTATTCTTTTTAGGAGCGGCGTATTTTTAACGTTAATAGTATTCCCGGCGTCTTGTAGAATCCCTTCTAATGCAGGAGTATATCGATTAACATAAGGTTTGACAGATGGATTGCCATTCTTAATCTTTTCACTAGCTGCTTTCCCAACTTTAGCAAGATCCTTCGAGCCTGTTGAGACAGATGACTTTCCACCTTTCAATAACAGAAGACTTCCGCCCAAATAAGTAACATAGTGCATCCGTGTATATGCATCCCCGTGAATCATTTTTTTATCCCAATTATCCTTCAATGTGTCAACCATACTTTGAAAGGCAGCTTGATAGTCGTATTCCAAAACGGTATCCAGCACTTTTTGAGGCTCCTTGTTTAAGTTGTCAATTGTCCAACCGATATTCCATCCGAATTGAATGGCTCCTTCACCGGTATCCTTGGCAAGATCGTATATACCAACAATCGCACCCTTGGCGCCATCACCTATGATTTGCAACACTTCTTTTCCGTTATCCATGAAAGCTTTACGCTGTTCAAGAAATGAAACAAATTCAAGCTGTTCAGGGGTAAGGTTCTCATAGCCGACCTTCTTGGCAATGTCTAAGTATTCATCTGGATCCGTCACTCCGTCAGCTAGCTTCTTTTTCAGCTCTTTGATTTCTCGTTCTTTCGCTTCATCTTTCTTGATCTTCAAATAAGCTTCAGTCTGTTTTTCAATATCGCCTTTTTTCTTATGTATGTCACTCTCTCTGTACGCTTTGGCGTTATAGTGAATCGGTGTGGCGTTTTTCCCTTTTCCTGTGGATTCCTCAAGCTTTTGAAAGTCCTTCTTGATGAATTGCTCGTTTGGCTCTGACTGAGCATATTCAGAAACAAGTGCTTCGTCAACACTGCCTACTTTATTGACTGTTTTTTTGCGTTGGTTCTCCGCATCGGCAAGTTCGTCTTTAAAGGTTTCTGTCGAGAACAAATCAAGCGGAAGAATATCGTCGATATCATGTAAGATATCTTTCATCATTTTCTTTTGTTCAGACATTATGGATTTTGATTTTGTGTAGGCGTTAGCCAGCTCGTGTTCTAAGAAGGATTCTTCTATGTATGCATCAGACAAGCTGGCGTCCTCTAAAGTGCCTGAAATGCTTGTTAAGAAAGCAATTTTCATATCAAGTAAGTCAATCCAATTGTCAGCTACACCGGCATGATCTTGGTAAAATACTTTGATGTTGTCGGCACCTTTTCCAGAAAACTCACTGTCATCTAAATCAGCTACAGCTTTAAAAGCCTTTTTTAGATTGACCATCTGACTTCTTAATTCTTTGTATTCCTTTGCACGTCTATCTGCTTCTGAAAGCAGTGATTTGGCTTCAAATACTTTCATGATCATATCCTTTCGTTTGAATAGCTCCAACAAGATTTTACCATGGGAAAATGAAGAAATAGACAGCGATGTAATTCAAAAGTGTGAAATGAATAATTTGATCTGTGTCAATTTACCTATTCGGATTATTTGTTTGGAAACTAATGACGCAGTAAGACGATTCCAGCTGATGAATGGTTTAAATCCTAATGGCATTTATGGCCCGAAAACTAAAGCGAAGCTCGAATCCCTTCTTAAATAAAAAGCCCTTCCCGTGGTCTTACCCCTGTCAAGTAGACAGCCATAAAAAGCCTAAGCAACCAGTGTGTTACGGTATTCTACCGGAGCACACTGGTTTAATTTTTTCTGGAATCGTTCGTGATTATAGAACTGGATGTAATCTTTAATGCTTTTGTGGAGCTCTTTTTCAGTTTGGCATGAAGAAAAGTATGTATTCTCTGTTTTGAGGTGCGAGAAAAATGATTCGATACAGGCGTTATCCAGGCAGTTTCCCTTACGGGAATGGCTGCCCTTCAAACCAACGGTTTCAAGTCGCTTTTGATATGCTTTTGTTGTGTATTGGAATCCTTGATCAGAGTGGAGAATGGCCCCTTGGACATCCCGTTGAGCTGTTAAACTTTCCACTGTTTTCATCACCAGTTCAAGATCATTTCGCTTTGACAGTTTCCATGCGACAACCTCATTGTTGTAAAGATCTTGTACTGCAGAAAGATAATAGAATCGTTGTCCGCAAGCAATATAGGTAATATCGGTTACATATAACTGATTAGGCTGATTGGTTTGAAATTCTCGGTTAAGCCGGTTTGGCAGGACAACCGATGCCTTTCTTCCAAAATAACGACGCTTTTTTCGAATAATCGAGTGGATGTTCATCTCTCTCATCAATCTGTAAACACGCTTATGGTTGACGCAGAAACCTTCTTTCTTTAAAGCGACAGTAATCCGAGGATAGCCATAGAAAGGGCGTGAATGATGAATCGCCATGATGTGCTCTTTTATGATCTGATCTCTCTGTTGCCTTGCCATTCGAAACCTTTGAGCCTTGCGCCATTTATAGTACCCTGACCGTGACACTTTGGCGATACATACCAGCCATGTAATCGGATAACGGTCCTTCAATTCGTGAACAGCTTCAAATCGTGCTGCCTTCAAAATCCGTCCTCCCCATGCAGATTTGGATAGCGCTTTTTTAGGTATTCGACCTGTGCCTTTAAATAATCTCGTTCTTCCTCAACACTTTTAAACGTTGTTTTAGGGCGTCCAATAAAAGGATTGTCTGACTTTGTATCTTTTCCCCTTTGATCATCAAAAGACTTGCCTTCCCGATATGTTTTCACCCAATTTTTGAGCTGGGTTGAACTTCGAAGCCCTAATTCTTCAGCTAACGTGTTATAGCTTTTGTTTCCTTCCTCGTACATTTTGACAGCTTTCATCTTAAATTCTTTCGTATAGTTCTGAAAGTGTTGCCCTTTTCTCGCCATAAAAAATCCCCTCCACGTATAGTGTAACAGCCACTTTTGAAAAGCGGGCTTTTTACACTGTCTACTTAGAGGGGATAATATCACCCGATTGGGAGGGCTTTTTCTCTTATTTAATAGAAACGTGATGTGTGTACCAGTTTCCGGTTGCAGTGAATCGTAATTCCATATGGCCGTGGCGGTTACCTCCATACTTTACAAACGTGTAATCAGAATTGGCGATTGCATCCTTAGCCGTTTTATCAATGTTTGCAATTTTCTTGGAAGTGATTTTACCATTAATTAGAAGCAGGCCGGAAGAAGTATCGACTGTATGATGAGTGAACTGAACTTTTGGAAGGTACATCTTAATAGAAAAACCCTTCTCTATAAGGGACTGACCCCATAAGATGAGACAAATAAAAACACCTTCAAGTTTGAATACGGATGATTGTTATCCGAAATTAGACTTGGAGGTGTTTTTTCTATGGGGACAAGAGTGAGTTATCCGGTTGAAGTGAAACAGAAGGCTGTAGAAATGAGATTGGCAGGCGTACCTATGAAAGAGATCATGCAGGAGTTGAATATCAAAAATAATACGCAGATTAAGACATGGGTCAGATGGTATAAGGCTGGTGATACACATCGATTTGAACAGCCTGTTGGTAAGCAATACACTTATGGAAAAGGTCCGGAGTATTCTTCCGAATTAGAGAAACTGCAGGCAGAGAATCGATATCTGAGACAACAGAATGAAGTGTTAAAAAAGTACAACGAATTGGAAAGGAAGTTGATAGCCAAACGTCAGTCGAACTTGTAGAAGAATTGCACAGCACAATGACCGTGCAGGATATCTGTATTCATTTAGGTATCTCTCGCTCGTCTTATTATCGTTGGAAGAAGAATCTGAAGAAAGATCATCCCAAGCGCCATTTAGAAAAACAAATCGGCACGTTGTGCCGAGAGCACCAGTATCGATATGGATATCGAAAAATCACAGCTATATTAAAAAAGAGAATGTGTATTAACCATAAAACGGTTCAGCGTATTATGCAGAAAAATCAGTGGCAGTGCCGGGTTAAGGTGAAAAAGCGCAAGAAGAATGGGCAGCCATATGCCGTGGTCGACAATATATTAGATAGGAACTTTCAGTCTGATCATCCTCTTGAAAAACTAGTAACAGACATCACGTATTTGCCTTATGGACAGAAACAATTGTACCTTTCCAGTATATTGGATGTATATAATGGAGAAGTGATTGCTTTTACGATTGGAGATAAGCAGGACACAGACTTTGTCTTACACACACTTGATCAACTGCCAACACTGCCTGAGAACTGCGTGTTACATAGTGACCAAGGATCTGTGTATACATCTTACGAGTATCAGAAAGCTGTTAAAACAAAAGGCATTACCATGAGCATGTCCCGCAAAGGGACACCCGCTGATAATGCCTCCATCGAATCGTTTCATTCCTCACTAAAGTCTGAAACGTTCTATCTTAACAGCATTGATCGAACCACGACCGCCATCGTAGAACGCACTGTCATAGAATACATTCATTATTATAACAATATTCGTATTCAAACGAAACTAAACAACCAATCACCGATAAATTATCGGCAATTGGCTGTTTAAAAGGTGTTTTGATCCCTGTCTCAAAAACGGGGGTCAGTCCCATAAGAGCAGGGTTTTATTTTTTATACATGCCTATTTTTTATCTAAACTTGCAACTACATCTTTAATATAGCTAGCAAACTCTTCGTTAGTTACCTTTCTATGGCGGCCATCATAAGTTGCTGAGTTTCTGTTATATAGAGAATATTTCGGGAAAATTACAAACGAACCACCGTTAATCATTCTTGTCACAATACGAGTGGTATCTGGCATTTTTATTTCTCGGCCATCTTCATCATATCCTAAAAAACCTTCTTCCCATAATGAGCGGTCTTCATATTCTCCAGAGGTTAATTCAAGAACTTCTTCTCCGTTGAAATGCACAGACCAATGAAGTTCGCTCTCATCGATAAGCTGATGAGTATTAGTTTCTTCATCTTGCTGATCTTCATATACTTTACTACGGTTAAACGAGCTAGTATCTAGTCTAAAATACCACCATTCAGGATTTTCTCCAATTGGATGGAAAGATAATTTTGTAGGATTTACTATTAAAACATTACCGCTAAAGTTTAATTCTATACGTCCATCTTCAGAAGAAAAAACAGAATCTGTTAGATCATCCCCGCCACCTGCTGGCATAAAAGTATGATTATCAGCTTCACTACTCCCTATCTTATGTAATATTCGAACTATATGACTTCGGTCAGTAATTGTCATTTGAGAAGTAGGCACACCATCAAATATTTTAGAGATAAGGTCTTTCCATAAAACTAAGTGTTTTGCTTTTGTTTCTTGATACTTCTCTTCATATTCTTTCATAATTGCCCCCAAAGGTTTTATAAAATATTAATTGTTTTCTAAATAATGATAATTATTCCATAGGATGTGATTATTATCAAGATGTATTCTGTTAGTAAAGATTCTTTACGTTTGTAATATCAGACAATTTAATTAAATTTGTATCACCTTTTAAATCCTTCACATGAAACTTCTGTTTCACTTCGTTTATGAAATGGACATGTCCTGTTATTTCTTCTATAAAGCCATCTCTGTATACAGTGATGACCAGAAGCGAGTTAAATTCCATGGCTTCGCAAATAGTGCGTGCCATTTCCTCGAGCAGGTATTCATCGAGAATGGGTTTTTCGATTTTCTTAACTTCTCTCTCTTTCTGTTTAAAAGGGCAGCCCTTTGCTCAGGCAATATGAATTTTTGTTCCCATCTCTTGTCGTAAATTCCTTGACTCATTCTGATCATCTCCTTGGATAAATTATATGCGAACAAACGTTCCTTAATTAACGGAGAAAATAATGGAATATCAAGACTGTAGTGTAATCCTAATTAGAAAAAGAATCGGTAAGTTATAATGCTATTTGGGGACAGATGGGGACGAATTGGGGACCAACTTGTTCATTTTTAGTCAAAACAGAAGATTTTTTATCAGAAACATTTGTCAGAAAACCCTATAAAATAAGGTTTCGAAATGAAACATACGTTCGTATCAGAACATAATCGCTACCTTGACAGGGTAGCGATCGCTGGTTCGAGCCCAGTCGGAATTATAGCTTAAACCCTTGTGCAGCAAGGGTTTTTTACTTTGCTTTAATAAAGCAGGTTTATCAAATTCGCGAGTTGTTGGCGAACTTTTCTCTCCAAACAAACATAAGGTTTTTAAAATTTTCTGTTTCCATGGAACTTTTGTCATTTACACTTTCTGTATAAAGATGTTCTACGACCGTTTTATCTTTTTTTATATATGCAATGGTGGTGTTTAATTGAATCTCATATTCTACGGATCAAAAATCGCAAACGCGGTTAAACGGTTCCAACTGATGAATGGTTAAAAGCTAACGGTATTTATGGACCTAAGACTAAAGCGAAACTTGAAGCGAAATTATAAAAAATTAAACCCCTTCTGTTGTAGAAGGGGTTTAAAATTCATTTATCAATTTTCTTGTGGAGCAATCTTTGCCACTGGAGCACCACAGAGTAGGAAGAATGCAAATACTGCTGGTGGGGAAACTGCTAAACCTATAGTTCCTAGAAATCCTACAACAGTCAACCAATCTCCGTTTTGAATGGCTTTTTGAACTTGATTTAAAGCACCTTTACTTAAGTTAAGTGCATCTTCTAAACATCCTTGAACACTATTGATTTTGACATCGGTATAATTATATTCCTTATTCATATAATTAGCGAAAGCAATCATGCCCTCTTTTTGAGCTGGAGGATAAGGAGCTTTTTCAAGCTCGTCCTCATTGACTGTATATCCCGTCTCTTTGTCAAAAACTAAAATTTTAGTAAAGATGTACTCAACTTCTGCAACAGATTTTTCAATTTGTTCTTCAGTTAAGCCATCTAAACCGTCCTCCGGATTCAATTGTGTTGCTGAAGCTGCTGGTGCAATTGTGGCAATAGCAAGAAAGAAAATCGACGCCAGAAAAAACAATCTTTTCAACATGTGTGAACTCCCCCTTTTTTGAAATGGTAAAGCAATTCAATAGTAACATACATTTTTTCAAGAAAAAGGGAGTTTTATTTAGAATTAAACAAATTAGACATAATAAGTCAAATATCGACAGAAGATTGTTACCACAAGTGCAAAGCAAGAAACGAAAGTGCCCATGCAAATATCCCGAACATTACAAAGAATCTAAGAAAAGTTTCGTATTTTGTAAGTTTTCGTTCTTTTTTTGTTTTACCTAATCTCCAGTAAAGGGCATAGCCGGAGAATAATAAAATTATTTGTCCCAGTTGAGACACGGACTCTAAAAACTCTATACCATTCATTGATTTCACCTCTTATTTAATTATCGCAGACGGAAAAACCGTTTCCAACAGTTATATAAAAATTGAGCAATCCGTAATATGTCTAATGGTATATGAAATGATGTTTCCCTTATCCAGCAGACCATAAGTGTATAGTGGTAGCAGCGTTACTCGGGGTTAAGCGGGCATGTGCAAGCCAGCTTAATGTTAGAATATAATCGCTACCTTGTGACAGGGGGAGAGGCCCCTGGTTTGAGACCAGTCGAAATCATAGCTTAAACCCTTGCGTAACAAGGGTTTTTTATTTAGTTATATTTGTTAGCTTTGTGTCTACATAGGGACGAATTGAGGACGAAAATTTTTTTGCTGATTAAGAAGTGAATTCAAAATCAGCCCTATTTTTATGCTAGGTTTAATGGATTATAAGGTTTCAATATTCTTTTCTATTATTTGAATAACTTGTTCGAGCCATACTAATGGAGATACTCCGTAACTAAGAATGTCCACTCCGTCAGCAGCTTCATCTATAAAATCATTCTTGTCTTCATCCAAATAATCACTGTAAAATCTTTTAATGCTACTATATCAGTTTTTTGCTCTTCTTTTGGAATCTCTTCTAAGTATTCGTCCAGTGCTGACTCTGGAGTTTCTATATCTTGATGAAATATACCTCCTAGAAAATGAAATACAGGTTCAGATAAGTTTGTATCTATCATGATATCATCTCGTTGGCTAGCCAGTTAATATAAAGATACCTTTTCAATAAATTTTAGCAATTGTTAAAACAGTAATTGTATCTTCTCCCTTGGCTATTTCTCTTCTTAAATCTTCATTTCCTTTATAGGAGTATAAAGGCTTGTTCTTATCACAATTTAACCATTTTTCTATCTAACTGTAAATTAAGAGTACTATTAACAGCTCTTTCTGTAGTGCTTTATTTTTAAATGATGATGAACTGGAAATCTTCTTGTTACTCATTTTGCTTTTAGCTAGTCTTTGAATCAGTTCTTCGTCGGTTCCCATACCCCCACGACTAAGTCTTTAACACCAAATATAGTACCGTCAATCGCATTCATTACTCTACTATTACCCCTTAAATCGCTGCCTTAATGTCGGGGGTTGTTTTTATTTTTCAAGAAAATGTTATAATGAAAAGCCATAAAATGATGGGAGGGGAAATTTCGATGCATTACATAACGGCATGTTTAAAAATCATCAGTGATAAAGACCTTAATGAGATAATGAAGGAATTCAAAAAACTTGAGGAAGAAACGAACAAAGAAGAGGGTTGTATTACATTCCATGCTTATCCGCTTGAGCCATCAGAACGTAAAATAATGCTTTGGGAGATTTGGGAAAACGAAGAAGCTGTGAAAACCCATTTCACGAAAAAACACACAATAGACGTTCAAAAACAAGAATTAACGGAAGTAGAATGGTTAATGAAAAGCAATGTGAATGATTGAAAGGCTCTTTAAAAAGAGACATTCAATGACTTAGTATCAGCCACTTGTGACTAAGTAGTAAATTGTTGTCCAACTCTTATTTTTTCTATTTAATATTTTTTGAGACGAAAATGTTTTTTAAAGCTGATTTTAAAATGTATTCAAAGTCAGCTCTGTTTGATTTAATGGATTATATTCTTTGGATAACTTGTTACCATCATAATGGAGATACTCCGTATAAATTGGAGGTTAAAATAATGAGTCATTCTCAAGAAAAAATTGCACTAATTACAGGAGCAAGCAGTCAAGGGGATATTGGTACGGCTATTTGTCGTAAGTTAGCCTCACAGGGTATACATATCTTCTTTACTCACTGGAATTCTGATACGGCCTGGATAGAAGAATTTCAACAAGAAATTTTACGTATGGGTGTCCGCTGTGAGGCAATGAAAATTGATTTATCAGATGCACATGCTGCATTCACAATACATGAAAAAATTTCAGATAAATTAGGATATCCTTCCATCCTTATTAATAATGCAGCTCATTCCGCAAGTGATAATTATGTATCGTTAGATGCTAAATCACTTGATGAGCATTATGCGGTTAATATGAGATCGAATTTTCTTCTTTGTGTTGAATTCGCCCGTCGGTTTAAAAAATCTAATTTAATATCAGGAAGAATCATCAATATGACATCAGGGCAGGATTTTGGTCCTTTGCCTGGGGAGTTAGCGTATGCAGCTACTAAAGGAGCTATTTCTGCCTTTACTAGGTCGTTATCACAAGAACTTGCACCATTGGGCATCACTGTTAACGCTGTAAACCCAGGTCCAACAGATTCTACATGGATGACAGATGAAATAAGAAATTTTCTTTCACCTAAATTTCCAATGGGGCGTATTGGCACACCAGATGATGCGGCACGAATGATTGCCTTTCTTGCAAGTGATGAGGCTGAATGGATAACGGGACAAATTATTCATTCAGAAGGTGGATTTATTCGGGGCTAAGCTAATGAAACACGATATACACCAATGTATGATGTATTCCCAAAACTAAATCTAAACTTGAAGCGAAAATAAGGTCCCTTCTCTTTTTAGAGGGGGACCTTATTTTATTCATGCATGTTTTGCATCCAGAAAATCTGGCGGATAAGAGATTAATAAACCGTTACATATACTTTTCCGAATACTGCAGTACCTTTAAACAAAGTAATCGTGGCTTTCCCTTTTGATTTAGCCGTCACTAAACCATTTTGATCGACTTCAGCAACTTTTTGGTTATCAGTCCAATAACGAGTAGCTGAATTATTTTTAACAGAATAGGTTTCTCCAACTTTTAGAGGTAAATTATAGTCTTGAATCTTGATAACATGTGTAGGTGAAATAGAAATGTTCTTTACTTCAGTAGGTGTGGAGTTTATTTCATGAGCTGAAGCTACCCCGCTGACCGACAGAGCTAACGCAGAAATCGATAAAGCAGAAACAACAGTTTTTTTGAAATTCATTTTGAAACACTCCTTTAAAGTTTTTTGTCTTGCACTATAACAATTCAGCAAAAGTAATTATTTTCCTTGTAAATAAATGTTAATAATATGTGAACGATCAACTGATTTGAGCTAATACTATTGAGTGCCCTGCACAGAGTTTGTATTTATCATTGAAAATGGGTGAGAGAGAATGGCCATCCTTAAAATGTTAATAAAACACATTTGATGGGGTTATTAGTTTGTTGAGCGTGTGGAAATTTTGTTTGTTATCTGCACTTTATCCCCGAAGATACCAAATCACTTTTCTTCATCATGTTCTTACTTTCGTACTCATACATTAGAAAATCTTCGTTCTAAATAGGTGAAGAATTGGAGTATTTTTATGAATTTCTGCTGAATATACATTACATAGCAAACTCAAAGAGTATAAAAATCGCTTTTTTCCGGAAGCTTCGGTAAAAAACAAAACTTTTGTCTCTATGATTTTATTTTATAATGTAAACGGTTTCTTATATAGTATACTTATACTATCAATTTGCTCAAGTAGATACTGACAGGAAGGATAGAAAAACAGATGGAATACATAAATACAAGACAAAAAGAGATTTTGTATCTGTTGTTATCTGAACCTGATGACTATTTAGTTGTGCAAGATTTCGCAGATAGGGTACAGTGTTCTGAAAAAACAATCCGGAATGATTTGAAAGTGATCGAGGATTATCTCAATGAGCATTCTCATGCACAGCTTATTCGAAAACCAGGGTTGGGCGTTTATTTACATATAGAAGAACAGGAAAGGACCTGGCTAAGCCAACAATTATATACTGAACATTTTTCTTCTAGGCAGCGGAGCGATGAAGAAAGAATGCTGCACATTGCTTATGACTTATTAATGAATCCGAAGCCTGTTTCCGCAAAAGACATTGCCGCTCGGCATTTTGTCAATCGATCTTCCATTAAAAAGGATTTATACGCAGTAGAAGAGTGGCTGAAGCGTTTTGATCTCACACTGGTTTCTAGGCAGCGGCTTGGATTAAAGGTTGAAGGGAACGAAAGAAATAAAAGAAAGGCATTGGCAAGAATATCTGATTTGATCCACAATACAGCGTTTACCAGCCAATTTATTAAAAGTAAGTTTTTACATTATGAAGTAGACTTTGTGACGAAAGAAATCAAATCATTGCAAAAAAAGCATTCCCTCTATTTCACAGACGAAACGTTTGAAAGTTTGTTGCTGCATACATTGTTAATGGTCCGCCGCATCAAAATGAAGCAGCCGATTTCATTGTCCCCAAAAGAAATGGCGGCAGTAAAAAAGAAGAAAGAATATCAATGGACATTTGCTTGTTTACAGCGGCTTGAACCGGTTTTTGCAATTCGCTTCCCTGAAGAAGAAGCCGTGTACTTAACATTACATATATTGGGCGGTAAGGTTCGTTATCCATTGCAGACAGAAGAGAACCTTGAAAATGCTGTGCTTCCTAAGGTTGTAGGGCATTTAATCAATCGTGTTTCAGAGCTGAAAATGATGGATTTTCACAAGGATCAGGATTTGATCAATGGTTTGAACATTCATCTCAATACTGTGCTACAACGGCTGAGCTACGATCTTTCTGTAGCAAATCCTATGCTCAATGACATCAAAAAGATGTACCCTTATTTGTTCCACCTCATCATTGATGTTTTGGAAGATATCAATCAAACTTTTGATCTTCATATTCCTGAGGAAGAGGCAGCATATTTGACATTGCATTTTCAGGCAGCGATCGAACGGATGCAGTGCAGCAGCGAGACACATAAAAAGGCGATTATCGTCTGCCACATGGGGATTGGGATGTCACAATTGCTGCGGACAAAAATTGAACGGAAATGTCATCAAATCGCTGTAATGGCCTGTATTGCAAAGGCCGATTTAAAGGATTATATCAAAAAGCATGAGGATATTGATCTTGTCATATCCACCATTGCGCTGGAGAATATAACGGTTCCCCATATTGTTGTGTCTCCGCTTTTAGAGCCTGGCGAAGAGAAGAAATTAAGTGCGTTTATACGTCAGCTGGGCGAATCACACCGCCAAAAACAAAAAACGTTTCAAATGCTGAACAATACGACTCCTTTTTTGGTTTTTTTGCAGCAGGAGGCGGAGCATCGCTACAAGTTAATCGAACAGCTGGCGACAGCTTTGTTTGAGAAAGGCTATGTTGATAAGGACTATGCGGTTCATGCGGTGATGAGGGAAAAAATGTCGGCGACAAATATTGGATCAGGCATTGCCATTCCTCATGCAAACGCTAAATTTATTAAACAATCAGCAATCGCGATTGCCACATTAAAGGAGCCGCTTGAATGGGGAAATGAAAAAGTTTCGCTCGTTTTTATGCTGGCTGTCAAACACGAGGATCAAACCATGACAAAGCAGCTGTTTAGCGAGCTTTCATATCTTAGCGAGCAGCCGGCCTTCGTCCAGAAGCTGACGAAAGAAGCCAATGTCATGACATTTTTATCTCATTTGGATTATTAAAAGCAGGGATTATTCCTTGCTTTTTTTTGTTATAGGGAAAAATGCCTTTATTTCCGGAACCTATGGTAAAAAAAGCGATTTTTAAGTGCTGATTTCGGTATACAGTTGAGACAAGATCTTATTATTCACACTTTAAGGAGGTTTCCTATGAAACTGTTAGCGATTACATCTTGTCCGAATGGAATCGCCCATACGTATATGGCAGCGGAAAATCTGCAAAAAGCTGCTGACAGACTGGGCGTTAGCATCAAAGTTGAGACCCAGGGGGGAATTGGTGTCGAAAATAAGCTAACCGAAGAGGAAATTCGCGAAGCGGACGCAATCATTATTGCTGCAGACCGTTCGGTAAACAAAGACCGGTTTATAGGCAAAAAACTGCTGTCTGTGGGGGTACAGGACGGTATCCGCAAACCGGAAGAATTGATTCAAAAAGCTCTTAACGGGGATATACCGGTCTATCGTTCCGCTACAAAATCGGAATCCGTCAATCATCAGGAGAAGAAACAAAATCCAATTTACCGTCATTTAATGAACGGCGTTTCATTTATGGTTCCTTTCATTGTTGTCGGCGGATTATTGATAGCGGTTGCATTAACGCTTGGAGGGGAGAAAACACCTAAAGGCTTAGTTATTCCGGATGATTCCTTCTGGAAAACGATTGAACAGATCGGCAGTGCTTCATTTTCATTTATGATTCCGATTTTAGCCGGCTATATCGCCTATAGCATCGCTGATAAACCGGGACTTGTGCCAGGGATGATCGGCGGTTATATTGCGGCGACTGGAAGTTTTTATGACAGCGCAAGCGGCGCCGGATTCCTCGGGGGGATTATTGCCGGGTTTTTGGCTGGATACGCGGCACTTTGGATCAAAAAATTAAAAGTTCCAAAAGCAATCCAGCCGATTATGCCGATTATTATTATTCCGGTGTTTGCATCACTAATTGTAGGTTTAGCGTTTGTGTTTTTGATCGGCGCGCCTGTAGCTCAAATTTTCGCCTCTTTAACAGTTTGGCTGGCGGGGATGAAAGGGTCGAGCTCGATCCTTCTGGCATTGATTTTAGGGGCGATGATCTCATTTGATATGGGCGGTCCCGTAAATAAGGTGGCGTTTCTGTTTGGATCAGCAATGATTGGAGAAGGAAATTATGAAATTATGGGACCAATTGCTGTCGCCATTTGTATCCCCCCGATTGGCCTTGGCGTTGCGACGTTTTTAGGAAAAAGAAAATTCGAGGCATCTCAAAGAGAAATGGGGAAAGCGGCATTTACGATGGGTCTCTTCGGCATTACTGAAGGAGCGATTCCATTTGCGGCGCAGGACCCTCTGCGCGTTATTCCAAGTATTATGGCAGGCTCAATGACAGGTTCTGTGATAGCCATGATTGGCAATGTGGGAGACAGAGTGGCACACGGCGGACCTATCGTTGCAGTGCTTGGCGCAGTTGATCATGTCTTGATGTTTTTTATTGCTGTGATTGCAGGATCTCTTGTCACTGCTCTGTTCGTCAATGTACTAAAAAAGGATATTACGGCGTCTCCTGTGCTCAGTGAAACTGCACCGACCTCCGCGCCAAGTGAAGCTGCGGCAGCAAATGAAATAAAGCAGCCAATTCAAAGCCAAAAAGCTGAGATGTCGGAATTTAAAAAACTGACAGACATTATCAGCCCGGAATTAATTGAACCAAATTTATCGGGGGAAACGAGGGATGACATCATAGATGAATTGATTCAGAAATTGTCCCGAAGAGGTGCGCTGCTTTCAGAGAGCGGATTTAAACAAGCCATTTTGAATCGTGAACAACAGGGAACAACGGCGATTGGCATGAATATCGCGATTCCGCACGGAAAGTCTGAGGCGGTCAGGGAGCCGAGTGTTGCCTTTGGGATCAAACGATCAGGCGTTGATTGGAATAGCCTGGATGGATCAGAAGCTAAATTAATCTTTATGATTGCTGTACCGAAAGAGAGCGGGGGAAACCAGCATCTCAAAATACTGCAGATGCTATCTCGAAAGCTAATGGATGACAATTATAGGGAGCGGCTGCTCTCCGTGCAAACAACAGAAGAAGCATACAAGCTGCTAGAAGAAATCGAATAAAGCGGGGGATTTTCATGACGACTGAACCGTTATTTTTCAAGCCTGTTTTCAAAGAAAGAATTTGGGGCGGGACCGCTTTAGCTGATTTTGGCTATACCATTCCGTCACAACGAACAGGAGAGTGCTGGGCTTTTGCCGCGCATCAAAATGGTCAAAGCGTTGTTCAAAACGGAATGTATAAGGGGTTCACGCTCAGCGAATTATGGGAACATCATAGACATTTATTCGGACAGCTTGAAGGGGACCGTTTCCCTCTGCTTACAAAAATATTAGATGCTGACCAGGACTTATCTGTTCAGGTGCATCCAAATGATGAATATGCCAACATACATGAAAACGGTGAGCTTGGAAAAACAGAATGCTGGTACATTATTGATTGCCAAAAAGATGCCGAGATTATTTATGGCCACAATGCAACAACAAAGGAAGAACTAACTGCCATGATAGAGCGTGGAGAATGGGATGAGCTCTTGCGCCGTGTAAAGGTAAAGCCGGGGGATTTTTTCTATGTGCCAAGCGGTACTGTTCATGCGATTGGAAAAGGAATTCTTGCTTTGGAGACGCAGCAGAATTCAGACACAACCTACAGATTATATGATTATGACCGAAAAGATGCAGAAGGCAAGCTGCGCGAGCTTCATCTGAAAAAGAGCATCGAAGTGATAGAGGTCCCGTCTATTCCAGAACGGCATACAGTTCACCATGAACAAATTGAGGATTTGCTTACAACGACATTGGTTGAATGCGCTTACTTTTCGGTGGGGAAATGGAACTTATCAGGATCAGCAAGCTTAAAGCAGCAAAAACCATTCCTTCTTATCAGTGTGATTGAAGGGGAGGGCCGTATGAACTCTGGTGAGTATGTCTATCCTTTCAAAAAAGGAGATCATATGTTGCTGCCTTACGGTCTTGGAGAATTTAAACTCGAAGGATATGCAGAATGTATCGTCTCCCATCTGTAACATGGCAGGGCTTGAGAAATAAATTTGCGAGTGAAGACGCCTATTCTCCAGCAATGATCAAAATAAAATAAGAGTTTAATAGTTGGAGAAGAAATGTTACACTCTTTTCTGTATATGGTAAAGAATGAAAAAACACGATTCGGTTGGTAGTCCGGATGCATGATTGAGAATGTCAGTAACCTTCCCCTCCTCGGGATGTCCATCATTCTTTAATATCTTTTATGAGGAGGGAATCGTTATGAAATTAACGATTTACTACGATGGTCAGTTTTGGGTAGGCGTTGTTGAAGTTGTGGACAATGGAAAGCTAAGAGCCTTTCGGCATCTTTTTGGCAAAGAGCCGAGGGATTCTGAAGTATTAGAGTTTGTTCATAACCAACTCCTGAATATGTTGGCCCAAGCTGAGCAGGAAGGAGTTCGTTTACAAGGCAGACGTCAAAAAAAGATCAATCCAAAAAGATTGCAGCGCCAGGTTTCAAAAGAGTTAAAAAACGCCGGAGTAGCTTCTAAAGCTCAAGAGGCGATAAAGCTAGAGCTTGAAGCAAGAAAGCAAAAGAAAAAACAAATAATGAAAGAACAACGAGAACGTGTAAAAGAGCAAAGGTATATGCTCAAAAAGCAAAAAGCGAAAAAGAAGCACAGAGGTAAATAATCCAAACAAAAGCAGGCGCAGTGCCTGCTTTTGTAATTGGGAGTGTAATATTAACTGTGTAAGTAAGGAATGCGTACGGTTCCTTACTCACACAGTTTTTTATTTGATAGAATAATAAGTATAAAGCTAAAGGAGTGGTTTCAGTGGGGAAATTGAAAAGAGATCCGAACTCCGTAGAATTAGCTAACAAGATTATCGAACAGTATCAGCCTAAATCAGTAGAAGATATGCAAGAAGCATTAAAAGACATATTTGGTCCCATGTTTGAGTCAATGCTAAAAGGTGAAATGAATCACCATTTGGGCTATGAATCCAATGACAAGGGAGAAAAAGAAACAAGAAATAGAAGAAATGGATATGGCAAAAAGATCGTGAAAACAACGGCAGGAGAAGTTGAAATTGCAGTCCCCCGTGATCGTGATGGTTCATTTGAACCGCAGTTGATTCCAAAGCGTAAAAGAGATGTATCCTCTATAGAGGATAAGGTCATTTCGATGTATGCCAGAGGAATGTCACAACGAGACATTTCTTCCACGATAGAAGACATCTATGGCTTTTCTGTATCTCATGAAATGGTATCCGACATTACGGATACTGTACTTCCTAATTTAGAAGAGTGGCAAAATCGTCCCTTAAGTAACTGTTACCCTTTTGTGTTTGTCGATTGTCTTTACACAACCATTCGTAATGACTATGAAACGAAGAAGTATGCCGTTTACACAATACTAGGATATACCATAGAAGGTAAAAAGGACATTCTAGGTTTGTGGTTGAATGAAACGGAAAGTAAACATAAATGGATGCAAATTTTTGATGAAATCAAATCTCGTGGTGTAGAAGATATCTTCTTTCTCTCAATGGATGGCGTTAGTGGTCTGGAAGAAGGAGCACGTGCGATTTTTCCTGATGTGACCGTACAGAGATGTATTGTTCATTTAATTCGAAATTCGATTAAGTATATACCAAGTAAAGACTACAAGCCTTTTACTGCTGCCTTAAAGAAAGTGTATGGAGCTCCAAGCCTTAAGGCTTGTCACAGTGCATTTGAATCTTTTGAAAAGCAGTGGTCTACGTACCCTGGAGCTGTAGACGTATGGAAACGAAACTTTTCTCATGTGGAACAACTTTTCGATTATGGTGGTAATATTCGTAAAATCATGTACACTACAAATGCCGTTGAAAGTATCCACTCTAGCTTTCGAAAAGTCACGAAAAAAGGAGCATTCCCCCATGAGAATGCCCTATTAAAAATATTGTTTTTACGAACAAAAGAATTAGAAAAGAAATGGGATGGTGGACGCATCCAGCAATGGGCTATGGTCATGAATCAACTATTAGTTCATGACCACCTAAAGGAACGTGTGAAGAAATATCTAGAATAACTTACACACTTTTCTTGACAAGCCCTTGTAATTAAGGACTCTACTTTGTAACATATATCCAATGTTTATACTCCGCTGATTTATGATTCAATATAAACCCTAACTTCTCCAAGGTTTTTTGTGAGCCTAGATTATCATGTTCGCATCTTGCGGTGATCCGGTTTACTGTTTCTTGGCTTAATGCCCAGTTTATTAGTTTTTGGGCGGCTTCCACACAATAACCTTTGCGGCGATGACTTTTATTTGTTGCAAAACCGATTTCAATCATGCCATTTTCGTCTGGGTCACCTAAAAATCCAGTTCCCCCAACAATTTCATGACTGTCCTTCTTTACAATAATCCATGAATCAAATCCTTTTGTTCCATTGTTTTTGACTAAAATCTCGCGGAAATAAGGTATCGCTTCAAAAAAATCAGAATTTGGCCATTCACCATTTGTTTCATAACCTAAGTCTTTGATAGCCTGATGATCTAGTTTAGACGCGGCGTCAAGAAGGGGAATATCAATCGTTTTTAAACGTAATCGATTCGTTTCAAGGAGAACCATATATCTAATCCTCTTTTCTTTTTACTGGGAATAATGATAACATATAACAATTTTCTCTGATACCTTGGCAGTAGAGAAAGATGAAAAAATTGAGGGGGATTGAAAGAGTGACAGGTGAGAGTTTGCCCAGCCCAAAAACGGGTAGGAAAATGCTGATGTTAATGTGTCCCTACCCGTTTTTCTGTTCCTGAATGCAGGGTTTCTGATAACATGTTGTGCTACCTTTTCGCAATCAAATAAAGCGATATGGCTCTTTGGGTTTGCACAGGATTATGAATGATAATGACCCATTGGTTTCTTCGTCTTGGAAAGCTTGCTACCGCATACAATGGAGCAGTATCGCGCGGAGTGAACCCACCATTTATCACGTTGATATCTCTTCCTTCAAGATGACAAACTAAGTATTCACCTGGATTGATGACCTGTTGGTTCGTCCATGCGTAAGAATAAAAGCCGTCTCCAAGATCTTCGGTGGAAGATGGGGGGACAAAGCCATCTACAGTCAATGTGATTTCTCTTCTTCGCTGTCTTTCTGAAAAGTCTGGACTTCTTTGAGGGTTATGAGTATGTGAAAAGTAAGGAATTAACGCAGGGCCATAAAAGTAATGATACAAAGCAACCACTCCTTTATTTTCCATTCATACAAATTGTATGTGGGAGTTATTTGTTCATTCCTGTTTTGTTCCATGTAGACTAATAATGGGCTATAGGCGTCCAAGGAAATCAATTTGTCCTTTCGTTGATTCAATGCTAGTAACCTTGAAAATGCAGGTTAGGATGATAGAATTTACATATTACTGCAAGAAGTTAGACATACATCATTTTGATAGTGGGTGAAAACAATGGCGAAAAAAATGGCAAAAACAAATGCGGTTCGTCTGATAGAACAGCAGAACATCTCTTATGAGGTATTAGGGTATAAAACAGACGGCCAGCCGGTAGATGGCATCTCTGTTGCGGAAAAAATCGGTTATCCTTTGAAATATGTATATAAAACGTTGGTTGCAGCAGCAGGAACAAATCATTATTATGTCTTTGTTGTACCCGTTGCAGAAGAGTTAGATGTAAAAAAGGCAGCAAAGGTGACAGGGGAAAAGAAAATAGAAATGATTGCAATGAAGGAGCTGTTAGCGGTAACTGGCTATCTTCGCGGCGGCTGCTCGCCAATTGGCATGAAAAAATTGTTCCCGACCTATATTGATGCATCTGCAGAAACGCTTGATTTTATTATTGTCAGTGCAGGGAAAATCGGTATGCAGCTAAAGTTGGCGCCACAAGATTTAGCCAAATCATGTGATGCCGCATTTGCAGAAATTGTATAGATGCAGATATAGGGGAACGAAAAAGCTTAGTCATATCGATTAAGCTTTTTCCGCATCCCTTTCAAATATGATTTCAAAATAAGCAGCTGCCCCATACCCATCTATACTGGGAGCGAAAATCTGAACGAATCTCCAGCCTCTTTTCGCATAATCATGGATGATTTGCTGGTAGTCTTCTTTAGGCCTTCTTCTCATCGTGCTCAGCTCAACTCTTACGAATTCATATTCTTTCATCGTTTGATCCCTCCTATTAAGGTATACGTAAAATGGAGCGAGAAGTTCCGAAAACCTATGTTAAGGTCTGCCTCACTAAACACAGGAACATCTTGAAGAGTTAAGGGGCTATAAAAACGAATTTCACCGGGTCAGCAGTCCAAATGAATCTCTTGCTTATTGCATTTGACTGAGTATATAAGTAAAAAAAGAGCGGCCAGAACATATAAGAAGGAGATGATCATTAACGCACTCATAACAGGGTAGTGTTTAGCGGAGTAGATGAAAAAATCAAGCTGTGAAATTTGTTTGGGGCTGCTGACGGCATCAATTCCATTTAGCAGTTTTGAGAGTTTAGCAGTATAGTTCCAATCAAATCGATCTGAAACAAGCTCGCTTCCTTGATACCAATTAACAGCAGCTAAAAACAGAAATACCATAATAGAAAATCCAAGCTGAACAACTAAAAATATTCCCTTCACTTTTGTATGACCTCCAAATCTATGAATATGGGAAAATCAAACAATATATTACCACCCTATGGGTTATTCTTGCAATTTCACTTCCATACAACTCAAACGCAAGTCTATTTTTTTGTTTGTTTTTGGCTTATAATACCTGATGATGGAAAAAGAGTGCGGGTTTATAGATTAGAGAAACAAATGTATTTCTTAGCATTTTTTATTTGTGGAGAGAGTATAGAAGCATTCGATTAGATCTGCTTTTTCACTGAAACGGTTTTCATCTGTTTGCCTGAGCTTTACAATTGGCTGGCAAAAAAACAATGATTTCTTTCAATCAAAACATGCAACGATGCGACACATTTTATATCTTGATGACTTATCTCTGCCTTTAAGTCATCCTATCGAGAAAGCGATGGTATTTTATGAACAAAGAAACCCTAAAAAACATACTCATGATTTTTTCAATATGCGCAACCCTCCGAGAAACCGATGGTATGCGCATAGCTGATAGCTGGATTTTGAGTGAGATTATACGATTTTTGATTTGCATGGCTGTGTTTTTTGCCATGACATTTCTATTAGATGCTGTTTTTCCAAACAAAAAAGAGTCACATTAATGTGTGGCTCTTTTTGCATCATCTGATCAGAAACATCATAAATGAATCGATCATCATGATGAAGAACAGCAAGCAAAAATAAATAAGTGAGTAGACAAACATATCCTTTGCCCACTTCACGTCATCGTCTGTTTTGAATCCTTTGATGCTTTTTTTGATCCATATGCCTCCGAGAACCAAGGCGGCTAAGAAATAAAATGGGCTTATATGGCCGGTGCCGAGAGAGAAAGGAAATAATAGCGTGACCGGCACCAGGACGGCAATATATTGCATCATTTTTATTTTTGTTACATGATTTCCTTTGACTACTGGCAAGAGCGGAACGCCAGCAGCACGATATTCCTCTTTGCGTCTTATCCCAATCGCCCAAAAATGCGGCGGCTGCCACAGAAACATAATCGTGTACAACAGCACTGCTGTCATACTGAAGTCACCGGTTACGGCACAATACCCCATCAATGGCGGCGCAGCTCCTGGGAAGCTCCCGACAAATGTGCTCCACACAGACGTTCGTTTCACCCATACCGTATAGATGATCGCATAAAAAATAAAGGCGGCCAGTCCGAGATAGGCCGTTAATGGATTGAGGGAATAAAGCATGGCAAGGCCTGCGATCCCTAAAACAGAGCCATATGTTAAGATCATGGCTGGCGGCATTTTCCCTGTGACCGAGGCCCTGCTGCGAGTGCGTGCCATTTTTGCGTCCATATGCCGATCAAAATAGTTGTTATAGACAGTGCCGGAAGCCATCACAAACGCGGTTCCCAACATTGCTGTTACCATTGTCATCAAAAAAGCCAAGCCGGTTAACGTTTTTTCTGCGCTTGCAAACGCGATCCAAAACCCGCCGAAGGCTGCTATCGAGTTTGATATGATAATGCCCGGCTTTGCAAGTTTGATAAAATCGTAAATGGTTACCCGGTTCGAAGCTTTTATGTATTTTGTTTCAGATATGGCTGCAGAATCTCTTGTATTCTCCAAAAATAGACGCCTCCCCCAAAACTGCATGCTTTTGTTATCGTAACAAGAGGGGGACAGAATCACAATTATTTCCTATATTTGTCATGATATTGTCATTTTTAAAACAAAAAAATGGGGAGCTGGACTGCCCCCATTTTGATATGCTGCGACTAGTAACCGTAACCTCCGCCATATCCTCCGCCATAACCGCCGCCGTAACCGTGCCAAGGGTAGTAAGGCGGTCGCGGGCGCGGATAAAACGGGTAGAACGGATAATACGGTCTTGGATAATAATAAGGCGGATAAAATGGCGGTCTCGGACGCGGATAATAATAAGGCTGTCTTTCATCATAAGGGGTAATTTGTTCAAATGACTGTTCATTCAAAGGGTAATCCAAGAGGAAAACCTCCCTAGCTTTTTTTATTCCTTTTACCATATTCCTGATGCTTAAGTTGGGTGTATGTACATTCATGAAATTCGGTTTTTTTTATGATGAAATTCCTTAAAAAGGATTGACATGAACTTCTAAATCTCATAGTATTACAAATGTGAAATAAATGTTACTACAATGTTACAAAAACATTTCTAAATAGATACAGTTCCAACTGATGAAGAGTAAATCGAAATGGCTACGAAAGAAGGAGTTTTTGTTGTTGGCAAAAAGAATCAAATGGTTTCATGTATTAATAGCAGTTGTATGTGTGGTGGGCCTTATCGGCTTTTTCCATAATCATTCATTGAAAAAAGAAACGGTCATGAATAAAGTAAGAACTGATTCTCAATATGGGAATGTTGAGATCGCAACGCTTGTGAATGACGGGAAAACTTTTAATTACGCGGTTAACTATCCCGTTTTCAAAAATGAAAAAATGGATTCGGCATTAAAAAGATTCGCAGAAAAAGAGGTTCGTCAATTTCAAAAGGAAACAAAAGACGTTGACCAAGAGCATACGACAAAACGCAACGAATTAAATGTTGATTATAAAATTGTCCATTATGCCAAACAGACAGTGGCGATTGTATTTAATGAATATAAATACATCGGCGGGGCACACGGGCAAACCGTGAAAAAAACGTTTAACTATGATTTTAGTAAACAAGCGTTTCTTTCCATTGATGATATTTTCAAAGAGGACGCTGACTACTTACATAAGCTTTCGTTAATCGCTTATCACGAGCTGAAAAAGAATAAGGACATTGCCGCGGACGATGCACTGTTAAAGGAAGGGACGGCTCCGAAAAAAGAAAATTTCAGCCGCTTTGCCATCAAGGAGGATTATATCGAACTTTACTTTGACACATATCAGGTTGCAGCAGGCTATCTTGGAGAGCAATCGATTGCCATTAAGAAAAGTCTTTTGAAAGACATTCTGAAAGAACAATATATTGATAAAGCAAAAAATAAAAATAAAATCAAAGAACAAAAGCCGAAGCATGAAGTGATTTCTTTACCCAAAGAGGAAACGGTTGATCCAAATCAAAAAGTCATTGCGCTTACTTTCGACGATGGCCCGAATCCTGCGACAACAAATCAGATTCTAGACTCCTTGAAGAAATATAAGGGTCATGCCACGTTTTTTGTTTTGGGGAGCAGGGTTCAATATTATCCGGAAACGCTAATAAGAATGCTGAAAGAAGGAAATGAGGTGGGGAACCATTCATGGAGCCATCCGCTTCTCACAAGGCTTTCAGTGAAAGAAGCTTTAAAGCAGATCAATGATACGCAAGACATCATTGAAAAAATAAGCGGATACCGTCCGACGCTTGTAAGACCCCCATACGGCGGCATTAATGATGAACTGCGGAGTCAAATGAAAATGGATGTTGCGTTATGGGATGTTGACCCGGAAGATTGGAAAGACCGTAACAAAAAAACAATTGTTGACCGTGTCATGAATCAGGCGGGAGATGGAAGAACCATTTTGATTCACGATATTTACCGCACCTCTGCTGATGCGGCCGATGAAATTATAAAAAAGCTCACCGATCAAGGCTATCAATTGGTGACAGTTTCTCAGCTTGAAGAGGTTAAAAAACAAAGAGAAGCGAAATAAATTAAAAAAGGCTGTCCGTACGGACAGCCTTTTTTCTATTTAATAAGAGCCTGTGGTGGCCCAAACATTTAAGTTTGGTCCTGAATACTTGCCGAAAGCGTAAGAAGTCCTTGGATCTAAATCATATACCATCGGTGTATAGCAAGACTTTTGGCCGGCCACCGCTTTTCCATTACCGCCTGCAGAATCACAATTATATCTTTTTCCGTCTGTGTTCCGGGTAATCTCCGCATTTGCTTCATAGCCAGACGTCAATGTATTATTCATCGTGATTTTTGCCCAAGCCGTTTTACATGTACTGCTGAATTTAAGCTCGACTACTCCGATGACTTGATTGCTGGCATTCACTAAGTTTGAGGATTTTTTTGTAGAGCCGGTGGACGCACAATCATTGTAATAAGGGCTTTTTCCATCGTAGGCATGGGTTTCCGCCTTGGCGGGTGCACCTTTGACGGCAAAAACAAATACTACTGCGAATAACACCAATGAAGCCTTCATAAACAGTCTTTTCAATTTATGACCTCCTTAATATGGCAAACAATAAATCATATGGAGGAACAATCAAAACATGCATGCTTTTTTGTGAACAATAAAGGCGGCCGGGAGGATGGAGTTATTGGCCGCCTTTGGTGTGAGGTTATGCTTTTACATCAATGGTTTGTCCGAGAGTCGGATGCTGAATCATCTTTAAGGTTTGATCGGCATTTTGCTGGGCGGTGTCCAGCATTTTTTTCGTTAAAGCGATATTAACATTCTGGGCAAGGGATGCTTGATGCATCGCAACTGATAAAGCAGGAATATCCATCGTTCCACCTCCTATGCCTTACCTATCGGCGGGTTTGTATGATTTTACAGTGAAAAATGGCTTAATTTCACTTGTTGACCCTTACGCTGCGGCATACCGTATGTTTTTGACAAGGAGGGATCAGGATGAATCTTGTAATGGAAAAGACCTTTGAGCAATACGAAAAGCTGTTTTCAATGGAAGAACAAAAAAGAAAGGATGAATTTCGGTATACGATGATGAGGCCGTTTGAAAAGATGTGGACCGCCATCCATGTTCCGCTGAAAGCGAAGGAGCCAAACGGCTATGATGTGATGATGGCTGCGAAAATGCTTGGCTATTTGGATGTCCGTGATGCTGAAATCGGACAGAAAGCACTGCGAATACTGAAAGAATCACATGTTTCAGAGACAGCGGAATCTGCACTTCGGCAATGCATATTTTTTGCTGAGCGCGAACAGCTGCGGGTGAATGCAAAGGAGATCAAATTCGGCCTTTATATCGCTGATCCAAATAAGCTTCAGCTGCAAAAAGGCTACTGCGGGTTTGGCGGGATACCGGGCTTTATTCATGTATGGATTAATCCGAACCGTTATAACCTGCCAAGGATTCCTTCCATTATTGCTCATGAGTTTCATCATAATGTGCGGTTTTCGTATATAGATTTTCATCATGGCTCTGTAAGTGTCGGGGATTATCTTGTGATTGAAGGATTGGCGGAATCATTCGCCAGAGAGCTGTTTGGTACGGAACGATTGGGCCCTTGGGTAACTCGTTTTGATCATGAGGATTTGCAATATTCCATTGATGTGATTAATGAGGTGTTGGATGTGAAAGGAGTTTCGGAAGTCAGCCGTTATATGTTTGGTGATCCAATTGCTAACGACCAAGGCTTTAAGCCTGCAGGTTTATCGGCTTTTGCGGGTTATGCAGTTGGCTATCATGCCGTTCAGTCATTTATGAATCAACATCATATCACGATAAGCGAGGCCACACGTTTGGATGCGAAGACCATTCTTTCTCAATGCGGGCTGTTTTCTACATGAAAAAAGCGTCACATACAGCGGCGCTTTTTGATTCCCAAAACCAGCAGTTCTATGGCGGCACAGGCGGCAATTCCGATTGTATATGCTTCGATATCGCTCCATAAAAAACCGTACCCCAGTACAAGCCCGCCAAGAGAAGTATCCCTAATCTGGTCGATCCATTCGGCATGATAGAGCTGGCTGAATTCAATGACAAAACAGAAAGAAAGACTGATAATGCCCGTTATCATTGTCTTCAGCTTCCGAAATAGAAATCCGCATCCCGTAAAGATCATGGCGGCCCACAACGAGTCTCCCAGATAAGTATTGAGAGTATCAGGAAGAACACTGGAGAATGCTCTGGATCCAAGCCCCAGCCCAATGATCAGTACGGTGAAAACTGCATATATCCAACGATTTCGCTTCATTGCGAATTGATACCCCGTCTCTTTTTCATCTCCCTGTATTGTAAGGAATATAGCTTTTATTTGTCCACTAAAAAAGCGGCTGAATAGCCGCGTAGGGTGTTTATTTTGCTTTTAGGTTTACATGGTCGGCTGTCTGATCCGTGCCTATTACAAAATGGAGTTCATAGCGGCCTGTATCATATACATAATCGATTTCATCGGTAAACGGGACGGTTAACACCCGATTTGCTGGCCCTAATTGCTTCTGCAGCACTTCCGGCGTAACTCCGCCTAAATTCAGCTGCCGTTCCACACCGGTTCCAAAGTAGCGGATTTCTGAAATTGTCATGTCTTTATGATAGGAAAATCCGTAGCCCGGCTGTCCCATATTCCAGTGATATAAATCAAAGCGATTGTCTCCCCCGACTGGTCTTTCCGGTTCCCCAAACGCAGCGTGGACATCCCCTTTTGTGCTTTTATTAATGGTAAGGCCTTGCGCCTGCTGAGGCATTTCTCCTTTGTAGGCGGTGTTGTAAAGGTTTTTGACGAGCTCAGCGGCTGATTGGTTTGTATTTTCATAGAGTGTATTTGTTTGAGCTGCGGCCTTTGCCGGTGCTGAAAAGGACGCAGCCCCAAAGCCGGTAAAACAGCTTGTTACTGCTGCTGCCGCGGTTATAGCAGACATTGTCTTTTTCATGTTAATCCCTCCTAATTGATCTACCATTCCGTTTCCCGGTGTTAGTGCAATAAAACATGTGAGTGCGCTTTGTATGTTTTATTGAGTTGTTGTAAGGGAACTGAAATAGGTAATTCGGTATATAAAGCAAGAAAGGGGAATGGAGATGCCTGGCAAGAAAAAAATCACAATAAACGGCGTTGAAATGGAAGCGTCCGAGGAACAGACGGTGCTGCAGCTTTTGAATAACAGCTCGATTGAAGTGCCGCAAGTTTGCTATCATCCAAGCTTAGGACCGATTGAGACATGTGATACGTGCATCGTCAGCATCAATGGTGAGCTGAAGAGGTCGTGCTCCGCTGAATTAAAGGATGGGGATATCATTGATACGCTCTCACCTGACGTGAAAAAAGCGCAGGTCATCGGGATGGACAAGATTTTATATAATCATGAGCTTTATTGTACAGTTTGCGATTACAACAATGGGGGATGCGAAATACATAATACGGTGAAGGAAATGAAAATCAATCACCAAAGCATTCCGTTTGATCACAAGCCATACCATAAGGATGAATCCCATCCGTTTTATCGGTATGATCCAGATCAATGTATTTTGTGCGGACGCTGTGTTGAGGCATGCCAGGACGTTCAGGTAACTGAAACGCTGACCATTGACTGGGAGCGGAAACGCCCGCGCGTCATTTGGGATAACGACGTGCCGATCAATGAGTCGTCATGTGTGTCATGCGGCCATTGTTCAACGGTCTGTCCGTGCAACGCGATGATGGAAAAAGGAATGGAAGGGGAAGCAGGATATTTAACAGGCATCAATAACGAAACGCTGCGACCGATGATTGAGATCACGAAAGGCGTAGAGACAGGCTACGGCTCGATTCTCGCCATTTCTGATATGGAATCGGCCATGCGTGATGAACGAATCAAAAAAACGAAAACCGTCTGCACGTATTGCGGCGTTGGCTGCAGCTTTGATGTCTGGACAAAGGGCAGAGACATTCTGAAAGTAGAGCCGCAGGAGGAAGCGCCTGCCAACGGCATTTCTACTTGTGTGAAAGGCAAGTTCGGCTGGGATTTCGTCAACAGCGAAGAACGCCTGACAAAGCCGCTGATCCGGGAAGGCGACCATTTCCGTGAAGCAGAGTGGGAGGAGGCGTTATCGCTGATCGCCAGCAAGTTCACTGAATTAAAAGACGCGTTTGGCCCGGATTCTCTCGCTTTTATTACATCTTCTAAATGTACAAATGAAGAATCCTATCTTATGCAAAAGCTGGCCAGAGGGGTCATTGGCACAAATAATGTGGACAACTGCTCTCGCTATTGCCAATCTCCTGCGACTGCCGGCCTGTTCCGGACAGTCGGCTATGGCGGTGATTCAGGATCAATTACAGATATCGCGCAAGCGGACCTTGTTTTGATTATCGGTTCGAACACGTCTGAGTCGCATCCAGTCTTATCCACTCGCATTAAACGGGCTCATAAGCTAAGAGGGCAGAAAGTGATCGTCGCGGATATCAGAAAACACGAAATGGCAGAACGCTCCGATTTATTTGTCCAGCCGCGTGCCGGATCGGATATCGTCTGGCTGAATGCGATCGCCAAATATTTAATAGAAAACGGCAAGGCCGATGAACGATTTTTGAGAGAAAGAGTGAACGGACGGGATGAATATGTAAAAAGCCTCGCGCCGTACACACTTGAATATGCTGAGGAGAAAACCGGGATTGATCAAGAAACCCTTATCCAAATGGCAGAGATGATCGGGCAAGCTGACAGTGTGTGCGCATTGTGGGCGATGGGCGTGACACAGCACATTGGAGGAAGCGACACGAGCACGGCGATTTCTAACCTGCTGCTTGTGACAGGAAACTACGGAAAACCGGGAGCAGGTTCTTACCCATTGCGCGGCCATAATAACGTACAGGGAGCAAGTGACTTTGGGAGCATGCCTGACAGAATGCCGGGCTATGAAAAAGTGACGGACGAACAAGTCCGCCAAAAATACGAGCGGGTGTGGGGCGTGCCGCTGCCGAAGGAGCCGGGTATGACCAACCACGAAATGATTGAAAAAATCCATTCCGGACAGCTGAAAGCGATGTATGTAAAAGGTGAAGAAATGGGCCTGGTGGATTCCAATATCAATCATGTACACGCCGCATATGAAAAGCTTGATTTCTTTGTGGTGCAGGACATTTTCCTATCACGTACAGCGGAGTTTGCTGATGTGGTTCTTCCTGCGAGCCCAAGCCTTGAAAAAGAAGGAACGTTTACAAACACAGAACGCCGGATTCAGCGTTTGTATCAGGTATTTGAACCGCTGGGTGAATCAAAGCCGGATTGGCAGATTATTATGGAGGTTGCCAATAAGCTTGGCGCCGACTGGCACTATAAGCATCCTGCAGACATTATGGAGGAAGCAGCCAAGCTGTCGCCGATTTATGCCGGTGTCACCTATGAACGTCTTGAGGGCTATAATTCCCTGCAATGGCCTGTAAACGCTGATGGAAAGGATTCGCCTTTACTCTTTACAGAGCGCTTCCCTTTCCCGGACGGCAAGGCCATTCTCTACCCTGTCCAGTGGACAGAGCCTAAGGAATTCGGTGAGGAATATGATATCCATGTCAACAATGGGCGGCTCTTGGAGCACTTCCACGAAGGGAACCTGACTTACAAATCAAAAGGGATTTCGGAGAAAACACCGGAAGTGTTCTTAGAAATTTCTCCTGAGCTTGCGGCAGAACGAGGGATTCAGGACGGAACCCTCGTCAGACTCACATCGCCTTTCGGAAATGTCAAAGTGAAGTGCCTGATTACTGATCGAGTCAAAGGGAAGGAAGTATATCTGCCAATGAACGATTCAGGGGAAGCGGCGATCAACCTGTTAACAGGCAGCCATGCCGATAAGGATACCGATACGCCTGCTTACAAAGAAACATCGGCCAAGATGGAAATTTTGAAGCACGACGGAATCAGCCCGCTGCCTAAGATCAACCACCGCAACGGCAATCCGCAGCCGCAAATCGGTGTGCAGGTTCATAAGAAATGGGCGCGGAAGGATTATATTTTCCCTGGTGACGCTGTGAAAAGGGGGATGGGCCATAATGGCTAAAGCGATTAAACGAATCCAAAAAATCGAGGTAACAGAAGAGGATCAGCGAAAGCGTGATTTGCGGGAAATTGAAGATGCTCTAATTGACCACAAAGAAGCGATTCTCGAAACATTGCATATGCTGGGCCATATGAACGAGCGCGGTGTCCTGCCGTTGCTCCGCGGCCTTTTTGGTCAAGGGGATAAAGTTCTTGATATCCTGGTGAAAAAGGCAGATACAGAGGAAACAGCCAATACGCTGAAAAATCTGCTTCTTCTGTTTGGAACACTCGGCATGCTGGACGTGAAGCAGCTGGAGCCTCTCATTTTGAAAGTGAATGCGGGTGTGGCAAGCGCTGTAGAGCAGAAAAACAGTGAAGAAAAGACAGGTTATTTTGATATTATCCGCTCGCTAAAAGACCCGGAAATCAACAAATCAATTACACTGCTCTTTTCCTTTTTAAAAGGAATGGGACAAGATACAAAGGAGCTGGAACGCACGACGCAGCCTCCGGAACACCAAAAACATCATCAGGAACCCCGAGAGAAAAGGGGAATGAATAAGCGAGATTGACCTCCCACCCGAGCGGCTTCAGCCAGCTCGGGTTTTTTGATGAAAAGGTCTAATGGACTAGTAAAAAATATTCAAATACTAGGAAGAAGTAAGATTGTGATGAATGAGATAGAAATAATCGTTACTTTCTTACCTGTTAAGAAAAGGAAAAATCTGATTATAATAGAAATCGATTACTTTAGATGGGGGAACAATCATGAAAAAAGTCTTATTACTATTATTTGTCTTGACGATCGGGTTAGCGCTTTCTGCGTGCAGCCAATCGAGCGATGCGTCAGAGAAGGAAAAACCGAAAGAGAAAAAATCGCAAGAAGAGCTTGAAAAGGAACTTGATAAGGAATTGAAAAAAGGCGGTGAGCCGAAGACCAAAAAAGATGATCAAATACATAAAATAGGAGAAACATTTAAAGCAGGACATACGAATTTTACAGTGAATAAAGTTGATAGAGTGCAAAAAGGTGAATATATGAATGTTGGCGGAGCTGTAAATGAGGAGACAAAAACAATAAAAGATGATGAGGAACGGCTTATTATAGAAGTTACGATGGAAAATATAGGGGAAGATTCAATAAGCTACAATTTTATCGGGTTTGATTTAAGAGATAAGAATGATCAATCAGTGCGGCCTGTTTTTTCTATAGAAGAGAAGGGCAGAATCCTTATGGGAGGAACACTAGTATCGGGGAAAAAGGTTACAGGTGTACTCAGTTATGTCATCCCTAAAGGAGAACAGAAACATTACACACTGGTATATAATCCGTTTTTAGCTGATACAAATAGCAGTAATACAGAAGAGAGAGTAAAGGACGATATTGATTACTTGGTGAAGTTAGATTAGAAGCTAATTTACAGTTGCATGTTTTTCATCTGTGGAAAACGTGCATTTTTTATAGCAAAACTTGACTTGAAAGGATGAGTGATAAAAGTGCAAACCAAATGGCTGGAACGGGCACAGCGGATTCGGGCGATCGCCCAAGCGGGGCTTGCTTTTTCCAAGGATGTGTACGATAGGGAGAGGTACGAAGAGCTGATGAAACTCAGTATAGAGATTACTCGGAGAAGGAGATTGAAGTCATCTCTGATTTATGGAGTGGGGAGAGCGGCTATCCGACACCGAAAGCGGATGTGCGCGGCGCAGTATTCCGAGAGAATCAGATTTTGCTTGTTCGGGAGAAGCATGATGAGCTGTGGTCGCTGCCGGGTGGATTTTGTGAGATTGGTTTATCACCAGCTGAAAACGTCGTCAAGGAAATCAAAGAAGAGTCGGGGTACGATACAGAGCCGTCTCGATTGCTGGCCGTGCTAGACAGCCATAAACACTCTCATCCCCCTCAGCCTTATCACTATTATAAAATCTTCATCGCATGCAGCATGACGGGCGGGCAGGGGGAAACAGGGATTGAGACGAATCATGCCGCTTTTTTTCCGGAAGACAGCCTCCCGCCGCTTTCTCCTAAACGAAACACACCCTCACAGCTTAGCATGCTGTTTGACTTTTTGCGCCATCCGGACAAGAAAACGATATTTGACTAAAAAAGAAAGAGCCTATGGGCTCTTTCTTTTTTATAATGTAATGTGTTTTTCGTTGGCGAGTTTCAGAAGGGTCAAAATAGAATCGGCTTGTTTATGGCCGAGTTTTTGCTTTAATTTGTTTTCTTCAACTAATCGGCTGCCATAAATTTTGACAGAGGCTTTGTCGACGACAGTATGCCAGTTTTCCTGTTTTTTTCCTCAACAAGCGGTTTTTCATGTCTCTCAGAAAAAGAGAACACAAACAGTACGAATGCAAGTGAAAGTAGGATGCCGACAACTTGTTTTTTGTAAACAGTCTGTGCTGCCACGTTGTTCTCTCCTTCACCTTTTACCCTCTATTTAATCATAGAATCAGCTTATTTTACATAATGGGAAAGTCATTTTTGGAGTTAGTGCATTTGGTTGAAAACAGAGACGTTTTTTGAGCGGAGCGGTGCAATTGAATCCATATTGGATTTGCGTGCTTATGCCTAAGGTCACGTTGTGAGCCAAAACAGCAGTGCAGAATAGAAAAAAATTGAAAGATTATGGTAAGATGAACGAAATTCGAGGGGGAATATATGATGCCTGCATCGAACATCGTGATCGCCTGCCTGCTGTTATCAATTTGATTATAAGTGGTAGTCCCTCTCTTTTTCGAAAGCGGGAGGTGAAGTGGAACATTCATTGCTGAATTTTTTCAAGGGAGTGACCATAATGAGTGTGTTAAACCGCCGGCAAGCCTTGCAGCGAGCGCTGCTCAATGGGAAAAACAAACAGGATGCGTATCATCCGTTTCCATGGTACGAATCGATGAGAAAGGATGCGCCTGTTTCCTTTGATGAAGAAAACCAAGTGTGGAGCGTTTTTCTTTATGATGATGTCAAAAAAGTTGTTGGGGATAAAGAGCTGTTTTCCAGTTACATGCCGCAGCAGACAAGCTCTATTGGAAATTCCATCATTAACATGGACCCGCCGAAGCATACAAAAATCCGTTCAGTCGTGAATAAAGCCTTTACTCCGCGCGTGATGAAGCAATGGGAACCGAGAATTCAAGAAATCACAGATGAACTGATTCAAAAATGTCAGGGGCGCAGTGAGTTTGACCTTGTTCACGATTTTTCATACCCGCTTCCGGTTATTGTGATATCTGAGCTGCTAGGAGTGCCTTCAGCGCATATGGATCAGTTTAAAGCATGGTCTGATCTTCTGGTCAGTACACCGAAGGATAAAAGTGAAGAAGCTGAAAAAGCCTTTTTGGAAGAACGAGATAAGTGTGAGGAAGAACTGGCTGCGTTTTTTGCCGGCATCATAGAAGAAAAGCGAAACAAACCGGCACAGGATATTATTTCTATTTTAGTGAAAGCGGAAGAAACAGGCGAGAAGCTGTCCGGTGAAGAGCTGATTCCGTTTTGCACGCTGCTGCTGGTGGCCGGAAATGAAACCACAACAAACCTGATTTCAAATGCGATGTACAGCATATTAGAAACGCCAGGCGTTTACGAGGAACTGCGCAGCCATCCTGAACTGATGCCTCAGGCAGTGGAGGAAGCCTTACGTTTCAGAGCGCCCGCCCCGGTTTTGAGGCGCATTGCCAAGCGGGATACGGAGATCGGTGGGCATCTGATTAAAGAAGGTGATATGGTTTTGGCGTTTGTGGCATCGGCAAATCGTGATGAAGTGAAGTTTGACAGGCCGCACATGTTTGATATCCGCCGCCATTCCAACCCGCATATTGCGTTTGGCCATGGCATCCATTTTTGCCTTGGGGCTCCGCTTGCCCGTCTTGAAGCAAATATCGCGTTAACGTCTTTGATTTCTGCTTTTCCTCATATGGAGTGCGTCAGTATCACTCCGATTGAAAACAGTGTGATATACGGATTAAAGAGCTTCCGTGTGAAAATGTAATAGATAAGGAGACTGGAGATTCATGAAAAAGTACCATATTTCGATGATCAATATCTCGGCATACGGACATGTCAATCCTACGCTTGCTTTAGTAGAGAAGCTTTGTGAGAAAGGGCACCGTGTCACGTACGCGACGACTGAGGAGTTTGCGCCCGCTGTTCAGCAAGCCGGTGGAGAAGCATTGATCTATCATACATCCTTGAATATTGATCCTAAGCAAATCAGGGAGATGATGGAAAAGAATGACGCGCCCCTCAGTCTTTTGAAAGAATCACTCAGCATTCTGCCGCAGCTTGAGGAGTTATATAAGGATGATCAGCCTGATCTGATCATCTATGACTTTGTTGCGCTGGCTGGTAAATTGTTTGCTGAAAAGCTTAATGTTCCGGTCATTAAGCTCTGTTCGTCATATGCCCAAAATGAATCCTTTCAGTTAGGAAATGAAGACATGCTGAAGAAAATAAGAGAAGCAGAGGCTGAATTTAAAGCCTACTTGGAGCAAGAGAAGTTGCCGGCTGTTTCATTTGAACAGTTAGCTGTGCCGGAAGCATTAAATATTGTCTTTCTGCCGAAGTCTTTTCAGATTCAGCATGAGACGTTCGATGACCGTTTCTGTTTTGTCGGCCCCTCTCTCGGAGAACGGAAGGAGAAAGAAAGCCTGTTGATTGACAAGGATGATCGCCCGCTTATGCTGATTTCTTTGGGTACGGCGTTTAACGCATGGCCGGAATTTTACAAGATGTGCATCAAGGCATTTCGGGATTCTTCATGGCAAGTGATCATGTCGGTCGGAAAATCGATTGATCCTGAAAGTTTGGAGGATATTCCTGCTCACTTTACCATTCGCCAAAGCGTGCCCCAGCTTGAGGTGTTAGAGAAAGCTGATTTGTTCATCTCGCATGGCGGCATGAACAGTACGATGGAAGCAATGAATGCCGGTGTGCCGCTTGTCGTCATTCCGCAAATGTATGAGCAAGAGCTCACTGCAAATCGGGTTGATGAATTAGGCCTTGGCGTTTATTTGCCGAAAGAGGAAGTGACTGTTTCCAGCCTGCAGGAAGCGGTTCAGGCTGTATCCAGTGATCAAGAGCTGCTCAGCCGCGTCAAGAATATGCAAAAGGATGTAAAAGAAGCTGGCGGAGCGGAGCGTGCGGCAGCTGAGATTGAAGCGTTTATGAAAAAATCCGCTGTCCCGCAGTAAAAACATAAAAACCGAAATCAATTTGATTTCGGTTTTTATGTTTAAATATTTTTTTTCATCCCGCATCTCCGGCATTCTCTAAGAAATTTTCCGCCTTTTACAGAGCTTTTGAACAGTGTGTAATCACAGTTGTCGCAGCGCCCGCTGAGGGCGTCCGGATATTCATTGAATTCATAAACGATCGATGTATCGTAGCCTTTTGTTTCATATTCTTCTTTTTTTGTTTCCATGTCGATCCTCCGTTACAAGACGTGTCTGCTGTTTATCTTACAGCAAGCTTCCGGCGTATTCAATGGATTTTAGGGGTTTTGGTTTATCTTGATTTCTCCCTTGGTTTGCGCCAAAATAGCTTTATTAAGCTTGTATACATAAAAAGCCTATGCAAAGAGGAGAGGAAACGGGTATGGGAAAAGGGTTACTTGGAAAACGCGTGGCAATTGGTGGCTCACGAAAAACGGAAGAAATCAGTACAATCATTGAAAAACAGGGCGGAATACCTGTCATCCGGCCTCTCCAAGGTACAGTTTACTTAGCAGAGGAGCAGGTGGAGCCGGATTTGCGGACGTTTGTGGAGGGAAAAAAAGCTGACTGGGTCATTTTCACGACAGGCATCGGGCTGGAGACTCTTGTTGATGTGGCAGAGAAAATTGGACTGAAAGATGAGTTTCTGCGGACGATTCGCCAAGCGAAAGCGGCATGCAGGGGATACAAAACGCTGTCTGCGCTGAAAAAGCTTGGGATCACACCGGAAGCTTCGGATGAAGACGGGACAACAAGAGGCTTAATCCGTTCTTTGGAGTCTCACGACTTTTCAGGAAAAACAGTCCTGGTGCAGCTTCATGGCGAAAAA
Organism: Bacillus sp. FSL W8-1202; assembly: GCF_038006165.1. Lineage (NCBI taxonomy): Bacteria > Bacillati > Bacillota > Bacilli > Caryophanales > Bacillaceae > Bacillus > Bacillus sp. FSL W8-1202. Next base: position 2,406,795 of record NZ_JBBOUR010000001.1, read on the forward strand.
GCGCCGGCTCTCATGGCATTTCTTGAAGAAAAAGGCGCGTCTGTCCTGCCGATTCTGCCTTATCAGCACATCCCGCCGGAGGAGGAAACGGTGGAGCGGTTATGCCGAGAGCTGATGAACGGTGAGATCGATGCCGTTTGTTTTACAACGGCCATTCAGGTTCGTTCCCTGTTTGATTTTGCTAAGGGGCGAGGTTATATCAATGAAGTGAAGAAGGTATTCGAAGAACGCGCCATCGCAGCTGCTGTCGGAAAAGTGACTGCTGAAGCACTGCGGGAAGAGGGCATTACGAGACTGCTTGCGCCAGAGATTGAGCGGATGGGTGCGATGATTGTTGAGCTGGCCAAGTATTATGAAGAAAAGGAATAACAAGTACAAAAGCCGCTTTTCCCTCGGAAAGCGGCTTTTGCCTGTCATTCATTCTGCTTCAGCTGCTGATGAACGGTGAATAATGATGGGTATGTCAGCACGCTTAAGATTACACAAGTCAGCGCGGCTGAGGCCATCGTTGTAAACACGATTAAGAGCTGAAAGCGTACTGCCTGAATCGGGTCCGCGCCGGCTAGAATCTGGCCAGTCATCATGCCGGGAAGCTGGACAAGACCCAGTGTTTTCTGGCTTTCGAGCGTCGGGATCATACTCATTTTCATCGCTGAAGTAAGAATGCGCTGTATGGATTGCTTCGGTGTGCCGCCAAGTGACAATATTAATTGAATTTCTTCTTTGCGAACGCCGGCTTCTGAGTTGAGCCGGTTTAGAAACAAACTTGAGAGCACCATCGAATTTCCAATGACCATCCCGCTGATCGGAATGACATATCGTGCCGTAAGCGGAATGATATGAAGAGACAGCAGAATTCCCTGCGTCACAATTTCTACGATTGCTAACGCGGCAAACACCCTCCAAAACGAACCGATTGCATTTTTCTTTCGCTTGATGACATTTTGCGCCGCCACCGCGAGCATTAACAGCACCATCAGCAGGATAAAAACAGGGTGGTCTCCGCGAAAAATCAGCGACAAAACATAACCGATGATAAGCAGCTGCACCGCGGCCCGGATGGTGGCGATGATCATGTCTTTTTCTACACCGGCTTTAAAGGATTTTGATAAAAACAAGGCGATCAAAACAAAGATCATCGTTAAAGAGAGAGAAAGGTAATCCATTACCGGGTCCCACCCTTCAAAAATTCTTTCGCTGCTTCATGCTGCGGAGCGGAGAAAAATGTTTCGGTTTCAGCGATTTCAAGCAGCCGGCCATCTGCCATAAACCAAATGGTATCGGCTACTCGTTTTGCCTGCTCCATATTATGAGTGACCCACATGACTGTCCATTTTTTCTCTTGATGCTGACGTTTGATCAGTTCTTCAATCTCAAGAACAGAAACCGGGTCCAAGGCCGACGTGATTTCGTCCAACAATAGAATGGAGGAAGGATTTGAGAGCGTTCTGGCCAGTGACAGTCTTTGCCGCTGCCCGCCCGATAAGTCTCTGGCGCTTCTGTCTAACAGCTCTGGCGGCAGCCCTGCAAGAGAAGCCAGCTTTTCAGGAGAGTACAGCTGGGATTGATGCAGCCTTTGTACAAGACTTAAATTGTCACGCACTGTCCCGTCGAGCACGGGAGCCGATTGAAACGCGAGGGCTGCCGTTCGCCTCAGCTCATTGACATTCCATTCTCTGATTTCCTTTCCGTATATGTTGACTTCGCCGCTGTCAGGCGTTCTCATTAAATTACACATAGAAAGGAGGGTGCTTTTGCCTGAGCCGGAAGGACCTAAAACGGCTACGATTGCACCCTGTTGAATGTCTCCGGTGACATCCTGCAGCACATCATAGGTTTGTCCATCTTGTTTATAGCTTTTTCTGACTGATCTGAAGGAGATGGCTGGTATGTTTTGTGTTTGATCGTTTGCTTCCATTACAATAATCACCTTTCAATATAAGTAGGCTGACATTATATTTAACTATAACGTGAAACAGATTCCTTTTGGTAGCACAAATAAAGGAGAACAGGCTTTCACCCATTCTCCTGCAGATGCTACGCAGTCAGATTTGACTGTGCTTTCTTTTTCGGTTTTCTCGGCTGTGAAGCGAAGGTATGTAACATCATCCCCGCTATTATAATGAACAAACCGGCAAATGATAATAGAGATGGGAAAACGCCTGACAGCAGAACAATTTCACCAAGCAGCGCGAAAATCACTTCACCGGATTGAGTGGCTTCAACAGCTGCGAGTTTTTGCGGATTGTCTCTTACCATATCAGTGGCCCAGAAAAATAAAACCGTCGCAATGATGCCTGAGCTGACGGCAACGATAAAGGATTGAACGGTTTGACTTGCTGTTGGAAGGCCATCTGACCACCAGCCGTAAGCTGCTAATATAAGCCAGAATGGAAGGCTTGCCAATGTCATTCCAAGAACGCGCTGAAATGTATCAAGCCGGCCTCCGTATTCTTCGAGCATTCTCCTGTTTCCTAACGGATAGGCAAAAGCCGCAATGACAACCGGCAGCACACTGAAAAGCAGCATCCTCCCAGAAAGCGATTCTGCATGCTGAAGCTGAATCAGAGCCGCTCCAATCAGGATGATCATGGAAGTGCCAAGTGAAACCAGGGGAATCTTTTGGCGAACGAGCTGCGGACCGCCCGGCATATCTTGTTTGACATAAAACAAAGGAGATAAGAGCACCCCGGCTACAATTGTAATTTGCCAGGTTCCGGCTATGAGCCACCCCGGACCGTATGCAGCCGCAAATGTAATCGGCGCGTAAAAAAGCACGAAGCCGACGAAGCTCCATTTGATCCAATAAAACGGCTTTTTCCTCATCTCTAGTAAGAGAGGCGTGAATGTCCCCCTCATGATGACAATCAAACATAAAAACGGCACCATAAAAATAAAGCGCAGCGAAGAGCTCCAAAGCCAGCTGCCTCCTGATAACTCCATCGCTCTGTTTAATATAAAGGTAACGGCGAAAAAGAGTGAAGCCAATATTCCGATAACGATAGCTTTCATGATATCCCTCATTCTGGCATTATTTTTTTATACTATACTATTCGGTATCATGCAGATCAATGGAATCATGAGAAAAACATCATGTTTTGCGAACCGCTATGTGTGGAAGACAAAAAAGGGAGGTGTAATTGATGGAAAAAGAGACACAGACATACTTCTTTCCGGATGACGGCAGGATTCCGAATCACCCTGATTTTCCGCTCGTGGTGTATCAAAACGCGCTTAAGGACACCGGACTGGCAGAGCGGATCGTCATCCGGCATGGCTGGTCAAACAGCTGGTCAGGGAGTGTTTTTCCATACCATCATTATCACAGCAATACGCATGAAGTCCTGTTTGCCCTTAGGGGAGAGGCTGTGATTCAGTTTGGGGGTGAAAAAGGGGCTGCCATCCCTTTCAAATCAGGCGACGCAGTCGTGATTCCAGCCGGAGTCGGACATAAAAAGCTCAGCTCAAGTCCCGATTTTACTGTCCTTGGCGCCTATCCCGGTGGCGTTCAGTATGATATGAAGACGGGGAAACCGAATGAGCGGGAGGAAGCGCTCAAACAGATTAAGCAGGCGGCGTTGCCGGCGAATGATCCGATCACAGGAAAAAGAGAGCCTCTATTGGAAATATGGGTAAAGTGAAGGGGAGAAATTGCTGGATTGTCAATAACTAGTGCCGCAGAAACGATATGACATGAGCTCCATATAAATTAATTTCATAATCGAAGCAATTCACGTTCAAATTTTGTTCAAAAAGTGTTATCATATAGAAGGTAATCGAATTGGAGTTTTTTGTGTTTGCTATTTTCAGAGAGAGTAAAGGATTTTGACTTATTCAATTGTTTATTTTTAGATAAAAATAATACTGAATATGGCAAGATGAAAAACTGGGTAGTAAACATTTATTTTTGTAAATGATTGTGCACGAATTCACAATCCTTATTCTTATGCCTTAAAAGCGTGAGACAGGGAGAGGCACTACCCTTTCCAAAAAAATCAGCAAACTGCTTATAGTAAAGGAGAATTGGATATGCCAGAAACAATCGATCAAACAAATGCGTCTGTCAGCCAAAGCCAGCAAGATCTTATTGATCAGCTATTAAAGCCAGAAGTTCAAGAATCATTGACTGTTTTAGTTGACCAGCTTCCGAAGCTGACTGAGTTAGTGAATATTTTAACGAAGTCTTATGATTTCGCTCAGTCTGTAGCGACTGACGAAGTGTTAAAGAGCGACACAGTCGGTGCGATCACTGAAATTCTCGAGCCTGTAAAAGAAACAGCGAAAGAAGTAGCTGCGACTGCGATTGAAGCAAAAGACCGCGCGGAAGCAAGCAACGAAACAATTGGACTTTTCGGCCTTCTTCGCATGCTGAAAGATCCTCAAGCTCAAAAGCTGTTCCGTTTTGCTAACAGCTACCTTGAAGTCATGAACGAACGCGAAAACCAAAAATAATCTCAGATTCAAATTGATATAAAGGACGGAGGATATACGATGTCAAAACATATTGTCATTCTAGGCGCTGGTTATGGCGGAGTTCTTTCTGCTCTAACAGTTCGCAAACATTACACAAAAGAACAAGCACGCGTGACAGTGGTAAACAAATACCCTACTCACCAAATCATTACGGAATTACACCGCCTTGCTGCAGGCAACGTGTCTGAAAAAGCGGTTGCAATGCCATTAGAAAAACTTTTCAAAGGCAAAGACATTGATCTTAAAATTGCGGAAGTAAGCTCTTTCTCTGTTGATAAAAAAGAAGTTGCGCTTGCTGACGGTTCTACATTAACTTACGATGCGCTTGTTGTAGGTCTTGGTTCTGTAACGGCTTACTTCGGCATCCCAGGTCTTGAAGAAAACAGCATGGTATTGAAATCTGCTGCCGATGCGAACAAAGTCTTCCAGCATGTTGAAGATCGTGTGCGCGAGTACTCTAAAACGAAAAACGAAGCAGATGCAACAATCCTTATCGGCGGAGGCGGCTTAACAGGTGTTGAGCTTGTTGGTGAGCTTGCTGACATCATGCCGAATCTTGCGAAAAAATACGGCGTAGACCATAAAGAAATCAAATTGAAACTTGTTGAAGCAGGTCCGAAGATCCTTCCTGTTCTTCCGGATGATCTTATCGAGCGTGCGACTGCAAGCCTTGAAAAACGCGGCGTTGAGTTCTTAACAGGTCTTCCTGTTACAAATGTAGAAGGAAACGTAATTGATCTGAAAGACGGATCTAAAGTTGTTGCCAACACATTTGTTTGGACTGGCGGCGTACAAGGTAACCCATTAGTCGGTGAATCAGGTCTAGAAGTGAACCGCGGACGCGCGACTGTAAATGACTTCCTGCAATCTACATCTCATGAAGATGTATTCGTTGCTGGAGACAGCGCAGTTTACTTCGGTCCAGACGGCCGTCCATACCCGCCAACTGCACAAATCGCATGGCAAATGGGTGAGCTGATCGGTTACAACCTATTCGCTTACCTGGAAGGCAAAACGCTTGAAACATTCAAGCCAGTAAACTCTGGTACACTTGCAAGCCTTGGACGCAAAGACGCGGTTGCCATCATTGGTGCAAATTCTACACCGCTTAAAGGTCTTCCTGCTTCCTTGATGAAAGAAGCAAGTAATGTACGATATTTGACACATATTAAAGGACTTTTCAGCCTGGCTTACTAATCCTTTTAATGAATCTGGCATTGCCAAAAGCATTCCTTTCCGAGTGCTTTCTGGCAATGTCTTTTTTTATGTTTATGACAGCGTTAACATTTCATTTTCAAAAAAGAGATTGATCCCAGAGGAATATAAAGGTAAAATAAAAACAAATCAAAATGTTAACGTTAACATTTTGAAATAGAATGAAAGACGGTGAGGACATGGAACCCTTCATGGGCGAAAACTTTTTATTGAAAAATGAAACCGCTGTCAGCCTCTATCATAATTATGCGAAAGACATGCCAATTATTGATTACCACTGCCACTTAAGTCCGAAAGAAATCTATGAAAATAAGACATTTCAAAACATCACGGAAGCCTGGCTGTATGGTGACCATTATAAATGGCGCATCATGAGAGCCAATGGAATTGAGGAGACATACATCACCGGAGATGCGCCTGATGAGGAGAAATTTATGGCTTGGGCGAAAACCGTGCCGATGGCGATTGGCAATCCGCTCTACAACTGGACTCACTTAGAATTACAGCGTTTTTTTGGCATTTATGAGATTTTAAACGAGAAGTCCGGGCCGGCTATATGGAAACGGACAAATGAACTGCTCAAAGGAGAAGGTTTCGGGGCAAGGGATTTAATTGTGAAATCAAATGTAAAAGTTGTGTGCACCACAGATGACCCTGTCGATTCTCTTGAATACCATCTATTATTAAGAGAAGACAAAGACTTTCCTGTCAGCGTGCTGCCTGGATTTCGGCCGGATAAAGGACTTGAGATCAATCGTGAAGGTTTTCCGGATTGGGTGCAGTCACTTGAAGATGCCGCCGCCATCTCCATTACAACCTATGATGGGTTTTTAAAGGCGTTGGAAAAACGAGTGCGATTCTTCCACTCAGCCGGCGGCAGAGTTTCTGATCACGCGATAGATTCAATGGTATTTGCCGAAACAACAAAAGAAGAAGCTGGACGGATTTTTTCTGACAGATTACAAGGAACAGAGGTTTCTTATGAAGATGAGAAGAAATTTAAGACATATACGCTTCAGTTTCTTTGCGGTTTGTATGCGGAGCTTGATTGGGCGATGCAGTTTCATATCAACGCTTTAAGAAACACGAATACAAAAATGATGAAAAGGCTCGGACCTGATACAGGCTATGATTCAATGAACGATGAAGAAATTGCTAAGCCTTTATACAAGCTGCTGAACTCAGTTGAGATGAAGAACCAGCTGCCGAAAACGATTTTATATTCACTGAATCCAAATGATAACTATGTCATCGCCAGCATGATCAACAGTTTTCAGGACGGTATTACCCCAGGAAAAATACAATTCGGCACAGCCTGGTGGTTTAACGATACTAAAGACGGGATGCTCGATCAAATGAAAGCGTTATCAAATGTTGGCCTTTTCAGCCGTTTTATCGGCATGCTCACCGATTCCAGAAGCTTTCTTTCGTATACGCGTCACGAATATTTCAGGCGGATCGTCTGCAATTTGATTGGAGAATGGGTGGAAAACGGCGAAGTGCCGCGCGATATGGAGCTTCTGGGAAGCATCGTTCAGGGGATTTGCTATGACAATGCGAAACACTACTTTCAATTTCAAGAAGAGAAAGCAAACGTGTAACAAAGTGTCCGCTCAGTATCGCTGAGCGGATCACTATCCGAAAATTCTTAAGACACAGAGGTGGAACATGCGAACTGAACTGGCAAATAGGGTTGTGTCGGTCGAAACGGAAAAAAGGCTTTCATTGAAAGAGAAAATGTCCTATGGTTTTGGTGATTTTGGCAACGGTTTTATGTTTGATCTCGGCCAGATTTATTTATTGAAGTATTTCACTGATGTAGCGGGAATCCCCGCTGCGATGGCCGGCGGCATTTTTTTAGTCAGTAAGCTGTTTGCGGCGATTACAGATCCAATTGTCGGCTCATCAATCGATTATCGCAAAAATATCGGCAAACGGGGGAAATTCAGGCCTTATCTATTAATTGGCAGCATCGTGCTTGCGGTGCTTACTGTTCTTATTTTTCTGTCTCCCAATGTATCAACGACCGGAAAACTGATATATGCATATGCATCCTATATGATTTGGGGCATCGGCTATTCGTTTGTGAATATTCCGTACGGCTCATTAGGGGCAGCGATGACTCAAAATTCTGAGGACCGGACCTCCATTTCGACGTTCCGCCAAATCGGATCACTTGGCGCCTTGTTTATCACAAGTGTTGCCGTGATGCCGCTGCTCGTTAAGTTTGAAAATCCGAAGGTCGGCTACCCGGTGGTCATGGGCTTGTTCGCCGCGCTCGGTGTGCTTTGGTTTTATATTTGCTACCGCAACTGCAAAGAGCGCATTGTCATATCGGAAGCACCCAAAGAAAAATTAACACTCTCATCTGTCGTCAAAACATTTATTACAAATAAACCGCTGTTAACCCTTGTCCTGATGACGATTTTTTCAATTTCCGCATACAACATTAAATCCGCCATGCTCGTCTATTTCGCACAATATAACTTGGGCAATGTTGAATTAATGGCTTATATGAACTTCATCATTATCGGTTCTTCCTTTTTGGGCGTCGTATTCCTACCAAAGCTCGTCAAGATGTTTGGAAAGAAACGAACGGCAATGATCGGCTTCGGCATCAGTGTGGCCGCGGATCTGATCAACTTTATGCTTCCATCTAACGTTTATGTGTTTACAATTCTCGCCAGTATCGCCTTTATCGGAATCAGTATCCCAAATGGCATCACGTGGGCTCTTGTCTCCGATATTATCGACTATGGCGAATGGAAATCCGGTGAACGGAAGGAAGCAACGACATATTCACTTTTCAATTTCTCAAGAAAGCTTGCTCAATCTTTGTCTGGCTTTCTCTCGGGGATCGGTTTGGGGATTATCGGCTATGTGCCGAATGCAGTCCAGACAGCACAGGCGCTGATTGGCATCAAAGCGCTGCTTCTTCTGTATCCGGCCATTGCTTTGGCATTAGCGATGTTCATTATCGGCTTTCTTTATAAACTCACAGACCAGCAGCATGCTCAGATCGTTCAGGATCTTCATCAAAAGAGCTGACAATATAATATAGAGAATATTTAAAATAATTTGTAAATAAAATGTGTTTGTAGGGGTTTCGCTAGGAGAGTGCCCAAAAAACTGAAAAGGAAGGAGGCACTTGCTTGAAAACGATAACAATTGCAGCTGAAGAAGCAAAGGAACTCGTTCGGCAAAAGCTGGCCGGTGCCGGTTTGAATGAACGAGATGCTGAAAAAGTAGCAGATGTTCTCGTGCACGCTGATTTGCGCAATGTACATTCGCATGGCGTGCTGCGCACAGAACACTATGTGAACAGGCTTTTAGCGGGAGGGATCAATCCTGGGGCACAGCCTGTTTTTAAAGAAACGGGACCTGTGACCGGGGTGCTTGACGGAGACGATGGTTTCGGTCATGTGAATTGCGACATGGCGATGGACCATGCAATTGACATGGCGAAGAAAAAAGGAGTCGGCATGGTCACGGCCGTAAACAGCAGCCATTGCGGAGCGCTAAGCTATTTTGTGCAAAAAGCGGCTGACGAAAAGCTGATCGGAATGGCAATGACGCATACAGACAGTATCGTTGTCCCATTTGGGGGGAGGACTCCTTTTTTAGGGACAAATCCGATTGCTTACGGAGTTCCGGCTAAGCATAAAAAACCGTTTATCCTAGATATGGCGACATCCAAAGTGGCTTTTGGGAAGATTCTGCAGGCCCGTGAAGAGGGCAAAGAAATTCCTGAAGGATGGGGAGTCGATGAAAACGGAGAAGCAGTAACTGATCCTGACAAGATCGTCTCACTTTCAACATTCGGCGGCCCGAAAGGCTATGGACTATCGATTGTGGTGGATGTGTTTTCCGGATTGCTGGCGGGCGCGGCTTTTGGCCCTCATATTGCCAAAATGTACAGCGGTCTTGATCAAAAAAGAAAGCTGGGGCATTACGTTTGCGCGATCAATCCAGCCTTTTTTACTGACTGGGATACGTTTTTAGAGCAGATGGATGCCATGATTGATGAACTGCAGCAATCACCGCCGGCTGTTGGATTCGAAAGAGTGTATGTGCCCGGCGAGATCGAGCAGCTGCATGAAGAAAGAAATAAGAAAAACGGAATTTCTATCGCCCGGAGCGTGTATGAATTCTTAAAAAGCAGGTGAGTAAAATGAAAGCGGTTCAAGTGCGAAAAGCGTATGATCTGGTGACAGCGGAGGTGAAGAAGCCAGTTCTTTCAAAGGATGATGAAGTGCTCGTGAAAGTCAAGCGAGTCGGCGTTTGCGGTTCAGACATGCACATTTATCATGGAACGAATCCGCTCGCTACCCTCCCGAGAGTCATCGGACACGAGGTAACGGGACAAGTGGAGGCAGTTGGTGCGAATGTACAGAGCCTAAAACCCGGTGATCATGTGGTGATTGAGCCGATTTCTTATTGCGGATCGTGCTATGCCTGCCGCAAAGGGCGGCCGAATGTTTGCGCCAAGCTTTCTGTATTTGGCGTACATGAGGACGGAGGCATGCGGGAATATATTGTGCTTCCGGAAAGGCAGCTTCACGCGGTCTCAAAGGACTTGCCTTGGGAGGAAGCAGTCATGGCCGAGCCTTATACGATAGGCGCCCAGGCAGTGTGGAGAGGCCAGGTGGAAAAAGGTGATACCGTCCTGATCCAGGGAGCGGGACCCATCGGGATCTGTGTGTTAAAAATGGCAAAACTGGCGGGCGCTGCTGTCATGATGACTGACTTGAACAACGAGCGGCTGGCATTTGCGAAAGAAAACGGCGCCGATGCTGTTGTAAATGTCCAAGCAGAAAATGTTGCCGAGCGGGTCCTTGAATGGACTGGGAATGAAGGAGCAAACGTGGTCATTGATGCCGTTTGCCTGCCGGAGACTTTTGCACTTTCAATTGAGGCTGTGTCACCGGCGGGACATGTGGTTGTGCTTGGATTTGATGAAAGAGCGGCTCAGATTTCTCAGCTGCCAATTACAAAAAAAGAAGTCACGATAACCGGATCCCGATTGCAGACCAATCAGTTTCCAAAAGTGGTAGAGCTTTTGAATGGAGGCCGGTTAATGCATAACGGGCTGGTGACCCATACATTTTCAGTTGATGACGTTCATCATGCATTTCAGTTTATTAAGGAGCATCCAGATCAGGTGCGAAAAGCCGTCATCACGTTTGATTAAATGACTGAATCCGGAGGTGCGAGCATGAATATGACATTCCGATGGTATGGACGAGGCAACGATACAGTCACACTTGAACACGTGAAGCAAATTCCCGGTGTCAAAGGCATCGTTTGGGCTCTCCATCAAAAGCCCGTCGGCAACGTGTGGGAAAAAGAAGAAATCAGAGCCGAGACTGAATATATTCAATCCTATGGTTTTCATGCTGAAGTTGTAGAAAGCGTGAATGTTCACGAAGCAATTAAACTTGGGAACGAAGAACGCGGCCGGTATATTGAAAACTACAAGCAAACGATCCGCAACCTTGCCGGATTTGGCGTGAAAGTGATCTGCTATAATTTTATGCCGGTTTTTGACTGGACACGCACGGACATGTTCCGGCCGCTAGCAGATGGATCGACCGCTCTGTTTTTTGAAAAGGCCAAGGTGGAAAGCCTTGATCCTCAAGAGCTGATTCGGACGGTGGAGGATGCATCTGACATGACACTGCCGGGGTGGGAGCCAGAAAAATTGGCTCGGATCAAAGAGCTTTTTGCTGCCTACAGAACGGTCGATGAAGAAAAGCTATGGGACAATTTATCATTCTTTTTGCAGGAAATTCTTCCTGTTGCTGAGGCCTATGGTGTTCAAATGGCCATTCATCCGGATGACCCGCCGTGGCAGATTTTCGGACTGCCGCGCATTATCACAGGAGAGGCAAGCTATAAGAAACTGCGGGCGATATCAGATTCACCGTCTAATTGTATCACCCTTTGTACAGGTTCAATGGGAGCCAATCCCGCTAACGACATGGTGGAGATCGCTAAAACGTATGCCGGCATCGCTCCATTTTCACATATTCGCAATGTGAAAATTTATGAGAATGGTGATTTTATTGAAACATCTCATTTAACAAAGGATGGTTCGATCAACATTCAAGGCGTGATGGAAGAACTGCATAAGCAGGATTACGAAGGATATGTCAGACCGGATCATGGGCGCCATCTTTGGGGCGAGCAATGCCGCCCGGGATATGGCTTATACGATCGGGCACTTGGCATCATGTATTTGAACGGGTTGTGGGACGCCTATGAAGCAATGGCAAAAAAAGAGGTGGGCGTATGATCCCGCTGCATGAGAACCTGGCAGGTAAAACGGCTGTCATCACTGGCGGCAGCGGCGTGCTTTGCTCTGCGATGGCACGGGAGCTAGCCCGTCATGGCATGAAGGTGGCGATATTGAATCGGACGGCTGAAAAAGGCCAAGCGGTCGTGAAGGAGATAACGGCGGCTGGCGGCACAGCGTGCGCTGTTGCTGCGGATGTGCTGGACAGGATGTCACTGGAGCGGGCAAAGGAAGACATCCTCGGCCAATTTGGCGCTGTTGATCTGTTAATTAACGGGGCTGGCGGCAATCATCCTGACGCGATAACCGATGTGGAGACATATGAAGAAGCGGGAGAAGGCCAATCCTTTTTTGATATGGATGAGAGGGGCTTTCTAACTGTATTCTCCACCAACTTCACCGGTGCGTTTCTGGCCACGCAAGTGTTTGGAAAAGAGCTGCTGAAGGCACATTCACCCGCGATTATCAATCTTTCTTCGATGAGTGCTTATTCACCTATGACGAAGGTTCCGGCATACAGTGCCGCGAAAGCATCCATCAATAATTTTACGATGTGGATGGCTGTTCATTTTGCCGAAACCGGGCTGCGGGTCAATGCGATTGCCCCAGGCTTCTTTCTGACAAAACAAAATCATGATCTGCTGATCAACCAAGACGGAACGTTCACCAGCCGATCTCACAAAATTATTGCGGGAACACCGATGAAGCGCTTCGGAAAACCCGAGGATTTGCTCGGTACGCTCCTTTGGCTGGCGGATGAATCCTATTCCGGTTTTGTCACTGGGATCACCGTTCCTGTCGATGGAGGATTTATGGCTTATTCAGGTGTGTAACGAAAGCGATGCAACAGAAACTGAACCAACATAGGGGTGAGGTTGAGATGTTTTCAAAAGATAAGCTTCCCGTTATCCTTTTTTTGTTCCTGGCAGGGGTGATTAATTACCTGGATCGCTCGGCGCTTTCCATTGCAGCTCCTTTTATTCAGGATGATCTCACATTGTCTGCAACGCAAATGGGCTTGATTTTCAGCAGTTTTTCGATTGGTTATGCGATTTTTAACTTTCTTGGGGGCGTGGCATCCGACCGCTATGGGGCAAAGCTGACCTTGTTTGTCGCGATGGTTGTTTGGTCGCTGTTTAGCGGAGCAGTCGCCCTTGCTTTTGGCTTTGTCAGTCTGCTGATTATACGCATTCTCTTCGGAATGGGAGAAGGCCCGCTTTCGGCGACCATCAACAAGATGGTGAACAACTGGTTCCCGCCGACCCAGCGGGCGTCTGTTATCGGTGTAACCAACAGCGGCACGCCGCTCGGGGGAGCCATTTCCGGCCCGATAGTCGGCATGATCGCAGTGGCGTTCAGCTGGAAGGTATCCTTCGTTCTCATTATGATTATTGGATTGATATGGGCAGTGCTCTGGTTCAAGTTTGTCAAAGAAAAGCCGCAAGAGACGATGAAGGAAGCACCGGCAATAAAAGCAGAAACGTCTCCCGGAGAAAAAATTCCGCTCACCTTTTACCTGAAGCAAAAAACGGTCCTGTTCACGGCGTTCGCTTTTTTCGCTTACAACTACATCCTCTTCTTCTTTTTGACGTGGTTTCCGAGCTATCTTGTCGACGAGCGGGGATTAAGTGTTGAATCGATGAGTGTCATCACGGTCATACCTTGGATTTTAGGATTTATCGGGCTGGCTGCGGGGGGATTTGTTTCTGACTATGTGTACAAAAAAACAGCCCGAAAAGGTGTGCTGTTCTCGCGCAAGGTTGTGCTTGTCACGTGTTTGTTTTCATCAGCTGTCCTGATTGGTTTTGCCGGGCTTGTGGCAACGACTGCGGGGGCTGTCACTCTTGTCGCTCTGTCAGTGTTCTTTCTTTATTTGACCGGTGCTATCTATTGGGCTGTCATTCAAGATGTGGTTGATCAAAACAATGTCGGTTCTGTTGGCGGCTTCATGCATTTCCTCGCCAACACGGCAGGAATTATCGGCCCGGCTTTAACCGGATTTATTGTTGACCAAACAGGCACGTTTTCCGGAGCATTTTTGCTTGCCGGAGGGCTGGCTGTCTTCGCTTCACTTGCTGTGATTCGTTTTGTCCGTCCAATCATTGGCAAGACAGCGGGAACAGAAGCGGAGAATCCTGTGTCTTATTAATCTGGAAATATAGTGGGAGAGGCGGTATGTTTGATGATACAATATACAGTAAATAATCGCAGCCGGTATGATAAGGAAGGGAATTAGATGGTAACCATTAAAGATATCGCAAAACTCGCAAACGTATCCCACACAACCGTTTCCAGAGCACTCAACAACAGCCCTTACATCAAAGAACATACGAAGAAAAAAATATTAGAGCTAGCAGAGCAGCTCAACTATACACCAAATGTAAATGCGAAAAGTCTGGCGATGCAAAAGTCGCATACGATCGGGCTGTTCTTTACAAGCATTACAAACGGAACCTCACACAGCTTCTTTGCAGACACAATCAAAGGCGTCAATCAAGCCATAAGTGAGGATTACAATCTGTATGTGCGCGGCATTGATGATCTGAAAAACTATGATTCCGTTACACCGATGAGATATGACGGCATCATTTTAATGAGCCAAAGTGACATTGATAATTCTTTTATTTACCATATTCGCGAAAAAAACATTCCGCTTGTCGTGCTGAATCGTGATATTGATGATCGCACCATCACGAATATTTTGTCCAATGACAAGGAAGGCTCTCAAGAAGCTGTAGAATACTTTATTAAGAACGGACATCAAAACATCGCCATCATCGAGGGGATCGAAGGCTTTAAATCCTCCCAGCAGCGAAAGGAAGGCTACCTATCTGCACTGATTCAACATCATATTCCGATCAAACATGAATACAGTGTCAAAGGACAGTACGATATGGAAAGCGGATTTCAAGCGATGGAGCGGCTGCTGGCGCTGCCGAATCCTCCTACCGCTGTTTTTTGTTCGAATGATGACATGGCAATCGGAGCGATGAATGCGATATTCGCAAAGGGACTGCGCGTTCCTGATGATATTTCGGTGATCGGGTTTGATGATATTGGGTTTTCACAGTACATCACGCCAAGGCTTTCAACAGTAAAGCGACCAGTGGAGAAAATCAGCGTGCTCGGCGCGCAAAAACTCTTGTCGCTGATCAGCAAGCCCGAAACAAAAGCAGAAAAAATCTTGGAAAACACAGAATTCATGGTGCGTGATTCAGTCAGACGATTGATGACGTGATGTCCCGTTTTTCAGCGGGCATTCTTTATACAGAAAAATGTTAACGTGTGCATAAAAAGAGGGAGGCAATAAGGGTGCAGAAGCTGAATAAAAATGTGTACGATCACTATACTCGGTATCCAGAAAAAATTCTCCAATTCGGAGAAGGAAACTTTCTTCGGGGATTTATCGATTGGCAGATTGATCAATTGAATCAACACACTGATTTTAATGGGAGCGTGGCGGTTGTCCAGCCAAGAGGCTCAGAAAAAATCAAACGATTAAATCAGCAAAATGGGCTATATACGCTTTTTTTACAAGGAATGAAAGACGGAGAAGCGGTAAACGAGCATATGATTATCAACTCAATCAGCCGGGGGATTGACCTGTTTTCTGATTATGAAGCATACAAAGAATTGGCATCAAGCGAAGAGCTTCGGTTTATCATCTCCAACACCACTGAGGCAGGGATTGTATGTGATGAAAAAGATCGTTTAGAGGATAGGCCGCAAAAAACATTCCCTGGGAAATTAACTGCATTTCTCTACTTCCGCTATCAGGCTTTTAAAGGAGATCAGACAAAAGGTTGTGTCCTAATCCCATGTGAGCTGATCGAGAAGAACGGTGAAAAGCTGAAGGAAACGGTTCTTCATTATGCACATCTGTGGAAGCTGGAGGAAGGATTTACACAGTGGATTCATGAGGCCAATACATTTTGTAATAGTTTAGTAGACCGGATTGTTCCGGGTTTTCCCGTCGACAGCATTGATGAGATCACGGCAGATCTTGGCTATCAGGATGATTTGATAGTTGTGGGAGAGCAATATTATTTATGGGTTATCGAGGGGCCTGATTGGATTGGAAAAGAACTTCCCTTTGCGGCTGCAGGGCTGCATACAAAGATCGTCAGCGACCTCACCCCATACCGGACTAAAAAAGTAAGAATTTTAAATGGCGCTCATACAGCAATGACGCCAGTGGCTTTATTATACGGCTTGAAGACTGTTAGGGATGCAGTCGAGCATCCGGAAGTGGGGCGATTTATAAGAGAGCTGATTGATGACGAAATTCTTCCTGTTTTAAAAATGGAAGGTCTTTTTCAGTATGCTGACGATGTGCTGAACCGTTTTAAAAACCCGTATATTAAGCATTACCTGGAAAGCATTGCATTGAACTCCGTTTCCAAATTCAAAACGAGAAATCTGCCGACTCTTAAGGAATATGCTGAACAAAAGGGACAGCTTCCTGAACGCTTGGTGTTTTCTTTCAGCGCTCTTCTGTATTTTTATCATGATAATGAGACATTGCAGGATGATCCGGCAGTGCTTCAATTTTTCAAAGAGGTTTGGTGTCAGGAGGATGGCGACATGCTTCGGATTGCATCAAGAGTGTTAGGCGAACAGCGGCTGTGGGGGGCAGATCTCAATGAGATACCGAGGCTGACTGATAGAGTCGCTGTTTACTTGAATCATATTCATGAGCTGGGCATGCAGAGGGCTCTTGAACAATACTGCATACAAGGGGGAGAGGTACGTTGAAGTCGTTTATAAAGATTCATAAGCAAGATAATGTCCTTCTTGCTCTGCGGGATATTGAGAAGGGAGAGCGGCTGCATGCGGACGGTGTGTCGGTTGAAGTAAAGGATGATATAAAAAGAGGCCACAAGATTGCATTGCAGCCTATTAAAGAAAATGACAGCATCATCAAGTACGGGTTTCCAATCGGTCATGCATCACAAGATATCTCGATCGGAGAGCATATTCATGTCCATAATACGAAAACAAACCTGTCTGATATCCAATCATACAGCTATACACCGAGATTTGATGAAAATCCGTATTCTAATGAGAACCGGACGTTTAAAGGTTTTAGAAGAGAAAACGGAGATGCGGGTGTACGGAATGAATTGTGGATTGTCCCAACTGTCGGCTGTGTCAATGGAATAGCAGAAAAAATGCTGCAGCGTTTTGTCAGAGAAACAGGGGATATCGCTCCATTTGATAACGTACTGGTGTTAAAGCATCAATACGGATGCTCGCAGCTTGGCGACGATCATGAAAATACGAAGCAAATCCTGCTGAATGCCATTCGCCATCCAAATGCCGGCGGCGTCTTGGTGTTAGGGCTTGGCTGTGAAAACAATGAGCTGGCAAGAATGAAGGAAGCACTGCAAGATGTGAACCTGGAGCGGGTGAAGTTTCTGGAATCCCAGTCGGTGACCGACGAAATGGAGGCAGGTGTTGCTTTGCTGAAGGAAATTCATGAAGCGGCCAAAGGAGATAAGAGAGAAGACATTCCGCTGTCTGAACTGAAGATCGGGCTGAAATGCGGAGGTTCGGACGGTTTTTCCGGCATAACCGCAAACCCGCTGCTTGGACGTTTTTCAGATTATCTCATTGCACAGGGAGGGAGTACTGTGCTGACGGAAGTACCGGAAATGTTCGGCGCAGAAACCATCCTGATGCAGCGGGCTGCCAATGAAGAAGTGTTTCATAAGATAGTCGATTTAATCAATGATTTCAAACAATACTTTATTAAACATGATCAGCCGGTGTACGAAAATCCTTCACCGGGCAACAAAGCGGGCGGCATTTCTACACTTGAGGATAAATCCCTGGGCTGTACGCAAAAAGCGGGGATTTCTCCTGTCACGGATGTCTTGAAATACGGGGAAGTGCTCAAGACAAAAGGGCTGACGCTTTTGAGCGCGCCAGGCAATGATTTGATCGCCTCCTCCGCATTGGCGGCTGCCGGCTGCCAAATTGTCCTCTTTACAACGGGAAGGGGCACGCCGTTTGGCACCTTTGTCCCGACGGTGAAAGTAGCGACAAACACCGAGCTGTATGAGGCGAAGCCGCATTGGATTGATTTTAACGCAGGCCTTTTAGCAGAGGATGATGTTCATGAGGAATATGTGCTGTGTGAGTTTATCCACTATATGATTGAGGTGGCAAGCGGCCGGCTTGTGAACCATGAAAAAAATGATTTCAGAGAACTCGCCATTTTTAAATCGGGTGTGACGCTATAATAAGAAAAGGCTATCCTTCAAGCGCGGATAGCCTTTTTCATTAAATCAATTTTAAACCGCTGACTAAAATAATGGACGCCATAATAAATTGCAGTGGACGCGGGGAGAATCGAGGCGAAAGATGGCTTCCGATCAGCACGCCGGGAATTGAACCAATGAGCAGATTAGCTGCCAGCATGTAATCCACGCTTCCGAAGCTTGCGTTCAAAATGCCTGCTGCCGTAACAAGAAGAAATGCATGCGCGATATCGGTTCCGACAATCTGTGACGCTTTCATGTTAAATAAGTAAATCATGGCGATTGCAAATAATGAGCCGGAACCGATTGATGTTAATCCGACGATAAACCCAAACACCACACCAATAAGAATTGTCAGGGCCCTCTTATTTTCAAGCGGCATCAGCTGCCAGCGGTTGGGGCGAAGTTTTCTATCCAAAAACAAACGAACGATGATTGAAATGGCAACCAGCGTTAACACATATCCTAGAGCGTGCTTAATAATTTCTTCCTGATGCTGGTGAAAGGCGGGGAACAAATGCAAGATGCCAATGGCTAGCGAAGCACTCGGAATACTGCCGATGGCTAAGTATTTTACCAATTTAAAGTTAATCGTTTTCTGCCGCCAATGGGAGGCAACGCCAAACAGCTTTGTGATCGAGTTATATACAAGATCTGTACCGACCGCGATGGAAGGATTAATTCCAAGCACAATTAAAAGGGGAGTTAATAAGGCCGCTCCACCCACTCCCGTCAATCCGACTAAGGCTCCGACAAACAAACCCATCAATATGATGCTTACACTCATGATAAAGGCCTCCTGAAAACCCGACTATTTTTATCAGATTATATATGATTAGGACGCGTTAATCAATTAAATTTTTTGAATTTTTGCACGTCAGCTGCTTGGAATTTTGGTATGCTCAATATCTCTATTCATTTGCCCTATAATGAGTGTCTGGACGAAATCGAGAAGTACTAAAGGCGCAAAAAAAAGATACCTCTTAACAGGTATCTTTTTTCTTGTTTACGCTACATGCGCTGCTGATAGAAAGGAAGCTCAGTGTGGCCCATTTCCCGCACATACACGAACAGGTTGCCTTTATGGTGAATTTCATGCTCCATTGCAAGCTGAAGCAGCGCGCGGCCTGTGACTTTTCTGCCGAAAGCGGATGTCAGATCAATTTCTCTGTCCAGCTGCTCTTCAGTCAGCTGTTCAAGGATAGCGGCCGTTTTTTCTGTATATGTTTTTGCCAGAACATTGAGATCTGTTTCTGTTTCTTCCTGCTTGTTTTGAAATGGTAAGGCATTGCCTTCCTTAATGACATTTGCGAACAAGTGGAAAGACGTAAGAATGTGTTTGACCAGCTCTTCTGCTGACATTGATGTTTCTGCCGGTTTGTAGCTGTAATGGTCTTTGCTGATTTTTTCGGCAAGCTCATTGGTCACGTTTCGATGGGATAAAAAATGGCTGACAATTTGATTGGATTGGCTCATTATGATCTCCTCCATATGTAAAAATAAATGGTGCAATGAAATCCTATATCAACGGTTATGAATTCACAAGTAATATGCTGTGGGATGAAACAAAATGCTATGTCAATCGTATATATAACGTTCACAAAACATGAAATGGAGTATAAACATGACTAACATACCTTTCATTTATCAGTACGAAGAAAAAGAGAATGAAAGAGCTGCGGCGGGCTACGGCACTTTCGGTTACCTTATCACACGGATTGAAGAAACGCTTTATGATCAATACGGTGTATTCTATGAGCTCTATGCCAGTGATGATCCAAATACGGAATACTGGGAGCTTCTTGTAGAAGATGTCCGCAGCGGTTCATTGGAGCCTGAGCATGTGGCATATATATTTGAAAAGCTTGAAAAGAAAACCTTTGCTTACGATGAAGATGAGAAAGAACCGGATTATACCGTCCATAAGTCTATAAGAAACAGTGTATACGCGTATCCTGAAAAGGGAGTTGCTTTTGCCAGAATTCCATATTTTCAAGATGGGAGCATTATGAGTTTTGATTGTCTGTTTGCGGTTAACGATGAAAAGATGCGTGCATTTCTGGAGGGAGTCAGACCGCGTCTTTGGGAAAAAAGCAAGCGAAAAGTGACCGTGTTTACGGATGGAGATGGAGGGACTTCAAGAGAGCAGGAAGCCATTGTCAGAGAGGTTCAGCGGAGTCAAGTCATCATGAATCCGCTATTGAAAAAAGAGATATACAGATCAATTGATCAGTTTTTTCATAGTGATAAATCGTTTTATCAAACATATGACATCCCTTACAAGCGCGGTATTCTGTTATATGGACCTCCTGGAAACGGAAAGACGACGTTAGTGAAGTCGATCGCAGGCAGTATCGATGCACCTGTTGCTTATTGGCAAATTACTGAATTTACGTCGAGTGAGACAATAGAAGAAGTCTTTCAGGCAGCGAGACGCCTCGCTCCTGCAGTTCTGGTCATCGAGGATATAGATTCGATGCCGGAAGATGTGCGGTCCTTTTTTCTCAATACGCTGGACGGCGCGACATCAAAAGAGGGGCTATTTCTCATCGGTACGACAAACTATCCCGAAGAGATCGATCCAGGTTTGATGAATCGTGCAGGGCGATTTGACCGTGCCTATGAAATCGGGCTTCCGGATGAAGAGCTGCGGCTGGAATATATGAAAATGAGAGGCTTTGGCATCTTTTTGAGTGAAGGAGAAATAAAAAACGCCGCAAAGCTTACAGAAGGCTTTTCCTTTGCACAGCTGGGAGAATTATATGTATCTTCAGCCCTTCAATGGCACCAAGAAGGGAATCACCATATTGAAACCATGGTGAAAGACATGACAGGAGAGCAAAGAAAAAGCCAGCGGGGAAGCTGGATGGAAAGAAACAAAGTCGGTTTTCACTAAAAGAAAGCACGGGTGTTTGAAAAACCCGTGCTTTTTTGTTGCGGTTAGCCGAAATTCGACAATTGCGGTTATTTTGCGTTCTTCTTTTTCTTGCAAATATGATAAAATATGACATATCTCGGGTAATTCAAAAAGGGGGGATTAATTGAGGATGAAGCAGACGATTCCGTCCTCTTATGTCGGGCTTAAAATTAATGAATGGTATACTCATATCCGGCAGTTCCACGTCGCTGAAGCCGAACGGGTCAAGCTCGAAGTAGAAAGAGAAATTGAGGATATGGAAGAAGACCAAGATTTGCTGCTGTATTATTCTTTAATGGAGTTCAGGCACCGTGTCATGCTGGATTACATTAAGCCTTTTGGAGAGGACACGTCGCAGCTGGAGTTTTCAGAATTATTAGAAGACATCGAAGGGAATCAGTACAAGCTGACAGGGCTTCTCGAATATTACTTTAACTTTTTTCGAGGAATGTATGAATTTAAGCAGAAGATGTTTGTCAGTGCCATGATGTATTATAAACGGGCAGAAAAGAATCTTGCCCTCGTCTCGGATGATATTGAGAAAGCAGAGTTTGCTTTTAAAATGGCTGAGATTTTTTACAATTTAAAACAAACCTATGTTTCGATGAGCTACGCCGTTCAGGCATTAGAAACATACCAAATGTATGAAACGTACACCGTCCGCAGAATCCAATGTGAATTCGTTATTGCAGGTAATTATGATGATATGCAGTATCCAGAAAGAGCATTGCCCCACTTAGAACTGGCTTTAGATCTTGCAAAGAAAGAAGGCAATCCCCGCCTGATCAGTTCCGCCCTATATAATCTCGGAAACTGCTATGAGAAAATGGGTGAACTGCAAAAGGCAGCCGAATACTTTGAGAAATCTGTTTCTATTTGCAAGTCGGAAAAGTTCGATAATCTTCCGCATTCTATCTACTCTTTAACACAAGTTCTGTATAAACAAAAAAATGACGCCGAAGCGCAAAAAAAGTATCGTGAAGGATTGGAAATCGCCCGTCAATACAGTGATGAATTATTTGTGGAGCTTTTTCAATTTTTACATGCGTTATACGGAAAAAACATTGACACAGAATCGGTCTCACACACCTTTCAATTTCTTGAAGAACATATGCTGTATCCTTATATTGAAGAGCTGGCGCATGATGCTGCCCAATTCTATATAGAAAACGGACAGCCCGAAAAAGCACTTTCATTTTATGAGAAAATGATGCACGCACAAAAACAAATCCAGAGAGGAGATTGTTTATATGAAATCTAAATGGATGTCAGGTTTGTTGCTCGTTGCGGTCGGGTTCAGCTTTACTCAGGTGATGGTTCATGCAGGTGAAACAGCAAACACAGAAGGGAAAACATTTCATATTGCGGCACGCAATCAAACATGATGCATAAAAAAGACCCTTAAGGGTCTTTCAGTTTGTCGACAAAAGGGGTTCGGAATGGTCTCATTCCGAACCCCTTTTTAGCTTTTTATGGGATTTTAAGCTATTTAATAAAAAGACAGACCTCTTCGAGTTCATCATTTAGGCCATTTTTGGACCTTGCCACGTCCAGTTGGCCATCTTCTTCAGGTTCATGGCAGCGAAAGTAAGCATCGCCTGCATCGACAATTTTTTAAGTCCCCTTAACGTTGTCCAACGCATGCCATGCTTTTCTTTTCCATCTGCGAATACACGCTCAATGGTTTCTTTACGTTTGGCATAAATCTCTTTCACCTCTGCGTGATAGCGAAGATGGTCTGCCTCTTCTACGTATTCCTGCCAAATATGACGCGTCACCACTTTCTGGTGGTCTTTACTCTCCGTACATCTGGCTAAAAATGGGCATGTCGCACAAATCTGTTTTGGCGATTTGTACTCCCGATATCCTTCTTTATTCGTTGTCGAGTAGGCCAAGATCTCACCTGCCGGGCAAAGATAACAGTCAAAGTATTCGTCATACACATAGTCATGTTTTCGGAAAAAACCTTTTTTCGTACGTGGTCGTGTGTATGGCAAGGCAGGGGTCATCCCCTGTTCCAATAAGTAACGGGTAATCGCAGGAGTTTTGTACGCGGCATCTGCGGCGACCGCTTCAGGCTTTCCGACTCTCTCTATGACCTTTCCGACCAATGGCTCTAAAATCTGACTATCATGTGTGTTGCCAGGTGTGACCATGGTGCCAAGCACAAAACCGTTACGATCCGCGGCTGCGTGAAAAGAATAGGCGAACTGCTTCGTCCGTTCATCCTTCACATAGTAACCACTCTCTGGATCGGTGGTGCTTTCTTTGATTTCTTTCTTCTCTTCCTTCTCAAACTTGTCCGGAGGAAATGTTTTTTTTCCGTGATCTTCCCGGTCCTGGTTAATCTCTTCTTGAAGGCGTTCCTGATACGCGCGTGTCTCTTTGCGAACGACTTTCTTTTCAAATTTGCGTTTGTTCGCACTCGCTTTAACATGGGTCGAATCCACGAAAACGTGCTCGGCACTGATTAGCTTTTTCTCGGCAGCTTCCTTTAAGATGCGATAGAAAATCTGTTCAAACAGATCGGTATCTTTAAAACGGCGTTCATAGTTTTTTCCGAACGTAGAGAAATGAGGCACTTTATCGTGAAAACCATACCCAAGGAACCAGCGATAGGCCATATTGGTTTCCACTTGTTCAATCGTTTGGCGCATGGACCGGATTCCAAACGTGTATTGAAGGAAGGTCAATTTAATTAAGATGACAGGATCAATACTGGGACGACCGATTTCTGAATACATGTCCTTCACCAAGTCATAGATGAACGAAAAATCAAGTGCTGCCTCTATTTTACGAACCAAGTGGCTGGCCGGTACCAATTGATTTAACGTAATCATTTCTAATTGATCTCGTTGAATGGGATTATGTTTCGAAAGCATGTCAATCACCTCAAGTTATGTAGTACTTCCATTGTAAAATAAAAAAGACTGTAGGCAAACTGGATTTCTTCCAGTTTGTCTACAGTCTGAAAGACCCTTAAGGGTCTTTTTTATTTCTTCAGCTTCCATTCTTTTATCGTCAGCTTAGAAGATCCACTTGCCACCAGCGGATCCGCATGCCCGATTTCCGCTGCCTCTTCCAGTGAATTTGCTTCGATGACATACGCTCCGCCTGTGGCGTCGCTGAATGGCCCAAACATTTTTAAACGCTTTTCTGCCTGTAAACGATCCAGAAATTCATAGTGTCCAGCCACATGCTCCTGATTAAATTTCTCCGTTCTCATTGTCAGCATTAAATATGTATACATATTCAGACCCTCCGTGAACTTCAGTTTAACATATTTATCCATATTACGGTGATAGATGATATGAGTTTTTCGTCCTGCGAATGCCACCTATTTATGAAAAAAGAAAAGGAGAGATGATAGGTGAGCATTCCGGTAAAGAAAAATTTGGTTTCTGAGGCGAAATACGCGTTGAAGTGTCCTAATGCAATGTCCGCTGAATACATTACCATTCACAACACGGCAAACGATGCGTCAGCGGCCAATGAAATCAGCTATATGATCGGGAACACAAGCTCGACAAGCTTTCATTTTGCAGTCGATGATAAAGAGGTGATTCAAGGTCTGCCGCTTAACCGAAACGCCTGGCACACAGGTGACGGCACAAACGGTCCGGGAAACCGCAAATCAATCGGCGTTGAGATTTGCTACAGCAAATCGGGAGGCCCGAAGTATCAGGCAGCTGAAGCCTTGGCGATTTCATTTGTTGCACAGCTGTTGAAGGAGCGCGGCTGGGGCATCGATCGGGTGAGAAAGCATCAGGACTGGAGCGGAAAGTATTGCCCGCACCGCATTTTATCAGAGGGGCGCTGGGATCAAGTGAAGGCGGCGATTGAAAAGGAATTAAACGGGGGCGTATCAGCGAAAAAAGCTGCAGTCTCTTCTTCGGCGTCTGAATATCATGTAAAAAAAGGCGACACACTGTCAGGGATTGCCGCATCACACGGGGCCAGTGTGAAAACGCTGCAAAGCATCAATCATATCACTGACCCGAACCACATCAAAATCGGACAGGTGATCAAACTGCCTCAGACGGCATCTGCTTCTAAAAGCCATGCCGCATCCTCATATCCGCTCCCATCCGGCGTGATCAAAGTGACAAGCCCGCTGACGAAAGGGACAAAAGTAAAGCAGGTGCAGACTGCTTTAGCCGCTCTTTATTTTTATCCTGATAAAGGAGCGGAAAATCACGGCGTTGACGGCGTTTATGGCCCGAAAACAGCAAATGCAGTGAAACGTTTTCAGTCTGTCAGCGGTTTAACGGCTGATGGGATTTACGGTCCGAAAACGAAAGCGAAGATGGAGGAAAAGCTGTAAATGAAAAGACGGAAGCTGTGAAGCTTCCGTCTTTTCGCCTTACATACAAACTGCGGCAAGCACCTTTTGAATATCATAAATGCTTTCATCTTTTTTAAACTGCTTTGAGACGGCGGGAAGTTCCGCGCCGGAGATCCAAATTTTCAGCTCTGAATCAAGGTCAAAGCGGCCGGCAGTTTCCACGCTGAATCTGGAAATGCTTTTGTACGGAATCGATTGAAATTCCGTTTTCTTGCCTGTGATTCCCTGTTTATCTACAAGGATAAGCCGCTTGTCAGTAAAGACAATCAAATCGCGAACCAGCTTAAACGCGGCTTCAACATTCTCACCCTCAAGTAAAATATGGGCAAGCTCTTCTTTCACAGCAGCCGTTGACAGTGTTGACGCATTGCCGAGTAATCCATCAATAAACCCCATCATATACCTCCTCTGCGTATTCTATCAAATCATACTATAAAAAAGGTTTTCATTCATAGATGAGTAGAGTAAACTAGTGCTGACTGGTAAAGGGGGCGTTCAAAATGGAAGATATGTATGACAGCTTTGCGGCCCTTTCTGCTTCTGAGTCGGAGTACCAGATTATTTATGAGGAGAAAAACGGAAGTGAGCTTATCGTCCTCGGTCCTCACGGCGGCAGAATTGAGCCTGGCGTCAGTGAACTGGTGCGGGCATTTTCGGATCGATGTTCCATCTATTTGTTTGAGGGTCTAAAGCAGCGAAACAACCGTTCCTTGCATCTCACTAGCATTCGTTTTGATGAGCCGCTGGCTTTAGAAAAAGTGAATGACCACCATTACGCATTAGCGTTTCACGGGTATTATGATCCGAAAATCCCGCATACATTGGTCGGGGGGGCGGATCGTAAAAAAGCCAAGCTCATTTGTGAGCGTCTGAATGAAGCAGGTTTTAGCGCCGAGCTCACTAATGAGAAAGACCGCCTGGCAGGTGTACACCCAAACAATATTGTCAATCGGACGAAAAGAGAAATGGGACTGCAATTGGAGGTAAGCACGGCACAGCGAAACGCGCTATTCCGCAATTTTGGATGCCGTGATAAAAGCTACATACAAAACGATTTGTTTGATCGATATGTGGAAGCCGTCAAGCTTGGCTTTTATAAATAAAACTAGACGGGACCTGCACGGTCGGCCTATTCCTTCATACGCTGGGGTTGTGCGAAAGTGTAGGAGGAATGATTCATGTTTTATCATATAAAAGAGCTTCAATATCAAGCAAAGCCAGCTCATCCCGATCCGGTTTATGCGAAAAAACTTCAAGAGGTGCTCGGCGGCCAATTCGGTGAAATTAGCGTCATGATGCAGTATTTGTTTCAAGGGTTTAACTGCAGGGCGGATGCTAAGTATAAAGATTTGTTATATGATGTGGGGACCGAAGAGATTGGGCACGTAGAAATGCTGGCAACGATGATTTCCAGACTTCTGGACAATGCACCCGCGGATGTACAGGAGGATGCTTATAAAAGCAATCCCGCTATTGCAGCAGTCATGTCAGGGATGAATCCTCAGCACGCGATTGTGTCCGGATTGGGGGCGATGGCATCAGATAGTGAGGGCTATCCGTGGAATGCAAAATACATTATCTCAAGCGGAAACCTGCTGGCCGATTTTCGCGCTAACTTAAATGCGGAGGCCCAAGGACGCCTTCAGGTGACACGGCTTTATGCCATGACCGATGATCCAGGGGTAAGAGATATGCTGTCATTTTTGATTGCAAGGGATACCTATCATCAAAATATGTGGTACGCGGCCATAAAAGAGCTGGAGGAAAGAGAACGGGATATTGTCGTCCCGACGACGTTTCCGCGTGAGCTCGAAAAGCAGGAAGTCTCCTATGACCTGTTTAACTTTTCCAGGGGAGATGAAAGCTCACAAGGAAGATGGGCACATGGGGAAGCCTTTGACGGCCGGGGTGAATTCAGGTATATCCCGGCTCCGATTGCGTTCGCATCTGCGCCTCATCTTAAACCGGCGCCCATGTGGCTGCATAATACAGTTCCCCCAATGTCGAAATGTTAGGTTCTCTTCTGGGCTGAGGAATATATCCTCAGCCCTTATTTGATCAGATGTTTTTGCCAATATGATATAACGCTTTTTCCTCAGCGACCTGCAAGTGCTGCTGATCGCCTTCCTCGTACGCATGTGGCCGCTTGTGAGATAATAAATAAGCGAGCCGCTTCTGAAATTGAATACCTGCTTTACGCCGTTCAAACATGTCAAGCCTTTTATCAGCAAATTCCTTTGTTACCCGGAATACCGCCGAAATTGTGGCGAGTGCCTGGCTTCTCCATTGCGGCAGTTCCATCTGCAACAGCATAAAGGTTGGCACACAGAAGTGGTACATAAATTGATTTGCCTGGAATTCCTGAAGCTCTCTGAAGAGCTTGTTCATCTGAAAATGATTGCTGCATGCTTTAACACGTGGCACAGCTCATGGCCAAAATCCTCCCATTGCTCTTCCCGTGACTTTTTTTGGTTTAATACGATACTGTACATGCCGTCGTATTTCACCATCATGCTCCCCATATCCTCAAAATGCACCCAAATATCCAGATCCTTTGCGATTTTCAGCATGTCAATGTGATGAGGGGATGTGATGCCCAGCCGGCCGTATAAATTTTTAACGTATTCCTCCAGATGTGATAAGTAATCGCCCAATTGAATACTCCCTTTCGAACATTTGTTCTGTTTTTAGCGAGAAAGAAAAGCCCGTATAGGACTGGAAAGTAGTGTAGAAATCTTTCCCTTTTCTTTAAAAAATAAACACTTTTTTCTTTATATCGGTCTACTTTTTATATGTTTTAGAGAACAGAGAACGATTTATTTATTTTTCGGTTTGCGGTTTTTCTCTTTTTCTTTTAAATAGTTGATAAATTCGATGGCCTGCTGTTTGCTTTCTGGGGAAAAATCCTGCATATCGCGGTATGCAAGCTGCAGGTCCGGATCTGAGAACATATCGTCATCGGATTTTTTGTCTTTTCCCGTTAATAAGTAATCAGTCGTTACTTGAAAGTAATCAGCCAGCTTTTGGAGTGTGTCGTAATCAGGTTCGCTTCGCCCATTTTCATAGTGGGAATATCGTGCCCGTGACACACCGATGTGTGATGCGATTTCTTCCTGTGTCCTTTTCCCTCTGAGACTCTTCAATCTGCCGCCTATCATACTATGACCTCTCTTTTTTAAACTCCCTACGTTACTTATGATTATAGATACAATATGTATCAAAATAAAGTTATGATAAAAAAAGTATCAAAAATAACTTGATGATACAGATCGTATCGTTTATACTTGGTAACAACCGATACAAAATGTATCAAAAAAGATCAGGAGAGTGATCACATGTATCCGATCCAAATCGTTTTTAGTGAAAATCCCATAGATCAGCGCCATCTCGGACAATCCGGCGGCACCATTTCGTTTACCGCATGCGGCCTTCCGGTGTTCCACTTTGAAACGCAGGAGCAGTTTCAAGCATACATGATGTTAAAGGGAGAAGCGGCGTACAATGAAAAACGATAAAAGCTATCCTTTTCCGACGTATTCAGGGTTATTGAATTCAGAACATTATGACAAAATTGGCCCGGCGCTATGGCTGTTTCTCTGGTTTATCAGCTCAACAACAAAAGAAATCGAAAAAGACGGCGTAAGCTGGGGCATCGTACTCGGCCATAAGCCGTTAAAAGCGAGAGAAATGGCGGCAGTCTTCGGCGTAAGTGAAAAAACCGTCAGAAGATGGCTGGTGCTTCTCGAAAACCATGATTACATAAAGGCCGTCCGTGCGCCATACGGACTGGTGATTTCGGTCAAGCATTCCAAAAAATTCAGCTTCAGATCGGACAATACTGTACACGGGAGTCTAAAAGAACGGCCATTTTCGCCGCAGACACCGGACACAAACGACCGTACAAATATAGATAAAACAAACAAATATACTGCTGCTGATGATGCAGTGGATCACATTGCGAAGCGGTTTACACAATTACGGTCGGCTCAAGAAGGACGCACCGTGTATCCTTCCTCAAGAGATTATCAAGCCATCGCCCGCATTGTTGCCATCGGCGTTCCTGTCACGCAAACAATCAAATGGCTTGAAGAATGCTTTCAGGCTTTTGAAAACAGGCGGACCGCCGCTTCTGAAACAATCAAGGCTTTTCGCTACTGCTCGAAATTCATTGAAGATCGATTTTTCGCGCAGCAAGCCAAAAAGAATGCCGCAATTCAGCATGAGAGGATGAAAAAACATGACAAAACGAACAATCGAACAGATTTTGGACGAGCTGAGAAGAGGGAGACGTCCATTACTGGCGGACAAACCGGCCGAATCAGACGCAAGCAGGTATGATTGCCTGCGCTGCAAGGATCAGGGAGGTTATCTCGTCAGGCAGAATGGCCTGGAAGTCTGGACGATGTGCAGCTGCATGGCAGAACGAAAAGTGAAGCGGCTGCTGGGTGCAAGTGAGATTACCCACGCTTTCAGACAGCTCGGCTTCAAGGAATTCCGCACGGAGGGAAAGCCGCAGGCTATAAAAGACGCATTTGAGTGTACAAAAGAGTATGTTGCCGATTATGAACAAATCAAGGATTGCCGAAAAAACAGCATTGCCCTTTTAGGACAGCCTGGATCAGGGAAAACACACCTTTTGACTGCCGCTGCCAACGAATTAATGAGAACATGCTATGTGCCTGTCATTTATTTTCCGTTCGTGGAAGGCTTTACTGATCTGAAAAATGATTTTGCCCTATTAGAAGCGAAGCTGAACCGGATGAAGCAGGCGGATGTGCTGTTCATTGATGATCTGTTTAAACCGGTTAACGGCAAACCCCGCGCTACAGATTGGCAATTAGAGCAAATGTATTCGGTACTCAATTATCGCTACTTAAATCATAAACCGATTTTGCTTTCTAGCGAGCTGACAATTGAAGCACTTGTACGGGTTGATGAAGCGCTCGGCACGAGAATCTATGAGATGTGCAGTGACTATCTAGTGATTATCAAAGGAGCAGCCTACGAGCTTAACCATAGATTGGAGGGCGTCAGATAATGTGCAAGCTTTGTCAAACAAAGAAAGTCATTGTGGAACATACCGGTATTGGAGTCGTTTTTCATCCATGTCCGAACTGCCGGTCCGGCACTGATTTAACGCCTGTCATTCAAAAGCTGGAGCAAATGCTGACAGCGGGAAAAGCGAGGCTGAATATCTATGATTAAACAGCTGACTGCTCTAATCACTTTGCTGTTTCGGGCAAAGCGAACAGAAAAAAACATTGAACAATGGTATAAGGACGACGGGAAGTGAAAGTGTTGGCAAAGACAAAACAGGCAGAGAAAAGCCCTGCGCCGTGGCGTGCTGTCCCGTGCGGGGATACGAAACCGATCTATATTTATTCAGCTTACAGTGAAGAAGAAAAAGAAAGATTCCCATATTCAAACGGACGGCTGATTGCCGCTGTATTTGACCTTAGCTCTTATTCGCAAAAAAGCAATGCCGCTTTGATGGCCGCTGCGCCTGAATTGCTGGAAGCGTCTAAAGCAGCGCTTGATTTTCTGAAAGGGAATTCTGTTCATTCAAAGGAGCGCATCATTCAGCTATTAGAAAAAGCTGAAGCAAGCGCTGCACCGAAAAGGGGAGGAAATAAAACATGATTCATCCTAAAAAACTGCTGCATATCGATTCCGTCACGCTTAAGAGCCAGCTGGAGGACGGGAAAATCCGTGTCATTATTGTGGATGGCATCAAGCAAGAAGCATGGATCACAGAAGCGCCCGAGCATGGAAAAACGCTTGTCGAAACAAGAAAGGGCGACCTTGCCCGAGTGGAATTTGAAATCGGCTACAAATTAAATTAAAGCGAAAACAGAATACGTCCAAGACGGAAAGCCTGCGGACACTGATCAACTGCACAGCATTTGTGCGTTGATTGGTGTCCGTTTTTTATTTGCCAAAAATGAGGAGGATCATAGAATGCAAGACTTACTATTTGAATATAAACGAACGCTCAAACAAACAAGAAACCAATATAAACCGCTCGCTGAGGCAGATGAATCCGTGCTCTCAGCTGAAGAGCTGAAGGATAAAAAAATCATTAGAAATATGATTACTGATCTTGAATATGTAACAGAGTGGCTTGAAAAAGGAAGGCAGCCCGGCATCAGACGGGCGATTGACCGGCGTGATGCCTACCAGCGGCTGATGATCAAGGACCCGAGAATCATCGAATCATTTTCCAGCGCTATGATGTTTGAGCCGGACGGACAGGTATCAGAAGAGGACAGAGAGAGAATTCGAGAAGCATTAGCCCTGTTAACGGACAGAGAAAAGGAAATGTTTTTGCTGCATAAGGTAGAATGTTTTTCTTATGAACGGATCGCCGATCTTCTCGGCGTGAAAAAATCGACAGTGCAAACGACGATCAAACGTGCAATCGTAAAGATGCAAAGACAGCAGGAAGAAATGAATCGATCACTTGCATGAAAGCTTGTCATACGTTTGCCACCTATAAGTGAATAGCATGACACATAAGCGGCTGGCTGATCAGCCGCTTTTATGAATAAACAACCATGCTGGAGGTGGCGGTGATGCCGTAGCATGAAAACACAACAGCGCGAACAAGCATTAGCAATCTATCAACAACATCAAGGAAAGATCACAAATCGGGCGATTGCGGACACAATCGGTGTTTCCGCAAAAACAATCGGCATCTGGAAAAAACAAGACAAATGGAAAGAGGCCCTGTTTTCTGCGTCCAAAAACGAACAAAAACAGCGCCCTATAGACAACGATGAATTAAATGAACGCCAGCGGCTGTTTTGCCTGTATTACGTCAAAAGCTTCAATGCCACACAGTCAGCAATCAAAGCGGGCTATTCTCCGGACAGCGCTCATGTGACGGGCAGCCGGCTCTTAAAAAACGAAAAGGTCGCTGCTGAAATCAGACGCATAAAAAAAGAAATGGTCAATGAGATATTTATTGAAGCGATGGATGTGCTGCAGGTTTATATCAAGATCGCGTTTGCGGATATTACGGACTATGTGACCTTTGGAAAAAAAGAGGTCCAGGCTGTCGGGAAATCGGGTCCGCTGTTTGATGAAGATGATAACCCGATTATGAAGGAAATCAGCTTTGTCGATGTCAAAGACTCCGGGCTCGTTGACGGCACCATTGTAACGGAAGCAAAGCTTGGCAAAGAAGGCATCGCCATCAAGCTTGCAGATAAAATGAAGGCGCTTGAGAAGCTATCCTTATATTTTGATTTGTTTCCAGATCAATTTAAACAAAAAATAGAAAATGAGAAATTGAAGCTTGCCAAACAAAAAGCGGAGAAAACAGATGACAGCCAAGAGCCGATTGAAATTATGATCAAACGAAAAGAGCGCAAGTCATGATTGTAAAAGAAATCAACCCACATTTCGAAGATTACGTGTTCAATTGGGAGCAGACGTACCAGTTTCTTGTCGGCGGCTACGGCTCATCCAAAAGCTATCATACCGCATTGAAAATCGTGCTAAAGCTGCTGAAGGAAAAACGGACGGCCCTTGTGATCCGGGAGGTGTTCGATACCCATCGGGATTCGACCTTCGCCTTGTTTCAAGAGGTGATCGAAGAGCTCGGTCTCACAAAGGCTGTGGCATCTCTTTCTTCCCCGCTGCAGCTGCGATTTCACAATGGCAGCCGGATCATGTTCAAAGGAATGGACAATCCGGCAAAATTAAAATCGGTTCATAATATTTCATTAATATGGATTGAAGAGTGCTCAGAGGTGAAGTATGAGGGGTTCAAGGAATTAATCGGACGTCTTCGCCATCCTGAGCTGAAGCTTCATATGATCTGTACCACCAATCCCGTCGGCACCTCCAATTGGACGTACAGGCATTTTTTTCGGGACGAACGCAATAAACGGTTTGTGCTGGATGACAGCGAACTTTACGAAAAGCGGACAATTGTGAAGGGAGATACGTATTACCATCATTCCACCGCTAACGACAATCTTTTTCTCCCAGAAAGCTATGTGAAACAGCTTGACGGGCTCAAAGAATATGATCCCGACCTGTACCGGATTGCCCGCAAAGGAAGATTCGGCGTCAACGGGATCAGGGTGCTGCCGCAGTTCGAGATACTCCCGCATGATCAAGTAAAAAAATGTATCGCAGCCATCAGCAAGCCAATCTTTCGTACAGGTATGGATTTTGGATTCGAGGAATCCTATAATGCCGTCGTCCGGCTTGCTGTAGATCCTGAAAAAAAATACCTCTACATTTATTGGGAGTATTATCAAAATAAAATGACAGATGATAGGACGGCTGAGGAGCTGCGTGAGTTTATTGAGACACAGGAATTGATCAAAGCCGACTCGGCTGAGCCGAAAAGCATCCAATATTTCCGCCAGCAGGGCTTTCGGATGGTTGGAGCCAGAAAGTTTCCCGGCTCCAGGCTTCAATATACCAAAAAGGTAAAACGGTTCAAAAAAATCTTCTGTTCGGACCGCTGTGAAAATGTCATCTATGAGCTCAAGACACTTACGTATGCCAAAGATAAAAACGGAGCTCTGATTGAGGATGAATTCACGATTGACCCGCATACGCTTTCTGCCATTTGGTATGCGCTTGATGATTATGAGGTTGCTGATATGAAAGAGACAGCACGCAAACGAATCCGGCCGAACCGAGAAAGGAGGAGGTCATAAATCATGCACAATCAAACAGTCAGAGCAACTGTATTTAAAGCCAATGCCGCGGCTCCTCAGACAAAGCAAATCTATGAAGATGACTTTTCTGAGCTGTACGGAGAGGACATTATCGCTCCGCCCTACAATATCATCGAGCTCAAAACCATTGCCGAATACTCGACTATTCTTCAGCAATGCATTGATGCGTACAGAGTGAATATTACAGGCTTTGGATTCGATGTTGAGTACACATTTGATGTCAACGCAAGTGATGTCGATCAGGCAAAAAAGAAAAGAGCGGAAAAAGACTGGGCCAGACTCGAAGCCTTTTATAAATGTCTTCACTTTGATGAATCAGCTGAAATGATTTTAGGCTATGCCATCGAAGACAGAGAAAAAACAGGCAACGGATTTATGGAAGTGCTTCGCGACGGGGCGGGAAAACCTGCCGGCATCGAATATTTAGATGTGAAATATATGCGTGTATGCGGAGCAGGCGAGCCTGTAGAGGTTTCATTTGTATATGAAGAAAACGGGAAAATGAAAAGGATTAAAAGGCAAAAACGCTTCCGAAAATATGTGCAGATGATCAATGGAAAGAAAGTATTTTTTAAAGAATACGGCGATCCGCGAAAAATGGATATGCGCACAGGTGAATATGTAAACACATTGGCAGAGAAGTATCAAGCAAATGAAGCCATTCACCTCAAAATCGGAAGCGGCGTATACGGTGTACCCCGCTGGATCGGCAATATTGTCAATTTATACGGGGCCCGAAAAGCAGAAGAGCTCAATTTTATGTATTTTAAGCAGGGGCGTCACGTCCCCGCTGCGATTACAGTGGAAAACGGGATGCTGTCTGAAGCTTCTTACCGGGAGCTGCAGGAATACATGAATGATCTTGAAGGCGTGGAAAACGCCCATAAATTTCTCCTGATCGAAGCGGAAGGAATCGCAAAAGAAAAGGATCTCCACGGAGGCGAGGATATTACGCCGGTTTCCGTGGAAATCAAATCCTTGGCGGAAATTCTCCAAAACGACGCCTTGTTTCTTGAATACGATGAAAAAAGCAGAAATAAGCTGCGTTCCGCTTTCCGCCTCCCGCCGCTGTATACAGGCGAGGCCCAGGAATACAACCGGGCGACAGCGGATACCGCTAGAAAAATTACGGAGGAGCAGGTCTTTCAGCCGGAGCGAAAAACGCTCGTAAATAAACTGAACACGCTGCTTTTGCCGGAGCTGAATATCCATGACGTCAGGCTGACATTAAAAGGACCGGACTTTCGTGATCCGCTTGAGATTGCGAAGGTGCTCGGTCCTTTTATTACAGCAGGAGCGGTCTCGCCGAATGATTTACGCGACCTTGCCGGACGGGTGCTTGGCAAAACACTTGAGGAGTGGCCTGAGGACATTTATAAACGGCCTGCAGGACAGGATGCGGAAAAGACAAACCTGACTGTGCTCATGCAGGAGTTGAAAGAAAGCATCGAAGATATCAAAACGTCCTGAAGGGAGGTGAATCAAGCAGGTGGCGCGAGAATTAAGAAATGCCAAAATCAGCTTTGTCAGTTATGTGGACAAGGCGGCTAACCAGACAGAATTTTTCTTTACGAAGTCAGCCAAACCTCCGTCATTTGAAAAAAAGGTTCGGCTGTTTACAAAAAGTGAGCAGGATGAACAAAAGCTCGTGTACGGAATCGTGTATGAGCCTGATGTTCCTGATGCACACGGCGATTTTATGACCGCCGAGGAAATTGAAAAAGCGGCGCACGGTTTTCTCGCGGAGGCACGGGAGATTGATATCAATCACAGCTTTGAGGGCGGAACCGGCGTCGTGGTCGAGTCCTATGTGGCGCCCGATGATTTTATGATCGGGTCAAAGCGGATTACAAAGGGCTCATGGGTGCTCGTGACAAGAGCGTCTGACGAGGTGTGGGAACAGATCAAGGCTGGAATCATCACCGGCTACAGCATGGCGGGCACTGCAGATGTGTATGAAGAAGAACCGGTCGAAAAAGCAGGGTTCTTTAGTGTATTCAAGCAAATGCTTGCTGACAAAACAGGGAAGGAGACTGAAGAAATGAGAAAAGAAGACATGAAAGAATCATTCGAGCATGCGCTTTACCCTCTGCTCAAACGGCTTGAGCGGATTGAAAAAAACACAGACACGGAGGAAAAGCCGGAGCAGACGGGTGATGACGAGCGTCTGAAAAAGCTCGTTGAAGACATGCTTGCCCCGCTGATCGAACGCATCGAGGCTTTGGAAAAAGCGCGAGGCGCGTCTAAGCAGACAGCGGACGATACGGGCGGCAATACAGAGCAAGTCAAAAAATCAATCTGGAGCGGACTGCTGTAAAACCAGTCAAGGAGGAGGAAATCAATTGAGAAATCAAGAGATCATTCGGAAAGCGGAAATGTCGCTTTCTGCTTTAAAAAGCGGCGGGCTTATGAACCCTGCGCAAGCATCGGCTTTTATCCGCATGGTGCAAAACACGCCGACCATTTTCAGTGAATCCCGCGTGATTCAAATGGAAAATGACTCGCAAAAATTTGAGAAAATCGGCTTCGGCCAGCGTATTCTGCGGGCTGCGCAAGAAGGAAAAGCACTGTCAAACGACGAGCTGACAGTTCCAACGACAAGCACTGTCCAGCTGAACACGAAGGAAGTCATTGCGGAAATTAACATTACGTATGACACATTTGAAAACAATATTGAAAAAGACGGCCTGCAGCAGACAATCATGCAAATTTTAGCAGAGCGCGCAGCAGTTGATATTGAAGAGCTGATCGTTAACGGTGATACAGCATCAGCTGATCCGTATCTGGCACAGCTGGACGGCATCCGTAAACAGGCGGTTTCCCATATCGTTGACATGAACGGTGAAGAACTGTCCAGAGCGACATTCAAGAAGGGCTTAAAGGCAGTTCCGCCGAAATATTTGCGCATCCCTCAGGAATTCAGATTCTATACGTCTCACGGCTTAGAAGTTGAATGGAAGGACCGCGTGGCAGACCGCCAGACAAACCTTGGGGACCAGGCTGTTCAGGGCGGCTTGTCAACAGCATTCGGCGTACCGGTCAAAGGGGTATCCAATATTCAGCCGTACACAGTCGGTGAGGGAGACGCGCAATATGACGCTTCTGATATCATTCTCACACATCCGAAAAATATCATTCTCGGCTTCTCCCGCAATATCCGAATTGAAGTCGACAAAGACATCCGCTCCCGTAAATTCATTATTGTCTTAACGGCCAAGCTGGACAGCAAGTTCGAGGAAGAGGATGCCTGCGCGAAATTAATTAACGTAAAAGAATAATAGAAACGAGGTGGTCAGCTCATGCTCATTGAACCGACTGACGTAGCTTCCTATTCGGTCTATGATCGGGTGAAAAACAGGCCGGAAGAGCTGCTGGCGCAGGATATCATCGAGGCGGAAGCAGAAGCGGCTCTCATCACGGGCCACCGCTTTGAAGACAGCTTGTATGATCCGCTGCCCGGCAAGGTGAAGTTGGCTTTAGTAAAGCTTGCCCAGTATTTTGCGCTTGTCAACAGCGATGAATCTGCCTCATCAAGCTATCAGTCTGAGAAAATGGGGGATTATTCCTACACGGTTTCCGGAGAAGGCGGCATTCAGCGGCCAGAGGTATATCATTTGCTCGAGGAGTTTATCACGCCGGGCTACGCCCCTGAATCCTCCAGACTGAAGGTGAGGTCTTTATGAGCTACAGGCAGATGCTCATTCATCGCTGCGACATTTATCATGAAGCAGCGCAAGCGCCGTCTGCAGGCCGATTTGGGATTCCGGCAGACAGGCTGCAGCCGGTGATTTCATATCCGGATACACCCGATGAACAAGATGTCCCTTGTTATTTTACCGAAAAAACACAGCAGCTGATTCAGGAGGAGCCGGATCAAACTGTATATCATAGCTTTCTCGTCCATTTTCCGTTGTCAGCGGACATCCGCGTGAACGATAAAATCATTTGGGAGAATCATAAATATATACTAAAGCTGCCGAAAAGGATCAGACATCATCATTGGGAGGTCGTCGCAGTCAGGGATGAAAGCCTATGAAAATAGCGGGATTGAAACAGCTGAACACGGCATTAAAAGAAGCGGCTTCAGGCGGTTTTTCCAGACAGGCGTCCCGGTGGCTTGAGGAGTGCGGGCAAGATTTTCTGGAGATCGTCCAATCTGAACTCATCAGCACACAAACGATTGATACAGAAAAACTGCTCAGTTCCTTTGAGAAAGGCGCAGAGGACAATCTCTGGATTGTGCAAAGCGGCGGGCTTTCGCTTGAGGTGGGGACACAGCTTGATTACGCCTCATTTCTTAATGACGGCCATTGGACGTCAAAACAAGATGTGAGATGGGTGCCGGGGCGTTTTCAAGGCTCACGGTTTATTTATGATCCAGCGGCTTCAACGGGAATGGCGCTCAAGAGAAAATGGATACCGGGAACGGGCTACTGGGATCATGCACTGCTTTTATATGAACAGCTGTTTGAAAAATCGTTGGAAAGCAAACTGCGCCAGTGGCTGAAGAAGCTGTAAAGGAGGAGCAGGATGAACAGTGAAACAGGATCGATCATGGCGTTTTTGTACAGCCGGTGGTCTGTTCCCATTTATGAACGCGAGCTTCCTGATCACTTTCAGGTGCCGTCGTTATATGTCCCGCCACCATCTGTTTTCGAGGAAACAGATACGGTCTCCACATTTAAAAAAACCTACAGTCTCAATGTAAAACTGTTTCATCTGGACTCCGTTCAGGCGCTGGATGAAGCGGACAGACTCGCGGATGCCATCAGAGAAGCGAGAAATATGATTCCGCTGCTGAGTGAATCCGGCGAGAAGACGGGGGATACGGTTCGCATCTCCCAAATCGAGACAAGGGTAGGAGACAGGGGCGAGGCGGCCATGGTGATCAGGTGGAGCAGCCGATATTATTATCACAAAACAGAACAGCCTGTCTTACAGGATATCGACATGAACAGCGGGGTGAAATAAACGGTGTCAAAGGACAAACAACAGAAGAAGGCTGTACATACAAAGAGCCGGGAAGCTCTATTTGATACAGCGGATTTGATTAAGCACGCGAAGGAACTGTTCGGCGTTAAGCCGGATATTCTTCAGGGGGCTTTATTTGGCGTGGATCAACCACGTATGACGAAATCAGAAGCCAACCAATTGATTCAAACATTTCTAACCAAGGAGGTCATGTCATCATGAATGGCGGAACATTTACAACAGGCAAAGAAAAAGAACGTGCAGGTATTTATTTTAACTTTAAAACGACGGCACAGGAGCGGGTATCACTCAGTGAACGGGGAACAGTCGCACTTCCGGTCGCATCAAGCTGGGGCGAAGCGAAAACGTTCGTCTCCATTTCCAGCGTTGAAGACCTAAACAAAAAAGTGGGCCTCAGCATTGATGACCCGTCTTTATTGCTGCTGCGTGAAGCGAAGAAAAATGCGAAAACGGTATTGATGTACCGTCTAACCGAAGGTGTCCGAGCGTCTGCTGATATTGCTGAAGGCGTCAAAGCAACTGCAGTATATGGCGGAACAAAAGGAAGTGACATTATCATCCGCATCAATCAAAATGTGCTGGATGCTAATTCTTTCGATGTGACAACATATATGGACGAATCAGAGGTTGATAAACAGACTGTCAAAAAGGCTGAAGAATTAACAGCTAACGGCTATGTCACTTTTACCGGAACAGGCGATCTTTCTTCAACGATTCCTCTCACTGGATCAGAAGGAGACACTGCAGCTGAGACGCTGAATGCATCCGCGGGAATCCGTTTATCTGGCGGTACGGATAAAGCCCCTGTCAACTCCGACTATACAGATTTCTTAGCCGCGGCTGAAACGGAGAGCTTTGATGTGATTGCGCTGCCTGTTGCAGAAGGTGACCAGTTGAAAGCGACGTTTGCTGCTTTCATTAAACGCCTGCGCGACGGCCAAGGACAAAAAGTGCAAGGCGTCACAGCCAATTATGCCGGTG
This sequence comes from Bacillus sp. FSL W8-1202, assembly GCF_038006165.1. NCBI lineage: Bacteria > Bacillati > Bacillota > Bacilli > Caryophanales > Bacillaceae > Bacillus > Bacillus sp. FSL W8-1202. Next base: position 2,446,975 of record NZ_JBBOUR010000001.1, read on the forward strand.
ATTATGAAGGCATCATCAACGTAACAGAGGGTGTGCTGCTTGAAGATGGCACGGAAGTTACACCCGACAAAGCAACAGCTTGGGTAGCTGGAGCGAGTGCAGGAGCAACCTTTAACCAATCACTTACATTTGTAGAGTACGAAGGCGCAGTTGATGTGTTACACCGCCTTGACCACGATACGATTGTTGAACGTCTGGGTAAAGGTGAATTTTTATTCACATTCGACGCCCGTGATAAATCCGTCAGCGTAGAAAAGGACATTAACTCACTCGTGACGTTCACAGCTGAGAAAAACAAGAAATTTGCGAAGAACAAAATCGTTCGTGTCCTGGATGCTGTGAATAATGATTTAACACGCGAGCTGAAAGCCTTAATTAAATCAAGAAAAGGCAGCGGAAGCGATATCCCGGCATCTGAAGACGGACTGCAGTATGTAAAAACGATGATCACACAATACATGACAACGCTTCAGGACGCAGGCGGCATCACTGGCTTTGATTCCGATGAAGATATCACAATTTCAATGAATGAAGATCGTGACGGCTTCTTGATTGACCTGGCTGTACAGCCTGTCGACGCAGCAGAAAAATTCTACTTTAATGTGGAGGTAAACTAATATGGCATTAAAAGCACAAAACACAATCTCAGGAAAAGAAGGCCGCTTATTTCTCGATGGTGAGGAAATGGCGCACATCAAAACATTTGAAGCAAACGTTGAGAAAAACAAATCCGAAGTCAACATTATGGGCCGCCGCATGACAGGCCATAAAACAACAGGGGCAAATGGAACAGGGACCGCAACGTTCTACAAAGTCACATCAAAATTCGTGCTATTGATGATGGACTATGTCAAAAAAGGCAGCGACCCTTATTTCACGCTCCAAGCTGTGCTGGATGATCAATCCTCAGGCCGGGGCACAGAGCGAGTTACGCTGTACGACGTCAACTTTGACTCTGCCAAAATCGCAAGCCTTGATGTCGATTCAGAAGCGTTAGAGGAAGAAGTTCCATTTACATTCGAAGACTTCGACGTCCCTGAAAAGCTATCTGACACGTTTTAATAAAAGGCGCATACGCAGACCTTTCTCAGAAAGGTCTGTTTTTTTACAGGATCAAACTAAACAATAGACAAGGGAGTTTTTTACATGAGCGAGAAGAACGAAAACGTATATGATCTTTCCTTTTTTATGCCGGGAAAAACAATTGAAGCTGAGGAAATCAAAGTGCCAATCTCAAAGCGTTTTGTTGATAAAAAAGGGAACATCGTGCCATTTATTTTTAAAGCGATCACGACGGAGCGCATTGATGAATTGGAGAAAGAAACAACAACGTATAAAAATGTCAAAGGCAGAGGCCGTGTAAAAGATTTAGACAGCCAACGCTTTTATGCCCGAATCGCAGTTGAATCAACCGTTTATCCGGACTTCCGTTCAAAAGAGCTTCGAGAAGCTTACAAAACGGCTGACCCGGTAGAAGTTGCGAAACGCGTGCTCTCAGTTGGAGGCGAGTATGCGAACTGGTTAAACAAAGCGATTGAGATTAATGGATTTGAAGATGAATTAGAGGATCTGGAAGAAGAAGCAAAAAACTAATCAAGGATGGGCATAAAGAAGCCGTGTATCTCTACTATGCGATGCACGAGCTTCACTATTCCCCATCAGATTTATTGGCGCTCTACGAAGCGCCCAGAAACTATAAAGCGCTGTTGTATGGAATGATCGGATATAAGCTCGATCTCCTTGAAAAACAAGCAAAGAAAGGAGGGGCATCGTAATTGGCAAAGCTGACAGCAAGGTTTGAAATGGAAGACCGTGTAAGTAAAAAGTTAAGAAAGATCCAGAATGGGTTTAGAGCACTTGAAAAGTATAGAAAAATGGTGCAGCGAAAAAGCGCTATTGATGTTCGAAAAGAAAGCAAAACTGTATTAAGGACAATTGATCGCATACAAAAATCATTAAAGAAAAAGCTTGGCGCCCAAATGATCTCCATTTCAACTGAGGATAAAGCCAGCAGTGTCATTCAGCAGGTTAATGTTCAATTGCAGAGATTGCCGTCATCTGTATCTATAAAAATAGATGCTAGTGACCAAGCAACCGAAAAGTTTGAACGATTAAGAGAGCTCGTGGCAGGTTTTAAAGGCTTTACGATTATGCTGAGTGCAGAAGATCAAGTGTTGCCGGCTGTGCAAAAAATACAGCGCTATATGGAAACTGCACTTAAAAATGGTTACTCTGTTACGATACGCGTGATTGATCACGTCATGAAAACAGTCGGTCGTATTTCTGCTGGTATTGATGCCTTAACAGGAAAAGACAACAAACTTGAGCTCGCTATTAATGACAGGGTGTCAAATAAGCTGGATTCATTGCAGAAAAGAATTGACAGCATGGGAAGCTCAGGTCCCTCCGAGAAAGGAGCGCCTTCATCAGGAGGAAATACAGGAGATATTGCGAGCATGTTTGATCCAGAAACGATTTTGACAGCACTGGACAAATTTGCTGCTTCTTTCATGGAAAAGGTGGATGAAAACGCCACAAAGTTCAGCCCGGAAACAATCTTAACAGAGCTGGATAAATTTACGACATCGTTCATGAATAAGGTGGATGAAGTCGCCACAAAGTTTAGTCCAGAGACAATTTTGTCGCAGCTGGATAAGTTCACAACATCGTTCATGAGTAAAGTGGACGCAATTGCAACGAAGTTCAGTCCAGAAACGATTCTGGCACAGTTGGATAAGTTTACAACATCGTTCATGAGTAAAGTGGACGGAATTGCGACGAAATTCAGTCCAGAAACGATTTTGTCACAGCTGGATAAATTTACAACATCGTTCATGAATAAAGTGGACGCAATTGCAACGAAGTTCAGTCCAGAAACGATTCTGGCACAGTTGGATAAGTTTACAACATCGTTCATGAGTAAAGTGGACGGAATTGCGACGAAATTCAGTCCAGAAACGATTTTGTCACAGCTGGATAAATTCACAACATCGTTCATGAGTAAAGTGGATGCAATCGCAAGTAAATTCAGTCCAGAAACGATTTTGTCGCAGCTGGATAAATTCACAACATCGTTCATGAGTAAAGTGGACGCAATTGCGACGAAATTCAGTCCAGAAACGATTTTGTCCCAGCTGGATAAATTCACAACATCGTTCATGAGTAAAGTGGATGCAATCGCAAGTAAATTCAGTCCAGAAACGATTTTTAAGCAGCTTGACAAGTTTACAGATTCCTTTATGAAAAAAGTGGATGCAACCGCAAGTAAATTCAGTCCAGAAGCGATTTTTAAGCAGCTTGACAAGTTTACAGATTCCTTTATGAAAAAAGTGGATGAAATCGCAAGCAAATTCAGTCCAGAAGCGATTTTTAAGCAGCTTGATAAGTTTACAGATTCCTTCATGAAAAAAGTGGATGATATCGTAAGTAAATTCAGCCCGGAAACAATCTTTAACGAGCTTGACAAGTTTACAGATTCCTTCATGAAAAAAGTGGACGATGTCGTAAGTAAATTCAGCCCGGAAACGATTTTAAACGAGCTTGACAAGTTTACAGATTCCTTTATGAAAAAAGCAGATGATGTCGCCAGCAAATTCAGTCCAGACGCCATTATTACTAAAGCGGAAGACTTTGTAACAAATATTGTTGACAAAATTTCAGAGAAATTTAATTTCCTGAACCCGGATAAAATCGCTAATAAAGCAGAAAAGTTTGTTGATAACATTGTTTCAAAAATCGCCAAGAAATTCGAGAAATTCAGCCCTGATAAAATTATTGAAAAAGTGGGAGAGTTTTTTGAAAAAATTATAAAAGGCATTGCTGAGAAGCTGGGGAATCTGGATATTGGCGGGTTGTTTGGCGGCAAATCCAGCGGAAGCAAAGGCAAACAAAAAGCTTCAAAAGCCAATACAAAGAACTCAACTTCTAACAATTCAAACCGCACTAAAAAACCTTCTATGAACCAAAAATCTTCAGGTTCAAAATCGAAAAAGTCAGGCGGCAAATGGGGCGGGGCTTGTGGTTGCTGCTGTGCCGGAATCAGTACAGGCAAAAGCAAAAAAGTCAAAAATAGAAACGGTTCATCAACAAAAGGGAATAAAACAAATCCTGTGAATACACCTAAATCTGCTAAAGGAGCAGCAGGCAAAGGTTTTTCAGGCCTTCTGAAAACATTGGGTGAATCAAAAGGCTTAAAAGGCGGACTAAAGGGCTTAAAAGGAGCTGCAAAAGGAATACCGGGATTAGGCGAAATACTGTCCCTTACTGACTTAGCCGGTATCAATAAGAATAATGCTGGTGAAAAAGTAGGTTCAGCCGGCGGAGGTTTAGCAGGAGCCGCTGCAGGAGCGGCTATTGGAAGCGTTGTGCCGGGAGTCGGGACTGCTATTGGCGGTGTTGTAGGAGGAATTGCCGGTACTTTCGGCGGTGAAAGTTTAGGTAAGGCAATTGATGCCGGCGCTCTAGAAGATACATGGAACAGCATTACAGAGGGTGCGCAAAATGCCTGGTCAGCCATTCAGGATACTTGGGGAACTGTATCAACATGGTTTATGGATAATGTCTGGACGCCAGTGTCAACCGCAGTTGTGGGTGTAGCAACAAGCATATGGTCCAACATCGTGAATGCTTGGACAACGATCCAAACGATATTCAGTACTGTATCAACATGGTTTATGGACAATGTCTGGACGCCGGTTTCATCAGCAGTTGTGGGTGTAGCAACAGCAATATGGTCTAAAATCGTAAATGCATGGACGACAATTAAAAATGTGTTCAGTACAGTTGCTTCATGGTTTATGAGTAATGTGTGGGGGCCAGTCAAATCAGCTGTAATAGGAGCGGCAACTACAATCTGGGATAAAATGACCGGTGCTTGGAATAAGATTAAGAGTGTTTTCAGTACGGTATCGGGATGGTTCATGGATACAGTTTGGAACCCGGTCAAAAATACAGTCTCAGATGTAGGTAAGGGAATCTCAGATGCTTTCAAAAAAGCGATAGACACCGTTAAGAACATTTGGAAAGGCCTGAGCGGCTGGTTTAAAAAGAATATTCAAGAACCTCTTACAAAGGTGGGAGAAGCGATTTCAGATGCTTTTTCTAAAGCGTTCGGCTGGGTGAAGCAAATCTGGGATAAAGCTGGCGGCGTAGCTAGTAAAGTAATTAATTTTGTAACCGGCGGCGGTGATCCGAATAAAGGTAAGGATCCGGATAAAAATGCCACAGGCGGCTACATCACCAAACCAACCATCTCGTGGATCGGTGAAGCCGGCAAGGAATTCGTTATCCCGGTTGATAACAACCGAGGCCGGGGGAAGATGCTTCTTTCACAAGCGGCGTCTAAGCTGGGTATGCAAGTTGTAGACGACATGGGAGCAGCTTCGTCTTCTGGCGGAAGTCCAGCATCTGTTTCAGGAGGAGCAGCTGTCAGTCCTCTATCAGGCTCAGCCTCCCCAGCAATGAACACTGCAAATCTTACAGGCCAAGCGTCCACACTCGGACAGCAATTTTCAGAAGGCTTTGGTAAAGGCATCAGCGATCAGCCGGTCAAAATGGAAGACTGGAAAAAGAAAAACATCAATACGCCATTTACACAAATGATTTCTGCTTCACCAAATTACGGTAAACAAATGGTAAGCGGGTATGCCAAGGGTCAAAACGGCACTGCAACCGGAACGGACGGCTTTTTGCAATCAAAAGTTAAAACGCCGTACCAAGCCACTGTGAACAAATCGTCTTCATGGGGCACAGGAACGGTCAAAGGCTTTGCGCAAGGACAAAACTCAACCCAAACAGGGACTGCACAGTATGTGAGTACACATGTTGACAAACCGTTCCTGCGTTCAAAAGACACATCGAACAGCTGGGGTTCAGGCATGATCGGAAACTTTGTGACAGGCATGAATTCTAAATCCAGTGAAGTAAAACAAGCGGCAAAGGATATGGCCAAGAGAGTGGAGCAGGCTTTCCGTGAGGAATTAGATATCCATTCACCTTCCCGTGTCATGATGAGCTTGGGGCGTTTTGCTTCAATTGGTGTTGTCAAAGGCCTTGGCTCAGTAGATGTAAAGAAATATGCTGAAAAACAAGCCGGATCACTGGCGGCTGCCTATTCCGGAATGGGAGCCATGGGCGGGAACGTAAAACAGTGGATTATGGCCGCTCTCATGGCCACCAAGACACCAATGAGCTGGCTTCCGGGTCTCTTGACGATTGCGCAGCATGAATCCGGAGGCAATCCGAACGCAATCAACCTGTGGGACAGCAACGCAAAAGCGGGGCATCCGTCACAAGGGCTGATGCAGACGATCCCAAGCACTTTTAATGACCATAAAGCACCGGGTATGGGTAACATTAAAAACCCGATTCACAACGCAGCTGCTGCGATCGGCTACATTAAAAGCAGATATGGATCAATCAACAATGTGCCGGGTATTAAAAGCCTGAATCATGGCGGACCGTATGTCGGTTACGCAAACGGCGGGCTGATTACAAAAGAACAAATTGCCCGTGTCGGAGAAGGAAACAAGCGGGAATGGATCATTCCGGAGGAGCGAGGCATCCGCGGCCGCTACCTCCTTCAGAGAGCTGCGCAAGCTCTTGGTATGGAAGTGACAGATCCGTCTCAATCCCAGCAGTCTGAGCTTTCTTCAGGACAAGTTTCAGCAGTTACATCCGGTACACGGCAAACGATACAAACAGCCGGAACGAAAGAAATAAAGATTGAGTTTAACGGCGATCAGCATTTCCATAATGGACAGGATGCTGATGGCCTGGTTGCGAAAATCAAGCAGGCATTACTTGATGAATTACAAAATGACATTAACACCGGAACAAAGGGGGTCGTGGCTTTTGACTAAGTCTATCTATGAATTTTGGATATCACAGGGGAAAGAAAAGCTGCGATTCCCTGTTCTTCCTGAAGCGATTGATATAGCGAATAGTGTACAAAATGACTCAGTAAAGATAACGGGATTGGGTGAACTAACGTTTATTGAAGAACCCGGAGCAAAAGAAATTTCATTTTCTTCTTTTTTTCCAAAAAAGTATACGCCGATAGCTGAATATCAAAATCTCCCGTCTCCGGAAAATGCCATTGCGAAAATTGAAAAATGGATGAAGGCAAAAAAGCCTGTTCAATTTTTAATTACGGGAACAAAAATCAATATGACATGCAGTATTGAAAGCCTTAAATATAGTGAGGGAGACAATGAAATAGGAGATCGGGATTTTGATATTGTATTAAAAGAATACAAAACCGCTTCCCCGCGGAAAATCAAGCAGAAGAAAAAAACAAAGGCAAAACGTCCGTCGAAGGCTGCGCCGAAGACGTACACAGTGAAAAAGGGAGACACGCTATGGGACATTGCAGGCAGATTTTACGGGAACAGCACCCAATGGCGCAAAATTTGGAACGCCAATAAAACAGCAATGATCAAACGAAGCAAACGGAACATCAGGCAGCCGGGCCACTGGATTTTTCCCGGCCAAAAATTAAAGATACCGCAATGAAACAGGTGATGTATGATGATAGAACTGTTCGTCATTAAAGACACAGAGTGGCTTGAGCTGGTTGCAGAAAGCGTATCGCTTGAAGGCCATCGTTATCAGGCGCCGCGTTCCATTGAAGCAACCATCGTCACCAAGCAGGGCGACCAGACGTATTACAGTGTCTCAGAAGGAGATACGGTCTTGTTTAAATGGAAGGGAAAAGAGCTGTTTCGGGGCATTGTTTTTGCAAGAACCCCGGACGAGCATACGCTTGCCTTCAGCGCTTATGACATGCTGCAGTACCTGGTCAAAAACCAGGATATGTACGTGTTTTCCAATCAGCGGGCCGACCAGATCATCAGAAGGATTGCGAGTGACTTCCAGATACCGACAACCTCGATCGCAAACACAGGCCATACGATCAAAAGTCTTGTCATTAAAAATGATACGACATTGTATGACATCATATTAAAAGCGCTGAAACAGACGAAAAGCCAGACAGGACGACATTACCAGCTGTATTCGGAAAAAGGAAAGCTCGGCCTGCGCGCTTGGCCAGATCCGTCAGAGGTATGGGTGCTTGAAACGGGCGTCAATATCACGGGCTACCAATACAGCACTTCTATAAACGACACTGCTACTCGGGTGGTGCTTCGCCGGCAGAAGGACAATAAGACATATAAAGCCTCTGCCAAGGACAGTTCAGGCTTAAATAAATACGGTGTGCTTCAATATACGGAAACGGTCACAGATGACATCAACCAGGCACAGCTTCAGCAGCGGGCAGATGTACGCCTTGCTGAAAAAAAGGGCGTGAAAAAAGAACTGAAAAATATTCAGGCAGTGGGCATCCCGGAAGTGCAGAGCGGCTTGCCTGTCTATATTTCGATTCCGGAGGCCGGCATCAAGAAAACCTATTGGGTAGATACGGACCGGCATGAATTTAAAGGAACGAAACATACGATGACGATCGATGTTGTCGAAAAGAATACGATGCCGGAAGGAGTTTCCTGATGAGATTAAGTGAGGCTATAAAACATTTGGCAGTCGGCGCAGTTGACGCTGAGTCTCCGGTAGAACTGCTCCCGGCTGAAGTCGTTTCGGTTTCTCCTGTGGAAATCAAATTAAAAGAAAACAGCAAACTGATCATACCGGAAGACGCCATCATTATCCCAAAACGAATGCAGTCCGGAGGAGACGATGCACTCGAGCCGGGGGATCGCCTCATGACCGCGGCTCTGACTGGCGGGCAATCGTTTTTTATTTTAGATAAGGTATAGACAAACCGCTTCAGTACGAAGGGGTTTTTATTTAGCATGTAAAAGGAGTGGGCAACATGGCCCTGACACCAGAAGTGGAGTTTGAAGATATTGAAGTTGAGAGCGAAGTCATTGAAACCTCGCAAACGTACAAAATAGATTTTGAAAACGGAAGAATTACGAATGAGCTGATTACCGGGCTTGAAGCGATCAGGCAGTTCGTGTATATCGCCTTACAGACAGAACGCTATGCATATTCCATATACAGCCATAATGTCGGAAACGAGCTTCAGGACGTGCTGACAGATCATGAGACGACTGATGCGTATAAAAAGATGGAGATTCCGAGACTGATAGAAGAGGCGCTGGTTTATGATGACCGGATATCGGCTGTAACAGATTTTGAGATTGAAAAACAAGGCGACGCGTTTCATGTGTCCTTCGTGGTGGAGACGGATGAAGGAACGCTTGAGATTGAGGAGGTGATTGGCGAAGATGTTTGAAGATCAGACTTTTGAAGCGATTATGGAGCGTATGCTGAACAGCATTTCCGCAGATATTGACACAAGAGAAGGCAGCGTCATTTATAATGCGTTAGCCCCGGCGGCGGCCGAGCTTGCGAAGTCTTATATATGGCTGGATACTGTGCTTGAGCTCGTTTTTTCTGATACCGCACAAGGCGAATTTTTAGACAGGCGTGCAGCGGAAGCGGGAATTGAACGGACAGCCGCGACAAAGGCGGTCAGAGCGGGAGAGTTTACATCTGGAGTTACTATTCCTGTCGGCTCCCGCTTTTACGTGGATAATCTTTATTTTCAATATACGGCAGACGGGACGCTCATCTGTGAAACACCTGGTGAAGCGGGAAACGCCAATCTGACCGGACGCAATTTACTGTCATTGGATACCATTCCCGGTTTAGAAACGGCCATAGTCCAAGAAATCCTGATTCCGGGACGCGAGGAAGAGGGAGATGACAGCTTGCGAGAACGGTATTTTACAAGGGTTCGGCGTGAGGCCGTCAGTGCCAATAAAATGCATTATAAAGAGTGGGCTGAGGAAGTGGACGGTGTGGGAAAGGCAAAGATCTTCCCGCTTTGGAACGGGGAAGGCACGGTCAAAATTGTCGTCACCAATGCGAATCTTGAGCCCGCTTCTCAAGTTTTAATTCAAAAAGTGAAAGATTATATCGACCCTGAACCAGGACAGGGAGAGGGACAGGCACCAATCGGAGCCGTTGTCACAGTGGAAAGCGCGGTCTGGAAAGAAGTTGAGATTTCTGCCGAAGTGCTGCCTGAGATCAATCACTCAATTGATGAAGTGAAGTCAGAAATTGAGGAAGGCGTTTTAAATCTCTTTAAGAAAATGGCGTTTGAAGATAACGTCATCCGCCTTTCTCAAATTAACAATATCGTCTATAATTCACCATCAGTCAGTGACTACTCCAATATTCAAATCAACGGCACGTCTGAAAATCTGGTGCTGAGCAACGTGGAAATTCCTAAGCTTGGGCAGGTGAAGATTATTGAGCAAACAAGATGACATGACAGCTTATCTGCCGCCGTTTCTCACCAGCCTTAAAGAAATGGCCGAGCTGCTGAAAGCGGAAGCGCCTGAGTTTGATAAACAGAATAACAGCATATTTGATCTGACGGATCAGTTATTCGTACCGACGGCGACATGGGGGCTCAGCCGCTGGGAAAAGATTTTAAACGTACCGCGTGAATCAGGCGACACAGATGAGATCAGACGATTGCGGCTCATTTCCAAAATGTCGAACATCCCGCCAATCACATACAGGGCCATTGAGCAGGCGGTAAACCGTTTCTTGAAAAACCCGTCTGCACAGGTCCGCCTGCTTCCCGGCGAATACCGATTTAACGTCGATATCAATGTTGATGACCTCCAGCACATGAGTGAGCTGATCGAAGCGATAGAAAACATGAAGCCCGCTCATTTGGCGTATACGCTCAGAGGCGGATTGAACGAGACGCTGCAAATCAAAGACACAGTCATCCTGAATCATCGCAGATACCGAACGGCCAGTGAACTCAAGGTCGGTTATTCTGTCACTCTTAACAACAATGAGGTGGTTTTAACTTGATTTCAACCATATACAGAGAACGCACAGCGGCTGATCTAAAAAGCAGAATCGATCACGTGCTGCTCAACGGCCAAAAAACAGAAATAGTAGAGCTCGCCATTGACGGTGCGACCGTCACCGTTCTGACAAAACGTGAGGAAGACATCAAGCATATCGAAACGGTACAAATTTTTGACGAGCTGGGCAATGTGATCACAGAGAGAAAGACTGACCTGGACGTCAGCGAAAACAGAACACTCGATTTCAGATTTACTTTTGAGGTGGTGTAAACATGGCATACGAAGAAAAAACAGACTGGCTTCCGGACGACCCCATCAACGAAGATGACGTCAACCGCTGGGAAAAAGGAATAAAAGACGCCCACACCGACCTGGCTGCCCACAAAAACGACATGAACAACCCCCACAACACAACAAAGGCGCAAATCGGGCTGGGGAATGTGGATAATGTGCAGCAGGCGGCGAAGAAGGATTTTGACAAGCATGAGCAAGATCAGGTGCGGCATGTTACAGAGGAAGAGCGAGAGAAATGGAATGGGGGTCAGTTATCGAAGATTACAAAAGATGATGGCTCAGTCTTTATCAACATAGACAATGGACAAGATTTTAACAAAGCAGCTGCTGAGCAAAGGAAGTCATTTACTTTTCACACAGAAAATACAGGAGTGAATACACCTCCACAATCAACGAAAGGCATTTATTTATACTTTTCCGAAAACGACGGGGAAGCGATTGCTATGACAAATGATGGGGGAATTTGGAGAAAAACATTAACGAGCGGAGTGTGGTCCGAATGGGTATCATTCGAGACAGAAGCAGGATCTAAGAGTAAGTCTGAACAGGCTGAGGAAAATGCTAAAAATTATATAGACAAACATATTGGTAATAGCAACATTCATATCACTAATGATGAACGTGTGAAATGGAATGGTGCTCAACTCAAAAAATTGACCAAAGATAATGGTAGAAGAAATAGGGTACCTGATGGGACAGATATTCTATCATTATCAACCGGTTTTTATTATGCATTAGGTAAAAATATAGTAAACAACCCAGTTGAAGGAGATAATGCTTGGTATAACTATGATGTCATAGAGGGGGAGAGCAGCAGAAAAACAATTGTTGCTTACCAAAGCTATGAAGTGACCATGTGGATCGGAATGGTTCATACTGACGGTGAGTTCAGAGGATGGAAGCGGCTGATTACTTCAGAAGAATTAAAAAGTGAAAATATCAATAAAATTGCTGATGAGTCACTGTATCAAGATGCAGCATATTCAGGTAACAATTATCCAATCGGTATTACCACCGTCAGTATTCTCCAAGGGTCTACAGGTTATCCCTATGAATTTGGTGAAGTGCTGAATATAAAATCGAGCATATATCGATTTGCACAGTTTTTCTTTTATGCCGGAAACGCAGGTCAAAAGAAAATATTTATTCGTCACTGGTATGATAGCACAGGCTGGACTGAGTTTATTACGATCCCTTCATCAGATGAACTAGAAACTGTTTTAAATACAGCAAAGCTTTATACGGACAGTCATGCTAATAACACGGAAATCCATGTCACGCAGAACGATAAAACTAAGTGGAATAACAGTCAGATTTTCAAATTGACTCAAGATGATGGAACGTTGGGAAAATTCTACAATGAAGATTTAAATAATATAATTAAAACAGGATTTTATTATATTTATTCTTCTACGACTGAATTAAATGCTCCTATTAATAGAAATGGGTATTTGCTTGTATATAATGTTGGTACCTATCCGTATCAAGAATTTACTACTTATTCGGGAGAAACAGCTTCTATTCCAGACAATAGAAGAAAATTTATCCGAAATAAAAAGCAAGATTCAGAAGAATGGACTCCGTGGATGGAGATTGAAAATTCACAAGGAGCACAGGCAAAAGCAGACAAAGCTTTAGCTGATGCTAAAACCTATGTAGATACAAATTATACAAATCAAAAATTAACCAAACTTTCAGGCTCTGATGCAATAACAGATGCTAGAACTGGAGGGGATGAGTATCCTCAGGGATTAACTTTAATAGATATTGGTCAAGGAAATAATACCGGTTACCCGCTTCGTTACGGCTTCGTGAAAAATGAGAAACACAGTGATTTTAGATTTGTTCAATATTTTTATGGCACTGGAAATGAATCTGGCAGTTACATTGATAGTACTGGTACATGGATAAGGCATTGGTGGAGTGGGTCAGGCTGGACAGCTTGGCATAAAATTTCTGGATTTGCTCATGCAAATATAGGAACTACAGGCATACAGTATTTGGATAAAAAAGCCCACACAAAAATTCAATTTAACCGCAAAAGAAAAGATAGTCACAATGCATTTGATACAAAAAATAGTAGATTCGTTGCTCCTAATGATGGAATGTTTTTAGTAGGAGTGGGGCTGTATATGATAAATACACCGGCTTACATCAATTTTCATCTGAAACTCTATCTAAATGGATCATTGTATAAACCAATTGACCATTTGAGGGGGGACTTTAATGATAAGGAAAGTGAAATGAACCTTGACTTAAATGGTACTGTAACCGTTCCTATGAACAAAGGTGATTATATAGAAATCTATTGCTATTGCAATTATAGCGGTGATGATAGAAGAGGTGTATCCGATTATAACGAGGCATACAACTATATAGACATTCAAGAACTTGGAGGGCTTAACTATCCTACAGTATAAGTATAGGAGGAAAAACGATGATCGCAGAAGCAATCATGTATAAATACCCCAATGCAGATCCAACAAAAGATTTTATCGTTCAGAATGATGGGGAAGGGTCTTATATAGCTGAATGGAACCTGCGCGCCCCAATCCCAACACAAAAAGAACTCGAAACCTGGTGGGAAGAGCTGCAAAAAAACCCGCCGTACGAGCCGCCTGATCAGGTGGAGCTTCTCGCTCAAGAATTGTCACAAGAAAAGCTGGCACGCAAGCAGCTTGAAGAGCTGAACAAAACTTTGGGAAGCGAGCTGGCGGATATAAAGCTATCATTACTTTCCTTGAAAGGAGATCTTGCCGAATGAATTATTGGGTGCTAGCCCTTTATTATGAGTGGGCGACAGCAGATATGGTAAAACAAGCATTAGCATATAAAGACTGTTCAATTGAGGATCTGGCAGAGGGTGTGAACAAAAAGCTGATCACAGCTGACCAGTATAAAGAAATTACCGGTAAAGCCATGTAAGGCTTTTTTATTTTGCCTGTTTTTAGATCAAAGGAGGATGAAGATGGTGAAGTATCAATATGAATTTCCTCTCGATAAGGCTGGAAAAGCCGGCGCTGTAAAGCCCTATCGAGGAGGGAAAAATGATTTTGTGACACCTGTTTCGAATTTGTCAGGCGTAGCGGAGATTTTAACAAATGCTGCTTTAAAGGCTACTGAGGCATACAGTCAGCTCGGGCAGGACAGGCTTGGCGCAGTTCTGATTTCGAAAGTGAAGGGCTGGGCGTATGCAGATCGTGAAGGTACGCTCTTTATAGAAGAAAGTGACAATAACAATGTTTGGACAACGACAGCAGCAGTTAATGTCGCAGCAGGTGTCCTGACAGCGACGGACTGGGTATATCTTTCTAAACGCTATTACCGTTTCCGCTATGTGAACGGGAATCTTCAGCAATCTGAGTTTGTATTATACCAATCAGTCGGTGCGGGTGAGATGGATGTGCGTGTCAATGGAAAAATGCCTTTACAGATTGACTTTGCGGAGAATCAAACACACGATGGACGGCTGAAAGTCGAGGCTCGCAAAACATTTGACTTTGTCTTTCATGAAAATGCAGAGTCCGCCGGCGAGGGGGCTGCTTTACCTGTTGACGGTGCCGCGCATTTACTCGTTGAAGTCTACGGCACAGCAGAAATGAGCGAAGTCAAATTTTGGGGCAAATCGGTGTCAGGACAGAAACTGCCGATCAGAGGCGTGAAAACTGATGATGTTACCACTGCCTCCAGTACATTAGGAAAAGCTGAGGCATGGGCCTTTGATATTAAAGGGTTTAAGGAGATCATCATGGAGATTATCAGTATCACCGGCGGTACTCTTTCGGTAAAAGGGACCGCGGTTTCATAACAGTCTCGGCCCTCGGAAGGGAGGTGATCTGCATGTGAAGGAGGAGTGAATAATGCAGCAAGAGGCAGATGTGAATGTGTTTCAGCAGGACTTAGCAGACATAAAAGGCGAGCACAAAGCACTTGAGCAGAGGGTTTCCGCATTAGAACGCGTGTCTGACCGGCAAGACCAGCAAATCATGACGCTGAACGAAAAATTAAACAAAATTGAAGAAAACACCACGTGGATTAAACGCACCATCACAGGTGCCATCATTACGGCAGTGTCTACAGGCATCATTGGCGGAGCCATCGCCATTATGTACAGCCTGCTGCAGCATTAAAGGGGGATTTTCATGAACACGTTTGACAAGGGCACGGTCATCAGGACGGTGCTTCTTTTAATTGCTTTAATCAACCAGACCATGCTGATGCTCGGCAAATCACCATTGGACATTCAGGAGGAGCAGGTCAATCAGCTCGCTGACGCTCTTTATTCAGCCGGTTCCATCACATTTACAATTGGAACGACACTTGCCGCTTGGTTTAAAAACAACTATGTAACAGAAAAAGGGAAAAAACAGCGCGACTTGTTAAGGGACAATAATCTGACGAAATAAGGAGAGATGAAAATGGTTAACATTATTCAAGACTTTATTCCGGTTGGCGCAAATAACCGTCCAGGCTACGCAATGACGCCGCTTTACATTACGGTGCACAATACAGCGAATACCGCAGTAGGAGCAGATGCTGCAGCGCATGCCCGCTATTTGAAAAATCCTGATACGACGACAAGCTGGCATTTTACAGTTGATGATACAGAAATTTATCAGCATCTGCCTTTAAATGAAAACGGCTGGCATGCGGGAGACGGAAATGGCAGCGGCAACCGGGCTTCTATTGGAATTGAAATTTGCGAAAATGCCGATGGCGATTTTGCAAAAGCAACAGCAAATGCCCAGTGGCTCATCAAAACATTAATGGCTGAACATAATATCAGTCTCGCCAATGTCGTCCCTCATAAGTATTGGTCAGGGAAGGAATGTCCGCGAAAATTGTTAGATACGTGGGATTCGTTCAAAGCAGGAATTGGGGGAGGCGGCAGCCAAACTTACGTCGTGAAACAGGGCGACACACTTACATCTATAGCGAGAGCATTTGGTGTTACGGTTGCTCAGCTGCAAGAGTGGAACAATATCGAAGACCCGAATCTTATTCGCGTTGGTCAAGTATTAATTGTAAGTGCTCCATCGGCTGCTGAAAAACCCGAGCTCTATCCGCTCCCTGATGGTATCATTCAATTGACAACACCTTATACATCAGGAGAACACGTCTTTCAGGTGCAACGAGCACTTGCGGCTCTGTATTTTTACCCTGATAAAGGCGCTGTTAACAACGGAATTGACGGCGTTTACGGACCGAAAACAGCTGACGCAGTTGCCCGTTTTCAGTCTGTTAACGGTCTAACTGCTGACGGTATCTACGGGCCTGCGACGAAAGAGAAGATCGCAGCGCAATTAAGCTGATCAAAGACCATAAAAATCCCGGAGCCGCTCCGGGATTTATTTTTTCTTCTTCAACTTTTTTATAATTCCAGCACTGCGCTCCCTCACCCGAAGCGAGTACCCGGAAAGCCCAAACCTTCCGTAATCAACAAACTTCACACGCCTCACCAATTTTTTCACTGTATCACCTGACATTATCCTCTGTTTGTATTTATTATATGTCACCCTTTAAGAAAAGGAATAAGGACAAGAGCTGTTTTCCCTTGTCCTTTTAGTGTGATCATGCTTTTTTTCGTTTATACTCGTCAATCAGCCGTTCGTTTTCTTTGAAGATTCTTGCTGTATGCGGACTGACTTGATAGCTTGCGACACTGGTGGTTGAACGTTTTTTCAGGATTTTAAACGGCTTCGCCGCTCTGGGCTCGCATCTGTTTTGAAACGCACGTTCCATTATCCTTCACCTTCCTCCTCAATTGGCAGCACCAAATCATATATGCTCGTTAATGACGTAAATAGCAAATAATCAAATTCCGTGACAATGCTGTCAGACGTCAGCTTGATGACATAGTTCTGTGTCTCGATGGTAAAAGGGATGAGAACCACTTTTCCGTATTGGTCGTAATAAACATCCTTTCGATCGAGCCGTGTTTGTACATCTGCCGGATCATCCATATGCTCGGTTAACCGGTCTTTATCAGCCTGTGTCGAATAGTGGCAAAGAGAAGCCGTTAAGTTCATTTTATCAGCATAGGTTTTCAGCAGCTTATCAATACCTTCAGCATAAGCATCTATACTTCCATAATAAACATGGATCGGTTCGTTTTTCAATAGGTATTGGTATGTTTTCAGCCGATTGAGATACATGTGGAGCATTTCGTTGTTTTCTTCAAGAATTTCTCTTGTGTCTGTTTCAAGCTCGCTGCCGGCCAGTTTTTTGACATATGCACTTAAGAAGATAAAAGCATCAATCAAAGCAAAACTGACTGCGACAATGAGATACCGTTCCCAGTGGGTAAATAGGGAAGTGGGCTCATATGTCCAGTATACCATAGCGCCCAGAACAAACAGCAAATACCAAGTTTTCCGAATGGCGGACATTTTTTCTTTGACCTTCGCTTCGAAACGCCACGTGGCATACACGTATAACCCCAGTCCGGCCACGATGCACCAGACCATGATCTGAAAGAATAAAACCATATTCGAATCCCTCACATCTGAAATAGGTTCTGCTTATTGTATTCGAGAGATCCGGATGGTTTTCCTGTTCCATCAAAAAAACCGCTCCTTTGACAGAAGCGGTGTGACATTAAAATATCATATTTAAAATAAAGTAGGCGATGGCACCAAGTGTCGCTGAAATCGGAAGCGTGATGACCCATGTAATGAGCATTCGCTTGGCCGTACCCCAGTTTACGCCTTTTACGCGGTGGGACGCACCGACGCCAAGAATTGATGAAGAAATGACGTGGGTTGTACTGACCGGCAAATGAATAAACGTGGCGCCGAAAATAATGGCTGCTCCGGTTAAGTCAGCGGAAACACCGTTTACCGGACGGATTTTCATGATCTTTCCGCCAACGGTTTTGATGATTTTCCAGCCGCCGATTGATGTTCCGAGACCCATGGCTGTCGCGCAGGCGAATTGCACCCAGGTAGGAATATCATTAGCAGAAGTATGTAAATTCGCTGTGATGAGAGCCATTGTGATAATTCCCATTGCTTTTTGCGCATCGTTTGTTCCGTGTGTATACGATTGCAGGGCAGCTGTTACAATCTGCACTCTGCGGAATTGCTTATTCGTTTTCGCCAAGTTGCTGTCTTTGAAAATCAGCTTAACGATGCTATAAAGAATAAAACCAAGGACAAAGGCAATAATTGGTGATAGAATCAGTGCTTCAATGATTTTAATGAAGCCCTTATAGTTTAACGCTGCAAATCCGGCTGCCGCAATGGCTGCACCGGCAATAGCGCCGATGATGGCATGGGATGAGCTGCTTGGGATACCGTAGTACCATGTGATAAGGTTCCAGGCAATTGCAGCGAGTAGCGCAGCCAAAATGACAACAGAGCCATTTTCCAGCGTATAAGGATCTACGATGTCTTTCGTAATGGTTTTGGCAACACCTGTAAACGTCATTGCTCCGACAAAGTTCATCACAGCAGCCAATATAATGGCATGGCGTGGTTTTAACGCTTTTGTTGATACCGAAGTCGCAATTGCGTTTGCCGTATCATGAAACCCGTTGATGAAATCAAACGCCAGAGCACAAATGACTATTAGTATCGTTAATATTAATAGAATATCCATTTTTACCCCTCGTTACGCGTTTTTCATAATGATGGTTTCAAGATTATTGGCAACACTTTGACAAGAGTCGGCGATTTCTTCAAGCGTTTCGTATATTTCACGATATTGAATGACTTTGATTGGATCTGTTTCATTTCCGAAAAGATTCTTTAATGATTTTCTGTGCAAGTTGTCACAACTGTGCTCATACTCTTTAATTTTGATTGCGTGAGGCTGAATATCCTTTAAGCGATTTTCTGCCAGCAGCTCGATCGTAATCAAAATCTCTTTCGCACATTCTCTGATATATCCGCTGAATTTATCAATATGCTCGTCTGATGAAGTAATTGAGAAAATCTCCATCATGGCAGAGAAATGTTCGATTCCGTCAAGCACATCATCCAAGCTGTTTGTCAGCTGAAGGATATCTTCGCGCTCAATAGGAGTGATGAACGCTTTGTTAAGCTCTTTAATCATGACATGAACATGATTGTCACCTTTTGTTTCATATTCCTTTAACGTATCTGCAAATTCTTTAAGAGTCGTTTGGTTAGTGACCTTAAAATTCACAAAATATTCTGCAGTTTCGTCTATGTTCTTTGCAATTTCTGTTAAAAGGAGTGAGAACTTATCTTTTTTTCTTCTTATCATTAAAAACCCTCCATAGTTTGAATGAACAATGCACACATCAAATTATTATATAGCCTTTTGTCGAAAAAAAACAGGTAAAGTCGAAAAAAACGTATCTTGACTTTTTTGATAAATCGTGTCTCCTTATTTTGACCTACTTCGCTTTAAAAAAACGACCCAAGTTTGCAAAAACTTTCTGCTTAACGTAAAAAGTATATCAAAAGTTGTGTTTTTCCTGTCAACTTTTATCTTCTGTTTCACCAAAAAACGGTTCCCTAAACAAGGGAACCGTTTTATCAGCTTGCTTTTCGTTTTTTCATCCCGTAATAAACAGGCAGTCCGGCAAGGCCGATGAGGATGGATAATCCGCAGCTCATTGTATCTGTAATGAGTGTGCTGCCTAGCACAAAGAAGGAGCCCGCGATTGCCAGAATTGGCATAAATGGATAAAGCGGAACACTGTAGGCGCGCTTTTCTCCCTTTGCTCGCTTGCGGAGAATAAACACTGCAAAAAAGGCCATCACATAAAAAATGTAGATCATGAAAATGGAGATTTCTGAGAGCTTATTAGGGTTGCTGATCAGCATCATAATCAAAGCTAAAGCAATTTGAAAAGAAATCGCAATCCATGGTGTGCGGAACGACGGGTGTACATGTGACAGTTTTTCAGCAAATGGAAGCTGTTTGCGTTCCGCCATTGCAAATGAAACACGCGGGAAAGAAAGCACCTTTCCATTTAAGCACCCAAAGATGCTGACGATAATCCCTACACTGATCAGCTTTCCGCCAATTGAACCGAACAGCATGGTTGCAGCGGTGCTTGTCGCATTTTCACCAAGCGTGACAATTTCGTTCGCTGACAGGATGTGAAGCAATGCAAAATTAATGAAAATATAGATCGCCGTTACAATTAATAATCCGCCCGTCATAGCGCGTGGCAGCAGCTTTTCGGGATTTTTCATTTCTCCGCCGAGAGCGGCAAGGAGAATCCATCCGTCATAAGCAAACAACGTAGCTAAAATAGCCGCCCCGAAGTTCATATCAGAAATGCTTTCGTTTACTGCTGTGAAGATGTGCTGATCGCCTTTCCAAAGGCCAAAGATGATGATGCAGGCAATCGGAATCAGTTTTCCGATCGTTGTCAGCGTTTGGACAAAACCGCCGTATTTTGTACCGATAATATTAATGACGCATAAAAAGAGAACTGCTATAATTCCAATGACTTTTGATAGTCCAGATCCCCAGCCGAAAAGATTCGCCATTAAAGATCCAAAATATAAACCCAGCGCGCCAATAATCGCCGGGCCGTAAATGATAATCTGCACCCAGCCGCACAAAAATCCCCAAAACTCGCCGTACACTTCTTCAAGGTACGTATAAAGCCCGCCGGTTTTTGGAATCTGCGTTCCGATTTCCGCGATTGTCAAACCGCCCGCCAGTGTTAAAATACCGCCTAACAGCCAGGCGAAAAGCGCCATTTTTGAATCACCTGAATAAGCAAGCACAGCGCCGGGCTTCATAAAAACACCAGAACCGATAATGGTTCCGATGACAAGAGTAAGGGCAAACAAGAGGCCTATCTCTTTTTTCAAACCGTTGTCTTCAGTATGCATGTCCTTAACCTCCTATGATGTTGAAGCTTCATGTTGAAGAATCTATTTTTTCATATTGTAAACCCTATTTTAGAAAAGTGAAATAAAATAAATTTTCTGATTTTCGAAATTTGCTTTGTGTACAGCAAATAAAACTGTAAAAACGCCTGTTTTAACAATCTATAAACGAATAAACTTCATGATTTTTATTTGCAAAGTTCGTGTTTTCTGTATTAGGATTTTAGCCGGTACGGAGGGGAGGTGAGAATTCAGAAAATGAACGAACCTTCGGTGAAGCTGATATGTTGACTTTCTCATGCGAATAAAATACCTTGTTATTAGAACAATAAATATACAATTATGATATGATATCTCGAAATCGAGATAAAATAACCTGGAGGGACACATATGAAAGTTAACGGCATTCACCACGTATCGGCATTAACGGCCGACGCACAAAAAAACTTGGATTTCTATAAGAAAGTATTAGGATTAAAACTCGTGAAAAAATCCGTCAATCAGGATGAACCGACAATGTACCATCTGTTCTACGGAGATGAAGTGGCAAACCCGGGAACTGAGCTGACGTTTTTCGAGATTCCCCGCATTGCACCGTTTCATGCGGGAACAAACAGTATTTCTTCTATTGGATTGCGCGTTCCAGGCACAGAAGCCCTGCATTACTGGAAAGAACGTTTTGAAGAGCAGCAAGTAACGCACAGCGGCATCTCCAAAAGAGCCGGACGTGACATATTGGCATTTCAAGATCATGAGGGGCAGCGACTTGTGCTGACTGCTGATGAGGAAGGAAAAGGATATGGCCTGCCTGTTAAACAGAGCGGCATTCCGGAAGAATTTTCGTTTCGCGGGTTAGGGCCGGTTGAACTGACTGTGCCATATGCTGAACCAACCTTACACGTATTGACGAATATTCTTGGATTTACAGAAATCAGCCGTGAACCAGTCGAAGGGCAAGGAACCGCCGTTATTCTGGAATCAGGAGAAGGCGGTGCTGCAACGGAAATCCATTTAATAGAAAGAAACGATCTTCCGCGCGAGCGTCAAGGCAAAGGAAGTGTTCACCACGTTGCATTTCGGGTAAGAGATGAAGAAGAACTTGCCGGGTGGCACCGGATCATCAGCCGCGAAGGCTTTAGCAATTCAGGCATAGTTGAGCGCTACTATTTCAAGGCGCTGTATTTCAGAGAACCGAACGGCATTTTGTTCGAGTTATCAACAGACGGACCGGGCTTTATGGTAGATGAAAATCTTGATGAGCTTGGCCAAACGATTGCTCTTCCGCCATATCTAGAGCATCGAAGAGCAGAAATTGAAGCGAAATTGAAACCGATCCAATAAATTGTGATTCATTTGCCTTCCGGCGCCGCCGGAGGGCTTTTTTTATTACCATAATTAATTTTGACCTAAACAGCATGCCTTATTAGGGAGGAAATATCAGATGCTGATTGGGAGAAATGGCTTAAAACCCTTTGCAAATATGGGTGATTGGTATGGAATGGCCTCGGCAAAAATATTGTCTTTGTTTATTAATAGTTTATTCATATTTGCTTGTTACACTATTCCCAAGTTAGACAAAAAGGAGTGAAAAATAAGTGGAAAAGAAAAAACGCGAGCTGGATATTTTCCTCATCCTCATTTTGCTCGCATCTGCATTCTTAAATATCTATAACATCTGGAATGATGATACGGTGAATCCTTATTACACCGCTGCAGTCACAAGTATGATGCAAAGCTTTCATAATTTTTTCTATGCCTCATTCGACGCGGCGGGGTTTATAACGGTTGATAAACCGCCCATTACGTTCCAGATACAAACCATCAGCGCACTTATATTCGGTATGCACGGCTGGAGCGTCATCCTGCCTCAGGCACTTGCTGGTGTAGGTTCTGTCCTTTTAATGTATCTGTTAATAAAACCGACATTCGGTAAGACAGCAGCAAGAATTGCCTCTTTCATCATGGCATGTACGCCGATAGCTGTAGCTGTAGCACGTACAAACAATGTTGATGCATTACTGGTATTTTTCTTATTGCTTGCTACATGGCTTCTCTTTAAAGCGATCAGAAAAGGAAAGCTGATCTGGCTGTTAGCAGCATTTTTCGTTGTTGGAGTAGGTTTTAATACAAAAATGCTGCAGGCTTACATGATTTTACCGGCTTTCTTATTGTTCTATCTGATTGCGGCAAACGCCACAATCAAGAAAAAAATCGTTTCATTGGTAAGTGCGTTAGCCGTATTAGCAGCCGTTTCGTTATCGTGGCCGCTCATTGTTGACAATATCCCTGCAAGCAAGCGGCCTTATATCGGAAGCAGCCAAACCAACTCTGTTTTGGAATTGGCTTTCGGCTATAACGGAATCCAGCGGCTGACAGGCCAAAATTCAGGCGGCGGCCAGGGTGCGCCAAACAAAGACGCTTCAAAAGAAATGTCTTCTTCTGATAACACTCAAGCACCGCCTAATCAGTCATCAAGCAACAGCTCATCAAGCGATGGTAAATCCTCAAATGGCAATATGGCGGCGCCTCCATCCAATGGCCAAATGCCAAGCGGCGGTCAAGGAGGCCCTCCAAGCGGCGGAGATGGCGGCCAAGGCGGACCCGGCGGAGACGGAGGGAAAGGCGGTACAGGAACCGGTTCGAAAATGCAATCAGGTTCAGGGATGTTTGGAACGGGAACACCTGGTCCACTGCGGCTTTTCCAACAAGAGTTATCTGATCAAATCAGCTGGCTTCTGCCATTTGCGATATTTGGAATCGCAGGCTTACTGATCGCTGGCGCAAGAGAAAGAAGAAGATTATCTGTAGAGCAGAAGGAAACGGTGTTCTGGGTTGCGTGGCTTGTACCGATTGCCGGATTCTTCAGTGTCGCAGAATTTTTCCATCATTATTATCTCATCATGCTGGCACCGCCGATTGCGGCTCTTGTCGGTGCGGGGTGGGTCGCTCTTGTTCATCTGTACCGCAATCAGACAGGCTGGAAAGCATGGCTTTTGCCGGGAGCAATTATTGCGACAACTGGATTTGAATTGTTTATTCTCAGAAACTACAACGATCAAATCGGTGCAGGCTGGAGCATCGGTGTAGGTATTATCGGCGCATTGTCAGCGATTGCTTTGCTGCTGTTTAAACAGCGCCAAAAACCGTTCAGTTATTATGTTTCACTTGCAGCTCTCCTCGCATTGCTGGTGATGCCAGTTTATTGGGCAAGTACGCCACTTCTGTACGGAGGCAACAGCTCACTGCCTGAAACAGGCCCTCAGCTCGCATCAATGGGCGGAAAAGGCATGGGAATGTCTGATGCGACTGTAAATGAAAAACTGATCAAATATCTAGAGGAGAATAACTCCGGAGCTGAATACCTATTTGCCACAACCGATTCGAACACAGCGGCACCATATATCATTAAAACGAAAAAAGCTGTCATGGCTATTGGCGGATACAGCGGTTCTGACCCGGCGATCACACTGACTCAATTCAAAAAACTTGTAAAAGAAGGAAAAGTGAAATACTTCTTGGCTTCTGGAATGGGAAGAGGCGGAAACAATGACATTGTTGAATGGGTTGAGAAAAATGGAAAAGAAGTAGCATCAGAAAAATGGCAATCAAGTTCTGATCAAAAAACAGAAAATACTGATTCGGCTGATACATCAAGCAGCAAGGCTTCAGGTGAAAACGGCAAAATGGGCGGACCTGGCGGAATGAATCAGTCAGCAACATTATACGAACTACATGCTGATAAATAGGAGGCAAAAACATGAGCAGACATATTCAATATTCAATTGTTGTACCTGTGTATAATGAAGAGCTTGTCATTCATGAAACCTATCAGCGCTTAAAAGAGGTCATGGATCAAACGAAGGAAAACTACGAGCTGCTTTTTGTCAACGATGGCAGTAAAGACCGCAGTATTGAGATTTTAAGAGAGCACAGCCTGATCGATCCGAGAGTGAAAATTATTGATTTTTCAAGGAATTTTGGACACCAGATCGCCATTACGGCGGGTATGGATTATGCACAGGGGAATGCAATCGTCGTCATTGACGCCGATTTGCAGGACCCTCCTGAACTGATTTTAGATATGATTGAAAAGTGGAAGGAAGGCTATGAGGTCGTGTACGCCGTGCGGACTAAACGAAAAGGGGAAACCTTTTTCAAAAAACAAACCGCGGCTATGTTTTACCGGCTTCTCAGCGGTATGACAGATATTGATATCCCGATTGATACGGGGGATTTTCGTCTCATGGACAGAAAAGTCTGTGATGAAATGAAGAGATTAAAAGAAAAAAATCCATTTGTCAGAGGGCTAGTCAGCTGGGTGGGCTTTAAACAGACAGCGGTCGAGTATGTACGTGATGAAAGGCTTGCCGGAGAAACAAAGTACCCGCTCAAGAAAATGCTGAAGCTGTCAATGGACGGCATCACGACATTTTCACATAAACCGCTGAAGCTGGCAAGCTATGCGGGGATTTTAATGTCAGGTGCTGGATTTCTGTATATGTTTATCGTGCTGT
Source organism: Bacillus sp. FSL W8-1202 (assembly GCF_038006165.1). Classification (NCBI taxonomy): domain Bacteria; kingdom Bacillati; phylum Bacillota; class Bacilli; order Caryophanales; family Bacillaceae; genus Bacillus; species Bacillus sp. FSL W8-1202. Next base: position 2,472,454 of record NZ_JBBOUR010000001.1, read on the forward strand.
ATCTGAAGCTATTCACAGACAGCACGATTACCGGCTGGTCATCACTTATTGTGATCCAGCTCCTGTTCAGCGGCATTGTCCTTCTGATTTTGGGCGTGATCGGCGAATATATCGGCAGAATCTACGATGAAGCCAAAGACAGGCCGCTTTACATCGTCCAAAAATCGTATGGAATTGAAAATAAAAGACTCTATAGAGACCAGCATATGTCATAACCTCAAACCCCCTGTCCGTAATGGACAGGGGGTTTTTATGCTCTGAGCCCGATCTAAAGCAAAAGATGCTGATAGATATATGGAAATTGGGTAAAGAAGAGATTGTGAGCTTGTACTGCGGTTCAGTCATGCCGAAATAAAAACAGCAAAACTTAAAGATTTCGTCATCGGCTTTGCTGCATGTCAGCTGTTATATTGGGGGGCTTTTAAGAAACGCATGATTAGAGCCGTACCAGTTATGTTTAATAGAATACTGGTACCCAATACAATTCCCCACGTCAACGTCGATTCAGAGAGAAGAAAGCTCAGCAAAAGAAAAGCCAATCCTGCGCAGATCATACTCAGTCCCACGGTTTTCATGTTCATGCCTCCTAGCAAACGATGTTTCTAGCATCTGATGTGAATGATGTCAATCTGTATGATATACGGATATCTCGTCAGAAAGTTTCATAGAGCAATTAGGTCTTTTATCTAATAAAAAGCCTCAGACCGCTTTTACGGCCTGAGGCATTATGTCTTACGAAGTTTTCTCTTCTTTTTGATCCAGTTTAATTTTTTTCGTCATTTCTTTGCCGTTTCGGAGAATTTTCACTTCAACGGTATCACCGATCTTTGCGTCTTTATATAAGATATTGCGCAATTCACTGCCTGTATCAATTTCTTTACCTTTTAGGCCGATGATAATATCCTCCGCTTTTAATCCGGCCTTTTCAGCAGGAGAGCCTGAAGCGACCTCACGGATGTAAACACCTTTATTCAGCTGGCTGCCGAACAGGCCGAGTGTGCCTTCTTGGTAATTTTGCGGCACTTGTTCTAGATCAAGCATGCTGACACCGATATATGGACGTTCAATTTGTCCTTTAGACAGTAATTCTTCAGCAATCGGTTTTACGTCATTGCTTGGAATGGCAAATCCGATACCCTCAACATCATCTTCACTGATTTTCATACTGTTAATGCCGACGATTTTGCCGTCTGTATTTAACAAAGGACCGCCGCTGTTACCTGGATTAATTGCTGCGTCTGTCTGAATGACGTTAATGCTCGTTTCGCCGGCTGATGTAGACATTGAAACCGTTCTGTCCACGCCGCTTACAATTCCTTGTGTTACTGTGCGGGACAGGTCTTTTCCAAGCGGATCCCCAATCGCAATAACGGTCTCGCCTGTTCTGAGATCAGATGAATCACCGAAGTTTGCCACTTTTGTGACGTGGTCATCACTGATTTGGAGGACGGCTAAATCAGTTAACGAGTCACTGCCTACCAGCTTTGCAGTAACCTCAGTGCCGTCATATAAAGATACCTTCAGTGATGATGCCCCTTCTACGACGTGGTTATTTGTAATGATATAAGCCTTGCCATTCTCTTTTTTGAAAATGACACCTGACCCTGAACCGCTTTCTGTATCTTCGCTGGAATCAGAAGAACTAGAGCCGAACAAAGAGCTGTTTGATTGTGCCTGAAGATTTGTAATACCGACAATCGCTGGTGAAAGGTCTTCTACCATATCTGAGATTTTAGAAGAGTCCTCGCTCTTGAATGCAGATGAGCTGCTTGAGCTTTTTTTAGATTCAGAGGAGGTGCTTGTTGCTGTAACAGATTGCGTTTGCTGCTGGCTGGATGATTGTTTTGCAGTGTCCTGAGAATCATGGTCACCAAGCGGTGTAAACGTGTAAATGCCAAGAGCAAGACTGCCGCCGATCACTCCGCCAAGCAACGGTCTGAACCATCCGAATCCTCGTTTTTTCTTCTCCTGATCATGAATGACATTGCGGGCCGAGTAGGAGGCGCTCTGATCGTTCTCTTTCGTTAAAAAGACCTCATTCTCATTACCTTTCGTTCTGTTTTCATCACGATAGTTATCCATCATGTTCACTCCGTTTCTCTATTTTCACATGTCTATTTATATTGATAGGTTTATGACTTGAGTTTATCATAAACAAAAACTGTGGGATAAAAATGAAAAGATTATGGGAAATTGTGAAAAAGTGCGGAAAACGGTACACTTCATATTGTATATGAAAGGACTGAGTCGATGGAACAGATTGGATTGATTGGATATGGCAGCATGGCGGATATGATCGCCAGACAGCTGTTGAAACATGAACAAATAAAAGAGAATGAGCTATTTATTGAGACGAGAACGAAGGGGGAGCGGCTGCGGGCACTCATGTCAGATTATCCAAACGTATCGGCTGATCCGTTGGAGAATTGGGCAAATACGTGCCAATTGATTTTGATATGCGTCCCGCCGCTCCATGTCATCGAAACAATGCGCCGTCTGCACCCGTATGTGAACAGAAATACTCACATCGTATCCATAGCTGCCGGTGTGCCGCTGCGTCTTTTGGAGGCAGAAACAGAGGCGGGTATCTCACGTGTTATTCCTGCCATTACGTCCGAAGCAGAAGCTGGCATCTCACTTGTCGTTCACAGTGAAGCACTGGCTGCAGAGAAAAAAGAACGTCTGAATGAATTGTTATCGGTTTTCAGCCGTGTACGGGAAATCAAAGAATCGAATTTAGATGCGGCCAGCAATTTAACGAGCTCGGCACCGGGATTCATAGCCGCAATCTTTGAAGAACTGGCACTGTCTGCCGTCAGAAACAGCAGCCTGTCCAAAGAAGAAGCCTTTGATTTTCTGATTCATTCGCTATACGGAACTGGCAAGATGCTGATCGAAAAAAATATGTCTTTCGAGGAGACGCTGGAACGTGTCGCAACCAAAGGCGGAATAACGGGAGAGGGAGCTGAGGTGATACGCGCCTCTGTGCCAGACGTTTTTGATGAGGTGTTTGAAAGAACCCTGAAAAAATATGAACTGCTTACAGAACAGGTTGGTAAACAGACATGAATCCTTGAAAGAGGATTCTTTTTTTATTACTGAATGGTTGAGATTTTCCCCAGTTATATTGCATTTTCCCTCTTTTTTTAATATAATCTGTTAGAATATTCATAATTTAGTAAAAAAGGAGGAGCGTTATGAAATTGTACATGTCAGTAGATATGGAAGGTATTTCGGGTCTTCCGGACGATACCTTTGTGGATTCCGGCAAGCGGAATTATGAACGCGGACGGCTTATCATGACTGAAGAAGCAAACTACTGTATTGCTGAAGCGTTTAACAGCGGGTGTACCGAGGTGCTGGTCAATGACAGTCATTCGAAGATGAATAATCTGATGGTTGAAAAGCTTCACCCTGAAGCAGACTTGATTTCTGGTGACGTCAAACCATTTTCAATGGTGGAGGGACTGGATGATACGTTTACAGGCGCTTTGTTTCTCGGTTATCATGCGAGAGCCTCGACCCCCGGTGTCATGTCACACAGCATGATTTTCGGCGTCCGTCATTTTTACATAAACGATCGGCCTGTCGGTGAGCTTGGATTAAATGCATACGTTGCCGGTTATTATGGTGTCCCGGTATTAATGGTAGCCGGGGATGACCGGGCGGCAAAGGAAGCGGAAGAGCTTATCCCGAACGTGACAACAGCCGCAGTCAAACAAACCATTTCAAGATCCGCAGTGAAGTGCTTGTCCCCTGCGAAAGCCGGACGGCTGTTGACAGAAAAAACTGCGTTTGCCCTGCAAAACAAGGACAAAGTCAAGCCGCTCACACCGCCTGACAGGCCGGTTCTGAGCATTGAATTCGCCAATTATGGCCAAGCAGAATGGGCGAATCTGATGCCGGGAACGGAAATCAAGACGGGAACTACAACCGTTCAATTTCAGGCGAAGGACATGCTTGAAGCCTATCAGGCGATGCTTGTCATGACTGAGCTTGCGATGCGGACATCATTCTGCTAAAGGGGTGTTTTAGGCTTTGGCGCGATACATGATAAAGCGTTTTTGGGCAATGGCAGCTACGATTTTGGTGATTACCACCCTGACTTTTGTTCTCATGAAGGTCATTCCCGGATCTCCTTTTAACGAGGAGAGAGGCACAAATGAAGCCGTTCAAAAAAATCTCGAAGCCTACTATCACTTAGACGATCCTCTCATTTTCCAATACATTTTCTACTTAAAATCCATCATTACATTCGATTTCGGACCTTCAATTAAAAAACCGTCGGACAGTGTAAATGATATGCTGGAACGCGGATTTCCCGTTTCCTTTGAGCTTGGGATGACAGCGATTGTCATTGCTGTGATTTCTGGGCTGGTGCTGGGCGTAATTGCTGCACTCCGCCGCAATGGCTTTTTGGACTACGCCGCGATGAGTCTTGCAGTACTCGGCATCTCCATCCCGAATTTTATTCTGGCAACATTGCTCATTCAGCAATTTGCTGTCAATCTCAAACTATTTCCCGCTGCGACATGGACAAGCCCGATTCATATGGTGCTTCCGACCGCAGCGCTTGCTGTAGGGCCAATGGCGATCATTGCCAGGCTGACACGGTCGAGCATGGTCGAAGTTCTGACACAGGATTATATCCGCACAGCAAAAGCAAAAGGGCTTTCTCCATTCAAAATTATCGTAAAACACGCACTCAGAAATGCACTCATGCCCGTCATTACCGTCCTGGGCACACTCGTCGCCAGCATCTTAACAGGAAGCTTTGTCATTGAAAAAATCTTTGCCATTCCGGGAATGGGAAAATATTTTGTTGAAAGCATTAATCAGCGGGACTATCCCGTGATTATGGGAACGACCGTTTTTTACAGCGTCATTCTGATTATCATGCTGTTTTTGGTCGATTTGGCCTACGGTCTCTTAGACCCGCGCATTAAACTGCATAAGAAAGGGTGAAGCGTGTGAATCTCCCTGTACAAACGGATGAACGCCAGCCAGAACAGCACAATCAGGTGCCTGATGAGTGGTTTGTCTCGAATCAGGAAAAAAATCGGGAAGCAGATTCGGTCAAGCGGCCGAGTTTGTCATACACGCAGGATGCCTGGAGGAGGCTGAAAAAAAATAAATTAGCGATGGCCGGACTCTTTATTCTTTTATTTCTTTTTGTCATGGCAGTTATCGGGCCCTTTTTATCGCCTCATAGTGTCGTACGCCAATCACTGACAGAACAAAATCTTCCGCCCTCAGCCGATCATTGGTTCGGCACCGATGAACTCGGCCGGGATGTGTTTACCCGAACATGGTATGGCGCGAGAATCTCGTTGTTTGTCGGCGTGATGGCAGCACTGATTGATTTTTTGATTGGTGTCATTTACGGAGGCGTTGCCGGCTATAAAGGCGGCAGGATTGACAGCATTATGATGAGGATTATCGAAGTGCTGTACGGACTGCCGTACCTGCTTGTTGTCATTTTGCTGATGGTGCTCATGGGACCGGGACTGGGCACGATTATTGTGGCGCTGACTGTGACCGGGTGGGTCGGCATGGCGAGAATTGTAAGAGGCCAGGTGCTTCAGATTAAAAATTATGAATATGTACTCGCCTCGAAAACCTTTGGCGCGAAAACCTTTCGCATCATCCGGAAGAATTTGCTGCCGAATACTATGGGAGCGATCATCGTACAAATGACATTAACCGTACCTGCCGCCATATTCGCAGAATCATTTTTAAGCTTTCTCGGCCTCGGCATACAGGCTCCGTTTGCAAGTTGGGGCGTGATGGCGAATGACGGCCTGCCCACGATTTTATCTGGGCATTGGTGGCGCCTGTTTTTTCCGGCCTTTTTCATATCTCTGACGATGTACGCGTTTAATGTGCTGGGGGACGGATTGCAGGATGCGCTTGACCCTAAGCTGAGGAGGTAGCTGTATGGAAAAAGTTCTGTCAGTCCAAAATCTGCACGTGTCTTTTACGACTTACGGCGGGACGGTTCAGGCGGTCAGAGGGGTGAGCTTTGATTTGTATAAAGGAGAAACCTTTGCGATCGTCGGCGAATCCGGCTGCGGCAAAAGCGTTACCTCCCAAAGCATCATGGGCCTGCTTCCGCCTTATTCGGCGAAGGTGACAGACGGCAGCATTCTATTTAAAAACAAAGACCTTTGCCGTCTCTCTGACAAAGAAATGAGAGGTATAAGGGGAGCCGACATTTCTATGATTTTTCAAGACCCGATGACGGCGTTAAACCCTACGCTGACTGTCGGCGACCAGCTGGGGGAAGCGCTATTGCGCCACAAAAAAATGAGCAAAAAAGCGGCACGGAAAGAGGTGCTTTCCATGCTGTCATTGGTTGGTATTCCAGATCCCGAAGAGCGCCTAAAGCAATATCCCCACCAATTCAGCGGCGGCATGAGACAGCGGATTGTCATTGCGATGGCGCTGATTTGCGAGCCTGACATCTTAATTGCGGATGAACCGACCACCGCCCTGGATGTAACCATTCAGGCACAGATTTTAGAGCTGTTTAAAGAGATTCAGAGAAAAACGAATGTGTCTGTCATCCTGATTACACATGATTTAGGGGTCGTTGCCCAGGTAGCTGACAGAGTCGCAGTCATGTATGCCGGGAAAATGGCGGAAATCGGCACGAGAAAAGATATTTTTTATCAGCCGCAGCACCCTTATACAAAAGGACTGCTGGGTTCTGTCCCGCGGCTGGATTTAGATGGCGCTGAGCTGATCCCAATCGACGGAACGCCGCCGGATTTATTTTCGCCTCCGCCGGGCTGCCCGTTTGCCGCCCGCTGTCCGAACAGGATGGTTGTGTGTGACAGGGTGTACCCGGGCCAGACGATCAGATCTGACTCGCACACCGTCAACTGCTGGCTGCAGGATCAACGAGCAGAGCATGCAGTGCTGTCAGGAGATGCGAAGGATTGAACATGAAAAGGAGGAAGAGGATGAAACGAGTGAAAAAGCTATGGGGCATGGGTCTTGCATTAGGACTTTCGTTTGCGCTGATGGGGTGCACAGCAAATGAACAGGCCGGAAAAGAAGGCAGTCATGATAAGGCAAAAACCAGCGGAGAAAAGGTGCTGTATGTAAATAATGAAAATGAACCGACTTCATTCGATCCGCCGATCGGCTTTAATAATGTGTCATGGCAGCCGTTAAATAACATCATGGAGGGGCTGACGCGTCTTGGCAAAGATCATGAGCCTGAGCCGGCAATGGCGGAGAAATGGTCTGTTTCGAAAGATAATAAAACTTACACATTTACAATTCGGGAAAATGCGAAATGGACAAACGGAGATCCTGTAACAGCCGGAGACTTCGAATACGCGTGGAAGCGAATGCTTGATCCGAAAAAAGGCGCTTCATCAGCATTCCTAGGTTATTTTATTGAAGGCGGCGAAGCATATAACAGCGGGAAAGGGAAAAAAGACGATGTGAAGGTGACGGCAAAGGATGATCGAACCCTTGACGTTACACTGGAAGCACCGCAAAAATATTTTCTGAGCGTTGTGTCCAATCCTGCGTATTTTCCGGTAAATGAAAAGGTCGATAAAGACAATCCAAAGTGGTTTGCTGAGGCGGATACATTTGTCGGAAACGGCCCGTTTAAGCTGACGGAATGGAAGCATGATGACAGCATCACTATGGAGAAAAGCGACACGTATTGGGATAAAGATACCGTGAAGCTTGATAAGGTGAAATGGGCGATGGTCAGTGACAGAAATACAGATTATCAGATGTTTCAATCAGGGGAACTTGATACCGCTTATGTCCCTGCAGAGTTAAGCGACCAGCTGATGGATCAGGATAACGTCAATATTGTTGACCAGGCGGGTCTCTATTTCTATCGATTTAATGTCAACATGGAGCCATTCCAAAATGAAAACATCAGAAAAGCCTTTGCGATGGCTGTGGATCAAGAGGAAATTGTAAAGTACGTCACGAAAAATAATGAAAAACCGGCGCGCGCCTTTGTATCGCCTGGGTTTACGCAGCCTGACGGCAAAGATTTCCGTGAAGCAGGCGGAGACTTGATCAAGCCTAACGAAAGCAAAGCGAAGCAGCTGCTCGAAAAGGGCATGAAGGAAGAAAACTATAATAAGCTTCCTGCGATCACGCTTACTTACAGTACAAAGCCGGAGCATAAAAAGATTGCCGAAGCTATTCAGCAAAAATTGAAAAATAGCCTTGGAGTCGATGTAAAGCTGGCCAATATGGAATGGAACGTATTTTTAGAGGATCAAAAAGCGCTGAAATTCCAATTCTCTCAAAGCTCATTTTTGCCTGATTACGCGGACCCTATCAGTTTTCTGGAAGCCTTTCAAACGGGTAATTCGATGAACCGCACAGGCTGGGCCAATAAAGAATACGATCAGCTGATCAAACAGGCGAAAAATGAAGCCGATGAAAAAACACGGTTCTCTCTTATGCATCAAGCTGAAGAGCTGCTCATCAATGAAGCGCCGATCATCCCGGTTTATTTTTATAATCAGGTTCACCTGCAAAATGAACAAGTAAAGGGAATTGTCCGTCACCCTGTCGGCTATATCGATTTAAAATGGGCAGATAAAAACTGATGGCGGTGATTGAAGAAATACTGCTTCTTTATGCGAAGGAGCGGTATTTTTTCTCTTTCTTGCACGTATACGTAGGGTGCAGAGCAAATGAAAGGAGTGTTTTCGTTGAATTACAAGCCGAAAGCGCTGAACAAGGGTGATACAGTCGGAGTGATCGCGCCCGCAAGTCCGCCGGATCAAAAAAAGCTTGACACCGCGCTTTTATTTTTAGAAGAGCTCGGTCTTCAGGTGAAGCTGGGCAAGGCGCTGAAAAACCAGCACGGCTATTTAGCGGGACAGGATGATGAGCGGCTGGCGGATCTCCATGAGATGTTCAGAGACGAGGAGGTAAAAGCAGTGTTGTGCGCATGCGGGGGTTTTGGGACAGGACGTATCGCCGCGGGCATTGATTTCAGCTTGATCCGCAAACACCCTAAAATCTTTTGGGGGTACAGCGATATTACGTTTTTACATACTGCCATTCATCAAAACACAGGTCTTGTCACTTTCCATGGCCCGATGCTCAGCACGGATATTGGCCTTGACGACGTTCACCCGCTGACAAAAGCGTCATATAAGCAGCTCTTCCAGGAGACGGAATTCACCTATACAGAAGAGCTTTCTCCGCTGACCGCGCTTGTTCCTGGAAAAGCGGAAGGCGAGCTTGTCGGGGGAAATCTGTCTTTGCTGACGTCTACACTGGGCACGCCATTTGAAATTGATACGAGAGGAAAGCTTCTGTTTATTGAAGATATTGACGAGGAGCCTTATCAAATCGACCGAATGCTGAATCAGCTGAAAATGGCGGGGAAGCTGACGGACGCGGCGGGAATTCTAGTTTGTGATTTTCACAATTGTGTCCCGGTGAAGCGAGAGAAGTCTCTCTCACTTGAGCAGGTGCTGGAAGACTATATTATTTCTGCGGGCAGGCCTGCTCTGAGAGGATTTAAAATCGGCCACTGCTCGCCAAGTATTGCCGTTCCGATCGGTGCGAAAGCTGCTATGAATACAGCAGAAAAAACAGTCGTAATAGAGGCAGGCGTTTCAGAAGGGGCGCTGAAGACATGAAAATCATTCGAATCGAAACAAGCCGAATCGCCGTTCCGCTGACAAAGCCGTTTAAAACCGCGCTTCGCACTGTGTATACGGCTGAATCAGTCATAGTAAGGATTACTTATGACAGCGGTGCAGTCGGATGGGGAGAAGCACCCCCGACGTTAGTGATTACAGGAGACAGCATGGATAGCATTGAAAGTGCCATTCACAATGTTTTAAAACCGGCATTGCTTGGAAAAAGCCTGTCCGGCTGTGAGGCCATTCTGCACGACATCCAGCATCTTCTTACAGGAAATATGAGCGCGAAGGCTGCTGTAGAAATGGCGCTATACGACGGCTGGGCGCAGATGTGCGGGCTGCCGCTTTATCAAATGCTTGGCGGATATCGAGATACGCTGGAAACAGATTATACCGTCAGTGTCAACTCACCTGAAGAGATGGCAGCTGATGCCGAGAATTATCTCAAACAAGGCTTTCAAACGCTGAAAATAAAGGTCGGAAAAGATGATATTGCAACAGATATCGCCCGTATCCAGGAAATCAGAAAACGTGTCGGATCAGCTGTGAAACTGCGTTTAGACGCTAATCAGGGGTGGAGGCCGAAGGAAGCGGTAACTGCCATTCGGAAAATGGAGGATGCGGGCCTAGGCATTGAGCTTGTCGAGCAGCCTGTCCATAAAGATGATCTCGCTGGGCTTAAAAAGGTGACAGATGCAACAGATACGCCGATTATGGCTGATGAAAGTGTTTTTACACCGCGCCAGGCGTTCGAAGTTCTGCAAACCCGGAGCGCAGACTTGATCAATATTAAATTGATGAAAGCGGGCGGCATCAGCGGAGCAGAGAAAATTAATGCCATGGCGGAGGCCTGCGGGGTGGAGTGTATGGTCGGCAGCATGATCGAAACGAAGCTGGGCATTACGGCCGCGGCGCATTTTGCGGCAAGCAAGAGAAACATCACACGCTTTGATTTTGACGCGCCGCTGATGCTGAAAACAGATGTATTCAAAGGCGGCATAACATATAGCGGCAGCACGGTTTCGATGCCTGGCAAACCGGGCCTCGGAATCACCGGGGCTGCGCTTTTGAAAGGGGAAAAAGAGCAATGATGCACACTGTCATATCAGCAGTGGCCAACATCTGGACAGCGCCTGATTCACCGCGTCCGTCTGATCAATTCATGCTTCAACCGACTGTAAGGATCAGAGACTGGCTGGAGCGCATGACGTATGATGAACGGCTTGGATTATGTACAGACAATGTAATCCAAACTCAGGTTCTCTTTGGCGAAAAGGTACTTGTGACAGCGGAACAGGAGGAATGGGTTTCTGTGATCGTGCCTAGCCAGCCATCCCGAAAGGATCCGCGCGGATACCCAGGCTGGATGAAAAAGAACCAGCTGGAAAAAACAAAGCCCATCCATACACAACACGATGTGATGATCAGCAAACCTGCTGCCTTTTTGTACAAAAGCAATGGAGAAAAGGAGATCGAATTGAGCTTTTTGACAGTTCTCCCCCTTATTGCAGAAGAAAAAGGATATTTTAAGGTTTCGACCGTTTTGGGAGAAAGGTTTGTGAAGCAAAGTGATGCAGTGCCTGTCAGCCAACAGAAAGGGACTGCTGAAGACATCATTCAAACGGGTGCGTTTTTCCTTGGCCTTCCCTACCTGTGGGGAGGGATCAGCGGGTTTGGGTTTGATTGCTCCGGATTTATGTACAGTATATTTAAGGCAAATGGATATAGCATCCCCCGTGATGCGGGAGATCAGGCTAAGGCGGGGAAGGGTGTCCCGCTTGATGATATGAAAGCCGGTGACCTGCTGTTTTTTGCTTATGAGGAAGGAAAAGGAGCGATTCATCACGTCGGTCTGTATGTAGGCGGCGGGAAAATGCTTCATTCTCCAAAGACAGGAAAATCAATCGAAATCCTTACATTAAAAGACACAATCTATGAAAAAGAACTTTGTGCGGTGCGCCGCTGTTTTTCAGAATAAGGAGGGAGACAAATGACGCCACTGCCTTTGTTAGAGGTCAGCCAGCTAAAAATGCATTTTGACGCAGGGAAAAAGCGGACAGTCAAAGCCGTCGACGGGGTCACCTTTCAGATTCGTGAAGGAGAAACGTTCGGGCTAGTCGGGGAATCAGGGTGCGGGAAATCAACCTTGGGGAGAGTGCTGATGCGCCTCTATCAGCCAACAGAAGGAAGTGTGATATACAGAGGCACAAATCTTCATGCGCTGAGTGAAAAAGAGCAGTTTGCCTTCAACCGCAAACTGCAGATGATTTTTCAGGACCCCTATGCTTCACTTAATCCGCGCATGACCGTTCGAGAAATTATTTTGGAGCCGATGGAGATTCACAATCTCTACAATACTCATAAAGCGCGGCTTCTCGTCGTGGACGAGCTGCTTGAGGCAGTTGGGCTTCATCCCGATTTTGGCAGCCGTTATCCGCATGAATTCAGCGGCGGGCAAAGGCAAAGAATCGGGATTGCGAGAGCACTGTCGCTGAATCCTGAATTTATCGTGGCGGACGAACCGATTTCTGCACTTGATGTCTCTGTTCAAGCGCAGGTGGTCAACCTGCTGAAGCGGCTTCAAAAAGAGAAAGGGCTTACGTTTTTATTCATTGCCCATGATCTTTCGATGGTGAAGCATATCAGTGACAGGATCGGTGTTATGTACTTAGGGCACATGATGGAAATTACAGAGAGCGGCACCTTGTATCGTGAACCGCTCCATCCCTATACAAAGGCGCTTTTGTCCTCGATTCCGATTCCAGATCCTGAATTGGAGGACAAGCGTGAGCGTATTCTCTTAAAAGGAGAGCTGCCGAGCCCGGTCAATCCGCCAAGCGGCTGCGTGTTTCGGACCCGCTGTCCTGAGGCGATGCCTGAATGTGGAGAATCTCGTCCCCAGCTTCAAGAAATCGAACCCGGCCGTTTTGTCGCTTGCCATTTGTATCGAAATGCTGAAACGAAGGAAAAAGTGAGATAAATAAAAAGAGTGGCTCCTTTTTACTAGAGCCACTCCATTTGTTTTATACTTGATGTAAAAACTTTACACAAACCGGGTAAGGGACAGAAACCGTTGATGGGAGGAGTGTCAATCGGCCGGTTTCTTTGTCTCTTTCAAACAAGACAAGGTTGCCTGTTTCTTCATTTGAAGCAACGAGGAACCCTTCCGTTGGGTCAAGTACAAAGTCACGAGGCCAGTTTCCTTCTGTCGACACTCTTTCTACGAAAGCCAGCTCTCCTGAATATTGATTCACTTCAAATACGGCGATACTGTCATGGCCGCGGTTTGCGACATAAACAAAACGTCCGTCCTGCGTGACATGAATTGCGCTTCCCTGGCTGTTATCTGTAAAATCATCAGGGATGGCAGAAACGACTTGGATTTCTCTAAATTCGCCGGCTGTCGGGTTGTATTCAAGCGCAATCACTTCATTGCTTAATTCTGTCATGACATAAGCGTATTTTTCTTTCGGATGAAAAGCGATATGGCGAGGTCCTGCACCGGGAGCGAAGGAATGGCTTCCGGATTCAGTCAATACGCCGTCTTTCAGCTTATAGGTGTACAGCTTATCTATACCTAAATCAACCGCTACCACATAATTGTGTTCAGGTGTGAACCCCGCGTAGTGTGTATGCGGTTTTTCTTGTCTTTCGTGCGGCCCTTTTCCTGTGTGAGCGGCCTCTGAAACAGGTGATTGCAAGCTGCCGTCTTCCTGAACCGGAAAAACGTGTACCTTCCCGCTGTGATAATTGGCAGTCAGTACGAATTGATTTTGATCATCAACGCTTACGTGGCATGGCGAAGGGCCATCAATTAACTGATGATTCAGAAATGTCAATTCGCCGCTGTTTTTATCGATTTGATAGGCAGCAACTCCGCCTTGGCCGTCTGCTTTTTCGATGGAATAAAGGATGGTGTTGTTTTTATTCGGCGCCACATATGTCGGGTTGCCCAGCTTAGCGGCCAGCTTTGGCTCGCTGAGTGCTTTTTTCTCAGTATCAAGCTCAAATGAATAAATTCCTTCGCTTCCGCCTTTTGTATATGTTCCCACATATCCTATGTATTTTGTCATGCGATTTCCCCCTTAAAAATGATGTCACCTCTATATTAACGTATCTTGATAAAATAAGCTGTTCAAAACATGAAAAAGGGGAAGATTCTTCATTCGCCTCGAATCAGCGGCATTGTGCAGCACCTGAAGGAGCCGCCTGATTTAATAATTTCTGACAGGTCAATTTCGATAATGTGATAGCCTCTTTTCGATAGCTGTTGATTGACATGGCGGTTGCCAGGGAGACTGATGATCGTTTTTTTTCCGATTGAAAGGACGTTGGTGCCAAGCGTAAATTGTTCGTCCTCGGGCACCTCAATAAGATCATAACGTTTTGCCAGCATATCGGCTGCATCTGGCTCAATGGCCTGTGGATAAATTAACGCTTCGCTTTCAGATATAATGTTAAATACGCAGTCCAAATGCAAAAATTTTTCATGAAGCTTCACTGGAACGATCGTATATTCAGGAAGTGCCTCTTCCAGCTGGCCGATAGCTGAAATGTCGGTGCGCTGGCTGATTCCGACATAGACAATGTCATCATCGATAATGACGTCTCCGCCTTCAATACTCGTATCAAGCATTCGGGTGTAAGAGATACCTTGGCTGTGAAAAAAATCTTTTATAACGGCTTCTTCTCCTTGGCGAATCGGTTCAGTCATGCTTGACAGAAAGGCTTTTTCTCCGATGACAAATCCTATGTCCCTAGTAAAAACCTGCTCTGGTAGCCCGTCGCGAACGGGCAAAAGGACGACCTCAACGTTGTGTGACCTAAGTGCCTCCACTAAGCGGCTGTGCTGGTCGTTAGCGGTTTTTACATGAATATTGTCATCTTCAAAATGTTTTTGTGTTTCGTTTATAACATCTTTTATGGTCATGTGCTCAGGTTTGCATAAGATCACTTTTTGAAGTGTGCCGTATTCCGTTCGGCATACCGTTTTGTGCTGAGATTTCGGGATGGATACGTCCATTTGTTTTTCCTCCTAAAGTGTGAAGAATACATTTATTATTCCCTCATCATGAAAATCATTAAACCATTTTAAATTTTAGACAAATGGAAGAGAATATTGTTTAATAGGAGAATATAAGTGCATTTAGCTAAAAGATCAGACATCAAAGGGGAGAAAGGTATGGAAACACCGGAAACAAGATTTTGTAAAGAGTCAAAGGTTGTGAAAACCAGCAGGGTGTTCCCGCTTGACACGAACAACCATAATACGCTGTTTGGCGGAAAATTAATGAGCTACATAGACGACATTGCCTCTATTTCAGCGGCGCGCCATTGCAGACGTGAAACGGTAACAGCTTCAATGGATTCTGTAGATTTTTTAAAGCCGATCGGGCAAAAGGATTCTGTCTGCCTAGAGTCCTATGTGACATGGGTCGGCACATCTTCCATGGAAGTATTTGTGAAAGTCATTAAAGAACATTTGATGACTGGCGAACGGGAACTCGCTGCCACATCCTTTTTGACATTTGTCGCATTAGATTCAAATGGCAAGCCGGTGCCTGTACCGAGAGTTGTACCGGAAACAGAAGAAGAAATCATGCTGCATAATACAGCTGTACAGCGTGCTAATGAACGTAAGAACCGCAAGAAACACAGCCAGGCGCTTGCAAATGCGCTCGGAACTGATAAGCCTTGGTGAACGTTAAACCCAAAACATAAGTTGTTTTGGGTTTTTTGTACTTTTCAATGGTGATTATTACAATGGTTAGTCCGTTTTTGCTAGGGGATTCTATAAAAAAGCAACAAATGTCATGTTAAATTGATAATTTTGTGACAAATTTATTAAAGATTCATTTTAGATATATCTTTTATTCGTAAGATCATGTATTTTAAAGATATATTTTAAATACATCTTTTCGAAAGGATTGTTTATAAAATGTTAGATAACAAAACAATCGACATTATTAAAAGCACTGTACCCGTATTGCAACAGCATGGAGAAACAATCACTGGCCGTTTTTACGATCGGATGTTTCAAGACCATCCAGAGCTTTTGAACATTTTTAATCAAACAAACCAAAAGAAAAAAACACAGCGAACTGCACTGGCAAATGCCGTTATTGCAGCTGCGGCAAACATTGACCAATTAGGAAACATCATTCCGGTTGTCAAACAAATCGGCCACAAGCACCGCAGTATCGGAATTAAGCCTGAGCACTACCCAATCGTCGGTAAATATTTGCTGATTGCGATTAAAGATGTATTGGGAGACGCTGCAACTCCTGACATTATGCAGGCATGGGAAAAAGCGTACGGAGTCATTGCTGACGCGTTCATCGGAATTGAAAAAGACATGTATGAACAGGCTGAAGAGCAAGCCGGCGGCTGGAAGGAGTATAAGCCATTCGTTATCGCAAAAAAAGAGCGGGAAAGCAAAGAAATTACATCCTTCTATTTGAAAACGGAAGACGGCAAGCCGTTACCTGAATTCCAAGCGGGGCAGTACATCAGCCTAAAAGTTCGGATTCCTGATTATGAATATACGCATATCCGCCAGTACAGTCTGTCTGATATGCCGGGAAAAGACTATTATCGAATTTCAGTGAAGAAAGATGGTGTCGTGTCTTCCTACTTACACGATGGGCTGCAGGAGGGAGCTTCAATAGAGATCAGCGCGCCGGCAGGGGACTTTGTTTTAGATCATGCATCACAAAAAGATCTCGTTTTGATCAGTGCCGGAGTTGGCATTACACCAATGATCAGCATGCTGAAAACATCTGTTTCCAAACAGCCTGAACGGCAAATTCTGTTCATTCATGCGGCGAAAAACAGTGAATATCATGCATTGCGCCATGAAGTAGAAGAAGCAGCAAAACATTCTGCTGTTAAAACAGCATTTGTGTATCGCGAGCCGACAGAGGAAGACCGTGCAGGTGATCTGCATTTTCATGAAGGACAGATTGATCAGCAATTCCTCAAAGAACTGATTGCCAACACAGATGCGGATTACTATATTTGCGGTTCACCGTCGTTTATTACGGCAATGCATAAGCTTGTATCAGAGCTCGGATCAGCGCCGGAGTCTATCCATTACGAGCTATTCGGTCCGCAATTAAGTTTGGCGCAGTCCGTTTGAACACATACATGAAACTCTTCTCCTTTCAGAGAAGAGTTTTTTATTGAGATATAAGTAGGTAGACAAACGCCGGTTTCTACATCCGGACAATCACAGACCCGCCGCCATTTGTGCATACACGGTTTTGCTGTTCTTGCATTGTTCTCAGCAATTCATTGTTTACCTCAATCGCTCTAATTAGTTGCTCCATCCTTAGCTCCAAACCGGCCAGCCTGTCGATTGTTTGCTGCTGGTAGCCCGTGGGTTGGGAAGCCAATGGCAGCTCAAAGGGCCAAAGGGTATTCGACTTCTGATTTTTCATATTGCGTATTGCGCCTCCAATCGGTGTCACTTTCTATTATGTTATGTTCAGGCGAGGTGCACGTTCGCCTATTTAGACACTGATGCATAGAGGGCCTGCCAAGGGGCACAATAGGCTCAATATGACCAGCGGATGGAGGTAAAGATCGGTGTTATGGATGATATGGGTATTTTTACTGAAGCCAGTTATCGTATTTTCGATTGCATATATTTTATTTCGGCTTGCCGGTAAAAAAGCTGTGTCACAAATGAACAATTTTGATCTGCTTTTGACCTTCGCAATCGGAACCATTATCAGTGAGCCGATCCTTACATCCAAGCTGCCGATGTCAATTTATTATGCGGGTGCTTTTTTGGTGCTTTATCTTATCATGAGCAAGCTCTCTTTATCTAATAAATGGCGATGGCTCCTAGTCGTGAGCCCGACTGTCCTTATCCGGAACGGGGATATTGATGAACGCGGCCTTCGTAAAGAAAGGCTGACTGTTAATGAACTGCTCGGAAAGCTGAGGGAAAAGGGCTATGCCGACCCGGCTGACATTGATCTTGCTATCATTGAAGAAACGGGAGAAGTAAGCGTCATCCCGAAAGAGGAAGCGAGAGCGGTACAGGTGCGGGATTTGAATATGGAAGCTGAACGGAATTTTATCCCGATTCCGCTCATACTGGATGGCGAAATCCTTGATCATAATTTGAAATATCTCCAAAAAAACCGATCCTGGCTGTTTGAGAAGCTTGAGGAAAAAGGGTACAGCCCCAAACTGCTGTCTTCGATCACCTTAGGCACGATGAATGCGCGAGGTGATATATCCCTTGATTTAAATACCTCTAATGACCCGCAGCATGATCCTTACTTATATAAACCGGGAAATAACAACTAAGATGGCTCTCTCTTGTAATGAGAGCTTTTTTCTTTTTTAAAGGGAATTTTTGTTTGGTGTCAAATGTACCTGTTAGGAGGGGAACTGAACATGAAGGACTTATCCATAAGAAACGACATGGCGCCAACGGTCAGTCTGCTGTATTCCGCAGTGGAAGAAAACAGTCTCCGTCTGGCTTCTATCGTAAGCCATATGACACACAGTGAACTTTACTATAAGGGGCGCTGCCAAACAAAAAACAGCACGGCTCAGCTTTTGCACCATATCACAAATGTTGATATCAGATGGGTCTGGCGTATCAAGGAAAATCGGATACCGAACCATATTGAACAGGCATACGGCCCGATGACGGATGAAAGCGGACGGCTGCCTGAACCGGTGAATCAGCCAGGCTTAGATGAACTTCTGAAAAGACATCAGCATGTAGTAGACGAGCTGAAATCGGTATGCTTCACTTTAACTGAAAATGCTTTGAACCAGCCGCTTTCTTTCGAAGGTGACACCGCGACGATACGATGGGGAATTTGGCATATGGCAGATCATAACCGCTATCATCAGGCACATATTGAAGCTCTCAAAAAAGAATGGAAGCAGGATGTGGCGAAGTATGAACGCTAAAACGAAGCTTGTGACCGATCGAATTCGTTTGCGCTGTATGGAAGATCGGGATCAAGCCAATTTGTTTGGGCTGCTTTTTAATGATCCTGACGTCATGAAATATTATTCCGGTTTAAAAGATAAGAGGCAAACCCGCGAGTGGATCAATTGGAACCAACGAAATGAAAAAGGGTACGGCGTTAGTCTGTGGATCGCCGAAGATAAGCGGACAGGGGAGTTTTTGGGGCAATGCGGCATCGTTCCCCAGCAGATCGAAAATCAAACCGTAATGGAAATTGGCTATATGTTTGCCCGCCGCCACTGGGGGAATGGCTATGCGCAAGAAGCGGCTCGGGCCTGTCTGGACTATGGCTTTAACGAGCGGCAGTTCGGCAAAATGGCGGCTTTGATTGATCCGGGTAACAAAGCGTCCATACGGGTAGCGGAGAAAATCGGCATGCATTACAGCAAAACGATCAGAAAATGGAATAAACAGATCGCGGTATATGAAAGAAAATCTTACAATTGAAAGATAGAGCTGAGTTTAGTATCATGATATCATGTAAAGTTTTCTAGGGTTCCGCATGTCAATTGACATGGACTGGTCCGAGAGAAAACACATACGCGTAAATAGAAGCGCGTATGCACACGGAGGGAAAAAAGCCCGGGAGAGTCAATCTCATGTGAGACGACTGTCCGGGGTTTTTTTGTTTTCGGAGAATCCTAATAGATAGAAAGGAATGACTCAAAATGAAATGGGGATTGGTCGTGCTTGCCGCTGTTTTCGAGGTTGTTTGGGTGATAGGCTTAAAGCACGCTGACTCAGCCTTAACATGGAGCGGCACTGCCATCGGCATCATATTCAGCTTTTACCTTCTAATAAAGGCGACTCACATTCTGCCTGTTGGTACCGTGTATGCCGTCTTTACCGGGCTCGGCACAGCGGGAACAGTACTTAGTGAAATCGTTCTGTTTCATGAACCGATTGGATGGCCGAAGCTATTGTTAATTGGCGTGCTCTTAATCGGTGTAATCGGGTTGAAGCTTGTGACACAGGATGAGACAGAGGAAAAAGGAGGCGAGGCATAATGCTGCACTGGATCAGTTTACTGTGCGCGGGCTGTTTAGAAATGGCCGGCGTGGCCCTTATGAATCAATATGCGAAAGAAAAAAGCGTGAAATGGGTGCTGTTGATCATTGTTGGTTTTGCCGCTTCATTTTCCTTGCTGTCGTACGCAATGGAAACCATTCCGATGGGAACGGCTTACGCGGTCTGGACAGGAATTGGCACCGCTGGCGGGGCGCTTGTCGGCATCCTCTTTTACAAGGAGCAGAAAGACGCCAAACGGATCTTCTTTATCGCGTTGATTTTATGCTCAGCGGTTGGTTTAAAAATTCTGTCATAAATTGATTTTTATCAAATCTTCAGTATAATGGATAAATAGTTTAGACTTACAAAGATAAGAGGGATTATTCATGAAATCATATATGACTCAGCGGTTGGACGAATACCGTGACGGAAATGAGGATAAAGGGCGGCTCTTGGTCAGCTGCCCCGATCAGCCGGGTATCGTCTCTGCAGTTTCTGCGTTTTTATTTGAACACGATGCCAATATTATAGAATCAAATCAATATACGACAGACCCTGAAGGCGGCCGGTTCTTCCTGAGAATCGAATTCGACTGCGCGGGCATTCGTGAGAAAAAAGCATCTCTTCAGGCGGCGTTTGCCTCTGTAGCGGAAAAATTCGACATGACATGGAGCTTAACTTTGGCAAGTGAATTGAAGCGTGTCGCCATTTTTGTTTCAAAGGAGCTTCATTGCCTGCATGAGCTGATTTGGGAATGGCAAACCGGCAACCTGATGGCGGAGATCGCTGTTGTCATCAGTAACCATGAGGAAGCGAGAGAGCTGGTTGAGCGCCTGAACATTCCATTCCACTATATGAAAGCGAACAAAGACATCAGAGCGGAAGTCGAAAAGAAGCAGCTTGAACTGCTGGAGCAGTACGATGTTGATGTCATCGTGCTTGCACGCTATATGCAGATTCTAACTCCTGATTTTGTTTCGGCTCATCCGAATCGCATCATCAATATCCACCATTCATTTCTGCCTGCTTTTATCGGTGCGAATCCGTACAAACGGGCTTACGAGCGCGGCGTGAAACTGATCGGTGCGACATCTCACTATGTGACAAACGATCTTGATGAAGGACCGATCATTGAACAGGATATTGAGCGTGTGGACCACCGCGATAATGCGGAAGCGCTGAAAAACATCGGAAGAACAATTGAGCGCAGCGTGCTTGCCCGTGCTGTGAAATGGCATTTGGAAGACCGTGTCATCGTTCATGAAAATAAAACAATCGTCTTTAACTAGACTGAAAGAGGCCCGCGCAAAGCGGGCTATTTTTGATGACAAAAAACCTTGACAAGTGTCTTTTTTCTTTGCATAATATAAAAAAATCATTGAGCGTTGAAGAGGATTAGTAAGCAGATCTTTCTGTGACAGAGAGCAAAATGAATCGCTGAAACATTTTGCCGCATGAAACCTGCCGAACCTGCCTTGGAGTCCTAGGGGGAAAACCTAGGCGCATAACCTGGCGTTACAGGAGAGCGGAGCGTGCACAAGCGCGTTCAATCAAGGTGGTACCACGGAAACCCATTTCGTCCTTATGAATCAGGATGAAATGGGTTTTTTTATTGTAGAAGAGCCGCGGAGGAGAATAAATGAAAAAACAAAGAATAGTAGTGAAAATAGGAAGCAGTTCGCTCACAAATAGCAAAGGAAGCATTGATGAGGCAAAAATCAGAGAGCATGTTCAGGCGATTTCCGTGTTAAAAAAAGCGGGGCATGAAATGATTCTGATTACCTCGGGTGCCGTAGCGGCGGGGTTTTCCAGCCTCGGATATCCGTCCCGTCCCGTTACCATCAAAGGAAAACAGGCGGCGGCCGCGGTCGGACAAACACTGTTAATGCAGCAATATATGAATCAATTTAAACAATACTCACTGACTCCGGGACAAATCCTTTTAACGAGAAATGATTTTTCGAAAAGAGAACGGTATCGAAACGCGTATGCTACGATAATGGAATTATTGGAACGCGGCGTCATTCCGATTATCAACGAGAACGATTCTACATCTGTTGAAGAATTGACATTCGGAGATAATGATATGCTTTCTGCGTTAGTCAGCGGATTGATTCACGCGGACCAGCTCATGATTCTCACCGACATTAACGGACTGTATGATGCCAATCCAAATGAAAATCCTGAGGCGAAACGATTTGATTATTTGCCGGAGATCACGCCTGAATTGCTTGGATATGCAGGTTCAGCCGGATCAAAGGTCGGAACCGGCGGAATGAAATCAAAGCTGTTAGCCGCACAAACCGCGCTGTCTCTGGGAGTGAAAGTATTCATTGGAACTGGCAGCGGAGAGCAAAAACTTGCGGACATTTTGGACGGCAGGGGAGACGGCACTTATATCGGAGACAAAGAACTATCTTCGGTTAACAACACAAGGCAGTGGATTCAGTTCCACTCGCCGATATCGGGAGAAATTATCATTGATGCGGGTGCCGAGGAGGCGATGATCCATAATGGAAGCAGCCTTTTGCCCGCTGGCGTTGTGGGTGTGAACGGAAGCTTTCCGAAAGGGGCGGTTGTGGAAGTCAGGGGACCGGGCGGCGTGATCGGCAAAGGCCAAACCCATTACTCCTCTGAGGAGATTATGGAGGCCAAGGGCAAACGCAGTGACGAACTTGATTTTGAGAAAACGTTTGAGGTTATTCATAGGAATGACTGGGTCAATGTAAAAGACTAGGAGGCGGAAAAATGAGTGAAGTTTCTGTAAAAGCGAAGCTTGCGAAAGAAGCAGCAGCCGAAATGATCATGAAAACAACAGCCGAGAAGGATGAGGCGCTCAGCCTCATTGCAAACGGACTCCGCAAAGAACTGGATTTTCTCTTGGCGGAGAATGCAAAAGACATTGTGAACGGAAAAGAGAATGGTTTAACACCGGACATCATTGACCGTCTCACATTGGATGAGAAACGTATACGCGATATCGCGGACGCGGTGGAGCTCTTAATCGACTTAGCGGACCCAATCGGCGACTCTCTTGAAACGATTGAAAAAGAAAACGGCCTGTTTATTGAAAAAATCCGTGTGCCGCTCGGTGTCGTAGGAATGATTTATGAGGCGAGGCCAAACGTCACAGTTGATGCGGCTACCCTTTGCCTGAAGACAGGGAACGCGGTTGTGCTGCGGGGAAGCTCCTCAGCCATCCACAGCAACAAAGCGCTCGTCAGTGTCATTCACAGAGCACTTGAGCAATCAGCGCTTCCGATTCACGCTGTGCAGCTGATTGAGGATACGAGCAGAGAGACAGCAAAAGAGCTCTTTACGTTAAATGATGGTTTAGACGTATTGATTCCGCGCGGAGGCAAGAAACTGATTGATCTCGTTGTGAGAGAATCAACAGTTCCTGTATTAGAAACGGGAGCAGGAAACTGCCACATATTCATTGACGAAACAGCCAAACCGCAAATGGCAGAAAAGGTTGTCGTAAATGCCAAAACGCAACGCCCTTCCGTATGCAACGCGATTGAATCATTGCTGATTCACAAGGCTTGGGCAAGACAGCACGGGAAAGAATTGCTGGACCAGCTGGAAAACGCGGGAGTTGAAATTCGCGGTGATGAATTGGTATGTGAACTCCATCCTTCAAGCAAACAAGCATCAAAAGAAGATTGGGAAACCGAATTTTTAGCGCCTGTCCTCAGCGTAAAGACGGTTGAAAACGTCCAAGAAGCTGTGAAGCATATCCAACAATACGGCACCAATCATTCGGAAGCGATTTTAACTGAAAATGACAAAAACGCGGTATATTTTCAAACGGCTGTCGATGCTGCCGCTGTCTATCATAACGCGTCAACCCGTTTTACCGACGGCTTTGAATTCGGCTACGGAGCCGAAATCGGCATCAGCACGCAAAAGCTTCATGCAAGAGGACCGATGGGGCTTCCTGCACTGACTTCTACAAAATACATCATTAAAGGAACTGGGCAAATCCGTGAATAGCAGGGCAATGTTCAATGAAAAAGCTTATCTCGTTACGAGATAAGCTTTTTTATACGTAAAAAAATTGACATGACAAATTTAATTGTGTACAATTTAATTGTATAAAATATATTGGGGGAATGAAAAATGAGTCAGCCATTATTTACAGCAACTGTTTCAGCGGTAGGAGGAAGAGAAGGAAAGGTCATTTCATCAGACCGCGTTCTTGAGCTTGATGTCGCAATGCCGGGGACACCGAGAGCCAAGAAATTAGAAAAAGCGACAAATCCAGAGCAGCTGTTTGCAGCAGGTTATGCAGCTTGCTTTGACAGCGCCCTGCAGCTTGTCGCAAGAACAGAACGGGTAAAAGTAGAGACAGAGGTTACAGCGAATGTTAGCCTGTTAAAGGATGAAGCGGACCAGGGCTATAAGCTGGGTGTGACGCTGCAAGTAAAAGGAGAAGGAGTCAGTGCATCAGAATTGGAGGCGCTTGTGAAAAAAGCGCACGGCGTCTGCCCGTACTCAAAAGCAACCTCCGGAAATATTGATGTGACACTTGAAGTTGCTGAATAAATAAAAAGAGGATGCCTGTACAAGGCATCCTCAATTTTTTTGATGAAGTGTTTCCAGCAATGTATATAGAGCGGATTTTAACTGTTTGAGATCCTCCCCAGACTGCTTTGAGAGCCCCAGAATTGTCTCTGGAATGTCAACCGCTTTTTCTTTTAATAATGTTCCGTCCTCTGTCAGGCTGATCAACACAGACCGCTCATCCTCTTCAGATCTTTTTCTCGTAATCAAACCCTGTTGTTCCATTCGTTTAAGCATCGGAGTGAGCGTCCCTGAATCTAAATACAGCTGTTCGCCCATTTTTTTGACAGTAAGCGTTTCATGTTCCCATAACAATAGCAAAGCCAAATATTGAGGGTATGTTATATTCAGCTTATCAAGCAGCGGCTTGTATTGCTTTGTCATTTCCCGCGAACTCGCATATAGCAAAAAACAAAGCTGATTCTCCAATTTCATATGATCAAATTTATTTTCCATTTTGTTCACCAACTCTTTTTTGTCATTCGATTCTATTGTATCTGAAAAACCTCACTTTTCCTATTCTCGGCAAACATAGCATGTTTAAAAAGATCAGAAAGGGAAATATAACAACTAGATACAAATAAGGAGGTTGGGAAATATGGCACTATTTACAGCAAAAGTAACCGCGCGAGGCGGACGGGCAGGACATATTACATCAGATGACGGTGTTCTTGATTTTGATATTGTCATGCCAAATGCCAAAAAAGAAGGACAAACCGGCACAAATCCGGAACAGCTCTTTGCGGCAGGTTATGCTGCATGCTTCGGCGGCGCGCTCGAACACGTAGCCAAAGAGCAGAATATCGAAATTGATTCGGAGATTGAAGGGCAGGTCAGCCTCATGAAGGATGAGAGCGACGGCGGGTTTAAAATCGGTGTCACACTTGTTGTGAACACGAAAGATTTAGATCGGGAAAAGGCACAAGAGCTTGTCAACGCCGCTCATGAATTCTGTCCTTACTCAAAGGCAACCAGAGGAAATGTTGATGTAAAACTAGAATTAAAATAATGACCGGCATCCTGAGTGTTCTCAGGATGTTTTTTTGGTGTCGGAGCATGCGGGGCGGGCACAGATTTTTGATAAAACGTCAGAGAAGCGTTTGAAGCATGCCTTTAAACCAAAAGTTACAGATGAAGGGAGCGGCTGGCTCGGTGTCTGCCAAGCTGAATTCCGGCGCGCATGATTGCTGTTTTGTATTTGCACAGAGCATAGCGCTACTTGGAGAAATAACAAGGATCAGGCCGCGCATGCCTGATCCTTTTAATATTCTTTCTTATTGGCGAAGTTCCGCCATGCTTGAAACGGGGATAAATGCTCTGTTAGTGTCACTTGATAAAAGGGGATCGTTCTTTCTTCAGCAGGTTTATCAATTTCTTTATAAATGAATGAATCATCAAACCCGGCTTCGGCAGCGTCTGTGTGCTCAGCTGCATAGAAAACGGCTTTAGGCCGGGCCCAGTAGATGGCGCCCAAGCACATTGGACATGGTTCACAGCTCGTATACAAAATGCAGTCATCAAGCTGGTATGCTCCTAGCACCTTACAGGCTTTCCGAATAGCAGTGACTTCCGCGTGGGCAGTCGGATCATTGCTTGTTGTGACGTTGTTCTGTCCTTCTGCAATAATGGCTCCGTCTTTCACGATAACGGCTCCAAAAGGCCCGCCGATTCCTGCATTCACTCCTTCACATGCGAGAGTGACAGCCCGTTTTAAGAACGTTTCATGATTCATCCCAATCCCTCCTGTCAATAGAGTGTTATTAGTATAGCCGAAAAGAATGCAAAGAACATTTTTAAAAAAGTGCAAAATAAACAAAGTATTTGGGAGATTTGCTAAGATAAGAGGAGAAAAGAGGAGGGGTAATGATGCTGCATTTATATATTGCCAGGCACGGACAGACCCAATGGAACGTGGAAAAACGGATGCAGGGCTGGCTGGATTCTGATTTAACAGAACTTGGACTGTATAACGCCCGCGCTCTTGGGGAGCGTCTGAAGGATATTGAATTGAATCAGGTATACATCAGCCCGAGCAAGCGGACAGAAGAGACAGCAAAAACCGTACTGGGATCGCGGAGGCTCCCGCTGGTTAAAGATCATATGTTCAGAGAAATGTCACTGGGCTCATGGGAAGGGAAAAAACAAGAAGATATTGAAAGGGACGAACCAGATCTTTTTCATGCTTATTTTCATTATCCCGAAGCTTATCGCCAGCAGGGATGTGAAACGTTTTTTGACTTTGAAAACCGGGTAAGGCTGGCTCTCCAAACTATTTTAGACAGCCATTCTTCCGGTAGTGTTCTCTTGGTTACCCATTCTGTCTTTATATTAATGCTGTTAAATATCATAAAGGGAAGACGCGTTCATGACATATGGAATTCTGCTTACATACATGATACATCATTGAGCCTTGTGGAATTTGATGAAAATGGAACAGCCAAAATATTAATAGAAGGGGACGGGAAGCATCGGAAACCGATTTCCGCTTTCTAATAGAAAAAACCATCTGCCAAAGACAGATGGTTTCTATTTTATACTAGCTGTGTCTGCTGTGCTCTTGCCTGTTTTGCAGCTTCAACCATGTTTTTCAATGCTGCAACCGTTTCTTCCTGCTGTCTTGTTTTCAATCCGCAGTCTGGATTTACCCAGAAGCGGTCAGTCGGACAGACGGCAAGCGCATCAACGATAATATTGTACATTTCTTCAGTTGACGGCACACGAGGGCTGTGAATGTCATATACACCAAGGCCAAGCCCTTTTAAATACGGGTGGTTTTTTAAGTAATCTAAAAATCCTCCGTGGCTTCTGCTATGTTCGATTGTAATCACATCGGCATCAAGATCATTGATTGTATCAACGATATCTTCGAAGTTGCTGTAACACATATGTGTATGAATTTGTGTCTCGTTTTTCACGGAAGAAGTGGTTAATCTGAATGCTTCTGCCGCCCAAGTCAAATACTCATCCCAATCGCGTGTTTTCAATGGAAGGCCTTCGCGCAGCGCTGGTTCATCAACTTGAATGATTTGAATGCCTGCGTCTTCAAGCGCTTTAACTTCTTTGCGAAGGGCAAGCCCGATTTGGAAGGCGATTTCTTTCCTCGAGATGTCGTTTCGAGGGAAAGACCAGTTTAAGATTGTAACCGGGCCCGTCAGCATTCCTTTCACATGCTTGGAAGTCAATGACTGTGCGTAGACTGTGTCTTTCACTGTCATCGGTTCAATAAATTCAACATCTCCGTAAATGACTGGCGGGCGGACACAGCGTGAGCCGTATGATTGAACCCAGGCATATTTAGTGAAGGCGAAACCAGCCAGCTTTTCACCGAAGTATTCGACCATGTCTGTCCGTTCAAATTCGCCGTGAACAAGGACATCAAGCTCCAATTCTTCCTGAATATCAATCCATCTTTTTGTTTCCGCATTGATAAAGTTTTGATACTGTTCATCGGACCACTCAGCTTTCCGCCATTTTTGGCGTGCGCTCCGCACTTCAGCAGACTGCGGGAAGCTGCCGATCGTTGTCGTCGGCAAAAGCGGAAGGCCGAGAGATTCATTTTGCAGGGCTAAACGTTCTTCAAACGGAATCGGGCGCTTGAAGTCTTTATCAGTTAATTGCTCAAGCTCTTTCTTTTGTTCAGAATTGGCGCCTGTTGCAAACTGTTTAAGCGCCTGGATATCAGCCTTAGCCTGCTGAATCTCTTCGCTGATCGCCGCTTTTCCTGATACTAAGCCTTCTTTCAAAGCTGTCAGCTCGGCCAGCTTTTCTTTTGCGTAGGATAATCCGTTCAATAGGTCTTTTTCCAAGTGCTCATCAGGGTGTTTCGCTACTGGAACATGCAGCAGGCTGCTGGAAGGCTGAATCCACAGTTCATCAACTTTTGCAATGCTGAGAATATCAAGAACGGCATCGAGACGCTCTTCAAGGTCCGCTTTCCAAATGTTGCGTCCGTCGATAACGCCGGCTGCCAGCACTTTGTCTGTCGGGAAGCCATGTGTTTTAAGCTGTTCCAGGTTTCTGCCT
Source organism: Bacillus sp. FSL W8-1202 (assembly GCF_038006165.1). Taxonomy (NCBI): domain Bacteria; kingdom Bacillati; phylum Bacillota; class Bacilli; order Caryophanales; family Bacillaceae; genus Bacillus; species Bacillus sp. FSL W8-1202. The sequence goes on from NZ_JBBOUR010000001.1 coordinate 2,500,699, forward strand.
TTGTCGTGAACGAAATCAAGGCCAATTCCCTGAACCGGGTAAGAGATCAGCTCTTCATAAGCATCAACAGAATCAAAATACGTCTGCAAAAGCACATTCAAGGATGAAAGCTCACTTGTAATGCTTTCAAATAATTCTTTTGCACCGCGGACATCTTCACTAGAGGCGGTAACGAGCGCCGGCTCATCGATTTGAACCCATTTTACGCCTTCTTCTTCAAGCTCTTTCAAAAGCTGTACATATAATGGCACAAGGCGTTTTTGGATCGCTTTTGCTTCAGACGGTTCATAGCCTTTAGCAAGCGTAACGAACGTATAAGGGCCGACAATCACAGGCTTTGTTTCCACACCGTATTCCTGTTTGATCCGGCGATAATCTTCGAGTTGTTTGTTTCTTGTCAGACGGAACTCAATGCTCTCGTCATATTCCGGAACGATGTAATGGTAATTTGTATTAAACCATTTTGTCATTTCACTAGATACGGCGTCTTTGATTCCGCGGGCGATAGCGAAGTATGTATCGGTAGCGTCAGTCAAATGTCTAAAACGTTTCGGAATCCAGTTGAAGCTGACTGCTGTGTCGAGTACATGGTCATACTGTGTGAAATCAGAAACAGGCACAACATCAATCTGCTGGTCAATTTGTGTTTTTACTGCGGATAAAAATAGTTCGTCGATTTGCTTCAAAAACGTATCTTTATCAGTACTGCTTTTCCAATACGCTTCAAGTGCTTTTTTCCATTCCCGGTTCAGTCCGATTCTCGGAAATCCTAAATTCGATGTTTTGATGGTTGTCATTGTTTCTCCTCCTTTATATGTAAAACACTCTCTTTAACCCGCGGATACAGGCTGCTAAGAGGTTTTCTCACAACAAAAAGCCTCTTTCCCATGAGAGAAAGAGGCTTTTCTACGTAAAACACTGCCTCTCTCATCTCTCAGATTCAATCTGATGGAATTAGCACCGTGCCTTATGAGACATCAGTCTCGGCGCGAAAAGCAGTGCGCCCCATTTCACAATGGTATTACGGTCGGTTGCTGTTGGGGTCAAAAGGCCAATCCCTCGCCCAACTCTCGATAAGAGAAAATGTTATTAATTTTTTGAAAAGTTGAATCATTTGTTGGTAATCTTAACAGTAATTCAAATTCATTGTCAACATAGAATTTGAAATTTTTATTTACATGATGTGGTGTATATTATATAAGAAAAATAATCTTATAGGGTCAACAAATGTGATTGCTCTGCTTTTTCTGCGAGCTCATCAGGAGCTGTTAAATACAGGAATCCATTGCCTGCCAGCGTTTTTGCAATATCAAGAGGAAGTGTCCTGCGGATTAGCTGTGCGAAAACCTCAGATTCAGAAAGCTTTCTTTGAAATGATTCTTCTTCATAGCTTTTGATTAAAGCAAGCGCACCGCTGACATGAGGGGCAGCCATTGAAGTGCCGGTCAGCTTACCGTACTTCTTGTTGGGAAGGGTGGATAAGATGTTTTCTCCTGGTGCCACAAGGTCAATCTCTTTATTCGCGTTAGAAAATTCTGATAATTCTCGCGCTACAGAAACAGATCCAACTGCAATCACTTCATTATAAGCTGCGGGGTAGGAAAGCTCTTCTGTGCGTTCGTCGCCGTCACCTTCATTTCCCGCTGCACAAACGACAAGCACTCCGTTTTTGACTGCGTTTTTCACTGCTTCTTCCAGCTCTGGCACATCGCTTGGCCCTCCAAGGGACATTGAGATGATGTCGACTTTCTGTTCCACCGCGTAGTTGATGCCGTTGATTATCCATTCGTATTGTCCGCTGCCGTTCTCGCCGCCAAGAACCTTCACAATCAATAGGCTTGCCTCAGGCGCGACTCCGGCAATGCCTCCGTTTGAATCATTAGCTGCAATCGTTCCGGCGACGTGTGTGCCGTGTCCGTTGTAGTCGGAAATCGCATCTTCCTTGCCGCCGTCGTCATCCGTGAAGTTCTTTCCGCCGATGATTTGATTTTTTAAATCAGGGTGGCTTGTGTCGCAGCCCGTGTCTAATACAGCAACTTTAATATTTTTGCCTTTTACCCCTTTTGCCCACATTTCTGGCGCCTTAATCACTTTAATGCCCTCAGGAAGCTCGTTTACATCCATGATCTGCTCATTCGTCACATACGGGATCAAGCGGATTTCACCATTCATAAAAAAGCCCTCCTTTTTTATGCTTTCAAGTGGATTCAAGGGTGTTGCCTCATATTATATGAAAAAAACAAGCGCTCGGACAGAGCCATTTGAAGCATTTTGAAAAAATAGGATACACACCAAAGAATTAGTAATTTTCAAAATATTGGATGGCTTCGGCGTGTATGACTGGGATTCAACTGTAAGTCAAGTTATAATAGTGTTGGGGAAAGGAGCAGTGTCATGAAACTGAATGAAAAATTATATGCATTTTTTTCAGAGCATGTGGAACAAATGGCCGAGGAATGGATTGAAACGATGGAGGAAAGTGATCCGAATTCGCTTTACGCCCTACATAATGCAACAGTAACGGAAGAATTGAAAGAGCAGGACAGAGAATTTTACCGGCATCTGAATTACATGTATGTTTTACCGGAAAAACAATTTCTCGAAGAGTTTCAAGAGTGGGTCATTGAGCTGACCAACGATCAAAAACATCTCGACACACCGGTTCAGTATGTCATTCGGGAATTTATGAGAAACAGGAGATTATATACGAAGTATTTTGAGAAGTTCGCAGAAGAAAATGGGTCAGCGTTTGAGCCGGGAGAGAAGCAAAAATGGGCTGATTTGATTGTGAAAGTATTTGATTTCACCATTTATACATTCGTTGATCACGCTGAAATGAATGCCAAGCAGCAATTAAACGCCCAAAGAGAAATGATATTGGAATTAAGCTCACCTGTCATTACCCTGAGCAAATCAACAGCTCTGCTGCCGCTTGTCGGTGACATTGATACCGAACGGGCGAAGTTTATTCTGGAAAACACGCTTCAAGCTTGTGCGAAAAGACGTGTGGAGCATCTATTAATCGATCTGTCAGGTGTTGTTGTGGTGGATACGATGGTGGCGCACCAGATCTTTAAATTGATTGAGGCGCTAAATCTGATCGGTGTCCGGTCAACCCTGTCAGGAATCAGGCCTGAAATTGCGCAAACTGCTGTACAGCTGGGGATTGACTTTTCGAATATTACCATTAAAACCAACCTTGCCCAAGCATTAAACTATCATCAATAAAAAAATCCGCTATCTGTGATAGCGGATTTTTTATGATGCGAAACATAAAGATACGAGAAAGGATCCCGCGAATAATATGAGGACGAGGCAAAAGAACACCCAGTCGCGCCGGTTCACGCTCAATGTCCTGTAGTATGTCCGGTTTCTGCTTCCTGTAAATCCTTTCGATTCCATCGCAAGCGCTGTCCGTTCCGCTTTTCTGATGGCGCTTGCCAATAGCGGTATGGTATATCGTTTTAACGCACTGATTTTATTCATGATGCCGCTCTCCGCCGCTCCTCCTCTGATTTTATGAGCCTGCTGAATCAGCTGGACCTCATCCTTTAACAGCGGAAGAAAGCGAAAGCCTGCAATGACACCGTACGCGAGCTTTGGTGAGAGCCTGCACTGCTGGACAAGGCTCAGCATAAATAAAATCGGATCGGTTGTAAAAACAAACATCATCGATAAGGCGGAAAAGCATAAAATACGAAACCCGAGAGAGATGCCGACAGACACATTATCGCTGTTAATTGAGATAGGGCCTGCTTGAAACAAAAAATTATCCGGTGTTGTCGGCACTTTTCCAAAAACTGCGGCTGTCCACACGCATCCGAATGCTAAAACCAAAAACGGAATCGTAAACAACAACCATTTTTTCAATGGGATTCCGGCCGCCAGTAGAACGCCCGCAACGATGATGATATAAAAACATGCCGGAGTGTATGGGTTGTAAATAAACGACAGCATGACGACACAACAAAAAACCGCCGCCGCTTTCACAGTCGGATTAATGAGATGTAACGGCTGCTTCATCACGCACCTCCTCTTGAAATGCCATCTATTCATATAGAAGGGGAAGGGTGAGCTTTGCTTTTTGAACAAGCCCTGTTTCTTGAGAAAACAACTGCGCTGGAGATCCGTCAAAGGCCAGGCCTGTATCGTGAAGCACAAGCACGCTGTCAGCATACGAAGAGACTAGCTCCATATCGTGTGTAATCATAAGGACAGCGGTTCCCTCTGCCTTGATACGCTGAATCATTTCCATGCATTCAGCCGCCGTGCGGGCATCCTGGCCAAAGGTTGGTTCGTCTAATAATAAAACCTTTACGTCATGCATGAGCATAGTAGCAACGCTCAGTCGCCGTTTTTGCCCTTGGCTGATCGCAAACGGATGATGATCAGCCAAATGCGCAAGACCAAAACGCTGCAGCAGGTGTTGCGCTTTTTTCTCAGTTTCAGCATTTGCTTTCTGGCCGAACAGAAGCTCGTCATATACCGTATCGGTGACGAATTGATGCTCAGGGTTTTGAAAAACAAATCCCATCCGTTTACGCAATTCTTTTTCTTTATATTTCTGCAGCGGCTGATCATAGAGAAGGATTTTGCCGCTTTGCGGTTTCATGAGACGGGCCAGAACTGATAGGAGCGTCGATTTTCCAGTTCCGTTCGGACCGACAAGCGCCGTTAAAGAGCCTTCGCGCAACGAAAAGCTGATGTCTTTGAAAATCGCCTGCTGTCCTCTCGCGAACGAAAGGCTGCTGACTTCAAGCACACTCTCCCCAGGAGGGGCTTTCTTCTTTTTGACACGCCCGGCAGGAACAGGCTCTTTGAACAGCATCTCTTTTGATAAAGTAAACGGCATACTCAGCTTTTCCTGCAGATGACAGACCTTTGGAATGGCGATGCCCAATTTCTTTAGTGTCTCCGCTTCATGCTGAAATAGATTTTTCGTCAGGCCATCCAGCGCCTTTTTGCCTGATTTGTCGAGTACGATCGTTCTCTCAATCCAAGGCGCCCATTCATCAAGCTGGTGCTCAATGACGAGGAGGCTGAAACCTTTTTCCCGCTGAAGATCCTTCATCAGATGAACGAACTCCCGCGCTGAGAAAGGGTCTAAAAGAGAGGTCGGCTCATCTAAAATAATAAGCTCAGGCTCCATCGCCAAAATACAGGCGAGAGCCACTTTCTGCTTTTGTCCTCCTGAAAGGGTTGAGATCATTTTTTCTTTTAAATGGGTAATGCGTAATTTTTCTAATACGGCGTTGATTTTCTCTGTCATTTCTTCTTTTGGAATTTGCAGATTTTCCAGCCCGAACGCTATTTCGTCCTCCACCGTCAGCATGCAGAACTGCTGATCAGGATCCTGAAAAACGACCCCGGCATGCTGAGCAATCGTTTCGGAGGTTTCAGCATCTGTGACCGGCTTTTGAAATAGAAAGACATGTCCGGACTGAACGCCGTCGCAAGCCTCCGGATATAGACCGTTTAAACAAAGGGCGAGCGAGCTTTTGCCGCATCCGCTCGGTCCTAATAATAAAACACATTCTCCTTTTTGAAGCTCAAACGAAATGTCTTGAAAAACCGGTTTCTCGTCTTCTTCATAAGAGAAGCTGAGCTGCTCAACCGTCAGAAGCTCATCAAAGGCTTGCATGTTCTGACGCCCGCTTCCGTTTCTTTTTCAGTTCCTTTCCGAGTGCCATTCCGTTTAACACACCTGTATAAGCGAGAGAGTCGCTGACAGCTTTTCCGAGAAGCCCCGCCAAAAGCGCGCCGGAAATGAGGCGGATCACAAGCATAATGAGCAGATAACCTGGTGAATAGGCTGCATAGCCAGAAACAAAGAGATCATAGATAAAGCTGGCTACTGAAGACCCCATACCGGCCAGCATAAGGACAGGGAGAGAGTATGCTTTCCAGCGTGTTGCAAGAAACACAGCCTCAGCCCCGAGTCCTTGAACAATGCCAATGACGATGACCATCGGGCCAGACGGATTTCCCAGCAGGCACTCAACGAGAGCGGCAATGATTTCAGAAACGAGCGCCGCACCCGGTTTTCGAATCATGTACGCGGCGATCACAGAAACGATAAACCAAATGCCGTAAATCGGTTCATAGGCGATTGGCCCAAACATACCTGCAAGCACGTTTCCGAAATGTGTAAATAATAAATAAACAACGGCAAATACGATACTGATAACCGACATGATGACAATTTCTTTTACTTTCCAGCTTTTCATTTTATCCCTGCTTTCTGTTTTTTCTTGATGGACTGTTAGCCGAAAGATTCACAGTCATGGTGATGTGGTTTGTTTGCTGCTCAGCCATGCGGAAAACGGCTTCCAATGTGCTGAATACGTCATGCGCATCCCCGTCAAGCTCGCTCGCGTAATGGACACCCTGTACGAAAGTGCCTTGGGCTTTTGCAATGTCGACAGCCTTCATAATCAATCCCATATAATCCGGCTCGTTCATTGGATAAAGGGCAAATTGGCACGGCGCTTCCGCCTTCAAGCCTCGGACAGCATCTTCATTGACACGCTTATCACCTTTGGAAAGATATGTATCCCCCTGTGTGTCACCCGGGCATCCAATGGAAAACGTGCCGTTCATGACGATGTGTTTTTCGCTGTTTGCTGCATGAAGGTAAATGGCTTTTGCAGCATCGAATACATGATCAATCGATCCGCGTAACACCGTGCTGATATGGTCGGTTTTCGTCCAAACCTTGGATGTATCTGTTTTTTTCAACGCAGACTTGATCACACTGATAAAATCATCCGTCATCGGATATAAAGAGAAGCGAAAACCGGCGATTCTGCTTGTACCGCAAATATGCTCCATTTCTCCGACCTCCTGTTTTTTTGGTAAAATAAAAAACTGCATATCCTAAGGGAATATGCAGTCATAGATCGATTAAGCGCACAAAAAAATACACCATTCGGTCAACCTGCACTTCCCCACGCTGGTATTATCCAGATCGGGTCATAAGGGATCAAAGCGCGTTTCTTCCGCGCTTTATCTCAGCCAAAACAGCACCCCTAGTGCTTTCCGTATACAATTTTTTATTTTGACATCATAATAGATGATAAGAATCATTTTGTAAACAACGAAATCATTTTTTTCATATAGGGACGGGAGAGGATGATCAAATTTGGAAAAAGGACACATATTAATTGTGGAAGATGAAGAAAAAATCGCCAGGGTTCTTCAGCTTGAATTGGAATATGAAGGATACAGCGTCACCATCAAACAAAATGGCACAGAAGGTCTGGATGCGGCAGCGGAGGGCGGGTATTCCTTGGTGCTTCTTGATGTCATGCTTCCGGGGCTTAGCGGACTGGAAGTGCTGCGCAGCTTGAGAAAAACGGATTCGCAGACACCGGTCATATTATTAACGGCGCGAGACAGTATTCCTGATAAGGTAACAGGTCTGGACATCGGTGCAAATGACTATGTCACCAAGCCGTTTGAAATCGAGGAATTGCTTGCGAGAATCAGGGCGGCGCTGCGACAAAATGGAACAAAAACGGAAGATATCGGCACCTTTCTTACATATGACGATTTGCGAGTGAACGAAAAAACCCGTGAAGTGAGACGCGGAGACAAAGAGGTGGAATTAACGCCGCGGGAATTTGATCTGCTCGTCTATATGCTAAAGCATCCGCAGCAAGTGCTGACACGGGAGCAAATTCTAAGCTCGGTATGGGGATTTGATTATATCGGTGATACCAATGTCGTGGACGTCTACATAAGATATATCAGAAAAAAACTGGACTATCCTTACGAAAAACAGCTGATCCATACGATTCGCGGGGTCGGCTATGCCATTAAGGGGTAAACGATGAAGCTGAAGACCAAGATTCATCTATACACTTCGCTATCACTGTTGATTTTATTAATTTTGGTTCATACCGCAGTATATCTCATTTTTTCGTCTGCGCTGACATCAAAGGATGCGGCCCGGCTTGCTGATGAGACGGATAACATTGCCGAAGCGCTGCGTGCCGCTGAAACAGAAGGAGTGGCTTTGCAGGATATGCTGCAGGCCTATCTTCCGGCAAATGGCATGGTGCGTGTAGTGAATAGTGAACAAAAAGCCGTTATGACGATCACAAAAGAAAAAGCCTATAAAGATTTTCCTCTCTCTTTTCATAGCGGAGAAACGGCAGATGTGAGGAAACATGACGGCAAGCTGTTTGCCGAGGCTGCTGTTCCGGTGATTTGGACTGATGGACAAGTGGTGTCTCTTCAGCTGGTTGAAAGGCTTGAGAACACAGAAGAGAGTTTGTTTCTGCTGAAAATCATCTTAATCGCTGCAAGTGCTGCTGTCTGCATTGCTTCTTTTTTTGCCGGCAGCTTGCTTGCCCGCCGTATCATCAATCCGATCAGACGATTAATGATCACAATGAAAGACATACAGCGAGACAAAGAATTTAAAACGATTTCTTTAGAAGGACAGTCCAACGATGAATTGTATCAAATGGGGCTGACATTTAATGAAATGGCAATGATGCTGAAGGATCACTATGATAAACAGCAGCAATTTGTTCAAGATGCTTCACACGAATTGAAAACCCCGCTCACCATTATAGAAAGCTACAGCAGCCTGATGAAGCGGTGGGGGGCAAAAAAGCCGGAGGTGCTTGAGGAGTCGATAGAAGCCATTCACTCAGAAGCGATGCATATGAAAAAACTGACCAATCAGCTTTTGGCGCTGGCCAAAAGTCATCAAGAGCTTGAGCTTGATCTGAAAACAATCGATCTGATTGAAGCGGCGCGCGCGGTTATGCCAAACGCTCCAGTCCGTTTATCAGCGTGACATATTGCTTGAAACAGATAAAGAGAGCCTGCTTGTAAAGGCTGATGAAGAACGCATCAAGCAGCTGTTGACCATTTTGCTTGATAATGCAATAAAGTATAGTGAAAAGCCTGAGATGTCAGCCGGAACGAGGAATGGACGGCCGTTTCTATCAGTGAGGGATGAAGGCATTGGAATACCTGAGGAGCATATCCCGCATTTGTTCGAACGGTTCTACCGGGCAGATGAGGCACGAAACAGAAAAACAGGCGAAATGGGTTTAGGCCTTTCCATTGCCAAGCAAATCGCCGATGAGCATGGCATTGAGCTGTCTGTCAAAAGCAAGCCAGGACAAGGAACAGCTGTCACCATGCAATTCAGCGAACAGAATGGGGGAGGCCGATGACTAAAACAATAAAAATAGTATCTTTTGCTGCAGCAGCCATTTTAGTTGTCATCATCTGTACGTTTCTCATCATTCGGCAAACCCATGAGAACGTATTGTCAAAGGAGACTGTCGTAAAAAAAGTCGAATCCTCTTATGATGGCAAGGTCACGAAAGCAACACAATCAAAGGATAAAAAAACATATGATATAACGCTTGAAAATCAAAAGGGAACTTACTTTGTAAAAGCAGACGCAATATCGGCTGACATTCTTTCAATGAATAGAGTAAAAGCAGTGAATCCATCTGCCATGACAGAAAAAGAAGCCGAGCATCTCGCGCTTGAGCGAGTGCCGGGAACGGTCAAAAAACAAACACGGCAAAGTCGAGTTGCCACTTATACCATACAAAAAGAAGACGGGAAAACATACGAAGTGAAGGTAGACATGCAGGCAAAAACAGTCTTGTCTGCCGATCATCAGCAGCAAAGATCAACAAAAAACGCCGATTACGAAAAAAGAAGCCAAAACAATTGCAGAGCGAAAAACGGGCGGAACAGCGGATGACGCAGATCTCGAAGAAAGTGAGGGCACTCTCATCTTTGAAGTAGACGTTGATCTTCCTGATAATAAGGAAGCGACAGTGAAAATCAATGCCTACTCAGGAAAGGTAGCTAACATTGTGTATGAAGACTGACGGTTTCTCATCAAATTCTCATCTTGCTCTCGTTTTCCTTTCATGTTGAGTGTGTAAACTGTACTCATACAAAACAAAGGAGGACTCACAAATGCTCAAGAAAAAATGGATGGTCGGTCTTTTAGCAGGGTGCCTAGCGGCCGGAGGATTCAGCTACAACGCGTTTGCCAAAGAAAACAATGAAAACAGACAGGCTTCTTCTAAGACGGATGCACTCACTGAACAAGAAGCAGAAGCAATTGCTAAAACAGTTGTTGACGGCACAGTAGAAGACATTGACAGAGACCTTTACAACGGTAAAGAAGTCTATGAAGTGGAGATTGAAAAAGAAGGTGAAGACTACGACGTTTATGTAGATATTCATACAAAACAAGCGCTTAATGACCCGTTAAAGGAGAAAGCAGAACAAGTCGCCATAACCAAAGAAGAAGCTGAAGAAATTGCTTTAAAGCAAACAGGTGGAACCGTAACAGAAAGTAAGCTTGACGAAGATGACGGTGCTTACATCTATGAAATGGAAATCCAAACGAAGCAAGGAACTGAGACAGAATTTGAAATTTCCGCAAAAGATGGACGCATTATCAAACAGGAGATAGATGACTAATCAAAACCCCCGCTGCAGCGGGGGTTTTTCATGATAAGAAACCTTCTTTTGGACAATCTAAGTAGAAAAGGAGGCGAAACGCATGGAAAAGAAAGAGGAGCAATACATCAATCAGGCTGAATATGTCCCTCATCCGACGAAGGAAGGAGAGTACGCCTTATTTCTTCATGAAACGTATCATTTGCTTTCTGAAGATGACGAGACACAAACAACAGAATAAGGGCTTAGGCCCTTGTTTTGTTCCGTAATTGTGATGTAAGCGCATTTATTACTTTTTTGAGTTGACACAGCTTGTTTTTTTCTGTAATCTCAGTGTGTCAATTCAATTAGGAACTTCGTTAGGTGAGGCTCCTGTATGGAGATACGCTGCTGCCCAAAAATGTCCAAAGACGCCAATGGGTCAACAGAAATCATCGACATAAGGTGATTTTTAATGCAGCTGGATGCTTGTCCTATGCCATACAGTGCTAAAGCTCTACGATTGAAGGCGCCCGCACGCTTTTTTTGCCGTGCTTCTTTCACCTTCAATCCCGAAGGCTTTTTTTATGCCTTTAAAACGAAACCAATCAAAGGAGGTGCGGAGTATGGATTCTCCCCATTCGAGTCAATCTGAAGAAGTACCCATATACTATGACAGCAAGACAATTGATTACACGATGAGGAGACGAACTGCCGCACCTTCTGGCGAGGCCGGCACGTCTCCGTAGAGGAGGTACGAGTCCCGATGGTTCAAAACATGACCTATGACGAACTCATTTTACGCATCATTATTTTACTGCGAGACGGGAAAATCAGGGATTTCAGAAGTGTTATTGATGAGCTTCAGCCCTATGACATGGCATTTATTTTTAAAGAAATGCCGGAAAAACACCGCGCCCGCTATTTATCTTATTTAACTGTAGACGATATCACTGATATGATCGGGGAGCTGGAACGCGAATTTCAGCTTGTCGTCTTAAATAAAGTCGGAAAAACAAAAGCAACACTGGCGATGAACAAAATGGACAACGATGACCTCGCTCAATTGCTTGAAGAAATGGACGAAGAACTGAAGGAACAGCTTTTGTCCAGCATGGAAGCGTCAGAATCAAAAGCTGTACAGCTCTTGATGAATTACCCGGCTGATTCAGCGGGACGCATGATGACAAACCGGTATGTGTGGATTCCTCAGCATTACACGGTAAAAGACGCGGTCGTCAAACTGAAAAGCTTCGCTGAAATAGCTGAATCGATCAACTACTTATATGTTATTAATGAAAGCAAACAGCTGGTTGGGGTTCTTTCCTACCGCGATTTGATTCTGGGTGAACCTGAAGAAAAGGTGCAGGATTTAATGTTTACCCGCGTCATATCAGCAGATGCTCTTCAGGACCAGGAAGAAGTTGCCCGCCTGATTGAACGTTACGATTTTTTGGCAATACCGGTTGTAGAAGAAAACAACGTGCTTGTCGGCATTGTGACGGTCGATGATATTATCGACGTCGTTATTCGGGAAGCTGATGAGGATTACGAAAAATTTGCCGCTTCCGGTAAAGACATCACCTTTGACACAAAAGCTTACGTGGCGGCATACCGGCGCCTGCCATGGCTGATTTTACTCTTGTTTATCGGACTGATTTCAGGAAGCATTATCAGCTATTTTGAAGATGCGCTGAAGCAGGTTGTCGCGCTTGCGTTTTTCATGCCGATGGTGTCAGGGATGACAGGAAATACGGGAACACAATCTCTCGCGGTTGTCATCAGAGGTTTGTCTAAAGAAGAAATGAACAAAAAAACGATTGTGCGTCTAATCTTCCGGGAGTTCAGAACAAGCATTTTTATCGGAGCGGTTTGTTCTGTGCTGATTGCGATTGTCTCCATCATATGGCAGGGGAATGCGCTTTTGGGATTTGTTGTCGCCTCTTCACTGTTCTTAACCTTAATCATCGGCACGATGTCAGGAACGATTATCCCTATTATTTTACACAAACTGAAAGTAGACCCGGCAATTGCTTCTGGACCGCTGATTACAACGTTAAACGATATTTTATCTTTATTAATCTACTTTGGCATTGCCACTGCATTCATTCACTCATTATAAACGTAAAAAGTCCGCCTCAACTGCGAGCCGGACTTTTATTATTTAACGGTTTTTGTACCGAAAGTGAGCATTAAGCTGCCCCTCCAGCATTTTTTTCCGCACTTGCGGATCGTTTTTTAACATCTGTTCTTTTTTGCGCATATCCTTTAAAATCTCTGCCGTCTGTACGCCGTCTTCACGCTTATTGGCGATATCCATCAGCCGCTCTACATCGGCAAAGGAGTATTTTCTTGTCCCCCTTGAAGAACGCTGCGGGTAAATGAGCTTTCGTTCCTCATAATACCTGATCTGTCTTACGGACAATCCTGTCAGTTCACTCACAATTCCGATTGAAATCACTTTTTTGTCTTTATAAGAATGATCTTCTGTGGTCATTTTTCCACCCCTGGATGTCTTTTGATAATAGTATATAAAAAACAAAGAGAAAAAACCTGACGCTTGTCATATTTTCTAACATCAAATAGAAGATTTTTGAAAAAATACGGAAGAAAAATTAACAAGAATAATGCGTAACACCCAAGCGCGTTTTATCCTTTATGTAACAAATCAAACGAGGAGGAAGGATAATCATGGAGGAAGAAAAAGCGGTCTCACTGGCAAAAGAAATTATAGAGTTGGATATCCAGCGTGATGAAATGCTGGAGACGTTTATGCAGCTTGCCGGAGAACAGGCTTTTCAATTATTAAGATCGGTTCAAAACGGACAGTACCGAAAATCTTCGTAAACATAAATTCTTTACATTAGATTCATACCACGTTCATTTAAAAAGAGTATCTTTTGTATAGGATACCTCAAAATGAAGGAGGACGCTATGAGTAATTTATTGAAATCCGCTTTAGAAAAAGAACGAAGCCATTATTCTGAAAAACTCTATCAGATTGGGGTTTATAATAAAGAGGTCATGAACAAAATGACGATTTCTGAGCTTCGGAAAGAATACGCTTATTTCTTTCGAAGCATTACAAATCATAAAAATTATCCTTATACAAGATAATGTATAAGGATTTTTTTGCTTTTAGAAGGAATTTCTCGAATTATAGCGAATACGTATAGTAAGGGACTGAACTCTTATTATATGTAAGGGTTTTCATTATTTTTTTATAAAAATCCTATATACGAGGTAGATATGATGAGATTATCGTTTAACGAAGAAGAAGTTGAGCGTGCGATGAATTTGTACAGAGTTTTTGCAAGGGCTTTCAAAAGTGTGTCCGAACATAGTATCCGTGATAGCAAAGAGCACGGTTTTAATCCCACTGAATTTGCTGTACTGGAGCTCCTGTACACAAGAGGCCCGCAAAAATTACAGCAAATTGGGTCGAGACTTCTGCTTGTAAGCGGAAACGTCACATATGTTATTGACAAACTAGAAAGAAACGGGTTTTTAGTTAGGGAGCAGGACCCGAAAGATAAACGCTCTGTTTACGCACATTTAACTGACAAAGGAAATGAGTATTTGGATAAAATTTATCCGATTCATGCACTGCGTATTGCGAGAGCGTTTTCAGGTCTTTCGCCTGATGAACAGGACCAGCTGATCGTCCTGCTCAAGAAAGCAGGCATACACAGCCAGCATTTGCTGTTTCGTTAACTATTCTACACTCTCTATTTCAGGAGAGTGTTTTTTTGATTCCATATGATTCTTTTTAAAACATCTTCAATCTTCCTATCAGACATTTCGCCAAGGTATCCATTGACGTGTTTTTTATACTCCTTCCTCTGTTCGTTCGATTGAAAAAATGCCGCGATATACTCTTCTGCTTTCTGCATGTCCCAGTTTCTCATATCTGTGACGAGCTTCCTTTCATGTAGGAGGTTTAAATTCATTTCCTCCTGTCCCGGCAGTGCATGATAAATAAATACCGGAAGCCGTTTCTGTAAGCATTCACTGATGGTCACGCCTCCGGGTTTAGTCATGATGCCTGTCGCCTGTTCGTACAAACGGTTCATCTCTGCTTTGCTGTGAAGGTAAGGAATCGCCTCAATCAAGGGGTGGTGTAAACTTTTGACATAGGAGTAGAGCTTTTCGTTTCTGCCGCATAATATTTTGTATAAGATCTTTCCGCCTGGCGACAGTTCCTGCACCCATTTTAAAATCCCGCCGACCCCCATACTGCCCCCTGTGATGATGATGGTATATGGCGGGTGGTGCTGCAAGGTATCTGCTGATTCCATTTCAAAATTTCGGTGAACTGGAATACCGGTCAAGTATATGTTGTTCTGATCGATCCCCTCTGATATTAGCTGCTTCTTTACTTCCGTGCTCGGAACAAAATGGTAATCAATGTTCTTCCGTCCCCATAATTGATTTACGAAAAAATCAGTGTATACATTCACAACCGTCAGATTCGGATATTCAGGCTTTAATCGGTTCAGCAGATAAGAAGGCAGCGCATGTGTGCAGAAGGCGATATCAGGCTGTTTTTCTTGGAGAATGTGCCTCATTTGCTGTGTGAACAGCCATTCGTACATGAAATAGCGTTTGTCATGCTGAAATTCTCCGCAGGCGAGGAGCCTGTAAATGCCGCTGTACGTTTTCGGGAAATATTGAATCCATTTTAAATAAGCCACGGAGGACAATTTTTCTAACCGCCTATACGAATGTGAAAAGATATCAATCTTTTCAGCTGCCAGCCCTTGAGACTCTAATTCAGCCTGCAATGCATCAGCCACATGATGATGGCCGGTGGAAATGCTTAAAAAAGGAAAAATGAGAATGTTTTTCATGACAGTCCTCCTTAAAAAATATGGCAACTATATTTTGAGGAGAACGTTCACAAAATATAAGGGTGTCTTTGATCACAAGGAAGGTGAAAAGATGAAAATCTGTTTCCTTTCCATTTGGAGAATGGTTGATCCGATTTATTTCTTTTTTTCAAGGCTAAGCTTGATTGACAACGATCAAAAAAGCGTTTTTCGAGTCAGGCTGACGAAGTATAAAGGACATCATGTCGTACTGAGCGATGGAACGCATATTAGAAAAAATGATGTGCTCGTTAAAATTCATCTGCACAATATTAAGCTGATAAGAGAACTGCAAAGCATTGAGAGCGCAGTCAGAAAGGGAATCATTATTTATCAGAAAGTATATCAATCGATGCCGCTTCTTCTTGACTATATTAACAATCATAAAAAAAGCGAGAAAATCAAAGGAATCATTGGGATTACAATGCTTGACAAAGGTGTGGAAAGGCTCGGCTTTGATGTGATCACCCCGGTGAATCCTTTTTACAGATGTTTTAAAAAAGTGTCCCATGTGCCGATTTTATATTTGACTTCAAAGCCTGTGAGCTTGCGGCATTTACCGAATTCATCCTATTTGTTTATCTCAAAAGAAAAGCTGCAGAAAACCTATCAAAAAAAAGACTGATGCCTCGGTCAGCACAGTCTTTTTTGATTAAATCTGATGAAATGTCACTTCAGGACGGCTTCCGACACGGATATTTACGCCGGTTTGTCCCAAGCCCTCGCTGATATAAAATGGTTTATCGTGATGATAATGAAGGCCTTTAATCATGTTCATTCGCACGAGCTTTCCCATTTTCACCAAATGATACGGTTTTGGCCAGTGAATTTGCCCGCCGTGAAAATGCCCTGACAGCAGGTAATCATAATGAACATCCTTCATATCCAGAATAATATTTGGGTCATGTGTTAAGACAAGATGATAGCCATTTTCCAGACTTTGATAAGAGCCGTTGATATTACTCCGATTCGTACTGTAATCATCAATGCCAATAATATTGACTGGCCCTGCAGCCGTCTCGATTCGAACATGTTCATTTTGCAGCGTGATACAGCCGTTTTCCTCTAAAACTCGCTTCAATCTCTGAAAGTCCTCTTCGTTCAATACATAATCGTGGTTACCGAACACCGCGTACATTCCATATGCAGGCTTTAGCTTTTGCAAGGCGTTCAAGTAACCTGCCAGTTTCGGAATATTACGTTTCCGATCAAGAAAATCCCCGGTAAGAGCAATGATGTCCACAGGCTGATCTTTTGTTAAATGATACAGCTCCTCAGGTGAGACTGAAATGTTTTCCAAGTGAAGATCAGATAAATGAAGGATATTTAATTTTTTTCTGGCTGGAAGGCCGTCTTTTTGGTCGATTGAAATGGTGTTGACTTTCACATCTTTTGTATTGCGGTTCGCTTTATATAGAAATGGCACAAATACGAGTATGGCCAATGAAAGTAAGATTGTAAACAAAATATATCCCCTCCCTTCTATCAGTATAGTAAGTGATCAAGCCCTATGGATAGCGGGAATTAATGGGTAGAGACAGGTTGAAAAACGGATTGTCATATGATGAATGATTTGGAAGGGAAAAGGGATAATAAATTTTGACACATGAGGCAGAACATGCCGACGGAGTCAGAATAACAAATGGATGTGTAAGCAATGTTACGATTGATGAGACAACAAAAAAAAGAAACATATTATCTCTGGATCGCATTATTTCTTCTTTTATTGTATGTATCCCCGCTTTTTATTTTAAAGGAAGATGCCCATATCCGGGTCCACGATAATTTAGATTCCAACATCGCTTGGTACAAGGTTCTGGCCGATAGCGGAGAAATCGTCGGCAAGGTTGACGCTGCCATTCCGCAAATCATTAACGGGCTGCCCCGGGATGCCTTTGGCACCGAGTGGAGCGGAATTGTTTGGCTCCATGCTTTCTTTTCTTCCATGACCGCCTATGCAATAAGCCAGACGGTTACAAGAGTTGTCGCTTTTTTTGGAATGTATGTGCTGCTGAAGAAACATATAATCCCGGAACCAAAAGCGGCTTTTATCCGAATTGGCGTATCGCTTGCATTTGCCTTAACACCGTTCTGGCCTTCGGGAATGCTGAGTACGCTTGGGTATCCCTTGGCACTGTGGGCTTTTTTAAATATCCGAAAAGGGGATATCTCATGGAGAGAGTGGCTGACGCTGGGCTTGCTCCCTCTATACTCAAGCTTTGTTCTAGGCTTTTTCTTTTTCCTGGCAGGGATGGCGTGTTTTTGGCTGTATGATGCCATTACAAAAAGAAGATGGAATTTGATGTTCTTAGGCAGTATTGCATTTATGACGAGTATTTATCTTTTCGTTGAATATCGGCTTGTCTATTCGATGCTGTTTGAGCACGCACCGATGCATCGTATCGAATTTATCTCATCTAGACATGACGTTTGGCATTCTCTTCGGCTTTCCGTAAAAAACTTTGTCTATGGCCATAATCATGTGATGACCGTTCATACCGTTGTCATCCTTCCGATCCTGCTGGTCGTATTTGCTGCTCTGCTGTTCAAACGAAATCGGACAAAGCCAGAAAATGTTTATCTGTTTTTATGTGTGCTTAATTACGGGTTGTCATTATGGTATGCGTTTTGGTTCAACAAAATTTGGGCTGTTCCAAAGCAGAAATTTGCTTTTTTAGCAGAATTTAATTTTGCCCGTTTTCATTTTCTTCGGCCGCTTGTTATATACGTGAGCTTTGCACTTGCTTTATATCTCATTTGGCGGATGGGGAAAGGATGGAAATGGCTTGTGTACGCCGCAGTCGCTGCACAGCTGATGGTGTTGGCGCCTTTTAATGAAGAATATACGTATGGCGTTCATTACAACGCGCCGACATTCAGGGAGTTTTATGCATCAGAGCAATTCAAAGAGATTAAGGAATATATCGGACGTCCGCAAGATTCGTATAGGGTGGCGAGCATCGGACTGCATCCGTCTATCGCCCAATATAACGGGTTTTATACGTTAGATACGTATAACAATCTGTATCCGCTCTCATATAAATATGAATTTAGAAAAATCATCGAAAAAGAGCTGGAAAAAAATTCTCGGCTGAAACAATACTTTGATGAATGGGGCAGCCGCTGCTACCTTTTTGTCGATGAACTCGGTAAACGATATGATTTCAAAAAGAACTCGAAGAAAACGATCAACAACCTTCAATTAAATACAGATGTATTTAAAAAAATGGGTGGACGGTACATTTTTTCTTCAGTTCCGATCATGAATGCTGAACAAAACCATCTCGCGCTCGTAAAGACGTTTGACCATAAAGATTCCGCCTGGCGCATTTATTTATATGAAACAAGATAAGGAGGATATCGATTGAAACAGTCACAGCCAGTATTAACCATCGTCGTCCCGTGTTTCAATGAAGAGGAAGTGTTTCAAGAAACAAGCCGTCAGCTGACAGAGGTTGTAGATGATTTAATTGAAGAAAAATTAATTGCTGAAGACAGTAAAATTCTGTTTGTCGATGATGGCAGCAAAGACCGCACTTGGGCTTTGATTGCTATGGAGAGCATAAGAAACAAGAAGGTTACCGGCTTAAAATTAGCCTGCAATGTCGGCCACCAAAAAGCGCTTTTAGCCGGACTGCATAAAGCGAAGAATAGGTCAGACTGCGTCATTTCAATCGATGCTGATCTTCAGGACGACATCTCTGTGATCCGGGATTTTATGCTGAAGTATCATGAGGGCTGCGAGATCGTTTACGGTGTACGCCGGAGCAGAAAAACCGATACCTTTTTCAAGCGCACGACCGCGTTAGGGTTTTATCGTCTCATGAATAAGCTTGGGATTAAATTAATTTATAATCATGCTGATTTTCGTTTAATGAATAAAAGGTCCCTCGAAGAGCTTGAGCGTTATCCGGAAGCGAATCTGTTTTTAAGAGGTATTGTCCCCATGATCGGCTTTAAATCGGCCGAAGTTTTGTATGACCGCAAGGAACGCTTTGCCGGCAAAACGAAATATCCGCTGAAAAAGATGCTATCCTTCGCTTTTAACGGGATTACCTCATTCAGTGTCGCACCAATTCGATTCTTTACGCTTTTAGGGTTTGTTTTGTTTTTCCTCAGCGCTGTGGCAGGGATTGGCGCGTTTATTCAAAAGCTGCTCGGCCATACGAATGCAGGCTGGGCGTCTCTTATCATATCCATTTGGTTTTTGGGCGGGCTGCAATTGATGGGAATTGGAATCATCGGAGAGTATATTGGAACGATTTTTTCTGAAGTGAAAAGACGGCCGAAATACGCGATTGATATTGATTTGTATAATGAACAGCTGAGCCCGCTTCAGCGCCAGGAAAAAGAGCGGTTAGAAAAAAAGTACAGTTAAACACGGAAAGAGCTGACTTCATTAGTCAGCTCTTTTTCTTCAACTGATGCAATATAGCGCTAAGCGGTTCGTCTTGCGGGTTGCGGTAAAAATCAAAAAATGGGCAGCCCTGCTTCTTAATTCGATCGATGACCGTATCAATTGTAAACAGAGCGGGTGTTAAAGATGATTGCACCTCATGCCAGTAGAGCGGGGCTGCAACAGTCCCAAGCTCATTTCCTCTCGTCGAATAGGGACAGATAATCGTTTTTCCTTCTGCATGCTGCAAATAATCAAGATACAATTTGCCGTGTCTGTTTTTAATCAAGCGTTCAGTGGTAAAGAGCTCGGGAAATGCATTGGTGCAGTACTCTGCGATCAGCTGCGTAAATTGGCGTGTTTCTTCATACGTAAATGCCTCGGGAGACAAGGGAATATAAAGCTGGATGCCTTTGTTGCCGGACAGCTTCGGGTACGATGTGATGCCAAAGGAATCCAACAGCCGCTTCAGTTCATTTGCGGCCTGCACGGCCATAAGAAAGTCATCTCGCGAAGGCGGGTCTAAATCAATGACAATCTCAGCCGGACGCCTGCTTTTAATGGTTTGAAAAGGAACGTGAAACTCCAAAGCAAGCTGGTTGCAAAGCCATAACAATGTAGACATATCCTCACAGACAATATGTTCATGGCTTCCATCATAGAAGGACTGAACAAAATCCGGCGCATAGTCCGGCTTGTTTTTTTGGAAAAATGATTCGCTCCTAGATCCATGCGGATAGCGGATGACGGTGACAGCCCGGTTTTTCAGAAATGGGAGCAGGTAGTCACTGACTTCAATCATATACTGAATAAAATCTTCTTTTGTTTTTTTATTCTTTTCAAATATGATTTTATCCAGGCTTGTGAACTGGAGTTTTGGGTGAACCGGTTTGGAGTGTCGTATGACTTGCGCATACGTGCATTCGGTCCAGTCCATTTGGAATTCGAAACCGATAAACGATACCTCTCTTAATGTGCCATGGAGAATTGTTAAGTATTGAACAGCTGCACAAATCGAAGGTTCAAGCTTAAACTCGCCTGAGGGTGTTTGATGTCCGTGCTGTTCCATAATCTCGCGTATAGCGCTTTTTTCCTCATCGCGCATTCCGTGCGAGACAGAGGCAATCGGTGTCATTATTCCGTTTTTTAACACCGATACCGTCAGAAACCCGTTGTTAGGGTTGAACCCTGTTATGCAAACATAAGCTTGTTTAAAGTTTTTATATTTGAGCCAATCGGACGACCGCTTCTTTTCAAGCCATTTGCTGTTTGTTTTCTTCGCTACAATTCCTTCTCCGTCATATTTTATTACCATCTCCCAGAGTTGATCAAAATGATCATAACAGGGAATGGATTGAATGGTTTCTTTTGCGTAAGGATCTGGAGATGCAGGAAGCTTTGCTGCGGATATGAGTTCACGCAGCGATTTTTTGCGGTCCAAATACGAAAGAAGCGTTACATCTTCTCCGCTTCGCTCTAACAAATCAAAGGCGAGAAAGCAGCACGGCCGCGCGTTTGCCGATTCCTGAATCTTGTCTGGCCTTTTCAAACGCCCCCGCACTTGAAGGTGTTCAAAATCTGCACGACAGGGATTCACCAAACATACGATTTCACCGTCAAGTGTCAGCGGAAGCTCTTTTTCTAGGTGCTGAAAGGCAGTTTTGGCGAATTGTGTGATTTCAGGGAAGGTGCTGCTGAGCTCCACACCATTTCTGCTGGTTAAGGTCACACCTGAAGAATGGATGCGGAGAATACAGCGGTACCCATCATATTTTACTTCGTAACGCCATTCTGCTCCGATTGGCGGTGACGAAGTTAAGACCGGCTGCATGGTAAACGCCATGGGCTATGACGTGCCGGAGGCTTTTTTTCTAGTTGTTTTTCGTTTTTTATCTCCGGCTCCTTTCGGTTCAGCGGCTTGTGCAGGTGCGGCAGCCGGTGTCTCCCGGTTCGGCCTTCTGGTTCGGTCAATGCTGGCTTGCAGAGCGCTTACCAGGTCAATGACATCTTCACGTGGTGGCGCTTTATCAGGAGTGACGGCTGTTTCTTTATTTTCAAGCTTGTCGTTGACTCTTTGCAGCAGCGCCTGTCGGTACGTGTCTTCATATTTCTCAGGCTCAAACTCAGCAGTCAGTTCATCTATTAATGTAATAGCAGTTTGCAGTTCCTTATCGTTTACATTCGATTGATCAGGTACACCTGGGACATGAGCGGCGCTTCTGACCTCATCCGGATAATGGATAGACTCCATGACGATACAATTTTCATAAACACGGAGAATCGCCAGCTGCTGCTTTGACCTGATTGTCATATTGGCGATACCGATCTTTCCGGTTGAGCGCAGCGCCTCACGAAGCAGGGTATAGGCCTTCGTCCCATTATCCCCGGGGCCGACAAAGTAGGAGCGGTTAAAGTAAATCGGATCAATTTCCTGAAGCTGAACAAAGTCAACAATCTCAACCGCTTTCTCCTCATGCTCCTGTTTTAAGCTTTTTAAATCTTCGTCCGTCAGCACTACAAATTTCCCTTTTACATATTCATATCCCTTCACAATTTCATCAGGACTAAGAGTTTTTTCGCAATTTGTACAAACTTTCTCGTATTTGATTGGTGCGTGATCCTCTTTATGGAGGCTGCGCAGTTTAATATCTTTATCTTCTGTGGCCGCATATAGCTTGATGGGGATGTTTACTAATCCGAAGCTGATCGATCCCTTCCACATTGTATGCATATTGATAAACCCCTTTTTTTCTTTAGTGTGAAGAGAAGGAGTACGATTCATGTGTAGTAACTTATGGGTGAAAAAAAGCCGGCGCTGTTATTGCGACGGCTGTTCAATAATGAATTGTTCGAATTGTTCCGGAGGTATTGGCCTGCTGAAAAAGAAGCCCTGCAAATGGTCGCAGCCTTTTTCATATAGAAGCTGCTTTTGAGCTGCATTTTCCACACCTTCGGCAATCACCTGCAAAGACAGCTGATGCCCCATGGCAATAATAGCTCCGGTAATTTGCTCTGATTTAGGATGGGTCTGAATATCGTCAATAAATGATTTGTCAATCTTCAGCCTGTGAATCGGGAAGTCCTTCAAATAGCTAAGGGAGCTGTGACCAGTACCGAAATCGTCAATACTGATTCTGATTCCTAATTCTGTAAGGGATGACAAAACCTTTTTGGAGTGATCGAGATTGTCCATTGTCATGCTTTCCGTCACCTCCACTTCAAGAAGCTGCGGAGGAAGCTGGTATTTATTAAGCGTATCCTTGATGAGGGGAATCAGATCTTCGGATTGGAACTGTCTGGCGGAAATATTAATGGCGACAGAAAGATCATAGCCTTTGTTGTGCCAAATCCTTGCCTGCTTGCATGCTTCATCTATAATCCACTTTCCGATATCAATAATAAGTCCCGTTTCTTCTGCGACACCGATGAATTCTCCGGGCGGACGCAGTTGCCCGTCTGGTGTCACAAGGCGTATCAGTGCTTCTGCTCCTGTCATTTTTTGTTTTTTTACACTGAATTGCGGCTGATAATGCAACACAAATCTATCGTTTTCGATTGCTTCTCTGAGTACCATCTCTTGGTTAAGCTTGACGGTTTCTTTGTTGCCGATTGAAAAAGAATAGTATCTGTATTTGCTTTTGTTTCGTTCTTTAGCCGCATACATCGCCATATCAGCCTTTTTCATCAATTCAAGGCCATCCGTCCCGTCTTTTGGAGATATCGCAATCCCGATACTGACAGATGTGACAAGGGTGTGATCTTGAATTTTGAAAGGTTTTTTTGAATATTTGGATAATTTTTCTTGCTAAAACATCTGCTTCGCCTGTTCCTGTATTGGCGTCTGTTAATATAATAATAAATTCATCACCGCCAAGACGGGCGATAAATCCGTTATCAGGGACTACAGATGACAAACGTTTAGCCGCAAACTGAAGCAGTTGATCCCCGACATTATGCCCTAATGCATCGTTAATCACTTTAAACCGGTTTAAGTCGAGAAAGAAAACAACGGTGTTATAATGCAAGGTATGCTCGCGATTCAGCACCTTTGTTAGATGAGAGATGGCATGTCTTCTGTTAGGTAAGTCTGTAAGCGAATCATAATGAGCCATTCTATGGATTTCTTTTTCTGCTTTGTACTGCTTCGTCATGTCTTTGCAAATGACATAAATGCTGTCCAGTTCCTGATTGACCTCAACAGGTATGAGAGTAATATTTAAGTGAAACTGGCCTTTTTCAGTGATAAGTTCGCCATCACTGTTCATCGCTTGTTTATCTTTTTTAACTTGCTCAAAAAGGCGCTTAATCTTCAGTGATGTGTAATTCCTCCAGTCATGCATGCTGAAGCCAAATTTGCTGATCATTTCCTCACCAGCGTGATTGGAAGATATTATGTTTCCTTCTAATGATAAAATAAAGATTGCATCAATATTGTGGACGATTAAAGACTGAAATCGCTGTTCGTTATCCTTTATGCGTTCGCTCTGTTTAATAAACTTTCGATCTGCATGGGAACTGAATAACAATAACGTTTGGATACAAAAAATAATTAAAGTAACAAAAATTGACCAATGAAACGTTTGCACCTCCATATGGCTTCCGGGCGGAGCCATATCCTTATGGAAAGTTGCCGCAAGCATCCCTGTGTAGTGCATGCCCGAAATCCCAATGCCCATTACAATTGAACTGACGACTTTATAGAATATAAGATGCTCAGAATGTTTTTTTACGGCCAAGTCAAAGAATATTTTTAACGAGACGAAAGAGGCTGCAATCGCAATGATAATTGAAACTGTAAATAAAATAGGTTCGTAAATAATCATTACCCGGGAAATGGCAGACATTCCGATATAGTGCATAGAAGCAATAGATGCGCCAAGCACAACTGATCCGGTAAGCAGTCTGTAATATGTAAGAATGTGCCGGCTGACAAAATATAATGACACAAATGATCCCGAAACAGATGCGCCAATGGCTGCCATTAAAGGCATGAATTCATATTCCATCGGCATTTCCATATGGACGGCCATCATCCCTACAAAATGCATTGACCAAATACCGAATCCCATAATAAGTGAGCCGCCGATCAGCCAAATTTTACTTTTTAAGCCTGTATTGATGGTGACTTTCCTTGAAAGTTCAAGGGAAATATACGAGGCGGTACAGGCAATTAGAATAGATAAACATATGAGAGTCGTATTATATGTAACGTGTATTTCCAAATGGAGATTCCCCCCGTATCGTGTGTTCCAGTCTTGTTGACTCTCTTTATTATCGGCTGCTTAACCGCAGAGTTTCAGCCTTCAAAACGATAGAAATACGAGGGAGATCTATTTTTAGTTCAACTGACCGTGAAAAATGTGTTAAAATCATCTTGACGTTTTCCGAAAAAACAAAAATGTATAATACATAAACATGAAACAAGGGAGTTGGTGGCTATCGAAGAGCTGGTTATGTCATGGATAGAAGCATTTAAAAGCTTATCTTATTTTGGAATATTTCTAGCGCTCAGTATTGAGTTTATCCCGGCCGAAGTCGTCTTGCCGCTTGCGGGCTATTGGGTATCTAAAGGCGATATGACACTTGCCGGCGTTGTTTTGGCAGGATCGCTTGGAGGAGTGGCCGGTCCGCTTACGCTGTATTGGATAGGCCGGTACGGAGGAAGGCCGTTTCTTGAACGTTTTGGGAAGTATCTCTTTATTAAACCTGAAGCGCTTGATAAGTCAGATAAATTTTTCAAAAAACATGGTGGCTTTGTCGCGTTCAGCGGCCGTTTCTTGCCTGGCATCAGGACATTGATTTCCATACCGTGCGGAATTGCAAAAATGAATGTTTGGGTGTTTTCGCTTTATACATTCATTGCTATGCTTCCGATTACATTTGTATATGTTTATCTCGGTGTGAAGCTCGGTGAAAATTGGAAGGAAGTCGGCTCTATTCTTGATCAATATATGCTTCCGATCGGGATAGCGATTTTGGCGCTTTTCCTGCTCTACTTACTGATGAAAAAGAGGAAGAAACGCACGCATTCCGAACAATTATCTGTATTTTTAAAAAATAAACGTTGACAAATCATTGCGCTGCGCATATCATTGACGTATAAAATCATATTTCTTGAAATCCCAAAGGGGAGTAGCGTCCGGAATGTATTCCGGAAACAAAGTCGTCATTTCATGGATTGTATCCATCGGCTTTGTTGGCATGCCTGAATTCATGTCTAGCAAGACCTTTGCCTTATGTCGGCAAAGGTCTTTTTTGCATGGTCCGGCCGGCATAAGATCGGATGAAGAGAAAGAAAACAACTTTTTTGGGAGGGTATCATTTATGGATGCAGCATTATTATTAGAGTATGGTTGGGTTCTTCTCGTCTTGATCGGGCTGGAAGGGATTTTAGCCGCCGATAACGCGCTGGTTATGGCGGTAATGGTAAAACATTTGCCGGAGGAAAAAAGAAAAAAAGCGTTATTTTATGGATTGGCAGGGGCTTTTGTTCTGCGATTTGGCTCTTTATTCGCCATTTCATTTTTGGTCAACGTATGGCAGGTTCAAGCGATTGGCGCGATCTATTTGCTGTATATCTCAGCAAGCCACTTATTGAAAAGATATGTATTTAAGAAAGAAGACACACATAAAGAGACGAAGCAAAGCGGTTTTTGGCCGACTGTTTTAAAAGTTGAGCTGGCAGATATCGCGTTTGCTGTTGATTCCATCTTAGCAGCAGTAGCGCTGGCGGTTACACTTCCTGGGACATCACTCCCGAAGATCGGCGGACTTGACGGAGGACAATTTCTCGTCATTTTGGCCGGCGGTATCATCGGACTGGTGATCATGCGGTTTGCGGCTTCCATGTTTGTGAAGTTATTAAAGGAACGTCCAAGCCTAGAAACAGCAGCCTTTGTGATTGTCGGCTGGGTCGGAGTGAAGCTTGCTTTATATACGCTTGCCCATCGCGACATAGCGGTTGTTTCTGAGCACTTTATTCATTCTGGAACATGGAAGCTGATATTCTGGGGTGTCTTAGCAGCAATCGCGGTTTGCGGCTGGTTTATGTCAGGTGGGAAAAAACAGCCGGAGGGCGCACAAAACGAACAAAGAAACAGCACCCGTGAACGGGCGTAATCTGAAAGACTCTGCTTAAAAGCAGAGTCTTTTTGTGTTTAAAGCGTTTTCATAAGCGAAATAAAATAACATTTTTATAACATCTTTGTTACAAAAAACACGCATAAAACCCCCTTAATTCTTTAGAAAGGCACGAAATCATGTATAGGACGTCAGAATGGTTTGTCATAATTGAGACATTGGAAATCAATATTTCTTTTTCTCCTTTGCGAATCCCTATCAAATTAGCTATCATTAATGAGTAGTTATAGGGAGGAACTGAGGTGAAACCAGTGCTTAGCCTTTTGTTTAAATTGGGAAAAAAGAAGCAAACACTTGAAAAAGCTGTTGAGAGTATACAAAAAGGCAATAAAGATCTGCAAAATGAATTAATACAGCAATATAAGCCATTTATCGCAAAGACGGTTTCATCCGTTTGTAAACGATATATAGATGAAAAAGACGATGAGTTCAGTATTGGACTGATCGCGTTTAATGAAGCTATAGAAAAATATTCACCTGAAAAAGGAAATTCTCTGCTCGCATTTGCTGAGCTTATTATAAAAAGAAAAGTCATTGATTACATTAGAAAAGAAGCCAGAAGCGCACAAAATATAAATATCGATTTACAGGAAGGAGACGATCAGGAGTCATCACAAAGCCTGATTGAAGCCGAGCTTTCCATTGATGAATACCGCCGTCAGATTGAACAGGAGCAGAGGCGGGAGGAAATCCTCTATTTTCAAAAGCAGCTCAAGGATTATGGTTTATCGTTTAAAGAACTGCTTGAAAATTCTCCAAAACACACGGATGCAAGGCAAAACGCCATAAAGGTGGCAATGACGCTTGTTGAACATGAAGAATTGGCCGCTATCCTGTATACAAAGAAGCAGCTTCCGGTCAAACAGCTTGAACAGCTTGTCTCTGTAAGCCGAAAAACGATTGAGAGAAACAGAAAATATATTATTGCGATGTGTATTATCATTACGGGTGATTATATTTATTTAAAAGATTATCTTAAAGGGGTGCTGCACTCATGAGAAGAGGGATTATAGTAGAGAAAAATAAAAAATTCGTCACGTTGCTGACCCCTGACGGACAATTTTTAAAAGCCAAAAATGATCGACACAGCTATGAAATCGGAGAAGAAATCATGCTTCCGAGTGAAACACGCATGGGCAGAAGGGCCAGCTTTTTTGATTTTTTTAAACTGCGCCCTTTCAAAATGGGGATTTTTACGATGACTGCTATTATGCTTTTTATTTTTATAGTTCTCCCCGTTTTTTCTAATAATAAGGCCTATGCGTATATGACAATCGATATCAATCCAAGCGTCGAAATGGCGTTAAACAGCGATTATGAAGTGATTGAACTGACGCCTCTAAACGATGAGGGACAGAAAGTCGTGAATGATATAGATGATTGGGAGAAGACTGATTTTAAAAAGGTGATTGACGATATTATAACCGACTGCAGTGAACACGGGTATGTAAAGAAATCGAAAGAAATATTGATTTCCACTGTTTATGAAAACACAGAAGACAATACATATAAAAAGGCTGTGAAAAAACAGCTGAATGATGTGACTGAAAAATATAAAACGACATACCGCATGGAATCTCTCGAGTCAGATATGCAAACGAGGGAAAAAGCGAAGAAAGAAGGCGTCTCAACAGGCAGCTACATCAAATCAAATGAAAAGAATGACAATAAAGATTTAAAAGATGACTCCAGCAAACCATCCGGGGAAGAGGATCAAAAGAGTGATGAAAATGAGGATGAAAACACCGATCAAACTGACACCCAGGACAGCAAGCAAGGAGATAATGAACAGCTGAATGATGCGGATTCCGGAGACCAGAAAGAAGAGAAAGCGGATGACCAGATTGATGATAGTGACCAAGATAAAAAAATAAAGGAATCAGATGAAAACACAAATACCGAAAAAGATGGGGACCATGAGCAAACCCCAATACAAGATCCTCAAGATAAAGGAAATGAAAATAACGGCGCTGACAAGGGCCAAAGCCAATATCACAGGGACTGGAACAATGGTGAACAAGGCAAGAACCGTTCTTCGTCCAGAAGGGATAACGCTTCAGACCGACGTAATCCAAACGGCTACAGCAGTGATAATAATTCAGCTAAAAATGAAGATTCGCCGAGTGCCCCCGGCGAATAAAGACCTGAATTTATTTAGTTGTGCCATTTAATTGTGATTGTGCTTGCTGTACCAGCCGCTTTGTCATTTCTCCGCCTACAGAGCCGTTAGCGCGTGCGACTGTATCAGAACCAAGGTTCACACCGAATTCTTGAGCCACTTCGAGTTTAAATTGGTCTAGTGCCTGCTCCACCCCTGGAACAACGAGTTTATTTCTGCTCGCCATCTTTTTCATCTCCTTTTTCGATAAAGAAATTCTTAACGCGTATTTAGTTTGAAATATACGGGGTTTATTTATGCTGGCAATTGTTGTGGAGAAAAATAAAACCCCGGCCTCTGAGCCGGGGTGGCGCAGACTATAGAATGTCTGCTGTCATTTTATGTGCGGTTGCCTGAATATGGAATGTCAAAATGGAGAGGACTGTAATGGCGATAATCTGTCTGATTTTAAGCCATTGGCTGTCATTCAGTTCTTCAAAACGGTGACGGAGACGCTCTGTCTCCTGTTCGGCGATCTCCTGCAGATTTGATTCTTTCATAGAAGGAGTATCTTGGTGATGGATGGCATCAAGCACATATGCGCAGCTTTCATAATAAGCAATCGGGCTGATGACATCATCAGATCTGTCTGAGATTGTGTTAAAGGCCACTTTTAAAATAGCCCGTATGTGTTCAAAGTCATAAATGGATTTTAAATCACGTACAATTAAAAGAATAACTGCCTGTTCAACTGAGTATTTTTTGCCCAGCTCAGGGTGTCCGATCAGATCTTTGATATCACGCTTTACCCAGTTTTGAATTGCGGTTGACTTTAACGAAGTCAGCTCGCATAAGTTGCCAAGCTCTACGATTTCATTTGTAGAAAGACCGTATTCTTTTTTCTGTTTTTTTCGTTCGTATCTTGTAAGAAATTCAGGAATTTCTAGATGATTGGCTGCTTTTTCTGCTGACATGTTCGCTGATTGGACGAGAATGTCGAGCGGGCTATGTTCTCCTTGTCCTTTTAGGGAATAGAGCAGCCGCACCATATCGGTTCGAGAGAGTTTAAAAATGTTCATTGTTCACCTCTTTAAACAATTTGACGCGGATATTGGTCTATGTATAAGTTCAAAATTCAAGCGTCAGCAAATTACATTAACATCATACGTCGAATTCCTTGCATTTTCAAATGGATGTTTTATAATTTAAATATACGGGTTCTTTTGAACTTAAAATAACGGAGGTTGTTATGGCGAAAAGAATTTTTCTGTTTATTCTAACGAATATTTTGGTGCTTACAACAATCGGGATCGTTTTGTCTGTTTTAAGCTCTGTTACAGGAGTCGGGACGTACTTTACAGCTGATGGCGGTATCGATCCAATGGCGCTTCTTGTGTTCAGTTTAGTCGTTGGATTTGTCGGTTCCTTTACGTCTCTTGCAATGTCCAGATGGATGGCAAAGACGATGATGGGCGTCAGAGTGCTGAATCCGAAAAAACACTCGCTCAGCTATGAGGAACAGCAATTGGTTGATCGTGTTCACAGATTAAGCCGCTCTGCCGGTTTAACGAAAATGCCGGAAGTCGGGATTTACCGTTCACCTGAAGTAAACGCGTTTGCGACTGGACCGTCAAAACGCCGTTCACTTGTCGCAGTATCGTCAGGGCTGCTGGAGCAGATGGATGACGCAGCGGTTGAAGGTGTGCTTGCCCACGAGGTCGCGCATATCACAAATGGTGATATGGTAACAATGACGCTTTTGCAAGGTATCGTTAATACCTTTGTCGTCTTTTTATCGCGTATCGCCGCTTGGATAGCAAGCCGTTTTGTCAAAGAAGATCTAGCGCCGATCGTTCATTTTATTGCAATGATTATTTTTCAGATTGTCTTTTCGATACTTGGCAGCCTGGTTGTGTTTGCGTATTCACGCCATCGTGAATTCCATGCTGACAGGGGAGGAGCGGATCTTGCCGGCAAGGACAAGATGATTCATGCGCTGCGGACGCTTAAAAGTTATTCTTCCCGGATTATGGAAGACGATCAGACAGCTGTCCAAACGTTAAAGATTAATGGCAAGAAGCGCTCTTCGCTTTTCTCTACTCACCCTGATTTAGATGAGCGAATCAGACGGCTGGAAGCTAAATAATACAAACACATTGTTCCTCTGAGAGAATTCTCAGAGGTTTTTTATTTTATCCATTGACTAAAATCATAAAAAAATAAGCAAGTTAAGAAAATGTTTCGTAAAAGCCTTTAAAAATGGACCTAATATCTTTAGAATAATTACCGTACTTAAAAAGAGAGGCAGAAGGATTTTACATGAGATTAAAGTTTGGAAAATTGATACAGGCCTTGTCACCGGCCCAGCTGATCGCATTATATTATTTTCTTGCAGTTACTGTGGCCGTTATATTGCTGAGTTTGCCGGCGGCCCATAAACCGGGGGCGGATTGGACGTTTATTGATGCGCTTTTTACAGCTGTCAGTTCAGTCAGTGTAACAGGGCTGACAGTTGTTGATACAGCTGATACATTCAGCACAATAGGGATTTTTATATTAGCATTTGTTCTGCAATTTGGCGGAATCGGAATTATGACGCTCGGAACATTCATTTGGCTGATCATGGGAAAACGTATCGGGCTGAAAGAACGGAAGCTGATTATGGTTGATCAAAACCAATCCCAGTTTTCAGGAATTGTCAATCTGATGAAGCAGGTACTGTTTCTGATCTTGTGGATTGAATTTTTTGGCGGGCTGATTCTCGGCACATATTTCTTAACCTACTATGACTCCTATCAGGAAGCTTATTTACACGGATTTTTTGCCAGTATCAGTGCAACGACAAACGGCGGATTTGATATTACCGGTAATTCGATGATTCCATTTCGCCACGATTACTTTGTGCAGTTTATTACAATGCTTTTAATTATATTTGGAGCGATTGGATTTCCCGTGCTTGTTGAAGTAAAGGATTTCCTGTTTTCAAAGCATCGGCGTTATCCATTTACGCTTTTTACAAAGATCACGACGATTACGTTCGGCTCACTTGTCTTGTTTGGAGCCATTGGCATCTTTGCCCTGGAAGCAAACCATGCGTTCGCAGGAAAATCATGGCATGATATTTTGTTTTTGTCCCTGTTTCAATCAACGGCAACCCGAAGCGGGGGGCTGGCAACAATCGATATCAGCCAATTATCAGATTCCACACTCTTTTTTATTTGTGCGCTGATGTTTATCGGAGCGTCGCCAAGCTCAGTCGGGGGAGGCATACGGACAACGACTTTTGCTTTGAACCTTCTTGCGCTGTTTCATTTTGCCCGAGGCAATAAGGCCGTAAAGGTATTCAAACGGGAGCTTCACCCTGCTGACTTGATGAAGTCGCTTGTTGTCACGATGATGGCGATCCTGCTCGTTTTTGGCGCGACACTCATTCTGACCATTACAGAAAAACATTCCCTGCTCGAGCTTTTGTTTGAAGTGTGCTCGGCATTCGGTACAACCGGCCTGTCGCTTGGAATTACGGCAGATTTGAGCAGTGTTGGAAAATGCGTCATTATGATTGTCATGTTTATCGGGCGAATCGGCATCCTGACCTTCCTGTATCTGATCGGAAGAAAGGAAATTGAAGCGAATTATCACTATCCGAAAGAAAGAGTGATTATCGGATAGGCAAAACACCGCATATTTTGCGGTGTTTTTTGATTGCCAAAAAAAAGATGTGTGCCTCCTGTTCAGTTGGAGAACCTAACTCCGACAGGTGCAATTTACGCTCCTGCATCTTAAAATGTCTGAAAATTGGCGAGGAGGATTCGTATGAAGCGTAAAGCTGAAGTGAATGAAGCCATCAAAAATAACAATACACCTACCGAGAGCATGGACCCCAATTCATATAAGACACAATATCATGACGACCCCAATTTTAGAGGGGCAAACCGCAATTCCAAACAGGGCCAGCAGGGAGGCATGTAATTGTGAAGAAAAACCGTCATAGCAGAGATATGCAAAATCATAAAAAGCCTATGAATAAAAAGGTGCTGGAGGAAGAGTTCTCAAGTGAACTTGGGGATTACAATGCCGGGAAGATCATCGAAACGCTGGAAGTCACCAAGCCTGAAAAGAAAAAAGAAAAAAACAAAAATAAAAAACAAAAATAAAAAAGACCTCTTAGGCGGCGTCCGCTTAAGAGGTGCTTTTTCTATTTTAAATAAGCATTTTTGCCCGTTCCTCTGACAAATTGCAATAAGCTGGTCATCCTCAGCTCAATGAAGGGCTGAGCGACTGTCTTAACAAAGTTGCTTGAGAGGACTGATGTCAGGGCTGCTGTTAAAAGCAAGAGGATCACTAAGCTTTGATAGTCAGTAAGCCAATCCTCAAGCCCGACCTGCCGTAATGTTTTAATAATAAACCCGTGAAGCAGATACACGTAAAATGTCCGGGTTCCCCATCTGGTAAAGAAATACCGTTTTTGCGGAACAAGCGCTAAAAAGCTGAAGGTTGCCCCAAAGGCGAGTACATACCAGCCGATTCGGGATAGTCCGCTTACAAGGGTAACGTCTCCAAATGAAGAATACGGTTTTGAACCAAACAGAAAAGAATAGTCAAAATCGATGCCCCAGCAGATGAAGAATACTGCGGAAAGCACTCCGAGCGCAATTTGTTTGCCGCGTTTTGATCTTAATAGATCAAAATGATGTTTATTTAAATAAAAACCGACAAGGAACATCGGTAAGAATACGAATGTCCGTGACAAGCTCAGCGTGCTGCTGACAAAGTCCAGATAACCGATCAGCACGGCGATTCCGCAGCTGACAAACAGCGCCCACTGCTTTGAAAGCTTTGAAAAAGGATATAGGAGCAGGTTCCAAAAGAATAAGCTTACAAGAAACCATAACGACCATTGCGGATCAATCGGGTTCACATTTGCCATGCTTTCATCTTGCATAATGTAATAAAAGACGGAATAAATGATTTGGAAAATCAAATACGGAATAATCAGCTTGACCGCCAGCTTTTTTACATATCCCGCCCGTTTAAAGCCTTTCGCGAAATAACCGGATACAAGAATAAATGCAGGCATATGGAATGTGTAAATGAACTTGTAGAGGTAGAGCATAAAATGATTATCATTAATAAAGGAACGAAGGATATGACCGAATACAACAAGGAATATCAATAAAAATTTTGCATTATCGAAATAACTGTCCCGCGATTTACTCATAGCATCACCTTCTCTTTCATCAGTCACTAAGAGATTATTCCCTGCTGGTACATATTTTAAAATAAAAGATGAAAAAGGAATCTAAAAAAATGCTGATTGTTAGGTCGATGTAAAGTGATGGTAAGGATCGTAGAAAATGTCTTCGTAATGTAATGGCGCTGAAATTTTCTGAAATTTATAGGGCAAATGAAGGAAGTTCCCGCATTTTGTAGAAATATTGAGGGATAGGTTTTGAAGAAGGAGTGTACATGCATGGAAACTCTTGGTGTCCAGACAAACTCGGAGCTGCGAGAGGAACTGAATCGCCTCAAAGAAGAAAACGCGCGACTGAAAAAGGAATTGAATCAGCATCAAGTGATTGTCAACAATACGCTCGATGCTATTTTTATTTGTGATAACGAAATGCGGATTGTTCAGGCAAATGAAGCAACAGAAAGGATGCTTCAAGTTGACTCGGAAGATTTGAAAAAGCGTTCTGTTTTGGATTTTTTGTTTTCAATCCCAAAGGATGAACTGAATCTTTCCGTAAAGAAGTTTTTTAAAAAAGGCTTTCTATGGAAGGAGGTTCCGATCAGGCTTGATTGCGGGGCAACAAAATACATAGAGTTTCTGGCCAAAAGAGGCATTGGTGAGGATTTCTTTTTTGTTGTCATGAGGGACATATCTTCTAAGAAGATTCTGGAGCGGGAATTCTCTATGAATGAACAGCTTTTTAAGGACTTGTTTGACAGAGCAGTTGACGGAATCGTCCTGTTTGATAAAGATGGCGGTTTTATTGATGCCAATTTGTCCTTTTGTAAAAGCTTTGAAATCAATCATAATGAGCTGTCTCATTTATCGTTGTATGAGTTCATAGACAGCGGCTCACGAAAAGATTTCGACAATATCTGGAAGGCGCTCAACCGCAAGGGAAAAGCGAAGGGGGAGCTGCCTGTCAAGCTTCGTTCAGGAGTTCAAAAACTATTTGAATTCACGATTACATCAAACATCATCAGCGGTTTTTATATGTCCATTATGAGGGATATCACAGAGAAGCGGTCTATGGAGCTACAGCTCTTTAAAAGTGAGGAGCGCTTCAGAGAAATCCTTGAAAATGCAATGGACGCCATCATCATCTGGTCGAATGACGGAAGAATCGTAAAAGCGAATCAATCAGCCTGTAAAATTTTTGAGCTGCCGATGAATTTGCTGTTGAAAAGAAAGCTGTGTGATTTTCTCGTTGACTCGCAGCAGAAATACAGCATAACGAAAAGGAAATACGCAAAATACGGAGAGATCAGAGAAGAGCTGCTGTTTCAAATGGGGAACGGGCAATTCAAAGAGCTTGAATTTACTTCAAAACGGACAATCCTTGAAAATCAGCATTTGACGATCTTAAGAAATGTAAGCGACAGAAAGCGGATGGAAAAGGAGCTTCGGGAAAGCGAGCTGAAATTTAGAAAAGTGTTCAACGGCTCAATGGACGGCAATGTATTGTTCGACAATCAATACAGGATCATTGACGCCAACCCGTTAGCAAGCCATATTTTGGGACTGTCACATGAAGAGATCAAACAGCACAGCCTGTTAGATATTATTTCTGCTTATGAAATAGAAAATCTGGCATCACCGGCAAGGCAGATTAATTTTGATGAAATGGACAACGAAATTCCATTTTTGCTGAGCAGCGGTGATAACAGAAAACTCGAATTCTCATTTAAACGGAATATTATTCAAAATATGAACTTGGCTATCTTTAAAGACGTAACAGAGCGAAAAGAATTGGAGGAACGCCTGCGCAAATCAGATACCCTTCATGTTGTCGGCGAACTCGCAGCCGGCATTGCTCATGAAATCAGAAATCCGATGACTGCTCTTAAAGGCTTCATTCAGCTTCTGAAAGGGAGTGTCGAGGGAGACTACGCCCTTTACTTCAACGTGATCACCTCAGAACTAAAGCGCATCGAATCCATCATCACCGAATTCTTGATTTTAGCCAAGCCCCAGGCCATTATGTATGAGGAAAAACATGTTACCCAAATTATGAGGGACACGATAGACCTTCTAAATGCGCAAGCCAATCTCAGCAATGTACAAATGCAACTTGATTTAATTGACGACATTCCCCCGATTTACTGTGAACCGAATCAGCTGAAACAGGTTTTTATCAATATATTAAAAAACGCCATCGAAGTGATGCCTGACGGCGGAAATATTTTTGTAACGATAAAGGCATTGGATCAAGATCATGTTCTTATCTCCTTAAAAGACGAGGGAATCGGAATGACAGAAGATAAATTAAAGCGCCTTGGTGAACCGTTTTATACGACAAAGGAACGGGGAACTGGACTTGGGCTTATGGTAAGCTATAAAATTATTGAAGAACATCAAGGCGAGATTATGGTAGAAAGTGAAGAAGGGAAGGGCACCGTTTTTCATATTACGCTTCCTGTCAGACAGAATGCTGAAGAAAGAAGGAATGATGAATGAACTACTATACGACAGCCGAGACGCCGCTCGGTGAACTTATCATTGCCGAAGAGGAGGACCGGATCACTCGTCTATTTCTCAGTCAGGAAGATTGGGTGGATTGGAAAGAAACGGTTCAGAATACTGAGCACAAGGAAACACCTAATCTTGCAGAAGCGAAACAACAGCTTCAAGAATATTTCGCAGGCGAAAGGAAGACATTCACCCTGCCGCTCAGCCAAAAGGGCACTCCTTTTCAGCAAAAAGTGTGGCAGGCGCTGGAGATGATTCCATATGGCGAATCCCGAAGCTATGCGGATATTGCCGCTGCGGTCGGCAGTCCGAAAGCGGTGCGCGCTGTCGGACAGGCTAATAAACGTAACGACCTGCCGATTTTTGTCCCGTGCCACAGAGTGATCGGCAAAAACAGTGCGTTAACAGGATACGCCGGAACCAAAACGGAGATCAAAGCATTTTTGCTAAACATCGAGCGAATCTCCTATATAAAGAAAAATAAAACATATGGCACGTTCCCTTTTTTCACGGCCGACATATCATTTTATTAAGTTAAAAAAGTTGGTCTGATGAAAAAGGAGGACAAAGCAATTGAAGCCGAGCCGCTCTGAGAAACTTGCCGTTTTTGCCGAACTGTTTGTGAAACTGCATATCTTATCAAGCGCTCAAAAAGATGAAATCATCAATGTTAACAAAAAGAAACAAAAAAACCGCTGACTCGGCTCCAAATGAGCAAAGTCCGGCGGTTTTTTAATGCACCTTTTCTCCTTTAAACAGCTGTTCAATCTCTTCTTCATAGTTTCCGGTCATAATCCCTTTTTCTGTGATGATTCCTGAAATGAGATCATGAGGTGTAATGTCGAAAGCGGGATTAAAGACAGGCACATTGGATGGAGCGGTCCGAACTCCGGAAATCTGCCTGACTTCCTCGGGATCCCGTTCCTCTATCGGGATATCAGCGCCGCATTTGACCTTTGTATCAAATGTAGATAAAGGTGCGGCGACAAAAAACGGAATATCAAAGGCGTTTGCTAAAATAGCAAGACCGTATGTGCCGATTTTATTTGCCGTATCACCGTTCTTTGCAATTCGGTCGGCTCCGACGATAACAGCGGAAATTTGTTTTTCCTTCATCGTATGGGCGGCCATGCTGTCTGTGATCAGAGTGACATCAATGCCCCCCTGCATCAGCTCCCAAGCAGTAAGGCGTGAACCTTGCAGGACAGGCCTTGTTTCACAGGCATAAATGTGCAATCCCAAATCTTTTTGTTTGGCCAAGTAAAACGGAGCTAGCGCCGTTCCATAGCGGCTTGTCGCGATTGAGCCGGCATTGCAGATTGTCATGATCCTGTCGCCTTTTTTGAAAAGCTGCAGGGCGTTTTGGCCGATCAACCGGCACGTTTCCTCATCCTCGACCTGAATCTGAATGGCTTCATGGACAAGGTTTGTTTTTGCTTCATTTACGGAAATCGCGTTTTCGACCGAATGACTCAGTCTCTCAAGCGCCCATGACAAATTAATGGCGGTAGGCCGTGAGCTGTTTAAATATTGTTTGATGTCTTCCAGTCTGCGGCGGAATTCCGTGACATTATCTGTTTCAATGTTTTTGGCAGCAAGCGCCAGCCCGAAGGCAGCCGTAATGCCGATCGCCGGAGCGCCCCTTACTTTGAGCGTGACAATCGCATCAAATACATCCTCTTTCGTCGTCAGCTCCAAATATTCCGTCTCATCAGGAAGCTTTTGCTGATTTAAAATGGTAATAGCTGTTTCTTTCCATTCAACAGAACGTGGAACAGCAAATGAATGGGTCATGAATGGATCATTCCTTTACAAGTAACTTAAATAATTCAATAACATCTGTTATCGTTTTGAATTCCGAACGTTTTTCGATAAAGGCTGTGCCGGTTTCGAGCGCCAGGCGTTTTCTGCCGATTCGTTTATCAAACGGCACGATCGTATCCAGGTCAGCTACGTGGGCAAGGCCGATCGTGCGTCGTATCAGCTCACAGCCCGCAAATCCGATTGCTTCTTCAAAAATATGGCTGAGCGTATCAGTGAGGTAACCGTCGATGTTGGCGTAAACATCCAGACTGTCCTTCTGCCAGGCTTCACTAAACGTCTCTTCAAACGTTTCCCAGACCTGGTTGACATGTTCATATAACGGCTCTCTGTCAGCCCCGTCACGGCTGAGTGCGTTCAAAAATAAGTTGGCGATAAATTGCCCTACATCAAAGCCGATCGGTCCGTAAAAAGCAAACTCAGGATCAATCACCTTTGTTTCGTGCTCACTTGCGAAAATGCTTCCTGTATGCAAATCACCATGAATCAACGTTTCTGCAGACGTTAAAAATGACTTTTTCAGCTTAGCGGCTTCGATTTTAACGCTGTCATTATTCCAAAGCTTTTCGACAAAAGGACGAAGCTCTTCTTCAAAATCATTTGTGTCATGGTCGAAGAAAGGATCTGTAAAAACAAGTCTTTCCGTAATGTCGCATAGCTCTGGATTTGTAAACTGTTTAACAAGCTGTTTTTTCACCTTAGGTTCAAGCGCGTAATCTGATGAGTAGAAAAGTGTTTTTCCTAAAAATTCACCGATGTGCTGCGACAGATGAGGATAGTTTTCACCCTTAATGAGTCCTTTTCTTGCGATCTTGAGGTGAGAGAGATCCTCCATGACGGTAACCGCCATTTCCGTATCAGAATAAAACACTCTTGGAACCAGGTGAGGCACATGCTCGCCCTGACGGATGAGAGCGCTGCTTTCGATTCTTGCACGGTCGATTGTCAGCGGCCAGCTTTCTCCCACCACTTTTGCATACGGAACCGCCTGTTTAATGATCAATGCTCTGTCATGTTCTTGATCATAAATATGAAAAACGTAATTTAAGTTGCCGTCTCCGATCTCCTGGCATGTCAGCGTGCTTTTGCTTGGAAATAGGCCAAGCTTCACCGCCAACGCCACAGCGGAGCTTTCATTTAACGTTTCGTATAAAGGTGTTTTTGTGACTCCCATCATCATAACCTCCAATTATGTAATCACTTAATATGTGGCCGTAAAAAAGCCTCCTTCTCAGAGAGAAGGAGGCTTAACATCTATGTCCGCCTCTCTTATCTCTCAGATCAGATCTGAATGGAATTAGCACCGTGCCTTAAGAGACCAGCGTCTCGGCGCGAAAAAGATGCGCCCCATTTCACAATGGAATTACGGTCGGTTGCTGTTGGGGTCAAAAGGCCAAATCCCTCGCCCAACTCTCGATAAGAGAATATATTCACTTGTTTGACAATTCTAATTTATCAGTTGATGAACATGGTAACAGGTAATTTAGTTAGTTGTCAATATATTTTTTAATATAAATCTTTTCTGATATCATCGAAAACAGGAATGCTCTCCCGAACTTCTGCGCTTTCTTGAAGGTCGATTTCCGCTCGGACTATGCCTTCTTCCCGGCCGCCTTCAGCAAGTACACGCCCCCATGGATCAATAATCAGGCTATGACCTGCAAATTCATTATCCGGATTTGAACCGGTACAATTGCAGGCTGCGACAAAGCATTGGTTTTCAATGGCCCGCGCAATCAGCAGGCTTTTCCAATGATCAAGGCGGGGAAGAGGCCATTCCGCAGAAATAAACAGCACGTTGGCGCCTTTTGTCGTATGTTTTCTGATCCATTCCGGAAAACGGATATCGTAACAGATCAATCCTGAGCTTTTGACGCCGTCAAGCTCAAAGTATCCGTCTTCGGAACCGGCTGATAAATACAGATGCTCATCCATCAGCTGAAAAAGATGGGCTTTTCTGTACTCTTTAATGATTTGCCCTTCCTTATCCGCGATGTACATTGTATTATAAACATCAGAATTCTCTCTGACAGCGACCGACCCGGCGACAATATGAACACCATGTTTTTTTGCCGTTTTCTTCAGCCAGCTCTGAGCGGAGCGGCTGTCTGCATCTGCGAGTTCATCAAGATTGGCCAGATCATATCCGGTCGTCCATAATTCAGGCAGAACAAGAACATCAGCATGTTTGCTTTCTTTTTCGATGAAAAATTCAGCCTTTTTTATATTTTCCGAAGGTTTGCCGTATGAAATATCAAATTGAAGACAAGATATCGTCCATTTCATCTTTTTAACACCCCAAATTTTTCTTTACTTTTTTCATTTAACCATATATGATGATGGACTATCATTTCAAGATTTTTTTAGAAGGTGAGAATAGATGAAATTTGAACAGTCTCATGTATTGAAGGAATTGCCTAAACAATTCTTCGCTTCTCTGGTGCAGAAAGTGAACCGAAAGCTCGCAGAAGGACATGATGTTATCAATCTAGGACAGGGAAATCCAGATCAGCCGACTCCTGAACATATTGTCGAGGAGATGAAACGAGCTGTTGCTGATCCTGAGAATCATAAATATTCGTCTTTTCGCGGCTCATACCGTCTGAAGTCAGCGGCTGCTGCATTTTACAAAAGAGAGTACGGCATTGATCTGGATCCGGAAACCGAAGTCGCTGTATTATTCGGCGGAAAAGCCGGTCTTGTCGAGCTCCCGCAATGCTTGTTGAATCCCGGTGATACGATCTTAGTTCCCGATCCGGGTTATCCAGATTACTGGTCGGGTGTCACACTTGCAAAAGCAAAGATGGAAATGATGCCGCTCGTAAAGGACAGGGCGTTTCTCCCTGATTACAGCAGCATAACCGCTGAAGTAAGGGAACAGGCGAAATTGATGTATTTGAATTATCCGAATAATCCGACCGGAGCTGTTGCTACTTCTGAGTTCTTTGAAGACACCGTGCGTTTTGCGACTGAAAACGGAATCTGCGTCGTTCACGATTTTGCTTACGGCGCTGTAGGATTTGACGGCTGCAAGCCTTTAAGCTTTTTGCAGACTGAAGGTGCGAAGGATATCGGAATTGAAATTTACACGCTGTCAAAAACGTATAATATGGCAGGATGGCGGGTTGGCTTTGCCGTCGGAAACGCTTCGGTCATTGAAGCGATCAATCTTTATCAAGACCATATGTTTGTCAGTCTTTTCAGAGCGACTCAAGAGGCTGCAGCAGAGGCACTGTTAGCCGATCAGACGTGTGTGGCAGAGCAAAATGCCAGATATGAGAGCAGGAGAAACGCTTGGATCACGGCATGCCGGGAAATCGGCTGGGATGTAACAGCTCCCGCAGGTTCTTTTTTTGCATGGCTGCCTGTGTCTGAAGGCTATACTTCTGAGCAGTTCTCAGATCTTTTGCTGGAAAAAGCGAATGTGGCGGTTGCGGCTGGAAACGGCTTCGGTGAATATGGCGAGGGCTACGTCAGAGTCGGACTTTTAACAAGTGAAGAAAGACTTAAGGAAGCCGCTTATCGAATTGGCAAACTGAACCTGTTTACCCAAAAAAGCATTGACAAGACCTTATAACGATGGGATAATTCAAAATAATTTATAAAATCTATATTTTCTTATCAAGAGCAGGCAGAGGGACGAGCCCGATGAAGCCCGGCAACCGACTTATAAAGCACGGTGCTAATTCTTGCAGCTAGCGGCTGAGAGATAAGATTCGGACGAGAAACGAAACCTCTTTAGACGCGATTGCAGTTTGAAGAGGTTTTTTGATATGGATGAAAATGAAAGGAGCTCTGGCATGAGTGAGTTATTAGCGACATATCTCCTGACCGAACCGGGAGCCGATACAGAGAAGAAAGCAGAACAAATCGCAACAGGATTGACAGTAGGCTCCTGGACTGATCTGCCCCTTGTAAAACAGGAGCAAATGCAAAAGCACAAGGGGCGGGTGATAAAAGTTGAGGAGAGAGAGGGAACTGCTGCATCAGAAAAACAAGCGGTCATCACAATTGCCTATCCTGAAATCAATTTCTCTCAGGATATTCCGGCTTTGCTG
The DNA here is from genome assembly GCF_038006165.1 of Bacillus sp. FSL W8-1202. Taxonomy (NCBI): domain Bacteria; kingdom Bacillati; phylum Bacillota; class Bacilli; order Caryophanales; family Bacillaceae; genus Bacillus; species Bacillus sp. FSL W8-1202. The sequence goes on from NZ_JBBOUR010000001.1 coordinate 2,543,210, forward strand.
ACAACAGTGTTTGGCAAGCTGTCCCTGGACGGAAAAATCAAATTAATCGATCTTCACTTCTCTGAAGCATTTAAGCGTGCACTGCCGGGACCGAAGTTTGGCGTATACGGCATCCGGAAGCTGCTGGGAGAGTTTGAGAGACCGCTGTTAATGAGCATATTTAAAGGCGTAATCGGAAGGGACCTGAGTGATATTAAAGAACAGCTCCGGCAGCAGGCGCTTGGCGGAGTTGACTTGATTAAAGACGATGAAATTTTCTTTGAGACAGGTCTAGCACCTTTTGAAACAAGAATTACAGAAGGAAAGCAAATATTGAAAGAAACGTATGAGCAAACCGGACATAAAACGCTGTATGCGGTGAATTTGACCGGACGTACGGCTGATCTGAAAGACAAAGCGAGACGCGCCGCCGAGCTGGGAGCGGATGCGCTTTTGTTTAATGTCTTCGCTTACGGCTTGGACGTTATGCAAGGCCTTGCGGAAGATCCTGAAATCCCAGTTCCGATTATGGCGCATCCAGCAGTCAGCGGAGCGTTTACGTCTTCTCCGTTTTCCGGTTTTTCTCACGCTCTTTTACTCGGAAAATTAAACCGATATTGCGGTGCTGACTTCAGCCTCTTTCCGTCTCCATATGGTTCGGTTGCGCTTCCAAGAGCAGATGCACTGGCGATTCATGAAGAATGTGTGAGAGAGGATGCTTTTAACCAAACATTTGCGGTTCCGTCAGCAGGCATTCATCCCGGCATGGTTCCGCTATTAATGCGTGATTTCGGCATAGACCACATTATTAACGCCGGAGGAGGCGTACATGGACATCCGAACGGTGCCCAAGGCGGGGGGCGAGCGTTCAGAGCCATTATTGATGCGGTCCTAGAGGCCCAGCCGATTGATGAAAAAGCCGAACAATGCAAGGATCTTAAGCTTGCGCTAGATAAATGGGGAAAGGTTGAAGCCGTATGACGACTCGAAAACCTTTTATTATTTGTGATTTTGACGGAACCATCACGATGAACGACAACATTATAAATATCATGAAAACATTTGCTCCCCCAGAGTGGGTGGCATTAAAAGACGGCGTACTTTCCAAAACGCTGTCGATCAAGGAAGGTGTCGGGCGGATGTTCGGCCTTCTGCCCAGCCGTTTAAAAGAAGAGATTACAAGTTTTGTATTGGAAGATGCAAAAATCAGGGAAGGCTTTCGGGAATTTGTAGCATTTATCAATGAGCACGAGATTCCGTTTTATGTCATAAGCGGTGGAATGGACTTTTTTGTATATCCTTTGCTTGAAGGCATTGTGGAGAAAGACCGCATTTATTGCAACCATGCTTCATTTGACAATGACTATATCCATATTGACTGGCCTCATTCCTGCAAGGGCACATGCAGCAATCAATGCGGGTGCTGTAAGCCGTCGGTCATCCATGAACTTTCTGAACCGAACCAATATATCATCATGATCGGTGATTCGGTTACAGATGTGGAGGCAGCAAAGCTGTCTGACCTATGCTTTGCAAGGGATTATTTATTAAACGAATGCCGGGAGCAAAACCTCAATCATCTTCCGTATCAAGATTTTTATGAGATAACAAAGGAAATTGAGAATGTAAAGGAGGTACAGGAATGGCTGCAAAACAAGAACGCTGGCGAGAGCTCGCTGAAGTAAAACGGGAATTGGCAGAGAGAGATTGGTTTCCGGCGACTAGCGGCAATCTGTCAATTAAGGTTACAGATGATCCTTTAACATTTCTCGTCACTGCAAGCGGAAAAGATAAACGCAAAGAGACGGTTGAAGATTTTCTGCTGGTTGATCAAAACGGAGAGCCTGCTGAAAGCGGGCATTCTCTGAAACCGTCAGCAGAAACGCTTTTGCATACACATTTGTACAATAAAACCAATGCCGGATGCTGCCTGCATGTCCATACGGTAAACAATAATGTGATTTCAGAGTTATACGGAGACCAAAAGAAAATCACATTCAAAGGCCAGGAAATTATAAAAGCACTCGGCTTGTGGGAAGAGAACGCAGAAGTGACCATTCCGATTATAGAAAATCCGGCACATATCCCGACGCTTGCGGCACTGTTTGCGGAAGAGATTTCAGAAGATTCAGGAGCTGTTCTGATCCGAAATCATGGTATTACGGCTTGGGGGAAAACAGCATTTGAGGCAAAAAGAGTGCTTGAAGCGTATGAATTTTTGTTCAGCTACCATTTGAAATTGAAAACACTCCAGCATCAGCTGGTTAAATAAAAGGAGGAATTGAAATGGCTACAATTCGAATTCATGATGAGGCAAATACAACGATTGAAAATCAAGAGGAAGTGGCAAGCTTTCTGGACAGTCAAGAGGTTATTTATGAGCAATGGGATATCACGAAGCTTCCGGAACATCTCTCAGAGAAATATGACCTGACAGAAGAAGAAAAACAGCAAATTCTTGATACCTTCGAAACTGAAATTAAAGATATCTCAACCCGCCGCGGCTATAAAGCCCAGGATGTTATTTCATTGTCAGACAGCAATCCGAAACTTGATGAACTGCTTGAAAACTTTAAAAGAGAGCATCACCATACAGACGATGAGGTTCGTTTTATTGTAAGCGGACACGGTATTTTTGTCATTCAAGGCAAGGACGGCACGTTTTTTGATGTCCGTTTAAACCCTGGAGATTTAATCTCCGTGCCTGAGAATATCCGCCATTACTTCACGCTTCAGGAGGACCGCAAAGTTGTCGCGGTGAGAATTTTTGTCACAACTGAAGGCTGGGTTCCGATTTATGAAAAAGACAGCGTGAATCAATAAGCATGAGATAGCCCCGTTCATCGAACGGGGCTTTTTATATTTATTGCAAACGCCACTTTTCATATTGTGACAGTTCTTTTTTAATCAGTGTCCAAATCAAACCTAAAACAGCTGCATCGTCAATGAACCCAAGACCGAGGATTACGTCTGGAATGATATCGAGCAGCATGACGATATACAGGATTGCGGCAGTTAACAGCAAAAGTGTTTTAACCTGTGAACGAGGGTAGTCGCCATTTCGCCAATCGCGAAGCATCTGAAAAAAAGTAGTGATGTGCTGAATACATTTTTTTCGGTTTTTCCTTTTCAAAATTGCTTTTCCGCCTGCCGCTCCGAGCATAATTGCTTTCTTTTTCTTCATTGGGCATACCTCCTGCCTGGCGGCGTGTTTAAGATATTCTTCACCTGGGTATTGTTCTTCTAATCCTATCAATATATCTATTATACCTGAAAAATTAACTTATTTAATGAAAATATGTTTACAAATAAAGTATAATCTGTAATAATGCACAATAACCCAATCAAACTTGTTTCCTATTTCTTAGCGGCGAGGGGTGAAGTGAATGGGCGGTTCTTCTGAACAAGAAAGATTGTTGGTGTCTATTGATGAAAAAAGAAAGTTAATGATAGATGCCGCTAGAAAGCAGGGATTTACAGGGCATGACACGATCAGGCACAGTCAGGAGCTGGATTGTTTAATAAATGAATATCACCAGCTTATGCAAGAAAACGAACATTCCCAAGGGATTCAAGGCCTTGTAAAGAAATTAGGCTTGTGGCCCCGCAGAGATGTTATGCCAGCATATGATGCAAATAAATAGCGGCCTATCAGATGCATATATAAAGAGAGAGCTTTTCGGAAGCGCTCTTTTTTTCTGGAAAAAATTCATATGAAAGAGGGAACTAATGAAAGAACTGGCGATTCTCATTACCAAAATGGTCAATCAATTTCATGATGCTTTTATTTCCTTATGCGAAATATTTGGCATTCATTTAACTGACAAAGAAATGCATTTTTGGGTGATCGGCATTTTTGGCATATTCTTTTTCGGTGTCACTCACGCTGTGTTTACATGGCTTTCTAAATGGAGTATGACAGCCTTGTCCTTCATCTATACCGTTACAGTCATCATTGTCATCGTATTTGCGATTGAGATTCAGCAAAAGGTGACGGGGAGAGGGAATATGGAGTTTTTAGATGCCACGGAAGGTATAAAGGGTTTTTTAGTATTTTTTATGTTTTTTTTGCTTTTGAAAATGCTGTTGCGTTTCATCAAAATCCTTTTTCTGGAAGACCAACAAGCAAATCGAATGGCAATGCCCGATCACGAAGATAAAAAACCCTCCTGACATGGTCAGGGGGGCTATGATGCGGATACGGGGAGGGTGATTGTCACCTCTGTGCCTCTTCGCACTTCACTTTCAATATGAATAGAGCCTCCGTACATCAGCACGATCCGTTTACAAACAACAAGGCCGAGCCCGGTTCCTTTTTCTTTAGAAGTAACAAAGGGAAGGAAGATGTGATCCAGCATTTCCTGAGAAATCCCTTCACCGTTATCCACAACTTTGATTATGGCTTTTTTATCTAAAGCTCCCAGGGAAATCGTTAGTTTGCCTCCTTCAGGCATTGACTCGAGGCCATTTTTTGCTACATTTAAAATCACTTGTTTAATATGATCTTTTGTACATTTTACGAGTAAGGGCTGCTCGGTTAAATACTGCAATTCGACTTCAACATTGTATAGATTGCCCTCAGAATAAATGATCGGCATAATTTCTCCGATAATGTCCTGAAGTGAGTTCAGCTCCCATTTTTCAGCTGTCGGCTTGCCGAGAACGAGAAACTCACTCACTATTTGATTGATGCGCTTTATCTCCTGTTCGATAATGGAGAAGTAAAGCTGATCCTCTTCACCTTTATATTTCTTTTGCAACAGCTGAATAAAGCCGCTTATGCCGGTAAGAGGGTTACGGATTTCATGGGCTGTGCTGGCAGCAAGCGTCCCGATCAGTTCTAATTTTTGCGCCTCATTTTCTGAGCGCTCCAGCTGGGTCTGCCGCTTCAGCAAATAATACAGCACGAGAATAAAAAGGATATTCAGCAGAACAATAATACATGAAAGCGGAAGCACTAGGCTTTTCGTCAGTTCTTCTATTGTGACCGGGTTCGGATAGACTTTCATATTCCAGCTGATATCATCCAGATATCCGCTGACAGGTTTCTGATCCTCTGCATGAGAGGCTTGTCCGCTCGCAAAAATCATTTTCCCGTCTTGGTTCACAACTTCAATATAAACATCAGGGCTTAGTAAGTTAATGAGATTTTTCAAATAATCAATTTGAATAGCTGCGACAAGATAATCTGTCACATTACGTTTTGAGTCCGAAACAGGGACACAAATTGTGAAAATTGGCTGACCAGTAATTCTGCTCGAATAACTATCTGAAATGACTGTCTTTTTAGTTTCCTTTGCTTTTGTAAAAAAAGATCTGTCGGCCAGGTTTACTTTCGTTTTTAATTCGGTTGTGCTTGCGGTGACGTCTCCTTTGGCATTGAGAAAATAGAGACCGGAAAATCTCGGCTCTGAATCAAAGGTCTTTTCCAAAATTGACTGCATTTTCTTTATATCAACCGGTCTGTCGATGGCGATGGATAAGGAGGTCATTCTCGCCATTGTTTCTCCGATTAAATAATTGATTTTGTTGCGGTGAAGGTTTAGCAGGACACTTGCTTCTTGTTTATGTTCTGCAGCTATTGTATCTTTTTCTTTTTCATATACGAAAAAGCTGATGACGATTGCCGGAATCACGACCAGTATGATATAAAGTTTGACTCTCCCGCAGGCGCCTTTTAGTATTTTCAATTTGCATCGCTCCAACATACACCTGATTAGAGGTATTATATCATTGTTTCTTCTTCTTTAATAAGAAAAAATAACCAAAAAAATTAGAAAAAGGTGTTGGCAAGCTTACATTTTAAAAAAGAAGAGAAATATTGGAAAGATTTTTATTGACATTTTGGTCTTTGTTTATTAATGTTTCTCTGTAACGGTTTCTAAAAGGATGATTGAGACATGACAGAAAAATCACTGAAGTTATTTATCGTGCTGTCGCGCGCGTATCGGTCTATTAACGATCATATGAATAAGCATATTCATAAGCATGGGCTGAATCCGACTGAATTTGCTGTGCTAGAGCTTTTGTACCATAAAGGCGATCAGCCGCTGCAGCAGATAGGGGATAAAATTCTCTTGGCTAGCGGGAGCATCACATACGTTGTAGATAAGCTGGAGCAAAAAGAACTTCTCATTCGGAAAGCGTCTCCTACAGACAGACGAGTGACATTTGCGCAAATTACTGAAAAAGGAATCGGTCTTTTGAACGATATTTTCCCTGATCACGCTGCTGAAATTGATGAAATGATCAGCGTATTAAGCGAAGAAGAGGTAGAGATGTGCACCGAAATGTTAAAAAGAGTAGGATTAAACGCAAAACAGTTTCATAATAAGTAAAAAAAGGAAGCCTGATATGTCACAAGGCTTCCTTTTTTGCTATTTTTCATTCGTTTCCGCTGCGCCTCTTGGCAAAATGAGAACTTCAACCCGCCGGTTTTTGCTTCGGCCTTCCGCAGTTTTATTGGAAGCCACCGGTTTATACTCGCCATAACCCTTGGCGCTGAACACTTTTGCATCGAGCTTGGGGTTTTCAATCAGGAGCCCCATAAAGTTTACCGCTCTCATGACGCTTAAATGCCAGTTTGATTGGAATTCAGAATTTTTAATTGGCATATTATCAGTATGTCCGCTGATAATGATATTTCTTGGCGGGTTAATCACAAGAAGATTTGAAATCTCTTTTGCAAGCGGCACATCTTCCTTACGGATGGTCGCTTTTCCAGAATCAAAGAAGATGCTGTCTTTAATCGTAATCAGAAGGCCTTCACTAGTCATCTTCGTCTCCAGCTGATGTTCCAGCTTTTTATCTTTGATGAACTTTTCCACCTGGCTCTTCACATTTTCAAGTTCTTCTTGATCAGCTGCTTTTTCTTTTTCTTTCTTGTTTTTCTCTTTCTCTTCTTTTTCCTTTTTCACTTCATCGATGCCGTCTGACTCGTTTTCAGGAGGAGTGACACTGGAGTAGTCCAGTACACCGGTGCTGCCTGTAAAAACTTCATTAAATGATTTTGAGAGCATTTGAAACTTAGCTGCGTCAATCGAGCTGCTCGCGTACAGCACAATAAACAATGCCAGGAGAAGAGTAAGGATGTCGGCGTAAGGAACGAGCCATGATTCATCAACGTGCTCGTCCTCATGCTTCTTCTTTTTTCTCGCCATTTTGCGCCTCTCCTTGTTCTGCAAATTTCAAGCGGTCCTTCGCAGGAAGATACATTAAAAGCTTTTGTTCGATGACTTTCGGTGCTTGTCCTTCTAAAACGGATAAAACACCTTCAATCATGACCTCACGCAGTTTTACTTCTTGTTTTGATTTTCGTTTTAATTTATTTGCGAAAGGATGCCATAACACATACCCTGTAAAGATACCGAGAAGTGTGGCAACAAAGGCGGCACTGATGGCGTGTCCAAGCTCATCTGTGTTATCCATATGAGAGAGAGCGGCAATCAGCCCGATTACAGCACCGAGTACTCCAAGTGTCGGGGCGTACGTTCCCGCTTGTGTAAAAATAGCGGCTCCGGCTTGGTGCCTGTCCTCCATTGCTTCGACTTCCTCTGTCATAATATCTCTGATAAATTCCGCGCTTTGCCCGTCAACAGCCATGCTGAGCCCGTTTTTCAAGAAAGCATCATCTACATCCTCAATGCTTGCTTCTAAAGCAAGCAGACCTTCGCGGCGTGCAATCTGAGCCCATTCAGAGAACATAGGAATGAGTTCCTCTATTGTGAGCTGTTTATTTTCCTTAAATAACACTCGAAACAGCGCAGGCACTTTTTTAATTTCTTTTGTTGGGAACGCAATAACGACTGCTGAGATTGTCCCGGCGATAATAATTAAAATGGCAGCGGGGTTTGCAAGGGCGCTGAAACTGACGCCTTTCAGAACCATCCCGACGCTCAATGCCACAAAAGCAAGAATAATACCGATTAACGAAGTTTTATCCATAGTTTTTCACCAAATCCTTTTTTACTAGCTTGTCTATGGTTAATATCGGTTTTGGTGCCCGGAACTTTAGGGACATTGTGAATTTGTTCATGAAATATTCAAGGAAGAGGCATAGAAGGGAGAAATAAACAAAAACGGGCTCTCCAAAATTGAAAAGCCCGGGGGTCTACTGAAATTAGCAGCTTGCTTGCAAGCTGTCCTTCAGATGGTATTCATATAATAGTAGAAATACATATTCACTGTATATAAACATGTTCCATCCCTCCTTAAAAAAAGTGTAAAGGATGAAGGGAAGTAGCGCTTCAGGAGAAGGGACGGTAATTTCTAAGTCAAGAGTATGAAAGCATAAAAAAAGCGGCTTCCTAAAAGGAAACCGCTGATTGTTATTTCGCTCGAACTTTGATTTTGTCATCTTCTAAAATCACGTGAAAACTTGTGATCTCGCCATTATCAAGCAGCAGATCGGTCATTTCATCCTCAACCCATTCTTGGATGGTTCTTCTAAGCGGACGTGCACCGAATGAAGGGTGGTAGCCCAGCTCAGCGATTTTTTCTTTCGCTTCATCTGTCACATTCAAGCTAATGCCCCGTTCAGCCAATGTTTCTTCAAGTTCTCCAAGAAGAAGGCTGACGATTTTGACAAGATGTTCTTTTTCCAATGAGCGGAACTCAATAATGCTGTCAAAACGGTTGAGGAACTCAGGTTTAAAGAACATGCTCAGTGAATCAATCAATGTTTGTTCTTCGATGACACTGTCATCTGATTGGAAACCGACTTTCGTTTGTTTCTCACCAGCACCCGCATTACTTGTCATGATGATCACTGTGTCTTTGAAGCTTACAGTTCTGCCTTGGCTGTCTGTCAGACGGCCATCCTCCATAATTTGCAGGAACATATGCTGAACGTCTGGGTGTGCTTTTTCAATCTCATCCAGCAACACAATGCTGTAAGGATTGCGGCGCACTTTCTCAGTTAATTGCCCAGCTTCCTCATGGCCGACATATCCAGGCGGTGAACCGATAATTTTAGATACGGCGTGTTTCTCCATGTATTCGCTCATATCGAGTCGGATAATAGCGTCTTTTGTGCCGAATAATTCATCTGCCAGTGTTTTAGAAAGCTCTGTTTTCCCTACGCCGGTAGGACCGACGAAGAGGAAGGAGCCGACTGGTCTGTTTTTGGATTTTAAACCGGCGCGGCTTCGTCTTACCGCCTTTGCCACTTTTTGAACAGCGGCTTCTTGTCCAATCACGCGTTCATGAAGTTTTGCTTCGAGTTCTTTCATTTTCGTTTGTTCGTCTGCCTGCAGTTTGCCGACAGGGATGCCTGTTTTTTGTTCAACAATTTCCTGAATGTGCTCAGCTTCCACAGTGATAGCGGTATGAGCGGAGGAGCTGTTCAGTTTTTTCTCCAATGCGAGTTCTTCATCACGGAGTTTTGCCGCCAGTTCGTAATTTTCTTCTTCCAGGGCTTTTGTTTTTTCGGCTTCAATTGCAGTTAAGCGTTCAGCGGCATCCTCATCATTCAGTTCATCAATTAACAGGTTGGCTTTTGAACCTGCTTCATCTAATAAATCAATTGCTTTATCCGGCAGGTGTCTGTCCTGAATGTAGCGGGATGATAAAGTGACACACGCTTTGATTGCTTCATCACTGAATGTTACGCCATGGTATGCCTCGTATTTGTCTTTAATCCCTTGCAGAATGAGGATAGCCTGTTCAATTGAAGGCTCCTGCACCATGACAGGCTGAAAACGTCTTTCCAGCGCGGCATCTTTTTCGATTTGACGATATTCTTTCAGTGTTGTCGCGCCAATGACCTGCAGTTCGCCTCTGGCTAGGGCCGGTTTGAGAATGTTGCCGGCGTCCATTGATCCTTCTGCAGAGCCTGCGCCGACGAGAAGGTGAATTTCATCAATGAACAGAATGACATTTTTTCGTTCCTTCAGCTCAGTGATCAGCTGTTTCATTCTCTCCTCAAATTGGCCTCTGATCCCTGTGTTTGCAACAAGGGATGCAACATCAAGCAAATATAGCTCTTTGTTTTTCAGTTTGTTTGGAACATCACCTTCAGCAATTTTTAAAGCGAGCCCTTCAGCGATGGCAGTTTTCCCTACACCCGGCTCACCAATAAGAACCGGATTGTTTTTGTTCCGGCGGTTTAGAATTTCGATCACTCGCGCCACTTCATCATCACGGCCGATGACGGGGTCAATGAGACCGGCTTTTGCACCGTTTGTAATATTTTGAGCCAGCTCATCAAGCAGCCCTTTTTTTCCGCTTTGTTTTGCTGCGCTCTTTTCTTTCGGCTGGAATGCCTGTTCAAACGGAAATCCGAAAGATTGAGGACCCATACTCATTGAAGGTTTACGGGTCAGTTCGTTATAGCAAGTTTCACAAAGAACCATCTGTTTATGAACGGAATTTATTTGCATGTTAAGGCGAATCGTCGCCTCGTTTTGATGACAATGTTGACAACGCATTTGCCAAAACCTCCTTAATAATTTGATCTTCTTTGACCAATGAAAGTGAATAAAAAGGTCTATTGGATTTGACCTTCTTTGACTATTAGTATACGGCAAACTTAACGGCATTCAAACCAATATGCTCAAAGCAGACTGAATATTTGACTATCTTTGACCAATTGGTTTTTAAAAAAGGCCGGTTTGTTTGACCAACTTTGATTAATAGTATACTCTGACTATCTTTGACTTTCAAGTCTTATGCACAAAAAATTTTTGATTTGTTACAAAGTAAAACATGTTTTCTTCGTCTTTTCAAGGAACTTGTCTCATAGGTTATAAAAAGGCATATATGGACAAAACTGCGGTTCGTTTGGAGGGAAGAAATGGAACAATCAAAAGGGTCTGCAAGTCAGCTTGCTTTTGTGTATGTCGGCACAGTAGTCGGAGCTGGATTTGCGACTGGGAGGGAAATTGTTGAGTTTTTTCTGAAGTTCGGCTGGTTCGGTTTATTCGGCATTCTCGTCAGCGGCGGAATGTTTACGTTTCTGGGCGCCAAGCTGATGATCATTTCAAAGCGAATCAATGCCAAGTCATACCAAGAAATGAACATCTTTTTGTTCGGGGCGGCGGCTGGGCGGATTATCAATGTATTTATGCTGTTTGTTCTCCTCGGAGTTACATCTGTCATGCTTTCAGGAGCAGGGGCGCTTTTTGAGGAACAATTGGGGATGTCCGCTCAGATTGGGATGCTTATTACAATCGGTCTGAGCTTAATTGTGATGACTAGAGGAGTAAAAGGCATTTTCGGTGTCAATGTGTTTGTTGTTCCCCTTTTAATCCTCTTTTCAATGATTGTGGTGGCCGACTCTTTTATATTCAGCGAATCACGAAACGCAGCTCAGTGGGTCTGGCCGCATCGATGGGATTGGCTGTTATCAGCCTTTTCTTACGGGGCTTTGAATTTATCGCTTGCCCAAGCAGTTTTGGTTCCGCTGGCGAATGAAATGTCCTCGGAGAAAGTGATCAAAAAAGGCGCTTTAATCGGAGGCACGATGCTGACGATTGTGCTGTCCGGGAGTTTTCTGTCTTTGTCAACTCTTCCGGATGTATTTTTGTATGATATACCGATGGCGCAAGTGGTTTATCTCTTTGCACGATCTGTCCATTTGATTTATTTACTCATTATTTTCGGAGAAGTGTTCACATCAGTTATCGGTAATCTATATGGATTAGAAAAACAAGTGCAAAGCTTTCTTCCAGTGAAAAGCAAATATATCTTTGCAGCCATTATGATCACGGCTTATATTACGAGCCAAATAGGGTACGGCAGGCTTATTTCAACGATTTATCCCTTGTTTGGCTATGTGAGCCTGGCCTTCATAGGCGTTTTGCTTTGCAAAAAAGCTCCTCGGCGGCGCAGTTTATAAATATATATAATGAAACGAACCGTCACTATAGAGCGATAATTGATCTAGGAACCGGGGACTGACTTTTTTATTGTCAAGAAAAACATCATTATGGTAAGATAGCAGAAGTGAAAAAATTGAAGAAAATCCGTGCGATATGCGGGAGAGGTTCTAGCTACACCCTCTATAAAAAACTAAGGACGAGCTGTATCCTTGGATACGGCCTTTTTTATGTTTTTCTAGAGCACCTTCCGAAAAAAGGTGTTTTTTTGCGTGAATTAGCTGTAGCGATGTCTCTCGCCGACGTTTTTATTGCGGAGAAGGAGAGGAATCATGAAAAAAGAAAAAGCAATTGTCGTATTTAGCGGCGGTCAAGACAGCACAACATGCTTATTGTGGGCCTTAAAAGAATTCGAAGAAGTCGAAACGGTGACTTTTCATTATAATCAGCGACATTCGCAGGAAATTGAAGTGGCTAAATCCATTGCGGAAAAGCTTGGTGTGAAAAATCATTTGCTTGATATGTCACTTTTAAATCAGCTTGCACCAAATGCCCTGACAAGAAATGATATTGAGATAGAAGTAAAAGACGGAGAACTGCCATCCACATTCGTCCCTGGCCGCAATTTGGTATTCTTATCCTTTGCGTCTATCCTGGCTTACCAAATTGGCGCGCGCCACATTATTACAGGAGTTTGCGAGACAGACTTCAGTGGTTATCCTGACTGCCGTGACGAATTCGTGAAATCTTGCAATGTCACGGTAAATCTGGCAATGGAGAAGCCGTTTGTGATCCACACGCCTCTCATGTGGCTCAATAAGGCGGAAACGTGGAAGCTTGCAGATGAGCTTGGCGCGCTGGAGTTTGTGAAAAACAACACGCTGACATGCTATAACGGCATCATCGCAGACGGCTGCGGCGAATGTCCGGCATGTCATCTTCGTTCAAAAGGTTATGAAGAATATATGATGATGAAAGGAGAGCGTGCATAACTTGTTATCTCAAATTTATCCGCAGGCCCAGCATCCTTATTCGTTTGAACTGAATAAGGACATGCATATCTCAGCCGCTCATTTTATCCCTCGGGAAAGTGCGGGGGCGTGCAGCAGGGTTCACGGACATACGTATACCGTAAATATAACCGTTGCCGGCGACGAACTTGACGATTCAGGCTTTCTTGTCAATTTCAGCGTACTCAAAAAACTGGTGCACGGAAACTATGATCACACGCTATTAAATGATCATGAAGATTTTTCTCAGGACGACCGGTATTCGCTGCCGACAACTGAAGTCGTGGCGAAAACGATTTATGACAACGTACAGGCTTATTTAGACACTTTGGAGAATAAGCCGACCTGTGTACAGGTGTTTGTCCGTGAAACACCGACAAGCTACTGTGTCTACCGTCCGAAGAAGGGTGGTTTGAATGGCTAAAGGAATTCCTGTATTAGAAATTTTCGGCCCGACAATTCAAGGAGAAGGCATGGTGATCGGACAGAAAACGATGTTCGTCCGGACAGCCGGCTGTGATTATTCCTGCAGCTGGTGTGACTCCGCCTTCACTTGGGACGGGTCTGCTAAAAAAGATATTCGCTGGATGACGGCGGAGGAGATTTTTGCGGAGCTTAAGGACATTGGCGGAGACGCGTTTTCTCATGTGACGATCTCAGGCGGCAACCCGGCCCTGTTAAAACAGCTGGATGCTTTTATTGAACTGCTGAAGGAAAATAACATCCGTGCAGCGCTTGAAACTCAAGGGACCGTTTATCAGGATTGGTTTACGCTGATTGATGACCTGACAATTTCTCCAAAACCGCCAAGCTCAAAAATGGTAACGAACTTTCAAAAGCTTGACCACATTTTAACTTCACTTCAAGAGAATGATAGACAGCATGCTGTCAGCTTGAAGGTTGTCATCTTTAATGATGAAGATCTGGAATTTGCCAAAATGGTGCACAAGCGGTATCCGGGAATCCCGTTTTATTTACAAGTCGGAAATGATGACGTGCATACGACAGATGATCAGTCACTGATTACACATTTGCTTGGGAAATATGAAGCGCTTGTTGATAAGGTAGCTGTCGATGCGGAGCTGAATCTCGTAAGAGTGCTCCCGCAGCTGCACACCCTGTTATGGGGCAACAAACGCGGAGTATAATAGAAAGGAAGATGAACATGACGACAAGAAAAGAATCAGAATTAGAAGGTGTAACATTGCTAGGCAACCAAGGTACAAATTATTTGTTCGAATATGCACCGGACGTGCTGGAATCCTTCCCGAATAAACATGTAAACCGTGATTACTTTGTAAAATTCAATTGTCCGGAATTCACATCTTTATGTCCTAAAACAGGACAGCCTGACTTTGCGACAATCTACATCAGCTACATTCCTGATGAAAAAATGGTTGAAAGCAAATCATTAAAGCTGTATCTATTCAGCTTCAGAAACCATGGTGACTTCCACGAGGACTGCATGAACATCATCATGAATGACTTGATCGAATTAATGGACCCGCGCTACATCGAAGTATGGGGCAAATTCACGCCAAGAGGCGGAATTTCCATTGACCCGTACACAAACTACGGAAAGCCTGGCACGAAGTATGAGAAAATGGCCGAATACCGTATGATGAACCATGATTTGTATCCGGAGACAATTGATAATCGTTAATTATTCCGTTGTGTGATACGGAGTGTAAAAGGAAGTGGAGTCACAGTAAAATCCGAACATTCAGCGTTAATTTTCAGCGGAAATGTGACCTGGTCACAGCGAAGTGTGACCCGAAGTGACCGGAGTGTGACCCGCACTAAGCTCAATAAAAGTGGGAAAAGTCACACCTGAAAATGGCTCTACTCATGGGAATTGTATTAAAAAGTGTGACCTGAGGTGCAACCTGAACTGTGACTTTTATGCAGTGAAAAATTGATAGTACAGAAGCAGATTAAGGCGTACAATTTGTACGTCTTTTCTTTTTTATCCGAAAGAAAATATGCCTATCTAGAGATCATAGGCATTAAATATTATTATCAATATCTTCATTTATTTTTTGGCTAAGTTTCTGAACCTTCTCTTTAACATTTGAAACAGCTCTTTTTTGAATTTCATCAAAGTTCTCCTGAATATAGTCGATGACACTTCTTATTAGAACTTCACTTTCAAAATTGAATATCTCATTTATTTCTGACAGTTCTTCATCTGTTAGGTGATGGTATTGAAGTTGTTTAGCATTTACTCCAGCAGCTACATCAATCCTAACTTAGTTGTTCTGGTTGTACAATTTCATATTCACCTTCTGCATACTCTTGCTCCGCATAATAGCCTCCCCATTGACAGAGCTCCTGCAAGATAGGTTTAAGAGATTCTCCAAGTTCAGTGGATGAATATTCAACCTTCGGCGGTACTTGATTATACATCTTTCTGCTCACAAGTCCACTGGCTTCAAGCTCTCTAAGTGTTTGAATCAGCATTTTCTGAGTTATATTTGGGATAATGCGCTTTAATTCACTCGTTCTCTTTGGTCCATTCATTAAAAAGTATAATACAAGGCCTTTCCATTTTCCGCCAATAACTTCCTTTGTCACTTCAAACCCACAGCTAAATTTTTTCATGTCTAAAGCTCTCCATTCCACATTTATTACTTTTTAGTTACTATATTACAAAAAAGTGGGTACTTCCGATAATGTGCTTACTGAAGGATACTATATCTTGTAAGTTGTTCTTCAAGTACTTAAAGGTACTAGACATAAAATAATATTAATTCTAAAGGAGTGTTAAGTATGGGTAAATTTGAAGGTAAAATAGCGCTTGTAACGGGTGGAACAAGTGGGATTGGTCTTGCTACAGCACAAAAATTTGTAAACGAAGGTGCATATGTTTATATCACGGGACGTAGACAAAACGAACTTGATAAAGCTGTTAACCAAATTGGCAAGAACGTAACCGGTGTTCAAGGTGATATTTCTAAGCTTGAAGACTTAGACAGACTATATGACATTATAAAGCAGGAAAAAGGTAAGTTGGACATTCTTTTTGCTAATGCAGGCATCGGCAACTTCCTTCCATTAGGTGAAATTACTGAAGAGCAGGTTGATAGAACGTTCGACATTAACGTTAAAGGAACCATCTTTACTGTTCAAAAAGCGTTATCACTATTCCCGGACAAAGTAGGTTCTATTATTGTAACGGGCTCTACTGCTGGATCAATTGGCAACCCAGCGTTTAGTGTATATGGAGCATCTAAAGCAGCATTAAGAGCACTGGTTCGCAACTGGATTCTTGACCTAAAAGGTACTGAAATCCGTGTAAATGTGGTTAGTCCAGGAGGTATTCTTACACCTGCCTACGATGAGCTTTTTGGTGATGCACTTGAAGAGGTACTGGAAAATAGCAGAAATACTGTTCCAGCTGGAAAAGTTGGGACACCTGAAGAAGTAGCAAACGCTGTATCTTTCCTTGCTTCAGACGAAAGCAGTTACTTGACGGGTGTTGAATTGTTCGTAGATGGCGGGCTAGCACAGGTATAATTTCACTGCGCAGAGATTACAAATAGTCCCCAAAAAAGGTTAATGGGGATTTACTTGAAGAAGTCGTATAAAAAAGTCGTTTTCCTTAAAGGACAGGGAATTCGACTTTTTTATGTTTGAATTTGATTAACGTTGTAAATTCGCATTTTCCTGGGGCTACCACTAAATGACCTGTAAAAAAGATTACACTGTGAATAAATGTACTTAAAGTAACGGGGGCTCTTGACTTTTAATAAAAAATAATAATATCCCTGTCCTTGTATTCTAATACTTTTAAAAATATTTAAAGGAATCCTTATGTCCTGAATAACCACATAGGAAAATATGTTGTAGGTTGCTTTCTTTTTTTGTGGGGCATCCCACACAAGCTATCTCGTGATCTCACACCTGAACGTTTTTTATAGACTAGTACCGCGACAAGTTATATTACATATACATACCAATAAAGTAGACATTAAAAAGTGAAAGAGAGGATGGAAATGTGTGAAAATTCTTTTCCTTGAGAGTCATCCCATGTGGCTCTATGGTTTACCGAATGGGTTTAGGGAAGCAGGACATACCGTAATGATTTCCGGTCCTGTAAGTCGGGAAAATATAACTGAAATGATAGACGAATTTAAACCAGATCTAATAGTATCTATGGGATGGACACCAGAGCATTCAAGGGAAAAGCAGGCCTGGATTCGCAACGCTACTAAAAAGGTGAATATCCCTCTCGTTTATTGGGCAACTGAAGACCCGCTGCACACTCAAAACTTTACTATCCCGTTAATTAAAAAGATGAAACCGGATTTTGTTTTCACGGTTACGCCTTCTCTGTGTAAAACTTATGAAAGCATGGGGATTAAAGCAGCTCACTTAGACTTTGCATTTCACGAAAGTATACATCACCAGATTAAACCATTAGCGAAATACAGTTGTGATATAGCAGTGGTGGCTAATGCTTACCCTAATTTTCTTGAAGAACATCCGGAAGTGTTCCGTTCGTCCTCTTTAAAAACGCTTATTCGTCCTCTTATACGGAAAGGTATTCGCATTGATTTTTGGGGGAGAAATTGGGAAAAAATGAGTAAATATATAGGAAGAGAAATTCCCCCCAATTGGATCCATGGATACCTTGATTATACTGAAGCATATAAAGTTTACAGTTCAGCAAAAGTCGTTATCGGTTTGCAAAACTGTGAAAGCCAACTTACGCAACGCACCTATGAGATTCTTGGTTCCGGGGGGTTTTTATTGACATCGGATACACCAGCAGTTCGAGATAAATTCAAACCTGGCCGCGATCTCATCGTTTCTTCCTCCCCAAAAGAAACTTTGGAAAAGGTTAAATACTATTTGAATCATGATAGCGAGAGAAAAAAGATTCAGATAAACGGTAAAAAGGCTGTAAAGAATGATTCCTATCGGCATAGAGCCGAGAGAATGCTTGAGGTGCTAAAAAGCAGAGGAATTATAAGAAACTTAGGGGAAACCATTCATTATGTAGATGTTCTCAAAGAAAAATACGTGATCCATCATGTTACTCCCGGTGAAACATTATCAATAATTTCCAGGAAGTATAATGTTTCCCTGCAGCAACTCATGGAGCTTAATCATTTCAAATCAGATCAAATATATGCTGGACAAATCATTAAGATTAGAGAGAAACTGTTTAGAAATATTAATAACAAATTATTCTAAAGGAGAGTAATATGAATGAAGGGGAAAATACCTAAAATAAGAAATCAAGCGAATAAAGTAAAAAGAACGCCTCGTTATATGGAATTTCCCGTAACATACGAAGTGTATCATGTGGAATCCGGCGATACATTATGGACGATTGCCAAATCCTTTAAAATTCCGGTACAACAACTTATGAATCTTAATAAGCTTTCTTCAGATAGAATTTATCCTGGACAAATTATAAAGATAAGAGAAAGGTAATCTTTGAGGTTTCGGAAACGAATCAAATTGAAATGACAATCCTCATTTTTTTATTTGTGGGGCACTTGATATTTTTGGGGATGAAGGGGTTATGAGATGTTTCAAATGAGCTATTACTATTCTGGATTAGGATGGGATTTTATTCAACACGTTGATCAAACGAACGGAGTATTAAATGTTGTGTCTCCTGATTTTTTCTATATCAGAAAAGATAGATCATTACTTCTCCGTTCAGCTAATCCCGATGTGATTAAAGCTCTTCATAGAAGAAAATTAAAAGTAGTTCCTTTTCTAAGCAATCATTGGGATCAGGATTTGGGACGATTTGCATTAATGAACCGAGTTCTTTTAGCTAAACAAATTTCTCATGCAATAGAAGAACTGGATTTGGACGGAGTTAATATCGATATAGAAAACCTTACAGAAAAAGATCGGAATCTATTTACAGATTTTATTAGATTAGTGAGGAAAAGTATTCCTAGACATAAAGAAGTATCAGTTGCAGTGGCGGCAAATCCTTTTGGCTGGACGAAGGGCTGGCACGGATCATATGATTACGAGTATTTAGCTAAATATGCAGATTATCTTATGGTTATGGCCTATGATGAAAGCCGCCTTGCTGGGCCTACCGCAAGTGTAGGATGGGTGGAAAAGTCCATTCAATATGTTCTGACCCAAAAAATCTCTCCTCAAAAACTAGTTTTAGGATTGCCATTCTATGGCCGCTGCTGGATGGAAGGCCAATCTGCCTCTCAAGCCATTCCCCTTTACCTTGTTGACTCCTTAGTAAAAAGGCATAGCGGGACAATTATTTTTGACACCAAGAGTCAATCTCCAAAAGCTATTTTTACTGTCAATCACGATAACAAGGGGCCGTTGCCTTCGGGAACATATACATTATGGTTTGAAAATGAACAGTCACTCAGAGCAAAAATAAAACTCGCTCAAAAATATAATCTGAAAGGTCTTGGCAGCTGGAGTCTTGGGCAAGAAGATGTGTCAGTCTGGAATACAGTGTTTAAAAATATATAATGATTTATAGTTCAGAACAAAATTCGAAGATAATTGCAATGAATCTCTAAATGGACATACTGAAAGGAGTTTATTACGGGTGCGGGTAAAACAGTGAGGGCATTCCATAGGCCCTTCTCCCGGAATGTTCTATACGAGGCATTACATTGGGCTTGAAATACACATTCAAACTTATGTTATAGTACGCATTTCAAGTAATTACGGATGTGTTGAATTTATTCTGCTTCCATGATTCAAGTCATACACATGCTACTTGATAGCAGGGTTATCGCATTTCATTCAGAATTGTTCAGGATCGATATGGAAGCGCACGAATAACTAGAACTTTAAAAACATACACTCATATACTTCCTGAATGGATGCTGGTTTATCTAAAAAAACATGATGAGAATTGATTGACCGCTCTCATTAAAGGATGGAGAAATTCAAGGCGCCAAGGTACGCATGGTGAAACATGACTTGTTGATAATCGACCATATAGTTTCTCCTTAGAAATGAGGCGGTTTTTACATAAAAAAGACGAGCGAATCCGGGGGGAATTCCACTCGCCACTTTCTAATGAAAAGACGGGATGCTGGATGGCAGCTCGTCTGTTTTATTATAATTTAACGAACGTATGTTTGTAAAGATGTCTTTTCGAATGAATTGGTTCATATAACCGTTAAGAACAGATTCATTGTAAACATTCGCTAAGGTATGCTAAGATGCATGGACTATAAAGGAGTGATATGAAGTGAAGACATTGCGGTTAAACAATGTAACGTTAGAAATGGCTGCATATCAAGAGGAGAGCGAGCCGAAGCGAAAAATTGCATTTACCTTAAACGTTACGAGTGAGACTTACCATGATATCGCTGTCCTGTTGTATGAAAAAACGTTTAATGTCGAGGTTCCGGAACGCGGTCTTGCCTTCCGGGGGGAAATGACAAATTATTCAACATCATTGACCAACCTGTACGAACCAGGGGCCGTCAGCGAGTTCTATATAGAAATAACGGAAATAGACAAAAACGCCGATTCATGATCGGTGTTTTTTATGTAAAAAAGCTGCCGGCCGGCAGCTTTTGAGAGTAGCGAATTTCATATGTAAGGTGTTAAATTGTCCGTCTTGCAGTTTTTTGAATAAATGTGGAAATAAGGAGGTTTTAATAGGAGTCTCTGATGATCTTATAATTTTTATGATTAACAACTGTCAATGAATCTAACTCAAGATCCCGATAGTTATCCATGATCGTCACATCAACGATAACAGAATTCTCATTTACTTTTTCAACAACACCGGTTAATCCGTTTTTAAATTCAATGACATTCCCAACCTTAGCGATTTTCACAAGCTTCCTCTCCTTTAAACATAATAATGCCTTTTGAAAGTATTTTGCAGTATTTTCATTGAGAAGTAAAGCGATAAGGAGTTTTATCTCCCTTATGAATTGTCCTGTCGCTATAAAGATGATATATTGATTTTCGTCAATAGAAAGAAAAGGGGGGAATTTTTGTTGCGTCCCGAAGAAATAACAGAAATGATTGAACAGCTGCGCACCGGCGCCATAAACGAACTGAGAGTCCAGAAAGAGCATTTTCTTGATTTCAGGGCCGTGTTATCTAAACAAGATGATTTTAAACATTTCCGAGGAATTGCCCAGCAAGGCGGAGATGTTATCTTTCAATACTTAGAACAGCCAAGAAGCTGAAGGTTTCTCATACGTGAGAAACCTTTTTATCATATATGACAGAACACAAGCCTTTTATTACAGCTGTCTGTAACAGGTGTAAATAAAATGTAAAGTGCCAAAGATGGATAAACATGTTTTAATTTAACAATATTTATAGAATTTCAGACTGTTTTTTTGCCATTAAGCAGTGAGTCATCCTCTTTATTCCATCCTGATACCTCCTTGGGAAAGTTGGAAAATCTTTTTCCGTGAAAATGAATGGATCTCTTGTTAAGGTTATGAAGTGTTTTTTGGAGCACTTTAAGGAGGAAACTGTATGACAACGAAATTCACTGCTCTGGCTGTTTTTCTTCTTTGTTTCATGCCTGCAGCCAAAATTGAGCATACACAAGCTTCACTACTGAGCGCAAAGAAGACAAAACATGAAGAAGCGAAATGGCTTACACATATAGATCGAAATACGAATGAATCTTTCCCTTCACTGTCTGCTGATAAAGACAAGAAAATAAAACCGATTAAGCTATCAGCACACACTGAAAAGAAAGAGAAAGATAAACCGGACAAAACAAATGATGAGAAAGAAACATATACACAGTCTGAAAAAGAGTTGCTGTCCCGTCTCGTTCACGCAGAGGCCAAAGGAGAATCATATAAAGGCAAGGTCGCTGTAGCAAGCGTTGTACTGAACAGGACGGAGAAAAAAGGTTTTCCTGATACGATAAGAGGAGTTATTTATCAGAAAAACGCCTTTGAACCGGTCGCAAACGGGAGCATTAACCAAAAGCCTGATAAAGAATCGATTGAAGCTGCCGAAGAAGCGCTGTCCTCAAAAAATAGAGAAACAGATGCCATATTCTTTTATAATCCGAAAACAGCGTCAGATAATTGGATTCGTTCAAGAAAAATCGTAGAAAAAATCGGCAGACACGTTTTTGCCGTCTAAGCATAGAAGAGACAATTTGTCTCAGCTGTGCTTTTTTTCATATAAAGAGTAAAAATAAAATAATTTTTGAACTTGTCTCATATGATGTTGGTAGTACAAGAGACAAGGAGAGACATCATGAATCGATTTGTGAAAGGGATCATTCTTTTATCCATTGCCGCCTTTTTCGCTGAATGCCTTGAATTTGTCGTCAATATGATTTTGGCGCGGGAGCTTGGCGAGCATGGGATGGGGCTTTACATGAGTATTTTGCCCACGATCTTTTTAATTATTGTCATCGCGAGCCTGGAACTGCCGATATCCATTTCTAAATTCATTGCCGAGTCAAATCCTAAGCTTCATGAAAGCATGCTGAGGCACGCTTTCAGAATGACAGCCATTTTTACTGCTTTTTCTACTGCCGCCGCTAGTATTGCGCTTCCGTTTATTCCGGTATTTGATACATACCACCCGTTTATTAAAGGGATTGTCATCGGCTTAATTCCTGTTGTCGCCTTTACTTCAATCGCCAGGGGCTACTTTATGGGTGTGCAGAAAATGGGGAAGATCGCAATTGCCAATGTGCTGAAAAAAATCATCCAGCTCTTGTGCTTATTCCTCTTTTTTCAATGGTACTCATTTGAATTGGACATGGCTGTGCTGATTTCCTTGTTTGTTCTAGTCGTGAGTGATGTGGTCGTGCTTGTTTATTTATATTCACAATTTATCATGGCAAGGCGGGCGTTATCCGGCCAGCAGCACATTCATTTGCGCGGAAAGGATGTAAGGAAAAGACTGCTTGCTGTTTCAATTCCTACAACAGGACTGCGTATTTTTCATGCGGTTGTCAATGCAATTGAACCCTTTTTAGTAAAAGGAGCTCTTTTGGCTGCGGGCGTTGCCGGGACAGCGGCGATCGATCAATACGGAATGCTGGCAGGAGTGGCTGTGACGATAGGGTCGTTCCCTGCTTTTATTGCCCATTCGTTAATGGTCGTCATGATACCGAGTATTTCGGAAGCTTATGCACTTTCTCAGTATGACATCGTGTTAAAAAGGCTGAAGCAGTCGATTTTCATTACATTAGGTTACGGTATACCTGCCGTCTGGGTCATGTTCCAGTTTGCGGGACCTCTCACGCATTTGTTTTTTCACTCTCCTGAAGCGCAGTATTATTTGCAGCTGTTGTGGCCTTACTTTCTCTTTCATCTGTTTGTCATGCCGCTGCAGGCGTGCTTAATCGGGATGGGTTTTGTGAAAGAGGCTTTTTATCACAATGTATGGAGCCATATCATTGCGCTAAGTATGATGTATGTACTGGGATCAATGGAGAATCTGCAAATGCTCGGGATTATCCTTGGAATGAACACTGGCATGATTCTTTTGACGAGCCTGCACTATGCCACGATCTGCAAAGCATTGAAGGTATCCGTATTCCTTACGGGAGGGACCAGAACGCCGCGAATTGAAGGATGATATAGGAACTGCAGGGGCAAGCTAATTGAAAAGCATGAAAGGAAGATTCCATGTTGACGAAGCGCTTAGTTACTATATACATTATGTTATTAGGGTTGATTGCATGGTTTCCATGTGCGGCACAAGCTGAGGAAAAACAGCCTGCTGTACCCGCTGTTTTTCTTATGAAAACGATAGAAGGGGAGGACATCTCGATTCCGAATAAAGGGCAAAAAACAATTCTCCATTTTTGGACGTCATGGTGTCCGCCCTGCAAAAAGGAGCTTCCCCAGTTTCAATCGTTTTATGATGCACATCCATCCGACAGTGTAAAGCTGGTAACGGTGAATTTAGTGAATTCGGAACAAAATCAGCAAGTCGTTGAAGACTTTATTAAAGCAAACAAGCTGACGTTCCCGATTGTCCTTGACTCAAAAGGGGAATTGATGAAGGAGTATCATATCATTACGATCCCAACATCATTTTTGCTGAATGAAAAGGGAGAAATTGAAAAAACAAAAATTGGCCCGATGACAGCTGAACAACTGAAGGAATGGACGGAAGAATAGCTGAGAGCATAGACTCTCAGCTTTTTTCATATAGAGAAGAAGTGAATAAACATTAATGATAATTATTATCAAAAAGAAATTAAAATAATTATAATTGAAATTCTCTTCGTGCGTGCTATAATAAAGGAAGACATCAAGAAATAACTGACGATAAAGCTGCCTTTTGCGCAGCGATTTTGTTTTTATAAGAGAAATGAAGATGATTTGCGTTCTCAATTAGAGAGGAGAATTCGATATGAATGAACAAGTTATCGTTCAACGCGACCCGCATGAGCCATTGAAAACAGACAAGAGTGAAAAAAACTGGGCACAGCACGCGGAGCTTATTGCAGCACTTATATCAGGCGCTCTTATTTTGGCAGGCTGGCTCTTATCCGGATATCAGGTATTATCCATAATACTTTTCTTGCTGGCTTTTGTGATTGGCGGATTTGCTAAAGCAAAGGAAGGAATCGAAGAAACACTCGAATCCAAAACGCTGAATGTAGAACTTTTAATGATTTTCGCTGCCGTTGGTTCCGCCTTGATCGGATACTGGGCAGAGGGTGCTATTTTAATATTTATTTTTTCCTTAAGCGGAGCTTTAGAAACATACACGATGAATAAAAGCAGCAGAGATTTAACGTCTTTAATGCAGCTTGAGCCTGAAGAAGCGACATTGATGGTCAATGGTGAAACCAAAAGAGTTCCGGTTTCAGACTTGCAGGCCGGTGATATGATTGTGATCAAACCTGGAGAACGCGTAGCGGCAGACGGTATCATTGAATCGGGCTCGACAAGTCTTGACGAGTCGGCTTTAACAGGTGAATCAATGCCTGTAGAAAAAAACACAGGCGACACTGTATTCACAGGAACGGTGAATCGCAATGGCTCCTTGACTGTCCGTGTCACGAAAGCAAATGAAGATTCGTTATTCAGAAAAATTATCAAACTGGTTGAATCAGCGCAAAATAGTGTTTCACCCGCGCAGGCTTTCATCGAACGATTTGAAAATGCTTATGTGAAAGGTGTGCTAATTGCGGTGGCGCTCCTTTTATTCGTCCCGCACTTTGCGCTGGGCTGGAGCTGGAGTGAAACCTTCTACCGCGCAATGGTGTTTATGGTTGTCGCGTCACCTTGTGCGCTTGTCGCCTCTATTATGCCGGCGGCGCTGTCCCTGATTTCAAATGGCGCCCGCAACGGTATGCTTGTGAAAGGAAGCGTCTTTCTTGAACAGCTGGGCTCAGTGCAAATGATCGCCTTTGATAAAACCGGAACTGTAACAAAAGGCCAGCCTGCCGTAGAGACGATCAGAATAGCAGAAGGATTCAGTGAAGCGGAAGTTCTTGAGGCTGTCTATGCCATCGAAACGCAATCAAGCCATCCGCTCGCCCAAGCCATAACGGCGTACGCTGAAAGCCGCGGCGTGAATCAGTCCGGCTACATATCTATAGAAGAAACCTCAGGGTTTGGCGTTATGGCAGAAGTGTCGGGTGCGAAATGGAAGGTCGGTAAAGCAGGTTTTATCGGCGAGGAAATGGCAGCACAATTTTTGAAACAAGCAGCATCAGATGTCATTCGAAGCGGTCATACAATTGTATTTGTGAAAAAGGATGATCAAATAGCAGGCTGTATCGCACTGAAGGACCAAATCAGGCCTGAAGCAAAAGAGGTCATGGAAGAACTGAACCGACTTGGGATTAAAACGGCCATGCTGACAGGAGATCACGAAGATACGGCTCAAGCGATTGCCAAGGAAGCCGGCATGACAACTGTCGTAGCAGAATGCCTGCCTGACCAAAAAGTGAATGAAATCAAACGGTTAAAAGAAGAATTCGGAACGATTGCAATGGTGGGTGACGGAATCAATGATGCGCCGGCACTCAAAGCGGCGGATGTCGGCATTGCGATGGGCGGCGGAACAGATGTAGCACTTGAGACCGCTGATATGGTCCTCATGAAAAACGATTTGAAAAAGCTCGTAAACATGTGCCGCTTGTCTCGGAAAATGAACAGGATCATCAAACAAAATATCGTGTTTTCTCTAGCTGTAATCTGCCTGCTGATTTGTGCAAACTTTTTGCAGGTGATGGAATTGCCATTTGGCGTGATTGGTCATGAGGGCAGCACGATTTTGGTCATACTAAACGGTTTAAGACTCCTAAAATAAAACCAGCAGCCTAATCAGGCTGCTGGTTTTTTATGTATCAAGCTTTCCCTTCATTTTTGTCTTTATCAGATCTTTTCATAACCAGGATGAGAGCGAGGATGCAGCAAAGGAAACCCGCTGCACAGCCTATGATAGAGCTGTAATAATAAAAGCCCACCATCTTCATCCCGATAAAAGGAGCGGAAATTCCCAAAACCGTTAAGAGCATAACTGCTTTTCGTCTGAAAAAATTCATCAGCAAACGGAACAACCCCCCTGCGATTGAACGTTACTGTCAGTATACAGGAAGAGGAGCAGGAAATAAAATGCATTAGAAAATGAAGGCGTCGTGAAAGGCAAACACCGGTAAAACCTGTTACAATGGAAGACAGAACAATGCATTGCAAATGGCAGGGAGGAACAAGAAGTGAATAGAATACAACGCGTCTCTTCATGGCTGAAGGAAGCGGGGCATACTGCCGCATTTATTCATACAAAAGAAAATGTTTTTTACTTAACCGGTTTTTACACAGAGCCGCATGAAAGATTAATGGGGTTATTTATTTTTCAAGAAGAGGAGCCTTTCTTTGTTTGTCCAGGAATGGAAGCAGGACAGGCCCGCAACGCAGGCTGGAATCATGAAATCATTGGCTATGCGGATCACGAAAATCCGTGGGAGCTGATAGAGAAGGCCTTGAAAAAGCGAAATATCAGCATACATACGCTTGCGGTAGAAAAGGATTCAATCTCGCTGTCACGTGCAGAACAGCTGAAGCATGCGACTGGCGGGGCTCAATTTGTTTCAGCAGAAGAAACACTCAATCAATTTCGCCTGATTAAAGATGACAATGAGATTCGTTTGCTGAAAGAGGCGGCAAAGCTTGCAGATTACGGTGTTGAAGTCGGCACAGCCGCTTTGCGTGAAGGCATCAGTGAAGTGGAAGTGCTCGCTCACATTGAGTATGAGCTGAAGAAAAAAGGAATTCAGGGCATGTCTTTCTCTACAATGGTTTTATTCGGAGAAAAATCTGGCCAGCCTCATGGAAATCCAGGTACAGCCACGTTGAAGAAAGGTGATTTTGTTTTATTTGATCTCGGTGTTATTCTTGACGGCTATTGCTCTGATATTACAAGAACGTTTGCATACAAAACCATCAATCCGAAGCAGGAGGCCATTTACGAGACTGTGCTTCAAGCGGAAAAAGCCGCGATTGAGGCAAGCAAACCCGGTGTGAGAATCGGAGATCTGGATTTAACTGCCCGCGGAATCATTGAAAAAGCGGGATACGGTGATTATTTTCCTCACCGGCTTGGGCATGGACTCGGAATTTCTGTCCATGAGTATCCATCAATGAGCCAGGCCAACGATACACTGCTGCAGGAAGGCATGGTCTACACGATCGAACCGGGGATTTATGTGCCTGAGATTGGCGGCGTGCGCATTGAGGATGACGTTCACGTAACAAAGGAAGGAGCAGTTGCTCTGACCCAATATCCAAAGGAATTAATCATACTGCCGTAATAGAAATAAAAAAGGACTTTGTTCTCGACATCGTCCTTTTTTATCTGCATTAAATAAAAAAATCATCAAATGTTCGAAAGGGTTTAATTTCATGTTTTTGGTTGAGAGGTTTTACAGCAAGACAGCTGCCACCGAGAACAGTGAGACATAACCCAATTAAAATGAAGAAACCCATGTGATCTTCTCCTTTCAGCTTAAAACACAAAAAGATATCTGGTACGTCCATATCATATTGTATGAAACGCATTCCAGATCAAGGGGATTTAGAAAGAAGGGAATCTATGGCTAATATTAAAGACATTGCAGAAAAAGCCGGTGTCTCTGTTACAACGGTTTCCCGAGTCATAAACAATCATCCATACGTCAGTGAAGACAAACGAAAAAGAGTGTTTGAGGCAATGGAATCATTGGAGTACACGAGAAATATTCACGCTGTACATTTGTCGAAAGGATTTTCAAACATGATTGGTGTTGTCTTGCCGACGGTTAATCTGCCATATTTTGCAGAGCTGATTGCAGGAATAGCCGACGCAGCCGCGGAATCCGGGGTTCACCTCTCTTTATTCCAAACAAACTATGAGGTACAAAAAGAGATCTTTGCGCTGTCCCAATTAAAGCAGCGCCAGGTTGACGGCCTGATTTTTTGCTCAAAGGCGCTTGCTGATGAGAAACTCATGGAATGGGAGGGCCCGATTTTGCTTTGCCAGAATTCAGATAATGCCCGCTTCCCAACCATCAGTATTCCTCACCAAGAAGCATTTCGGAACGGCTTGGACTATTTAATTGCCAAAGGGCACAAAAAAATAGCCATCTGTTTGGCAAGAAAAAAAGGCATGAACAGTCATTTTCGAATCAAAGCCTACAAAGAGGCATTGGAAGAGATCGGCGAGGCATTTCGTGAAGACTGGGTAATTGAGAAAGCGATTACAATCAATGATGGGAAGGCGCTTTTTCATAAATGGAAAACGTGGAAGGAAAAGCCGACGGCTATTTTTGTTGCCAATGACCAAGTCTCAGCAGGACTTTTTCTTGAAGCAAAGAACCAGCGGGTGTCAGTACCGGATGAGCTTGCAATCTTAAGCGTTGATAACCACGAAATCAGCCAAGCGCTTGGAATCACAACGATCGATATTCAGACAAGGGAAATGGGAAAGCAGGCATTTGCCATACTGGAAAAAAGAATTCAAGGACAGCCAATTGAAAGGAAAGTTCTGGATTACCGTCTCATCGAAAGATCGACTGTTTAGTGAATGCATTGAAAAAAGGTTTGACGTGCATTCCGTTCGTTATGTACGATATGAGGTATTGAATGACAAAGGAGCTGAGGATCGTGAATGGGTCCTTCACAGTGAAAAAGGTACTGAATAATAACGTATTAATTGCTTCTCATCATAAATACAGCGAAGTCGTTTTAATCGGAAAAGGTATTGGTTTCGGAAAAAAACAAGATGATGTCATTGAAGATAAAGGCTACGATAAAATGTTCATTTTAAAAGACGAGAAGGAACAAAAGCAATTTAAAAAGCTCCTTGACTATGTTGATGAAAAGCTCGTTGATATTTCAAACGATGTCATCTATCACATAAGAAATAGGACTAATCACTCATTAAATGAACATATTCACATTGCGTTGACAGACCATATCGCATTTGCGATCAAAAGGCAGCAGCAGGGATTTGATATGAAAAATCCATTTCTAATGGAGACTCAGTCACTATATCCTGAGGAGTACCAAATTGCCAAAGAAGTCATAGATATGATCAATGAAAAAGCGGGAATCTGCCTTCCGGAAGGGGAGATTGGTTTTATCGCTCTGCATATCCATTCAGCATTGACAAACCGTCCGCTGTCCGAGGTCAATCAGCACTCTCAGCTCATGGCGCAGCTTGTCGAGGTGATTGAAGACTCATTTCAAATGAAAGTAAATAAGGAAAGTGTCAACTATTTGCGGCTGATCAGGCATATCAGATTTACAATAGAAAGAATTAAAAAAGAAGAACCGACTAAAGAACCAGAAAAATTAATGTTGTTATTGAAAAATGAATATCCGCTATGCTACAATACAGCTTGGAAATTGATTAAAATCTTGCAGCAAACATTGAAGAAACCAGTTCATGAGGCGGAAGCGGTTTATCTGACGCTTCATCTGTACCGATTAACCAATAAAATTTCATAAATTCAGTTTATCCTTATAACGTGTTACTGATTCGATCAGGCATGAGTGATTGAGGGAAAAAACGGGAAGTTCATTCTCGTTCTTTTGCGCACCCAATTTTGCTCATGCCTTTTTGTTGTGTAAAAGGGCAAATGTAAACGGTTAAACTGGAAGACTTACGCCTGTGAATTCGTTGTCATGATTTTTAGCTGTAAGGTCAGACTAGTAAAAAGAGGAGGTCAATTCTTATGTTTAAAGCATTATTCGGCGTTCTTCAAAAAATTGGGCGTGCGCTTATGCTTCCAGTTGCGATCCTTCCGGCTGCGGGGATTTTGCTTGCGATCGGGAATGCGATGCAAAATAAGGACATGATTCAGGTCCTGCATTTCTTGAGCAATGACAATGTTCAGCTTGTAGCAGGTGTGATGGAAAGCGCTGGGCAGATTGTTTTCGATAACCTTCCGCTTCTTTTCGCAGTAGGTGTAGCCATCGGGCTTGCCAACGGTGATGGAGTTGCAGGGATTGCAGCAATTATCGGTTATCTTGTAATGAATGTATCCATGAGTGCGGTTCTTCTTGCAAACGGAACCATTCCTTCGGATTCAGTTGAAAGAGCCAAGTTCTTTACGGAAAACCATCCTGCATATGTAAACATGCTTGGTATACCTACCCTGGCGACAGGGGTGTTCGGCGGTATTATCGTCGGTGTGTTAGCTGCATTATTGTTTAACAGATTTTACACAATTGAACTGCCGCAATACCTTGGTTTCTTTGCGGGTAAACGTTTCGTTCCAATTGTTACGTCAATTTCTGCACTGATTCTGGGTCTTATTATGTTAGTGATCTGGCCTCCGATCCAGCATGGATTGAATGCCTTTTCAACAGGATTAGTGGAAGCGAATCCAACCCTTGCTGCATTTATCTTCGGGGTGATTGAACGTTCGCTTATCCCATTCGGATTGCACCACATTTTCTATTCGCCGTTCTGGTATGAATTCTTCAGCTATAAGAGTGCAGCAGGAGAAATCATCCGCGGGGATCAGCGTATCTTTATGGCGCAGATTAAAGACGGCGTACAGTTAACGGCAGGTACGTTTATGACAGGTAAATATCCATTTATGATGTTCGGTCTGCCTGCTGCGGCGCTTGCCATTTATCATGAAGCAAAACCGCAAAACAAAAAACTCGTTGCAGGTATTATGGGTTCAGCGGCCTTGACATCCTTCTTAACGGGGATCACAGAGCCATTGGAATTTTCTTTCTTATTCGTTGCTCCAGTCCTGTTTGCGATTCACTGTTTGTTTGCGGGACTTTCATTCATGGTCATGCAGCTGTTGAATGTTAAGATTGGTATGACATTCTCCGGCGGTTTAATTGACTACTTCCTATTCGGTATTTTACCGAACCGGACGGCATGGTGGCTTGTCATCCCTGTCGGCTTAGGGTTAGCGGTCATTTACTACTTCGGATTCCGATTTGCCATCCGCAAATTTAATCTGAAAACACCTGGACGCGAGGATGCTGCGGAAGAAACAGCAGCACCTGGGAAAACAGGTGAAGCAGGGGATCTTCCTTATGAGATTCTGCAGGCAATGGGTGACCAGGAAAACATCAAACACCTTGATGCTTGTATCACTCGTCTGCGTGTGACTGTAAACGATCAGAAAAAGGTTGATAAAGACCGTCTGAAACAGCTTGGCGCTTCCGGAGTGCTGGAAGTCGGCAACAACATTCAGGCTATTTTCGGACCGCGTTCTGACGGGTTAAAAACACAAATGCAAGACATTATTGCGGGACGCAAGCCTAGACCTGAACCGAAAACATCTGCTCAAGAGGAAGTAGGACAGCAGGTTGAGGAAGTGATTGCAGAACCGCTGCAAAATGAAATCGGAGAGGAAGTTTTCGTTTCTCCGATTACCGGGGAAATTCACCCGATTACGGATGTTCCTGACCAAGTCTTCTCAGGAAAAATGATGGGTGACGGTTTTGCGATTCTCCCTTCTGAAGGAATTGTCGTCTCACCGGTTCGCGGAAAAATTCTAAATGTGTTCCCGACGAAACATGCGATCGGCCTGCAATCCGACGGCGGAAGAGAAATTTTAATCCACTTTGGTATTGATACCGTCAGCCTGAAGGGCGAAGGATTTACGTCTTTCGTATCAGAAGGAGACCGCGTTGAGCCTGGACAAAAACTTCTTGAAGTTGATCTGGATAAAGTCAAACCGAATGTACCATCTCTCATGACACCGATTGTATTTACAAACCTTGCTGAAGGAGAAACAGTCAGCATTAAAGCAAGCGGTTCAGTCAACAGAGAACAAGAAGATATTGTGAAGATTGAAAAATAAGGGTGTTAGTACGCCGTGCTTGTCAGATGACAAGTACGGTTGTATGATATAATATTGTGAAGTAATTAAGCTTTAAGTTAAAAGGAGAATGATAAAAATGGCACAAAAAACATTTAAAGTAACTGCAGATTCTGGAATCCATGCTCGTCCTGCGACAGTTCTTGTTCAAACTGCTAGCAAATACGACGCTGACGTTAATTTAGAATATAACGGCAAAACAGTTAACCTTAAATCTATTATGGGTGTTATGTCTTTAGGTATCGCTAAAGGCGCTGAGATCACAATCTCTGCTTCCGGAGCTGACGAAAACGATGCTCTTAACGCTTTAGAAGAAACAATGAAAAGCGAAGGACTCGGCGAGTAATGCAAGAATTAAAAGGGATTGGCGCTTCAGCCGGCATCGCGATTGCAAAAGCATACCGGCTTGAAGAGCCAGATTTAACGGTTGAAAAGAAAAACATCTCTGATTCTGAAGCGGAAGTAAGCCGTTTTGATGAAGCGATTGCACGTTCAAAAGAAGAGCTCGAAAAAATCAAAGAGCACGCTTTGAAAGAACTGGGTCAGGATAAAGCTGATATTTTTTCTGCTCACCTTTTAGTTCTCAGTGACCCTGAGCTTCTGAACCCTGTGAAAGAAAAAATCAGCACTGATTCAGTGAACGCTGAATTCGCTTTAAAAGAAACGTCTTCTATGTTCGTTACCATGTTTGAATCTATGGACAACGAATATATGAAAGAGCGTGCGGCAGATATCCGCGATGTAACAAAACGCGTAACCGGCCACCTGCTTGGCGTGGAAATTCCAAACCCAAGCATGATCTCAGAAGAGGTTATTATTGTAGCTGAAGACTTAACACCGTCTGACACAGCTCAATTAAACCGTGAGTTCGTAAAAGGGTTCACTACTGATATCGGCGGACGCACATCTCACTCTGCCATCATGGCACGTTCTCTTGAGATTCCGGCAGTTGTTGGAACGAAAGCGGCTACAGGCACGATCCAAAACGGCGTGACTGTTATCGTTGACGGTATCAATGGCGATGTCATTATTGACCCATCTGCGGAAACTGTAAAAGAGTATGAAGAAAAACATAATGCTTATTTGGCTCAAAAAGCTGAGTGGGCGAAGCTTGTCAATGAACCGACTGTCTCAAAAGACGGACATCATGTAGAGCTTGCAGCGAACATCGGTACTCCTGATGATGTAAAAGGTGTTCTTGAAAACGGCGGAGAAGCAGTTGGCCTTTACCGTACAGAATTCCTTTACATGGGAAGAGATCAGCTGCCTACAGAAGATGAGCAGTTTGATGCTTACAAAACGGTTCTTGAGCGTATGGAAGGAAAATCAGTCGTCGTGCGGACACTTGATATCGGCGGAGACAAAGAGCTTCCTTACCTGCAGCTTCCTAAAGAAATGAACCCGTTCCTGGGATATAGAGCGATTCGTCTTTGCCTTGAAGAGCAAGAAATCTTCAGAACACAGCTTCGCGCGCTGCTTCGTGCAAGTACATACGGAAACTTGAAAATCATGTTCCCTATGATTGCGACAGTTAACGAATTCAAAGAAGCAAAAGCGATCCTTCTTGAAGAGAAAGAAAAGCTCGTAAAAGCGGGACAGGCTGTATCTGACGATATTGAAGTCGGAATGATGGTTGAGATTCCGTCAACTGCAGTCATCGCTGATCAGTTTGCTAAAGAGGTTGATTTCTTCAGTATCGGAACAAACGATTTGATCCAATACACAATGGCAGCTGACCGTATGAATGAACGTGTATCTTACCTGTATCAGCCATACAACCCGGCAATCCTTCGCTTAATTACACTGGTAATTGAAGCAGCACACAAAGAAGGAAAATGGGTTGGCATGTGCGGAGAAATGGCAGGAGACGAGATTGCGATTCCAATCCTTCTCGGCTTAGGCTTAGATGAGTTCTCAATGAGCGCAACGTCTATCCTTCCGGCAAGAACACAAATCAGCAAATTGTCTAAACAAGAAGCTGAGTCATTCAAAGAGAAAATCTTATCTATGAGCACGACAGAAGAAGTTGTCGCGTTCGTAAAAGAAACATTCAAGTAATGTACAAAAACCAGACGGCCTCCGGCCTGTCTGGTTTTTTCATAAGTAAGGGTATAGAAGGAAACAATAACATGGCTAGGAGGGATAGTATGTCAAACCAATTTAACGCAGGAGATACTGTTTATGTGATCT
Organism: Bacillus sp. FSL W8-1202; assembly: GCF_038006165.1. NCBI lineage: Bacteria > Bacillati > Bacillota > Bacilli > Caryophanales > Bacillaceae > Bacillus > Bacillus sp. FSL W8-1202. Next base: position 2,577,469 of record NZ_JBBOUR010000001.1, read on the forward strand.
ACAGAAATCCGCACGCCGCCAATGTAGCCCACATAAAGGAAGCCGAAATTGTGCACCATCCATACCATGAAGGCGAGCTTTCCCTGTTTATTTATGAAACCTATCATCCGTTCGCAGAGGACGATGCTGTGTTTGCAAGCTATGAAGAAGCTAAATCGCTTTACAAAGAACTCTTTGATATTGATCCGTATGAGTAACAAGGAAATCATTACAACTCATATCCTTTCCGCCTAGTGAGAAAAGTAACGTTAGTAAAGGAAAAGGATGTGGCATCATGCAGAACCCATTTGTTCCGCAGCTTGTATATATTGAACCGAGGGCGCTGGAATATCCGCTAGGCCAAGAATTACAAGATAAATTTGAGAATATGGGCATTGAAATCAGAGAAACAACATCCCACAATCAGGTGCGTAATATTCCTGGGAAAAATCATCTTCAGCAATATCGCAATGCGAAATCAACTTTAGTTATCGGTGTCCGGAAAACATTAAAGTTTGATTCATCCAAACCCTCGGCCGAATATGCCATTCCGTTTGCAACAGGCTGTATGGGGCATTGTCATTACTGCTACCTGCAAACAACTATGGGATCAAAGCCGTATATCAGAACTTATGTAAACGTCGAAGAGATTTTGGATCAGGCAGATAAGTATATGAAGGAGCGCGCACCAGAGTTCACAAGGTTCGAAGCATCATGTACGTCAGACATTGTAGGAATTGATCATCTGACACACACGCTGAAGCGCGCCATTGAACATTTTGGCCAAAGTGATCTCGGAAAGCTCCGATTTGTAACGAAATTTCATCATGTCGATCACCTATTAGACGCAAAGCATAATTGGAAAACGAGATTCAGATTCAGTATTAATGCCGACTATGTGATTAAAAACTTTGAGCCGGGAACTTCACCTCTTGATAAGCGGATAGAAGCAGCAGTAAAAGTTGCAAAAGCAGGCTACCCGCTAGGCTTTATTGTTGCTCCGATTTATATTCATGAAGGCTGGGAAGAAGGATACAGACATCTGTTTGAAAAGCTTGATGCTGCTTTGCCGCAGGACGTTAGACATGACATAACGTTTGAATTAATTCAACACCGTTTTACAAAACCGGCCAAACGAGTGATAGAGAAAAATTATCCGAAGACGAAGCTCGAATTAGATGAAGAAAAGCGCCGTTATAAATGGGGCCGTTACGGGATCGGAAAATATATTTATCAGAAAGACGAAGAGCATGCACTTCGAGAAGCACTTGAATCCTATATTGATATCTTTTTCCCTAACGCGAAAATTGAATATTTCACTTAAACGGGCTGTTGTGATCAACAGCTCTCTTTTTATAAAAAGGATTTTTCCATTCCATCAAAACGCCGTAATTCAATGATTCTTTATCCTCTACATAATTGCTGACTACACGAATAGGTGAACGCCCGCAACGGAGGAGAAAGGACAGCACAGGGTCGTTTTTCCTGCCTTCCATCACATCTTCAACGTACTGAACAGCGCTGATCTCGTGTGCGTATTTATGATACAAAGGAATGCGGCCGCCGCCGAGAAGGCGTTCCAGTCTTTTATCAACAGTCAGCTCATACATCGTATTCATCAGCCATTTTCCGATTCCAAGCTTTCGATAATGAGGAGAAACAGAAATATCCACTACATATAAAGTATTTCCAAGAGGTTCATGATTTTTAATCGATCCGTTGTCAGTTGCTTGTGCCCATGTATGATCAGGAGAATCAGGCTCAAATTGTACAATAAGAGCAGTCATGGAACCGATAATTCTGCCATTGATGAGCGCGCATAAAGCGCCTTCTGGAAAGGTTTTGATATGGCTGGCAAGCTGGTCCTCTGACCACAGCAATTCCTGGGGAAACGGAGGAGGGAAACATTCTTTTTGAAGAGAAATCAGCCTCTCGATGTCAGTCTCAGTGTAGTTTCTGATGGTCAGAGCCTCAAATTTTCTGCCGTCATGCACATACATTTGTTTTAGTATGATCATCACTCTCCTTATGTTGTTTCATTATAACGAAGATTGAATTTTCAGTAAATATATTCCGATTTTCTTATAATTTATTTTTTGATTATTCATTTTTCAAACGAAAGGACCGATATAGAAATTAGGAGGGGATTGGTTTGTTTAAAAAACTTCACATGAAGATTGCTGTTTTTGTTTCGATTATGTTAATCGTCACAGTTGTTCTTTTAATGCTGTCTTCTTATTTGACGCTAAAACCGATGATTACAGAGGATGGGAAAAATACAACTCAAAACGTGACGCAGTCACTTGAACAAAATATTGCATTGCAATTAAAGAGTTATGCCATTTCGTTATCAAGATTGGCTAATGGGGAATTAACGCATACATTTGTAACGAAACCAAGTAAAGAAGCTGCTCGGCTGTTTCACGATGACATTAAGCAAATCAAAGATAACGATGATTATGTTGCGATGGCTTACATAGGCACCGCCAAAAAAGAAATGTTTACATATCCAAAAGCGGATTTCGCTGAGGATTATGATCCAACATCAAGACCATGGTATAAGCTTGCAGCTGAAACCCCGGATCAAGTTGTTTGGACGGAACCTTATAAAGATGTCGTGACAGGAGACATGATTGTTACTGCATCGAAAGCGATCTTAGACGGGCAAAAAGTGATAGGGGTTGCCAGCTATGACTTGAAACTCTCTGCTATCCAGAGTATGGTCAATAAACAAAAGGTGCCTTACAAAGGATTTGCCTTTTTAGCTGATGCGAGCGGCAATCTTTTAGCCCATCCGTCAAATCAAGGAAAAAATATATCAAAGGATCAAACACTGCAAATCATCGCATCCGAGAAAAAAGGGATACAAGATGTGAATGGGAAAATGGTTGTGTACCAAACGATTGGCGAGACAGGCTGGAAGGTCGGAACGCAATTTGATACCGATCAATTAATGTGGATTTCAGATAAAATGAATCGGGCAAATCTTTGGATATCATTGCTTGCGCTTATCATAACAATTATTCTCAGCTACTTCCTGGCCAAAACGATAACCGGTCCGATACAGCAGCTGATCGCAAAAACGAAAGCTGTTTCCGCAGGCGATTTAACAGTGCGCGCGGAATCAAAATCCAAGGATGAAGTCGGTATTTTAACAAGAGATTTCAATCTGATGGTTGAAAATATGAAGGAAATGGTTGAGCAAGTGAGACTCTCTTCAGGGAAAGTATCTGACACCTCTGAACAATTAACGGCTGTCGCTGCCGAAACAAATGAAACAAGCGGACAAATTGCAAAAGCGATTGAAGAAGTAGCCGCAGGGGCATCGGAACAGGCTTCTGAAGTTGAAACCATTAATGAAAAATCGGAAAGCCTGTCAACGAAAATCAGGCAAATCGCTGAGGAGGCAGGCGGAATTAAAGAACGCTCAAAATCGTCCGAGGATGCAAGCTATAAAGGACTTGACGCGCTCGGCCAGTTGCTGATGAAATCAAACGAAGCCAATATGGAAACGAAAAAGGTTGAAACAATGCTGCTGGATTTGGAAAATCAAACTAAGAATATTGAAGAAGTCGTTACAGCGATTTCAAACATATCTGATCAAACCAACTTGCTTGCCTTAAATGCCAGTATTGAGGCAGCAAGAGCCGGAGAAAGCGGGCGCGGTTTTGCCGTCGTAGCCGATGAAGTGCGGAAGTTAGCTGAGCAATCAGCCCTTTCTACAAAGCATATCAGCGAGACTGTGAAGCTTATCCAGCTTGAGACAAAAGAGGCCTCTCACGCGATGGTTGAGGCAAGCAGAATGAATGATGAACAAAACAGTGCCATTCACGAAACTGGAGAGGTATTAAATACGATAACTGCAGAAATGCAGTCACTGGTACAAGGTATTGATCACATTTACGCGGAAATTCAAAGAATGAGTGAAGAACAGCTTGCGATTTCTGAAGCGATTCAAAGCATTTCAGCCATATCACAGGAATCAGCTGCCGCTGCAGAGGAAGTAAACGCATCAACCGATGAACAGCTTGTCACCCTTGATAAAGTCAAACACTCAACGGAAACACTAAAACATGCAAGCCAAGAGCTTATGAACACAATTGTAAAATTCACATTGTAATCCAATTACATCCCCAAACATCATTTGTTTTGGGGATTTTTTATTTTATAAGATGAATAGATATGGTAGTCTAAAAAATGAAGGAAAAATGATAAATTTTAACTAAAATCAAAACGAAACATCTGGGAGGAATGACCTTGAAAAAAACAATTGGTTTTATCGGTCTTGGAGTGATGGGAAAGAGCATGGCATCACATATTCTGAATGACGGCCACCCTGTTTTGGTGTACACCCGGACAAAAGAAAAAGCAGAAAGCATACTTCAAAAAGGCGCGATCTGGAAAGATACGGTCAAAGATCTTTCGAAAGAAGCGGATGTCATCATTACAATGGTCGGCTATCCCAGTGATGTTGAAGAAGTGTATTTCGGAAGCAATGGAATTATTGAAAACGCAAAAGAAGGCGCATATCTTATTGATATGACGACATCTAAGCCTTCGCTTGCGAAGAAGATTGCTGAAGCGGCCAAAGAAAAAGCATTGTTCGCTTTAGACGCTCCTGTTTCCGGTGGAGACGTGGGTGCACAAAACGGAACACTCGCGATTATGGTCGGTGGAGAAAAAGAAGCTTTTGAAGCCTGCATGCCGATTTTCTCTTTAATGGGAGAGAATATTCAGTATCAAGGACCGGCTGGAAGCGGACAGCATACCAAGATGTGCAATCAGATTGCAATTGCAGCTGGTATGATCGGTGTTGCTGAAGCGATGGCTTATGCTCAAAAATCAGGCCTAGAGCCGGAAAATGTTCTGAAAAGCATCACAACGGGCGCAGCCGGAAGCTGGTCATTGTCAAATCTTGCTCCCCGTATGCTGCAAGGCAACTTTGAACCGGGATTTTATGTGAAGCATTTTATTAAGGATATGGGAATTGCACTAGAGGAAGCAGAATTAATGGGGGAAGAAATGCCAGGCTTGTCGCTTGCTAAATCCTTATATGACAAGCTTGCTGCTCAAGGTGAAGAAAACAGCGGAACACAGAGTATCTATAAGCTTTGGGTGAAATAAAAAAGGGAGTGTAATATTAACTGTGTAAGTAAGGAATGCGTACGGTTCCTTACTCACACAGTTTTTTATTTGATAGAATAATAAGTATAAAGCTAAAGGAGTGGTTTCAGTGGGGAAATTGAAAAGAGATCCGAACTCCGTAGAATTAGCTAACAAGATTATCGAACAGTATCAGCCTAAATCAGTAGAAGATATGCAAGAAGCATTAAAAGACATATTTGGTCCCATGTTTGAGTCAATGCTAAAAGGTGAAATGAATCACCATTTGGGCTATGAATCCAATGACAAGGGAGAAAAAGAAACAAGAAATAGAAGAAATGGATATGGCAAAAAGATCGTGAAAACAACAGCAGGAGAAGTTGAAATTGCAGTCCCCCGTGATCGTGATGGTTCATTTGAACCGCAGTTGATTCCAAAGCGTAAAAGAGATGTATCCTCTATAGAGGATAAGGTCATTTCGATGTATGCCAGAGGAATGTCACAACGAGACATTTCTTCCACGATAGAAGACATCTATGGCTTTTCTGTATCTCATGAAATGGTATCCGACATTACGGATACTGTACTTCCTAATTTAGAAGAGTGGCAAAATCGTCCCTTAAGTAACTGTTACCCTTTTGTGTTTGTCGATTGTCTTTACACAACCATTCGTAATGACTATGAAACGAAGAAGTATGCCGTTTACACAATACTAGGATATACCATAGAAGGTAAAAAGGACATTCTAGGTTTGTGGTTGAATGAAACGGAAAGTAAACATAAATGGATGCAAATTTTTGATGAAATCAAATCTCGTGGTGTAGAAGATATCTTCTTTCTCTCAATGGATGGCGTTAGTGGTCTGGAAGAAGGAGCACGTGCGATTTTTCCTGATGTGACCGTACAGAGATGTATTGTTCATTTAATTCGAAATTCGATTAAGTATATACCAAGTAAAGACTACAAGCCTTTTACTGCTGCCTTAAAGAAAGTGTATGGAGCTCCAAGCCTTAAGGCTTGTCACAGTGCATTTGAATCTTTTGAAAAGCAGTGGTCTACGTACCCTGGAGCTGTAGACGTATGGAAACGAAACTTTTCTCATGTGGAACAACTTTTCGATTATGGTGGTAATATTCGTAAAATCATGTACACTACAAATGCCGTTGAAAGTATCCACTCTAGCTTTCGAAAAGTCACGAAAAAAGGAGCATTCCCCCATGAGAATGCCCTATTAAAAATATTGTTTTTACGAACAAAAGAATTAGAAAAGAAATGGGATGGTGGACGCATCCAGCAATGGGCTATGGTCATGAATCAACTATTAGTTCATGACCACCTAAAGGAACGTGTGAAGAAATATCTAGAATAACTTACACACTTTTCTTGACAAGCCCATAAAAAAAGATTGCCTGTACGAAACAGGCAATCTTTTTTTTATTATTTTCCGATGAATTGTTGTGTCCAGATGCTTCCAGACTCAACGTAGCCAACACCGATGTGAGTAAAGTTAGGGTTTAGAATGTTTTTTCTGTGTCCTTCACTGTTCATCCAAGCTTTTACTACTTCTTCTGGTGTCTTTTGGCCCTTCGCAATGTTTTCACCTGCTGTTTTGTAGCTGATTCCGAAAGATTTCATCATATCAAACGGTGAGCCGTATGTTGGGCTTTGGTGATCAAAGTAGTTTTTGTCTTTCATATCCTGAGATTTTGCGCGTGCGGATTTGCTTAACGTTTCATCAATTTGAAGCGGCTTTAATCCTTGTTTTTGTCTTTCTGCATTTGTAAGTTCAACAACTTTTTTCTCATATGCACTTACAGATGAAGGTGCAGACGTTGTTGTGTTTGTTTTTTCAGCAGTTGCGGGTGCTTTAGAAGCAGTGTTTTGATCAGCAGCTGCTTTTTCAGTAGTCTTTTGTGCAGGTTTTGCCGTTTCTGTCTTTTGAACATCCTGAACTTTCACGTTAGATTGCTTCGCATGTTTTTGAAGAAGCTGCTTCATCTCTTTTTCGTTTGCAGCGTTTAACGTTTTGATATTTGTGTTAATATGCAGCTTTTTCACTGCATCGTTAAGTGACATGTTTTGTACTGTGTTCCCCGTTTTTACTGTAACCACAGGCTGGCAGGAGAGTTCTTTCGCTGATGCTTGCTGTACGCCCCCGAATGTGAATAATCCAACCGCAGCGGCAGCAGATAAAATAAATGCTTTCTTCATTAGTTCGTAACCTCCTAGAGTTGTTTGTTTCTACAGAAAAATCATAACATAGCTTTTTTGTCATAAAGATTCCAGCACTTTCCTTTGACAAATAGAGATTGTCATTTTCGTAAAGTAAATCCGTTGAATCACTAAGAATAAGGGAATCAGCGGTATATATGATTTTATCGTACCGTTACATAGCTTCCTTTTTTTTGAACCGTTAGTTATATTTTAATGTGTTTTTATATTGACAGCTTTTTTTACTCCTTTTCGCTGTAACAACTATTACAAAGGTGTTACAATTAATCTCAGTATATGTAAATATATTGAATGATTTGAGAGGGGTAACCAGAAGTGACTGAAATAGGACGTGAACCAAAGAAAAAGAGCAAAGGAAACAGAGCAATCAGAATGAATCTTTTTTTCCTAGCTGTCTTTGTTCTATTCACTGCATTAATTTTTAAGCTCGGGGTTGTTCAAATTGTTGAAGGCGAACAGCATGAAGAAGACGCTGAGAAATCAAATGCAAAAACAGCTTACTATCCTGCGCCTCGCGGGAAGATGTACGACAGAAACCAGAAAGTTGCTGTCGACAACCAGAGCGTTCCAGAAATTGTGTATGTATCAACATCTAGCACAAAAACAGAAGATAAAATCAAAACAGCGAAGCGGCTTGCTTCTTTCATTCATATTGATACCGAATTTTTGAAGGAAAGGGATCTTCGTGATTACTGGATCGCAGCTCATCCGAAAAAAGCCGCCGCTCTGCTTAAGGAATCAGAAAGCAATCTGAAAGGAGACCAAGCTTACAAGCTTCAAATAGAGCGTGTTCCGGATCAAGAATTAAAGGCTATTCAGCAAGATGACGAAGAAATGGAAACTGCTGCGATATATACAAGGTTTTCAAGCGGAAATGCTTACGAACCTCAAATCGTAAAGGCAATGAATCCAAATAAGAGCAATAGCAATGGAAAAAACGGAGCGCTGCTTGATGAGAAGAAAAACTCCTCGCAAAGACCAAAAAATGACTTAACATATGATGAAATTTCCATTGTTTCTGAGCATTTAGAAGAACTTCCGGGAATCGATATCGTAAACGATTGGACACGAAAATATCCTTATGACAAAACCCTTTATTCTGTTTTCGGGGGCGTCACGACACCTGATCAGGGCCTGCTGAGCGACCGGAAAGATTTCTACTTAACAAGAGGCTATGCGAATAATGACAGGGTGGGAAAAAGTTATTTAGAGTATCAATATGAAGAATATTTAAATTCGCATAAAGAAAAAGTGGAATACGTAGAAGATAATAAAGGAAATGTCGTCAGCCAAAAAACCATTGATAAGGGCAGCAGGGGATACGATCTTCAGCTTTCTTTTGACATGGAGCTTCAGGCAAAGGTAGAAAAGATCATTGAAGAAGAAGTAAGAAACAGCCGTGCACGCGGAAATTACATGCTTGACAGAGCCTTTGCCGTAATGATGGACCCGAATAACGGCGATATTTTATCAATGGCAGGGAAAAAGATAGATTTAAAAACCAACAAAATTGAAGATTATGCGATAGGGGCATTTACCACCCAATATGAAATGGGATCAGCAGTAAAGGGGGCCACCGTGCTAGCCGGCTATCAGGACGGAATTCCGCATTATAAATATTATGTCGATGCTCCAATGCTTTTAGGAACGAATCTTATAAAAAAATCTTATACTAATATGGGAACCATCAATGAATTAACCGCATTGCAAAAAAGTTCAAACGTATATATGTTCAATGTTGCCATGCATATTGCAGGCGTAACATACAAGCCGCATGGATCTCTCCCGGCTGATCAGAACGATCTACTGAAAATGAGAAACTATTACAGCCAGTTTGGTCTGGGAGTAAAGACAGGTATTGATCTCCCGCAGGAATCAGCCGGAATGCAAACCACACCTAAAACTGTAGGAGGATTAATTTTAGACTTAGCAATTGGCCAATACGATACATACACACCGCTTCAAATGGCTCAATACATCTCAGTAATCGCCAATGGTGGCTATCGTGTTCAGCCTAGAATCGTCACAAGTATTCATAAGCCAGGAAAAAAAGACCAGCTGGGTAAGGCGATTGAACATAGGAAACCTAAAGTACTCAATAAGATTAATAATTCAGAGAGTGATTTGAAACAAGTACAAACAGGCATGAAATTAGTCACTTCTTCAGGGACAGCAAAAAATACGTTTACAGAAGATGTATCAGGGAAAACGGGAACAGCGGAAACATTTTACTACGGCACGAATCGCAACTGGTGGGGGAAAAAAACATACAATCTGACTTTTGTCGGCTATTACCCGTCGAAAAAACCAAAAGTGGCCTTTAGTGTTGTTGTTCCATCAGTAGATGATGATGATAAGATCAATAAAATTATTGCTAAAAGAGCTATCCACGCCTACGCAGAGCTCGAAAAAAAACACAGTAAAAAATAAAAAACAGGGTGCACAACTAAAAGATTGTGTGCCCTTTCTTTTATTCAAAAATTGACGTTCACCATAAGAATAGAAGGAGAATACTCATTTTCTAGCGAATCATACTAGGTAAAAGTCAATCTGTATATGTCGAAACACGATAATCATGCAAAGGAGGGATTCTGTGGAACAGGATACGCAGCATGTTAAACCACTTCAAACAAAAACCGATATTCATGCAGTCTTGGCCTCGAATGGACGCATCATTTATATATCTGCCAACTCCAAACTGCATTTGGGCTATCTCCAAGGAGAGATGATCGGATCATTCCTCAAAACGTTTCTGCATGAGGAAGACCAATTTTTGGTTGAAAGCTATTTTTATAATGAACATCATCTGATGCCGTGCACCTTTCGTTTTATTAAAAAAGATCATACGATTGTGTGGGTGGAGGCTGCGGTAGAAATTGTTACGACAAGAGCTGAGCGGACAGAACGGGAAATCATTTTGAAAATGAAGGTTCTTGAAGAAGAAACAGGCCATCAATCCCTAAACTGCGAAAAACATGAAATCGAACCTGCAAGCCCGGAATCGACTACATATATAACGGATGATTATGAACGGTTGGTTGAAAATCTCCCGAGTCCGCTATGCATCAGTGTCAAAGGCAAGATCGTCTATGTAAACAGCGCGATGCTTTCAATGCTGGGAGCAAAAAGCAAGGATGCTATTATTGGAAAATGGTCCTATGAATTTATTGAAGAAGAATATCATGATATCGTGAAAAACAGGATTATACGAATGCAAAAAGGAATGGAAGTCGGAATGATTGAACAGACGTGGAAAAGGCTTGATGGCACACCTGTTCATTTAGAAGTGAAAGCATCCCCGACCGTCTACAAAAACCAGCAGGCTGAGCTGCTGCTGCTGATCGATATCTCTTCAAGGAAGAAATTCCAAACCATCCTGCAAAAAAGCCGTGAACGATATCAGCTGCTGATTCAAAATTCCATTGATACCATTGCGGTGATTCACAATGGAAAATGGGTGTTTATGAATGAATCGGGAATTTCCCTGTTTGAAGCGGCTACCTATGAGGACTTAATTGGCAAAAACATATACGATCAGCTGCATCCTTGCGATCACGAGGATGTAAAAGAGAGAATCCAAAACATTGCCGAGCAAAAAACAGAATCTGAAATTGTCAAGCAATCCTGGTTCACCTTTCAGAACAGGGTCATTTATACGGAGATGGTCTGCATTCCGACGACCTTTTTTGGTGAAGCGGCCGTCCAGGTCATTCTTCGGGACATTTCAGAGAGAAAACAAACAGAAGAATTGATGCTGAAATCGGAAAAATTATCAATCGCAGGGCAGCTCGCGGCGGGAATCGCCCATGAGATCCGCAACCCTCTTACAGCGATCAAAGGATTTTTACAGCTGATGAAACCGACAATGGAAGGCAACGAACATTACTTTGATATTGTGTTTTCTGAACTCAGCCGTATCGAATTAATACTCAGTGAATTGCTCATGCTGGCGAAACCTCAGCAAAATGCTGTCAAAGAATATTTGAACTTGAAAAAATTAATTGGTGAGGTTTCAGCCCTGTTAGAAACGCAGGCGAATTTAAATGGCATTTTTATCAGAACAAGTTATGAAAAAGACAGCATTTATATAAACGGGGATCAAAACCAATTAAAGCAGGTATTCATTAATTTAATCAAAAATGCAGTTGAATCAATGCCTGATGGGGGAACAGTAGACATTATCATAACCGAAGATGAGCATTCTGTTCATGTTACTGTCAAAGACGAAGGGGAAGGTATACCTGAAAAGGTACTAAACCGGATTGGAGAGCCATTTTTAACAACAAAAGAAAAAGGTACGGGGCTTGGATTAATGGTGACATTTAATATCATTGAAAACCATCAGGGAGTTATACATGTGGACAGCCATCCTGAAAAAGGCACAGCGTTTAAAATTTCATTTCCAAAAAAATAAAACAACGGCTTAAACGCCGTTGTTTATCGTCTGCATTGCTTCACGTTTTTTTAATACAAATAATTCTAAACGGTCCAGGCCTTCTCTCAGTGTGTCCAGCGAGTACGCAAAAGACAATCTTACATATCCTTCACCATATGTTGAGAACGAGCTGCCCGGCACGAGTGCCACACCAGCGTCTTCCAAAAGAGCCATACTAAAATCAAATGAAGTCATTCCAAATGATTTAATAGAAGGGAAGATATAAAACGCACCGGACGGTTTAACTACGTCAAGTCCCATGGAAACAAGACGGTCATAAACATAGTCGAGACGTTTTTTGTATTGTTCTCTCATAATCAATGCGTCGTCAAAGCCGTTTGTGACAGCTTCAAGCGCGGCTTTTTGAGAAATGGATGAGGCGCACGACACATTGTATTGATGAACCTTTAAAATGTGCTTTGCAATGTCTTTCGGTGCGAATAAAAATCCAATTCTCCAACCGGTCATGCTGTGTGATTTTGACAACCCGTTAATGACAATCGTTTGATCCCGCAAATAGGTTGCGATGGAGTAATGCGGTCTGTCATATGTTAATTCACTGTATATTTCATCAGACAATACGAAGACATTTCTGCCTTTTAAGAGAGCTGCGATGCTTTTCAGTACTTCTTCAGATAAAGTCACGCCGGTAGGATTTGACGGATAAGGAAGCACGACACACTTGGTGTTGGGTGTCAGAGCATCTTCAATCAGCCGGGCGGTAAGCTTAAAGCCGTGTGACGTAGTATCAACAATGACAGGCTTGGCCCCGCACAAATTGATAATAGGTTCATAGCCTGGATAAATAGGTCCTGGCATAATGACTTCATCACCGGGAGATAAAATCGTCCGGAATGCAGCATCAATGGCTTGGCTTGCGCCTGTTGTGATGATAATTTCAGATTCAGCATCATAGTTGAAATCCGCTTTTTTCTTCATATAAAGCTGCACAGCTTGTCTCAGCTCCAGGTAGCCGGCATTCGGAGTATATGACGTCACGTTTTCATCAATGGCTTTTTTTGCGGCAGCTTTCACATGATGCGGTGTGAAAAAATCAGGCTGGCCGATTGTAAGTGAAATGACGTCTTCGTGTTGGGCTACAAGATTCGAGAATTTGCGTATTCCTGAAATTTCGATCTCTCTTGCTTTCGGATTCAGCAAATGTTCCATAATTCATCACCTTAACAAATATAATGAGTTTATCCTATTTTACCACTAGCTGATCATTTGTCACCTTTTTAACTGATATATTTCGATTGTATGCGCCTTTTTTCTAAACATACCTTTCTTTTCAGAAAAAAAGAAGACAACCAGCGATTTGATTGTCTTTATTGTATCATGTTCTATTATTGTTTATATGTGCCAATTTCATTAATAGCCATAATCAAAATGAAGGTCTTCGTGCCAAATCAGATACGGAGGATGCTCTTCTTGAAGGTCAGCTGATTCTTTCTTCATATTCAGGTAAGTTTCTTCACTGATATCCTCTAAAACAGTCATTTCGTTTTCTTTAAATATTACTAAGGTACCCATTATTTACACCCTTCTTTGGAAAAATCCTTGACTATTTTATCACTGTTAGTTGGAAAGTCAATGGTTATTAGGAAAAAAGTTTCTTTTTTGAGGAACGCGTCTTGTTGCCTTCGGAATTCGATTTTGAAGAGCTGCCATTCACTTTTTACAAATTACGCCGATATATACAGTACAATACTGAATGCGAATAGCGAGGGATTGAATTGTCGTTACAACAATACGAAATTTTATTGGATTCTGGTACAAATGAATTAGAAATTGTGAAGTTTGGCGTGGGTGAAAATGCTTTCGGAATTAACGTCATGAAGGTAAGAGAAATTATTCAGCCTGTCGAGGTGACATCAGTGCCTCACTCCCATCAGCATGTAGAAGGAATGATTAAACTCAGAGGAGAAATCCTCCCTGTGATCAGTCTCTTCTCATTTTTTGGAGTAGAGCCTGAAGGATCAAAAGATGAGAAATATATCGTGACTGAATTTAATAAACGGAAAATTGTTTTTCATGTCGGCTCTGTTTCTCAAATTCACAGAGTATCCTGGGAAGCGATTGAAAAGCCGACATCGTTAAATCAAGGAATGGAGCGGCACCTTACCGGGATTATTAAGCTCGAAGACCTGATGATCTTTTTGCCTGACTATGAAAAAATTATTTATGACATTGAATCAGATTCAGGTGTTGACACGTATAATATGCATACCGAGGGCTTCGATGAAAGAAGAACTGATAAAAAGCTTATCATTGTAGAGGACTCACCGCTTTTGATGCGCCTCTTGCAGGATGAATTAAAAGAAGCAGGGTACAACAATATCGCTTCGTTTGAAAATGGAAAAGAGGCATATGAATACATAATGAACCTTGCTGAAAACGAAACTGATTTATCAGAACAGATTGATATGATCATCACTGATATTGAAATGCCAAAAATGGACGGACACAGGCTCACAAAGCTGCTGAAGGAAAATCCGAAAAGCTCAGATGTGCCGGTTATGATTTTCTCATCGTTAATTACGGATGATCTGCGTCACCGCGGCGAAGTTGTAGGCGCAGATGAGCAAATCAGCAAGCCTGAGATCAGTGATTTGATTAAAAAAGTGGATACGTATGTTATTGAATAAATAAAAACAGCCGTTGCCAGAAAGAGGCACGGCTGTTTTTATTTTAAAAGTAACTCTCGCCAAGTTTTTTAAAGACCGGTTTATGGTAAGCTGGCTGCTGGCGATTTGGCACTAGCGGTTTTTCTTTCATGCCGACATATTCTTGCAATAGGTGTTTCGCTTTTGTTAAAGACATTTGAGCTTTAGGATTTCGGTACGATTGATTAAGTGTACCTAAATGCGGAAGATGTTCGAAGTCTTCTTTAGTTGGAGGCATGTGAAAATAGTAGTCTCCGATTGAGATAAGCACGTCCGATTGCTGTTGGCTGAACCTTGGATTTTTTGAAAAATGAAGCCCTATTTTCTTTCCTTTACCTTCTTTGACAAGCTTTTGCAAAGCCCGTTTTTTCAGCAGATATAGGTATTTAGGGTTGGGGGCGGTTTTTGCATGGCGGTTCACAGTGTAAACTGCTTTTGAAAGATTTTCTACGGTTGGCTGCAGATCTTTCGTATATGCATGGTCGTCCATTATTTCTCTCCTTTGCTCTTATCAATTTCTATATGTTTAGATTATACTTTTTTAAAGTTGAAATGCAAATATTGAATGTAAAAATGCGCTTTTTTCTAAGAAAAAAAGCGCATTTTTAACCTGCATTATACAGATCTTGCCTTCTTTTTCGGCTGTTCTTGAAATGCTTCCTGAACATTCACTTCCACAGCCTGGGCACTGTATTTTGGCAGTGCAATAAAATAAAAAATAAAAACGAGCAGGATAATAACACCCATGCCGTAATAAAGATAATCAATGTTTGAAACAAACTTAGGGAATAACAGTGCGACTAAGCCAAGTGTCAAAGACTGTGCAAACATCATAAAAGGGTCCTGCATGCCGCTTACACGTCCCATCAGTTTTGGATGAACAATTTTGGGCATCCACCCTCCGATTGCAATGTTGATCGGTCCGATGCACATTCCCAGTGCAAAAGCTGCCGCGTAATACACCCATAAAATATTGGTGTAGCCGAGGACGAAGATCAGCAAACCTGCAATGAAAATCGGTATCGACATTAAAAAGTGCGGCTTCACTTTTTTAGAGATAATCGTGCCGATTACGCTGCCCGCCAGCAGCCCAAACCCGAGTGCGATCGTAAATACAGACGTATGCCACTCATAACGGTCAGGCGCCAATCCATATTTCATTGTAAACATAGGCAATACGGCGAATCCTCCGTTGACAAATCCAAAAATGAAGAAGCCAAAAATAAGAGATGCCAGCAATTTGTTTTTTAAAATATAGAGGATGCCTTCTCTAAAGTCATTTATTGAATCCTTAACAGAAGTCTTTCTCCAGCTGAATGCACCGTTTGGCTGTCGGGCTTCTTTTGGAATCCGGCAGCTGCGGATCAGCAGCCCGGAAATGATAAAGCTGACAAAATCAAGAATAATGGCGCCTTCAATACCGATTGTGTTGTACATAAACGCGCCTATACCGACTCCAAACACCATAAAAATGCTAAAAAGCATCTGATTAAGCCCTGCCGCTTTCGAATAATGCTCCTTCGGCAGAATGGCTTGTACCAAACTGTTTTCTGCCGGAAAGAAAAACTTTGTTACAGCGCTTCTGATAAATAAGATACAAAAAACAAGAGGAATATTGCCGGTAAATAAAGTGAAAAAAAGCACGACAGTCAGGCCTGCTCTGATCCAATCACAATTTTCTGCCACCTTTTTTCTGTCAAACCGGTCCGCGACGACTCCCACGATCAGAAATACAAATATGGTCGGAAGAGAATACATCAGCTCCGCCAAGGTCGTATATGAAGGCTGGCTGCTGAATCGGTCCAGCAAAAAAAAAGCAAAGGCCATGTTGCCTACTGTCGTGCCCATTTGAGAAGCGAGTGCTGCGAAAAATAGACGAACAAAATTACGATTTTTAAATATATCCATAAAAACGCTCCTTACCCTAAAGGTCCCACTTTATCATATTATAAACCGCCTGTTTTTGAAACAAATAAGAAAACATTACCGGTTAATCGTGACTCTTGTTCCGTTTGGCACAATTGAAGCAAGTTCGATCACGTCTTTGTTATGCATGCGAATGCAGCCTTTAGAAACAGCCTTACCAATCGAAGCGGGATTATTCGTCCCATGTATTCCGTAGTGCTGCTTTGAAAGGCTCAGCCAATAAGCGCCAAATGGGCCGCCGGGATTGCGCTGACGGTTAATAATGTAAAACTCGCCAGTAGGCGTTTGCGTTAGTATTTTACCAACGGCGATGGGATAGGTTTTCATTACCCGATTATTTAGGAACAGCGTAAGGGTCTTCGCTCCGATTGAGACTGCGATATGATACGGAATTGTATAAGGGTCCGGCAGTCCGGGGATGACTATGGACAGTCCTGCGGTGAGCCCTGCCTGCAGTGACGGATTAGCCTGGAGTAATGCAGCCGTGCTGATTCTGAAATCAGCCGCGATGCTGTTCAGTGTATCACCTTGCTTCACCTGGTACGTAAGCAGTTTCCTCATCCTCCTTTTTTACTTATAAGTATTGATGAGGAGCCCATCCTGCTACATTAATTTGTGCTTTTTAAGGTGAAGACAGTGATTTCAGGCTTGGCCAGAAACCGCAAAGGCAGCCTGGTCATCCCGAGGCCTCGGTTTACGTAAATATGAGTGCTGCCCGTTTGATACATTCCCTCTGTGTAGACTTTTCCATATGGAGGCGTAATAATCGGTCCGTAAAAAGGCAGCTGAATCTGGCCGCCGTGTGTATGGCTGGAAAGCTGAAGGTTCACGGGATAATCTGTTGTTTTCAAGGCCGCATCAGGTTCATGGACGAGAAGAATGGAAAAAAGTCTGTCGCTCAGCCTTGAAAGGGTGCCTTCATAATCTGGGTTTCCCAGCATTAAGTCATCAAGCGAAGCAATCTCGATTTTGCTGCCATCTGCGAGTGACAATGTTTGATAGCCATTGCGATATACCGTGAAACCTCCGGCCGTCATCAGGCTTTTGTAAACGGCAGTTCCATAGCCTCCGTGATCATGATTGCCGTAAATACAAAGCTTGCCGAAGGGAGCATTAAGCTTTCTCATTAATGGAATGACTGCCTGGTGGTGCTGGTACGTATCAGGATTATCGATAATATCACCTGTAAAAACAATGAGATCAGGTTTAGATTCATTAATTGTAAGAATGACGGTTTTTAAATCTTCGAGAGTAAAGTAATCACTCAAGTGTGCATCGCTGAACTGCACGATTTTAAAACCGTCAAATCCGTGCGGGATGAGAGAGCTTTTTATTGTGTGTTCGGTTGTCTCGATCATATGCGGCTCGAGATACCTGGCATAGCCATATCCCCCGCCGGCCGTTAAAGCCCCGGCAGCAAGAGCGCCGAACATTCCTTTTAGAAATTGTCTTCTGGACATCTTTTTCATTTCAAACCAACCTTTAATAGAGTTTTTCTATTATATCATCTGTATCTGATAAAAATCTCATATGAGCATGTGCTGACAGAGGCAGGGATATAATGATAGAATATTATTGAATGAATACTCATTCACAATTGGAGGGATAAACATGGAAAAAAAGGCGGTAATTATTACCGGCGGGTCAAGCGGCATGGGAAAAGCGATGGCAAAAAAACAGGCTGAATTAGGGTGGCACGTTATGGTGACAGGGAGGAACCATGAGGCACTTGAGGAAACAAAAAAAGAAATTCAGACCTTTGAGGGACAGGTCGCTTGTTTTCAAATGGATGTCCGTTCCGATTCCGCCGCTTCAGACATGATTAAAGAAGCGGTAAAAGCCTTTGGCCGGCTTGACGCGCTGATTAACAACGCGGCCGGAAACTTTATTTGTCCGGCAGAAAAGCTGACGCCCAATGGATGGAAAGCCGTTATTGAGATTGTTTTAAACGGCACATTTTTTTGCAGCCAAGCAGCGGCAAGGCATTGGATTGACCAGAAGCAGCAGGGTGTCATTTTAAATATGGCAGCCACGTACGCTTGGGGAGCGGGAGCGGGGGTCGTTCATTCCGCTGCAGCCAAAGCGGGGGTATTGTCATTGACAAGAACGCTGGCCGTTGAATGGGGGAGCAAATACGGAATTCATACAAACGCGATAGCCCCCGGACCGATTGAACGAACAGGCGGTGCGGAGAAGCTATTTGAATCGGAAAAAGCGATGGCCCGCACGATGAACAGTGTGCCGCTCGGCCGATTGGGCACACCGGAGGAAATCGCCGCTTTGGCAGCGTTTTTGCTTTCTGATGAAGCATCCTATATAAACGGGGATTGTATCACAATGGACGGAGGGCAATGGCTGAATCCTTATCCGTTTTAATCTGAATATTTATAAGTGAATATTTAAGTTATTAAGAACTTTTATGTTCGAATGTAATACCTCCACAATTAACCTTCTTCCTATCCAATTTGATAACACATAGAGCTTTATTTGTTTATGAGGTGTTGTGTCATACGTAAGCCACCTAATATATGAAAGGTATATTTTAAAAGGGGAGACGAAATATGAAGAACTTAGATTTCAAATAAAACATTCATATAATTACTTCGTTAACTAAAAAGAGAAATTATAAGAATGAAAGGTTTCAAGGTTACATCAGATTGGGAGGAAGGTAATATAATGGACGAGATGGTATTATTAACTCAGGAATGGCTCAATGATACGTACAAAGGAAAAAGTGGCTACAATTCCATTGAGGAAAATGGGAAAACTGGCTGGAAAACAATGTATGCATTAACTAGAGCATTACAACTAGAATTGGGAATTACACAGACTTCCGACAGTTTTGGTCCTACAACTTTAAGAAAGCTTAAAGAATTAGGCCCGATTTCTACGTCAACTAATTCAAAAAAAATATTGTGAAAATTATTCAAGGTGCTCTTTATTGTAAAGGTTATGGTCCAGGTGGATTAACGGGTACATTTGGTCAGGGAACGAAAGAGGCGATAGCAGAAATGCAATTGCATATGGGGCTTTCTAAAACAGACGGTGTAGTAACGCCTAAGGTGTTTAAAGCTTTATTAAACATGGACTCTTATATCCTTTTAAATGGGGCGTCAGAGAAAGTTCGTTCAATACAGCAATGGCTAAATAATAAATATTACAATAGAGAGAATTTCTACTTTATGCCCTGTGATGGCCTGTATTCAAGGGATACTCAAAAGTCTCTTGTTTATGCAATACAGTACGAGGAAGGGTTAAGTGATAGTATAGCTAATGGGAATTTTGGACCAACTACTCAAAGATTGATTCCTGTATTAAGAATTGGAGAAACAGATGAAAAAAACAGTTTTATTCATTTATTTCAAGCTGCTCTAATCTTTAATGGCTACAATGTTCCTTTTGATGGAGTATACTCTGAATCTGTAAGATCAAAAGTAAAGGCTTTTCAGTCTTTTGCAAAATTACAACAGAGTGGTACTGCCGACTTTCAAACATGGGCTTCACTTCTAGTAAGTACTGGAGACCCCAATCGAAAAGGAGTTGCTTGTGACTCAATTACTCAAATTACATCGGACAGGGCGGAGTCCCTTAAGAGGGCAGGTTATAAGATTGTAGGGCGGTATCTAACAAATGCGCCGGGGAGTACACTAAATAAAAAAATACAACCAGGTGAATTAGAAACAATCTTAAAATCAGGTTTAAATGTTTTTCCGATTTATCAAACCTATGGGGGAGCAACAAATTATTTTAATAAAGAACAAGGAAAGAAAGATGCGTTTGCTGCTTATAAAGCAGCAAAAGAATACGGGTTTAAAAATAACACTGTAATATACTTTGCAGTAGATTATGATGCATATGGTAACGATTTAAACAACAATATTATTCCACACTTCGAAGGTATAAATGAAATAATGAACGGTTTTTTAGGTTCAACTTACAAAATTGGTATTTATGCCCCTAGGAATGTATGTACTATAGTTTCTAAAAAAGGTTTAGCATTTGCAAGTTTTGTAAGTGGTATGTCTACTGGCTTTAGCGGAAACTTAGGATATCCTTTGCCTTACAATTGGGCGTTTGACCAAATTTCCACAATTACTGTTGGAAATGGTTCTGGAATGATTGAAATTGATAATGATATTTGTTCAGGTTTGGATAATGGAGTTAATACCATAAATATAGTGTCTTCAGAGAATAAGAAGTTTTTTGATCAAATTGATGTTTTATATGAAACTGCTGAAAAATATGCTCAAATGCAAAGCGACTTAAATAATGGGGTAGAAAAAACACAATTAGCTAATGAGTTGGTTGCCCAGTATTTAAGAAAGGATGACTACAAAGGGTGGAAGTGGGTCCCTACCGCAGGCCAGATTGATCCTATTTATCGTGAATGGGCAGATAAAGCGCTAGGGGAAGACCTAGTAAATGGAATTGTTGATCCTATATCAAAAACTGTCATAGGAACGCAGCATCTTATGGCAACTTATAATGCCATTATTTATAGTGGTGGTTACTCTCAAACACTACGAGATTTTGCTGGTTGGACTGGAGATCTATTAACAACAATACAGGACATGAAATTACACGCTCAAGAATTTAATTCGCCTTATGATGCGGCTATGAAAATAATAGGTAATATGTATCAATTTAGCCTAGATGATTTATTTAGTGATGTAGATGCAATTAATCTAGCGAATAAAACATCAGTTGGTGCTAATGCACAACCTCTAAATATCGCAATTAGAGATTATTATAGTAATAATGACTGTATGAATAGGTTCACTCAATTTGTAAATAATAGATTTGATGGTTCGTTAGACAAAATTTTCTCTGAAGCAGAGTATTATTTAAATACAAACCTTGACCCAGTTGTTGTTCCAATTAGGTTAGCCTTTAAACGTGCTTTTGATGTTGAGGATTATAGTGAAGAGATTGGAAAAATAACAGCACAAGCATTTAGAGATGTTATCGAGAAAAAAATGATATCTGAATAAACTGCAAAACAAGCGAACGTTAAAACTGGTCGTTCGCTTGTTTTATTTTCTATTTAAATTTATGATATAATTTTTAAAGATTAAGGAGTGATTCATTGAAGAAATTGTTAAAAAAGTTAGTTGTATTATTTTTAAGCAGTTTAGTTATCATCTTTAATGTTTGGTACTTTATTATTTGTGCTTTTTCCCCAGAGTATTATCAAAATACAAATCTTACTTCTAATGAAATAATAAGATTTGAAAAACTATACCACATAGATTTTCCTGATGAAACAAAATTTATTAAAGCTAGAGAGTATTTGGCTGGGCCCGGAGGAGATACGTCAGCTGTATTATATGTGTCTCTGCCAACCAAGCGGGTAGAAAAAGTTTTATCTGATTACACGTATATGAAAATAAACTATACTGACAATGTCGGTTCAATGTATGGAGTTGACGTTTCAAAGAGTGTCGCCGGTTTAACCACTCTTACATTTGGCACTTACGATAAAAAAGGAACTTTCTATAATATGAAACATGATGATGATTGGATGTATAAAGGCACTGACTGGAATCTTTACTTTTGGACAGCTGCTAGTTATAATGCTGTTATTTTTGTATTTGTCTTGGTTATTGTGAAACAAATGAATAAAATTCTTAATTAACCAGTATGTAGATTGATAATCTCAAAAAAATTTTCCTCTTCTTTTAACATACTCCATACGACCCGCTTTTCCATACTATGATTTTTTTGAAATTTGTGGTGTAGTTATAATTGTGCGTATAATCAGACAAAGATAGATAAGCAGGTGATAACATGTTGGATCCACTTGATATTTTAACGAACATTGATGATGTCCTTCCATATTACCAGGCGATTTTTAGTGCCGAGGAGCAGAAGGTTGTCGGATATGAGGTGCTTGGACGAATTTTGGCAGATTCAGAAATCCAAAGTCTCGGGCCCTTCTTTTTAGATGCGGGGATACCCGAAGAATATAAATTAGAGGTTGATAACAGAATTATCCGCCAGGCTCTAGACCGCTTTTTAGATGCGGATTCTGATCTGCTGATTTTTATGAATCAGGATGCCAATCTGCTGATGCTGGATCATGGTGAAAGCTTTCTGGAGCTTCTGAAAGAATATGAAGCGAAGGGAATCGAACTCCACCGTTTTGTGCTTGAAATTACAGAGCACAATTTTGAAGGGGATATTGAGCAGCTCTACCATATGCTTGCATACTATCGTACATACGGAATTAAAATCGCAGTTGACAACATCGGAAAAGAAAGCAGCAACTTGGACAGAATCGCGCTGCTCTCACCAGATCTGTTAAAAATCGATTTGCAGGCGCTGAAAGTGTCACAGCCGTCACCGTCATATGAGCATGTGCTGTACAGCATATCTTTATTAGCAAGAAAAATCGGTGCGGCGCTGCTGTATGAAGACATTGAGGCGAACTTCCAGCTTCAGTACGCCTGGAGAAACGGAGGCCGCTATTTTCAGGGCTATTACTTAGTGTCTCCATCTAAAACGTTTCTAGAGAGAGATGTATTGAAACAAAGACTTAAAACTGAATTTCACCAATTTATCACACATGAGAAAAAGAAACTGGAGACCGTCTATGAGCACTCTGAACAGTTTTACAAACGAGTGCATCAGGCTGTGACCTCTTTGAGAAAAAACAATCTGTCTTCTGATGATGACTTTATTAAAAAGCTGGCGGAAGAGCTGACAGATTGCAGCTTCAGGATTTACATGTGTGATGAAGAAGGCGATCAGCTGACGGGAAATGTGTTTAAGCAGGATGGAGAATGGATTTATCAGCCGGAATATGCGGAAAAGAACTGGAGCTGGCGTCCTTATTTTCTGGAGAACATTATGCGAATGAGAAATCTCAGAAAAGGTTTTTTCAGTGATCTGTACAGTGATTTGGAAACAGGTGAAATGATCAGAACGTTTTCATATCCGATGGATGATCAAATGTATTTATTTATAGACTTGCCTTATTCTTATTTATATGAGCAGGACGGACTGATTTAACGGCTGAAAGGCCGTTTTTTTTATGAAATGAAAAAAATATCAAAAAACGATTGACATTGATACTGAGAATCATTATCATTTAATTATAGAGAGAAGCTACTCTCTGTTCCCCAACCCCTCTATCAGATCAAGATCCGAAAAAACTTGGCGCTACCCCCGCCAAGTTTTTTATTTATCAAAGCATAGGACAATCCAATGAAACAATAAACCTAACTAGTGGTAAACGTTTAACACGGGGAGAAACATTCAGTGCCGAACACCCCTGACACTGCTGCACGGGTGTTCAGTTCCCCTCTATCCAGCATGACTCCCATTGATTATGGCCACGCGGGACTTCACCATAAAAATCAAAAGAAGGTTTTGACAAAATTGCAAAAAGGCATTCTTAATGCTGCCAAAGATTCAAAAAAAATTATAATTGTGTGCATGACATTCAAAAAAAGCCTCAAACTAAAGAAAAATAGTTTTTTTCACTTTTTTTCTTTGCTTAAATTCAGCAGTGAAAATGCCATCCTGTCCGACTTTATGGTATGATGCTCAATAGAACTTGTATTATAATAAATACTTGTTGATTTGAAGTTGCTTTTTGAAAGGAGTCTTTTTTTAGAATGTCACAATTAATGGGTATCATCACACGGCTGCAAAGTCTGCAAGAAACAGCGGAAGCGGCTAACGAGCCAATGCAGCGTTATTTCGAAGTGAATGGTGAGAAAATATGCAGTGTTAAATATTTCGAAAAAAATCAAACGTTTGAACTGACGGTTTTCCAAAAAGGTGAAAAACCTAACACATATCCGTTTGATAATATCGACATGGTTTCCATCGAAATCTTTGAACTTCTTCAGTAAGATTCCTGAAATAGGGGGAACAAGCTTCCGCCTTTGCAAAAGTAATCGAAATAAACGGTAAGGAACATACCTGTTTCATGGTTGTAAATCCTTGAAAAGGAGTGTCGTGATGGCTGATTCTTTTCTGTTTTATAATCTTTCAGAAGCACAGATGACCTTTCAAGATGTGATGGAACGGCTTAAAGCCTTTGTTCAAAAGGACCCCCGTTCTTCTTATGTGTTATCGATCGGAACCGATTCACAGGTTTACCGCGATTACACAAAGTTTATTACCGCATTGCATTTGCATCGTACAGGCAAGGGAGCTTGGGGCTGCTTGAAAAATCATACAGTCGACAGACCCATACATAGCCTTCGGGAGAAGATTTCGTTAGAAACGGCGTACAGCCAAGAAACGGCCGCTCATATTCTTGATGGACACTTAATGGATATTACCGATCTGCTCCTGCCCTTTACCGGTGAGGGGGCGGATCTTACCTTTGAAGTTCACTTGGATATTGGGAAAAAAGGGCTTACAAAAGATCTGATCCAAGAAATGACTGGACGTATTACCTCCATGGGGATTGAGGCCAAAATAAAGCCGGATTCATACACTGCCTTCAGCTATGCAAATCGTTTCACAAAATAATTTGGCTGAAAAAGCCAAGGTAAATGTCGAATTATGCGGTTGACGTTTGTTATCTGATTACTTATTCTAGCGGTAGAGCTGAAAGTAAGTTGTCTTGCTTTCAGAGGTATTCAGTATAAAACAGGGGGCCTGATTGCGAATGAGTCTTATCGGTGAACGATTTACAGAAGAAGAACAAAAACTTCTGCTGAATATCCTGATCAACCATGAGTATGCCATCGAGCTATTAAGCAGTGAGATCAACGATATAGAGACAGGGACCAAAAACGTTGACGGAACCACCTACAAAAAACTTGTAACGCTATACGACCGATTTCGATTTGAAAATTAATGGGACACCCTATAATTGATACTCCACAAAGAGTATCTTTTTTATTGAAAGGAAACTTTTCGACAAATACTGATAAAGTTTATATTATTGCAATATAGGGAATGTATTGATGATGAAAATGAAAAGGGGTCGAAAACATGATAAGCTTACAATCAGATCAACTTCTTGAGGCAACAGTCGGACAATTTATGATTGAGGCGGACAAAGTAGCGCACGTGCAAGTCGGAAATAACCTTGAGCACGCATTATTAGTATTGACAAAAACCGGATACACAGCCATCCCGGTTCTGGATCCTTCCTACCGTTTACATGGCTTAATCGGGACAAATATGATCATGAACAGTATTTTTGGACTTGAGCGAATTGAGTTTGAAAAGCTTGACCAAATCACTGTTGAGGAAGTCATGCAGACCGACATTCCGCGCCTTCATATCAATGATCCGATTATGAAGGGATTCGGCATGGTCATTAATAACGGATTTGTCTGTGTTGAAAATGACGAGCAGGTATTTGAAGGGATTTTTACGAGAAGAGTCGTTTTAAAGGAATTGAATAAGCATATACGCTCGTTGAATAAGTAGGCTGTACGGCCTATTTTTATTATATAGCCAGAGCGAAAAAAGAAAGCGCATACATAATTTAAACGAGAATAGGGCTTGAATAAGAAACTAAGATTTTATTAGAATGGGAGATAAGAAAAACTTATTGATAACAAAAAGGAGGACGACATGCAGCTTCAAGAGCTTCATATGCTCGTAGTTTTAGCTGAGGAATTAAATATGAGAAAGGCGGCAGAACGGCTTTTTGTATCTCAGCCGGCTTTATCTCAGCGCTTACAAACCATTGAAAAGGCGTGGGGAACAAAAATCTTTTTAAGATCCCAAAAAGGATTAACGGTAACGCCCGCCGGTGAGAAAATCATTCAGTTTGCAAATGATGTGACATTAGAGCAGGAAAGAATAAGAGAAAATATTGACGAGCTTGAAGGTGAAATTCACGGCACATTGAAGCTTGCCGTCGCCTCCATAATCGGTCAGCATTGGCTCCCTAAAGTCCTGAAGACGTATGTGGAAAAGTATCCGAATGCAAAGATCTCGCTCATAACCGGGTGGAGCAGCGAAATGCTGAAAAGCTTGTATGAGGATCAGGTTCATATCGGCATTATAAGAGGCAACCCTGAGTGGAAGGGGCGCAAAGATTACTTAATGACAGATCATCTGTATTTAGTGGATACTGAAATTTCCTGCATCGAAGATATTGCCCATACAGAACGGCCGTTTATCCAGTTTAAAAGTGACAGCACTTATTTTCAGGAAATTCAGCACTGGTGGCATCAAAAATTTAAAACGTCGCCGAAACAGACGATATTGGTTGATCAGATTGAAACGTGCAAACAGATGGCGCTGCACGGAATCGGGTATGCCATTTTGCCGTCTGTTACCCTTCAAAATGAAGATAAAGTGAATAAAATGCCTCTTTTAGACATGAAAGGGCATCCGATCGGTCGGGATACATGGTTATTAGGCTATGAGCCTGCCTTTGAACTGAAACAAGTTCAAGCTTTTGTACAAGTGATAAAGGATATGCTGGATCAGGAAAATCCATTTTAAAGACAGCGAGGTGCTGTCTTTTTTTTATTTATCTGTTGACAATGAAAATCATTATCATTTAAAGTGATACATATGATATTGAAAATCATTATCAATTAATGGGGTGATAACATGGCTAAAGCCTTGATTACATATGCCAGCATGTCAGGAAATACAGAAGACATTGCCTTCATAATAAAAGATACGCTTCAGGAATATGAGTTGGATATCGATTGTGTCGAGATAGATGATGTGGATGTGCCTTGTTTAACCTCCTATGATTACGTACTGATTGGCACCTATACATGGGGGGACGGCGATTTGCCCTACGAAGCGGAGGATTTTTTCGAAGAGGTCAAACAGCTTCAGCTTAATGGTTTAAAAACAGCCTGCTTCGGGTCTGGCGATTATTCTTATCCAAAGTTTTGCGAAGCGGTGAATTTGTTCAATGCCATGCTGCAAGAGGCGGGAGCTGCTGTTTACCAGGAAACACTAAAAATTGAATTAGCGCCTGAAACAGATGAAGATGTGGAAAGCTGCCGAGCGTTTGCGAGAGGTTTTCTTGCATGGGCAGATTATATGAACAAGGAAAAAAGCCATGTTTCATAAAGGAGCAACTGCTGTTACGGCATCGGCGTTTTCTGGATATTTTGTGGCGGTACAAAGAGAAGGCATTTTTCATTATTCTTTGGAGCAGGGCTGGAGAAAGCTTTTTCGTTTGAAAAGTAAGATACACTGTATCAGCTACATAGGGCCTTACTTATTTGGCGTCGGTGAAAAGGGAACAGTCATTCGTTCGGCTGATGAAGGGAAAACCTGGACGATGTCGAGCTTTCCGACAAATGCAACAGTGTGGGCGATTACCGGCAGAAACAACGGGTTTGTCTGCGCCCACGGTAAGCATTGTATTTATGTATCGGATGATTTTGGTGTCTCATGGCGCGTAGCCAAACCTTTTGCCGAATTTCATAATCCCCCTGTTATCCGGTCGCTATGTCTTCACGGGGGCAATCTTTTTATTGGCACGCAAATACACGAATATTTTGGCGGCATTTGGGCTTACGACATTAAGCGTGACAATGTCCAAATTGTCAAAAAAGAAAAAAACCGGATGACGGCATCCATGCTCGTGTTCAATGAAAATTGGCTGGTGGCGGCGATGGGTTCTGTGAAAGGAAAGCACGGTGCTGTCACTGTACGGAATCTTTTGAATGGTGAAGAATTCATCATTCAATCCAGCATGATCAGAATAGAAGAATCATTTCTTGATCTTTCAGAGGATGATGGCATTATATATGTCACTACAACACAAGATGAAAATGGTTTTTCAAGAATTTACCAGACTGATCTCGAAGCCCGATCGTTAAAATGGTTCGATACCATTAAGGGGCATGGATGGAGAGTGGCCAATCAGAAAGAGAATTTCTTTTGCGCAGGCTTGTATGAATGTAAATTTGTCCAGCCGTACGAAGTTTCAGCAATGATTCATTAGAGGAGGAACAAGGAATTGGCGAAGATTTTGCTCGTTTATGCAACAATGTCAGGCAATACTGAAGCAATGGCAGATTTGATTGAAAAGGGGCTTCAGGAGGCGGAAGCAGAAGTAGACCGTTTCGAAGCAATGGATATTGATGATGCCCAGCTGTTTACCGATTATGACCATATCATAATGGGGACCTACACATGGGGAGACGGAGATCTGCCTGATGAATTTTTAGATCTGGCTGAAGACATGGATGAGATTGATTTTTCCGGCAAAACATGCGCTGTATTCGGTTCCGGTGATACAGCATATGAATTTTTCTGCGGAGCGGTTGATACGCTAGAGGCAAAAATAAAAGAACGCGGTGGAGACATTGTGCTGCCTTCGGTAAAAATCGAAAATAATCCAGAAGGTGAAGAAGAGGAAGAATTAATAAACTTCGGGAGACAATTCGCAAAGAAAAGCGGGTGCGCTGTCTGATCACTAACTGGGAACTGCTAAAACGGCTGTTCCTTTTTTTCTTGTCTTTGTATCTTTCCTTTGATACAGTAATGAGGTAGAAAATCAGGAGGAGGACTATACATATGAAAATGATGGACGCAAATGAAATTATTTCATTTATTCAAAATAGTACAAAATCTACACCTGTAAAGGTTTACGTGAAAGGTGAGCTGGAAGGAATCAATTTCGGCGAATCTGCGAAAGCTTTTATCAACGGAAACACTGGTGTCGTTTTCGGTGAGTGGAGCGAAATCCAAACAGCAATCGAAGAAAACCAAAGCAAAATCGAAGACTATGTGGTTGAAAATGACCGCCGCAATTCTGCGATCCCAATGCTTGATCTTAAAAACATCAAAGCGCGTATCGAACCGGGCGCGATCATCCGCGACCAAGTTGAAATTGGTGATAACGCAGTCATCATGATGGGTGCTTCTATTAATATCGGTTCAGTCATCGGCGAAGGCACAATGATTGATATGAACGTTGTGCTTGGCGGACGAGCTACTGTCGGAAAAAACTGCCATATCGGCGCGGGTTCTGTACTTGCGGGCGTTATTGAGCCGCCATCCGCTAAACCGGTTGTGATTGAAGACGACGTCGTAATCGGCGCAAATGCTGTTGTGCTTGAAGGCGTAACAGTAGGTAAAGGAGCTGTTGTTGCTGCGGGAGCGATCGTGGTAAACGACGTTGAGCCATACACTGTCGTTGCAGGCACACCAGCTAAAAAAATCAAAGACATTGATGAAAAAACAAAAGGCAAAACTGAAATCAAGCAGGAATTACGCCAGCTGTAAGGAAAAGTTTGATAAAAAAGGCGTGGATAATATATCCACGCCTTATTCGTATAGGCAGGAGGAATAGAAATGAAGAAAGAGGAGCTCATCGCAATTCGCAGAGATCTGCATCGTATACCGGAGCTTGGATTTCAGGAGTTCAAAACCCAGCAGTATTTATTAAATGTCTTGGAACAATATCCGCAAGACAGAATTGAAATTGAGAAATGGCGAACAGGGCTTTTTGTAAAAGTGAACGGGACGGCGCCGGAAAAAATGCTGGCGTACAGAGCGGATATCGATGCGCTTTCTATAGAAGAGCAAACCGGTCTTCCATTCGCATCAGAGCATCACGGCAACATGCACGCCTGCGGTCACGATTTGCATATGACGATTGCACTCGGCATTATTGATCATTTTGTTCACCACCCAGTCAAACATGATTTGCTTTTTCTGTTTCAGCCGGCAGAGGAAGGGCCTGGCGGTGCGGAACCAATGCTTGAGAGCGATGTATTAAAAAAGTGGCAGCCTGATTTCATCACTGCGCTTCATATTGCTCCAGAGCTTCCGGTAGGCACCATTGCGACAAAAAGCGGCCTTCTATTTGCGAATACATCAGAGCTAGTCATCGATCTGGAAGGCAAAGGGGGACATGCGGCATATCCGCATTTGGCTGAGGATATGGTTGTAGCAGCAAGTACACTTGTCACCCAGCTGCAAACGATTATCTCTAGAAACACAGATCCGCTAGACAGTGCTGTTATTACAGTTGGTACCATTACCGGAGGCTCGGCACAAAATATCATTGCGGAAACGGCCCACCTGGAAGGCACGATCCGCACGCTTTCTGAAGAATCGATGAAACAGGTAAAGGAACGGATTGAAGATGTGGTGAAAGGAATCGAAATCGGATTCCGCTGCAAAGGAAAAGTGACATATCCGTCTGTCTATCACCAAGTTTACAATACGAGCGGATTAACAGAAGAATTTATGTCTTTTGTTGCTGAACATCAACTGGCGACAGTAATTGAAGCAAAAGAAGCAATGACTGGGGAGGATTTTGGCTATATGCTGAAAAAATATCCCGGCTTCATGTTCTGGCTCGGCGCTGATTCTGAACATGGGCTTCATCACGCTAAGCTGAATCCCGATGAAAATGCGATAGAAACAGCGGTTCATGTCATGACAGGTTATTTTTCTTTTTATGCCAATTAAGTACAAATGAAAGAATAAAATTCCATAAAATGAGCACTCTAGTAAACGGAGGTGTTCAAAAATGGCTAAAAAAATTGGAATTGAACAATCGTTATCAGATGTAGAAGCTGCTTTAAAAGAAAAAGGATATGACGTTGTAATGATGAAAAGCCCTGCTGATGCTCAAGGCTGTGACTGCTGTGTCGTAACAGGTCTTGATAATAATGTGCAAGGGATAGCCGATACGGTAACACAAGCACCTGTCATTACAGCTTCCGGGATGACGGCTGAAGAAATTTGCAGCGAAGTTGAAAGCAGAATTCAGTAATATAAAAACCGAAGCAAAAAGCTTCGGTTCTTTTATTTATTCTGTTTCTTTAGGGAAAGCGCGGTCGAACGCGTTCTTTATTTCTTTTCTCAACACTCGTTCGACTCGCCACTGTTCCATATTTTCTGTTTTGGCAATGACCCTGATCACAATTTCAGAAGTCCCCAGTTCTTGAATCCCGATGACATTTGGGCCTTCTTTTATTTGCGGAAGAGCCGCTGCCGTCTCATCACAAACCTGCTGTAAAATATGAATCATTTCATCAATGTTTCTTTCAGCCGGCACTTTAATATCAACAAGAGCCTGCATGGTACCACGAGAATGATTACTCACGTTTGTGATGTTTCTGTTGGGGATGTAATGCAATGTTCCGTCAAAGCTGCGGATTTGAGTTGTTCTTAAGCCAACCTGCTCGACAATTCCGTCAAAGGTGGAAACGGTAATATAGTCTCCGACATCCAATTGTTTCTCAAGCAAAATAAAAAAACCTGTCACGATGTCACTGACAAGCCCTTGGGCGCCAAATCCGACAGCCAGGCCGACGATTCCTGCCCCCGCTAAAAGAGCGCTTGGATCATAATGAAACAAATCTAGAACCATGACGAAGAATATAAAAATCAAAGTATAAGCAAATATGTTAAGAGTCAGGCTTCGGAGCGTATGTGCACGTCCGATAGACAAGCTATTCTGCTCCTCGAATTTTGCAAACAGATGTTTAATGATTTTCATGCCTAATGATCGAACGATAAAATAGAGCAATATCATAATGGCAAGTTTAATGAGCAGAACACCGGCATTTGTAATCAGTCCCGCCCAATCATATTGTTTAATAAAGTCCATGTTGAGCTCCTTTTCTAATTGATTGCTGCACATTGAGGCTAGTTACCCTGTACATGACCATGTTAAACGTTTTATTCAAAAATGTCGAAGCCAAAGACATGCATGATTTGTTAAAAATTGACTCAGGAAATCTGCTTTTATATAATGGCATTGCAATATAACTAAAAATGGTTAACAACCCTTTATTTTCAAGTTATTTCGACTTTTAAGCCAAACAATAAATTGGAGGGATACATATGGCAGAACGTATGGTAGGTAAACAAGCTCCTCGTTTTGAAATGGAAGCAGTCCTTGCAAGCAAAGAATTCGGCAAAGTAAGTCTTGAGGAAAACATGAAAAACGACAAATGGACAGTGCTGTTCTTCTATCCAATGGATTTCACTTTTGTTTGTCCGACAGAAATTACAGCAATGTCCGACCGCTATGACGAGTTCGAAGATCTTGATGCAGAAGTCATCGGGGTTTCAACTGATACCATCCATACTCATTTAGCTTGGATCAATACAGACCGCAAAGAAAACGGTCTTGGCCAGCTGAAATACCCGCTTGCTGCTGATACAAACCATGAGGTATCCCGGGAATATGGCGTTTTAATCGAAGAAGAAGGTGTGGCTTTGCGCGGATTGTTTATTATTAATCCTGAAGGGGAGCTCCAATACCAAACTGTTTTCCATAACAACATTGGACGTGATGTTGATGAAACGCTTCGTGTTCTCCAGGCGCTGCAAACTGGCGGACTCTGTCCGGCTAACTGGAAACCAGGCCAAAAAACACTTTAATTCTTTCCAAGAACGAAAAGCGGTCTAGCATATTCGTTAGGCCTTTCTGTTAAATAGGAGGGAAAAGCAATGAAATTACGTCAGCCCATGCCGGAATTGACGGGAGAAAAAGCTTGGTTAAATGGTGAAGTGACGAGAGAGCAATTGATTGGGGAAAAGCCGACGCTTATTCATTTCTGGTCCATCAGCTGCCACTTGTGCAAAGAAGCGATGCCGCAAGTGAATGAATTTCGTGATAAATATAAAGATCAGCTGAATGTTGTAGCTGTGCATATGCCTCGTTCCGAAGATGATCTTGACCTTGGTAAAATTAAAGAAACAGCTGCTGAACACGATATCACCCAGCCGATTTTTGTTGACAGTGACCATACTTTAACCGATGCATTTGAAAATGAATATGTACCTGCATATTATGTGTTTGATAAAACAGGACAGCTCCGTCACTTCCAAGCCGGCGGGAGCGGTATGAAAATGCTTGAAAAACGTGTGAACCGCGTTCTGGCTGAAACGGAATAGGTATCTGACTAAATAGTATTTCCTAAAAACCTGATCACATCAGGTTTTTTATTTGTGCAAAAAGCAATGGAAGAAGAGTAAGAAGCTTATTTTTCCAAATTTAGGTATAGGAATTGATGGTTTGTTTGATTGATACGCTAGAAAACACAATTTTAGATAAATCTCATATCTCATAACTCGAAAATTGTAGATATTACACTAAATTTCTTTAAAGAAGTAAGTAAAATATATATTTTCAACATTATACCAAATAAACTAGAAAGCCCCTTAATCCCTTGAGAATAAAGAACTCTTTTGAAAAATAAAACATTTTCAGAAAATAAGGAATTTTTCATAGAGTAAATATAATAGTAAAATGCTAAAATAATAGTTGATAAAATTACTTTTGTAATCTAATATCTTAATTAAAGATGTTAATTTTGATAGGGGGTACATTGAGGAATGTTTAATGAAAGAGAAGCTTTGCGCTTGCGGTTAGAACAATTAAATGAAGCTGAAGTGAAAGTCATTCGTGAATATCAAATTGAACGTGATAAAATATACGCAAAATTAAGAGAGCTGGACAGAAATGGAAGCCCTTCCGAAATCAAAAAGGATTTCCGTTCTGAAAAAAAACCTGACTCTCTGCCGGTTCTCGCTGAGCTTGCGGCTCAGGAAATCAGAAGCTATCAGCCGCAATCACAGCAGCAGTCTGTTCAGCCTCAGCTTCAATCTATTTCCTCTCTTCCTGCCGGTATACCAGACGGAACAACACGAAGAAGAAGAGGAACGGCTAGACCGGGATCAAAAGCAGCTAAGCTGCGTGAAGCTGCTATTAAAACATTAAAACGCCACAACGCGGCGATTAAGAGCTCGGAGCTTCAAAAAGAGATTGAAAAAGAAAGCGGTCTTGAAATCCCTAATATGACAACGTTTATGCAAAGCTTAATTAAAATGTACCCGGAAGTGAAAAAACCATATCGCGGGCAGTACATTTTAGAGGGTGAAATCGAATCTGCAGAATCAGCTGAATCAGCTAATGAATAAATATAAAGAAAAACTGCTTGGCATCGGGGACTGACCCCCGTTTTTGAGACAGGGATCAAAACACCTTTTAAACAGCCAATTGCCGATAATTTATCGGTGATTGGTTGTTTAGTTTCGTTTGAATACGAATATTGTTATAATAATGAATGTATTCTATGACAGTGCGTTCTACGATGGCGGTCGTGGTTCGATCAATGCTGTTAAGATAGAACGTTTCAGACTTTAGTGAGGAATGAAACGATTCGATGGAGGCATTATCAGCGGGTGTCCCTTTGCGGGACATGCTCATGGTAATGCCTTTTGTTTTAACAGCTTTCTGATACTCGTAAGATGTATACACAGATCCTTGGTCACTATGTAACACGCAGTTCTCAGGCAGTGTTGGCAGTTGATCAAGTGTGTGTAAGACAAAGTCTGTGTCCTGCTTATCTCCAATCGTAAAAGCAATCACTTCTCCATTATATACATCCAATATACTGGAAAGGTACAATTGTTTCTGTCCATAAGGCAAATACGTGATGTCTGTTACTAGTTTTTCAAGAGGATGATCAGACTGAAAGTTCCGATCTAATATATTGTCGACCACGGCATATGGCTGCCCATTCTTCTTGCGCTTTTTCACCTTAACCCGGCACTGCCACTGATTTTTCTGCATAATACGCTGAACCGTTTTATGGTTAATACACATTCTCTTTTTTAATATAGCTGTGATTTTTCGATATCCATATCGATACTGGTGCTCTCGGCACAACGTGCCGATTTGTTTTTCTAAATGGCGCTTGGGATGATCTTTCTTCAGATTCTTCTTCCAACGATAATAAGACGAGCGAGAGATACCTAAATGAATACAGATATCCTGCACGGTCATTGTGCTGTGCAATTCTTCTACAAGTTCGACTGACGTTTGGCTATCAACTTCCTTTCCAATTCGTTGTACTTTTTTAACACTTCATTCTGTTGTCTCAGATATCGATTCTCTGCCTGCAGTTTCTCTAATTCGGAAGAATACTCCGGACCTTTTCCATAAGTGTATTGCTTACCAACAGGCTGTTCAAATCGATGTGTATCACCAGCCTTATACCATCTGACCCATGTCTTAATCTGCGTATTATTTTTGATATTCAACTCCTGCATGATCTCTTTCATAGGTACGCCTGCCAATCTCATTTCTACAGCCTTCTGTTTCACTTCAACCGGATAACTCACTCTTGTCCCCATAGAAAAAACACCTCCAAGTCTAATTTCGGATAACAATCATCCGTATTCAAACTTGAAGGTGTTTTTATTTGTCTCATCTTATGGGGTCAGTCCCATCGCTCAAGCAGTTTTTTTATTGAGGTTTTTTCTGTGAAGGTTTGTTTTCTTTTTCAAGATTAAGCTTATACACCCACTTTTGATAAGGCTTTTCTTCAGCGGCTCTGTTTTTCAGCTCTTCGATTGTATGGCTCTTGGCCTGGTCTGATGATTGGGCGCGGGCAAGCTGTTTTTGGAGCACATGTATCTGTTTGGTGACATCTTCAAGGATGGTCTCTACATGATATGGCTGCGTGTAGGCCGCTGGAGCTTCTTCTTCCGTTTTTTCTTTTTGTTTCGTGCCGCCATCAATATCGGCAAAATGAGAAGCAATCCAGGCATCGCTTTCATCAAGCTGCCGTTTATACGATATAATAGTTTCGTGAAATAATTTTTCTTTCGTTTTTTCTATGTCTAGCAGTCTTTCTTTCGTTTCTATGATTCGATCTTTCATATGATCAACTTCTATTTTAATATGTTTTAGCTGATATTCTTTTTCTACCATTTGCTCTTTTAGACGCCCGTTTTCGGCTTTTATCAATTCGGCTTGCTGTTTTGCCTTAAGCAGTGCATTTTGTTCTTGCTCAATTGAGGCTTGAAGTTCGCTGATCCGTTTATGAAGATTTTTATTTTCTTCTTCGATTTTGACTTTAGCAATATGAAGTTTATGTTTTTCTTCGATTTCGGCTCTGCGTTTATAGGTTTCAGCAGATAGAAGCTCCTGCAAAACAACGATTTTATCAAGCAGTTCAGCTCTTATTTGATGCAGGGTTTGGCTGGTGTGGGAGGCATGTTTTTCTTTTGTTGACATATGTGTTAATTCGGCAGACAGCTGCTGGAGTTTTTCTTTCATATTAGTATTTTCTTTGAGCAGTTTGTTATTTTTCTGATGAAAGTAGCTTGCTTCAAGTTCAGCAATCAGCTTATGGCACCTTGAAAGCTCGGATTTTAAATAAAGGTTCTCCTGAGACACGTCGTGGAAAAAAGGACCTGATCTTTTCATTCGAACCATCTCCCTCATGATGTTAACACTACAATATGCAAATACTGAACAGCTATTCCTCTTTAATAAACAGACAAGCAGTAGCGTTGAGCCTTTGCTTTTGCTATGCTTTTAACGAAACTAGAGGTGAGATGATATGAAGCATGTAAACGTACTGCTGGCAGGGGGAGCCTCACGGCGATTTGGAGAACCGAAGGCGTTTGTCAAATGGAAGGGAAGGATGCTTTACGAATGTGCTAAAGAGGCACTTGGAGAACAAACGGTTATCATCAGCCGTCCCGAATTTATTGATAGATTTCAAGAAAACGGTGAAAATGAAGTGTATCAAGATGCTGAGCCATTTCAAGGCATGGGGCCATTGGCTGGTATATATACCGCTTTTAAAAAGACAGACGGTGATCTTTATACTGTTCTTTCCTGTGACACACCGCTGATACAAAGAAGGACGGTGCTGGAGCTCAAACGTCTGATGACTGCCGGTGCTGACGCGGTAGTCCCAATTTCTGACGGACAAGTGCAGCCATTGATTGCGATTTACCACAAACGTATCATGCCAGTTCTATACGATCAGCTTTCTGAGAAGAGGTTGAGAATATCAGATTTATTAGGCAGAATTTCGGTTTGTTACGTACAGGCTGAAAATATCGGAGCAAACCCGGCAGAGTTTATCAACATTAATACACGTGATGATTTTAGCTGTTTGGAAGAAAAATCGAACTCCCTCAAGCGGGACTGACGGGGCAATAACATGATAAGATGACATAAAAGATAAGGAGAACAGGTTTGATGGAGGAACGTTATTCACGGCAAATCAGATTTAAGCAAATTGGGAAAGAGGGCCAGAAAAGACTGGCAGACAGCCATGTGCTGATTGTCGGAGCGGGAGCGCTCGGCACTGCAGGAGCTGAAGGGCTTTCGAGAGCGGGAGTCGGTACGATTACCATTATTGACCGTGACTATGTGGAGTGGAGCAATCTTCAAAGGCAGCAGCTTTATACAGAAAGCGATGCCAAACTCCGCATGCCGAAAGCCATGGCTGCCAAAGAGCATCTATCAGCGATTAACAGCGAGATACATATTGAGGCGTATGTTACCGAAGGAACAGCCGAAACGCTTGAGCCGCTGATTGAAAAAACAGATATCGTAATCGACGCGACAGATAATTTTGAAACCCGCATGCTGATAAACGATCTTGCCCAGAAAACAAAGACACCTTGGGTCTATGGCGCCTGTGTAAGCAGCCAGGGAATGTTCATGACTGTCATTCCCGGAGAAACCCCTTGTCTGTCTTGTTTGTTTGAGCAAATTCCTGTTGGCGGGGCGACGTGTGATACTGCCGGCATTATTCCGCCTGCTGTGCATATCGTTTCAGCATATCAGCAGGCTGAGGCATTAAAGCTGTTAACCGGCCAAATAGAAGCAATACAGCGGGGTTTTGTGACATTTGATGTCTGGAACAATTCGCATATGAAGATTAACGTTAATCATGTACGCCGTGAGGATTGCCCATCTTGCGGAGCAAATGCGGTATATCCTTATCTTCAGGATTGGAACACACCAAAAGCTGCTGTACTATGCGGCCGTGATACAGTGCAGGTAAGGTCAGAATCATTAAAAAGAATCCCGAAACAGGAACTCATTAAGCGGCTGAAAACAATCGGCAAGGTCGAGGCCAATGCGTTTTTGCTGCATATTTTTTACGAGGATTTCAGAATTGTCATTTTCAATGACGGACGGGCGCTGGTGCATGGAACAAATGATGTGAAAGAAGCCAACTCCGTGTTGGCAAGAGTGATTGGATTGTAACAACAGGAGGGGTCAGAATGCTGGAGAAAAGAACACCGATACCGGTAGACGAGGCAGTTCGGCGTGTCTGCCATTTTCAAAAACAAGGTGAAACAGAATGGGTGGCGCTTGAAGACAGCCTTCATCGGTTTTTAGCCGAAGATATAACTGCGGATCACCACGTCCCTGCGTTTGACCGTTCGCCATACGATGGTTTTGCTGTCAGAGCGTGCGATACGGCAGATGCATCACGTGAAAACCCAGTTCGGTTTGAAGTTATTGACCATATTGGAGCTGGGGCAGTATCTGAAAAAGAACTTGGCCCGTTTCAGGCTGTGCGGATTATGACTGGCGCGCAAATCCCTGAAGGGGCAGATGCAGTCGTCATGATTGAACTGACTCAAACCTTTGAGGAGAATGGGAAGTCATTTATGTCTTTAAAACGCCGCTTTCAGACGGGGGATAATATTTCAAAAACAGGTGAGGACGCTCAAAAAGGGAGTGTTTTACTGAGAAAGGGTACCCGGGTGACACCAGGAGTGACGGCTCTTTTGGCAACCTTCGGATACGCATCTGTGCCTGTCGTGAGAAAGCCTGTAGTCGGGATTATCGCAACCGGTACCGAATTGCTGAATGTCAGTGATCCGCTGGAACCGGGAAAAATCCGCAACAGCAATGCGAGTATGGTATATGCGCAAGCGATAGAAGCAGGCGCAACACCGCTTTATTTAGGGAAAATCTCTGATGAACTGGATAAAAGCTTTGATGCAATTAAAGAAGCGATGAAAAAGGTGGATTTCCTGATCACAACGGGCGGTGTGTCAGTCGGTGACTTTGACTTTTTGCCTGCGATCTATGAAAAACTCGGAGCGGACGTGCTGTTTAATAAAGTTGCCATGCGCCCGGGCAGCGTGACAACGGTGGCGCATGCAAACGATATGCTGCTGTTTGGCCTTTCAGGTAATCCGTCAGCATGCTATGTTGGTTTTGAACTGTTTGTCAAACCGATAATCCAGACATGGCTGCACAATGAAACACCGCATTCGATTTGTGCGGAAGCTGTTTTGACCAAGGATTTTCCGAAGCCGAACCCATTTACCCGATTTGTTCGTGCGCTCGTGCAACATCAGGAAGGGAAGCTGTTGGCGACACCCGTCGGATTAGATAAGTCGAGCTCCGTCACATCACTTGCAGATGCCAATGCATTTATTATCCTGCCGGGCGGCACGCGAGGCTACGAAACTGGCAGAACGGTTCAAGTGCTGCTCATCAGAGAAGAGAATGGAAGTGAATGGCCTTGGTCCGTCCTTTCCCGATCGTCCAAGTTGTAGGATTTCAAAACAGCGGGAAAACAACGTTTATTGAGCGCATTCTTGAAAAAGCCTCTGAACAGGGAGTCCATTTGGGCTGCCTGAAGCATCATGGTCACGGCGGTGAACCGCAAACGCTCACGGAAGGAAAAGACACGGACCGTTACAAGGCGGCAGGTGCTGATGTAACAGCGGTAGAAGGTGCTGGTGTGTTACAGCTGACTGTCCGCCGCAATTGGGATTTGGCACGGCTGGTCGAGTTATACCAATTTCTCGAAACAGACTGTCTTCTGATTGAAGGCTTTAAAAAAGCCCCTTATCCTAAAGTGGTTATCCTAAGTGAAAAGGAAGATCTGGAAGCGCTGCAAGCAGTAAATATAATCGCCATCATCTATAGAAAAAAAGAGCATATGACAGAGCATCAGGGATTACCCGTTTTTCATGCGGATGATCCGGTTGCCGTGGATTTTGTGCTTTCACAGCTGAAGGGGGAATCTGCATAATGGAACGGTTTGAGATTACGAAAACACCCATTAATACTGAAGACATCATTAAAAAAGTGGAGAAACGGGAAGCAGGAGCCATTACGACATTTATTGGTACGGTTCGGGAATGGACAAACGGAAAAAGAACGGTTCGGCTTGAATATGAGGCATATGAACCGATGGCCGTGCAAATGCTTGCTCAAATCGGCGCTGAAATTGAAGAAAAATGGGAAGGTGCCTCAGCTGCGATCACGCACCGTATAGGTGTGCTCGATATCGGTGAAGCAGCGGTAGTGATTGCTGTATCTTCTCCCCATCGAAAAGCCGCATATGAAGCCAATGAGTATGCGATTGAACGCATTAAACAGATTGTGCCGATTTGGAAAAAAGAAATTTGGGAAGACGGTGAGCAATGGATCGGTGACCAGCTAGAAACAACAGCTTATCCGAACGGAAAACCAGACCTAAGCGAGGGAGAGCAGCATGATTAAAATTCTTTTATTTGCAGGACTGGCTGAACAGGCCGGTACACAAGCAATAGAAATAGATATGGAACAAGCAACCACAGATGAAATAAAAGCGAGTCTAAAAGAACAATACGGTCTTGAATCTATTGATACGGCTATGATTGCCGTTAACGAAAGCTATGTGAAAGAAAATACCTCTGTATCTTCAGGTGACACGGTAGCCATCATACCGCCGGTCAGCGGGGGATGAAAACCGGACGGCATTTCAGCCGTCCGGTTTTCTGTATTTCATTGGCATATCCCCAAGTATCCCCAGCATACAATGATTTTCTGTAAGCGTTTATTCTACATATGTTACTCCCTATAAAGTAAGAGACTCACTCCATAATTAGACTGAAATTTTGAAAAATAATAGAAATTTATTTCGGGTATCGATATAGTGAAGATGATAAATGTTGGAAAGGTGCTGGATATGGAGACATTTAAAAGATTAAAAATGTATTATTGGCCGTACAGAAAAGTGTTTATGTGGTCGCTTCTAGCCATGCTTTTGATGACTGCAATTACTGTCGTTTATCCGATTATCCTGCAAATTACGATTGATGAGATCGTACTGGGACGGCAGTATCAGCTTGCGGCGTGGGTCAGCTTAGGATTTATTGCGGTAATGGTTTTGAAAGGAATGGCTACCTTTTTTCATCAGTATTTAGGTGATATGTTCGGGATCAAATCCGTTTATCGGCTGAGAAATGGTCTGTATGAAAAACTGCAGCGGCTTTCTTTTTCTTACTATGATAACGCGAAAACAGGAGATTTGATGTCCAGGCTGACTGCTGATGTTGAAGGGCTTCGTTTTTTCTTATCATACGGTCTCGCTGAGCTCATTCGCTTCGGCCTGCTGGTAGCCATCAGCCTGTCGGTTATGTTTTACTATTCTGTTCCTCTCACGCTTGTGACAATAGCTGTTCTGCCATTTCTCGCGGTTGCGGTATACCGGTTTGACAAAAGAGTCCATCCCGCCTTCAGAGGCATCCGCAAATCGTTTGCGAAACTCAATACAAAAGTTCAGGAAAATATCAGCGGCATTAATACGGTTAAATCTCTTTCCAGGGAAGATTTTCAGATCAGCACTTTCAATAAAGCCAATGCAGAATACAGGGCGCAGTATTTACAAACATCATCCATTTGGTCTGCGTATTTCCCTTTAATGGAGTTCATTGGTAACATTTGTATTGTAGCTCTTCTCTCATACGGCGGTTACTTGGTTATGCAAAATCAGCTCAATCCCGGCGAGCTTGTTGCTTTCTTCAGCCTTGTCAATTATATGATGTGGCCCATTATGAACTTAGGTTTTGTCATCAATATGTTCTCTCAAGCAAAAGCGTCAGGGGAACGCCTGCTCGACATTCTGGAAAAAGAAGAAGACATTACAGATCATCCTCATGCTTTGCATAAACAAAAATTAACCGGAGATGTCCATTTCAAAAATGTTTCTCTTGCATACGGAAAAGAACAAACAAACGCGCTGTGCAATGTAAGCTTTGAGGCAAACAGCGGGAAGGTAATCGGACTGTTGGGCCCGACAGGTTCAGGCAAAAGCTCAGTGACACAGCTTCTCACCAGATTTTACAGTCCTGTTGGCGGAATGATTACCATTGATCACAAACCCATCACAGATTATTCGTTAAAAACCCTTCGCTCCAATATCGGGGTCGTACTTCA
The DNA here is from genome assembly GCF_038006165.1 of Bacillus sp. FSL W8-1202. NCBI lineage: Bacteria > Bacillati > Bacillota > Bacilli > Caryophanales > Bacillaceae > Bacillus > Bacillus sp. FSL W8-1202. The sequence goes on from NZ_JBBOUR010000001.1 coordinate 2,619,722, forward strand.
AGAATCCTTCCTGTTTTCATCTACGATTAGATCAAATATTTCGTATGGGCGGCCGGATGCCTCAATGGAAGACGTCATCGAAGCGGCAAAAAGGGCGCAGGCTCATAACTTTATTATGGAGCTTCCTGATGGGTATGACACCATGCTGGGAGAGAGGGGAATGGGGCTTTCCGGCGGACAGAAACAGCGTATTGCCATTGCGAGAGCCATCTGCTTGAACCCGAGCATTTTGATATTGGATGATGCCACAAGTGCAGTAGATATGCAAACGGAGCACAGCATACAGCTTGCCTTAAAAGAAGTCATGAAAAACCGCACAACCTTTATCGTCGCTCACCGCATTTCTTCACTGAAACACGCCGATGAAATTCTCGTTTTTAATAAAGGACGCATTCGTGAAAGGGGAACACATCATGAGCTTCTTGAAAAAGGCAGCTACTATAAAAAGATTTACGATTTGCAATACCGTGATGTCAAAATGATTAATGAGCCGCATGAGGTCGGATAGGGAGGGGCCAAATGAAACAAGCGAAAAAACAGGGGATTTTAGAGCGTTTCTATTACTCTTCAGATGAAATCATTGAAAAGCCGTTTAACTGGGCTCAAATGTGGCGGCTGCTGAGCTATGTCAAACCATATCGAAAAACAATTTTGCCGCTTTCTTTTCTCACCGTATTAATTGGCACTGCTGTGAAGCTTGTGATCCCCATTTTGATCGGCGTTTATGTTCTTGATCAAGCGATTACAGGGAGAAACTCGGAGCTGCTGATTCAGCTCATTTTTATTATTAGCGGTTTATATGTCCTCAATTACGCCGCCAATGTGTTAAGAATCAGGTGGATGAATCAGCTTGGCCAGCATGTCATTTACGATTTGCGACAGCATTTATTTACCCATGTGCAGCGCTTATCCCATCGATTTTTTGATCAGCGGTCGGCGGGTTCGATCTTAGTCAGGATCATGAATGATATTAACTCTCTTCAGGAGCTTTTTACAAGCGGAGTCATCAATTTATTGACCGACTTGCTGCTCCTGGCCGGCGTGATTATCATTTTGTTTACGCTGAGCCCTGAGCTGACTATTGCCATCATGGTGACATTGCCGATTATGTTTTTTATTTCAACAAGTCTCAGAAAAAAAATACGCCGATCCTGGCAAACGGTACGGCTGAAGCAATCGAAGCTCAACTCTCATCTAAACGAAAGCATTCAAGGCATCCGGGTCACACAGGCATTTACGCAGGAAGAAGAAAACATGGCGTATTTTGACGGTGTCAATCAGGAGAACTACGAATCATGGCGGGAAGCAACTAGAAAAAATGCCATGTTCCGTCCACTGGTAGAAATGACGAATGCGATTGGGACGGCTGTTTTGATTTGGTATGGAGCCACACTCATCATGAATGAAACCATCACGATTGGCGTCTTCGTTTCTTTTGCTTTCTATCTGGGTATGTTTTGGGAACCAATTTCGAGACTGGGTCAGGTCTATAATCAGCTGTTAATGGGGATGGCATCATCAGAACGGATTTTTGAGTTTCTGGACGAACAGCCAAATGTCAAGGAGAAGCCGAATGCCATTCATAATGAAAAGATAAATGGGGAGATCAGTTTTGAAGAGGTTGAATTTTCGTATGATGAAAAACGAAAAGCCCTTCACGCCGTTTCTTTCTCTATTCCGGCGGGCTCGACGCTTGCGCTTGTCGGGCATACAGGGAGCGGGAAGACGACGATTGCGAATTTAATCAGCCGTTTTTATGATGCGACCGGAGGCACCATTAAAATAGACGGTATACCGATTAAGGATCTTTCCCTTGCCAGTCTGCGCTCTCAAATCAGCATTGTCCTGCAAGATACATTTATTTTCTCTGGGACCATCATGGAAAATATTCGTTTTGGAAGGCCAAATGCTTCGGATGAAGAGGTGATGAAAGCGTCCCAAGCGGTCGGAGCGGATGAGTTTATTTCCGATTTAGCGGAAGGATACGCAACAGAGGTGGAGGAAAGAGGCAGCGTACTGTCTGCCGGTCAGCGTCAGCTTATTTCCTTTGCAAGAGCATTGCTCGCCGATCCGGCTATTATCATCCTTGACGAAGCAACGGCAAGCATTGATACAGAGACAGAAGTAAAAATTCAGCAAGCGTTAAAAACGCTTCTGAAAGGGCGTACAGCAGTGATGATCGCTCACAGATTGTCTACGATCCGCGACGCCGACCGCATCATTGTTCTTGATCACGGCAGGAAAATAGAAGAAGGGAACCATGAGCAGCTGCTCGCTAAAGGAGGCATTTATGCCGGGCTTGTGAAAGCGCAATACAGCACAGCGATAGAATAATATGAAAAGCCTTCAATATTGAAGGCTTTTGGAAATTTATTAAAAAAACATGAAACTTTTTGATATCCTTCCCGTACTATTTGTTAGATATTCTCAAGGAGGTTTTGAAATGGAAACGAATGTAGAAAAAAACAGCGGAACGGCGACTGAAAAGCCTTCACTTTTAGGAGTAATCACAAGTCCGTCCGTTCAATTTGAAAGAATAAGAGAAAGGCCGGCTGTGTGGGGACCGCTTTTGATTGTTGCAGCAATTATCATCGTCGGTGCCGTGCTGCAATCACTCGGTACGGATTATAGTGAGCTTTTGAAAAGCCAGGATACGCAAGGGCTATCTGCTGAACAAATGGAAACTGTCGCAACAATAACCAAATTTGGCGGAATGGCAGGCGCTATTATTGGCGGTATCGCAGCATTATTTATTGCCCCTCTTATTTATTGGCTCTGTGTAAAAGTATCAGGCGGTGTTACGACATATAAAAAAATGCTTTCTCTCGGTCTGTTTGTCTCTTTAATTAGCAGTCTCGGATTATTGGTTAATGGAATCGTTGCTTTTACGACTGACGTGAATCCTCTTTACAGCACGACGTCACTGGCAGGGATTATCCCATCTGACGGGGCTCTTGCCAGTGTGTTAAATACCTTTGAAATTTTCAGCATCTGGAGCTTTGTATTATTAGCAATCGGACTTCACAAAACGGGAGGCATCTCAAAAAAAGCCGGGTGGATTTCAGCAATCATTCTATTCGGAATTTTAGTTGTATTTTCGCTCTTTTCAGGTTTAATCAATTCTGTGGCGGGTGCATAGGCTCATGAAAAAAGTCTGGATCGGAATTGGAATCGCAGTTATAGTCGCTCTTTTTGTTGGAATCAATATATACCGGTCTGCCGCTCCGACAAGCGGCAGCGCCGGCAAGGAGATACAGACGGGGAGCGTTGAAGAAAATGAAATCTCATCAACGGTTATGGTTCCTGGCACGCTAAAATTTTCAAATGAACAGTATGTTTTTTATGAAGCGGATAAAGGGACATTAGAAGACATTAAAGTAAAGGAAGGTGATAAAGTTAAAAAGGGCACACCTTTAGTCACCTATACAAATGAGCAGCTGAGCCTGGAAAAAGAACAGAACCAGTTAACGTCTGAATCCAACCGGCTTCAAATTGACCAAATTCAAGAAAAGTTAAAAGCCTTGGACAGCAAAGAAAGAGAACTGGAAAAACAGGTAGGAAAGAAAGAAGCAGAAAAACAAATCGAATCTGAACGGACAGAGCTTCAAATGCAGAAAAAAACAGCGGAGATCGAATTAAAACAAACCGAGCTTCAGCGGCAGTCACTTGCCAACCGGGTGTCAGATTTAGAAGTGAAAAGCGAAATTGAAGGCACCGTTATTTCTGTCAACCAAGAAGCGGCATCCAAAAAGTCAGATATTCAAGAGCCTGTCATACATATCGGCAACCCAAAAGACCTTGTCGTCTCAGGGAAATTGTCTGAATACGATACATTGAAAGTCAAAAAAGGCCAGAAGGTCACACTCACTTCAGATGTAATACAGGGTAAAACATGGAAAGGCACGGTTTCCGCAGTCGGGCTGGTTCCGGATCAGCAGGAGAGCGCTGCGGCACAAGGAACAGAACAGGCGGTCCAATACCCGCTTCAAGTGAAAATAAAAGGAAATCTTCCAGAAGGAAAGCCAGGCTTTAAATTTATCATGAATATTGAAACAGATAAGCGGAAAGCAAATACGCTTCCTTCAAAGGCAGTCAAAAAAGAAGATGACCAATATTATGTGTATACAGTAAAAGACGGAAAAGCAAAGCGAGTTGATGTCAAAATCGGCGAAGTGACAGATGACCTGACAGAAATTAAAGAAGGGCTTTCCCAAGATGATCAAGTCATTTTGAACCCATCTGATCAGGTGACTGACGGAATGGAAGTGAAATCCTAAATGATTCAGCTTTCTAATGTGCGAAAAAGCTACCAGATCGGAAAGGAAACGTTTGATGTTCTCCATTCTATTGATTTGGACATTCATCAAGGTCAATATGTCTCGATTATGGGGCCGTCAGGATCAGGAAAATCGACGATCATGAATATTATCGGCTGTCTTGATCGGCCGACTTCCGGTACATATAAATTGGACGGCGAAGACATTTCTTCATATAAAGATAAAGAACTGGCGGCAGTCCGTAACCGGTCCATCGGTTTTGTATTTCAGCAATTTCAGCTTCTTCCGCGGCTGAACGCAAAAAAAAATGTCGAGCTGCCGATGATTTATTCCGGGATAGGCAAAAAGGAACGTCAAGAGCGGGCTGAGAGGGCATTGGAAAAGGTCGGGTTAGCCGATCGAATGCTCCACATGCCCAACGAGCTGTCGGGCGGGCAGAAGCAGCGGGTCGCGATTGCGAGGGCGATTGTGAATGAGCCGAAATTGATTTTAGCTGATGAACCGACCGGCGCGCTGGATACGAAAACAAGCGAGGCGATTATGGATCAGTTTACAGCATTAAATGCCGAGGGAACGACAATCGTTCTGGTTACTCACGAGCCTGAAGTAGCAGATTGCACGAATCGGATCGTCATGGTGCGTGACGGAAACATTGTTCCTGCCAGCTCCGGGCAAAGGAGTGTGGGAGAATGAGCCTGTTGGAAAACATCAGAATGGCTCTAAGCTCTGTCCTTGCCCATAAAATGCGTTCGATCTTAACGATGCTCGGCATTATCATTGGTGTAGGCTCTGTCATTGTTGTCGTTGCGGTAGGACAGGGCGGCGAGCAAATGCTGAAGCAGTCGATCAGCGGCCCGGGAAATACTGTGGAGCTGTACTATATGCCTAGCGACGAGGAGCTTGCAAGCAACCCGAACGCCGCAGCTGAATCTACGTTTACAGAAAACGATATTAAAGGTTTAAAAGGAATAGAAGGCATTAAACAAGTCGTTGCTTCGACTTCTGAAAGTATGAAAGCGCGTTATCACGAAGAAGAAACCGATGCTACGGTCAACGGAATAAATGATGGATACATGAATGTCAATTCTTTAGAAATCGAAAGCGGCAGAACATTTACCGACAATGACTTTCTCGCGGGGAATAGAGCCGGAATCATCTCTCAAAAGATGGCTGAAGAACTGTTCGATAAAACCTCCCCTTTAGGTGAAGTTGTCTGGATAAACGGACAGCCCGTTGAAATTATCGGCGTGCTGAAAAAAGAAACAGGCTTGCTTTCTTTCGATTTAAGTCAAATGTATGTGCCATTTAATATGATGAAATCTTCTTTTGGCACAAGTGATTTCAGTAACGTATCATTGCAGGTCGAATCAGCAGACGACATAAAATCGGCTGGAAAAGAAGCGGCACAGCTGGTAAATGACAATCATGGTACAGAGGATTCGTATCAAGTGATGAACATGGAAGAGATTGCGGCCGGGATTGGCAAGGTAACGGCAATTATGACGACGATTATCGGCTCAATTGCAGGTATTTCTCTTTTGGTCGGCGGAATCGGTGTCATGAATATTATGCTCGTATCAGTCACAGAACGGACACGGGAAATTGGAATCAGAAAATCCCTCGGTGCGACGAGAGGACAGATTCTGACTCAGTTTTTAATTGAGTCAGTCGTATTGACGCTGATTGGCGGTCTGGTCGGGATTGGTATTGGATACGGAGGGGCCGCGCTTGTTTCAGCCATTGCGGGCTGGCCGTCACTCATATCCTGGCAGGTTGTATGCGGGGGCGTGCTGTTCAGTATGCTCATTGGTGTTATTTTCGGCATGCTTCCTGCAAATAAAGCTGCAAAGCTTGATCCTATTGAAGCGCTGCGTTATGAGTAGCCTCATGCAACATGCATGAGGTTTTTTTATGTTTAGTGATTTCTACTATGAATATAAAAGACTTTTTTCATTAAAATAAGAAGAAAATGTCGTACAATTGTCCTTATTTTTGTCGAATTTACAGTTTACAAACCCTATAGACATACGTTAATATGGAGAAACGTGAAAGATTTTGATAGTTATTGAATGAATTTGAATGATTTTAGTTGCCTAAACCGAAAATAGCGTTTACAATGAAATTGTATTCAAAATGAATACGTTTTCATTAGGAGGTGAAGCATGCTAACTCCTGAACGGCATCAATTGATTATTGATCAAATAGAAAAGCATGATGTGGTAAAGATTCAAGAGCTTATAAATCTGACTAATGCTTCTGAATCAACAATCAGAAGAGATTTATCGACCCTTGAAGAACGCGGTTTTTTAAAGCGCGTTCATGGTGGAGCGGCCAAGCTTTCTGATATCAGACTTGAACCCGATATGCTTGAAAAATCATCCAAAAACCTTCACGATAAATTGAAGATTGCTGAAAAAGCAGCTTCTCTTTTAGAAGAAGGGGATTGCATTTACCTTGATGCAGGCACGACGACATTGCACATGATTGATTTTATGGATAAAACCAAAGATATTGTCGTTGTCACAAACGGGGTAATGCATATCGATGCATTAATAAGGAAAGAAATTTCTTTTTATCTGCTTGGAGGATACGTAAAGCACAGAACGGGCGCGATTATTGGAGGCGCTTCATTGATTGCCATGGACCAGTACAGATTTGACAAGAGTTTTCTGGGGACAAACGGTGTCCATACAGAGGCTGGATTTACAACGCCGGACCCTGATGAGGCCCTTTTAAAACAGAAAGCGATCAAACAGGCAAAACACGCTTACGTCTTAGCAGACCCTTCGAAGTTCGGAGAAATTTCATTTTCGGCATTCGCCGGAATAGGCGACGCAACAATCATTACGACTGACGCTGAAGAGCTTACATTCGATAATTACCAAGAAAAAACTGTCGTAAAGGTAGTGAAACCATGATTTACACTGTAACACTTAATCCATCTGTCGATTATATAGTTCACGTTGAAGATTTTTCTGTAGGAGGCCTGAACCGTTCTTCGTATGATACCAAGTATCCAGGGGGCAAAGGCATCAACGTATCGAGACTGCTGAAAAGACACCATGTGGCGTCTAAAGCGCTCGGATTCGTCGGCGGATTTACCGGAGAATATATCAAAACATTTTTACGGGAAGAAAACCTGGAAACAGCTTTTTCTGAAGTAAAAGGGGATACCCGTATCAATGTAAAGCTGAAAACTGGTGATGAAACTGAAATTAACGGGCAGGGACCGACAATTTCGGATGAAGATTTCAAAGCCTTTTTAGAACAGTTCCAATCTTTGCAAGAGGGAGATATCGTCGTTCTTGCAGGAAGCATTCCATCTTCACTCCCTCACGATACTTATGAAAAGATCGCAGAGGCCTGCAAACAGCAGAACGCACGAGTTGTTCTGGATATCTCAGGCGAGGCTCTTTTGAAAGCTACAGAAATGAAACCATTTTTGATGAAGCCAAATCATCATGAGCTTGGAGAAATGTTCGACACGACCATTACATCTGTTGAGGAAGCCGTTCCTTATGGGAAAAAGCTTGTAGAACAAGGCGCTGAACATGTAATCGTATCAATGGCCGGAGACGGAGCGCTTCTGTTTACGAACGAAGCTGTTTATTTTGCTAACGTGCCAAAGGGGAAATTGGTAAACTCAGTCGGAGCAGGGGATTCCGTTGTTGCAGGTTTCCTTGCCGGAATTTCCAAACAGCTGCCGCTTGAAGAAGCATTCCGCTTAGGAGTTACTTCAGGCAGTGCTACCGCGTTCTCTGAAGAACTTGGAACGGAAGAATTTGTCCAGCAGCTTCTTCCTGAAGTTAAGGTCACACGTCTATAGAGGAGGAAACACAAGTGAAAATAACTGAGCTTTTAACGAAGCATACGATAAAGCTTAATATTGAGAGCAAAGAAAAAGAAAATGTTATTGACGAAATGGTCACTGTTCTTGATAAGGCTGGAAAGTTAAATGACCGACAAGCCTATAAAGAAGCCATTTTAAATCGCGAAAGCCAAAGCTCCACGGGTATCGGTGAAGGAATCGCTATCCCCCATGCGAAAACGGCAAGCGTTATCAACCCGGCGATCGCGTTCGGACGTTCAAAAGACGGCGTCGATTATGAATCACTAGACGGCCAGCCGGCTCACTTAGTGTTCATGATCGCGGCGACTGAAGGCGCAAACAACACTCACCTTGAAGCATTGTCAAGACTTTCAACGCTGTTAATGCGTGAAGAAATCCGTAAGCAGCTCCTTGAAGCTGAGTCTGAAGATGCCATCATCGACATTATTAATCAGCACGATAAAGATGATGACGAAGAGGAAGAAGAAGAAGCGGCACCAGCACCTGCCGGAAAAGGAAAAATTTTAGCGGTTACTGCATGTCCGACAGGTATTGCCCATACATTCATGGCTGCGGATGCCCTTAAAGAAAAAGCGAAAGAGCTTGGTGTGGAAATTAAGGTCGAAACAAATGGGTCAAGCGGCATTAAGCACAAGCTCACTGCCCAAGAAATCGAAGATGCACCTGCAATCATTGTCGCAGCGGACAAGCAGGTTGAAATGGAACGTTTTAAAGGCAAGCGCGTACTTCAAGTTCCTGTAACGGCGGGTATCAGACGTCCGCAAGAGCTTATCGAAAAAGCGATGAATCAAGATGCGCCGATTTATCAAGGCAGCGGCGGCGGTTCAGCAGCTTCAAACGACGATGAAGAAGCGAGAGGCAAGTCTGGAAGCGGTATCGGAAACGCGTTTTATAAGCACCTGATGAGCGGTGTCAGCAACATGCTTCCGTTCGTAGTCGGCGGCGGTATTCTCGTTGCGATTTCATTCTTCTGGGGAATTCACTCTGCTGATCCGAATGATCCTAGCTACAACACGTTTGCAGCAGCATTAAACTTTATCGGCGGCGACAATGCATTAAAACTGATTGTTGCAGTTCTGGCCGGTTTCATTGCGATGAGTATTGCAGATCGTCCTGGTTTTGCGCCTGGTATGGTCGGCGGATTTATGGCTACTCAAGCGAATGCTGGATTCTTAGGCGGCTTAATTGCCGGATTCCTTGCCGGTTATGTTGTGATTTTACTGAAAAAAGTATTTACGTTTATCCCTCAGTCACTTGATGGATTAAAACCTGTTTTGATTTACCCGCTGTTCGGCATTTTTATCACTGGCGTATTAATGCAATTTGTCGTCAATACACCTGTAGCGGCATTTATGAATTTCTTAACAAACTGGCTTGAAAGCCTTGGTACTGGAAACCTTGTGTTAATGGGTATTATCTTGGGCGGCATGATGGCGATCGATATGGGCGGCCCGCTTAATAAAGCAGCCTTTACGTTCGGTATCGCCATGATCGATGCAGGCAACTATGCGCCTCATGCAGCAATCATGGCCGGCGGTATGGTTCCTCCGCTTGGTATCGCACTTGCAACAACCATTTTCAGAAACAAATTCACTCAGCGTGACCGTGAAGCTGGTATTACATGCTATTTCATGGGAGCTGCTTTCGTAACAGAGGGAGCGATCCCATTTGCTGCGGCTGATCCGCTTCGCGTCATACCAGCTGCTGTAGTCGGCGCAGCTGTTGCCGGCGGATTAACTGAATTCTTCCGAGTAACGCTTCCGGCGCCTCATGGAGGAGTATTCGTAGCTTTCATTACAAACCATCCGATGCTTTACCTTTTAAGTATCGTGATCGGTGCTGTCGTGATGGCAATTATCCTTGGTATCGTCAAAAAACCTGTTACAGAAAAATAAGAAAAAAAGCGTCCTTGGTTCGAAAGGACGCTTTTTCTTATCCGGCCGGCAGGGAGCGCGGTTAAGTTATGTATTTTATTCTTTTTTATGATAAAGTAAAAGAAGAGAAACAACTGACATAGCAATTGTCTAGGAGGAAACACTTTGACCGAGGAAAAAAATACGAATACTGAGAAAACGGCGAAGAAAAAAACCAATACGTACCTGGAATGGGGTAAAGCGATTGTCATCGCTGTTCTGCTGGCTCTCCTGATCCGTCACTTTTTGTTTGAACCGTATTTAGTTGAAGGTTCATCTATGTATCCCACATTACATGACGGAGAAAGGCTGTTTGTGAATAAAACAGTCAACTATATCGGCGAGCTGAAGCGCGGAGATATCGTTATTATCAACGGTGAAACTTCTAAAATCCATTATGTAAAAAGATTGATCGGAAAGCCTGGAGAAACCGTTCAAATGAAGGATGACACGCTTTATATAAACGGTAAAAAAGTAGCCGAGCCTTACTTGTCTAAAAACAAGAAGGAAGCAGAAAAACTTGGTGTCAGTCTGACAGGAGACTTTGGACCGGTTAAGGTTCCGAAAGGCAAATACTTTGTCATGGGAGATAACCGGCTGAATTCTATGGACAGCCGAAACGGGCTGGGACTGATCGAGGAAGATCGAATTGTCGGCACATCGAAGTTTGTCTTTTTCCCGTTTAACGAAATGCGTCAAACAAAATAAAAACGCCTTGCTGGCCTAGGGACAGCAGGCGTTTTTATTTTGAAAAAGAAGCGACCAATGCAATGCATAAAACCGTGACGAACACTGAACCGATAATAGCTAGCACACTGAAGAAAAGGTGAACCTGTTTGTTCTCTTTTCCGCGCTTTTCTAAAAGCCGTTTAGAAAAAATGTGCGAAAATATGTAAATAAGGGCTATGCCTATATATAAGCCGATATCTTTGGCGGTAAAGCCTGTTACGGCAAGGTAAAAGCCCGTAAAAAAGATCAGTAAGCAATATTCAGTAAGTGTTAAAAGCCTCAACGTGTTCCTCCATGAGAGTGTGTAATTTTCCGAGCGGATGCATTCTCTCTCTTTAATTGTAACACAGCTGGCTGGTTTGGGTGTATAAGTGTTTTCTCTCTGTTTTATCAGGGAATCATTTCTCTTGCCCTGCATTCATGGTATACTTTTATTGATGATAGACATGATGGAGGATAATAAATGATTGCTGTAAATAATGTAAGCTTGCGGTTTGCGGATCGCAAGTTATTTGAAGATGTTAATATTAAATTTACCCCAGGCAACTGCTATGGGTTAATTGGTGCAAACGGTGCCGGTAAATCAACGTTTCTAAAGGTGCTGTCAGGCGAAATCGAGCCTCAGACAGGCGACGTGCATATGAGTCCTGGCGAGCGTCTTGCCGTCTTGAAGCAGAACCATTTTGAGTACGAAGAGTATGAAGTGCTGAAAGTGGTCATTATGGGCCACAAACGCCTGTATGAAGTCATGCAGGAGAAAGACGCTATTTACATGAAGCCTGATTTCTCAGATGAGGATGGGATTCGTGCTGCTGAGCTAGAAGGTGAATTCGCGGAACTGAACGGTTGGGAAGCGGAAAGTGAAGCTGCGATCCTGTTAAAAGGCCTTGGTATCTCAGAAGATCTGCACACAAAAAAGATGGCAGACCTCGGCGGTTCGGAGAAGGTAAAAGTTCTCTTGGCACAGGCATTATTCGGCAAGCCGGATGTTCTGCTCCTCGATGAGCCGACGAACCACTTGGACCTTCAGGCAATCCAGTGGCTTGAAGAGTTTCTGATTAACTTTGAAAACACAGTTATTGTCGTATCCCATGACCGCCACTTCTTAAATAAAGTATGTACGCACATTGCCGACCTTGATTTTAACAAAATTCAAATCTATGTCGGAAACTATGATTTCTGGTACGAGTCAAGCCAACTGGCGTTAAAGCTTTCTCAAGAAGCGAACAAGAAAAAAGAAGAGCAGATTAAACAGCTTCAAGAGTTTGTCGCTAGATTCAGCGCCAATGCGTCTAAATCTAAGCAGGCTACATCAAGAAAGAAACTTCTCGAAAAAATCACGCTGGATGATATTAAACCGTCTTCCCGCCGCTATCCTTATGTTAACTTCACGCCGGAACGGGAAATCGGAAATGATGTTCTTCGCGTGGAAGGCTTAACAAAAACAATCGATGGCGTAAAGGTGCTTGACAATGTCAGCTTTATTATGAATCGAGAAGATAAAATTGCTTTCACTGGCCGAAATGAACTTGCTGTTACTACGCTGTTTAAAATCATTTCCGGGGAAATGGAAGCTGACAGCGGAACGTTTAAATGGGGTGTTACCACATCTCAAGCGTATTTTCCAAAAGACAACAGCGAATATTTCGAAGGCAGTGATCTGAACCTTGTAGACTGGCTTCGCCAATATTCTCCGCACGACCAAAGTGAGAGCTTTTTACGCGGTTTCTTAGGACGCATGCTGTTCTCTGGAGAAGAAGTCCACAAAAAAGCAAATGTACTTTCCGGGGGAGAAAAGGTCCGCTGTATGCTGTCGAAAGCGATGCTTTCTGGCGCCAATATTTTAATTTTGGATGAGCCGACTAACCATTTAGACCTAGAGTCCATTACAGCGCTCAATAACGGCTTAATCAGCTTTAAAGGCGCTATGCTGTTTACTTCCCATGACCATCAGTTTGTGCAGACCATTGCCAACAGAATTATAGAAATTACACCTAACGGCATCGTCGATAAGCAAATGAGCTATGACGAGTTCCTTGAAAATGCTGATGTGCAGAAAAAATTGACTGAACTATACGCCGAATAAAAAAGCAGAGATTTCTCTGCTTTTTTTGATACCTAAATATGAAAGGAGATCACAACATGAAATTTTTGGTTGTCGGAGCAGGTGGAGTAGGTGGGTATATTGGCGGACGGCTTTCGGAGAAAGGAAATGATGTGACATTTCTCGTGCGTCAAAAACGAGCTGAGCAGCTTAAAGAAACCGGGCTTATCATCCATAGTGAAAAAGGGAATGTATCATTTCAGCCAGAACTAATCAGTGCTGGAGAAACAGGGCAATTTGATGTCGTTATCATTGCTTCTAAAGCATACTCGCTTGGTCAAGTGATAGAAGATGTCAAACCATTTATCCATCAAGAATCTGTCATTATCCCTTTTTTAAATGGGTACCACCACTATGAGCAGCTATTTGCGGCATTTTCAAAAGAACAGGTGCTGGGCGGCCTGTGTTTTATAGAAAGTGCTTTAGACAACAAAGGAGAAATTCATCATACGAGCGCATCGCATCGTTTTGTATTTGGAGAATGGAACGGCGAGCGTACGGAGCGGATAAGAGCGCTTGAAGAGGCATTTTCAGGTGTGAAGGCTGAAGTCATCATTAGCGGGCATATCGAGAAGGACATTTGGAAAAAGTATCTCTTTATTGCAGCGCAAGCGGGGATCACAACGTTATTTCAACGACCGCTTGGCCCAATCCTCGCCACAGAAGCCGGACGTCACACGGCCCAAACTCTTATTGGGGAAATTTGCGCTGTTTTACGAAAAGAAGGTGTTCCGGCTGATCCGGATCTTGAGGAAGAGAGCTTTCGTACGATGACCAACATGTCTTACCATATGAAGTCCTCCATGCTTCGGGATATGGAAAACGGCCAAACGACTGAAGGAGACCACCTGCATGGATTTTTGCTTGAAAAAGCAAAACGTTTATCTCTCGCAGCACCAGTATTAGAAACCGTTTATGCGAATCTGCAAATGTATGAAGCAGAAAAATAAAAAAAGGAGGCGGAAAAGCCTCCTTTTATTTACTTAAAAAGCCCAATTTCCGTTTCTGAAGATAGGCTCTCTTTTCCCGTCTGCCGTAATTCCGTCAATATTCATATCCTTAGAACCGATCATAAAGTCCACGTGTGTAATGCTTTCATTTAGGCCTTCTTTGACAAGCTCTTCACGAGACATCTGCTTTCCGCCTTCAATATTAAAGGCATAGGCGCTTCCGATCGCCAAATGATTTGACGCGTTTTCATCAAACAGCGTGTTATAGAAAAGAATGTTTGATTGTGATATAGGCGAATCGTAAGGAACAAGTGCCACTTCACCTAAATAGTGAGAACCTTCATCTGTTTCCACCAGTTCTTTTAAAATATCCTCACCTTTTTCAGCTTTAATGTCGACTATACGGCCATTTTCAAACGTCAGGGTGAAATTTTCAATAATATTTCCGCCGTAGCTTAATGGTTTTGTGCTTGATACCACTCCGTCAACCCCGTCTTTTTGCGGCAGCGTGAACACTTCTTCTGTCGGCATATTGGCCATAAACTCATGGCCGCTTTCATTCACGCTTCCCGCACCTGCCCAAACATGCTTCCTAGGCAGCTTAATTGTTAGATCAGTTCCTTCTGCTTGATAATGTAAGGCAGCGTAATGTCTCTCGTTCAAATGGTCAACTTTTTCATGAAGATTTTGGTCATGATTGATCCACGCCTGAACCGGGTTGTCTTCATTTACGCGCGTCGCTTTAAAAATTTCTTCCCACAGAAGGTGGATCGCTTCCTCCTCTGATTTGCCAGGAAACACCTTGTGAGCCCAGCCTGCTGATGCCGCACCTACGACAGTCCAGCTGACTTTGTCTGATTGAATATATTGTCTGTATGTATGTAATGCTTTGCCTGCTGCTTTTTGGAATGCCGCAATCCGTTTGGAATCTATACCTTTTAGCAAGTCTGGGTTTGACGACACAACAGAAATGAAAGCAGCTCCATTTTTGGCAAGCTCTTCTCTGCCTTTCGCTTCCCATTCAGGATATTCTTCAAATGCTTCAAACGGCGCAAGTTCGTATTTTAATTTGGCTACTTCGTCATCCTGCCAATTCACGGTGACGTTTTTTGCGCCCTTTTCATATGCGTGTTTTACAATTAAACGGACAAAATCCCGAACGTCTGTTGAAGCATTTACGACTACATACTGGCCTTTTTGGACATTAACGCCGACTTCTACCGCCAGCTGTGCATATGTATTTAATTTCTGTGAAAATGAATCCATGAATCATTCCTCCAAGCTTTTTTCTCATCATATCAAATATGATCCTATAAAGGAAAGAAGGAGCCCAAAGTGAAAAACCCAAAACGACACGTCTTGGGTTTTTCAATATTATGGATGATTCAGTTTTACAGTGCCGCCTGCAGGCGAATGGGGCATATTTGCCAAAGAAATGCTCATGCCTCCAAGAATAATTCCGCTTAAAATGGCTGCGATCGCTACTCTTCTTCCTAAATCTCTTAGCATCTGTTTCCTCCTTAACGTTTCTCCATTTCCCACAATATGAAGGAAGTGAGGAAAAAAGAAGCAAGAAATTTGCCGCGTGTGAGAATTTTGCGGGTAAAGACTATTTAATTGCCTTTTGCAGCTTATCAATCACTTCTAAAGAACGGCCTGTGCCGATTGCTACAGATTCAAGCGGGTTTTGCGCCACGTGTACAGGCACGACAATCTCTTCTGTGAGCCATTCTTTAATTCCATTAAGGAGCGCGCCGCCGCCTGTTAAAATAACGCCGCGATCAACAATATCTCCGCTCAATTCAGGCGGACAGTCCTCAAGTGTCGCTCTGATGGCTTCAAGAATATGCAGGAGGGATTCACGCATTGCATCTTGAATTTCGTTGGATTGAAGCATAATGGTTTTTGGAAGACCTGTCACGAGGTCACGTCCCCGAATTTCCATTGCCTCTGGTATATGTTCAATCAGAGCATGGCCAATTTCCATTTTTACCTGCTCAGCTGTGCGTTCGCCGATCAGCAAATTGTATTTTTTACGGACGAAAGAAACGATATCCTCATCAAGCTGGTCTCCGCCGATCCTGATAGAATGGCAGGAAACAACGCCACCGAAGGAAATAATAGCGACCTCTGTCGTCCCTCCGCCGATATCTACTACCACATTGGCAACCGGCTCATCAACCGGTAAATCCGCTCCGATGGCGGCTGCAACTGGCTCTTCGATTAAATGAACGTTTTTCGCGCCGCAATTTTTCACCGCATCACTGATGGCGCGGCGTTCTACTGCTGTTGAGCCTGATGGTGTGCAAACGACTACGTTCGGTTTTCTGAACGACATGCCGATGCTTTTTGCGGCTTTTTTCATAATGTGCTTTAGCAGGTCAGTTGTCATATCATAGTCTGCGATCACGCCATCTTTCATCGGTCTGACAGCGACAATTTTTCCTGGTGTTTTACCGATCATGTTTTTCGCGTCAGCTCCGATTGCAAGCACTGCTTTTGTCGTCGTATCCACTGCGACAACAGATGGTTCATTTAGGATAATCCCTTTATTTTTGCTGTAAACAAGTATATTAGCTGTTCCTAAGTCAATCCCGATTTCAGTTGATTGAAACATGTTTTCACCCAATCTCTATCCTAATTTAATATGATTCTACATTTAAAGTTTCTCAGAAATACTGCGATTTTTGGGGGTGTGCGTCGGTAAAGAAATGTTTTTGTAAAAAATCAAGGAACTGTGTAACAGAAGTAATACATTTTTCGGTTTTATAGAAAAAATATCTTGTAATTCTTATAGAAAGCGGGAAACTTTTTCAAAGTTTCATTCGTCTACGATATATTGAGGTACATCCTTAAAACATTACATGAGAAAAGAAACATTTAAAGGAAGAAGGGTTTTTATGAAATCAATAGGTGTTGTGAGAAAAGTAGATGAATTAGGCCGCATTGTCATGCCGATTGAGTTGAGACGGGCATTGGATATTGCCATAAAAGACAGCATTGAGTTTTTTGTTGACGGAGATAAAATTATCTTGAAAAAGTACAAACCTCATGGCGTTTGTTTAATGACTGGAGAAATCACTTCAGAAAATAAAGAATACGGCAACGGTAAAATTACGCTAAGCCCTGAGGGTGCACAGCTGCTTCTGGAAGAAATTCAAGCCGCTTTAAAAGAATAAAATTATGCTAAAAAAGGCGGAGCGATATCATCTCCGCCTTTTTTGCGTGCCAATTTTTGATTACCGCCGCCTAAGATAAGACATCAAGATATTTGGTAATGAATGATTTGGGATACTTTACATATTTTACTCAATTATTTGTCGAAGAATGGTACAATAAGTAGAGAAACACAAGCGGCAGGTGGTCATATGAGAAAATATCAAGCTCGTATCATTTCCATCATTTTGGCAATGATTTTTATAATGTTTTGGGATTATTTATTTTATTTTATAGGCAAAAACCCGATTAATTGGCCTGTTGATATTGTGTATACTGCAGTCACGCTGGTAAGTGTCTGGATGCTGGCTTATTATATTGATGAGAAACAGCAGCTGGTTAAGAAAATGAAGGATAACGAATGGAAGTATAAACAGCTTTCTGAAGAAAAAAAACGCATCATGGATAATTTGCAGGAAATCGTATTTCAAACGAATGCAAAAGGCGAAATTATATATTTAAACCAAGCGTGGGCATCAATAACCGGCTTTTCAATCAGTGAATGTATGGGAACAATGTATAACGATTACTTCATAAAAGAAAAGCACGTAGCCGACCACATTAACACCCAAATCCAAAACAAAGCGTCTTCTGGCATGTTTACGGCAAAATACGTGACAAAAAACGGCACGATTTTTTGGGGAGAAGTTCATTATAAACTTTACTATGACCGGGATGACCAATTTACAGGCAGCTTGGGTACAATGTCAGATATCACTGAGCGGAAAGAGGCTGAAGATGAGCTCATTGAGATTAATGAACGGCTGGCGAGGGAATCCCAGAAACTATCAATCACAAGTGAACTTGCCGCAGGTATTGCTCATGAGGTCAGAAACCCTTTAACATCTGTCAGCGGTTTCCTCCAGATTATGAAAACACAATATCCGGACAGAAAAGACTATTTTGACATCATCTTTTCAGAGATTAAAAGAATCGATTTAGTGCTCAGCGAGCTGCTGCTGCTTGCAAAACCGCAGGCAATCACATTTAAAACACACCAGCTTAATGAGATCCTGAAACAAGTCACGACATTGCTTGATACCAATGCAATTCTGTCCAATATCGTCATAGAGAAAAATTTCAAAGAGACAGATGGCTGTATGATTAATGGAGACGAAAATCAGCTGAAGCAGGTCTTTATCAACATCATTAAAAACGGAATTGAGGCAATGCCAAAGGGCGGTGTCGTAACCATTTCAACTGATAAAACCGCCTCTCATGCAGTGATAAGCGTAAAGGATGAAGGAAACGGCATGCCGCAGGAAAAGCTGAAGCAGATTGGCAAACCTTTTTATTCAACAAAAGAAAAGGGCACTGGACTGGGACTTCCCATTTGTTTGAGAATCCTGAAGGAACATGACGGGGAATTGAAAATCGAAAGTGAAGCTGGAAAAGGCAGCGTCTTTCAAGTGGTTTTGCCTTTAAAATCAGACAGCTGAGAGGAGAAAAATAAAGTGAACTCGCTTCTGTTTGTATATGGGACATTAAGAAAGTATGAAAAAAACCATCATTTGCTGGCACAATCGGCTTGTATCAATGAGCAGGCGAGAACGAAAGGAAGTTTGTTTGCTGCAAAAGAGGAGCCCACAGCTGTTTTTAATGATGAAGGCTATATATACGGCGAAGTATATGAAGCAGATGAATTGTGTATACATAAGCTCGATCAATTTTTTCAAGGATATCATAAACAAACGGTGTTTGTAGAAACGGATGTCGGGATTAAAAATGCGCTTATTTATTTTATGAACAAAGACGGGTGTGCCGGTTTTACGAAAATAAGCAGCGGCGACTGGAAAGAACATCAGATGATAAGCAAATCGAAAAATCCCATTTATTATTTTGCCTACGGATCATGCATGGATAATGCCCGCTTTCAAAAAGCGGGAGTCGATCACTATTTTCAAGATCCAGTAGGAAGAGGTGTTTTAAAAGGATACACAACTCGCTTCACGCTAAAAAGGGATGACGGTTCAAGAGCGGACATGTTGGAAGACGGAGGAACAACAGAAGGCGTTTTATACCGTATTCCTTATTCTGCTCTCTCCTATCTATATAAAAGGGAGGGTGTCGAATCTCTTACGTATCGGCCGGCATTTGTAGACGTTGAAGCTGGCGGAAGGCACTACAAAGACTGCTTAACCTTTCTCGTCCTCCAAAAAGAAGCGGAAATTGCCCCGCCTCAGCACTATCAGATTGAAATCGAACGCGGAGCGGAGCTGTATTTGTCGCCTGAGTTTACTGAAAAGCTCAAGCGGTATATGAATTCGCTGCCAAAAGGATAACACTGTAACAAAAGAATATGATAAAATTTGATCAATATCATGTCGTATAAAGGAGCACCACGATGAAAAAAGAATTTGCGGTAATTGGGCTGGGCCGTTTTGGTGGCAGTATTTGCAAAGCATTAAGCGAAGAAGGCGTCGAGGTTATGGCAATGGATATCGATGAAGATAAAGTCAACGAGTATGCCAAGATTGCATCTCACGCAGTTATCGGTGATTCGACAGACGAATCTGTCCTGAAAAATTTAGGCCTGCGAAATTTTGACCACGTTATTGTAGCAATCGGGGAAAATATTCAAGCGAGTATTTTAACGACACTCATTCTGAAAGAACTTGGCGTCCATACGATTACAGTTAAAGCGCAGAACGATTATCACGAAAAAGTGCTGTCTAAAATTGGCGCGGATCACATCGTCCACCCGGAACGCGATATGGCAAAACGAATTGCGCATAATATCGTGTCCAACAATGTACTTGACTATTTGGAGCTGTCTGAAGAGCATAGTCTTGTTGAAATCGTAGCTAACAGCCGCCTGGCTGGAAATACACTTCTCGATTTAGATATTCGCGCGAAATACGGTATTAACATCGTAGCCATAAAAAGAGGCAAGGAAGTCATCGTATCACCGCTTGCAACCGAAGTCATCCACCAAGAAGATATACTCATTGTTATTGGATCAGTTACAGACATCTCCCGTTTTGAAAAAAGAGTTCTTCATACTAAATAGCAGTCAAATAAGCCGTCCTCAAAGGGCGGTTTTTCGTATTATCAGAATATAACAACTTTAATGAACTGAGCGCCAATTTCTTAAAATTTCATTGACTAAGCACAGGCGTTCCGATAGCATATTGTACCATATAATAAAAAAGAGGAGGGGCCTATTTGAATAAAGAAGCGCTAGTCAAGAGGCTGAATGCTTCAGCCAAAAGACAAAAAGCTGATATCGTCATTAAGAACGGAAAAATCATGGACGTATATAATCAAGAATGGATATATGAAGATATTGCGATTACAGATGGAGTTATTGTAGGCCTCGGTGAGTATGAAGGTGAAAATACCATTGATGCAGAGGGACAAATGATTGTTCCGGGTTTTATTGATGGACATGTACATATTGAGTCGTCAATGGTTACACCGATTGAGTTCGCTAAAGCAGTGTTGCCTCATGGCGTGACGACGGTTGTTACAGATCCGCATGAGATCGCGAATGTGTCTGGTGAAAAAGGGATTGTGTTTATGCTTGAACAAGCTCGGCATACACCGCTGAATATCCATTTTATGCTTCCTTCCAGTGTGCCTGCCGCGAGTTTTGAGCGATCAGGCGCAATTCTCAAAGCTGCCCATCTCAAGCCTTTTTATGAAGAAGAAGAAGTATTAGGACTGGCTGAAGTTATGGATTATGTGTCGGTTCAGCAGGCTGAAGAAGACATGGTTCAGAAACTGCTCGATGCCCGTGTGGCAGGAAAACGGATAGATGGTCATTTAGCTGGTTTATCAACAGACCTCATTAACATTTACAGAACCGCCTTTGTCTTAAACGACCATGAAGTAACATCGAAGGAAGAAGCCCTTGATCGTATCAGAAGAGGCATGTATGTCATGATGCGTGAAGGATCAGTCGCCAAAAACACGCTCAATGTGCTGCCGGCGGTAAATGAAAAGAACGCACGTCGGTTCTTTTTCTGTACGGATGATAAGCATGTGGATGATTTATTGTCAGAGGGAAGTGTAAACCATCAGGTGAAAATGGCGATTCAAGCCGGACTTGATCCGTTTTTAGCCTATCAATTAGGAAGCCTCAATGCGGCCGAGTGCTACGGATTAGATACAAAGGGAGCGATTGCCCCGGGTTTTGACGCTGATTTGCTCTTTGTATCTGATCTGGAAAATGTCACTGTCACAATGACGATGGTAAAAGGGCAGACTGTTGCTGAAGACAGCAAAGCGGTCTATCAGGATCATGCTTCAACTGCAGCACCAGATCAGGCACTGCTTGATTCTGTTAAGCTTGCTGCTCCTCTTAACAAACAGGATTTTCATATGCCAATCGATTCAGAGCAGCAAATCAATGTCATTCAAATCATACCAAATCAGCTTGAAACAAGATTAGTACAAGTTCCGGCTCCTGATGCCCGCGAATTTGAGCCTGACACTGAGTTTGATTTGTTAAAGATTGCAGTTGTCGAGCGGCATAAAGGATTGAAAGAAACCGGACTTGGTGTTGTGAAAGGTTTTGGATTCAAGAGCGGAGCGATTGCCACAACCATTTCACACGACTCCCATAATATTATTGCCGTCGGAACGAATGATGAGGATATCGCGGCGGCAGTTAATAAGCTGCAGGAAATTGGCGGAGGATTAACAATTATAAAAAATGGGGAAGAGCTCCATTCAGTACCGCTGCCGATTGCAGGGTTATTATCCGACCAATCTGCAGAGCAAGTGAATCAAAGCTTGCTGACGCTTCATGATAAATTGTCGTTAATCGGTTTCACAGGCGGATTTAATCCATTTTTGACATTGTCGTTTTTAGCGTTGCCTGTCATTCCTGATATTAAAATGACGACTACGGGATTATTCGATGTAAAATCATTTCAACACATATCACTGCAATAAAAAGAGGCACTCCCTTAGAGAGTGCCTCTTTTTTTAAACCTCCATAATGATCGGCAGGATCATTGGACGGCGCTTTGTTTTTTCGTACAAGAAAGGTGCAAGCGTGTCTGTAATTTCGTTTTTGATTTCAGACCATTGAGTAGTTTTTCGTTCCATTACTTTTTGTAAGTGATTTGAAATGAGCTCTTGAGCGTCGTTGATCAAGTCACCAGATTCTCTCATGTACACAAATCCTCTGGAAATCAAATCAGGACCCGCTGAAATCTTGAAGTCGTCCATGTCAATGCTGACAACAACGATGACAAGTCCTTCTTCAGAGAGAATTCTGCGATCACGAAGTACGATATTGCCAATATCACCGATACCGCTTCCGTCAATGTACACTGAACCGGACGGGATTTTTCCTGCAACTGAAGCCTCATCGCCTTTAAGTGCTAATACTTCACCATTATCCATGATAAAGCAGTTTTCCTCTGGGATGCCACAATCTGTTGCAAGTTTGACATGCATCTTTTGCATTCTGTACTCACCGTGAATCGGCATGAAGAATTTAGGCTTGATTAAACGAAGCATCAGCTTCTGTTCTTCCTGTCCGCCGTGACCGGATGTATGGATATCGTTAAGAGGGCCGTGAATAACCTCAGCACCCGCACGATACAGCTGGTTGATTGTTCGACTCACGCTGATTGTGTTGCCTGGGATAGGGGATGAAGAAAATACGACCGTATCCCCAGGATTGATTGAAATTTGGCGGTGTGTGCCGTTTGCAATTCTTGATAACGCCGCCATTGGTTCCCCTTGGCTTCCTGTACATAAAATTGTTACTTTATTAGCAGGCATACGATTGATTTCGTTATGCTCAATAAACGTATTTTTAGGACAGTTAATATAACCGAGTGTCTGTCCAATTTCGATAGCCGATTCCATACTGCGTCCAAATACGGCAACTTTTCTTCCATTTTGTACAGCAGCCTCAATTACCTGCTGCAAGCGGTGAATATTCGACGCAAATGTAGCAAAGATAATTCGGCCGTCCACCTTGCGGAAAATGTCATGAATGCTTTCTCCTACACGGCGCTCAGACATGGTAAACTCCGGATTTTCACTGTTTGTGCTGTCTGAAAGAAGGCACAAAACGCCTTCTTTACCGATTTCGGCCATTTTCGTTAAGTTTGCCGGCTCGCCGACTGGAGTAAAGTCGAATTTGAAATCCCCAGTATGTACGATGTTTCCGGGCGGCGTTTTTACAACAATGCCGTAGGAATCCGGAATACTGTGTGTTGTTCTAAAGAATGACACAGCCGTTTTGCGGAACTTTACAATATCATCCTCGCCGATAATGTTCAGTTTCGTCTGTCTCAATAATCCATGCTCTTCAAGTTTATTCCGAAGTAAGCCGATCGCGAGTTTTCCGCCGTATACAGGAATATTCACTTGTCTGAGCAGGTATGGAATACCGCCGATGTGGTCTTCGTGCCCGTGGGTGATAAAAAGCCCTTTAATTTTATCTTCGTTTTTGACTAAATACGTATAATCAGGGATGACGTAGTCAATTCCGAGCAGTTCGTCCTCGGGAAACTTGATCCCCGCATCAATCAGTACAATTTCATCCTGGAATTGCACCGCGTACGTATTTTTACCGATTTCGCCCAAACCTCCGAGGGCGAAAACAGCAGTCTGATCATTTTTTACAAATTTCATACCGCTCATAACTCCAATACTTTAAAATTTTCGCTCTGTTGTTCATATTCTAAGAATGCACCATCAACAGGTGTAATAAACTCAATATTAAATTTCTTTTCTTTCAGCTTTGTTCTGACGTCACGCTCAGATACGCCTTCAATATAAAGTGAATCTGTCTTTTCCCGAACAGGTACTTCGTCAGCCTTCTCTTGATAAAATACCTTATAAATCATTCCAAATCTCTCCTTAAATGCCGTATGTTAGACTCGCTCATTCTATTATATTCGAAAACGGAATATAAGGAAAGCCTTGAGCAAAATAAGGATCTCTCAAAAAGTGAAAGATCCCTTGTCAGGCAATTGCTTTCTTACGGAGCATTCCGTTCCATTGTCTTCTGAGTTTCTTTCTTAATTTACGCAGCATTAGCCAGTTCCTCCTTTATTAAAATATTTGTCCCAGAGTTCTTTTATACAAATAGTATACGGAGATTGAGG
This sequence comes from Bacillus sp. FSL W8-1202, assembly GCF_038006165.1. Classification (NCBI taxonomy): domain Bacteria; kingdom Bacillati; phylum Bacillota; class Bacilli; order Caryophanales; family Bacillaceae; genus Bacillus; species Bacillus sp. FSL W8-1202. Next base: position 2,643,837 of record NZ_JBBOUR010000001.1, read on the forward strand.
AAGACTTTTCGTGGTTATTAATGGAATTTAATATGATTTTTGAACGAAATTGTTTGCTGAATGACAATCTTTTTGTATGATGAGGGTGGGAATTGCAGACCAAGACGATAAAGGGGAAGTTGCGATGGATTCTAAATTAATCTTTTTTGATATTGACGGCACAATATATGATCATGATAAGAATATACCGGAAAGTACGAGAAAAACCGTGGCGGAGCTGCAGCGCCAAGGGCATCATGTGTTTATTGCCAGCGGCCGGTCTCCATTTTTGGTTAAGCCAATTTTGGAGGAGCTGGGCATCCACTCATTTATTTCCTACAATGGACAGTTTGTTGTCTTTGAAAATCAAGTGATTTATAAAAATCCGCTGCCTGAAGATGCAATCAGGCGATTATTAAAGCAGGCGGATGAAGGCAAGCATCCTGTTGTGTTTATGGCTGAGGACACGATGAAAGCGACTGTTGCGGATCACCCTCATGTTCTTGAGGGAATTGGCAGCCTTAAAACCGATTATCCAGAGACCGATGACCTTTTTTATGAAGGAAAAGAAATTTTTCAGCTTCTTTTATTTTGTCAGGATGAAGAAGAAAAAGCTTATGCCGCTTTTCCTGAGTTTGATCTAGTTCGCTGGCATGAGCTATCGACTGATGTTCTGCCGCACGGAGGTTCGAAGGCAGAAGGAATCAAAAAAGTGATTGAGCGTCTTCCGTTTGATATCGGCGATACATATGCTTTCGGCGACGGATTAAATGATCTGCAAATGATTGAATATGTAGGGACAGGCGTTGCTATGGGAAATGCTGTTCCCGAACTGAAAGAAATCGCGGACTTTGTAACAAAGCCGGTGGACGAGGATGGAATTGCATACGCTGTCAAAGAATTGGGCCTTTTAAAATAAAGAAATGGCTGGCATTGTGCCAGCCGTTTTTTCTTTTAGCGCTCAATTGCGATTGCATTTTCAGGTTCTTTGAAAGGATTTTCCTTGTCAATATGATCATAGAACATAACGCCGTTCAAATGATCGATCTCATGCTGAAACACAATAGCCGGAAATCCTTTTAAACGAATATCAATATTTTCGCCTTCTAGTGTTGTTCCTTTTACTCTGATGCGAGCATAGCGGGGAACATAACCGGGAATCGCTTCATCTACAGAGAGGCAGCCCTCGCCGCTTGTTAAGTAGCTTTTTTCAACTGAATGGCTGACGATCTTAGGATTAAACAGAGCATAGCTGTATAGTTTACCGGAAGCATCTTCCGCATGAACGGCGATCATTCGTTTTTTGATATTAATTTGAGGAGCTGCGAGTCCTACGCCAGGGCGCAGCTTGTATTTTTCGGCTAATTCCGGATTTTGGCTGTTTTTAACAAATTCGATCATGTCGGCCAGCTGCTGTTTTTCTGCATCAGTTGGAGGCAGCTCAACAGGTTCGGCAGTCTCTCTGAGGGCTGGATGGCCGTCACGTACGATGTTTTCCATAGTAATCAAGAAACTTCACTCCTAAAGCTTAATATGTAAATTATATCGGATTTCTTCACAAAGGTGCAACGAAACGAATGACCAGCCGTATATGGCTGGTCAATTTCATGCTGTGTGGTTAGCAACAGCCTCCGCCTAAATAAGCAGCTCCGACAATGATTAACAGAATGAATAAAACAACGATTAGCGCAAAGGTGCGGCCGTAGCCATATCCGCAGCCACCATATCCGTAACCACCATAACTGCAGCAGCCTCCGCCGTAACCATATCCATACATATTACATAACCTCCTCTTTTAATTACGCCAGAGCCTTTATAAGTAGGCATAGCGTCTAATATAACCTATGTAAAAACAAAAAAGTTGTATGGTCATCTGTCCTGATTTTTCACTTTTTTGATTTAATTTCAGTATTGCATTTATACAGCACGGCTATTGCCAAATGTCCCCATGGATTCTATAGTAGAAATTGTCAAGATTGGGGGATTTAACGTGAAAGACGCTATAAAACGGCGGCCTGGAATCAAGATCGGAGCTTTTTGTGCCATGGCACTGATATTAACAGGATGCATGGGACAGGACCCGGTTGATTCACTTCATCATTCATTAGAAAAAGCCGCGGAATCGGAAAAGCCGTTTCAAGAAGAACAAAACACACTCAAAGAATTAGAGGCCAAAGAAAATCAGCTTTACGATAGTGTTATGAAGCTCAATATGGATGATTATAAAAAAATTGTTGCTTTATCTAATAAGGCGCTTGAAAATGTCAGCAAGCGCGAAGAACACCTAAAGCTTGAAAATGACAGCATGAAAAAATCGGAAACAGAATTTGAGGAAGCAAAAACGTCAGCGGAACATATTAAGGAAAAAGACATAAAAGAAAAGGCCGATGCCGCAGCAAACCATATGGAGAAAAGATATACATCATATGGCACCATGTATAAAGAGTATAAAAAAGCGCTTGAGCTTAATAAAAAACTGTATATGCAGCTGAAAGACAAAGACTTGACAAGAGATGATCTGGATCAGCAGATCGATAAAGTCAATGCTTCTTATGAAAAGATCCTTAAATATAGCGGAGAATTTAATGAACAAACCGAAAAATATAATAAAGCCCGGGAAGATTTATATGATGCTGCAAACTATCGTGTGAAAAAGAGCTGACTCGATCAGCTCTTTTTTTGAATATAATGCGATACAGATTTCGTTCAAAATTTTCATTTCTATTGTAGTACAGCATAGTAAGGTATACTAGTACAGTTTTGGGTGCGGTTGGCATCTGTTTTTTTGCTGAAAATGTAAAGCGAATACATTTATTGAAAATCAGCGATGAAAACGATTGACGGTTCTTCTTTATTTGGTGTAAACTAATCCATGTTAAGCGGTGTTGTATTAGTTTTTTACAACTTCGAAATAATACAGTTCAAAGCAGAGTGTAACTATCCTACATAAAAGGTTTTGGCAAACTGGGGATCGGCTAAAATATAATACGACTTACTGCTGATACTTTAGGGTACCCTAAGTTTGTATGTATAAAAGGAATGCACGTCTAATGACTGTTTAAAAGAAAGGAAGAGGTGACTTAGTATGGCTGCAAAAACGAAAAAAGCTATCGTTGACAGTAAGAAGCAATTTGATGCCATTAAAAAGCAGTTCGAAACGTTCCAAATTTTAAATGAAAAGGGAGAAGTCGTGAATGAAGCGGCGATGCCTGATTTAACTGATGATCAATTAAAAGAGCTAATGCGCCGCATGGTATTTACGCGTGTGCTTGACCAACGCTCTATCTCATTAAACCGTCAAGGACGTCTCGGATTTTACGCTCCTACTGCGGGTCAAGAAGCTTCTCAGATTGCAACGCATTTCGCGCTTGAAAAAGAAGACTTTGTTCTTCCTGGATACCGTGATGTGCCTCAGTTAATTTGGCACGGCCTTCCATTATATCAAGCGTTTCTTTTCTCTCGCGGACATTTCAGAGGAAACCAAATGCCTGATGATGTGAATGCCCTTTCTCCACAAATCATTATCGGTGCTCAATACATTCAAACTGCCGGTGTTGCGCTAGGTCTTAAAAAACGCGGTAAGAAAGCTGTCGCAATCACTTACACTGGTGACGGCGGAGCTTCTCAAGGGGACTTCTACGAAGGAATTAACTTTGCTGGAGCTTATAAAGCACCTGCAATCTTCGTGGTGCAAAACAACCGTTACGCGATTTCAACTCCTGTTGAAAAACAATCTGCAGCTGAAACAATTGCACAAAAAGCTGTAGCTGCCGGTATTGTCGGCGTACAAGTAGACGGAATGGATCCGCTTGCTGTATACGCAGCAACTGCTGAAGCACGCGAGCGCGCAATCAACGGCGAAGGTCCAACACTAATTGAAACACTTACATTCCGTTATGGCCCGCACACAATGGCTGGTGACGATCCTACTAAATATCGTACAAAAGAAATCGAAAATGAGTGGGAACAAAAAGATCCGCTTGTACGTTTCCGTGCGTTCCTTGAAAACAAAGGCTTATGGTCTGAAGAAGAAGAAGCAAAAGTGATTGAGGATGCGAAAGAAGAAATTAAGCAAGCGATCAAAAAAGCTGATGCTGAACCGAAGCAAAAAGTAACTGATTTAATGAAAATCATGTACGAAAAAATGCCTCACAACCTTGAGGAGCAATTTGAAATTTATACACAGAAGGAGTCGAAGTAAGCCATGGCGCAAATGACAATGATTCAAGCAATCACGGATGCGTTACGCACAGAACTGAAAAATGACGAAAATGTCTTAGTTTTCGGAGAAGACGTTGGTGTAAACGGCGGCGTATTCCGTGCGACAGAAGGATTGCAAAAAGAATTCGGTGAAGACCGTGTGTTTGACACGCCACTTGCTGAATCTGGTATCGGCGGTCTTGCCCTTGGTTTAGGCTTAAACGGCTTCCGTCCGGTAATGGAAATCCAATTCTTCGGATTTGTTTATGAAGTAATGGATTCAGTTTCTGGCCAAATGGCTCGTATGCGCTACCGTTCTGGCGGACGCTGGACTTCACCTGTAACAATTCGTTCTCCATTCGGCGGCGGTGTTCATACTCCTGAACTTCACGCTGACAGCTTGGAAGGTCTTGTTGCACAACAGCCTGGTATCAAAGTTGTTATTCCATCAACTCCTTACGATGCCAAAGGACTTTTAATTTCTGCGATCAGAGACAATGATCCTGTTGTCTTCTTAGAGCATATGAAGCTTTACCGTTCTTTCCGTCAGGAAGTTCCTGAAGAAGAATACACAATTGAGCTTGGAAAAGCTGACGTGAAACGTGAAGGTACTGATCTTTCAATCATCACTTACGGCGCAATGGTTCATGAATCATTAAAAGCTGCTGAGGAGCTTGAAAAAGACGGCATTTCTGCTGAAGTTGTCGACCTTCGTACAGTAAGCCCACTTGATATCGATACAATTATCGCTTCTGTAGAAAAAACAGGACGCGCGATTGTCGTTCAAGAGGCACAAAAACAAGCCGGTATTGCTGCAAACGTAGTTGCAGAAATTAATGACCGTGCGATCCTGAGCTTGGAAGCACCTGTACTTCGCGTTGCAGCGCCAGATACAGTATTTCCTTTCTCTCAAGCGGAGAGCGTATGGCTTCCAAACCATAAAGACGTTCTTGAAACAGCAAGAAAAGTGCTTGAATTTTAATCAAACTGCATAATCGAGAGGGAAGATGAACTTTTCCCTCTATTATATATCTGTTTTCAATGCTTACGATGTAAACTTTAAAATTGCTTAATCAAACTAGGAGGTCGAGAACTGTGGCATTTGAATTTAAACTTCCAGATATCGGGGAAGGTATCCACGAAGGCGAAATCGTAAAATGGTTTGTCAAGCCTAACGACGAGGTAGACGAAGATGATGTACTGGCTGAAGTCCAAAATGATAAAGCAGTAGTAGAAATTCCTTCACCTGTTAAAGGAAAAGTATTAGAATTAAAAGTTGAAGAGGGAACGGTTGCAACTGTTGGACAAACGATTATTACGTTTGATGCACCTGGTTACGAAGATCTTCAATTTAAAGGCAGCGACGAGTCTGACGATGCGAAAACTGAAGCACAAGTTCAGTCAACTGCAGAAGCTGGACAAGACGTTGCGAAAGAAGAGCAAGCTCAAGAGCCTGCAAAAGCTACTGGCGCAGGACAGCAGGATCAAGCTGAAGTTGACCCGAACAAACGCGTGATCGCTATGCCTTCCGTACGTAAATATGCTCGTGAAAAAGGCGTAGACATCCGTAAGGTTACTGGTTCAGGCAACAACGGACGTGTTGTAAAAGAAGATATCGACAGCTTTGTAAACGGAGGAGCGCAAGAAGCTGCACCGCAAGAAACAGCTGCACCACAAGAAACAGCTGCTAAACCGGCTGCTGCACCAGCTCCAGAGGGCGAATTCCCAGAAACACGCGAAAAAATGAGCGGTATCCGTAAAGCAATTGCAAAAGCGATGGTTAACTCTAAACACACTGCTCCTCACGTAACGTTAATGGACGAAGTGGACGTAACAAACCTTGTTGCACATCGTAAACAGTTCAAACAGGTTGCTGCTGATCAAGGAATCAAGCTGACTTACTTGCCTTACGTTGTAAAAGCTCTTACATCTGCACTGAAAAAATTCCCTGTTTTAAACACGTCAATTGACGATAAAACAGATGAAGTCATCCAAAAACATTACTTCAACATCGGTATCGCTGCTGACACTGAAAAAGGCTTGCTTGTACCGGTTGTGAAAAATGCAGATCGTAAATCTGTCTTTGAAATTTCTGATGAAATCAATGGCCTTGCAACAAAAGCTCGTGAAGGCAAGCTTGCTCCAGCTGAAATGAAAGGCGCATCTTGCACAATTACAAACATCGGTTCTGCCGGCGGACAATGGTTCACTCCGGTTATCAACCATCCAGAAGTTGCGATTCTTGGTATCGGACGCATTGCAGAAAAAGCGATTGTTCGTGATGGCGAAATCGTAGCAGCTCCAGTCTTAGCTCTTTCTCTCAGCTTCGACCACCGTATGATCGACGGAGCAACTGCGCAAAATGCATTAAATCACATCAAGCGTTTACTGAACGATCCACAATTAATTTTAATGGAGGCGTAATGTTATGGTAGTAGGAGATTTCCCTATTGAAACAGATACTCTTGTAATTGGTGCGGGACCTGGCGGCTATGTAGCTGCCATCCGCGCTGCACAGCTTGGACAAAAAGTAACAGTCGTTGAAAAAGCAACTCTTGGAGGCGTTTGTCTGAACGTTGGATGTATCCCTTCAAAAGCGCTGATCAATGCAGGTCACCGTTATGAGAATGCAAAACATTCTGATGACATGGGAATCACTGCTGAGAATGTAACAGTTGATTTCACAAAAGTTCAAGAATGGAAAGCTTCTGTTGTCAACAAGCTTACTGGCGGTGTAGCAGGTCTTCTTAAAGGCAACAAAGTAGATGTTGTAAAAGGTGAAGCTTACTTTGTAGACAGCAATTCAGTTCGTGTTATGGATGAGAACTCTGCTCAAACATACACGTTCAAAAACGCAATCATCGCTACTGGATCTCGTCCTATCGAATTGCCAAACTTCAAATATAGTGAGCGTGTCCTGAATTCAACTGGCGCTTTGGCTCTTAAAGAAATTCCTAAAAAGCTCGTTGTTATCGGCGGCGGATACATCGGAACTGAACTTGGAACTGCGTATGCTAACTTCGGTACTGAACTTGTTATTCTTGAAGGCGGAGATGAAATTCTTCCTGGCTTCGAAAAACAAATGAGTTCTCTTGTTACACGCAGACTGAAGAAAAAAGGCAACGTTGAAATCCATACAAACGCGATGGCTAAAGGCGTTGAAGAAAGACCAGACGGCGTAACAGTTACTTTCGAAGTAAAAGGCGAAGAAAAAACTGTTGATGCTGATTACGTATTGATTACAGTAGGACGCCGTCCAAACACTGATGAGCTTGGTCTTGAGCAAGTCGGTATCGAAATGACGGACCGCGGTATCGTGAAAACTGACAAACAGTGCCGCACAAACGTACCTAACATTTATGCAATCGGTGATATCATCGAAGGACCGCCGCTTGCTCATAAAGCATCTTACGAAGGTAAAATCGCTGCAGAAGCTATCGCTGGAGAGCCTGCAGAAATCGATTACCTTGGTATTCCTGCGGTTGTTTTCTCTGAGCCTGAACTTGCATCAGTTGGTTACACTGAAGCACAGGCGAAAGAAGAAGGTCTTGACATTGTTGCTGCTAAATTCCCATTTGCAGCAAACGGCCGCGCGCTTTCTCTTAACGAAACAGACGGCTTCATGAAGCTGATCACTCGTAAAGAGGACGGTCTTGTGATCGGTGCACAAATCGCCGGAGCAAGTGCTTCTGATATGATTTCTGAATTAAGCTTAGCGATTGAAGGCGGCATGACTGCTGAAGATATCGCGATGACAATTCACGCTCACCCAACATTGGGCGAAATCACAATGGAAGCTGCTGAAGTGGCAATCGGAAGTCCGATTCACATCGTAAAATAATTTTCATATCAAAAACAGCCCTCGCTCAAAGCGGGGCTGTTTTTTTATTTTGACAGCACATGCTGTAATGGTTTAATGATGTCTTCTTTCTTTTTCACACATCCCTCGATTTTAACCACGACATGGCGCTGATCAACAACCATAAGAGTAGGGACAGTTTCAATCTCATCTTCCCAGCCTTCTTTTTTATCATAGACCTTCATTTTATCTATTTGCTCGGGATAATCTTTTTCTAAATCAAGCAGTGCATCGTAATAAGGCGCTTCCTGGTCTATTTGGTTCTCATCAGAAAAAAACAGGATTTGTGTATGATGAATGTTGTCAATCCGGCTTTTTTTCATCGGATTGATGGTGGAAAGCGTACAGCCCGATAAAGCAAATACTATTATCAGCATGGGGAATACCGCGCGATATCGCATCTATCTTCTCCTCTGTATAAACAGTAGTTAACTAGCTTTAGTTTATCACGAGAGGCGGCTTAATCTGCTTCTTGTTACCTAATTGTTATATAATTGAAACCGTTTTTAAAGTGAGATTACATATTATATCAATCGTTTAAAATAGCAACCTGGGGTATATTGAATTTTTTGCTGCATTCTTGGATGAAAGTTCAAGAAAACGTGAAATTACATTATGTGCTGTGGCATATATATCGAGTAAAGCTTCGTATGAAGAAGATATTGTATGAGGGAAAATGGAAAAACAAGGTGTATATGATGAGATAAAATCAAATGTGTTATACAGTTTGTTGTTGACATTTTAAATGTGACATATTAATATAATAACAACAAAAGAAATTAAGCGTTTTCAAATTTCAAAGAAATGGGGAATAAGAGATGGGTACGATTGTTTGCCAAGATTGCAACGAAGCCATTCATTACTTTGAAGATGAGAAAGTGACAACATTATACGGAACATGCTGCGGACAATGTCAATGTCCTGTTGATGAAGAGTAAAAAAAGCATGCGGCTTAAAGCCGCATGCTTTTTATTTTTTATTGAATTGCTTTTTGTTCTTTGATGACCCGGATCATATGTAAAGTCGAGTCCTCAGGTCCTTGAACAGGGAGGCCTGCGTCAAGGTTTTTAAAAATGTAGCTGATGTTTTCTTCTGTAATAATTTCTCCTGGAATGAAGATTGGAATACCAGGCGGATATACCATGACAAATTCAGCGATAATCCGTCCGGATGATTCTTTTAATGGAATGACTTCCGTATTTGCATAGAAAGCATCACGCGGAGTCATTGCCAATAAAGGTATTGCAGGAAGCAGAACCTCAGTTTGCTGATGTGTTACATCTTGTTCTGACATTTGCTGTGCGATCTCAGTTAAAGCCTCTACAAGCCGGTCTGCATCGTTTTGGCTGTCGCCAGGAGTGAAAATACACAAAATATTGTACAGATCAGAAAGCTCAACCTCAATATTAAAGGATTCACGAAGCCATTTTTCCACGTCATGTCCTGTCAGGCCAAGACTTTTCACAGAGATAATCAATTTTGTCGGATCATAGCTGTAAGCTGCTTTCGACCCAAGAATCTCAGAACCGACACAATAAATGCCTTCAATCTGGTTGAGGCGATCTCTCGTCTGATTGGCAAGCTTGAGTGTTTCCTCAGCAAGCTGGCGGCCTTCTGTTGCAAGGCGTTTTCTGGCAACATCCAAAGAAGCGAGAAGCAAGTAAGAAGTTGACGTAGTTGTCAGCATGCTCAGGATGGATTGCACTCTGTCTTTTGATACAAGGCCCTCTCTCATGTTTAAAATCGAACTTTGCGTGAGTGATCCGCCCAGCTTGTGTACACTTGTCGCTGCTATGTCCGCTCCTGCCTGCATAGCCGATAGCGGCAATTCGTCGTGAAAATGAATGTGAACGCCGTGTGCTTCATCCACAAGCACTGGCACATCAAACGAATGAGCGAGTTCTACGATGCTTTTTAAGTCGGCTGCAACACCGAAATATGTCGGGTTGATGACGAGAAGCCCTTTTGCATCCGGATGTTCAGTAAGCGCCCGTTTAGCAGATTCAAGTGTAATGCCGTGGGAGATGCCCAATTCATTGTCAATTTCAGGATGAATAAAAATTGGAACCGCTCCGGAAAATACAATAGCTGTCATAATTGATTTATGAACATTTCTTGGAATAATAATTTTATCGCCAGGTCCGCAAACAGCCATTACCATTGTCATAATGGCGCCGCTTGTTCCTTGAACAGAAAAAAATGTGTGATCCGCGCCAAATGCTTCAGCAGCCAGATCTTGTGCTTGTTTAATAATGCCTTTTGGCGCGTGCAGATCGTCTAATGGTTCAATGTTAATCAAATCTATGCTTAACGCGTTTTCACCGATAAATTGTCTGAATTCTGGGTCCATTCCTGCCCCTTTTTTGTGGCCGGGAATGTGGAATTGAACAGGCTGTCTGCTTGCATGCTTTTTCAGTCCTGTATATAAGGGTGTTTCATGTTGCGACAATTGTTTTCCCACCTTTGTAATCATACCTATGCATAATAGTGTGTATTAAAATCAGTTTCTCAACCGTTTTTTAGACGTAAAACAAATGAATTATATTATGAACTTGAAAGAATGTAAAGAACAATTTATGATCAAATGAAGATGCTTTCTCTTAAGGGAAGTAAATCTACAAGGAGTGAAGAAAATGGAGTATCAATATCCGATGAATGAAGATTGGACAACCGAAGAAGCAGTGGATGTGATTGCATTTTTCCAGCAGGTTGAGCTTGCATATGAAAAAGGGGCGGATCGTGAAGAACTGCTTAAAGCTTACCGCCGTTTCAAGGAAATTGTACCGGGGAAGGCCGAGGAAAAAAAGCTATGCGGCGAGTTTGAGGAACAAAGTACATATTCTCCTTATCGCACGGTCAAACAGGCGAGAGAATCTGATCACGCGAAGATTAAGATGTAGGAAAAAGAGCCGGGGATGTCCCGGCTCTTTTTTATGCTTGTGATACTTTTTGGGTGAGACGGTACAGAAAAGCAAGCTGCTTAAAGGCATCGTCGATACGCTGAAGGAATTCCTGGTTATTCATATTCAGCACTTCTTCTTTTTGGAGCTGGATGCCGCATAACAGCTCGGCTTTCTTTACAGTCTGCAAACGCTCAAACAGTGTCTTCAGCTGCTCCTTGTCCATTTCAGACTGTTTATGTACTCCCGGTTTTGTGTGATCTGCAGACCAAACGAAGCTGTCAGGGATATTTTTCGTAATGGTTTCTTGGTTCACTTCAAGCAATTTGCCGTATTCTTCTTTGATAGGGGATTCATAAATAATCGCGAACCATACAAAGACGTGGCTTTCCCATAAACCAATTTGGAAATGCGGCAGTTTTTTATAGCCTCTTTTGCTGTTTGCGAACGCCACCCAGCTGTCAGCCGGGGGATTGACGGATCTTCTTGCGTGCTTTGCCACATGCGGAAACATTTCATCTCCGGTTAAAGCTGATAAAGTTGGGGCAAAATGTTCGCCTAGAGCTGTAAGCTTCGGACGGACCGTCTCTTTTAATACTTCCATGCGCGCGTCTAAGCCTTCTATTGTAAATGTGTTAAAGTCTTCTTCAGTGAAACGCATTTGTGTCATGATTTTCCTCCTTCATGCTAAGTATACATATTTTATCACAGTTCATACGAGTTTCAAAAAGATTGAGCGCGTTTGAAGTAAGGGGAAATGTGGTAATAAATGAGTAGGTAAACACACAATTTTCAGAATCATGTTGCGCGTAAATAGAACAATCATACGATATAAGAAGTAATCATTGTTGAATGGCAAAATGGGATGCTTTTTTACAAACAAATGATCTCTGGAAGGGGCGAAAGACAATGAGGCAAGTTGTAAAAGAGGGATTTAAGGAAGAGAAAAACAATCGTGTTGCTGTCTGGAGACTAGAGGTTGATTATGAATTGGCAACCCTATATGAAGCAATGCAGAAAGAAAATGAAGAGCAGATTGAACAAAGCAAAAACAAACTTGAGCGACTTAGAAAAGAATGGATTCGTCTTAACGGGTAAAAAAGCGATAGTGAAAACGAACCGCATGAATGGTTCGTTTTTACGTGAGAAGGGATATTTTTCATTTTCCTTGCTTTTTCATTGCCGTTATCAGTATCCTATAAAATAAAAGGTCTACATAGAAGAGAGGTACGAACGAATGACAAATTGGACGGAAATTGATGAGATTGCAAAGAAATGGATAAGAGAAGCAGGCGCGAGAATTAAACAATCCATGCATGAAAGCCTAACAATTGAAACGAAATCAAATCCGAATGATTTAGTCACCAATATTGACAAAGAAACCGAAAAGTTTTTCATTGATCGAATTCAAGAAACATTTCCGGGACATCGGATACTCGGTGAAGAGGGGCAAGGAGACAAAATCCACTCACTTGAGGGAGTCGTATGGATTATTGATCCGATTGATGGGACGATGAATTTTGTGCACCAGCAAAGAAATTTTGCGATTTCCATTGGGATTTTTGAAAACGGTGAAGGGAAAATCGGTTTAATTTATGATGTGGTGCACGATGAGCTGTATCACGCATTTAGCGGCAGAGGAGCTTATATGAATGAAACGAAGCTGGCTCCATTAAAAGAAACCGTCATTGAAGAAGCGATTCTTGCCATTAATGCAACATGGGTAACGGAAAACAGAAGAATTGATCAAAGTGTGTTAGCGCCACTTGTGAAAAGAGTCAGAGGCACACGCTCCTACGGTTCTGCCGCTTTAGAGCTGGCAAATGTCGCGGCAGGAAGAATAGATGCTTACATCACGATGCGGCTTGCGCCATGGGACTACGCAGCCGGCTGTGTGCTGTTAAATGAAGTAGGAGGTACCTATACGACCATTGAAGGAGAGCCGTTTACCTTTTTAGAAAACCACAGTGTGCTAGCCGGAAACCCATCTATACATAAAACGATATTTGAAGAGTATCTTCATGCTCGGAAGTAGGCCATTTGAGCAGGATGATCTCAGCTTGTTAGAAAAGCTCGCGGAGGCTCATCCTGTATGGAAAGAGGAGGAGTTTGGAGATAAAGATGCAGAAGACTATATCATTTCCTACTCCATGTACAACGGTTCATGGCTTGTATGGGAAAAAGACGGTATGCCTGTTGCCGTCAGCTACCATCTCGAGTGGTCTCCTTCAAACAGTAAGCCGTGGCTCGGAACGGTCCTGATTGACCCGGTTGAAGAAAAAAAGGGACATGCGAAGATGATCATTGAACAGATCAGCAAATTGCTTAGAGCGAAACATAAAGCGATGTTTGCGGGAGTTCCCATTGAGCGCAGTGAATGGATACTGTTTTTAAGCCAATGCGGCTTTGAACAGCTGAAAACGGAAAAAGATGAGAAAGGCAAATCATTTATGATCTTGGTGAAGCCTTTAGCAGAAGCTGCCGTATGATAACGGCAGCTTATTTGCTGCATGCGGATTCAATAAAAGCCTCTCAAACATTGAGAGGCTTCTGATAATTTGAAAATTATTTTTTTACCGCATGAATATAATGAATCGTTTCAAACGCTGACAAATTGTCTTTTCGATTACTAAAGAAAAGGTCATTAATGTCGTCTGGTGATAGATGTTCATAGATCAGTAAACCAGATGACTCTAACAGATGTTCAATCTCTTGATAAGTGAAACATGATTTCATCGGTTCCCCGCTTGCGGCAGCCATCTTCACCATAGCTTCAACTCGATTTGACGTCCCTTTTGCTGTAAAAAGTGTTTCGTCCGCATAATCAAAAACAATAGAGCTTCCAGGCGGGACATAAGAAAATAAATTGCTGATCAAGCTTGCATTTTCTTCCCGTGTTACATAATAAGACACTCCGAGAAGGCTGAAGAATGTTTTTGTGTTCTTAAATCCTTCATCTAAGAGAGGATCATACGAAAACGTTTTGGTGAAATCCATAGGAACAAAATGAAGATGACCCGGAATTGTCAGATTTGCATCCTTCAGCTTATTTTTTTTGAATTGCTGTGTAGCCGGATGGTCAACCTCGAAAACCTGTAAGCTGTTTTCTAATTCTGGATGCCGAAAGCAGAAAGTATCCAGCCCCGCTCCAAGAATGACATACTGTTTTGTCCCCAGGATTATTTCGTTGTGCAAGACTTTTTCACAATAAGAAGCACGTGCTAGGGGCGTGGGAGACAGCTGGATTTGTGCAACCCATTTTAATATTTTTTCAGGATCATTTTGAAGACGTTCGGCGATCTCTTTGTTGAAAAACGATATTCCTTGAATCATATTTTTACTGATGTCGATAAACTCTTTTTCGTTAATGAGATCTTTTGCGATAAAATCATCAAAAATAAGAGGTGTGTCATATCGGCTGTGATATGCACGGGCAAAAGCTGAAATTAGAGACGTTAAGCTGGACTCATTTTTCCTCATGAAATGATCCTCCACAAAAAATAAGATTCCCCTGGCCAGGAGAATCTTATTATACATACAAATATATTAATAGTAAATTTTAGCACAAATAAATTTTTTTGTCAATGTTTTTGCTCTTAACTGGACGCGCGATCCTTCACATAGCCACGTGACCTGTAGCAGAATTCGTCTATCAATTATGTGGACTGAATCATTAGCTTTTATAAAATGCGCACTTGCGGCTGCATCCCTCTTTTTGCAAATCAGAAGCCGTTTCTGTCTCATGGCAGCATCTTTTCGTCATTGCTGCTGAAGAGAGTAATCAAGATATATAACGAAAAAAAAGCCTGAGAAATCTCAGGCTTTTTCTAATATTACAATCCAACAGCATTCCAGGCTGCTTCAACTTTAGCGGCATCAGTTGAGCCGTAGAGGTCACGGGCAGACTGAATGAGAGCTGCCTTGGCATCTTTGAACGTGGAAGAAGGCGTGAGGTACGTTGTTAACGCACGGTAATAGATTTGCTGTGATTTAGATACACCAAGTTTTGTGATGGTGTTGTAAGCGGCTTTGTTTGGAATTCCGCTGTTTGTGTGTACACCGCCATAATCGCCTTCATCTGTGTTTGGAAGGTTTCTGTAATTGGCGTAATTGTCAGGCTGGTTGTATTTTGTAGGGTTGGACAGGCTGCGAAGAGCAGGCTGGCTGACCGTAATGTCTTCACCGATGTCCCAGTCTTCTGTATCGTTAAAATACCCGAATACGTCAGAGAAAGACTCGTTTAATGCACCTGGCTGATTTTCATAAATCAAGTTGGCTGTTTCTTGGGTGACGCCATGTGTCATTTCATGCGCTGTCACATCTAATGAGCCGGAAAGCGGAGAGAAGAATGAACCGTCGCCATCACCGTAAATCATCTGGTCTCCTGTCCATGCAGCGTTATTGTATTGAGTGCCGTAGTGAACGGAAGAAACGATTTTACTGCCTTTGTTATCATAGCTGTTTCGTTTAAAGTTTGAATAAAAATAATCATACACTTTACCGAGGTTATAGTGTGCGTCAACGGCTGCCCGCTGTGATGAAGATGTAAATGTTTTCGTTGTGCTTGAGACAAGCGTGCCCGGAAGGCGGCTTTGTCTGTTTTGCAAATCATATGTGATGATTTGGGTGCCTGTTGGTTTTGAAAGATCTCTTAGAACATATTTTCCGCCTTCATAAGAGATGTTCAAAGGAACAGTTGCGCCCTTTAGAGTTGTTCCGCTTCCAGTGGCGGCGGCATGTTCTACTTTATTTTGCTGTTTTAAAATGCTGCCTGTTTCGGCGTCAACTAAGACTTCCCAGTTTGCAGGTTCAGGCTCGACATAGCGAATCGTCACGTCGTAAGCAAGACGATAGCTGCCGTCCTTTGTTTCTATCGCTTTCAATTCGGCTTTATTGCTGTTTTTGGCCGCTCCGTTAGAAACAGCGTCTGGTGATTTGCCGATAGCTTTGAAAGCGAGTGCCAGCGCTTTTTCAGAAGAGACTTTTTGGCTGTTATCTGTTTTTGCAGCAGATTGATTGTGTAATTCACCATTGACCGCATAGACATTATCGGATTTATCGACGTGAACGATTACTTGCGAATCTTTAATTGGCACTCCGTTAACGACAGGCGCATATCGAAAGTGCTTGTATCCAAGGGCATCAGTCGTGCTTTCAACAAGCTTCAGCCTTTTGGAAGGGTCACCTTTAAAAATGTTGCTGTTCTTTTTCAAAAACTGCTTGACAGCCTTGTCATTTGGTGCAGAGAGTTCTGATTGCGCAATCGCATTTTTGGAGAGGAAATTTGTTTGATTCTCTTTAAGCTGATGACCTTCAGCAGCCTGAACACCTGGCAGGCTGATTGATAAACTCATAAACGAAGCAGCGACAGCAACAGACAATTTCTTACCTAAACCCACAATAAATCCCCCTTTTTGAAAATACTGAAAACTTTATATTGTTATATTAAACTAGCATTCTGGAATACTCAACAAAAACTAACATAACTAGACAAAATTGATAGTATTGTCCTGTGTTTGTTTTTGTTGAATAATATCAAGATGAGTCAAGTGTCATGTGGTGGTTCATTCAAGAGTTATGTTTTTTTCATATCAAGGGGAAGATGAGATATTTTTGTTTCATCTTGAAACTTTTTGAAAAGTCCGCTGTCTAACCGAATGAGGCCTTAATAAGAAGTAAAGGATTGTTGTTCGTGTTGGAGTTATTCAGTCATTATGTATTGCATTTCGAACGTTATTTTATATTAAGCAGACAAAGCACCCTGCTGATTCAATGGTCAATTGTTGTTCTGGCGGGCTTATATCTTTTGGTGCATCATCCCAAAATAAACCGGCAGCGCACAATGTTCTTGGCGGGTGTTATGTTGCGGATTGTGCTGCTGGCGGGAGTGTCTGTTGAACTTATTCACCAGGTGCAATCAACAAACTTCACCAGCGCTTACTTAAGAGAGGACGGAAAAGAACTGCTGCCGCTGCTGCATTTTTTGTTATACGGATATGTGCTGCTGACGGCTTTTCACTATATGCTGATGCCGCGTGATCATGGCGGAAAGGGTAAGTTTTATACGTTCGACCTTGCCGTTGTCAGTTTGCCAATCGTACAAATGATATTCAGTTTCTTTACGTATTGGAAGGAAAATCCGGATGGAGTCGAGCCAATTGCATTCGTGTTTCTGTTTTTCATCATCACTCTTCCCATTGCGTTGAATGTAGTGTTTTTCAAGCTGTATTGGAGAACAAATAAGATTTTACTAGGCCTATTTTATACGCTGATTATCGGACTGCTTGTCTTGCTGCTTGCGCCATATCCCAATCAAATCTCAAAAGATTATGGTGCAGTAATGCCATATACGATTTATTTGGCAATGGCGGGATTTTTGATGAGCTGTCATCTGTTCCAAAAGTCAGGAAAGGTTTATGTGCGTGTGAATAAGTGGGTGACGATGGCTGTCATGGTGTTTTTTGTCCTGCTGTTAAATCTAATATATAACATAGGAACGGCTGCTTTCGCTTTATCAAAGCCAGCAAATGTCCATGATTCATTCAATTTTGTCGGGGAGCACATTTCATCAGAAAAAGCGGAACAGATACTAAAGTCATTTTTTCCTACGGATGAAACACTTTATTTGCACGATACAAACATGGATGTGCATTATTTCTACTCATTTGAAAGCAAAGGTTATAAAGCTGAGGTAGATGAAGTATCGCAGCTGATTCGTAATTATGAATACTTACAAAAAGCGCATGGGAAAAAGCTAACGAATCAGGAGTACAAGCGAAAGTCCATCGCTTTCCTTGAGCGACACGGACGTGTGTTACATAAGGATCATATCGAAACAAAGGTATCTCAAGAAGACGGCCAGACAGTCGTACGTATTTACCTGAAAAATCAACTTCATAAAAAAGATCATGCTGATGATGGCGCGGTATTTTATTGGGAAAAGGAAACCTTAATGGGTTTTAGTGAAGATCCTTCGATTTATCGGCTTGACTCTCTTCTGCATGTTCATATAACAGAACAAAACATTCACGACAAAGTGGAACAAATGTTTACAGCACTGAACATCTCAAAACAGCCTTATCAGATCACTGATATTGAAAGCAATAGCCTGCTCGGAAGCATGGTGAGAGTTGAAACAAAAGGTGGAATTGTTTTGGAATTTGAGGGCGAATCCGGTTGTTTACATAGTCTTTCGCTTCCGATGAAAAAGAATATCTCAATGGCTAACAGCCGGCTGCAGCATCAGATATTATCGATCTTCGATGCTCGTGAATCAGAAAAGAAGAAAAAAAGCAGTCAGGGTGACATGGTGATGTATACTGATTCTTCTAAAATATATGAGTTTTTTGAAGATCAAGGTCAGCTAAACGTTTATGTATACAGCGATACACCTGATCAGTCATTCCCCTATACGTATCGTAATGGAACATTGGCTTACGAAAAAGTAGCTTCTCTATATCAGGATGTCATTTACAAAAAGCGTATGCGCCCGATTATCGTTCAAAGAGGGGATGAACGGCATTATGCATGGCTGATCATTATTCAGCCGTTTGGTTCAAATCGCCATGATGCCTATGTAGTGGATGGAGAAACACAAGAGGTGAAAAGTCTTTATGAATCATAAAGAAAAAGAGTCTGTTTTTGTAGACCTATACGACCTGTATAAAGAAGGAGAGCTAGAGGATGAATCAATGGAATGGATGAAACAGCATGAATCCCAATTCCAAAAGAATGCGGAAGACTTAAAGAGTAATACTTGTTTAAAGAGAAGTCCCGGTGCTGAAGAAGAAAGCCAAATCAGATATATGAAAGTATACCTGTCTTCCATGTATATCTGTTTCATTTTATTGGCCATTTGGATGACGGTGTGGTTTTACTTTTAATGAAGCATAGGGATTCCATTGAGGACTTGTATCGACAGTATTATCAAGGAATTTTAAATTATTTATTCAGAAGGACTCATCATCTTGAAACAGCCAAGGACTTAGCGCAGGACACGTTTGTGAAAGCTCTTAACGGTCTGGCTTCGTTTAGGGGGCATTCTTCCATCAGAACATGGCTCTACACCATTGCGCATCATACCTTTATCAATTGGTACCGCAGGGATGTCAAATACCAATTTACTGATATCAGCAAAAATGAAGGGTTAACGCAAACAACTTATGAGCAGCCTGAACAGTATCTGTCACGGACGGTGAAAAGCGAAACAATGCGGCAGGAGCTCCTGAAGTTAAATAATCAGCATCAATCCGTTTTGATTTTAAGAGAATTCCAAGAGCTTTCTTATGAAGAAATCGCTGAGATATTAGGTTGGAGTCTTTCTAAGGTGAAAACCACATTGCACCGGGCTAGATTAGAGCTAAAGAAAAACATGACGAAAAGTAGAGAGGAGGAGCGGATATGATCTGCTTTCTAGTAAGAGACCTGCTTCCTCTGTATCTTGAAGGTGATTGTAAAAGAGAAACGGAACACGTTATAGAAGAGCATTTAAAAATGTGCAGCAGCTGCAGAGACATGTATGACACGATGGCTGAGCCATTTGAATTGGAAAGCGAACAGGCCGTTGAGGAGGCTTTTCTGCCGGAAGAAGAACTGCGTTTTAAACAGAGGTACTATGGATTACTGATTATGAAAGCCGCCTGCTGGTTTGGAGCGGCGGTTGCCGTGATGCTGATCATCAAACTGCTGATATAAAAAAAAGCGCTTGTCCGATTCCGGCAAGCGCTTTTTCACATTAAGCCTGGGGATGAATCATATCGTAAATAGCGGCAAGCTGTTCTTGTGACAGGGCACTGAAGAGTTTTTCATAAACGTCAGCTTGCAGTGGCGTTGCACCTGCTTGTAGCGCTGCGTCTTTATCATAGCTGTACACATCATCTTGTAGCACAATGGCTGCTTGAAGAATGTGAATCTTGAGAGAAACAGCGGAGAAAAATTGTTCAAGTGCAAGTGCTTCTTTTTCTGTGAAGCCAAGTTCAACTGCTTTTTCTGTATCAAATTTGTAATTTCCATCCTCGAGATACACACATTGTGAAACAATGCTGAAAAATTCTGATGTCGATTCCCAGAGTGTAGCAATTACCTGAGCCTCTTCTTTTGTCATTCCTAACTCGACAGCTTTGTCGCTGTCAAAATAATATACACCGTCTTGTTCGTATATACATTGATTTAATATATCAATGAATGTATTGAGATCTTCGTTAGTGCTCGCCTGATGCTGGAGTTGAACAGCAGTGTTATCAACCGGTGTTTTTGCGCTGGCTGCATCAGGACCGAACGTTAATAGAGCAGCTGAGGTCATTGCGGCAGTCGTTAACATAGCTTTTTTTACAAATGTTTTCTTCATGTTTCTTCTCTCCCTTTTATGAATTGTGCTACAAATTCCATTATAGGGAGTAGTTTCCGGTTGAGGAATAGGCGCTATGGTATTTTATGTGTATCGTTGCCGAACTACTTTTTGAAGGCTGCACGTGTGACCGTTAGAACGATTGTCTATGTATGAAGGCTGTTTTGCATCTTCCTGACTAAGAAACAGGGGAGATAAGGCTTAAGAAATGAAAAACACCGCTTTCTTTGCGGTGTTTTTTGATTACAATGTCGCCGGCGGGGCAATGCTTTTAATCAAGCAAGCCTTGTTCGCGCATTTTCTTTTTTAATGTAAATCCGCCGCCCATGACAGCGCAAACAAGTACAATGCTGGCGATAATGCCTGCAGGGCTTTTTTCAGCGATAAAGACGCCGATCAGCATAATGCTGAAAACCGCTGCAAATGCAAATAATAGTAAAAGCCAATTCATTTTTTTCATAAATTCCATCCCCTTTTACGTCTTATATTAAGTTTACAGAAAAACGTGACGCTTTTAAAGAGGATGTGTGATATAATATGAAAGTTATCTAATTTTTTTAGGAGATGAAAAAGTGAAACTTCGAAATGATCTTCGCAACATCGCGATTATTGCCCACGTTGACCATGGGAAAACGACTCTAGTCGATCAGCTTTTACATCAGGCTGGTACGTTCCGTGCCAACGAACAGGTTGCTGAACGCGCAATGGACTCTAATGATCTTGAACGCGAACGCGGCATTACAATATTGGCGAAAAATACTGCGATTAACTATAAAGATACACGTATCAATATTTTGGACACCCCTGGACATGCAGACTTTGGGGGAGAAGTAGAACGGATTATGAAAATGGTTGACGGCGTAGTGCTTGTCGTTGACGCATATGAAGGCTGTATGCCTCAAACTCGTTTTGTTCTGAAAAAAGCTCTTGAGCAAAACCTGAACCCTGTTGTTGTTGTAAACAAAATTGACCGTGACTTTGCTCGTCCAGAGGAAGTTATCGATGAAGTTTTGGATCTGTTCATTGAGCTTGATGCCAATGAAGAGCAGCTCGAGTTCCCAGTGGTATATGCTTCCGCGATTAATGGAACAGCGAGTCTTGATCCGAAACAACAGGATGAAAACATGGAAGCTTTATATGAAACCATTATTAAGCATGTTCCGGCACCTGTTGATAATGCAGAGGAGCCGCTTCAATTCCAAGTTGCCCTTCTTGACTACAACGACTATGTAGGCCGTATCGGAATCGGACGCGTATTCCGCGGCACAATGAAAGTCGGACAGCAGGTTTCTCTTATGAAGCTTGACGGAACGGCAAAGTCATTCCGTGTTACAAAGATTTTTGGTTTCCAAGGCTTAAAGCGTGTGGAAATTGAAGAAGCAAAAGCGGGAGACCTCGTTGCGGTTTCCGGGATGGAAGATATCAACGTTGGTGAAACAGTATGTCCTGTAGACCATCAAGATCCGCTTCCGGTGCTTCGCATTGATGAGCCGACACTTCAAATGACATTTGTCGTGAATAACAGTCCGTTTGCAGGCCGTGAAGGCAAATATGTAACGGCCCGCAAAATCGAAGAGCGTCTTCAATCACAGCTTCAGACGGATGTGAGCTTGCGTGTTGAGCCAACAGCTTCTCCTGATGCTTGGGTTGTTTCAGGACGCGGTGAGCTGCACTTGTCAATTTTAATTGAAAATATGCGTCGTGAGGGCTATGAGCTTCAAGTGTCAAAACCTGAAGTTATTATCAAAGAAATCGACGGCGTACGCTGTGAGCCTGTTGAACGTGTGCAAATTGATGTTCCTGAAGAGCATACTGGCTCTGTCATGGAATCAATGGGTGCCCGCAAAGGCGAAATGGTTGATATGATCAACAACGGAAACGGCCAAGTCCGTCTCATCTTTACAGTTCCTTCCCGCGGATTGATCGGTTACTCTACAGAATTCCTATCATTAACACGCGGATTCGGTATTTTGAACCATACGTTTGACAGCTACCAGCCGATGCAGGCGGGCCAAGTCGGCGGACGCCGTCAAGGTGTACTTGTGTCAATGGAAAACGGAAAAGCAACATCATACGGTATTCAAGGAATTGAAGACCGCGGTGTCATCTTCGTTGAGCCGGGTACTGAAGTATACGAAGGAATGATCGTTGGAGAGCATAACCGTGACAATGACCTTGTTGTTAACGTCAGCAAAATGAAACAGCAAACAAACGTCCGTTCTGCGACAAAGGATCAGACAACTACAATTAAAAAAGCGCGCATCATGTCTCTTGAGGAGTCTCTAGAGTACTTAAACGAAGATGAATATTGTGAAGTAACACCTGAATCCATCCGTTTAAGAAAGAAGATCCTCAATAAGAACGAACGTGAAAAAGCAGCTAAAAAGAAAAAAACAGCAGGATTGTCTTAATCTCGTGCAGAATTTGAAAAGATAGAACCCGTACGTTTACAGGGGAGGGAATCTTTTTGAATGACGTAAGCGAACGCCTGTCGTTCTTCGCCGCTCTATATCAAGTAGACCGGCAGCCTGCGGCAGGCATGTGGCTGCTGTACGGCACGATTTTTGTGTTGGCCGTTATTGTATTTAAGCTTGGATTTGCTAAACGGCTTCCTGTATTAAAATCTGCAGTGGTGTATGTATTTTTGGCTTTGGGTTGCACTGTTTTGACTTTTTTAGGGGTGTTTTTGCCCGTGGCAGAAGGATTGGTCGTCGCTGCGCTGATTTTAATCATTTACAAAATCCGGCTGTATCAGTCGAAAAAAGGACAGTCTGCAAAATCATAAAAGACTCAGCTGAAAGCTGAGTCTTTTTTGTGTTCTGTATGGTTAAGCGGCCGCTTTATTTTTTGACTTTTTCTTTTTTCTGCTGTCCCGGGTGAAAAGTAAATTTTCCCGTTTTCAGCCGTTCCTCTGTTTTTTTGGCAATCCGATCGTGGCATTCCTGGCACATATATGTATGGATCGGGCGGTTTCGAAGCCGTTTCGCGATCAGGGTATCATCATCAATTGTTTCAATTTTATCGCAAATAGAACATTTGACCCTCATCATATCACCTCTTTCACTAACATGTATTATAGCACGGATCAGAAGCTGTCCAAAATAAGAAAAAGCTAAAGCGCAAGGCTATAGCTTAGTCATTGTTGTTCTTTTTCATATGATGATCAGATTGATCGTTTTGCTCCTTCTCCATTTCCTGTTGCTGTTTTCTATTTAATTGGTCATTTTGCTGCTTTGTTTGCGGTTCGTCTTCATTGTCAATCACATCGTTAGGCACTTCGGGAAGCACTCGGCCGACAATTGCAGCTAATTCATCCAGTATACCTGTTACCGGATGGCCCTCGCTGATTTCTCTGCTCATTTCGCGAAGGCGGCCTACCGTATCGGGATCAGCAATGACTACTGCGTTGGCGCCATATCGATCATTCTTTAGCGCCTGAGCTACAGAATATTTAATGGTTTCCACTTTGCTTCTGTCCAAAGTATCATCGACATCAATCCCAACAACAGCATAACCCCCCAGCACAACGGCTGTTGCATCCTTGACGTCGGGGTTTTTTTCAGCAACGCTGACAAGATGCTTGGCAATATCCGTTCTTGTTACATTGTCTTTTGTTTCTTGAGTTGTGTCCTTTACGTGAATCGGTTTAGTCTCCTGCTGTCTTGTTGATTCTTTTTCAACATTCTGGCCCTGTTTTCCTTGTTGATAGGCACAAGCGGACAGGATAAGTGTCAGCTGTACGATAATGAAAAGAATTCGCACTTGCGGGTTCCCTCCTTAAAATGCTTTCATTAATTTTATTGTTGAATTAACCTTCTATCTTTATGCACAAAAACATATATTTTAGCAGGCATTCACCTTTTTCATCAAAAGAGAAGCAGGAAGAACTTTGACCCTTATATCAGGAGGCTGAGACTTGAGTAAAATTTATGTGTTAGATACGAATGTGTTATTACAGGATCCTAACGCGATATTTTCTTTTGAAGAAAATGAGGTTGTCATCCCTGCTGTCGTTTTAGAAGAGGTTGATTCGAAAAAACGGTATATGGACGAAGTTGGGAGGAATGCAAGGCACGTATCTAAGCTAATCGATGCGCTAAGACAAAAGGGCAGGCTGCATGAGCATGTACCGCTTGACACCGGCGGCACACTGAGAATTGAACTGAATCATCGTTCGTTTCACCAGCTGCAAGAGATCTTTATTGAAAAGACGAACGATAATCGCATATTAGCCGTTGCGAAAAACTTGAGCCTAGAGGAAGAAATCAAGGAAAATGGCAGGCCGGTTATCCTCGTCAGTAAGGATGTACTGGTCAGGGTTAAAGCCGACGCAATCGGACTGCTTGCTGAAGATTTCTTGAATGACCGGGTTGTGGACAATGATGAAATGTACAGCGGCTATAAAGATTTATATATCAGCCAGCAGCTGTTCAGCTCTTTTTACGGGAAAAATCAAATTTCAGTAAACGATGTGAAACAGCATGCGTTTTATCCGAATCAGTTTGCTTTAATGAAGGATGAGCTAGGAGGGTCCTCCTCGGCAGTCTTAGCTTTGGCGGCAGGGCTATTACAGACAGAAGACTTGGGAATATATAAAAAGCTGGTCGTCGCAAGGCCGATTGTTCCTGTTGGCAAGGACATCGGGTATTTGCCAGGCGAAAAAGAGGAAAAGCTAAAGCCTTGGATGCAGCCGATTTTTGACAACTTAGAGTTTCTGTTTAATGCGAAAAAACCAGGGGAGCTTGATGCTATTTTGGCGGGAATTGGCTCAATTCAGGTAGAGGCGCTGGCTTATATCAGAGGGAGAAGCATTCCAGATCAATTTATTATCATTGATGAAGCGCAAAATTTGACCAGGCATGAGGTGAAAACTTTGCTGACGAGAGTCGGTGAAGGCAGTAAAATTGTCTTAATGGGTGACCCTGAACAAATTGATCACCCATATTTAGACAGTCTGAACAATGGTTTGGCCTATGTGGTTGAGCGGTTTAAAGGACAACCCATCTCAGGCAGCGTGAAGCTGTTAAAAGGTGAGAGATCAGGTCTCGCCCAGCTCGCAGCTGATTTGCTGTAACATTAAATGATTTCGATCTCTTTTACATCGGTAATCGGCTGTTTGTGATGAACCGGACCTTCAAAGTAAATATGCACGGGGCCGCCTTCTTGAATCGGCTTGCCTGCCTCACTGAAATGGACAATACTGTTCAGAGCGGTTTCCAGAGAAACGGCGGCCTTTCCCGAACTTGTGACAAATACACATTGTGTCGCAGAGCTGTTCGGCTCAGCATTTTTCAGGACAGTCCCAAGTCTCATTGCGAAACTGCCGTTCATCAGTTTTTGCTTCTCATATTGTTTTTCCGTCTTTAATGTAGGCGGGGCAATTCGCCCCTCTCTAATGACGCGTTCCGGATCAAGGTCGGATTCATCCCCGGCTGATTGTAAATATGTGTCTTGACTGTCCCCTTTGCGGTCAAACGAAAATTTGCGATCATCAAAAATCCATACGCTTGGATCAATGGTAATTGGATATGTAACATTGCCTTTTACTTGGATAACGCTCATGATATGACCCCCTTCTCTCAAAATTATAAAAGTTTTCGCATGAATTGTCACTTTGTGTACAAATTATGTGTATTGAAATGCTGAGGGAACGAGGGTGTTTGCATGGTATGCCAGCATAATGATGAGCTTGAAGCCTTAGTGAAAAAGGCGAAAAAAGTAACGGACAAGGGGGAGGTAGCCAGCTATATTCCCGCCTTGGCAAAAGCTGATAAACACGACCTGTCAGTGGCGATTTATTATTCCAATAATGTTTGTCTGTCAGCAGGTGACGCAGAAAAAACATTTACGCTTCAAAGTATATCGAAAGTCCTTTCTCTTGCTTTGGTGTTAATGGAATACGGCAAGGATAAGGTCTTCAGTTATGTTGGACAGGAGCCGACCGGTGATCCGTTTAATTCAATTATCAAGCTCGAAACAGTGAATCCGAGCAAGCCGTTAAACCCTATGATTAATGCCGGGGCATTGGTAGTGACAAGTCTGATAAGAGGAAGAACGGTGAAAGAGAGACTTGATTATTTGCTTTCTTTTATCAGAAGGCTGACAAACAACCAAGAGATTACATACTGCCGGGAAGTGGCTGAATCTGAATACAGCACTTCAATGATTAATCGGGCGATGTGTTATTATATGAAGCAGTACGGCATTTTTGAAGATGATGTAGAGGCAGTAATGGATTTATACACGAAGCAATGCGCGATTGAGATGAACAGCTTGGATTTAGCGAAAATCGGATCTGTATTTGCATTGAACGGCAGACATCCAGAGACTGGGGAGCAAGTCATCTCAAAAGATGTCGCTAGAATTTGCAAAACGTTTATGGTGACGTGCGGAATGTACAATGCAAGCGGGGAATTCGCAATTAAGGTCGGAATTCCTGCGAAAAGCGGCGTATCCGGCGGGATTATGGGCATTTCGCCTTACGATTTCGGGATCGGCATATTCGGCCCCGCATTAGACGAAAAAGGGAACAGCATTGCAGGTGTAAAGCTTTTGGAAATAATGTCTGAGATGTACAGGCTGAGTATTTTTTAATTTATGTCATATGTTTAAATCCTCTTGCATTTTCTGTTGATACCCTTTATGATAAATAGAAGAATTAGGTACTCGCCTGGGGAACGGAGGGATACTTTTGGCTTCAGAGATGATAGTTGACCATCGGCAAAAAGCTTTTGAACTCTTAAAAGTGGACGCTGAGAAGATTTTGAAGCTGATCCGAGTACAAATGGATAACTTAACGATGCCTCAATGTCCTCTATATGAAGAGGTTTTAGATACTCAAATGTTCGGGCTTTCGAGGGAAATCGATTTTGCTGTCCGCCTGGGATTGGTTGATGAAAAAGACGGTAAAGACCTTTTATACACATTGGAACGCGAATTGTCTGCTTTACATGACGCGTTTACAGCTAAATAAATGATAAAACTCAAACTTATTAACAGTTTGGGTTTTTTTATAACCGCTATTTTTCTCTCATCTCATAAAAGACGGTTTTTTTTTACACATTCCTTCCGAATCGTATAGAGATTCTTCGTCTCGTTTGATAAATTGTAGTAAAATAAAAAAGATAAATACATAAAAACCATAGATAATGGAAGTTAGAAGCAGGGAAGAGGATGTTATGTTAAAAAAAATGCTAAAATCTTATGATTACTCACTGATATTCGCAATCGTTTTATTATGCGGATTCGGTTTAGTGATGGTATACAGCTCAAGCATGATTACGGCTGTCTCCCGGTATGGAGTAAGCAGTAATTTTTTCTTCATGCGGCAGCTGTTTGCTTTAATTGCGGGTGGCGCTCTATTTATTCTCATGGCGTTGTTTCCTTACAAAGCACTGGCCCATCAAAAGTTTCAGAAGGGGATACTGCTTGTATCTGTTCTTGCGCTTATCTCACTGTTTGTTTTCGGGCATGTTGCCGGAAACGCGCAGAGCTGGTTTAAAATCGGCGGAATGAGTATTCAGCCGGGGGAGTTTGTGAAACTGGTCGTGATTTTATACCTTGCAGCCGTATATGCAAAAAAACAAAGTTATATCGACCATCTGTTAACGGGAGTAGCCCCTCCGGTAGTCATGACGCTTATAATTTGCGGGTTAATTGCCATGCAGCCAGATTTCGGTACAGCCATGATTATAGGGTTAATTGCGACGTGCATGATCTTGTGCTCCGGCTTCAGCGGAAAGACGCTGGTGAGGCTTGTGATACTGGGCGGAATTGTTTTCATTTTAGTCAGCCCGATTATCTATTTAAATCAGGACAAAATTTTAACTGAAGGCCGTTTAGCGCGTTTTGAGAGTCTTGAAGACCCATTTAAGTATGCAAATTCATCAGGTTTGCAAGTGATCAATTCTTATTATGCGATCAGCTCAGGCGGCATTTTCGGCCTGGGGCTCGGTGAAAGTATCCAAAAATACGGATATCTGCCTGAATCACACACTGACTTTATTATGGCTGTCATTGCTGAAGAGCTCGGCATTTTCGGGGTATTGTTTGTGATTTTCTTATTGGGTTTTGTCGTCATAAAAGGTTTTTATATTGCCAGAAAATGCGAGGACCCGTTTGGAAGTCTTCTGGCGATCGGCATTTCAAGCATGATTGCCATCCAGTCGTTTATTAACCTTGGCGGTGTCAGCGGATTAATTCCGATTACAGGGGTTACGCTGCCATTTATCAGTTACGGGGGCTCTTCTTTGGTGCTGCTGCTGGGGAGTATGGGGATATTAGCGAATATCAGCATGTTTGTGAAATATTCAGAGAATAAGAAAAAGAAAGAGCCCTTGGCTCCGAAGGGAATGAAAAAGAAACAGCTCAAAAAAACTGTTTATCAGTAAAAAACAAGTGTGTACAGGGGAAGGATATTCCGCTATGATAGATTATATTCCATTCGGGTAAGGGGGAGAAAAGTTTGTCTCAGCAATCGATACAAAAAGTATTAGTAGCAAACAGGGGAGAAATTGCAATCCGAATATTCCGGGCGTGTACCGAGTTGAATATTCGTACAGTTGCGGTCTATTCAAAAGAAGATTCCGGTTCCTACCATCGGTACAAAGCGGATGAAGCATACTTGGTCGGTGAAGGGAAAAAACCGATTGATGCTTACCTGGATATTGAAGGTATCATTGATATTGCGAAAAGAAACAAAGTCGATGCAATTCATCCGGGATACGGTTTCTTATCTGAAAATATTCATTTTGCGAGACGATGTGAAGAAGAAGGCATCGTATTCATAGGGCCAAAATCCGAGCATCTCGATATGTTTGGTGACAAGGTAAAAGCGCGTGAGCAGGCAGAAAAAGCGGGAATCCCCGTGATTCCGGGAAGCGACGGTCCTGCCGAAACGCTTGAAGCCGTCGAACAATTTGGACAAGCTAACGGTTATCCGATCATCATTAAAGCCTCGCTTGGCGGCGGCGGCCGCGGTATGCGGATTGTCAGATCTGAAAGTGAAGTCAAAGAAGCATATGAGCGTGCTAAATCAGAGGCGAAAGCAGCCTTTGGCAATGATGAAGTTTATGTAGAAAAATTAATTGAGAATCCGAAACATATTGAGGTTCAGATGATTGGAGACAAGCAGGGAAATGTCGTCCATCTTTTTGAGAGGGATTGTTCAGTTCAAAGACGCCATCAAAAGGTCATTGAAGTGGCGCCGAGTGTCTCGCTGTCACCTGAATTAAGGGACCAAATTTGTGAGGCGGCAGTTGCGCTTGCCAAAAATGTAAACTATATAAATGCGGGGACGGTCGAATTCCTTGTTGCAAACAACGAGTTCTACTTTATTGAAGTAAATCCTCGCGTACAAGTTGAACACACGATAACAGAAATGATTACTGGTGTCGATATTGTTCAAACTCAGATCCTTGTTGCCCAAGGGCACAGCCTTCACAGCAAAAAAGTAAATATTCCTGAGCAAAAGGACATTTTTACAATCGGCTATGCCATTCAGTCACGGGTTACGACTGAGGATCCGCAAAATGATTTCATGCCTGATACAGGAAAAATAATGGCTTACCGCTCAGGCGGCGGTTTTGGTGTCCGTCTTGATACCGGGAACAGCTTCCAGGGCGCCGTGATCACACCATACTATGATTCACTTCTCGTTAAGCTTTCAACTTGGGCTTTAACGTTTGAACAGGCAGCTGCCAAAATGGTACGAAACCTTCAGGAGTTTAGAATCAGAGGCATAAAAACGAACATTCCGTTCCTTGAGAACGTTGCAAAGCATGAGAAGTTCCTGACAGGGCAATATGATACATCTTTCATTGATACAACGCCTGAATTATTTAATTTCCCTAAACAAAAAGACCGCGGAACGAAAATGCTCACTTACATCGGCAATGTGACAGTGAACGGCTTCCCTGGAATCGGGAAAAAAGAAAAACCGGCGTTTGACAAACCGTTAAGCGTAAAGGTAGACGTTGATCAGCAGCCTGCCAGAGGAACAAAGCAAATTCTCGATGAAAAAGGTGCAGAAGGGCTTGCAAATTGGGTTAAGGAGCAGAAATCTGTCCTTTTAACTGATACGACATTCAGGGATGCCCACCAATCGTTATTGGCAACTAGAATCAGATCGCATGATTTGAAAAAAATCGCAAATCCGACGGCTGCGTTATGGCCTGAACTATTCAGTATGGAAATGTGGGGAGGCGCGACCTTCGATGTAGCCTACCGATTCCTGAAAGAAGATCCGTGGAAGCGTTTGGAAGATCTTCGCAAAGAAGTGCCGAATACATTATTTCAGATGCTGCTTCGCTCATCAAATGCGGTCGGCTATACGAATTATCCGGACAATGTGATTAAAGAATTTGTGAAGCAATCAGCTCAATCCGGTATTGATGTGTTTCGTATTTTCGACAGCTTAAACTGGGTAAAAGGGATGACGTTAGCCATTGATGCTGTTAGGGATACCGGCAAAGTGGCAGAAGCTGCGATTTGTTATACGGGAGATATCCTTGACAAGAACCGGACGAAGTACGACCTTGCATATTATACATCGATGGCGAAGGAGCTTGAGGCGGCCGGAGCCCATATTCTCGGGATTAAAGATATGGCAGGGCTGTTAAAACCGCAGGCAGCATATGAACTCGTTTCTGCGTTGAAAGAAACGATCGACATTCCGGTTCACCTTCATACGCATGATACGAGCGGAAACGGTATTTATATGTATGCGAAAGCTGTTGAAGCCGGCGTTGATATCATAGACGTGGCGGTCAGCTCAATGGCGGGATTAACGTCACAGCCTAGCGCGAGCGGATTTTATCATGCGATGGAAGGCAACGACCGCCGTCCGGAAATGAATGTCCAAGGCGTTGAATTGCTGTCCCAATATTGGGAGTCGGTGCGTAAATATTATAGTGAATTTGAAAGCGGAATGAAGTCTCCGCATACTGAAATTTATGAACACGAAATGCCAGGGGGCCAATACAGCAACCTGCAGCAGCAGGCCAAGGGAGTAGGCCTTGGCGACCGATGGAACGAAGTCAAGGAAATGTACAGACGCGTGAACGATATGTTCGGTGACATCGTCAAGGTAACGCCTTCCTCAAAAGTTGTCGGAGATATGGCACTTTACATGGTGCAAAACAATCTGACTGAAAAAGACGTTTACGAAAAAGGCGAATCTTTAAATTTCCCTGATTCTGTCGTGGAGCTTTTCAAAGGAAATATCGGCCAGCCTCATGGCGGATTCCCGGAAAAACTGCAAAAGCTGATCTTAAAAGGACAGGAGCCGATTACAGTCAGACCGGGCGAACTGCTTGAGCCGGTGTCATTTGAAGCGATCAAACAGGAATTTAAAGAGCAGCATAACTTGGAAATTTCAGATCAGGATGCTGTGGCATATGCCCTTTATCCTAAAGTCTTCACTGATTATGTGAAAACGACAGAAAGCTATGGAGACATCTCGGTATTAGATACACCGACATTCTTCTACGGTATGACATTAGGTGAAGAGATAGAAGTTGAAATTGAGCGCGGCAAAACGCTGATCGTTAAGCTGATTTCAATCGGTGAGCCTCAGCCTGATGCCACCCGCGTCGTTTATTTCGAACTCAACGGGCAGCCGCGTGAAGTAGTCATTAAAGATGAAAGCATTAAGTCTTCCGTTCAGGAAAGGCTGAAAGCAGACCGGACAAATCCAAGCCACATCGCAGCTTCTATGCCTGGAACAGTTATTAAGGTATTGGCTGAAGCAGGCACAAAAGTCAATAAAGGTGATCATTTGATGATTAATGAAGCGATGAAAATGGAAACAACGGTTCAGGCGCCTTTCTCAGGAACAATCAAGCAGGTTCATGTGAAAAATGGTGAGCCGATCCAAACGGGAGATCTGCTTCTCGAAATTGAAAAAGCATAAAAAAAACAAGAGTGTATATCAATGATATACACTCTTGTTTTTTTATAGAAAATGTGGAGTGAAACAGATGGTTAGAAGAGATATAAGGGGACTTCAGAGATTATAGAGTACTGTCACAAGCCCAAAATAAAAAGAGGTATACCACCAATTTTTTAGATGCTTTGTAGTAGTCCATGCATATTTCTTTAAGCACTATCTGATTTTCCAATGGCCAAAAGGCTTTAATACTTATGTTCGCGGACTATAGATGCATATGAAATTTCTATAATCACGATGAGAAAGGGGACAGACCGAAGTGAGCCGCTCACTGATCATCAAGTTCAGTGAAGGCTGGCCATTGAAACAATAAAGCGCCAAAACAAGACATGAAAAAGACCAAAGCCGTCTAAGGCTTTGGTCTTGAGTCCTTATGATTGCCTGGATTCATAACGGAAACGAGCAATCAATAATAAGAAGTAGCATAGAACGCCAAACAGACAGGCAATAAAGAACGAGTGGGCAAGTGCAAAACCCAGAGCGAGTTCAGTGTATACGATCATAATACCGGACAGTGCCTGTAATGTAATAAAAATAAGACATGAGATCCAACCCCAAAAGATTTGTTTTTGATCTTTATAGGAAGTAATAGCATGAACAGCGGCAACAATAATCCATACAAATAACAGTAAGGCTGCTGCTCTGTGGCCCATTTGCACCCATTCATGGAATTGGGTCGGAAGTCCATTGTTCAGCGGGCTGCACAGCGGCACATCAGGACATGCCAGACTTGATTCAGTGTGTCTTACATATGCGCCTGTATACACAACGATATAGGAATATATCAAAATTCCTATCATGTGAAATTGCATCTTTTTGCCGATTTGAAGCGGCTTAACCAGTGTTCTGACTGATTTATCAGCTTCAAATATGAGCAATGTTAAAATAAGCACTGAAGCAAAAGAAATTAATGAGATGCCGAAGTGAAGCGCCATAATCAGCGCGTTCGAACCGAATACGACAGCCAATGCGCCAAGCAATGCCTGAAGAAATAAAAAGATAATTGACATGATCGCGAGAAACGTTGTTTCACGAAAAATCGGCGTGATTTTTCTCCATGACCAAAACGCAAGGCTTAGCACAAGGATAATAGAGATTCCGCTTGCGAATCGGTGGCTCCATTCAATAATTGAAGCCGGATTCAGTTCAGGGAAAAAACGGCCGTGACACAGCGGCCACTGTCTGCCGCATCCTTGGCCGGAACCTGTTTTTGTAACGAGGGCACCCCCGATTAAAACAATTAGCATGACAAATGTCGTCAGAACACCGAGAGCTTTTAATGCTTTATTCATACAATATTCACCTTCTTAACATACTGCTGCAATTTTATATACGTTCCAAGTGTAAGCGAATATGTGTTTTGTGGCAATTCCCAGAGCCTTTTGTTCACAAAAATATAATAGAATGACGGCTTCTGGAAAATGTACACTTGATTATTCATGCCGGGTCTGATAGAAATAAGGTAAACGCAATGCCGATTTGGAGATTGCCTTCATCTTTGGTAAAATTCATAAAAAGTTCACAAATAAATTCCTGTTTGTCGTTTAATATTTAATAGGATGTTTTTTTACAAGATGTTATCTTGTATGATAGAGTTGCAGGTTATTTTATTCTCCTGCGTTAGGTTTGTAAGGGAGGTTTACGTTATGGCTAACTCCAGAATCTTAAATGATACAGCTATAGACGGACAAATTGAAGAAACAACGGCATGGAAAGATTTTCTGTCCCTTATTAAAATAGGGATCGTCAATTCTAACCTCATCACGACTTTCACTGGAATGTGGCTTGCACTGCATATATCCGGTTTAAGTTTTTTAGGCAATATAAACACCGTTCTTCTTACGTTAATCGGGTCTTCACTGATTATTGCGGGCTCCTGCGCGATCAATAACTGGTATGACCGGGACATTGACCATCTTATGGAGCGTACGAAAGTAAGACCGACGGTTACGGGTAAAATTCAGCCGAGTCAGGCGTTATGGTCTGGAATTTTGCTGGTTGCTTTAGGATTGATCATGCTGCTGATGACAACTGTCATGGCTGCTGTTATCGGTTTTATCGGAGTCTTTACGTATGTTGTATTGTACACAATGTGGACGAAACGCCGCTATACGATTAACACAGTAGTAGGAAGCGTTTCCGGTGCAGTGCCGCCGCTTATTGGATGGACGGCAGTGGAAGGGAATATCGGTGTCGTAGCATGGGTGTTATTCATGATTTTATTTATTTGGCAGATTCCTCACTTCTTAGCATTGGCTATTAAGAAAACAGAGGATTACAGAGCTGCAAATATTCCGATGCTTCCTGTCGTATACGGATTTGAAGTGACAAAAAGACAAATTATTGTGTGGGTTGCGTGCCTGATGCCGCTTCCGTTTTTCCTTGGTAGCCTGGGTCTTCCGATTGTGATTCTCGGCTTGCTGTTAAATATCGGCTGGCTGATTCTTGGCTTAATGGGATTCCGCTCCAAGAATATCATGAAGTGGGCAACACAAATGTTCGTTTACTCGCTTAACTACATGACAATCTATTTCGTTGCCATGGTTGTCTTGACGCTTTTCTAAAAAATAGATATGATGCTTGTTTTATCGCTTCAAAATAAACGATGACAACTAGTAAATGCCGCCTTGACCTCTTGTTTAATCAGGCGGCTTTACTTTTATACATAGATGGCATTTTGAGTAAAAAAACTCATAATTTAAGAGAAGAGGAAATGTAAGTGCTTTATTGGTGATAGGTTGGATGGCGATAGATTTCGATCCGCTTTCCGCCTTTGTATTGACCAGAAAAGGGGTTGGGTGAAATGGTAAAGCATTGGCGTCTTATTTTATTATTAGCCTTAGTGCCGCTTCTATTAAGCGGATGTGGAAAACCTTTTTTATCCACGCTCAAGCCTGCTGGCGAGGTGGCTGATAAACAGTATGACCTGACAGTGCTCAGCACATTGATTATGGTGGTTGTTGTTGCAGTAGTATCTGTTATCTTCTTTTATGTGATTGTGAGATTCAGAAGATCACGGGTCGGTGAGAACACGATACCGAAACAGGTAGAGGGGAATAAATTTTTAGAAATCACATGGACCGTGATCCCGATTTTGCTGCTCATTATTCTTGTGATTCCTGTTGTATTATATACGCTGGAGCTAGCGGACACATCACCAATGGATAAAAAAGGCCGCAAAGCTGAGGATGCTCTTGTAGTCAATGTTAGGGCAAATTTATACTGGTGGGAGTTTGAGTACCCTGATTACGGCATTATCACAAGCCAGGAGCTGATTGTACCGACAGATCAGCGTGTATATTTTAATTTAAAAGCCTCTGATGTAAAACATTCCTTCTGGATTCCTTCAGTTGGAGGAAAACTTGATACGAATACGGATAATGAAAATAAGTTCTTCCTGACATTTGATTCAAAACGAAGCAAAGAGGCAGGAGATATGTTTTTTGGGAAGTGTGCAGAGCTTTGCGGCCCTTCACATGCGCTGATGGATTTTAAGGTGAAGACGATGTCTGCAAAAGAATTTCAGGGCTGGACAAAAGAAATGAAGAACTATAAGTCTACAGCAGAGAGCGATTTGGCTAAGCAGGGTGAAGAACTGTTTAAAGAGAAAAACTGCCTGAGCTGCCATGCGGTAGAGCCGAATGATAAGCGTGCAGAAGCCGCTAGAACGGCACCTAACTTGGCGACCTTCGGTGAAAGGACAAAAGTGGCAGGGGTGAAAGAGGCCAACAAAGAAAATGTGAAGGCTTGGCTGAAGGACCCTGACAGTATAAAGCCGGGGAACAAAATGACAGGCACATATCCAAAGCTCTCAGACAGCGAAACAGATGCGCTTTATGAATACTTAAAAGGCTTAAAAGCGGAAAGCAAGTAGGGAAGAAAGGGAGATATTGGGGGAGGTCACATATGTTGAATGCGCTTACAGAAAAGCGGACGCGCGGATCTATGCTTTGGGATTATTTGACGACGGTGGACCATAAAAAAATCGCGATTCTTTATTTAGTGGCAGGGGGATTCTTCTTTCTTGTCGGGGGAATTGAAGCGATGTTTATCAGAATTCAGCTTGCAAAGCCGGAAAATGCGTTTCTCAGTGCTCAAGCATACAATGAAGTAATGACTATGCACGGAACGACGATGATCTTTCTGGCTGCGATGCCGCTCTTATTTGCCTTGATGAATGCGGTTGTGCCTTTGCAGATCGGGGCTCGGGACGTTTCGTTTCCATTTTTAAACGCGCTTGGTTTTTGGCTCTTCTTTTTCGGGGGCATTTTCTTAAATCTAAGCTGGTTTTTGGGCGGAGCGCCAGATGCGGGCTGGACGTCATATGCCTCACTTTCGCTTCATTCTAAAGGACACGGCATAGACTTTTTCGTCCTCGGACTCCAAATATCGGGGCTCGGGACGCTGATAGCCGGGATTAACTTTTTGGCCACGATTATCAACATGAGGGCTCCGGGCATGACGTATATGAGGCTGCCTTTGTTTACATGGACGACATTTGTGGCCTCGGCATTGATTTTGTTCGCGTTTCCGCCGCTTACGGTTGGATTGGCTCTCATGATGCTGGATCGGCTGTTCGGAACCAATTTCTTTAATCCGGAGCTTGGCGGAAATACGGTCATTTGGGAACATTTATTTTGGATCTTCGGCCACCCGGAGGTTTATATCCTAATTTTGCCTGCATTCGGTATTTTTTCTGAGGTCATCCCTGTGTTCGCCAGAAAGCGTTTGTTTGGCTATTCTTCAATGGTTTTTGCAATCGTGCTCATCGGCTTTCTGGGCTTTATGGTTTGGGTGCACCACATGTTCACGACTGGTCTCGGCCCGATTGCAAATGCGATTTTTGCGGTTGCAACAATGGCTATCGCGATTCCGACCGGGATTAAGATTTTTAACTGGCTGTTGACGATTTGGGGAGGAAATGTGAAGTATACAACCGCTATGCTGTATGCTGTCTCATTTATTCCATCCTTTGTGCTCGGCGGTGTGACGGGAGTCATGCTGGCAGCTGCTGCGGCTGATTATCAGTTCCATGATACGTATTTTGTGGTTGCGCACTTCCACTACGTCATTATTGGCGGCGTTGTATTCGGCCTTTTAGCCGGTGTTCATTTCTGGTGGCCGAAAATGTTCGGTAAAATTCTGCATGAAACGATGGGGAAAATTTCATTTGTATTGTTTTTTATCGGCTTTCACCTCACGTTTTTCATTCAGCATTTTGTCGGCTTAATGGGGATGCCGCGCCGGGTTTATACGTTTTTGCCAGGACAGGGTCTGGAAACCGGCAACTTGATCAGTACAATCGGGGCGTTTTTTATGGCGGCAGCTGTTATTCTTCTGCTGGTCAATGTCATATGGACATCGGTAAAAGGTGAATATGTAGGTGCGGATCCATGGCATGACGGACGTACGCTGGAATGGACCGTTTCTTCACCGCCGCCGGAGTATAACTTTAAACAGCTTCCTTTTGTCAGAGGACTTGATCCGCTTTGGATCGAGAAGCAGGCAGGGCACAAATCAATGACGCCGGCGGAACCGGTTGATGATATTCATATGCCAAACGGCTCAATCCTGCCGCTCATCATTTCCTTCGGCCTTTTTGTCGCAGCGTTCGGGCTGCTGTACAGAAGTGATTACGCTTGGGGCCTGCCGGTGATCTTTATCGGGCTCGGCATCACATTTATTACGATGCTGCTTCGTTCAGTAATTGATGATCACGGCTATCATATTCATAAAGAGGAACTGCCGAACGATGATAAAGGGGTGAAGGCATAATGCAAGTTCAAGAAAAATTCACCGCAGAAACCTTTCCAGCTTCTCCCGAAAAAGTAACCCTGGAAGGGAAAAATAAATTTTTAGGCTTTTGGCTTTTTCTTGGCGGAGAGACTGTTCTGTTTGCGTCTCTCTTCGCCACGTTTCTTGCGCTTCGGAATTCAAATGCCGGTGATCCGCCTACGACGGAAATGTTCGATGTGACACTTGTATTCATTGCCACAATGCTGCTATTAACGAGCAGTTTAACGAGTGTGTACGCGATGTACCACATGAAGAACTTTTCCTTCGGCAAGATGCAGCTTTGGCTGGGAATTACAATTTTATTGGGGGCCGGCTTTTTAGGACTGGAAATCTATGAGTTCAAGCATTACACCCATGAATTTGGCTTTACCATCACAAGCTCTGCCCTCGGTTCTGCGTTTTACACGCTTGTCGGTACACACGGCGCCCACGTGGCATTTGGGCTTATGTGGATCAGCACGCTTATGATCCGTAATGCCAAGAGAGGGCTGAACCTGTATACGGCGCCTAAGTTTTACGTTGCCAGCCTTTACTGGCACTTTATTGATGTCGTGTGGGTCTTCATCTTTACCGTTGTATATTTAATGGGGATGGTGGGATAAACATGGTCGATAAAAAAAGCAGAGGGCATATCAATAGCGACCTTGAATTCAAGAAAAAAAAGCATGCCCGGGAGATGAAATATCAAGTCCTGTCTTTTGGTTTAATGATCGGTCTTACGATTGTTGCATTTCTGACTGTGGCCACGGACGGTGTCGGCAGCTGGTTTACGATTCCTTTCATTATTTTGCTAGCTGCAATTCAAGTCATCTTTCAGCTGTATTATTTCATGCATATGAATCAGAAAGGGCATGAGGCGCCGGCACTGTTTTTGTATTCAGGGGTGTTTGTCGCGTTTATCACTGTGCTTGCGTTTGTGACAATTATATGGTGGTAATTTGAAACAGCCGCCGGAGGTGAAGAAATGAATCAGTTGGAGATATTCGGGTTTCGCGCGATGTGGAGCCCTTATCTTTTTTGTATCCTGTTAGGCATTACGGCGCTTTATCTCTATTTTTACAGGCGAATGTCTTCAAAGCCGAATCGAATAACTGGTAAAGAGATGGTGTGCTTTCTGTCGGCGATGCTGTTTTTATATGCAGCCGAGGGAAGCCCGGTTGACCTGCTCGGACATATTATGTTCAGCGCACATATGGTGCAGATGGCCGTCCTGTATTTGGTTGTCCCTCCACTGTTAATCGCGGGAATTCCTGCATGGCTCTGGGAAAAAATTATTTTCAGGCCTTCAATCAAACCGGTTTTTTCCTTTTTTACAACGCCTTTAATTGCTTTGCTTTTGTTTAACGGCATTTTTTCTTTATATCATGTACCGCTTATATTTGATACTGTCAAAACCGATTCGTTTTACCATACATTCATCACTTGGCTTATCTTTGTGCTTGCGTTCTTCATGTGGTGGCCGCTTGTTCATAAGGTGGGGCGTCTACGGCAGCTCAGCGGCTTGATGAAGCTGGGGTATATTATGGCGGACGGTATGCTGCTCACACCTGCTTGCGCCTTAATCATGTTCAGCGGTGCGCCGTTATACGCCACCTATACAGATCCGTCTGCATGGGCCGAGGCAATGCGCCTTTGCGTGCCAGCGGATATGATGGGGCAGGTCCCATTAACAGGACCGGAGATGTTGAATACACTGCCTTTGTTAGAGGATCAGCAGCTCGGGGCCGTCATGATGAAAATCATTCAGGAAATTGTGTACGGTACTTTTTTGGCGATTATTTTTTTCCAATGGGTGAAGAAAGAAAGGGAAAAGGACGGGCAGGAAGAGCCGCCGTATATTCAGCAGACGATATCATAAAAGGTACAGCGGAATATGCTGTACCTTTTCGTTACATTTGAACTGTTTTTAACATGTCGGATATGTCCTGAATCAGTGCTTTGCTTTTTGTCACAACCTGTACGGGAAACTCTTCCGTTTCTCCATACTCTACTCCGTGCGGGTAATAATGCTTGCCTAGGAGAGGGGACATTAATTGAATCACCGCGCGTCCGCTTCCGACATCACCCTCTGCCGCAATTCCTTGTATCCGCAGGTAAAACGTGCCCTCAATCGTCGAAAACTTCTTGTCATAGGTGACTCTCTCGTAATCCCATTGACCCGCTCTGATGAGACCTTTGCTTTCCATTAAGTCGTCTAGCCAGCTGAGCTCAGCCTTAACCCCTTCAAGTCCGCTTTCAGTAAACTTCAACACTGACCCCTCCTTATAAAAATTACCTTTCCTGACAATCATAGTATGAAAGCGTTAAACTTTCAATGAATCTTCTTCTTTTGAAAGTATGCAAAAATTAAATTTTGACAACAATAGCACTAGACTAAAGGAGGTTAAACGGATGACAAAAATAAAAGATCTGATGACAGCCGACTTGCAATATTGCACGGTATTAGATAATGTATATGAAGCTGCAGTAAAGATGAAGGACGCAAATGTAGGAGCGATACCGGTAGTTGATGAGGACGGGGAAACATTGGTCGGCATCGTAACCGACCGCGATCTCGTATTAAGAGGAATCGCCATCAAAAAACCGAACTCGCAAAAAATCACTGACGCGATGACCGAAAAACCTGTCAGTGTGGAGGAAGATGCTTCAGTCGATGAGGTTCTTCATTTGATGGCATCGCATCAGCTCAGAAGGATACCAGTTACAAAAAATAAAAAACTGACTGGAATTGTCACGCTTGGTGATCTTTCTTTATCTGAGCAAACGAATGAACGTGCCAGCAGCGCCTTATCGGATATTTCCGAAGGTGATAATAGAGAAGAAGGTTTTTTTCATTAACACATAAATCTTTGACATGTTAAATAGGCTGTATTGTAATGGGATGTAAGCAAAAGATTGTGAATCGCCACGGGGGTGATAGATTGAAAAATATATTGAGAGCAATGGTTATCCTTTTGATTATCTGCGGAACCTATGTTCTGTTTATTCAATATGGATCTGTTCCTGAAAAGAAATCAAATGACAGCGAGCCTCAGGTGTCGAATGAGGAAGCGCAAAGCGGCAAACGAATACATATGCCGACTTCAGGGTTATTGTCCTTCATGGGCAAGCCCGCCGATGAAGTAACGAAAAAGCTTGGGGAACCTGAACGTA
Organism: Bacillus sp. FSL W8-1202; assembly: GCF_038006165.1. Lineage (NCBI taxonomy): Bacteria > Bacillati > Bacillota > Bacilli > Caryophanales > Bacillaceae > Bacillus > Bacillus sp. FSL W8-1202. The sequence continues at coordinate 2,685,017 of NZ_JBBOUR010000001.1, forward strand.
TTGACCCTTCGGCTTATGATTACGATTGGTGGGTATACAATCAAGGTAAGGATCAATATATCCAAATCGGGGTATTAAACAATAAAGTGGTCACATTATTCGCGTCGGGTAATGATATTAACGCCAAGCCTTTCAAAATTGGAGAATCAACTGGCGAAGTATTCAAGACCACCCAGGTGGCACCATTTGTGAATGTAGAGTATAAAGGAAATTCCTATCGGTTTGAATTTTCTGAAGAGGATATCAATACAAGACCGACTGTAAAGGTAGGAAAGATGTATGTCCAGCTGTATATGGACAAATTTGAGGGGAAGCTATCCAGCATCAGGGCGTTTGATGCGCAAACCTTTGTAAAGCAAAGACCTTATGAGGTAGTGTACCGCGGGGAATTAATTAAACCGAAAGCCGTTTCAGATGAGAAATGGAAAAAGATCCAAACGACGAGCGAAAAGCAAATCCTTGATTTGACGAATGTCATACGTGTTAAACATGGGCTTGCAAAGCTTGAGTGGGATCAGCCGACGGCGGAAGTGGCCTTCGGACATAGTGAGGATATGAAAGAAAATAATTATTTCTCCCATGTCTCCAAAAAATACGGCACGCTGAAAGACCGCTTAGAAGAAGGGCATGTTGACTTTCAGCAAGCGGGAGAAAATATCGCATACAATTATGTGGACGGTCCGGCCGCTGTAGAAGGCTGGCTGAATAGCGAAGGCCATCGAAAAGCGCTTCTGAATTCAGATTATACGCATCTTGGAGTCGGAGTAGACCGAAAATATTACACCCAAAATTTTATTAAACGATGGTAATGAAAGCCGCGGACGAATGGTTCCCGGCTTTTTCTATTTCCATACAAGCTGGTCTGAATGAATGTGCTGATAGCTTACAGATAAGGCCGTTTCCCATCCCTTCAGTCAGGCTTTTTCACCAGTGTATAGGGATATCGCTAAAAATTCATTTGGGAATGAATATAGGCGAACACAATGCCCGACAAAACGATACATTGTAGTAGGTAACGATTTTCGGAGGGGGTGAGGATTGTGGCGAATCAACATGCCAATCATTCAATCAATGACTTTAAACAATTCGTCAAAAAGCATCCCAAGCTGATAAAAGAAGTGCGCAAAGAACAAAGAAGCTGGCAGGACGTATATGAAAATTGGGTCCTCTTCGGGGAGAGCGACCCGATTTGGGATCCGTATCGGGAACCGGAAGAAGCTTCTGAAGCTGTGCCTGAAACACCGCAAAAAAATGATTTTGTCTCGAAAATGGTGACAGCGGTGAAAAAGATGGATGTCAATCAAATGAACGAACAAATCAATAAAATGAGCCAGTCGATCTCATCGTTGCAAAGCCTTCTTAATACATTTTCCGGAAGCGGACAGAAGCATTCTCAGCCAGGTTCTGGACAGCATCCTTTTTCTTTTCGAAAGGATTAAAAAAGGGGAGCTCATATGCGCAAAGAGGTTCAGGAATATATTTTAGCAAACGAAGAACGGAAACGATTCATCAGAGAACAGCCGATATGGTACCGCAGACTTTCAAGAAAACCGGATGATCTGTCCTCCTTTCAGCTTGAAATGATGAATTTTTATGAAAAAACCATTCCGCATCGGGTGAATCAGTTTACGAACGGGATTCAAATGGCGCAAATGATGATGCAAATGTTTCAAGCGATGCGGACAAAAGATTAAAAGACCCTGAAAAAGGGTCTTTTTTCATGCGGTCATAAGGTTTTGTTGGCGGCTGCGGTTAAGCATTTTCCAATTGGCTGGTTTCATGGTAAACTAACAACTGGAGGTGCATGTTATGTATGCGACGATGGAATCCGTGCGGCTTCAAAGTGAAGCTCAGCAGCTTGCCGAGATGATTCTGCAGTCGGAGACGGCTGAGAACTACCGCAATTGTTACAAGCGTCTCCAGGAAGATGAAGAGGCAGGTCGGATTATTCGTTCTTTTATCAAAATAAAAGAGCAGTATGAGGATGTACAGCGTTTTGGCAAATATCATCCTGACTATAGAGAAATATCCCGGAAAATGAGGGAGATCAAACGTGAGCTGGACCTGAACGATAAGGTGGCTGACTTCAAGAGAGCTGAAAATGAGCTCCAGTCCATTCTTGATGAGGTCAGCGTCGAGATTGGGACAGCTGTTTCGGAGCATGTGAAAGTTCCGACTGGGAACCCTTATTTTGACGGTTTGTCTTCATGCGGAGGCGGCTGCGGTTCAGGCGGAAGCTGCGGATGTAAAGTGTCCTGACGAGACTGGCCGTCTCGTCTTTTACATATAAGAGAAAACAGGCAGGTGATTGTATTGGAGAATAGGCGCCAAGGCATGGTTGTGTATCTGCACTCCCTAAAGCAAAGCAAAATGTTGAGGAAGTTCGGGAATGTGCACTATGTATCAAAACGATTAAAATATGTCGTACTATACTGTGATATGAACCAAATTGAAAAAACAATGGACAAGATTGCGTCTTACTCATTTGTGAAAAAAGTGGAGCCTTCTTATAAACCGTTTTTAAAATTGGAATTCGAGTCAAAGCTTGATAAGGCAAAAGAATACGATTATAAAATCGGCATATAGCTATAAAAAAATCCCCGCAGGCATCTGCGGGGTCCTTCTATTCCTTAATATGTTAAGGAGAAGGCAAAGGGAGAGGAGAAACCGGAGGAAGAACTTATGGGGAAACGTAAGTCTTCTCCGCGGTTGGCAACAACATCCTCTAGATGCTGTTGCTTATAGTATGGACAAGGATCATGCTGCCTATACACCTGTTTATCAAGATTAGCGTTCATTGTTTGGAAGAATGCTTTATGTTAAGATAGGATTGATTTTTTTCTATGTACATAGCGGCGTCCGGCCGAATAAAGAAACAAAATAGCTTTTAGAAAAAGTGGTGTGGAACATGAGAGTAATTTCTGGATCAAAAAAAGGCCGTTCACTAAAGGCTGTACCCGGAACATCAACAAGACCGACAACCGACAAAGTGAAGGAATCCATTTTCAATATGATCGGCCCTTATTTTGACGGGGGCAGGGGACTTGACTTATTCGCAGGGAGCGGAGGTCTTGGAATCGAAGCGCTTTCACGCGGGTTTGAGCATTGTATATTCGTTGACCGTGATTTTAAAGCGATTCAAACGGTAAAATCTAATTTGAAAACGCTGGAGCTTACAAAACAAGCACAGGTATACCGCAATGATGCGGAACGTGCTTTGCACGCTGCTGCTAAAAGAGAAACCGGCTTTCGCGGAATTTTTCTCGATCCGCCGTATAAGGAACAAAAGCTGAACGCGCTTTTAACGATGATTGACGAATATCAAATGCTGGAAGAAGACGGCTTTATCGTCGCTGAGCATGACAGAGAGGTCGAGCTTCCCGAAACCGTAGGAGAACTTGTGATGACAAGAAGAGAAACCTATGGGCTTACAGGTGTGGCGATTTATAAAAAGAGGGGGTAGTGAGGTGGCGAGTATAGCTGTCTGTCCCGGCAGTTTTGATCCGGTGACCTACGGGCATCTGGACATCATCAAACGCGGGGCGCATATTTTTGAACAAGTGTATGTATGTGTGCTGAATAATTCTTCAAAAAAGCCTTTGTTCAGTGTGGAAGAACGGTGTGAGCTTCTGAGAGAAGTCACAAAAGACATTCCGAACATAACAGTTGAAACATCGCAAGGCCTGTTAATTGATTATGCAAAAAGAAAAAATGCGAAAGCGATTTTAAGAGGCTTGAGAGCTGTATCTGATTTTGAATACGAGATGCAGGGGACATCAGTAAACCGGGTGCTTGATGAATCTATTGAGACGTTTTTTATGATGACAAACAATCAATATTCGTTTCTAAGTTCAAGCATCGTAAAAGAAGTGGCAAGATACAACGGCTCGGTATCAGAGTTTGTACCGCCGGAAGTAGAGCTGGCGCTTCAGCAAAAATTCAGACAAGGATGAGGGTTTTGACTCATCCTTTTTTTGTTCCGTTTGTCAGTCTGTAAGAAAAAATGATAATGTACGTAAACAGCGCGCATAGTGTGACAGCAGGTCCGATCTGCACAAGCAGATTCCAGCCGTTTATAAAGGCAGTTGGCATGTCACTGCTGTTAAGAGATTTAAATACATACTGATACGGATCATGCCATGCCGTGTAAAGAGGTTTCCATAAAAGCATGACGAAGACAGCGGCATAAACGCCCTGCAGCAAACGTGCGATAAAGAATGGTTTAAATCTAATGTCGGTTTCCGATAAAATACCTGCCACCTGAGCTTGTACGGAAAAGCCGCTAAACCCGAGAATAAAGCTGACGATAATGGCTTTTTGCAGAAGAGAAACATCTGTCTCGCTGACAAGCTTGCTGCCTAATGTAATTTCAAACATCCCTGATAAAAGCGGAATGTCCAATTGAGTCGGAAGCTGAAACAAAGTCAGTGCTCCTTTTGTGAAAACAGACAAAACATCAGTCAGCTGGACCACTGACAACAGCCGATTGAAGACAGAAAATAAAATAATAAAGCCGCCTATCATAAGAAGCGTTTGAACAGAAGACGTCACGGCGTCTCCTAAAATTTTGCCCAAAGGCCGTTTTTCTGCAAGTCTGGCGGTATGAAGAGCGTGTAAAGCATCTTTGACTGAAGGGAAAGGTATCGTTTTCTTTCTTTTGAGATGCTGCTCTTCCTTGCGGCCATAGGAACGCATTGTTAAACCGACAGCCAGATTCCCCAAATAGTGTGCAGAAGCTAATAAAATGCCTAGTGACGCGTTTTGAAAGAAACCGACGGCAACAGCGCCGAAAATAAAGAGCGGGTTTGAAGAATTGGTAAACGACGCGAGCCGTTCTGCCTCTACTCTTGAAATCTGATTTTCCTGCCGCAGACGGGCAGTGAGTTTTACTCCCGCTGGGTTTCCTGATGCCATTCCCATAGCAAGAACGAAGCCGCCGACACCCGGCACGCGAAAGATCGGCCGCATAAAAGGCTCAAGCAAAACACCGACAAATCGCACAATGCCAAAGCCGATTAAGAGTTCGGACAGAATAAAAAATGGCAGCAATGACGGAAACACAACCTCCCACCACATAGACAGCCCGGTTTTAGAGGCTTCGAATGAGGCCTGTGGATGTGAGATGACAGTCGCTGTTAAAAAAAGAAAAAACGAGGCAATCAAAAGTGTATTAATCTTCGACAAGTTCATTCTTACCTCCCCGATGCTAAAAATGCCCAATGACATGTATATCATGATAAAATAATGTATGATGTAAAACGGCCAAGCAGTACCTGTCCTCTTGATTCTTTGTACTAATATACGAGCATAGGCGTTCAGTTTAGACCATAGAATTCGGTATACAGGGAATTCAGGCAGGAGGTTAACGCTTTGGCCAAACCTAAAATCGGGTTAGCGTTAGGATCGGGAGGGGCCAGAGGGCTTGCTCATCTCGGTGTGCTTTCCAGTTTACATAAGCACCAAATTGAAGTGGATATGATTGCAGGAAGCAGCATGGGCGCTTTGGTGGGCAGTTTTTACGCCGCCGGACATGACGTGGCAACGATGAAAAAAGTAGCCAAAGCCTTTAAACGAAGGCTTTATGCTGATTATACGGTGCCGAAGCTCGGTTTTTTAAAAGGTGACCGCGTCAGACAGCTTGTGCATGCTTATACATTCGGAAAACCGATTGAAGAGCTCCAAATCCCGCTGGGCATTGTTGCGTGTGATCTACAGACGGGAGAAAAGATTGTGTTCCGAAAAGGATCAGTGTCAGATGCAGTGAGGGCCAGCATCAGCATCCCGGGTATCTTTATTCCGCAGCGGCTGGACGGACGCCTTCTTGTAGACGGCGCGGTCGTCGATCGAATTCCGGTTTCTGTTGTGAAAGACATGGGAGCTGATATTATCATCGCTTCGGATGTTTCCAGGGTTCGAAAAACTGAAACAGCAGTGCATATTTTTGATGTGATTATGCAAAGTATGGATATACTGCAAAATGAATTAGTGCGGCATCAAACAATTGCCGCAGATATCATGATTCGCCCTTCCCTTGAAACATACAGCTCAAGCTCGTTTGCCAATATTGAAGAAATGATATCGGCAGGCGAAGAGGCGACAAACCGAATGATCAGCAAGATAAGAAAAGAAATAGAGAATTGGGAGGACTCATAATTTGCTACGTAAAAAACATTTTAGCTGGATGCTCGTCATCCTCATACTGATCGCCGTTTTATCATTTATAAAACTTCCATACTATATTACAAAACCGGGAGAAGCGACAGAGCTTGCTTCATTGATAAAAGTGGAGGGAGGCTACCCGGAAAAAGGAAGCCTGTCCTTAATGACTGTTAAAGTGGGACCGGCTAATCCGTTTACATATGTGTGGGCAAAGATGCACCCTTATTATGAAATTGTTCCTGATGAGAGCATTAAGGAGGAAGGCGAGTCAGATAAGGAGTATATGAAAAGACAGCTCCAAATGATGAAAAGTTCGCAAGAAAATGCGGTTATAGCCGCCTATCAAAAGGCAGGAAAAAAAGTCAGCTATTCCTTTAACGGCATATACGCAAGCTCAGTTGTAGAAAACATGCCGGCAAAAGGGAAAATAGAAGTCGGTGATAAAATCATCAGCGCAGACGGCAAAAACTATCAGTCTGCTGAAAAGCTGATTGATTATATCAGCAGCAAAAAAGCGGGAGATAAAGTCACGTTAAAGATCGAAAGAGAAGAAAAAGAAAAGCGTGTCACCCTTACGTTAAAACAATTTCCTGATGAGCCGGATCGGGCAGGAATCGGAGTTTCGCTTTATACAGACAGAAACGTGAAGGTAGAGCCTGATATTGATTTTGAAATCGAAAATATTGGCGGCCCGTCAGCAGGGTTAATGATGTCCCTTGAAATCTATAATCAGCTGACAAAACCAGACGAAACAAAAGGCTACGATATTGCGGGAACAGGTACCATTGATGTTGACGGAAAAGTAGGCCCGATCGGCGGCATTGATCAAAAAGTCGTCGCCGCAGACAAAGCCGGAAAAGACATTTTCTTCGCGCCAAATCAAAACGGCGCCAGCAATTCCGATTATAAGAACGCAGTAAAAACAGCAAAAGATATTGATTCAGATATGAAGATTGTGCCTGTTGATACCATGCAGGATGCAATTGATTATTTGAATAAGCTGAAAGCGAAAAGCACCTGATTCTCAGGTGCTTTTTCTATACATTTAAAAAGTGTTGTTCATCTTCATCATATCGAATCGGTGCATGTCCGTATTCCTGCAGGTCAAACTCAGTTCTCAGCGGCTCTTCTATTGGCAGGCTGTAAATCCTGCTTGCTTTTACGTCCAGATCGAGAGCTGGATGGGAGAAAGAGGACAGTTTGCTGACAAGCGGAACAGACAGTGCTTTTTTCTTTTCGGATAAATAAGCCTGTCCTTTTTTCGTCATGCCGAGAAGCCTGATATACGGCGCCTTATCGTTGTCAAGCAGCTTTTGCATATCCTGTTTTTTTGTTCTGGTTAAAATGTGTGTATTCATCCGCTGGAGCCTTGTCCACGTATAGCGTTTTGTTTTCAGCAGTTCCATAAATTCCTGATAGGAGCTGGATTTTCTGATCGAACGAATAATTCTGTGCTCTAAACCTTCCTCCACCTCGTATACTTGCTGTAATTCCCGTGCCGTTACAGTTGAAAGGCTGTATTTTAAGTAAGAAAAGTAGCTTTCAGGTGTATGCCACAATCCGAAAGATTTGCGGTAAGCTGCTAATTCACGTGCAGATGCAGCAGGGAGAAAACGAAGGCAGGCTTCGAGATTCTGGCCAATCATCGCTTTTCTAATGCTTGTGGCACTTGCTATATGGTTTTCGCCTTCAGGGAGATCGGCATCATGATAGTCCGAAGAGATTCGTGCCGTAGTATAAGGTTTCATAGGATATCCCCCGGTTAGAATCGAGGTCACATACTGGTATCCCAAAATGTTATTTGGTTTTGACAAGTCAAGTGCACTTTCAGTATGCAAAATGGAGCTGAAGGCGATAGCCGCCGCTGCTGGGTAACTGGCCCCCTTTTTAAGTTCTTCTTTAATTCGGTCATTCAATATATGTTTATGCTCATCAATAAGCTGTGCTGTTTCTAAAAAAGGCTTGATATCCCCATTTTCACTCCCGAAAAACAGCGCCTCACATTCAAGTTCGTTCAGGATGGAAACACTGCCGCGTGCAAAAATGTCTGCTTTTTGCACGGCATAAAGATAAGGCAGCTCAATGACAAGATCAACTCCGCTTTGCAGCGCCATTTTTGTTCGGGCCCATTTTGATACAACAGCGGGTTCCCCGCGCTGTAAAAAATGTCCGCTCATGACCGCGACAGCCGTGTCACATCCGGTTTGCAGCTTTGCTGTTTGGGCATGATAAAGGTGACCGTTATGAAAGGGATTATATTCAACCACCAATCCGACAGCTTTCATATTTTTTCCGCCTTTCTTGCTATGTTTAAAAACGTATGGTACATTTGCAAATGAAAACTCTTACGCCTTATTTTTGTTTTAAGTGTATGCATAGCATATTCCGCTGTCAACGATACTTCAATGGCAGCATTATGCTGTAAAGAAAAAATATTGACAAAAACAATCTTAAAAGCTATAATCATGTTTGTTGCTTTCCTGAGGTGATACAAATGAAATGGACGATTTATCAGCTGCATCAAATGCCAAAACAAAGTTTTGAGTTTGATGAAACAGTTGAGTTAAATGAGCTGACAAAGCTGAATTCTGACATTCGCCGCATTTCTCCCGTCCGGGTGAAGGGCAGAGCGGATATCAAATCCAAACAGGTTTCGTTTGATTTTACAATTTCAGGCGAAATGATTTTGCCATGCTCAAGAACACTCGTTGATGTCCCGTATCCATTTGAAATTTCAACAAAAGAACTGTTTATATTTCATCACACGGATGATATAGAAGATGATGACGTTCACATTGTTGAGGACGATACTATCGACTTAACTCCGATCGTGAAAGAAGAAATTCTTTTAGAAATCCCTATGCAAATCTTTTGTGAATCTGAACAAGAAAAAGGAGCTGCTCCTCAAGAAGGAAAGGATTGGCAAGTCATTTCGGAAGAAGACAAGAAGAATCAAGTTGATCCGAGACTTGCAGCCCTTGAAAAGCTCTTAAAACAAGATGATGAATCTTAACTCTTTAAGGAGGTGGGAATAATGGCTGTACCTTTTAGAAGAACTTCTAAAATGAAGAAAAGATTGCGCCGTACACATTTCAAACTTAATGTACCTGGTATGACAGAATGTCCGTCATGCGGAGAGATGAAGTTGTCTCACCGTGTATGCAAAGCATGCGGATCATACAACGGCAAAGACATAAATGTAAAAAGTAACTAATGAGAAAAGCGCAGGGTGAAAGCCCTGCGCTTTTTCTTTTTCTCTTCCTGTCAGCTTGCGGAAAATTTGTGAGTGCAAATAGTCTATCTAATCTATTACCGGCATATGTATGAGATAAATAAGCTGACATGGAGGGAGATTGAATTTGACCATTACAAGACAAGATGCTTGGACTCAGGATGAGGATTTGCTGCTGGCAGAAGTGGTGCTTCGTCATATTCGAGAGGGAGGAACACAGCTCTCAGCCTTTGAGGAGGTAGGAAGGGCGCTGACCAGAACCGCGGCAGCCTGTGGTTTCAGGTGGAACTCGTATGTGAGAAAACAATACCAGTCAGGTATAGAGCTTGCAAAAAAGCAAAGGAAAGAACTGAGAAAGCAAATCGGCGTTCATTCGGTCAATATGCCGAATTCCATGAAGCAGACTGCCTCGGCATCGTCGGAAGGAAAACGAGATTTGTCCATTCAGGATGTCATTCAATTTCTCGAACAATTCAAAGAAGCACCGTCTGCACAAGAATTTCAGCTTGAAAGGGAAAAATTGAAGGAGCAAATTCAATCGCTGCAAAAAGAGCTTGAGGATTTGCGGAGTGAAAATCAGACATTGCGGAATCAGCTAGAGATGACAGAAGAGGATTACAAGGCACTGATCGATATCATGGATCGGGCCAGAAAAATGGTTGTTTCGAAGGAAGACGGAAGAATGAAAAAAGCGGCTCAAGAAACGTAAAGAAACGCCTGAAATGAACCGGCCCTATAGTAAGAATAGGCCGGTTGTTTTGATTTCTATGCAGACTCTCCCGGTGTCATTTCATGATCCATATCAGGATGCCAGATGAGCGGGTTTTCCCCTTTGTCCCGCGCCATATCATACTTAACAGTTTTAAAGTTCATTTTGTTCCAAAATTCCGCTGATTTCATTCTCGGATTTGTCCGGATCGGCATTTTGAATGATTTTGCAAATTCAACCAAGGCTCTCCCGTATCCCCTGTTCTGGTAGCCCGGAAGAACCTCAAGCTTCCACAGCTCCAAATAATCCTGGCGGTTGTCAAAATAGGGATTCGATTTGCCGTTAACTTGATACAGGCTCATTCGTGCTACAAGTTTATCGCCAAAATAAATCCCGTAAAAAGGCGAGGTGCTGTCATTTTCAATAATATTATCCTGAAGTTCTTCAAGCATTGAAAGCTCCTGAATGCCGTATTCTTTGAATTTCTTGAATTCTTCCAGCGTTTTATAGTTGATAAGCAGACGTTCTACCTTTGTCAAACAAATCTCCCCCTTTGTTGTTTCTGTATATATTGTAAACGCTTTATTTAAAAAATCCAAATATTTAAACTTTAATTTTAAGCACATGGGATCTTTGAGAAGTAATTTCTTCTTACTTCTGCTATGATAATACGTAAATGCTAAATTGGGTGTGACATCATGAAAATTGGAATTATCGGCGGAGGCTCCGTCGGTCTTTTATGCGCCTATTATTTGTCACTTTATCACGACGTGACTGTTGTGACGAGGCGGCAAGAACAGGCTGCGGCCATTCGGTCTGAAGGAATCCGGCTTTATAAAGGCGGGGAGGATTTCAGGGCTGATTGCAGTGCGGACACGAGTATCGATTCGGACTTTGACCTGCTTGTCGTGACAGTGAAGCAGCATCAGCTTCAGTCTGTTTTTTCGTCGCTTGAACGGATCGGGAAGACGAATATATTATTTTTGCAAAACGGCATGGGGCATATCCACGACCTAAAAGACTGGCACGTTGGCCATTCCATTTATGTTGGAATCGTTGAGCACGGAGCTGTAAGAAAATCGGATACAGCTGTTGATCATACAGGCATAGGTGCGATAAAATGGAGCGCGTTCGACGATGCTGAACCAGACCGGCTGAACATCATGTTTCAGCATAACCATTCGGATTTTCCGATTTATTATGAGACGGATTGGTACCGTCTGCTGACGGACAAGCTGATTGTAAATGCGTGTATTAATCCTTTAACTGCGTTATTGCAGGTGAAAAATGGAGAACTGCTGACAACGCCAGCTTATCTGGCTTTTATGAAGCTGGTATTTCAGGAGGCATGCCGCATTTTAAAACTTGAAAATGAAGAAAAGGCTTGGGAGCGGGTTCAGGCTGTTTGTGGACAAACGAAAGAGAATCGTTCATCAATGCTGGTTGACGTCATTGGAGGCCGGCAGACGGAAGCTGACGCCATTATCGGATACTTATTGAAGGAAGCAAGTCTTCAAGGTCTTGATGCCGTCCACCTAGAGTTTTTATATGGCAGCATCAAAGCATTGGAGCGAAATACAAACAAAGTCTTTTGAGCTTTTTCGGTAACATGCTATACTCATTTCGGATCACTAACTATTTATTGGAGAAAGGAAGTTCTAGAAGATGCAGCTAACTGAACTTTCCATCAAAAATCAGAATGTGTTTGTACAGCACTATATAGATGGCAAAGAAGAAATGTCTTCTTTTTTTGATTACAGTATTCATCATAAGGACATGTGGCGCGAAAGACTGGAAGACTTATCTTCCCGGTTTTTCGCAAGAGAGGAATTGGCGGCGTACTTAACCTCTTACCATAATAAATTCGGTTCAAGTGCGATGCAGTCTGCTATTGAGAAGCTGAAGGATCCGTCAAGTGCCGCTGTAGTCGGCGGACAGCAGGCAGGACTTTTAACAGGACCGCTTTACACCATACATAAAATCATTTCAATCATTGTTTTAGCAAAGCAACAAGAAAAGGAACTGCAAGTGCCTGTCATACCAATCTTCTGGGTGGCTGGAGAAGACCACGATTTGGATGAGATTAATTTTGTTCACACATCTGAAGAGAATGGGCCTGTGAAAAAAAAGCTGCCTCAGTCTTATTGGAAGAAATCATCAGCAGCGAGTACATCGCTTGATCAGGAAAAGTGTGCCGCGTGGATAGATGATGTTTTTGCCGCTTTTGAAGAAACAGACCATACGAATACACTTCTAGACAATGTGAAACGATGTTTAAGGGAATCTGTTACGTTTACTGACTTCTTTGAACTGCTGATCGCGGATTTGTTCCAAGAAGAGGGCTTAGTTTTATTAAATTCTGGAGATCCGGGGATTAAAAAGCTGGAAACGGCCATGTTCCAAAAGATTCTTCGAGAAAATGATGAACTCGCCCGGGCTGTATCAGATCAGCAGGCCTTCATGCGTCAAGCAGGCTACAAACCGATTATCGAGTCCGGAAAAGAGCAGGCGAATCTGTTTTATGAATACGAAGAAGAGCGTTTTTTAATTGAAAAAGATAACGGCCGATTTGTCATCAAAGAGCTTGATCTAGGATGGACGATGGATGAACTTCATACACATATAGAAGAACATCCAGAGCGTTTCAGCAACAATGTTGTAACGAGACCGTTAATGCAGGAATTTCTCATTCCGACTTTAGCATTTATTGCAGGGCCTGGAGAAATCAACTATTGGGGCGAGCTCAAACAGGCTTTTGCGGTGATGGGCTTCAAAATGCCTCCTGTCATGCCAAGGCTGAACATTACGATACTTGAGCGGCATATTGAGAAAAAACTGGCTGAACGGAATATCTCGTTACAAGACGCGATTGAGCGCGGTACGGAGAATCAAAGAGAGTCATACTTCGAGCGCCAGATTCCGGAAGAGTTTACGGCGGTGATGGATCAGGCGAAAAGCCAAATTGAAGCGATTCACAAAACAGTCCGGCAGGAGGCGTTAAAGGTTGATCAAAGCATGGAACCTTTACTCCTGAAAAATGCCGCTTTTATTCAGGATCAGCTTCAATTCTTAGAGCGCACGGTGACGAAGCGAATTGAAGAAAAAGAAGGCTACGTCTTGAAGGATTATGAAAGAATTCAAAATAGCATTAAGCCGCTGCTTGCGCCGCAGGAACGTATTTGGAATATTATGTATTATTTGAACAGGTACGGTCCAAAATTCTTCACGACATTCAAGAATCTGCCATTTTCTTTTCAAAATCAACATCAAGTTGTCAAACTTTGAAATAAAGTTTTAAAGAACCCTGACTAGTTCAGGGTTTTTTTTTATGGGTAAACAGTGTAAAATGAAGTTGTGGAGCGAAGTGGTGAATAGTGGTGAGTTAAGGAGAGAAAGTGGGGCAAGAGATCATGTTTATGGGTGAATATCAGCATACCATCGATGCGAAAGGCCGCATGATCGTACCCGCTAAATTCAGAGAAGGCCTGGGTGAGCAATTTGTGCTGACTAGAGGACTTGACCAATGTCTCTTCGGCTACCCTATGCACGAATGGAAACAAATTGAAGAAAAACTAAAAGCTCTTCCTCTCACAAAGAAAGATGCCCGCGCGTTTACCCGTTTCTTCTTTTCAGGGGCGACTGAATGCGAACTGGACAAGCAAGGCAGGGTAAATATCGCATCATCTCTATTGAATTACGCCAAACTGGAAAAAGAATGTGTTGTTATCGGGGTTTCTAATCGAATTGAATTGTGGAGTAAAGTAATTTGGGAACAATACACAGAAGAGCAAGAAGATTCATTTGCTGAAATTGCTGAAAACATGATTGGGTTTGATATATAATGATTCTTCGTGTATAACACTCTAAAAACAATTTCAATTCATCCTGATAAAAGGTGGGACCAACACAATATGTTTCAACACAAGACAGTACTTCTTCGTGAAACCGTAGACGGACTCAATATTAAGCCGGACGGTACATATGTAGACTGCACACTCGGCGGAGCTGGGCACAGTACATACTTATTGCAGCAGTTATCCGAGAAGGGGCGTTTAATCGCTTTTGACCAAGATGATACGGCATTACAGCATGCTAAAGAAGTGTTGTCCGATTATAAAGGACAGCTCATTCTGATTAAAAGCAATTTCAGGTATTTAAAAGAATGTTTGAATGAACAAGGCATTACAGAAGTAGACGGCATTTTATTTGATTTAGGGGTGTCCTCTCCGCAGCTGGATACACCGGAGCGCGGATTCAGTTACCATCATGACGCACCGTTGGACATGAGGATGGACCAGTCGGCTACGCTTACGGCGAAAGAAGTCGTTAATGAGTGGCGCTATGAGGATCTCGTCCGTATTTTCTTTAAATACGGAGAAGAGAAGTTCAGTAAACAGATCGCCAGAAAAATTGAGGAGGCAAGAATGAAGTCTCCTATTCAAACTACGGGCCAACTGGTCGATCTAATAAAAGACGCGATTCCCGCTCCAGCGAGAAGGAGCGGCGGACATCCCGCTAAACGCGTGTTTCAGGCAATCAGAATTGCCGTAAACGATGAACTTAGGGTGTTTGAAGAAGCTTTGGAGCAGGCAATTGAGGTTCTGAAGCCAGGGGGCAGGGTATCAGTCATTACCTTCCACTCGCTAGAAGACAGAATTTGCAAAACCACTTTTAAAGAAAAGTCGTCGCTTCCGGAACTTCCTCCGGGGCTTCCTGTTATACCAGAAGAGTTTGAACCGGAGCTGAAGCTCATCACACGAAAACCGATTACGGCATCTCAAGAAGAGCTTGAAGAGAACAACCGGGCTCGTTCTGCCAAGCTTCGGATTGCTGAAAAAAGAAAATAACGAAACGCGAACGCAAAATTAAAAGGAGGTCATCAGCCTATGAGCAATTTAGCTTACCAACCAGAGAAACAGCAGCGGCATGCGATCAGTCCTGAGAAAAAAGTGATTGTCAAGAAAAGGGCTTCCATTACTCTCGGAGAAAAAGTGCTTCTTGTCCTCTTTGCTGCGGCGGTGCTCAGCGTATCGCTTTTGATCGTATCGAAGGCGTATGCGGCATATCAAACCAATATTGAGGTGCAAAAGCTTGAGGAGCAAATTTCATCCGAAAATAAGCAAATTGGTGACCTCGAAAAAAGCGTTGCTGATTTAAGCAAACCGCAGCGCATTATGGACATTGCGAAAAAGAACGGCTTGAATTTAAAAGATAAAAAAGTGAAAAACATACAGGAATGATTCAAATGCCAAAAAAGAATAAATTTATGAATAGAGGAGCAGCGATTCTAAGTATTTGTTTCGCTCTCTTTTTCTTTGTCATCCTGGGGAGAATGGCATATATTCAAATAACCGGAAAAGCGAATGGCGAAGTGCTTGCGACAAAAGCGACAGAGCAGCATGAAAAGAAACGGACCATCGAAGCGAGCCGCGGCTCGATTTTAGACCGAAAAGGAAAAGTCATTGCAGAGGACACAGCGACGTATAAACTGATTGCGATTCTCGATAAAAAAATGACCACTGATGTCAAGCATCCTCAGCATGTTGTAAACAAAGAAAAAACGGCAGAAGCATTGTCTAAAGTGATAAACTTGGACAAGGCCGACATCCTTGATATCTTAAATAAAGATGCAAAACAAGTCGAGTTTGGATCAGCTGGCCGGGATATTACGTATTCACAAAAGCAAAAAATTGAAAAAATGAAACTCCCGGGCATTTCATTTTTGCGGGATACAAAACGCTACTATCCAAATGGTATTTTCGCATCCAATTTAATCGGCTATGCCGAGGTTGATGAAGAAACAAATGAAATTTCCGGCGCGATGGGATTAGAAAACGTGCTGGATAAGTATTTGAAGGAGCGCGACGGATATGTGACATATGAAAGCGACAAATCCGGCTGGGAGCTCCCGAACAGCAAAAATAAAATTACAGCGCCAAAAAATGGTGACAATGTATATTTAACCATTGACCAGAAAATTCAAACCTTTTTAGAAGACAGCATGACAAAAGTAGCGCAAAAGTATAATCCGAAAAAAATCATGGCCGCAGTTGTCGATCCGAAAACAGGCAAAGTCCTTGCCATGGGACAGCGACCAAGCTTTGATCCGAACAAGCGCGATGTGACAAACTACTATAATGATTTGATTTCATATGCGTATGAACCCGGATCAACGATGAAGATATTTACACTCGCTGCTGCGATGCAGGAAAACGTGTTTAATGCGAACGAAAAATATAAATCAGGTACGTTTGAAGTTGGCGGGGAACCTGTCAGGGACCATAATAGAGGTATAGGCTGGGGGCCGACAACCTATCATGACGGCGTCCTTAGATCGTCAAATGTCGCTTTTGCGAAACTGGCGAAAGAAAAGCTGGGATATGACCGTCTTAATCAATATTTACACAAATTCAATTTTTATCAAAAAACAGGTATTGATTTGCCAGGAGAAGTCTCTAGCAAAATCAACTTTAAATATGAATTTGATAAGGCGTCAACCGCATACGGACAAGCGTCTGCAGTCACACCAATTCAGCAGCTTCAGGCCGCAACGGCAATTGCGAATGACGGCAAAATGATGAAACCTTATGTGATTGACCATATCGTTGATCCCGATAAAGATAAAACCATCTATCAAAATAAGCCAGAATCAGCCGGAACCCCAATTTCTGCAAGCACAGCGAAAAAGGTGCGGGATATATTGGGAGAAGTTGTTACGTCGAAAATCGGAACAGGGCAAGCCTATAAAATCGAAGGATTTGATGTTGCCGGGAAAACAGGTACTGCGCAAATAGCCGGTAAAGGCGGATATCTAGACGGAACAGATGACTATATCTTTTCGTTTATGGGTATGGCACCAAAAGATGATCCTGAGCTTTTAATTTATGTTGCTGTACAGCAGCCGCAACTCAAAGCAGGACAAAGCAGTTCAGATCCGGTATCAGAAATCTTCAACCCGACAATGAAAAACAGCCTGCACTACCTGAACATTGAACCAACTGAAAAATCTGACTCAGATAAGGAAGAAACAAAAGCGCAGACAATGCCTGATTTAACAGATCAAACGGTAGCTGCTGCTCAAAAGAAAGCAAAAGAGGAGAATCTCACACCAATTGTCATCGGCAGTGATGTCGCTGTAAAAGAACAGTATCCGAAAGCGGATGAGGAAGTTCTCACCAATCAAAAGGTCTTCCTGAAAACGGGCGGCAAAATCAAAATGCCTGATATGACAGGGTGGTCGAGAAGAGAGGTTCTTCAATACGGCGAGCTCGCGGGAATTCATATTGAAGTAAACGGGCAAGGCTACGCTGTCAGCCAAAGTGTTAAGAAAGACAAAGAAATCAAAGACAAAACCGTAATCAAGGTTAAGTTTAAAAATCCTGATTAAAAAGAAAGCCTGCGTTATGCAGGCTTTCTTTTTTTATGCCTTCAGAGGAGCATCGTTCTACCTGTCCAATTTCAGGCATAAAATGAAACAAGCCTAAATAAGGAGTGAACGGTCTCTTGCGCGTCTCGAATGTAACGGTTAGAAAACGTTTATTATTTGTTTTGCTTTTTGGCGTGATCGTGTTTCTGATCATTGATACAAGGCTGGGGTATGTTCAGTTTGTGATGGGCGAAAAACTGACTTCGCTGGCGAAAGATTCCTGGAGCCGTAACTTGCCGTTTGAGCCGGAGAGAGGCGAGATTCTGGATCGGAACGGTGTGAAGCTGGCAACAAATAAAAGTGCGCCGACCGTATTCGTCGTGCCGCGCCAAGTTCAGAATCCAATGAAAACGAGCAAGCAGCTTGCGGCGGTGCTCAATATGTCAGAAGAAAAAGTATATAAACATGTGACAAAAAAAGCGTCAATCGAAAAGATCACTCCTGAAGGGAGAAAAATTTCAAATGAGAAGGCGAAGGAAATTAAAGCGCTTGATTTAAAAGGTGTGTATGTTGCGGAGGACAGTATCCGTCATTACCCGTTCGGCAGCTTTTTATCTCATGTGCTTGGATTTGCAGGAATTGACAACCAAGGACTCCTTGGATTGGAAGCCTATTACGACGATGATTTAAAAGGGGAAAAAGGTTCTGTCAAGTTTTATACAGATGCCAAGGGTAAAAAAATGCCTGATGAAGCGGATGACTATACGCCGCCTAAGGATGGGCTTGATATGAAGCTGACGGTTGATTCAAAGGTCCAGACGATAATGGAAAGAGAGCTTGATAACGCTGAGGCCAAATATCATCCGGACGGCATGATTGCCGTAGCCATGAATCCGAAAAACGGAGAAATTTTGGGGATGTCTAGCAGGCCTGACTTCGACCCTGCTGATTACCAATCTGTTGATCCGTCCGTCTACAATCGAAACCTGCCAGTATGGAGCACGTATGAACCGGGATCTACCTTTAAAATTATTACACTTGCAGCAGCCCTTGAAGAGCAAAAAGTAAATTTGAAACGGGATCAATTTTATGATAAAGGGCATGCGGAAGTGGACGGAGCGAGACTGCGGTGCTGGAAAAGAGGCGGGCACGGGCTTCAGACGTATCTGGAAGTTGTGCAGAACTCCTGCAACCCGGGGTTTGTTGAATTAGGCGAGCGCTTAGGAAAGGAAAAGCTTTTCAAATATATCAAAGACTTTGGTTTTGGACAAAAAACGGGGATTGATCTCCAAGGCGAGGGAACAGGCATCTTATTCCCGCTTGAGAGAGTGGGCCCGGTGGAGCAAGCAACTACGGCTTTCGGACAGGGAGTATCCGTCACGCCGATTCAGCAAGTTGCAGCAGTATCCGCCGCTGTAAACGGAGGAACGCTCTATACACCTTATATTGCAAAGGAATGGATCGATCCTGTTACGAAGAAAACGGTCAAAAAACAATCACCAATCGCAAAGAAACAAGTCATTTCTGAGGAAACATCCAAACAAATCCGCTATGCTCTAGAAAGCGTCGTCGCAGAAGGAACCGGCCGCAATGCATTTGTAGAAGGATATCGTGTCGGAGGAAAAACGGGAACTGCACAAAAGGTTAAAGATGGAAAATATCTTGAAAACAACCATATTGTATCATTTATCGGTTTCGCGCCAGCTGATGATCCGAGTCTAGTCGTCTACGTTGCGGTGGATAACCCGAAAGGCACGATTCAGTTTGGCGGAACGGTAGCAGCGCCTATTGTCGGAAATATTATGAGAGACAGTCTGCCGGAACTTGGTGTGAAGCTCCGGAAAAATCAAATCGAGAAAAAATACCAATGGAACGACACAAAAACAATAGAAGTTCCGAATGTTGTAGGGATGTCTGTCTCAGATCTTGAGTCACTATTGGTGAATCTCAATGTGGATGCTTCCGGGAAAGGGAGCAAAATCGTTAAACAATCGCCAGCTGCCGGAACGAAAGTAAAAGAAGGCTCAAAGATACGCGTGTATTTGACTGAAGAAGATGAAAAGGAGGCAGCCGATTGATTCGGGCTGCCTATTCTTTTATTGCAGAAAAAATGCTGATATCTTTCAAGATTAGCTGGATGTATCCTTTTATTTACGCTAAAATATGAACTGTATGCTTAAAATCATTACCACATCATTTGATGTGACTTCAATGATAAAAAGAACGAATTAGAATGTTGAGAGGTTTGATACGATGAAACTTACAAAGCTGCTTACATACTTAACAACCGAACCTTCTGTAAACGACTCACAAGACCCTGAAATAACTTCAATTGAGATGGACTCCAGGGAAGTAAAGAAAGGGAGTCTTTTTGTATGTGTAAAAGGGTATACGGTGGATGGCCACGATTTTGCGCAAAAAGCAGTAGAAAACGGTGCAGCGGCTATTGTGGCAGAAAGAGAGGTCGATGTGAATGTTCCTGTTATTATTGTCCGGCAGTCACTTCGCGCGCTCAGCGTTTTGTCTGATGCGTTTTACGGACAGCCGACGAAGAAGCTTCAGCTGATTGGGATAACAGGGACAAACGGCAAAACATCAACGACCCACATGGTCGATGAGATTCTGAAAAAAGCGGGAAAACGCACAGGCTTGATCGGTACAATGTACATGAAAATCGGAGACGAAACACTTCCTGTTAAAAACACGACTCCGGAAAGCGTCACGCTGCAGAAAACGTTTAAGAAAATGAATGACAAGCATGTTGACACTGCAATCATGGAGGTTTCTTCCCACGCTTTGTCTTTAGGACGCGTCCATGGCTGTGATTATGATATTGCCGTGTTTACGAATTTAACACAGGACCATCTGGACTATCATAAAACGATGGATGAGTACCGGCATGCAAAAAGCTTGCTCTTTTCCCAACTTGGCGGGGCTTTCAACCATGAACATCCAAAGCGTGCCGTCCTGAATGCTGACGATGAGGCGAGCGCTTATTTTGAAAAGGTAACAGCTGCGCATATCTCTACATACGGAATTAAAAACGATGCTGATGTGATGGCGAAGAACATCAGTATCACTGCACAGGGCACAAGCTTTGATCTCGTGACAAACAAAGGCACGAAGCACATCACGATGTCTCTCGTCGGACAATTTAATGTGTATAACGTGCTGGCCGCTGTTGCGACATGTATTGCAGCAGGCATACCGTTTGAAATCATCACTGAAGCTGTTGAAGAATTGCATGGTGTAAGAGGCCGTTTTGAATTGGTCAATCAGCAGCAGGAGTTTCCAGTCATTGTAGACTACGCGCACACACCGGACAGCCTTGAAAATGTGCTGGAGACATGCAGAGACATGACGGAAGGAAAGCTATTTGTCGTTGTCGGCTGCGGAGGAGACAGAGATAAGACGAAGCGCCCGAAAATGGCTAAAATTGCTGTGGAGCTGGCTGACGAGCCGATTTTCACGTCAGATAACCCGAGAAGCGAAGATCCTCGCGCGATTTTAAGAGATATGGAAGCCGGAGTAGAGAACGCATACTATCACAGTATTGCAAACCGCGAGCAGGCGATCTTTTTCGCAATTGCCAATGCCAAAAAAGGCGACGTTGTCCTCATTGCGGGAAAAGGACATGAAACCTATCAGCAGATCGGAAATGAAACTTTCGATTTTGATGATGCTGAAGTAGCGGCGAGAGCCATTGTTGAACTCAATAAGAATAAGACGAATTCATAGGAAAGAGATGTTACTGAATAATGGAGCTTGAAAAGATTTTTCATATGGAAAAAAATCATGAATATGATAACTACGTATGTCGTTTGAAAGAAACAGGAGGAGAAAAGGACAATGCTTGAGCAAGTCATTCTGTTTACAATTTTAATGGGGTTTTTAATTAGTGTTCTGCTCTCTCCGATTCTTATTCCGTTTTTAAGAAGATTAAAATTCGGCCAGAGTATTAGAGAAGAAGGACCGAAATCACATCAGAAAAAATCAGGGACACCGACAATGGGCGGGGTCATGATCATACTTTCTATCATAGTGACAACAATTGTTATGACACAGAAGTTTTCAGAAATAAGCCCCGAAATGGTGCTGCTTCTGTTTGTTACGCTAGGCTACGGTTTGCTTGGCTTTTTAGATGATTACATCAAGGTTGTCATGAAGCGCAATCTTGGATTGACATCAAAGCAAAAGCTGATCGGACAAATTATTATTGCAGTTGTATTTTACGCCGTGTATCATTACTACAATTTTGCGACGGATATTCGCATTCCTGGAACTGACTTATCATTTGATCTTGGCTGGGCTTACTTTATCCTTGTGCTCTTTATGCTTGTCGGCGGATCAAACGCAGTTAACCTGACTGACGGCCTTGACGGGTTATTGTCCGGTACTGCGGCGATTGCCTTTGGCGCCTTTGCCATTCTGGCATGGAATCAGTCTCAATATGACGTAGCGATTTTCTCAGTTGCCGTTGTCGGTGCAGTTCTGGGCTTCCTTGTATTTAATGCTCATCCGGCCAAAGTTTTTATGGGAGATACGGGATCGCTTGCATTGGGAGGAGCCATCGTTACCATTGCCATTTTAACGAAATTAGAGATCCTGCTGGTTATCATCGGCGGTGTATTCGTTATCGAGACATTATCTGTTATTTTGCAGGTCATCAGCTTTAAAACGACAGGTAAACGAATCTTTAAAATGAGTCCGCTTCATCACCATTATGAGCTTGTCGGCTGGTCTGAATGGAGAGTAGTCGTGACGTTTTGGGCTGCGGGACTTTTGCTTGCCGTTTTAGGAATTTACATCGAGGTGTGGTTATAAGTGGAAAATGATCAATTTTTACAGAAACAGCATTTTTTAATCCTTGGGCTTGCGAAAAGCGGATATGCGGCGGCCTCCATTCTTCATGAAAAAGGCATTTATGTTGCAGTCAATGACCAAAAGCCTTTTGAAGAAAATGAACCGGCACAAAAGCTTTCTGAAAAAGGAATCGAAGTTGTTTGCGGAGAGCATCCAGTTTCTCTGTTTGATCAGCATCAAATCACGATTCTGATCAAAAACCCGGGAATTCCTTATGAAAATATTATGGTTCAGGAAGCGGAGAAACGAGGCATTCCGGTTTGGACGGAAATTGAGCTCGCTTACTACCTGACCAGCGCCAAGTTTATCGGGATTACCGGATCGAACGGTAAAACGACCACGACAACGCTAATTTACGAAATGCTCAAAGCTGACTCGCAAAAAGCACTGATTGCCGGAAACATCGGCACAGTCGCAAGTGAGGTTGCCTATCATGCTGATGGAGATGAATGGATCGTTACCGAACTGTCTTCGTTTCAGCTGATGGGAACACACGCTTTCAGACCGGAAATCAGCCTGATTTTAAATGTATTTGACGCCCATCTGGATTATCACCATACGCGCGAAAACTATGAAAAAGCGAAACAGAAAGTGTACCTTCATCAGACTGCTTCAGATAAAGCCATTGTCAACCAGGATGATGAAACCGTCGTGCGTCTTGCTGAAGCCGGAAAAGCCGAAATCGTCCCATTTTCAGTCAGCAAAACGCTTGAACAGGGCGCATATGTAAAAGACAGTATGATTATGTTTAACGGCGAAGCCATTCTTCCTCTGGAAGAGGTTGTACTGCCCGGTGCTCATAACCTGGAGAACATTTTAGCAGCTATTGCAGTTGTGAAAACGGCAGGAGCATCCAATGAGGCGGTTAAAAAGGTGCTGACAAGCTTTACTGGTGTGAAGCACCGCCTCCAATATGTCACAACTGTGAATGGCCGCAAATTTTATAACGACAGTAAAGCAACAAACATTCTGGCGACAAGCAAGGCGCTTTCAGCTTTTGATAAGCCGGTCATTCTGCTTGCGGGCGGACTGGATCGTGGAAATGGTTTTGATGACTTGAAACCTTATATGAAACATGTCAAAGCAGTGCTTACATTTGGCCAGACGGCGCCAAAACTCGAGAAACTCGGCAATGAACTGGGAATACAACATGTCAAACGTGTCGATAATGTTGAACAAGCAGTATCTGCGGCGTTTGCGATCTCAAATGAAGGAGATGTCATCCTGCTGTCACCCGCGTGTGCGAGCTGGGATCAATTCAAAACATTTGAAGAACGCGGTGACATGTTTATAGATGCCGTGCATATGCTTAAGTAAGGGCTTGTCTTGAAGTAAATCGGCAGCCCTAATGACTTTAAGCTTGGGGTGTCGATTGCTTTGACTACTAAAAAAACATCGCCTGATTTGTTATTGGTCATCATTACGTTATTATTATTAACAATCGGATTAATTATGGTGTACAGTGCGAGTGCGGTATGGGCGGATTATAAATTTGACGACTCATTCTTTTTCGCGAAACGGCAGCTTTTGTTTGCGGGAATCGGCGTCATTGCTATGTTTTTTATCATGAATGTCGATTATTGGACTTGGAGGACATGGTCCAAATTGCTGATGGTTATCTGCTTTTTCCTTCTGGTGCTTGTTTTGATACCGGGCGTCGGAATGGTGCGGAACGGTTCAAGAAGCTGGATCGGAGTCGGAGCGTTCAGCATACAGCCTTCAGAGTTTATGAAGCTTGCGATGATTGCATTCCTTGCTAAATTTCTCTCTGAAAAACAAAAAAACATCACATCGTTCAGACGGGGGTTCGTCCCCGCACTTGGCATCGTGTTTTCAGCATTTTTGATTATCATGTGCCAGCCTGACCTCGGAACGGGGACAGTTATGGTCGGAACTTGTATTGTCATGATTTTTGTAGCCGGCGCACGGATCGCCCATTTCGTCTTTCTCGGGCTGATCGGCCTCAGCGGATTTGTCGGGCTCGTACTATCGGCTCCATATCGGATAAAGCGGATTACCTCATACTTAAATCCATGGGAAGACCCGCTCGGAAGCGGATTTCAGATCATTCAATCGCTTTATGCAGTGGGGCCCGGCGGGTTGTTCGGAATGGGGCTCGGACAAAGCAGACAGAAGTTCTTTTATCTGCCTGAGCCGCAAACAGACTTTATTTTCGCCATCTTGTCAGAGGAGCTGGGCTTTATCGGGGGAACACTTATTTTGCTCCTCTTCAGCGTCCTGCTGTGGAGAGGAATCAGAATTGCGCTTGGTGCGCCTGATCTGTACGGAAGCTTTGTCGCAGTCGGCATTATTTCAATGATTGCCATTCAAGTCATGATCAATATCGGCGTAGTCACGGGCCTGATTCCTGTAACAGGCATCACGCTCCCGTTTCTGAGCTACGGAGGCTCTTCATTGACTCTAATGCTGATGGCAGTTGGTGTGCTGCTGAATGTAAGCCGCTACTCGAGGTATTAACGAATGTATTTCCAAGCCTCCTGTCTAACATGAAGCTTGGAAACAATTGATGCGATAACCCTGTCCAACAAAACAGGGTTATCGTTATGTTATAGAGAAACTTAGACTGGGGGAAAAAAGAAATGCGAATTGCAATAAGCGGAGGCGGTACAGGGGGACATATTTATCCTGCTCTTGCTTTTATTAAAGAAGTGCAAAGACGTCATCCTAATGTGGAATTTTTATATATCGGAACAGAAAACGGGCTGGAGAAAAAAATTGTTGAGCGGGAGAATATACCGTTTCGTTCAATCGAAATTACAGGATTTAAAAGAAAATTGTCATTTGAAAATGTCAAGACTGTAATGCGTTTTCTGAAGGGCGTCAAAAAGAGTAAATCGTATTTAGCGGAATTTAAGCCCGATGCCGTAATTGGAACGGGCGGTTATGTATGCGGGCCGGTTGTTTATGCCGCTGCGAAAATGGGAATTCCGACTATTGTCCATGAACAAAACAGCCTTCCGGGCATCACGAATAAGTTTCTTTCAAAATATGTTAATAAAGTAGCGATTTGTTTTGAAGAAGCGAAATCACATTTTCCTAGCGAGAAAGTTGTATTTACGGGAAACCCGAGAGCCTCTGAAGTCGTCTCAATAAAGACGGGACGATCAATGGCTGAATTTGGGCTTTCTGAAGAGAAAAAAACGGTCTTAATTTTCGGCGGAAGCCGAGGCGCTGCACCGATTAACCGCGCTGTCATTGACATGCAGGATGCGCTGAAAACAAGAGACTATCAAGTGCTGTATATCACCGGTGAAGTTCACTATGAAAAAGTAATGAATGAGCTGAAAAGCAAGGGTGCCGCTGATAATATGGTCACAAAGCCGTTTCTTCATCAAATGCCTGAGTATTTAAAGGCCATTGATGTCATTGTGGCCAGAGCCGGTGCGACAACGATTGCCGAAATTACTGCTCTCGGAATCCCAAGTGTTCTGATCCCGAGTCCATATGTGACAGCGAATCACCAGGAGGTCAATGCGAGATCTCTCGGCCAGCATGATGCGGCGATTGTACTGAAAGAAACAGAGCTCAGCGGGGAGAAGCTGATTGAAGCGCTAGACCGGATTGTACTGAATGAGCAAACGTTAAAGGAAATGAGCGAACGAACAAAGGCACTTGGTGTTCCTGACGCGGCTGCCCGTTTATACAGCGTACTCGAGGAATTAAAAAAATAGTAGAAAAGCAAATGGAATGCGGAGGTTTACGATGGAGAAAGTGATACAGGAATTAAAAGAACGCGAAGTCGGCAAGGTTCTTGCAAATGAACCGCTCGCGAATCATACAACGATGAAAATCGGCGGACCTGCGGATGTATTGGTCATTCCAAGCAGTGTAGATGCTGTTAAAGACATCATGGACGTGATTAAAAAATATGATGTGAAGTGGACAGTCATCGGCCGCGGATCAAATCTTCTTGTTTTAGATGAAGGAATTAGAGGCGTAGTGATCAAGCTGGGTGCGGGTCTTGACCATTTGGAGCTTGAAGGGGAGCAAGTAACAGTCGGAGGCGGTTATTCAGTGGTCCGCCTTGCTACATCATTGAGCAAAAAAGGTCTGTCCGGTTTGGAATTTGCTGCCGGCATTCCAGGATCAGTCGGCGGAGCGGTTTATATGAATGCCGGCGCTCACGGTTCTGATATGAGCGAGATCCTCGTCAAAGCGCATATTTTATTTGAAGACGGAACGATTGAGTGGCTGACAAATGAGCAGATGGATTTCAGCTATAGGACATCTGTACTGCAAAAGAAACGCCCGGGCGTTTGCCTTGAAGCTGTTTTGCAGCTGGAGCAGAAGGATAAGGAATCAATCGTTCAGCAAATGCAAAGCAATAAAGACTATAGAAAAAATACACAGCCGTATTCAAGCCCTTGTGCGGGAAGCATATTCAGAAATCCGCTTCCGAATCATGCAGGGAACCTTGTAGAAAAAGCAGGCTTGAAAGGATATCAAATCGGCGGTGCAAAGATATCGGAGATGCACGGAAACTTCATCGTCAATGCGGGGGGAGCATCAGCAAAAGATGTGCTTGATCTCATTGACCATGTGAAAAAGACAATCCGTGAAAAATACGAGATTGATATGCACACAGAGGTTGAAATCATCGGCGGAAATCGCTGATTCAAGTTCTGACTGAAGCTGTTCATATGATATACTGTAAGCAAACGACAAACGGCATCATAGTATGCCGTTTGTTTTGGAATAGACAGACTTTTAACAGCTGTTTCATTTGAATGAGGTGAACAGGCAATGAACCCGGGTCAAGACCGAGAAAAAATCGTTAACATTGAAGAGCGGATCCCTAAAATTAAAGAGCAGAGGAAACAAAAGGCAAACCGCCGTCTCATTTCATTTATTATGCTCTTTTTTATTATGGTGCTGATCATTGTGTACCTGCAAACACCAATCAGTAAAGTATCAACAATCTCTGTTACAGGGAATGAAAATGTATCAAAAAAGGAAATTATCGACCTTTCCGATATTAACAGCGGAGATACTGAGTTTTGGAGTTTGGACAAGCGAAAAACAGAAAAGAAGATTCAGCAAAATAAATTAGTGAAAAAAGCGGAGATCAGCAAATCGCTGCCTAATAAAATCAACATTGCAATCGAAGAATATAAAGCGATTGCTTATTTAGAAAAAGACGATGTGTACTATGAAGTGCTTGAAAACGGCTCAGTTCTGCCAAACGAAGTAACGCCGGATGATGCCGGACCGATTTTAGTGAATTGGACAAACCCGAAGAAGCGGTCTCAAATGGCCAAGCAGCTCGATGCGTTGTCAAATTCGTTAAAACAGTCGATTTCAGAAATTTATTATACGCCTGTAAAAATGGATGAAAACCGTATTAAGTTGTACATGAACGACGGTTATGTTGTTACTGCATCTATTAAAACGTTTGCAGACCGAATGAAGACGTATCCTTCTATCATCTCACAGCTAAGCAGCAATAAAAAAGGAATCATTCATTTAGAAGTTGCCACCTATTTTGAAGAGTTTGGGAAAAACGATAAAGCTGCTAAAAAGGAAGATGAAAATTGAGGGGCAAATCAGCAGTCCTTCTTTCCTTGATTATGCTTATCGCAGGCTTTTTGATTTCATTTTCTTTTCAAATGACAAAAGAAAACAACAAAAGCGCGGCTGAGACGGAAGAGTGGAAAAAAGAATATGCGCTGAGAGATGAACTTCTGAAACAAGAGAAAGAAAATAAGAAGCTTGAAAAAGAATTATATCAAAAGCAAAACAAAGTCCGCCAGGCGGAAAATAAGCTGAAGAAAGAGAAGACGGAATACTATAATGTCCTCGAAGATACAGAAAAATACAGGATGTATATTGGGGAAGTCGGTGTGCAGGGAGAAGGCGTTGAGGTGACATTGGAAGATGCGTCATACATACCGGAAGGGGAGAATGTGAATAGTTACATCGTTCACGAAAGCCATATCTTCCAAGTAGTAAACGAACTGTATATCTCAGGAGCGGCGGCTGTCGCCGTTAATGGGCAGCGTTTGACGCATGATTCGTATATCAAATGCAATGGTCCTGTGGTAACGGTAGACGGGGTGCAGCATCCCGCTCCGTTTACGGTATCCGCTATTGGAGATCCAGATGTCCTGCTGCCCTCGTTAAATATCGCAGGAGGCCTAATTGATCAGTTGTCAATGGATCATATTTCTGTTTCGGCAGAAAAAGAGAAAAACGTACAAATGAAACCGATTCTGAAAACGAAGGAATGACTGAAAAAGCGGGTGAAACAGATTGAAAATAAAGCGTTCCTTCATAAGCATCAGTGTGCTTATGGTCATCTTCGGCCTGATGATATCTGTTCAGTTTAATTCGTTAAAGCACCCCAAAGTCCGGGATACAAGAGATATGTGGGATATTAGGGAAGAGCTGACATCAGAGCAGAAGAAGCAGGAAAAGCTGCTGGCTGAAATAAACAAATATGACAAACTGCTGAATAGCTATTCGCAAACGAAAGAAATGACAAAAGAAACCGCGCTAAATAATACCTTGCAATCCTTAAAAAAAACAGCCGGCATGACCGATATAACAGGTAGCGGAATTGTCATTACGATTTCCCCGCTTTTTTCTGAAAGCTTAACAGGAGAGCCGATCGAAAATCCGCCTCCGGATTTGCTGAAAAAGCTGATTAATGAACTCAACTCCTACGGTGCAGAGCATATCTCGATTAACGAGCGAAGAGTTGTGAATCATACAGTCATCAGAGATATAAACGGCACTACAAAAATAGACGGATACGCCCTTGACGATTATCCTTTAACAGTAAAAGTGCTTGCCAAAGATCCGGACACGTTACACAGCAGAGTGAAGGGGTCAGGCCTTGAGGATCTTTTTGCATCTGAAAATTTAGCATTAAAAGCCGGTAAATCTGAAAGCAAACTAACATTAAAAGCATATGACAGACCACTGGACGTACAACAGCTGAAACTGCTTAAAGACTGAAAAGGAGGAGAATTGTCATGTGGCTGCCCGTGTTGGGACTGGTGCTCGGAATAGCGATTGGACTAATGACAAACTTAACGATACCGAGTGAATACTCAAACTATTTATCGCTTGCGGTGCTTGCCGCACTTGATACATTAATCGGCGGAATCAGGGCGCATTTACAAGGTACATATGATGAAATGGTATTTGTTTCCGGTTTCTTTTTTAATATTATATTGGCAATAAGTTTAGCTTTTCTGGGAGTCCATCTTGGTGTAGACTTGTATTTAGCAGGTATATTCGCATTTGGAGTCAGATTATTTCAGAATATAGCCGTTATCAGAAGAAATCTACTAACAAAGTGGACTCTTTCTAAAAAAAATAAAAAAAATGTGATATAAAAGAGGATATACATAGGATATAACGAATATTTTCAATAAACATAAAATGTGAAAAATATTCTGTTGTTATTTTTTGTTACACACTTGTAAAGCCACATTCATTGTATTGTTGTTCCGCAAATAATAGAATAGAAATGATCGAAATGTGAGGAGGTGCCATAGAATGAACAACAATGAACTTTACGTCAGTCTTGACATCGGTACGTCCAATACAAAAGTGATCGTCGGAGAAATGACAGATGATTCCCTTAATATTATCGGTGTGGGAAATGTACCGTCTGAAGGGTTGAAAAAAGGCTCAATCGTTGATATAGATGAGACCGTTCATTCTATAAGAAAAGCGTTTGACCAAGCTGAAAGAATGGTAGGTTTTCCGCTTAGAAAAGCTATTGTCGGCGTTAATGGAAATTATATCAATATTCAAGATACAAACGGTGTTGTAGCAGTTTCCAGTGAAAATAAAGAAATTCAGGTTGAAGATGTACGCCGTGTCATGGAGGCGGCACAGGTTGTTTCAGTACCGCACGAACAGCTGATTGTTGACGTCATTCCTAAACAGTTTATCGTAGATGGAAGAGATGAAATCACCGACCCGAAAAAAATGCTGGGTGTGCGTTTAGAAGTAGAGGGCACCTTGATCACCGGTTCAAAAACAATCTTACATAACTTACTCCGCTGCGTTGAAAGAGCTGGTATTGAAATAACTGATATTTGCCTTCAGCCGCTGGCAGCCGGTTCTGCTGCATTATCAAAGGACGAGAAAAACCTTGGTGTGGCTCTCATTGATATAGGGGGAGGGTCAACAACCATTGCCGTATTCCAGAACGGACATCTCACTTCTACCCGTGTCATTCCTCTCGGAGGCGAAAATATCACCAAAGATATCTCCATCGGATTGAGAACGTCAACAGAAGAAGCAGAACGCGTGAAAAAGCAATTTGGACATGCCTACTATGACGAAGCCTCGGAAGATGAAATATTTGAGGTAACCGTTATAGGCACCAATCAAAAACAAACATTTACACAGCAAGAAGCAGCGAATATCATTGAAGCGAGAGTAGAAGAAATTCTTGAAATTGTTTCAGAAGAGCTTCGCAGTATGGGTATTACCGATCTGCCGGGAGGCTTCGTGCTGACAGGAGGACAAGCAGCTATGCCGGGTGTCATGTCTTTGGCGCAGGATGTGCTGCAAAACAATGTCAGAGTGGCAAGCCCGAATTATATCGGTGTAAGAGATCCTCAATATATGACGGGAGTGGGCCTGATCCAATTCGCCTGCCGGAATGCAAGAATCCAAGGCAGAAAAATAGGCTTTAAGATGCCTGAAGAAGCGATACAGGAAATCGCAGTCTCATCATCTGAGGAACAAGAGCAGCATCATCACCAAAATGAGGTGCAGCAGCGGCCAAAAGGAAAACAAAAAACACAAGCCGAACATAATAAACAGAGCAAAATGAAAAAACTATTAAGCATGTTTTGGGAATAGATAGATAGTCATTCGGCAGATTAGGAGGATTTAGCATGTTGGAGTTCGAAACAAACATAGACGGCTTAGCATCAATTAAAGTAATCGGAGTAGGAGGCGGTGGTAACAACGCCGTTAACCGAATGATTGAAAATGAAGTGCAAGGAGTAGAGTATATCGCGGTAAACACGGACGCTCAAGCTCTTAACCTGTCAAAAGCAGAAGTGAAAATGCAAATCGGCGCAAAGCTGACTAGAGGATTGGGAGCAGGTGCGAATCCGGAAGTTGGGAAAAAAGCCGCTGAAGAAAGCAAAGAGCAGATTGAAGAAGCACTTAAAGGTGCTGACATGGTATTCGTGACAGCTGGTATGGGCGGCGGAACAGGAACAGGTGCCGCACCGGTTATCGCACAAATCGCGAAAGACTTAGGCGCATTAACAGTCGGCGTTGTGACAAGACCG
This sequence comes from Bacillus sp. FSL W8-1202, assembly GCF_038006165.1. NCBI lineage: Bacteria > Bacillati > Bacillota > Bacilli > Caryophanales > Bacillaceae > Bacillus > Bacillus sp. FSL W8-1202. The sequence continues at coordinate 2,716,633 of NZ_JBBOUR010000001.1, forward strand.
TTTACCTTCGAAGGACGCAAAAGACAGCTTCAGGCTGCAGGCGGAATCTCGGCAATGAAAGAAGCGGTGGATACATTGATCGTGATCCCGAACGATCGTATCCTTGAAATTGTTGATAAAAACACACCGATGCTTGAAGCATTCCGTGAAGCGGATAACGTACTTCGCCAAGGGGTTCAAGGTATTTCTGACTTGATTGCTACACCTGGTCTTATCAACCTTGACTTTGCTGATGTGAAAACAATCATGTCAAACAAAGGATCTGCTTTGATGGGTATCGGTATTGCTACTGGGGAAAATCGCGCGGCAGAGGCAGCAAAAAAAGCAATTTCCAGCCCGCTTCTTGAAGCGGCCATTGACGGTGCGCAAGGCGTCCTCATGAACATCACTGGAGGAACAAACCTCAGCCTATATGAGGTTCAGGAAGCAGCAGACATTGTCGCTTCGGCGTCTGATCAAGACGTAAACATGATTTTCGGTTCTGTTATTAATGAAAATCTAAAAGATGAGATTGTGGTGACAGTGATTGCAACCGGCTTTATCGAACAAGAGAAGGACGTGACGAAGCCTCAGCGTCCAAGCTTAAATCAAAGCATCAAAACACACAACCAAAGTGTTCCGAAGCGTGAGCCAAAACGTGAGGAGCCTCAGCAGCAGAATACAGTAAGCCGTCATACTTCACAGCCGGCTGATGATACGCTTGACATCCCGACATTCTTAAGAAACCGTAATAAACGCGGCTAATGTAAAGGACAAAATCGTTTTCGATTTTGTCCTTTTTTGTTTTTCTCTTCACACTTTCCTTCTTATAAAGTCTTTTTCCCTATTGCTTCCTTCGCTTAGTAACAAAAAAGATAATTAGACCTATTTATTTTTGTGACATTTTTATCATTTTCATATATATGGAAATTGAATGACATGAAACGACAATATCTGTAATTCAGATTGTCTACAGTTAATATACAGCGATGTTCTGACAAACCATTCATTATTAAAAGGAGGGACGACACTTTTTTTAAAAAGCATGTTGAAAAAGGGGGATGAAAATGAAGAAAAAAACGAAAAACAGACTCATCAGCTCTGTTTTAAGTACAGTTGTCATCAGTTCACTGCTGTTTCCGGGAGCAGCCGGGGCAAGCAGTAAAGTCACCTCACCTTCTGTTAAAAAGGAGCTTCAATCTGCGGAATCCATTCAAAACAAGATTTCGAGTTCATTAAAGAAAAACTTTAAAAAGAAAGAAAAAACGACTTTTCTGATTAAATTTAAAGATCAGGCTAACACAGAAAAAGCGGCAAAAGCGGCTGTTAAAAAAGCGAAATCGAAGAAGCTGTCTGCCGCTAAGACGGAATATCAAAAGCGTTCTGCTGTTGTGTCATCTTTAAAAGTCACAGCCGATGAATCCCAGCAAGATGTCCTAAAATACTTGAACACCCAGAAAGATAAAGGAAATGCAGACCAAATTCATTCTTATTATGTGGTGAACGGGATTGCTGTTCATGCTTCAAAAGAGGTTATGGAAAAAGTGGCGCAGTTTCCCGAAGTGGAAAAGGTGCTTCCTAATGAGAAACGGCAGCTTTTTAAGTCATCCTCACCATTTAATATGAAAAAAGCACAGAAAGCTATTAAAGCAACTGACGGTGTGGAATGGAATGTAGACCAAATCGATGCCCCAAAAGCTTGGGCACTTGGATATGATGGAACTGGCACGGTTGTTGCGTCCATTGATACCGGGGTGGAATGGAATCATCCGGCATTAAAAGAGAAATATCGCGGATATAATCCGGAAAATCCTAATGAGCCTGAAAATGAAATGAACTGGTATGATGCCGTAGCAGGAGAGGCAAGTCCTTATGATGATTTGGCTCATGGAACCCATGTGACAGGCACGATGGTGGGCTCAGAACCTGATGGAACAAATCAAATCGGTGTAGCGCCTGGCGCAAAATGGATTGCTGTTAAAGCGTTCTCTGAAGATGGCGGCACTGATGCTGACATTTTGGAAGCTGGTGAATGGGTTTTAGCACCAAAGGACGCGGAAGGAAATCCCCACCCGGAAATGGCTCCTGATGTTGTCAATAACTCATGGGGAGGGGGCTCTGGACTTGATGAATGGTACAGAGACATGGTCAATGCCTGGCGTGCGGCCGATATTTTCCCTGAGTTTTCAGCGGGGAATACGGATCTCTTTATTCCCGGCGGGCCTGGTTCTATCGCAAATCCGGCAAACTATCCAGAATCGTTTGCAACTGGAGCGACTGATATCAATAAAAAGCTCGCTGACTTTTCTCTTCAAGGGCCATCTCCATATGATGAAATAAAGCCGGAAATATCTGCACCGGGCGTTAATATTCGTTCATCGGTTCCCGGTCAGACATATGAGGATGGTTGGGACGGCACATCAATGGCAGGGCCGCATGTATCCGCTGTTGCTGCACTGCTGAAACAGGCGAATGCCTCACTTTCTGTTGATGAGATGGAGGATATATTAACCAGCACGGCTGAACCGCTCACGGATTCAACATTTCCTGATTCACCGAATAACGGATATGGCCATGGTCTGGTGAATGCTTTTGATGCTGTATCCGCTGTTACAGATGGTTTAGGGAAAGCGGAAGGACAAGTTTCTGTAGAGGGGGATGACCAAGAGCCTCCTGCCTATCAGCATGAGAAAGTAACTGAAGCCTATGAAGGTGGCAGCCTGCCACTGACTTTGACAGCTGAAGACAATGTGAGTGTGACATCTGTAAAGCTGTCCTACAAGATTGATCAAGGTGAATGGACAGAGATAACGGCTAAACGAATCAGCGGTGATCATCTAAAAGGAACGTATCAGGCAGAGATCCCAAACATAAAAGGAACTAAACTAAGCTATAAGTGGATGATTCACGATTTTGGCGGTCATGTCGTTTCGTCTGACGTATACGATGTAACAGTGAAACCAAGCATCACGGCGGGATATAAACAGGACTTTGAAACTGCACCCGGCGGCTGGGTTGCGAGCGGAACAAATAATAACTGGGAATGGGGAGTTCCGTCAACTGGCCCAAATACAGCAGCATCCGGAGAAAAAGTATATGGAACGAATTTGACAGGAAATTATGCCAACTCAGCAAACATGAACCTTGTTATGCCTCCTGTTAAAGCACCTGATTCAGGAAGTCTGTTCCTTCAATTTAAAAGCTGGCACAATTTAGAGGATGATTTTGATTACGGCTACGTTTTTGTTCTTCCGGAAGGTGAAAAGAATTGGGAGCAGGCTGGTGTCTATAACGGAAAGACATCAAGCTGGACGGAGGAAGAAATTGATTTATCGGCTTATAAAGGCCAAAACATTCAAGTGATGTTTAACCTTCAATCTGATGAAAGCATTGCAAAAGAGGGCTGGTATATTGATGATGTAGTGCTTTCTGACAAATCAGCCGGAAAAACAGTCAAAAAGAATAAGCTGGGCGTCGAAAAGCCGTCTGGAAAGCAAAAGAAAAAGCCAGTAAATCCGAAAAAGGCTAAGCCATCTGCAAACACAGGGGTAAAACATCAGAACAAGGCTATACAGCCTCAAGTTTTGCCGCTCAGGGCACAAGTCAGTGTAGTGGAAACAGGAAAATCAACTTATTCAGATCAATCCACAGGGCAGTACACGCTGAAGCACAAAGCGGGAGACTATACGCTTATGGCAGAAGCATATGGTTATCAGTCGAAAACACAAAAAGTATCTTTAAAGACGGATCAGACCACACAAGCTAATTTTACGTTAGAAGAGATGAAGAAGGGCACATTAAAAGGCACGGTCATCAATAAAACGACAGGAGAGCCGGTAAAAGGCGCTTCCGTTTATGTTGTAGAGGATGCTGCGGTGGAACCGGCTATGACAAACGACAAAGGTGAATATACGCTGGAGGCCTATGAAGGCGCTTATACGATTAAAGTCGCTGCACCGGGTTATTACAGTGATGAATTTTCCGTTGAGTTAAAAGGTGATGTTACAAAAGAAACTGCATTGAAGCCTTTCGTCGGTTATCCGGGTGAAATTGCATATGATGACGGAACGGCGGAGAATGCCAATTCCTATTTTGCTGCCGGGAACGGATGGGCGGTAAAAATGACGCTCGCTGACGGCAAGGACAAAGGCATGCTTACAGGAGGGCTGTTCAGATTCTGGGATACAGAGTTCCCTGATCCCGGCGGCACAGAGTTTAAGGTTGAGGTATACGATGCTACAGGAAAAGACGGAGCACCGGGCAAGAAAATTGCCGGGCCATTTAACGCTGAAGCTCTTCGCAATGGCGAGTGGACTAAGGTAGATCTCAGTTCAAAAGGGATTATGGTCGATAAAGACTTTTATCTCGTATATATCCAGTCGAAACCTGACCCGTATTCACCTGGATTGGCAATGGATGAAACCGGCAAGAATTCCGGCCGCAACTGGCAGTATATAGGTGGACAATGGGAGCCGGGTGACGAAGCAGACGGCAACTATATGATTCGCGCATTAGTTGATTACGAAGCTGCTGTACCTGAGATTACTTCACCGACAGACAAATCATACACAAATAAGGAGAACGTCACTGTAAAAGGAAAAGCTTCACCTAGTACAACGGTACACATTTATAATGATGAGAAAGAAGCAGGAGAAACAAAAACTGCCGCGGACGGCACGTTCCAGACAGGCATCACACTCAACAAAGGTGAAAATGAGCTGACGGCAACTGCATCAACTGACAACGGAACAACAGATGCCTCCAGCCCAATCACGGTCACGCTTGATCAAGAAAAGCCTGAGTTAACGCTGGACACTCCAAAGGATGGCGGGAAAACAAATAAAGAAACGCTGACTGTCAAAGGGGCTGTATCCGATGACAATCTGAAAGACGTCAAGGTGAATGGCAAAAAAGCAACAATAACCGATGGTTCATACTCAGCCCGAATTCTTTTGGAGAATGGAAGCAATGAAATCAAGGTGATTGCTACAGACTTAGCAGGCAACAAAACGACGAAAAAGGCTGTCATTGATGTCAATTTTGATAAGCCTGTCATTTCCGGCTTAATTCCGGGAGAGGATAAAAACTTAAAAGCCGGTGAATCTGTGAAAATCGCTTTCTCAAGCGCTGAGGATTTGGATGCAACGTTTATCATTCGTATGCCGCTGACGAATGCAAGAGCGAGTGTGCAAAATGCCACCGAACTCCCGTTAAGAGAAATTTCTCCGGGGAGATATGAAGGCTATTGGACAGCCACTTCTTCTATTAAAGCAAAAGGAGCAAAAGTAGAAGTGATCGTACGAGATGATTATGGAAATGAAACTAGAAAAACTGCGAATGGAAAACTTAATATCAACACAGAAAATTAAGTGGAAAAAAGCTGCCGTCATTGGCAGCTTTTTTATATATCCTCTCATTACACTTCCTCGACAAATTAAGCAGATTTCCCTGAAAAATTGTATTTTCCTCTCAACATTAATTGACAGACTTTCCCACAGAGCTTGCTTTATACTTATGAAGCAAGAAGGGGAACAGCGTGAGGCAAGAAAGAAAGGAGTCAGATGTGAAAATCTATTTAGATGTCATTTGGCTGTTAAACTTTTGTTTTGATGCACTTTTGCTTTTGCTCACGGCATTTATTTTAAAACGGCATGTAAAAAAAAGAAGACTGGTAGGCGGAGCGTTCATCGGTTCCAGTATTGTCCTTTTGATGTTTACTCCTTTTTCGCCGATTGTTGAACATCCGGCTGGGAAGCTAGCTTTTTCAGTTGTGATTGTGGTGGTGACATTTGGCTTTAAAAGATTTCGGTTTTTCTTTCAAAATTTGTTTTCCTTTTATTTTGCCACTTTTTTAATGGGGGGAGGAATTATCGGAGCCCATTCTTTGCTGCAGTCAAATTCTATTGTTCAAAACGGTGTCATGATTACCAATCAAACAGGGTTTGGAGACCCGATCAGCTGGTTGTTTATTGTTGGTGGCTTTCCAGCATTATGGTTTTTTTCTAAAAGAAGAATTGAAGATATTGAAACAAAAAACATTCAATATGAGGAACGAGTCAGCGTGCAGGCAGATTTGGGCAGCCAAACACTTCATGTCAGAGGCCTGATTGATTCCGGTAATCAGCTGTATGATCCTCTTACAAAAACACCGGTAATGATCATTTACATTGATAAACTGGAGCCGATTTTCGGAACAGCCGAAACGATGATCATTCGAAACACAGACCCATTGGAAGCCATCGAACATCTCGATGATTCCTTTCGCTTTTTAGATAAAATGAGGTTGATTCCATACAGGGGAGTTGGTCAGCAAAATCAATTTTTATTATGCGTTAAACCGGATCACGTAACGATTATGACAAAAGAAGAAATGATTTCTGCAGATAAATGTTTAATCGGTATCAGCACAACAAAGCTGTCGGCAGATGGAGAGTTTGACGCGATTATTCATCCGAAAATGCTTTCGGGCAAGGCTGTCAAACACGTTTCATAATGTTCGCAAATGTCCGTTACTTATCATACTCAAACGGCGTGACATTTAGAAGGGAGAGGAAGATGAAAAAACTGAAATTACGGTTGACGCACCTCTGGTATAAGCTGCTGATGAAACTTGGGCTGAAAAGTGATGAAGTCTATTACATAGGCGGGAGTGAAGCCCTGCCGCCTCCATTATCTAAAGATGAGGAGCAGGTTTTGTTAATGAAGCTCCCAAACGGCGATCAGGCGGCGCGCGCCATTCTAATTGAACGCAATTTGCGTCTAGTCGTATATATCGCCCGTAAATTTGAAAATACGGGAATTAATATAGAGGATTTAATCAGCATCGGTACCATCGGTCTAATCAAAGCTGTGAATACATTCAATCCAGAAAAGAAAATCAAGCTTGCTACCTATGCCTCCCGGTGTATAGAAAATGAAATCCTGATGTATCTGAGGAGAAATAACAAAATCCGTTCAGAGGTTTCCTTTGATGAACCGCTTAATATTGATTGGGACGGCAATGAGCTTTTGCTTTCTGATGTGCTCGGCACTGACGATGACATCATCACTAAAGACATAGAAGCTAACGTCGATAAAAAGCTTTTGAAAAAAGCGCTTGAACAGCTTAATGAGAGAGAAAAGCAAATCATGGAGCTGCGGTTTGGGCTTGTCGGTGAAGAAGAAAAAACCCAAAAGGATGTAGCGGATATGATGGGGATTTCTCAGTCTTATATTTCGCGGCTTGAGAAAAGAATTATAAAAAGGTTGAGAAAAGAGTTCAACAAAATGGTGTAAAAAATTTTATGGTTAGAACCCCTTTATTTTACAGGGATTTCCTGATTCCGACAGTTTTTCGGTCTGAGTGCAGTGCATATTTTTCCCACCCAAGGAGATACTTAACGTTGTACAGCAGCTCCTGTAGGGAGGGAAAAAAGTGTCGAGAAATAAAGTCGAAATCTGCGGGGTGGATACCTCCAAATTACCAGTACTCAAGAATGAAGAGATGAGAAAGCTGTTTAGGCAGCTGCAGGATGAAGGCGATGATTCAGCAAGAGAAAAGCTTGTAAACGGGAACTTGCGTCTTGTCTTAAGTGTCATTCAACGATTTAATAACAGAGGGGAGTATGTTGATGACTTATTTCAAGTCGGCTGCATCGGACTAATGAAATCCATTGATAATTTTGACCTAAGCCACAATGTTAAGTTTTCAACATACGCTGTACCTATGATTATCGGAGAGATCCGCAGGTATTTACGCGATAATAACCCGATCCGTGTCTCAAGATCACTCCGGGACATCGCTTACAAGGCGCTTCAGGTAAGAGAGCGGTTAATCAGTGAGACAAGCAAGGAGCCGACTGCAGAAGAGATCGCAAAAGTTCTTGAAGTACCGCATGAGGAAATTGTATTTGCGCTTGATGCCATCCAGGATCCGGTTTCTCTATTTGAACCGATCTATAACGACGGCGGAGACCCGATCTATGTGATGGACCAAATCAGTGATGAGCGCAACACAGATTCACAATGGATTGAAGAGCTGGCTTTAAAAGAGGGCATGAAAAGGCTGAACGATAGGGAAAAAATGATTTTGAGAAAGCGATTCTTCCAAGGGAAAACCCAAATGGAAGTCGCCGAGGAAATCGGAATTTCTCAGGCGCAGGTGTCCAGACTTGAAAAAGCGGCTATCAAACAAATGAATAAAAATATTCATCAATAATGAAAAGCCTTTAAAACGATGTTGTTTTAAAGGCTTTTCTATTGATTACGGATGGTTTACGTTTTGGAAAAAGTAAGGTATCCTAGTTCGTACAAAGTTTTATGAAAATTAAAACAATTATAAAAGGCAATAAAGAGGAGGACCACGATGATTTTGCAGCTTGACAATGTCTCACTAAAACGGAATGGGAAATGGATACTGAGAGATATTCATTGGAAGGTGGAAGAAAAGGAAAATTGGGTGCTTTACGGCCTAAATGGCGCCGGGAAGACGGCGCTGTTAAATATGCTTTGCTCTTATTATTTTCCAACATCAGGCGAGATGCAGGTGCTTGGCCATGAATTTGGCAAAACAGAGCTTGGGGAAAAGCTCAGACGTAAAATTGGCCTCGTCTCAGCAGCTCTTCAGCAAAAATTGTATCCGGCAGATTCAGCCTTTGAAATTGCTTTGAGCGGAGCTTACGCTTCGATTGGGTTATATGAAACGCCAAGTAAGGAAACCAGGGAAAAAGCGATTGGTTTGTTAGAGGACTTGGGAGCAATTGAATATGCCGATCGCCGCTATGAAACCCTTTCTCAAGGGGAAAAACAAAGAGCGTTGATTGCTAGAGCACTAATGGCCGATCCGGAGTTGCTGATACTGGATGAACCAGTCACAGGGCTGGATTTTATTGCCCGGGAAAAGTTGTTAGATACGATTACATACATTGCAAACAAAGAAAATGCACCATCTATCCTTTATGTGACTCATCATGCTGAAGAAATTTTGCCTGTCTTTGAAAAGCCCTTTTATTAAAACAGGGAGAGGTCTTTGGATCCGGAGAAATAAAGGAAATGCTTACTGATCAAGTACTTTCCGCTTTTTTTGATACGCCAATCCATGTATTATGGAATCAGGATCGGCCGTTTTTAACAAGAGCTGAGCCGATAACGAATGCCTGACAAACATATATAGATTCATCCTAGGGGTGCTTTGCGAAGCTGAGAGAGACTTTGTCTCAACCCTTTTGACCTGATCTGGATCATGCCAGCGGAGGGAAGCGGTGAAAAGCGGAGTACATCGGACTCCGTTTGTTTTTATTAAGCCGTTTCATCACATTTGAAACGGCTTTTTTGATTTTAAAGAATAGGAGCGGATTTACATTGGATCAACAAATAGACTCTTTGCTCAAAAAAGTGGAAGAACAAAAGGAGGAGCTTATTCAGCTTGCAAAAACGCTGATTTCTTATCAAACACCCGCTCCGCCTGCAAGAAATACAGAGGGCATTCAGTCATGGATTGCGGGATTTTTAAATGAATTGGGATTCTCGATCGACAAATGGGATGTGTACCCTGGAGATCCCAATGTTGTCGGCAAGCTAAAGGGAACAGATTCAGCAGATTATTACAGCCTGATTATCAATGGTCATGTAGATGTGGCAGAGGTAAAAGAGGATGAAGAATGGGAGCGCGATCCGTTTCATCCCATTGAAAAAAACGGTCTCTTAATCGGGCGAGGCGCTTCCGATATGAAGGGCGGAATGGCTTGTGTGCTGTTTGCTGTCAAATTAATTCGTGAAGCCGGCATTGAGCTTCCCGGTGATCTGATTCTGCAATCGGTTATTGGGGAGGAAGTTGGAGAGGCCGGCACACTTGAATGCTGCAAGAGGGGCTACCGCGCTGATTTTGCAATTGTCGCGGATACGAGCGATATGCATATTCAAGGCCAAGGCGGTGTTATTACAGGCTGGATCGAAATCAAAAGCAGTCAAACATTTCATGATGGAACGAGACGGAATATGATTCACGCAGGCGGAGGAACATTCGGAGCAAGCGCAATTGAAAAAATGGCAAAAATCATTGCGGGGCTCGGTGAACTTGAGCGCCACTGGTCTATTATGAAAAGTTATCCCGGTTTTAAACCCGGCACAAATACGATTAACCCGGCAGTTATAGAAGGCGGCAGACATGCGGCTTTTATAGCGGACGAATGCCGGCTGTGGATCACAGTCCATTTTTATCCGAATGAAACCTATGACCAAGTGGCAGCGGAAATAGAAGATTACGTCAATCGGCTGAGTGACAGTGATATTTGGCTTAGGGAAAACCGCCCTGTATTCAAGTGGGGAGGCTCATCTATGATAGAAGACAGAGGAGAAATTTTTCCGGCATTGGAAGTTGACTCTGGCCACCCAGGCGTCTTAGCGCTAACTGCCTCTCATCAGAAAGTGAAACGGGAGTGTCCAATTATTGACGTTTCTCAATCAGTTACAGATGGCGGATGGCTGTATGATGCCGGTATTCCATGCGTAATATACGGTCCTGGAGATCTGCACAATGCACACTCTGTGAACGAGAAGGTATCGATTGAGCAGCTAGTAGAGTATACAAAAATTATACTCGATTTTATCATCAGCTGGTGCAGCCGGAAAAAAGAACAATGACATGAAAATTTCTTCTTGCTGACAAGGTTCAGCCTGCCCGTTCATATACTTGAACAAAAGGACGGAAAAAGGACGTGATGGAATGATCAGCATTTCAGAATTTCAGGTAAAGGATGTCGTCAATGTCTCAAACGGAAAAAAGCTGGGGAGTATTGGTGATATTGATATCAATGTGACCACTGGAAAAATTCAGGCGATCATACTCGGAGGAAATGGGAAAGTTCTCGGATTTTTTGGAAAAGAAGAGGAATTGGTCATTCCATGGCGAAATATAGTAAAAATCGGGGAAGATGTAATCTTAGTCCGATTAAGTGAACCACATGCATAAACCTGCTTGTCTGCCGCAGATTGGCAAATGCCGGAAGTCTCGATTCTTCCGGCACATTTCATTTAGAAATATGCAAATCGGCGCTCAACGAATGCAGTAAGATGTGGTAAAATAAGTGGGGAATTCCGCTTTTTTAAATGTTTGTCGAAAGGTTGGATCATCATGAATACATATCACCCATTCAGTCTTACCACACCCTCGACACTCATGATACAAGACTGGGTTCAAACGAATCAAAACAACAAAAAAGTCATTGCCGGATTTACGACAAAAAACGGCGGTGTCAGCCAAAAGCCTTTTGAATCGTTAAATACAGGATTGCACGTTCATGACAAAGATGCAGATGTAGTTAAAAATCGTGAATATATTGCCGATATGTTTAATACTGATTTGCAGTCTTGGGTATTCGCTGATCAGACACATGATAATCGCGTTCAGAAAGTGACGCAGAGGGATAGGGGAAAAGGCACCCGTGAGTATCACACGGCTCTAAAAGCAACGGACGGGCTCTATACAAATGAAAAAAATGTATTTTTAGCATTATGCTTTGCTGATTGTGTGCCTCTTTTCTTTTATGATCCGGTTAAGTCGCTTGTCGGAGTCGCCCATGCCGGGTGGAAAGGCACCGTCAAACAGATTGGCAGAGAAATGGTGAAGCAATGGACTGAGAAGGAAGGTTCAAATCCCTTAGATATTTACGCTGTTATTGGCCCGTCTATCAGCGGAGCATGCTATACGGTAGACGACCGCGTCATGGATGCTGTTCGTGCATTGCCGGTTTCAGCAGACCTTGCCGCCAATCAGACGGCAAAGGCACAATATCAGCTTGATCTGAAAGAGCTGAACCGTCTTATACTGATGGACAGCGGTTTGGCAAGTGAACAAATTTCTGTCAGCGGTTTATGCACGGAAAGCGAGCCGTCTCTTTTCTATTCTCATCGCCGCGATCAGGGGAAAACTGGACGGATGATGTCCTTTATCGGAATGAAGGAGGCATAAAAGATCTTGCGTGTTGTTGATAATTTACGACATATAAACGAACGAATAAACGAAGCATGTAACAGATCGGGCCGCAGCTCCGATGAAGTTACGGTTATTGCAGTCACAAAATATGTATCACCTGAAAGAGCACAGGAGGCAGTAGATGCTGGCATCACCTGCCTCGGAGAGAATCGGGATGCGGAACTGCTCCGCAAACAGGAATTGATGAAAGGGAATCCGGAATGGCATTTTATCGGCAGTTTGCAATCAAGAAAAGCAAAATCTGTCGTCAATGCGGTTTCCTATATCCATTCCCTAGACCGGCTCTCATTAGCGAAAGAAATTGAAAAACGGGCTGAAGGTACTGTACGATGCTTTGTGCAGGTCAATACCTCTCTTGAGCCTTCTAAACACGGCATGAAAAAAGAAGAAGTCATTCCATTCATACAGGAGCTTTCCGGTTTCGAACATATCCTTGTTGCCGGACTGATGACAATGGCTCCGCTGACTGATGATCAAGATCAGATCAGAAGCTGTTTCAGGTCGCTGAGAGAACTCCGTGACCAGGTTCAGAAGCTGAACCAGCCGAACGCTCCGTGTACTGAACTGTCGATGGGCATGTCAAATGATTTTGAAATTGCAATTGAAGAAGGAGCTACTTATATTAGAATCGGCTCATCGTTAGTCGGAAATGAAACAGGGGGTGTACAGCAATGAGTATGAAGAATAAACTGAAAAACTTTTTCTCAATGGAAGATGAAGAATACGAATATGAATATATTGAGACAGAGCGGGAATCTCATGAGGAGCATGAGCAAAAAGAAAAGCCGGCTTATACGGGGAATAAACCTTCGGGCAAACAGAATGTAGTGAGCTTGCAAAGTGTTCAGAAATCCTCTAAAGTGGTGTTGAGTGAGCCGCGCGTTTATGCGGAGGCGCAGGAAATAGCCGACCATTTGAAGAACCGGCGGGCAGTTGTCGTCAATCTTCAGCGGATACAGCATGACCAGGCGAAGCGGATTGTTGACTTTTTAAGCGGAACCGTTTATGCCATCGGCGGCGATATTCAAAGAATCGGCTCAGATATTTTCCTCTGCACGCCTGACAACGTAGATGTATCAGGCACAATTTCTGAGCTCATATCTGAAGACGAACATCAGAGGTGGTAAAGCGAGATGATCCTTTATCAAGTTTTTTCGGTTTTAAACTTATTAATCACAATATACTCATTTGCCCTGATCATATATATTTTTATGTCATGGGTGCCGAGTACGAGGGAAACAGCAGTCGGGCGTTTTTTGGCTTCGATTTGTGAACCATATCTCGAACCATTCAGAAAAATCATCCCTCCGATTGCAATGCTGGATATTTCACCAATCGTAGCAATACTTGTGCTTCGGTTTGCGACAACCGGCTTGTGGGGACTTTATCGCATGATTGCGTTTTAATGTGACAGTTTGATAGGGGCTTGGCAGCAGCCAAGCCTCTTTACATAGAAGGGAAAGACGATGAGCGATATATATCAGCACTTCAGAAAAGACGAGCGGGCCTTTATTGATCAGGCGCTCGAATGGAAAAGAATTGTCCAGGAGCAGTACCGGATGAAGCTGACCGACTTTTTAGACCCCCGAGAGCAGGTCATCCTCTCTGCTGTTACGGGACAGGCAGATGTCGGGCTTGCCTTTTCCGGCGGCTATGACAGAGCGGAGCGAAAACGGGCGATTCTGTATCCAGAGTACATTACTCCGGAAGAATCGGATTTTGAATTGCAGGCGTTTAACGTCCGTTATGCTGACAAGTTTGTCTCAGTAGATCATCGTTCTCTGCTTGGTGCATTAATGGGCATAGGGTTAAAGCGGCAAAAATTCGGTGACATCGTGTTTTCTGAGACAGCAGTGCAATTGATTGTCTCAGCCGATACCGCTGATTTTGTGGCTGCACAGCTGACCCAAGCAGGCAAAGCGGCGGTCAGCCTAGAGAAAATCGACTTGTCAGACCTTAACATTCCAGCAGTTGATGTCGAAATAAGAGATGACACGGTTTCTTCTTTAAGGCTTGACGCCGTCTGCGCCTCTATGAGCAGGCAATCCCGCCAGAAATCACAGACGCTTGTGAAAAACGGCCTTGTGAAAGTGAACTGGAAGGTGGTTGAAGATCCTTCATACATAGTCGCGGAAGGGGACATGCTGTCAATCAGAGGTTTTGGCCGGTGCAGCTTAACAAAAATCGAAGGGAAAACCAAAAAAGACAAATGGAGAGTTACGTTTGAACGACAAAAATAGTCGGTTTTTCAGTTTTTTTCTCCATCTGTGCGAAATTTGTTTTATAATGTGAACTAGATAACCGTACTGAAATGTAAAAATGGAGGTGGCATCATGCCATTAACGCCAAATGATATTCACAACAAGACGTTTACAAAAAGTTTTCGCGGATATGATGAAGATGAAGTAAATGAATTCCTAGCCCAAGTCAGAAAAGATTACGAAATTGTTCTCCGCAAGAAAACTGAGCTTGAAGCGAAAGTCAATGAGCTTGATGAAAGAATCGGACACTTTGCCAATATTGAGGAAACATTGAATAAATCAATTTTAGTTGCTCAAGAAGCGGCTGAAGACGTAAAACGCAATTCTCAAAAAGAGGCAAAGCTGATTGTTCGGGAAGCGGAGAAAAACGCTGATCGCATTATCAACGAATCGTTATCAAAATCAAGAAAAATTGCTATGGAAATTGAAGAGCTGAAAAAACAGTCTAAAGTGTTCAGAACACGTTTCCAAATGCTGATTGAAGCTCAGCTTGATCTTCTGAAAAATGACGATTGGGATCATCTCCTTGAGTATGAAGTCGACGCTGTATTTGAGGAAAAGGAATAAATTCTCTGATTATCTTGACATTTTCTTAGCTTGTCGAATATAATACGTTCATAAATTCAGATGAAAAAACGGTTGAAAGGGACAGTCATGTTTCCTTCAGGCCTTCATAGCGACCCGGAGATGGTGAGAGTCCGGGATGGCCGGAATCATGTAGATCAGCCCTTTAGTTTCCTTGCTGAACTCACAGTAGGTTAGGACGTTCATCACGTTACGATGCTCAAGAGGAAAAAGTGTATGCTTGCTTTTTCTAAAAGGGTGGTACCGCGAGATAAGCTTTCTCGTCCCTTATGGGATGAGAGGGCTTTTTTTATTTTCTGAAAAAATGCAGTGGAGGAATGAAAATGGATTTTAAAGACACGCTCTTAATGCCGAAAACAGATTTCCCGATGCGTGGAAATTTGCCAAACCGTGAGCCTGACATTCAAAAAAAATGGGAGGAAGAGGATATCTATCGTCTTGTTCAGGAACGGACGAAAGACCGCCCGAAATTTGTTTTACATGACGGACCTCCGTATGCAAATGGCGACATCCATATGGGCCATGCACTTAACAAGATTTTGAAAGACTTCATTGTCCGCTATAAATCAATGAGCGGCTACAACGCACCGTATGTGCCGGGCTGGGATACACACGGATTGCCAATTGAAACAGCTCTGACAAAAAACAAAAAGGTCAACCGCAAAGAAATGTCAGTAGCGGAATTCCGCAAACTATGCGAAGAGTACGCTTGGAAGCAAATCGAGGGACAGCGTGAGCAATTCAAACGTCTTGGTGTCCGCGGTGACTGGGAAAACCCATATGTGACATTAAAACCGGAATACGAAGCGCAGCAAATCCGCGTATTTGGTGAAATGGCAAAACGAGGCTACATTTACAAAGGCCTTAAACCGGTTAACTGGTCGCCTTCAAGTGAGTCTGCTCTGGCTGAAGCCGAGATCGAATATCAAGATAAACGTTCAGCATCTATTTACGTCGCTTTTGGTGTAAAAGACGGAAAAGGTGTTCTTGAAAACGGTGAGCGCATCATCATTTGGACAACAACGCCTTGGACAATTCCGGCGAACCTCGGAATCTCAGTGCACCCTGATCTTGAGTACAGCGTGATTGCAGTAGGTGATGACCGCTTTGTCGTAGCAAGTGCCTTAGTCGAAAATGTTGCATCGGCATGCGGATTTGATCAGTATGAAGTGACAAGAACGGTCAAAGGGAAAGACCTTGAGAACATTATCGCTGAACACCCGCTATATGGCAGAGACTCTCTCGTTATGCTTGGTGAACACGTAACAACTGATGCCGGAACAGGCTGTGTTCATACAGCGCCAGGACATGGGGAAGATGACTTTATCATCGGCCAAAAATACGGTTTAGATGTGCTTTGTCCGGTTGATGAAAAAGGTGTAATGACAAGCGAAGCTCCTGGCTTTGAAGGCATGTTCTATGATGATGCAAACAAAGCGATCACACAGCAGCTCGATGAAAAAGGCGCACTTGTGAAGCTTGAATTCATTACTCACTCTTATCCGCATGATTGGAGAACAAAAAAACCAACCATTTTCAGAGCGACAGCGCAATGGTTTGCGTCTATTAAAGATTTCAGATCAGACCTGCTGGATGCCATTAAAGAAACCAAATGGGTTCCTGAATGGGGCGAGCAGCGTTTGCACAACATGGTTCGGGACCGAGGAGACTGGTGTATTTCCAGACAGCGTGCGTGGGGTGTGCCGATTCCGGTATTTTACGCTGAAAACGGAGAACCGATTATTACAGATGAAACCATTGAACATGTTTCTGAATTGTTCAGACAGCACGGATCAAACATTTGGTTTGAAAAAGAAGCAAAGGATCTTCTTCCGGAAGGCTTTACGCATCCTGGCAGCCCGAACGGCACATTTACAAAAGAACAGGATATCATGGATGTTTGGTTTGATTCAGGCTCTTCACATCAAGCAGTGCTTGAAGAACGTGATGACCTCGTTCGCCCGGCTGATTTATACCTAGAGGGATCTGACCAATATCGCGGCTGGTTTAACTCTTCTCTTTCTACAGCAGTAGCCGTAACAGGGAAAGCGCCGTATAAAGGTGTGCTCAGCCATGGGTTCGCACTGGATGGAGAAGGACGCAAGATGAGTAAATCAATCGGTAACGTTGTTGTTCCGGCTAAAGTCATGAAACAGCTTGGTGCCGACATCTTAAGATTATGGGTATCTTCAGTGGATTATCAGGCGGACGTTCGTGTGTCTGACGCCATTCTAAAGCAGGTTGCGGAAGTATATCGAAAAATCCGCAACACGTTCCGTTTCCTTCACGGCAACCTTTTCGATTTTGATCCAAAAACAAATGCGGTGGCTGTCGAAGATCTTCGTGAAGTGGATCAGTATATGCTGATTAAGCTGAACAAGCTGATTGATAAAGTGAAAAAAGCGTATGATGAGTACGAATTTGCGGTTGTGTATCACAGCATTCATAATTTCTGCACAATCGAATTGAGCTCATTCTACCTTGATTTTGCAAAAGATATTGTCTACATCGAGCATGCGGATCATCCGGATAGACGCAGCATGCAGACAGTATTCTACGAAACGCTTCTTGCATTAGTGAAGCTTTCAGCGCCTATCCTTCCACATACGGCAGACGAATTGTGGTCGCATTTAACATTTGTTGAAGAGCAGAGCGTTCAGCTGACAGATATGCCGGAAACAATCGCGGTTCCAAACAGTGAAGCGACTGAAGAAAAATTTGACCGCTTTATGGCTCTTCGTGATGACGTGCTAAAAGCATTAGAAACTGCGCGAAATGAAAAAATTATCGGTAAATCTTTGGAAGCAAACCTGAAATTGTATCCAAACAAAGAAAACAAGGAGCTCTTGGCTTCCATAAAAGAAAACCTTTCTCAGCTGTTTATTGTGTCTGAACTGACAATCAGCGAAGAAAATGATGCGCCGAACGATGCGCAAAGCTTTGCGACGGGTAAAATCGCTGTCGAGAAAGCGGAAGGCGAAATGTGTGAGAGATCTCGTGTGATTTCAAAAGATGTAGGGGCAAATCCGAAATATCCTACACTTTCATTACGCAACGCTGAAATCGTTGAAAAATACTATCAAAAATAATGCAAAAGGGCCCGGCGTAAAAGCCGGGCTTTTTTTGTGCCAAGAGTGACATCCTTTAGAACGACAGGAAAAATCTTATGGGCTTTAGATCATCATTCACAGGCAACAATAAAGATAC
This sequence comes from Bacillus sp. FSL W8-1202, assembly GCF_038006165.1. Classification (NCBI taxonomy): domain Bacteria; kingdom Bacillati; phylum Bacillota; class Bacilli; order Caryophanales; family Bacillaceae; genus Bacillus; species Bacillus sp. FSL W8-1202. The sequence goes on from NZ_JBBOUR010000001.1 coordinate 2,734,636, forward strand.
TACGTTAAGAGCAGGAGTTGTGAAGAATGAATGATCAACTGACCGCAATTTATACGGAACTTCTTCTGATGAAAGAAGAATTACAGTCGAGATTATTTGAGTATTCTTGCTTTCAGGTTTCTATAAGCCCGCAAGCAGCAATCAATCAAAAACAAAAAGCAACTCTGATCTATCATATTAAAGAAGAACTTCAAGACGTTCTCCTTGCATTGTCCAAAATCGAAAACGGCACATTCGGATACTGTGAAGAAACCGGGGCTCCCATTCCTCTTGCAAAACTGGCAGTGCTGCCGACGGCCCGAACAGCAAACGATTTTCTTTATTCTGTCCAATTTGAGAAAAAAACGCTTCCGATATGGAAATCAACGGATATCGAATATGGTCAGGCACTGTATGAATAACAGTGTCTGGCCGGTTAATATGCCTGATATTTCTTTACTCCAGTGCTTTTTATTGATAAAATGCATAATGGATTAAAGTAACCGTAAACTGGAGGAACGTTTGTGCTGTATTATATGATTGCACTACTTATTATTGCAGCCGATCAATTGACAAAATGGCTAGTTGTTAAGAACATGGAACTTGGCCAAAGCATTCCGATCATTGATCAGGTATTCTATATCACCTCCCATCGCAATACGGGTGCTGCATGGGGGATATTAGCGGGTCAGATGTGGTTTTTCTACCTCATAACAACCGCTGTTATTATTGGTATTGTTTATTACATACAGCGTTATACAAAAGGACAAAGGCTTCTTGGCGTTGCCCTCGGACTTATGCTTGGCGGTGCCATCGGCAACTTTATCGATCGGGCTGTCAGACAGGAAGTTGTGGATTTTATCCATGTTATTATTGTCAATTACAATTACCCGATATTTAACATCGCGGACTCTTCACTATGTGTCGGCGTAATGCTTTTATTTATACAAATGCTGTTGGACAGCGGGAAAAAGAAAAAGGAGCAATAGCATGAATCAAATTGATATAACCGCTTCAGAAGAACAAAAAAGTGAGCGGATTGATAAATTTTTGGCATCGACTGAGAATGATTGGTCAAGAACCCAGGTTCAGCAATGGGTAAAAGACGGACAGGTTGTCGTGAACGGAAGCGCAGTGAAAGCGAATTATAAAATTCAGCCGGGTGATCAGGTGACCGTCACTGTACCCGAACCGGAAGCGCTCGACGTCCTGGCAGAGCCTATGGACCTTGATATTTATTATGAAGATCAGGATGTGCTGGTCGTCAACAAACCTCGCGGAATGGTTGTACACCCAGCACCAGGTCATCTTACGGGCACACTTGTAAACGGCCTTATGGCTCATTGCACAGACCTTTCCGGAATAAATGGCGTGATGCGTCCGGGGATTGTTCACAGAATCGATAAGGACACGTCCGGCTTATTAATGGTGGCGAAAAATGATATGGCGCACGAGTCACTTGTAAACCAATTGGTCAACAAAACGGTCACGCGGAAATATACGGCCGTTGTCCACGGGCTTATTTCTCACGATGACGGCACAATTGATGCGCCGATCGGACGAGATAAGAAAGACCGTCAAAGCATGACTGTGACACGTGATGGCAAAAACGCTGTCACTCATTTTCATGTACTTGAGCGTTTTCAGGATTTTACGTTAGTGGAATGCCAGCTTGAAACAGGAAGAACCCATCAAATTCGTGTTCATATGAAATATATCGGATTCCCATTAGCAGGCGATCCGAAATACGGCCCAAGAAAAACAATCGCCTTTAATGGCCAAGCGCTTCACGCGGGAGTTTTAGGTTTTGACCATCCACGAACAGGAGAATATGTCGAATTTGAAGCGCCGCTTCCTGAGGATATGGCAGAATTAATCGAAAACCTCAGAAAAAACGGTTGACAGCGTGTTTCTTTTCTGAAATAATAAACGAAGCTGAATAGATTCTTTAAAACAGTCCAGAGAGGCTGAGAAGGATAACGGATAGACGGGATGCGTGTATAGGCGCGCACCTTGTCCTAAAACCCCTCTATGCTCTGGCAGAAGGGGTTTTTTCTTCTATATGAACTGTGAGGTGTCACACATTGAATCAAAAAGCTGTCATTCTCGACGAACAGGCAATCAGACGGGCGCTGACCAGGATTGCTCACGAAATGATCGAACGGAATAAAGGAATGAATAACTGCATTCTTGTCGGCATTAAGACAAGAGGGATTTACCTGGCAAAACGCCTTGCGGAACGCATTGAACAGATTGAGGGAAATCCTGTTACAGTCGGTGAAATTGATATTACTCTTTACAGAGACGATCTTTCTAAAAAAACGAGCAATGATGAACCGCTTGTAAAAGGTGCAGATATTCCGGTAGATATCACAGATCAAAAAGTCATTCTCGTTGATGATGTTCTGTATACCGGAAGAACAGTCAGAGCAGGAATGGATGCGCTTGTTGATGTAGGCAGACCTTCCTCCATACAGCTTGCAGTGCTTGTGGACAGAGGACACCGGGAGCTGCCGATCCGAGCGGATTATATCGGGAAAAACATCCCGACATCAAAGTCTGAAAAGGTTATGGTTCAGCTTGATGAGGTAGACCAAAACGATCTCGTCGCCATTTATGAAAACGAATAATAGATCACCTTTTTAAGGGCAATCCAGAGAGGTTGCAAAGAGGTGCACAACAAAGGCCCAAAAAGCATTCGGCAGGTCTTTGTATGCCTCTTTGCGTAAAAAAGCAAAGAGGTTTTTTTATACAGTCATTGAGTCATCCTAAAATGAAAGTCAACAATCAGGGGGAAATCATCATGAGTAAGAAAAAAGTAAATTTAGGGGTCAGGGATGTCCCGACACCTTTCTCTTGGGTTTCATTCAGCCTTCAGCATTTGTTTGCCATGTTTGGCTCAACCATTTTGGTTCCGAAGCTCGTCGGAATGAGTCCTGCTGTGGCGTTGGTGACAAGCGGCATCGGAACACTGGCGTACCTTCTTATTACGAAAGGGCAAATTCCGGCGTATCTCGGTTCGTCCTTCGCCTTTATTTCTCCGATCATTCTGGTAAAAGCGACCGGCGGGCCGGGAGCGGCAATGGTTGGGGCGTTTCTTGCAGGGCTGGTGTACGGGCTGATTGCCTTATTGATTAGGCAGCTTGGAACAGGATGGCTGATGAAGATTCTCCCGCCTGTAGTCGTAGGGCCTGTTATTATCGTCATCGGGCTGGGACTGGCAAGCACTGCGGTAAACATGGCGATGTATGCTGATCCAAACGCGAGTGAGTTGGTCTACAGCTTAAAGCACTTTAGTGTCGCAGGAGTTACGCTGGCAATCACGATTATTTGTGCGATTTTCTTACGAGGATTTTTAAGCCTGATTCCGGTTCTGATCGGAATCATCGGCGGATACTTGTTCGCCCTTACTCAAGGGATTGTCAACTTCCAGCCGGTGCTTGACGCGAAATGGTTTGCAGTGCCTGAATTTATCATTCCGTTCAAAGATTATTCACCGTCAGTTACACTCGGCATCGCAGCCGCAATGGTTCCTGTCGCATTTGTCACAATGTCAGAGCATATCGGCCACCAAATGGTGCTGAGCAAGGTTGTCGGACAAGACTTCATTAAAAAGCCGGGACTGCATCGCTCCATTATGGGTGACAGCGTGGCGACAATTCTTGCTTCTCTGATCGGCGGCCCTCCGACAACGACTTACGGAGAAAACATTGGCGTGCTGGCCATCACAAGAGTATTCAGCGTCTTTGTCATCGGAGGAGCGGCAGTGATTGCCTGTTGCTTCGGCTTTATCGGCAAAATTTCAGCGCTGATCAGTTCAGTGCCGTCAGCGGTCATGGGAGGCGTCTCCTTCCTGCTGTTCGGAATCATTGCTTCAAGCGGCCTGAGAATGCTGATTGACAACAAAATTGATTATGAAAACAACAGAAACCTCATTATTACATCAGTAATCCTTGTCATCGGTGTAGGAGGCGCTTTTATCCAAGTATCTCAAGGCGGATTCCAAGTGTCAGGAATGGCGCTTGCCGCAATTGTCGGTGTCATCTTAAACCTGATTCTTCCGCAGGCGAAGGAAGAGCAGGCAGACACATCTGAACAACATCATATCTAAAACCTTTTAATGAAAGTCCAGAGAGGCTTGGAAGGGTTATGAAGAGAAGGAAGCTTCAATGCTGCCCTCTATTTAACCATACCCCGAGTCTATCTTAGACCGGGGTTTTTTTTCAGCCTTAAGTTGAAAAGAGAGGGGAAAGAACATGAAGCATTTAACGACGATGAGTGAACTCAGCACTGAGGAAATCAAAGATTTGCTTCAAACAGCACAAGAGCTCAAAAGCGGAAAAACAGACAATCAGCTTACAGGAAAGTTTGCCGCAAACCTATTTTTCGAACCGAGCACGAGAACGCGGTTCAGCTTTGAGGTCGCAGAAAAAAAGCTGGGCATGAATGTGCTAAACCTTGATGGAACAAGCACAAGCGTGCAAAAAGGCGAAACCTTATATGACACGATCCGGACGCTCGAATCAATCGGTGTGGACGTCTGCGTCATCAGGCACAGTGAGGATGAGTATTATGAAGAGCTTGTCAGCCAGGTGAACATTCCGATTCTGAATGCGGGAGACGGATGCGGCCAGCATCCAACACAATCACTGCTTGATTTAATGACGATTTATGAAGAGTTCAATTCGTTCAAAGGGCTTACCGTCTCCATTCACGGTGACATCAAGCATAGCAGAGTGGCAAGGTCAAATGCGGAAGTGTTGACAAGATTGGGTGCCCGGGTCCTATTTTCCGGCCCTTCGGAATGGCAGGATGAAGAAAATACATTCGGCACTTATGTCTCAATGGATGAAGCAGTTGAGTCTTCCGATGTTGTCATGCTGCTGCGCATTCAAAATGAACGACATCAATCCGCTGTCAGCCAGGAAGGCTATTTAAACAAATACGGCTTGACCGTAGAACGGGCTGAGCGTATGAAGCGGCATGCGATCATCATGCATCCTGCTCCGGTAAACAGAGGAGTGGAGATTGATGACAGCTTAGTAGAAAGCGAAAAATCAAGAATCTTCAAGCAAATGCAAAATGGCGTATTTATCAGAATGGCAGTGATACAGCGTGCCTTACAAACCAATGTGAAAAGAGGAGAAGCAGCGTATGTCATATCTCATTAAAAACGGCTGGATACTAAACGAAAATGGTGAAAAAACACAAGCGGATATCCGAGTGACTGGAGAAACCATCACCGCAATCGGCAAGCTTGATGCAACGGATAATGAAACGGTAATTGATGCGAAAGGTTTGCTCGTTTCACCTGGGTTTGTTGATCTCCACGTGCATTTCAGAGAGCCTGGCGGAGAGAAAAAAGAAACAATTGAAACCGGGGCCAAAGCGGCGGCACGCGGCGGCTATACTACAGTAGCAGCAATGCCGAATACGCGGCCGGTTCCTGATACAAAGGAGCAGATGGAATGGCTGCAAAACAGAATTAAAGAAACATCATGCGTCAGAGTTCTTCCATATGCATCCATTACGATCAGACAAATCGGCGATGAAATGACAAACTTTGAAGCGTTAAAAGAAGCCGGGGCATTTGCTTTTACAGATGACGGCGTTGGTATACAGACAGCAGGAATGATGTATGAAGCGATGAAACGGGCAGCCGCAATTGACAAAGCGATTGTTGCACATTGCGAGGACAACTCCTTAATTTACGGAGGAAGCGTACATGAGGGGACATTCTCCAAAGCGAACGGGCTAAACGGCATTCCTTCTGTGTGTGAATCGGTTCATATTGCTCGCGATGTGCTGCTGGCTGAAGCGGCAAACTGCCACTATCATGTATGCCATATCAGCACGAAAGAATCTGTCAGAGTTGTACGCGATGCGAAAAAAGCGGGAATCAGAGTGACAGCAGAAGTGTCGCCGCATCATTTGCTGCTTTGTGATGAGGACATCCCGGGGCTGGACACAAACTATAAAATGAATCCTCCGCTCCGCAGCGCAGAAGACAGAGCTGCTTTAATTGAAGGTCTTTTAGACGGAACAATTGATTTTATCGCAACAGACCATGCACCGCATACGGAAGAAGAGAAAAACACAGAAATGAAACTGGCGCCATTCGGAATTGTCGGCTTAGAAACAGCATTCCCGCTTCTTTACACACACTTTGTCAAAAATGGCAGCTGGTCGCTGAAGCAGCTGATTGACTACATGACAATCAAGCCATGCGAAGCGTTCGGTCTCCCATATGGAACATTACAAACGGGGCAAGCTGCGGACATTACGTTAATCGATTTAGAAAAAGAAGCAGTTATAGACAAAGAGACATTTTTATCAAAAGGAAAAAATACACCATTCAACGGCATCAGCTGCATCGGCTGGCCGGTCGCTACAATTGCGGCAGGGAAGCTTGCTTATGAAGAGGGGAGACTTGTCAAATGAAGAGACGATTAGTACTGGAAAACGGAGCGGTATTCGAGGGAGAAGCCTTCGGAAGCTTAGAACACAACATGGGAGAAGTCGTTTTTAATACCGGGATGACAGGCTATCAGGAAATTTTATCTGATCCTTCTTACTGCGGACAGATCGTAACATTAACATACCCGCTTATCGGAAATTACGGCATTAACCGTGATGATTTTGAATCCATTACCCCTTTTGTGAAAGGGCTGATCATCAAAGAATTATGTGAGCTGCCTTCCAACTGGCGTTCAGCATACACCTTAGACGAGTATTTAAAAATGAAAAACATTCCCGGACTCCAGGGGATTGATACAAGGAAGCTGACAAGAATGATCCGCACGGCAGGCGCGCTAAAAGGAACATTCGCTTCATCTGATGAAGATATCGAAGCAGTGCTGAAAAGACTGAACGAAACGGAATTGCCAAGAAATCAAGTATCCCAAGTATCAGCAAAAACAGCATATCCGAGCCCGGGAAGAGGCAAACGCATCGTCTTGGTTGACTTCGGCATGAAACACGGGATTCTAAGAGAGCTGAACAAACGGAAATGTGACGTCATCGTTGTGCCTTACAACATTACAGCGGAAGAGGTGCTTCAGCTGAAACCGGACGGTATCATGCTTTCTAACGGACCTGGAGACCCGAAGGATGTGCCTGAAGCGATTGAAATGATTAAAGGTGTTCTTGGAAAAGTGCCATTATTCGGAATATGTCTCGGCCACCAATTATTCGCGCTGGCGTGCGGGGCGAATACTGAAAAAATGAAATTCGGCCACAGGGGCTCAAACCACCCGGTAAAAGAGCTGGCTACAGGAAAAGTTGCCTTAACATCTCAAAACCATGGATATACAGTTTCGTCTATCAGTAAAACAGAACTGGAAGTGACGCATATCGCAATTAACGACGATACGATTGAAGGGCTGAAGCATAAAACATTGCCGGCATTTACGGTTCAATATCATCCCGAAGCCTCACCTGGTCCTGAGGATGCCAATCATCTATTTGACAGATTCATCGAAATGATCGAAACAACAGAGAAAGAAGGGGAAGCGGTATGCCAAAACGCGTAGACATTAACAAAATTTTAGTAATCGGATCTGGACCGATCATCATCGGCCAAGCAGCAGAATTTGACTATGCGGGAACACAAGCCTGTCTTGCTTTGAAAGAAGAAGGCTATGAAGTCATCCTTGTCAACTCAAACCCTGCCACGATCATGACAGATACAGAAATGGCTGACCGGGTTTATATCGAACCGCTCACACCTGAATTCCTGACACGAATCATCAGAAAAGAGCGCCCGGATGCTATTCTTCCTACACTCGGAGGCCAAACCGGTTTGAATCTTGCGGTTGAGCTTTCTGAAAGAGGTGTTCTGGCAGAATGCGGCGTCGAAGTGCTTGGCACAAAACTGTCTGCGATTCAGCAAGCTGAAGACCGTGACTTGTTCAGAACATTAATGAATGAACTGAACGAACCGGTGCCTGAAAGTGAGATTATCCACTCCCTTGAAGAAGCAGAAAAATTCGTCAGTCAAATTGGATTCCCTGTCATTGTCCGCCCGGCATATACATTAGGCGGAACAGGCGGAGGCATCTGCTCGAATGAGACAGAGTTAAAAGAAATCGTTGAGAACGGCTTGAAATTAAGCCCGGTACACCAATGTCTGCTTGAAAAAAGCATCGCCGGCTATAAAGAAATCGAGTATGAAGTCATGAGAGACAGCCAGGATCACGCCATTGTCGTTTGTAACATGGAAAACATTGATCCAGTTGGAATCCATACTGGAGACAGTATTGTTGTCGCGCCGAGCCAAACGCTCAGCGATCGCGAATATCAGCTCTTGCGGAATGTATCGTTAAAACTGATTCGCGCGCTTGGGATCGAAGGCGGATGTAACGTCCAGCTCGCCTTAGATCCAGACAGCTTCCAATATTACATTATTGAAGTAAATCCGCGTGTCAGCCGTTCATCTGCCCTTGCATCAAAAGCAACGGGGTACCCGATTGCAAAGCTCGCTGCTAAAATTGCAGTCGGACTTTCATTAGATGAAATGATGAACCCGGTGACAGGAAAAACATATGCAGCATTTGAACCTGCTCTTGACTATGTCGTATCCAAAATTCCGCGCTGGCCGTTTGATAAGTTTGAATCAGCAAACAGAAAGCTCGGCACGCAAATGAAAGCGACAGGTGAGGTCATGGCGATCGGCCGCACGCTTGAAGAGTCATTGCTGAAGGCTGTGCGTTCACTGGAAGCGGATGTGTATCATCTTGAATTGAAGGATGCCGCTGACATTTCAGATGAACTTCTTGAAAAGCGAATTAAAAAGGCTGGTGATGAACGCTTATTCTACTTAGCTGAAGCGTATAGAAGAGGCTACACGGTAGAAGACCTCCATGAATTTTCCGCTATCGATGTCTTCTTCTTGCATAAGCTGTTCGGAATCGTACAGTTTGAAAAAGAATTGAAGGCGAATACGGGCGATACAGATGTGCTGAGACGGGCAAAAGAACTCGGCTTCTCTGATCAGTACATCAGCCGCGAGTGGAAAATGAAAGAATCCGAGCTTTACAGCTTGAGAAAACAAGCGGGGATTGCGCCGGTATTCAAAATGGTAGATACATGTGCGGCGGAATTTGAGTCAGAAACGCCATACTTCTATAGCACATATGAAGAAGAAAATGAATCTGTCGTTACAGATAAGAAAAGTGTGATGGTGCTTGGTTCGGGTCCGATTCGAATCGGTCAGGGTGTCGAGTTCGACTATGCGACGGTTCACTCTGTATGGGCAATTAAACAAGCAGGCTATGAAGCCATTATTGTCAATAACAACCCGGAAACCGTTTCAACAGACTTCAGCATCTCAGACAAGCTGTATTTTGAACCGCTTACGATTGAAGATGTTATGCACATCATTGACCTCGAACAGCCAATGGGCGTTGTTTTACAATTTGGCGGACAAACTGCGATTAACCTTGCTGACGAGCTTTCTGCACGCGGAGTGAAAATCCTTGGAACTTCATTAGAAGATTTAGACCGTGCGGAAGACCGGGATAAATTTGAACAAGCGCTTGGAGAACTTGGTGTTCCTCAGCCGCTTGGCAAAACAGCGACATCAGTTGATCAGGCGGTAAGCATCGCAAGTGATATCGGTTATCCGGTACTGGTGCGTCCTTCCTATGTACTTGGCGGCCGGGCGATGGAGATTGTGTACCATGAAGAAGAGCTGCTTCATTACATGAAAAATGCAGTCAAAATCAATCCGCAGCACCCTGTATTAATTGATAGATACTTGACTGGAAAAGAAATTGAAGTCGATGCAGTATCCGACGGTGAAACAGTCGTCATTCCGGGAATTATGGAGCACATTGAACGTGCGGGCGTTCACTCCGGAGACTCAATCGCTGTTTATCCGCCTCAGTCTCTCACAGAGGACATTAAGAAAAAAATTGAACAATACACGATCACATTGGCTAAAGGGCTGAATATTGTCGGTTTGCTCAATATTCAATTCGTCCTGTCGCAAGGCGAGGTGTACGTGCTAGAAGTGAATCCGAGATCAAGCAGAACCGTACCGTTTTTAAGCAAAATTACGGGTATCCCGATGGCGAATCTCGCAACAAAAATCATTCTTGGTCAAAAGCTGGCTGCGTTTGGCTATACAGAGGGCCTTCAGCCTGAACAGCAAGGTGTATTTGTAAAAGCGCCGGTCTTCTCCTTTGCCAAGCTGAGAAGAGTGGACATTACGTTAGGGCCTGAAATGAAATCAACAGGTGAAGTCATGGGGAAAGATTCGACACTTGAAAAGGCGCTCTACAAAGCCTTGATCGCTTCAGGTATTCAAATCCCGAACTACGGTTCCGTGCTTTTAACAGTAGCTGATAAGGACAAAGAAGAAGGGCTTGCCATTGCTAAGCGGTTCCACGCGATCGGCTACAACATTTTAGCGACGGAAGGAACGGCAGGCTACCTGAAAGAAGCTTCCATTCCAGCGAAGGTCGTCGGAAAAATCGGTCAGGATGGCCCGAACTTGCTTGATGTCATCAGAAACGGAGAAGCGCAGTTTGTCATCAATACGCTGACAAAAGGAAAGCAGCCGGCAAGAGACGGTTTTAGAATCAGACGTGAATCAGTAGAAAATGGTGTTGCCTGCCTAACATCTTTAGATACGGCAGAGGCGATATTGCGAGTGCTGGAAAGCATGACATTCCGTGCTGATCAAATGCCGGCAGTCAACACAAATCAGGAGGCGGCAGTCACTTTATGAAAAAAACGTATTTGACAGTATGTTCCAACCAGCAAATTGCAGACCGGGTGTATCAAATGGTTCTGAAAGGGGAGCTTGTCCAAGGGTTTACAACCCCGGGACAGTTCCTTCATCTTAAAGTGAGCGAAGCGGTTACGCCTCTTTTGAGAAGGCCGATCAGCATCGCAGACGTCAACTTTGAAAAAAATGAAGTCACCATCATTTATCGGGTAGATGGGGAAGGGACAAGACTCTTGTCACTGAAGCAGCAGGGAGAACTTGTGGATGTCCTCGGGCCTTTGGGAAATGGCTTTCCTGTTAATGAAGTTCAACCCGGGAAGACGGCTTTGCTGGTAGGAGGCGGAGTAGGTGTGCCGCCTCTCCAAGAGCTGTCGAAACGCTTGAATGAAAAAGGGGTTAATGTCATCCACGTTTTAGGATTCCAATCGGCAAAGGATGTTTTTTACGAGGAAGAATGCCGGCAGTACGGAGACACGTATGTGGCAACAGCTGACGGAAGCTACGGGGAAACCGGATTTGTCACAGATGTGATTAAACGGAAAAATCTAGAGTTTGATATCCTCCTCAGCTGCGGGCCGACACCGATGCTCAAGGCGTTAAAACAGGAATATGCCCATAAAGAAGTATATCTGTCCATGGAGGAACGAATGGGCTGCGGAATCGGCGCATGCTTCGCGTGTGTGTGCCATACAAACGAAAGTGAGACATCCTATGTAAAAGTATGTCTCGACGGGCCTGTATTTAAAGCTCAGGAGGTGGCGCTGTAATGCTAGAGGTGAAATTGCCGGGACTTGATTTAAAAAATCCAATCATTCCTGCATCAGGCTGCTTCGGGTTTGGAAAAGAATTTTCACGTTTTTATGATTTGTCTTGTCTTGGAGCTATCATGATTAAGGCTACGACAAAGGAGCCGCGCTTCGGGAATCCGACGCCGCGGGTAGCTGAAACTGGTGCTGGAATGCTCAATGCGATCGGTCTCCAAAATCCGGGGCTGGATAGCGTGTTGCATCATGAGCTGCCGTGGCTTGAGCAGTTTGATACGCCGATCATTGCCAATGTCGCAGGTTCTCAAGTCGAGGATTATGTTGAAGTCGCAGAGCATATCAGCAAAGCGCCTAATGTTCATGCTCTTGAATTGAATATTTCCTGCCCGAATGTGAAAACAGGCGGAATCGCTTTTGGCACGAATCCTGAGATGGCTGCCGATTTGACAAAAGCGGTGAAAGAGGTTTCGGATGTACCCGTTTATGTGAAGCTTTCTCCGAACGTGGCTAATATCACAGAAATTGCCTTAGCGATCGAGGAAGCGGGAGCGGACGGTCTTACGATGATCAACACATTAATCGGCATGAGACTCGATTTAAAAACCGGCAAACCGATATTAGCGAATAAAACAGGGGGACTTTCAGGCCCTGCTGTGAAGCCGGTTGCCATTCGCATGGTGTATGAAGTCAGCCAGGCGGTCAACATCCCGATTATCGGAATGGGAGGCGTGCAAACGGCTGAAGATGCCCTGGAATTTCTTCTCGCGGGAGCAAGCGCAGTCGCTGTCGGAACAGCAAACTTTGTGAATCCTTTTGCATGTCCAGAGATTATTGAACAGCTCCCATCTGTTTTGCGCCAATACGGCTATCAATCAATTGAAGAATGCATCGGAAGGAGCTGGAATCATGAAAAACAACCTGCCCATCATCGCGCTTGATTTTGCGTCAGCTGAAGAAACACTTGCGTTCTTAGCGCCTTTTCAGCAAGAACCATTATTTGTAAAGGTTGGAATGGAGCTTTTTTATCAAGAAGGGCCATCGATCGTGAAACAATTAAAAGAAAGAAACTGCGAGCTGTTTTTAGATCTCAAGCTTCATGACATCCCGACCACTGTAAACAAAGCGATGAAGCGCCTTGCCAGTCTCGGCGTAGACCTCGTCAATGTTCATGCTGCCGGGGGCAAAAAAATGATGCAGGCAGCTCTCGAAGGCTTAGAAGAAGGTACGCCGGCTGGAAAAAAACGTCCGTCACTTATCGCGGTAACCCAGCTGACAAGCACATCTGAACAAATCATGAAAGATGAACTGCTGATCGAAAAGTCTCTGATTGATACGGTTGTGCACTACAGCAAACAGGCGGAAGAAAGCGGACTGGATGGAGTGGTCTGCTCTGTTCATGAAGCAAAAGCCATTTACCAAGCGGTGTCGCCTTCATTTCTGACTGTCACTCCGGGGATCAGAATGTCAGAGGACGCTGCGAATGACCAAGTCCGCGTAGCGACGCCTGCCATTGCAAGAGAGAAAGGTTCATCAGCGATTGTAGTAGGACGCTCGATTACAAAAGCGGAAGACCCGGTAAAAGCCTATAAGGCTGTCAGACTTGAATGGGAGGGAATCAAATCTTGAAACAAATCATCGCAAAACATCTATTAGACATCCAAGCTGTATTTTTACGCCCGAACGAGCCGTTCACATGGGCAAGCGGCATTTTATCACCGATCTACTGTGACAACCGCCTTACGCTATCTTTCCCAGAGGTCAGAAACGATGTTGCTTCAGGTATCAGCAAGCTTGTCAAAGAGCATTTTCCTGAAGCTGAAATGATTGCGGGAACAGCAACTGCCGGTATTCCTCATGCTGCTCTTGCGGCTGACCGTTTGAATCTTCCGATGTGTTATGTGAGGAGCAAGCCGAAGGCGCACGGCAAAGGCAATCAGATTGAGGGAGCTGTGCAAGAAGGGCAAAAAACAGTCGTCATTGAAGACTTAATCTCCACAGGAGGCAGCGTGCTTGAAGCTTGTGCAGCTTTACAAGCGGCCGGCTGTGAAGTGCTTGGTGTCGTCTCAATCTTTACGTACGGACTTCCTAAAGCGGAGGAAGCCTTCGCAAAGGCAGAACTGCCATACTACTCATTAACTGATTATGATACGCTCACAGAGGTCGCGCTTGAAAACGGAAATATTCATTCAGATGATCTAAAAAAGCTGCAAACATGGAAGCGAAATCCCGAGTCAAAAGATTGGTTTAAAAAATAAAAAATAAATTCAAATGATGTAAAGAGGCTTCAAAGCCTTGCTGTACTTGAAAACAGGCTGTGAGGCCTGTTTTTTTTATTAATCCTATAAAAAAAGTCGGGTTGACTTATGTTAGAATTGTGCTAAAATTTACTACAAATCTAAAAACTTATCAAGAGCGGCTGAGGGACTGGACCTATGAAGCCCGGCAACCTGCATAGTTTGTAAGGTGCTACTTCCAGCAAAATGAATTCCATTTTGAAAGATAAGGGCTGCATGCTGTTCCTGTCTTTCTTTCCGCCGGATTGAAAGTTTTTTATTTTAAGAGGTAAAAAGGCTATCTGTATATCAGCAGCCGCGAATCACATTACATGGGAAAAGACAACCGGCAGAAAGCTACTGTTTGTTTGTCTCCGAAAGGAGGAAAGAAGAAATGTTAACGTATGATAATTGGGAAGAACCAACGATTACATTTCCGGAAGACGATCCTTATAAAGGAGCGCTGTCAGTTTTAAAATGGGCATACGGCCATTACGGCGATCAGCTTGTTTATGCCTGCAGTTTCGGAATTGAGGGAATCGTTCTGATTGACTTAATTTATAAAGTGAAAAAAGACGCAGAGATTGTGTTTCTTGATACAGGACTTCATTTTAAAGAAACCTATGAAACAATTGAACGAGTGAAAGAGCGTTATCCGGGTCTTAATATCATCCTGAAAAAACCGGATCTCACCCTTGAGGAACAAGCCGAAGAACATGGTGACAAACTGTGGGAAAGAGAGCCGAATCAGTGCTGCTATCTTAGAAAGGTCGTTCCTTTAAGAGAGGCGCTTTCAGGACATCCAGCCTGGCTTTCCGGCCTGCGCCGCGATCAAGGGCCAAGCCGTGCCAATACGAATTTCTTAAACAAAGATGAAAAATTCAAGTCAGTAAAAGTTTGCCCGCTTATCCATTGGACTTGGAAAGACATTTGGAGATACACATCCCGGAATGAACTGGACTACAATCCGCTTCATGACCAAGGATATCCAAGTATTGGCTGTGCGCCTTGCACTGCTCCCGCTTTTACAGCAGAGGATTTGCGCTCAGGCAGATGGAATGGTATGGCGAAAACAGAATGCGGACTGCATGAATAAGGAGCTGCAAAATGGAATTAGCCGCTATTTTATTTAGCTTGTTTTTCGCGATGAATATTGGTGCAAGCGGCGCTGCAGCTTCGATGGGGGTTGCTTACGGCTCCGGAGCCATCAAAAAGAAAACCTACGCTTTGATCCTATGCGCAGTCGGTGTCTTTGCCGGGGCGGTCATTGGCGGAGGCGAGGTTGTAAAAACAATCAGCTCCGGCATTATTCCTGAGCAGACGATTACACTGACGATTGTTTGCATCATTATTGGAGCTGCTGCCCTGTCGCTCTTTACTGCTAATCTGCTCGGCATTCCTTTGTCGACAAGTGAAGTAACAGTCGGCGCGGTTGTCGGCGTGGGAGTGGCTTATAAAGTATTGTTTGTGAACAATCTTCTGATCATTGTGTCATTTTGGGTTTTTGTCCCGCTGTTCGCTTTCGGCTTCACCTATTTCGTATCTAAGCTGTTTCGTTATTTTAAGATTGAAGTAAAATCTTCTAAAAAGCAAAAAATCCTCGGCATTGTTTTGTTAGTTGCCGGATTTTTCGAAGCATTCTCTGCCGGCATGAATAACGTGGCGAATGCTGTTGGCCCGTTAGTAGCTGCCGGTGTGCTTGATGTCGGAAAAGGAACCTTGTATGGAGGAGCTTTTGTTGCGCTTGGCGCACTGTTATTAGGCCGGCGTGTGCTAGAAACAAACGGGAAGAAAATTACGAGATTCTCCAAAGGGGAAGGCATTCTCTTATCCGGTACAGGAGCGGGACTGGTGATCATCAGTTCTGTATTTGGGATGCCGGTGCCCTTGGCGCAAGTCACGTCATCGTCTATTATCGGAATAGGCATGGCAAAAAACGGTCCGAACGTGTTCCATAAACAAGTTGTTCAAACGATGCTGAAGGTATGGATCGTATCGCCGTTTTTATCTTTATCGATTTCTTATCTGCTTGTATCCTTGTTTTTAAAAGCAGATTATTATTCGATCTTTATCATGGTAAGTGTGCTTTTAGCGACGGGCGGTGCCGTCAGCCTGACAAAGGCCATTCGTAAAGAGAGACGCTCAGTCCACGAACAAGGCGGGGGAATCTGATCATTAATCTGAGTAATTTTATAAGTTAACTAGGAGGAGATGGATATTATGAGCTTAGCACCACACGGAGGAACATTAATAAACAGAGTAGATGAATCATATGATGTGAGCGGCATTCAAAAAGAAATTGAACTTGATTTAATTTCTTTCGCGGATTTGGAATTGATCGGTATCGGTGCATACAGCCCGATTGAAGGTTTCTTTAATGAAAAAGATTACGTATCTGTGGTCGAAAACATGCGTCTTTCTTCCGGCGTTGTCTGGTCTCTTCCAATCACGCTTCCGGTCGATGCGCAAAAAGCAGCGGAACTGTCAGTTGGTGAAACGGTAAAGTTAACGTATGAAGGAGAAACATACGGCGTTATCCAAATCGAAGACCTGTATGTGCCTGACAAACAAAAAGAAGCTGTCAATGTGTACAAAACAGATGAACAGGAGCATCCTGGTGTTAAAAAGCTGTTCAGCCGCGGCAATACATATGTCGGCGGGCCGATTACGTTGATTAAAAAAGCTTCAAAACAGTTCCCTGAATTTACATTTGAACCGTCAGAAACGAGACGCCAGTTTGCGGAAAATGGCTGGGAAACCATTGTCGGTTTCCAAACAAGAAACCCTGTTCACAGAGCGCATGAATACATTCAAAAAACGGCTCTTGAAACAGTAGACGGCTTGTTCTTGAATCCGTTAGTAGGTGAAACAAAATCTGATGACATTCCAGCTGATGTACGGATGGAAAGCTACCAAGTGCTTCTTGATCATTATTACCCGAAAGATCGCGTTTTCCTTGGTGTCTTTTTAGCGGCGATGCGTTATGCAGGCCCGAGAGAAGCAATTTTCCACGCGCTTGTCAGAAAGAACTACGGCTGCACACATTTCATCGTCGGCCGTGATCATGCAGGTGTAGGTGACTATTACGGAACATACGAAGCACAGGAGCTGTTTGACACATTTAAACCTGAAGAACTCGGGATTACGCCGCTGAAATTTGAGCACAGCTTCTTCTGTAAAAAATGCGGAAATATGGGAACAGCGAAAACATGCCCTCATGGCAGAGAGCATCACGTCATTTTATCAGGCACTAAGGTAAGAGGCATGCTGAGAGACGGTGTGCTGCCGCCTGCTGAATTCAGTCGAAAAGAAGTCGTAGAAGTGTTAATCAAAGGGATGAAGAAAAAAGAAGAAGTAGGCGTATCTTAAGGAGGACTGGCAGTGACAAATCGCGATATTGTATGGCATGAAGCCTCTATCACAAAAGAAGAGTACCAGCAAAAAAACAAGCATAAAAGCTCCATTCTCTGGCTGACAGGGTTAAGCGGCTCAGGCAAATCAACGATTGCCAACGCCGCTGCGAGAGAATTGTTTGAGCAAGGCTACCAAGTGATTGTGCTGGACGGGGATAATATCCGTCACGGCTTAAATAAGGATCTTGGTTTTTCTGATGAAGACCGAAAAGAAAACATCCGCCGAATCGGAGAGGTGGCAAAGCTTTTTGTTCAGCAGGGAACCATTGTGATTACTGCTTTTATCTCTCCTTTCCGCGAGGACAGGCAACAGGTTCGCGAGCTTGTGGAAGCGGGCGAATTTAATGAAGTCTACATTAAATGCGACCTTGATATTTGTGAACAAAGAGATCCGAAAGGGCTTTACAAAAAAGCAAGAAACGGAGAGATTCCGTTCTTTACAGGAATTGATTCACCTTATGAAGAACCGGAAGCTCCAGAGCTCGTTCTTGATTCAGGACAGCATGACCGTGAAGCGTGTAAAAATCAGCTGATCGAGTTTGTTAAACAAAAATTGAGCTGAATATGATCTGCTGTGTTCTTCTCAGATGCCGGAATGCAAGCGAGAATAACATCACAGCGAATGTTCTGGAAGAACTCGAATAGATCGGGGGAAATACGATGGGGAAAGTATATATTGTAGGAGCGGGTCCTGGTGACCCTGATCTGTTGACAATTAAAGCGCTGAAAGCCATTGAAAAAGCTGATGTCATCTTATATGACAGATTAGTAAATAAAGAGATTTTACAATATGCCAAAGAGCAAGCAGACCTGATCTACTGCGGGAAGCTTCCAGATTTTCATACGATGAAGCAGGAAACCATCAATCGATTTCTTGTGAAGTATGCGCAAAAAGGGAAAATGGTTGTCAGACTGAAAGGCGGAGACCCTTTTGTGTTCGGCAGAGGAGGGGAAGAAGCGGAATGCCTCTCTGAAAATGGAATTCCGTTTGAAATCATCCCCGGCATTACGTCTGGAATCGCGGCAGCCGCTTATGCCGGGATTCCTGTTACTCATCGGGAGGCGGGCTCTAACGTCGCTTTTGTAACGGGTCATTATAAAAAAGAAGAAGATTTTGAGGAAAAGTGGAAAGCGCTGGCTACAGGAATTGATACACTTGTCATCTATATGGGTATCAAAAACGTGCAGCAGATTGAAAGAAAACTCCTTGAAAACGGCCGGGACGGTTCTACGCCGGCAGCCTTTATTCATTGGGGAACAACGGACAAGCAAAAATCTGTTTTTTGTACAGTTGACACCCTTTCAGAAACGGTGGTAAAAGAAAACATTACAAATCCGAGTTTAATTGTCATTGGAAATGTTGTAAATTATCACTATAAGCTGGAATGGTTTGAATCTGAACTGAAAAAACAAGATTTAAGCGAGGCGTTGTAAAAATGAAACAAGCAATTTTATATGTCGGCCACGGCAGCCGGGTCAAAAAAGCACAGCAAGAAGCCGCAGCCTTTTTGGAAGGATGCAAGGCCCACATCTCTGTGCCAGTACAAGAAATCAGCTTTTTAGAGCTTCAGGAGCCGACAATTGAGACAGGATTTGAAGCATGTGTGAAGCAAGGCGCCACTCATATCGCAGTGGTGCCTCTGCTTCTTTTAACAGCTGCGCATGCAAAACATGATATTCCGGAAGAAATTGCCCGTGTTGCATCCCGATATCCGTCAGTCCGCATTTCATATGGAAAGCCGATCGGGATTGACGAAGAAGTAGTCAAGGCTGTATATCACCGAATGAAAGACATAGGTGTTCCATATGAAAATGCCAGAGTGGTACTCATCGGAAGGGGAAGTTCAGATCCAGATGTCAAAAGAGACGTAACTGGTATTGCTAATCTTCTTCAGGAAATGATTCCAGTCAAGGAAGTCATTCCGTGCTTTTTGACAGCATGCGGCCCTAATTACAAAGAGGTTTTTTCAGAACTTAAAAAAGATGACGGCATAACAACCTTTATCGTTCCATATTTGCTCTTTACGGGTATGCTGATGAATGAAATCGAACGAGAGGTTCAGAAATTAAAAGCTCATAATCCGAACGTCTACCTCTCTTCCTATATCGGTTTTCATCCTCATGTGAAAAACGCATTTTTGAACCGTGTGAGAGAAACTGCGGCAAATCCTGAGGGGCAATTTGATTTTGATGGAGGTTCATATGCTTCCGCTGCACATTAGCCTGGAAAAGAAGAAGGTTGTGATTGCGGGGGGCGGCAGCATCGCTCTCAGAAGGCTGAAAACGGTGATTTCTGAGGGAGCTGATATAACGCTCGTCAGTCCGGATGTTGAACCGGAAATCAAGCAAATGGCAGAAGAGCGACGTATCAAATGGGAAAAACGGACAATTGAAAAAGAAGATTATCTCAATGCTTTCTTCATTATTGCTGCGACGGATAATGCGGCAGTGAACAAAGAAATTGCCCAATCCGCATCGCCTTTTCAGCTTGTCAATTGTGTCAGTGACGCTGAGCTTGGCAATGTATATATGCCGAAAATCGTCAAAAGAGGGCATGTCACTGTGTCTGTTTCTACAAGCGGAGCCAGTCCAAAGCACACGAAAGAGCTTGCTGAAAACGTGGATAAGCTGATTGACGGCGATTTTATTGCTGAAGTGAACAGGCTTTATCAGGTGAGAAGAAAGAAATAAGCCAGAGCATACAAATGCTCTGGCTTTTCTTTATGCGGCTCAGCTTTTTTTGAGCTTGATGACAGTATCAGCATCAGGCGTGACAAAGACGGTATGCTGGCTGTCATAGGTGACGAAACCGGGTTTCGCGCCGTTTGGTTTTTTGACATGTCTGATTTTTGTATAATCTACAGGCACTGAACTTGAATCTTTAGCTTTTGAAAAATAAGCTGCAATTGTCGCGGCTTCCATGATTGTTTGCTCATCCGGTTCGCTGCTTCTGATCACAACGTGGGAGCCTGGAATGTCCTTCGTGTGAAGCCAGATATCGTCTCTGGCCGCCGCTCTTGTCGTTAAATATTCATTTTGACGATTGTTCTTACCCACTAAAATTGTCAGCCCTGAGGTGGATTCATATGTTTCTAACACCGGATTGTGCGGTTTTTGCTTTTTCTGGCCTTTTTGCTGCTTAGGGCGTAAATATTTGCCCTCTACAAGCTCTTCCCTGATTTCGCTGATATCCCGGGGAGAAGCGGACGAAAGCTGCTGAATCAGCTGATCAAAATATTCGATCTCTTCCTGTGCCAGCCTGATTTGCTCCTCGACAACTGCGACCGAATTTTTCGCTTTCTGATACTTCGTGAAATAGGCCTGTGCGTTTTCAGAAGGCGTTTTGTTCGGGTTTAAAGGAATCGTGATTGTCGGGCTTTCTTCATCATAATAATTGATGACCTCAGCCTGTTTATCACCTTTTTTCAGCATATATAAATTAGCGGTTAAAAGCTCTCCGTAAAGCTGAAATTCCTTCGCGTTTTCCGAATACTCCAGGGTTTTCTCTAATTTTTTGATTTTGTTGGCATTCTTCTTCCGTTCGTTCACAACAAAACGCTCAAGATCCTGAGCCTGTTGCTTGACCCGGTCTCGTTCAGCTTTTCCGAAATAAAAACGGTCGAGCAGTTCGCTTAATGTATCAAAACTGCGCGCTTCGCCCTTTAGATGAGTCAGCTCCAGCAGATAAAAATATTCCTTTCCGTTTACAGTCGTAATGTTGGGAATGAAACGGTGCTCTTTCACTTCGGCAAACAGTGCCAGCAATGCTTTTGGCAGTGTGACTTTGTTGGCAAGGCCTGCTCTGTGAACCGCTTCTTTGGCGAAAAGCGGAGACACCCCTGAAAAGTAGTCGACAATTTGTTTATCAAGCCTTCCTTCTTGAAAGCTGAGGTGACGCAAAATATCATCTTCTGACGCCTCAAGAGGCGATATTTTGTCCTGGGCAGGCGGAAGCTTATAATCTTGGCCGGGCAGTACTGTACGGTAGCTGTTCATTGACGGTGATAAATGCTTAAGTCCGTCGATGATCACATTTTCTGCTGCGTCAGTCAAAATGATATTGCTGTGGCGGCCCATAATTTCTACATAAAGCTTTCGTACGGTTTCATCGCCAATTTCGTTTCGGCTTTTGATATGAAAAATCATAATGCGGTCTAAGCCCGCTTGTTCAATTTTCTCAATGAATCCGCCTTCGATATGCTTTCTCAGCAACATGCAAAACATTGGCGGTTCGCTTGGATTTTCATAAGCTTGTGCCGTGATATGCACCCGTGAATAGCTCGGATGTGCCGATAATAATAGTTTTTGGTTTTTTCCCTTGGCACGGATGTGGAAAATCACATCGTGCTTATATGGCTGATGGATTTTTGTAATTCGTCCGCCCATTATTTTCTCGTTAAGTTCGTGTGTCATTCCGTATGTAAACATGCCATCAAACGACATATGCAATACACCCTCTCATTCTTCCTGCATTCGATAATTATAGCATGAAATGGGACGAGTCAGAATAAGCATGCTTATAGAGTGATATCTCTATAAGAGAGCAGGGGAGTGGACGAGCGGAATGAAGTTTCATGAAATGGGACAAACAGATTTACTAGAGGCAACCAATACGTCCATGAAACAAGGATTAACAGAAAAAGAGGTAAAAAAACGCCTTGACAAGCATGGACCAAACGAGCTGCAAGAAGGGAAAAAAACTTCAGCGCTTCTCTTGTTTTTCGCGCAGTTCAAAGATTTTATGGTGCTTGTGCTTCTGGCGGCAACGTTAATCTCAGGTTTTCTTGGTGAATATGTAGATGCGGTTGCGATTATTGCGATTGTGTTTGTGAATGGCATACTCGGTTTCTTTCAAGAAAGGCGTGCTGAGCAATCTCTTCAGGCTTTAAAAGAGCTTTCAACACCGCATGTCATGGCACTCAGAGAAGGAAGCTGGACAAAGATTCCTTCTAAGGAACTGGTGCCGGGTGATATTGTGAAATTTACGAGCGGGGACAGAATTGGCGCAGACGTTCGAATTGTTGAAGCAAGAAGCCTTGAAATAGAAGAATCAGCGCTGACCGGGGAATCAATCCCGGTTGTGAAGCATGCTGATAAATTGAAAAAACCGGATGTTTCACTTGGCGATATTACCAATATGGCATTTATGGGTACGATTGTGACCCGCGGCAGCGGTGTGGGGGTTGTCGTCGGGACAGGAATGAATACGGCTATGGGGAAAATTGCCGACATGCTTGAATCGGCAGGGACATTGTCAACCCCGCTGCAAAGAAGACTGGAGCAGCTCGGGAAGATTTTGATTGTTGTTGCATTGCTTCTGACCGTACTTGTCGTTGCTGTCGGTGTTATTCAGGGGCATGATCTGTACAGTATGTTTTTAGCAGGTGTCTCGTTAGCGGTAGCTGCTATTCCGGAGGGGCTGCCGGCGATTGTGACAGTGGCGCTTTCGCTTGGTGTACAGCGGATGATTAAACAAAAATCCATTGTTAGAAAGCTTCCTGCTGTTGAAACGCTTGGGTGTGCGTCTATCATTTGTTCAGATAAAACAGGGACAATGACCCAAAACAAAATGACGGTGACACATGTCTGGTCCGGAGGGAAAACATGGAGAGTGGCAGGGGCCGGCTATGAACCGAAAGGAAGCTTCACACTAAACGAAAAAGAGATCAATGTCAATGAACATAAGCCGCTTCAGCAGATGCTTCTGTTCGGAGCGCTTTGTAACAACTCCAATATTGAGAAAAGAGACGGCGAATATGTGCTTGACGGAGATCCGACAGAGGGAGCGCTGCTCACCGCGGCAAGAAAAGGCGGTTTTTCAAAGGAGTTTGTTGAATCAAACTACCGGGTGATCGAAGAATTTCCGTTTGATTCTGCACGGAAAATGATGACTGTCATCGTAGAGGATCAAGACAGAAAGCGCTATATCATTACAAAAGGTGCACCGGATGTACTGATGCAGCGATCTTCCCGTATTTATTATGACGGCTCAGCGGCTCTTTTTTCAAATGAAAGAAAAGCAGAAACAGAGGCGGTATTAAGACATTTGGCATCACAGGCGCTCAGAACGATAGCGGTCGCCTACAGGCCGATAAAAGCAGGCGAAACACCGTCAATGGAGCAGGCGGAAAAAGACCTGACCATGCTTGGCCTTTCAGGTATCATTGATCCCCCGCGGCCGGAAGTCAGACAGGCGATAAAAGAATGCCGTGAAGCAGGAATTAAGACCGTTATGATAACAGGTGATCATGTAGAAACCGCTAAAGCGATAGCGAAAGACTTGCGCCTCCTTCCGAAAAGCGGCAAAATCATGGACGGCAAGATGCTGAATGAACTTTCTCAAGAAGAGCTTTCTCATGTGGTGGAGGATGTATATGTATTTGCCCGCGTTTCCCCTGAACATAAACTAAAAATCGTAAAAGCCTATCAGGAGAACGGGCATATTGTGGCGATGACGGGAGACGGCGTCAATGATGCTCCTGCCATTAAACAAGCTGATATCGGCGTCTCTATGGGTATTACCGGGACAGATGTGGCCAAAGAAGCATCATCTCTTGTTCTCGTAGATGATAATTTTGCGACGATTAAATCAGCGATAAAAGAAGGCAGGAACATCTACGAAAATATCAGGAAGTTTATCAGATACCTGTTGGCGTCTAACGTCGGAGAAATCCTTGTCATGCTGTTTGCGATGCTGCTGGCCCTTCCTTTACCGCTCGTTCCGATTCAGATTTTGTGGGTCAACTTGGTGACGGACGGATTGCCGGCAATGGCGCTCGGCATGGATCAGCCGGAAGGAGACGTCATGAAGCGCAAGCCCCGTCATCCGAAAGAAGGGGTATTTGCCCGCAAGCTAGGATGGAAGGTCGTTTCCAGAGGATTTTTAATCGGAGTTGCCACTATTTTAGCGTTTATCATTGTGTACCACCGCAATCCGGAAAACTTGGCTTATGCCCAGACGATCGCGTTTGCCACATTGGTGCTCGCTCAGCTTATTCACGTGTTTGACTGCCGCAGCGAAACTTCTGTTTTCTCTAGAAATCCGTTTCAAAACCTGTATTTAATCGGCGCGGTATTGTCATCCATTTTGCTGATGCTTGTAGTAATCTACTATCCGCCGCTTCAGCCGATTTTCCATACTGTAGCCATCACGCCGGGGGACTGGATGCTCGTCATCGGTATGTCTGCCATCCCTACTTTTTTGCTGGCGGGGTCACTTTTAACAAGAAAAAAATAAATTCATATGATATAATCTTAGGGGTAATAGCGTGTCTATTGCCCTTTTATTATGAGAACAGGGAAGAATTGGGTGTTTTAAAATGATACGAAGTATGACAGGCTTCGGCAGTGCAAGCAAAACACAAGACGATCTCTCTGTAAGCGTTGAACTTAAATCTGTGAACTACAGATTTAAAGAAGTGAACGCTCGTTTGCCAAGGCCTTTGCTATATTTTGAAGATAAGCTGAAACAGACCATTCTGCAGCATATTCAGCGCGGAAGAATTGAGCTTTTCGTATCCGTTGACAGCGATATGCTTGTTGAGAAAAGGCTTGAAATTGATTGGCCGCTGCTCGATGAGTTTGTCGCAGCCGCGAGAGATATGAAGAAGCGGTATCAATTGTCTGCAGAGCCCGATGTAATGGATTTCTTTAAGCTTGATCATGTCGTCCAGGTTCATGAAGAACAGACGCAAAATGACAAGCTGGAGGCGTTGATCATCGATGCTGCAGAAGAAGCGGTAAAAGGTCTCTGTGAAATGCGTGAAAAAGAGGGGCTGCTCTTAGCGAAAGACTGCCTGATGCATATTGATCAGCTTGAAGAGCTGGTGAGAGAAACTGAATTGCTGGCTGCAGATGTCGTATCTCGTTATCGGGAACGGCTGTACGCCAGAATCAAAGAATGGACTGAAGACGTATTAGACGAGAGCCGGCTTGTAACAGAATGCGCTATTTTTGCAGACCGCTCTGATATCACTGAAGAGATTACAAGGCTGAAGAGCCACTTCGCCCAGTTTCGTGATATATTAGCTAGTGGCGGAGCTGTCGGGCGCAAACTCGACTTTCTTGTTCAGGAGCTCAATCGGGAAGCAAATACGATCGGCTCAAAAGCAAATGATCATCAGATCACAAAGCTTGTCGTTGAAATGAAAAGTTCTATTGAAAAAATAAAAGAACAAGTGCAAAATATAGAATAGTGACTGTGCGTATTGTTTACAGACGGTCTTACTAGGCTAAACTAGAGACGTCTATTTTACAGGGGGAACGTAGAAGATGACGATTAAACTGATTAATATCGGATTTGGCAATATCATCTCCGCCAATCGGATGATTTCGATTGTCAGCCCGGAGTCTGCGCCAATCAAACGGATGATTCAGGATGCAAGAGACCGCGGAATGCTAATTGACGCTACATACGGACGAAGAACCCGTGCAGTTGTCGTCATGGATAGTGATCACATTATCTTATCTGCCGTCCAGCCTGAGACAGTTGCACACAGACTTTCTGTTAAAGAAGAAATTATGGATGAAGGGCAGGGGTAATTGCCGCATGAAAGAAAGAGGGTTATTAATCGTTCTCTCAGGTCCCTCAGGAGTTGGTAAAGGAACGGTGCGACAAGCGATCTTTTCGCAGGAAGACACAAAATTTGAATATTCGATTTCAGTAACCACAAGAAGTCCAAGAGAGGGCGAAGTGAACGGAGTCGATTATTTTTTCAAAACAAGAGACGAATTCGAACAAATGATTGCGGACAACAAGCTGCTTGAATGGGCAGAGTATGTCGGCAATTATTACGGCACGCCAGTCGATTATGTTGAACAGACGCTTCAAGATGGAAAAGACGTCTTTTTAGAAATTGAAGTTCAAGGGGCTCTTCAAGTGAGAAATGCTTTCCCGGAAGGCCTGTTTATTTTCCTTGCGCCTCCAAGCCTTTCTGAACTGAAAAACAGAATCGTGACACGAGGCACAGAAACAGACGCTCTGATTGAAAATCGAATGAAAGCCGCAAAAGCTGAGATCGAAATGATGGATGCTTATGACTATGTCGTTGAAAACGATAATGTCGAAACGGCTTGCGATAAAATCAAAGCAATCGTTCTTGCTGAACATTTGAAGCGTGAACGCGTTGCACCAAGATATAAGAAAATGCTGGAGGTTGAATAATCAATGTTAGATCCGTCAATTGATTCTTTAATGAATAAATTAGATTCAAAATATACGCTGGTGACTGTTTCTGCGAGACGCGCACGTGAAATGCAAATCAAAAAAGACCAAATGATTGAACATACGATTTCACACAAATATGTAGGCAAAGCTTTAGAAGAAATTGATGCAGGCCTGCTTTCGTTTGAAAAGGAAGACCGCGAATAGTAGCACAAGTAGCAACCTATATCACATGTAGGTTGTTATTTTTTTCCGTGCGGTTTTGTAAAGTGCAGAGGGGGAGAATTCATTGCTAAACAATCGAAATGTGTTACTTTGCGTGAGCGGAGGCATCGCTGTTTATAAAGCCTGTGCGTTAACGAGCAAGCTGGTTCAGGCAGGAGCAAATGTCAAAGTGATTATGACTGAGTCCGCTTGCCGATTCGTTTCACCGCTGACATTTCAGGCATTGAGCCGCCACGAAGTCTATACAGATACATTTAAAGAACAAAATCCAAGCGTTATTTCTCATATTGATGCCGCAGACTGGGCCGACTTGATTATCGTAGCGCCGGCTACGGCTAATGTGATTGGAAAACTGGCAAACGGCATCGCTGATGATATGCTGACGACAACATTGTTGGCAGCAACGGCTCCCGTTTGGATCGCGCCGGCGATGAACGTTCATATGTATGACCACCCGGCAGTCAAACGAAACATTTCTGTTCTTTATCAGGACGGTTATCGTTTTATTGAGCCAAGTGAGGGCTATTTAGCATGCGGTTACGTAGGAAAAGGCAGATTGGAAGAGCCGGAAAACATCGTAAAGCTGGCCGAAAAACATTTTGCTGAAGAAACATCCGCTCCTTTAGAAGGCAAGCATGTGGTCATTACAGCCGGCCCAACGCGGGAAGCGGTTGATCCTGTCCGGTTTTTTACCAATAAATCGACGGGCAAAATGGGCTACGCACTAGCGGAGGCTGCTGTCCAGCTCGGCGCACGGGTAACCTTAATTTCTGGGCCTGTTTCACTTGATCAGCCTAAAGGCCTTGCTGAGTTTATCCCTGTTCAATCGGCTGCGGATATGCGCGAAGCTGTGCTCTCTGTGTATGACGCAAGCGATATAGTCATTAAAACAGCTGCGGTAGCCGATTTTACGCCGAAAACAGTATTTGACCATAAAATGAAAAAACAAGACGGCGGCATGACCTTAGAACTGAAAAGAACAGTCGATATTTTGAAAGAATTGGGCGAGAAAAAGAAAGAGCAGATTTTGGTCGGATTTGCCGCCGAAACACAAGACATTGAACACTATGCACGTAAAAAGCTCGCCGCTAAAAACCTTGATTTGATTGTGGCAAATGATGTGAAAGCAAATGGGGCCGGTTTTGGTGCTGATACGAATATCGTGACAATCTTTTTCAAAGACGGGCATAAACGCGAACTCCCGATTATGTCTAAGCTCGATGTTTCTTTTGAAATCCTTCAGGAGATCGCAGCCCTCTCAAAACAAACCGGAGAGCGCTCATGAATTTTGCAGAAGTCATCGTTGATGTCAGCACCAAAAATATAGACAGGCCTTTTGATTATAAAATCCCAGACCATCTGAAGGGCATGGTCAAAACGGGGATGCGGGTCATTGTTCCGTTTGGCCCCCGTAAGATTCAAGGGTTTGTGACAGCAGTCAAAGAAGCATCTGACCTATCGGGAAAATCTGTCAAGGAAGTAGAGGATTTATTAGATCTTACACCTGTTCTGACAGAGGAGCTTATGGATCTGTCATCATGGCTGTCAGACAAAACGCTGTCTTTTAAAATAACGGCGCTTCAAGCAATGCTGCCTGCCGCCTTAAAGGCGAAATATGAAAAAGAATTAAAAATTGCACACGGAGCCGATCTTCCGCCGCAAGTGGAACGGCTGTTTTCTGAAACAAAGACGCTGCTGTATTCAGATATACCCGATCATGAGACGCTGAAACTGATTCAAAGGCATGTTCAAAAAGGGGACATTGACGTGACGTATAAAGTCGCGCAAAAAACCAATAAAAAAATGGTCAGGCATATTCAGGCAAATGCGAGTAAAGAAGAGCTTGCTAAGCAGGCTGAGGGATTGTCCCGCCAAGCAGCAAAACAGCAGGCGATTCTCCACTTTCTCATCTCTGAGCCGGAAGGTGTGAAAATTCCTGCGGCGGAATTGTGCAAAAAAACGGATACGAGCTCTGCAACCATTAAAACCCTTATCCAAAAAGGGCTTTTGAAGGAAAGCTATGAAGAGGTTTACAGAGATCCCTATCAGGACAAAATGTTCAAAAAAACAGAGCCCCTGCCGCTGACAGACGAACAGAGGGCTGCCTTCGAGCCCATACGCGAGACATTGGACAGCGATGAGCATAAAGTGTTCCTCCTTCACGGCGTGACAGGAAGCGGAAAAACGGAAATTTATCTGCAATCAATTGAAAAAGTACTGGCGAAAGGAAAAGAAGCCATCGTCCTCGTACCGGAAATATCGCTGACGCCGCAAATGGTCAACCGCTTCAAGGGCCGCTTCGGCTCCCAGGTGGCAGTCATGCACAGCGGTTTATCCACAGGAGAAAAATATGACGAGTGGCGTAAAATCCACCGGAAGGAAGTACGGCTTGTCGTCGGTGCCAGATCCGCGATTTTTGCTCCGTTTGAAAATCTCGGAATGATAATCATCGATGAAGAGCACGAGTCTTCCTATAAACAGGAAGAAATGCCGCGCTATCATGCGAAAGAGGTGGCAATCAAGCGGGCTGAGCATCACAGCTGCCCGGTTGTATTAGGGAGTGCTACGCCGACATTAGAGTCATATGCAAGAGCGCAAAAGGGCGTATACGAGCTTCTTTCACTGAAGCACCGTGTTAACCACCGGGTGATGCCTGAGGTTTCGCTTGTCGATATGAGAGAGGAGCTTAGAAACGGCAATCGTTCGATGTTTTCAGTTGAATTGATGGAAAAGCTTGAAGAAACGATTGCCAAGGGTGAGCAGGCGGTGCTGTTTTTAAATAAGAGGGGCTATTCTTCCTTTGTGATGTGCAGGGATTGCGGCTATGTCCCGCAATGCCCGCACTGCGACATTTCCATGACGTATCATCGTTACGGCCAAAGGCTGAAATGCCATTATTGCGGACATGAAGAGCCTGTTCCGCACACTTGTCCTGAATGCGCAAGCGAGCATATCCGCTTTTTCGGAACGGGAACACAGCGAGTGGAGGAAGAGCTGACAAAAGTGCTGCCAAGTGCGAGAGTGATTCGGATGGATGTTGACACGACATCACGGAAAGGCGCCCATGAAAAATTACTGTCAGCTTTCGGAGAAGGAAAAGCGGATATTCTTCTCGGAACGCAAATGATCGCGAAAGGGCTTGATTTTCCGAATGTCACGCTTGTCGGAGTGTTAAGTGCTGATACAACACTTCATATTCCTGATTTCAGATCGGCTGAAAAAACATTTCAGCTGTTAACGCAAGTCAGCGGCCGGGCAGGCAGGCATGAAAAGCCCGGCCATGTCATCATTCAAACGTATACACCGTCTCATTACAGTATCCAGCTGACGAAAACACACGATTATGAAACGTTCTATCAGCATGAAATGGCGCACAGGAGAGAGCAATCCTATCCGCCATACTACTATTTGGCTCTTGTGACTGTTTCTCATGAGGAAGTGGCGAAAGCAGCGGTTACAGCTGAAAAAATCGCTCATTTTTTGAAAGCAAACTGCGGAGATGACACGAAAATTCTCGGACCAAGCGCGTCGCCGATAGCCAGGATCAAAGATAGATATCGCTATCAATGCGTGATAAAATACAAACAGGAAAACCAGTTATCCGCTTTATTGAAGAAGATACTGGAACATTATAAACGCGAAATTGAACAAAAACATGTAATGATTTCAATTGATATGAATCCTTATATGATGATGTAAGATCTCACGTCTTGGAGGGTAACAAATTGGCAGTAAAAAAGGTCGTCACACATCCTGCGGAGGTTTTGGAAACACCTGCGGAAACCGTGACTGTTTTTGATAAAAAGCTAAAAAAACTGCTTGATGATATGTACGACACCATGCTTGAAATGGATGGTGTCGGACTGGCAGCGCCGCAAATCGGCATTTTAAAAAGAGCGGCCGTCGTAGATATCGGGGATGACAGAGGGAGAATTGATCTCGTTAATCCTGAAATTTTAGAAAAAAGCGGCGAGCAAACCGGAATTGAAGGATGCTTGAGCTTTCCTGGCGTCTATGGTGATGTCACACGTGCCGATTATGTCAAAGTGCGTGCGTTTAACCGTCAGGGAAAACCGTTCATTCTGGAAGCGCGAGGCTTTTTAGCAAGAGCCGTGCAGCATGAAATGGACCACTTAGACGGTGTGCTGTTTACATCTAAAATAAGTAAATACTATACAGAAGATGAACTAGCGGATATGGAAGGATGATTTGATGACGAGAATCGTATTTATGGGAACGCCGGATTTTTCAGTTCCTGTTTTAAGAACCCTGATAGAGGACGGATATGAAGTAGTGGGGGTCGTCACACAGCCGGACCGTCCGAAGGGCAGAAAAAAAGTACTGACACCTCCTCCGGTAAAGGAAGAGGCATTGCGCCACGGCATCCCGGTTCTTCAGCCGGAAAAAGTCAGATTAACAGAAGAAATTGAAAAAGTGCTGGCATTAAAGCCTGACCTGATTGTAACGGCGGCATTCGGACAAATTTTGCCTAAAGAGCTTCTCGACAGTCCAAAATACGGCTGCATTAACGTTCACGCATCCCTTTTGCCGGAACTGCGCGGCGGGGCACCGATCCATTATTCCATTCTGCAGGGAAAGAAAAAAACCGGGGTTACCATTATGTATATGGTAGAAAAATTGGATGCCGGGGACATGATCTCAAAAGTGGAAGTGGACATTGAAGAAACCGACAATGTCGGAACACTGCACGATAAATTAAGCGTTGCTGGCGCGAAGCTATTGTCTGAAACGGTTCCAAACGTTATTGCCGGCAGCATATCACCTGAAAAGCAGGATGAAGAGAAAGCGACGTACGCGCCTAACATTAAAAGAGAGCAAGAGCTGCTCGACTGGTCCAGAACGGGCGAAGAGCTTTACAACCAGATCCGCGGCTTAAATCCATGGCCTGTTGCTTATACGACTCTAAACGGACAAAACTTGAAAATATGGGCGTCGAAAAAAATAGCGGCACCAACAACAGCTGAGCCCGGCACAGTCGTTGCAGTTGAAAAGGAAGGAATTATCGTTGCCACAGGTAATGATACGGCCCTGTTATTAACCGAACTCCAGCCGGCAGGCAAAAAACGAATGAAAGGCGAAGACTTTGTGCGAGGCGCTCATGTTGAAGCCGGTGATGTGTTAGGAGTAAACAATGAAAAAAACTAGTGTTCGTGACATCGCCCTTGAGGCGCTGATCAAATTAGAACAAAACCAGGCATATAGCAACCTGCTGCTGAAATCGGTCATTAAATCAAATGAACTGAGTGATCAGGACAGAGGGCTTTTGACTGAACTTGTCTATGGTACATTACAAAATAAGATCGCGCTTGATTATATGCTTAAACCGTTTATCAATAAGCCTCAAAAGGTAAAGCCGTGGGTGATTCAGCTTCTTCGCCTATCCTTATATCAAATGGAGTATTTAGAGAAGATTCCAGACAGGGCAGCCATCCATGAAGCGGTTGAGATTGCTAAAATCCGCGGACACAAAGGCATTGCTTCATTTGTCAACGGCGTGCTCCGTTCTATTCAGCGCGAAGGTGTTCCATCCTTTGACGCGATCGAAGATCCTGTACGCCGGCTGGCGACAGAAACAAGCCATCCGGAGTGGCTTGTGAAAGAGTGGGCGGATGCGTATGGATTTGAAGCTGCGGAAAAGATTTGCCGCATCCATCTCATTCCGCCGAAACAGACGCTGCGTGTCAATCAAATGAAAGCAGACAGAGCTGAGCTGCTTGACCAAATGGCTGCTGAGGGAATCGAAGTTGAAAAAGGCGACCTCGCTGAAGATGCTGTGAAGCTCTTAAAGGGAACAATTGCCGGAACTCATTTCTTCCAAAACGGCGAAGTTTCCATCCAGGATGAGAGTTCCATGCTCGTCGCCCGCGCCCTTGACCCTAAGCCTGATGAAACAGTGCTTGACGCATGTGCGGCGCCTGGCGGAAAGTCGGCTCATATCGCAGAATTAATGCAGAACAAGGGGAGCGTTACGTCGCTTGATCTTCACAAACATAAAGTGAAGCTGATCAAAGAAGCGGCAGACCGGCTTGGCCTGACAATCATTCATGCGGAAACAATGGATGCTAGAAAAGCGGGGGAAACGTTTGAAAACGAACAGTTTGACCGAATATTGGTCGATGCCCCGTGCTCAGGTTTCGGTGTTATCAGAAGAAAGCCGGACATGAAATACACGAAAAAGCCTGACGACAGCGCCCGTCTAGCTGAAATCCAGCTGTCGATCTTGAGGGAAATCGCACCATTAGTAAAAAAAGGTGGCACTCTTGTCTACAGTACGTGTACAATGGACCGGACAGAAAATGATGAAGTAATACATGCGTTTATACAAGAACATCCTGATTTTGAACCCGATTTGTCTCTTGAAAAGCGGCTGCCTGAAAAGGTGAGACCCTTTGTTCGGGATGGAAGGCTTCAAATCCTTCCTCATTATTTCGGAACAGATGGTTTCTTTATTTGCAGCATGAGAAAGAAGGGATAAGCAATGGCAGAACTTAATAAAACAAAAGTAAGAAAAGAATTGCGGACAGAGCGTCCGTCGATTTATTCTTTTGAATTAGACGAAATTAAACAATGGCTGACAGACAACGGAGAGAAACCGTTCCGTGCGGCTCAGATTTTTGAATGGCTATATGAAAAACGCGTATCTTCTTTTGAAGAAATGACAAACCTCTCAAAGGATCTGCGTGAGAAATTAAACACTCACTTTGTGTTAACAACGCTGAAAACGGCTGTTAAACAAACCTCTCAAGACGGTACGATGAAGTTTTTGTTTGAGCTTCATGACGGTTATACCATCGAAACCGTTTTAATGAGACACGAGTATGGCAATTCTGTATGTGTAACGACACAAGTCGGCTGCCGTATTGGCTGTACATTCTGTGCGTCAACGCTTGGAGGCTTAAAACGAAACCTTGAAGCGGGGGAAATTGTCGCTCAAGTAGTCAAAGTGCAAAAAGCTCTTGATGAAACGGATGAACGCGTCAGCTCTGTCGTGATCATGGGAATCGGCGAACCTTTTGATAACTTTAACGAAATGCTCGCTTTCTTGAAAATCATTAACCATGACAAGGGCCTGAATATCGGTGCTCGCCATATTACGGTCTCTACGAGTGGAATCATCCCGAAAATTTACGAATTTGCTGATCAGCAAATGCAGATTAACTTTGCAATTTCTCTGCACGCGCCGAACACAGAAATCAGAAGCCGTTTGATGCCGATTAACAGAGCATATAAACTGCCTGATCTAATGGAAGCCGTTAAATATTATATTAATAAAACAGGACGCCGCATCAGCTTTGAATACGGGCTGTTCGGAGGCGTAAACGACCAGGTGGAACACGCCGAAGAGCTTGCCGACTTGCTGGAAGGAGTCAAATGCCACGTGAACTTGATTCCGGTAAACTACGTGCCTGAACGGGACTATGTGCGCACACCGCGTGATCAGATTTTTGCTTTTGAAAAAACGCTGAAATCCCGCGGAGTAAATGTCACAATCCGAAGAGAGCAAGGACATGACATTGACGCAGCCTGCGGTCAGCTTCGCGCGAAGGAGCGTCAAGACGAGACGAGGTGATGAGGGTTGTTAACAGCCTTAAAAACAGATACAGGAAAAATCCGCCAGCATAATGAAGATGATGCGGGGATATTCAAGGGGAAAGATGAATTTGTATTAGCGGTTGTCGCTGATGGCATGGGCGGCCATCTTGCTGGAGATGTTGCGAGCAAGATGGCTGTGAAAGCCATGGGGGAGAAATGGAATGAAGCAGAGACGATTCCAACTGCGCCCTCGGATTGTGAAAAATGGCTCATTGAACAGATTCTTTCGGTAAACAGCAAAATATACGATCACGCTCAAGCCCACGAAGAATGCCAAGGCATGGGGACGACGATTGTATGTGCGCTTTTTACGGGGAAAACGGTTTCTGTTGCCCATATCGGAGACAGCAGATGCTATTTGCTTCAGGACGGTGATTTCGTTCAAGTGACAGAAGACCATTCGCTTGTAAATGAACTGGTTCGCACTGGAGAGATCTCCAGAGAAGACGCTGAACATCATCCGCGAAAAAATGTGTTGACGAAGGCGCTTGGAACAGACCAGTCAGTCAGCATTGACACCCGTTCCTTTGATATAGAACCCGGAGACAAACTGCTTCTATGTTCTGACGGACTGACGAATAAAGTGGAAGGCACTGAGTTAAAAGACATCCTGCAAAGCGATTCAGCTCCTCAGGAAAAAGTAAACCTGCTTGTGGACAAAGCCAATCAGAATGGCGGGGAAGACAACATTACAGCAGTTTTGCTTGAGCTTGCTTTACAAGTTGAAGAGGGTGAAGATCAGTGCTAATCGGCAAGCGGATCAGCGGGCGTTACCAAATTCTCCGCGTTATAGGCGGCGGGGGAATGGCCAACGTGTATTTAGCTGAGGATATCATTCTAGACCGTGAAGTCGCAATTAAAATCCTGCGGTTTGACTATGTAAATGACAATGAATTTATCAGGCGTTTCCGCAGAGAAGCCCAATCCGCATCAAGCCTCGATCACCCGAATATTGTCAGCATTTACGATTTGGGCGAGGAAGATGATATTTATTATATTGTCATGGAATACGTTGAAGGCATGACGCTTAAAGAATACATAACAGCAAATGGGCCGCTTCACCCTAAAGAAGCGCTGAACATCATGGAGCAAATTGTCTCAGCCATCGCTCATGCCCATCAAAACCAGATTGTTCACAGAGACATCAAGCCGCATAACATTTTGATTGATCATATGGGAAATATCAAAGTAACGGATTTTGGAATTGCGACGGCACTAAGTTCGACCACAATCACCCATACCAATTCAGTTCTGGGCTCGGTCCATTACTTATCACCTGAACAGGCCCGGGGCGGCTTAGCCACAAAAAAATCAGATATTTATGCGCTTGGAATCGTTCTATTTGAGCTTTTAACCGGCCGTATTCCGTTTGATGGAGAGTCAGCAGTCAGCATCGCCTTGAAGCATCTTCAAGCGGAAACTCCTTCGGCAAAAAGGTGGAATCCATCGGTCCCCCAAAGCGTTGAAAACATCATACTCAAGGCAACTGCCAAAGATCCGTTTCATCGCTATGAAACGGCTGAAGACATGGAAGCAGACATAAAAACAGCTTTTGATGCCGACAGACTCAATGAAAAGAGATTTACGATTCAAGAAGATGAAGAAATGACAAAAGCGATACCTATCATTAAAGATGAAGAACTCGCTAAAGCTGCTGGCGAAAAAGAAGCTGAAGTGACAGCCGCACAAGAAAACAAAACAAAGAAGAACGGCAAAAGAAAAAAGTGGCCGTGGGTTTTGCTCACGATATGCCTTGTTTTTATCACAGCTGGAATTCTTGCTGTCACTGTTTTTCCGTCGCTTTTCATGCCTAAGGATGTCAAAATACCTGATGTCTCCGGAATGGAATACGAAAAAGCCGCAGGGCACTTGGAAAAAGAAGGTTTACAGGTTGATTCCGAGGTGTTGGAAATCTCAGATGAAAAAATTGAAGAGGGCCTGATGGTAAAAACGGACCCTAAAGCGGATACAACAGTCAAAGAAGGCGCCACGGTCACTCTTTATAAAAGCACCGGAAAGGCAAAAACGGAGATCGGTGATGTGACAGGCCAAACGGTCGACCAGGCAAAAAAAGCGTTGAAGGACCAAGGGTTTAAACATGTAACGGTAAATGAAGTGAATGACGAGAAAAACGCGGGAACTGTCATTGACCAAAATCCTTCAGCAGGGACTGAGCTTGTCCCGAGTGAAGATCAAGTCAAACTTACAGTCAGTATCGGACCCGAAGACATTACACTTAGAGACTTGAAAACCTACAGTAAAGAAGCAGCGTCTGGATATCTGGAAGACAACGGATTGAAGCTTGTAGAAAAAGAAGCATACTCAGATGATGTTCCAGAAGGACAGGTTGTCAAACAAAAACCAGCAGCAGGTACGGCAGTAAAGCCGGGAAACGAAGTTGAAGTGACATTCTCTCTCGGACCAGAGAAAAAACCTGCGAAAACAGTGAAAGAAAAGGTCAAGATCCCCTATGAACCAGAAAATGAAGGGGACGAGCTTCAAGTGCAAATCGCGGTTGACGATGCTGATCACAGCATCTCTGACACTTACGAAGAATTTAAGATAAAAGAGCCGACTGAACGAACGATCGAACTAAAGATTGAACCCGGCCAAAAAGGGTACTATCAAGTAATGGTAAACAATAAAGTTGTCAGCTACAAAACCATTGAGTATCCGAAAGATGAATAACAAGGAGGGAAAATATGCCTGAGGGCAAAATTATTAAGGCGCTAAGCGGCTTTTACTATGTACTGGATGAATCAGAGGATTCAGATAAAGTAATACAATGCAGAGGAAGAGGCATTTTCAGAAAAAACAAAATTACCCCTCTTGTCGGCGATTATGTTGTGTATCAAGCTGAAAATAACAAAGAAGGATATTTAATGGAAATTAAAGAAAGAACCAACGAGCTTATCAGGCCGCCAATTTGCAACGTTGATCAAGCGGTCCTTGTTTTCTCAGCGGTTCAGCCTTCTTTCAGCACGGCATTGCTCGACCGCTTCCTGGTTCTCGTTGAGGCCAATGATATTCAGCCGATTATATGCATTACTAAAATGGATCTGATTGAAGATCAAGATACAGAAGATACGATACAAGCCTATGCAGAAGACTATCGGAATATTGGTTATGACGTATACCTTACCTCCTCTAAGGACCAAGACAGTTTAGCGGACATCATCCCGCGTTTTCAGGATAAAACAACGGTATTTGCCGGTCAGTCCGGTGTTGGGAAATCCTCGCTTCTCAACGCAATCAGTCCGGAGCTCGGATTAAGAACAAACGAGATTTCCGAGCATTTGGGCCGCGGGAAACACACAACCCGCCACGTGGAGCTGATTCACACGTCCGGAGGTTTGGTTGCAGATACACCGGGATTCAGCTCGCTTGAATTTACAGACATTGAGGAAGAAGAGCTGGGCTATACCTTCCCTGATATCAGAGAAAAAAGCTCTTCATGCAAATTTAGAGGCTGTTTACATCTGAAAGAGCCGAAATGTGCGGTGAAACAAGCTGTTGAAGACGGGGAATTAAAGCAGTATCGCTATGACCATTATGTTGAATTTATGACGGAGATAAAAGACAGAAAGCCGAGGTATTAGCATAATGATAAAGGTTGCACCATCTATTCTTTCCGCTGATTTTGCCGCTTTAGGCAATGAGATTAAAGATGTAGAAAAAGGCGGAGCCGATTGTATTCATATTGATGTTATGGACGGCCATTTTGTCCCGAATATCACAATCGGTCCGCTGATTGTAGAAGCAGTCCGGCCGGTAACGGATCTGCCGCTTGATATCCATTTAATGATAGAAGAGCCGGATCGTTATATCCCGGCTTTTGCGAAAGCAGGCGCAGATATCCTGTCTGTGCATGCTGAGGCATGTCCGCACCTGCACCGTACCATCCAGCTCATTAAAGAGCAAGGAGTGAAGGCCGGAGTAGTTCTAAACCCGCATACTCCTGTTCAAGTCATCGAGCATGTTTTCGACGATCTCGATCTTGTTCTTTTAATGACGGTGAACCCGGGCTTCGGCGGGCAGAAATTTATTCATTCAGTCCTTCCTAAAATAAAAGAGGTTAAGCGAATGGCGGATGAAAAAGGAAAAAAAGATCTGTTAATTGAAGTAGACGGCGGCGTCAACAAAGAAACCGCTCCGCTCGTCATTGAAGCGGGCGCAAATTTACTCGTTGCCGGTTCAGCTGTTTATGGGCAGTCTGACCGCAAAAAAGCAATTTCTGAAATCAGAGGAAGCAAATAAGCAGCTTTAGAAAAGAGCTGGGCATACAATAGCCTAAGCTCTTTTTCCTGTATGCAGAGAAAGGAATCAGAGATGAAAACAATTAATATCGTTGCGGGAGGCCCGAAAAATCTCATTCCCGATCTAACCGGCTATACGGATGAACACACGCTTTGGATCGGTGTTGACAAAGGCACCGTCACTCTCTTAGATGCCGGGATCATTCCTGTTGAAGCCTTCGGAGATTTTGACAGCATAACAGAGCAAGAACGCCGGCGAATAGAAAAAGCCGCTCCCGCCCTTCATGTGTATCAAGCAGAAAAAGATCAAACAGATTTAGACCTCGCCCTTGATTGGGCGCTGGAAAAGCAGCCGGATATTATTCAGATTTTCGGCATTACAGGCGGCAGAGCTGATCATTTTTTAGGAAACATTCAGCTTCTGTATAGAGGTGTAAAAACGAACATAAAAATTAGGCTGATAGACAAACAAAATCATATTCAAATGTTCCCTCCTGGTGAATATGATATTGAGAAGGATGAAAATAAGCGATATATCTCCTTCATACCGTTTTCCGAAGACATACATGAGCTGACCCTGACCGGTTTTAAATATCCTCTAAATAATTGTCATATTACGCTCGGTTCAACACTATGTATTAGTAACGAACTCATTCATTCACGAGGTACTTTTTCGTTTGCAAAAGGCATATTAATAATGATAAGAAGCACGGATTAAGCATGTGCTTTCATTCAATTGCTGAAACAAGGCGGTTACGGGACGTTATAGGAGGGGACAAAAAATGAAATTTTACACCATTAAATTGCCGAAGTTTTTAGGAGGAATTGTCCGGGCGATGCTGGGCTCATTTAGAAAAGATTAAGGCCCAGGGGTTCAAAGCCCTCTTTCACCACATAAAAACGCCTGCCACATATCGGGGCAGGCGTTCATTTTGTTATACACGCTCAACTTTACCGGATTTCAAAGCTCGAGCAGATACATATACTTTTTTAGGTTTTCCGTTCACAAGGATACGAACCTTTTGAAGATTCGCGCCCCATGTGCGCTTAGAAGCGTTCATTGCGTGAGAACGGTTATTCCCAGCTGTTGTTTTTTTACCTGTGATAACGCATTTACGTGCCATTTGTTTCCCTCCTCACTTGCACAAAACATCTACTTTTTAACATTCATATAATCTTAGATGCTTTCGATATGGATACTTTAAATAATTTACCACAGCTAAAAAACGTTTGCAACTATTGTTTCATCATCTTTCAAGAAAATTCACTTGACATCTTGCGGAAACAGCAGCGCTATAGTATATGTAGAGGTACGGCCAGCGATTATTGCCTGGTCTTTTCATAATGGAAACCATATAGTAGAATAGCTGTAACTCTATGCATTCGAAGGAGGAACTAGTGTGTCCATTGAATTAAGAACGAAGTACGGACAGATTGATATATCTAATGAAGTCATCGCGATGGTTGCAGGAGGCGCGGCGGTTGACTGTTACGGCATTGTCGGCATGGCCTCTAAAAACCAGATTAAAGACGGACTGACTGAAATCCTTCGGAAAGAGAATTTCAGCAGGGGTGTCCAAGTTCGCCAAGCAGGAGAACAGATACATATCGACATGTATATCATTGTCAGCTACGGCACGAAAATTTCTGAAGTGGCACATAATGTCCAAACAAAAGTAAAGTACACAGTAAATCAAACCATCGGACTGGCAGTGGACTCTGTCAATATTTATGTCCAAGGCGTACGAGTGACGAACCCGTAGTTAGGAGGAGTAGGATTGTCTATCAGAACATTAAACGGCAGAACCTTTGCCGAGATGATTCTTGCGGGAGCGCAGAATCTGTCTCAAAACGCCAGTGCAGTTGATGCACTGAACGTGTTTCCGGTGCCGGACGGTGATACGGGAACAAATATGAACCTGTCGATGACTTCCGGAGCAAGAGAAGTTGAACAAATGGATACGGATGATATCGGGAAGGTGGGTTCCGCGTTATCTAAAGGGCTGCTCATGGGAGCACGCGGAAATTCAGGAGTTATCCTATCCCAATTGTTCCGCGGATTTAGCAAAAGCATTGAAACGAAAAAAGAAATTAATGCACTTGAGTTTGCCGCTGCGCTGCAAGCAGGTGTAGACATGGCGTATAAAGCTGTCATGAAACCTGTAGAGGGCACCATTTTAACAGTTGCAAAAGACGCTGCAAAAAAAGCGATGATCTTAGCAGAAAAAGAAACCGATATCACTGCGCTGATGACTGCAGTGACAGAAGAAGCAGAGGCGTCTTTAAACCGCACCCCTGAATTGCTGCCTGTCCTAAAGGAAGTAGGAGTTGTCGATAGCGGGGGCAAAGGCCTGCTTTGTGTGTATGAAGGTTTCCTTGCTTCATTAAAAGGTGAAACTGTACCTCAGAAAGCAGTTCTTCCGTCACTTGACGACATGGTCAGCGCGGAGCATCACAAGAGCGCGCAAAGCATGATGAATACCGAAGATATTGAATTTGGATTCTGTACCGAAGTGATGGTTAGGCTTGATCAGACAAAAAGAGAGTTCGACGAAGGCACGTTCAGGCAAGACCTCAGCCAGTTCGGAGATTCTCTGCTTGTGATTGCGGATGAATCGCTGGCGAAGGTTCATATTCATGCTGAAGAGCCGGGAAACGTGTTAAACTACGCCCAGCATTACGGTGAATTGATTAAAATAAAAATAGAAAATATGAGAGAACAGCATACCTCTATCATCAGTCAAGAAAGCAAACCTGCAGACAACGAAACACCGCCGGCAAAACAGCCGTATGGCATTGTGACTGTGGCGATGGGAGAAGGAATTTCAGACCTATTCAAAAGCATTGGCGCTTCTGTTGTGATCGAAGGCGGCCAGACCATGAACCCAAGCACTGAGGATATTGTTGATGCCGTGAAGTCTGTAAATGCAGATACAGTATTTATCCTTCCTAACAACTCCAACATTATCATGGCTGCTAACCAAGCGGCCAGCGTAGTGGATGAACAGGTTTTTGTCATTCCTGCTAAAACGGTTCCGCAAGGGATGTCAGCCCTGCTGGCTTTTAACCCGGATCAAGAAGCTGAAGCGAACGAGGCCAATATGCTAAGCGCCATTCAGCAAGTAAAAAGCGGACAGGTGACGTTCTCAGTCAGAGATACTCATATTGACGGTAAAGATATTAAAAAAGGTGACTTTATGGGCATTCTGAATGGAACGATTATCGGCACTTCTGAAAATCAGCTGTCAGCCGCGAAAATGCTGCTGTCAGAAATGATCCGAGAAGATGATGAAATCGTGACCATTCTATATGGTGAGGATGCGTCTCAGGAAGAAGCTGAGCAGCTTGAAGCGTTTCTCAGTGAAAAGTACGAGGAGATTGAGGTTGAAATCCACAATGGGAAACAGCCTCTGTATTCGTATATCGTTTCTGCAGAATAGAAGGGCAATTTGCCCTTCTATTCTTATGTCTGCTTTTAAGTGCGGCAGCGCTGTAACGCGCCCGCTTGCCATTTTATATCTGATCAATTAGTCTAGAAGCAAAGCGCTAATAAGCTCTGGTTTATAAGGAGGAATAGCATGAAATACAGAAGCGTTTTTGATATTATCGGCCCGGTTATGATCGGTCCGTCCAGCTCTCATACAGCGGGAGCTGCCAGAATCGGGAGAGTGGCCAGAAGTTTATTTGGCAGAGAGCCTGAGCGCATCATTGTATCTTTTTACGGCTCGTTTGCGGAAACGTATAAGGGCCACGGCACAGATGTCGCGATTATCGGCGGATTGCTTGATTTTGATACATTCGACGAACGGATTAAAACCGCTATACAAATTGCAGAAGCTAAAGGAATTGATATAGAGTTTCGGGTAGAAGACGCTGTCCCGGTCCATCCGAACACAGCAAAAATCACCATTTCTGATGAAAAGGGTGAGCTTGAACTGACGGGTATTTCGATTGGCGGAGGAAAGATTGAAATCACAGAATTGAATGGTTTTGAGCTCCGGCTGTCAGGAAATCATCCGGCCATATTAGTTGTTCATAATGACAAATTTGGCACAATTGCCGGTGTTGCCAATGTTCTGGCGAAATTTTCAATCAACGTAGGACATATGGAAGTAGCCCGGAAAGATATCGGACAGCTTGCGCTGATGACAATAGAGGTCGATCAAAATATTGACGACCATATTCTCGACGAGCTGTCGAAGCTGCCGAATATTATTCAAGTGACAAAGATTGCTGACTAGCGAAAAGGGTCAGGAGGAGCCAGTTATGTTTCGTAATGTAAAAGAATTAATTGAGATTACTAAAGAAAAACAAATATTGATCTCTGATGTGATGATAGCTCAAGAGATGGAAGTAACAGAAAAAACAAAAGAGGACATTTTTCAGCAGATGGATCATAACCTGTCTGTTATGGAAGCGGCGGTTCAGAAAGGACTCGAGGGAGTTACGAGCCAAACGGGCTTAACAGGCGGAGATGCCGTTAAATTGCAGGCCTATATTCGATCGGGAAAAAGCCTGTCTGGCCCGCTGATTTTAGATGCTGTATCGAAAGCCGTTGCAACAAATGAAGTAAATGCAGCAATGGGAACCATCTGTGCGACACCGACTGCAGGTTCTGCCGGTGTGGTGCCCGGTACGTTATTTGCTGTAAAAGAAAAGCTGAATCCAACAAGAGAACAAATGATCCGCTTTTTGTTTACAGCCGGGGCTTTCGGATTTGTCGTGGCTAATAACGCAAGCATTTCCGGCGCCGCCGGAGGATGTCAGGCAGAGGTTGGATCAGCTTCAGGTATGGCGGCTGCGGCCATTGTTGAAATGGCAGGAGGAACACCCGAACAAAGCGCGGAAGCCATGGCCATTACATTAAAAAATATGCTAGGCCTTGTGTGCGACCCTGTTGCAGGGCTTGTTGAGGTGCCTTGCGTGAAACGGAATGCGATGGGCGCGTCAAATGCGATGATTGCCGCTGATATGGCATTGGCGGGCATTACAAGCCGCATTCCATGTGATGAGGTTATCGATGCCATGTATAAAATAGGTCAAACGATGCCAACTGCACTTAGAGAAACAGGCCAGGGCGGTTTAGCGGCAACACCGACAGGAAGAGAATTAGAGAAAAAAATTTTCGGAGGAGCGCTAGGTTCACGTGAAACAAAATCAGCAAACTAGTATAGCTAACATTAAGGGTATTGGGCCGGAAACAGAAAAAACATTACACGAACTCGGTATTTATGACATTTCTGATCTTCTGAATTATTTCCCTTATCGCTATGATGACTACGAGCTGAGGGATTTAGAAGAAGTAAAGCATGATGAAAGAGTCACAGTCGAAGGGAAGGTTCATTCAGAGCCTTCTCTTACCTATTACGGAAAAAAACGAAACAGGCTGACATTCAGGCTTCTGGTCGGCCACTATTTAATCACAGCCGTATGTTTTAACCGGCCTTATTTGAAGAAGAAGCTTTCGCTCGGCTCTGTGGTGACGGTTTCAGGTAAATGGGACAAGCACCGCCAAACCATCTCTGTTCAGGAGTTGAAAAACGGGCCGCATCAAGAAGACAAAAGTATTGAACCAGTGTATTCTGTGAAAGAAAATGTTACCGTCAAAATGATGAGGCGCTTTATTCAGCAGGCGCTGACCCAATATGCAGACTCACTTCCTGATCCTCTTCCGGAAAAGCTAAGAAAAAGCTATAAACTGCCTGACTATTATCAGGCGTTAAAAGCAATGCACCAGCCTGAAACAAGGGAAGCATTAAAGCTTGCCAGACGGCGGTTTGTTTATGAAGAATTTTTGTTGTTTCAGTTGAAAATGCAGGCGTTCCGAAAGGCGGAAAGAGAGCAGACACAAGGGATACGGCAGCGTTTTTCAAACGAAGAACTCATGAGATTTATCAAAAGCCTCCCGTTTCCCCTCACAAACGCCCAGTCACGCGTTCTTCGCGAAATAACAGCAGACATGTCTTCTCCATACAGAATGAACCGCCTTCTTCAAGGGGACGTTGGATCAGGAAAAACGGCAGTTGCCGCCATTGCACTGTATGCCGCGATCCTATCCGGATACCAAGGAGCGCTCATGGTGCCGACAGAAATTCTGGCCGAGCAGCATGCTGATTCGCTCGTTTCGCTATTTGAAAAATGGGACGTCAGCGTTGCTCTTTTGACAAGCTCTGTTAAAGGGAAGCGGCGAAAAGAACTGCTTGAGCGTCTTGCGGCGGGTGAGATTGATATTCTTGTAGGAACCCACGCTTTAATCCAAGACGAGGTGGAGTTTAAGGCGCTGAGTCTCGTTATTACTGATGAACAGCACAGATTTGGAGTTGAGCAGCGCAAAAAGCTTCGGAACAAAGGGCAGGATCCCGATGTTCTCTTTATGACAG
Source organism: Bacillus sp. FSL W8-1202 (assembly GCF_038006165.1). Lineage (NCBI taxonomy): Bacteria > Bacillati > Bacillota > Bacilli > Caryophanales > Bacillaceae > Bacillus > Bacillus sp. FSL W8-1202. The sequence continues at coordinate 2,779,435 of NZ_JBBOUR010000001.1, forward strand.
CCACTCCAATCCCAAGAACATTAGCGATCACAGTGTTCGGTGAAATGGATGTATCTGTCATTGATGAGATGCCGGCTGGACGAAAGCGAATTGAAACCTATTGGGTAAAACATGACATGCTGGATCGTATTTTGGCATTTGTCGAAAAAGAATTAAAGCAAGGCAGGCAGGCTTATATCATCTGTCCGCTGATTGAAGAATCAGACAAGCTTGATGTGCAAAACGCCATTGACGTGTACAATATGCTTTCTGATATTTTTCGGGGAAAATGGAATGTCGGCCTTATGCATGGAAAGCTGCATTCCGATGAAAAAGACCAGGTCATGAGAGAATTCAGCGCAAATCACTGTCAAATTCTCGTATCAACCACTGTAGTTGAGGTTGGCGTGAATGTTCCGAATGCAACGATTATGGTGATTTATGACGCCGACCGTTTCGGACTATCACAGCTTCACCAGCTGCGCGGCCGTGTTGGACGGGGTGAGCATCAATCTTTCTGTATTCTGATGGCTGATCCAAAATCAGAAACAGGGAAAGAACGGATGAGGATCATGTCGGAGACCAATGACGGTTTCGAGCTGTCTGAAAAGGATCTGGAACTGAGAGGTCCCGGTGATTTCTTCGGAAAAAAACAAAGCGGAATGCCGGAATTTAAAGTGGCGGACATGGTTCATGATTACAGAGCGCTTGAAACGGCAAGGCAGGATGCTGCGAATCTTGTGGCTTCTGACGCGTTCTGGAAGGAGCCGGAATACGCTGTGTTACGAGATGAATTGCTGAAGAACGGAGTAATGGACGGGGAAAAATTAAGCTGAGTATCAGAAGTTTTTGGTGTTCAGCCAGAAACAATCGTTGCATTCCAATCTATGAAATTATATACTACTATTAGTACCTAGTCTTAATTGTCCGGATGGTGTTTAGATATGAGAAGAAATAAGAGAGAACGCCAGGAATTACTTCAGCAGACGATTCAAGCAACCCCCTTTATTACAGATGAAGAATTAGCGGGTAAATTCGGGGTGAGCATCCAGACGATACGTTTGGACCGCTTAGAGCTTTCCATACCTGAACTGAGAGAAAGAATTAAGAACGTGGCAGAGAAAACACTTGAGGACGAAGTGAAGTCCCTGTCACTTGATGAAGTTATCGGAGAAATTATTGACCTTGAGCTGGATGATCAGGCGATATCCATTTTAGAAATAAAACAGGAGCACGTGTTCAGCCGGAATCAGATTGCGAGAGGACACCATTTATTTGCACAGGCGAATTCTTTGGCCGTTGCAGTCATTGATGACGAGCTGGCGCTGACTGCAAGTGCAGACATCCGCTTTACAAGACAGGTAAAGCAGGGTGAACGTGTCGTAGCAAAAGCGAAAGTGACGGCTGTCGAAAAAGAAAAAGGAAGAACGGTTGTCGAAGTGAACAGCTACGTTGGCGAAGAAATTGTTTTTTCTGGACGCTTTGACATGTATCGTTCAAAACATTCATAAAGGTGGAGCATGCATGAGAATAGCTGTAGATGCAATGGGAGGAGACCACGCTCCCAAAGCTGTTATTGACGGAGTTATAAAAGGTATAGAGGCATATGATGATCTCCATATCACACTTGTCGGTGACAAAACAACGATAGAATCAAATTTAACAACTACATCAGATCGCATCACGGTGCTGCACGCAGATGAAGTGATTGAGCCTACGGATGAACCGGTCCGTGCCGTGCGAAGAAAAAAGAACTCATCTATGGTTCTTATGGCGCAGGAGGTTGCGGAAAACAGAGCTGACGCCTGCATTTCAGCAGGAAATACCGGTGCATTAATGACAGCCGGTCTCTTTATTGTCGGAAGAATTAAAGGAATTGACCGTCCGGCGCTTGCCCCGACACTTCCGACTATTTCGGGAGACGGATTTCTTCTCCTTGATGTCGGCGCCAATGTCGATGCCAAACCGGAGCACCTCGTTCAATATGCCATCATGGGTTCTGTTTATTCTCAGCAAGTGCGCGGTGTCACTTCACCGAGAGTCGGACTTTTAAATGTCGGAACAGAAGATAAAAAAGGAAACGAACTGACGAAGCAGACTTTTCAAATTTTAAAAGAAACAGCAAACATCAATTTTATCGGAAACGTGGAAGCGCGAGACCTTTTAGATGATGTGGCTGATGTTGTAGTAACAGACGGCTTTACCGGGAATGTTACACTCAAAACGCTGGAAGGCTCTGCGTTGTCTATTTTTAAAATGATGAGAGACGTAATGACGTCTACTTTGACATCAAAGCTTGCAGCAGCTGTGCTGAAGCCAAAATTGAAAGAAATGAAAATGAAAATGGAGTATTCGAATTATGGCGGAGCAAGTCTTTTTGGCTTAAAAGCGCCTGTGATCAAGGCGCACGGCTCTTCAGATTCAAATGCTGTATTCCATGCGATTCGGCAAGCAAGAGAGATGGTCAGCCAAAATGTGGCTGCGCTCATTCAGGAAGAAGTGAAAGAAGAAAAAACAGATGAGTAGTCTGGAGGTTTTTACATCATGAGTAAGATTGCATTTTTATTCCCGGGTCAGGGATCACAATTTATCGGCATGGGAAAAGAGCTTTATGAGCAGGTGCCTGCTGCAAAGCGTCTGTTTGATGAAGCCGATGAAACATTAGAAACAAAACTCAGCTCGCTTATTTTTGAGGGTGCTGCTGAAGAATTAACACTTACATACAATGCGCAGCCTGCTTTGCTTACGACAAGCATCGCTGTTCTTGAGAAATTTAAAGAATCTGGCATTACACCTGATTTCACAGCAGGACACAGCCTTGGTGAATATTCTGCACTGGTTGCGGCTGGCGCTCTGTCTTTCAAAGATGCTGTTTATACCGTCAGAAAGCGCGGAGAGTTTATGAATGAAGCGGTGCCGGCTGGCGAAGGAGCAATGGCTGCGATTCTCGGCATGGATGCTGAAGCATTAAAGCAAGTAACCGATAAAGTCACAGAGGAAGGCAACCTTGTACAGCTTGCGAATCTCAACTGTCCTGGCCAAATCGTCATTTCCGGAACAGCTAAAGGGGTCGAGCTTGCATCTGAACTGGCAAAAGAGAACGGCGCAAAACGCGCAATTCCGCTTGAAGTAAGCGGTCCGTTCCATTCTGAACTGATGAAACCGGCTGCTGAAAAGCTGAAAGAGGTATTGGACGCCTGTGACATAAAAGACGCTGACGTTCCGGTCATCTCAAATGTTTCTGCTGACGTGATGACTGAAAAAGCAGATATCAAAGAAAAACTTATTGAGCAGCTTTACTCTCCGGTTCGTTTTGAGGAAAGCATTAACAAGCTGATCGCAGAGGGTGTTACGACTTTTATTGAAATCGGTCCCGGAAAAGTGCTTTCAGGCCTTGTGAAAAAAGTAAATAGACGGTTAAAAACAATTGCTGTATCAGATCCGGAAACGATCGAGCTGGCAATTCAAACGCTTAAGGAGGAGAATGATAATGCTTAATGATAAAACGGCTATTGTCACTGGCGCATCCCGCGGAATCGGCCGCTCAATCGCCCTTGATCTGGCAAAAAGCGGAGCCAATGTTGTCGTGAACTACTCCGGCAATGAAGCGAAAGCAAATGAAGTGGTAGATGAAATCAAATCAATGGGCAGAAAAGCAATTGCTGTAAAAGCGGATGTATCAAATCCCGAAGATGTACAAAACATGATAAAAGAAACATTGTCTGTTTTTTCTACGATTGACATTCTGGTTAATAATGCGGGAATTACAAGAGACAATCTCATCATGAGAATGAAAGAAGACGAATGGGATGACGTCATTAACATTAACCTGAAGGGTGTTTTCAACTGCACAAAAGCTGTTACAAGACAAATGATGAAACAGCGTTCAGGCCGCATTATTAACGTATCGTCTATCGTCGGCGTCAGCGGAAACCCTGGACAAGCCAACTACGTGGCTGCAAAAGCCGGCGTCATCGGTTTAACCAAATCTTCCGCTAAAGAGCTCGCCAGCCGAAATATTACGGTAAACGCAATAGCGCCAGGATTTATCTCAACTGATATGACAGATAAACTTGCAAAAGACGTTCAAGACGAAATGCTGAAACAAATTCCGCTCGCGCGCTTTGGTGAACCTAGCGATGTCAGCAGTGTTGTCACGTTCCTAGCTTCAGAGGGAGCTCGTTATATGACAGGCCAAACGCTTCATATTGACGGCGGAATGGTGATGTAAGTTTTTTCTCGAAAATTTCATCGTAGTTTCTCTAGTTTTTTAAAAACGAATCCACTATAATACTTGAGGGGAGGTGAATTGCTATGGCAGACACATTAGAGCGTGTAACGAAAATCATCGTAGATCGCCTTGGCGTTGATGAAGCAGACGTCAAACTTGAAGCTTCTTTCAAGGAAGACTTAGGTGCTGATTCCCTAGATGTAGTTGAGCTTGTTATGGAACTTGAAGACGAGTTTGATATGGAGATTTCTGACGAAGATGCTGAAAAGATTGCAACAGTCGGCGACGCTGTGAACTACATACAAAACCAGCAATAAGCTGATGCTAAAAGTCCCGCCGAAACGCGGGGCTTTAGCCCTTTATTCGTGCAGTTATTACAGCATGCCGCTTTTACGCGCGCTGTATCCGGTTTAGTCAGAGAAGCGCGGTGAACCTGATGTGCCTATGGAGGTTACTATGTCAAAACACTCACATTATAAAGATAAAAAAAAGTTCTATAAAAAAGTAGAACAATTTAAAGAGTTTCAAGAACGGATTTCGGTTCACTTTCAAAATGAAAAGCTTTTGTATCAAGCATTTACACATTCATCTTATGTGAATGAGCATCGGAAAAAGCCGTATGAAGATAATGAAAGGCTTGAATTTTTAGGTGACGCTGTTTTGGAACTGACGATCTCCAGATTCTTATTTGCCAAATACCCGGCTATGAGTGAAGGAGATTTGACGAAATTGAGAGCCGCAATTGTTTGCGAACCGTCTCTCGTTTCATTGGCTCACGAGCTGTCATTCGGCGATCTTGTCCTGTTGGGTAAAGGCGAGGAAATGACAGGCGGAAGAAAGCGTCCTGCTCTATTGGCGGATGTTTTTGAGGCATTTATCGGAGCCTTGTACCTTGACCAGGGATTAGAGCCGGTCGAAAGTTTCTTAAAAGTTTATGTGTTCCCTAAAATTAACGATGGTGCTTTTTCTCATGTGATGGATTTCAAAAGCCAGCTGCAGGAATACGTGCAGCGGGACGGCAAAGGCTCTCTGGAGTATAAAATCTCCAACGAAAAAGGACCTGCGCACAACCGTGAATTTGAAGCCATCGTATCTCTAAAAGGTGAACCACTCGGAGTCGGAAACGGCCGTTCAAAGAAAGAAGCCGAACAGCACGCTGCTCAGGAAGCTTTAGCTAAATTGCAAAAACACCATACGAAACAATAAAATCCCCCTTATGACTCAGGGGGATTTCAGTATGTATGCCGTCTTATTTCACCAATGTTTATGATAGAATTGAAATACTTATTACATAAGGAGGATCGCTATGTTCCTCAAACGTTTAGACGTTATAGGATTTAAATCATTTGCAGAACGGATTTCCGTAGACTTTGTTAAAGGCGTGACAGCAGTTGTCGGGCCGAACGGAAGCGGAAAAAGCAACATCACTGATGCCATTCGCTGGGTTCTCGGCGAACAATCGGCACGCTCTCTTCGCGGCGGAAAAATGGAAGACATCATTTTTGCCGGGAGTGATTCAAGAAAGCGATTAAATCTAGCTGAAGTTACGCTTACTCTTGATAATGATGATCATTTCTTGCCAATTGACTTCCACGAGGTGAGTGTCACAAGACGTGTGTACAGATCAGGTGAGAGTGAGTTTCTGATTAACAATCAGCCGTGCCGCTTGAAGGATATTATTGATTTATTTATGGACTCTGGCCTTGGTAAAGAAGCATTTTCTATTATCAGCCAAGGGAAAGTGGAAGAGATCCTGAGCAGCAAAGCGGAGGATCGCCGCAGTATCTTTGAAGAAGCGGCCGGGGTGCTTAAATATAAAACGAGAAAGAAAAAAGCAGAAAATAAACTGTTTGAGACACAGGACAATCTAAATCGGGTAGAAGATATATTACATGAGCTTGAAGGGCAGGTTGAACCTCTTAAAATTCAAGCTTCAATAGCGAAAGACTACCTTGAGAAAAAGAAAGAGCTGGAGCATGTTGAAATTGCGCTGACTGCCTATGATATCGAAGAGCTGCATGGTAAATGGTCGACTCTTAAAGAGAAAGTGCAGATGGCAAAAGAAGAAGAGCTTGCTGAATCGTCTGCTATTTCTGCGAAAGAAGCAAAGATTGAGGATACAAGGGACAAAATACAAGCGCTTGATGAGTCAGTAGATGAGCTCCAGCAAGTTTTACTGGTAACTAGTGAGGAGCTTGAAAAGCTTGAAGGCCGTAAAGAAGTCCTGAAAGAACGAAAGAAAAACGCTGTGCAAAACCAAGAACAGCTTGAAGAAGCCATCGTTCAGTTTCAGCAAAAAGAAACGGTTCTGAAAGAAGAGCTTTCGAAGCAGGAAGCTGTCTTCGAAACGCTTCAGGCTGAGGTGAAGCAGTTAAGGGCGCAAGTAAAAGAAAAACAGCAGGCTCTCAGTCTTCACAATGAAAATGTCGAAGAGAAAATCGAGCAGCTGAAAAGTGATTATTTTGAGCTGTTAAACAGCCAGGCTTCGATACGCAACGAACTCCAGCTTCTTGATGACCAGATGTCCCAATCCGCTGTCACATTGCAGAGACTCGCGGACAACAATGAAAAGCACCTGCAGGAACGGCGTGATATTTCTGCGCGTAAAGCCGCATGTGAAACGGAATTTGCCCGAATTGAGCAGGAGATTCACAGTCAAGTCGGTGCATATCGTGATATGCAGACAAAATATGAGCAGAAAAAGCGCCAATACGAAAAAAATGAATCCGCTCTGTATCAGGCATACCAATACGTTCAGCAAGCGAGATCAAAAAAGGACATGCTTGAGACGATGCAGGGAGATTTCTCCGGCTTTTATCAAGGTGTTAAAGAAGTGCTGAAAGCGAAAGAGCGCCTTGGCGGAATTCGCGGAGCGGTTCTTGAGCTGATTTCTACAGAACAGAAGTATGAAACGGCCATTGAAATAGCGCTCGGCGCTTCTGCTCAACACGTCGTGACCGACGATGAACAATCTGCCCGAAAAGCGATTCAATATTTAAAGCAGAATTCCTTCGGCCGGGCGACGTTTCTGCCTCTTTCTGTTATTAGAGACCGCCAGCTTCAAAGCCGTGACGCGGAAACAGCCGCCCGGCATTCATCATTTCTCGGGGTTGCCAGTGAACTTGTCACATTTGATCCTGCGTATCGAAGCGTCATCCAGAATCTTCTTGGAACCGTTCTGATCACAGAGGACTTAAAGGGTGCAAACGAGCTTGCGAAGCTTCTCGGGCACCGGTACCGCATCGTAACCCTTGAGGGAGATGTTGTGAACCCCGGTGGTTCAATGACGGGCGGCGCGGTTAAAAAGAAAAATAACTCCCTCCTCGGAAGAAGCCGGGAGCTAGAAGATGTGACGAAACGGCTCGCTGAAATGGAAGAGAAAACAGCACTGCTTGAACAAGAGGTCAAAACCCTTAAGCACTCCATTCAGGATATGGAGAAAAAACTGGCTGACTTAAGAGAAACCGGGGAAGGCTTAAGGTTAAAGCAGCAGGATGTGAAAGGCCAGCTGTACGAACTTCAAGTTGCCGAGAAAAATATCAATACCCATTTAGAGCTCTATGACCAAGAAAAATCTGCTCTGTCTGAAAGCGATGAAGAGAAAAAAGCGCGCAAACGCAAGCTTGAAGAAGAGCTCTCTGCCGTATCTGAAAAGATGAAACAGCTTGAAGAGGAAATAGACAAACTGACAAAACAAAAACAAACGCAATCCTCAACGAAAGAGTCTCTCTCCAACGAGCTGACTGAGCTGAAGATCGCTGAGGCCAAAAAAGAGCAGGCTTGCAAGGGGGAAGAGGACAACCTTGCCAGATTAAAGAAAGAGCTCACTGAAACAGAGCTTGCGTTAAAAGAAGCAAAAGAAGACTTAAGCTTCTTAACGTCAGAGATGTCATCTAGCACCAGCGGCGAAGAAAAGCTGGAAGAAGCAGCAAAACATAAATTGAATGACAAAACGAAAACGATCGAACTGATTGCATTAAGGCGCGATCAGCGCATCAAGCTTCAGCATGGGCTTGATACGTATGAGCGTGAGCTGAAAGAAATGAAACGTCTGTATAAACAAAAAACAACGCTCTTAAAAGACGAAGAAGTCAAACTCGGACGGATGGAAGTCGAGCTTGATAATTTACTCCAGTACTTACGGGAGGAATACAGCTTGTCCTTTGAAGGGGCAAAAGAGAAATATCAGCTTGAAACTGATCCAGAGGAAGCCAGAAAGCGCGTGAAGCTGATTAAACTCGCAATTGAAGAGCTGGGTACCGTGAACCTCGGAAGCATAGATGAGTTTGAGAGGGTCAACGAACGGTACAAGTTTCTGTCGGAACAAAAAGAAGATTTAACAGAAGCGAAAAATACCTTGTTCCAAGTGATTGAAGAAATGGATGAAGAAATGACGAAGCGCTTTAACGACACATTCGTCCAAATCCGCTCACACTTTGATCAAGTTTTCCGCTCCTTATTCGGAGGAGGGCGAGCTGAACTGAGGCTCACCGATCCTAACGATCTGCTTCATTCAGGAGTCGAGATTATCGCTCAGCCGCCGGGGAAAAAGCTGCAAAACTTAAATCTCCTGTCAGGCGGAGAGCGTGCGCTTACTGCTATAGCGCTCTTATTCTCAATCCTAAAGGTTCGTCCAGTGCCGTTTTGCGTCCTTGACGAAGTAGAGGCTGCGCTCGACGAAGCGAATGTGTTCCGATTTGCGCAGTATTTAAAAAAATACAGCAGTGATACCCAGTTTATTGTGATTACCCACAGAAAAGGAACGATGGAGGAAGCGGATGTGCTTTATGGCGTAACCATGCAGGAATCCGGTGTTTCCAAGGTAATCTCCGTTAAGCTGGAAGAAACAAAAGAATTCGTTCAGTAACGAGGAAAGAGGTTAAAAGATGAGCTTTTTTAAAAAATTAAAAGAGAAAATCACAAAACAGACAGATTCCGTATCTGAAAAGTTTAAGGATGGCCTTGAGAAAACAAGAAACTCCTTTCAAAACAAAGTGAATGATCTTGTATCCCGTTACCGTAAAGTGGATGAGGATTTCTTCGAAGAGCTTGAAGAGGTTCTTATCAGCGCGGATGTCGGTTTTACAACCGTTATGGAATTAATAGATGAGCTGAAAAAAGAAGTCAAACGCAGAAATATTCAAGATCCAAAGGAAGTCCAGTCAGTGATTTCTGAGAAACTGGTCGAGATTTATAACAGTGGAGATGAGCAAATTTCAGAACTGAACATCCAGGATGGGCGTTTAAACGTAATCCTTCTGGTAGGTGTAAACGGCGTCGGGAAAACAACAACGATCGGAAAACTTGCTTATAAAATGAAACAAGAAGGAAAATCTGTCGTACTTGCCGCCGGAGACACCTTCAGAGCGGGAGCCATTGAACAGCTGGAAGTGTGGGGAGAGCGTACAGGAGTGCCTGTCATTAAGCAGACGGCCGGAAGCGATCCGGCGGCTGTCATCTACGATGCTGTTCATGCTGCGAAAGCAAGAAATGCCGATGTATTAATTTGTGATACGGCAGGTCGTCTCCAAAACAAAGTAAATCTCATGAAAGAGCTTGAAAAAGTAAAACGTGTTATCGAAAGAGAAGTTCCTGAAGCTCCGCATGAGGTGCTGCTTGCCCTTGATGCCACGACCGGCCAAAATGCAATGGCTCAGGCAAAAGAGTTCTCTAAAGCAACAAATGTTACCGGCATTGCTTTAACGAAGCTTGACGGTACGGCAAAAGGCGGTATCGTCCTTGCGATTCGCAACGAGCTTCACATCCCGGTTAAACTAGTCGGTTTAGGAGAAAAAGTTGATGATCTTCAGGAATTTGATCCAGAATCCTATGTGTACGGACTCTTTTCAGATTTAGTGGAAAAAGCCGAGGATTAATGAATAAAAAGCGAGTATAAAATGGACAGTTTTATACTCGTTTTTTTATACGCATTGATATATCGGAATGGAGGGTGCAGATTGTTGGACAAATGGCTGAAAGCTGAATTGGAAAGAAAGATCGGCGCAATAAAACATATGTCGCTGTTGGATGAACAGGGAGGCACTTCAACCGTTCGAAAAATAGTGACAAGCCAAGGCGCATTTCTGTTGAAAAGCTCTTCTCAACAGAGGTATCGGGAATGGTTAAGGAGAGAAGCCCTTGTTTTACAAAAGCTTACCGAAACTCATCGTCTGCCTGTCCCTGTTTATTATGGGTTTATCCAGCAACAGCATTCCAGCCATATCGTCATGTCGTTTGAAGATGGAATTACACTGACTTCTGCTTTAAGGAAAGCAAAGGGGGATACTGAAAAGAAAAAGCTGATCAAAAGCTTCGGCCAGTTTCTCAAGCGTCTGCATGAAACCGAACTTGCCCCTGATTTACAGCCGGAAATAGATTGGCTCGATCTGCAAATCAAACGAGCCGGTGAATATGTCGAAAAAGGACAAGCTGAAGGCAGCGCAGGGCTTTTGAAGGAATTGGACGAGCACAGGCCTGTTCCTGTTCAGCAGACAATGATTCACGGTGACTGCACAACTGATAATGTGCTGGTGAAAGACGGAGAGGTCTATCTGTTTATTGATGCTGCGGGAATATCGGCGGGAGACCCGCGATATGATGAATCATTAGCGATCAGAAATTTTGTCACAAATGAAGCATTTCTCAATGCTTTTTACGAAGGCTATTGTCGCTATCGAGTATCTAAACAAGAATTTGAGTATTTTAACGGCGGTCTATATGAATTTTTCTGAAAAAACCGAATGAATTTATTATGCAAAAAGAGCAGCATGCTTTGACAAGATAAAAACTTGACAGTGTCAATAAAACCGTGTAAACTAAGTTATCGTAAAGGGATTTGACTTAACAAAGGGGAGAGCTCAAATGTCACTCGAAAAGACAACGAGAATGAATTATCTGTTTGATTTTTATCAGTCGTTGTTGACGTCAAAACAGAAGAGCTATATGTCGCTTTATTATTTGGACGATTTCTCCCTAGGCGAAATAGCCGAAGAATATGAGGTTTCAAGACAAGCTGTTTATGATAACATCAAACGAACAGAAGCGATGCTTGAACAATATGAAGAAAAGCTGCTCCTTTTGAAAAAGTTTCAGGAGCGTAAAGAGATGTTTAATAAGCTGAAGGAGCTTGCTTCCGGTTCAAAAGAAGAGGAAGAAATTACAGCTCTGATTGAAGCGCTTGAGAAATTAGATTAGGAGGCGGCAAACTATGGCATTTGAAGGATTAGCCGACCGACTGCAGCAGACGATTTCTAAAATCCGCGGAAAAGGGAAAGTCAGCGAACAAGATGTAAAAGATATGATGCGTGAGGTTCGTCTTGCGCTGCTTGAGGCTGACGTTAACTTTAAAGTAGTCAAAGATTTTGTCAAAAAAGTAAGTGAACGCGCTGTAGGCCAAGACGTCATGAAAAGTCTGACGCCCGGCCAGCAGGTCATTAAAGTTGTTAAAGAGGAACTGACTGAGCTGATGGGCGGCGAAGAGAGCAAAATCGCCGTCGCAAAAAGGCCGCCGACTGTTATTATGATGGTCGGTCTCCAAGGTGCCGGTAAAACGACAACAAGCGGTAAGCTTGCGAATCTGCTGCGCAAAAAGCATAATCGCAAACCGATGCTGGTTGCTGCCGATATTTACCGCCCAGCCGCAATTAAGCAGCTGGAAACACTCGGCAAACAGCTTGATATGCCTGTTTTCTCTCTTGGCGATCAGGTCAGTCCTGTAGAAATAGCTAAACAGGCTATTGAGAAAGCCAAGGAAGAACATTATGACTATGTCATTTTGGATACGGCAGGGCGCTTGCATATCGACCATGAACTGATGGATGAACTGACCAACGTCAAAGAAATCGCGAATCCGGAAGAAATTTTCCTGGTTGTCGATTCAATGACCGGTCAGGACGCTGTGAATGTTGCCAAAAGCTTTAATGAACAGCTCGGTTTAACCGGTGTTGTGTTAACTAAGCTGGATGGAGACACACGCGGCGGAGCTGCGCTTTCTATTCGCGCTGTCACAAACACGCCAATTAAGTTCGCAGGTTTGGGCGAAAAGCTTGATGCGTTAGAGCCGTTCCACCCTGAACGCATGGCATCAAGGATTCTCGGCATGGGCGACGTGCTGACATTGATTGAAAAAGCACAGGCCAGCGTTGATGAAGACAAAGCCAAAGAGCTGGAACAAAAAATGAGAACGATGAGCTTCACATTGGACGATTTTCTGGAGCAGCTCGGGCAAGTCAGAAACATGGGGCCGCTTGATGAGCTTCTGCAAATGATGCCGGGTGCAGGTAAAATGAAAGGCCTGAAAAACATCCAAGTTGATGAAAAACAGCTGAATCATGTGGAAGCAATCATTAAATCAATGACTGTTCTTGAAAAAGAACAGCCGGATATTATCAATGCCAGCCGGCGGAAGCGGATTGCAAAAGGAAGCGGGACATCCGTACAGGAAGTCAACCGTCTGCTTAAGCAGTTTGATGAAATGAAAAAAATGATGAAGCAGATGACAAACATGTCAAAAGGCAAGAAAAAAGGGTTTAAGCTACCTTTTATGTAATCGGTTATACATGATAAAACCGTTGTTAAGAAAAAACACTTTACAAACACTTTTATCATTGTTAATATACTATCTTGTTGAAATATTTTCGGAGGTGCTAGTAAAATGGCAGTAAAAATTCGTTTAAAACGTATGGGAGCAAAAAAATCTCCTTTCTATCGTATTGTTGTAGCAGATTCTCGTTCACCACGTGACGGCCGTTTCATCGAAACAGTCGGAACTTACAACCCGGTTGCAAAACCAGCGGAAGTAAAAATTGACGAAGAGCTTGCTCTTAAATGGCTTCAAACTGGAGCGAAACCATCTGATACAGTTCGCAACTTGTTCTCTAGCCAAGGAATCATGGAAAAATTCCACAACGCTAAACAAGGCAAGTAATGACTGATCAACACTTGGAAGATTTGATTGTCCACATTGTGACGCCGCTTGTTGATCATCCAGATGACATTCGCGTCATAAGAGAAGAAACCGATCAAAAGATTGCGCTGCGCTTATCTGTCCATAAGTCAGATACCGGTAAAGTTATCGGAAAGCAAGGCCGGACTGCAAAAGCGATTCGAACAGCTGTATTTGCAGCTGGCGCACAGTCTTCTAAGAAAGTTCAATTTGAAATATTTGACTAAAAGGGAGAGGGCCGGCACCTCCCCTTTTTTTACACGCAAAAAAAGGGTAAACTGATAGAAGCTTAGGCAAAATAGAAAAGCCTGGGCGAGTAAAAGTTTTAAAAGCGGGGAGCTTGGTGCGATGCAAATTATTCACCGTGTAGCCGTTATGCAAGTCTTAACCGAGCGCAGTAAAGAAAAGCTTTTAGCTTCTTTTGCCGAAAAGAAACAAATGCTTGAACGAGAATGCAGCCAGCTCTATTTTCAGCTTAGAAAACATGAGAAAGAACAGCAAAACCCTGATATGATAGAACAATTTAAAAAGGCAATAGAAAAGCGAAAAGATGATATGAAAATCATCGATTTTCAAATTGCTCAAGTACATACATTGCCGCTTGGCAGTGAGTTGAAAGAAAAGGAAGTCGATGCGCTGCTGACGATTGAAGCCGGGGATGACTGGCATGAGAAAACAGCAGCGAACACCATCGTCATAAAAGACGGAAAAGTAATTGAAATTCGCCAGAGGTGATCATATGACAAAGCGATGGTTTAATGTAGGCAAAATCGTAAATACCCACGGAATCAAAGGCGAAGTGCGGGTGATTTCAAAAACAGATTTTGCCGAAGAACGATACAAGCCGGGAAACACGCTGTATTTGTTTATGGACGGCCGTAACGAACCAGTGGAGGTAACGGTAAACACACATAGACTGCATAAGCAATTTCATCTCCTGCAGTTTAAAGAAAGACAAAACCTAAATGAAGTAGAAGAGCTGAAAAACGCAATCATTAAAGTTCCTGAAGAAGAATTAGGAGAGCTGAATGAGGGTGAATTTTATTTCCACGAAATTATTGGGTGTGAAGTATTTACTGAAGAAGGCGAACTCATCGGAAAGGTCAAAGAAATTTTGACGCCTGGAGCCAATGACGTTTGGGTCATCGGACGAAAAGGAAAAAAAGACGCACTCATTCCTTACATTGAATCAGTGGTCAAACATATCGATGTCAGGGAAAAGAAAATTGAGATTGAACTCATGGAAGGGTTAATAGACGAATGAAAATCGATTTTTTGACGCTGTTTCCCGAAATGTTTGAAGGCGTGCTCGGCTCATCGATTCTTCAAAAAGCCCAGGAAAAAGATGCGGTGCAGTTTCAAGTCGTAAATTTCCGGGAGTACTCTGATAACAAGCACAATACTGTTGATGATTATCCTTATGGCGGCGGGGCAGGCATGGTTCTCAAGCCTCAGCCTGTTTTTGAAGCGGTCGAGGACCTGACATCAAAGGCAGCCGCTGCTCCGCGTATTATTCTCGTATGCCCGCAAGGTGAGCGTTTTACCCAAAAAAAAGCCGAGCAATTAGCAAAGGAAGAGCATTTACTGTTCATTTGCGGCCACTATGAAGGCTATGATGAACGCATTCGCGAGCACTTGGTAACGGATGAAATATCAATTGGCGACTTTGTTCTGACGGGCGGTGAGCTCCCTGCAATGATGATCGCAGACAGTGTGGTCAGACTGCTTCCGGGCGTACTGGGCAAAGAGGCTTCCCATATTGAGGATTCCTTCAGCACCGGACTTTTAGAGCACCCGCATTATACAAGACCGGCAGATTACAAAGGTTTAAAAGTGCCTGAAACACTCTTGTCAGGAAACCATGCAAAAATTGAAGAATGGCGGAATAAAGAATCGATCAGAAGGACCTACCTAAGACGTCCGGATCTGTTGAAAGACTACCCGCTTACAGAGCAGCAAAGAAAGTGGATTTCTGAATGGGAAAAAGAATAGATTTTATTGCATAGGCTATGAAATTGTGATAAGATACTACTTGTGGCTTAAGCGGGCTTATCCGCTGCAAGCTTGAAAACGATGTTCCGCTGTGCCGGTTTTTGTGGCCAAGAGCATCTGTTGGAAGGAGTTGAAAACGATGCAAAAACTAATTGAAGATATCACAAAAGAACAGCTTCGTACTGATCTTCCTGCGTTCCGTCCTGGTGACACTTTACGTGTACACGTTAAAGTTGTTGAGGGTAACCGTGAGCGTATCCAGATCTTTGAAGGTGTTGTGATTAAGCGTCGTGGTGGTGGAATCAGCGAAACGTTCACAGTTCGTAAGATTTCTTACGGTGTTGGCGTTGAACGTACTTTCCCTGTACACACACCAAAAATCGCGAAAATCGAAGTTGTACGTTACGGTAAAGTACGCCGTGCTAAACTTTACTACCTGCGTGAACTTCGCGGAAAAGCGGCTCGTATTAAAGAGATCAGACGATAATGATAACGAACGAAAAGAGCTTGTTACCTGTAACAAGCTCTTTTTTTATACAGAATTTGAAAATGCCGGACAGGCATCGTAAAATACATAAAGGACAACAATGAATCATGCATACTGAAGATAAAGGCGGTGTTCGTGTCACATGACAATTCAATGGTTCCCGGGCCATATGGCAAAAGCAAGAAGGGAAGTAACCGAAAAATTAAAATTAATCGATATCGTATATGAATTGGTAGATGCCAGAATTCCAATGTCATCAAGAAACCCAATGATTGAAGATATTCTAAAAAACAAGCCGCGAATTATGCTGTTAAACAAGGCTGACAAAGCAGATGCGGCAGTTACACAGCAGTGGAAAGAGCACTTTGAGAAGCAGGGGATCCGCTCTCTGTCTATTAATTCTGTAAATGGACAAGGGTTAAATCAAATTGTGCCTGCATCAAAAGAGATCCTCCAAGAAAAATTTGACCGGATGCGTGCGAAAGGTGTGAAGCCGAGAGCGATTCGCGCTTTGATTATCGGCATTCCAAACGTCGGAAAATCAACACTCATCAACCGGCTTGCAAAGAAAAACATAGCAAAAACGGGAGACAGACCTGGTATTACGACTTCTCAACAGTGGGTCAAAGTTGGGAAAGAATTAGAGCTATTAGATACACCGGGAATTTTGTGGCCTAAATTTGAGGATGAACTTGTCGGTTTGAGACTGGCAGTCACCGGGGCTATTAAAGACTCGATTATCAATTTGCAGGACGTGGCCGTGTTTGGTCTTCGTTTTCTCGAAGAACATTACCCAGAACGGCTTAAAGAGCGTTATGGCCTTGACGAGATCCCAGAGGACATTGCCGAGCTGTTTGATGCAATAGGTGAAAAGCGGGGCTGTCTCATGAGCGGTGGGCTCATTAACTACGATAAGACGACTGAAGTCATCATTCGCGATATTCGCACTGAAAAGTTCGGCAGGCTGTCATTTGAACAGCCGACGATGTAAAGGCGCGCAGAAATGCGGGTCTTTATTTTTTCTTGGCTGAACCGATACATACAGTAAGGGAGAAGAGAAAGTGAATACATTAACCGTAAAGGACATTAAAGACCGTTTGCGGGAAGTGAAGGATGCACAAGACCCATTCATTGCCCAATGCGAAAACGACCCGAGAAAAAGCGTTCAAACGCTTGTAGAGCAATGGCTTAAAAAGCAAGCGAAAGAAAAAGCGCTGAAAGAACAATGGGTGAATATGACTTCCTATGAAAGGCTGGCAAGAAACAAGGGATTTCGCTTGATGGCAGGTGTTGACGAGGTCGGCCGGGGGCCATTGGCAGGACCAGTTGTCGCCAGCGCAGTCATCCTTCCAGAGGAATGTGAAATACTTGGACTGACAGACTCCAAAAAGCTTTCAGAGAAAAAACGCGAGGAATATTACGAGCTTATTATGAAGGAAGCACTGGCGGTCGGGATAGGAATTGTAGAAGCTACTGTGATTGATGAGATCAATATATATGAAGCTTCAAAAATGGCAATGGTGAAAGCGATACAGGATTTGTCGGATACACCTGATTATTTGCTTGTTGACGCAATGACACTTCCGCTCGACACGGCTCAGGCGTCAATTATAAAAGGCGATGCCAAAAGCGTGTCTATTGCGGCAGGTGCGTGTATCGCAAAAGTGACGAGGGACCGAATGATGAGCGCTTATGCTGAAACGTATCCCATGTACGGCTTTGAAAAAAATAAAGGCTATGGGACAAAAGAACATTTGGAAGCTCTCGCTGCATACGGCCCAACTGAATTGCACCGCAAAACTTTCGCTCCTGTTCAATCTTTCAGATAAATCACCATGGACAAGGAGGCACCTTTTTAAAATGAACATACGAAATGATGTGCAAAAGGCGCTGCAGCACCTTTTCGGGCGTACAGCCGACCCGCAGGTTACATCAAAAGTAAACGAAGCGCTAAACGGGGAGAAGCGTCTCCTCTTAGGAAAAGTGCTTCGTTTACTAGGAGATCAGCATGCCCTGATCCAAGTCGGCAATCAAACTGTTCAGGGAAAACTTGAAACCCAGCTTCGTCCTCAGGCATACTATTGGTTTTCCTACGAAAAAAAAACGGCAGAGCAAACAGGCCGTCTTCAGGTCGTTCAAAGCTTTGATCAAAATCCTAAAACCATTCAGGATGCAGCTGGCAAGCTTTTAAATGCCATGTCAGTGAAGACGTCAAACGCAGCTCTCATGATGACAGGAGCGATGCTGAAGAGCAAAACACCCGTAACAGAAAATGATATCAAAACAGCTGTCCGCTGGATGGACACGCTGCCTTCGCAAGACACAAAAAAAGCAGTTGAAACGGTTCTCTTCGCTTTAAAGCGTGATCTTCCCATTCACTCCGAGATTTTGAATGGTGTTCACGCTGTGAAATCGCCTGTTCCGTTGCATCAGCACGTATCCCAGCTGCTACAGGCAATCGACCAAAACCCTCAGCAGAGCCAAATGATGTCAAAGCTAAAGGAAGCAGTTACGGCGCTTTTAAATAGTGAAATCGATGTCCATGCAGAACGGCTGATTGATAAGCTTATTTCTTTAACCGACAATACGAAAGCACCTTTTCCGGCGAATACAGCTGGAAGCAGGGAGCTTAGCACACCAGCTGGCTCCCCCGGAAAAGCCAGCCTGCCGATTGCAAATCACACAGCAGAACAGGGAAGCATACAAGAAGAGCCTGTTAAAACAGCAGCAGACATTCCAATTAAAGAAGCCCGCCAGCTGCTGGTGAAGCTGACGGAATCTGCTGAAAAAAACAGTCTCCAAATTGTGAAAGAAGCAGCAAATTGGATTAAAGCGGCTGCTTCATCGGGTGATAGTAAGTCACTTGCAGCTTCAGCAGTTTTACAGGCGGCACAAGTCACAGACCAGGAAGCCGAAGTCTTTTTAAAGGCTGTTCAGCAGACAGCACCCCATTTGGCGGATAAGGCAGATGTTCTTTCTTTCTTATCCAAAGTGAAAATGGCAATCGGCGCAAGGGACGAGGTTGCGTTCATTAAAGCGTTTGAACAAGGAAGCGCAGTCACATCTGGCGAAATGCAATCCATCAAGCTGGCTCTTTCTGCCTTAAGAGCATCGCATGAGGTAGCCGAACCAGTCAAACAAGAAGCCGATCAGCTTTTTCATAAATTAAATGGCCAGCTTTTCATGCAGCAGGACCATCCATCATACAGCCAAATTGTAATGTCATTTCCGATGTTTTCGAAGTCAGGGGTTCAGGACATGACTGTTCTGTTTAAAGGAAAGAAAGAAGCGGATGGAAAGCTTGATCCTTCCCATTGCCGCCTTTTGTTTTTGCTGCAGCTTGATACACTAAAAGAAACCGTCGTTGATTGCTTGGTACAGCAAAAAGTCATGACCATTACAATAGAGACTGATTTCGAGCTGCAGGCTGCGATCGATCCGATGGTGCCCGCGCTTAAACAGGGGCTAAAGGAAATGGGGTACAGCCTTTCAGGGGTAAACGCTAAAAAAAGGGTTCACACCGAAGAAAAGGCTTCAATCGATCAATATATAACAAGTATCAGTGATCAGGAAGTGGATGTGAAAATATGAAAGAGCAGACACCGATCAGAAAAGCTGTTGCTCTCCATTATGACGAACAAAAAGACAAGGCGCCGAGAGTGATTGCCACAGGGAAGGGCCATGTAGCTGACAACATTATCAAAGAAGCGAAAAAAGCAGGGGTCCCGATTCAAGAAGATCGGA
Source organism: Bacillus sp. FSL W8-1202 (assembly GCF_038006165.1). Classification (NCBI taxonomy): domain Bacteria; kingdom Bacillati; phylum Bacillota; class Bacilli; order Caryophanales; family Bacillaceae; genus Bacillus; species Bacillus sp. FSL W8-1202. The sequence continues at coordinate 2,798,812 of NZ_JBBOUR010000001.1, forward strand.
CCCTTGTCGAATTAATGCGCCATTTGACGGTAGATGATCAAATTCCTGAAGCTCTTTATGAAACGGTAGCCGAGATTTTTTCATTCATTTACAAATTGGACGAAAGCGTAAAAAACAAAAAATAGCTAAAATATTCCCCATCCTCCTTTGAAATTTATGTTTTTAATAAAGTAAAAGTTTGAATGTTTAGAAGGATTAAAAGATTTTGCATCGAACTGTAGACAATTCTTCCAGTATTATTATAGAATGAAAGCGCAGTCTATTTTAGTTTTGTTACATAAGTTAGGAGGATGGGAAATGAATATCCATGAGTACCAGGGAAAAGAAGTCCTCAGAAAATATGGGGTATCTGTTCCTGAAGGTAAAGTGGCTTTTACAGCAGAAGAAGCAGTTGAGAGTGCAAAGAGCTTATCCAGCTCGGTTTATGTCGTAAAGGCTCAAATTCATGCTGGCGGTCGAGGCAAAGCTGGTGGGGTAAAAATAGCAAAATCATTAGACGAAGTAAAAGCGTATGCCGAAGAACTATTAGGGAAGACCCTAGTTACACATCAGACGGGTCCGGACGGCCAAGTAATAAAACGCTTACTTATTGAAGAAGGCTGCGATATTAAAAAAGAATATTACATCGGTCTAGTGCTTGACCGCGCCACTTCAAGAATCGTTTTGATGGCTTCTGAAGAAGGCGGAACGGAAATTGAAGAGGTTGCGGAGAAAACACCGGAAAAAATCAAAAAAGCTGTCATTGATCCGGCTGTCGGCCTTCAAGGCTATCAAGCCAGAGAAATTGCATTCGCTATTAATATTCCAAAAGAGCTCGTGGGAAAAGCTGCTAAATTTATGCTTGGACTATATAAAGCGTTTGTTGAGAAAGACTGCTCAATCGCCGAAATCAATCCGCTTGTTGTTACCGGCGACGGAAATGTGATGGCGCTTGATGCAAAATTGAATTTTGACAGCAATGCGTTGTACCGACAAAAGGACATTATGGAATACAGAGATTTGGATGAAGAAGATCCGAAAGAAATTGAAGCGTCCAAATATGATCTAAGCTACATTTCCCTTGATGGAAATATCGGCTGTATGGTAAACGGCGCGGGGCTTGCAATGTCCACGATGGATATTATCAAGCATTATGGAGGAGAACCGGCCAACTTTCTTGATGTGGGCGGCGGTGCAACCGCTGAAAAAGTCACGGAAGCATTTAAAATCATTCTTTCTGATCAAAACGTTAAAGGGATTTTTGTCAACATTTTCGGCGGCATTATGAAATGTGATGTCATCGCAGAAGGGGTTGTTGAAGCGACTAGACAAGTTGGTTTGACATTGCCGCTTGTCGTCCGTCTTGAAGGCACAAACGTGGATCTAGGGAAGAAAATCCTTAGTGAATCAGGATTAAACATTACATCTGCGGAATCAATGGCTGACGGCGCGCAGAAAATCGTATCCTTAGTTTAAGAAAGAATGAAAGGCAGGGGACCAAATAATGAGTGTTTTCATTAATAAAGATACAAGAGTTATTGTGCAAGGGATTACAGGTTCTACCGCTTTATTTCATACGAAGCAGATGCTTGAATACGGCACAAATATCGTTGGCGGTGTAACACCTGGAAAAGGCGGAACAGAAGCGGAAGGTGTTCCTGTATTTAATACAGTGGCTGAAGCAGTTCAAACGACCGGCGCTAACGCGTCTGTTATATATGTGCCCGCACCGTTTGCAGCTGATGCGATTATGGAAGCGGTAGATGCGGAGCTTGATCTCGTGATTTGTATCACAGAACATATCCCGGTTTTGGATATGGTGAAGGTCAAACGCTTCATGGAAGGCAAGAAAACGAGACTGATAGGGCCGAACTGTCCTGGTGTCATTACGCCTGAAGAATGTAAAATCGGCATTATGCCCGGATACATCCATAAAAAGGGTCATGTAGGCGTTGTATCACGTTCAGGAACATTAACATACGAAGCGGTGCACCAGCTCTCAGAAGCGGGTGTAGGGCAATCTACAGCTGTTGGAATCGGCGGCGACCCTGTAAATGGAACAAACTTTATTGACGTTTTAAAAGCGTTTAACGAAGATCCTGACACACACGCAGTCATCATGATTGGCGAAATCGGCGGTACTGCCGAAGAGGAAGCGGCAGAGTGGGTAAAAGCCAACATGACAAAACCGGTAGTCGGTTTTATCGGCGGTAAAACAGCACCTCCTGGGAAGCGCATGGGGCATGCAGGCGCCATTATTTCCGGCGGAAAAGGGACAGCTGATGAAAAAATCAAAACCCTTAATGCATGCGGAATCGAAGTTGCAGAGACACCTTCTGTCATGGGTGAAACCTTAATCAAGGTGCTGAAAGAGAAGAACTTGTTCGAAACTTGTAAAACGCATTAATAAAAAAGGGACAGCCGTCAAGGCTGTTCCTGCTTTTTCTAACAAAAGGAGGTCAATCTATTGGATCAGGCCGCTGTCTGCCTAACGATTTGCAGAATCAATCAATTATTATCCCCATCCCTTCTATTAAAATGGTGGAAAGCCGATCCGTCTATGTCGCTGACATCACCCGTGTTACAAACGGTTACTCGTGATCAAATAAAAGCAGCTGCATTAAAAAACGAAATAGAACAATTTTATCCAAAGCTCCCGCGTGTACTTGCTGCTTATCGTGAGCAAGGCATTAACACCATCCCTATTTCTTCAAAGCAATATCCTTTCTGGCTTAAAAGCATTTATGATCCCCCTGCCGTACTGTTTGCAAAAGGTGATATGACTCTTCTTTCGAAAGGGAGAAAAATTGGAATTGTAGGCACAAGAAATCCAACAGCTTATGGGAAACAAGTTGTCAATCATCTTACAAAAGAGATCTGTCGTAAAGGTTGGGTGATTGTCAGCGGACTGGCGTCTGGGATAGACGGAATGTCCCATGCTGCAAGTATTAAGGCGAAGGGGCGGACAATTGGCGTCATTGCAGGCGGATTTCAACACATTTATCCCCGAGAAAACCTTCAGTTAGCAGATCACATGGCTAAACACCATATCCTGCTGTCAGAGCACCCACCTGAAACGAAACCCCAAAAATGGCATTTCCCTATGAGAAACCGTATTATCAGCGGACTAAGTGAAGGCGTTATTGTCGTTCAGGGCAAAGAAAAAAGCGGTTCGCTGATTACTGCCTATCAAGCATTGGAACAAGGGAGAGAGGTATTTGCCGTACCCGGTTCATTATTTGACCCTTACGCCGGAGGTCCTATAAAACTGATCCAGCAGGGGGCTAAAGCCATATGGTCAGCAGAGGATATTTTCGAGGAACTTCCTGAGAGAAACGTTCAATATACGGAACCCTTTTGAATTATCGTTTGACAAACGGTATTGTAATATTTAATAATAGTGAGGATTTAAAGTTGCATATTGTTTTCTATTTAATTAATGACGTTCATGATAAAGAATGAAATGTTGAAAGCCAAATAAAGACAGCTGCAAAAATAAAATTGAAATATCTTGAAAAGAGAGAGAACACCTCTTGAGGGGGATGAAAATGTCTGATTATCTAGTCATCGTGGAATCGCCCGCTAAGGCGAAAACGATTGAACGTTACTTAGGTAAAAAATATAAAGTAAAAGCATCAATGGGACATGTCCGGGATCTTCCAAAAAGTCAAATGGGAGTTGACATAGAACAGAATTTTGAACCGAAATATATTACCATTCGAGGTAAAGGCCCGGTATTAAAAGAGCTGAAAACGGCTGCGAAAAAAGCCAAAAAAGTGTATCTCGCAGCCGACCCCGACAGAGAAGGGGAAGCGATTGCATGGCATTTGGCACACAGTCTTGATTTAGATCTCAACTCAGACTGCCGTGTGGTGTTTAACGAAATTACAAAAGACGCTATTAAGGAATCGTTTAAGCATCCACGCATGATCAATATGGATTTAGTGGATGCACAGCAAGCGAGACGTATTTTAGACAGGCTTGTCGGATATAAAATCAGTCCAATCTTATGGAAAAAAGTCAAAAAAGGGCTTAGCGCAGGACGCGTGCAATCCGTTGCCCTCCGTTTGATTATTGACCGTGAAAAAGAGATTAACGACTTTAAGCCCGAGGAATATTGGACAATTGACGGTACGTTCTTAAAAGGTCAAGAAACCTTTGAAGCGAGCTTTTTCGGGAAAAACGGCAAAAAACTTCCTTTAAATAGTGAAGCTGATGTAAAAGAGATTCTTTCTCAGCTCAAAGGGAATCAATATACAGTTGAAAAAGTAACCAAAAAGGAACGCAAACGTAATCCCGCTTTGCCTTTTACCACTTCTACCCTGCAGCAGGAAGCGGCTCGCAAGCTCAATTTCAGAGCGAAGAAAACGATGATGATTGCACAGCAATTATATGAAGGAATTGATTTAGGAAGAGAAGGAACGGTTGGTCTGATCACGTATATGAGAACGGATTCAACCCGTATTTCAAATACGGCTGTTGATGAAGCAGCTGCATTTATTGATCAGACTTATGGAAAAGAGTTCCTAGGCGGAAAACGGAAGCCTGCGAAAAAGAATGAAAATGCCCAGGATGCCCACGAAGCAATTCGGCCGACATCAGTTCTTAGAAAACCAAGTGAATTAAAAGCAGTCCTCGGCAGAGACCAAATGAGACTGTATAAATTAATTTGGGAGCGTTTTGTTGCCAGCCAAATGGCACCGGCTGTTCTCGATACAATGAGTGTCGACCTGACAAACAATGGTTTGACATTTCGTGCAAATGGAAGTAAAGTCAAGTTTTCCGGGTTTATGAAGGTTTATGTTGAAGGAAAAGACGACCAAATGGAAGAAAAAGACCGGATGCTGCCTGACTTACAAGAAGGCGACACGGTATTATCAAAAGATATAGAACCTGAGCAGCATTTTACCCAGCCGCCTCCGCGATATACTGAGGCCCGGCTTGTTAAAACCCTTGAAGAACGCGGTATCGGCCGTCCATCCACATATGCTCCGACACTTGATACTATTCAGCGGCGCGGCTACGTGGCATTGGATAATAAACGTTTCGTTCCGACTGAATTAGGTCAGATCGTTCTTGACTTGATCATGGAGTTTTTCCCCGAGATCATTAACGTTGAGTTTACAGCTAAAATGGAGAGAGATCTTGATCATGTTGAAGAAGGAAATACCGAATGGGTCAAGATTATCGATAATTTCTACACCGATTTTGAAAAACGCGTCAAAAAAGCCGAATCGGAAATGAAGGAAGTTGAGATTGAACCAGAGTATGCTGGAGAGGATTGTGAATTGTGCAGTTCTCCAATGGTATATAAAATGGGACGGTACGGTAAATTCTTAGCTTGCTCCAACTTCCCTGACTGCCGGAACACGAAACCGATTGTGAAACAAATCGGTGTGAAGTGCCCGAGCTGCGGAGAAGGAAACATTGTTGAGCGAAAATCGAAAAAGAAACGGGTGTTTTACGGCTGTGACCGTTATCCGGACTGTGAATTCGTATCATGGGACAAACCAATTGAACGAAAATGCCCGAAATGCGGAAAAATGCTCGTCGAGAAAAAACTCAAAAAAGGCATACAAGTCCAATGCGTGGAATGCGATTATAAGGAAGAACCACAGAAGTAGCGGTGAGCAGGGTCTTGCTCACCTTCTTTGTGTGTTAAAAGAAGACCTTGAATAATAAACTAGGAGATGTGAAAGATGAACCAACAAACAGTGAATGTAATCGGAGCCGGACTCGCAGGAAGTGAAGCAGCATGGCAGCTTGCCAAACGGGGGATTCAAGTCAAATTGTATGAAATGCGGCCAGTTAAACAAACGCCTGCGCACCATACAGATAAATTTGCCGAGCTTGTCTGCAGCAACTCTCTTCGCTCTAATACACTTGCTAACGCTGTCGGTGTATTAAAGGAAGAAATGCGTGCACTTGATTCAGCCATTATCGCGGCGGCTGACGAATGTTCGGTGCCTGCCGGGGGCGCTCTTGCAGTAGACCGTCATGAATTTGCCGCAAGTGTGACAAATCGGGTGAAAAATCATCCAAACGTAACCGTTATTAATGAAGAAGTGACTGAAATTCCTGAAGGCCCCACTATCATCGCAACGGGTCCGTTAACATCAGAATCGCTGTCTGCCCAGCTGAAGGAGCTGACTGGAGAGGACTATTTATATTTTTATGACGCAGCGGCGCCGATTGTAGAAAAAGACAGCCTTGATATGGATAAAGTGTATCTGAAATCCCGTTATGATAAAGGTGAAGCAGCATATTTGAACTGCCCGATGACAGAAGAAGAGTTTGACCGTTTTCATGAAGCATTAACATCAGCAGAAACAGTGCCGTTAAAAGAATTTGAAAAAGAGATTTTCTTTGAAGGCTGCATGCCGATTGAAGTCATGGCAAAACGGGGTAAGAAAACAATGCTTTTCGGTCCGATGAAACCGGTTGGTCTAGAGCATCCTGTTACAGGAAAACGCCCTTATGCCGTCGTTCAGCTCAGACAGGATGATGCTGCGGGAACACTTTATAATATTGTAGGATTCCAGACACATTTAAAATGGGGAGACCAAAAGGAAGTTCTCAAGTTGATTCCAGGGCTTGAAAATGTAGAAATCGTCAGATATGGCGTGATGCATAGAAACACATTTATTAACTCTCCAAGCCTGTTAAAGCCGACTTATCAATTTAAAAACCGCAGTGATCTGTTCTTTGCAGGCCAAATGACGGGAGTAGAAGGATATGTGGAATCAGCTGCCTCAGGACTTGTAGCAGGCATTAATGCGGCGAAGCTTGTATTGGGAGAAGAGCTTGTGATCTTCCCTCAGGAAACAGCAATTGGCAGTATGGCACATTATATTACAACAACAAACCAGAAGAACTTCCAGCCGATGAATGCAAACTTTGGGCTTTTGAAAGAATTGCCAGTTAAAATTAAAAATAAAAAAGAACGAAATGAACAATACGCGAACCGTGCGATTGAAACAATTCAAACAATTTCGAAAACAATATAGGTATTGATTGCAACCTGAGCGCGATTTGTGATACCATTTAAAAGCCCTTCCTGGGGAGGTATTAGGCATGGAGAATGTTAAGAATTTCGTAAAGTTATTCGTTGAATATTTACAAATTGAAAAAAATTATTCACAATATACTATTGTGAATTATGTGGATTCAATTGAAGAATTCGAGACTTTCCTGCGCGTTCAAGGTATAAATGGATTTGAAGAAGCTGCATATCAAGATACTAGGATTTTTTTGACAGAAGCCTATGAAAAAGGTTTATCGAGAAGAACAATAAGCAAAAAGATATCTGCATTAAGAAGCTTTTATAAGTTTCTGATGCGGGAAAAGCTTATTGAAGAAAATCCGTTTCAGCTTGTTCATCTGCCAAAACAGGAGAAACGGATACCGAAGTTTCTATATCAAAAAGAGCTTGAGGAGCTGTTTGAAGTTTCAGATATAAGCCAGCCGGCCGGAATGAGGGATCAAGCGCTGTTAGAGCTGCTCTATGCCACTGGAATGAGGGTCAGTGAATGCTGTTCCATAACTATTAACGACGTTGATTTATTTATGGACACTGTGCTTGTTCACGGTAAAGGCAAGAAGCAGCGCTATATCCCCTTTGGGTCTTATGCCCGCGAAGCGTTGAAGGTATACATGAATAGCGGAAGACAGTGCTTGCTGATGAAGGCAAAAGAACCTCATGATCTATTATTCGTAAATCAAAGAGGCGGACCGCTTACAGCCCGTGGCATCAGACATATTTTAAGCGGGCTTGTTCAAAAAGCGTCAAGCACTTTACATATCCATCCGCATATGCTTCGACATACGTTCGCCACGCATCTGTTAAATGAAGGAGCGGATTTGAGAAGCGTTCAAGAACTGCTCGGGCATTCCAATCTGTCTTCTACACAGATATACACGCACGTTTCGAAGGAAATGTTGAGAAACACATATATGTCTCACCATCCAAGAGCATTTAAGAAAAATTAAAGGAGGCCCTTTATGTCATCTTTTCATGCGACCACAATATTTGCCGTACAGCATAAAGGACGAAGCGCTATGTCCGGAGACGGCCAAGTAACATTTGGTCAGGCTGTTGTCATGAAACACACGGCACGGAAAGTGAGAAAACTGTTTAACGGCAAAGTTCTTGCTGGTTTTGCGGGATCTGTTGCAGACGCTTTTACTTTATTCGAAAAGTTTGAAGCTAAGCTTGAAGAATATAACGGCAACTTAAAACGGGCGGCTGTTGAGCTTGCAAAGGAATGGCGCAGTGATAAAGTGCTAAGAAAGCTCGAAGCCATGCTGATTGTTATGAATCAGGATACTTTGCTTCTCGTATCGGGAACAGGCGAGGTGATCGAACCAGATGACGGCATTCTCGCGATTGGATCAGGAGGCAATTACGCTTTGGCAGCGGGAAGAGCACTGAAAAAGCATGCCGGGGAAAGCATGTCTGCAAGTGAGATTGCCAGAGCCGCGTTAGAAACAGCAGGCGAAATTTGTGTTTACACGAACGATCAAATCATACTGGAAGAGCTTGAATAGAAAGGACTTGAGGCGCATGGAAAAAAAACCGTTAACTCCTAGACAGATTGTAGATCGGTTAGACCAATATATTGTCGGTCAGCAAAATGCGAAAAAAGCTGTCGCCGTGGCATTAAGAAACCGCTATAGAAGAAGTCTTCTGGATGAAAAGCTGAAGGACGAGGTCGTTCCGAAAAACATTTTAATGATGGGTCCTACCGGCGTCGGGAAAACTGAAATTGCCAGACGAATCGCTAAGCTTTCAGGTGCGCCATTTATCAAAATTGAAGCTACTAAATTTACCGAAGTCGGCTATGTAGGCAGAGATGTTGAATCAATGGTCAGAGATCTTGTGGAGACTTCTGTTCGGCTTATCAAAGAAGAGAAAATGGATGAAGTAAAGGAACAGGCAGAAGAAAATGCAAACAAACGCATTGTTCGTCTGTTAGTTCCCGGGAAGAAAAAACAATCTGGCGTTAAAAATCCGTTTGAAATGTTTTTTGGAGGCAGCCAGCCGATTGGTGAAGATGAGGCGGAGAGCCAGGAAGAAGCAAACATCGAAGAAAAAAGAAAACGAATGGCGCATCAGCTGGCTTTAGGAGAGCTCGAAGACTACTATGTAACAGTAGAAGTCGAAGAGCAGCAGCCTTCTATGTTTGACATGCTGCAGGGCTCGGGTATGGAGCAGATGGGTATGAACATGCAGGATGCGCTGAGCGGATTAATGCCAAAGAAAAAGAAACGGCGCAAAATGACAGTCAGAGAAGCCAGAAAAGTCCTGACGAATGAAGAAGCAAGCAAACTCATCGATATGGATGAAGTCGGCCAGGAAGCTGTTCAGAGAGCAGAAGAGAGCGGGATTATCTTTATTGATGAGATTGATAAAATCGCAAAGAACGGCGGTGCATCTTCTTCTGCCGATGTTTCAAGAGAAGGCGTTCAGCGGGATATCCTTCCGATTGTTGAGGGTTCTACTGTTGTCACAAAATATGGTTCTGTAAAAACAGACCATGTATTATTTATTGCAGCAGGAGCGTTTCATATGGCCAAACCGTCTGATTTGATTCCTGAGCTGCAGGGGCGTTTCCCGATTCGTGTAGAACTGAACAAACTTACGGTAGACGACTTCGTGAGAATTTTGGTTGAGCCGGATAATGCGCTGCTGAAACAATATCAGGCATTATTGCAGACAGAAGGTATATCTCTTGAATTTTCTGACGAAGCTATTCATAAGATTGCTGAAGTTGCTTATCATGTGAACCAGGACACAGATAATATCGGTGCGAGACGCCTTCATACAATACTTGAACGCCTATTAGAAGATTTGTCGTTTGAAGCTCCAGATGTAACGATGGAGAAAATAACGATTACACCACAGTATGTCGAAGAAAAGCTCGGAACGATAGCCAAAAACAAAGATTTAAGTCAATTTATATTGTGAAAAATTTAATATGAGGAATGTTTAGGAGGATTATTTATCATGGCTTTATTACAAAAAACAAGAATTATTAACTCCATGCTGCAAGCTGCGGCAGGGAAACCGGTAAACTTCAAGGAAATGGCGGAGACGCTGCGGGATGTAATTGATTCCAATATTTTCGTTGTAAGCCGCAGAGGGAAACTCCTTGGGTATTCTATTAACCAGCAAATTGAAAATGATCGTATGAAAAAAATGCTTGAGGATCGTCAATTCCCTGAAGAATATACGAAGAATCTGTTTAATGTCCCTGAAACATCTTCTAACTTGGATATTAATAGTGAATATACTGCTTTCCCTGTTGAGAACAGAGACCTGTTTCAAGCTGGTTTAACAACAATTGTGCCGATCATCGGAGGCGGGGAAAGATTAGGAACACTTATTCTTTCACGTTTACAAGATCAATTCAATGACGATGACTTAATTCTAGCTGAATACGGCGCAACAGTTGTCGGAATGGAAATCCTAAGAGAAAAAGCAGAAGAAATTGAAGAGGAAGCAAGAAGCAAAGCTGTCGTACAAATGGCTATCAGCTCGCTTTCTTACAGTGAGCTTGAAGCAATTGAGCACATTTTTGAGGAGCTTGACGGAAACGAAGGTCTTCTTGTTGCAAGTAAAATTGCTGACCGTGTCGGCATTACCCGTTCTGTTATTGTGAACGCACTCAGAAAGCTGGAGAGCGCCGGTGTTATCGAGTCTAGATCATTAGGAATGAAAGGTACTTATATCAAGGTACTAAACAACAAATTCTTAATTGAATTAGAAAATCTAAAATCTCATTAATCACAAAAAGAACCCTTTTTGAGGGTTCTTTTTTTATTTCAAATAAAGGAAATCAATAAGCTTTATTTCCTGGGTTGAAAGTCTTTCTATGTAATAATTTTAATAAATTTTGCATTTTTCTTCAAAAAGTTTCAAAAATGCCGAAAAGAAAGGAGAAAAAACAGAAATTCTGCTATTTTCAGGCTTATATCAAGGCGAGAAATGTAGTTCTAACAATCTAGGACTTTATACCTAGTTGTAAAATAGATAATTGTGAGGACATTTTTTTACACGAACTTCATAGACTTTATGCCTGTTATTTCTTACAATAAGCATATAGTTTTACAATTATCGACAAGGATATTGAGGGTGAAAAAAACTGAAATGGAGGTAAGTGGATTTGAGCTTATTTTCTGGAACGATACAAAATCTTGAAAATGCCTTGAGCAGAGCGGATATTAAGCAAAAAGTCATAACTAATAATATCGCCAATATAGATACACCGAACTATAAGGCAAAAAAAGTCTCTTTCCAAAATTTATTAGATCAAGAATCCTCGCGTCTTGAAGCGATAAAAACAGACTATCGTCATGTTGATTTTTCTGATACTGATTCGAATTATTCAATTGTTGCGAGCGGAGATACATCGTATCAGCAAAACGGAAACAATGTTGATGTTGACAAAGAGATGACAGAATTGGCGCAAAATCAAATCAACTATCAAGCTTTGGTTGAAAGAATGAACGGTAAATTTAATTCGCTGAAGACCGTATTAACAGGAGGAAAATGATGACAGCTTTTCATAGCTTAAATGTTTCAGCATCGGCTTTAACAGCTCAGCGAGTCAGAATGGACGTTGTATCATCTAACTTAGCAAATATGGATACGACAAGAGCTAAGCAGGTGAATGGAGAGTGGGTGCCTTACAGAAGAAAAATGGTTTCCCTTCAGTCAAAAGGTGAATCGTTCTCTTCCATTCTCAATTCTCAAATGAGCGGAAGCGGTATTGCTGGAAACGGTGTGAAGGTTTCAAAAATTACGGAGGATGATTCGGATTTTAATCTTGTCTATGATCCGACAGACCCTGATGCAAACGCTGATGGATATGTACAAAAGCCTAATGTTGATCCATTAAAGGAAATGGTTGATCTTGTCAGCAGCACCAGGTCATATGAAGCGAATGTCACGGCGATGAATGCCACAAAGGGAATGCTGATGAAGGCGTTAGAAATCGGAAAGTAGGTGAATGAATGTGATTAATGCAATTTCTCCTTTTCAGGTTCAAAATACTCAAAACACTCAAAATGCAACAAATCAAGTAAACAATAGCCAAAAAACAGATTCTTCAAATCAAACAAGCTTTTCGGAGCTTTTAAAAAACTCTATTAGTTCGTTAAATGAGTCCCAAGTAGCTTCTGACAACATGACTAATGCCTTGGCTGCAGGAAAAGATGTAAATCTTGATGAGGTCATGATCGCTGCTCAAAAAGCTAGCATCTCTCTAACTGCAGCAACAGAGTTCCGCAATAAAGCTGTGGAAGCTTATCAGGAGATTATGAGAATGCAAATGTAGGGGGATTTAGAGAAAGAGTGGAGTGACCGGGGGTTAACATGAATCGTACTCTAATGCAAATGAAAAACAAAACGAGTGAGTTTTGGAAAAATAGATCTAAATTACAAAAGATTTTAATGGTTAGTGCTTTAGCGGCAATTATTATTATTGGAATTATTATTAGTGTTTTTGCTTCAAATTCTAAAATGGCGCCGCTGTACAAAGATTTGTCTGCCGAAGAAGCAGGACAAATCAAAGAAGAATTGGATGCAAAAAAAGTGCCAAACGAACTTTCGAATGGCGGTACAGTGATTAGTGTTCCGGAGGATCAGGTTGATTCTTTGAAAGTGCAGATGGCTGCAGAAGGACTTCCTAAAACCGGATCAATTGATTATTCATTTTTTGGACAGAATGCCGGCTTTGGTTTGACAGACAATGAGTTTGATATGGTGAAAGTAAAAGCTACACAGACAGAACTGTCAAACTTGATCAATGAAATGGACGGTATTAAAAGTTCAAAAGTAATGATTAATCTCCCGAAAGACGCGGTGTTTGTCGGTGAAGAGCAATCTGCAGCATCTGCATCAATCGTTTTGCAGATTCAACCGGGTTATACACTTGATCAAAGCCAGATCAACGGATTATATCATCTGGTATCTAAAAGCGTGCCGAACCTAAAAGAAGATAACATCGTCATCATGGATCAAAATTCTACATACTACGATAAATCAGACAGTGATGCAGGGTCCTACGCGGATAGTTATTCTTCTCAGCAAGGAATTAAGTCTCAAGTTGAAAAAGACATTCAAAAACATGTACAGTCACTTCTTGGTACGATGATGGGCCAAGATAAAGTCGTTGTCTCCGTTACAGCAGACATTGATTTCACAAAAGAAAATCGGACAGAAGACATTGTCGAACCTGTGGATAAAGAAAACATGGAAGGCATTGCAGTCAGCGCTGAAAAGGTATCTGAAACATATCAGGGCGACGGTGCAGCCAACGGCGGAACTGCCGGAACCGGCGAGGAAGATGTAACAAATTATAAGGCTGACGGTGAAAATACCGAAAGCGGAAACTACGAAAAAAACAGCAACAAAATCAATTACGAGGTTAACCGAATTCATAAAGAAATCGCTGAAAGTCCTTATAAGGTCAGAGATTTAGGGATTCAAGTAATGGTAGAGCCGCCTGATGCCAAAAACACAGCGTCGCTATCAACTGAAAGACAGGATGATATACAAAAAATCCTTTCAACTGTAGTCAGAACATCTTTGGATAAAGACGAAACGCAAAACCAGAATTTATCTGATGCTGATATCAATAATAAGATTGTTGTCTCCGTTCAGCCATTCGACGGCAAAGTCAATTTGGATACAAATACGGTAAAATCCTCAGGTATCCCGCTGTGGGCATATATTGTAGGCGGTGTTTTAATCGCAGCGATCATTGTTCTGATCATTATGCTTATCAGAAAGAAACGGGCGCAAGAGGATGAATTTGAGGAATATGAGTATGAGGTTCCTCAAGAACCAATCAATTTGCCTGATATCAACGAAGAGGAAAATGAAACAGCGGAATCAGTCAGACGAAAACAGCTTGAAAAGATGGCGAAAGACAAGCCGGAAGATTTTGCAAAACTGCTGAGAAGCTGGCTGGCCGAGGATTAGGAGGAATTAGAAATGGCGAGACGTGATCAAGATAAGCTTACAGGAAAACAAAAAGCAGCCATTCTCATGATTTCCTTGGGGTTAGATGTGTCAGCTTCTGTCTATAAGCACTTAACCGATGAAGAAATTGAAAGGCTTACTCTGGAAATATCAGGTGTTCGAAGCGTCGATCATCAAAAAAAGGATGAAATCATAGAAGAATTTCATAATATAGCCATTGCGCAAGATTATATTTCTCAAGGCGGTTTAAGCTATGCAAGACAAGTTCTGGAAAAGGCGCTTGGAGAGGATAAGGCGGAGAACATTCTAAACAGGCTGACTTCTTCTTTGCAGGTTAAACCATTTGATTTTGCCAGAAAAGCGGAGCCTGAACAAATTTTGAATTTTATCCAGCAAGAGCATCCGCAGACGATGGCGTTAATCTTGTCTTATTTAGATCCAGTGCAGGCCGGGCAGATTTTATCCGAGCTGAATCCGGAAGTACAGGCTGAGGTTGCGAGAAGAATCGCGGTTATGGATAGAACATCTCCAGAAATAATTAATGAGGTAGAACGGATTCTGGAACAAAAATTATCTTCTGCATTTACTCAGGATTATACACAAACAGGCGGAATTGAAGCTGTTGTGGAAGTGTTAAACGGGGTAGACAGAGGGACAGAGAAGACGATCTTGGATTCATTGGAAATTCAGGATCCCGATCTTGCTGAAGAAATTAAAAAGCGGATGTTTGTCTTCGAAGATATTGTCACACTTGATAACCGTGCCATTCAGAGAGTCATTCGCGATGTTGAGAACGACGATTTGCTCCTTTCATTAAAGGTTGCAAGCGAGGAAGTCAAAGAAATTGTGTTCAACAATATGTCACAGCGTATGGTTGAAACCTTCAAAGAAGAAATGGAATTTATGGGCCCTGTACGCTTGAAAGATGTAGAAGAAGCTCAATCGAGAATTGTAAGTATCGTCAGAAAGCTTGAAGAAGCCGGTGAAATTGTAATAGCAAGAGGCGGAGGGGATGATATTATTGTCTAATATCATTAAACAAGAATCATCTATTTCTCCACAAAAGGAAAAAAGAAAACTTTCTATACAAGAGGTGCGTATTGATCATTCTCACCTTTTGCAGGCTGAAGAGAACCCGGAGGCGCTTATGGCCCGAGTGAAAGAGGAAGCTGATCGGATTTCTGAGCAGGCAAACAGTCATATAGAAAATATTCGCCGTCAAATTGAACAGGAGAAAAACGATTGGGCGGCTGAAAAACAGAAGCTTATTGAAGAAGCAAAAGCCGAGGGCTTTGAACAAGGAGTAGCGCTGGGCAAAGCTGAGGCAATGAAACAGTATGCAGAACTGATCGGCCAAGCAAACAGTATAACTGAAATGTCCAGAAAAGCTGTTGAGAACAAGCTTGAAGACGCTAATGAAGAAATCGTTGAGCTTGCCGTTGCCCTAGCAAAAAAAGTTTGGCAGCAAAAGTCTGATGATAAAGAGGCTTTCCTCCTGCTTGTACAACAGGTTATAAACGAAGTGAAGGAATATGACGATATATCAATTTATGTTGATCCATATTACTATGAGACAATCTTTCAGCAAAAAGATGAAATCCAGCAGCTTCTTTATAAAGAATGTCGGCTTGGCATATATGCTGATGAAAAAGCTCAAAAAGGAACCTGTTATATTGAAACTCCTTTTGGCAGGGTAGATGCGAGTGTTGACACACAATTGATGCAATTGAAAGATAAACTTCTGACAGCGCTGGAAGCAGGTGCAGCTGAATGAAGACACAGAGTCTGATAGATTGTATAGAAATGACAGACTCGTATAAACGGTACGGAAAAGTCAAGCGGGTCATCGGCCTGATGATTGAATCAAAAGGGCCAGCAAGCTCAATTGGCGACGTGTGCCTGATTTATGCAAAAGGACAATCTGGGAAAGTCATTAAAGCTGAGGTAGTCGGCTTCCAGGAAGAAAATATTTTGCTTATGCCTTATTTAGAGGCTGCGAGCATTGCACCTGGCAGCATTGTAGAAGCTACTGGGGAATCACTTCGGGTTAAAGTTGGAACCGGACTGATTGGACAAGTCATCGATGCTTTTGGAGAACCGCTTGACGGAAAACTTCTGCCGAAAGGGCTTTCGCCTGTATCAACGGAGCAATCACCGCCCAACCCGATGAAACGGCCGCCTATCCGTGAAAAGATGGGTGTTGGAGTCAGATCAATTGACAGCTTGCTGACAGTCGGTAAAGGCCAGCGGATTGGAATTTTTGCAGGAAGCGGTGTCGGAAAAAGCACCTTAATGGGGATGATCGCCAAGCAGACAGAGGCTGACTTAAACGTCATTGCACTTGTCGGAGAACGCGGACGAGAGGTTCGGGAGTTTATTGAAAAAGATCTGGGGAAAGAGGGGCTGAAACGATCGATTGTAGTCGTTGCCACCTCAGACCAGCCAGCATTAATGAGATTGAAAGCGGCATATACAGCGACTGCCATTGCCGAGTATTTCCGAGATAAAGGCCAAAATGTCATGTTTATGATGGATTCTGTTACAAGGGTGGCAATGGCGCAGCGAGAGATTGGACTGGCTGCTGGGGAGCCTCCGACGACAAAAGGCTATACACCTTCAGTGTTCGCTATTTTACCTCGTTTACTAGAACGAACGGGTGCAAACGAGCATGGAACCATTACGGCATTTTATACAGTGTTGGTAGACGGGGATGACATGAATGAGCCGATTGCCGATACTGTACGCGGAATTTTAGACGGACATATTGTGTTGGACAGGGCGCTTGCCAATAAAGGCCAGTTTCCTGCAGTTAACGTACTAAAAAGCATCAGCAGGGTGATGTCAAACATTTCAACAAAACAGCATCTGGATGCGGCAAATAAATTCCGTGAACTTTTATCGACATATCAAAATTCGGAAGATCTCATTAATATCGGAGCTTACAAAAGAGGATCATCCAGAGAAATTGATGAAGCGATACAATTTTATCCGCAGCTTATTCAATTTTTAAAGCAGGGAACAGACGAACCGGCTTTATTGGAAGAAAGCATTGCTGCATTAACTAGTTTGACAGGAAATGAGGAATAAACGTGGCTTATCAATTTAGATTCCAAAAGCTGCTGGAACTAAAAGAAAATGAAAAAGACCAATCCTTATCCGAGTATCAGCAATCAGTTTCTGAATTTGAAAACGTTGCTGAAAAATTATATGAGAATATGAGTAAAAAAGAATTGCTGGAACAAGATAAGGAAAAGAAATTAAAAAGCGGCATGAGTGTACAAGAAATGAGGCACTACCAACAATTTGTCTCAAATCTTGATAATACGATCTATCACTATCAAAAGCTTGTCATTATGAAAAGAAATCAAATGAATCAAAAACAAGAAATTTTGACAGAGAAAAACATTGAAGTGAAAAAGTTTGAAAAAATGCGTGAAAAACAGTTTAAAATGTTTGCTCTTGAAGATAAAGCTGCAGAAATGAAAGAAATGGACGATATTTCGATTAAGCAGTTTATGATTCAAGGCCATTAGGAGCGAATGTAATGTCCGGCAAAAAGAAAGAATCAGGTAAGTTCCGTTCGGTTTTGCTTATCATTATCCTCCCGCTGATGTTTCTATTAATCGCAGGGGGGATTGTTCTTTGGGCTGCTGGTATCGATGTCTTAAAGCCGATACAGGATGCTGCGGCAAAAACGCCGGTTCTTAAAGAATTGGTCCCTGAAACCGAAAATAAAAAAGGCGCAGCATCAAGTAAGGATAGCAGTAATACGGCAGCTCTGGAAAAGACCATTAAGGATCAAAAAAGTGAAATCAGTATATTGAATAAAGATTTAGAAACAAGTAAATCAGAAATCGACAGGCTCAATCAAAAGATCCGTTCACTTGAAAAGACGGCTGAGGATCAAAAAAAGTCATCAGAAGATCATACTGAAGGATCAGCAGACTCGAAAGCTTCTTCTGAAAATGACAAAGTGATCAGTGTGTACAAAAGCATGGACAGCGGAAAGGCTGCTAAAATTATTGCCCAATTAAAGGAGCAAGAAGCACTGAAAATATTGAATGGCCTAAGCAAAAAGCAGCTTGCTGACATATTGGCGAAAATGACTCCTGAGCAAGCAGCAACCTATACAGAAAAAATTGCTGCCAGCCAAGAATAGGGGGAATGAAAGGTGAAGCTGCTTGAATTAGCCGGACCTTTGCTGCAAACCACAACGGGTTCTGCCGCTAAAAACATGAAAAGTAGCCAGGGAGTTTTTCAAAACTGGCTTATGTCTGAGGCTGGATTGAAGGAACTTTCAGAACAAGGAAAGGGTACTCCTAATTCCGAAGATCAGCTTTTAGCAGATGCGCTTAAAAAGATCGGTGAATGGCTAAATGCAAGTCCTGAAGATCAAGACAAACAAAATGCGGATCTTTTGCAAACATTAAGCAAACTGACAGGGAAGCAATTGGATGCGAATGCTCTGCAAATGTTGCAAAATCTTTTGCAAGCAGTTGAATCAAAAATGTCAGGCGGGACGGATCAATTGCTCACAGAAACGGAGAAAATCTTTTCAGAAGCTAAAACGGCTCTGAGTGCCAATGATTCTGCTTCTGACATTAATGGAGCACTGAAGTCTGATAAAGAGCAATCAAATCAGGAAAATGAAGTATCCGAGCCTGCTAAAGAGCTTATCTATATCCAGATGTTCATTAGCCAGCTCGTAGAAGGGAATAAGCTGACTGATCGCGGGAATGGCAATGAAGCTCATGCCATTTACCAAAATGGAGATCAATTCCTTTCTGCATTAGAAAAGAAGGGTGTATCTCAACAACTAATTCAGGATCTTAAACAGCAAATATTCACTAAAGCTGAGTCAAGTTCAAAACTTTACTCGATGACAGCGTCAGAGCTGAAAAGTTTTCAAAGCTTAATGGATCAAATGTCTATGCTTCCTCAAAAAGGGACCAAAGAATGGAGTTTAGCTGAAAGCCAGCTGAAAGCCTTCTTGTTATCGAAATCATCCGAATCATCACAAGACTTTGGGAAGCGTGTTCTCACACCGCTCTCGCAGAGTTCATCCAGCAAAAATGCATCGGATGTTTCTGGAAGTATTCAGCCTGTAGATAGTAAATCAGGACTCCGAATGCTGTTTTCGGGGTATCGGGGCATAGGAGGAGTTCAAACACTTGATCTGCAGCAGATGTCATCTGATATACCAAATACCGAAACAAAAACGGTGGCTGATCAAGTGATTAATGCGTGGAAGCAGATGAAATATACGCCTTTCGGCAGATCGACGGGAAGTTTCACTATTCGGCTGAACCCTGAACATTTAGGATTTGTCACAATCAAGCTGACAAATGAAAATGGAATGTTTCAGAGTAAAATCATAGCATCTAGCCAATCAGCAAAAGAATTGCTTGAACAGCATCTTCCTCAGCTGAAGCAATCATTGCCGAATATGGCCGTCCAAATTGACCGTTTTACTCTTCCGGTCCAAAGCGGGGATCAACCGATATACGGCCAGCTTGCTGATGAACAGAAACAGCAGCAAGAGGGGCAGAGACAGCAAAGACAGAAAAAGCAATCAAATGATTTTGGCGATCTGCTCGATGAAGTGTCGATGGTTGAAATGGAGGAAGAAGAATGACTTCTATAAGTTCAGAATATAAACTGCCTGAAAAAACGAACACTGTGTCGACGAACAACAGCAGCTTGGGGAAAGACGAGTTTTTAAAAATATTAATGACTCAAGTTCAAAACCAAGATCCGCTTAACCCGATTGACGATAAAGAATTTATCAGCCAGATGGCGACTTTTTCAAGCTTGGAGCAAATGATGAATCTGAATACGACAATGACTCAATTCGTTGAAAACCAAGATCCGTTTACAACGTATGTTGATTGGATGGGAAAAGAAGTATCTTGGACTGATGGTAAAAGTGCAACAGATAAAACAGGCACAGTAAGCTCTGTTAAACATTTTAAAGGAAATTATTATCTCGTTCTTGATGATGGGACCGAGATCAGTCCTGCGAATGTCATGTCTGTGGGACAATCATCTAAATAAAAACATCTGGGGGAATATATTATGTTACGTTCACTTTATTCTGGAATCAGCGGTATGAAGAACTTTCAAACAAAGCTTGACGTAATCGGTAACAACATTGCCAACGTAAATACAGTAGGATTCAAAAAGAGCCGTGTGACCTTTAAAGATATGGTAAGCCAAACCATTGCCGGCGGTTCTGCTGCTGGTGCAACAATCGGCGGAACAAACTCTAAGCAAATCGGTTTAGGTTCATCATCTGGCACAATTGATACAATTCATTCAACAAGCGCGACACAAAGCACAGGAAGAACACTTGATTTAGCAATTGACGGCGACGGTTACTTCCGAATTGATACAGGTGACGGGACAGCTTATACAAGAGCAGGGAACTTCTATTTAGATAATACTGGAACACTGGTTACAGGTGATGGCTACCATGTACTAAATATGAATGGCGGAACAATTAAAATTCCTACTGATGCTCAAAGCTTTAGCATTGGTTCTGATGGAAAGGTGTCAATTGTTGATGCCGGTGGTCAATCACAAGACGGGGGACAAATCGGGATTGTTACTTTTGCCAACAGTGATGGATTGGATAAAATCGGAAGCAACCTATACCGTGAATCTTTAAACTCTGGAACGGCCAGTGCAGCGAACCAGCCTGGTGACGGCGGAACTGGTGCTCTTAAATCAGGATTTCTCGAAATGTCTAACGTCGATTTAACTGACGAATTTACTGAAATGATCGTAGCCCAGCGCGGATTCCAATCAAACTCAAAAATTATTACAACATCTGATGAAATCCTTCAAGAACTGGTTAACCTTAAACGTTAAGGAGGGAGGGGAGGCGAGTAATCGCTTCTCCGCTGTTTTATGATTAAAGTAACCCGTTTGAACGGGCAGCCCTTTACACTGAATGCGCTATTTATTGAACAGATTGAATGTTTTCCGGATACTACAATTACTCTGTCAAATGGTAAGAAGTTTGTAGTAAAAGAAGATGAAGAAGCTGTTCTGGAAAAGATCGCAGCTTTCTACCGAAAAATACAAATATTTGCAATGGATCAAGGAATAGAGGAACCGGAATGAAGAAAAAGTTAATGATCATATTACTAATTATTCTTATCGTAATTGGTGCTCTCGGGGCGGCGGCTTATTTTGTTTTAGGCGGAAAGTCCGAAAAAAGTGAAGCGAAAAAAAGTATTGATGAAATCGTTGCGTCTTCTGTTGATGTAGAAGAGATCACAACAAATTTAAAGTCTGATAACATTATCCGTCTTGCTATTAAACTTGAAACCGATTCTGATAAATCAAAAGAAGAACTTGAGAAACGTGATTTCCAAGTGAAAGACGCTGTTATATCACTGCTGGCTGATACGAATGCTGATCAGATTGAGGGAGACAAGGGAAAAGAAACCTTTAAGAAGGAACTAAAAGATAAAATAAATAGCTACCTCCAAGAAGGAAAAGTAGAAAAAGTGTATATTACCTCCTTTAATCTGCAATAAAGCATAATTTGACAGAATACGGAGGTGAGGAAAATGTCAGGAGAAGTTCTCTCCCAAAATGAAATAGATGCACTGCTCTCTGCAATATCAACTGGTGAAATGGACGCTGAAGAGCTGAAAAAAGAAGAAAAAGAGAAGAAAGTCAAGGTTTATGATTTCAAACGTGCGCTGCGGTTTTCTAAGGATCAGATCCGCAGTTTAACGAGAATTCATGACAATTTTGCAAGACTTCTTACCACTCATTTTTCTGCTCAGCTCAGAACCTATATTCACATATCTGTCAGTTCTGTTGATCAGGTTCCGTATGAGGAATTTATCAGATCGATTCCAAACATGACGATTCTGAATCTATTTGATGTTCATCCGATGGAAGGAAGAATTATGATGGAGGTCAACCCCACGATAGCTTATACGATGATGGATCGAGTCATGGGCGGGATTGGAATCAGTCATAACAAGGTTGACAGTTTGACAGAAATTGAAACAAAAATCATTTCTAATTTATTTGAAAATGCACTGGGTAATTATAAAGAAGCTTGGCAGTCAATTGCTGATATTGAACCGGAAATGACTGAGTTTGAAGTGAATCCGCAATTTGTTCAGATGGTATCTCCTAATGAAACAGTCGTGGTGATCTCGCTCAATACTCAAATTGGTGAAATCAGCGGTGTCATTAATCTCTGTATCCCGCATATTGTACTCGAGCCGCTCATACCGAAGCTTTCAGTCCACTATTGGATGCAATCAGACCGAAATGAGCCAAAGCCTGAGGAAACAAAGTCGCTTGAAAAACGTATCATGACAGCACAAATACCTGTCGTGGCCGAGCTCGGCACATCTGAACTGACGATAGAAGAGTTTTTAAGTTTAGAAGTCGGAGACTGCATAACTTTGGACAAATCAGTCACGGATCCTCTTACTGTATTGGTCGGAGATAAGCCGAAATTTTTAGGACAAGCCGGCCGGGTGAATCGAAAACAGGCAGTGCAAATTTTAGATCACGACATAAGAGGTGAACAAGATGGAGAATAATAGATTATCTCAAGATGAGATTGACGCGCTTCTTAACGGTACTGGCAGCACGCTTGATGAGCCAGAGATTCCGGAAGTAGATGACTTATCGGAAATGGAGCGTGATGCGATCGGTGAAATCGGTAATATTTCATTCGGCAGTTCTGCGACAGCACTGTCAACGCTTTTAAATCAAAAGGTCGATATTACGACTCCAAGCGTAACGGTCATTCCAAGAAGTAAAATCAGCGATGCGTTTCCTGAACCGTATGTAGCGATTGAAGTGAATTATACGGAGGGCTTCAGCGGAAGCAACCTGTTAGTCGTGGAACAAAGTGACGCGGCGATCATTGCGGACTTAATGATCGGGGGAGACGGAAAAGGTGCGGACCCTTCACTGGGTGAAATCCATTTAAGTGCGGTTCAAGAAGCAATGAACCAAATGATGGGATCGGCTGCCACATCAATGTCTACTGTATTCAGTAAAAAAATTGATATTTCACCTCCTCGGGTTGAATTGTTGGATGTTACTGAAGAAAAGGGTACAGACCGTATTCCTGATGATGAAATGCTGGTGAAAGTTTCTTTCAACTTAAAGGTGGGAGAATTAATAGACTCCAGCATTATGCAGCTTTACCCATTGACATTTGCGAAAGATTTAATTTCAAGCCTTATGAACTCAGAAAGTGCAGAGGAAGAAGAAACGGTGCAGCCTGAAGTTACATACGAACAGCCGAAAGAGCCTGTGACGCCAGAGCCGCGTATTGAACCGAAGCAACAGCAGCAGCCGCCAAAAAGGCAGGGAACAGCAAAAAAAGCAGCGCCAGTTCAGGTTTCACCGGTGGAATTTTCCGCGTTTGATCCAAACGAAGCTGTACAAGCCCCTATTCATAATCTGGATATGCTTTTGGATATCCCGCTTTCGATTACTGTTGAGCTTGGCAGAACGAAGAGAAGCGTAAAAGAGATTTTAGAGCTTTCTGCCGGAAGTATTATCGAGCTTGATAAATTAGCCGGTGAGCCTGTAGATATTTTAGTTAATCAGCGTATCGTTGCCAAAGGCGAGGTCGTTGTCATTGAAGAAAACTTCGGAGTAAGAGTCACTGACATTTTAAGCCAGGCAGAGCGCATTAATAATTTAAAATAACGAAACACAAGGAGAGAGATAGATTATGGCACATAGAATTTTAATTGTAGATGACGCAGCATTTATGCGAATGATGATTAAAGATATTTTAGTTAAAAATGGTTTTGAAGTTGTGGCGGAAGCTGAAAATGGAGCACAAGCGGTAGAGAAATATAAAGAGCATTCACCTGACCTTGTTACTATGGATATCACGATGCCAGAAATGGATGGTATTACAGCATTAAAAGAAATTAAACAAATTGATGCGCAGGCAAGAATCATCATGTGTTCTGCTATGGGACAGCAATCAATGGTTATTGATGCCATTCAGGCCGGCGCTAAGGATTTCATTGTGAAACCTTTCCAAGCTGACCGTGTGCTTGAAGCAATCAACAAAACATTAAGTTAAAGGGTGTACGACTGTTGAAAAAGAGTCAATATTTTATCGTTTTTATTTGTTTTTTCGTTTTATTGAGTGTACATCCGATTGCTGCTGCCGCGGCAGACTCTGATAATTCAACTGTAAACGAATGGTTTCAAAAGAAAGATGAAAAAACTGCAGATAAGTCAGAGCAAAAGAAAGAAAAAACAACAAAAACTGCTGATGAGACGGAGGGAGCGGCTGCTCCTTCTGTCTCAGCTTTTGATTTTGTAAAGATGATTTTCGCTTTATTGTTTGTTATCGTGCTGATTTACGGGCTGGTTAAGCTCATGAACAAAAGAAATCGGCTCCTAAAGCCTTTTCAATATGTTGAAAATATTGGCGGCACATCGGTCGGCCAGAACAGATCCATACAATTGATCAAGGTTGGGAAAAGTGTGCTCGTCGTCGGTGTAGGAGAGACGATCCAGCTGCTGAAAGAAATTGAGGATGAAAAAGAGATTGAAGTCATTCTCAGTCAGCATGAAGAGGCAATGTCAAGCAAAATAGAGTGGCAAAAGTTTGTGAAGCCGCTTAAGAGTTCTGAACATCAGCCGCAGCAAAAACTGCCTTCATTTTCAAAAGCATTAAAAGAGCAACTTGAAGAGTTAAAACAAAACCGTTCTGAAGGAAAGAAGAAAGGCCCACGTCATCATGAATGAGTTTATAAATATTTTCAGTTCAAGCGATCCGGAAAACGTAAGTTCGACTGTTAAATTACTATTATTGTTAACTGTATTTTCAGTGGCGCCTGGAATATTGATTCTTATGACTTGTTTTACTCGCATCGTCATTGTTCTGTCATTTGTCAGAACTTCACTTGCGACGCAATCTATGCCCCCAAACCAGGTTCTAATCGGGCTTGCGCTGTTTTTAACATTTTTTATTATGGCTCCTACTTTTTCAGAAATTAATAAAGAAGCGCTGACCCCATTAATGGACAACAAAATCAGCTTGGATGAAGCGTATACGAAAGCTGAGGAACCGATTAAAGAATTTATGAGTAAACACACAAGGCAGAAGGATCTGGCGCTGTTTATGAATTACGCGAAAATGGATAAACCTGAATCATTAAAGGATATTCCGTTAACAACAATGGTTCCGGCTTTTGCCATATCGGAGCTTAAAACAGCATTTCAAATAGGTTTTATGATTTTTATCCCTTTTTTAATTATAGATATGGTAGTGGCGAGCGTCTTGATGTCAATGGGAATGATGATGCTGCCTCCAGTTATGATTTCTCTGCCCTTTAAAATATTACTTTTTGTTTTGGTAGACGGCTGGTATTTAATTGTGAAATCTTTGCTTCAGAGCTTTTAGGGTAGGTGCTAAACGTGAGTTCAGAATTTGTAATTTCTATGGCGGAAAAAGCCGTATACGTAACGCTGCTGATCAGCGGGCCATTATTGGCTATTGCTTTACTGGTCGGTTTAATTGTCAGCATATTTCAGGCGACAACTCAAATCCAGGAACAGACTTTGGCGTTTATTCCGAAAATCGTGGCGGTTCTCCTGGCTCTCATTTTTTTTGGTCCGTGGATGCTGTCGACGATTCTTTCATTTACAACAGAGCTGTTTTCTAATTTAAATCGTTTTGCAGGGTAATGTAGAGATGAATTCAATTATTGACTTATTTCCTGCTTTTTTATTGGTTTTTATTAGAATCTCTGCTTTTTTTGTAACGATTCCGCTATTTGGACATCGAAATGTGCCAGCTGTTCATCGCATAGGTTTTGCTTTTTTTCTTGCGGTCATTTGTTTCAGCACCATTGATAAACCGCCCTCTTTGGAGATAGATGAGCACTATATGCTTTTGGCGTTTAAAGAAGCTTTGGTCGGCCTATGTCTGGGTTTAATTGCTTATATGATGATTGCCGCAGTGCAGATAGCCGGCTCGTTTATTGATTTTCAAATGGGATTTTCAATAGCAAACGTTATTGATCCGCAAACCGGTGCACAAAGTCCGTTGATTGGCCAGTTTATCTATACGATGGCACTTTTGTTTATGCTGAGTGTTAATGCCCACCATTTGTTGCTGGATGGTATTTACTACAGCTTTCAGTATATTTCAGTTGATCAGGCATTTCCGAATTTCGGCGATGAAAAGTTTGCCTATTTTATTGCGAAAAGCTTTAATGCAATGTTTATTATCGCTTTTCAAATGTCAGCGCCGGTTGTGGCCAGTTTGTTTCTAGTTGATTTAGCATTAGGTATCGTGGCTCGAACTGTTCCGCAGTTAAATGTATTTGTGGTCGGTCTGCCTTTAAAGATCGCTGTCAGTTTCATTATGCTCATTGTATGTATGTCCGTTATCTTCGTCGTTGTCCGGAATGTTTTCAGTTTAACGATTGAAACGATGCGGAATCTTTTAGCATTGGTCGGTGTTTCTTAATGAAGCTTAGAGTTGACCTGCAGTTTTTTGCGGGAGAGAAGACAGAAAAAGCCACTCCGAAAAAACGGAAGGATACGCGAAAAAAAGGGCAGGTAGCCAAAAGCTCGGATGTCAATACCGCCGTTTCTTTACTGGTAATATTCCTTTCGCTTATTGCAATTGGTCCGTATATGAGAGACAGGCTGCTGTCATTCATAGAAACATTTTATACCGAATCGCTCACAATGAAGCTCTCAGAATCAAATGTGCATACATTGTTTGTCAGCTTATTAAAGGATATGGGCATGATACTCGCACCGATCTTGCTTGTTGCTCTTGTTGCAGGAGTCGTAAGCAACTATATGCAGGTTGGGTTCTTATTTTCTGCTGAAGTGATACAGCCTAAGCTTGAAAAACTGGATCCGATCAAAGGCTTTAAACGAATATACAGTATGAGGGCGATTGTAGAGCTGATTAAATCAATTTTGAAAATCGTAGTCGTCGGTTTTGCGGCTTTTGCTGTGCTTTGGCTGCATTATGGAGAAATTCTCCGGCTTCCTCTCCTGACACCCGAAGAGGCACTTTCTTTTGTTTCAAAACTCACTTTGTGGATGGGACTAAGCGGTGCAGGTGCATTGTTGATTCTTGCGGGTCTCGACTATTTATATCAGAGATTTGACTATGAGAAAAATATCAAAATGTCAAAACAAGATATAAAAGATGAGTACAAAAAATCTGAAGGAGACCCGATTATCAAGTCTAAAATTAAACAAAGACAGCGGGAAATGGCGATGAGGCGGATGATGCAGGAAGTTCCAAAAGCAGATGTCATTATCACAAACCCGACTCACTATGCGATTGCTTTGAAATATGATGAAGAAAAAATGGACGCACCTTATATTGTTGCAAAAGGCGTCGACCACCTTGCGTTAAAAATCAGGAAAATTGCTAAAGAGCATGATGTCATGATGGTAGAAAACAGACCGCTTGCCCGTGCGTTATATGATCAAGTGGAAATTGACCAGGCAGTGCCGGAAGAATTTTTTAAAGTTTTAGCAGAAATTCTGGCTTACGTATATAAAACAAAACAAAAAGTATATTGAATTTTTCGATTTAAAAGGAGAGAAAAAACAGCATGTCAACAAGAGATTTATCCGTTTTAATAAGTGTTGTCCTCATTGTGGCGATGCTGGTGATTCCATTTCCTCCATGGCTGTTAAGTATTTTGATCATTATTAATATTTCTCTTGCGTTGATCGTGCTTCTCACCACAATGAATATGCAGGAAGCGCTTCAGTTTTCGATTTTTCCGTCACTGTTGCTGCTTTTGACCCTATTTCGTTTGGGCTTGAACGTCTCAACTACCCGTTCAATTCTTTCACACGGTGAAGGAGGGAAAGTCGTCGAGACTTTCGGAAATTTCGTTGTCGGCGGAAATGTATTAGTTGGACTCGTTGTATTTATCATCATTATTATTATTCAGTTTATCGTCATTACAAAAGGTGCTGAACGTGTTTCCGAGGTTGCAGCAAGGTTTACGCTGGACGCAATGCCGGGGAAGCAGATGAGTATTGATGCTGATTTAAACGCAGGGATGATTACCGAACAGGAAGCGAAGCATCGCCGCGAAAAAGTGGCAAGAGAAGCAGACTTTTATGGAGCAATGGACGGTGCCAGTAAATTTGTAAAAGGTGACGCCATTGCCGGAATCATCATTGTGATGATCAATATTATTTTCGGAATCGTGATCGGAATGCTTCAGCAGGGCATGTCCATTCAAGAGGCTGCTTCACACTTTACGATGCTGACTGTAGGGGATGGAATTGTTTCGCAAATCCCGGCACTGTTAATTTCTACGGCTACGGGTATTGTGGTCACAAGAGCTGCCTCTGAAGGAAACTTAGGGCATGACATTACAGGCCAGCTGTTTGCGTATCCAAAGCTTTTATACGTCGCAGCAGCTACGATCATGCTTTTAGGTATTTTCACTCCGATCGGCATCCTTCTGACGGGGCCGCTTGCGGGATTGCTTGCTTTTGGCGCATATACACTATCTAAATCAGGTAAGGAAAAAGAAGAAGTGGATGAGATTCTTGAGGAAGAGGCTGAGGTGGACGAGCTTAAAAGCCCTGAAAGTGTTGTTCAGCTTCTGCATATAGATCCGATAGAATTTGAGTTTGGATATGGCCTGATACCGCTTGCTGATGCCAATCAAGGCGGTGATTTATTAGACCGAATTGTTATGATACGCCGTCAGTTGGCTTTGGAACTCGGGCTTGTCATTCCTGTCGTGCGAATCAGAGATAATATAGCGTTGCAGCCTAATGAATACCGATTGAAAATTAAAGGAAACGAAGTAGCAAAAGGCGAGCTGTTGCTTGATCATTATTTAGCGATGTCGCCTACTCCTGAGGACGATCTCATTGAAGGGATTGAAACAGTGGAGCCTTCATTCGGTCTGCCGGCTAAATGGATTAGCGAAGCGGTAAAGGATGAAGCCGACATGCTTGGTTATACAGTAGTTGATCCTGCATCAGTCGTTTCAACGCATATTACGGAGAAAATTAAGCAGCATGCCCACGAATTGATCGGAAGGCAGGAGACAAAACAGCTGATCGATCACTTGAAAGAATCGTATCCAGTCCTGGTTGAAGAGGTTACGCCGAATCCATTGTCTGTCGGTGATATTCAGAAAGTGCTTGCTAAGCTTTTAAAAGAAAAAGTTTCAATTCGAAACTTAGTAACGATTTTTGAAACGCTTGCTGACTATGGGAAATTAACAACAGATTCTGATCTTTTGACAGAGTATACAAGACAAGCGCTTGCTAAACAAATTACAGCCCAGTTTGCCAAAGAAAATGAAGTGTTGAAGGTTGTTACTTGTTCGGGCCGTGTAGAAAAGGCAATAGCAGACGGTGTGCAGCAGACGGAACATGGGAATTATTTATCGCTTGAACCAGATATTTCAGAAAGTATAGTGCGCTCTGTCGCCAAAGAAGCTGAACAGCTCTCATTACGTCAGGAAACCGCGATTCTTCTTTGCTCGCCGCCTGTCAGAATGTATGTGAAGCAGCTTCTGGAACGGTACTTCCCTGATCTTCCGGTACTCTCTTATAACGAACTTGAGGCGAATGTTGAGGTACAAAGCATTGGAGTGGTGGATATTTAATGAAAATAAAAAAATTTACTGCTGCTTCAATGCAAGAAGCGGCACTTCTCATCAGAAAAGAGTTAGGTAATGAAGCGGTCATATTAAATTCGAAAAAAATTAAAAAGCGAAAATGGTTTGGCCTCGTCAACAAGCCTGCTGTTGAAGTAATCGCCGTATTGGATCAGGACTTTCTTGAGAAAAAAACGCCTCAGAAGGCAGCTGAACCGAAACAAACATTAAAAACTCCGGTCAGCAGTCCGAAAATAGAGGAGAGAACATATCCCCCTCAAATTCCGGCGCAACAGGAGCTAGGTGATTTTTCAGCATATCAATCTGTACTTCCTGAGCCGCTGCGAAAAGCAGAAAAGCTTTTGCAAGAAACAGGGATCAAAGAGTCTACGAAAACGAACACTCTGAAAAAATTGCTTCGCTTCTCTGTTGAAGCAGGCGGCTTGACTGAAGAAAATGTTGTCGGCAAACTTCAGGAAATACTATGCGATATGCTGCCCGCAGCAGACAAGTGGCAGGAGCCAATTCATTCAAAATATATCGTTCTCTTTGGTTCAACAGGGGCTGGTAAAACAACTACACTTGCTAAACTCGCAGCCATATCTATGCTTGAAAAACATAAAAAAATCGCTTTTATTACAACAGATACGTATCGTATTGCAGCTGTTGAACAGTTGAAAACATACGCTGAACTGCTGCAGGCTCCTCTGGAAGTTTGCTATACAAAAGAAGAATTTCAGCAGGCGAAGGAGTTATTTTCTGAGTATGATCATGTGTTTGTTGATACAGCCGGAAGAAACTTCAAGGACCCGCAATACATTGATGAACTGAAAGAAACGATTCCTTTTGAGAGCAGCATTCAGTCATTTCTTGTTTTATCCGCGACTGCAAAATATGAAGATATGAAGCATATTGTCAAACGGTTTTCATCCGTCCCTGTCAATCAGTATATTTTTACGAAAATAGATGAAACGACTTCCTTAGGTTCTGTATTTAATATACTGGCAGAATCAAAAATAGGTGTCGGGTTTATGACAAACGGACAGAATGTGCCTGAGGATATACAGACTGTATCTCCACTTGGTTTTGTGAGGATGCTGTGCAGATGAACAGATATGACCAAGCAGCAACTTTACGGGCGAAAATGGAAAAACGTGAGCGCGTTCTGCCGATGGTTTATTCACAAAAAGCGAAGACACTTGCTGTCATTAGCGGCAAGGGCGGTGTCGGAAAATCCAATATTACCTTAAATATGGCACTTGCGCTGCAGGATAAAGGTAAGAAGGTGCTGCTCATCGACCTTGATATCGGGATGGGGAACATTGATATATTAATAGGAAATTCATCGTCTGCCACGATAATTGATGTTTTAACCGATCGTAAGCCTTTGCTCCAGTCATTATCCATTGGCCCAAAGGGTTTGCGGTATATATCAGGGGGAACCGGTCTTGATGTGATGTTTCAGCTCGATCAGAGAAAATTGACGTTTTTTGCCAATGAACTTTCTCATGCATTAAGCCAGTTCGATTATGTGCTGTTTGATATGGGAGCGGGCTTATCAAAAGATCAACTGCCTTTTATTTTATCAGCAGAAGATATTTTGATTATAACAACTCCCGAGCCGACGGCCATTATGGACGCATACAGCGCTGTCAAGCACTTGGTTTTGACAGAAAATAAGCTTTCAATGAAGGTGGCTGTCAATCGGTGCCGTGACCAAAAGGAAGGGCTTGACGCTTTTGCCCGCCTCTCCCGTACAATTCATATGTTTTTGGATGTTCAGGTTCAGTTTGCCGGTTCCGTTTCTGACGATGTGATCGTGAGCAAAGCGGTTGTCGAACAGGTTCCTTTTTTCATAAAAAGCCCTCAGGCAAAAGCCAGCCGGTCAGTCCGTATTTTAGCGGACGCCTTGTTTGAAAGAGAAGAAACGAGACACAAAGAAGACAAACAGACATTTATTGAGAAATTATCTTCTTTTTTAATGAGGAGGGCTTAATTTGATTCGTGTGCTTGTAGTTGATGATTCGGCTTTTATGAGAAAAATGATAAGTGATTTTCTGACCGAAGAAAAGCAGATAGAAGTAATCGGAACTGCGAGAAACGGAGAAGAAGCGCTTAAGAAGATTGAATTATTAAAACCGGATGTTATTACTCTAGATGTTGAAATGCCGGTCATGAATGGGACAGATACGCTCCGCAAAATTATTGAGATTTATAACTTGCCGGTCATTATGGTGTCTAGCCAGACCGAGAAAGGTAAAGAATGCACAATTAATTGTTTGGAGATCGGTGCCTTTGACTTTATCACAAAGCCATCAGGCTCAATATCTCTGGATTTATACAAAATTAAAGAACAATTAGTTGAGCGTGTCGTCGCGGCAGGACTTTCCGGCAAGCGGAAACGTCCTGTTTCCCAGACAGTTCGGCCCGAACCTATTGTGCGTGCTGTCGTTAAGCCTGAATTAAGCAAACCGAAACCTGGCACGGGCAGACAAATTGTGTGTATCGGCACATCAACAGGCGGTCCACGGGCGTTACAAAAGGTGATACCGAAGCTCCCTAAGGATTTGAACGCACCAGTGGTTGTCGTACAGCACATGCCTGAAGGGTTTACTGCTTCTTTGGCTGATCGGCTGAATCATTTATCTGACATTCAGGTAAAAGAAGCAAAAGATGGTGAAGCAGCTCTTAACGGCTGTGTTTACATAGCACCGGGCGGAAAAAACATATCCGTTATTAAAAACAGCGAAGGACTCCAGATTGTGCTTGATAACCATGACACACCAAGCCGTCATAAACCATCTGCTGATTATTTATTCCGTTCTGTCGGGAAACTGACAGATTATGAAAAAGTAGCGGTTATCATGACCGGAATGGGCAGTGACGGCACTGCTGGGCTAAAGGACATGCTAACAGCCGGCAATGTGAAAGCCATTGCGGAGTCTGAAGAATCTTGTGTCGTATACGGGATGCCAAAAGCTGCTGTTAAAGCGGGTCTCATTCATGAGATTAAACATGTGGAAGATATCGCAGCATCCATCACAAGCTGTGTGAAAAAAGAGAGGGTGTGATTCAAATGGATATGAATCAGTATTTAGATGTCTTTATTGATGAGAGTAAAGAACATTTACAAACATGTAATGAAAAGCTTCTTCTTTTAGAGAAAGACCCGACTGATCTTCAGCTCGTACATGATATATTCAGGGCTGCCCATACATTAAAAGGAATGAGCGCAACGATGGGCTACACGGATTTAGCACATCTTACCCATCTGCTTGAAAACGTGCTGGATGCAATCCGAAACGGAGACATGGCAGTCACCTCAGACTGGCTGGATATTTTGTTTGAAGCTCTGGATCACCTGGAAGCAATGGTTCAGTCTATTATTGATGGCGGGGATGGTAAAAGAGATATCTCAGAAGTGAGTGCCAAGCTTGATGTGAATGGTGCGCACGCTGAATCCGCTGCCTCCGCGGAACCTGCAGAAGTACAGAGTTCAGCATCTGATTGGGAATATGATGAATTTGAACGTACAGTTATACAAGAAGCGGAGGAGCAAGGCTTCAAACGATATGAAATCAAGATTTCTCTGAACGAAAACTGTATGTTAAAAGCAGTTCGTGTCTATATGGTGTTTGAAAAACTAAATGAAGTCGGAGAAGTAGCCAAAACAATTCCAAGTGCTGAAGTGCTTGAAACAGAAGATTTTGGAACTGATTTTCAAGTTTGTTTCTTAACACATCAATCAGCGGAAGACATTGAACAATTAATCAATGGCGTATCGGAAATTGAGCATGTTGAAGTCATTCAAGGGGCTCCTTTAACATCAGCTGAAAAGCCTGAAGAATCTAAGCAAGAAGATTCACCAGCAGCAGCTGTACCAGCGAAGCAGGAGAAACAAAAACAGCCTGCTAAAAACGATGAACAGGCGAAGCATTCAGCCGGCGGATCTAAAACAATTCGTGTCAACATTGACAGGCTTGATTCTTTAATGAACTTATTTGAAGAGCTTGTCATTGACCGCGGGCGTCTCGAGCAGATTGCGAAAGAGCTTGAGCACAATGAACTGACTGAAACGGTTGAACGAATGACGAGAATTTCCGGAGATTTGCAATCGATTATTCTGAATATGAGAATGGTCCCGGTTGAAACTGTTTTTAACAGATTCCCGAGAATGATTCGCCAGCTTCAGAAAGAGCTGAATAAAAAAATTGAACTCTCGATCATCGGTGCGGAAACTGAACTGGATCGTACAGTAATTGATGAGATCGGAGATCCACTCGTTCACTTGATCAGAAACAGTATTGACCATGGTATCGAGGCGCCGGAAACACGTTTGCAAAAGGGAAAACCGGAATCAGGAAAAGTTGTGCTTAAAGCTTATCACAGCGGCAACCATGTCTTTATCGAAGTAGAGGATGACGGCGCAGGCCTTAATCGCAAAAAAATTCTGGAAAAAGCGCTTGAGCGCGGGGTCATAACGGAAAAAGAAGCTGAAACCTTAGAAGACAACCAAATTTACGAATTGATTTTTGCTCCGGGGTTCTCAACTGCTGACCAAATTTCTGATATTTCCGGCCGCGGTGTAGGACTTGACGTTGTAAAAAACAAACTGGAGTCTCTTGGCGGTTCAGTCAGTGTGAAATCAGCCGAGGGTCAAGGCTCTCTATTCAGCATCCAGCTGCCGCTTACCTTGTCTATTATTTCAGTTCTGCTGATTAAGTTGGAAGAAGAGACATTTGCTATTCCGATTTCTTCAATCATTGAGACAGCAGTTATTGACAGAAAAGACATTTTGCAAACGCATGACCGTGAAGTGATTGACTTTAGAGGGCATATTGTCCCTGTCGTTTATTTAAAAGAAGAGTTTAAAATAGAAGATACAAGAAAAGATGCGGAACAGCTCCATATCATTGTCGTCAAAAAAGGCGACAAACCTACTGCATTTGTGGTGGACTCCTTTATTGGCCAGCAGGAAGTTGTGCTGAAATCACTCGGAGATTATTTAACAAACGTCTTTGCAATTTCCGGAGCTACTATTTTAGGAGACGGAGAAGTAGCGCTCATTATTGATTGTAATGCACTGATTATTTAACCATTCGAGGAGGTGTCTCACATGACTGCAGAAATTAAAACAGGCGAAAAAATGATAGTCTTTATGGTAAATGGCAAAGAATATGCCATTTCCGTCACTCAGGTGAAATCAATTGAAAAATGGCAAAAGCCAACGAGGGTACCTGGCGTCGAACCATATATTTGCGGGGTAATCAATTTACGCGGGGTGGTGACTCCGGTTATTGATTTAAGAAAACGCCTGAATTTGCCAGAGTATGAAATTACCGATGAAACACGAATTATCATTATTGCTTATCGTGATATTGAAGTCGGCTGGATTGTGGATGAAGCGAATGATGTGATTACCGTACACGAAAGTGAAATAGAATCTGCTCCAGAAGGCGTTCAGAAAGATACGGATGTGTCGATCGAACAGATTGTGAAACAAGAGAACAGACTCTTAAATATTATTGATGCGAACGCGGTTTTGGATAAAGAATCATCTCAGTCCGCTGTGCCCGATCAAGCTTAATCTTAAAGGGGTTATGACATGAGTATTTTTAATGGAATCAAAGAAGAGCAGATGGACATTTTGCGGGAAGTCGGCAATATAGGCGCCGGCCACTCCGCCTCTGCAATGGCCCAGCTGTTAAATAGAAAGATAGATATGGAAGTCCCATTTGCAAAGCTGCTGTCTTTTGATGAGCTTGTTGATTTTTTCGGCGGCGCCGATGTCCCGGTTGCCAGCATCTTTTTAAGAATGGAAGGCGATTTAACGGGTTCAATGTTCTTTATAATGCCTTTTTTTCAGGCGGAGCAGTTTATCAGAGAGCTGATTGGAAACCCCGATTTTGACATAGAGGACTTAGGTGAAGACCACATGAGCTCATCCGCTTTGCATGAACTGGGCAATATTTTAGCGGGGTCATATTTAACAGCTTTGGCGGATTTGACGAAACTCCAGCTCTATCCAAGTGTTCCTGAAGTCTCATTGGACATGTTCGGAGCTGTGATCAGCGAAGGGCTGATGGAGCTCAGTCAGGTTGGAGAACACGCCATTGTTGTCGACACGTCAATTTTTGACCAAAGCCATCAGCAGGAGCTGAAAGCGCATATGTTTATGCTGCCGGACTATGATTCATTTGAAAAGCTCTTTGTCGCCTTAGGTGCATCATTATGAGTACAACTGAGGCTGTTGTTATAAAGGTTGGGATTGCTGACGTGAAGATCGCCCGCTTCCCGGATACCATCCGGACCTCTGGTTTGGGCTCATGTGTGGGGCTGGTGCTTTATGATAAAGAAAAGCAAACGGCGGGTCTTGTTCATGTCATGCTTCCGGATTCGACGTTATCGAAAACTGCCGAGCTCAACCGGGCTAAGTACGCTGACACCGCCATACAGACCACGATTGATATGCTGATAGAAGCGGGATGCCGGAAATTTGCATTAAAAGCAAAGCTGGCCGGCGGATCAGAGATGTTTAAATTTAAATCGACAAATGATTTGATGAAGATCGGACCGAGAAATGTATTAGCGATAAAAGAACAGCTGTCTTTATTTAATATTCCTATTATTAGTGAAGATACGGGCGGCTCAAGCGGCCGGACGATAGAATTTGAACCGAAGTCCTGCATGCTGCATATTCGAACTGTTAAACAAGGTGAAAAAACGATTTAATTAAGGTATTAGGGGGATAACAATGCAATCCTTGAATTATGAAGATCAGGTGCTTTGGACGCGCTGGAAAGAGTGGAAAGATCCTAAAGCCGGTGACGACTTAATGCGCCGTTACATGCCGCTTGTCACATATCATGTAGGCAGAATTTCTGTCGGACTGCCGAAATCAGTGCATAAAGACGATCTTATGAGCCTTGGTATGCTTGGTTTATATGATGCCCTTGAAAAATTTGATCCCAGCCGGGACTTAAAATTTGATACCTACGCCTCGTTTAGAATTCGCGGCGCAATCATAGACGGGCTTCGTAAAGAAGATTGGCTGCCCAGAACCTCGCGCGAAAAAACAAAAAAGGTTGAAGCAGCAATTGAAAAGCTTGAACAGCGGTATCTTCGGAATGTATCGCCCGCGGAAATTGCAGAGGAACTCGGAATGACGGTACAGGATGTCGTGTCAACAATGAATGAAGGTTTTTTTGCAAATCTGCTGTCAATTGATGAAAAGCTCCATGATCAAGACGATGGGGAAAACATTCAAGTCATGATCAGAGATGACAAAAATGTTCCGCCTGAAGAAAAGATTATGAAGGATGAACTGATTGCACAGCTTGCGGAAAAAATTCACGAACTCTCTGAAAAAGAACAGCTGGTTGTGAGTTTGTTCTACAAAGAGGAGTTGACACTGACAGAAATCGGACAAGTATTAAATCTTTCTACGTCCCGCATATCTCAGATCCATTCAAAGGCATTATTTAAATTAAAGAATCTGCTGGAAAAAGTGATACAATAATGAATTTCATGGTTAGCGAGTGAAAAACATGTCAACACTATTATGGCTTTTAAGCTTTACGCTCCACGGCGTTCTTCTGTACGCTGTCATTATCCTGTATACGAGGCTCGCTGCAGTGAAAGAAACAGAAAAACAGCAAAAACAGATACTTGAAGAGACGGAAAACACCTTGGCGGCATTTCTGCTTGAATTAAAAGAAGAAAATGAGAAACTGATAGAAAATAAAGCTTCATCTGCAAGTCAATCAGATGAAGAATCCCAAAAGCCAGGCCTTCAGCACTCTGAAACATATCAAGAGCGGGATCCAGTTCAAGAGGCAGAGAATCTTCCTGAACATATTGAAGGTCTGATTACAGAGGTTGACCGTCGGGAAGAGATCGTAAACAGTGAGGTCCAATCATTTGAAGACCAGGTCATAGAATTATATGAACAGGGATATTCGGCAAGTCAAATTGCCCAGAAAATGAAGAGCGGAAAGACAGAAATCGAGCTATTTTTAAAATTTCGCTCCAAAGGTGTAAAGGATTCTTGATTGTCGGATAAAGCTGTGTTATATTATGTCTTGGTGTTAAATACACACGCTTAACGATTTATGCAGAGGGTGCTGCAGGCGGCAGTTCTGCACAAAAATGACCTAAGCGGAGGAAAAAAACCATTATATTAGGAGGAAATAACATGTCAGTCATTTCTATGAAGCAATTGCTTGAAGCTGGTGTTCACTTCGGTCACCAAACACGCCGTTGGAACCCAAAAATGAAGCGTTACATTTTCACGGAGCGTAACGGAATCTACATCATTGACCTTCAAAAAACAGTCAAAAAAGTAGAGGAAGCTTACAACTTCACTAAAAATCTTGCTGCTGAAGGCGGAAAAATCCTTTTCGTCGGAACAAAAAAACAAGCTCAAGATTCTGTTAAAGAAGAAGCTCAACGCTCTGGCATGTACTATGTCAACCAACGCTGGTTGGGCGGTACATTAACAAACTTTGAAACAATCCAAAAACGTATTAAACGTCTTAAAGACATTGAAAAAATGCAAGAAAACGGTACGTTTGATGTACTTCCTAAAAAAGAAGTCGTTCAATTGAAAAAAGAATTAGAGCGTCTTGAAAAATTCCTAGGCGGAATTAAAGATATGAAGGATCTTCCTGATGCATTATTCATCATCGATCCTCGCAAAGAGCGCATCGCTGTTGCGGAAGCTCGCAAATTAAACATCCCTATCATCGGTATCGTAGATACTAACTGTGATCCAGATGAAATCGATGTTGTTATCCCAGCGAACGATGACGCTATCCGCGCTGTTAAACTTCTAACTTCTAAAATGGCAGATGCAATCTTAGAAGCGAAGCAAGGCGAAGAAGAAGCGGAAGTTGCTGAAGAAACTGCACCAGAAACAGAAACAACAACTGCGTAACCTATTCAAAAGGTGATAAGAGGGACTGCCTTTTATCACCTTTTTTCAAGAAAAATGTGTAATATACATACTCTTGTTTAAACATATAAGGAGGAATACAAATGGCAATTACTGCACAGCAAGTAAAAGAACTGCGTGAAAAAACT
The DNA here is from genome assembly GCF_038006165.1 of Bacillus sp. FSL W8-1202. Lineage (NCBI taxonomy): Bacteria > Bacillati > Bacillota > Bacilli > Caryophanales > Bacillaceae > Bacillus > Bacillus sp. FSL W8-1202. The sequence goes on from NZ_JBBOUR010000001.1 coordinate 2,837,491, forward strand.
GGCGCGGGCATGATGGATTGTAAAAAAGCGTTAACTGAAACTGACGGAGATATGGACAAAGCAATTGACCTTTTAAGAGAAAAAGGGATTGCAAAAGCAGCGAAAAAAGCTGACCGTATCGCAGCAGAAGGTTCTACTCTTATTAAAACTGACGGCAACAAAGGCGTTATCCTAGAAGTAAACTCTGAAACTGATTTCGTTGCGAAAAACGAAGGCTTCAAAGAGCTTCTTAACACTTTAGCTGACCACCTTCTTGCAAACACGCCAGCAGATGTTGAAGAAGCAATGGGTCAAAAAATGGAAAATGGCTCAACTGTTGAAGAGTACATCACAAGCGCTGTTGCTAAAATCGGTGAGAAAATCACTCTTCGCCGCTTTACAGTTCTTACAAAAGACGACAGCTCTGCATTCGGTGCTTACCTTCACATGGGCGGCCGCATCGGTGTATTAACTGTTCTCAACGGTACAACTGATGAAGAAACTGCGAAAGATATCGCAATGCACGTTGCTGCAGTTAACCCTCGTTACATTTCTCGTGATCAAGTATCTGAAGAAGAAACAAATCATGAGCGTCAAATCTTAACTCAGCAAGCCCTCCAAGAAGGCAAACCTGAAAACATCGTAGCGAAAATGGTTGAAGGCCGTCTGAACAAATTCTTCGAAGAAATTTGTCTATTAGACCAAGCGTTCGTTAAAAACCCAGATGAAAAAGTGAAACAAGTTATTGCAGCGAAAAACGCTACTGTTCAAACTTTTGTCCGCTATGAAGTTGGAGAAGGCATCGAAAAACGTCAAGAAAACTTTGCTGAAGAAGTAATGAACCAAGTGAAAAAATAATGGTGAAAAGATTTCGCGGCTAAGTCGCGTCTTTTCAGGCAGTATAGGGGACACATTTTGTGTTCCCTATTTTTAAAACTATATTTACAAACCTTTTTTTCTCTTGCATAATAGAAAACGGCAATGTTTACACTTGGAGGTTATCATGGAAAAACCAAAATACAAACGTATCGTATTAAAGCTTAGCGGGGAAGCATTGGCAGGAGAACAGGGAAATGGAATTAACCCGACTGTCATTCAATCCATTGCAAAGCAAGTGAAAGAAATCGCTGAGCTTGAAGTCGAAGTGGCTGTTGTTGTAGGCGGCGGCAACTTATGGCGCGGAAAAACAGGAAGTGACCTGGGCATGGACCGCGCGACTGCTGACTATATGGGAATGCTGGCGACAGTAATGAATTCGCTTGCTCTTCAAGACAGCTTGGAAACACTCGGAATCCAGTCCAGAGTGCAAACATCCATTGAAATGAGACAAGTTGCTGAACCGTACATAAGAAGAAAAGCGATACGCCACTTAGAGAAAAAACGTGTCGTTATTTTCGCTGCGGGCACAGGAAACCCATATTTCTCAACTGATACGACAGCTGCACTGCGGGCTGCTGAAATTGAGGCAGACGTTATTTTAATGGCTAAAAATAACGTTGACGGTGTGTATAATGCTGATCCTAGAAAAGATGAATCAGCTGTTAAGTATGAATCACTTTCTTATCTTGACGTTCTTAAAGACGGCCTGGAAGTCATGGATTCAACAGCTTCCTCTTTATGCATGGACAATGACATTCCGCTTATCGTCTTTTCTATTATGGAAGAAGGAAATATCAAACGTGCCGTTATCGGTGAATCAATCGGAACGATCGTGAGGGGGAAATAACGTGTCAAAAGAAGTATTAACTCAAACAAAAGAAAAAATGGAGAAAGCAATTGCTGCTTATCAGCGCGAATTGGCTACTGTACGCGCAGGGCGTGCAAATCCATCATTATTAGATAAAGTAACGGTTGAATATTACGGAGCGCAGACACCTTTAAATCAGTTGTCTTCTATTAACGTGCCTGAAGCTCGTATGCTCGTTATCACACCATACGACAAAACAGCAATCGGCGATATCGAAAAAGCGATTTTAAAAGCTGATTTAGGTCTTACACCAACAAGTGACGGCAATATGATTCGAATTGCAATTCCGGCACTAACAGAAGAGAGACGGAAAGAATTAGTGAAAGTTGTAAAAAAATATGCTGAAGAAGCAAAAGTAGCTGTTCGTAACGTTCGCCGTGATGCTAACGATGATCTCAAAAAACTTGAGAAAAACGGAGACATTACTGAGGATGAACTGCGTGCTTCCACTGAAGACGTTCAAAAACTGACAGATGAATATGTGTCAAAAATTGACAGTGTCACAAAAGACAAAGAAAAAGAAATCATGGAAGTTTAATGAAAAACTATGTACAATAGATAATAGTGAAAAGACCCTCTCATGTTTACAGGGGGTTTTTTTGTTAATACTGTTGATTACATTGATTATCAGCAGGGAATGTAACCTTTTTGGGTGACGGAGGAATCTCATGCTCAACATACTCAAAAATTGGAAGAATCAGCAAACTGCGGCTTCCAACTTAGAACGTTATACAAAAGAAGACATACTTAAGGGAGAAATTCCCGAACACATCGCCATTATCATGGATGGAAATGGCCGTTGGGCTAAAAAACGCTCTCTTCCCAGAATTGCAGGCCACCATGAAGGGATGAAGGTGGTAAAAAGGACCACGAAGCTCGCAAACGAATTAGGTGTCAAAGTACTGACATTGTATGCATTTTCAACAGAAAACTGGAAAAGACCGAAAATGGAAGTCGATTTTTTAATGAAGCTTCCGGAAGAATTTTTGAATACGTATCTTCCAGAGCTTGTTGAGGAAAATGTACAGGTTCGGATCATTGGGGATGAAACGGCTTTGCCCGCGCACACATTACGTGCGATTGAAAAAGCTGTACAGGACACGGCGCAAAACGACGGAATGATCCTTAATTTTGCTCTTAACTATGGAGGCCGTACTGAAATTGTCAGTGCTGCAAAATCACTCGCGGAAAAAGTGAAGGAAGGCTCTTTGAATATTGAAGACATTGATGAATCGCTTTTTTCTACTTATTTGATGACTGAATCTTTGCAGGATCCTGAACTTTTAATTCGAACGAGCGGCGAGATAAGGCTGAGTAATTTTATGCTATGGCAGGTTGCCTACAGTGAATTTGTCTTTACTGACGTCTTGTGGCCTGACTTTAAAGAAGATCACTTCTTGCAGGCGTTAGGAGAGTTTCAGCAGAGAGGCCGGAGGTTTGGCGGAATTTAGAGGATGGTGGACATGAAACAAAGAATTTTGACAGGTGTTCTGGCAGCAATTGTATTTTTATTTTTGGTTATTGTCGGGAAATTGCCGTTCACCATATTAATTTATGCTATGGGCAGTGTGGCGCTTTTTGAACTTTTACGGATGAAAAAGCTGAAGCTGGTTTCACTGCCGGGTTTGATCGGTCTTTTATTATTGTGGATGTTCTTATTGCCAAGCCAGTATTCGTTTTTTGAAGCGGACGGGATTTCCAAAATGGAAATCGCTTTATTTGCGGTACTGCTATTGCTGACTTACACAGTGTTGGTCAAGAACACCTTTACTTTTGATGAAGTCGGATTTATTACGCTTGCAGCAATTTACATCGGAATGTGTTTTCATTATTTTATCGAAATCAGAAATCTTGACCAATACGGATTAACATACATTTTTTATGCGTGTGTTGTCATTTGGTCCACCGATTCCGGTGCCTATTTTGTTGGTAAATCGCTTGGGAAGCGGAAACTGTGGCCTGAAATCAGTCCGAATAAAACAGTGGAAGGGTTTGCAGGCGGAATTGTCATCGCACTTGTATTGGCGACGATTTTTCAGCTTGTTGCACAACTTCCGATCCCGTATATTTATCTGCTGTTGATCACGCTGTTTTTGTCTGTTTTTGGACAACTGGGAGATTTAGTGGAATCCGCGTTGAAAAGACATTACGATGTAAAGGATTCTGGGAATATTCTTCCCGGGCATGGCGGTATATTAGACCGTTTTGACAGTTTCTTGTTTGTCATGCCTTTCTTGTACTTTCTGCTTGCCCTTTTTTCATAAAAAAGTCTAAATGAATATGAGACTGATCATGCAGCAATAGAATAGGAGTAGTGGCAACTTTGAAAAATATTTGTCTTTTAGGAGCAACAGGATCAATCGGTGAACAGACTCTTGATGTACTGCGTGCACATCAAGATCAATTTCAGCTGGTATCTATGTCGTTTGGCAGAAATATTGATAAGGCCGTTCCAATGATTGAGGTCTTTCAGCCGAAGTTTGTCTCTGTCGGTGATCTGGATACATATCATAAATTAAAACAAATGTCTTTTTCTTTTGAATGCCAAATCGGGCTGGGAGAAGAAGGACTGATAGAAGCAGCAGTGATGGAGGAGGTTGACATTGTTGTCAACGCTTTGCTTGGAAGCGTCGGCCTTATCCCGACGTTAAAGGCAATTGAACAGAAAAAAACAATTGCGCTTGCAAATAAGGAAACTCTTGTCACTGCAGGGCATATAGTAAAAGAACATGCTAAGAAATATGATGTTCCGCTGCTGCCTGTTGACAGTGAGCATTCAGCCATTTTTCAAGCTCTTCAAGGCGAACAGGCTAAAAACATTGAACGCCTCATCATTACTGCATCCGGCGGAAGTTTTCGGGACAAGACGCGGGAGGAGCTCGAATCAGTAACAGTTGAAGATGCATTAAAACATCCAAACTGGTCAATGGGTGCAAAAATTACAATTGATTCGGCTACAATGATGAATAAGGGATTAGAGGTGATCGAGGCACACTGGCTTTTCGATATACCTTATGAACAAATTGATGTGGTTTTACATAAGGAGAGCATCATCCATTCAATGGTTGAGTTCCATGATAAAAGTGTGATCGCACAGCTCGGAACTCCGGATATGAGAGTCCCCATTCAATATGCGCTCACTTATCCTGACCGATTGCCATTACCAGATGCGAAAAGGCTTGAATTATGGGGAATCGGCAGCCTTCATTTTGAGAAAGCTGATTTTGACAGGTTCCGATGCTTACAATTTGCTTTTGAATCAGGTAAAATAGGAGGAACAATGCCGACAGTGCTAAATGCGGCAAATGAAGTAGCTGTCGCTGCCTTTTTAGCTGGCAAGATACCGTTTTTGGCTATTGAAGACTGTATCGAAAAGGCACTAACCCGCCATCAATTACTGAAAAAACCGAGCCTGGCGGACATTCAAGAAGTGGACAAAGATACCCGGGGATACGTCAATTCAATACTCACATAAGGTGGTATGTTCGTGAATACAGTTATAGCGTTTATCATTATTTTCGGAACGCTCGTTTTCTTCCATGAACTGGGCCATTTATTGCTAGCCCAAAGAGCGGGAATTCTCTGCCGTGAATTTGCGATCGGCTTCGGTCCAAAGATTTTTTCTTTCAAAAAAAATGAAACAGTCTATACGATCAGGCTGCTTCCGGTCGGCGGATTTGTTCGTATGGCCGGCGAAGATCCGGAAATGATTGAGGTGAAACCCGGATACACGGTCGGGCTTCTGTTTAATAAAGAAGATCAAGTTGAGAAAGTCATCATCAATCAAAAGGAGAAATATCCGGATGCTTTAGTCATTGAAGTGGAAACAGCGGATCTAGAGCATGACATGAAGATCACCGGTTATGAACAGGGGAAAGAGGACGAACTTTCCAGCTTTACTGTCAGCGAAACATCCTTTTTTATTGTAGACGGAGAAGAAGTGCAGATTGCGCCGTATAATCGCCAATTTGGTTCCAAACCTGTGTGGCAGCGGATTAAAGCAATTGCTGCAGGGCCGATTATGAACTTTATTTTAGCTTACGTCATTTTAGTGATGCTTGGGCTGATTCAAGGCGTACCGTCAAATGAACCTATGCTCGGGCAGCTGACAGACAATGGACGGGCGGCTGAAGCAGGGCTAAAAGAAGGGGATTATATCCAAAGCATTAACGGAGAGAAAATGAGGTCTTGGACTGACATTGTCTCCGCTGTAAAAGAAAACCCGGAGAAAGAAATGGACGTTGCAGTAAAAAGAGATAACAAAACGCTTCATATTTCGGTGACTCCGGAAGCTGTTAAAGATGAGAACAAAAAAACAATCGGACGTTTCGGTTCCTATGCGCCGACTGAAAAAGGCGTACTCTCAGCGGTTGCTTACGGCGCGACATCAACAGTTGATGTCACCAAAGCCATTTTAACCAACCTGAGCAAATTAGTAACAGGCCAGTTTAAACTCGATATGCTGTCAGGTCCTGTCGGCATATATGACATGACAGACCAAGTGGCGAAAACAGGGATAGTGAACTTATTTCAGTTTGCGGCGTTTTTAAGCATTAACCTTGGGATTGTCAACCTGCTTCCGATTCCGGCACTTGACGGAGGAAGACTGTTGTTTCTATTTATTGAAGCGATTCGGGGCAAACCGATTAACAGGGAAAAAGAAGCATTTGTTGTGTTTATCGGAGTAGCTTTCTTAATGCTTCTTATGCTGGTTGTCACATGGAACGATATCCAGCGGCTGTTTTTGTAAACGAAAAGTAAATCAATCAGAGGTGCGAAGAAATGAGACAAAGCTTGACGCTTATTCCTACGCTCCGTGAAGTTCCAGCTGATGCCGAAGCAAAAAGTCATCAGCTTCTTCTGAGAGCAGGATTTATCAGACAGAATACGAGCGGGGTATACAGCTATATGCCTCTTGCGTATAAGGTGATTCAAAACATTCAGCAGATTGTTCGAGAGGAAATGGAGAAAATTGATGCCGTAGAAATGCTCATGCCCGCATTGCAGCAGGCAGAGACATGGCAGGAATCAGGCAGATGGTATACGTATGGTCCCGAACTGATGAGACTAAAAGACCGTCATGGCCGTGAATTTGCTTTAGGGGCAACGCATGAAGAGGTTATCACTTCGCTTGTTCGCGATGAGGTTAAATCTTATAAGCGTCTCCCTCTGACTCTTTATCAAATTCAGTCTAAGTTCAGAGATGAAAAACGTCCTCGCTTCGGTTTGTTAAGAGGCCGCGAATTTATTATGAAGGATGCGTACTCTTTCCATGCATCTGCAGAGAGCCTGGATGAAACGTATCAAAAAATGTACGAGGCCTATTCTAATATTTTTGCCCGCTGCGGCATTAATGTAAGACCTGTTATCGCTGATTCAGGCGCAATGGGAGGAAAGGATACGCACGAATTTATGGCACTTTCTGCGATCGGAGAGGATACGATTGCGTATTCTGATGAATCACAGTACGCGGCTAATATCGAGATGGCTGAAGTTCTTCACCAGGAAGTTCCTTCAGATGAAGAGCCTAAAGCTCTAGAGAAGGTTCATACGCCTAACGTGAAAACAATCGAAGAACTGACTGCGTTCTTACAGGTTTCGGCTGAAGCGTGCATTAAGTCAGTATTGTTTAAAGCTGATGACCGTTTTGTCTTAGTGCTTGTAAGAGGGGATCATGAAGTTAACGATATTAAAGTGAAAAACTTGCTTCATGCAGAAGTTGTAGAGCTTGCTACACATGAAGAGGTCATTCAGCAGCTCGGAACAGAGCCAGGCTTTGTAGGCCCTGTCGGTATTCATCAGGATGTGGAAGTATATGCCGATCAAGCTGTGAAAGCAATGGTTAATGCTGTTGCCGGGGCAAATGAAGGAGATCATCATTATAAAAATGTCAATGTGAATCGTGACGCGCAAATTAAAGAATTTGCTGATCTTCGTTTTATTAAAGAAGGTGATCCTTCACCAGACGGCAAGGGAACGATCCGTTTTGCTGAGGGAATCGAAGTCGGACAAGTCTTTAAGCTCGGAACACGCTATTCAGAAGCGATGAATGCGACATATTTAGATGAAAACGGACGCGCGCAGCCAATGCTGATGGGCTGTTACGGAATCGGTGTGTCAAGAACGCTTTCTGCTATTGCTGAACAGCATCACGACGAAAAAGGCTTAATATGGCCAAAAAGCGTTGCGCCGTACGATCTTCATATTCTTGCTTTGAACATGAAAAACGATGGGCAAAGAGAGCTTGCTGAAAAGCTGTATGCCGATTTAAAAGCGGAAGGCTATGAAGTGCTCTATGACGACCGTGCTGAGCGTGCCGGCGTAAAATTCGCTGATTCAGATTTAATCGGCCTTCCAATCCGCATCACTGTCGGAAAACGAGCTGACGAAGGAATCGTCGAAGTGAAAATTCGTCAAACTGGTGAGTCAACTGAGATTTCAGTAGACGAATTATCTGCGTTTATCAGCAAGCAGTAATCACCATAACGATTTATCAAAAAACATGTTAAAATAGAAATAATAGAAGGTACCTCATTGCCTGAGGTACCTTCACTTATGATGTTTTTAGGGAGGGATACTGTCTTAATGGAACAGTTATCAGTAAACAGAAGGCAGTTTCAAATTCTTCTGCAGCAGATTAATATGACAGATGATACCTTCATGACATACTTTGAACATGGCGAGATTAAAAAGCTGACAATTCACAAAGCTTCTAAGTCTTGGCATTTTCATTTTCAATTTAAATCTTTGCTGCCTTTTCAAATATATGACACATTAACAACGAGGCTGACGCAATCGTTTGCCCACATAGCAAAAGTGACATCTTCAATTGAAGTTCAGGATGCCGAGGTCAGTGAAAGTATCGTTCAAGACTACTGGTCACGCTGCATTGAAGAACTGCAGGGCATTTCGCCGCCGATTATCAGTCTTTTAAACCAGCAAAAACCGAAGCTGAAGGGCAATAAACTGATTGTCAAAACCAAAACGGATACAGAAGCGGCTGCGCTAAAAAACAAATACAGTTCCATGATTCAAGCAGGCTACCGTCAATTTGGCTTTCCGGATCTTCAGCTTGATGCTGAAATATTTGTATCCGAGCAGGAAGTTCAAAAGTTTCGGGAACAAAAGCTTGCGGAAGACCAAGAGCGGGCTATGCAGGCCTTGATTGAAATGGAGAAGAAAGATAAAGAAAGTGATGAAGACCAAGCACCATCTGGTCCTCTTGTTATCGGTTATCAAATTAAAGATAACGAGGAAATCCGGACGCTTGACAGCATCATGGACGAAGAACGGAGAATTACGGTCCAAGGTTATGTGTTTGATGTGGAGACGCGCGAGCTGAAGAGCGGGCGCACGCTGTGTATCTTCAAAATTACAGACTATACAAATAGTATTTTGATCAAAATGTTTGCACGTGAAAAAGAAGATGCGGCGCTGATGAAGTCTCTGAAAAAAGGAATGTGGGTAAAAGCACGCGGAAGCATTCAAAATGATACATTTGTCAGAGACCTTGTCATGATCGCAAATGACGTAAACGAAATAAAAGCAAAAACCCGTGAAGATTCAGCACCTGAAGGAGAAAAAAGAGTGGAATTGCATCTTCATTCCCCAATGAGCCAAATGGATGCTGTTACGGGTATCGGAAAGCTTGTCGAACAAGCGAAAAAATGGGGGCATGAGGCCATCGCTTTGACCGACCATGCTGTCGTTCAATCCTTCCCTGATGCGTATTCTGCGGCCAAAAAGCATGGAATTAAAATGATTTACGGGATGGAAGCGAATCTCGTGGATGATGGCGTGCCAATTGCTTATAATGCCGCACATCGTCTGCTCGAAGAAGAAACATATGTTGTTTTTGACGTTGAGACGACAGGATTGTCTGCTGTATACGATACCATTATTGAGCTGGCTGCAGTAAAAGTAAAAGGCGGAGAAATTATTGATAAATTTGAGGCGTTTGCGAACCCGCATCGTCCGCTTTCCGCCACAATCATAGAGCTGACAGGGATCACTGATGATATGCTACAAGACGCTCCGGATGTCGTAGATGTAATAAGAGATTTCAGAGAATGGATTGGCGATGATATCCTTGTCGCTCATAATGCAAGCTTTGATATGGGATTCTTAAATGTAGCCTATAAAAAGCTTCTTGAAGTCGATAAAGCTAAAAACCCAGTCATTGACACGCTAGAACTAGGACGTTTTCTCTATCCGGAATTTAAGAACCACCGGTTGAACACACTTTGTAAAAAGTTTGATATCGAACTCACACAGCATCACCGTGCGATCTATGATACTGAGGCAACCGCTTATTTGCTTCTGAAAATGCTGAAAGACGCAGCTGAAAAAGGCATTCAGTACCATGATGAGTTGAATGAAAATATGGGTCAGTCCAATGCTTATCAAAGATCAAGACCGTATCATGCAACATTACTTGCCGTGAACAGCACGGGACTTAAAAATTTATTTAAGCTTGTGTCACTTTCTCATATTCATTATTTTTACAGAGTGCCGCGTATTCCGAGATCTCAGCTTGAGAAATACAGGGAAGGGCTGCTGATCGGTTCTGCCTGTGACAGGGGAGAGGTTTTTGAGGGAATGATGCAAAAATCGCCTGAAGAGGTGGAAGATATCGCGTCATTCTATGATTACCTTGAGGTTCAGCCCCCTGAAGTGTATCGTCACTTGCTGGAGCTTGAACTGGTCCGTGATGAAAAAGCGCTGAAAGAAATTATTGCGAATATCACGAAGCTGGGGGAAAAGCTTAATAAACCGGTTGTTGCTACGGGAAATGTTCATTACTTGAATGATGAGGATAAAATCTACAGAAAGATTTTAATATCCTCACAAGGCGGGGCAAATCCGCTGAATAGGCATGAACTGCCGAAAGTGCATTTCAGAACGACAGACGAAATGCTTGAAGCTTTTTCTTTCTTAGGTGAAGAAAAAGCGAAGGAGATCGTAGTCACCAATACCCAAAAGGTTGCTTCTTTAGTTGATGACATCAAGCCGATTAAAGATGATTTATATACGCCGAAAATCGAAGGCGCTGATGAAGAGATCAGAGAAATGAGCTATCAGCGTGCAAGAAGCATTTACGGGGAAGAGCTGCCTGAAATTGTCGAAGCGCGGATTGAAAAAGAGTTAAAGAGTATTATTGGCCACGGATTTGCTGTTATTTACTTGATCTCTCACAAACTTGTAAAACGTTCACTAGATGACGGGTATCTCGTTGGTTCCCGTGGTTCCGTAGGATCTTCATTAGTTGCGACACTTACTGAGATTACTGAGGTAAACCCGCTGCCGCCGCACTATGTTTGTCCTGAGTGCCAGCATTCTGAGTTCTTTAATGACGGTTCTGTCGGTTCCGGTTTTGACCTGCCTGACAAGACATGCCCTCATTGCGGAACGCCTTTGAAAAAAGACGGCCATGATATTCCATTTGAAACGTTCTTAGGATTTAAAGGGGACAAAGTACCTGATATCGATTTGAACTTCTCAGGGGAATATCAGCCGCAAGCACACAATTACACAAAAGTATTGTTCGGAGAAGACAATGTATATCGTGCGGGAACAATAGGCACGGTGGCAGAAAAAACAGCCTACGGTTATGTAAAAGGCTATGCCGGAGACAACAATCTTCATATGCGCGGTGCCGAAATAGATCGGCTCGTACAGGGATGCACAGGTGTAAAACGTACAACTGGACAGCACCCTGGCGGTATTATCGTAGTTCCGGATTATATGGATATTTATGATTTTTCACCGATCCAGTTCCCGGCAGATGCCACAGGTTCAGAGTGGAAAACGACTCATTTTGATTTCCACTCCATCCATGACAACCTGTTAAAACTTGATATTCTCGGACACGATGACCCGACTGTTATTCGGATGCTTCAAGACTTAAGCGGAATAGATCCGAAAACAATTCCGACGGATGATCCTGAAGTGATGAAGATCTTCCAGGGAACCGAATCACTCGGTGTGACTGAAGAACAGATTGGCTGTAAAACGGGCACTCTTGGAATTCCTGAATTCGGAACCCGATTTGTCCGGCAGATGCTTGAAGATACAAAGCCGACCACTTTTTCTGAGCTCGTTCAGATTTCAGGCTTGTCTCACGGAACTGATGTATGGCTTGGCAATGCACAGGAGCTCATCCACAATAATATTTGTGAGCTGAGTGAGGTTATCGGCTGCCGTGATGACATTATGGTTTATTTAATCTATCAAGGCCTTGAGCCGTCCCTTGCCTTTAAAATCATGGAATTCGTGCGTAAAGGAAAAGGATTAACGCCTGAATGGGAAGAAGAAATGAAAAATAACAATGTCCCAGACTGGTATATTGATTCCTGTAAAAAGATTAAATACATGTTCCCGAAAGCCCACGCCGCGGCATATGTCTTAATGGCAGTCCGCATTGCTTACTTTAAAGTGCATCATGCTCTTTTGTATTATGCGGCTTATTTTACCGTTCGTGCAGATGACTTTGATATTGATACAATGATCAAGGGCTCTACAGCAATCAGAGCGGTAATGGAGGATATAAACGCTAAAGGACTTGATGCTTCACCGAAGGAAAAGAACCTTCTGACTGTTTTAGAATTAGCGCTTGAGATGTGTGAGAGAGGCTATTCATTCCAAAAAGTCGATTTATATCGCTCCAGCGCCACAGAGTTTATTATTGACGGCAACAGTCTTATTCCGCCGTTTAACTCTATTCCAGGGTTAGGGACGAACGCTGCTTTGAACATTGTAAAAGCTCGCGAAGAAGGCGAATTCCTCTCAAAAGAAGATTTGCAAAAGAGAGGGAAAGTATCAAAAACGATTTTAGAGTACTTAGATCGCCATGGCTGTCTGGAGTCACTGCCTGATCAAAACCAATTGTCACTGTTCTAATATGGAAAGCAGAATTTCTCAGAAATTCTGCTTCTATGCATACATAAGCGCAAAAAGTGCCATCGTAATATTAGAGTTTCTGTCACTTGCTTAGGTATGAAGGTAAGCGTATATCCATTTGCAATAAAAATATGGTTATGGTATAGTTTTATTGGAAATGCTAACGATTACCGAGGCAAAGAGTGGGGAAACCCGCTCTTTTGTATTGAACAGGAGAATTTTGTCTCGACATGTTCATCGTTTACTTTTTAGCCCCTGCTCTTTTGAAGCAGGGTTTTTATGCAGAGTGACGAGACGAATATGAGATCGACAGCACAAGGAGGAAGAACATGAGCAAAAAAGTGACTGACACCGTTCAAGAAATGGCTCAGCCAATCGTAGACAGCCTTCAGCTGGAACTCGTTGACATTGAATTTGTCAAAGAGGGCCAAAGCTGGTTCCTTCGCGTGTTTATTGATTCCGATGACGGTGTGGATATTGAGGAATGTGCCAAAGTAAGCGAAGCTTTAAGCGAAAAGCTTGATGAGGCAGACCCAATCAGCCAAAATTACTTTCTTGAAGTCTCATCTCCAGGAGCTGAGCGTCCGCTAAAGAAAAAAGCCGATTTCGAAAAATCACTAGGAAAAAACGTATACATTAAGACGTATGAGCCTATTGACGGCGTAAAAGTGTTTGAAGGTGAACTGGCTGAATTTGATGGACAAACAGTGACAGTTGAGATCACGATCAAAACAAGAAAGAAACGGATCAATATTCCGTATGAAAAGATAGCTAATGCAAGATTAGCTGTTACATTCTAATGAATACAAATGTTTTAAGGGGGGAGACCGTTAAATGAGCAGTGAATTATTAGATGCTCTCACGATTCTTGAAAAAGAAAAAGGCATCAGTAAAGAAATTATCATCGAAGCAATCGAAGCTGCGTTAATTTCTGCTTATAAGCGGAATTTTAATCAAGCGCAAAATGTACGGGTGGATCTAAACCGTGAAACTGGCTCCATCCGTGTATTTGCAAGAAAAGATGTCGTTGACGAAGTATACGACCAGAGATTAGAAATCTCAATTGAAGAGGCACAGGGCATCCATCCGGAATATATGGTCGGCGATGTCGTCGAAATCGAAGTTACACCTAAGGATTTCGGGCGCATAGCTGCTCAAACAGCGAAGCAGGTCGTCACACAGCGTGTGCGCGAAGCTGAGCGCGGTGTGATTTATTCTGAATTTATCGACCGTGAAGAAGACATCATGACAGGGATCGTCCAGCGTCTGGACAATAAATTTATCTACGTGTCTTTAGGCAAAATAGAAGCCTTGCTGCCGGTTAATGAGCAAATGCCGAATGAAAGCTACAAGCCCCATGACCGCATTAAGGTATATATCACAAAAGTAGAAAAAACAACGAAGGGTCCGCAGATTTATGTGTCAAGAACACATCCAGGCCTGTTAAAGCGTTTGTTTGAAATTGAAGTGCCTGAAATTTATGATGGAACTGTCGAGCTAAAATCTGTTGCCAGAGAAGCCGGCGACCGTTCGAAAATTTCTGTTCGCACAGATGATCCTGACGTTGATCCTGTCGGTTCATGCGTAGGGCCTAAAGGCCAGCGTGTGCAAGCAATCGTCAATGAATTAAAAGGTGAAAAAATTGACATTGTCAACTGGTCCAGTGATCCTGTAGAATTTGTCGCGAATGCGCTCAGCCCTTCCAAAGTGCTTGATGTCATTGTTAATGAAGAAGAAAAAGCGACAACTGTTATTGTTCCTGATTACCAGCTGTCTCTGGCAATTGGAAAAAGAGGACAAAACGCACGCTTAGCTGCTAAACTGACAGGCTGGAAGATTGATATTAAGAGCGAAACGGACGCAAGAGAACTTGGAATCTATCCGAGAGAACTTGAAGAAGATGATGAGCCGCTCTTTACGGAGCCTGAAACTGCTGAATCGGATGAATAAGAGGTGACTTTAGGTGAATAAACACAAAAAGATCCCATTACGCAAATGTGTAGTGACTGGTGAAATGAAGCCTAAAAAGGAACTGATCCGAGTTGTACGGTCGAAAGAAGGCGAAATCTCAGTAGACCCGACCGGAAAAAAGAATGGGCGGGGTGCTTATTTAACGCTGGATAAAGAGTGCATCTTAGCAGCAAAAAAGAAAAACACTTTGCAAAATCAATTTCAATCACAAATCGATGACCAGATTTTCGATGAATTGCTGGAACTGGCGGAAAAGGTGAAAAAATAAAATGTCTGGAATGGAATGGTTTCCCTTGCTGGGTCTGGCCAATCGAGCTCGTAAGGTCGTGTCAGGCGAAGACTTGGTAATAAAAGAAATCAGGAATGCGCGTGCAAAGCTTGTCCTGCTTACAGAGGATGCATCATCTAACACAGCAAAAAAAGTAACTGACAAGTGCAATTATTATAAAGTCCCTTATAAAAAAGTCGAGAGTCGCGCGGTTCTTGGACGCTCTATCGGTAAAGAAGCCCGTGTCGTTGTCGCCGTCACTGACCAAGGTTTTGCGAATAAGCTGATCAGCTTGCTCGATTAATATTTTTGGGGGTGAACGAATGGCTAAAATGAGAGTATACGAATATGCAAAAGCGTTAAATGTTTCAAGTAAGGAAATTTTGACCGCACTGAAGAACATGGATTTAGAAGTGAATAATCACATGGCCATGCTTGAAGAAAAGGCCATTAAAAAGCTAGATGCCAAATATAAAAAAGGCGGCGCAGCTGCTAAATCTCAAAAGCCAGCAGAAACGAACAAAAACAAACAGCCACAAGGGGTTAATCAGCAATCAGCTGGAAATCAACCAAATAAAATTCGAGACGGAAAGAAGAATGACGTGCAGAATAATCAATTTAACAAAAACAAGAAGAATAACAACAACAAAAAAAATAAACGCAACAACAACAATAATAAAAACCAACATCAGCAAAAGCCTGTAAAGCCGAAAAAAGAGCTTCCTGAGAAAATTACATTCTCTGGCACTTTAACAGTTGGCGCACTTGCTGAAGAGCTTGGCAAAGAGCCTTCAGAACTCATTAAAAAGCTGATGCTTCTTGGCGTAATGGCAACCATTAACCAAGAGCTTGATAAAGACACAATCGAACTCATTGCATCAGAATATGGTGTTGAAACAGAAGAGGTCATTGTGCTTGAAGAAACAGAGCTGGAAAAATACGAAGAGCCTGATAATGAAGAGGATCTTGAAATTCGTCCTCCTGTCGTGACAATCATGGGCCACGTTGACCATGGGAAAACAACGCTTCTTGACAGCATCCGTAAAACAAAGGTTGTTGAAGGGGAAGCAGGCGGAATCACTCAGCATATCGGCGCTTATCAAATTGAAGAGAACGGCAAGAAAATCACGTTCTTGGATACACCGGGCCACGCCGCATTTACAACAATGCGCGCACGCGGTGCAGAAGTAACTGATATTACGATTCTTGTCGTAGCTGCCGATGACGGTGTCATGCCGCAAACAGTTGAAGCGATTAACCATGCAAAAGCAGCAGAGGTTCCAATCATCGTTGCTGTGAATAAAATAGATAAAGAATCCGCAAACCCTGACCGTGTAATGCAAGAACTGACGGAATACGGACTTGTCCCTGAAGCTTGGGGCGGAGAAACCATTTTTGTGCCGCTTTCCGCTTTAACTGGAAAAGGCATTGATGAGCTCGTTGAAATGATTTTGCTTGTCAGTGAGGTAGAGGAACTGAAAGCGAATCCGAATCGTCAGGCAAAAGGAACGGTTATTGAAGCTGAACTCGATAAAGGCAGAGGGTCAGTCGCGACGTTGCTCGTACAGACTGGAACACTGCATGTCGGTGATCCGATCGTAGTCGGCAATACATTTGGCCGTGTCCGTGCAATGGTCAACGACATTGGCCGCCGTGTGAAAACTGCCGGCCCGTCAACTCCGGTTGAAATTACCGGTTTGAATGATGTCCCTCAAGCGGGAGACCAATTCCTTGTCTTTAAGGATGAAAAAACAGCTCGTTCTGTCGGTGAAGCCCGTGCTTCGAAACAGCTTGAAGAGCAGCGCAGCGATAAAGCGAAGCTCAGTCTTGATGATTTATTTGAGCAAATTAAGCAAGGTGATGTAAAAGACATCAACCTCATCGTAAAAGCTGACGTTCAAGGATCTGCTGAAGCTTTAACGGCTGCACTTCAAAAAATTGAAGTAGAAGGCGTTAAAGTGAAAATCATCCATACAGGCGTTGGTGCGATTACTGAATCAGACATTATCTTGGCATCTGCTTCCAATGCAATTGTTATCGGGTTTAATGTGAGACCGGACGGAAATGCTAAGAGTACGGCTGAAGCTGAAAATGTAGATATTCGACTTCACCGTATCATTTACAAAGTAATCGACGAGATTGAAGCTGCCATGAAAGGTATGCTTGATCCTGAATATGAAGAAAAAGTAATTGGTCAAGTAGAAGTACGCCAAACATTCAAAGTATCTAAAATCGGTACAATTGCCGGCGGATATGTTACTGAAGGAACCATTACGCGCGACAGCGGCCTCCGTTTAATTCGTGACGGCGTCGTCATCTTTGAAGGCGAAGTAGATGTTCTGAAACGCTTTAAAGACGATGTGAAAGAAGTTTCACAAGGCTATGAATGTGGTATTACAATTAAGAAATACAATGACATTCGTGAAGGTGACATCCTTGAAGCGTTTGTCATGCAAGAAATTGAAAGAACGTGATCGGATTTGCGGAGTGTGAATGCATCATTTATGATGCAGGATCGCTAAAAGAAAAGCGTGCCGTTCTGAAGCGGATTTTAACCAGGGTTCAAAACAAGTTCAATGTTTCGATTTCGGAGATTGGCTATCAGGACACCTGGCAAAGAACCAGCTTCGGAATCGCCGCTGTTTCTTCCTCTCGCGTTCAAACAGAAAAAGAACTGCAGCGCGTCCTAGCGTTTATCGATTCTTTTCCTGAAATTGAACGGACGATCACTAGGACAGAGTGGTTTTAACTTAGAGGTGATTGAATTGAGTATGAGAGCAAACCGTGTCGGCGAGCAAATGAAAAAAGAACTCGGTGATATTATCAGCCGCAAGCTGAAAGACCCGAGAATTGGTTTTCTGACAGTAACGGATGTACGTGTATCAGGTGATTTGCAAATTGCAAAGGTGTATATCTCGGTTCTCGGTGACGAGAAAAAACGGGAAGAAGCGCTGAAAGGGCTGGCAAAAGCGAAAGGATTTATCCGATCCGAAATCGGCAGCCGCATCAGACTTCGAAGAACGCCTGAAATTGAATTTGAGTTCGATGAATCAATCGATTACGGGAATCGGATCGAAACACTGATTCACGAATTACATTCAGAGAAACCATCTGAATAAAAAAAGAGAGGATAGGCGTATATCGTCTGTCCTCTCTCTTCGTTTATAAGAAAAAAACTCAAAAGAAGGAGTGAAAGGCAAATGGTTAACGGAGTTCTCCTTTTACATAAACCTGTTGGCATGACATCGCACGACTGTGTCATGAAGATCCGAAAGCTGTTAAAAACAAAAAAAGTAGGACATACAGGAACGCTCGATCCGGAAGTATCAGGCGTGCTTCCGATTTGTGTAGGAAGAGCGACAAAAATAGTCGAATACTTAACTGAAAAATCTAAAACGTATGATGCAGAAATAACATTGGGCTTTTCAACCACAACAGAGGATCAAACCGGAGAAACGGTGGAAACAAAGCCTGTCAATCACGACATTGATAAAGCGGATGTAGAAAAGGTTTTAAACAGTTTAAAGGGGAAACAAGAACAAATTCCGCCCATGTATTCCGCTGTAAAAGTAAACGGCAAAAAATTATACGAATACGCAAGAGCAGGGATTGAAGTAGAACGTCCGAAACGTATGATAACCATTGAAGACATTGCCCTGACAACAGAGATTAAACATCATGGAGAAACCGCAAGCTTCCGGTTTACAGTGACTTGCTCCAAAGGGACCTATGTAAGGACGCTGGCGGTCATGATCGGAGAAAAGCTCGGATATCCGGCCCATATGTCTCATTTAATCCGTACGGCATCCGGAGATTTTTCTCTCGACGAATGCTTTACTTTTGATGAACTCGAAGCACAGGCCCAATCCGGAACCGTGGAAGAGCATACAGTTCCTATTGAACGTGCGCTCAATCATTTGCCGAAATGGATCATAAGTGATACATTAGCTAAGAAAGTAGAAAATGGGGCTTTGCTTGAGACGCCCGAGCAGTTTTCTGAAATGACAAGTGGAGACCGTATTGCCGTCTTTACTGAATCCGGAACCTGCTTGGCGATCTATTTCCCTCATCCTGCAAAAAAAGGGCTGTTAAAGCCGGCAAAAGTATTGATGCAAAAAAGCGAACAATAGAAAAAAGGTGACCGTTCTGTGAAGACGATACATATTACACATCCTCATCATTTAATAAAAGAGGAGCAGGCAAAATCAGTGATGGCGTTAGGTTATTTTGACGGCGTTCATCTCGGGCATCAAAAGGTAATCGGCACAGCGAAGCAAATAGCCGAAGAAAAAGGTCTGACATTAGCTGTGATGACCTTTCATCCCCATCCTTCTCACGTGTTGGGCAGAGATAAGGAACCAAAGGATCTGATTACGCCTCTTGAAGACAAAATAAACCAAATTGAACAATTAGGCACAGAAGTTCTGTATGTCGTTAAATTTAATGAAGTGTTTGCTTCTCTTTCTCCTAAGCAGTTTATAGACCAGTATATTATCGGCCTTAATGTGCAGCACGCAGTGGCAGGCTTTGACTTTACGTACGGCAAATACGGCAAGGGAACAATGAAGACCATGCCGGATGATTTAGACGGAAAAGCTGGGTGCACAATGGTAGAAAAATTAACGGAGCAGGATAAAAAAATCAGTTCTTCGTATATCCGTACCGCGCTTCAAAACGGAGATGTTGAATTGGCGAATGTCTTGCTTGGACAGCCTTATTTTATTAAAGGAATTGTCATTCATGGTGATAAAAGAGGGCGGACCATCGGGTTTCCGACAGCGAATGTCGGTTTAAATAACAGCTATATCGTTCCGCCCACAGGTGTATATGCCGTAAAAGCGGAAGTGAACGGCGAAGTTTACAATGGCGTTTGCAATATTGGCTATAAGCCAACGTTTTATGAAAAGCGCCCTGAACAGCCTTCCATCGAGGTCAATCTGTTTGATTTCAATCAGGAGGTATATGGAGCCGCTATAAAAATCGAATGGTACAAACGGATTCGGAGCGAGCGGAAATTCAATGGCATCAAAGAATTAACTGAGCAAATTGAGAAAGATAAGCAGGAAGCCATCCGTTATTTCAGCAATTTGCGGAAATAACTTGCAACGCACGCAAATTTTATTCTAAAATATTTGCATATAGGCACGATTTTTAGTATGATAGTTTTCGTAGTCTTAAAACCATTGCTTGGCAATCCGAAGTCACCGACGGTTGCTAGGTAACTGGGGCTAAATATGATTTGGAGGTGAAACAGGATGGCAATTACTCAAGAGCGTAAAAACCAACTCATCAATGAGTTCAAAACACACGAATCTGATACTGGATCTCCAGAAGTTCAGATCGCTATCCTAACTGACTCAATTAACAACTTGAACGAGCATTTACGTACTCACAAGAAAGACCACCACTCACGTCGCGGTCTTCTTAAAATGGTAGGTAAGCGTCGTAATCTTCTTACGTATCTGCGTAATAAAGACGTAACTCGTTACCGTGAGTTAATTAACAAACTAGGCTTACGTCGATAATCGTAAAAAGCGGGAGGATTCCCGCTTTTTTATCGTATTAAAGCGAAATTTCTTATAACAAATCATTGAAATCCTTTTACATACTACTTTGACATTGATATGTTCAATTCATTTCGTTCATAATAGGAGTAATTGATTATTTCACACAACGAAGAGAGGAGTTCGTAATTGTATGGGACAAGAAAAACATGTCTTTACCATAGATTGGGCCGGAAGAACGCTTACCGTTGAAACCGGCCAGCTTGCCAAACAGGCAAATGGTGCTGTGATGATCCGCTACGGTGATACAGCAGTACTTAGTACAGCAACCGCTTCAAAAGAACCTAAACCGCTTGATTTCTTCCCTCTTACTGTAAACTATGAAGAAAGATTATATGCGGTAGGGAAAATTCCGGGCGGATTTATTAAAAGAGAAGGACGTCCAAGTGAAAAAGCGGTTCTTGCCAGCCGTTTAATTGACCGTCCGATCCGTCCTTTGTTTGCCGATGGATTCCGTAATGAAGTTCAAGTCATCAGCATTGTCATGAGTGTTGACCAAAACTGCTCTTCAGAAATGGCTGCCATGTTCGGTTCATCTCTTGCACTTTCTGTATCGGATATTCCGTTTGAAGGACCGATTGCAGGGGTTACTGTCGGACGCATTGATGATCAATTTATCATTAACCCGACAGTCGATCAGCTTGAAAAAAGCGACATCAATCTTGTCGTTGCCGGCACGAAAGATGCGATTAACATGGTAGAAGCGGGAGCGGACGAAGTTCCTGAGGAAATCATGCTTGAGGCCATTATGTTCGGCCATGAAGAGATTAAACGCCTGATTGCATTCCAAGAAGAAATTGTTGCAGCAGTCGGCAAAGAGAAATCTGAAATTAAGCTCTTTGAAATTGATGAAAAGCTTAATGAAAAAGTAAAAGCTTTGGCAGAAGAGGATCTGCTGAAAGCCATCCAAGTTCATGAAAAGCATGCCCGTGAAGATGCCATTAACGAAGTGAAGAACGCAGTTGTGGCAAAATTCGAGGATGAAGAACATGATGAAGACACAATCAAGCAAGTGAAGCAGATTTTATCCAAGCTGGTGAAAAATGAAGTTCGCCGCCTGATTACTGAAGAGAAAGTAAGACCGGACGGCCGCGGTGTCGATCAAATCCGCCCGCTCTCTTCAGAGGTTGGCCTCTTGCCAAGAACGCACGGTTCAGGTCTATTTACAAGGGGACAAACTCAGGCCCTCAGCGTATGTACGCTAGGTGCTCTGGGAGATGTGCAAATCCTTGACGGCTTAGGTGTCGAAGAGTCGAAACGGTTTATGCATCATTACAACTTCCCGCAATTCAGCGTTGGGGAAACAGGACCGATGCGCGGACCGGGACGTCGTGAAATCGGACACGGAGCACTGGGTGAGCGTGCGCTTGAGCCAGTTATTCCGTCTGAAAAAGACTTCCCTTATACTGTCCGTCTTGTTTCAGAAGTGCTTGAATCAAACGGTTCTACATCTCAAGCAAGCATTTGCGCAAGCACACTTGCAATGATGGATGCCGGTGTACCGATTAAAGCGCCAGTTGCTGGTATTGCGATGGGTCTTGTCAAATCAGGCGAACATTACACTGTTTTGACTGACATCCAAGGCATGGAAGACGCGCTCGGAGATATGGACTTTAAAGTAGCGGGAACTGAAAAAGGCGTAACGGCCCTGCAAATGGACATTAAAATTGAAGGACTTTCCAGAGAGATTCTTGAAGAAGCGCTTCAGCAGGCGAAAAAGGGCAGAATGGAAATCCTCAACAGCATGCTTGCAACATTAAGCGAATCAAGAAAAGAGCTTTCTCGATATGCGCCTAAGATCTTAACAATGACCATTAATCCTGATAAAATCCGCGATGTCATCGGACCAAGCGGGAAACAAATCAATAAGATCATCGAAGAAACCGGTGTTAAAATTGATATTGAGCAGGACGGCACAATCTTTATTTCCTCTACAGATGAAAGCGGCAACCAAAAAGCGAAAAAAATCATCGAAGACCTTGTGAGAGAGGTTGAAGTCGGCCAACTTTACCTAGGTAAAGTGAAACGGATTGAAAAATTCGGGGCTTTCGTTGAAATTTTCAGCGGAAAAGACGGTTTGGTGCACATTTCAGAGCTTGCGCTTGAACGCGTAGGGAAAGTTGAAGATGTTGTGAAAATCGGAGACGAGATTCTTGTCAAAGTCACTGAAATTGATAAACAAGGACGAGTGAATTTATCCCGCAAAGCGGTGCTCCGTGAAGAGAAAGAAAAAGAAGAACAACAATCTTAAATGAAAACATAAAAGGAGCCTGGGAGACCCGGCTTCTTTATTTTGAAGCTTTTCAAAAGCAGGCGGGTTCTACCTTGTCCTTCTCCTTCATAATGTGAGGTGAGGGGGGACAGAACATGTACAAAAAATTTGTACCGTTTGCCGTTTTTTTATTTCTTTTTTTTGTCTCATTTGAGATGATGGAAAATCCGCATGCACTTGATTATATAGGGGCAATGAAAAAAGATACGGTGACTGTCACGGCGTCAAAAGACCCGTTATATGAAGAATTGCTTCAAAAAGCGCCGGAGTACGAAGTTAAGCCCCAGAATGCAAGAATTGATAAAGTGTGGAAAAGCATTCCAGGCTACAATGGATTAAAGGTCAATATTGAACAATCATATAAAAAAATGAAAAAGAATGGCGAGTTTCGGGAAAAAGACCTGGTGTACAGCCAAGTAAAACCAAGTGTTCATCTTGAGTCACTTCAGCCTGAGCCTATTTATAAAGGAAATCCTGACAAGCCGATGGTGGCTTTCTTAATCAATGTGGCATGGGGAAATGAGTATTTGGAAAAAATGCTCCCTATTCTGCAAAAGCACCAGGTTAAAGCTACGTTCTTTTTAGAAGGCAATTGGGTGAGAAAAAATGAACAGCTCGCTAAGAAGATTGCAAAAGACGGACATGAAATCGGAAATCATTCATACAATCATCCGGATATGAGCAAACTGACTACAGGAAGAATTTCCGAGCAGCTCGACAAGACTAATGAACAAATAGAACAAACGATCGGTGTTAAGCCAAAGTGGTTCGCTCCGCCAAGCGGAAGTTTCAGAAAAGCGGTTATCGACATTGCAGCAGAGAAACAGATGGGAACAGTCATGTGGACAGTTGATACAATCGATTGGCAAAAGCCGGCTCCGTCTGTACTTCAGACGAGAGTGTTAAGCAAGATACATAATGGTGCCATGATTTTAATGCATCCGACTGACCCTACGGCGGAAAGTCTTGAAGCGCTGATTACACAGATAAAAGACAAAGGATATGCGCTTGGAACAGTCACTGAACTAATGGATGAAACAAGACTATTGAAGTAACAGATGAAGGCAGCTTGTCTTTGAATAGGAGGAACAAATTTGATTAAACGATATACGTGTCAAAATGGTGTAAGAATTGTGCTGGAAAATAACCCGACAGTCCGTTCTGTTGCGATCGGCGTATGGATCGGCACAGGTTCGAGACATGAAACGCCGGAGATAAACGGAATTTCTCACTTTTTAGAGCACATGTTCTTTAAAGGGACGAGCACAAAATCTGCACGCGAGATAGCAGAATCTTTTGATCGTATTGGCGGCCAGGTCAATGCGTTTACTTCAAAGGAATATACCTGCTACTATGCAAAGGTGCTTGACGAGCATGCGAATTACGCGCTGGACGTATTAGCAGATATGTTCTTTCATTCAACGTTTGATGAAAACGAGCTGAAAAAAGAGAAAAATGTAGTATATGAAGAAATTAAAATGTATGAAGATGCGCCGGACGACATTGTACATGATTTACTGAGCAAAGCCACTTACGGCAATCATTCTTTAGGCTACCCAATTCTAGGCACGGAAGAAACGCTTGCTTCCTTTAACGGTGACTCTCTCAGACAATACATGCATGATTATTATACGCCGGACCGAGTGGTGATTTCGGTAGCGGGCAATATATCTGACAGTTTTATCAAAGATGTAGAAAAATGGTTCGGGTCATACGAGGCGAAAGGCAAAGCGACAGGCCTTGAGAAGCCTGAGTTCCACACGGAAAAACTGACGAGAAAAAAAGAAACAGAGCAGGCTCATTTGTGCCTTGGATTTAAAGGCTTAGAGGTTGGCCATGAACGTATTTATGATTTAATCGTCCTCAACAATGTGCTCGGAGGCAGCATGAGCAGCCGGCTGTTCCAAGATGTGCGTGAAGATAAAGGACTTGCTTATTCTGTTTACAGCTATCACAGCTCATATGAAGACAGCGGAATGCTAACGATTTACGGCGGAACGGGTGCAAATCAGCTTCAGCAGCTGTCGGAAACAATTCAAGAAACCCTTGCCACATTAAAACGTGACGGCATTACCTCGAAAGAACTGGAAAACAGCAAAGAGCAAATGAAGGGAAGCTTAATGCTGAGCTTAGAAAGCACAAACAGCAAAATGAGCCGAAACGGAAAAAATGAACTGCTGCTCGGCAAACATAAAACATTAGATGAAATCATCAATGAATTAAACGCCGTGAACTTAGAGCGTGTTAACGGCCTTGCCAGACAATTGTTTACTGAAGACTATGCATTAGCACTTATCAGCCCTTCCGGCAATATGCCGTCTTAAAATGGAAAGCCTGCTCCATAATGGAGCAGGCATTTTTTAATCCCTTTCATCATACATAGTACAAGGGGGTGACAGACATGCGGCTCAGTGAATTATCAGGAAAGGAAATTGTAGACATCAAAAGAGCTGAACGGCTCGGAGTGCTCGGCCAGACCGATTTGGAAATCAATGAACAGGATGGACAGATTACAGCACTCCTCATTCCCACAGTTAAGTGGTTTGGTTTGAGAAAGCAAGGTCATGACATTCGTGTCCCATGGCACCATATTCAAAAGATCGGTTCAGATATGATTATATTAGATGTACCTGAGGAAATGCCTCCTCGACAAGAGTAAATAGCCCAATTGCCTGTGAAGCGGGCTCTAAAGAAAACATCTGAAACATCGGCTGCCGGAGCCGATGTTTTTTTATATGGAAAAAGCGCATCTTTTATATTCACCGGTATTTCCTTTTGATCATAAGATGAAGGGGAGCTTAACAACTAGAGATCCAGTATATACAAAGAAGGTGAACGTTTAGAATGTTAACCGGATTGAAAATTGCAGTTATCGGCGGTGACGCAAGACAGCTCGAAATTATAAGAAAGCTCACTGAACAGCAGGCTGACATCTATCTTGTCGGTTTTGACCAATTGGATCACGGTTTTACCGGGGCAGTAAAATGCAATATTGATGAAATTCCTTTTCAGCAAATAGACAGCATCATTCTTCCAGTATCCGCGACAACAGGAGAAGGTGTCGTATCAACTGTATTTTCTAATGAAGAAGTTGTGTTAAAACAGGACCATCTCGACAGAACGCCTGCACATTGTGTCATTTTCTCAGGAATTTCTAACGCCTATTTAGAAAACATTGCAGCTCAGGCAAAAAGAAAACTTGTAAAACTGTTTGAGCGGGATGACATTGCGATATACAACTCTATTCCGACAGTAGAAGGAACGATCATGCTGGCTATTCAGCACACGGATTATACGATACACGGATCACAGGTGGCCGTTCTCGGTCTGGGGCGCACCGGGATGACGATTGCCCGTACATTTGCCGCGCTCGGGGCGAATGTAAAAGTGGGGGCAAGAAGTTCAGCGCATCTGGCACGTATCACTGAAATGGGGCTCGTTCCTTTTCATACCGATGAGCTGAAAGAGCATGTAAAAGATATAGATATTTGCATTAATACCATACCGAGTATGATTTTAAATCAAACGGTACTTTCTAGCATGACACCAAAAACCTTAATATTGGATCTGGCCTCACGTCCCGGGGGAACGGATTTTAAATATGCCGAGAAACAAGGGATTAAAGCACTTCTTGCTCCCGGGCTTCCAGGGATTGTCGCTCCTAAAACAGCTGGGCAAATCCTTGCAAACGTCTTGAGCAAGCTTTTGGCTGAAATACAAGCTGAGGAGGGGAAATAAGGATGTCGTCATTAAAAGGAAAAAGAATCGGGTTTGGGCTGACCGGGTCGCATTGCACATATGAAGCGGTTTTCCCGCAAATTGAGGCGTTGGTCAACGAAGGAGCTGAAGTCCGTCCGGTTGTCACATTTAATGTGAAATCCACAAATACCCGATTTGGAGAGGGCGCAGAATGGGTTAAAAAAATTGAAGACCTGACTGGATATGAGGCCATTGATTCGATTGTAAAGGCAGAACCTCTTGGGCCGAAGCTGCCCCTTGACTGCATGGTCATTGCGCCTTTAACAGGCAATTCAATGAGCAAGCTGGCAAATGCCATGACGGACAGCCCGGTGCTGATGGCGGCAAAAGCGACAATCCGAAACAATCGGCCTGTCGTTCTGGGTATCTCGACAAATGATGCTCTTGGTTTAAACGGAACAAATTTAATGAGGCTCATGTCAACAAAAAATATCTTTTTTATTCCATTCGGGCAAGACGATCCATTTAAAAAACCGAATTCAATGGTAGCCCAAATGGATCTGCTACCGCAAACGATTGAAAAGGCACTCATGCACCAGCAGCTTCAGCCGATTCTAGTTGAGAATTATCAGGGAAATGACTAAATTTACAGAAAATCTTTCCCAAACTAAAAAATTCGGTCATCACCCGCATATTCTATGGTAAAATAAAACGTAAAATCATAGTCAAATCAATTCAATGAAGCTGATTGGCGGAAGGAGTTTTACAGATGGGAAGAGGTTTACACGTAGCTGTTGTCGGAGCGACAGGGGCTGTGGGACAACAAATGCTTAAAACACTTGAAGACAGAAACTTTGAAATGGACACACTTACATTGCTATCTTCAAAACGCTCTGCGGGGACAAAAGTCACGTTTAAAGGCCAAGAGCTGACTGTTCAGGAAGCTTCTCCTGAGAGCTTTGAAGGGGTAAATATTGCTTTGTTCAGCGCCGGCGGAAGCGTATCACAAGCATTGGCACCAGAAGCTGTAAAACGCGGCGCTATTGTTATAGATAATACGAGCGCGTTCCGCATGGATGAAAATACACCGCTTGTTGTGCCAGAAGTGAATGAGGCAGACTTGCATGAACACAACGGCATTATTGCCAATCCAAACTGCTCTACAATCCAAATGGTTGCGGCACTTGAACCGATCCGCAAAGCATATGGCTTAAACAAGGTCATCGTATCAACTTACCAGGCAGTATCAGGAGCGGGTAATGAAGCTGTAAAAGAGCTTTACAGCCAAACACAGGCGATTTTAAATAAAGAAGAAATAGAGCCTGAGATCATGCCTGTAAAAGGTGACAAAAAACACTATCAAATCGCCTTCAACGCGATTCCGCAAATCGATAAATTCCAAGATAACGGCTATACGTTTGAGGAAATGAAAATGATAAATGAAACGAAAAAAATCATGCATATGCCTGACCTTGAAGTAGCTGCTACATGTGTGAGACTGCCAATCCAAACTGGGCACTCAGAGTCCGTCTACATCGAAATAGACCGTGATGACGCTACAGTTGAAGATATTAAAAATCTATTGAAAGAAGCTCCGGGCGTGACACTACAGGATGATCCAAGCCAGCAGCTTTATCCGATGCCTGCTGATGCTGTCGGCAAAAACGATGTGTTTGTGGGCCGCATCCGCAAAGACTTGGACAGAGCAAACGGTTTTCATTTATGGGTTGTTTCTGATAACCTATTAAAAGGCGCGGCATGGAACTCTGTTCAAATTGCAGAAAGCCTGAAAAAACTAAACCTCGTATAAAAGAGAGAATTTTCTAAAGACGAATAGAAGAGAGTAAGGCGCTATCAGCCTGCTCTCTTCTGTTACGTCCGAATAATTTGGAGTGAAAACAGTGAAGATAATTGTTCAAAAGTTCGGCGGAACATCAGTAAAAGATGATAAAGGCCGCAAACTGGCTTTAGGGCATATTAAAGAAGCAATCAGTGAAGGATATAAGGTTGTCGTTGTCGTTTCAGCGATGGGCCGAAAAGGAGACCCGTATGCAACAGATTCTTTGCTTGGGCTGCTTTACGGCGATCAGTCAGCGATTTCTCCTAGGGAACAGGATTTGCTTTTATCTTGCGGAGAGACTATTTCCTCTGTCGTCTTTACAAGCATGCTGCTTGATAACGGTGTGAAAGCAGCTGCGCTGACAGGGGCTCAGGCTGGCTTTTTAACGAATGATCAGCATACCAATGCGAAAATCATTGAAATGAAACCGGAGCGTTTATTCAGTGTGCTCGCCAATCATGATGCGGTAGTCGTCGCAGGCTTCCAGGGCGCAACTGAAAAGGGTGATACAACTACAATCGGCAGAGGGGGCAGCGATACGTCTGCAGCCGCACTCGGAGCAGCTGTTGATGCGGAATACATTGATATTTTCACCGATGTAGAAGGCGTGATGACTGCTGACCCAAGAGTGGTGGAAAATGCAAAACCGCTTCCTGTTGTGACGTATACGGAAATCTGCAACCTGGCGTATCAGGGGGCCAAGGTCATTCATCCGCGTGCTGTGGAAATCGCAATGCAGGCCAAGGTTCCGATCCGCGTCCGTTCGACTTATTCGAATGATAAAGGTACATTGGTGACATCACATCACTCTTCCAAGGTCGGCAGTGATGTTTTTGAAAGGCTGATTACGGGAATCGCCCATGTCAAAGATGTCACGCAGTTCAAAGTGCCTGCGAAAATCGGCCAGTATAACGTTCAGACTGAAGTGTTCAAGGCTATGGCAAACGCTGGAATCAGTGTCGATTTCTTTAACATTACACCTAGTGAAATCGTCTATACGGTAGCCGGAAATAAAACAGAAACAGCTCAGCGTATTTTAATGGATATGGGCTATGATCCAATGGTGACGAGAAACTGCGCGAAGGTATCGGCGGTCGGCGCGGGCATTATGGGTGTTCCCGGTGTTACGTCCAAAATTGTATCGGCTCTTTCAGAAAAAGAAATTCCGATCCTTCAGTCGGCTGACAGCCATACGACGATATGGGTGCTCGTCCATGAAGCGGATATGGTTCCTGCTGTAAACGCTTTGCATGAAGTGTTTGAACTTTCGAAGTAAATGTGATTGAATCATGATGAGGTGAATAAAATGAATTTCGGAAATGTGTCTACAGCGATGATTACACCCTTTGACAATAAAGGGAACGTAGACTTTCAAAAACTGTCTACACTGATTGATTACTTGTTGAAAAACGGAACGGATTCTTTAGTAGTAGCGGGAACAACTGGAGAATCTCCGACCCTTTCAACTGAAGAAAAAATTGCGCTTTTTGAATATACGGTAAAAGAAGTAAACGGACGGGTGCCCGTTATCGCTGGTACTGGGAGCAACAACACGAAAGATTCCATTAAGCTGACAAAAAAAGCTGAGGAAGCGGGCGTGGACGCTGTTATGCTTGTTACCCCGTATTACAATAAACCTTCTCAAGAAGGAATGTACCAGCATTTTAAAGCAATTGCGGCAGAGACATCTCTTCCGGTTATGCTCTATAATGTTCCTGGCCGTACGGTTGCTTCTCTTGCTCCTGAAACGACGATCCGTTTGGCGGCAGACATTCCGAATGTGGTTGCGATTAAAGAAGCGAGCGGAGACCTCGAAGCGATTACAAAAATTATTGCTGAAACACCTGAAGACTTCTATGTCTATTCAGGGGATGATGCTCTAACGCTTCCAATTCTTTCAGTTGGAGGTAGAGGAGTTGTGTCAGTGGCGAGCCATATTGCAGGCACTGATATGCAGCAAATGATCAAAAATTATACGAATGGGCAAACAGCTAATGCGGCACTGATTCATCAGAAACTGCTGCCGATTATGAAGGAACTGTTTAAAGCGCCTAATCCTGCTCCAGTCAAAACAGCGCTTCAGCTGAGAGGTCTTGATGTCGGTTCTGTGCGTCTGCCTCTAGTCCCATTAACTGAGGATGAACGTCTGAGCTTAAGCAGCACGATCAGCGAACTGTAAGAAAATTTCATACAGTGAAACAAACGCGGTCATTCTCACATTCAGCTGAGTTTGACCGTTTCTTTTACATATTGGTTTTCCCTAAACCTTCTGCTTTATCTTGTTTTCTAAATTTACTTTCAGTTATAATAGGAACAAGTGATGATGGACGGGTATGAGACTAGGAGGATATAGATTTTGAAAAAGAAAAATACAGAAAACGTTAGAATTATCGCCCTTGGCGGTGTCGGAGAGATTGGGAAGAACCTTTATGTCATTGAAATTGACTCAGACATATTTGTCGTTGATGCCGGCCTTATGCATCCAGAAAACGAAATGCTCGGTATTGATGTAGTGATTCCTGACATATCATATTTGATTGAACGGGCTGACCGCGTCAAGGCAATCTTTTTAACGCACGGGCACGATGAAAATATCGGCGGCGTTTTTTACTTATTAAACAAGCTGTCCGTTCCAGTGTACGGAACAAAATTGACGCTTGCACTGTTAAGAGAGAAATTAAAACAATACGGACATAACCGAAAAACTGATTTAAGAGAAATTCACTCCAAATCTGTCATTACATTTGAATCAACAAAAGTATCGTTCTTTAGAACGATTCACAGCATTCCTGATTCTGTAGGTGTGAGCTTTAAAACATCACTTGGATCTATTGTATGCACGGGAGACTTCAAATTTGACCAAACACCTGCACTTAATCAGACGTGCGACATTGGCGAGATCGCCAAGATCGGCAATAGCGGCGTGCTCGCTCTGCTTTCTGACAGTGCAAATGCGGAACGGCCGGGTTACACCCCTTCGGAAGCGGCTGTCAGCGGAGAAATTTCGGATGCGCTGTATAATTCACAGAACCGGGTGATTATTGCTGTTTTCGCATCCAATATTAACCGGATTCAGCAAGTCATTCATGCATCGGCTCAAAATGGCAGAAAGATTGCCGTAGCCGGAAAAAATCTTCAATCTGTCCTGCAGCTGGCGAGAAAGTTAGGATACATTGAAGCAGATGATGAATTGTTTATTTCTGTACAGGATGTCAAAAAATATCCGAAGCGCGAAGTGGCTATTATTACAGCCGGAAGCCAAGGTGAACCATTAGCTGCTTTGACAAGAATGGCAAACAAAGCTCACAAACAGCTGAACATTGAAGAAGGGGATACGGTGGTCATTGCGTCAACTCCGATTCCCGGGCAGGAACTCATTTACTCTAAAACAGTAGATCTTCTTGCGAGAGCCGGTGCACAAGTCATCTTTGCCCAAAAGCGTGTTCATGTATCAGGCCACGGCTCACAAGAAGAGTTAAAGCTGATGATCAACCTGCTTAAACCAAAATATTTGATTCCTGTAAACGGCGAATACAGAATGCAAAAAGCTCATTCAAAAATCGCTGAAGAAACCGGCATGAAGCGCAGTGACATCTTCTTAATTGAAAAAGGCGACGTCGTTGAATTCCGCGGCCAAAACGTAAAAATTGGGGATAAAGTTCCTTACGGCAATATTTTAATTGATGGTTTAGGTGTCGGTGATATCGGCAATATCGTATTGAGAGACCGCCGCTTGCTTTCACAGGACGGAATTTTAATCGTTGTCATTACACTTGATAAACAAAAGAAACATCTTGTATCAGGACCAGAAATTATCACTCGCGGCTTTGTTTATGTAAGAGAGTCTGAAGGTCTTATCGTACAGGCTACTGAGCTTGTACGGTCCATCGTGACAGAAGCGACTGAAACATCAAATGTCGAATGGTCAACGTTGAAGCAGGCAATGCGGGATGCTTTGAACCAATTCCTTTATGAAAAAACGAAACGTAAACCGATGATCATCCCAATTATTATGGAAGTATAATGACTGACTAAAGACCGGAGCTGCTCCGGTCTTTATTTTTTGTCCTTCAAGCCGGGATTGAATGAAGTATCTTTGTTCATAATACAAAGAGAAACTCGGAAAGGATGAAAGCGAGATGGATCATCGTATGGAAAACACAGAAGAAGAGCGTCCTGAAAAAAATGATGCGAAGGACAGCATTATGAATAAAATACAGCAGCTTGGTGAAACGACGCTTCCGCAGCTGCCCCAAGATACAAATATTCATTGTCTGACCATTATCGGACAAATTGAAGGCCATGTTCAGCTTCCTCCGCAAAACAAAACAACAAAATATGAACATGTCATCCCGCAGATTGTGGCAATTGAACAAAATCCTAAAATTGAAGGCTTGCTGATCATATTAAATACTGTCGGAGGAGATGTTGAAGCTGGTCTTGCAATAGCGGAAATGCTTGCATCTTTATCGAAACCGACCGTTTCTATCGTGCTTGGCGGGGGACATTCCATCGGCGTTCCGATTGCTGTATCCTGTGATTACAGCTATATCGCCGAAACAGCAACGATGACGATTCATCCAGTTAGGCTCACCGGGCTGGTCATCGGGGTGCCGCAAACGTTTGAATACCTGGATAAGATGCAAGAAAGAGTTGTTAAATTTGTGACAAGCCATTCCAATATAACCGAAGAGAAGTTTAAAGAGCTAATGTTTTCAAAAGGAAACTTAACACGCGATATCGGAACAAATGTGGTCGGTAAGGATGCAGTTAAATACGGATTGATCGATCACGCAGGCGGTGTCGGACAGGCAATCAATAAACTGAATGAGCTCATCGATGAAGCAAGGAAAGAAGAAGGACGGATGATTCAATGATTCTTTATACCGTGATGCCGCAGGAAATTGTGTTTGCAGAACAGAACCAAGAGAAAAGCGCACATGAGCAAATTGAATATAAAGGTGTACCGCTTCTAGTCGAAATGAAAGGGAATGAAGCGGAAGTCATTCAAATCATGAGCACCAATCCAATGCATTTTCTGCATCCGGACATTTCACCGGGACAAAAGCTGAAATTAAACGTATAAGAATCCAACCCTTTTTTAAGGGCAAAATATGCTATAATAGGGGAATCCTACAGAAAAAACGCAGCCTGTAAACGGCTGCTTTCTTCATTATGTATGAACTTACATTTTTTAACGCAGTAAGGTGATGAGTGTGGCAAAGAAAAAACGAAAATCAAGAAAAAAACAGGCGAAACAGCTCAATATAAAATACGAGCTCAACGGATTGCTGTGTATAGCCATTTCAATTATCGCAATCTTGCAGCTGGGGGTAGTCGGACAAACGTTTATCTATTTGTTCCGCTTTTTTGCTGGAGAGTGGTTTATTTTATGCTTGTTAGGTTTATTGGTATTAGGAGTCTCACTGTTTTGGAAGAAAAAAACCCCAAGTCTTTTAACGAGACGAAAGGCCGGGTTGTACTGTATCATCGCAAGCATATTGCTGCTTTCTCACGTGCAGCTATTTAAAAATTTGACGCACAAAGGGTCTATTGAGTCCGCAAGCGTGGTGCGCAATACATGGGAATTGTTTTTAATGGACATGAATGGCAGCTCTGCTTCACCTGATTTAGGCGGAGGGATGATCGGTGCGCTGCTGTTTGCGGCTTCACACTTTTTGTTTGCGTCGACTGGTTCTCAGATCATGGCAATTGTCATGATTTTGATCGGAATGATTTTAGTAACTGGACGCTCGCTACAAGAAACGCTAAAAAAGTGGATGAGCCCGATTGGACGTTTTATAAAAGAACAATGGTTAGCATTTATTGATGATATGAAATCCTTCAAATCAAATATGCAGTCATCAAAAAAAACGAAAGCGCCGAGCAAAAAACAAAAACCGGCCCGCAAAAAACAGCAAATGGAACCGGAGCCTCCTGATGAAGAGGGGGATTATGAAACAGTATCGCCTCTTATTCATTCAGAGCCGATTATCTCAAGCTTTTCTGATCGTAATGAAGAGGAAGAGTCTCCAGTTATAGAAAAGCGCGCCGAACCTGTGTCGAAGCCGCTTCAGGACATCCAACCGGAGACAGGTGATCATGAAACTGTTTCTGCTCCTCCTATGACCTTTACAGAGCTCGAAAATAAGGATTACGAGATGCCGTCACTGGATTTGCTGGCAGATCCGAAGCATACCGGCCAGCAGGCTGATAAAAAGAATATTTATGAAAATGCGAGAAAGCTTGAACGCACATTCCAAAGCTTTGGCGTAAAGGCGAAAGTCACACAGGTTCATCTCGGACCGGCCGTAACAAAATATGAAGTATATCCTGATGTCGGAGTGAAGGTTAGCAAAATTGTCAATTTAAGCGATGATTTAGCGCTTGCGCTTGCTGCGAAGGATATCAGGATCGAAGCGCCTATACCAGGCAAATCAGCAATCGGAATTGAAGTTCCAAACGCAGAAGTGGCAATGGTTTCGCTGAAGGAAGTGCTGGAGTCTAAATTGAATGACAGACCGGATGCGAAGCTGTTAATTGGACTCGGCCGCAATATTTCAGGTGAAGCTGTATTGGCTGAGTTAAACAAGATGCCCCACCTTTTGGTCGCAGGCGCAACCGGTAGCGGGAAAAGTGTCTGTGTCAACGGCATTATTACAAGTATTTTAATGCGCGCGAAACCGCATGAAGTGAAAATGATGATGATCGATCCTAAAATGGTAGAGCTCAATGTCTACAATGGGATTCCGCATTTGCTTGCTCCGGTTGTAACCGATCCGAAAAAAGCGTCGCAGGCTTTGAAAAAGGTTGTCAATGAAATGGAGCGGCGGTACGAATTATTTTCTCATACGGGTACAAGAAATATTGAAGGATACAATGATTATATAAAACGCGCCAACAATGAAGAAGGAGCGAAACAGCCAGAGCTGCCCTATATTGTTGTCATTGTGGACG
Source organism: Bacillus sp. FSL W8-1202 (assembly GCF_038006165.1). Taxonomy (NCBI): domain Bacteria; kingdom Bacillati; phylum Bacillota; class Bacilli; order Caryophanales; family Bacillaceae; genus Bacillus; species Bacillus sp. FSL W8-1202. The sequence continues at coordinate 2,872,687 of NZ_JBBOUR010000001.1, forward strand.
AGCTTGCCGATCTCATGATGGTCGCTTCATCTGATGTGGAAGATTCGATTACGAGATTGTCCCAAATGGCGCGGGCTGCCGGCATCCATCTTATTATTGCGACACAGCGGCCATCGGTGGATGTTATCACAGGGGTGATCAAAGCGAACATTCCGTCACGAATCGCGTTCAGCGTATCTTCACAGACGGATTCAAGGACCATTCTTGACATGGGTGGCGCTGAGAAGCTTCTTGGCCGCGGCGATATGCTGTTTTTACCTGTAGGGGCTAACAAACCTGTCCGTGTGCAGGGAGCATTTTTGTCGGATGACGAAGTGGAGAAGGTCGTCGACCATGTGATTACACAGCAGAAAGCGCAATATCAAGAAGAAATGATTCCTGAGGAGACGACGGAAACTCATTCCGAGGTTACTGATGAACTTTATGATGAAGCTGTTGAATTAATCGTCGGCATGCAGACGGCATCTGTTTCAATGCTGCAAAGAAGATTCAGAATTGGCTATACGAGAGCGGCGCGCCTGATTGACGCAATGGAGGAACGCGGTGTTGTCGGACCGTATGAAGGCAGCAAACCTAGGGAAGTATTATTATCAAAAGAGAAATATGATGAGCTCTCTTCTTAATGAAGGGAGTTCCGCTTTCTGTAGTCGTCAATAATAACATTATGTAAACTGATCACCTTTCTATTTATTTTTTCGACAAAACATGATATAGTTGTCCCAATTGTTCAATAATTTTTATCGAAAGTGGTTTACGGAGGGGAAACATGTCTACAAAAGCTGATAATCGGCACTTGTATTTGAAAGTAATTGAACGAATTAAAGAGGATATAAAAAATGGGATCTACACTGAGAAGGAAAAGCTGCCTTCTGAATTTGAGCTTTCCAAAAAGCTTGGTGTCAGCAGAGCGACGCTAAGAGAAGCCTTGCGGATACTGGAAGAAGAGCATGTGATTATCAGAAGGCATGGTGTAGGCACTTTTGTCCATTCTAAGCCGTTATTTCTTTCGGGCATTGAACAGCTGAACAGTGTAACCAAGATGATAGAACAGGCGAATATGACCCCTGGCACGATTTTTCTATCATCACAAGTGCTTATGCCGTCTGAAGATGATACGAAGAGATTTCATTTGGCAGAAGGGCAAGAACTTTTTTACCTTGAACGAGTCAGGACAGCTGACGGACAGCCGATTGTGTATTGTATAGACAAAATTCCGATGAATATTTTGCCGAATTCTTTTTCTCATCAGCAAGAATCTATGTTTGACCTTCTTGAGAAAAATTCAGGCTCCGTAATCAGCTATGCAGTAACTGATATAGAACCGATCGGCTATCACGATACCATTTCTCCAGTACTTGAATGCGATCCGGAAACAGCCCTTTTGCTGTTAAAACAAACCCATTACGATCAGCACGATAAACCGGTGCTTTATTCTTTAAATTATTTTAGAGCGGATAAATTCAGATTTCATGTTTTGCGTAAACGATTCTAAAAACGGACGCCTGTATGTGTCTGTTTTTTTATTTGCACTGATTCATGTTTCTTTGTACATACTTTCATTCCGGTTAACGCAATATATAAGGGATGACAAGAAAGTGAATGGGTGAAAATGTTGAGAGAGAAAAATGGAATGAAAAATATTATTGCATTGTCTTCCGTCCCGCTTGTGATGACACTCGGGAACTCCATGCTGATTCCTGTTCTTCCGATGATGGAGAAAAAGCTGTCTGTGACTTCATTTCAAGTGTCTTTAATCATTACTGTATATTCAGTAGTAGCAATTATTTGCATTCCGATTGCCGGATATTTGTCGGATCGTTTCGGGAGAAAAAAAATATTGCTTCCATGCCTCCTCATTGCAGGATTGGGGGGAGCCGTAGCTGCTTTTGCCTCGACCTATATGAAAAATCCTTATGCCATGATCTTGGCGGGGCGGGTTCTTCAAGGCATTGGTTCTGCAGGTGCCGCTCCGATCGTCATGCCGTTTATCGGTGACCTGTTTAAAGGAGACGATGAAAAGGTCAGCGCTGGTCTTGGCGATATTGAAACCGCCAACACGTCAGGGAAGGTACTGAGTCCCATACTTGGAGCCTTACTGGCTTCTTGGTATTGGTTTGTACCGTTTTGGTTTATTCCGTTTTTCTGTTTGATCAGCTTTTTGCTCGTATTGTTTTTGGTGGCCAAGCCTGAAGAAGATGAAGATGCGCCTGCTGTTTCTGAGTTTATTAAGAGTGTGAAGAAAATCTTTAAACAAGATGGTCGCTGGCTTTATACGGTCTTCATTATCGGGTGCGTCATTATGTTTTTGTTATTTGGCGTATTATTTTATTTATCAGATACGCTGGAGAACAAGTATGCTATTGACGGAGTAGCTAAAGGCGGATTACTGGCAATCCCACTTTTGTTTTTGTCAACCAGTTCTTTTATAGCTGGCAAAAAGATCGGTAAAGATAAAGGCCGAATGAAATTTTGCGTTGTTACAGGAATGATTCTGTTAACCCTTTCGTTTATTGCCTTGTGGTGGAACCACAGTTTTTATTTTTTATTTGTCTTTTTAAGCTTTGGCGGGATTGGGATTGGAATGGCTCTTCCTGCTTTAGATGCATTGATAACCGAAGGGATTGAAAGTGAACAATGCGGAACCATTTCCTCCTTCTACAATAGCATGCGCTTTATAGGAGTAGCTCTCGGTCCACCTGTTTTTGCTGCATTAATGTCTAATGCAAACTGGATTATTTTCATACTTTCGGCGTTTTGCAGCATCGTTTCTTTATTTTTAGTGCTCTTTACTGTAGATGCTAAAAAAAGTGAAGAAGAAGAAAAAAACTTAGGTACGGTCTAGCCAGCCGTCTTTTTTCTCGCTTCCTTGCACAGTTTACAACTGTACCTATACAGCATGCGGAGGTTATTGTTTCCTTATAAATCCTACAGTTGCTATAATTACATGAAAGAGTGTTTCTGCGGATGCTGAAAATTGGTCATAATACATACTAATTAAGAAATGAACGAAGGAGGTTCCATATGTCATATGTTAATGAACTCAAATCAAAGCACGGCGGTTTAACCGCACACATTGTAAAAACAGAAAAATTCAAAACCGTCTCGCTTATTTTTAAGATGCTTGCGCCGCTGACAAAGGATCAAGTCACCAAAAGAGCGCTGCTTCCGCATGTGCTTCTTCGCGGAACGAAAAGCCATCCGAAAACCGCAGAATTGCGTTCATACCTGGATGAGCTGTACGGCACGTCAGTATCGGCTGACCTTACGAAAAAAGGAGAGCGGCACGTCATTACGTTCAGGCTTGAAATCCCGAATGAAAAATATTTAAAAGACCAAACGCCGCTACTTGAGAAAGGGCTCCAGCTTCTTGCAGAAATCGTCTTTTCACCTGCTTTAGAGGAAGACGCTTTTCAGTCACAATATGTGGCTCAAGAAAAACGGACGCTTAAGCAAAGAATCCAAGCCGTCTATGATGATAAAATGCGCTATTCGAATTTAAGGCTGATACAGGAAATGTGCAAAAATGAGCCTTACGCGCTTCATGTCAATGGTGAAATCGACGATGTTGATGACATTACGGCAGAGCAATTATACGAAACATACCAAAGCGCTATCCAAAAAGACCAGCTTGATCTATATGTTGTTGGCGACGTGGACAGTAACCAGGTACAATCGGCAATTGATAAGTATTTCAAAACAGAAGAGCGCACTCTTGGCACGATTGAAAACAATCACGCTGATGAAAAAGTTCAGCCAAAAGAAGTAATTGATGAAGAGGATGTCAAGCAAGGAAAACTGAATATCGGCTACCGCACCAGCATCACTTATACAGATCAGGATTATCCTGCTTTACAAGTGTTTAACGGATTGTTCGGCGGATTCTCTCATTCTAAACTTTTCATTAATGTTCGGGAAAAAGCCAGTCTTGCTTACTACGCGGCTTCGCGTATAGAAAGTTTTAAAGGCTTGTTAATGGTGATGTCAGGCATTGAAGTGAAAAATTATGAACAGGCGGTTTCGATTATTGCTGAGCAATTCCAGGCAATGAAAAATGGCGATTTCAGTGAGCAGGATATAGCACAGACAAAGGCCGTCATTCGAAATCAAGTGCTGGAAACGATTGATACAGCATACGGTTTATCTGAGTTTTTATATCAGCAGGCCGCTGCTCAAGTCGAAATTCCTATCGAAGACTTTCTTGCCAATATTGAGAATGTCACAAAAGAGGATATCATTAAAGCCGGCGAAAAGATTCAGCTTGATACGACTTATTTCTTAAAAGGGACGGAGGGTGCATCTTGATCAAACCAATCGAATATGAACAGCTTCAGGAGACGCTGTATCATGAAAAAATGTCCAACGGCCTTGATGTTTACGTTTTGCCGAAAAAAGGCTTCAACAAGACATATGCGGTCTTTACAACAAAGTACGGCTCGATAGATAACCGGTTTGTCCCTTTAGGTAAAAACGAGATGGTTCACGTGCCGGACGGGATTGCTCACTTTCTTGAGCACAAGCTGTTTGAAAAAGCGGACGGAGACGTTTTTCAAGATTTCAGCAAACAGGGGGCTTCTGCCAATGCGTTTACGTCATTTACAAGAACAGCTTACCTTTTCTCAAGCACATCAAATGTTGAACGCAATTTAGAGACGCTTATCGATTTCGTACAGGACCCATATTTTACTGGAAAAACGGTTGAAAAGGAAAAAGGGATTATCGGGCAGGAGATTAATATGTACGACGATAACCCTGATTGGAGGCTTTACTTCGGGGTCATTGAAAACATGTACAAAGAGCATCCTGTCAGAATTGACATAGCGGGAACAGTGGAAAGCATTTCACATATTACAAAAGACCTTCTTTATGAATGCTATGAAACGTTTTATCACCCGAGTAACATGCTCCTTTTCATTGTCGGCCCTGTAGATCCTGAAGCGATTATTACTCAGGTAAGAGAAAACCAGGAGAAAAAGCCGTATACTGATCAGCCGGAGATCAAACGGGAAGAAGTGAAAGAGCAAGAAGCGGTTTTCCGAAAAGAAAAAGAGATCAAAATGAACGTGCAGGGACCGAAATGCCTTGTCGGGCTGAAATCCAAAAAGCCGTTTAAATTAGGCAAAGAGCTCTTAAAGCATGAACTTTCAATGAACTTATTGCTTGAAGCTCTTTTTGGCAAAAGCTCTGCCCAGTATGAATCACTTTATGAAAAAGGATATATTGACGAAACGTTCAGCTTTGATTTTACTGCTGAATATGGATTCGGTTTTGCGGCGATCGGCGGAGATACGCCTGAGCCTGATCAATTGGCTGAAGACATTTCAAGCATGCTTTTGCGCGCCGGTGAACTGATTACTGCTGAAAAGATTGAACTTGCCAGAAAGAAAAAGATCGGTACATTCTTAAAAGCGCTGAATTCCCCTGAATACATCGCCAATCAATTTACCCGTTATGCGTTCTTGGATATGAGTCTGTTTGACGTTGTAACGGTACTCGAGCAGATTACCCTCGAGGATGTCCAGAACGTAATACAAGAGGAAATTGCTGCAGACAGACTGACTGTCTGCAAGGTTGTTCCTAAATCATAAACAAAACATCCCTCCAGTGTGAGGGGTGTTTTTCTGCGGAAAGAAGGAAAGAGGATGAACAAAACAGCACTAATCACCGGAGCAAGCGGCGGCATTGGCAAAAGCATCAGCGAAACCCTTGCGGCTAAGGGATACAATCTGCTGCTGCATTACAATACAAATCAAAATGCGGCAGCGGAGCTTGCTGAAAAACTAAGTCAGATGTTTGGCGTAAATGCGGAGATATTACAAGCTGATCTGTCCGCGCAAGATGGAGCAGATAAGCTGACAAGTTCAATTGTTCAGCCGATTGATGCGATTGTTTTAAACAGTGGAAGAAGCCATTTTGGGCTGATTACGGATGTAGATAACGCAACAGTCCAGGAAATGGTTCAGCTTCATGTGGCGAGTCCGTATATGCTGACGAGAAACCTTCTGCCAGGCATGATTCGGAATAAATCGGGAGCGATTGTGGCTGTCAGCTCGATTTGGGGAGAGACTGGAGCATCCTGTGAAGTGCTGTACAGCATGGCAAAAGGAGCTCAGCATTCGTTTGTAAAAGGATTGGCTAAGGAGCTGGCGCCAAGCGGGATCAGAGTAAACGCCGTAGCGCCGGGCGCAGTTGATACAAATATGATGAATCAATTTACCCCGGCTGAAAAAGAAGAGATCGCTGATGAGATTCCGATCGGCCGGCTGGCCCGGCCGCAAGAAATTGCGGATGCAACAGCTTTTCTCCTGTCTAAAAAAGCGTCATATATCACCGGCCAAATTCTGTCGGTGAATGGCGGCTGGCACTGCTGATCCGAAAATATTCGGTGTATAGTTTCTTTTGTGAAGGACACAATAATCTTGTAACTTCACATGAAATGGAGGAAACAAGCATGTCAGTATTAGAAAACTGGGATAGCTGGAAAAACTTCCTTGGCGACCGTCTAAACTATGCGCAAGATAAAGGTATGAGCCAGGATACGATTACAGATCTTGCGACAGAAATCGGCAGCTACTTGGCTAATGAAGTGGAATCTAAGAACGAGCAGGAAAAAGTGCTGGCAGATCTTTGGAGTGTAGCATCAAAAGATGAACAGCACGCCATTGCCAATATGATGGTTAAGCTTGTTGAAAATAACAGCACTCACTAGGAAGAGAGGGGATTTTTCCTCTCTTTTTTATGTTTTCCTCATCACAGCAACATTCTTCTTTCTAATTAGAGAAAAATGCTTTATGATAAAGGAAGGTAAAATTTTGCCACAATGAAGGGGGTATATCATTTGGCAAAGCTCGAATGGTATTTTGAATATGAAATTCAAGTGAACCGCCCCGGACTGCTCGGGGATATTTCATCTCTTCTTGGGATGCTTTCTATCAACATCGTAACGATAAACGGCGTCGATCTTTCCAGAAGGGGAATGCTCCTCAGGTGCCGCCATATAGATCAAATTAAACGATTAGAATCAATCTTAAAAACGATGGAAACAATTAAAGTAACGAAGCTTAGAGAACCGAGGCTTCGCGACCGTCTTGCCGTACGCCACGGCCGTTATATTCAACGGGATGCCGATGACAAGAAAACGTTCCGCTTTGAACGGGACGAGCTTGGCTTATTAGTCGATTTTATGGCCGAATTGTTCAAAAAAGAAGGCCATAAATTAATCGGAATCAGAGGTATGCCGCGAGTCGGGAAAACGGAATCGATTGTAGCCTCTAGTGTGTGTGCCAGCAAAAGGTGGCTGTTTGTGTCATCAACCTTGCTGAAGCAGACGATAAGAAGCCAGCTGATTGCCGATGAATACAGCACTGAAAATGTCTTTATCGTTGACGGAATTGTGTCAACACGAAGAGGGTCAGAACGCCATCTCCAGCTGGTCCGAGAAATCATGCGGCTTCCGGCAACAAAAGTGGTGGAGCATCCGGACATATTCGTTCAAAATACAGAGTATACACTAGATGACTTTGATTATATTATTGAACTGAGAAATGACCCTGATGAGGTTATTACATATGAACATGCCGAGGAACCCCAAATGTTTGATCAATCCGGGTTTTCAAGCTTTGATTTTTAAAATTGGAAGGTGTTTGTTGTGACTGAACTAGGAATCCGGCTCAAAGAAGCCAGAGAGGAAAAAGCAATGTCATTGGATGATCTCCAAGCGGCAACAAAGATTCAAAAAAGGTATTTAACCGCCTTGGAGGAAGGAAACTATGACATTATTCCGGGGAAGTTTTATGTTCGGGCATTCATCAAGCAATATGCAGAAGCCGTTGGGCTTGATGCGGATCAGCTGTTTGAGGAGCATAAAAAAGATATCCCTAATACGTATCATGATGATGTGTCTGAAAAGATCTCCGGCATGAATCTTCAAAAGGAAATGCCAAAGCCAGCATCTAAGGCGCTGGAGCTGCTGCCAACAATACTTGTTATTCTCGGCGTGATTGTCGTGATTGCCATTGTGTACGCGATCATTCAATTTGCCAATCACAAAAATAGTGATGATCACAATGCGGCATCAGAAAAAGCAATTACGCAAAGTGAGAGCAAGTACGAAATCCCTAAAGATTCAACGCTGAAAGAGAATCAAAATAACAGCTCTGAAAAAGAGACAGACACTAAAAAAGAAACGAAAGAAAACGAAGATAAGAAAAAAGAAAATGACAGTGAGAAGCTGGAGATTAAAGCTGCTGGCACTGAAGGATCGTTAACGACTTATGAAGTGTCCGGCGCTGATAAAATCGAGCTGGAACTGAAGGCATCAGACAGCTCCTGGATTCGAGTGCGCGATGAAAACAGCAGCTCTTTAAAAGAAGGAACGCTGAAAAAAGACGAAACCTATAAAAAAGACATAACTGATCAGAAACAAGTTGATATCCGCACCGGATATGCACCTAATCTGAAAATAAAAATCAACGGTAAGGTTCTTTCATATGAACTTGATCCGAAAAAAGTGATGGCACAAACCATAAAGATTGTAAATAAAAAGGAAGAAAAGTCATCTTAATTACCAGATGACTTTTCTTCACGTCCGAGTATGAAATTGGAGGGGCTTTATGTTTAACTTACCAAATAAAATCACACTAGCTAGAATCGCATTAATCCCAATCTTCATGATTATCATGCTGGCGCCGTTTGACTGGGGCAGGCTCGAAGTTGGAGACGAATCCATCCCGGTCGCACATTTGGCGGGGGCCATTCTATTTATTATTGCATCTACAACAGACTGGGTGGACGGGTATTATGCCCGAAAATTAAATCTCGTAACAAACTTCGGGAAATTTCTTGATCCGCTTGCGGACAAACTGCTCGTATCCGCAGCGTTAATTATCCTTGTTCAATTTGATCTCGCTCCAGCTTGGATGGTCATTGTGATTATCAGCAGGGAGTTTGCCGTGACAGGTTTAAGGCTTGTTTTGGCCGGAACAGGAGAAGTCGTAGCTGCTAACATGCTTGGTAAAATCAAAACCTGGGCACAGATTATTGCGGTATCCGCATTGCTTCTTCATAATCTTCCATTTGAACTTGTGTCATTCCCGTTTGCGGACTTGGCGCTGTGGGTAGCCGTCTTCTTTACTGTCGTTTCAGGCTGGGAATATTTCTCCAAAAACTGGGAAGCGTTAAAAACATCTAACTAAGAAAGAAGGACTTCGTCATGGAATTTCCAAAAAAAGCAGAAATAATTGCAGTCGGTTCAGAGCTGCTGCTTGGCCAAATCGCCAATACAAATGCTCAATTTATCAGCAAACAGCTCGCTGAAATCGGGGTCAACGTATTTTATCATACAGCGGTCGGAGATAACCCGGAACGGCTGAAGCAGGTCATCCGCATTGCTGAAGAACGCTCTGACTTCATTATTTTTTCAGGAGGGCTTGGACCCACAAAAGATGATCTGACGAAAGAAACGATTGCAAATACGCTGGGACGTCCGCTTGTGTTAAATGATGAGGCATTCCAATCCATTGAGGACTATTTCAAACGAACAAAACGCACGATGTCACCTAATAACCGAAAACAGGCGCTTGTGATCGAAGGCTCTGACGTGCTGGCGAATCACTTTGGAATGGCCCCGGGAATGCTCACAGAGCATGAATCGCGCTATTATATGCTTCTTCCTGGACCGCCGAGCGAATTGCGTCCAATGTTTGAAAACGAGGCAAAGCCTCTTCTGCTGAAAAAGATGGGTTCAAATGAAAAAATTGTGTCAACTGTTCTTCGCTTTTTCGGTATCGGTGAATCTCAGCTTGAAGCCGATTTGGAAGATATTATTGATGCACAAACCAATCCGACAATTGCGCCTTTGGCGGCTGATGGAGAGGTGACGCTGCGTCTGACAGCCAAACACGCCGATGAAAAGGAAACAGAGCGTCTGTTAAAAGAAACAGAGGCCGTTATCTTAGAGCGTGTCGGTGAATTTTTCTATGGTTACGATGATACTTCTCTTGTAAAAGAGCTATCTATAGCGTGTAAGGAAAAAGGCATAACAATTTCTGCGGCAGAAAGCTTTACCGGAGGGCTGTTTTCTGAATGGCTGACGGATCATAGCGGTGCCTCAAAATTATTTGCCGGGGGCGTTGTTTGCTATACAAACGACGTGAAGCAGAATGTGCTTGGTGTCAAGAAGGAAACATTAGATCGTTTTGGGGCGGTCAGCAAGGAGTGCGCATCCGAACTGGCTAAGGGTGTTCAAAAACTCACTGGCAGCGATATCGGCATTAGCTTTACTGGTGTAGCAGGACCTGATGCTCAAGAAGGGCATGAGCCTGGGCATGTGTTTATCGGCATTTCCGCAAATGGTAAAGAAGAGGTTCACGAGTTTCACTTTGCGGGCTCCAGAACGGGGATCAGAAAACGCGGCGCTAAATACGGCTGCCATTTAATCTTAAAGCTTTTAGAGCAAAAATAATATTTTCAGCACATTATCCTCCTAAGAAAACATGATTTCTCTGATACATTATGATATTTTGATAGGAATCACGCCAAGAAAAAATCCGAATATGCGTTCGCTTTTTTCTTGGCAAATCCCTTCAAACAGGGTATAGTATATGTAGTGGTAACATAAAGGAGGAAAAAATAGAATGAGTGATCGTCAGGCAGCCTTAGATATGGCTCTTAAACAAATAGAAAAACAGTTCGGCAAAGGGTCCATTATGAAACTGGGAGAAAAGACAGATACAAGAATTTCTACTGTACCAAGCGGCTCCCTCGCTCTTGATACAGCACTGGGAATTGGCGGATATCCTCGCGGACGGATTATTGAAGTATACGGTCCTGAAAGCTCAGGTAAAACAACTGTGGCGCTTCATGCGATTGCTGAAGTTCAGCAGCAGGGCGGACAAGCCGCGTTTATCGATGCGGAGCATGCGTTAGATCCGGTATACGCGCAAAAGCTCGGTGTTAACATCGAAGAGCTTTTACTGTCTCAGCCTGACACAGGCGAGCAGGCGCTTGAAATTGCGGAAGCATTGGTTCGAAGCGGGGCAGTTGACATTGTCGTTGTCGACTCTGTAGCCGCTCTCGTTCCGAAAGCGGAAATTGAAGGCGACATGGGAGATTCGCATGTCGGTTTACAAGCACGCTTAATGTCTCAAGCGCTTCGTAAGCTTTCAGGGGCCATTAACAAATCGAAGACAATCGCGATTTTCATTAACCAAATTCGTGAAAAAGTCGGTGTTATGTTCGGGAACCCGGAAACAACACCTGGCGGCCGTGCGTTGAAATTCTATTCTTCCGTGCGTCTTGAAGTGCGCCGTGCTGAACAGCTGAAACAAGGCAACGACGTAATGGGGAACAAAACGAAAATCAAAGTCGTGAAAAACAAGGTGGCTCCGCCGTTCCGTACAGCCGAGGTTGACATTATGTACGGAGAAGGCATTTCAAAAGAAGGCGAAATCATTGATCTAGGAACTGAACTTGATATCGTGCAAAAAAGCGGTTCATGGTACTCTTATGAAGAAGAGCGTCTTGGCCAAGGCCGTGAAAATGCAAAACAATTCCTGAAAGAAAATAAAGATATCATGCTGATGATCCAGGAGCAAATTCGCGAACATTACGGCTTGGATAATAACGGAGTAGTGCAGCAGCAAGCTGAAGAGACACAAGAAGAACTCGAATTTGAAGAATAAAAATAAAATAAGTTTCAAATGATACAAAAGGCTGAGTGAAAAACTCAGCTTTTTTGTATTTTGCAAAAAAATGATAAAAATATTGCTTTTTTTGACAACTTTTTTAGGGCTTTATTCGTCTAACAAAACGTGTGCAAAATGGAATTTATTTTGGGAGGAAAAAATGAATGACAAGCCCAACCCGCAGAAGAACTGCGAAACGCAGACGGAGAAAACTAAATAAAAGAGGAAAACTGTTGTTTGGTCTTTTAGCAGTGATGGTTTGCATTACGATTTGGAATGCTCTTCATCGAAATAGTGAAGAAAACGAACCATCTCAAGAAACTGCAGCGGTTTCAAATACCGATCAGAAAAAAGAGGTCAAAAAGAAAACTGCCGAAAAATCAGAGGAACAAATCAAAACAGTGGATCGAAACCAAAAAATCAGCAATTATTTAAAAGAGATCGGTTTCAGCGGAACAGCCATGATTGTCAGAAATGGAGAAATCGTAACAAATAAAGGTTTTGGCTATGCTGACCGTAAACACTACATTCAAAATAATCCATTGACATCTTTTTATGTCGGTTCATCACAAAAAGCGCTGATTGCAACTGCTATTTTGCAGCTTGAGGAAAAGGGGAAACTTCAGACAAGTGATCCGGTAAGTACGTATTTACCTCATTTTCCTAACGGACAAACGATTACTTTGAAGAATCTGCTTACACATACATCGGGGATAAACGGACATATTGAAGGAAACGGCGCCATTACTCCGGACGATTTAATAAAAGATATAGAACTTCAGGGAATCAAACGTCAGCCGGGCGTATGGGACTACAAGGATTCCAACTATTCTGTTCTTGCTTATATTATTGCTGAAGTAAGCGGTGAGCCCTATGAACAGTACATAAAGAATCATATTTTTAAACCTGCGGGAATGACGCATGCAGGCTTTTACAAAACATATGAAAAAGAACCTTATCCTGCCGTCGGGTATAAGATGGAGGGCAGCAAAACAGTTACACCGTATATACCTGATTTATCCCAGCTGTATGGAGCGGGTGATATTTATATGAGCGCTATAGATATGTACAAATTTGACCAAGCGCTGATAGACGGAAAACTGTATTCGCAAAAAAGCTATGAAAAGATGTTTACGCCAGGGAGCAGCTCCACATACGGCATGGGATTTTATGTTGCTCCCGGAAGCTATTCAAACCATGGTGTTATGCCGGGCTTCAATATCTTGAACAGCTTTAGCAAATCTGGGCAAACCATTGTTATTTTGTTCTCAAACATTCAAAATAATGCTAAATTGGGCCAAGTGAACAATAAAATATACCAGCTTCTAAATCAAGAATGATTGGCAATCTTCTTTTGGATGAATTGCATTCGGCATGTGAAAAGACGACTGGCCTGCAAACGTTAAGATGGCAAGCTTGACAAGTATTTCCGACACATTTACAATGAAGTTGTAACATTTGTTTTTTTAACATGATTGTTAAACCATTTAAACTTGACAAGGGCGATGAACACACTCATTCCCTGTGAAGGTTCTGTATGTTGAGAAAACTAGACAATGTACATGCCGACACTTTTTAAGCAACAACCAAGTTCATAGCAAGAGGAGGTGAAAGTATGACCCCAATTATGATGGTTCTCATCTCCATTTTGCTGATTCTACTCGGTTTAGTTGTTGGCTACTTTGTTCGTAAAACCATTGCCGAAGCGAAAATTGCGGGCGCACGCGGTGCAGCCGAGCAAATTCTTGAAGATGCGAAGCGTGATGCTGAAGCACTGAAAAAAGAAGCTCTGCTTGAAGCAAAGGATGAAATCCACAAACTTCGAATAGATGCTGAACAGGAAGTTCGTGAAAGACGAAATGAGCTTCAAAAACAAGAAAACCGTTTACTCCAAAAGGAGGAAAACCTTGATCGCAAACATGAGGGAATTGATAAACGGGAAGCGATGTTGGAGAAGAAAGATCATTCTCTGAATGAACGACAACAACATATTGAAGAGATGGAAAGCAAAGTGGATGAGATGATTCGTATGCAGCAGTCTGAGTTGGAACGAATTTCGAGTCTGACTCGTGATGAAGCGAAACAAATCATTCTTGAGCGGGTTGAAAACGAGCTTTCACATGACATCGCCATCATGACAAAAGAAACTGAAAACCGTGCGAAAGAAGAGGCGGATAAGAAAGCGAAAAACATTCTTTCACTCGCCTTACAGCGCTGCGCAGCGGACCACGTTGCCGAAACAACGGTATCAGTTGTCAATCTTCCAAATGATGAGATGAAAGGACGTATCATCGGACGGGAAGGGCGTAACATTCGTACGCTTGAAACTCTGACAGGAATTGACCTGATTATTGATGATACGCCTGAAGCTGTCATTCTTTCCGGATTTGATCCGATCAGACGTGAGACAGCCAGAATTGCTCTTGATAAACTCGTTCAGGATGGCCGTATTCATCCGGCACGGATTGAAGAAATGGTTGAAAAATCTCGCCGCGAGGTCGATGACTATATTCGTGAGATGGGTGAGCAAACGACATTTGAGGTTGGTGTTCACGGCCTCCACCCAGATCTCATCAAGATCCTCGGCCGCTTAAAGTTCCGTACAAGCTACGGTCAAAATGTGCTTAAGCATTCCATGGAAGTCGCATTCTTGGCCGGTCTAATGGCATCGGAGCTTGGTGAAGACGCAAAGCTTGCTAAACGTGCGGGTCTTCTTCACGACATCGGGAAAGCAATTGACCATGAAGTAGAAGGAAGCCACGTTGAAATCGGGGTAGAGCTTGCGACCAAATATAAAGAGCACCCAGTCGTGATTAACAGTATTGCATCACACCACGGGGATGAGGAGCCGACTTCCATTATCGCTGTGCTGGTAGCTGCAGCAGATGCGCTTTCCGCTGCAAGACCTGGCGCAAGAAGTGAGACGCTCGAGAATTATATTCGAAGACTTGAAAAACTCGAAGAAATTTCTGAGTCCTACGAAGGTGTTGAAAAATCATTTGCCATTCAGGCTGGACGCGAAGTGCGTATTATGGTGAAGCCGGATTCAATTAATGATCTTGAGGCTCATCGACTGGCGCGAGATATCCGCAAGCGAATTGAGGACGAGCTCGATTATCCAGGTCATATTAAGGTGACAGTAATCAGAGAGACTCGAGCCGTAGAGTATGCAAAATAAAGTGATGCGCTAAGCATCACTTTATTTTTTTGACGGCAAGGAATTTTCAAGAAGAAAGGATTTACAAAATGAGAATTTTATTTATCGGAGATGTTGTCGGTTCACCGGGCCGTGACATGGTCAAAGAATATGTACCAAAGCTAAAAACAAAATATAAGCCTCACTTTACCATTATTAATGGTGAAAACGCCGCACATGGAAAAGGCCTGACGGAAAAAATTTATCACAGCTTAATCCAGTCCGGCGCAGATGCAATCACAATGGGGAACCACACATGGGACAAAAAAGAAATATTTGATTTTATAGATGACGTTCCGAACTTGGTTCGCCCGGCAAACTTTCCTGAAGGAACACCGGGGAAAGGGATCACATATGTGAAAGCAAACGGCAAAGAACTAGCAGTTATTAATTTGCAGGGACGTACGTTTTTGCCGCCGCTTGATGACCCGTTTTTAAAAGCGGATGAATTGATCGCAGAAGCTGCGAAAAGAACACCGTACATTTTTATCGACTTTCATGCCGAAGCGACAAGTGAAAAGCTCGCACTTGGCTGGTACACGGATGGACGGGCATCGGCTGTAGTAGGAACTCATACACACGTGCAAACAGCGGATAACCGCATTTTGCCGAAGGGAACGGCATATATTACTGATGTGGGAATGACTGGCCCGTATGACGGTATACTGGGGATGGACAGAGAGACGATTATTAAGCGATTCAAAACGAACCTTCCAGTCCGGTTTACTGTCGCTGAAGGAAAAACAACGCTCAGCGGAGTTGTCATTGACATTGACGATCAAACGAAAAAAGCCGTGAAAATTGAGCGTATTTTAATCAACGATGATCACATGTTCTTTGAATAGTTGAACATATGGTTATTTTATAAAAATATTAAAAAGAAAAGCAGGAATATAGCAACTCCTTAGTGAATATAGTAAAAATGGAAGGTAGCCCGCTATTTTTGAAAAGCATTGTGGGGATGGCTTTTTGGATAGCAACATCTAATAATGATTGTTCTAATGAACACTCACTTATCCATTGTAAAACTAAGGGGGAGCAGAAATGGAAATCTTAAAAGTTTCAGCAAAATCGAGTCCAAATTCAGTGGCAGGTGCGCTTGCAGGCGTGTTGAGAGAGCGAGGAGCCGCCGAGATTCAAGCGATCGGAGCGGGTGCATTAAACCAGGCTGTAAAAGCTGTGGCGATTGCCAGGGGATTTGTGGCGCCAAGCGGCGTTGATTTGATTTGTATTCCGGCTTTTACAGATATTCAAATCGATGGGGAAGAAAGAACAGCGATTAAATTAATCGTGGAGCCTCGCTAAAAACAAATAAAGCATTCTCAACCTGTTTGCGTAATGCAAACAGGTTGTTTTTCATTTATTGTGATATTTTCTCCCGATAGTATTTTTAGCACATAAATGAGCGAATATACAAAATCAGAAATGAGCTAAAACGTTTCAAAAAAAAATTTCCGCCCATTTTTCAAGACAGATACTTTTGTCCCTCTGGAAAAGACAGTACTGTTTACGCTTATTCCATATCATGGTACAATCCGAATATAACAAGAATTTTTCAAGGAGGATTGTACATGCAGAGTGGATAGATGAAAGCTCTAATGAAAAAGGACGGGGCGTTCGGTGCTGTGCTGACTGAAGTTCCCATTCCTGAGATTGATAAACATGAAGTCCTCATAAAAGTGAAAGCCGCTTCCATATGCGGCACGGATGTCCACATTTATAATTGGGATCAATGGGCACGTCAGAGAATCAAAACACCCTATGTTTTCGGCCATGAGTTCAGCGGCATCGTAGAGGACGTGGGAGAGAATGTCAGCAGTGTAAAAGTGGGAGAGTATGTGTCTGCGGAAACACACATTGTCTGTGGTGAATGTGTCCCTTGCCTAACAGGAAAATCTCATGTGTGTACCAATACTGCTATAATCGGAGTGGACACGGCAGGCTGTTTTGCGGAGTATGTAAAAGTTCCAGCTGATAACATTTGGAGAAATCCCGCTGATATGGACCCGTCGATTGCTTCCATTCAAGAGCCTTTAGGAAATGCAGTTCATACCGTACTCGAGAGCCAGCCTGCAGGAGGAACGACTGCAGTCATTGGATGCGGACCGATTGGTCTTATGGCTGTTGCGGTTGCAAAAGCAGCAGGAGCTTCTCAGGTGATAGCGATTGATAAGAATGAATACAGGCTGAGGCTTGCAAAACAAATGGGAGCGACTTGTACTGTTTCTATTGAAAAAGAAGACCCGCTCAAAATTGTAAGCGCTTTAACTAGTGGGGAAGGAGCAGATCTTGTTTGTGAGATGTCGGGCCATCCCTCAGCGATTGCCCAAGGTCTTGCGATGGCTGCGAATGGCGGAAGATTTCATATTCTCAGCTTGCCGGAACATCCGGTGACAATTGATTTGACGAATAAAGTGGTATTTAAAGGGCTTACCATCCAAGGAATCACAGGAAGAAAAATGTTTTCAACATGGCGCCAGGTGTCTCAGTTGATCAGTTCAAACGTGATCGATCTTGCACCTGTTATTACCCATCAGTTTCCGTTAGAGGAGTTTGAAAAAGGTTTCGAACTGATGAGAAGCGGGCAGTGCGGAAAAGTAATTTTAATTCCATAAAGGGGGATAAACATGACGAAGGAATTTGAGTTTTTAAAAGCAGAGCTTGATAGTATGAAAGAAAACCATACATGGCAAGACATAAAACAGCTTGAATCTATGCAGGGCCCATCTGTCACAGTGAATCACTAAAAAGTCATTCAGCTATCTTCTAATAATTACCTCGGATTCACTTCACATCCTAGACTCATCAACGCCGCACAGGAGGCCGTTCAGCAGTATGGAGCCGGCACCGGATCAGTGAGAACGATTGCGGGTACATTTACAATGCATCAAGAGCTTGAGAAAAAGCTGGCAGCCTTTAAAAAAACGGAGGCGGCACTTGTATTCCAATCAGGCTTCACAACAAACCAAGGCGTACTTTCAAGTATTCTATCAAAAGAGGACATTGTCATCTCAGATGAATTGAACCATGCCTCTATTATTGACGGAATTCGACTGACAAAGGCGGATAAAAAGGTGTATCAGCACGTCAATATGAGTGATTTAGAGCGGGTGCTGAGAAAGTCAATGAATTATCGGATGCGTCTGATTGTGACAGACGGCGTATTTTCCATGGATGGCAACATAGCTCCTCTGCCTGATATTGTAGAGCTCGCTGAGAAATATGACGCATTTGTGATGGTGGATGACGCCCATGCATCCGGCGTACTTGGCGAAAACGGCAGGGGAACGGTGAATCACTTCGGTCTTGACGGCAGAGTGCATATTCAGGTCGGAACATTAAGCAAGGCAATCGGAGTGCTCGGCGGCTACGCTGCAGGTTCAAAGGTGCTGATCGATTATTTGCGCCATAAAGGCCGTCCATTTTTATTCAGCACATCTCATCCGCCGGCAGTCACTGCAGCTTGTATGGAAGCGATTGATGTCTTGCTTGAAGAGCCGGAGCATATGGAGCGCTTGTGGGAGAATACTGCCTATTTTAAAGCAATGCTTGTGAAAATGGGTTTGACTCTCACAGAGAGTCAAACGCCGATTCTTCCTATTTTAATAGGTGATGAAGGTGTGGCAAAGCAATTTTCAGATCAGCTCCTTTCTCACGGTGTTTTTGCCCAAAGTATCGTTTTCCCGACTGTAGCAAAGGGAAAAGCCAGAATTCGAACAATTATAACAGCAGAGCACACCAAAGATGAACTGGATCAGGCGCTTGATGTCATCGAAAAGACGGCAAAGGAGCTCCAGCTATTGTAACAAGAGGAAGAGTTTACTCTTCCTCTTTTGATTCCTTATTGATTATTATTCTCAATGAGTGTACAATGATAGGTTGCCAGTTGTGCAGAGCTTCGATAACCTTTATACTGAAGGGTGGAAGTTTGGTTTGAAAGGAGAAAATATGACATGAATGAAAAACAAAAATTAGAGAGCGGACAAGTTAATCCATCGGACAAAAAATCCGAGAAGGATTACAGCAAGTACTTTGAAGCTGTTTACATTCCGCCTTCTTTAAAAGACGCGAAAAAACGAGGCAAGGAAGCCGTTACTTATCATAATGACTTTAAAATTTCTGAACAATTTAAAGGATTGGGAGACGGAAGAAAGTTCTATATCCGTACGTACGGCTGCCAAATGAATGAACACGATACAGAGGTTATGGCAGGGATCTTTATGGCGCTCGGTTACGAAGCGACAAACTCTGTTGACGATGCCAATGTCATTTTGTTAAATACATGTGCAATCCGTGAAAATGCTGAAAACAAGGTGTTTGGTGAGCTCGGGCACTTAAAAGCACTGAAAAAAAACAATCCCGATCTGATTTTAGGCGTGTGCGGCTGTATGTCCCAAGAGGAATCAGTCGTGAACCGTATTTTGAAAAAACATCCGTTTGTCGATATGATTTTCGGAACGCATAACATTCATCGCCTGCCGGAGCTTTTGTCAGAAGCATACCTTTCAAAAGAAATGGTTGTAGAAGTTTGGTCTAAGGAAGGGGACGTTATTGAAAACCTTCCGAAAGTCCGAAATGGAAAAATTAAGGGCTGGGTCAATATCATGTACGGCTGTGACAAATTCTGTACGTATTGCATTGTGCCTTACACACGCGGAAAAGAAAGAAGCCGCCGCCCTGAGGATATCATTCAGGAAGTGAGAAGGCTTGCAAGTGAAGGCTATAAGGAAATTACACTGTTAGGCCAAAATGTAAACGCGTATGGAAAAGACTTTGAAGATATGACTTACGGACTTGGTGATTTGATGGATGAACTGAGAAAAATCGATATCCCGAGAATCCGTTTTACAACGAGTCATCCGCGCGACTTTGACGACCGCCTCATTGAAGTGCTGGCAAAAGGCGGAAATCTGCTTGATCACATTCATCTTCCGGTTCAATCAGGAAGCTCAGAAGTTCTCAAGCTGATGGCCCGCAAATATGACAGAGAGCGTTACATGGAGCTGGTGCGAAAAATTAAAGAAGCAATGCCAAACGCTTCATTGACAACGGACATTATCGTCGGATTTCCAAATGAAACGGACGAACAGTTTGAAGAAACGCTTTCTCTATACCGTGAAGTGGAGTTTGACAGCGCCTATACGTTCATTTACTCTCCGCGTGAGGGCACTCCGGCTGCTAAGATGAAAGATAATGTACCGATGCGTGTGAAAAAAGAACGCCTGCAGCGTCTGAACGCGCTGGTGAATGAAATTTCTGCTAAAAAAATGAAGGAATACGAAGGCAAGGTTGTCGAAGTATTAGTTGAAGGTGAAAGCAAAAATAACCCTGATATTCTTGCCGGCTATACTGAAAAAAGCAAGCTCGTCAATTTCAAAGGGCCGAAGGAAGCCATCGGCAAAATCGTCCGCGTGAAAATCCAGCAAGCGAAAACATGGTCGCTTGACGGAGAAATGGTAGGAGAAGCAATCGAGGTGAAATGAGATG
The DNA here is from genome assembly GCF_038006165.1 of Bacillus sp. FSL W8-1202. NCBI lineage: Bacteria > Bacillati > Bacillota > Bacilli > Caryophanales > Bacillaceae > Bacillus > Bacillus sp. FSL W8-1202. The sequence continues at coordinate 2,893,051 of NZ_JBBOUR010000001.1, forward strand.
ACGCTCTACTCAAAAAAAGACATTGTGCAGCAGGCACGAAACCTTGCAAAAATGATCTCTGAAACAGAAGAGGTTGATTTTTTCAAACGGGCTGAAGCGCAAATCAATGAGAATGACAAAGTGTCCACAATCGTTAATCAGATTAAAGCCCTGCAAAAGCAGGCTGTCAATCTGAAGCATTATGAAAAGCATGAAGCGCTCAAACAAGTAGAAGCAAAAATTGACGCGCTGCAAGAAGAGCTTGAAGAGATTCCTGTTATCCAGGAATTCAGAGACTCGCAAATGGAAGTAAATGACCTACTGCAGCTCGTTGCACACACCATTTCCAACCAAGTCACAAATGAAATCATCACATCAACCGGAGGCGACCTGCTGAAAGGGGAAACCGGTTCAAAGGTGAAGCATTCAAATAACAGCTGTTCTCTCTAAACACGGTGCCTTTACAGGCCCGTGTTTTTTTATGTGCGGGTTATGAACTAAATAATCTATGTACCAAATGTTCAATTGGTTTTTCTGTGCGCAGCCGCGTGTAAACTTTATCGCACTTATAAGTAAAGTTTCTAGGCACACCTGCATACAATGGAACAGAAACTTTGTATTTTTATATTTTATTTATAAAAATGCACACTAGACAAATGCCCAGCATAAGATAACACGAAGAAGAACAAGGAGGCATGCCGGAATGTCTGAATACAGGGAAATTATTACGAAGGCAGTAGTAGCGAAAGGCCGAAAATTCACCCAATGCACCAACACCATCTCGCCTGAGAAAAAACCGAGCAGCATTTTGGGTGGTTGGATTATTAACCACAAGTATGACGCTGAAAAAATTGGAAAAACGGTAGAAATTGAAGGGTATTATGATATAAACGTATGGTACTCTTACGCGGACAACACAAAGACAGAGGTTGTCACAGAACGGGTAAAATATGTAGATGTCATTAAACTCAGATACAGAGACAATAATTACTTAGATGATGAGCATGAAGTGATTGCCAAAGTGCTTCAGCAGCCAAACTGCCTTGAAGTGACCATTTCGCCGAATGGAAATAAAATCGTTGTGCAGGCAGAAAGAGAATTTTTGGCGGAAGTGGTAGGGGAAACAAAGGTAGTTGTTGAGGTCAATCCTGACTGGGAAGAGGATGACGAGGAAGATTGGGAAGATGAGCTTGATGAAGAGCTTGAAGACATCAACCCGGAGTTTTTAGTGGGAGATCCTGAAGAATAAAAAAGGGACTAGGGGAGACAGTACCCCCAAGTCTCTTTTTTATATTGATATATCATTCTTTTATCACTTTTTGTTTATGTTATAATGAAGGTTGGAAAATAGAAACGTTGATACATAGTGAGGGATTAAACAATGGCCGGTTATACGCCTATGATACAGCAATATTTAAAAATAAAGGCAGAGCACCAGGATGCCTTTTTATTTTTTCGCCTGGGTGATTTTTATGAAATGTTTTTTGAGGACGCCAAAAAAGCGTCACAAGAGCTGGAAATTACGTTAACGAGCAGAGATGGCGGTGCGGCTGAAAAAATACCGATGTGCGGTGTGCCGTATCATTCTGCTTCCGCGTATATCGAACAGCTTATTAAAAAAGGATACAAAGTGGCGATCTGTGAACAGACGGAAGATCCGAAAGCCGCAAAGGGCGTTGTGAAAAGAGAAGTGGTTCAGCTGATTACGCCCGGAACTGTAATGGACGGCAAAGGCATCCATGAATCGGAAAATAACTTTATCGCATCTGTTTCAGCCTGCTCGAACGGATACGGACTTGCGCTGTCTGATTTAACAACGGGAGAAAATTTGGCTGTTTTGATTGAACGGCTTGAAGACGTCATATCAGAAATTTATTCAGTCGGCGCAAGGGAAATCGTGGTTTCAGGAAGCTTGGATGCCGATACAGTGGCACAGCTGAGAGAGCGGTGCGGTGCAACGATTTCAATTGAAGACGGAGAAACAGACGAACACGTAACGATCATTGAGCACTTAAATAATGAAGATATAACAAAAACATTTCTGCGCTTATATACGTATTTGAAAAGAACCCAAAAGCGCAGCCTTGATCATCTTCAGCCCGTGCAGGTGTATGAGCTTGAGGAAGCGATGAAAATTGACTTGTACTCAAAGCGTAATCTGGAGCTGACCGAAACGATTCGTTCGAAAAATAAAAAAGGCTCCCTTTTGTGGCTGCTGGATGAAACAAAAACGGCAATGGGAGGCCGGCTGCTTAAACAGTGGATTGACCGACCGCTTATCAGAGTCAATCAAATCGAAGAGCGCCAAGAAATGGTGGAAACATTGATGTCCCATTTCTTTGAACGGGAAGATCTGCGTGAACGTTTAAAAGAAGTATATGACTTAGAACGCCTTGCCGGACGCGTTGCATTCGGAAATGTCAATGCCCGGGATTTGATTCAGCTGAAGGAATCGTTAAAGCAAGTTCCTGGCATCAAACAGCTGGTTGCTTCACTGGCTCATGACAAGGCCAAGGAACGTGCAGAGCGCATTGACCCTTGCGGGGATGTACTTGAACTGCTGGAAGAAGCGCTGTACGAAAACCCTCCTTTATCGGTAAAAGAAGGGAACCTGATTAAAGATGGTTATAATCAAAAGCTTGATGAATATCGTGATGCAAGCAGAAACGGAAAAGACTGGATTGCCCGCCTGGAACAGCAGGAGCGGGAATACACAGGCATTCGCTCTTTAAAGGTCGGCTTTAATAAAGTTTTCGGTTATTACATTGAAGTGACAAAAGCAAATTTGCATTTGCTTGAGGAAGGGCGTTATGAGCGGAAGCAGACGTTAACCAATGCAGAGCGCTACATTACACCTGAATTAAAAGAAAAAGAAGCGCTCATTTTAGAGGCGGAAAATAACATCTGTGAGCTGGAGTACGAGCTGTTTACCGAGCTGCGCGAGAAAGTGAAGCAGTATATTCCGCGGCTGCAGCAGCTTGCAAAACAGATGAGCGAGCTGGACGCACTGCAATGCTTTGCGACAATCAGTGAAAATCGCCACTACACGAAACCGGAGTTCTCTAAAGATGAAGTCGAAGTGATTGAAGGCAGACACCCGGTTGTTGAAAAAGTCATGGACAGCCAGGAATATGTCCCGAACAACTGCATGATGGGCGATAACAGACAAATGCTTCTCATTACAGGTCCAAACATGTCAGGGAAAAGCACGTATATGAGACAAATCGCGCTCATTTCCATTATAGCGCAAATCGGCTGCTTTGTACCCGCGAAAAAAGCGGTGCTTCCGATTTTTGATCAAATTTTTACGCGAATCGGCGCTGCAGATGATTTGATTTCCGGACAAAGTACATTTATGGTAGAAATGCTTGAAGCGAAAAATGCGATTGTCAACGCGACGAAAAACAGCCTCATTCTGTTTGATGAAATCGGGCGGGGAACGTCCACTTATGACGGCATGGCGCTGGCACAGGCGATTATTGAATATGTTCACGATCATATCGGCGCCAAGACGCTGTTCAGCACACACTATCACGAGCTGACCGTTCTTGAGGACAAGCTGCCCCAGCTGAAAAACGTTCATGTTCGCGCTGAAGAATATAACGGAACGGTTGTCTTTCTTCATCAAATCAAAGAAGGTGCCGCTGATAAAAGCTATGGTATCCATGTAGCTCAGCTTGCCGAACTGCCGGGAGATCTGATTGCTCGCGCCCAAGATATTTTAAAAGAGCTTGAGCATTCAGGAAACAAACCGGAAGTGCCGGTGCAGAAACCTCAGGTGAAAGAAGAGCCGGCACAGCTGTCCTTTTTTGACGAAGCGGAAAAGCCGGCTGAAACACCAAAGCTTTCAAAAAAAGAAAAGCAAGTGATCGATGCCTTCAAATCACTTAATATACTGGATATGACACCGCTTGAAGCGATGAATGAAATGTACAAGCTGCAAAAGAAATTACATTAAAACGGGGTGATGAATGTGGCAAAAGTCATCCAGCTGTCAGATGAGCTTTCGAATAAAATAGCGGCGGGCGAGGTTGTGGAACGGCCCGCCTCAGTCGTCAAAGAATTGGTGGAAAATGCGATCGACGCTGACAGCACAGTCATTGAAATCGATATTGAGGAAGCAGGCCTTGCATCCATTCGGGTCTTGGATAACGGCGAAGGAATGGAGAATGAAGATTGCAAGCGAGCTTTCCGCCGCCACGCAACGAGTAAAATAAAAGATGAAAATGATTTATTCAGGGTGAGAACGCTCGGTTTCAGGGGAGAAGCCCTGCCGAGTATCGCGTCAGTCTCTCATCTGGAGATTACAACAAGCACTGGTGAAGGAGCTGGGACGAAGCTCGTCCTCCAAGGAGGAAACATCATTTCCGAATCGCGTTCCTCTAGCAGGAAGGGAACCGAAATTGTCGTTTCCAACCTGTTTTTTAACACACCGGCCCGTTTGAAATATATGAAAACCGTTCATACAGAGCTTGGAAACATTACAGATGTGGTTAACCGTATTGCTCTGGCGCATCCAGAGGTATCGATCCGCTTGCGCCATCATGGGAAAAACCTGCTTCAAACGAACGGAAACGGAGATGTGCGCCATGTACTGGCAGCGATTTACGGCACGGCTGTCGCCAAAAAAATGCTTCCGCTGCATGCGAGCTCCTTGGATTTTGAAGTAAAGGGATATATCGCCCTCCCAGAGATTACACGGGCGTCGAGAAACTATATGTCGTCTGTGGTCAATGGACGTTATATTAAAAATTTCCCGCTCGTCAAAGCGGTTCATGAAGGCTATCATACGCTTCTGCCGATCGGACGCCATCCGATTACTTTTATAGAAATTACGATGGACCCGATTTTAGTCGATGTCAACGTGCATCCATCGAAGCTTGAGGTCCGGCTCAGCAAGGAAACAGAGCTTCATGACTTAATTCGTGACGGAATTAAAGATGTATTTAAACAGCAGCAGCTGATTCCGAGTGCCCAGCTCCCGAAAAAATCGGCACCTGTTATCAAAAATGAGCAGCAGTTCATAACCTTTGATGAAAAGCCTCCGGAAAAAAAAGTTCCGGAAAAATCGTCTGCGTCATCTTATTCACCAATGAAGCTCAGCTCAGTCGTGAAAGAGCCGGTTGATGCGGAGGAAGAATTGCCTCCTCTCCAATTTGATGCTCCTCCTATCGTTGATCAGGAACAAACCCTTGAGGTGTCCGATGTTTCAGAAGAACTGCCTGAAACATTTGAGCAGGAATGCCATGAGGAACAGCAGCAGCCAGCGTCTGAGCGGGTTCCAATTATGTACCCGATCGGCCAGATGCACGGGACTTATATATTGGCACAAAACGAAAACGGACTGTATATTATCGACCAGCACGCCGCCCAAGAACGTATTAAATATGAGTACTTTCGTGAAAAGGTGGGGGAGGTTGAGCCTGAGGTGCAGGATATGATTGTACCGCTGACGTTCCACTACTCCACAAATGAGGCTTTGATTATTGAACAGCACAAACAAGAGCTCGAAAGCGTCGGTGTCTTTTTAGAGTCATTCGGCTCTAACAGTTACATCGTCCGCTGCCACCCGGCCTGGTTTCCAAAGGGAGAAGAAGCAGAGCTCATAGAAGAAATCATTCAGCAGGTGCTCGACTCCAAAAATATAGATATTAAAAAACTCCGCGAGGAAGCGGCGATTATGATGAGCTGCAAAGGCTCCATCAAAGCAAATCGCCACCTCAGAAACGACGAAATCAAAGCGCTTCTGGACGACCTCCGAAGCACATCAGACCCATTTACATGCCCACACGGCCGCCCGATCATCATTCACCACTCGACATATGAGATGGAAAAGATGTTCAAACGCGTGATGTAGCGGGGGTGGTAGGCATTGATCCATTCTCTGAATGGATCAATGCTTTTTTTGTACTCCTTCGAGTGTCAGATTATAAGAAACGGTTGTAAACGTGTGAGCAGTGTTAACGCATTATACTTCATGGTTCCTCCGCATAACAAAATTTCCATTTACAGGCAATTGGGATTAATGTATATTTTGGGTGAGGGGGTGGAAACACATGGCATGTGGTCCGAAGATCATTATCTTTTTGGATGAACTTGATGATCCGAATGTAAGAATCATTTTAGAATGCAGAATTTAAATTACAACATTGTGTTTTGCTCCCTGTTCGTGTGAACAGGGAGTTTTTTTCGTTTATATAACTGGTGATGTCAAAATATAGGGTGTTATGAATTTTCCATATCTGCCATCGGCATTTTAAGCTGTTTCTCTATTAGGCTGGTTATCAAAAGCAAGTTCAATGAAAGCCATGAAAGCTGATATCACAACAAGCAAGATATCTGGAATATAAATAGACTCCATAAAGTAATCTGCAAAACAGATCGTTATAAGATTGCTGATAAAATACAGTATAAAAGCAAAAAGTGCAGTCTTTTTCAATGAAAGTGATTTTGCCAAAATGATAGAGATAATCTTTGTGAGTGGGTCTATGATTAAACCTACAGCAAAGCAGGCTAAAATAAATAAAGCTAATGTTTGATTGGAAGCGTATGTGATGCCCAGTATGGAGAATAAGCCTTTCATCCCGAAGAAAAAGCCGCCGAAGATGACTGCAAGCGCCATGGCCGCGATAAAAGTGATAGATACAATTCCGATTAATTTTGATCTGAGGTTAAAATCTTTAGAGTGCTCGTTCTGTTCTTTATGGTTCAAGTATGACACTCCCTTCACCTGCTTACTCATACAAACAGTTACCCTTGAATCAGCCCAAAATATCTATAAGTCTATTTTCTGACGAAAATAGTATAGCATATTTTATCAAAACCAAAAAAGGCCCTTTCCACTAGGGAAGGGCCTTCAGTTTGTCGACAAAAGGGGTTCGGAATGGTCTCATTCCGAACCCCTTTTTAGCTTTTTATGGGATTTTAAGCTATTTAATAAAAAGACAGACCTCTTCGAGTTCATCATTTAGGCCATTTTTGGACCTTGCCACGTCCAGTTGGCCATCTTCTTCAGGTTCATGGCAGCGAAAGTAAGCATCGCCTGCATCGACAATTTTTTAAGTCCCCTTAACGTTGTCCAACGCATGCCATGCTTTTCTTTTCCATCTGCGAATACACGCTCAATGGTTTCTTTACGTTTGGCATAAATCTCTTTCACCTCTGCGTGATAGCGAAGATGGTCTGCCTCTTCTACGTATTCCTGCCAAATATGACGCGTCACCACTTTCTGGTGGTCTTTACTCTCCGTACATCTGGCTAAAAATGGGCATGTCGCACAAATCTGTTTTGGCGATTTGTACTCCCGATATCCTTCTTTATTCGTTGTCGAGTAGGCCAAGATCTCACCTGCCGGGCAAAGATAACAGTCAAAGTATTCGTCATACACATAGTCATGTTTTCGGAAAAAACCTTTTTTCGTACGTGGTCGTGTGTATGGCAAGGCAGGGGTCATCCCCTGTTCCAATAAGTAACGGGTAATCGCAGGAGTTTTGTACGCGGCATCTGCGGCGACCGCTTCAGGCTTTCCGACTCTCTCTATGACCTTTCCGACCAATGGCTCTAAAATCTGACTATCATGTGTGTTGCCAGGTGTGACCATGGTGCCAAGCACAAAACCGTTACGATCCGCGGCTGCGTGAAAAGAATAGGCGAACTGCTTCGTCCGTTCATCCTTCACATAGTAACCACTCTCTGGATCGGTGGTGCTTTCTTTGATTTCTTTCTTCTCTTCCTTCTCAAACTTGTCCGGAGGAAATGTTTTTTTTCCGTGATCTTCCCGGTCCTGGTTAATCTCTTCTTGAAGGCGTTCCTGATACGCGCGTGTCTCTTTGCGAACGACTTTCTTTTCAAATTTGCGTTTGTTCGCACTCGCTTTAACATGGGTCGAATCCACGAAAACGTGCTCGGCACTGATTAGCTTTTTCTCGGCAGCTTCCTTTAAGATGCGATAGAAAATCTGTTCAAACAGATCGGTATCTTTAAAACGGCGTTCATAGTTTTTTCCGAACGTAGAGAAATGAGGCACTTTATCGTGAAAACCATACCCAAGGAACCAGCGATAGGCCATATTGGTTTCCACTTGTTCAATCGTTTGGCGCATGGACCGGATTCCAAACGTGTATTGAAGGAAGGTCAATTTAATTAAGATGACAGGATCAATACTGGGACGACCGATTTCTGAATACATGTCCTTCACCAAGTCATAGATGAACGAAAAATCAAGTGCTGCCTCTATTTTACGAACCAAGTGGCTGGCCGGTACCAATTGATTTAACGTAATCATTTCTAATTGATCTCGTTGAATGGGATTATGTTTCGAAAGCATGTCAATCACCTCAAGTTATGTAGTACTTCCATTGTAAAATAAAAAAGACTGTAGGCAAACTGGATTTCTTCCAGTTTGTCTACAGTCTGAAGGCCCTTTCCACTAGGGAAGGGCCTTTTCATCATGTTAACTCCTGAGATTCGCCGAAGTTTTCTCTTTTTTTGGCCAAATAAAATAGCTGGCTGTAATGAGAAAGTCAATGCCTATAATGACAGTCCACAGTTTAAGAATGCCGCTCAAAGCCTCGGTTCGGGCAGAGTCATTGATAAAATAGATCATCCCTGCCAATAGTCCCGCACCAATTAAGTAGGCCAGCACATGTTTTAGCCAGCCTTTCGCACCGTGCTTGGCATGGTCCATTCCAAAACGTTTCAGCGGTTTTGCGCCTTTTTTTGTCACATAATATTGAAACTTTTCATCTGCCCATTGAATCATTTGTTTCCCATAAGCGATTGATATACCGATGTAAACAGCTGCAATCCCATGGGCTGCGGTCGCTGAGGCTCCGCGGTAAAGGTCCACACCAGTTGCCGCTAACAAGATCAAATCGATAACTGGAGTTAAGGCAAGGAATAGCAGTCCTAATGTATGTCGTTTGAATACGTAGCGTACAGCAAGCCCCAAAACAATGACAACCCAAAACGCAATTTCACAGAAAACAATCATCCATGCGATACCGTTCAATCCATTCCCCTCTTTTCAATACAGTTGTATTATTTAAATAATATGTTACCATCTTTGTTTTTGTAACACAACTGTATTATAAAAATTGCTCTCTCATTTTTTTCTTGTTACAATAAAGCTATGCCAAAACAAATTGACCATGAGAAAAGAAGAAAACAAATTGCAGAAGCAACGTGGCGCGTCATTTTAGAACGAGGGATGGAGGGAGCATCAGCCAGAAATATTGCAAAGGAAGCAGGATTGTCATTAGGTGCGCTGCGCCATTATTTCTCTACACAGGATGAATTGCTTGCTTTTGCAATGAAACTTGTCCAAGAAAAGGTGACGGACCGAATTAAGGACATTGCAGTGAGGGATTTGCTCCCTAAGGAAAAAGTGTTGCAAATTTTGCTTGAAATGGTCCCGACGAATGAAGAAACGATTAGAGAGATGGAGGTTTGGTTTGCTTTTACTGCTTACGCCAGACATAAAAAGGATATGTTTGATGCGAATCATGACGGGATTTTCAGCGGCATGCGGAATCTGATTGCCTATTTAGATGAATCCGATTTACTGAAGCCGAATGCTGATAAAGACATTGAAGCTGAGAGACTTTACGCGCTTGTTGACGGCTTGTCTTTACATGCCATGCTTGACCCTGTGCGAGTGAATAAAGACCGAATCAAGCGGGTCATTATGCAGCATGTAGAGTCAATTTGCGTGGAAGGTAAACGTGAGACAGAAGAGAAGGAATAATGATAAATCTGTATAAAAACGGTTCAATAAAGTGCCTTGATCTATTTACTAAGTGTTACTGGATAGCTCGATATAAAGCAGCGCCTTTGAACGAAAGCTCAAAGGCGCTACGCTGTATTATTTTGATGAAAGTGGCTGTCAGCTGTGCTGGATATCAATTGTATATACTGCACGATCTGTTACGACCTTCAATCCTTCGTTTTCTTGGTGAATATGAATGTCACCTAATAAAGGAATCTCATAGGCATTTTGCGGAAGCGGTACGTTTCCGTCCTCAGTGAATGTTGTTCCTTCGCCTTCTAAAACAAGCTCTTCTTTCGCAACATAATCATCAGGATGATTCGTACTGCGTATAGCCACTTTTTGAAGGTGGAGAACAATCTGATCCAAGTCTGATATCTCTTCATCATGGGTCAATTCACCTTTTCTAATATCAAGCGTCTGGCCGACTTTTGATTCCAGCCATTGAGAAAGCTGTGTATTCGTGTGTGCCATCAATATTCCTCCTTTTGATCTACACGATACTATTCCCAATTGCTGCATCTTTTACACGGAAAAGAGCCGCCTCACTCTTTATGTATGAAACAATTCGCTGTTGAGAGCCTTGATATAGCGTACGGCAGAACGCTGGACCGCTTCACTGGCATTTTCTTTGACAACTTTAGAAAAAGCATTGTAAAGCCGGTTGAATTGAAGCGGTTTTACTTTGGCTGCTATTTCTTCAACTTTGGAGGCGGGAAGGGGAATGAGATTTGGGTAGCTGTACATAAAGCTGACCCAGTTTCGATCCGCCGCAACCGTAATGATATCTCCGGTCAATAGACAGCCTTTCCCTTCATTGCCCTTGCTCCAATGCAAAACAGCACCGCCTTTAAAATGTCCGCCCAGTCGGTAAAGGTCCAGTCCCGGCTTCATATTGAGCGTTTCCCCTGACCAGCAGTGAATGTGATTGCTTGGCCTTGTCACCCATTCTTTATCATCCTCATGGATATAGATCGGCGCCTGAAACGCTTCAGCCCACTCAACCTGAGTAGAGTAATAATGCGGATGAGACAAGGCGATGGCTTGAATACCGCCTAATTCGTTGATTTGGTCAATTGTCTTTTGGTCAAGATATGTCATGCAATCCCACAGCACATTGAAGCCCTTATGCTGGATAAGATGGGCTGTTTGTCCGATCGCAAACTCTGGTTCAGTTTTGATGCTGTAAAGATGCTCTTCTTCCTTTTTAAGGATGTTTTGAAGGTTTCCTTTCTCACGCATGTCTTCAAGGGTTGTCCAAGTTTGTCCATCGGGATGAATATACTGTCTTTCATCCTCGCAAATCAGACACGAGTTGGGCGGATCTACTGTCTGTGCATGTTGCACACCGCATGTGTTGCAGATATAATATGGCACTTTCTTCACTTCCTTCATCTATTTTCCATTATTCTACCTTATGATTATGAATATGCAAACAAAAAACCGGCAGTTCTGCTGAGAGAGAATTGCCGGCTTTTGATGATGTTTATTGGCCGGGAACGGAATTTTCTGCGTTGACAGCGCCCGCTCCGTACACATTCGGATCTTCATCTTTCCATTTGTCCGTGCCGTTTTTCAAAAGCTCTTTTACTTCATCAGGGGTAAGATCCGGGTTGTGCTGAAGAATTAAAGCTGCGATTCCTGCGCAAATCGGTGTTGCCATTGAGGTTCCTGACATTGTAAAGTACTGAGACCCTACACGGCTTGACTTTTGGAGCTTATCAATATAAGAATTCGGAGAGCGAAGGGAAATAATATTAACACCCGGCGCTAAAATATCGGGCTTTTCTTTCCCATATACTGTCGGGCCGCGGCTTGAGAAGGAAGCGACAGTATCATCATCGCTGCTTGCAGTATTGTTATCGTCAAGCGCACCTACTGTAATCACCTTTTCGCTCACGCCCGGGCTTGCAATGGTCTGCGAATCAGGGCCTGAGTTTCCGGCAGCGACACAGACGACAATCCCTGCGCTCCACGCTTCCTCAACCGCTCTGACTAACGGATCTTCCTGTTCATGATCATATCTAAGGGCATCGCCCCCGAGCGACATGCTAATAATATCAATCGGTTCATCGGGGTTGTCCTCATTGTATTGAATACACCACTCAACACCCTCTATAATATCTGCTAACGTTCCTGAACCCTGCTTGTTTAATACCTTTACGCCGATGAGATTGGCTTCCGGTGCAGGTCCGCGGTATTGACCGGAAGAGGATGCGCCGCTGCTTGCGACATCACCTGCACAGTGTGTGCCATGACCATTATCATCGTACGGCTCTGTTTTTTGATTGACCATGTCCGCGAATCCGATAATTCTGCCTTCTAGATCAGGATGCGGGTAGATTCCTGTATCGACAACAGCGACAGTAACACCTTTTCCTGTCAGGGTTTGCCCGTTTCTGACGACTTCCTTCGCTTGGCTTGCTTCGGTTGCCGTGTCTAAAAGCGCTTTGACTTCGCGGTTTAAATACACTTTACGGATATTGCTGCATTCAGAGAGAAGGGAATGTAATGCTGAAGGAGTAACCTCGGCGCTGCAGCAGTTGATTTTGTTGAAGCGGCTTTTTAGCTTGCTGCGTTTTTCTTTTTGCAGCACATCTCCAGCCATTTGAAAGCCGGTCTCGTGACAGCCTTCCTCAAATTCGATAATGACTGACATTTTTTTTCTGTTTTGCAATTTGGTTTCGAAAAATTTATGCAAGAAGCAAGGAGTCCATTTGAAGGGCTTGTAAAGCTGCAATACGGTTTCCCGTAACGGCCAATCTAGCTTGTGAGCATTTGCTCTCACCATTTGTACCATAGAGTACCCAAACATGTATTTTCCTCCTATTATAAGGTTCTCTGTATACTCTATGAACAGATGATAGGTTTGGTAAGTTTGTTTGTCCTCTGTAAGAGACAGACAAGAGTTTGTTTTTCTGAATCTTTCGCATTAGATACGATAGATTCAGAAGTTGAGGAAATCATTGGGGATTGAAAAAGAACGTTTGTTCGTATTATAATGTGGTCATATCAAACTGGGAAGGGGAGAGCAACCGTATGAATTTCTACTTGCACCGTTCTTTGGAAAGCCAAATGCCAATCAGCATTATATATATGAAGAAAGACGGAACGATTAGTAAAAGAACGATTATTGTGAGACAGAAAAGCAAAACGAAAATCAAAGCATTTTGTTTTTCGAAACAACAGATCAGAACATTTTTATTGGACTCTATCCTCTCCTGTGATTTTGTGAGAACAAATAAGCAAAATCTCTATTCTGCAGGCCGGTAACAGCTGTCCGTCTCAGCAACCGGGCAGCCTGTTACTAAAACCCTCCTTAAACCTATATACATTTATTTGCCAAGTGAGGTTGTTCCTACATTTTTTGTCTTTCCTCTCAACCTTTTTTCACTCTTATTTGAAATGAACCGCTAATAACCGTGACAATCAATTGATTTTTTGAAACCGGGAACTTTTTCACTGATGATATTGTGTATACAATGGTAAGATAAAACCTATTGGCTAAACCTCATATAATGAACCGCGCCATTCTTATGAAAGGAGTTAAACATGAGAAGATTTTTACTAAATGTCATATTAGTCTTAGCCATTGTCTTGTTCTTAAGATATGTTCATTACTCATTGGAACCTGAACCATCAAATCAGCCAGATACATATTCAAATTTCAGCAGCTTGGCAGAGAATGAGAGCCCAGCCGATTACGATATTTCATATAATGAGAAAAAAGGAAGCAAAGTCTTAATTATGTCTCCGCATGGCGGAAGAATTGAAGGCGGAGTAAGTGAGCTTGTTCGTTATTTCAATAATGAATACTCTACATACCTGTTTGAAGGGTTGAAGTCCCACGATAACCAAAGGCTGCACATTACAAGCACCAACTTTGATGAGCCATTGGCAAAAAAGAAAATCAAGGAGCATCAATATGTGGTGGCTTTTCACGGATATAAAGGGGAGAACAAGAATACGCTTGTAGGGGGAACAGACCGAAAGCGGGCGAAAATGATTGTGAGAGCCCTTGAGCGGAGAGGGTTTTCCGCTGAGTTAGCGTCGTCTAAAAGCGGTCTTGCTGGATTGAATGCCGAAAACATTAATAACCAAGGGGAAACGGGGCTAAGTATCCAGCTGGAAATCAGCCGTGAGCAGAGAGAAGCATTTTTTGATGATTTTTATTATAAAAATAGAAAATACACAAAGAACAGTGAATTTTATGCTTATGTCAGTGCGATCAAAGGTGTCCTGGAAAAAGAGTATTCGTAACAAGCAGATCAGAAGACAAAATAAGAGAAGATCAGTAGACTGAAATAGGATAAAAAAGGAGGCGAAACAATGGCAGATCATCATTTTTATTTAAAAGCGAATTGGCCGGGTAACCGCAATGATGTCGGTACGATTGAAAGCGGAAACCTGATCACATCGATTTCCATTCCTAAAGAAATGGATGGCCCGGGAGAAGGGACCAACCCAGATGAAATGCTTCTCGGGGCGGCAGCGACCTGTTACATTATTACACTTGCAGCGATGATGGAGAGAAGCGGGCTGGAAAAAGAAGACTTACAGATGGAGTCAGAAGGCATTGTCGACGTCACAAAAGGAGCCTTTACATACAAAAAGATCATTCACCGTCCCTCTGTCGTGCTTAAACATGATGCTTCACAAGACGACGTCGCATTGGCGCACAAGCTTTGTAAAAAAGCGGAGTCGTCATGCATGATTTCGCGTGCAATTCAAGGAAATGTCGAGCTGCAGCTTGAAGCCTCTGTGAAACTGGGTGGAGAATAAAGAAAACAGACGGTCACTCACAGACCGTCTGTTTTTTATCTTCAGCGTGGGCTTTCGATTGATTTAGCACGACCACGCCTGCAATGACAAGCGTGAGACCGAATACACCTTTTAAACTGATGGTTTCGCCAAAAAGCAAAAACCCGACAATTGCTGTAAGCGCGGTACCAACGCCCGACCATGTTGCATACGCGCTTGATAAGTCAATTGTTTTTAAAGAAAAGCTTAAAAACGTAAAAGCAGAAAGAAATCCGACTATGACGCCGGCAATGGGCCAGGCTTGTGTAAATCCTTCTGAAAGCTTCAGCATCGTGCTCCCAAACACTTCAGATACAATGGAGAGAGCCAAATAAAGCAATCCTCTCATCTTCATCACTCCTTTACTGCCAATTAAGTAACACGACCCCTGATAGTAATAAAAGAATCCCGATAAGCCCTTTGGCATTCAGATCTTCCTTGAACCATTTTACTCCGATCACTGTCGTCAGCACCGTGCCCGCTCCGCTCCAAGTCGCATAGGAGAGGCTCAGGGGAATATGGTTTAAAGTCAGGGACAGCATATAAAAGGCGAGGGAATAGCCAATAACGACCAAAGCACTTGGCTTCCACTTTTTGAAACCATCAGATACTTTCAGCATGGCTGCTCCTATCGATTCCGAACATATGGCAATCGTGAGGAATATATATCCTATCAACATCATGAATTCTCCTCACTATATTTTTAGATTAGAAAAAACTTCAGCTAGAAAAATATTAGTGTATGCCTATGTATGAGTCAAGAGATTCATTTTCACACACTTAAAAAGACCCCTTTTTAAGGGGCCTTTTGCGTTTAATAATAATAATAAGGGAACGGGGCATACGGATAATAGGGGTATCCGCCATAAAAATAAGGATTAAATAAAGCGCTTCCTATAAGCCCGCCTGCAAGGCCGCCGATAAACGGTCCTCCAAAAAATCCGAATGGCCGGCCAAACCCATAACCAAATCCGGGTCTTCCAAATCCATAACCGAACCCGAACGGTCTTCCAAACCCAAATGGTCTCCCGAATCCGAACGGTCTTCCAAATATTCTTGTATCTTCAGGGCTGAAATGCTCTAACTCGTTCATGTTTTCTTTCCTCCTGTAATAAAGTGTAGATGATGCAGTGTATTCACCCTGCCCGGATTTGATTGGGGGAATCGAGGAAAAGGAGGATGTGAACACATTGGGCCTGTATCAGTCTGACTGGTCAAAAGCACCGCCCCACGCACATGCCTATCATGTCAAAACAACGAGAGAACAGGGCCATTATCATCTCATTGAAGGGTTTACTCAGCCGGCAAACGGATCAAATACCGATCAGCATACACATTACTATACAGGGATCACTTCATTTGAAAACGGCCATTTTCATCGGTATTACGGAATCTCAGGGCCGGCGATTCCCTTAGCAGATGGCACACATTATCATGAAATCGAAGAAACGACATATCTGGCCTATAACGAGCCGATTGAGATCCAGTACGGAGGGGTTGTGTACGATCCCGGAGATGACAGAAGAAAAACGCATCGTCATAACCTAAAAGGAAAGACAAGGGAAATTGTCGGCAATGAGCCGCTCGGCTGGTAGAAGGATGTTTACCGAAGCAAAAAAAGGGCAAAATGGATAGGTGGTTGTCCATGTTGAATGCTATAATGGGGGGAGATTTATAAAAGAGAGTGATACATATTGAATAATACGAAGCAGCCCGTTGTCATTTTAGTCGGACCGACGGCAGTGGGGAAAACCAATTTAAGTATTCAGCTAGCCAAATCCTTAAACGCAGAAATTATCAGCGGAGATTCGATGCAGATTTATAAAGGGATGGATATTGGAACAGCTAAAATTACCGAACAGGAGATGGAGGGAGTGCCCCATCATCTGATTGACATTTTAGATCCCCAAGACTCTTTCTCTACTGCCGATTATCAAAGCTTAGTAAGAAATAAAATCAGCGAGATTGCAAATAGAGGAAAGCTTCCGATGATTGTCGGCGGTACAGGGCTTTATATACAATCTGTGCTTTACGATTATACATTTACGGAAGAGGCAAATGATCCCGTGTTTCGAGAGAGCATGCAAATGGCCGCTGAGCGGGAAGGCGTTGACTTTCTTCATGCCAAACTTGCTGCAGCAGATCCCGAGGCAGCAGCTGCGATTCATCCGAATAATACAAGAAGAGTCATTCGCGCACTGGAAATTTTACATACGTCCGGAAAAACGATGTCCCAGCATTTGAAGGAACAAAAACGAGAACTTCTGTACAATGCAGTGTTAATTGGCCTGACAATGGATAGAGACACGCTTTACGAAAGAATTAATCAGCGGGTCGATATGATGATGCAGTCAGGCCTTCTTCCGGAAGTGAAACGCTTATACGACAAGAACGTGAGAGACTGTCAATCAATACAGGCGATAGGCTATAAAGAGCTGTATGCATATTTTGACGGTTTTGTGACACTTTCCGATGCTGTCGAACAGCTAAAGCAGAACTCGAGGCGGTATGCGAAACGCCAGCTGACGTGGTTTCGCAACAAAATGCAGGTCACATGGTTCGATATGACACCGCCTGTTGATATGGAGCTGAAAAAAAAGGAAATTTTCACACATATAGCAGGAAAACTCGAACTTTAATCGAAAATGTATGATATAGAGAATCAAGGAGGACGAAACATGAAACCGATTAATATTCAGGATCAGTTTTTGAATCAAATCCGGAAAGAAAATACGTATGTCACTGTTTTTTTGCTGAACGGCTTTCAGTTGCGGGGCCAGGTGAAAGGCTTTGATAACTTTACCGTATTGTTGGAATCGGAAGGTAAGCAGCAGCTTATATATAAACATGCGATCTCAACGTTTGCGCCGCAAAAAAACGTCCAGCTTGAACTCGAATAGATCAAAAAATGCCATGTCAAGACATGAGGAAAGGCTGCCGGGGGTTCCCGGCGGCCATTTTTAACATGAATCCACTTTTGCTCCAAGCTTTTTGTGTAAGCTGACCATGCCAAGGCACGGTCTTTTTTTATGAGAACAACATACGGAAGTAAAAATGGTATATTATGTATAAAATGAATTTGGGGGTGATCGACCTTGTTTGAAAGTGAAGCAGAACTGAGACGAATCAGGATTGCACTTGTATGGATAGCTGTCTTTTTACTGTTCGGGGCGTGCGGGAATCAAGATACCATTATTGAAACAGACAGCGGCAATTCAGACTATGAAACGCCTCAGCCCACCTCGTTTCCACTTGAACATAACCATTTTGGCGTGATGGAGGACGGCTATATCAAAATTTATGAGTATAATGAGTCCCGCAATGAGGTAAAGCTGAAGAAAGAATACGCGGATGATGAGCTTGAATAAAATTCACAAGCATTCGAATTTACAAAGCGGATGCCAGCCGCTAAACTAAATACAGACACAGATCAAACAGAGGGTGAAAACATGAAGCATAAAGTGATCGTGAATCATTGGGAAGAAATTTGCGAAGATGATTCTTGCTATGAATACGGAACAAGTATCATTGTGAACGGAAAAGAATTAATCAGAGAAGCGTCAATTATCACTGCTTTGAAGGCGGTTTTAGAAGAGATCGGCGCGGATGTTGAAATAGAAGAAACAGTAGAGAGCGAAAAATGCTGTGATAGCTTAAGAAAAAAAAATCTAGACTACTAAGCAGTTTTTTTTCATGTTATGATATACATCGGCTAAAAACGACACCCCGAGTAGGACGAGAGATGATTCTCGTTCTGCTCTCTTTTTTGGGCCCTAATGAGTCTGCCCGTTTGCCTGATTTGATCAAAATATGAATTTTTCATAAAAACGAATCTATATATTGTGTTTTTGCTAGAGGGTAGTATACTATATATAGTGTTAGTGGTGAGAGATTCATATTTTTTGATAGGTCGTGATAAAACGTGGTACAAATCATATTTGATTCGAAAACAGGGAATGTTCAGCGGTTTGTGAATAAAACAGGCTTTCAGCAGATACGCAAGGTGGACGAAATGGACCACGTGGACACTCCGTTTGTTTTGGTCACCTACACGACAAACTTCGGCCAGGTACCGGCATCAACACAATCATTTCTCGAAAAATACGCCCATCTCTTATTAGGAGTCGCTGCGAGCGGCAACAAAGTATGGGGCGATAACTTTGCAAAAAGCGCCGATACCATTTCAAGACAATATCAGGTGCCGATCTTGCACAAATTTGAACTCAGCGGCACATCTAAAGACGTTGAATTGTTTACTCAGGAGGTAGAAAGAGTTGTCACAAAATCAAGTGCCAAAATGGATCCAGTTAAATAACGAAATCATGATCCAAAAAGATGGAAAATTCCAGTTTGATAAGGATAAAGAGGCTGTACATAGCTATTTTGTAGATTATATCAATCAAAACACAGTCTTCTTTCACGATTTAAAAGAGAAGCTGGATTATTTGGTTGAAAATCAATACTACGAAGAGGAATTCTTAAGCCTTTATTCTTTTGAAGACATTAAAGAAGTGTTTAAGACAGCTTACGCTAAGAAGTTTCGTTTTCCTTCCTTCATGAGTGCGTTTAAATTCTATAATGACTATGCTTTGAAAACGAATGACAAGAAAAAAATCCTCGAGCGTTATGAGGACCGGATCTCAATTGTTGCGCTGTTCTTCGCTAACGGCGACACTGAGAAAGCAAAAGAATATGTAAACCTGATGATCAATCAAGAATATCAGCCGAGCACACCGACATTTCTGAACGCCGGCAGAAAACGCCGCGGTGAACTTGTGAGCTGCTTCTTGCTGGAAGTCAATGATTCCTTAAACGACATTTCAAGAGCGATCGATATCTCCATGCAGCTTTCTAAACTGGGCGGAGGGGTTTCTCTTAACCTGTCCAAGCTTCGCGCGAAAGGTGAAGCCATTAAAGATGTTGAGAATGCGACAAAAGGCGTTGTAGGCGTCATGAAGCTTCTTGATAACGCGTTCCGTTACGCTGACCAAATGGGACAAAGACAAGGATCCGGCGCGGCGTATTTAAACATTTTCCACCGCGATATCAATGATTTTCTCGATACGAAAAAGATTTCTGCGGATGAAGATGTGCGTGTCAAAACGCTTTCGATCGGTGTTGTCATTCCGGATAAGTTCGTTGAGCTTGCACGCGAGGACAAAGCGGCTTATGTATTCTACCCGCACACGATTTATAAAGAGTACGGCCAGCACATGGATGAGATGGACATGAACGAAATGTACGACAAATTTGTCGACAACCCTCGGGTGAAAAAGGAAAAAATCAACCCGCGGAAACTGCTTGAAAAACTGGCGATGCTTCGTTCTGAATCAGGCTATCCATACATCATGTTCCAAGATAACGTCAATAAAGTGCATGCGAATAACCATATTTCCAAGGTCAAATTTTCTAACCTTTGCTCTGAAGTGCTGCAGGCATCTCAAGTTTCTTCATACACAGACTATGATGAAGAAGATGAAATCGGTCTGGATATTTCCTGCAACCTGGGTTCGCTTAACATTCTCAATGTCATGGAGCATAAATCAATCGAAAAGACAGTCAAGCTTGCGACAGACTCTTTAACACACGTGTCTGAAACAACTGATATCCGTAATGCGCCTGCTGTAAGACGGGCAAACAAAGCGATGAAATCAATCGGCCTCGGTGCTATGAACCTTCACGGCTACCTTGCGCAAAACGGCATTGCGTATGAAAGCCCGGAAGCGCGTGACTTTGCGAACACGTTCTTTATGATGGTGAACTTCTACTCCATCCAGCGTTCTGCGGAAATCGCAAAAGAGAAGGGCGAAACGTTTGATCAATATGAAGGCTCAACCTATGCGACAGGTGAATACTTTGACAAATACGTTTCTACTGATTTCTCACCGAAATATGAAAAAATCGCCAACCTGTTTGAGGGTATGCATATCCCGACGACAGAGGACTGGAAAAAGCTAAAAGCATTTGTGGCTGAACACGGCATGTATCACAGCTACAGATTATGCATTGCGCCGACAGGCTCTATCTCATACGTTCAATCAAGCACGGCGTCTGTTATGCCGATTATGGAACGCATTGAAGAACGAACATACGGCAACTCAAAAACGTACTACCCAATGCCTGGGCTTGCATCTAATAACTGGTTCTTCTATAAAGAAGCCTACGATATGGACATGTTCAAGGTTGTGGATATGATCGCCACTATCCAGCAGCACATTGATCAGGGAATCAGCTTTACATTGTTCTTAAAAGACACAATGACGACCCGTGATTTAAACCGAATCGATCTGTATGCACATCATAGAGGAATTAAAACCATTTACTATGCAAGAACGAAAGATACTGGGCAAGACAGCTGCCTTTCTTGTGTTGTTTGATTAAAGGAGAGTTTATAGTGACAAAAATTTATGACGCAGCAAACTGGTCAAAGCATGAAGACGATTTTACCCAAATGTTCTATAACCAAAACGTGAAACAGTTCTGGCTTCCGGAAGAGATTGCTTTAAACGGCGATCTCCTCACATGGAAGTACCTCGGAAAAAATGAGCAGGACACTTATATGAAGGTACTGGCCGGACTTACGCTTCTTGACACAGAGCAGGGGAATACGGGGATGCCGATCGTGGCTGAACACGTAGATGGCCACCAGCGGAAAGCGGTGCTGAACTTTATGGCGATGATGGAGAACGCTGTCCATGCAAAGTCGTACTCTAATATTTTCATGACCCTTGCACCGACTGAAACGATTAATGAAGTATTTGAATGGGTTAAACAAAATAAATATTTGCAGAAAAAAGCGCAAATGATTGTCGGGCTTTACAAAGCCATTCAAAAAGATGATGAAATTTCACTGTTCAAAGCGATGGTTGCTTCCGTCTATCTGGAAAGCTTCCTTTTCTACAGCGGTTTCTATTATCCGTTATATTTCTACGGACAAGGAAAACTGATGCAAAGCGGTGAGATCATTAACCTGATCCTTCGTGACGAAGCGATTCACGGCGTGTATGTCGGTCTCCTTGCTCAGGAAATTTATAATAAACAGACAGAAGAGAAAAAAGCAGAGCTTCGTGAATTTGCGATCGACCTTCTGAATCAGTTATATGAAAATGAGCTTGAATATACAGAGGACTTGTACGATCAAGTCGGACTCTCACACGATGTAAAGAAATTCATCCGCTATAATGCGAATAAAGCGCTGATGAATCTTGGATTTGATCCATACTTCGAAGAGGAAGATATTAATCCGATCGTTTTAAACGGATTAAACACAAAAACAAAATCGCATGACTTCTTCTCTATGAAGGGGAACGGTTATAAAAAAGCGACAGTTGAGCCGCTCAAAGATGATGACTTTTATTTTGAAGATGAAAAAGAGCAGATATAATATCTGCTCTTTTCGGCTTGAAGGTTCAAATGAGGAGGACGCAGTACCCATGGGAAAAATGGACGAAATGATTTTAGTTGCCCCGCGCGATGATGTGTTTAAGAAAGAAATCTTAACCTTCCAGGGCGTGTACAGTGAAGATAGCAGAGTAGCAGAAATCATGGCTCAGATTGAAGCGGCCTATCGTGAAATGAGAAGAGGAGACGCAGAAGAAGATCCGCGTTTCAAGCAGCCGATACCTTATGTCATCATTAAGCGTGAAGATGAAGTTTTTCTTTACGAGCGGCTGGCTGGCGGCGGTGAATCACGTCTGCACAACAAACTTTCTCTCGGCTTTGGCGGCCATATGAACGCCATCGAAGGGGCAGCTTCATTTGCTGAAGTCATAAAGCTGAACACAGACCGTGAGCTTGAGGAAGAACTGCAAATAAATGAAGAAGATAAACAGGCGATTGTCACACTGGGATTGATCAATGATGATGAAAACAGTGTTGGCAAAGTGCATATCGGTATTCTTTCTGCGCTTCAATTAAAGCCTGGCGCACAAGTGGAAGTGAAGGAGAAAGAACAAATTGCGGGTAAATGGATGAAAGTTTCTGAATTAAAACAGGATGACATCTACAACCGTCTGGAAACATGGTCACAGTTTGTTGTTGATATTCTTGAATAAAAAAACCCGGTTTCTCGCGATGAGGGACTGACCCCATAAGATGAGACAAATAAAAACACCTTCAAGTTTGAATACGGATGATTGTTATCCGAAATTAGACTTGGAGGTGTTTTTTCTATGGGGACAAGAGTGAGTTATCCGGTTGAAGTGAAACAGAAGGCTGTAGAAATGAGATTGGCAGGCGTACCTATGAAAGAGATCATGCAGGAGTTGAATATCAAAAATAATACGCAGATTAAGACATGGGTCAGATGGTATAAGGCTGGTGATACACATCGATTTGAACAGCCTGTTGGTAAGCAATACACTTATGGAAAAGGTCCGGAGTATTCTTCCGAATTAGAGAAACTGCAGGCAGAGAATCGATATCTGAGACAACAGAATGAAGTGTTAAAAAAGTACAACGAATTGGAAAGGAAGTTGATAGCCAAACGTCAGTCGAACTTGTAGAAGAATTGCACAGCACAATGACCGTGCAGGATATCTGTATTCATTTAGGTATCTCTCGCTCGTCTTATTATCGTTGGAAGAAGAATCTGAAGAAAGATCATCCCAAGCGCCATTTAGAAAAACAAATCGGCACGTTGTGCCGAGAGCACCAGTATCGATATGGATATCGAAAAATCACAGCTATATTAAAAAAGAGAATGTGTATTAACCATAAAACGGTTCAGCGTATTATGCAGAAAAATCAGTGGCAGTGCCGGGTTAAGGTGAAAAAGCGCAAGAAGAATGGGCAGCCATATGCCGTGGTCGACAATATATTAGATCGGAACTTTCAGTCTGATCATCCTCTTGAAAAACTAGTAACAGACATCACGTATTTGCCTTATGGACAGAAACAATTGTACCTTTCCAGTATATTGGATGTATATAATGGAGAAGTGATTGCTTTTACGATTGGAGATAAGCAGGACACAGACTTTGTCTTACACACACTTGATCAACTGCCAACACTGCCTGAGAACTGCGTGTTACATAGTGACCAAGGATCTGTGTATACATCTTACGAGTATCAGAAAGCTGTTAAAACAAAAGGCATTACCATGAGCATGTCCCGCAAAGGGACACCCGCTGATAATGCCTCCATCGAATCGTTTCATTCCTCACTAAAGTCTGAAACGTTCTATCTTAACAGCATTGATCGAACCACGACCGCCATCGTAGAACGCACTGTCATAGAATACATTCATTATTATAACAATATTCGTATTCAAACGAAACTAAACAACCAATCACCGATAAATTATCGGCAATTGGCTGTTTAAAAGGTGTTTTGATCCCTGTCTCAAAAACGGGGGTCAGTCCCATGAGGAGCCGGGTTTTTTTATGAGACGCTCGTCCCCGTCTCGGCTATGATTCTAGGATCACAATAGCGTCAAAGCCGGCATTTTTCGCTCTGGCAGCGAGGGTGTTTGCATTGTCTTTGGATGAAAATGCGCCAATCTGCACTTTGTATAATCCGTCCTTTAAAAGGACAATCGAGTCAAAACCTTTGGCTTCGGCTTTACTTGCGAGCGAGTCGGCATTCGCTTTGACTTTAAATGCGCCGATTTGAACCTTATATAACCCTGAGCTGGAAGTCTTTTTAAGGTTAAAGGCTTGCTCCAGCCCGTTTGCATGTCCTCTCGCTAAGCTTTGAATAAAACTGCTCGTTTTCAGCTTATTTGCATCGGCAACGGTATCAATGAAGCCGTTCTCGGTCAAGAGGGCAGGCATTGCCGACTCCCTTAGGACGTGGAAGTTCGCTGTTTTTTTGCCGCGATCGGCAAAGTCGACAGCTTGTATCACTTCAGAGTGAATTGCCGATTGATAAGTCGTCGTCGGGGCTCCTACACCTGGATAAATATAGCTTTCAAAACCTGTGCCTCCCCCGGAATTAACGTGAATGGACAAAAAGAAATCTGCTCCCCAGTTATTTGCGGCATTTGTCCGGTCGTTTAAGCTGACATATTGGTCGCTTGTCCGGCTCAGCAGCAAAGAAACGCCTTCATATTCATTAGTTAATATCGTACGTAAGGCTAAAGCGATTTGCAGGGTTAACGTTTTTTCCTGAAGGCCATTACCTGTTGCGCCTGGATCAGACCCGCCATGACCAGGATCAATAAAAATTTTAACCATTTTTCATCACCTCATTACAGGATATGAAAAAACACGGCTTCTGCTTGTACGATTATCATTCAACTGAAAAATGAGGAAATAACCCTTTCACACCGGAAATTATTTCTCGGGAAAGCGCACAATTCAACATGAAGCGACAACAGATACGGCCCGAAATGAAATATATGCATATGCCATATGTGGGTTCGGTTAACCTGCACTGATTCCTGCTGATTTTAAGCTTTGCGTTCATAAGCATTTGAAACGTAAATTGATGAGAAAAGCTCCTTTCATTAAAGACACCACTTTATAAATCGAAAAAAAGGAAAACACTTCAGGTATCTTAGGGTGGGTAATACGCTTCGTACAAAAAACAGCCCGTTGCATGAAAAAAGGATTGGCGAATGGAGAAAATAATGAAAAAGAAGTTCACCATGATACTCTGACAAAATGATTAAAAACAAAATCTCATGGTTTGTCCACCCCATGTTCGTGAATACAATAAGAAATAAAGTATTTCTCGGGAAAGCGCAGGATTCCTTATTGTTCCCGAAAAAAGCAATTGTTTCGACACATGATAGGCGTTTGTCACAATCGGCATCCGCTTGAATATCATATAGAGAGAACAGAGAGGTGAAGATGTTGGAGCGCGCTGTGACTTATAAAAACAACGGACAGATCAACATTATTCTGAACGGGCAAAAGCAGGTGCTGACGAATGCTGAGGCAGAAGCGGAATATCAGGCTGCATTGCAAAAAAACGAAGCAAAGCACGGCATTTTGAAGGAAATCGAAAAAGAAATGAGCGCATTAGTTGGGATGGAGGAAATGAAACGCAACATCAAGGAAATATACGCTTGGATTTTTGTGAACCAAAAACGCGCGGAGCAAGGCTTGAAGGTTGGAAAGCAAGCGCTGCACATGATGTTTAAAGGAAATCCGGGAACGGGAAAAACGACGGTTGCACGGCTCATCGGCAAGCTGTTCTTTGAAATGAATGTCCTGTCAAAAGGCCACTTAATAGAAGCGGAGCGGGCTGACCTGGTCGGGGAGTATATCGGACATACCGCCCAAAAGACGAGAGATTTAATCAAAAAGTCATTAGGTGGCATTTTGTTTATAGACGAAGCCTACTCGCTGGCAAGAGGCGGCGAAAAGGACTTTGGGAAAGAAGCGATCGACACACTTGTAAAGCATATGGAAGACAAACAGCATGAGTTTATTTTGATACTCGCCGGATATTCACGGGAAATGGATCATTTTCTCTCGTTAAATCCCGGACTCCAATCAAGATTTCCCATCTCCATTGATTTTCCGGATTACTCTGTGACCCAGCTCATGGAGATTGCGAAACGAATGATCGATGAAAGGGAATACCAGCTCAGTCAAGAAGCTGAATGGAAATTGAAAGATTACTTAATGACAGTGAAAAGCACGACAAGTCCCATTAAATTCAGCAATGGACGTTTTGTCAGAAATGTGATCGAAAAATCGATCAGAGCACAAGCCATGAGGCTTTTAATGGGAGACCAATACTTAAAAAGCGACTTGATGACCATCAAAAGCCAAGATCTTTCCATTAAAGAAGAAGCATCTGGATCTGCATAGACCTCTCAGTTTTTGAGAGGTCTGTTTTTTGCTCGTATTTCCGCATTTCAAAGCAATCGATTTGTGGTATACACATGCAGGGTTTGGTATGATAATACTACTGCCCAATATGCAAAAGAAAGGAACATCCATTTGAACGAACAAGAAACGATTCAGGAGAAAGCCATTTTAGTCGGATGTCAGCTGCCGCATATCACGGATGAGCATTTTGAAAATTCTATGGAAGAGCTAGCATCGCTGACAAAAACAGCAGACGGAAAAGTACTGACCAGCGTCACACAAAAACGGAACAGGGCTGACGCCGCTACATATATAGGAAAAGGGAAGGTAGAAGAGCTGAAGGCACTGGTGGAAGAGCTTGAAGCTGATCTCCTCATCTTTAATGATGAACTGTCGCCAAGTCAGCTGAAGTCATTGGCAACAGCAATTGAAGTGAAGATGATTGACCGCACGCAATTGATATTAGATATTTTTGCAAAGCGGGCGAGAACGAGAGAAGGCAAACTTCAAATTGAGCTGGCTCAGCTGCAATATGCACTGCCGCGTCTGACGGGACAAGGGATCAATCTCTCCCGGCAAGGCGGAGGGATTGGGGCAAGAGGTCCCGGGGAAACGAAACTGGAAACCGACCGCCGCCATATCAGAAATCGCATTCATGAAATCAACACACAGCTTTCCACTGTCATTCGCCATAGAAGCCGATACCGTGAAAGAAGAAAGAAAAACGGTGTGCTTCAAATTGCGCTTGTCGGCTATACAAACGCAGGGAAATCAACATGGTTCAACCGCCTGACGAGTGCCGATAGCTATGAAGAAGACCTCCTGTTTGCCACGCTTGATCCGATGACCAGAAAAATGGTCCTGCCAAGCGGCTACAGTGTTCTTCTTTCAGATACAGTAGGATTTATTCAGGATCTTCCGACGACATTGATTGCTGCATTCCGCTCAACGCTTGAGGAAGTAAAAGAAGCGGATTTGATCCTGCATTTAATTGATTCTTCAAATGAGGATTATGCGGGACATGAAAAAACAGTGCTTGGGCTTCTCGAGGAGCTTGAAGCAGATGATATCCCGATGCTGACGGCTTACAATAAACGTGATCAAAAACTGCCTGATTTTATACCGTCCGCCGGAAGGGATCACATTATGGTCAGTGCGAAATTTGAGGACGACGCTGCAGCCTTTAAAGAAGCGATTCAGCGCTATTTGCGCCAAGAACTGTTAACGTCTTTTGAAGCACATGTGCCGGCAAGTGAAGGGAAGCTCCTTTCCAGAATCAAATCGGAAACGATGATAGACCGCTTCTATTTTAATGAAGAAAATGAACAGTATGACATATCCGGCTATGTCCAAGAAGAGCAAAGTATCATCGGTGAATTAAAGAAGTATATGTAGGAAGGAAAAATAAAGACATGTTTGACACATTAACACACGGAGAATTATTGAAGAAAACGGCAATGGAAGTGGAAGCGGACATTGCCGGCATTCATAAACAAATAGAAGAAATCAGCGAGCGAAATGAGTGGAGAGTGCTTCAAAGCTATAGAAAACACAAAGTAAGCGACACTCATTTCACGCCGTCTACTGGATACGGCTATGATGATATCGGAAGAGACACGCTTGAAAGCATATATGCGGATGTGTTTGGCGGAGAAGCGGGGCTTGTAAGGCCGCAAATCATTTCAGGCACACATGCCATCTCAATTGCTTTGTTCGGTGTCCTCAGACCGGGGGACGAGCTCCTTTATATCACGGGCAAGCCGTATGATACGCTAGAGGAAATTGTGGGCGTCAGGGGTGGAGAAAACGCTGGATCGTTAAAGGATTTTCAAATCGGCTATAATGCGGTTGAACTGACGAAAGACGGAAAGATAGACTATGATGCAGTCGCCGCTGCGATCAATCCGAAGACAAAAGTAATCGGCATTCAGCGCTCAAAAGGATATGCGAATCGCCCTTCTTTCTTAATTAGTGAAATAAAAGAAATGATCCGTTTTGTAAAAGAAATCAATGAAAATCTGATCGTCTTTGTGGACAACTGTTACGGAGAATTTGTGGAAGAGCTTGAGCCTTGCCATGTCGGAGCCGACCTGATGGCGGGATCTCTCATTAAAAATCCCGGCGGCGGCCTTGCGAAAACAGGCGGCTACCTCGTCGGAAAAGCGAAATGGATTAAAGCTTGCTCATACCGTATGACGTCACCCGGCATCGGCAGAGAAGCAGGCGCATCTCTTTACTCGCTCCAAGAAATGTACCAAGGCTTCTTTTTGGCGCCTCACGTTGTGTCTCAAAGTCTAAAGGGAGCGGTGTTTACAGCGAGATTCCTTGAAAAACTCGGCTTCACTTCAAACCCGAAATGGGATGCGAAAAGAACGGATTTAATACAATCCGTTGAGTTTTCTGACAGAGAAAAGATGATTGCTTTTTGCCAGGCTATTCAATTTGCATCGCCAATCAATGCTCATGTGACGCCTTATCCAGCCTACATGCCTGGATACGAGGATGATGTCATTATGGCAGCAGGGACGTTTATTCAAGGAGCAAGCATCGAATTATCAGCTGATGGCCCTATCCGCCCGCCGTATGTAGCGTATGTTCAGGGAGGATTAACCTATTCGCATGTGAAGAATGCCATATGCAGTGCAGTGGATTCATTGATGGAAAAGCAATTAATTTAAATTTTTTAAAAATTTCTCTGGATTTGATGTTAAGAATCCTTACATCATATTGACACATAATATAACATCACCTATAATGAAACTAAGTTAAGAAAAGGAGGAAATTGAGATGAGTGATAATATTCGCCGCTCAATGCCTTTATTTCCAATAGGAATTGTCATGCAGTTAACTGAGTTATCAGCAAGACAAATTCGATATTATGAGGAAAATGGACTGATATTTCCAGCCAGAAGTGAAGGAAATAGACGATTATTTTCATTTCATGATGTAGATAAACTGTTAGAAATCAAGCACCTGATAGAACAAGGTGTAAACATGGCAGGAATTAAACAGATTCTGGCGAAAGCCGAAGCCGAGCCAGAACAAAAACAAAACGAGAAGACGAAAAAACCAATGAAACATGATCTGTCCGATGACGAACTGAGACAGCTCCTGAAAAACGAGCTCATGCAAGCCGGCCGTTTTCAAAGAGGGAATACATTCCGTCAAGGCGACATGTCCCGCTTCTTTCATTAATCCGTTAGCAACTGTTTTGCTATATACATTTACCTTTTAAGAGGAGGAATTTTACCAAATGGCAAAGTACACTAGAGAAGATATCGAAAAATTAGTAAAAGAAGAAAACGTGAAGTATATCCGTCTTCAATTTACTGACATTCTTGGAACAATCAAGAATGTTGAGATTCCTGTAAGCCAGCTTGGAAAAGCGCTTGATAATAAAGTCATGTTTGACGGTTCTTCTATTGAGGGATTCGTTCGTATCGAAGAGTCAGACATGTACCTGTATCCAGATCTAAATACATTTGTTATCTTCCCATGGACAGCTGAAAAAGGTAAAGTAGCACGTTTCATCTGTGATATTTATAATCCGGATGGCACACCTTTCGAAGGTGACCCGCGAAACAACTTAAAACGGATTCTGAAAGAAATGGAAGACCTCGGCTTCAGTGATTTTAACCTTGGGCCTGAGCCTGAATTCTTCTTATTCAAATTGGACGAAAAAGGCGAGCCAACGCTTGAACTAAACGACAAAGGCGGATATTTTGACTTAGCTCCAACTGATTTAGGAGAAAACTGCCGCCGCGATATCGTACTTGAGCTTGAAGAGATGGGCTTTGAAATCGAAGCGTCTCACCACGAAGTAGCACCTGGTCAGCACGAAATCGACTTTAAATATGCTGGAGCAGTCCGCTCTTGTGATGACATCCAAACATTTAAACTAGTTGTCAAAACAATTGCCCGCAAACACGGCCTGCATGCGACATTTATGCCAAAACCATTGTTCGGTGTGAACGGTTCAGGTATGCACTGCAATCTATCACTCTTCAAAAATGGTGTTAACGCATTCTTTGACGAAAACGCAGATCTTCAGTTAAGTGAAACAGCGAAACACTTTATTGCAGGTATCGTGAAGCACGCAACAAGCTTTACAGCAGTAACAAACCCGACAGTAAACTCTTACAAACGTCTTGTTCCTGGCTATGAAGCACCTTGCTATGTAGCATGGAGCGCGCAAAACAGAAGCCCGCTTATCCGTATCCCGGCTTCCCGCGGCATCAGCACACGTGTTGAAGTACGCAGCGTAGACCCAGCTGCTAACCCGTACCTTGCACTTAGCGTATTGCTTGCTGCAGGATTAGACGGAATCAAAAACAAACTGGAAGCACCAGCTCCAATCGACCGCAACATCTATGTGATGAGCAAAGAAGAGCGCATGGAAAACGGAATCGTTGACCTTCCAGCAACACTTGCGGAAG
The DNA here is from genome assembly GCF_038006165.1 of Bacillus sp. FSL W8-1202. Taxonomy (NCBI): domain Bacteria; kingdom Bacillati; phylum Bacillota; class Bacilli; order Caryophanales; family Bacillaceae; genus Bacillus; species Bacillus sp. FSL W8-1202. The sequence goes on from NZ_JBBOUR010000001.1 coordinate 2,923,794, forward strand.
CACTAGAAGAATTCAAATCAAACGAAGTCATGGTCAAAGCGCTGGGCGAGCACCTATTCGAACACTTCATCGAAGCAAAAGAAATCGAATGGGACATGTTCCGCACACAAGTTCATCCTTGGGAGCGCGAACAGTATATGTCTCAGTATTAATCTTTCAATCCCTTGGCACTATTGGTGTCAGGGGATTTTTTATGTTAATAGGTAATAAATTATGGAGCGGCACTGCTAAAAAGCAGGGTCACTTTTAGTCTATTTCACTAATAATTCTATGTACTAAATTTTCAATTAGGGAAATAATTCCACGCTTAAGGAAGCAATACGCATAAATAATTCGACAAATTCTGTGATAATTCCATTGTTCAATACTTCTACCAGCAATAATAAGATGAGTAAGGTAGATGTTTATCATTGACATAGTAACCAAATGAATCCATAATTACGTTGAAATCTAAATCAATTTTCAAAAAGGAGATTTCTATGAAAAAATTGACTATCTTCTCCGGGGGATTAGGAGCGGTTTTTTCTGTACTGGCTCAACTGTTTGCGGTTAAAGATGACTCTTACACTTTGGGGAATTTATGGTTTTTAGGTGCTTTGGCGGGAATTATAACCATGCTTGCTTCAATCCAGACAAATAATAAACCAGTCTTCAGCATATTATTAATTGCTAGTTCAGTAATAGGTCTACTTGGAACTGGTCTTGTATACATCATACCAACACTTTTCAATATAATAATAATTTATAAATTTTCAAAAGTAAGCCAATGGTAAAATAAAGGTTCTTTTTTTATTTAGTATCCCTTTGACAAGGTCGGTAATGAATCGCAGAATGTTGCAGCTAGGGCTTCCGTGGGCATGATTATCGAACGCCATGTTTCTAGGATACCGGAATTGAAACATTTGCTGAGACATTTCGTGAAGCTGATCACCAAATGACCATTTTCATAGAGGCACGTCTAAAGAAGCTATCATAGGAGGACAATACTGTGTGGAAAGCTTTAAGTCAATTACTCAAGAAACAGAAAAATCAAAGTCCAAGCGATGAAGATTATATACAGATTCCAGAATTAGAAGTAAAAGTTTTGGGGATGCTTCACAGTATCAATATAGACTTGGTTAATTTAATAGCTCAAGCAGAAAAGTCTAAGGAGTTTATAGGACAAATCGAAGGCATCTGGCATTCTATAGCAAATCAATTTTATTCACTCGCCCAAGGGTTTGAGAATGAGGATATCAATAAGCTTTCTGCGGATCTTGATCATGCTGCCGCCACTTGGGAAACTGTTGCTAATAAAGCAAAAGAGTTTGTAACAAATTCATACCATGGGTAAAAGAAAAATAAGGGCCTGAAAGGGCTCTTTTGCTTATAGTCATATTTCCCGTAAGTATTACTTTTTGGATTTATTAAATTTTAAAGCGTGTTTGTTTCACTGAATTCATAGTCAAAAGGGGAATGTTTTTATGCTTGGAATCAACGTTGAAAAATCAAATGAAAACTTAATTATCAATTGGCAGCTATCCAAAATTGAAATTCCAATCAAAGAAATCAATGATGTATTTCTTGATCCAAACTATGGGGGAGAGGAGAAAAGCGCAGTAAGGATTGGGTTTCCTTATGGCTCAACAGATAGGGTAGTAATTAAAACAGCATATAACACTTACATTTTGTTCACCACTAATCCTGCTTTAATTATGAGTAAAATTGTTTCTTAATAAACAGTTTATGTCCCTTTTAAATTTATCTTAATGTTCTGTGTGGTAAAATTTAGTGAGATGATTTAAGGAGGAGGAGTATTTATGGAAGAAGGAAAGTTAGTTCACATGACATTAGATGGTATTAAGAAAGCAGTTACTAAATATGGTACATTTCCTGTGTTCCATCATGGGGGTTATGTCTTGGAAGATGCTACTTTTCATTTCAAAAATCCAGCAACTCCTCAAGAAATTAGCGGCTTAGAAAAGAAATTAGGTGTTACTTTTCCTAATGACTTTAAAGAGTTTTTGTTACAACACAATGGGATGGAAATGTTTGATGGCATTGAAATACTTAGCTTAGAGGGAATCGTTGAATATAATGAGGTTCAAGATTTCCCAGAGGGATACTTATTAATAGGATATCATTTTGATGGAAGGTATGTCATAGACACAAACAAATCAAAAAAAGGATTAGGTTATATGTTATATCTAGACTCAATTGACGATATTGAAGATGCGATTAACTTAAATTCTAATTTCGAGATATGGTTTGATATGCTAGTGTCTTCTAATGGAACGAAATATTGGGAAGTAAATCCGAATCTCCAAGAGTATTATAAACTGGTTTCAGAATAACACTTCGGCAAAAGAAAAAATTATGACTAATTTCAACAACCAAAGAAACTGCAATTTGAGGGAAGTATAATGACAATTTACGAGCAAATTAAAGATGCTTTGAAAAATAAGATCAATGAGTTGGTTTCACCTCAAGAAGTAAAGAAAACCCTTCAAGAAAAATACGGAACTAATCCGGATAGCATTATTTTATCAGATTATTGTTATAACCGGTATAATAAGGGGATTTCTTTTAATAAGCACCTCTTTGAATATGTGAATAGAAGTTCTTACAAATACTTAGGTGAAAACTCTCTTTATACAGGACTTATTTTCAGAAAATCAAAAGGGGAAGATAAGGAAGTTATCGTAGGCGAATGGGTAAACGGTGTTAAATCACTCCGAGAAGCTTTTATTACTAATAACCAAATAAATGATCAAGCCGAAATCATTAGTAAAGAACAACTTGTAAACCTTTATAATGAATATAACCAAATTCTGAGATATGAAATGAATGTATTGAACTGTAAGCCTACAGAATTGAGGCATTTAATTGGCAGAATCGGTGAATTCATTTGTGCAATCCAAACCAACGGCACTCTGGCACGTCAAACTAATCAGCATGGATTTGATGTTGTGAGTGATGGCAGACGGATTAGTGTAAAAACAACAGCTCAATCAAGTGGTTTTATTTCGATAAATAAAAATACATTTCATGATTTTGATGGTTTTTTTGTAGTTCAATACGTAAATGATGATTTTAAAGTTATTTTCTTCGGATCAAAGGAAGAAGTGCAAAAAATAAGCAGAGTTTATGGAAGCCAATACGAAGTTGAAATTTCACATCTTAAAAAGATTAACAAGGAATACCAATTAAATAACAATCTTGTTGATAACAAAACATTCCCTTACTTATTGTAAGGGGACGTTTGTTTAATCCTCATATATTTTATCTTCGCACTCTGGCTTACGAGTTGCATCCACAGTAAATGATCTTACTTCGTCTTTAGTTTTGTCCTAAATTCCCCGTATTACTTTTTTCTATTTAGATAACAACCATTGATTTCAATGCCGCCCATTGGATTTACCTCATAATCATCAGTGTAATCAATTGATTCAATATCTTTATCGTTTGTTTTAATAAAGTCATTAGCCAAAGAATACAACTCTTCTTTTTACAGAACTACTCGAACTTCCATTTTTTACTATGTTGTTCCTTCATAATTATCCCTCAGGGAAAGGTAGGGGGATTATTTTGGAGAATCATATTCCATTGCTTGTTCACAGTCAGAAATCCTTGAGTTGTTCTAGCAAGAGGCAATATTGTTGAATAAGGATAGTTTTAAAGAGGTTATTGTTGTCTTCATATTGAAATAAAGATTAAGTATATTAGAGGGGAGTTGCTTTAATGCACATAACAACAAAAAGGTTATTGATACGTGAATTTGAATTCAAAGATTGGCAAGCTGTACATGAGTATACATCTGATAGTAATGTAATGAAGTATATACCTGAAGGGGTTTTTACTGAAGAAGATGCAAAGGCATTTGTAAATAAAAACAAAGGTGATAACGCTGAAAAATTCCCTGTCATACTAAGAGATGAAGACTTTCTTATAGGCCATATTGTCTTTTATAAGTATTTTGGTGAACATACATATGAAATTGGGTGGGTGTTTAATCCGAATTATCAAAATAAAGGGTATGCTTCTGAGGCAGCTCAAGCTATCTTGGAATATGGATTTAAAGAAATGAACTTACATAGGATTATAGCTACGTGTCAACCTGAGAATATTCCCTCATACCGAGTTATGGAGAAGATTGGAATGAGAAGAGAAGGATTTTTTAAAAAATGTATTCCAAAAGGCAATGAATGGTGGGATGAATATTATTACGCTATTTTAGAGGAAGAGTGGAATTGTAAGAGGGGTAATGCAGGAAATTGAAACCATAACAGCTATAGAACGTATAGTGATAGTAGGGCTTATAGTGCTTAATATGAATGATGTGAGAGGGGTATCCAAATGCAAATTCATCTCACCAAAAGCGGAAAACAAGACAATCATCATAAATGGTTAGGAACTGTCTTGCTCAGTTGGGGAACATTCGTATTTGCTGGGCTTGTCAAGAAAAGTGTGTAAGTTATTCTAGATATTTCTTCACACGTTCCTTTAGGTGGTCATGAACTAATAGTTGATTCATGACCATAGCCCATTGCTGGATGCGTCCACCATCCCATTTCTTTTCTAATTCTTTTGTTCGTAAAAACAATATTTTTAATAGGGCATTCTCATGGGGGAATGCTCCTTTTTTCGTGACTTTTCGAAAGCTAGAGTGGATACTTTCAACGGCATTTGTAGTGTACATGATTTTACGAATATTACCACCATAATCGAAAAGTTGTTCCACATGAGAAAAGTTTCGTTTCCATACGTCTACAGCTCCAGGGTACGTAGACCACTGCTTTTCAAAAGATTCAAATGCACTGTGACAAGCCTTAAGGCTTGGAGCTCCATACACTTTCTTTAAGGCAGCAGTAAAAGGCTTGTAGTCTTTACTTGGTATATACTTAATCGAATTTCGAATTAAATGAACAATACATCTCTGTACGGTCACATCAGGAAAAATCGCACGTGCTCCTTCTTCCAGACCACTAACGCCATCCATTGAGAGAAAGAAGATATCTTCTACACCACGAGATTTGATTTCATCAAAAATTTGCATCCATTTATGTTTACTTTCCGTTTCATTCAACCACAAACCTAGAATGTCCTTTTTACCTTCTATGGTATATCCTAGTATTGTGTAAACGGCATACTTCTTCGTTTCATAGTCATTACGAATGGTTGTGTAAAGACAATCGACAAACACAAAAGGGTAACAGTTACTTAAGGGACGATTTTGCCACTCTTCTAAATTAGGAAGTACAGTATCCGTAATGTCGGATACCATTTCATGAGATACAGAAAAGCCATAGATGTCTTCTATCGTGGAAGAAATGTCTCGTTGTGACATTCCTCTGGCATACATCGAAATGACCTTATCCTCTATAGAGGATACATCTCTTTTACGCTTTGGAATCAACTGCGGTTCAAATGAACCATCACGATCACGGGGGACTGCAATTTCAACTTCTCCTGCCGTTGTTTTCACGATCTTTTTGCCATATCCATTTCTTCTATTTCTTGTTTCTTTTTCTCCCTTGTCATTGGATTCATAGCCCAAATGGTGATTCATTTCACCTTTTAGCATTGACTCAAACATGGGACCAAATATGTCTTTTAATGCTTCTTGCATATCTTCTACTGATTTAGGCTGATACTGTTCGATAATCTTGTTAGCTAATTCTACGGAGTTCGGATCTCTTTTCAATTTCCCCACTGAAACCACTCCTTTAGCTTTATACTTATTATTCTATCAAATAAAAAACTGTGTGAGTAAGGAACCGTACGCATTCCTTACTTACACAGTTAATATTACACTCCCTATTTGCTTTGTTTTTTGCTACTTTAGTCGGTTCAATGGCTAGCCAAGCAGGAGCTTCCAAGCTTTTGAAGCATGGCATCCAAGCAGGTTTAGTCACATTAATAACTGTCCCGTTGCTCTACATTCTTCTTAAACGGATGTCTAGTAGACCCTTTTATTCTATAGGACTGTCTGGGTGGCGGCAAGCTATTCCGAAAGCCATTATGGGAGCAATATATGTGATTGTATTATCCGGGTCTGGTTTCGCTATCGCCCATTTATTAGGCTGGATCAAAGTTACACAATTTCACTTCTCTGTCCATTTAGTGACAGCATTGCTCTTAAATATGATTATCGCTTTCTTTTATGAAGCTTTTCCAGAGGAATTAACTTTTCGTGGGACGGTGTACTATGCTCTAAATAAGCGTTTGAACTGTTTTATGGCCTTACTCCTACAACCAATCCTGTTTGTGCTTGCACCAATAACTGTAAGTGGCTTGCAATATATAGCTGGAATTGAATCACCTGCTATCACATTAGATTACATCGTTTTATTGTTGACTTTTGGATGCATCCTTCAACTCCTGCGTATTGTAACAGGAAGCTTATGGACGTCTATCGCTTTTCATCTAGCCTTTCTTGAAAATTCTCGGTTCTTCGTCCTGCAGGGGGAGGAGCGCTTTATTACCTATGAAGAAATTGTTCCGGGAACAGGTTCGCTGTTTGTGATCTTTTTTATGTTGCTTATTGTCGGTACTCTACTATTAATACCTGTTGCAATAACTCGCCGAAATACTATTCAATGGCGGAAGAATGAGAAATGCGACCAAGATGTTTAATTTCTGAGTAGAACAGTAGTTTTAAAGTGATTTTAAGGAGGATCTAGACAATGTTGAAGAAGCATTCCTGATGAAAGATTAGTAGATTTTGATTCTCAAGGTGGAAACCTTATTAGTGTTTTTTTAGTTACTCACTGTGAGTTATCTGATCAATCGTATAAAAATGTATTAAGCTTTAATGATGATCTTTTGGGTATGAAGCATAACTGTTCGTATGCAATGGATATTCTAAGCGTTAAAGAGGAATTTGATTTCGATTTCCCATTTAATATGCTTGCAATAAAAAGCTACGTACAAGAATTAATAAAAAGGTTAGGGATTGATATAACTCTGCCTGAAATGAAAGAAAGAGATTTTGACAAACTTTCTCAAGACTAAATAAAACTACGATTTTAAAGAGAACGGAGACTTGCTTTTAATATGAATGTTAGAAAAGCTGCAGCTATTTTTTCAATCACGATTCCAATTATCTCAGCTATCTTAATTATTAATTTTTTTACGGGAGTTATGTCAATTCCATGGCAAGGAATGCCGGTGTTTTTTCCATTATTGCTTTCTCCTATAGGAATCATTTTAGCGTTCGTTTCAATAAAGACAAATAAACGGTGTGCTTTATATGGGATTGTCTTAAATGCAATTATGTTTCCATTTCCTTTTTTCTGGTTTATAGGAGGGACTTTGTTATTTGGAGTTTAATCCATTAGGCATTACGCTTATACATTGGTATTTTCGAGCTTGTCAAAAGAAGGAATAAAAAATTTTCAGAATTGCTTGGCTTTACTTTATTTTGAAAGGGGTCGAGTAAGATGGATAGGAAAAAGGATGAAATACAAAGAAAATATAGGGAACAAATGAGGGAGAAGAAAGAACGAGAAAAAGAAGATGGCAGTTCACATACTTTTGAAATTGTTGTTGTGCTAGCCATTATCATTTTGATGTTTTTCTTTAATTCAGTTTTCAAGGCTTTTTAGATATTGTACAGATGACTTTCAGGATGTTTGAAAAATAACCCTTTGAGATATATACCACATGAAAGTATTGAAGGACTTATGAAAATTCAAGAGCCAGTTGAATCTTAATAATTAATCACCAAATAATGGGGATGTAAAATGAAATTGTATAATGAATTTATCAATATAGCTAAAACGTTTAATAAAGAGTTAGACATAATTCCATTATTATATGGATCTTTAGGTCTTGAAAAGGTAACTGGGTTAGACTTTTCCCCAGAAGATATTGATATCCTTATTCCTTTAATTTTTTTAGAGGAAAAGTGGGAAAAACTAAAAAAAGTGATGGAACTGCATGGATACAAAATGGTTGATTTACATGAGCATGAATTTAAGAAAACTAATACAAAAATAGGCATTGCTTACATTGAGGATTTAAAACCATTTGCAGATGTAGACTATAATAACCTAGAGGTTTTTGAAGATGGCGGAGCGAAATATCATTTGCTAACGATTGATGATTACCTCAAGATTTATAAAAAGTCTTTATTAGATGGTTATAGAAGAAGGAAGAAGAATCATAAAGACCAAAGTAAAATTAACATATTGAATAAATTAATACGGAATTAATTTCTGTATTCTCTTTTGGTGGGAGTGTAATATTAACTGTGTAAGTAAGGAATGCGTACGGTTCCTTACTCACACAGTTTTTTATTTGATAGAATAATAAGTATAAAGCTAAAGGAGTGGTTTCAGTGGGGAAATTGAAAAGAGATCCGAACTCCGTAGAATTAGCTAACAAGATTATCGAACAGTATCAGCCTAAATCAGTAGAAGATATGCAAGAAGCATTAAAAGACATATTTGGTCCCATGTTTGAGTCAATGCTAAAAGGTGAAATGAATCACCATTTGGGCTATGAATCCAATGACAAGGGAGAAAAAGAAACAAGAAATAGAAGAAATGGATATGGCAAAAAGATCGTGAAAACAACGGCAGGAGAAGTTGAAATTGCAGTCCCCCGTGATCGTGATGGTTCATTTGAACCGCAGTTGATTCCAAAGCGTAAAAGAGATGTATCCTCTATAGAGGATAAGGTCATTTCGATGTATGCCAGAGGAATGTCACAACGAGACATTTCTTCCACGATAGAAGACATCTATGGCTTTTCTGTATCTCATGAAATGGTATCCGACATTACGGATACTGTACTTCCTAATTTAGAAGAGTGGCAAAATCGTCCCTTAAGTAACTGTTACCCTTTTGTGTTTGTCGATTGTCTTTACACAACCATTCGTAATGACTATGAAACGAAGAAGTATGCCGTTTACACAATACTAGGATATACCATAGAAGGTAAAAAGGACATTCTAGGTTTGTGGTTGAATGAAACGGAAAGTAAACATAAATGGATGCAAATTTTTGATGAAATCAAATCTCGTGGTGTAGAAGATATCTTCTTTCTCTCAATGGATGGCGTTAGTGGTCTGGAAGAAGGAGCACGTGCGATTTTTCCTGATGTGACCGTACAGAGATGTATTGTTCATTTAATTCGAAATTCGATTAAGTATATACCAAGTAAAGACTACAAGCCTTTTACTGCTGCCTTAAAGAAAGTGTATGGAGCTCCAAGCCTTAAGGCTTGTCACAGTGCATTTGAATCTTTTGAAAAGCAGTGGTCTACGTACCCTGGAGCTGTAGACGTATGGAAACGAAACTTTTCTCATGTGGAACAACTTTTCGATTATGGTGGTAATATTCGTAAAATCATGTACACTACAAATGCCGTTGAAAGTATCCACTCTAGCTTTCGAAAAGTCACGAAAAAAGGAGCATTCCCCCATGAGAATGCCCTATTAAAAATATTGTTTTTACGAACAAAAGAATTAGAAAAGAAATGGGATGGTGGACGCATCCAGCAATGGGCTATGGTCATGAATCAACTATTAGTTCATGACCACCTAAAGGAACGTGTGAAGAAATATCTAGAATAACTTACACACTTTTCTTGACAAGCCCCTTTTGGTTTCCAGTCTCAATTAAAATTTTTAAGATTAAAATAAGTTTGAAAGGATAAATCATAGTGTTTAACACAGCCATTAATCCTCAGACAGTCAAATAGCCATTTCTACTCCGGTTAAAAGCTTCTCAATTTTTGCTTCTTATTTATCTTTCCTGTATTGATATATGTATGTAGGGTTGGACTTATAACATAAACTATTCTGCCATTCCTGTTCTTTCAATTCATGACCGGGCTTGCCATCAGCATAAATCTAGGCTAACAGTCTCCATACATCCTGTGATCACCTTTATCAAACTCTTAAATGCAACTTACCACTAACCAATTCCTTATTTCGCATAGATCATCTTTGGCATGTGTTTACACAAGAATCTGTTTTGGACTAATCGTCGTTAACTGATACATGACATTCGCAAATATTTGAGACACTGAATATAACGAAACAGTCAAAAATCAATATTTAAATCATTCTGTTTAAACTTTCTGAAAAAGATGTTGAAAAAGTTGAAAGGATTTTATAATATTAAGTCAAGTTAGTTTGTTCGATCAACAAACTAATAAGATAAACTTTCATTGTCCACAAGATAAGGTCTTACTGAATATGGATGGAAGGGGGATAAGAGGATCGATTTTAATGGAGCTAAACAATATAAGAAACGAAAGAATGAGGCTTTTATCCTTTTCCAGGTATATAAGGCATGACGAAAAAAGATGAGTTTACTGCTTGCTGATCACCATATTTTTTTGCACTGTTTTGAAAGCGCTTTTATAAACGTTTACTGACCGTAAATTCGAGAGATTGTTATACCGTTTCACACTGTTCCATATTAAAGGATCGAAAAGGGGAGAAATCATGCTCAGTGAAAATGTAAAGAAGATTAGCATGGTTGAAAAAGTTGGATATGCGTCTGGAGATTTTGCGTGTAATTTAATTTATGCAACAGTGTCTACGTATCTTTTGTTCTTCTATACAGATGTATTTGGTTTATCGGCAGCAGCAGCCGGTACTATGTTCTTAGTGGTTAGAATAATCGACGCTCTCGCTGATCCTTTTATCGGAACAATAGTTGACAGAACGAACAGCAGATTTGGGCGCTTTAGACCGTATCTTTTATTCGGAGCTTTCCCATTTGTCATACTGGCAATACTCTGTTTTACAACACCAGACTTTTCGGATATGGGGAAATTAATATATGCCTATATAACCTATGTTGGCTTGTCGCTTACATACACAACGATAAACGTTCCATATGGCGCGTTAACTTCTGCAATGACTAGAAATAATCAAGAAGTGGTTAGTATAACATCAGTTCGTATGTTATTTGCGAATCTTGGGGGACTTGTCGTTGCATTTTTTGTTCCCTTACTGGCTGCATATTTAAGTGATACTTCTGGCAACGAATCTCTTGGCTGGCAATTAACCATGGGTATTTTGGGAGTGATAGGCGGGTGCCTTTTAATCTTTTGTTTTAAAAGCACAAAAGAGCGGGTCACTCTTCAAAAATCCGAAGAAAAAATTAAATTTACGGATATATTTGAGCAGTTTCGTGTTAATCGTCCACTTGTTGTATTAAGTATTTTCTTTATTATTATTTTTGGAGTGAATTCCATCAGTAATTCGGTTGGCATTTACTACGTAACGTATAACTTAGAAAGAGAGGATTTGGTGAAGTGGTACGGTTTGATAGGCAGTTTGCCCGCTTTGGTCATTTTACCGTTTATTCCAAGGCTTCATCAATTTTTGGGGAAGAAGAAATTACTAAACTATGCATTATTACTGAATATTATCGGCCTCTTAGCTTTACTGTTTGTTCCGCCAAGTAATGTATACCTCATACTTGTCTGCCGATTAATCGCTGCTGCTGGAAGTCTCACTGCCGGGGGATATATGTGGGCGCTTATTCCTGAAACAATAGAATATGGAGAGTACAAGACTGGAAAAAGAATGGGTGGGCTCATTTACGCTATAATCGGATTTTTCTTTAAGTTTGGTATGGCCTTAGGAGGAGTTGTTCCGGGTCTGGTTCTTGATAAGTTTGGATATGTGGCAAATCAGGCACAAACCCCGGCGGCATTAATGGGGATTTTAATTACAACAACCATTATTCCCGTGTTCTTGCTGGTTCTAGCTTTAATTGATATTAATTTCTATAACTTAGATGAGAAAAAATATAAAAACATGGTTCGGGAATTAGAGAATAGAGACAAAGTTTATTTGGATCATATTGATGATTTCAAAGCTTAAAAAGAAAATAAACTGAGGAGGAGTCCCAAATGAAAATTACCAATCCAGTACTTAAAGGATTCAATCCCGATCCAAGTATTTGTAGGGCAGGAGAGGATTATTATATCGCTGTATCTACATTTGAGTGGTTTCCGGGAGTCCAGATACATCACTCAAAAGACCTAGTAAATTGGCACTTAGTTGCACATCCATTACAGAGAGTTTCACAATTAGACATGAAAGGAAATCCAAATTCAGGTGGGGTTTGGGCACCATGTTTAAGCTATAGTGATGGGAAGTTTTGGCTGATCTATACGGATGTTAAGGTAGTAGATGGCGCATGGAAAGATTGTCACAATTATTTAGTTACTTGTGAAACGATTAATGGTGATTGGAGTGAGCCGATTACATTAAATAGCTCGGGGTTTGATGCTTCTTTGTTCCATGATACGGATGGAAAAAAGTATTTATTAAATATGTTATGGGATCACCGTATTGATCGGCACTCATTTGGAGGAATTGTTATACAGGAATATTCTGATAAAGAGCAAAAATTAATCGGTAAACCAAAAGTTATATTTGAAGGAACTGATAGAAAACTGACAGAAGCTCCGCACCTTTATCATATCGGGAACTATTATTATTTATTAACTGCAGAAGGAGGAACACGGTACGAACATGCTGCTACAATTGCCCGTTCTGCAAATATTGAGGGGCCATATGAAGTTCATCCCGATAATCCAATCTTAACGTCATGGCATGACCCAGGAAATCCATTGCAAAAATGTGGTCATGCATCCATTGTTCAAACACATACAGATGAGTGGTATTTAGCTCATTTAACGGGACGTCCTATTCATCCTGACGATGATTCAATTTTTCAGCAGAGAGGATACTGTCCTTTGGGCAGAGAAACAGCTATTCAAAAACTTTACTGGAAAGATGAATGGCCCTATGTAGTAGGTGGAAAAGAAGGAAGCTTGGAGGTAGATGCACCTTCTATACCCGAAACAATATTTGAAGCAACGTACCCGGAAGTTGATGAATTTGAGGATTCAACATTAAATATAAATTTTCAAACTTTAAGGATTCCATTCACGAATGAATTAGGTTCATTGACTCAAGCGCCAAATCATTTACGATTATTCGGTCATGAATCATTGACCTCGACATTTACTCAGGCATTTGTAGCCAGACGCTGGCAAAGTCTCCATTTTGAAGCCGAAACTGCTGTTGAGTTTTATCCGGAAAATTTTCAACAAGCCGCTGGATTGGTGAATTACTACAATACAGAGAACTGGACGGCTCTTCAAGTCACGCATGATGAAGAACTTGGCCGCATTCTTGAATTAACAATATGTGACAACTTTTCTTTTTCACAGCCATTAAATAATAAAATTGTTATTCCTCGTGAAGTAAAGTATGTATATTTAAGAGTAAATATTGAAAAGGACAAATATTATTATTTCTATTCTTTTAACAAAGAAGATTGGCACAAAATTGACATTGCACTGGAATCGAAAAAATTATCAGATGATTACATCCGTGGGGGAGGATTCTTCACAGGGGCCTTTGTAGGGATGCAATGCCAAGATACCAGTGGTCATCATATTCCGGCCGACTTTAGATATTTTCGTTATAAAGAAAAATAATTTGCACATGAAAAAGGAGATTTCTATTTTAGAACTCCTTTTTCATATGAGAAGGTGCCTATGTCAATATTGCTTCAGAAATACTCCTAGAATAAAAAAGCTCATCTTTAAAGATGAGCTGTACATTCCATTAAAATTACATTGTAACCATGTCCAGAAAATGATCAATCACAATGGAGGACATTCCTAATGCCGGCGCATTCTGTCCTAAGGAAGATGGCAATAATTCATAGCTATTGCCTAAATGGGAATAAACCCTTGACGATACTTCACTTCTCATTGAATTTAAAACCATAGGATGCGATTCAATTATGCTATTTCTTAAAATTACGGCTTGTGGGTTGAAAGTATTTAGAATATTGGTAAGGCCTATTCCTAAATAGAATCCAAAATTTTGTAATGCATTTAAGGTTCCGATATCATTCAGATGGGCGAGGTTTATGATATCTTGATAGGACAGTTTTTTCTCTTTGGTCTGAAGATTTTTTAATAAAGCCTTCTCTGAAGCATACAATTCCCAGCAGCCTCGGTTTCCGCAGCTGCATTTAGGACCATTAAAGTCTATTGTCATATGTCCCATTTCTCCAGAGAAGCCGCTTACTCCTCTATATAAATGATTGTTGATAATAACACCGATCCCTATCCCTGTGCTGATACTTACGTAAATAATGTTATCGTGATTTTTTGCAGCTCCAAATACTTTCTCTCCATATGCGCCAGCATTTGCCTCATTTTCAATAAAAACAGGCACATTGTACTTCTCTTGTATAGAAGATTTTAAGTCAATATCTCTCCAGTTGGAGTTCGGAGTGAAAACAATTTTTTGATCTTTATCAATGAGTCCAGGCACGCAAATACCTATACCAATAAGCCCGTACGGAGATTGGGGCATTTGCGTAATAAAGTGATGAATCATATCAATCAAAATGTCTTTCGTTATTTCTGGAGAATTGGATTCCAAATGGCGGTATTGATCAAGAACGATTGTTCCTTCAAGGTCTGTTAAAATGCCATTAATATAATCCACACCAACATCTATTCCAACGGAGTATCCTGCCTTTTTATTAAAAACAAGCATGACAGGTCTTCTTCCGCCACTTGATTGTCCTTGACCTATTTCAAATACCATACTTTCTTTCATTAACGTGTTTACCTGTGATGAGACAGTTGATTTATTTAATCCAGTCATTTCAGATAATTTTGCTCTTGAAATAGGTGAATTTTTAAGGATTTCTTTTAATAATAACTTTTGATTTACTTTTCTGACAAAGGTTTGATCAGCGATATCCACTTCATCCACTCCATTTGTTTAATCTTTAAATTAAGTATCAACATAGTACATAGCGAATCTTCCCTTTATTATATCTAATGTGTTCATAAAAAACTAAAAAAATATTGAAAATACTGACGAGGTTATATAAGATGAAAATAAATTAGTTTGTTTAAACAACAAACTAATAGGTAACTTACAAGATGAAATAAAATGCATTTGTATTTGAATGATCATGTTTTGAATTTATTTTTAAGGGGGAAATTACATGGCTCAATCTCATTCCAGTTCAACCAACTATTTTGGAAGCGCAAACAAAGTGGTTTACGAAGGGAAAGATTCGACTAATCCTTTAGCATTTAAATATTATAATCCTCAAGAAGTAATCGGCGGAAAAACGATGAAAGAGCATTTGCGATTTTCTATTGCCTATTGGCATACATTTACCGCTGATGGAACAGACGTTTTTGGAGCAGCTACGATGCAAAGACCATGGGATCACTATAAAGGCATGGATCTAGCGAAGATGAGAGTAGAAGCAGCATTTGAGATGTTTGAAAAACTAGATGCACCATTCTTTGCTTTTCATGACAGGGATATTGCACCAGAAGGCAGTACGCTAAAAGAGACAAACCAAAATTTAGATATGATCGTGGGCATGATTAAAGATTACATGAGAAATAGCGGCGTTAAGCTATTATGGAATACCGCAAACATGTTTACGAATCCCCGTTTCGTCCATGGTGCCGCGACTTCTTGCAATGCAGATGTGTTTGCGTATGCTGCAGCACAAGTGAAAAAAGGGTTAGAAACAGCAAAAGAGCTTGGCGCTGAGAACTATGTATTTTGGGGCGGCCGTGAAGGATATGAAACATTGTTAAATACCGATTTAAAATTTGAGCTTGATAATTTGGCTAGATTTATGCATATGGCAGTGGATTATGCGAAGGAAATCGGGTACACAGGGCAGTTTTTGATTGAGCCAAAACCAAAAGAGCCGACCACCCATCAATACGATACAGATGCAGCAACAACCATTGCCTTTTTGAAGCAATATGGCTTAGACAATCATTTTAAATTAAATCTTGAAGCCAATCATGCCACATTAGCTGGGCATACATTCGAACATGAATTGCGCATGGCAAGAGTACATGGTCTGCTTGGCTCTGTTGACGCAAACCAGGGTCATCCTCTTTTAGGCTGGGACACGGATGAATTTCCGACGGATTTATATTCTACGACATTAGCAATGTATGAAATCCTGCAAAATGGCGGCCTTGGAAGCGGCGGATTAAACTTTGACGCGAAGGTCAGAAGATCTTCTTTTGAGCCTGATGATCTAATATATGCCCATATTGCAGGGATGGATGCATTTGCAAGAGGATTGAAAGTTGCCCACAAATTAATCGAAGATCGTGTGTTTGAAGATGTGATTCAACATCGTTACCGCAGCTTTACTGAAGGGATTGGTCTTGAAATTATAGAAGGAAGAGCTAATTTTCACACACTTGAGCAATATGCGCTAAATCATAAATTAATTAAAAACGAATCTGGAAGACAGGAGAAATTAAAAGCGATATTGAACCAATACATTTTAGAAGTATAACAGGATAAGCTCCAGATCCTGCTATCAATACCAAGTCACTGAATTACCCGTCATGATTCCTTTCCTATTGCTTGTTGTTATGACGGGTAACTTCTATAATTAGGATTTATTTAGAGTGAATGGTTTTTTAAAAGGGCAAGGAGTGAAAAAATGAAGTATGTCATTGGAATAGATCTTGGAACGAGTGCTGTTAAAACCATTTTAGTTAACCAAAACGGCAAGGTTTGTGCAGAAACGTCCAAAAGGTATCCGCTTATCCAAGAGAAGGCGGGATATAGTGAGCAAAATCCTGAAGACTGGGTGCAGCAAACAATTGAAGCATTGGCTGAATTGGTTTCTATATCCAATGTTCAAGCCAAGGATATTGACGGGATAAGCTATTCGGGACAAATGCATGGATTAGTACTGCTTGACCAAGATCGTCAGGTGTTACGTAATGCAATTCTTTGGAATGATACCAGAACAACGCCTCAATGTATAAGGATGACCGAGAAATTTGGCGATCATCTTCTTGATATCACAAAAAACCGTGTTTTAGAAGGGTTTACATTACCTAAAATGTTATGGGTAAAGGAACATGAACCTGAACTTTTTAAAAAAGCTGCTGTGTTTTTGCTTCCGAAAGACTATGTGCGATTTCGTATGACCGGTGCCATTCACACCGAATACTCCGATGCAGCAGGAACTTTACTTTTACATATTACTCGCAAGGAGTGGAGCAATGATATTTGCAGTCAAATTGGTATTTCTGCAGATATTTGTCCTCCGCTTGTTGAATCTCATGATTGTGTAGGGTCGCTGCTTCCGCACGTTGCCGCCAAGACCGGGCTATTAGAAAAAACAAAAGTGTACGCTGGGGGAGCAGATAATGCTTGCGGCGCTATTGGAGCAGGTATCCTTTATTCCGGAAAAACATTATGCAGTATTGGGACCTCAGGGGTCATACTTTCCTACGAAGAAGAAAAAGAAAGAGACTTTAAAGGGAAAGTCCACTTTTTTAATCATGGAAAAAAGGATTCTTTTTATACGATGGGCGTCACGCTCGCTGCAGGATACAGCTTGGACTGGTTTAAAAGAACGTTTGCACCAAACGAATCGTTTGAGCAATTATTGCAGGGGGTGGAAGCTATTCCGATAGGAGCCAATGGACTGCTATACACTCCTTATTTGGTTGGTGAAAGAACGCCGCATGCTGATTCATCTATTCGGGGAAGCTTGATCGGAATGGATGGAGCCCACAATAGAAAGCACTTTTTGAGGGCAATAATGGAAGGTATCACATTCTCTTTACATGAATCAATTGAGCTATTCCGCGAAGCGGGAAAATCAGTTCATACTGTTGTTTCTATTGGTGGGGGAGCTAAAAATGATACGTGGCTGCAAATGCAAGCTGATATTTTCAATGCGAGGGTGATTAAGTTAGAAAATGAACAAGGGCCAGCTATGGGAGCTGCAATGCTGGCTGCCTTTGGAAGCGGTTGGTTTGAATCCCTTGAAGAATGTGCAGAGCAGTTCATTCGTGAGGCTGCTGCATTTTATCCAAAGGCACAAAATGTTCAAAAATATAAAATACTATTTGATTTGTATAAGAACATTTACACTCACACAAAGGATCTCAATACAGCTTTGAAGAGCTTTCGAAAAAACTAATGATGTTATTGTCTGGAGATCAACCGAAGAACAATTAATGATCAATCATCATCAAAGGCCTTTGATGACATGGCTGCCTTCTTTTGAAAAGATGGTGAGAATAAGGTATCGCAACCTTTAAACAGTATTGGAGTGTCCAGCAGACAAAACGAACGAGCGGAACCGTATTCTGTCAGCGAACACTTCAAGAAGTGAGAAAGCTTAGGAATGCCAATGGGTAAGATGTATGAAACCGCGCTAACGACGGTAGAGGGATCTCTTGATTTATGATGAAATAGGAAGGATGTTTACACACAAATAACCCCCTCACATTGACGTGAAGGGGTGTTTTTTATTGTTACTATACAGCGGAAATTTTACAGGCTAGTTGCATGATTTTAGCTTGATAAGCAGAATGGAAACTAGACACGCCATCATCTCTTTCTAATTCTTTGGAAACTGCATTCTGCTAGGTTTGCTGCTTTTTTTAACAAACAGTGTTTTTCTATTTCACACAGCCATTAAATCCTCTGTTCGTCACATAACCGCTCTTACTCCAAATTGACAGTTTATCTGATTTTGCTTCTTGCTCATCTAGTCTGAATTGGTCTATGTATTTTGTGTTAGGCTCATATACATATGCTACTCTGGCCAATCCCTCTTTCAATAATGTCTCTTGAACAGATTTGCCGTCAACATAAACGTATGCTAACAGTCTTCCATACTTATCTCTGCGATCGCCTTTATCAAATTCCAGCTGTAGCTTACCGCTGTTGACCAATTCTTTATTTCGTTTCGACGCATCCTCACCGTATGGTTGAACACAAGAATTTGGTTTCTTCGTCTCAGGTGTATCAACGAGCAAGTAGCGAACTGTGTCTTTCTTTCCGTTGTAAATAACCTTAATCGTATCTCCATCTATTGCTCTATCTAATGTAACATCGACCAATTTCTTCTGATTTTTTGAATGAGGCGTGCCAGCCTTTTGTTCTGTCTGATTATATTCATTAGATTGAGTATCTTGAGAGACTTGCTCTGTCCCATTAGAATCTGAATGGTTTTTGGCTGCTTGATTTGATCCGCAAGCTGCCAAAGTAATACTTAAAACGATTGCGATCATACTGATCAAAATCTTCTTCATATTGATTCCCTCTTTATCATTTTCTTTTTTCGCAATTAAACATCATCATTATAACGATATGGACATTTTTTGTGAATGGAAAATACCCATAACTTCAAGGGAACTTATAACACTTAAATTGCCAATAGTTAACTTCATAATAAGATGATCAAAACATAACCATCACATAGCGGAAATAAATAATTCTGAAAATAATATTGATTGAAAATGCTTTTGGAATTATGATAATATAAGAAATGACAATAATGTGACAAAAATATTACTACAACATAACAACTAATAGCTTAGGTTTATTCTACTGTCTAAAAATGTAAACGGTTACAAATCCAGAGGCGAAAATCTAAGATAGAGATGACTTTAGTTTTGACTCAATATCCACACTGAAAGAGCTTATTAAGTATTCTTAATAAAGGCAGGGGAAATGGATATGAATGAACATCGAAATCGAAGGTTGAAATTAATAATGATTTCAGCAACTTTTGGAGGGCTTCTCTTTGGATATGACACCGGAGTTATAAATGGAGCTTTACCTTTTATGGCAAGGCCAGATCAGCTTGATTTAACACCGGTTACAGAAGGGCTTGTTACGAGTATTCTTTTATTAGGTGCCGCATTTGGAGCGTTGTTATGCGGAAGATTGGCTGATCGATATGGCCGACGTAAAATGATCCTTAATCTTTCCTTTTTATTTTTCCTGGCATCACTGGGAACAGCGTTAGCACCTAATGTTTTCATCATGGCGGCCTTTCGTTTTTTACTGGGGCTGGCTGTTGGAGGAGCCTCGGCGATGGTGCCGGCCTTTTTAGCAGAAATGGCACCGCATGAAAAGAGAGGGCGTATGGTAACCCAAAATGAACTAATGATTGTTGGCGGACAATTTTTAGCATATGTTTTTAATGCGATCCTCGGTGTAACAATGGCAAATACGGGACATGTTTGGAGATACATGCTAGTCATTTGTGCTGTTCCGGCTATCATGTTATTTGCCAGTATGCTTAAGGTCCCAGAAAGCCCGCGATGGCTAATCTCCAAAGGCAAAAACAGTGAGGCGCTGCGAGTTCTTAAACAAATTCGAGAAGATAAACGTGCAGAAGCTGAATGTAGAGAAATTCAAGAAGCGGTAGAAAAAGATACAACACTAGAAAAGGCATCACTCAAGGACTTTTCTACACCATGGCTGCGCCGTCTTTTATGGATTGGAATCGGTGTTGCCATAGTGAATCAAATTACAGGTGTGAACTCGATTATGTATTATGGCACACAAATCCTTAAAGAATCTGGTTTTGGTACAAAAGCGGCTTTAATTGCTAATATTGGAAATGGGCTGATATCAGTTATTGCAGTTATATTTGGGATTTGGCTGGTCGGAAAAGTGAGACGGCGTCCAATATTATTGATTGGTTTGGCGGGGACGACTACAGCGCTCCTATTGATTGCGATTTTCTCAATTGTGCTTGATGGATCTATGGCACTTCCTTATGTAGTGCTTTCTTTGACCGTTTTATTTCTTGCCTTTATGCAAGGGTGTGTAGGACCTGTGACTTGGCTTGTCATAGCGGAAATATTCCCTCAAAGGTTAAGAGGGCTTGGTTCTGGGATAAGTGTTTTTTTCCTTTGGATATTAAACTTTGTGATCGGTTTTGCTTTCCCGATCTTGCTTAGCTCTGTAGGTTTGTCTTTTACATTCTTTATATTTGTGGCTTTAGGTGTATTGGCAATCGGTTTTGTATACAAATTCATGCCGGAAACAAAGGGGCATACACTTGAAGAGTTAGAAGAGCATTTTCGTTCTCGACACGATCATAATACTCCCGAACAATCAGTTATTGAGGTATAAATATGTTGAAAATCTCTCTTCTTATAGGAGGGATTTTTTTAGTTTCAGAAAAAACAAAATCCCTCTGGGTAGAGGGATCTTGATTCAGCATTTTAAGATGTTCTACACGTATAATACTGGAGTTGATACTTTAAAAATCTCGCCATCTCTTATATAAAAACGAGGGATGCGGCGGCTTAATGTAGACACGACTTCATAGTTAATCGTATTGAGCATTTCAGCCACTTCATCAACGGAAATCTCGGCTCCTTTTTGCTTACCGTAAATCACGACTTCGTCTCCTTGTTTACCTTCACCGTTTTCTCCTAAACTGACCATGATCATATCCATTGTTACTCTTCCCGCCACTGGCACTCGTTTTCCGCGATGAAGAACAAATCCGCGATTGGAAAGGGCACGAGAATAGCCGTCAGCATAGCCGATCGGGAGTGTAGCAATTACTTCATTAGGTTCTGCGACGTATGTAGCACCATAGCTAACGGTTCGGGGTTCTGTCCGCATGGTTTTCACATAAGCGATGCGTGCCTTTAAACTTAACGCAGGTTCAAGCTTAACGAGATTTAGTTGTTTAATATAGGCTGAAGGATATAAACCATATAAGCCGATACCTAAACGGATCATATCAGCGCTAAATTCCGGAAATGCGATAGCTGCAGCCGTGTTGCACATATGCACGGTGGGCAGCTCAATCCCCTGTTTTTTTAAAAAGCTGAGAAAACTGATGAATTTTTCGTACTGCAGCTTTGTGAGTGTTGTGTCCGGTTCATCAGCTGTCGAAAAATGTGTGAAAATCCCTGTCCATCTGAGGAATTTACTTGCCTTTAAGGCTTTCACTACTTCTAAAAGTTCTTCCTTTGTGCGTACACCTAATCGTCCCATGCCGGTATCCACGTTAATATGAATGGCCAGCCGGTTAGCACTCGCTTCTTTTTCCAATATCTCGTTTGCTTCTTTCATCCAATCAACCTGGAATGCTGATAATGTTATATTCCAAGCTGCTGACTTCTTTACACAACTAAGGGATGTAAAACCAAGCACAAGGATAGGTGCTGTAATCCCAGCTTTTCGTAAAACGATTCCTTCCTCCACACTGGCAACAGCGAGCTCACTCGCCCCGTGTTCCAGTGCATGGCGTGCCACTTCTATAGACCCGTGACCATAACCGTTCGCTTTTACGACAGCCATAATTTTGCTCTTATGTGGAATATGACGGCGGATCGCTCGCAAATTCTTTTTAACGGCATCAAGATTGACTTCGATCCAAACTTCTCGGCAAAGCTTTATCATCAACGCTTCCTTCCTTCTTATGGATTATAAATACCACCTATTGCCGCAAGTAAATGTTAATTGTTGGATGATTCGATCTTATTTTATTCAACTTTATTTGAAATCATTCAACAGCAAATCCATGTGATACGAGAAGGTGCCTATCAATGTTCGAATAATAGCAAGTACGGGATACATGAGGCTTGTAAGTGGGGTGTTAATGGGTACGGCGACCGAGGATTACAAAAATGATTATTTGTTTTGGGACATTTTTTTCTAAGGGTAGATGATAACGAGAAATCTAATCAGGAAATACTTACCGTTGTTATGAACATTGGAAGAACCTTTTAAATGAGAAGGGCTGAGGAAATTCTGTAAAAGATAATCGGTTGAAAAGGCAGTCGATTCCTTGTTCCATAAACCTAACATCAGAGTATATAATTAAACTCGTATTCACAAAAATCGTTTAAGTAAGGGGTATACATGAATAGGGGAGTTAGTTTTCAAATACCGAATGAATATGGAAATTTTCTATGGAGAATACTGCAGCCGGTAGAAATAGCTAATTATAGGTGGCAAACGAGTGGGGAATCTTATTTTGTTGTAGAAGGAGAGCTCGATGATGAGGAGCTTTTTCATGACTATGCAATTGTTGAAGGGGCAGTTTTTGAGCAACAATTAAAAACAAATCAGTACTATACCATTTTCGTTGAACTGAAAGCATTTCCATATGGAAAAATGGTTAATCAAGTCAATATATATGAAGAGTTTGCTGACAGTGATTGCGAACTTGTCCTTTTGATAGCAGATAATAGCTACGTTTCGATTTACTGTAAAAACAAAAAAATCATTGAAAAACTGTACTTCAATGCTTTACAGAATGATTTTGAAGACGTTCAATTTATAACTGATGAAAATGACACAAGAACAAGCCTTACTGTATGATAGTCAATAAAAATTAAAGGAGCTAGTACATAACAATGCAAATTAAAATCAAGTATCTAGATGAAACACAAACAAGAATCAGCAAAATTGAGCAGGGAGACTGGATTGATCTTCGGGCAGCTGAAGATGTAACAATCAAAAAAGATGAATTTAAGCTTGTCCCATTAGGTGTTGCAATGGAGCTGCCTGAAGGTTACGAAGCACATGTCGTCCCTCGTTCAAGTACATACAAGAACTTTGGCGTTATTCAAACAAATTCAATGGGTGTTATCGATGAGTCATATAAGGGAGACAACGATTTCTGGTTCTTTCCTGCTTATGCATTGCGTGATACTGAAATTAAGAAGGGTGATCGTATCTGCCAGTTTAGAATCATGAAGAAAATGCCGGCGGTTGAATTGGTTGAAGTCGAGCATTTGGGAAACGAGGATAGAGGAGGACTCGGTTCAACAGGTACGAAGTAAACAAAATAAATCCTTGGCTGTCTTCATGCTGTGTGATTGATCAATGGAGGTTTCAGCCAAGGTACATATAAATATTATGTATAAAATGAATATTTTAATACGAAGGATTTAATTAAAAACAAATTTTAAAAAGGGAAGTTTTGAAAAAGTGAAATAGTAATAACTAAAGTCGATAAAGAACCTAAAGATGTCAAAGAAACAATTTTTCTGGTGCTTTGCTTTTTTGAAGGTTTACTTAGCTCGTGGATAACTGCCCCCCATAAAAGCATGGATGCTAAAATTATAATACTTATATACATATAGATGCTCCTTTTATTATATTTACAGTTTTTACATTTTTATTGATTTTACCACTTTAGGATTGAGTTGTCGATGAAACAAGCATCTCTATAAAGAAATACTTTTATCTAAATTTTTATAAATAGGGGAAGGCAACTAAAAACTAGTAATGCCACTAATAATAAGCCAAGTTAAATGACTTGTGTTCATTAATAATTGAATTTTACAGCAGCCATGAGCACAAAAAAATCTGAGTTCGTCGATAAATATCATAAAAAAGCCCCCGGTATGTCGCCAGGGAATAAATAGACGTTTAAGAGATTTAGTGATGTTTTTTATATGATTCGACAAAATCATAATAATGATCATCGTCATCATAATACTTTTTTTCGTAATGATAATCGTGATCATCGTAATATTTTTTATCATGGTCATCATACTTTTTGTCGTAATCATAATGTTTTTTATCATGATCATAATACTTGTCGCAATCATAATGCTTCTTATCATTGTCGTAATACTTTTTGTAATATGTTTTTTTCCAAGTGTAATACTCTTCTTTATATTTTTTATAATAACCCAATTAAATTCCTCCTTTATGTTATTCGAATTTAATTTATGAAGTTTAAATGATATGGTATGGTCAAATGAAATAAGAATAGTAAAAAGAGGCTGTTTAAAACACTTTCTGAAAAACAAAACGGATAGCTGTTTATGAAAATAAGAGCGAGAGAGAGCACTCAATCACTGTAAAATAATAGTAAAGTGTATAGAGAAGATTAGTATACGTAAAAAGGGACTTTCTCCTTGAAGAATATTTGAACGTTATGGTTAAGATTCAAGAGCTCTATAATGTGATTTTTCACACTGCTTCTGAAGGATTTAAAGTTAGACGTCAAAAAGCAGCAAAATCGGTTAGAAACAGATCATATAAGGAATGAAACGCTGCCAAATATCATAAAAAAGTTGTTAATGATCAAATGAATGAAATTAGAGAGAATTTATTTTAAAGAAAGCCCAATTGCACATGGACAAATGACAATTGATATTGAGGTAAAATACAATGCATTAAATCAGAAAAAGCTATTGGAGGATTTAATGTGTTTAGACAATTTCCAATTTGGTATACACAAACACCTGACTATTTGAATTTTTATGTACCGCAATATCAAACCATTTCGTATAATCCTCAACAATGTTATCAACGGTGTATGTACCAAACTGGCGGTAACTATGAGCTATGTGACAGACTATGTTATGGAGAAATACAGGTGTAAAAGAGGGGGGATTAACTCCTCTTTAAACACACAGTGAGTGGAATAAGATCCTCACTTTATCTGCAAGTGCTTAGTATTTGCGATAATATTGCATTCGTAATAAATTATGCTTAGCAACTGAAAATGAAAGAAGGATATGAATAGTCATGACGCAATTCGATAAACAATACAATTCAATTATAAAGGATATTATCAATAATGGAATCTCAGACGAAGAGTTTGATGTAAGAACCAAGTGGGACTCAGATGGAACACCGGCACATACTCTAAGTGTAATCAGTAAGCAAATGAGATTCGACAACTCAGAGGTTCCGATTTTAACGACAAAAAAGGTTGCCTGGAAAACAGCCATTAAAGAGTTGCTCTGGATTTGGCAGCTGAAATCTAATGATGTTAATGATTTAAACAAGATGAGCGTACATATTTGGGATCAATGGAAACAAGAAGACGGCACCATCGGACATGCATATGGATTTCAGTTGGGGAAGAAAAACAGAAGTCTAAATGGAGAAAAAGTGGATCAGGTAGACTATCTTCTTCATCAATTGAAGAACAATCCATCTTCACGCAGACACATTACAATGCTGTGGAATCCTGATGAATTAGACGCAATGGCCTTAACGCCATGTGTATACGAGACACAATGGTACGTTAAACATGGGAAACTCCACCTTGAGGTAAGAGCACGGAGCAATGATATGGCATTGGGAAATCCATTCAATGTATTCCAGTATAATGTGTTGCAGCGCATGATTGCTCAAGTGACTGGTTATGAGCTTGGTGAATATATCTTTAACATTGGGGATTGCCATGTGTACACACGTCATATAGACAATTTGAAAATCCAAATGGAAAGAGAACAGTTTGAAGCACCTGAACTATGGATCAATCCTGAAGTGAAAGATTTTTATGACTTTACCATTGATGATTTCAAGTTAATCAACTATAAACATGGGGACAAGCTTTTATTTGAGGTAGCGGTTTAATGCTGCCTTTTTATTGTGCAGTAAATAGATAGCAGGTATCCTAATTTCATTAAGCAATCTGGAAGATGAATAAAAATTGAAGGACAAACACGTATAATACATAAAAAAGATTAACTCTACAGTTAATCTTTTTTATTCAGAAGAAAATATCCTAACTTTGAAACTAAATACAAAGTAAAAGCAATCATTACAGTTCTAGATATTACAATTCCATGAATAGCTAGATCATATCCAGCAGGTATCAACGCATTTGTATTACACATAAAATATATAGATATTAGAAGTGCTACAATAACTAAAATCATTCCAAAAAGACTTGTTTTTTCATATTTCATACCAATTTCCACCCTTATTAAAGTTAGGTTTAAACAAAAGAGCTGAAGAAACGAACTATGACCAGTATGCTCCAAGGAAAACCGCCAGACAATGCTGGCGGCTTTTTGCTGCTTCGTTTATTTATTAACAGAGATCGTAACGTTATTTCCTGCAACTGAAACCTTTGCGAAATCCTGTGTATCTACCACAGGAGTGACGGCTTTATTGTCGATAGTGATGTTGTTAAAAGAGGTCGAAAAGGTTGCTTTGATCGCATCACGCTGGCTTTCATACGAAACAGCCGCGGTAGCAAGTGTTTTCCATTTTGAAATCGTGCCGATGTTGGTTCCTTGAATTTCTGTGATAATCCGTCCGGTGTAGCCGTCATTGTTCGTTCCCCAAAGGGTCATGCGCGTATTGCCGCTTAAATTTTTATAGATTGTCATTTGGACTGTGCTTCCAGGGCGGAAGCCTTTATTGTATGTGAATTTGTCTTTTCCTTCGATGTACGTTTCTTCATTTTTGGACCCAACCTTCATGAGGGGCTTCCAGACGTTGTATTGTTTGCTGTACTGAAGCCCGATATCGGCTTCAGTTCCGCTTGTTGCCCTAAAGCCAGAATAAATATAGGGAGTAGAGACCGAGTCGTTGTTTTTGACAGTTTCAGGAAGCGTGATTTTAGCTGTAAAAACGGCGCCCGTACTGTTCAGGTAGACACGGCCGCCGATTCCGTTAGGCAGCTCGGATGCTGCTTTTGCGACTTGAGCGTCTGCCGCGGGTAAACCTGGTATACCTGATGAAAGGGTTCCGAAAAGAACTGCTGTTCCTACTGCACCTGCAATCAATACTTTTTTCACCAAAATTCCCCCTTTTGATAGTGGTTTCGCCATTTATTATACCTTATTTTGGAACTGGATTTACGTATATAAATCGACAAAATATTTCATTTTGAATGATGTAAGGTCGAAACGCTTCGCCAATCTGAAAGCTATATACCTTTATCAGAGGAAAGAATGAGATCACATTCGTTTTAACCGATTTGAAATTTTCCTCAAAATAAAAGTACAAATGCTTAAAGAAACGATTATTAAAAGAATGCCCGCTATCGTTTCCCAGCCTGTAAAAAAGAGGTGACGTTTCATCAATGTCTGTCCTTGTAAAATGATAAAAGCACAGATACCGACTAAGAAAAGAAAACAAATACTTAGGATTGCTAACGCTTTACGTGAGTATGTTTTCATTTCATCTTTAAAATACAGCAATACGAAAATAAAGCAGATAACATTGGCTATTGTTCTAATCACCTCAAAGCTTTTCATGACAACTGATATAAATAGACAAAGTAAAATGAGATAAAATACGATGTTTCTATACAAAAAACCTCTCCTTTTATGTAGGATCCTCAAAGAGTTTATAAAAGTTTCTTTGTAACTGCAATAAATTGAATGCGCTCACTTATGAACTAACTAAACTATGTACTAAATATTCACTATTCTTTTTCAGATTCAGTCACCAAGGTTTTCATAGAAAGGGAAGCTTCAGAAATATACATATAGTGCACAAACAAAAAAGACCCGGCAATAGCCGGGGGAAAGTAAAAACGAGGAGATGTTAATGGCGTTTAGTAGTGTTTTTTATGCTTTTTATACTCTACAACATAATCATAGTCTTTTTTATCGTGATCATAATATTTTTTATCATAGTCATCATATTTTTTGTCGTAATCACAGTCATAATCTTTTTTATCATGATGGTCATAATATTTTTTATCATATTCGTAATACTTCTTATAATACGTTTTTTTGACCGTATAATACTCTTCTTTGTATTTTTTGTAATAACCCATATATACTCCTCCTTTATTTTTACTACGCTTTATTATACGGCGAGTAGATTTTGCGGCTTGGACAGTTAAAATCATAGAAGGAAAAAAGGGCTGTCCAAATGATAGAAAAAGACAGATGACACAAAAACAAATCAAAATAAAGAGCCGATTTTTCATCGGCCCAAACGATTTATCCTACATTTGTTTGTCTTCTTTGTTTTCTGAGTCATTTTTTCTGATATCCTGAGTCAGTCCGCTTGTTGCTTGTTTAAATTCTGATAAGGCTTTTCCTGCTGCACGGCCAAGCGCCGGCAGTTTATCAGGCCCAAATACTAAAAAACCCACAAACAAAATAACGAGTATTTTTGTGAAGCTTAATTCCATATCCTTTTCCCCCTGATTGAAGTACAACCTTTTAAACAAATTATAAGAGATAGCAGTACAAATGGGAATGCATTTATTTTGAACATTTTAAAACCAGACAAAGGCGGATTCATAAAACGGCTGCTGCTGAATATAATGTCCAATGCCACCTGCCTAAGAAGCAGGGAGGCAGGCTGGATCAATTATGTAGCTCTGCCGAAAATGATACAAACGTATCTGCGGCTATCATTGAAATAGAGGAGTGGTGTAGCTGATGAGATTCACTAAGGTAGTTGGATTTTTGTCTGTTTTAGGGTTGGCTGCGGTTTTTCCATTAACGGCACAAGCAGAAAAAGCCGGAACTGCGGGGGCTGGAGAGTGGGATAAGTTGGGGACTTACACATATACTTACTCAAGTCCGACGGTATACTCAACCGGAGGAGATTTTAGAGTGTGCCTTTCAGGAAGCACACCTTTTTCTGTTTCACTGCACTTATATGAGGATGATCCCGGTGACAATCCTGATGATTATGTAGGGGCAAACTATTTTTCACCCGGAGAATGCCACACCTTTGGCAGTATTGGAAAATTTGTAGATGGGAGCAATAACAAGGCCGAGTTCTTTGTTACCGATTACTCTGGTAAATCTAAAACTGTTACGTTTTATGATTGATGGACTCAAATTGTGAAGTATAACCCTTGGAAAAAACAAAAAAGAGAGATACTTCTCTCTTTTTTATTCTTCGACAGCCTTACGAAGCCGTTCATTTACAATGCCAGTCCAGCCGCCATCCATCTTACCGCGAACGACGGAGCTTTTCTCGTTTGCTTTGCCGATCACTTCATTCGGCTCTTTCCAGCCGCTGTGAATAAGGGTAAACCCTGTCTTTTCCCCCAAGTCTTCTAATTGAAAGGTAACGACCCATCCTTCTGTATCCCATTCAAAAGAAAGTTCAGTTGGAGCTTGAACAGCCAAAACTTTACAAGGGGACGGCCCAAACGGCGATTGTAAGTGAAATTCTTATCCTTCTTTGAGCTGAAAGTCATTGGGCATAAACCACTTGGCAATGCCTTCTGAAGTAGAGACTGTCTCCCAGACTTTCTGAATGGGAGCCTCCAGGGTAATGCTTTTTGTAATATCCGGTAATGCATTTTCGTTGTTTTGAGCCATTTCGTTTACCTCTTGACATATGATGTTTTTTTCAATTCAATCATATAATAACTAATAAGATCATGTCCATAGCGTGCATTATTTATGCTAGAGCTGCTGTTGAACAGCGTGTCAGTCGCCAGTCTGATCTGTGAATGGGAGAATTCTGCATGCACGAAAAAGAGAGAGAGGTGTATGTTGTCATTTCGTTCATTCTTGTTTGCTCAGCCGCAACTGCTATGTTTGAACCGGAATTCCTGTTCAGCCAATTTATTTTGCGATTTTTGTTTTAATAGTAAATGTGCCATTTTCTAAAACAGGAGGTTTTTTATGCTTGGAAAAATCAAAGCAGCCATTGATAACAGTCCAGGGAAGCCGGCCAGAATTATAGTTAGTGAAAAAGTGTTTCAGTAATTAGAGGAAGAAATGCGCTTTGTTTACGTATCCAAACCGAAAACGATAATGGGGATTCCTGTGGAAGTTTCAGATCAGGCAGAAAGCTTCAAGCTGGAATTTTAGTTTATCCCAGACTGCTAAAAGGCTCATTTTGTGTTTAATAATGCAAAATGGTCAGGTTGATTTCTTTAAAAGCATGATGAAATGTTCATCATGCTTTTTTTATTGAGAAAAAAGACGAACATAAAAAATAGGTATACGGGAAAAATAATCCTATTAGAGAGAGGGGAACTGACAGATGGATAACATGATATCAACACTTACTGACTGGAATGTGTGGTTTCAAGCGTTAGTAGTATTTCTCGTTCCATATGCAATCTATAAAGTGTTTACTTGGATTCATGTATAAGAAGGTGCAATGATGAGGTGGCGGAGCAATCAGTACAAAACACAGAAGCAGCATAAATCAGATCATTCAACAGCTGAAAAGGATCAGGATGTGTTAACCGGTAACATCGGATACGATTTAGAACATGTAAAAAGAAAAATAGGACATAACGGGGACGTTCATTTCCGTAAGCTTGAAATCACTCATTTACATGTGAAAGCGGCATTGATCTTTGTTGAAGGACTGTCTGATCAGGACTTGATTAATAAAGGACTATCAGTGTTAGTCATGAATCAACCTAATCAGGTAAGCGATGAAATTTCTCAATCCGGCAAAGGTATTTTAACTTCGAAACAGATAAAAAATCAAATCATATCAATCGGTGATGTCATAGAATCAGAGAAAATCAGTGATATCGTGTTGAATGTTTTCATGGGTTCGACAGCGCTTCTCATCGATGGAATACCGCAGGCCTTTCTTCTGGGAACTGTAAAAAAACAAAATCGAAGTATCGAGGAGCCGCTTTCAGAAGCGCTTGTCAGAGGGCCGCGCACAGGCTTTACAGAAGAGTTGAGTACGAATACAGCTCTTTTGAGACAGCAAGGAAAAAATGATCAATTAACATTGCAGAGATTTGAAGTAGGAACACGATTAAAAAAGGATTTAATTATCGCTTATATGAATGACATTGCAGATCCAAAAGTAGTCGAGGAAGTAAGAAAAAGAGTGAGAGGGATTGAGATCGATCATTTGCCGGAGTCAGGCTACGTTGAACAGTTAATTGAGGATAATTATTTGAGCCCGTTCCCGCAAGTACAGAGTACAGAACGTCCTGATCGCGTCATAAGCGGATTAATGGAAGGAAGAGTAGCCATTCTGCTTGACGGCACTCCGTTTGCTTTGATTGTTCCAGTCACTTTCAGCATGATGCTTCAATCGCCTGAAGATTATTATGAACGGTGGTTCCCGAGCTCGCTCATCAGATTGCTGAGGTTCATCGCAGCAATGATAACGTTATTTGCACCCGCTTTATATATATCATTTATTTCTTTTCATCCTGGGTTAATTCCGACCAAGCTGGCGATTTCAATTTCCGGGACGCGCCAGGGTGTTCCGTTCCCATCCCTCATTGAAGCCTTATTTATGGAAGTCGCGATCGAAATTTTAAGAGAAGCGGGGCTTCGTCTGCCAAAACCGATTGGACCCGCAATTGGCATAGTTGGCGGATTAATCATCGGGGAAGCAGCTGTGCAGGCGGGGATTGTCAGTCCAATCATGGTCATTGTTGTTGCGCTCACAGCAATTTCTTCATTTGCCATCCCGCATTATAGCACAGGTATAGCACTTCGGATGCTTCGGTTTGGTGCGATGTTTTGTGCGGCGGTGTTTGGATTGTTTGGAGTCATTATGTATTATCTGCTGCTAAGCAGCCATGTCGTAAAGCTAAAGAGCTTTGGTGTGCCATACGCAAGTCCGGCAGTGCCCTATCACTTAAAAGATTGGAAAGACTTTGTTATCAGAATGCCTCTTTTAGTCATGAAGCGCCGGCCTAAAATGATGAATACAGATAATACAAAACGGGTGAAATGATGAACTTAACAGGATGGTGATAAAGTCTCATGTTCAGCCCAACCAGTAAAATCACAACCGCTCAGGCAACGATTATCATCATTAATTATATGCTTGCTGCCGGAGTTCTTACGCTCCCTCGGACAGTAACAGAACAAACACAATCTCCTGATGGATGGATTTCAATTTTATTAGGCGGGGTACTAGCGGTAATAGCCGGGATGATTATAGTTAAATTAAGCCAGCAGTATCCTAAGGAGACCTTTTATGAATACTCCCGACATATTGTAGGAAAATGGCTCGGGCATCTGATCAGTATTGTTTTTATTACTTATTTTCTGGCACTCGGTGCATTTGAAGTCAGAGTCATGTCCGAAATCGTGGATTTTTTTCTCCTCGAAGGGACACCGTCTTGGGCCATCATTATGACAGTTCTTTGGATTGGGCTTTATTCAATTACACAAGGCCTAGATCCGATTGCACGGCTTTTTGAAATGATTTTTCCGATTACGGTCATCATCTTTTTAACGATAGCCCTCATGAGTTTAGGCATATTTGAAATCAACAATTTGCGCCCTGTATTAGGAGATGGAATCATGCCGGTTCTTAGAGGAGTAAAGACAACGAACCTTTCATTTACATGTTCAGAAATTATGCTCATTTTAGTAGCATTTATGAAAAAGCCGAAAAATGCGGTGAAAGCGGTTGTGATTGGGACAGGCGTTGTGACCAGTTTTTATATGATTACGCTGATTATGGTCATCGGTGCACTATCAGTTGAGGGAGTTGTGACGAGAACATGGCCGGGGCTTGATCTGATGAGAAGTTTTGAAATACCTGGTTTAATATTTGAACGGTTTGAATCATTTCTGCTTGTGATTTGGATTATGCAGCTTTTTGCCACGTTTATTATCACTTTTTATGCAGCTTCCCTGGGAGTCTCACAAGTTTTTAAAAAGAAACCCCTTTCATGTATGTTTGGGCTGCTTCCTGTTATTTATATCCTCTCTTGCATGCCGAAAAATGAAAATGACGTCTTTATATTGGGCGATACGGTCAGTCATATCGCTTTGTATATATTTGGCGCTTTACCGATTTTGCTGTTAGTCATTTCGAAATGGAGGAAAAGAGGTGAAAAGTAAACTAAAACGTCAATTGCCTGCTATGGGCATGGTATGTCTGCTGATGGTTTGCGTAACAGGATGCTGGAGCAGTCGGGAAATAGAAGATCTGGGTCTCACATTCGCTATCGCAATTGATAAAGGAAAAGAAACGAACACTGAAAAAGAGTTAAAAGAAGAGGGCGGGAGTTATCCGAAAAAAGACAACATTACGCTGACCTATCAATTTGTTAATGAAAAAGCGGCAGGCGCGGGCACTGGCGGGGGAGGCGGTAGCGGACAAGGAGTGCAAAAAGCGTATATTAATATAAGTGAAACAGGGGATTCATTACAGCAGATCGGAAGTGAGGTTGCACTAAGACGGGACCGAGAAGTGTTTAGCCCGCATTTAAAAGTTGTTGTCATGAGTGAAGATGTGCTGCACACATTTCCTATCGACGAAATGCTGGATCAATTTTTTCGTGATAATGAAATCAGGCTGAGCTGTCTTGTTTTATCTGCTAAAGGGGAAGCAAGAGACGCTCTCCAGCTGAAAGAAAACGGAGAAATTCCGGCATTTCGGCTGATTGGATTAGGTGAAAATGAACATAAAGTTTCCAGAATTCTTCCCCCTATGACACTCGCGAAACTAATTGGAAAACTGCATTCTGGCAGCAGCTTTTTACTGCAAAATGTGGTTGCGGCGAATGGAGCGGTCAAGTATTCCGGAGCAGCTGTAATCAACGGAAAATCGAAAAAAATGATCGGCACTTTAAATGAATATGAAACTGAGGGGATTACATGGATTAGAGGAGAAGGGAAAGGCGGAGTTGTCAAAAGTCATGATAAAAAGAGCCAACAGACGTTAGCGTACGATATCAATAAAATCAAAAGCAAAATTCAGCCAATCGTAAAAGGGAAAGATATTTCATTCCATGTCGATATTGAATCAGAAGGCGATTTGGTTGAAAACTGGAACACAAAAGAGGCGTTGGACACCCAGTTTATAGATCGTCTCGAAACGACTATTGAAAACGAGGTAAAGAAAATAGTTGGTCAGGTATTAAAAAAAATTCAGCATGATTATAAAGCAGATGTTGCGGGTTTTGATGAATCTGTTAGACTTACATATCCTCACTTATGGAAAAGGGTGAAAAATAACTGGGATGACACCTTCAGTAAAGCCGACATCACATACAGTGTGAACGTCACAATTACTCATTTCGGCACGGTTAAAACTCAGTAATGAATCCCAAGGAAGAGAAGGAAACCTCTCTTCTCTTTTTTATGCATTTATTAGGATAAAGATACTTTTTTTGGAGAGATATACACTTTTCAAATCGACCAATATGCTAATATAGGAATTGCTTGAAATAGAAGGGAGAAGGGGCTGTGAGGCAGAAACCGATTTATGTAGAAATCGAAATGAAATCTGATCTGGATACACTCTGGGAATATACACAAAACCCATCACTGCATAAGGAATGGGATCTCCGGTTTTCAAATATTACGTATTTGAATAGTCAGCCATGCGAAAAACAGAAGTTTCTTTACGAAACAAGGGTAGGCTTTGGATTAAAGGTGTCAGGTACAGGAGAAACCGTCGGTGTTTTCAACAAATGTTCATCTGAAAGGTCACTGGCTTTTGGCTCTGATCATCCATTATCTCTGATTCGGCATGGAAGCGGCTACTGGAAGTATATACAGAGAGAAAATGGGAAAATGACGTTTTTAACACAGTACCAATACAAAACAGCCTACGGACTGCTGGGAAGATGGATTGATCGTTTATTATTTCGGCCGCTGCTTGGCTGGGCGACTGCCTGGAGCTTTGATGCATTAAGGCTTTGGGTAGAGCAAAATAAACATCCGAAGCGCTTCATTCGATCTGCTATCATCTATGTGTTCATGTGTCTGTTTTTCAGCCTGTTTTGGTTCTATCAAGGCTTTGCAGGTGTTAAGACAAGCATATTGGCAGGAACAGCGGAGATAGGCTTAGCTATTTTGTGGCTGCTTCCTTTAAAAAGAAAATGGATCATTCATGGTGTCCAGGCTTGTATTTTTGCTGGGTTTGCTTGTCTAGGTTCCGAAATATTCATGTGGGTTCTGTTGAGTGTGTTTTCTGCTGCAAGCGGCGCTCTTAGCCTGCAGCTCCCCAGTGCCAGGCGCACAAAACGAAAGAGAAAGAAGTGACATTGTGAGTTCGATTTATGAAAAATCAATTATTAACTATCATTTGCTGCATCCCAAGCTGCAGAAACGGTACCAATTAGACGAGTCTCAAACATTCAGCGGGACGGGAACGATGTCAGAAATAAGCGGAGGCTCTTTTCTGGTTAGAATGCTGTTAAAGCTGGGTGTTTTTTTCAGATGCTTCTTTTCAGAAAGAGGCAAAGACATTCCATTTACAATACAAAATAGAACTTGTCTTTTGAAATCGCAACATACAGGGATAGAATGGAATCGTACATTTTTCTTTAAAGGCAAAAAACGTTTCTTTGACGCGATAATGATATATGACGAGAAAGAAAATAGAATACTTGATTTCTTCGGCAAACCTCATCTGCTGCTGTCTGTTTTGACGTTCGAGGCATCTCTTGACGGCTCTCTTACAATCACATCGGGAAAGCAATGGCTATTGATATTTGGAAAAAGAATCCCGCTGCCGAAATGGCTGACCGGTACATCCGTAGTTTGCGAAACGTTTGATGAAAAAAAGAATTGTTTCACCATTGAAGTGCATGTGCAAAATACAATTCTTGGCACTCTTTTCTTTTATAAAGGAACGTTTCAGGAGGAAGAGAGAGAATCATGGAACGAAATGGCATAGTCAGTGCGCTTTGTTTTATAGGATTTCTTGCAGCGGAAGCACCGGATATTTCAGTGGCAGAGGCACTCGTTTTGTTATCCATTCTATTTTTCGTGCCGGGAATTTTCCCTTTTGTTTTTCGTCAATCGCCGGTTCGTGCTGCTCAGTTTATGGAATATGGGCTAATCCAGTGCTATCCGGCAGCCGCATTCTTTGCGGTGTTGGCTCTTGTGACAGAGGTTGGAGTTTTCGCACTTATCTGGTGGATGTACACAGTTTTTATTGCATTGTATGCGATCCTCCGCCTTTGGGAAACAAAGATACATAGAATCGAAGAGACATCAGTTTTGTTCGGCCTTATTTATTTGGCGGGAGGAGGATTTTGGTTTTTTGCTTATGCTGCCCATTTGCAGATCATGCAATTTGGCCCTCTCATCATTTTGCTTACTGCTGTCCACTTTCACTATTCTGCTTTTCTGATCCCGATCTTCAACGGATTACTCGGCAGAACCATTAGAAAACATCGGATGTTGTACAGTTGGATAACATGGGTGATTTTGCTTTCGCCCCTTCTTATCGCACTGGGCATCACATATTCAAAAACACTTGATGTCATTGCGGTTAGCATTTATATGGCGGCGATTTATCTTCATGCATTTTTGGTGTTCACGGCAGCTTTTCGCACCAAGACGGGGACATTTCTTATTCGGCTTTCTTCCGCTGTTTTAATGATAACGATTGCTTTCTCGATGATTTATTCATTTGGTGTATTTCGGCAAGAAGTTACATTGACCATCAATCAGATGATTTGGATTCACGGTTTTGTCAATGCGTTTGGTGTTATCTTGCCCGCTCTCATAGGGTGGAGAATAGAGGATGCGAAGCCTTTTGATGCAGACAGTGTAAAGACATTCAGCCGTATCTACGGAAAAAGAAAGATTGGAGAAGAATTTTTAGCTAACATTCAAGCTGAAAATAACGCTCGGTACAGCGGGCTTGTGGATGATATGGGCAGCCTGCGTTCAAAAGATTTTTCACCAGAAAAACTGGCGCCGCTCATTCTTTCGTTTTATGAACAAACCATCGAATACAATATTAAAGCAAAAGTAACATGGAGCATGTGGTTTCGGCCGCTTGCAATTATTTACGAATGGTTCAGCAGAAGAATCGGCCAAATACATCTTTCGACGAACCCTGACTGGTATAGGATGTACAGCAAGATAAAAGGTGTTCATTCGAAAAAAGACGGAAGGGAAAGAGTACGTGCCTGGATTAGAACAAATGAAAAAAACGAAACCATTTTTACCGCTCTTTATTCAGTGTATCGTTCAAATGGAGAGGGGTATATGAATATTTCTTTACCGCTTCCATTCAGCAGCATGACAGGTATTTTAAAACCATATCATCATCAGGAGAAGCTGGTTTTAACAAGCAGGCGGAGAA
This sequence comes from Bacillus sp. FSL W8-1202, assembly GCF_038006165.1. Classification (NCBI taxonomy): domain Bacteria; kingdom Bacillati; phylum Bacillota; class Bacilli; order Caryophanales; family Bacillaceae; genus Bacillus; species Bacillus sp. FSL W8-1202. The sequence continues at coordinate 2,961,313 of NZ_JBBOUR010000001.1, forward strand.
AAAGCAGAGCGGGTGATGAGGGGATTTATCTGCAAACAAGAGCGGGAACTTGTCCGCTTCCTTTATCTGAAACCTTTCTGATAGAAGCTGCACATGACAACAAATTAACGGCTGTTCATCATATGTGGCTGTTTGGAATAAAATTTCTAACTGTTCATTACAGCATTACACATATTAACCAGCCTATTGAAAGAACCTAACACAAAGAAGAAGCTTCGTCTGCCAGTTGTAATAGATGAACTGTTTTTAAAAAATTCTGCGCCGCATCAAGACAGGAAAGGAAGGGTTTATGGTGTTTTATATCAGTTTATTTCTGATTCTTTGGCTGGCTGCGGGGTTTGCAGTGGGAATGAAACAAGTGTATGTCGATCAGCTGTTTGATAAAGCTGTGATCGAAAGGCTGGAAAAAGAAGCGAATGATCATGGACACGCTGACCGAATGATCAAACAGCGCGTCCTTTATATTGCAGCAGTGACATTAAGCGGGTTTATTTCTGTTTATTATGAAATGAAAACAATCCCGCAAAGGCGAAACATAAGAAAAATTGAAAAAAACATCATGAAATTAAATCAAGCAAAAAAACGAAGAATGAAGAGAAAATAAAAAATGCACAGGCCAAAGGGCAGGTGCATTTTTGTTTTGTATGGAAATGGGGGAGGTGGTGCCAGCTTACTTTTCATAAATTCAAAAATGAGAAGAACAGCGCCCGGGCTAATGGTATATAATATTGTGAATTTAACAAAAATTTAACAAGGAGGACGAGAGAATTCGTGCTAAAGCCTCAAAGAGACCTACATCCTGTTGATTTGGACTTAGAGGCGGAGTAGATGAAACCGGCCAAAGTATCCCTGCTCCGCCGTTTGCTCCATTCCTTGAAGCATGTTGATTGTAACATAGCCAAACGTTTTCCATCAACTATTAAAATTGTAAAATTATTGTTTATTTTTATGGTATTTACTCCGATTTCTTCAATTTATGCTGAAGATGTATATCAGAATTTTGAGGAATTAAAAAACAATGAAGATCCTTCTGATTACGACGTTGTTACGAAAGAAACCGGAAGCCCTGTTCTTGTTTTAGCTATTCACGGAGGAGGTATTGAAGGCGGGACAAGTGAAGTAGCGAGAGAGCTCAGCAAAGAGTACTCGATGTATTTATTTGAAGGCTTAAAATCGACAGGAAACTCAGTCCTGCACATTACGAGCACGCACTTTGATGAACCTCGGGCCCTTAAAATGACGGGAAATCATGAATATGTCATTTCATTACACGGGTACGCAGAAGAAGATCAGCAGATCGAAGTCGGCGGTACAGATCGCGTAAGAGCGGCAGATTTAGTTGAGAAATTGCAGCATGCCGGTTTTCCTGCTGTATTGCTCAATACGGACCATCCGCATGCGGGCGTTAGTCCGAATAACATTGCAAATAAATCAAAAACAGGTTTAAGTATCCAGATAGAAATGAGCACAGGCTTTAGAAAGTCTTTGTTCGGCATCTTTTCTTTAAAAAGCAGAGCTGTTACTCAAAATGAGAGGTTTTATAAGTTTACAGAAGTGATGTTCCGTTTTCTCAAAAATAGCTACTGAAAAATAGGAGGCGATAAGACAGCCTCCTATTCCTTATGCTTCTCATTCGTTTCGGGAAACAGCTCGTCCGCGGCTTCCGTTTGATACTGCAACGTGTTATCTCTCGCTGACAGTTCATTTCGGAAATTTTCATCAAGCACATTTTTCAGTAAATACCGATGAAAAAAGTATTCAAAAACAGTAAGACAGGCAGCGGAAAGGAGAGCTGCTCCAAATGGTGAGAAATCGTTTCTTGTTTGGGTTAAAACAAATACCCAAAGAATAATGAATGAAAGGCCAAAGTCAGCCAATGAAGCTGTAATATTGTTTGTTCTGGGTAAGACGAGCATGTCACCAGAAAGATAGGAAACAAAACCTAAGAAAAGTGCAATAAACATCACACTTAAAAAGGATGCGTGATAGACTCTGTCCAAAATCACATATAAAAGGGCAAGAGTGAAAGCAATCTTTGAAGCAAGCGCAATGATATGTTTCATTTGACCACCTAAATTGTTATTTTTTGAAGAAAATTCTTGGGCGTAAACAAATGATAAATAATGCAATTCAAAACCATTCATAATGGTCATGTTACTATTTTAAACAGTCCGTTTTTGTTTACACTGGTATTTTTTTCAGCTGTATGAAACTTTCTTATGAAAAAAGTCGTATATGTGGATGATCAGCTTTCAAGGGGGGAATGATTTGTGGAGATAAAAGGAATCAATCACTTGTTATTTTCAGTTACGCATTTGGATACATCGATTGATTTTTATCAAAAAGTGTTTGATGCAAAGCTTTTGGTAAAGGGAAGAACAACTGCATATTTTGACATGAACGGCATCTGGCTAGCGCTTAATGAAGAACCAGACATCCCGAGAAATGACATTAAGCTTTCTTATACCCATATTGCTTTTACAATTGAAGATCATGAATTTGAGGAGGTATCAGCTAAATTAAAAAGACTTCATGTCAATATTCTGCCTGGCAGAGAACGAGATGAACGCGATCGAAAATCAATTTATTTTACCGACCCTGACGGCCACAAATTTGAATTTCATACCGGAACCCTTCAAGACAGGCTTCGATATTACAAACAAGAAAAAACCCATATGCACTTTTATGATGAAACGGCCTTTTGATATCACAACCATATTTCATATAAGGTTAAATTTAAAGAAGGGTGTTGGTGGAGACTTTATGTTTGGGGAAGGTTTCTACCCGATTTGTTCAACGATGCCATATCTTTTGAACTGCACAAGTGATTGGGTGCAGGTGAAATTGAAATACATATTACATTTTATATGAAGAAAGCGAGCTGTTTTAACAGAGTGTTGAACTACCTAAACTATGTACTAAATTTTCAGTTATATCAATTGCCTCGCCCTTTAATAAATATAAAACCGCATCCTTCCACGACCTAAAAAATGAAACGTTTTTAAGAAGATAGCGTCTAATATTCTAAACGTTCATATTTTGAATAAAAGTTTCCTAAAGGAAAGAAAATTTCTTGACTTCAACAATTGTTTGGTGGATAATTATGGTGTAAACATGATGTTCTTTTTCCTCCTATTCAGGCTCGCACCCAAAAGTCAGGGCGAGCCTGCTTTTTTTGAACAACAAACCCCCTCTCCATAAAGGAAGAGGGGGTTATTTTATGCATCTGATAGATCAATAGATTAATGGACGGTTCTGAACACGCCAATCACTTTCCCTAGAATGCTGACATTCTGCAAAATGATAGGTTCCATCGTTGGGTTCTCAGGCTGCAAGCGAATGTGGGTATCCTCTTTATAGAATCGTTTTACAGTTGCTTCATCATCTTCTGTCATCGCAACTACAATTTCCCCATTGTTCGCTGTGTTTTGCTGTTTAACGATGACATAGTCCTTATCGAGAATACCAGCATCTATCATACTGTCTCCCATAATCTCCAGCATAAATACATGCTCGTCTGGAGGAACCATGCGGTCTGGGAGCGGAAAATATTCTTCAATATTTTCTACTGCTGTAATAGGAGATCCCGCCGTGACTTTCCCGATGACCGGTACATTAACGACCTGGCTTTGCGGAATGTCTACTTCTTCATCAAGAATTTCTATTGCTCTTGGTTTTGTCGGATCCCGTCTGATCAGCCCTTTTGTTTCCAAGCGGGCCAAATGGCCGTGGACAGTAGAGCTGGACGCAAGCCCGACAGCCTCTCCGATCTCTCTCACGGAAGGCGGATATCCTTTTGATTTAACCTCTGCTTTAATAAAACGGAGGATATCAAGTTGCCTTTTTGATAGCTTCGTCATTTTTCGCACCTCAAAACGTCGATTTTAAGAAGATTATAGCATGATTTTCCTTACAGTACAAACATAGGTTCGAAAAAACAATTGACAGAAACGTTTGTTCGTATATACTGAAATTATAAAAAATGCGAACAAACATTCCTGTTGGAGGTTATGATCATGAGTAAAGAATCTATTATTTTTGTCGGTCTGTTCACAGTGATTTTGAGCGCGGTTATCCTTATGCTGTCATATACAAGCAGCGGCCAAGAGCTTAATCAGTATGTTAAAATAGAAGTCCAGCAAGGCGACACACTCTGGTCAATTGCTGATCAGGTAGCAGATACAAAAAAGATAAACAAAAATGATTTTATTGAATGGGTAGCTGATAAAAATCAACTTCAAACCTCTGATATCCAGCCGGGTGATGAGTTAGTGATCCCATTGAAAAAGAAGCATCAGGATGCATATGAATTAGCAACTGTAAGATAGAGAGGAAAGAGAGATAAAATGAAAGCACTCATTTATGCCCGTGTAAGCACAAATAAAGAACAGCAGGAAACGTCATTAAAGCGGCAGGAGGAGGAGCTTACGGCCATTGCAGCGGAGAACGGCATGGAAGTGGTCAAAGTGATTTCAGAAAAAGCCAGCGGATATGAAATGGGTCGGGATGGTGTATTTGAGCTGCTTGATGAGATTAAGAACGCTGGAATTGATGTCATTTTGGTTCAGGATGAGACAAGGCTCGGACGGGGAAACGCAAAAATCGCACTGCTTCATTGTATTTACAGAGAAGGTGTGAAAGTCTATACAACGGCTCATAGAGGTGAACTGGAGTTATCGGAGGCTGACTCAATGGTCTTGGAAATCGTCAGCATTGTGGAAGAGTATCAGCGAAAGATTCACAACATGAAAATCAGACGGGGAATGAAGCGTGCAGTAAAAAACGGTTTTAAACCGCAAAAAAACTTAAAAAACCAACATGGGAACAGTGGAAAAGAAAAAATAGAGGTGCCAATCTCTGAGATCGTCCGCCTAAGAGCGAATAAACTGACGTTTGCTGAAATCGCGGCTACCCTAAGAGGGTTTGGCTATGATGTCTCTAAAGCAACCGTTCACCGACGTTTTCAGGAATACATAGAGAATGAAGAGACAGCAGAGTGAATCAGTTGTAAAACTTTTTTTGATCTAGTACTATATAGACAAAATGCAATAAAGGAGTTTAACATGATTTCAAACGCGAAAATTGCCAGAATTAATGAACTTGCTGCCAAAGCTAAAGCTGGCGTTATTACAGAAGAAGAAAAAGCCGAACAGCAAAAGCTCCGTCAAGAGTACTTGAAAGGTTTTCGTTCTTCTATGAAGAACACGTTAAAAAGTGTGAAAATCATTGACCCAGAAGGCAATGATGTTACACCAGAAAAGCTAAAAAGAGAACAAAGAAATAACAAACTTCACTAATATAAGAGGAATACGGCAATATCGTATTCCTCTTTTGCATATACTATAATCAAAACTCTTATGTGACAAAATTCAACAAGTTTCTCTCAAATTTAAGCTGAAACAGTTGAGAAAAAGTCGTCAGACATTTATGATGTAAGGGTACAACACATAAGGAAGGGGATTTTTATGGATACAATTGAAAAGAAATCAGTTGCTACCATTCGCACACTGTCAATAGACGCTATTGAAAAAGCAAATTCTGGTCACCCAGGGATGCCGATGGGAGCCGCTCCAATGGCATACACGCTGTGGACAAAATTTATGAACGTAAGTCCGGCAAACCCTGGCTGGTTTAACCGTGACCGTTTTGTTTTATCTGCTGGACACGGGTCAGCACTATTATACAGCATGCTTCATTTAAGCGGGTTTGATCTTAGTATTGAAGATCTTAAGGGATTCCGCCAGTGGGGCAGCAAAACACCAGGACATCCGGAATTCGGACATACTGCCGGTGTTGATGCTACAACAGGTCCGCTTGGCCAAGGAATTGCCATGGCAGTCGGTATGGCAATTGCTGAACGCCATTTAGCGGAAACATACAACCGCGATTCATTTAACGTAGTCGATCATTATACATACAGTATTTGCGGTGATGGTGATTTAATGGAAGGTATTTCTTCTGAAGCCGCTTCACTCGCAGGCCATCTTCAGCTTGGCCGTCTGATCGTACTATACGATTCTAATGACATCTCTCTTGATGGAGACCTCGACCGTTCATTCTCTGAAAACGTGAAACAGCGTTTTGAAGCAATGAATTGGGAAGTTCTTTATGTTGAGGATGGAAACAATATTGAAGAATTAACAGCGGCTATCGAAAAAGCACGCCAAAATGAAAAGAAACCTACATTAATTGAAGTGAAAACGACAATCGGATTCGGTTCACCTAACCGTGCCGGTACATCCGGTGTTCACGGTGCGCCGCTTGGTAAAGAAGAAAGCAAATTAACAAAAGAAGCTTACGCGTGGACATATGAAGAAGACTTCTACGTTCCGTCAGAAGTTTATGAGCATTTCGCTGCAGCTGTTAAAGAATCAGGTGAGAAAAAAGAACAAGAATGGAATGCTCAATTCGCTAAATATAAAGAAGTTTATCCTGAACTTGCTGAACAGCTTGAACTGGCAATCAAAGGAGAGCTTCCGAAGGACTGGGATCAAGAGGTTCCTGTGTATGAAAAAGGAAGCAGTTTGGCATCCCGTGCATCTTCCGGTGAAGTTCTCAACGGACTTGCGAAAAAAATTCCTTTCTTTGTCGGAGGTTCTGCTGACCTAGCGGGATCGAACAAAACGACTATTAAAAATGCCGGTGATTTTACAGCGGTTGATTACTCAGGCAAAAACTTCTGGTTTGGTGTACGTGAATTTGCGATGGGTGCGGCCTTAAACGGTATGGCGCTTCATGGCGGTCTTCGTGTATTCGGCGGAACTTTCTTTGTCTTCTCTGATTACCTGCGTCCTGCGATTCGCCTTGCAGCGTTAATGGGCCTTCCTGTGACATATGTCTTCACACATGACAGTATTGCGGTTGGTGAAGACGGTCCGACGCACGAGCCTGTTGAACAGCTTGCTTCACTCCGTGCGATGCCTAACCTTTCTTTGATCCGTCCAGCAGACGGCAATGAGACAGCAACAGCATGGAAGCTTGCAGTGCAAAGCACTGACCACCCAACAGCGCTAGTGCTTACACGTCAAAACCTTCCTACCATCGATCAAACATCTGAAGAAGCATTGGCAGGAGTAGAAAAAGGTGCATATGTCGTTTCTAAATCTAAAAACGAAACACCTGACGCTCTTCTCATCGCTTCCGGATCAGAGGTAGGTCTTGCAATTGAAGCGCAGGCTGAATTGGCAAAAAAAAATATCGATGTTTCTGTTGTCAGCATGCCTTCAATGGACCGTTTTGAGAAACAATCTGATGAATACAAAAACGAAGTCCTTCCTGCAGATGTGAAAAAACGTCTTGCAATTGAAATGGGCTCATCATTTGGATGGGGCAAATACACGGGGCTTGAAGGTGACGTTCTCGGCATAGACCGATTCGGTGCATCTGCTCCTGGTGAAACCATCATTAACGAATACGGCTTCTCAGTTCCGAACGTAGTGAATCGAGTTAAGGCATTAATCAATAAGTAAGCTTTTGAAAGAGGATGAGTCAAATCATCCTCTTTTTCTTGTTTATCCGACAAAAATAGTATTGGCTGTTTAACAGTAATAGACAATTCTTTCTTTTCTTCTTTTGTATAATAGAGAGCAAATGAAATGCTGCTGGAAAAGGGGATGAAAAGATGGAACGTCACTACTATACGTACCTGATCAAAGAGGAATTTGCCAATCACTATTTCGGCCGGGAATCGGTTATGTTTGAGCTGTTTCAAGACTATCATTGGACAAGCCTTGAAAAGCAGCAGTATGAAATGACAGAGAAACAGATTCAATATATTACACAACCAATCCCGATTTTACATATGCATCAGCGGTTAAAAATGAATTTAAACAAGACGGATTACAGGCAGCTGGATTATATTTATAGAATAGCTTTGCCGAAAGCAAAAGGCCACGCGACGTTTATGATGAAGGAGCACATGATAGAAATTGTGGCTTCGGGAGATTACGAGGCAGAAACGATATTCTTTGAAGTGTTAAGAAAAGTAAGCCCTTGCTTTTTAGCAATGGATTTCAATTCGAAGCGTTACGGATGGCTAAATCCGGTGAAAGAAAGAAATTTTGTCTAAAACCGAAGAAAAAGAGATGTAAATGTTGTATAATAGCTTTTGGTTTAGTACACTTTAAACTAGACAACATGAAGGAGGAAATAAAATGACTTTATGGGTTGGCATCCTAGTGGGCGTTGTTGCATTGCTCATAGGTGTTGCACTCGGGTTTTTTATTGCTCGTAAATATATGATGAGCTACCTGAAAAAGAATCCGCCTATTAATGAACAAATGTTACGCATGATGATGATGCAAATGGGAATGAAACCTTCTCAAAAGAAAATCAATCAAATGATGAAAGCCATGAATAATCAAACGAAATAATACGTAAAGATTATGATATAGAGAAACATGGTTATAAAATAAAAAACCCTTATACGGGTTTTTTATTTTGCAATCATTCATCACCCGCTACTGCTCGAAGGCGCTGCTTTTGATATTGTATGAGAAGATGGTCAAGCTCCTGACTGAGCTCTATCGTAATATGAGATGTCATTCCGTTCGCCATGACAATTTGCAGCAGCTCTGCTCTTTTTTTTTCAATTTCTTTTAATAGATGCTCTCTAATCACAGGGATGTATCCTTTCATACATTAGATCTTCAAAGTGAATGTTTATATTATATCCATATTTATACTAATTTTCAAATGAGAAGGAGTATAATGTCTCAATGTCAAATTAAATTATATAAGTTTTTTCTGAAAATAGAAATCCTTCAAGTGAAAGTGTTAAAAAAATGAAATGATTTTGTCATAACTTGAAGGAATGTCAAATCATGAAGGGATGATGACATGGGAGACGTGAATTATTTTTTGACATTCGGAGCGGGGTTTTTATCCTTTATTTCGCCTTGCTGCCTGCCGCTTTACCCAGCTTTTTTGTCATATATTACAGGGGTCAGCATGGACGATGTAAAAACTGAAAAGCTGCTGCTGCAGAAAAGAAGCTTGTTTCATACTTTTTGTTTTTTGCTTGGCTTTTCAGTCATTTTTATTGCTTTAGGCTATGGAACATCTTTTATTGGCAGCCTGTTTAGGGATTATCACGATGCGATTCGGCAAATTGGCGCGTTGCTTATTATTTTGTTCGGTTTCATTACACTCGGTGTGTTCCGGCCTGAGGCTATGATGAAAGAGCGGAGAATCCATTTTAAGCATAAACCAAGCGGGTTTTTAGGGTCGGTCTTAATCGGAATGGCATTTGCAGCTGGATGGACACCATGTACCGGTCCGATATTAGCTGCTGTTATCACACTTGCAGGCACCAATCCGGGCTCAGCGGTGCCATACATGATGTTATATGTACTCGGTTTTGCGGTACCGTTTCTTTTATTGTCTTTTTTTATCACAAAGCTGAAGTGGATAAGGAAGAACCAGCTTTTCATTATGAAAGCTGGTGGCGTTTTGATGATTGTGATTGGTGTGCTGTTATTCTTTAATTGGATGAGCCTGATCATTATTTTGCTGTCAGATCTTTTTGGAGGCTTTACTGGTTTTTGACGGTAAATTACTTTCGTACTACTACTAATCCTTTTGTTTTTGGTACAATAAGACTATTATCTGTGGAAATCGATTGTTGGAGGGGAATATGACAAGAGTTTTAGTTGTAGACGACGCCAAGTTCATGAGAGTGAAAATCAGAGAGATCTTGGAAGAGGCAAATTACATAATCGCAGGCGAAGCGGCGGACGGTGAACAAGCAGCTGACCTGTATAAAAAACTGCGCCCGGACCTTGTGACAATGGATATTACAATGCCGGTGAAAAACGGCATAAAAGCGCTTCGTGATATCTTAACCTTTGATCCTAAAGCGAAGGTCATCATGTGCACCGCCATGCGCCAGCAAAGAATTGTAACGGAAGCGATTGAGCTGGGGGCAAAGGATTTTATTGTTAAGCCGTTTGAGGAAACAAAAGTGCTGGAAGCTGTAAGCCGCGTTATGGGACATTAAAGTCATTTCTTTTCAAAATGGTTTTTTTTATTGTTTTGGAGTATAGTATATAGTATCAACACTCCGAGAAACAAAGGAATGATAAGTATGATGATTATAGTTTCATCGATTATTGCTGTGTTAATGGCTGTAGCTGTGATGGTGGTCAGAATAAAGTCCTCTGACAAGCCTGTTTCACCAAAAAAAATCATTCTTCCGCCGATTTTTATGAGTACGGGAGCGTTAATGTTTTTATTTCCGGTATTTTGGGTAACTGGAGCAGAGTTTTTGGAAGCATTCACTTTAGGTGTGATTTTCTCTATTTTTCTAATCAAAACTTCTAAGTTCGAAATTAAAAATAATGAAATTTACATGAAACGCTCTAAAGCATTTGTTTTTATATTAGTCGGTCTTTTGGTGATCAGAATCGTGATGAAATCGATCTTGAGCACATCAATTGATTATGGTGCACTGAGCGGAATGTTTTGGATTCTGGCTTTCGGTATGATTGTGCCTTGGAGAATCGCCATGTATTTATCATATCGAAAACTTCATAACGAGCTGCAGTCATCTAATATTCAAATGAATTAAAAAACCTTTCCTCTTGTGGGACTGACCCCATAAGATGAGACAAATAAAAACACCTTCAAGTTTGAATACGGATGATTGTTATCCGAAATTAGACTTGGAGGTGTTTTTTCTATGGGGACAAGAGTGAGTTATCCGGTTGAAGTGAAACAGAAGGCTGTAGAAATGAGATTGGCAGGCGTACCTATGAAAGAGATCATGCAGGAGTTGAATATCAAAAATAATACGCAGATTAAGACATGGGTCAGATGGTATAAGGCTGGTGATACACATCGATTTGAACAGCCTGTTGGTAAGCAATACACTTATGGAAAAGGTCCGGAGTATTCTTCCGAATTAGAGAAACTGCAGGCAGAGAATCGATATCTGAGACAACAGAATGAAGTGTTAAAAAAGTACAACGAATTGGAAAGGAAGTTGATAGCCAAACGTCAGTCGAACTTGTAGAAGAATTGCACAGCACAATGACCGTGCAGGATATCTGTATTCATTTAGGTATCTCTCGCTCGTCTTATTATCGTTGGAAGAAGAATCTGAAGAAAGATCATCCCAAGCGCCATTTAGAAAAACAAATCGGCACGTTGTGCCGAGAGCACCAGTATCGATATGGATATCGAAAAATCACAGCTATATTAAAAAAGAGAATGTGTATTAACCATAAAACGGTTCAGCGTATTATGCAGAAAAATCAGTGGCAGTGCCGGGTTAAGGTGAAAAAGCGCAAGAAGAATGGGCAGCCATATGCCGTGGTCGACAATATATTAGATCGGAACTTTCAGTCTGATCATCCTCTTGAAAAACTAGTAACAGACATCACGTATTTGCCTTATGGACAGAAACAATTGTACCTTTCCAGTATATTGGATGTATATAATGGAGAAGTGATTGCTTTTACGATTGGAGATAAGCAGGACACAGACTTTGTCTTACACACACTTGATCAACTGCCAACACTGCCTGAGAACTGCGTGTTACATAGTGACCAAGGATCTGTGTATACATCTTACGAGTATCAGAAAGCTGTTAAAACAAAAGGCATTACCATGAGCATGTCCCGCAAAGGGACACCCGCTGATAATGCCTCCATCGAATCGTTTCATTCCTCACTAAAGTCTGAAACGTTCTATCTTAACAGCATTGATCGAACCACGACCGCCATCGTAGAACGCACTGTCATAGAATACATTCATTATTATAACAATATTCGTATTCAAACGAAACTAAACAACCAATCACCGATAAATTATCGGCAATTGGCTGTTTAAAAGGTGTTTTGATCCCTGTCTCAAAAACGGGGGTCAGTCCCTTGTCAGGAAAGGTTTTTTATTTGAGAAGGGTCTGATAAGGTTCCAAATCGATTTTTTTGTCCCGCAGATGCCTTTTTAAGAAGGAATGGTCTCTTTTAGGAGTTGCGAGAATATAGCCTTTGATCATAAGTTGCTGATCAATCTTTGCTACCTTTTCTTTTAATGCAAGCTCACCGATTTTGCCTGCGATTTTAGCTTTTGCTGCATCTCTGAACAGCTCTGGCACGGGCGCAGTCAATTCATCTAGAAACTGTTTGTTTTCATCGTTCCATAAATGTCTGCTGTTTTCAATATAGTAATCCTGCCAATCAAGCTCTGATCTGCCGTCCTCTTTTGGTAAACGCTTTAAAAACTTTCGAAACATGAAAAAACCGCCGATTGATAATAAGACTACCATCATGATTACCCAAAACAGAATAAACCATAAAAACCATCCTTCCAGCATCAATCATTCCCCCTTATTCTAACCATATTGTATACGAAGAGAGATTAGAAGAACACAGTAAAAAAAGAATAGAAAAAAGTGATAGACGTCTAGTCAAAAGAGATAGTAGATCATATTCTATTGTATAGTGAATCTGCTATTTGGCCATGGGAGAGTCACTAGAGGGTATTTGACGATAAATGGACGGAAAAAAAGTCACTTTCATAATAGGGGATGAAAGTGACTTTTTATGTTTAGCTGAGAGGAAATTGAAGAGAAAAAGAAGAGCCATCTTCTGTTTCTTTATTGACGGCGACTGTGAGTATTTGATTTTCGCATTCGACTTGAATGTTTTTGTCATTAAAATAAAAAGGAAGCATCATTTGTTTTTCAAAAGTCTGTCCTGACGATTTGACAGTTAAGATGAACTCGCATCCAGAAAGGGTAACTGTTACTTGTGTAGGCTGTAAAAAAGTCAGATCCGCTTCTATAATATACTGCTGACTTGTTTCATATAAATCAATAGGCAATGTTTCGTCGTACCAGGCGAAGGGGTCTTCAAAAAATTGCCGAAGCCATTCATCCATACTATCGAAATCATTCGCATCGTTGCGTTTTGAATGGTTCATGGAAGCATTCCTCCACATATCAACCTTGCTTTACATCATATGCGGTGGATTATAAATGGGTGAACGCATAAAAAAACAGACACTAAGGTCTGCTTTTCTTACATATCATGGCTTGAGTTGTGCTTTTGTCTTGTATGGTTTCGGTTTTTTACTTTTTTGCTTCCGCTTAGAGGCTCGGGTTGGCCGGGATTGTGTCCTTTAGGGGCGTTTTTATGCATATCTTTACTTGTATTCTTATTGGTCATAAAATGAGAACCTCCTTAAAAGAGTTCGGTGTTATTGATTGGTTTTTCTTTTTTTGTTATTTTGGCGTTCTGCTTCAGTCAGTACAAGCTGGTCGTTTTCAATATAGCCGGCGCCTTTGCCTTGGCTTTTTGCGTCATTCATTCCGTTAATGACGTGATTCGCTTTTCTTTTGACCATCATTATCACCTCAATCATAATATGGCTTCTTTTATTGTGTTATATGAGAGAGCGTAAACAGTAAAAATTACCGGTACATTTTTCTCATAAGTCGAACTTATTGTATTTAATAAAAACATTGATATTTACTTATGTATGATTTTGTTTTAATATGAAATTGTGAGAAAATTGTGATGGAATGTAATGTTCATCTGAGAATGATCTGATCTGAAGGGGGATTTTGGAGAATGGCAAACGAGCAAAAAACTGCAGCAAAAGACGTTTTCCAAGCGAGAAAAACGTTTACTACAAATGGGAAAACATATCATTACTACTCTTTAAAAGCGTTAGAAGATTCAGGTATAGGAAAGGTTTCGAAGCTTCCTTATTCCATCAAAGTTCTTTTAGAATCAGTATTGCGTCAAGTTGACGGCTTCGTTATCAAAAAAGAACACGTGGAAAATTTGGCAAAATGGGGAACTGCCGAATTAAAGGATATCGACGTTCCGTTCAAACCGTCTCGTGTTATTTTACAAGACTTCACAGGGGTTCCGGCAGTAGTAGATCTGGCTTCACTGCGTAAAGCAATGGCAGCTGTCGGCGGAGATCCTGATAAAATCAACCCTGAAATTCCTGTTGATCTCGTTATCGACCACTCTGTACAGGTAGATAAAGCGGGTACAGAAGATGCATTAGCAGTAAATATGGACTTGGAATTCGAAAGAAATGCAGAGCGCTACAAATTTTTAAGCTGGGCAAAGAAAGCGTTTAACAATTATCAGGCAGTGCCGCCTGCAACAGGTATTGTGCACCAGGTCAACCTTGAGTTCTTGGCAAGTGTTGTCCATGCCATTGAAGAAGACGGCGAGCTTGTAACGTATCCTGATACGCTTGTCGGAACAGACTCACACACAACAATGATTAACGGTATCGGTGTTCTCGGCTGGGGTGTCGGTGGAATTGAAGCTGAAGCGGGAATGCTTGGACAGCCTTCTTACTTCCCAGTTCCAGAGGTAATCGGCGCGAAACTTGTCGGCAAGCTTCCAAACGGAACAACAGCTACTGACTTGGCGTTAAAAGTAACACAAGTGCTGCGTGAAAAAGGCGTTGTCGGTAAATTTGTTGAATTCTTCGGACCGGGAATTGCTGAACTGCCGCTTGCAGATCGCGCAACAATTGCGAATATGGCTCCGGAATACGGTGCTACATGCGGATTCTTCCCAGTAGATGAAGAAGCGCTTAACTACCTGCGCCTGACAGGCCGTGATCCTGAACATATTGATGTTGTTGAAGCATACTGCAGAAGCAATGGCTTGTTCTACACTCCAGATGCGGAAGACCCTCAATTTACTGATGTGGTTGAAATTGACCTGTCTCAAATTGAAGCAAACTTATCGGGTCCAAAGCGTCCTCAGGATTTGATCCCGCTATCTGCTATGCAGGAAACGTTTAAAAAGCAATTAGTCAGCCCTGCAGGTAACCAAGGATTCGGTTTAAATGCTGAGGAAGAAAATAAAGAAATTAAGTTTAAACTCCTTAACGGCGAAGAAACAGTTATGAAAACGGGTGCGATCGCCATTGCTGCGATTACAAGCTGTACAAATACATCAAACCCATACGTTCTGATCGGCGCCGGACTGGTAGCGAAAAAAGCGGTTGAGTTAGGGCTTAAGGTGCCTAATTACGTGAAAACGTCACTTGCACCGGGTTCTAAAGTTGTTACAGGATATCTTGTGAATTCAGGCCTTCTTCCATACATGAAAGAGCTTGGCTTTAACCTCGTTGGGTACGGCTGTACAACATGTATCGGGAACTCAGGCCCGCTTTCACCGGAAATCGAAGAAGCGGTTGCGAAAAATGATCTTCTGATTACGTCTGTCCTTTCCGGAAACCGTAACTTTGAAGGACGTATTCACCCGCTTGTTAAAGGCAACTATCTTGCTTCACCGCCGCTTGTTGTGGCATATGCGCTGGCTGGAACGGTAAACATTAACCTGAAAACCGATCCAATCGGTGTGGGCAAGGATGGTCAAAACGTATACTTTAATGATATTTGGCCGTCAATGGACGAAATCAATGCACTTGTTAAGCAAACTGTTACGCCAGAGCTATTCCGCAAAGAGTATGAAACAGTATTTGATGACAACAAGCGCTGGAACGAAATTGAAACAACAGATGAAGCATTATATAAATGGGATAGCGAGTCAACTTACATTCAAAACCCGCCATTCTTCGAAGAAATGTCTGTTGAGCCAGGCAAGGTTGAACCATTAAAAGGTTTGCGTGTTGTCGGTAAATTCGGCGATTCAGTCACAACTGACCATATTTCTCCTGCGGGGGCAATCGGAAAAGATACGCCTGCCGGAAAGTACTTGCAAGAAAAAGGTGTTTCTCCTCGCGACTTTAACTCTTACGGTTCCCGCCGCGGAAACCATGAAGTCATGATGAGAGGAACATTTGCAAACATTCGGATCAAAAACCAAATTGCACCGGGTACAGAAGGCGGATTTACGACGTACTGGCCGACTGGTGAAGTAACATCCATCTATGATGCGTGCATGAAATACAAAGAAGATAAAACTGGTCTTGTCGTATTAGCAGGAAAAGACTATGGTATGGGATCTTCACGTGACTGGGCTGCAAAAGGAACAAACCTTCTCGGCATCAGAACGGTCATTGCAGAGAGCTTCGAAAGAATTCACAGAAGCAATCTTGTATTCATGGGTGTGCTGCCGCTTCAGTTTAAACAAGGTGAAAATGCGGATACACTCGGCTTAACGGGTAAAGAAGTCATCGAGGTAGATGTTGATGAAACAGTTCGTCCTCGTGACCTTGTGACTGTAAGAGCAATCAATGAAGACGGCAATGTAACAACTTTTGAAGCAGTCGTCCGCTTTGATAGTGAAGTTGAAATTGATTACTACCGCCATGGCGGCATCCTTCAAATGGTGCTTCGTGAAAAAATGAAGCAGTCCTGATGAATCAATAGGAAGAGAAGGCATTTCGCTTTCTCTTCTTTTTATGACACAATGTGCTGCGGAGGTGGCATATGCTGAAAAAATGGCTCGCAGGGATCCTGCTTATCATGCTAGTCGGTTATACGGGATGGAATTTATATCAAACATACAGCAAAAAAGAAGTCGGAATTCAAGAGGGGCAACAAGCACCTGATTTTTCTTTGAAAACGCTATCAGGAGAGAAAAGCTCTTTACAGGATGCAAAAGGCAAAAAAGTGCTGCTCAATTTTTGGGCAACTTGGTGTAAGCCGTGCCGTCAGGAAATGCCTGCGATGGAAAAGCTGCAAAAAGAGTACGCCGACAAACTTGCGGTTGTTGCGGTAAATTTCACTTCAGCTGAGAAAAGTGAGAAACAGGTCCGAGCGTTTGCTGATACTTATGACTTAACGTTCCCCATTCTGATTGATAAAAAAGGGATCAATGCTGACTATAACGTGATGTCATATCCAACGACATATATCTTAGATGAAAAAGGTGTTATCCAAGACATACATGTTGGCACCATGACAAAAAAAGAAATGGAACAAAAACTGGATCTTGATTAGATTCAGTTTTTTTTATGCTCAGATATGCTTACAAGTTTTCAGAATTGGAAAAAATAAAAGAATATGCGGAGGTGAGAAGCGTGAAGAAGATGAGAAAACGTTCTTTTCATGAGCTCGTCATGGAAAACAAAAAAGAGCTGATGACCAATACAGAGTATTTAAATCAGCTTGAGGAAAAGCTTGAACAGCGATTTAAGCAAAAATAACCTTTAATTTGTATTCATGTTTACCCCTCCTTTTGAGAAACCTATCTGTTGAGGAGGGATAAACATGGGAAACAACAAGAAAAACGGTCAGCCTCAATATGCTCCAAGCCACTTGGGTACAAAGCCTGTAAAATATAAAGCCAATAAAGGGGAAAAAATGCATGATACTTCAGGACAGCGGCCGATTATCATGCAGACAAAAGGCGAGTAGCGAAAATTCGAGTTTATTTCTAGGAGGTACATCCGAATGACAAAGAACCAAAATCAATATCAGCAGCCTAATCCTGATGATCGTTCTGACAATGTGGAAAAATTGCAGGATATGGTTCAAAATACAATTGAAAATATAGAAGAAGCAGAAGCATCAATGGAGTTTGCTTCTGGAGAAGATAAACAGCGTATCAAAGAAAAAAATGCGAGACGCGAACAGAGCATTGAATCATTTCGTAATGAAATACAGGACGAATCCGCAGCGAGACAAAACGGATACCGTTCTTAAAAAACCAGGGAAACCTGGTTTTTTTCTTTCTGATTTGATTATGGTAAAATGGGGCTAAATTGACGTTAAGGGAGCAGAGTAATCTTGCATGTATCCAAAAAAGAAATAGAAGTGCGTTATGCAGAAACAGACCAAATGGGAATTGTCTATCACGCAAATTATCTTGTGTGGATGGAGGTCGGCAGAACGGCCTTGATTAAGGACTTAGGCTTTTTATATAGTGATATGGAAAAAAAAGGCGTTCTGTCCCCAGTCGTTGATATCAATATTTCCTATAAAAAGCCGCTTCATTACGGAGAAACCGCGGTTGTACATACATGGATAGAGGACTATAACGGATTTAAAACCGTCTATGGTTACCACATTTATAATCCGGCCGGTGAGCTTTCCATCAAAGCCACCTCATCTCATATTTGTGTGGATAAAGAAAGCTTTAAGCCAATTCAATTCCGCAAAGCTTTTCCTGATTGGCACACAGCATATGAAAAGGCCAAAAAATAGGGAAGTGAACGGGATATGGCGTTTGGTGTGAAACGGGAGGAACTTAACCGGTGGAAACAAGCAGTGAAAAGAGGAGAAATCGCATTTTTAACACATTACTGGCTGGATGACCGATTTCCAGAAGCAAGGACTGTGACAAAAGCCGGCTGTGCAGACATTGATAAGCTGGTTCAGTGGGGAGCGGCGTACGGGTTAAAAAAAGAATGGATCCATAAGAAAAGTGAATTTCCTCACTTCGATCTGCTGGGTGAAACACAAAAATATATTTTAGAACAAGAGAACCTAACCGATCATCTTATACGATTTCATTTGTAAAAAAAGAACGCACATGATGTGCGTTCTTTTTTATTGGTATTCAAAAACCGGTTCATCAGCGTCTTCTGAATAGCTGACGAGAAGGTCGTGGTTATCAAAGTACCATAAATCACTTTCTTCAATAAAGAAGGTAATGCCGTCAGCTTCTGCAGTGACTCCAGCCTCTTGTGGGGCATCTTTCGCTACACCGAGAGAAAAACCCTTTTGAACGTTGCTGCAGCCTCCATAGCGGACGAAAAAGCGAACCTGGTCTCCGCTTTCCAAATCGAGTTCTTCTTTATACCAGTTCAATGCGTCTTCGTTAATTGTCATATTCATAACAGAACACCCCTTTGTTCTTCATTTGAATTTTCTCTATTATAAACGTATTAGGCTATTCTGTGTCAAAAGAGAAGTTTTTTAAGCTTATAGCCATTTTACTTTAGGTTCTGTTTTATTGATAATTCGTTTAATGTTCGCTCGGTGTCTGTATATCACAAAAATAGTGAGCAGGGTAACGACAATCAATAAATACGTATCATGGACAAAGAAACTATATATAACAGTATAGATCCCTGTTAACATCGATGAGAGAGAAACAAATTTAGTCAAGTATAAAAAGATGAAGAATACCGCAACCATCGTGATAAATAACAGGGGTGCGTAAAACAGCAAAACGCCTCCTGATGTCGCCACGGCTTTACCGCCTTTAAATTTGGCGAAGATGGGAAACACGTGGCCTAAAACCGCAAAGACTCCTGCAAGAAGCGGGTGAATATCAACATGCATGAGAAAAGGCAATGCAGTTGCCAGTGTCCCTTTCAAAATATCTCCGGCTATGACGACCGAACCAGCTTTTACACCCAATGTACGGAATGCATTGGTAGCGCCTAAGTTGCCGCTTCCGTGCTCCCGAATATCAATTCCCTTGGCAAGCTTGCCCACAATTAAGCCAGATGGAATGCTGCCTATCAAGTAGGCCAAAATAATCAATAAAGCAATTAACATCTACATTTCTCCTTTTTCAAATTCCCTTCTTTTTATTTTAACATGAGATGTCATGATCTGATGATAAGTTTTTTTTGTAAAGTTTGCTTACAAATCCAATCAAACATGCATCATATTTTGATTTCTCCTGTTTTGATCGTGTAAAATAAGTGAAAAAGGAGTGACACACGATGCAAAACCCTTCTAAAGCGGAAATTAAAGAGATTCTTCAAAGAAGCAAACGTATAGCGGTAGTAGGGCTTTCAGACCGTCCGGATAGAACGTCACATATGGTTTCAAAAGCAATGCAGGACGCGGGTTATGAAATTATCCCTGTGAATCCTACAATTGATGAGGCGCTAGGTGTCAAAGCCGTTTCATCTTTAAAAGAGATAGACGGTCCGATTGACATCGTAAATGTATTCCGGCGCTCAGAACAGCTTCCTGGAGTGGCGGAAGAGTTTTTAGAGACAGATGCGCCAGTATTTTGGGCACAGCAAGGGCTAGTTAATGAGGAAGCATACCAGATGCTAAAAGAAAAAGGCAGAACGGTTATTATGGATCTGTGCATAAAAGTGGCACACGCTGTAACAAAATAGGTGCAGAACTGCAAAAATCCTTGTAAATTCAAGGATTTTTGCTTTTTAATTTTAAGATATTGTTTGCGTATTACGGTGAAACAGATACAATAAAGCTTGAACAGCTTTTTTTGAATACCTTGTCCAGCTGGGTTTCGGCCGTTCGATTTGCGAAGGTCTGCTGCTTTATATATAATAAACAAACATACGTTCTCATAGTGTAAAAACAGCACTAGCCGATGTTTTGAGAAGAACTGATTCGTTAGCTCTATGTTGCGATTGCAAACATATTGGTTATAATGAAGAGTCCAAGGCAGTACTGGCTCGAGGCGAGGTTTATAAAAAATATCTTATATACAAATGATGTGTAACACTGAAAAAGAGAAAGACAATGTTAGTTTTTGAAAGGGGTTTGTACGTTTGGCTAGAAAACAGCAATTTGATTACAACGAAGATGCCATACAGGTGCTCGAAGGCCTTGAGGCTGTCAGGAAAAGGCCGGGTATGTATATTGGCTCTACTGACGCACGGGGTTTGCACCACTTGGTTTATGAAATTGTAGATAACTCTGTCGACGAGGTGCTTGCCGGCCATGGAGATCACATAATCGTCAAAATACATAAAGACAATAGTATTTCTGTACAGGATAGAGGCCGCGGCATGCCGACCGGAATGCATAAGCTCGGCAAACCAACCCCTGAAGTGATTTTAACGGTGCTTCATGCCGGAGGGAAATTCGGCCAAGGCGGCTATAAGACAAGCGGCGGGCTCCACGGAGTTGGTGCATCAGTCGTGAATGCTTTATCTGAATGGCTGACGGTTACCATTGAGCGGGACGGTTTTGTCTATCAGCAGCGATTTGAAAATGGAGGAAAACCGGTTACATCTCTCGAAAAGATCGGCAAAACAAAAAAGACGGGAACTCTTACACACTTTAAGCCAGATCCAACGATGTTCAGCACAACCACTTATAATTTTGAAACGCTCTCTGAGCGCTTAAGAGAGTCTGCGTTTTTGTTAAAAGGACTGAAAATTGAGCTGATTGATGAACGCAATGACCAGCATGAGGTCTTTTATTATGAAAACGGCATAGAAGCGTTTGTTGCTTACTTAAATGAAGAAAAAGACGTCTTGTCTGAAGTGGTCTCGTTTGAGGGTGAGCATCATTCTATAGAAGTGGACTTTGCGTTCCAGTTTAACGATGGTTATTCTGAAAATATTTTGTCGTTTGTCAACAATGTCAGAACAAAAGACGGCGGGACGCATGAGTCAGGTGCAAAAACTGCGATGACGCGTGCTTTTAATGAATATGCGCGAAAAGTGGCTTTGCTGAAAGAAAAGGATAAGAACCTTGAAGGCACCGATATAAGGGAAGGGCTTTCAGCCATTATTTCTGTCCGCATACCTGAGGAGCTTCTTCAATTTGAGGGACAAACAAAAGGAAAGCTCGGTACCAGTGAAGCAAGATCAGCGGTGGATGCGATTGTTTCAGAACAGCTTGCTTACTTTTTAGAGGAAAATCGGGACACCGCAACGCTTCTTGTCAAAAAAGCAATCAAGGCGAGCCAGGCGCGCGAAGCGGCACGCAAAGCTCGTGAAGAAGCAAGAAGCGGCAAAAAACGAAAAAAATCAGAAGCGACTTTAAGCGGAAAGCTGACGCCTGCGGGTTCAAGAAACCCGGCAAAAAATGAATTGTATCTCGTTGAGGGAGATTCAGCAGGCGGGTCAGCCAAGCAGGGACGAGACCGCAGATTCCAGGCGGTTCTGCCTTTACGCGGTAAAGTCATTAATACAGAAAAAGCTAAGCTTGCTGATATCTTTAAAAATGAAGAGATCAATACGATCATTCATGCGATCGGCGGGGGAGTCGGGGCAGATTTCTCAATCGATGACATCAACTACGACAAAATCATCATTATGACTGATGCCGATACTGACGGCGCCCATATTCAAGTGCTGCTTCTTACCTTTTTCTATCGCTATATGAAACCGCTCATTGAGCATGGCAAGGTGTTCATTGCGCTGCCACCTTTATATAAGGTCAGTAAAGGAAGCGGGAAGAAGGAAATCATTGAATATGCATGGTCTGATGAAGAGATGGGTGATGTCCTGAAAAAAGTCGGCAAAGGCTATACCATTCAACGATATAAGGGTCTTGGAGAGATGAACGCAGACCAGCTGTGGGAAACGACGATGAATCCGGAGTCCCGCACACTTGTTAGGGTCAAAATTGACGATGCGGCACGTGTAGAGAGACGTGTGACGACGTTAATGGGAGACAAAGTAGAGCCGCGCAGAAAGTGGATTGAGAAAAACGTCGCTTTCGGCTTAGATGAAGAAAGCAATATTTTAGAAAATGAAAACTTATCGGTCGCTGAGGAGGTTTAATGATTGTCACAGCCAGAATTATTTCATGATTTACCATTAGAAGAGGTGATCGGCGACCGTTTTGGACGCTACAGTAAATATATTATTCAAGACAGGGCGCTGCCCGATGCGAGAGACGGATTAAAGCCGGTACAGCGCAGAATTCTGTATGCAATGCATACAGATGGAAACACGTTTGATAAAAACTTCAGAAAAGCGGCCAAAACGGTCGGTAACGTCATCGGTAACTATCATCCGCACGGTGACAGCTCGGTTTATGAAGCAATGGTGCGGATGAGCCAGGATTGGAAAGTTCGTAATGTGTTAATCGAAATGCATGGAAACAATGGAAGTATCGACGGAGATCCCCCGGCAGCCATGCGTTATACAGAGGCACGATTATCTCCGATTGCATCTGAGCTTCTTCGGGATATTGACAAAAACACGGTTGAATTTGTGCCGAACTTCGATGACACAAGCAAGGAGCCTGTCGTACTCCCGGCGATGTTTCCTAACCTATTGGTCAACGGATCTACCGGTATTTCAGCAGGATACGCGACCGACATTCCCCCTCATCATCTGGGAGAAGTCATTGATGCTGTCATTAAGCGTATTCAAATGCCATCTTGCTCTGTTGATGAACTCATGGAAGTCATTAAAGGGCCTGATTTTCCGACAGGCGGTATTATTCAGGGCATTGACGGGATAAGAAAAGCTTACGAAACCGGAAAAGGAAAAATCATTATCCGCGGAAAGGCTGAAATTGAAACAATCAGAGGCGGACGAGAACAAATTGTCATTACTGAAATTCCATTTGAAGTAAATAAAGCAAACCTTGTAAAAAAAATGGACGAGTTCCGTATTGATAAAAAGGTTGAAGGCATCTCAGAGGTTCGTGATGAAACGGATCGAACAGGGCTGAGAGTGGTCATTGAACTGAAAAAAGAAGCTGATGCCAAAGGCATTTTGAATTTCTTATATAAAAATACTGATTTGCAGATCACATATAACTTCAATATGGTGGCTATCCATAACCGCCGTCCGATGCTGATGAGCCTGCCGTCTATTTTGGATGCATATATCGGACACCAAAAGGAAGTTGTCACAAACCGGTCCGTTTACGAGCTTCAAAAAGCAAAAGACAGACATCATATCGTAGAAGGGCTCATGAAAGCTTTGTCTATTTTGGATGAAGTGATTGCAACAATCCGTTCTTCTAGCGATAAACGTGACGCTAAAAACAATTTGATCGCCAACTATGAATTTACAGAGCCTCAGGCTGAAGCCATCGTGTCATTGCAGCTATATCGTTTAACCAATACCGATATCACAGCGCTTAAGGAAGAGGCAGAAGAGCTCGGTAAAAAAATTGAAGAGCTCGAATCTATTCTGAGCAATGATAAAAAACTGCTAAAAGTGATTACAAACAGCTTAAAAGCACTGAAAAAGAAATATGCAGATACGAGACGCTCCGTGATTGAAGAAAAAATTGAGGAAATTAAAATCAATCTCGAAGTCATGATTGCATCTGAGGATGTATATGTAACCGTTACGAAGGATGGTTACCTAAAACGGACGAGCCAGCGCTCATTTGCCGCTTCCAACGGTCAGGATTTCGGAATGAAAGATACGGACAGGATGCTGCATCAGTTTGAAATGAATACGACAGACGTGCTGCTGCTCTTTACGAACAAAGGAAGCTACATCTATTGTCCTGTTCACCAGCTGCCTGATATCAGATGGAAGGACATGGGCCAGCATTTTTCAAATCTAATCACTATTGACCGTGATGAAACGATTGTAAAGGCTATACCGATAAAAGAATTTGATCCGTCGGCATATCTTCTATTCTTTACGAAAAACGGCATGGTGAAAAAGACAGAGCTCACTCATTATAAAGCACAGCGTTATTCTAAGGCACTTGTAGCCTTAAATCTGAAGGGTGAAGATGAACTGATTGATGTACATGTAACAAATGGGGAAAGCCAGATCTTTATGGCCACTCACTTAGGGTATGGTCTATGGTTTGGAGAAGACGAAGTGAATGTAGTTGGCGCGCGTGCGGCAGGTGTCAAAGGGATTAACTTAAAAGAGGATGACTTTGTTGTCTCCGGTGAGATCCTTCAGCAATCTGATTCAATTGTCTTGTTCACACAGCGGGGAGCGGTAAAACGCATGGGTCTTTCTGAGTTCGAGAAGACATCCCGCGCAAAACGCGGTGTCGTAATGCTAAGGGAACTGAAAAAGAATCCTCATCGTGTTGTAGCACTGTTCGCTTGCGGTCTTGAACAGCGACTAATGGCAGAAACAGAAAAAGGTGACAGAAAAGAACTGCAGGCAAAAGAGTTGCGGACAAACGACAGATACAGCAATGGCTCTTTCTTTTTTGATGAAGAGGAATCAGGTAAGGTTACAGCTGTTTGGCGCCTTCATACAGAACAATAATAAAAAACCCGCTCATACTATATGAGCGGGTTTCGTTTGTTTTTTATCAGCTTTCATGGTTGGTGAATAGATCTGTTACAGCATGAATGACTTCAATCCCCTGCCATACAAATAAATTCAGCGCTGTGAAAGAAAATAAGCCTAAAATCACCATTCTTAAGATAAACAACATGTTTAACAGCCTCCTCATATTTTCGTTACATAATCGGGTGATGTTGAACATGAAGTTTGCCGAAATAAGACGATTGATAAAATTTGGCCAGTATAAAGCTTTTTTTCCGCTGACGTCTGCGGGAGTATCCCGTACTTTTGCTTTCAGCGGTCAGCAGCAGAACAGCCATTGCCCATAAAGCGGTCAGCGTAAATGCCCCTGTGATGGATTTCTTCTCATCATCAGCATTTTGGCCGGCTTTCATCTCATGCATTTCCTGCTGGTCGGCTACGGCTTTATAATGATGGCCGATATCAAAGGCGTGGGGAATTGAGAGCAAATGAAAACTGGCAATCGCCAAGAATAAGATGGATGCTTTCAATATCGTTACTTTTTTCAAATGATCTCCCCCTCCTTTAATATTACTGAATATTTTTATAATAATACCCCAATCCATCCTAAAAGTAAACCTGATTTATTAAATTTAAAAATAAATTTAACCTTGTTAAGTATATATCTTTTTGCTTATTTTTGAAAGAGAAAACTTCTTTTATTAGCGTATGTATACCCGGTTTATGGTGTGAATAAAAACATATTTTAAATGATATGTTTGTTGTTTAGGGTTTATTACTTTATTTATGTGTTAAATCAAAGGGAAAGGCAAGAGAATGGGAAGAAATGATTACATTGTTAATAGGGCACTCTTTTTTAAAAGCCAGCTTGCAAGGAATGTTTTTATTCGTAGGAAAATAATAGAGAAGGGGTCGACAGAGTAACATCTGGCTATGACAATATTCTTCTCGAAAAAACTTCCTAATTCGTCATATTGTGATATAATAAAACTCGTTATGTTAAAAAATCTAACATCAAAATCGAATTCGTGTTGAATTGATGAAAACGGGAGGTAAATATGGAGTCTTTTTTCAATAGTTTAATTAATATTCCAAGTGATTTCATCTGGAATTACCTATTTTATATTTTAATAGGGCTTGGATTATTTTTTACCATACGTTTTGGTTTTATCCAATTCCGTTATTTTATTGAAATGTTCAGAATAGTAGGGGAGAAGCCGGAAGGAAATAAAGGTGTTTCATCTATGCAGGCGTTCTTTATTTCGGCCGCATCCCGAGTCGGCACAGGGAATTTGACTGGTGTAGCCTTAGCAATTGCGACAGGCGGACCAGGCGCTGTATTTTGGATGTGGGTAGTAGCTGCAGTAGGTATGGCTTCAAGTTTTGTTGAGAGTACGTTAGCGCAGCTTTATAAGGTGAGAGACGGGGAGGATTTCCGCGGAGGCCCGGCTTACTACATTCAAAAGGGTCTTGGAGCCAGATGGCTTGGCATCGTTTTTGCAATCTTAATTACCGTCTCATTCGGCTTGATTTTTAACGCTGTTCAAACAAATACAATTGCTGGAGCATTGGATGGCGCATTCCATGTGAATAAAATAGTTGTAGCCATAGTTCTGGCGGTTTTAACTGCGTTTATCATTTTCGGCGGTTTAAAACGTGTTGTCGCTGTTTCACAGTTAATTGTGCCGGTTATGGCAGGCATTTATATCCTTATCGCTTTATTTGTTGTCATCACGAATATTACAGCTTTCCCTGGCGTTATCGCTACAATTGTTAAAAATGCTTTAGGTTTTGAACAAGTCGTCGGCGGCGGAATAGGCGGCATCATCGTTATCGGTGCGCAGCGCGGACTTTTTTCAAACGAAGCAGGAATGGGGAGCGCACCAAACGCGGCTGCGACGGCTCATGTATCCCATCCGGCAAAGCAAGGCTTTATTCAAACATTAGGCGTATTTTTTGATACATTTATCATATGTACGTCCACAGCATTTATTATTTTGCTGTACAGTGTAACGCCAAAAGGCGACGGCATCCAAGTCACACAGGCTGCTCTTAACCATCATATTGGAGGCTGGGCGCCGACTTTCATCGCAGTCGCAATGTTCTTGTTTGCATTCAGTTCAGTTGTCGGCAACTATTATTATGGCGAGACAAACATTGAATTTATTAAAACAAGCAAAACATGGCTGAACATTTACCGTATCGCTGTAATTGCTATGGTTGTGTATGGATCTTTATCAGGCTTCCAAATCGTTTGGGATATGGCGGACCTCTTTATGGGTATCATGGCGCTGATCAACTTAATTGTGATTACGCTGCTGTCAAACGTTGCTTACAAAGTGTATAAAGATTACGCGAAACAGCGTAAACAAGGACTTGATCCTGTATTCAAAGCGAAAAACATCCCAGGGCTGAAAAACGCTGAAACATGGGAAGATGAGAAACAAGAAGCATAATTTAAATATAAAACAAAGCTGCATTCAATAGTTGAATGCAGCTTTTTCATTATTGGAAATAAATTTAATTTTTCGACTCGAATGAAAAATGACGTGTAAAGTCCCAATTCAGTCCGGTTTTCTTTGTTCTATAAGTGTCATGTGTGTCTTATTCAATGGAGATAGAGCAAATTGACAGGCTTTTAAACCTCCCAAAAACAAGAAATTAGGTTGATAGACAATCATGAGAAAGATTTTTACAATGAGTTCGTGCTCATAAGAAGTGGAGAGCCAAAATGATGCGAAGGAGGAAAAGATCAGATATGAAACGGTCAATCTCTATTTTTATTACGTGTTTATTGATTACGTTATTGACAATGGGCGGCATGATGGCTTCGCCGGCATCAGCAGCAGGGACAAAAACGCCAGTAGCCAAGAATGGCCAGCTTAGCATAAAAGGTACACAGCTCGTTAACCGAGACGGTAAAGCGGTACAGCTGAAGGGGATCAGTTCACACGGATTGCAATGGTATGGAGAATATGTCAATAAAGACAGCTTAAAATGGCTGAGGGACGATTGGGGTATCACCGTTTTCCGTGCAGCGATGTATACGGCAGATGGCGGTTATATTGACAACCCGTCCGTGAAAAATAAAGTAAAAGAAGCGGTTGAAGCGGCAAAAGAGCTTGGGATATATGTCATCATTGACTGGCATATCTTAAATGACGGTAATCCAAACCAAAATAAAGAGAAGGCAAAAGAATTCTTCAAGGAAATGTCAAGTCTTTACGGTAACACGCCAAACGTCATTTATGAAATTGCAAACGAACCAAACGGTGATGTGAACTGGAAGCGTGATATTAAACCATATGCGGAAGAAGTGATTTCCGTTATCCGCAAAAATGATCCAGACAACATCATCATTGTCGGAACCGGTACATGGAGCCAGGATGTAAATGATGCTGCCGATGACCAGCTAAAAGATGCAAACGTTATGTACGCACTTCATTTTTATGCCGGCACACACGGCCAATTTTTACGGGATAAAGCAAACTATGCACTCAGCAAAGGAGCACCTGTTTTTGTGACAGAATGGGGAACAAGCGACGCGTCTGGAAATGGCGGTGTATTCCTTGATCAATCGAGGGAATGGCTGAAATATCTCGACAGCAAGACCATCAGCTGGGTGAACTGGAATCTTTCTGATAAGCAGGAATCATCCTCAGCTTTAAAGCCGGGGGCATCTAAAACAGGCGGCTGGCGGTTGTCAGATTTATCTGCTTCAGGAACATTCGTTAGAGAAAACATTCTCGGCACCAAAGATTCGACGAGGGATATTCCTGAAACGCCTGCAAAAGATAAACCCACACAGGAAAACGGTATTTCTGTAAAATACAGAGCAGGGGATGGGAGTATGAACAGCAACCAAATCCGTCCGCAGCTTCAAATAAAAAATAACGGCAATACCACGGTTGATTTAAAAGATGTCACTGCCCGTTACTGGTATAAAGCGAAAAACAAAGGCCAAAACGTTGACTGTGACTACGCGCAGATTGGATGCGGCAATGTGACACACAAGTTTGTGACGTTGCATAAACCAAAGCAAGGTGCGGATACCTATCTGGAACTTGGATTTAAAAACGGAACGCTGGCACCGGGAGCAAGCACAGGGAATATTCAGCTTCGTCTTTACAATGATGACTGGAGCAATTATGCACAAAGCGGCGATTATTCCTTTTTCAAATCAAATACGTTTAAAACAACGAAAAAAATCACATTATATGATCAAGGAAAACTGATTTGGGGAACAGAACCAAATTAGTTAAGCTTTTTTTGGCGGACATCAGTAACGATGTCCGTTTTCATCATCTAATAGGAGGTTTGCGTTGTGGATGAAATACTGAAACAGTATATGGTGCTGTACAAAAAAATGAGTAATATGATAAATGGTCCGGACTATCCAGGTAAGGAAAAAGACATCCAGCATCAAAAAGATCAGATCGAAGTTTACGAAAAACAGCTGCAGCAAGGTTTTTCTACAGATTATGACTATGATGTGTTTGCTGATTCTGTTATCAAATGCGCATATGGCGATATGACGCTTTTTTTGATTTGTCATTCAGCAGTAAAATATCAAATTTTCAATTTCTGTCTCACTAACTTAAGTATACTTTGATATTGAGACAGGAATTTATTTATTTTACTTACTTCCTAGAATATATATTATGTAAACTAGAAAGGATGAAGATTAAAGCTTTGCTGTTTTTATGTACATCCTTTCTTCTTCCTTCCTGTAATTCAGCAACAAAATAAAAAAGCGATTTCCCAATCGGAAAATCGCCAATTCAGACACTCTATTATTTATGTGTGTCTTTGTGCTCTTAACGATTTACAACAAATGTTGTTACGCTTTGAGCTGGAAGATGGGCCCAAAAATGATTGCCTGATACAGTGAGATTCGTTCCAGGTTGTAGATTGCTGCTGCTGCTCGTGATCCATCTAGATACGTTTGAAGCAGATCCATTCTGCAAAACAAAGTTTTGGTTGACCCCTGTGTTACTTTTATTGATAGCAACAATAACGACCTTGTTGTCACCTTTATAGGCTGACACGTAAACGTTCGCATTAGGGTTTTTCGTTGCATCAATCCTTACATAGCCGGGACGCACAAACTTTGAGAAATGAGCCATATTGTAGCCGCGTTTGCTGATCGTGCCGTCTTCTTTCATAGGACCGTATGATCTTCGGATGTACCACCAAACATAAGCTTGAAAATCTCCCTCTACCATCGAACTGTGAATATGATGTGAAACATCCAATGCCTCAGGCCATCGATCCGCCGAGTTGTTATCACTGTTCGGATAGTATACTTCCGTCATCCAAAGATCCTTCCCTGCTCCTTTTTGTTTGAAAAGAGGATAAGGGAATTGGCTGACCTGAGTGCCGTACAGGTGAGTTCCGAGAATATCCATATTGGCAAGAGCCTGCGGATCGTTCAAAATCGGGTCCGACAAATTCTTCAAGTATTGAAATGACTCAGGCGCAATGACGCGGGCATTGATCGATCCGGCGTTTTCTCTCATAAAGCGAAGTATTTCTTGCGGCGTCCACCACGTCCACTCGTGAGCGTAATCAGGCTCGTTTTGGACCGAAATCGCGTAAAGATTCACACCATTATTCTTCATGAAGGTAACAAAATCGTTAAGATGCTGCGTACTTGTTGTATTTCAGCCGTTTAGCCGATGTGTCACCATTACGATTAAAGGTCTCAACCATATCACTTGGAGGATTCCAAGGAGAAGCAAAAACAATTGCTCCATGTTTGACCGCACTCTTTGCAGTCTCCACCTCTTTATACCAATTATTTCGATTTTCATCTACATGAATTCTTAAGATTGAAAATCCTAACTGGTTCTGTCCATTGCCAAAAGCCATTTCTCTTTGAGCTGCTGTAAGATCCCCAGCCCAAGCGGGATGATTCATCCCTCCAAAACCGCGAATCACTTGTTTCTCTGCAGATACATTAACTGTTACATCACTTGCTGCCAAAACTTCAGTAGCGCCTGGCCCTAACATGACTGACAGCATAGTGAAACATACTAATAGTACACAAATTGTTTTTTTTATGCGTGGAATCATTTATTCCTCTCCTTCGTCATGTGTCTTTTACGGTATTAAAAAATCTGCATGGCATATCCATAATGGCGGGCTGTTCCGGTGATGGCCCGTACTTCACCCTCCTCGTTTTTAAGCGGTCCCATTACGAGTCCTATCTTTGCGTAAACTGCCAGTAATCAAAATTAAACAAGTTTCCTGTACCTGTTCCGGTAAATACAAAGAATACTTTGTGCACACCGGTTGCCCCGCTTACTTCAGTTTCTATTTTTCTCCACGTTTGCGCTCCACCTGTGGAAGGTACATTCAGAGTTCCAACAAGCTTACCATCAGCACTGTCGAGGCGCACTTCTATTTTTCCGCCTAAAGTGGATGCTACATTTGCTTTAAATGACCTGGCACCGCCCGCTCCGAAGTCTGCATTTCCTACAGCAATCCAGTCTCCATTTTGAATGCTTGTTACATGCTGATTATTTACTGGCCCGCCGGGTGCTGTGGACTTCTCTGTCAAAATGCGTCCATTCCAAGCAAACGTTTCAGCTTCTACCCGGTTATAAGGATTCAAATTGGAAAGCTGTGTTACACCTGCATAATTTGCTGCTACCTCTTGGATGGATCCATCTGGGTTATGCACCAGCTTATTAATATGGGGAGAACGGTATCCTTTGCCGGCCCCGAACAGAGCGGAACTGACAGTTTGCGCGTGGTACACCACATACCACTCGTTTTTAAAATTGAAAACAGCATGATGGTTGTTTCCGCCACCTCCGAAAAATGCACCCGGATTTTTCAGGAAATGCCCTCTATATGTAAAGGGACCCATGGGATTTGAACTGGTCATGTAGCCGATCTCACCCGGGGGTTTATCGGCCGGGTGCGTGCCGCCGAAATTAATGCAATAGGAGTAATAATATGTTCCGTTATACTTGTGCAATCCCGAATCTTCAAACATGAAAGGCGCATCAATTGTAGATGCACTTCCAACAACACTCGTCATATCAGGCCCCAATTTTATGACTCTAGCCGTTTTAGGATTGGCCCATTGTCCCTGCGTTGGATTTGAACCGCCAGGAACGCCTCCCCCGGCATACAGGTAACCGGTGCCGTCATCATCTACAAATACTGCCGGATCAAAAAGCCATACAACACCAGACTTTCCTGGCGTACTTGGCGTTACGAGCGGTTTTCCGATTGGATCGGTCCATGGACCAATCGGGCTGTCTGCGGTGAGAACCCCGATACCTCCGCCGCTGTTTGCGAAATAAAGGAAGAATTTATCCTTGCCATTGATTTTTTTTACTGCGATTGACGGTGCCCATGACGCCCCTGCCCATTTTGCTATCCCGCGGCCACCATTAGCTCCATTGGCACCTGCTACTGGAATGGCTCCGTGGTCTGTCCAGTTCACCATATCCGCTGAAGAAATGACGAATACTTTATTCAAATTGGCAAATGAATTATCTTTAATCGTTCCGTTGCTATTATATTCATAGTCATCACTTGACATATAAATATAGACTCTCCCGTTATAGGTCAGCGCAATCGGATCTGCGCCCAAATGATGGTCGATAAGCGGGTTTGAATTCCCTACATGTTTTGCAATTGTACTACTGGTGGCAGCATACGCAGACTTTCCAGATAAACAGCTCAATAGTAAAGCAAAAACAAATAAACATACGCTACACTTTTTCCTCATCACTTCACATCCTCCTTTTTCCTTAAAATGGGGGATTTTCTTTTGGAATTTGATAACAACAGGTCACGAAGATTGCACGCATAAAGTAGCCGGAAGCTGTTTAGCAATGTTCCCCCAGTTCTTGTTCTGAAAGCTCATCTTCATGTGTCTCCATTCTCTCCTTTCTTCGAGGAGATCGCACCACTCCTTCAAAATTGTTCAAAAAAACTTCCCCATTCCTAGCGACCATTGTCCAGAAAATAAAAAGACAGGATTGTTCATGGCCTCCCACTAATCACATTGAACGGAGATTACATCATTATCCAATATATCCCTTTATCTAACATCCTACATCATTAAAAAAATTGTGTATAGAAACTTTTGGAGGAGTTAGTGTTCGATTCTACAAAGGAACTGGATACATTTATTCATTGATAAGATGGGGCTAACACTCCGTTTATATTTGTATGTTTTCAGACACAAAAAACAGCCGTTCAATGCGGCTGTTTTTTTCAAGTGTATAAGAATTATTGAGCGGTATACCCGCTTTTTCATGTTTTGTTCATATTTTATTAATTGTTTATTCAACACTGTCCGCTATAGTAATCCATACAACAAATATGACTGCCACTCGCATCTTTTATGAAGGGAGGTCCGTTACGCTGAAAGAAAAAATAAAGACCTTAGGCCGTTTTTGCACCGTAGGCGTCGGCAATACGCTGATAGATTTTGGTGTCTTCTTTCTTCTTACCGCTTGTCATGTCTCTTATCTGCCGGCGCAGATCTGCTCCTATACTGCAGGTATCGTCAACAGCTATGTGTGGAACCGGAATTGGACGTTTTGTGTGAAACGTAAGGCTGACGGGAAAGAGATCGTGCGTTTTCTCATGATTAATATTGCCGCGTCGGGGATCACCTTTTTGCTGCTTTATTTGTTTCAAAATTGCGGCTGCTCGCTTTTGGTGAGTAAGCTCGCCGCCACTATCGGCGGAATGATGATGAATTTTATCGGAAACCGAATCTGGGTATTTGGAGATTCGCTGAAAACATACAGGATCAGGAGTGAGGATGAATGAGAAAAAAAGTGAGAAAAGCGGTTATTCCCGCAGCGGGTTTAGGAACGAGATTTCTGCCGGCGACAAAGGCGCAGCCTAAAGAAATGCTCCCAATCGTCGACAAACCAGCAATCCAATATATTGTAGAAGAGGCCGCAGAGTCAGGAATTGAAGATATACTGATTATTACAGGGAGAAACAAACGCTCGATTGAAGATCATTTTGATCGGTCGGCGGAATTGGAATTCAATCTCCGGGAAAAAGGCAAGACGGAGACACTTAAGGAAATGCAGCAGATTGCCGATTTGGCCAACATTCATTACATCCGCCAGAAAGAACCGCTCGGATTAGGCCATGCGGTGCTGTGTGCGGAGCATTTTATCGGAGATGAGCCTTTTGCCGTTCTCTTAGGTGATGATATTATGGTGTCTGAAACACCGGCTCTTCGGCAATTAATGGATGTATATGACGTTTATGGCACAGAGGTTGTCGGTGTACAGTCAGTTCTCCCTGAGGATGTCAGCAAATATGGTATTATAAATACATCAGGGTCTCAAGGGCATGTATACGAAGTGAACGATTTAGTGGAAAAGCCTTCTCCTGAAGAAGCGCCTTCGGAAATCGCAGTGATGGGACGTTATGTGCTGAATTCTTCGATCTTCTCCGTTTTGAAGACAATTGGCAGAGGCGCGGGCAACGAAATTCAGCTGACAGATGCGCTTCGTGAGGTTTGCCGTAAGGAGCCGATCCATGCCCGGCTGCTGGAAGGAAATCGATATGACATTGGCGATAAGCTAGGCTGTTTTAAAGCGAGCACCGAAATCGGCTTAATGCGTCCCGAAATGAGATCTCAGCTTTTGGCCTATTTAGAAGATGTGATCAAACGGGAAACGAAAGAAATGCTGCGGTAAAAAAATTGTAACCATCTTGCTCGTCAATCAGTCATATAATAGTGAAAAAGATTAGGACAGGTTGTGAAGAATGTGGGCAGTTTGATAAGCGAAATTTTAACATGGCTGACGAACATGGGATATGCGGGTATTGCGATTGGGTTAATGATTGAAATCATTCCGAGTGAGATTGTATTAGCTTATGGCGGCTATATGGTATCGGAGGGCACGATTGGATTTATTGGCGCAATTATTGCGGGTGTTATCGGGGGCACCATTGCCCAGATCTTTATTTACTGGATCGGCCGCTATGGCGGCAGGCCATTTCTGGACAAATACGGGAAGTATTTATTGATTAAAAAGCATCATATCGACATGTCGGAAAACTGGTTTCAGAAATACGGCGCCGGAGTTGTCTTCTCGGCTCGTTTTATACCGGTTGTCAGACATGCCATATCCATTCCGGCAGGTATTGCCAGAATGCCTTTTCTCAAATTTGTGGTACTGACTGTGCTTGCTATCATTCCATGGTCTATTCTGTTTGTTTATTTAGGCATACAGCTAGGAAGCCAGTGGGATGATGTTGAGAATATAGCAGGCACTTATACAACACCGATTATGATATTGGCTGTTGTCGTGATAGCCCTTTATTTTGTGATTAAGAAACGTACAGCCATATTTAAACGATAGCTAGCAGATATGCATAGGGGTGACTGACGCTCCCCTATGCATATTTTTTTACTTCCGATGTTGATTTGCCAGCTTCAGATTCTCCGCTAAAAATGCGACAAACACTTCATCCCGCACGAGCGATGCGGCATAATTTCTCTTAATAAACCATTCTGCCTCTTCAAACGCTGCGAATGTTTCGTCTTGGGTTTCTCCGTTAATTTGAATATTCCATTCGTTGTCTAAAGGGAAAAGAAAAAATCTCATTTGTGCGCGATTTTCATATAATGATCCATTCGCAGATCCCTTTAGATTATAGATGTTACGGAAGGCATCCGGCCGTACAGGATCAATACGGAAAGCTTCAGCTACAAACAACTCGTATACTTCATCGGTTATTGAACAGCCGGACGCTTTTGCATGCCCTCCGCCGCCATATCGGCCGGCGATTTCTGACACATCGATGTAATCATGAATGGTGCGGAGACTGACTCGTTTTGACCCCATGCTCAAAATCGCTATGTAATCGAGGTGCGGATTATCTTTCCCTAGCCTGTTCCCCAGCTCTGAATGGTACGATTCAGCGTGAACGATGCCTACACAGTGTTCGTGAACAAAGGTTTGTACCATTTCCCTTTTCTTTCTGCGGAGGTAGCGCTCGATTTTTTCGTCTTCTAAATCAAGCAGTTTTTCTTCAAAATCATCGAAGAAAAATTCGTCATGCGCGGAAAGGCGCTGGATCATTTTTGCTTCAAATTCATCGATTGACAGCAAAAAGAAAAGATCATTAAGCCGCTTCGCCTGTTTTTGATCGTACCGCTCCCACTCCCATGTATCGTATTGGCGGACGAGCTCTGTGAATTGATCTAAGGCATTTGTCGGTTTCATGAAGCCATTTTCAACGAGATAACCATATAAAAGCGATGTCGCGGATGTGAGCCTTCCATCATCGTATTCCACCTGGACAAATCCCCATTCATGCTCATTCAAATGAAGGGCTGTTTTATGATGGTCTATGAGCTTCACTTTGCCCCCTGCATGAACATACTCATTCAATCTCTCTTCGTTTTCTTCATTGACGGCGAGATCGGTGATGAATAACGCATCCTGTCTGTTGCTCTCCTTCGCTTTTTCTAAAAAGTACTGCACCTGTGCGTTTAAACCGTTGACAGAGTTATACCGGACCTCTACGTCTTTTCCGAACGCCAATTTTGCTACGATTCCGCACCCTACTCCGTCCAAGTCGTTATGTGAATATAAATGATACATAATGTAGGCCCCTTTTTATGATAAACTGACAATTGCCGCTAGAGGTGCGGCAGCCTTTATTTACTATTCTAAAAAACCAAGCGTTTTATGCAAAGGTAATTAGTTGACATAATGTTGTTATTGTAAATATATAAAGGAGCGCTTTTTTTGCGCTCCTAAGTTCTTGCTTTTACACTGGATAAACCGGATGCTTTCGATTGGTAAATGTCATTTCCTTTGTCATGTATGCCTTGAGCCGTTTGGCCAGCTCATCACGCAGCGAATTGGCTGGGATAACAGCATCAATGATCATTTCTGAAGCCAGACGGTAGATATTGATGTCCTCTTTGTATTCCTCCCGTTTGCTGCTGATAAATGCGGCTCTCTCTTCTTCTGGCAGCTCGGCGATTTTTTTAGCGTAGACAGCGTTTACAGCTGCCTCAGGGCCCATGACGGCGATTTGGGCGGTTGGGAGCGCTAGACAGCAATCCGGTTCAAATGCCGGCCCTGCCATTGCATACAACCCCGCCCCGTAAGCTTTTCGGACAATGACAGAGAGTTTTGGAACAGTTGCCTCCGACATTGCAGAAATCATTTTTGCTCCGTGTCTGATAATCCCAGCCTGTTCTACTTTTGTGCCAATCATAAAACCGGGGATATCCGCTAAGAACAGCAATGGGATATGAAAAGCGTCACATAAGGTAATAAACTTAGCCGCTTTGTCTGCTGAATCGTGGAATAAGACGCCTCCTTTTACCTTCGGCTGGTTTGCAACAATGCCGACAGGCTGTCCGTGGATTCGTGCGAGGCCCGTCAATAATTCCGGTGCAAATAAGGCTTTGATCTCAAAAAATGAGTCTTCATCTATGACCCGCTCAATCAGCTCATGCATATCAAAAGGCGCGTTTTGATTTTGCGGAATGACGTCGGCAAGCGGGGTGTCGAAGTGTTTTGGCGGGCGTTTCTCATGAATGGGCGCTTTTTCTTGAAAATTTGCCGGAAAGTAAGACAAATAAGCCCGCGCCAGCTGTATGGCTTCTTCTTCAGTTTCTGCAAGAATATCTCCGCAGCCGGAGATTGAGCAATGCATACGGGCGCCACCCATTTCTTCGAGAGACACTTTTTCTCCAATAACCATTTCCGCCATCCTTGGCGAGCCTAAATACATGGAGGCGTTACCGTCTACCATAACGACGATATCACAGAAGGCCGGAATATAAGCGCCTCCTGCCGCAGATGGTCCGAAAAGCAGACAGATTTGCGGAATGCGTCCCGATAATTTGACTTGATTGTAAAAAATTCTTCCTGCACCGCGTCTCCCTGGAAAGACATTGATTTGGTCGGTAATTCGGGCGCCTGCCGAATCGACTAAATAAATGAGCGGACAGTTTAATTTTTCGGCGGTTTCTTGAATTCTGATGATTTTTTCAACTGTTTTTGCTCCCCATGACCCCGCTTTCACTGTTGAATCATTCGCCATGACGCAAACAGTTTGGCCGCCGATTTTGCCGATAGCGGTTACAACTCCGTCAGCGGGAAGCCCGTCTGACATACATTCCGCAAAAAAAGCGTCTTCTAGCTCAATGTCATCGTCAAAGAGAAGGGAAAGCCGCTCTCTGACAAAGAGCTTGCCTTTTTCCCGATTGCTTTGATGATACTTTTCCGCTCCGCCTTTTCGAATCCGTTCAGCCCGTTCTGTTCGTTCCTTTTCATAATCCATGAGCATTGCCTCCCTTTTATATTCCCTTGTATACGGCCCGTCTTTTTTCTTGAAAGGCCTGAAGCCCTTCTCTCCTGTCTTTTGTCGGGATGGTTTGTTCATACGCTTTTTGTTCAATCGCAAGACCTGTAGCGAGATCTGTCTCCAATCCTTTATTGATTGCAAATTTAGCCTGACGGACAGCGATCGGCCCGTTGGCAGAAATGGCTGCGGCCAGTTCCTCTGCTTTTGGCATAAGGTCATAAGGAGCCGTGACATGCTCTACAAGGCCGATTTCTTTTGCTTCGTGTGCGGTCACGCGTCTGCCTGTATAAATGAATTCTTTTGCTTTTCCTCTGCCAATCAGCCGGGGCAGCCTTTGGGTCCCTCCAGCGCCCGGGATAATAGCTAACCCTGTTTCCGGAAGTCCCAGCACAGCTGATTCAGTTGCGATTCGAAGGTCGCATGCCAATGCCAATTCTAGTCCGCCGCCTAATGCGCTTCCATTTATCGCAGCTATGACCGGCTGAGGCAAGGCATCAAGTAAAGCCGCCGTTCTTTGAATGAGAGATACACTTTCCAGAACCTGATCTTCTTTCAGTTTTATCCGTTCCTTTAGGTCTGCCCCTGCACAAAACGCTTTTTCACCGGTGCCTGTGAGGATGACACAGCGGATGTTTGAGTTGAATTCAATTTCCTGAAGAATCATTTGCAGGTTTCTAAGCATTTCCGCTGAAAGAGCATTTGCTGCCTGAGGCCTGTTTAAGGTGATCAACGCAATATGTTCATTTGTAACAGTAAAAAGAATAGAGTCTCCCATTGTATGCGTCCTCCCTTTTATCAAGATGATTTAAACACCTGTAAAT
The DNA here is from genome assembly GCF_038006165.1 of Bacillus sp. FSL W8-1202. NCBI lineage: Bacteria > Bacillati > Bacillota > Bacilli > Caryophanales > Bacillaceae > Bacillus > Bacillus sp. FSL W8-1202. The sequence goes on from NZ_JBBOUR010000001.1 coordinate 3,000,234, forward strand.
TTCTGCTCGGCAGCGGTTTGCCCATTTTTTCTTCTATCCATTTGGCCGCAGATAGCAGTTTTTCTAGCTTTACATTTGTTTTGATATCCATCTGTTCAAGCATGTACACGATATCCTCAGTTGCGGCGTTTCCTGATGAACCTGGCGCATATGGGCATCCCCCAAGCCCGCCTGCCGAGCCGTCGAACACCGTTATGCCCATTTGGAGTGCTGTGACCATGTTGGCCAGAGCGGTTCCTCTCGTATCATGAAAATGCAGGGCAATTTGATTAGCCGGGAATCGTGCCAAAAGAGCTTCAAGTACAGTTTCCACTTGGGCGGGATTAGCCGCTCCAATCGTATCTCCAAGCGACAGTTCAGAAATTCCAAATTCAAATAGAGCTTCTGAAAGGCGAATGACTTGTTCAATGGGGACATCTTTTTCGTACGGACAGCCGAATACAGTCGAGAGGTAGGCTCTTGTTGTGAGGTTTGCTTTTTGTGCGTCGTTGTTTACTTGTTTGAGTATATGAAGGGACTCAGAAGTGGATTTATTGATGTTTTTTCTGTTGTGCGTCTCGCTGGCGGACATAAAAACGCAAGCTTCGTCAATGCCTCCTTCAAGCGCATTCTCCAGTCCTCTTTGATTCGGGACAAGTGCCGCGTACGTTACCCCTTTTTCACGGTTGATGCCCTTTGCTACGTCGATAGCATCTCGAAGCGCCGGAATCCATTTCGGGTGAACGAAGGATGTGATTTCAATATACGAAAGCCCTGTCCGGGAAAGCTGGTTGATCCAGGTTATTTTATCCTCTGTTGCGATCCATACGGGCTCGTTTTGTAAGCCGTCACGCGGGCCGACTTCTTTGATTGTCACTTTTTTAGGATATGACATGGTCTTCCTCCAAATTATTGAGTGGAATCGCTCAGTTCGAGCAGTACGTCTCCTTCATTTACAAAGTCGCCTTCATTTTTTTTGACTTCTTTTACGATTCCGCTTCTATCTGCAACGATCGGGATTTCCATTTTCATCGATTCCAAAATGGCTACCTCCTGGCCCTTTTCGATTTGGTCGCCGGCTTTGACGTGGACTTTCCACAGGTTTCCTGCCATTTGTATGCTAACCGTCATGACAACTGCCTCCTTTATAGGTGTTGTTTCAAAAAGTCAGTCGTGACATCCCCTTCTTTAAATGCCTTTGTTGCCGCAGCCTGTATGAGAAGCGGAAGATTTGTTTTGATTCCCTCTACACGATAGTCGCGAAGCGCTGTCTCTAGTTTTTCAATTGCTTCTGTTCTGGTTTGGCCTTTGACAATCATCTTAGCGATCATCGGGTCATAAAAAGGGGTAACGGTGCTGTCTTTTGCTACCGCACATTCGTGTCTGACTCCTTTTTGGTCAGGAAGTGAAAACGCAGTGATCGTACCTGGTGACGGGAAGAAGGTCTTGGGATCTTCCGCGTATATTCGAACCTCTATTGCATGCCCGTTCCGTTGGATGTCTTTTTGGGAGAATGTGAGTGTATGGCCCGCAGCAATCCGCAGCTGCTGCTCAACTAAGTCCAGGCCTGTTATTTCTTCAGTCACGGGGTGTTCAACTTGCAGTCTCGTATTCATTTCGAGGAAATAAAAATTTTGCTTCTGGTCAACTATAAATTCGATGGTGCCTGCGTTCGTATAGCCGATTGCCTTCGCTGCTTTTACCGCTGTTTGCCCGATCTTCATTCTTAGTTCATCGTCTACAAATGGAGACGGTGCTTCTTCAATGACTTTTTGGTGGCGCCTCTGAACAGAGCAATCACGTTCAAACAGATGTACTGTATGGCCGTGTTGATCGGCCAAAAGCTGAACCTCGATGTGACGCGCATGTTCAATAACTTTTTCTATATACATCGACCCGTCACCGAAAAAATCTGCTGCGCGTTTTTTGTTTCCCTCGTACGCTTTTTTTAATGCTTCTTCATCTTCAACACGCTGCATTCCGATGCCCCCTCCGCCCGCTGAAGCTTTCAGCATGACAGGATAGCCGATTTGACTTGCGGTGCGGCAGGCTGCCTCTATATCTCCGAGGGATTCAGAAACGCCTGGCACCACAGGGACTCCTGCAGCCTCCATTGCTTTTCGCGCTTCAATTTTGCTGCCCATCTTTGCGATGATATCAGGGGAAGGTCCGATAAACACGATGTTTTCTTGCTTGCAGCGTTCAGCGAATCGGCTGTTTTCTGATAACAATCCATATCCCGGGTGGATCGCGTCGGCATTTGCTTTTTTCGCCGTCTTTATGATTCTCTCTATATTTAAATAACTTTCACTGACTCTCGATTCCCCGATCAAATAAGCCTCTGTAGCGGCTTTTGTATGGGGCGCGTCCTTGTCTGCTTCTGAATAAACCGCGACCGTTTTAATGCCGAGACGGCTGCATGTTCGGATAATTCTCATTGCAATTTCACCGCGGTTGGCGATCAGTACTTTTGTAAACATGATTTCACCTCATTGACTTGATGATAGGTTGAACATTTCAATCGTTTTTTCTCGCAGTTTATATTTTTGAATTTTGCCTGAGGCCGTCATCGGATAGTCATCCGTAAAAATAACATAACGCGGAATTTTGTGGCGGGCGATTTTCCCTTTGCAATAGGCTTTAAGCTCATCAGGTGAAACGCTTTTACCGCCTTTCAGTTTAATCCAGGCTGCAGCTTCCTCCCCGAATTTGGCGTCAGGAACACCAACGACCTGTACATCTAAAACAGCGGGATGCCGGTATAAAAATTCTTCAATTTCCCGTGGATAAATGTTCTCGCCGCCTCTGATGAGCATATCTTTTAATCTTCCGGTGATGCGGCAGTATCCGTCTTCATCCATGACAGCAAGATCTCCGGTAAACAGCCATCCGTCATGATTGATTGCTTTTCTGGTCGCATCTTTGTCTTTATAATAGCCTTTCATGACGTGATAGCCACGGGTGCACAGTTCTCCCTGCATGCCTCTTTGAACTTCTTGACATGTCCCAGGTTCTACAATTTTCACCTCAGTATGTGGCAGGACGCGGCCGGTTGTTTCGACTCTTCTTATGAAGGAATCATTTGCTCTCGTTTGTGTAATGACTGGCGAGGCTTCGGTTTGTCCATAGGCGATCGTAATGTCTTTCATGCCCATCCTTTCAATCACAGCTTTCATCACTTCACTTGGACAGGGAGAGCCGGCCATGATTCCTGTTCGGAGCGTCGATAGATCATATGCATCAAAATCCGGATGATGCAGCTCGGCGATAAACATGGTAGGCACACCATGGAGCGCTGTGCATTTCTCTTTTTCTACCGTTTTAAGGACGGTAACGGGATCAAATTCTTGCACGGGTATCATGGCTGCCCCGACGGATACACATGCCAAAACCCCAAGCACGCATCCAAAGCAGTGAAAAAACGGAACAGGGATGCACATGCGGTCTTGAGAAGTTAAAACCATACATTCAGCGATATTGGCAGCGTTATTAATGACATTAAAATGGGTCAGCATCACGCCTTTTGGAAACCCTGTCGTTCCTGATGTGTATTGCATATTAATCACATCGTCTTTATCCAGGCTGTTCATTCTCTCTTCAAGCTCAGCATCTGTCACTGTTTTCGCCAATATCTCTGTATCGTCCCAATGATACATGCCAGCCAACCGTTTATTGCCAATATAGATCAGCGTTTTTAAAAAGGGATAGCGTTCAGATTTCAGTTGGCCGGGCTTTGCTTCTTGCAGTTCTGGAATTAAACTGTTTACGATGTCTGGATAAGAAGTGCCCCTGTATGAATCCATGATAATAAGCGCGGCGGCATCCGATTGCTTTAACAAGTAGTCCAGCTCGTGTGCTTGATAATTGGTATTGACGGTTACGAGCACGGCTCCGATCTTCGCAGTTGCGAACTGGATGGCAAGCCATTCAGGGATATTAGAAGCCCATATGGCGACGTGGTCTCCTTTTCCAATCCCCATCCGCATAAGGCCTTTAGCGGTTTGACGGCACAGACTGTCAAATTGAGCGTACGTATAACGGATATTTCGGTCTGGATACACAACAGCGTCTCGATCGGGATACGCATCAGCTGTTTGTTCCAGCAGCCTGCCGATTGTGGAATGGATGAGTTCAGCCAATCATTGTTCCTCCTTTCTTAATGATGGGAAAGCGTTTACATTTTTATTTTAAAAGCTGTCTGGCGATCACGAGACGCTGAATTTCAGATGTGCCTTCACCGATTTCCATTAATTTTGCGTCCCGCAGCATCCGTTCCACCCCATACTCTTTCATATAGCCTGAACCTCCATGGATTTGAATGGCTTGATTGCAAGCTCTAGTCGCCGTTTCAGATGCGAACAGCTTGGCGTACGCCGCTTCTTTTGTGAACGGGCGGTTATGGTCTTTCAGCCAGGCGGCTTTTAACACCATTTGCCGTGCCAGATCAATTTCCATCGCCATGTCAGCAAGCTTAAATTGAATCGCTTGGAAGGAAGAAATCGGCTGTCCAAATTGCTTCCGTTCTTTCGCATATGCCAATGATGCGTCAAGTGCCGCCTGGGCAATGCCAACCGCAAGAGCAGCAATGGAGATTCGCCCGCCGTCCAGCGTATATAGAAATTGTTTAAATCCTTTTGTTGGATCGCCGAGTAAGTTGCCCGCAGGCACTCTTACATCCTCAAGCAAAATTTCTGCTGTATTCGAACCGCGGACGCCCATTTTATCGTACGGGCTCGTAATCGTGAGTCCTGGTGTGTCAGTTGGCACAATCAATGCGGAGATGATGTTTTTTCCGTCTTTGTTTTTGCCTGTTACCGCGGTCACAATAACTGTCCGTGCGTAGCTTGCATTTGTAATCCAGCACTTTTCGCCGTTGATTACATACTCGTCACCATTTGAAATCGCTTTTGTTTGAGTGCCTCCTGCATCTGAGCCGGCATTTGGTTCCGTCAGGCCGAATGATCCGAGTGCTGTGCCTGAAGCCAGCGGCGTCAAATGCATCCGTTTTTGTTCTTCTGTTCCGAAGTAGTAAAGAGGGCTTGCGCCTAGCGAGACCGCTGCAGCATAGCTTAATCCAGTACTGCCGCAGGCTTTGCCGACTTCTTCAACCGCTAAGGCATATGAAATCGTATCACCGCCAGATCCGCCGTATTCTTCTGGAAATGGAATACCCATCAGACCGAGTTCACCCATTTTTTCAAATGTTTGCATCGGGAACTCGCCTGTTTGATCTACATGTTCAGCGTGAGGAGCAATTTCTTTTTTCGCAAAATCTTTTACCATTTCACGCACCATTTGTTGTTCTTTTGTCAGCTCAAAATTCACATCGTTTCCTCCTTCACATCTTTGTAACATCCTATTAGGCGAGTTCTATAATCATTCCCTGACAAGAAAAGTCTGAAAATTAAAACTGAATCATTTTTTATGTGATAATTTCAGCGGAATGAGCAAATACATGCAGTAGGCGCATACCATCCATATCGCAAACGCAATAACTTGGCCCTTTGATAAAGCCGGGAAGATGAGGGAGATTCCAAAGGGAAATCGTATCAATCAATAAACCGACCGCTGATCCCCATATACCTAGCTTGATCACCGCGAACTGTGATTGATCGAGTTTTTGATAGAGAAAGAACACAAGGCATAAAACAAGAGCGGTGCCCGCTTCCAAGAGAAGAAAGTTCGTCAAAAAGGCTTCTTCAGCCGGATCAGTCAACACAGCATCTTCGAACAGCACAAAAAATAATGTGGCACCTAACCAGACTAGAAATGAAAACGTAAAACACGTCCTGTACGTGTTTCTCTTCGATTTTATTTAGTACTAATTTCTCAGATTCCAATAATGGAAAATGTCCAAACACCGCCTCCAATATTTATGTGAATCTCACCTTTGTTTTTTAAAAAAATACAGCGATTTACCATCGTTTCCTGTCTCCAAAATCACTAAAAAAGACGACTTAGAAAGCCGTCCTTCTCATTTCTTATTTTGTTGTTCGTTTGGAAGCCTTGCTTTCGTTATGAAGCCGGTCTGCTGAAGTGACATAATACGTATATTTCTTGTTAGGATCTGCCGTGTTATCTAAGAAGGTTTGCTGCTCATGTGTTTTTCTTTGCGTTGCCAGCAATGTTTTCTGCTTTTTCCCTTCGGCACTGTATATCGCATAATAGGCTGTTTCTTTCGTTTTTTGATTTGATGGGTGATCTTTAATCTGCAGAAGATTGCCGTTTTTGTCTTTAGTGACTTTCGTAAGCTTCGGTTTTTTTGGGGCGGTATTGTCAAGCCAAGGCATTTGCGGAACCAGTGCCGGCTTGCTGTAAAGATCGGTGCTGAACCTGTCTTTGATGCCAAGCGGATTTTTGTTGAGGTCCTTGAGGCTGAAATGCATGCTTCCTTTCACCAGTTCAAGCTGGCGGTTCAAAGTGATTTGCCGCACATATTCCTCAGGATCGGACCAAGGCGGATCAAAATTGTTATTGATTTTATATGCTGCCTGGCCAATATATAAGTGAACAGGCCTATTTTTGACTTCATTGCTCCACCAATCAGCCAGCACGTCGTAAGCCGCTGCGTTAAAGCCGATACTCCAATAAATTTGCGGAGCAATATAATCGATGTCGCCTTCTTGGATCCAATGTCTTGTGTCTGCATATAGATCGTCATAATTTCTGACGCCTGCTTTTGTATTCGATCCGGTCGGGTCATCTGCGGCGTTTCTCCATACTCCAAAGGGACTGATGCCGAATTTGACATACGGTTTTGCAGCTTTAATTGTTTGGTTGATTTGTTTGACAAGCTGGTTCACATTGTCACGCCGCCAGTCATCGATATTAGAAAAAGCGCCTTTTCCGTATTGTTCATACTGTGCTTGATCAGGAAATTCCTGTCCCGCTATTTTATAAGGGTAAAAATAATCATCCATATGAACAGCATCTATATCATAATGTTTTACGACTTCTTCAATGCCTTTGACGATAAAATCTCTCGCTTCTGGAATGCCTGGATGATAATACAGCTGGTTTCCGTAGGCGGCAACCCAATCTGGATGTTTTCTTGCCGGGTGACTCTCAGACAATTTATTAAGATCTGTATGATTCATTGTAATACGGTAAGGGTTAAACCACGCGTGAAATTCCAAATTTCGTTTATGGGTTTCTTCAATCATAAATGCAAGAGGATCATAGCCCGGGTCCTTCCCTTGGACACCGGTTAAGTATTCCGACCAAGGCCCGTAAGCTGACGGATAAAAGGCATCAGCCGTCGGTTTAATCTGAACAATAACGGCATTCATTCCCATTTTTTGCACATCGTTCAGCAGTTTGATATACTCCTGTTTTTGCTCTTTCACAGATAACCCTTTTTTGGACGGCCAATCAATATTTAATACGGAAGCAATCCATACGGCTCTCAGCTCCCTGTCTGACTGCGCATTGGCCATAAACGGAACGGAAATGACAAACGTTCCGATGATCAAGCTGACAAGGAAACGGACAATCGACTTTTGACAAACCTTCATTCTGTTTCTTCTCCCCCATTACATCACTTTCACTATTCGCTATTACGGTATTCCCGGGCTATAAAAGGGTGATTAACAGAATGTCTATCTCACTAAATAAACGAAAAAAGTCCTAAAGCATGTTGTGAGCCGCTTTTAGGACTTTTTATCATTCATCATGGTTTGCAGACTTTTTAACACATCAATAAGTTTTACGCTGACACCGACAGCCGTTTCAAGGATCGCTTGTGCTCCGGCAATGGCTAAAATAAAGATCAGCGGTATTGCAATACGAGGCACAAAAAGATAGCCAAGTCCGATCAAGATGGCACACCAAACACCGGCACACCAGTAGCAATTAAGCATGTATCCAAAGTTAGAAGCCGGCACGCTTTTTTCATATACATGCCCGTTTTGATCAACAATCCATTTCTTTTTCATAAAAGGTTTTCGGATAAATTCTGTGATTTTGTCAAATACAATCAAATGTGTCAGCCTGTAACTGGCTAGAATCAGCATGATAAACGTAAGAAAAGATAAATGATCCATGACAAGCCTCCAAGAAAAAGGATGATGTTATCATTCCCTAGTGTCATCGATCCATTCTTTGATACAAAAAGAAGCGGACAGAGAATGCCTCTGTCCGCGAATCCGCTCTATTGTTTGTGCGGGATTGCTTTATTTGAAGTGATCTTTTCTAAAATGTCGAGGATGATGTCAGCATTCTTTTCAGCATATGTTCCTTCCAGCATGTCTTTATGAGCGCCAAAACCCGTGTACTCACTGTAGTTTCCGCAGGCGCCTTCCCATTTCGTTAAGCCTGTATGCCCGCTTGTTTCGGGGTGGATTCCAGCTTCGATGAAATGAATGCTTGCTTTGATGTGCCCTTCATTCAGCAATTGTGCCCAATATGCCTCTTTTTTTCTTCATCACCTTTTCTCTGACTGCTTCAGGCAGATATGCTGCAGATTCGTCATTTCCGGTATCGATAGGCAAAGACTGTTCTTACTGTTCTTTTAGATAAGCGTCCACAATAATGAAGTCGCTGACTTCCAATCCTTTGCGCTCCATAGCCTGTGCCACTTCAAAAGCCAGGTTTCCGCCTGCAGAGTAGCCTAATAAAACGTATGGCCCCTCAGGCTGTATGTCCGTCATGCAATTAACATATTGTTCAATGCGGGTGTCTTGTTCAATAAAGTGAAACCCGTATACGGCTGCCTTCTCATTCAGCAATAAAGCAAGGTCTTTAAAATAAATGCCAAATCCCGATATCGGCGGGAAGCAGAAAAGATTTTGCGCGCCGTGCTGGTTCAGTTTGATCACATGCTGTTCATTTGCGTCTGTCAGCTGTTTAGAGTAAAGTGTTTCGGCAAGCTGAGCGATTGTCGGATGTTCGAATAACAAATCAATCGAAATATCAATTTGCTGCTGGTGCTTCAGTGTGTGTATGACCTGCAACGCTTTTAGTGAATGTCCGCCAAGTGCGAAGAAGTCATCATCAATATTGATTGTGTTGACACCGAGAACATGCTTCCAAATGTTCGCCAATTCTTCCTCAACCAAGTTTCTTGGCAGTGTGATGTCCTTCCGTTTGTCAGGCTTATTTTCTGGTATAGGAAGAGCGCTGCGGTCTATTTTTCCGTTTCCGGTAAGCGGCATCCGCTCCACACGCACCCAGTGCTGCGGGATCATATAGTCTGGGAGCACACGCGCCAAATCGGCACGTATCTCCTTTTCTGTTCGTTTGTCATCGCCGACGTAATGAGCGTACAGCTGTCCCTCTCCGTCAATTTCTCTCATTGTCACTGCCGCTTCCTGCACACCTTCCATTTCTAACAGGCGCGCTTCAATTTCAGCGGGCTCAATTCGTTTTCCGCGGATTTTCATTTGCCTGTCAATTCTGCTGATGTATTCTAAGTTTCCATTTTGTCAGGTCATCTCTGTTCAAATAGCCTTTAGCGACCCCATCACCGCCAACACAAAGCTCGCCGGGAACGCCTATTGGCAAAAGACGCCCTTTTGTATCTAAGATGTAAGCGGTGCTATTGCTGATTGGTTTTCCAATCGGAATCGGCCCCGCATAGTCTCTCTTCATTTCAAAAAAGGTTGAAAAAGTCGTGTTTTCCGTAGGCCCGTAAATATTATGAAGCGCGAGATCTGGACAGGCGTGTCTGACGGCATTCATCAGGGCAGGAGAGAGTGCTTCTCCTCCGACATATAACGTATGGAGTCCGCGAAACATGTCAGCTCGTACCTGTGCCAGCTGATTAAAAAGAGCTGTCGTTAAAAATAGCACTGTGATTTCATTTTCAAGCAAATACGCTCCAAACCGATCAAGGTGACAGCATTGTCGATTTATCAATGATATGAAGGCTTGCGCCATTTAAAAGTGCCCCGAACATTTCAAAGGTGACGGCGTCAAAGCTGATAGATCCAGTCATAATAAACCGGTCATCACCGGACGCAGACGTGTAATTGCTGTTTCTGACAAGGGACACGACATTGCGATTCGTGATCATGACCCCTTTCGGCCGGCCTGTTGATCCTGAGGTATACATGATATATGCAAGATCGTCTGGACTGGAGATGGTGTTGATAGGAAAATGGTTCTCTCCCATCAATGCCTGCGCATCTGCAATCATACATGTTCCTGAGAACGCAGCATTTTGCTCCAGCCCCTTTTGAACAATCAGTATTTTTGCCTGCGTTTCCTCAAGCATAAAGCTGACTCGTTCAGACGGAAGCTCCGCATCAAGCGGGAGGAATGCTCCCCCTGCTTTTAATACGGCAAGCACACTGATCATGAATTCGGGAGAAATATTCCGGCTGTCTCGTTTTTCCGAAATCCCTTTTGAATTAACTCTCTGGCGAGCGCATTAGAGCGTTTATCAAGCTCTTTATACGAAATAGACATATTGCCATACACGAGTGCGGTATGGTCTGGCGTCTTTTCTGCTTGTTCGCGAAATAAATCGATAATTGTATGATTCTTTGGATACTCCGTTTTTGTATTGTTGAACTGTGTGACCTTTTTCTGTTGCATAAAGAAAAGAAAAATCAGCAATTGGCATATGAGGGTGCTGTGCCGCTGTGCTAAGCGCTTGCGTAAATTGCCTCTTGATACAGCTGATCCAGGCAGCATCGTAAACGAATGCATTATAGCTGAACTTGATGACAAGCTCTTCGCCGGGAGCAACGACAAGATTAAAGTTATATCCTGATTGCTCGGATACTTGAACTTGATCGATTTGCAGCGGTGAATCGGTTTGATCAGCGGAATCGGCGATTTTCTGCTGTAACGGATAGTTTTCAAAGACGATAATGTGATCAATCAGTTCCTGTTTTAATGCGGTGTTTGCCTGAATATCAAATAAAGGCTGGCAGGTAAATGGCTCAGCTTCCAGCATTTCTTTCTGGCAGCGTATGAGCAGCTCGTGAAACGTTTCGTCTTGATGTGTTTTAATGCGAATCGGTATGGTATTGATAAACAACCCTATCATTTGCTCCACGCCCGGGATTTCTGACGGTCTTCCTGATACAACTGCGCCAAACACAACGTCGTCTGTGCGGTTATATTGCTGCAGCATCACACCCCAGACCGTCTGAATAAGGGTAGCGAGCGTGACGCCATGTTGTTTGGCAGTCTCTTTGAGCTTGTCTGTCAGTGGTTTATTTAATGAAAATATCAAATCTTCACGGTGATAACCTTCTTTTGTTTCTTTATCAGACACACGAGGCAGAGGTGATGGAGTGCTGTAGTTTTTTAAATAGGTATCCCAGTAGGCCGCTGCTTTTTCTTTGTCTCGGTTTGTCAGCCAGGAAATATAGGTGCTGTACGGACGGACAGGGTCTAATGAAAGCGGTTTTCCTGCATGAATCGATTGATAAATTTGCATAAATTCCTGCATAACAATACCTAGGCACCATCCGTCCATTAAAATGTGATGGTGACTCCAAAGACAGACATGCTCATCTTCAGCTGTTTTGAACAGAGAAATCCGCATCAGCATGTCTTTTTGCAGATCAAAGCCTTTTTGCTTGTCCTTCTCTTTAAAGCGTTCAATATACTCATTCTGGTCGTTTGTTGGCAGATGAGAAATGTCTTCGCTGTACAAATGGAATTCACGTTCTGTCATCACGACTTGCCGAGGTCCCGACAAATGCGGGACGTGCGGCAAAAACACGGTTCTGAAAATATCATGGCGGTCGATAATGGCTTGAATGCTGCGCTGAAACCATTTATAGCTGAGGCTTCCTTTAATGGTGAAGAGCGACTGCTCAACGTATGCCCCCTCCTCTTTACGGAGGAAGGAATGAAAGAGCATTCCCTCCTGCATGTGACTCAGAGGATAAATGTTCTTGATTTTTTTAATGTTATCCATAGTGTCTGCACCTTTCTTCACGGATTCATTAGTGAAAACTGAGCATATCAGCGATCTCTTGCAGGGCGTCCTCGGTCAGTTCTTGATCATCAAAATCACTGATCGTCTTTTCTGTTTCTCTTTTGTTCTGGCAGTGTTCGATCAGCTGTAATAAAAATTGACGGCATGTTTCGCTAAGCTGTTCGATGGTTTTGTGCTGAAAACGGGTAGTGTCATAAGTCATATTGACAGTCATTTTCCCTTCTGCAGCGATTGCACTGATATCCAGCGACTGTTCACGGTTCCATGTTGTGCTGATATCACCCCCGGCACCCAGCGGAGAGAATGAGAAGGCGTCCTCCTCAGGTACTTCAGCTGTGCGGCCGCTTTCAAATTGACCAAGATAATTAAAGCTGATTTCTGGTGCACCTGTGAAATTGATGTCTTTTTTGCCAGGCGAAGTCAAATATTTGATGACACCGTAGCCGAATCCTTTGTCAGGTACACGTCTCAGTGTATCTTTTGTTGTTTTTAGCACATGAACCATGTATTCTTCCGAATCTGGCAAGTCTGCGTTCAATTTAACCAATAACGGATAAATGGCGGTAAACCATCCAACCGTCCGGCTCACATCTATTCCTTCTAATACATCCTCTCGCCCGTGGCCCTCTAATGATAGTTTGAAGGCGGATTGATTGGTCCAATGGCGCAGCGCAAGAATGACAGAAGCGAGCAGCATGTCCTGCGTATCAGTGTTATATGCGCTGTTGGCGTCTTTTAAGAGTGCTGCTGTCTCTTTCTCGTTTAAGGTAAACGAAATCGTGGACCGTTGTCCCTCGTGTGCTCTAGTTCCATCAATGTGATCAAAAGGCAATGCCTCTGTTTGATACTCTTCGGCTTCGCGCCAATACTTGAGCTGTTTCATGAGCTGCTGGCTTTCAGCGTAGTCAGAGAGCTTTTTCGCATACGCTTTAAATGAGCTTGTTTTAGGCGGCAGTTTGATATCCTCCCCGCCTGCAGCTTGGCGATACCCTAAAGCCAAATCTTCAAGCAGAACCCGCCATGAAATACCGTCAACGACGAGGTGATGAGCAGATAAAAATAAGAAATCACCGTCAATTGTGTGGAAAAGACCGGCTTGCAGCAGCGGACCATTCTTCAAATCCATTTTCTGCTGAATATCAAGTACATGGCGCTTGATAATAGGTTCATACGGTCTATTTCCATCAGTGCATAAATCAATCATCTGAAGGCCGTACAACGCGTCGTCCGAATGACTGAGCGGCCGATTATACTGATCCCACTTTCCTTGTTCATTCTGTGTAAACACCATTCGCAGCGCATCATGATGACACGTTATTGCTTTTAACGTTTTTCGCAGTGCGTCTTCTTGTACAGAGGTGCTTCGATGCAGCATTACGGACTGATTAAAATGGTGTTTTTCTTTTATATCTTGAGAAAGAAACCATTTTTGAACAGGCGACCATTGTACGTCTCCCTCAACCGCAGCTTGGCTGGAACTTGTATCTGAATCACGGATATAAGCTGCCAATTCTTGAATGGTCGGATGGCTAAACAAATCTTTCACTGCCATTTGCTTGCCTATCCGGTGAAGCCGCGCAGATACCTGTAACGCTTTGATTGAATCTCCGCCAAGTTCAAAGAACGAATCAGCTGTTCCGATCTTTTCTGCCCCCAGTACTTCTTTCCATATATCTGCCAGTATTTGCTCCATTTTGCTGGCTGGCGGGAGGAATGGACGTTCACCTTCGTGGTTGTATACAGGTTTTGGAAGTGCTCCGCGATCCAGCTTGCCGTTTGGTGACAATGGAAGTGAGTCCAGTTTTTCAATAAACGCAGGGTGCATAAACACCGGCAGCTTGTTTTGTAATTCTGAGCGTACAGCATTTGTGCTCAACTCTGGTTTTGTCACCACATAAGCGCTTAATTCGGTTTGTCCTGACGCTGTTTCATGAGCAACTACTGCGGCGTCTTTTACACCATTTATACACCGGATGACCGATTCAATTTCTTTCGTTTCTACACGGTATCCTCTGATTTTGACTTGATCATCGATTCTTCCGAGATATTCGAGTGTTCCGTCGGCCATCCATCTGGCGGCGTCTCCTGTTCGGTACATTCGTGTTTCGGGTTTAAATGGATTCTGCGTGAATGCTCTCTCTGTCAGTTCTGGAAGATTAACGTACCCTCTTGCAAGCCCTGTTCCTGCTATACAAAGCTCTCCCGCAACACCGATTGGCTGAAGCTGATGATTGCTATTTAAAATCAGCACTTGAGTCCCGTCAATCGGCTGGCCGATGCTTACGTATGCCTGCTTTTCCTTATGTCTCATGACGGTAGTCGCCACGCTGTTTTCTGTCGGTCCATATTCGTTGGCGAGTTCGGTATGCGGACATATAGCTAAGCTGCGGTCGATCAATTCGCGGTCAGCCGCTTCTCCCGCCAGTGTGACGACTCTAAGTGTCTTTACATCTTCCGGCTGCACTATGTCCAAAAGCGCTCGATATAAAACAGGCACAATAATCATATGTGTAATCCGTTGACGAGACAGCTGATGCTTAATGGCCAGAATATCCTTCGCTTCCTCTTCATGAAGCAAAACGGCTTTTGCACCTGACAAAAGCGGTGTAAACATACTCGTTATAAAGCCGTCAAATGAGAAAGAAAAGAGCTGCAGAATGGTATCTGTCTCGTTGAATGCATAAGCGTTTCGCCGCCACTGAAGAGTGTTGGCAATACCTTTATGCTCGACCATTACCCCTTTTGGACGGCCCGTCGTTCCAGAGGTATAAATGATATAAGCCAAATGATGAGCAGACGATACTTGCGGCAGCGGTGATTTGTCGTATGCCTCTACACTTTCTATCGCTAAGATCTCTCCTTCAAAGTCAGCAAGTGCTTCCCGATCCGCTTCATTTATTGTCATCAGCAGTTTCGTTCCGCTGTCGCTGAGGATATAGCGTTTCCGTTCTGTCGGGTATTCAGGATCGATGGGAACGTAACAGCCTCCGGCTTTCCACACACCAAGTATGGATGCTATCATACTGAACGAACGATGCATCATGATGCCTACTGGTGTGTCCGGCTTAACACCTCGGCTGCGCAATGCACGTGCGATTCCATTGGACCACTCGTCCAACTCTTGATACGTCAGTGTTTTGTCTCCGCTGACAAGTGCAGAAGCTTTTGGTGTTCGTGCAGCTTGCTGCTCAAACAATTGACTGATTGTTTGAACTCCGTATTGATTCGCTTGCCCGGTGTTAAACTCATTAAGCAGCTGGTGCCGCTCTTCTTGGGTCAGGATGTCGATATGGTTGAGTGTCACCTCCGGGTTTTTGCCGATGATGCTAAGTACATTTGTTAAATGCGATACCCAGCGTTCAATGGTGGTTTTCTCGAACAATGCGGTTGAATATTCAAAAAGGAAATGAATGTTTCCGTCGCCCTCAGATGCCTGTAGTGTCAAATCGAATTTAGAAACGAGATGAGAAACTTGTGCCGGCTTCATTTTCAAATCATGAAGATACAATGGCTCGTAATCATTATTTTGAACAACTAACATCGCATCAAACACTGGGTTCCGGCTCATATCTCGTGTCAATCCAAGCTTATCGACAAGCTCTTCGAACGGGTAATCTTGGTGCTCAAAGGCTTCCAATGCTGTCTCACGCACTTCCTGCAAATACTGTACGAATGGCTTCCCGCCCTCCGGGCGTGTCCGAAGCGCCAGCGTGTTCACAAACATGCCGAGTATCGGCTCAAGATCCTTATGCGGCCGGCCGGCGATTGGCGAGCCGACGATGATATCCTCCTGTCCGCTTAAGCGTGACAAGAACGCGGTGTAAGCCGCAAGGAGCACCATGTACAGTGTGCTTCCGTTTTCTCGTGCCAGCTTGTGAAGGCCTGATGCAACCTCTTGATCCAGCGTAAATGAGACCTTGTCACCAGCGAAGCTTCGCACCGGCGGGCGGGCATGATCAGCGGGGAGATCCAGCACAGGCAGCTCGCCCTCGAGCTGCTTCAGCCAGTACGCCTCTTGCGTTTTGTACGCGTCTCCTGTTTTGAATCCTTCTTGCCATACGGCATAATCTTTATATTGAATGCGCAGCGCCGGAAGCTTCCGATTATTGTACAGCTCGCCGAATTCTTGAATCAGAATGTTGACGGAAACACCGTCTGAAATGATGTGATGCATATCAACCAGCAACAGGTGCCGCTCATCTGATACCTTTACGATTTGGGCACGGAACAGCGGCGCTTGGCTGAGATCAAACGGTTTGATAAATGCGGCTGCGGCCTCCTGTTCGGTTCGTTCGCCGAGAACTGTAGTCTGTAACGTAAACGGCACCTCGTCATGGATGCGCTGCACCGGATCGCCTCCTTCGTCCTGTTCGAAGGCGGTTCGAAGCGACTCGTGGCGCTTGATCAGCTCTTGGAAAGCTCTGTCCATCCTTTCAGGGTTGAGCTTCCCTTCGAGCTCTAACACAGCCGGCATATTGTAGCCTGTCCCTCCGTCTTCCAGCTGCTGAAGGACATAAATCCGCTTTTGGGCAGAGGAAACCGGATAGGTTTCCTGTTTTTCAGCGGGCTTAATCGCTTCATATGGACTGTCCGTTCCTTCACGGATAACGGCAGCCAGTCCTTCTACTGTCGGATGGGCAAACACATCTTTTAGCGGCACCTGTACATCGAATTCTTTGGTGATCCGTGAGACAAGCGCCGTTGCTTTTAAGGAATGTCCCCCGCGGTCAAAAAAGTTGTCGTGAATCCCGACAGGGCCATTTTTCAGCACGTCCTCCCACAGCTGAGAAAGCTTCATCTCAGTCACGTTTCTCGGCGCTGTGTAGGTCTCCGCATCTGCCGCTCCGCCAGGAGCTGGCAGGGCGTTTCGGTCGAGCTTTCCGCTTGGCGTAACCGGCCACTGTTTCATTTCTATCATATAGGCTGGGACCATGTAGCCCGGCAACAGTCTCTCAAGCTGTGCCCGCACTTCGTTTCTTTGGAGCCCTTCTACATAAGCGCATAATTCCGGCTCACCGCTGTCTGTCCGTACGGTAACGGCCGCCTCTCTTACACCTTCTATGCTTCTTAGTGCCGCTTCAATTTCTCCCGGCTCAATCCGGTAGCCGCGGATTTTCACCTGATCATCCGTGCGCCCGAGGAATTCAATATTCCCGTCAGGGAGCCAGCGCGCCACATCCCCGGTTTTGTACATGCGTTCCCCCGGGTAAAACGGGTCTTCTAGAAAACGCTCCTCCGTTAATGCCGGCCGATTCAAATAACCTCTGGCAACACCCGCTCCGGCAATGTACAGTTCGCCAGCGACACCGGAAGGCTGTACGGCTAAATACGGATCTAAAACATACAAACGCGCACCAGGTACGGGCTTCCCAATCGGAATCCGCAAACGATCCCTGTCCCGTTCTGGATCTAACACGTAAAATGCCGCGTCTACCGTTGCTTCTGTCAGCCCGTAGCCATGGATTAATGATACCTGCGGCAATACAGAAGCAAAACGGGCTGCCGTACGCGGCGCAAGCGGTTCACCTCCGGCGAATACACGTTTCAGGCTTGTGCTGTCACGCAACCTTTCGATTTCCGCTTGATCGAGAAAGCTGTTCAGCATAGCCGGAATAAAATGAGCCGTTGTCACGTTTTCCTGATGAATGGCTTTTACGATCAATGCCGGATCTTTCTCCCAGCCGGGCGGAAGCAGATACGCCGAAGCACCGGAAAGCGACCACCAAAACAGCTGCCACACAGACGCATCAAAGGAAAAAGAGGTTTTCACCATGACAATGTCATCTTCCGAAAGCGGAAACTGGTGCTGCATGCCGGTCAGAAAGGAAACAGCCTGACGGTGCTCAACGGCCACTCCTTTCGGCTGCCCGGTAGAGCCCGATGTATAGATGACATAGGCGAGAGATCCGCCGTCAGCAGGAGTAAACTCATGGTTTTCTGCTTTTTCGCTCGCAAGAGATGTCATGTCCACTTCAAGCGTTTCGCCAGAAAAGTTTGGTGCGGAGCATCCCGGCTGTGTCAGCAAGAGCGATGCCCCGCTGTCTTTCAGCATGTAGCTCAGCCGCTCCTTTGGATACGCAGGATCAAGCGGCAAATACGCCCCGCCGGCCTTCAATACAGCAAGGACAGCGATCAGCATGTCAGGTGAGCGTTCAGACAGGACACCGACGATACTTTCGTTTGTGACGCCGCGTGCCGCAAGGTGCGCAGCCAGCCGGCTGGCGTACATATCAAGCTCAGCGTATGTCAGCGAACCGCCTGAAAAGCGAATGGCCAGCCGCTCCGGTGTGAAAGCTGCCTGTCGCTCAAACAGCCCATGCAGGGTGAAAGCTTTAGGCGAAACAGCTTCCGTCTTGTTAAACTCATACAACAATTTTTGCTTTTCTCTTGTATTCGTCATATCTAATTCTCTTATAAAGCTGTGCGGATGTTTAAGGGCGTTTTCCAGTATGGTAAGCAGATGAGATTGTATTCGTTTAATATCCTCAAGAGAAAACAAGGTATTTTGATAGTCGAAATTTAATTGAATGGTTCCATTGTCTATCCGTTCTTGTATTTGAACTGAAAGTTCGTTCGCGGTGTATCCGCTGAAATAAAGCGCTGTTTCATAGTCAAAATCATCTGCATTGTGCCACTGAAGTGGCTGATACTGCATAGATATACCGATAAGGTTGTGTAAATCCTTCTGTTCATTTCTTAATTCATTTACAAGCAAATTATAAGGAAACCGTTGATGACGCATAACAGAAAGCTGTTCCCTGCCTATTGTGCGGACAAAGGAAAGAAAATCTGTGTCAGGATCAACCGTTATTCTGATTGGAAGAGAACTAACGAACATGCCGAGCATTTCTTTTTCAGCCTTTGACCCTCTGTTGCCATAGTAGGTGCCAATGGCAAGATCTTTTTTAGAAGTGATTCGGCTGATGCATATGTAAAATGAAGCCATAAATAAGGAAATGATATTGATCTTGTGTTCTTCGCAGAAGATTCGAATCGTTTGCTCTAGATCAGGTGAAAGAATGATGGTGTCTCTGGATGCAGATGTGCTCTGTTTTTGTAAGGACGTCTGGTCGGCTAACGAGTGGTATTCCAACGGGTGCTCAAAGGTTTGCGTCCAAAATAAACGGTCCTTTGCAAACCGCGGAGATTGTAGATATTGACTCTCTTTTTCGATGTAGCTCAAGTAAGAAGGTTCCGGCTGATCAGGTAAAGGATCTTTCTTTTTTATTTTTTGATAAAGATCTATAATTTGATTTCCCATCACGTTTAAAGAGATTCCATCCATTATGATATGATGGAATTTCGCAAATAGCCAAACTTCATGAGAGTCAATTCTAAGGAGGTAAAATTGATAAAGAGGCGAGTTGAACAGTTCAAATGGAATGCTCGCTTGATCCTGAATCCATTGCTCTATTTCTATCATTTCAACATTTGAAAAATCAATTATTCTAAGTGGATAATATTTATATTCAGTAAGGTGCAATCGCGGCTCAAGCTCTTCTCCTTCTAACAGCTGAAATCTAATGGCGTCGTTGCGGGAGATGGAATGATTCAGCGCTCCGTCCAGAGTATCAAGCTCAATATTGCCTTTGAATTTCACACAGGCTGTGAGATTGCAAATGCTGGTATCTGGCTCCAGCAGTTCGGTAAACCACACTCTCCTTTGGGCATGGGTTAAAGAATAAATATGTTCGCTCAACGGATTCCCTCCAGTTCTCATAATAAGAGGATAAGAAAAAGTAGAAAAAAGCAGAAAAATGACAATAAAAGAAATTATATGACTATATAATCCATATATGCACTATATTAACGGATATTTTTTAAAGTACAATAAAAAACATTAAATTTTTATAACATTTTTTTGAATATAGTATTATTTCTTTATTTTTCGTTTCTTTTTTTATCAAATTTCCGGATATAAAGTGATAAAAGTATTGTTTTACATAAGGTCTTATACACTACTTTTTAATCGAACTAATTTGCTTTTGTGCATCATTCTTCTAATTATTGGAAGGTTCGACAAAGACAGACATAAAAAAACCTGTTTTCTCATGGAAAACAGGTCTGCCGCTATTATTGATTTGCCAAAATGACAGCGATTTGATCCTCAATATCTTTTCCATCCTCTTCATCAATCAATCCATTTAGAAGAATAGAGAAAACAAGTTTTTTTCCGCTCTTTGTTTCTGCGTACCCCGATAGAGAGCTTACCGTACTGAGCGATCCGGTTTTTGCTCTTACTTTTCCTTGTGCAGGAGTGTCTTTCATGCGGTTTCTCAGCGTTCCGCCCACCATTCTGTCAGGATTCCCCGCAACAGGTAAAGAATTTAGATAAGCCGAGAACCAACTCTGATCCTGAATGTCATATAACAGCTGTGAAAGTTGATCTGAGGATACAGCATCAATATGTGAGATTCCTGATCCGTCCCTTAAGACGAGTGATTTAGAATCAACACCAAATTCCGGAAGCGTACTGTTTAACACTTCGAGCCCCTTTTCCCAGCTCCCTTCTCCTTTTTTCACTTTCCCCATCTCTTTTACGAGCACTTCGGCATGTCCGTTATTACTTAATTTCATGAACGGCACAAAAAGTTTCGATAAAGGCATTGAGCGATGAGAGAGCAGCACATCTGAAGAACTAGGTGCTTCACCCGTCTTGATGTCCCCTTTCACAGTAATTCCTTGTTTTTTTAGTGACTGCTTAAATAAATCTAAGGCATATCCGGCAGGCTCCCAGACAGAAATCCATTCCTTTGTTTTGTTTGCGTCAACCGGTACGCTCCCTTCAATTGTAATCGTGTTTGTTCCATGCTCTCTTTCGATTGTGAGGTCTTTCTCTGAACCGGCAGCAGTCGTTTCAGCATCGTTCTTTATCGTTATATAATCGGTTTTCGGAGAGACAGACACGGCAGGCTCTTCCCCTTCTTTTTGATTTGGGGTGACTTCAACAATCACAGTGCCTGCATCATAGTCTTCGTTTGGAGACGCTGTTAGAGCGGAGATTGGCGCGCCATAATATGTGTATTCATCGCTCCAAGGCATATCAGGTGATAATCGCATGTCATCATGCCACGTATCATCACCGATCAGATTGCCTTTAATTACTTTTACGCCGGAATGTTTCAATTTCTCAGCCATTTTGTCAAAATCAGATGGTAAAAGTGTCGGATCGCCTTTCCCTTTCAAATAAAGGTTACCATTCAGCTTTTTCCCTTTCAGTGTTCCATCCGTCCGGACCTCGGTTGTAAAAGAATAGTTCTCGCCAAGGACAGAAAGTGCCGCGGCCGCTGTCAAAAGCTTTAGAGAAGAGGCAGGCCTCATTCGGGTGTCTCCTGAATGTTCATATAGAACAGCACCTGTTTCCGCAGAGCGAACGGTGATGCCGGCCATTGCGCCTTCGAGGGCAGGATGATCAGCTAAAATCTTATCGATCTGCCCGGAAAGTGCATCTTGTTTTTCAGCGGCAAGCGCAGCCTGATGCATATAAGGCACCGAAGCAACGACGAAAAGCAGTAAAACAGCAACATAAAGCTTTATGCTTTTTTTCATTAATTTCCCCGCCTCTCTGCGCTTCATCATTGGCTATTGATGATTCAGTTCAATGGTGATACTGCTTTTAGCTGTTGTTTCTTCTCCCGGCTCCAGCACTTGTAAACCAGTGAGTGACGAAGGTAAATCAAGATTCACTGCGTTTGTCACCCATGTGTAAGGTTCAGGGCATAAATACCCTTGTTTTCCGTCAGCATTGTATACAACCCAATGTTTAAACTGTTCATCTGCCTTATAAATAATGCTGATATGTGCATGCTGATGATAAATGACTGCCTGGTTTTCTCCGCCCCTCTTCTGATAAGAAGATAAAAAGACATCATCCAGCTGCTTGTGGCGCAAACCCATTCCTTCATGCAAAGCTTCTTTATTCGGTACATCCATCAGTTTCCCGGTCGGCAGCAGGCGTTCATCCAACTCCCATTGCTGATCTGCTGTCAGGGAGAATAACGAGCTTTCTGCCGGAAACACAAATGTAGTATGATAACCAATTCCCCAAGGAAACGCTTCCTTTCCTTTGTTCATGACCGTCGCATGTTTAAATAGAGTATTCCCTTTTACCGTGTATGTCATCCGAACGACGGCATGGTGAGGAAATTGCTTATACACATGGGGGAGCTCAGAAAGATCAATTTCTGTTTCAACAATCACTTCTTCATCAGTTTTCTTCGCGGTCACTACGTTCCACTTTTCATGGTAAAGAAACCCATGAAGATGGTTGTGTTTATCCTTCTCGTTGATATCAAAATGATACGTTCTGCCCCGGAAACTGAATGTACCGTCACTTATGCGGTTAGGCGGGAACAGGATTGGAATGCCATACAATGTTGGTGTGTCGTGAAAACTTTCTGCTGTTTCCGGTTCACGCAAAAGCTGGACTTTTGTTGTTTTGTCCACGAGAGAAATGACGTTGCTCCCCCACTCAGGGACGGCAGGCTCCCAGACAGAAATCCATTCCTTTGTTTTGTTTGCGTCAACCGGTACGCTCCCTTCAATTGTAATCGTGTTTGTTCCATGCTCTCTTTCGATTGTGAGGTCTTTCTCTGAACCGGCAGCAGTCGTTTCAGCATCGTTCTTTATCGTTATATAATCGGTTTTCGGAGAGACAGACACGGCAGGCTCTTCCCCTTCTTTTTGATTTGGGGTGACTTCAACAATCACAGTGCCTGCATCATAGTCTTCGTTTGGAGACGCTGTTAGAGCGGAGATTGGCGCGCCATAATATGTGTATTCATCGCTCCAAGGCATATCAGGTGATAATCGCATGTCATCATGCCACGTATCATCACCGATCAGATTGCCTTTAATTACTTTTACGCCGGAATGTTTCAATTTCTCAGCCATTTTGTCAAAATCAGATGGTAAAAGTGTCGGATCGCCTTTCCCTTTCAAATAAAGGTTACCATTCAGCTTTTTCCCTTTCAGTGTTCCATCCGTCCGGACCTCGGTTGTAAAAGAATAGTTCTCGCCAAGGACAGAAAGTGCCGCGGCCGCTGTCAAAAGCTTTAGAGAAGAGGCAGGCCTCATTCGGGTGTCTCCTGAATGTTCATATAGAACAGCACCTGTTTCCGCAGAGCGAACGGTGATGCCGGCCATTGCGCCTTCGAGGGCAGGATGATCAGCTAAAATCTTATCGATCTGCCCGGAAAGTGCATCTTGTTTTTCAGCGGCAAGCGCAGCCTGATGCATATAAGGCACCGAAGCAACGACGAAAAGCAGTAAAACAGCAACATAAAGCTTTATGCTTTTTTTCATTAATTTCCCCGCCTCTCTGCGCTTCATCATTGGCTATTGATGATTCAGTTCAATGGTGATACTGCTTTTAGCTGTTGTTTCTTCTCCCGGCTCCAGCACTTGTAAACCAGTGAGTGACGAAGGTAAATCAAGATTCACTGCGTTTGTCACCCATGTGTAAGGTTCAGGGCATAAATACCCTTGTTTTCCGTCAGCATTGTATACAACCCAATGTTTAAACTGTTCATCTGCCTTATAAATAATGCTGATATGTGCATGCTGATGATAAATGACTGCCTGGTTTTCTCCGCCCCTCTTCTGATAAGAAGATAAAAAGACATCATCCAGCTGCTTGTGGCGCAAACCCATTCCTTCATGCAAAGCTTCTTTATTCGGTACATCCATCAGTTTCCCGGTCGGCAGCAGGCGTTCATCCAACTCCCATTGCTGATCTGCTGTCAGGGAGAATAACGAGCTTTCTGCCGGAAACACAAATGTAGTATGATAACCAATTCCCCAAGGAAACGCTTCCTTTCCTTTGTTCATGACCGTCGCATGTTTAAATAGAGTATTCCCTTTTACCGTGTATGTCATCCGAACGACGGCATGGTGAGGAAATTGCTTATACACATGGGGGAGCTCAGAAAGATCAATTTCTGTTTCAACAATCACTTCTTCATCAGTTTTCTTCGCGGTCACTACGTTCCACTTTTCATGGTAAAGAAACCCATGAAGATGGTTGTGTTTATCCTTCTCGTTGATATCAAAATGATACGTTCTGCCCCGGAAACTGAATGTACCGTCACTTATGCGGTTAGGCGGGAACAGGATTGGAATGCCATACAATGTTGGTGTGTCGTGAAAACTTTCTGCTGTTTCCGGTTCACGCAAAAGCTGGACTTTTGTTGTTTTGTCCACGAGAGAAATGACGTTGCTCCCCCACTCAGGGACAACAATCATTTCTAGATATTCGTTGCCCGCTTTGATGGCCGGCGTTCCCAAATACGTGATTTTCTCAATAAAGTTTGCCATGTTTACTCAACCTCTCCTTGATTCATTGCTAGTATAAGAATTCAATGTACTGTACCATATTTCCTCCATTTTATATTTTCCCCTATCAAATAAAAAAACACCGTTCAAACTTATGAACGGTGTGATTCGAAGGCTATTGGATGAGACGTGTGATTTGTTTCTTTTTCCAGACGAATTGATAATACCCATAAATCAACAGCAAGCTGACGGCAAACGCAGCTGGATAACCGACCCAGACGCCGAGTATTTCAAGCTTTGTATAGTGAGAAAGGACGAAAGCGACAGGCACCTCTACTCCCCAGATTGCAAAAATACTGATGACGGTCGGCCATAAAACCGTTCCGCTTGCCCGCATCGTTGCAGAAATAATTTGGGCATTTCCAAACAGCAAATAGCTCCACAATGTAATCATCAAAAGACGGTGCGCAATGTAAAGCGTCTCTTGCTCGGTTAAAAATAACGATAAAATCTGATGTGAAAAAACATAGATCAGAATGATCAGTACGCCGCCAATGATATAATTCAGCCAAATCCCCACGCGAATGACCTGCTTTAAGCGGTCAAACTCGTTCGCTCCGATCGATTGCGCAGCGAAAATAGAAACCGCAATACCAAGGCTGACGGCCGGCATCTGTACATAGCTGGCCACCTGGTTGACCACTCCGTATGCAGCTGTTGCATTAGAGCCGTAATGATTGACGAATGAAATAACCGCTATCTCTGATAATGAGACAAGAATCATATTGATGCTTGCTGGGACCCCAAGACGCAGCAGGAGAACCAGCAGTTCCTTATCCATTTTCAAATAACGACGCACTGTTTTATCAAATTGCAGCGGGTGTTTTCGCTTTCGTAAATACACCATTAACACGAGAAAAGTCGCAATCGTGGAAATGACAGTTGCATATGCCGAGCCGTATATGCCCAGTTTCGGAAAACCAAACATGCCAAGGATTAAAACAGGCAAAAGCGCGATGTTGATGACCGTGCTCACAATCAGCGTATAAAACGGTGTCTTGGAATCTCCTGTTCCGCGCAAAAAGGTAGTATATGCAAAATATAAAAACATAAACGGCATAGCATAAAATAAAATACGTGCATAGTTAGCGCTGACATGAATGACATTTTCAGGCGTGCCCATTAAACGAAGGATATCCAGGGTGAAAATACTGCCGATGACGGCTAACACAACGCCTAATAAAAATGTAAACGTGAGCGTCGTCCCGACAACAGCCTTTAGCCGTTCCTCATTTTTCGCTCCGTAAGCTTGTCCGATCAGAATCGAACTTCCTGAACCGATCCCAATCGTAAATGAGATTAAAAGAAAAAATAACGGGAAAAAGGATGATACAGCTGCCACTGCATCAACACCGAGCCATCTGCCTACAGCCATCATCCCGACTAGCTGGCCGACTGATTGCAGCACATTGCTCAGCAGAAGCGGCACTAAAAAGAGTGACATCGACCGCCAAACTGATGGTTTGCTTTTCTTTAGAGTTACAAGAGGTTCTTGTGATGTTTCCATATTAAAGGACTCCTTTATTTGAAATCGTTTTTAAACATGCCCTCATTTTTTGACAAAAACAGGATATGTAACATGTTATTATTCATCACTGCACATATGAAACCCTTCCCGATTCTTCTAATTTTACACATCTTTTTAGCTTATGAAGAATAAACTAGCAAGTAATGGCGTATTTTTTGTGAGTAAAAGAATAAAAAATAATTTATGCAAAAGTATTGTAATCTATCCGTAATTATTGTAACATTTGTAACATAAGAGAAAGAGATTTTGAAGGAGAGAGCGATAATGAAAAAATGTCTTCTATTTCTAACAACCATTGCACTTATTCTGTCATTAAGCACAAATGCATTTGCGAAAAATACATCAGGCGATTTATCACAAAAACAAGCATTACAGTTGGCATTATCCGCTAGAGAACATTTTTGGAACACCATGAGCGGCCACAATCCGAAGGTGAAAAAAGCAGTTTGCCCATCAGGCACATTCGAGTATCAAAATCTTCAATATGTATACATGTGCAGTGATCTAGGCACTAAAGCAAAAGCGGTGAATTACTTAACTCCTATTTTTACAAAAACAGCAATCGAAAAAGGCTTTAAAGATTATCATTTCACTGTTTCAAAAGGAAAGCTTGCTGTTCCAATCGGTGACGGAGACAATCTTTTGAATTGGAAAAAATCAACTGCTAAACTGATCTCTAAAAAAGGCGGCACAATCACATACGAATTTACCGTCCCTACATTAGACGGATCCCCTTCTGCAAAACGGAAAGTGACATTCGTGAAAGAAAATAAAAAATGGAAAGTCAATCAATTTGACGCAGTTATATAAGAAAAACGCCCGGTATAAGCGGGCGTTTTTTATTTGGTTTGCATAAAGAAAGACAACAGGCGAAAAGTGCCTGTTGTCTTTTTGTGAATATAACGCTCTAGGAGAGATTCGAACTCCCGACCTGCAGTTTAGGAAACTGCTGCACTATCCGCTGTGCTACTAGAGCTTTTGGTATTTATATAGTAGCTCTGATGATCAATATTTTCAAGCGATTTGTATTAAAGCCCTCCAAAAACCTTATACGCGGCTCTTGTCGTATCTTCATCAATACCGATATAGCGCATTGTAATTGATGGTGATGAATGATTCAGTATTCTCTGCAGCTCGGCGATGTCTTTCGTTCGCTGATAAAAATGATAGCCAAACGTTTTCCGGAGTGTATGCGTCCCTATCTCCTCAAGTCCGCACGCCGCAGCGGCCTCTCTTAAAATTCTGTAGGCCTGAATGCGGGAAATCGGCTTCCTGGTCCGCACTGATTTAAAAAGATATTCGTTTTCCTTCATGTCTTTCGTATACTCGTATATTTCCTGTTTCAGCGATTCTAAAATAAGAATCTTTCTTTTCTTTTTCGTTTTGCTTTCAGTCGCCCATAAATGATCTTTATTTTGAACGTCCTTCACTTGCAGCGGCAGAATATCAGAAATGCGGAGCGCGCTGTTGATGCCGAAAATAAACAGAAAATAATCCCGCTTGTTTTTGTTAAGCAAATACTGTTTGACTTCTTGGATTTTCTCTAGACTGCGAATCGGCTGTACAATATGCATCAAAAAACTCCTTAAAAACCGTTATGTAACGTTTTGAGGTCTATGTTATTATTATAGCTGAAAAACGTTGAATGTCAAAGTGCGGCGGCATTTATGTAACATAATATACATAGTGTTACATAAGCTTTTAAAAAAGCTTCTTCCAACCTTCACCCTATAAAATAAACTTTAAAGCCTATTATAAAGCTTTTAACCTCTTGGATACTTATCCCCCTATTAATCATCAAAAAACCTCTTAAAACGAAATCTGACGCTCCTGATTTTCTGGAGCTTCCGCAAAAAACATACAAAAAAAGACACAATTTCAAATTGTGTCCTAATCCTCATCTTTTACATCAATATCTTCCGGGATCGGTTCATTTAATATTTCCTGCACCAGTGCTTTGTAATTTTCCAGCTGTTCGAGATGCGTTTTGAACTGCGCCTTATAAATCAAAAATTGCTCCCCGTCATGAACGGCTCTGATTTTCCCTTCGAGCACCAAGCTTTTAATATAATCCTCTGAAAGATTTGTATATTCTGCTGTTTCTTCAATCGTTAAATACATATAGGAGTCCCTTCTTAATCCGTATGCTGATTCTAATATAGCACATGGCTCATATCAATATAATCAATTTTGCACAGAAAAACGGCTTTATGTACTATATAATATACCATTTGTCACTTGTGAAAACGCTGTAATTTTTTTACGCTAAGATTGTAACAATACAGCTTCATATAGGAGGGAGAACATGAAAAGAACGTGGAACGTCTGTTTAACAGCTCTGCTTAGTGTTCTGTTAGTCGCTGGAAGTGTCCCTTTTCACGCGGAAGCTAAAAAACCGCCCAAAAGCTACGATGAGTACAAACAAGTAGATGTTGGAAAAGACGGCATGGTTGCGACCGCACATCCTCTTGCTTCTGAAATCGGTGCTGATGTGCTGAAAAAAGGAGGAAATGCTATTGACGCAGCGGTTGCCATTCAATTTGCACTCAATGTAACAGAGCCGATGATGTCAGGTATTGGCGGCGGCGGTTTTATGATGGTGTATGACGGAAAAACGAAGGATACAACGATAATCGACAGCCGTGAGCGTGCTCCAGCAGGCGCAACTCCTGATATGTTTCTGGACGAAAACGGCAAAGCAATTCCTTTCTCTGAACGTGTAACAAAAGGTACTGCCGTTGGTGTTCCAGGCACTCTGAAAGGGCTGGAAGAAGCCTTGGATAAATGGGGAACCCGTTCGATGAAGCAATTAATTACCCCTTCTATTAAACTCGCTGAAAAAGGCTTTCCGATTGATTCGGTGTTGGCAGAGGCCATTTCTGATTATCAGGAAAAGCTTTCACGGACTGCCGCAAAAGATGTATTTTTACCAAATGGCGAACCGCTTAAAGAAGGAGATACCCTTATTCAAAAGGATTTGGCTAAAACATTTAAGCTTATTCGCTCCAAAGGCACTGACGCTTTTTATAAAGGAAAATTCGCCAAGACGCTTTCTGACACTGTCCAGGATTTCGGCGGATCAATGACAGAAAAAGATTTAGAAAATTACGACATTACAATTGATGAACCGATTTGGGGAGACTATCAAGGCTATCAAATCGCTACTACTCCTCCTCCAAGCTCCGGCGGTATTTTCTTATTGCAAATGCTAAAAATCCTTGATGATTTTAACCTTTCACAATACGATGTCCGCTCATGGGAAAAATATCAGCTGCTTGCTGAAACGATGCATTTGTCATATGCCGACCGTGCGTCTTACGCAGGTGATCCCGAATTTGTAAATGTTCCTCTCAAAGGCCTGCTTCACCCCGATTATATCAAAGAACGCCAGCAATTAATCAACCTAGATCAAGTGAATAAAAAACCGAAAGCCGGTGACCCTTGGAAATACCAAGAAGGATCAGCAAACTATAAACAAGTTGAACAGCCGAAAGACAAAGTAGAAGGCCAAACAACCCACTTTACAGTTGCTGATCGATGGGGAAATGTTGTTTCTTACACAACAACAATCGAACAGCTATTCGGAACGGGTATTATGGTCCCTGATTACGGTGTTATTTTAAACAATGAATTAACGGATTTTGATGCGATACCAGGCGGAGCTAACGAAGTACAGCCAAACAAACGGCCTTTAAGCAGCATGACCCCGACGATTTTATTTAAGGATGACAAGCCTGTCCTCACTGTTGGATCTCCTGGCGGGGCTACAATTATTTCATCCGTTTTGCAAACCATTCTCTACCACATTGAATATGGTATGGAATTAAAAGCAGCTGTTGAAGAGCCGAGAATTTATACAAACAGCATGAGCTCTTACCGTTACGAAGACGGAGTTCCTAAAGATGTCCTCAGCAAGCTAAACGGTATGGGCCACAAATTTGGCACAAGTCCGGTGGATATTGGAAACGTGCAAAGCATATCGATCGACCATGAAAACGGCACCTTTAAAGGTGTAGCTGATTCAAGCAGAAACGGCGCGGCGATCGGCATTAATTTAAAACGTAAATAAATTAAAAAACTGTACTCGCTTCAAATGAGTACAGTTTTTTCATGCAGATCTTTAATAACAACGGGCATTGGTAATGCTCTGTATCCCTGATTGCAATCCAAAATGACAGAAGGATGACTGCTTCTTTGACAAAATCTTTATTCTGCTAATGCACGTCTATCTTCATCTTTTCATTTCGTTTATCTCATCAAGAAATGTCTGAAACGCACTCGTAATAAAAAAGTCTTTCCTGTATATAAAGACGATCTCTAAGTCTTGATATGCTGGTGGCAATTGATGAATCCATACATTTGTACGATGCTCGGAGCAGTCAACAGCGGACTTTGGGAGCAGCGCCGTACCCATCCCAGCGGAAACACCTTTTATAATAGCCTCCAATGTGCCAAACTCTATGATTTTTTGATTGTGTATGCCTGCTTCCTCTAGTAATCTTTTGACCCTGTCACGATGAGAACAGCCAGCCCCAAAAAAGAGCATCGGCTGCTGAAGCATGTCTTCTGCCGTCCCTTCTCGTGATGAAATCAAAACTAATTCATCATGGGAGACATGGAGTTGTCTAACTGCAGCGTGTTCAACCGGCCCATATACAAAAGCGCCATCAACTTTATGATCAAGAACCTGTTGAATCAAATGATGCGTATCAGCTGTGTTCACTGATAAATCCACTTCAGGAAAACGCCTGAGGAAGGATGCTGCATGCTCAGGCAGATGCGTTACCGTCGTCGTTTCCAGTGATCCGATCCGCAAAGGCCCTTTTGGTTGCCTGCTCATTCGGGTCGATTTTTCAGCTTGGTCTAACAGCGATAATACTTGATCTGCATATTGTAAAAGATTTTCTCCTGCAGCAGTCAGCTTCATTCCCCGATTCGTTCGATGAAAAAGCCTGATATTCAAATCTTCCTCAAGGTTATGCACTCTGGCTGTCACATTCGACTGAACATAATTCAGCATTTGGGCTGCTTTCGTTATGCTTCCTTCGCGAGCAACAGCCTGAAAAATTTTTAAATCTCCGCTTTCCACGCGCTCTCACCTGCTTGCTATGATGAAAAGTGATATTGGCTTTCATATTTGTTCATTTTACTCGAAGAAAACCGCTATGTAAAATAAGTAAAGATATGAAAATACAATTCAATGAGGAGGCAGACAGCATGAAAGCTGTAATTCACAACGGAAAAGCCGGTCTTCTGGGGTTATCAGTTCAGGACGTTCCATCAACAAAGCCTGGATACGGAGAGGTAAAGGTTAAATTAAAATCTGCAGGCCTGAATCATCGTGACTTGTTTCTTATGAAAAACAAATCTGAACAAGATCCTCACATGATACTGGGTTCTGACGGCGCGGGTATCATCGAAGAGATTGGTGAAGGCGTGAAAAATGTTACTGTTCAGACAGAAGTAGTCATTTTCCCGACATTGAACTGGGATTTGACAGAAAATGTTCCACCTGTACCTGAGATTCTGGGAGGTCCTTCGGACGGAACACTTGCTGAATATGTGATCATTCCTTCACAAAATGCAATCAAAAAACCTGCTTATTTATCTTGGGAAGAAGCGGGCGTTCTACCTTTATCCGCTTTAACCGCATATCGGGCTCTGTTTACAAAGGGGCAATTAAAAAAAGGCGAGCATCTATTGATACCCGGCATCGGCAGCGGTGTGGCAACCTACGCTTTATTGATGGCTAAAGCGATTGGGGCAACAGTAAGCGTGACCTCCCGCAGTGAGGAGAAAAGAAAAAGGGCGCTGCAATTAGGTGCTGATTACGCATTTGACAGCTACAACAATTGGGATGAGCAGTTGCAGGGAAAAAAGATAGATGTTGTTCTTGACAGCATAGGACCTGCCCTCTTTTCGGAATACTTCCGCCATGTAAAACCAAATGGCCGTATTGTCAGCTTTGGGGCAAGCTCAGGAAATAATCTCAGTTTTCCGGTGCGTTCTTTATTCTTTCCTCAGGTCAATGTTTTGGGAACCTCGATGGGAAGCGGTGAGGAATTTCAAGCTATGCTCGCTTTCATTGACAAACATAAGCTGCGGCCTGTAATTGACCGGATATATCCTTTAGAAAAAGCATGTGAAGCATATAAAAGAATGCAGGAAGGCAGACAGTTTGGAAACATCGGGATCGTAATGGAATAAAAAAAGAAACCGGCTGGCAGCCAGACCGGTTTCTCTTATATGATAATCCCCTTTTTTACGGAAGAACTGAACTCCCCATCAAATATCGATCCACTTCACGCGCCACTTCACGGCCTTCATTAATCGCCCATACGATTAAGCTTTGCCCTCTTCTTGCATCCCCTGCGGCGAATACACCATCGATATTTGTTTGATAATCCCCATATGCTGCACTGATTTTGTTATTTACTGAATCAACACCGAACTGTTTCAACAGCGGCTGTTCTGTGCCTTCAAAGCCGATAGCGATAAAGACAAGCTGAGCAGGCCATACTTTTTCAGTTCCAGGCAGCTCGCGGAACTCGTATTTTCCATGCTCATTTTTCACTTTTTCCATTTGGATGGTATGAAGCTCTTTCAGCTTTCCGTTTTTATCCGCAACCATTTTTGTCGTTTGAATGGAGTATTCTCTCGGATCTCTTCCGAATTTTGCTTCTGCTTCCTCGTATGCATATTCAAGCGTAAAGACGTGTGGCTGTTCAGGCCACATATTGTCATTCGTGCGGGCTGGCGGAAGTTTCGGGTGTTTGCCGAATTGGTGCACGCTTTTGGCTTTTTGACGCAGAGCGGTAGCCACACAGTCAGCTCCTGTATCTCCGCCTCCGATTACGATGACATCTTTCCCTTTGGCATCAATGAATTGCTTGTCTTTAAAATTAGAATCTAAATAGCTTTTTGTTGCAAGTGTGAGGTAGTCCATTGCGTAATGGACTCCTTTTGAGTCGCGTCCTTCAATTAAGAGGTCCCGCTGTTTTTGAGCGCCTGTGCATAAGATCACAGCATCAAATTGCTCCTTTAGCTCATCAGCTGTAATGTCAACACCGATTTCTGTGTTCGTGACAAAATCAATTCCCTCTTGCGTCAGCAATTTAATTCGGCGTTCTACAATGCCCTTCTCAAGCTTCATGTTTGGAATGCCGTATGTTAAAAGGCCGCCCGCTCTGTCTGAGCGCTCAAAAACAGTGACAGAATGCCCCGCTTGATTCAGCTGGTCAGCACTCGCCAGTCCGGCTGGGCCCGACCCGACGATGGCGACTTTTTTGCCTGTTCGTTTTTTTGGAATTCTAGGTTGAATCCAGCCATTCTCAAATCCTTTATCGATAATGGTCCGCTCGATGTTTTTAATTGATACGGCCGGGTCTGAAATCGCTAAAGTGCATGATCCTTCACAAGGAGCGGGACATACCCGCCCTGTGAATTCAGGAAAGTTGTTTGTTTTCAACAGGCGTTCCAATGCTTCCTTCCATCTGCCCCGGTAGACAAGATCATTCCATTCAGGAATTAAGTTGTAAATCGGACAGCCGGATGTAAATCCGTTAATGTCCGCACCGATCTGGCAAAACGGTGTACCGCAATCCATGCACCGCGCCCCCTGCCGTTTCGATGCTTCTTCTGAAAAAGGAGCAGAATATTCTTTCCAATCCTTTAAGCGAGTGAGAGGGTCCCGCTCCGCAGGTTTTTCTCGTTTGATCTCCATAAATCCAGTTGGTTTCCCCATGTTCCTCTCCCCTTCCTTACTGTACTACCGCTTGTTTTTGTCCCGATGCTGCTGTATTCTGCTTTGGCTTCGTGTTGGCCTCAAAAGCGAACATGATGGCTTCTTCATCTGATAAACCTGCAGCTTTTTGCTCTTCGATGCTTGCGAGCATTTGTTTATAGTTTTTCGGAATGACTTTGACGAATTTTTTCACACTGTCTTCCCATTGATCAAGCAAATCTTCTGCTTTTTGGCTGTTTGTATATGCAGTATGTCTTTCAAGCATTGCTTTGATTTGCTGGATTTCTTTCTCGTCCTCTAATGATTCAAATAAAATCATCTCAAGGTTGCATTTGCGTTTAAACGCTTTGACATCTTCGGCCAGTACATAAGCGATTCCGCCGGACATACCTGCCGCAAAGTTTTTGCCTACATCACCGAGAACGACAACGCTGCCGCCAGTCATGTATTCACAGCCGTGGTCGCCAATACCTTCTACAACTACGTTCACACCGCTGTTTCGAACGGCAAAGCGTTCACCAGCACGTCCGTTAATATATGCTTCTCCGCTTGTCGCACCGTAAAAAGCCACGTTGCCGATAATGACATTGTCATCCGAAGCAGAGTTGAATCCTTCTGGTGACTTGACGATGATTTTTCCGCCAGAAAGCCCTTTTCCGACGTAATCATTTGAGTCTCCGTCCAAATAAAGCGTCATCCCTTTAGGAACGAAAGCTCCAAAGCTTTGGCCGGCTGATCCGGTAAAGTGCAGCTTGATTGTATCTTCAGGAAGACCTTCTTCTCCGTAACGCTTTGAGATTTCACTGCCGGTTATCGTTCCGGCTACACGGTTTGTATTATTGATTTCAATCGAAATATCAGCTTCTTTTCCAGATTCGATGGCTTCTTGTACGGCCGGGAGAATCGCTGTAATATCAAGTGATTGATCAATTTTATGATTTTGCGGCGATTGGAATGTCCGCACCCCTTCAGGCTGATAAAGAAGGGTAGACAAATCAAGCTGGCTTGCTTTCCAGTGCTCCTTTGCCCGTTCACTTACATGAAGTACATCAGTGCGGCCGATCATTTCATCAAATGTCTTGAAGCCTAACGCAGCCATGTACTCACGAACCTCTTCAGCAATGAACAGCATATAGTTCACAATATGGTCAGGATCCCCCATGAACTTTTTGCGAAGCTCTGGGTTTTGTGTCGCTACACCGACAGGGCATGTATCCAAATGGCAGGCACGCATCATGACACAGCCGAGTACAACTAACGGAGCCGTTGCGAAACCAAATTCTTCGGCGCCGAGCAAGGCAGCCATCACAACGTCGCGGCCCGTCATGAGCTTTCCGTCTGTTTCTAATACAACACGGTCACGAAGTCCGTTCAGCATTAGTGTTTGATGTGCTTCTGCAAGGCCAAGCTCCCACGGAAGCCCTGTATGTTTAATACTGGTTTTCGGAGAAGCGCCTGTACCTCCGTCATAGCCGCTGATCACAATGACATCTGCAGTCGCTTTGGCAACACCTGCAGCGATTGTTCCTACACCTGCTTTTGACACCAGCTTTACGCTGATTCTTGCGTCACGGTTGGCATTTTTCAAATCGTGGATCAGCTGGGCTAAATCCTCAATCGAATAAATGTCATGGTGTGGCGGAGGTGAGATTAATCCGACACCTGGCGTTGACCCGCGGACATCGGCAACCCATGGATATACCTTGTTGCCAGGAAGCTGCCCGCCTTCACCCGGCTTAGCACCTTGAGCCATTTTAATCTGCAGCTCATCAGCATTGACGAGGTAATGGCTTTTGACACCAAACCGTCCGGATGCAATTTGTTTGATCGCACTTCTTCTATCATCGCCGTTCTCATCTGGAACAAAGCGTTTGGGATCTTCTCCGCCTTCACCGCTGTTGCTTTTTCCTCCAAGACGGTTCATTGCGATTGCTAAAGCTTCGTGCGCTTCCTTACTCAAGGACCCGAATGACATCGCACCCGTTTTAAAACGTTTGACAATCGATTCAGCGGATTCAACCTCCTCCAACTTCAAAGGCTTGCGGTTTCCGTCAAATGCGAACAAGTTCCGCAAAAATCCGATGCGTTCTTCATCAGCCGCTTTTGTATACTGTTTAAACAGATTGTAATCATTTCTGCGGCACGCCCATTGCAAAGTATGAATCGTTTTCGGATTAAACGCATGATGCTCTCCGCCATTTCTCCATTGGAAGTCACTTCCCGGTTCAAGCGTTTTGCTGTAATCATCCTGATACGCTTCCCGGTGGCGGCGCTGTGCCTCTTCTGCAATTGTTTGTAAATCGATGCCGCCTAGCTGTGATGCAGTACCTGTGAAATAGCGGTCGATCACATCGCGGCTGATTCCTACCGCCTCAAAGATTTGTGCGCCTCTGTAGCTTTGCACAGTTGAAATTCCCATCTTGGACATCACTTTTACGACGCCCTCAGTAATGCTTTTTCCATATTTGCTAACCGCTTCTTCATAGCTGATATCCAAACGGCCTTCATCAATTTCCTGCTTGTAGGTCGCATAAGCGAGATAAGGGTTAATCGCATCTGCGCCATAACCGATTAACGCTGCAAAGTGATGCACTTCACGCGCTTCTCCTGATTCCACAATAATGCTGACCTTCGTACGCAGCCCTTTGCGGATTAAGTGCTGGTGCAGTGCGCTTACTGCCAGAAGCGGCGGAATTGGTGTCAGTCGTTCGTTCATCTTTTTGTCTGATAAAATTAACAAACTTACGCCTTGGCTGATGGCTTTCTCTGCCTGTGTGAACATGTCCTTTAAACCGCGTTCAAGATCCTCTGAAAACAGCACATCAATTTTTTGGCTTTTTAAATCAGGATGAACAATCGTTTTCAATGCGTAAAACTGTTCATTGGATAAAACAGGTGTATACAGTTTAATCCGGCGAACATTTCGTTCACTCGGATGAAGTAGGTCGCCTTCCGCACCGAGCCAAGTCATCGTTGAAGTGACAAGCTGCTCACGAATCGCGTCGATTGGCGGGTTCGTTACTTGTGCAAACAGCTGTTTAAAGTAGTTAAACAGTGATTGCGCTCGGTCAGAAAGTACAGCAAGCGGAGCATCATTCCCCATTGAACCAAGGGGATCTTTGCCTTCTTTAATAACAGGAATTAGATATTTTTGGATATCTTCATATGTGTATCCGAATGCCTTCTGGCGAGTAAGAAGATCACTAAATTGTTCTTCTTCTCTTGACTCCGGATCAGGATTTACTTGTACAAGCTCTTCTTCAAGCCATTTTTGATACGGATACTCAGTTGCAATTTGTGTTTTGACTTCTTCATCGGAGATAATACGGCCTTCTTCCAGGTCGATTAAAAGCATTTTCCCAGGCTCAAGGCGGTTTTTATATAAAACGTTCTCCTGTTCAACTTCAATAACGCCTACTTCAGATGAGAAAATAATATAATCATCTTTTGTGACATAATAACGGGCCGGACGGAGACCATTCCGATCAAGGATCGCCCCGATTTGTTTACCGTCAGTAAATGAAATAGCTGTCGGTCCGTCCCAAGGCTCCATCAGGGAGCTATGGTACTCGTAGAACGCCCTTTTTTCCTTGGACATATGCGTATTTTCCGTCCAAGGCTCTGGAATGAGCATCATTGCCGTATGTGCCGGTTTGCGTCCAGCCATCACAAAAAACTCAAATGCGTTATCCAAAATGGAAGAGTCACTGCCATCAGCATTGAGAATCGGCAAAATCTTGTTTAAGTCCTCACCGAAGCTTTCAGAAACAAATTGCTGCTCACGTGCTCTCATCCAGTTGATATTTCCGCGAAGGGTGTTAAT
This sequence comes from Bacillus sp. FSL W8-1202, assembly GCF_038006165.1. Classification (NCBI taxonomy): domain Bacteria; kingdom Bacillati; phylum Bacillota; class Bacilli; order Caryophanales; family Bacillaceae; genus Bacillus; species Bacillus sp. FSL W8-1202. Next base: position 3,037,537 of record NZ_JBBOUR010000001.1, read on the forward strand.
TTCACCATTGTGAACCAAATAGCGGTTAGGATGCGCTCTTTCCCATGTAGGGAATGTGTTGGTACTGAAGCGTGAATGAACGAGCGCAAAAGCAGAAACGAATGCTTCGTCTTGCAGATCAGAATAAAATGCATCAACCTGTTCAGGTGTTAAAAGGCCTTTGTAAACAATGGTCTGGCTTGAAAGACTGGCAAAATAAAAATCAAGACCTTCCGTTACTCCCCAATTTTCAGCCTGTTTACGAATGACATACAATTTTCGTTCAAAAGATAAATTGTCCTTTAGATCAGAACTTGCGCCGATAAATACCTGACGGACAAACGGACAGCTTTTTTGTGCCACTGTTCCGATTTTTCCGACATTTACAGGTACAGTTCTCCATCCAAGAACGACTTGGCCTTCTTGTTCAATCAGTGCATTGATTTGCTTTTCAATTTTTTTTCTTTCATCTTCTTTCTGTGAGAAAAAGACCATTCCTACCCCGTAACGTTCTTTTTCTGGCAGATTGATGTCTTTGCACTCTTTTCTAAAGAAAGCATCAGGGATTTGAACCAGTAAGCCGGCTCCGTCTCCTGTATCCGGATCACTGCCTTGCCCTCCTCTATGGTCTAGCTGGCAAAGCATCTTAAGTCCTTGTTTGACAATGTCGTGAGTCTGCTTGCCCTTTAAGTGTGCATATAGGCCGATTCCGCATGCATCATGTTCAAATTCAGGACGGTAGAGACCTTGAGCTTTTGGCATTTGATTGTACGTCATAATTCCTCTCCCCCGATCAATTTCCGATAATACCGGTCATAAAATCTAACAACTCTATAATCATTGTAGGTTTTCAAAACGATATAAACAATATATAATTTAGATCAAAAGAATCTCAAAATGAGATAGATGGATGTGAGACAAACATGGAGCTGCGCCAACTGCGTTATTTTATGGAGGTGGCTGAAAGAGAACACGTTTCAGAAGCCGCTGATCATTTGCATGTGGCCCAATCAGCAATCAGCAGACAAATTGCCAATCTTGAAGAAGAATTAAATGTGACCTTATTTGAGCGTGAAGGGAGAAATATCAAACTCACGCCAATCGGAAAAGAATTTTTGATTCATGTGAAAACGGCGATGAAAGCCATTGATTATGCGAAAGAGCAAATTGATGAGTATCTTGACCCGCATCGCGGAACGGTAAAGATCGGCTTTCCTACAAGCCTCGCCAGCCAGCTTTTGCCGACTGTCATTTCAGCGTTTAAAGAAGAATATCCGCACGTCGAATTTTTGCTGCGCCAAGGCTCCTATAAGTTTCTGATTGAAGCTGTCAGAAACCGCGATATTGATCTGGCCTTATTAGGGCCGGTGCCGACGAATTTCTCTGACATAACGGGAAAAATATTATTTACTGAAAAAATTTACGCGCTTGTTCCATTAAATCATCCGCTTGCTAAACAAAAAACGGTTCATTTAATCGATTTGCGCAACGACCAATTTGTATTGTTCCCGGAAGGATTTGTACTTAGAGAGATGGCAATTGATACTTGCAAACAAGCAGGCTTTGCTCCTCTCGTTTCCACGGAGGGTGAGGATTTGGATGCTATCAAAGGGTTAGTGTCCGCAGGAATGGGCGTTACCCTTCTGCCTGAAAGTACTTTTGCTGAAACAACACCTCGGTTTACTGTGAAAATTCCAATTGAGTTCCCTCAAGTAAAACGGACTGTCGGAATCATTAAACCGAAAAATAGAGAGCTTGCGCCTTCTGCGAATGATTTTTATGAGTTTGTCATTCAATTTTTCTCTAAGCTGGAGCAGTATCAATAAAAAAATGAACCCGAGCTTCTATATAGAAGCTTCGGGTTTTTTTCTGCAAATTAATTTACAGGTAAAGAAAAATCCACATGGCAAACAAATGCTTCTTGATCAATTAGAGCTCTGTTTGTCAATTCCTTTTTCTTTTCCGGTTCTTGAAGCTGTACAGAAGAGTAATTGACGATTCCAAGGCCGATTTCCGTCCCTTTTGAATCCATCAGCCGAACAACTGAACCGCTTTTGAATTTCCCTTTAATCTTCTGTACACCGTCCAGGTATAAACTCGATTGGCCGTTTGTTATTTTTCGTGAACAATCATCTGATAAAAACATTTCACCTTCCGGGCCGGAATTAAAAGCGATCCATTTCTCCTTTTGATTCAACGGAAGCGTTCCTTCTGCTTCAAAATAGGTGCCTTCCGCCTGTTCATGAACGGCGTGGTATAAAATATCGCCGGCATCTGCCTGACCTAGGAAACCTTTAATGCCAGACGCCATTACGATTTTAAACGCATCAAGCTTAGAACGCATGCCGCCGGTGCCAACGATGCTTCCAGTGTCACCTGCGCATGCTTCGATGTCAGGTGTTATTTCACTTACCCGCTGTATCCTTTTCGCTTCTGGATTTGTGCGCGGATTGCCGTCATATAATCCGTCTATATCTGATAAAATCACAAGCATATCTGCATCAATCAAACCTGCGACTTTTGCCGCGAGCGTATCATTGTCGCCAAACTTGAGCCGATTGACAGTAACTGTGTCATTCTCGTTTATGATCGGGATAATGCCGCGCTCGAGCAGTACATTCATTGTATTCCTGACATTGTTGTATCGATATTCATCAGAAAAATCGCTTCTCGTAATTAAAATTTGGGATGCGACATAGCCGTGTGCCAAGAACAGCTTTGAATAAGCCTCCATCAGCAATCCCTGACCGATTGAAGCTGATGCTTGTTTTTCTGGAAGCTTCTCGGGCCTTTGGATAAATCCGAGCTTCCGATATCCCGCCGCCACTGCGCCTGAGGAAACCAAAATCACTTCATAACCGGCGTCTTTGAGTTTGACGACCTGGTCGACCAGCGCTTCTAATTTTCGAATGCTGATTTCTCCATGAAGGCTTGTTAATGAACTGCTTCCAATCTTCACAACGACTCTTTTCATGCTTGTATCAGGCGTCACTTTATCACTCCTGATAGCGGCGCTGCAGTTTTTTCGATATCTTCGCTGATTTCCTTTGAACGCTTAGCCGCATGCTTTATCGCTTGAGAAATCGCTTCTCCGCCGCCGCTCTTTTTCAAGGCTTGCAGCCCCGCTGCTGTCGTTCCGTTCGGTGACGTGATATTATCTCTTAAGATCTCAGGATGTTCTCCTGTTTCCATGAGCATTTTTGCGGCACCTAAAAGTGTCTGTGCGCCGATGCTTCGAGATAACTGTTTATCGAGGCCCGCTTCCTCGCCTGTCTTTTCAATGAATTCCATTAAATAATAAAAATACGCGGGGCCGCTGCCTGCAATTCCGGTGAATATATCCATTTGATTTTCTTGGATTGTATAGACTTCGCCCATGCATCCGAGCAATGCTTCGGCCAGCTTCTTCAGGTCTTCCGACACATATTTGCCAAGGGCAATAGCTGTTGCAGAAGCGCCAATCATACTGGAAGTGTTGGGCATCACTCTGACAACCGGCTGTTCATTAAGCAATGATTGTTCAATAAAAGAGGTGGTTATGCCGGCAAGGACCGACAATATTAATTGATGGGGTTGAATACGTGATTTTAGTGATGACAGAGCGTTTTCGGCGTCTTTTGGCTTCATTGCCAAAATGAGTACATCCATGTCTTCAATACATAGCTGGTTTGGCAAGGCGCCTTTAATGCCATATTGAAGTTCAAGTTCAGTTAATCGCTCTGTATTGCTGCGGTTTGTAACGCAGATGTTTTGTTTCGGGATTTTGTTGGCACGAACGATACCTGATATCATTCCTTCCGCCATAGATCCTGCTCCTATAAAGGCTACTTTCTTTTGATCAAAGATCGGTAACATCTCCTTTGTTCGCTTTTTTGTTCGCATTTTCACACGTTTAAAATGTTACCACGTGAGGAAATGATGTCAAGTTTGAAGGTCATCATTGATTTGTATTGTTTCTTTTCGACAAATATGTATAATGAAAAGCAGAAAACACCCGGTTCATACTGCTGCGCCGGGTGTTTGTTTCTATTAAAAATTATCTGAGAGAGCTTTTTCAATCAGTTTTTTACAGCGATCCAGCTCTACCTTCAGCTGTTTTTTATATAGCTTGGCAGCTTCGTAATCTTTAAATTGATAGAGGACGACTTCCTGGAGCTTAGCCCCTTCTTTTTTTACTTTAATTTGTTTTAATATCCCGTCATCAAGAAGCTCATGCAAAGACCGGTATACTTCTGTATGATTTGGTTTAAAACCAATCTCTTTAAATTCAGACCGAAGTACTTCAAGCAGCTTTAACCCATAGAGTCTCTCTTGCTCTGTCATCGTTATCATATAAAGCTTCAAAAATGCGCGCTGTTTCACTAAAAAGCCTGTTGAACTCCTTTTTTCTTCTTTCATCATATGCACTCCTTCTTCTGTCACTGACAACACTATGTACTAAATATTCAATTTTCTTTTATTGTTTTCCTTCTTTATATTAAATACAGATAGTCCAGTCATTTCATGTTTACTGATTATAGGTGTAGCGGAGAAAATAAATTCCTACTGAACATTTGGTACATAGTTTTCTTAGTTCTATTATAGCCTGCATTCACTGCTATCTTCAATTTAAACGATTGTCAGGTTTACATACCGCATTTTACCGGTACGGATTTTATTCAAATAAAAAAACCTGTCTTTCGACAGGTTTTCATTTTTAAGGATTTGTTGACCATAATCCCGCTGTTTTGATGAAAATGCGTGGATCTAATTTCAATTGTGCCACCATGTACTCAGCAAGATCCTCAGGCTGCATAACTTTTTCAGGGTTACCGTCTGTTAAGTTCAATTCGATAGACATATCACTAGCGACAGTGCTCGGCGTTAACGCGCTGACTCTGATATTATGTTTTCTCACTTCTTGCATAAGAGACTCTGTTAACCCGAGAACGGCAAATTTAGAAGCGCTGTAAGCACTTGTTACAGCTGCTCCTCTTTGGCCCGCTGTAGATGAAATATTAATGATGTCTCCGGCTTTGCGTTCGATCATTTCCGGAAGCACCGCGCGCGTGACATGGTACACACCCATTAGGTTGACTTGAATAATATTTTCCCACTCATCGGCTGACAGATCTAAGAAACCGCCAAATTTGCTGATGCCGGCGTTATTAATGAGGATATCGATATCACCAAGCTGTTCCTTCACTTGAGCTACAGCTTGATTAACCTGATCGGCATCTTTTACATCTGCAGCAGCAAATGCAGCTTTTACACCAAGCGCTTTGACTTCTTCAGCCACTTTTTCTACATTAGCGGAAGTCCGGCCAATTAACCCGATATTCACGCCTTCTTTGGCAAGCGCCAGAGCAGTAGCGCGGCCAATTCCTCTGCCTCCGCCTGTGATTAGTGCAGTTTTATGTTGTAAACTTTGCAATTGAAGCACCCTTTCTTTGTTTACATATGTACGATATCACATTATAAGTACAATACATCCAATACGCAAATCAAACGAACTGTGTAAATATCATTTCTTCTGATTAAAAAAACGGATACAGGGTAATGACATAAGAAAAGGAGTGAACATATGATTATTGTTTATATCAGTCTTGCAGTATTAGCAGTTTCTATTATCTTCTTAGGAGTTACTGTGATTCAAAACAAGAAAAAAATGGACCCTGCACTAAAGGAGCTTTCCTCTGTTACGCAGGCTATGCAAAAACAAATCGAAGGATTAAAAACAGAAACAGAGCTGCTGACGCAAAAACAAAAGAAGATTCATCAGGATGTCCAAATGAAAAAATCCGCGTTTCAGCAGACCGCAGCTGAAGTGAAAGAAGTTCCTAAAGCCGTTAAAGAGGTGTGGCAGGCTGGCCATTTAAATAGCAGGTCATGATGAATGATATCCCGTTGTTTCGATCAGAATGGACAATGGGATATCATTTTTTGAGGAGGCTTTCGCATGATTGTAAACCACAGTTGCTTAAAGGAGTTCGCAGAAAAACTACATTCTATTCCCTCTTCACTTACAAAGTCGGATTTACTTATTTCTCCATTTTATCTCCATCAAGAAAATGAACTTGACATCTACTATTCACCTCATAATGAATATATCAATCGGACTGCTACGATTGTGATTGCCGGGATCACGCCGGGTTTTTCCCAGATGAAAACAGCGTACGAAACAGCAGTCGAAAGTCTGCGGCAAGGCCGCACTCTTGAGCAAATGGCGGTAGATACAAAAATAGCAGCGGGTTTCTCCGGGTCGATGAGACATAACCTTATCACCATGCTGGATTTATGCGGGCTGCCGCAAGCTTTCGGCATTCAAAGCGCTGCAAAGCTTTTTGGAGAATTACGGCATATGCTCCATACAACTTCCGTTATTAAATATCCTGTCTTTATCCAGCAAAAAAACTATACCGGATACAAACCGGCTATCACTCATTCTCCTATTCTAAGCACTTATGCTTTTGGGCACTTCCCTGCGGAGCTTAACCATGTGACGGGACCAGCTCTTCTCATTCCGTTAGGAAAAGCGGCCGAAACAGTATGTGAAACATTGATCAGACAGCACAGCCTCCAGAATTTGATTTGCCTTAACGGCTTTCCACATCCATCAGGCGCGAACGGCCATCGTTTGAAACAATTCAGTAAAAACAAAGAGCAACTAGAAACACAAATTCGTTCCTTTGCTGCATTGGTTGATTTCGCTATAGAAAAGAGGAAATAAAAGGGATATGATAAACAAAAACACAAACGTGGGGAGTGGTTGAATGTTTCCTATATTAGAAACGGATCGGCTTATACTTAGGCAAATCACAGATCAGGACGCGGAAGCCATTTTTGCTTGTTTCTCAAACGATGAGGTGACACGCTATTATGGGCTTGAAAACATGGAATCTATAGAACAGGCCATTTCAATGATTCAAACGTTTGCTGCCCTCTATCAAGAAAAACGCGGTATACGGTGGGGAATTGAAAGACGGGACACGAAAGAACTGATCGGAACAATTGGCTTTCACGCTCTGGCCCAAAAGCATAGGCGCGCGGAAATCGGTTATGAAATCATCCCCGAGCATTGGCGAAACGGATTTGCATCAGAAGTCATTTCAAAGGTCGTATCTTACGGATTTTCTGCCCTTGGACTGACGCGTATTGGCGCAGTTGTATTTACCGCTAATGAAGCATCAAATCTTCTGCTTCTAAAAATGGGGTTTCAAAAAGAAGGTGTTTTAAGACAGTACATGTATCAAAATGGTACTCCATATGATACAAATGTGTACTCTATTGTAAAACCAAGAGAATGACGGCATTCTCTTGGTCTGTGCGCACATCCCCTTTCCTTTAAAATGTCCGACTCATGACCTGCACCAGCTGTGACGTTTTGATTCTTGATCAATCCCTACAAGATTTTCATCTCTTAAAACAAAGCTAATAACTTTTTTCCCCTACTCATAAATCCCTTTATTGGTTCTTCTTCTTGTGATAAAATCCCCAAGGAAACAAAACGCAGCCGACCACATCAAAATATATATAACCTGAGTTTTGTATTCCCACATTGAATCCCCCATTTCTACCCCGTGAATGAAAGTCATATACGCTTTTTGCGGCAGTATCGCACAAAGAGCATTCAATATTGGATGATGTGGAGCAAAAGAAATAAAACAGCCTGACAATACACACGTGATCACACTGATACCACTCGTCATCAAACTGATGTTTCGATCCATCACAGAAGCCATAAAGATAGCGAATGCTGTTGCAAGCACTGTAAGAACACCCAGTAACCCAGCAAGAATATTTAAACGGAAACCAATTTCAGCATGAAAGAGTACATTTGTAATCAGGATGGCCAAGTAAGTGGGTATGTATAAACATAAAAAAGTAAAGATAAACTGAACCAACAAATATTTCCCCACATGCACGGGAGACACTAAAATCCTTTTGAAGGTTTTGAGCATCCGGTCTTCTGGATATAACGCAGCTAATGCCACACCTTGCATCAATACAAGCATCATGATAAAGCCTAATATATTCGTTCCCGTTCCCCGTTCCGTCCTTAATTCATCCTCTCCCCGGTAGCTACCTGGCATTTCTCCAGTCTCAAAAAATTGCTGAATCATTTTTTGATCCGCTTTACTTTTCAACGTGGTTACTTTGTAATCAAGTTGATTTTTTTCTACAATGGCTGCGTATTTCCCTAACATCAGATCAGAAAACTTCGGCTTCTGATGTACCGTTACCACTCTAAATGCAGAATCACTCGGCAAATGATGAACTTCGTCCAGTTCTGTAACAAAAGCGATTGTTTCTTTGAAAACCGGCTTCCCGGAAAACATAATCGCAACGCCAATCATCAGAGGGATAATGATTAATGCAATGATAATAATGGCTTTTTTGGTCAGGATTCGCTCCCACCTGTTTTGGAATAAACTCAGCATATATATCCCTCCGGCTTAAATACAACATGAGAAACGGCAATACAAATGATTGAAGCCAATATTAGTCCTGACATAACAGGCAGCAGCATACTGAAATCATGATCATAAATGAGACGAAATGAACATTCTGTTACCCATTTAATCGGAGAAAGAATCGATATCTGATTGACGGTATCTCCAAATCTATGAATTCCGAAAAATACGCCGCCAAAGAAAACAAAAAAAGCTATCGGAATTTGCATAATCCCATTCGCCTGTTCTTCATTCTTGAACAAACTGCAGAACATTGTGCCAAAACAGCAACCGAAAAATAAAAATACATACAATAAAAGCATAAAATACGTAAGATATTGTCCTCCAAAGTTCAAATGAAAAATCGTTTGGGCTATCAACACATTCATGCTGTACATAATGACACTGAATATAAAGGTTGATAGTAATTTAGAAAGATAAATACTAGTTGTCGAAACAGGCGCATACACAATACGAAGGTTCGCCTTCTTCACCTTTTCCTCCATAAACGTATTAGAGGTCGTCATAGCAATCAGAGCTACAGTGAAAATCATCATATTCACTCCGTAATAATCATAAGAACTGACCCCGCCTGCTCCAAAGCTGCTTTTCGTAACATAGCCCATGACCATAATGAGAACGAAAGGAAAGGCCGTATTGGCTATTACAAGAACCGGATTCCTTAAAATATTCATAAAATCAAATGTTATCAATTTTAACAAACTCATTTTGCTCTCCTAATCTCTTAAATTTCTTCCCGTCAGCTCTAAAAATACCGTTTCTAACGATGCCTCTTTTTTGTTCATGTTTAGGATGCTGCAGCCTTGGGCACTCAATTCTAATATGATTTCACTCAAATGATCTTGGTTCTTTTGAACGGTAACATTTAGTTGATGGTCAGAGAAATCCACTCCTGTCACTCCTATGATTTCTCTAATCGAGTTTTTATTTAATCGCTGAACATGCGCCAGTTGAAAAGCGTATGTTATTTCTTTATTGACTTCTCTGTACAGCTCTTCTTTTGTTCCATTGGCAATAATTCTTCCTTCATTCATGATCATAATACGATCTGAAATCGCCTCGACTTCTTCCATATAGTGTGTAGAGTAAATGATGCTTGCGCCTTTTGTTTTCAGCTCTTTTATCGATTCCAAAATGTGATGCCGGGATTGCGGATCGATTCCTACCGTGGGCTCATCCATGATAATCAGTTTCGGCTGATGGGCAATGGCGCACGCAATGTTTAATCTTCTTTTCATCCCGCCTGAAAACGTCTTTGGCTTGTCATCTTTCCGGTCATATAGCTGTACGAGCTCCAAAGCCTCTTTGACTCGGGTTTTCAGTTCTTCTCCTTTAAGAGAATAAAGACTGGCAAAAAAACGAACATTTTTCTCAGCGGAAATCTCCTCATAAATCGCGATATCTTGAGGCACAATCCCGATGCCTTTCTTCATTTCCTTTGACCCTTTTTTCACACTATGGCCCAATATCGAAACATTTCCGGAACTGGCCGACAATACTCCTGATAAAATATGAATGGTTGTGCTTTTCCCTGCACCATTTGGACCTAGTAAGCCAAGCACTTCCCCCTCTCTCACTTCGAACGAAATCCCATCTACTGCCGTTTTGTTTTCATACTGCATTTTCAAGTTTTCTACTGTTGCTACGTTGTTCATAGTTGGTTCTCCTTTTTACTTTCTCCGTTTTGCGAATTCCTGCAATAAATTTGTTTTCAAATTGTCTCGGTTTTGTTCAATGTCAAAATCAGCAGCGTCTTCTTCAAAACCATCCTGTTCTTCTCCGTCAAAACTGTACAGTTTCTTCAATAAAATCCACAATGTTTCCAGCTCTTCCGTCGAAAAGCCTTTAAATAGATCGGCCATAAAATACACCGCTTTTTCACCGCATTCCTCCATGACACGCTTTCCTGAATCAGTAATCTTCACATTAACTGCACGCTTGTCGCGTTTACTTGGTACAGTGATGACATAACCTCTTTTTTCAATACCGCTGACAAGTCTGTTGATGTTTTGTTTTGAAGTGCCTAATTTTTTTGCAATGTTGTTGAATGTCGTTTCCTCTTCCGGTAAATGCAGTATGGCAACCATCGTCATAAATTGCCTCGACGTTAAGCTTTCATAATAATCGTCTCCGCGTGATTGGATTTTGTTTAAAGTGGAAAAAAATGTAGCGTAAGACTGTTGCATTAAAAATAAATCTTTCAGTTCCTTAGAATAATCCACGATGTTCCCTCCTTGAATGGACAACTTATTGTCTATACATCTTAACATTTCTCATTACATTGTCAATATGTTGTCTATTTTTCTTTAGACTCCCTCGATAATTTATAGAATAGTTATATACTGATCGATTCAGAAAGAGGTAATGTTGATGGCTCGTCATCGAGAATTCAATGAAGAATAAAGCATTGGAGACCGTTATGAATTTGTTTTGAGAGAACATTCGGGCGAGCTAAGACGTGAAATTAACGTGGAACAAACGGCTCAGACTTATATTCTGTTTCTTATCGGCTGACTGTTATGGTGAAATCCCGTCCAGATCAATCATTTTTGCGTCATTCCGTATCGGAAATCCTTACATTGCTGAACAAATGATAAAAAGCGCCCCGGAAAATGGGCGCTTTCTAATTAAGATGCATATTGAGGAGATGATTCCTCCTTAACTGCTTTTTCCTCAGGTATATGAATACATTTCGTCAAGACCGCACTTGCAAGGTAAAGGACCGCAAAGATCCAGACGACGCCTTGCGCGCCGACGAGACCGATGAACAGCCAAGCGAGTGCAGGGCCGACAAACGCTGATAAACCTGCAGCCAAATTCAATACAGACATGGCTGCCCCTTTATCTTTTCCTGCCACCGTCGGCACAATTGCACCAATCGGCACATAGCCTGCCAGCAAACCGCCCCAAATAAAGCCGATCACGCTGACAACCGCTAAGCTTCCGCCGGAGAAAACAGGTGCGTAGTATAATAAGAGGGTGAAAATGCCGCAGCCGACTCCGCCGAACCAAATAACAGTATTTTTCCAGCCGAATTTATCGCCGACAATACCAAAGATAAGGTTAAACACAATGTTCCCCAGAAAAATCGTTCCCCAAATTTGCAGCCACACATTGGTTGAGATTCCATGCTGGGCCATGTGCATCGGCAAAAAGACTGGAAAACCATATGTACCAATGCTGTTGATGATTCTGATGATTCCGCCTGTAAGCACGCGCGGATTTGTAAATAAAATCGTAACCCCTTTTAAAAGCTCCTCGGCTGTTTCTGATCTTTTTCTTTTCTTCTTTTCAAAACGGTCTTTATTGATAAACAATGCAAAGAATGCACCGAGACATACCCAGAAAATAGAGCTCCAAAGCGTATTCAAATAACCGAACGCTTTGATCGCGTAGCTTGAGTACCAAGCGCCGAACACAAACATGCCGAGGCAATATGCAATCCAAAACCAGCCGACAGCAGTGCTCAGTTTGCTTTGCGGTGTTCTGTAAATGACCCATGTCAAGAAAGAATAAGCAAAAAGCGGGTAACCTAACCCTTTTACGAAGTAAGTCACATACATCACTGGCAGGTTCAGCTGTTCAAATCCAAATACGATAAAAGCAGCTGTACCGATCACATAAAACAACAGCCCCATAAACATCGTTCGTTTTGCGCCAAATGCTTCGAGACATACACCCGAAAACCAGGAAGCTATGGCAAGCGCAATTCCGTATATACTAAAAATAGAAGCGGACTGCTGAACGGTGAGCCCGTTTTCGATCAAAAAAGGACTGAGCCAGCCTTGTTCAAGGCCATCTCCCATCATAAACAAAACAACCCCTAAAAATCCCCAGGCAAGCCGTTTCGGTATTCCTATTTTATCCAACATATCTGTCTCCTCCTTAGATGCTCATATTAGTAAATTACCGTATTACCTTATTAAAGTTGAAAATTAAATGATTCCTCAAAACAGCAAAAGTGCCGCCTTAAATCAATACTTTGCTTTCTAAACCTGAAAAAAAGCGCTGTGTTTGCTTCCATTTCTCATATAAAGCCAATTCTGTCTGACAGTCCTTCGGTTCGATCACCCGGACATTTGCTGACATCTTCTCCGTTAATTGAAAGGTTTCATTGCAAATGACCGCAGCTCCAACCACAGATGCCTGATGATATCCCTCTTGGACATAAACCTTTTTTTGAAGAAGATCCGCGATATATTGAGTGAGCGCTTTGCTTTGGAATCCCCCTCCGCACACCCAAACATAGTCACGTTCAAACGGAGTAACCTCTGTTAAAATGTCAAAGTTCCATTTGATTGAAAATGCGATTTCTTCTAGCGCTGCACGTACAAAATGTGCCCTCTTTAAATGTGCTGACAGCGGGGCATCAAAAAGAAAACCGCCTCTCGTTAATGCATTCTTTTCAGCCGATAAATAAGAGCCGAGAGCCGCTACACATGCATGGTCTTCTTTTGCAAGTGCAGAAATCTCCTCCTCCATTACTTCGTACGTTTCATTCGGATAAAAAATCTGTTTTAATTTTTGATAATTCAAGCCGGTAATTCCCGGATTCGTTTCCACAAGCCAATGCCCTTGATCTGCATGACAGTTCAGCCAGGCTTTATGTTTTGTGTCGCCATGATCCTCAGTAATTTTGGTTATTGGCGTTGTTGTCCCTGATACAATGACAATGTCCTCAAGTCCAGCTCCGGTGCTTTTGACAGCCAGCTGTGTATCCCCGCCCCCTGCTATAACCTTAGCATTTATTGAAAGGCCTAATTCGGATGCATATTCATTTGCTATCGTTCCAATTGCTGTTCCCGCTCTTACAAGAGGCGGAAGGATAGATGGAGAAAAGCCGAATATGTCGCACATCTCTTCTGACCAAGTGTTTTGCTTCACATCAAACAGCAGGGTTTCTGTTGCCTGTGATGGTTCATATGTTAATCTTCCGCTCAGTTGGTACGTCACCCAATCACTGATGCTTGTAAAGCTTGCAGTCTTTTCCCATAAAGAGGGCTGGCGCTGTTTTAATCCATAAAGCTTGAGCGCAGAAAAAAGTGCAGTTGGCAGGCGGCCTGTGCTGCTGTATATCTCTTCCCGATCGGGAATGCCCGCCTCCCACTCTCGGCCGCGATTATCGATGTTCGGCAGCCCGAGAAAAGGATTGCCGTTTTGATCAATCAAAACAATCCCCTGTCTTTGGCTCGTCGATGTCAAACCAATGATGTCAATATCACACGAACGGGATAGCGCACGTTTTGCCAAATTCATCACCTGCTTCCACAGCACCTGAGGAGAAAAATAACGGCTGTCCGGGTAAAGCGTCTCTGTGGAATACTCGATGTCCTCCCGTTCAACTGTTAGAACACTGCCAGTTACACTCACGACCGCTACCCTCGCATTGCCTGTGCCGATATCAAAAACGAGATAGCCTTTTTGTTTTTTCATTCTCTTAGCCTCCTTTCTTATACCCCTGTTTTCAGTTCGTCCTTGTTATACATTGTCGGAATATTAAGAGTTTTTCCACCCTTCCACTTTTTGAGGGCTTTATTCAGTATCGTCACGTGATGATCCTCCACTTCAAATGTTGCTCCAGCGAGATGCGGTGTTGCCAGAACATTAGGCAATGAAATCAATTCATAATCTGATTCCTCTGGAGGTTCATGATAAAAAACGTCTAATATCGCACCTCTGATTTTATGTTCTTTTAATACAGATAAAAGATCTTCACGGTTTACAACAACTGCTCTTGAAGTATTGACGAAAATTGCACTCTGTTTCATCAGATCAAAATGCTTCCGATCAATAAGTCCAAGTGTTTCCTCAGTACGAGGCAGATGTACAGAAACGATATCACTGTCTGAAAACACCGTTTTAAGAGATACTTTTTCATACAGCGGATGATCGTCTTGAATGTATGGATCGTAATACTTTATTTTACAGTCAAACGCAGTCAGCAGTTTTGCAATCCTTTGGCCAACCGCCCCGAACCCAATCATGCCAACCGTTTTTCCTGTTAATTCATTTCCTTTAAATTTGACATAAGCCTGCAGGTAATCACTGTTCCACTTTCCATCCTTCAGCCATTGATTCGAGGCGCTGGTATGGCGCAGAAAGGAAATCACATTTCCAATAAACATTTCAGCAACGGCTTGTGCATTCCGCCCTGGTGTATAAAAAACAGGTATGCCTCTTTTTGAGGCAGCTGCCACATCCACATTAGAGGGCATTCCCCTGCAAACACCGACAAATGAAAGTTCGGGAACAGAAGCAAATACGCTGTCTGTTACCTGATCAAGTTCAGTAATCAAGCCTGTCGCATTTGTTGCTTTTAGCAGCTGAATGAGTTCATCTTCCCGATATGCCCTACCTTGTTCCTTCCAAGATTGATAAGTAACTGAGCCAAATAAGTTTTCAAGCTCTTTTCGTCCTTCTTCGTTGTACGGTGCTGTAACCAAAACCGTCATGGTGCAAAACATCCTTTTCATTGTATTTTTCATAAAAAAAATCTCTTTCCGAAGATGGAAAGAGATTCATATATAGGCGCGCTCTGTTACAGGCAGACGCCGGTATAAACCTTGCTTTCCTATCTTTCAAGCTGACGCTTGCTGGAATTGGCACAATAATGTTGCCGAGGTTTCATAGGGCCAGTCCCTCCACCTCTCTGGATAGAAAATGTTGAGTATGTAATTTTCAGAATAAAGAATACATTTATCATAAAGAAGTCTCAGATTGATGTCAATCTCTTTTTTCAGAATTGACGTTATCATCCGAAATGTTATAATTCTTACAAAATATCTAACTAGAGAGAGGAACTGGGCCATGAAATCTTTTGCCACACAACAAAACGGCATTTTCAAATCCGTTTGCTCGCTGGACTGCCCGGATCAGTGCGGATTGTTAATACATAAAAAAGACGGGAAAATCGTAAAAGTGCAAGGAGACCCTGATCATCCTGTCACAGCCGGAAACATATGCAACAAAGTCCGGAATATGACGGAGCGCATATATGATGAAAAGCGGCTGACTACACCGCTCAAACGAACAGGTGCTAAAGGCCAAGCGATATTTGAACCGATTTCTTGGGAAGAGGCAATCGATACGATCACCTCCCGCTGGAAAGAGCTGATTGATGAAGAGGGAGCTGAAAGCATACTTCCTTACAGCTTTTACGGAAACATGGGGAAATTGACAGCTGAAGGAATGGACCGCCGCTTTTTTTACCGCATGGGGTCAAGCCAGCTTGAACGGACGATTTGCAGCAAAGCGGGATCTGAAGGCTATAAATATACAATGGGCATAAGCGCGGGAATCGATCCTGAGGAAACCATTCATACAAAACTATTTATTTTTTGGGGAATCAACGCGGTCAGCACAAATATGCACCAAATTACGATCGCCCAAAAAGCGCGAAAACAAGGTGCCAAAATTGTCGTGATCGATGTGCATAAAAATCAAACAGGACGTCTCGCAGATTGGTTTATTCCAATAAAGCCGGGAACCGACAGTGCACTTGCTCTTGGCATCATGCACATTTTATTTAAAGAAAATATGCATGATGAAGCATTTCTGTCCGAGTACACGGTTGGCTATGAAGACCTCCGTGAACACGTGAAACAATATGATCCTAAAAAGGTATCGACGATCACCGGTGTCAGTACCGAAGATATTTACCGACTGGCAAAAATGTACGGGGAAACCTCCCCTTCTTTTATCAGAATCGGAAACGGACCCCAGCATCACGATAACGGCGGGATGATTGTAAGGACGATTGCCTGTCTTCCGGCGATCACCGGCCAATGGCTGCACACAGGGGGCGGCGCAATTAAGCATAACAGCGGAATTTTAGAATATAACACAAATGCCTTGCAGCGGCCTGACTTATTAAAAGGGCGCACCCCGAGGTCGTTTAATATGAATCAGCTTGGCAAGGTGCTTTTGGAAACAGACCCGCCTATTCGCTCTCTATTTATTTACGGAACGAACCCTGCCGTCGTCGCACCCGAAGCAAACAAAGTCAGACAGGGCTTGCTGCGGGAAGACTTGTTTACTGTGGTTCATGATTTGTTTTTAACGGAAACGGCTGCATATGCGGACATTGTACTGCCTGCAACATCCGCTTTTGAAAATACTGATTTTTACACCTCCTACTGGCACCATTACATTCAGCTTCAGCAGCCGGTGATTGAGAGATATGGGGAAAGCAAGTCTAACACTGAGGTTTTCCGATTACTGGCTGAAGCCATGGGATTCACAGACCAGGAGCTTAAAGATTCAGATGAAGTATTAATCCGCCAGGCGCTTGACCATCCAGATAATCCGCATTTGGCAGAGATTGATTACGATGCACTTGCTAAGCATTCATTTATGAAAGCAAAACGCGAAAAGCCGCTGTTTCCGGGCGAACTTCCAACGCCAAGCGGAAAAATAGAATTATATTCAGAAAAAATGAAACAAGACGGCTTCCCTGCTTTACCGACATATACACCTCTTGTAACAGATAATGAACATCCGTTTATGTATGTTCCGGGGCCAAACCATAATTTCTTAAACTCAACATTTTCCAATAATGAAAAACATATCAAGCTTGAAAAGACGCCAAAGCTCTTTATCAACACAAAAGATGCTGAAGAACACGGAATCGTTGATGGGGCACCTGTACGAATTTGGAACAGCCGGGGAGAATGCCAGCTGACCGCTGCAGTTGGAGAACAAGTGCTGCCAGGTGTCGTTGTCAGCCAAGGATTATGGGCGGATGAACAAGGAAAAAAACAGCTTGTAAACGCGCTAACCCCAGACCGATTGTCCGATATGGGCGGCGGCGCCACCTTTTTTTCAGGCCGTGTACAGATTGAAAAGGTTTGAAATAATGAAACCCGGAGTATGCCAAGCCCGTATAACATAACATTGACATAATGGAGGCATACACATGGACGTTTTTTTAGGAATTGGTATTGCTTTGGCAGGATATTTTATCGGTGAAGGCTTAAAGCAGATGAACCATACAAAAGGTAGTGAACAAAATGATATCTTGCTTATAAAAGAACGGGATATTTACTTTTACATCGGACTTTTTTTAGGAATAACAACGACTGAAGCAAAACAGTTAGCTGGAGACATGGCAGACCTGCCTTACATTGAAATAAACGGAAAAAAATATGTACAGAAACATATGTTAAAAGATTGGACATTCACATTAGTTGAAAAACATCAGGGTGAATAAAACAAATCTGAGGAGAGCGAGATTCATTGTCACGCTCTCCTCTCTTAGCTTTATGGATTGACCGCCACCAAAACTTTGTTCTATAAGCGCTGATAAAACGATAAACCACTATCTATGTTCTTTCCTCAAACGGCTCGAGATGCCCGTTCCACAACAATAGTTTTTATATTCCTTTGATGACGTGATGTTCTTGATGAACGTATGTATCGTAAAACACTTAGAAAACCTATTCGGTTCGAATGTGTGCTCTCATTATGCCCCCATACTGCGCCTTTATCCGCGGAGGATTTTTTAAAAAAATATGAAACCTAAAGCTTTTAGATCCTGAATTTTTATTGAACCTCCATATTTCTCCGATTGGTAAAAATTAGCCTATACACCGGAAGCTGTACGTTTATAAAGGATCAGAGAATCCCATAACCAGTAAATCACTGCAGCCGCAATACTTAACATATAATAAAAGTACGATTGCAATGTCCATGCTATTGACGCAGGTTCATTGATAACAAAAAACAGGAAAGCTGCGATAAAAGCAACCACACTGTAAATCAATAGGTACATGACATTGAATGTTCTCGCTTTTTTCTGCAACTTCATTTGGAGCGGAACAGCAAAAAGGCCATACACCACAAAACCGTATAATAAAGCAATTGCTGCCGTAAACAATGCAATTATCATATCGCCATACATAACGAAAGAATAAAACCCTAAAAACAAACCAAATGTAAGGCTGGATAGCCCTAATGTCATTAAATAATATGATGCGATTTTTTTCATTTTTTCACCCCCCTTGTTTGATTTATTCACAGTGCTGTTAGTATAAATTCACAACCTTTGTATTTCTTTTATCGAGATGTCTTCCCCAACGGGCTATACGCAATGCGCTAATAAAAGGTTTCAAAAATGACGTTCTTTTATTAGATAATACGCTGGCATGAAAACGCCTCTCCTGATTGGCGAAAGCGCGAATGAAAAAAGTGAATGAATACCTGATCAACAGACAAAATAAGAAGAGTTGATATTCAACACTTTTCGTAAAGGAGTGAAACCAATGAGTAAAAAGGGAATTCAAAATTCAAGTATTGAACAAATGAGAAATGACCATGAGACTGAAACAGCTTTTAAAGCAGATGATCCTAAAAAACATGGTTCTGATCCTAAAAGAACGAAATAAGTTCTTACCCCACTAAAATATCAATAATCTGGAGGAAGTAAAGTGACTCAAAAAAACGGTGCAGACAGACCTGATGATTATAAAAGATTTTCTTCATTAGACAAGGAATATGATTTTCAGCAATCTATAAGCAGCAATACTGAGACAGAAAGTGTAAACACTGAAACACAAACTCATAACAAAGAAAACAAAAATGACACAACAGATGTTGCCGGGAAATACTTTGAGCCCTCAGATTATAAAGGAAGCACGCAATTAGAAAAAGGATTGGCTGAAACTCATGAACAGGTCAGCGATGACTATTTTGAAGGGACAATCGATCAAAATTTGGACTAGCCATACAAACGGAACTAACTTAAAAGAAGTCAGTTAACTCTGTTTTTAGAAACAACCACAGTAAAAGTAGCCAACCCCCACCGAATAAGATGGGGGTTGCACGTAAGTAGCCTGTTTAATATTTAAAACGATTAATGACGGTTTGAAGTTCTTCTGCCAACTGAGATAGAGATTCTGCGGCATAGGAGATTTCCCCCATTGAATGAAGCTGTTCCTGTGATGAATTTGCAACCGCTTCTGTATTTGCAGACGTTTCTTTTGTTCCAGCGGCCAATGTATGAACTGTGTGCTGAATCACTTCAACGCCTGATGTAAGCTGTTGAGTTGCCGCTGCGACTTCTTGTATTTGAGAAGTGACCTGTTCCACAAGGTTCAGTATTTCATTGAAATTTCCTGTTGCCTCATGAGAAAGAACAATACCTGAGCTCACATTTTCTTGAACAACCTTAATATTATTTACCGTTTCTATCGATTCATTTTGGATGGTCGCTACCACCGATTGGATGTGGTTTGCAGATTTATTTGTTTCATCCGCCAACTTCCGAACTTCTTCTGCCACCACAGCAAATCCTTTTCCTTGCTCTCCGGCTCTGGCCGCCTCGATCGCTGCATTTAGTGCCAACAAATTTGTCTGCTCTGAAATCGTCGTGATAAGCGAAGAGATATCGCTGATTTCTGCTGTGCTCGCTACCAATGTTTGCAATCCATTGCCGGCTGAATCTACAGATTTATCAATGAATTTCATCTGGTCTAACATCTTGTTGACGGACTTAGAGCCTATTTCAGCCTTGTCTCTCATCGAAGAAGAAAGATCCGCTATGTTCCCTGTATTTGAAGCAACAGATGATATACTGTCTAATAATTCAGTAATGGATTCCGCACTCTTTTCTGTCATCGAGCTTTGCTTCACATTGCTTTCGGCAGCCATTTGCATGGCTCGTGAAATATGTTCAGATGTTGATTTCGATTCTTCCGCGCTTGCCGATAATTCTTCGGAGGAAGCGGCGACTTGTTCAGATGAGCTGCTGATCTGCTTCACAATTTGAGTTAATGAATGAGTAAAAGAATTAAACGATTGGGCAAGCTGGCCAAATTCATCTTTATTTTTCACAATGACTTTTTTGGTTAAATCAGCGTCGCCATGAGCAATTTCCTCCAGCTGCTTATTTATGCTTCTTAGTGGCACCATAATGGACTTTAACAGCATTATGCTTAGAACAATGCCTAATATTACTGATATCCCTGTGACAATGATAATGAGCGATTGACTCATTTTCCCATTGCCCTGTATTTCATCCTTTAGATCCTCCACCTCTTGATCCAGGTGATCAGACAGCTTATTGACAGCCGGATCTACGCCTTCTTTTCTTATTGTTCTTTCTTCTCCAAAATGGATGGTTTCTGCTTTTTTAGGATTTGAAGAGTAGGCTGTTACTACTTGCTGATTCAAAGCTCTATACTGAGTAAAACTTGTCTTAATGTCTTCAATATTGGATTGATACTTCTCTTCATCAATCAAGTCATTAACCCGGTCAAGGCTCTTTAAGACATCGTCTGCTTTTTCCTTCATACCCTCGTCGTATTCTTTGTCTCCGGTAATCAAGAAGCCTCTTTCATCATTTGATAACCCGGTCAATTCATATTGGATGTGTTTTATCTCTTTTTGGAATTCCATTTTGTCTTTAAGTTCTTCATTCTTTTTCACAGTAGAAGAAATCATAAATACTGAGGAGCCTCCAATTCCAATAATTGAAACAACTAATATTGATATAATCCCCAGCAATTTTGTTTTCACTTTCATGTGTCGTTTTCCCTTTCCGCACAATGTAATGGCTGAAATAAAATATGTTCAAGCGCGTTTGAATCCAATTCGCTTACGCTCATGTCCATAATATCGACACGTGTTATCAAGTTTTATAGTGATATTCTTATATGAATAAGCAAATTCTTTACGTCTCTGAACTTACAGAAAAACCTTAAGTAAAATTTGCAGTCTTTTGCGGTATGTAAGTCACTCTTATTCGTTTTTCTAAAAAAGGCTTTTCCCACCTCAAATTGGCTGAACCGGCTGTTTTCTCGAAAATATAATACAATACGCAGCATAATATGAAGGAGCGAAACTTAAATGGGGATCATCAATGGTAAAGAATTCATTGACCGATTGAATAAACTAGAAAACGAAATATGGTATGATGGCGAAAAAATAAAGGGTAACATTTCTGAGCATCCTGCATTTAAAGGAATAATCAAAACAAAAAGCTCACTTTATGAATTGCAAACAAAGGATGAGTTAATACATGAAATGACTTATTGCCTTCCTGGAGATCATAATCGAATCGGCCTTTCCTATCTCCAGCCTAAAACCAAAAATGATTTAAAAAAAAGAAGGAACATGATTGAACATTGGGCTAGACATACTCACGGAATGATGGGGAGAAGTCCGGATTACATGAATACGGTTATGATGAGCTTTGCTTCGTCAGCGGAGCTTCTCAAAGAAAAAGAGAATTGCTTTCCTGAACATATACTAGATATGTATGAACAAGCTGCTAAGCATGACCTTTCCTTTACCCATACATTCATTACTCCGCAAGTGAACCGGTCACAGTCCTATTTTGGGCTAAGTGAAAAACCGATATCTGCTAAAGTCATTGATAGAACCGAAAAAGGTTTAATGATTCATGGAGCACGACTGCTTGCAACACAAGGCGGGTTGACCGATGAAATCTTGGTTTTTTCAGCGCCTAAATTTTTCTTTGAAACAGATGAAGCTTATGCTTTTTCAATCCCTTCTAATACAAAAGGCGTAAAATTCATCACAAGAGAATCATTTGTATTAAGCGACTCTTCCTTTAATCATCCCTTAAGCTCAAGGTATGAAGAAATGGATTCAATTGTGGTTTTTGATCATGTGTTAGTGCCGTGGAATCGTGTGTTTTTTTACGATAATGCGGAAGCAGCTAAAGATTTTATGACAAAAAGCTCTTTTCATGCCTTTACCTTTCACCAGGTTGTCATTAGGCAAATGATAAAAATTGAATTTCTATTAGGTGTTGCACAGCTTCTTGTCGACACCATTAATGTTTCCGAATATCAGCACATCCAAGAAAAGCTCTCAGAAATCATTGTGGGATTGGAAACAATCAAAGCGCTCATTGACAAATCGGAAAATGATGCTCAGTTAGATGAATTCGGCTATATGCGCCCCTGTTTAATTCCTCTTCAAGTCATCAGTACGATCATCCCTAAGCTATATCCTCGATTCACTGAAATCATACAATTAATTGGAGCTAGCGGAATGGTGACACTGCCTACCGAAAATGCATTTGACTCAGAGATACGGGAAGATCTTGACCAATATCTTCAAGCAACCAATACAAATGCTGAAGAACGTGTGAAAATTTTCCGTTTGGCATGGGATTTAACAATGAGTTCATTCGGAACTAGACAAACTCACTACGAAAGATATTTTTTCGGAGATCCTATTCGGATTTCAAGCAGGCTGTATACCAGTTATCCAAAGCAGGAGCAGTTGAACATGATTAAAACATTTTTACATGCAGATACAGAACAATGAAAAAACAGCGGGAAAAGATCCGCTGTTTCGTATTTTTTATTCAGGAAACTGAACATGGCCCGGTACTGTATAGGCATTGGACGTTCCGCTTTCAGGCAGCTTTGGAATGGTGTCTTTCACAACTTTTCCGCGGATGTCAGTCATTCTGACTTTGAGAGAGCCTGTCCCTAAATTCGTACTCACAAAATGGTTATAGTCCATTTTCTCCATGTTGATCCACTTACCATCCTTTTCATATTCCATTTTCATAACAGGATACTTGTGATTTCTGACTTGGATTGCTGCCCACCACCTGCTGCTGCCTTCTTTGATCCGGTACGTGAAATTGCCGGTGATTGGGGCTTTGACAACACGCCATTTAATATTGATTTTTCCGTCTTTCATATTGCCGATTTTACGGAAGGCATTAGGTGACAGATCAAGAGCTCCCCGAGCGCCTTCGGGATAAAGATCAGTAACATATACGGTTGTTTTCCCTTTTGGCCCTTCAACTTCCAAATAAGAGCCGGCAAGTGCCGCTTTTACTCCTCCGTAATTGAGATCCGCCGGATTTATTGCAGTAATCTCCATATCGGAAGGAATGGGATCCAGCAGGAAAGCTCCTCCTGAATAACCTGACCCTGTATACGTTGCATAACCTTCATGCAGGTCGTCATATGCTGCCGAAGCTTGCGGGGATAAACAGAAGATCGTCAACAAAACCATACCAACAAATGCACTCATGATCTTTTTCATATTTGGTCCTCCTCAAACCAGACTTCAAATGAGAATCATTATCATTATAAGACTCAATCCATCTGGTTTGAAAGAGGAAATAGATTCATAGATGATTTTAAGGCAAATTCACTATCATTCATATATCAAATGTAGGTACTTATGATAAAGCCAATACAAATGAACGAATGTGCACTTCAGCCGAATGTCTTATTTTCCCCTCTCAAAATTCGCATTTCAATAACGAAATGAAACAGGCTGTTGGCCTGATAACAGCTATACAGGAAAAGCTATTTTTCCCCGCTCAGTTTCAACTTAGCTGTCATCATGATGCCAAATATCAGCACAATCGGAACCCAAATAATGAAGTGATAAAAATCAGGCTCAGCCAGAGCAACAATAATAGCCCCCACACAATATAAAATAATAGCCAGTGCTCTTAACACAGTATCTCTTAAGAAAGTCTTCTTTTGCTTCTTAAAAAACAAACGGCCGGATATATCCTCTAAAAGAGAAGCCAAAGTGCCGGTCAACACAGTTGAAGAAATACCTGCGATCCCCAGTTTTTTTGCTGCTGTAGTTTGAATCCCCATAGAAATGCTCATGAGTATAATTAGAATGTGCACAGGAACAAATGCCCGGTAAAAAGAAAGACAAGCAAAGACAAACAAGATGAATGCTTCAAGTGCGAGGGCTTTTGTCACAGCGGAAGGCCAAAGGGTATTTTCCGCCTTTCCGACCATCAATGTAGCAATGATCACGCCGCATATAAATCCGATTAGCGCAGTCAAGGAATTAAAAACAGTGACCTGAATGGATTTGCCGATAGCTAACCCCAATAATACAATGTTTCCAGTCATATTAGCTGTGAACACATGTCCCAGGCTTAAATACCCGATTACATCCACAATTCCAGCTGTTAAACATAAAAGTGATAGCAAGGTGTTTCGATAAGCTGCTGCAGTCAACGGTGTATCAATCCTTTCTTCTATTTCAATTGTTAGTATGTCTTTTGGCGCAATCTCTATTTTTTAAGTAACCCAACATTAATTAGGAAGATAGAACCTATCATTCCTTTCCATTAACTGTAATAATAATCCCCGCAAGGAAATGATTAAAATTGAAAGGAAGCATATTGTGATGAAACGACTTTGTTTATGGTTCACCGTCTTTAGCTTGTTTTTGGTTCTCTTGCCTGGAAAAGCATTAGGTGCAGCCGATTTTCCGAATACCTCAACAAATGGCCTTTTAGGTTTTGCCGGAAATGCCAAAAATGAAAAAGGCATCTCTAAAACGGGCACAACGGGTGGAAAAAACGGGCAGATTGTTTACATTCAAAGCGTAAATGATTTAAAAACCCATCTAGGAGGATCCACTCCGAAAATTTTAGTGCTTCAAAATGATCTTTCCGCATCTGCGAAAACAACAGTTACCATTGGCTCAAATAAAACACTCGTGGGCTCTTACGCGAAAAAAACGCTGGAAAATATTTATTTAACAACTTCATCAGCTTCTGGAAATGTCATTTTTCAAAATTTAACGTTTGAACACAGTCCGCAGATTAACGGAAATAATGATATCCAGCTTTATTTAGATTCCGGTATGAACTATTGGATTGATCACGTCACATTCTCAGGTCATAGCTATAATGCAAGCGGAAGCGATTTGGACAAACTCGTGTATATCGGAAAATCCGCAGATTATATCACGATCAGCAACTCAAAATTTGCGAATCATAAATACGGTTTGATTTTAGGATACCCGGATGATTCTCAGCATCAATATGACGGCTACCCCCACATGACAATCGCCAATAATTATTTTGAGAACTTGTATGTTAGAGGCCCAGGTCTGATGAGATACGGTTACTTTCATGTTAAAAACAATTACAGCAATAATTTTAACCAGGCGATTACAATTGCTACAAAAGCAAAAATATATTCCGAATATAATTACTTTGGGAAAGGCAGTGAAAAAGGCGGCATCCTTGACGACAAGGGCACTGGTTATTTCAAAGACATAGGCAGCTATCCATCACTCAACAAGCAAACCTCTCCGCTGACTTCTTGGAACCCCGGGTCAAACTATAGCTATCGTGTCCAAACGCCGGAATATACAAAAGAATTTGTCACGAAATATGCCGGATCACAAAGTACAACTCTGGTATTTGGCTACTGATATAAAAGAGGCCCTGCGTTAAAAACGCTGTGCCTCATTTTATACTTATAGGCTATTTTTAAGCGATCCTTGTAACTCCTTCAAGATCCAGCGTCGGTCAAACTAAAAAGCATATGTTTTTTTCTACATAACTTCTTAAATGGCTTTCTTATTATACCAGTTTATCGCAAGTCAAAAGAAATCATTGTTCTGGACCTGTATTAAATGAACGTTCGTCCCACACACTATTCAAAAACCCCTAAAAAGGATGATGGATATGTGCGGCAGGTTTACTTTGTTCTCTGCATTTGATAATATTATTGACCAGTTTGACATCGATCAATTTTTTCCTAAAGGTGAATACCAGCCAAGCTATAATGTCGCACCATCACAAAACATCCTTGCAATCATCAATGATGGATCAAATAATCGCTTAGGCAAGCTTAGATGGGGACTTATTCCACCTTGGGCAAAAGATGAAAAGATCGGTTATAAAATGATCAATGCTCGAGCCGAAACAATTACCGAGAAAACGGCCTTTCGAAGACCGCTTGTCAGCAAACGCTGCATCATACCAGCAGACAGTTTTTATGAATGGAAACGGCTTGATTCCAAAACCAAAATCCCAATGCGGATCAAATTGAAATCATCTGCTCTTTTTGCGTTTGCTGGCTTATATGAAAAGTGGAGCACACATCAAGGATACCCTCTTTATACCTGCACCATCATAACAACTGAGCCTAATGAGTTCATGAAAGATATACACGACCGAATGCCGGTTATATTGGCCCATGATCATGAAAAGGAGTGGCTTAACCCCCAAAATACAAGCCCTGATTATCTGCAAAGTTTGCTGCTGCCTTATGATGCTGATGACATGGAAGCATACCAGGTTTCATCATTAGTAAATTCACCTAAAAATAATTCAGCTGAGCTTCTTGATGCAGAAAATCATATGTAGTGATTGAAATTCTCTAGCAAGAACTTGTCAAATAGCTTTGTCCTTAGGTGCCAATCCTTTTAGTAATTATGAATATTTAGTACATAGATCAATTAGTTATTTTTTGTATCAGTTTGAAATAATTTTATTATGTAAACTTAAATAAGCAATGTTATCCCTTTCATATAAAATAGTTTACATTTTTATAAAATCGCTTCACTTTTCTATTTTGTCAGCAAAAAAACTGAACCACATTAAACTTATGAAACCTGCCGCACCTGTGATTGTAAATATGATATAAGCCCATAGAGGTAAATCCATACACTTTCCCTCCTAAGAATTAAATGAAATTTCTTTCATCTTACATGGAGGTCTTCTTTCTTTTGTTTATCCAGTGTACTACTTAATAATATGTTGATGAATGCAGCTGGGAAATATATAAATCCCACTCCAAGAATGCCTAGTATCGTACTTAAACTTACTATGTAATTCTTTGTCATCGTTTGACTGTCAATCAATATTAGAAGTGAAATCAATCCAGCTAAAACACCTATAAACCAAGCATCGCCAACAGCATAAGAATCATCCAGCATCCCTAACCATCGCCCCAATATAGAGCTCCCAATGGCAGTCAAACTGGATAAAAATATGAGTGCTTTCATTTCTTGTCCTCCTTTAAAGCCAATCAAACTGGTAGAAATCGGCCATTGAATTCCCATTATCGAATGGTTATCATTTCCACATTAACATTTTAAAGCTCATTACAATACGATTCAAGCAGAAAAACCCTACATAACGTATATATAGGGATTTGATAAAACACAGGCCAACACCCAGCTCTAGTTACTTTAAGACCACTGTGTGATCGGTTCAGTCTTTACGTACCGGGATATTTCACAACAGGCACTTTCTTCTTGCGCAGAGAATCAAGCATGACTGATCCAGCATTCAAGTTGCTTTGCACTAATTCTTTAGGCGTCAATGCCATCCACTGATTGAGTGACACATCTGCATAGCGGTCACTTTTGAACATTTCTAAAAACCATAATGTTTCTGTACCAGTGTTTTGTATATAGTGTCCGGCATTAGAAGGCACGTATCCAACGTCGCCTGCTCTATAATCAAATGTGCGGGCAGTCCCATTTCCGATAAATACCGTCATTCGTCCCTGTCCTGTTAGATAATATTTCCACTCATCGCTATTGGGATGCCAATGAAGCTCTCTCATCGCGCCAGGCTCAATCTGAACAAGTGCAGCGGCTATCGTTTTTGAAATTGGGAAGTTAGAAGAATCCACAATTCGTACACTCCCCCCTGGCATTTGAATTGGGGGTTGATTTAACAGCTCGTGTTTAAAGGTCATGGGGACTTTTCCATATGGTGACTGAATGTCTTCACTGGCGACTGATCCCGGCACATTCCCTTGGTAGATATAGACTTGCTCAGACGGAAGAGAGTTGAAAGCATTCTCCGGGACACCGAAATTTGCAGAGAGAACATCTTTTGGTGTGTGTGCAAGCCAATCTGAAATGGTTAACGTTGAAAATTCAGAAAAGTTCCCATCATCGAAAACGAGCAGAAACTCGCAGTGTTCCAATCCCTGTATGGAATGCGGAATACCTGCCGGGAAGTACCAAAGGTCGCCGGGACCAACATCAGCAATGAAATTTCGTCCGTCTTGGTCAACAGCGGTGATACGGGCCCGTCCCAAAAGCATATAAGCCCACTCCGCTTGCTTATGCCAATGAAGCTCGCGGACACCTCCCGCAGTTAAGCTCATGTTTACCCCTGCAATCGCAGTCGAAATCGGAAGCTGTCTGACGGTGATTTCTCTTGACCAGCCGCCATGATCTAATTTCATAGGAGCGTCTGAGAATGAAAATCTCAAATTAGGAATCATACCTTCATCTGTAACAGGCGGAACAAGTATATTCGGATTCTGCATATCCCGCATCATATTTCGCGGGCCTGCATCGATAGCTCCAGCTCCATCACTTCGAATAGGCTGCGGCACGTTTCTGTCTTCATGATTGATTGGTTGTTGTTGTTCCAACAGCATGCACCTCGTTTTAGAAATGAACAAGATTTTATTCCAGCCTATGCAGAGTCTTAGATTGCTGTGCCTAGGAATCCGCAAATAAAAAAGTGACCACCAATGTGATCACAAATACAGCGAATAAGCTATTTTTTATACCATGGCTTCTTATGTAATTTGATTTCTTCTGTCTGTTTTTTCTGGCCTGTCTTCCACTCCACTTTTACTAATACATCATGTCCTATCACTTCATCTTCAGGCATATAATCAAAGGTGGCAATATGGTTCTCCATGCGTCCCCCACCCGGCATTTTATCACCTGTGTACTCTGATAAGTCGTACTCATCTACGTTATCATCTTGATACTTTTCGCCATCAACATACAGAGTAATTCTTTCAACAACAGTCCTCTTTTCGTCCTTCTTACTCCCCTGCCAATACAGATTTAGAAAATAATTAGGTCCAATTGAAGTTTTGTCTGATTTTTCAAGGTTAGACATCCACAGTCCGCTTTTCCCGCTGCCCTCATATTTCACTTTGTTTCCTGATACCATTACAAATAATGCGATGACGCAGATGATCAAGAATCCAGCAATGATCAATAGCCATTTCTTAATATTGTTCTTTTTTCTCATGTTTTTCCACACTTTCCTAACTCTTTAGTAGGGAAATATGATCAAAATGTTACTGAAAAGAAAATAAAAAAGAGCTAATGATCTATCAGATGGCTGTCTAAACTTTTGACTTAAATTAAAGTGCTCTCTAAAGACAAGATTAAAACGTATAACAGCTCTTAAATGCATTTTTTGTTTCATTGAGTCAAGAACCTTAAAATGGCTTTTTATTATTAAAAATCAAGCTAGTGTATTAAGTAACTTTTCAAATTTATTTATACTCATGATCTCGTGAGTCACAAATCTCCCATCAAAAAAAACGCTAAAAGTTGTCCAAATAGCTGGTGACTTTTGTGCCTCTTCTTTCGATGATAACTGAATTGACTGAAATTGAACCCCTTTCTTTTCAGTCAATTCCCGCAAATCATTTATCATGCCCACTGCAAACGGACACTGAGCTGTATAGTATATCGTAATCCGCTTTTCATTGATAGAATCACTTTTCACCTGGCTCTTAAATGCAGGAGAATCTGCAAGGCCATTCCAAGTCAAAGCCATTAATTGAAAATAAGGGGCAGCTTCATCTTGTAGAGTAAACCCCATATGCTCAAAGAAATGCTTATCACTTAAATAGGGCAGTTTTTTCTTGCCTGCGATATGGATAATGCCATCCATGCCGCACGCTTTCGCATCTGCTATACATTTGTCCAACAATCGTTTCGCATGACCGTTATTTTTATATCTGCCAGACACCCACAGACAATTAATGTACATAAAATTAGGCGCATTGATAGGCACCCATGCCTCATTCGCAGGTAGGTATTCAATAAAGACTTTTGCCCGTTCATGTAAGCGATAGAACACCAATCCTTCATCCATTCGAGCTTTGAGCCATCTCTTCTTTTCATTAACTGCATGCTCATATTGTTTCGTGCCTAATGCACAGCAAATATGATTGTCTTCAATATTGTCCTTTGTGATTTCAATGTAGCACATCTCCTCTTTCCCCCCTTTAACATAATTACATGGAATTCAACTTCACACTTTACATGCCTAATAGAATAAATACCCGTTCCAACTTAAATACTTTTTCTTTTCCATTTTGCCAATTAACTGTAAAACCCTTCTTTTATTCAGATATTATCTTGATTCCTATATCACCCATTTCAAATCCAAAGTGTGTTCATCTTTGAGGATTAGATGCACTGCTTATGCTATAAATACAGTACACGAAGTTTTTTATTTGAAGTAATATTTGTTACGGGACAGCAATAGTAAATAAGTGATAAAAGGGGAATTAAACTTGGTGGAAAAATGTTATTCTTGTTTAATTTGCGGATACAAAGGATTAATTCAAAATCCTTTGTATAAAGGCGAGTATCAAAAAACGTTTGACATTTGTCCATGTTGCGGTTTTGAATTTGGCTACAGTGAGGATCATGATGTGAGGTTAGGTTTTATTGTAACTCCTGATCATTTAATTGAGGCTGCATTTCAATTGTATCGCAAACAATGGATTGAGAGCGGGATGGTAATTGCTCATCCGGAAGATATTCCAGAAGAATTGAAAAATGGCAATTGCTTAAAATTTGAAGTTTTGTTGAAACAATTGAAAAAACTAAATCTTGACATAGAAAATTTTGAAATTAGCGGTTTTTAATGCTGAAACAGGTTGCACTTGTTTAGGTTTCACTGTCATTATCAGTAAAATGTTAAGTTGAAATGCGCAGTGGGAGTGTAATATTAACTGTGTAAGTAAGGAATGCGTACGGTTCCTTACTCACACAGTTTTTTATTTGATAGAATAATAAGTATAAAGCTAAAGGAGTGGTTTCAGTGGGGAAATTGAAAAGAGATCCGAACTCCGTAGAATTAGCTAACAAGATTATCGAACAGTATCAGCCTAAATCAGTAGAAGATATGCAAGAAGCATTAAAAGACATATTTGGTCCCATGTTTGAGTCAATGCTAAAAGGTGAAATGAATCACCATTTGGGCTATGAATCCAATGACAAGGGAGAAAAAGAAACAAGAAATAGAAGAAATGGATATGGCAAAAAGATCGTGAAAACAACGGCAGGAGAAGTTGAAATTGCAGTCCCCCGTGATCGTGATGGTTCATTTGAACCGCAGTTGATTCCAAAGCGTAAAAGAGATGTATCCTCTATAGAGGATAAGGTCATTTCGATGTATGCCAGAGGAATGTCACAACGAGACATTTCTTCCACGATAGAAGACATCTATGGCTTTTCTGTATCTCATGAAATGGTATCCGACATTACGGATACTGTACTTCCTAATTTAGAAGAGTGGCAAAATCGTCCCTTAAGTAACTGTTACCCTTTTGTGTTTGTCGATTGTCTTTACACAACCATTCGTAATGACTATGAAACGAAGAAGTATGCCGTTTACACAATACTAGGATATACCATAGAAGGTAAAAAGGACATTCTAGGTTTGTGGTTGAATGAAACGGAAAGTAAACATAAATGGATGCAAATTTTTGATGAAATCAAATCTCGTGGTGTAGAAGATATCTTCTTTCTCTCAATGGATGGCGTTAGTGGTCTGGAAGAAGGAGCACGTGCGATTTTTCCTGATGTGACCGTACAGAGATGTATTGTTCATTTAATTCGAAATTCGATTAAGTATATACCAAGTAAAGACTACAAGCCTTTTACTGCTGCCTTAAAGAAAGTGTATGGAGCTCCAAGCCTTAAGGCTTGTCACAGTGCATTTGAATCTTTTGAAAAGCAGTGGTCTACGTACCCTGGAGCTGTAGACGTATGGAAACGAAACTTTTCTCATGTGGAACAACTTTTCGATTATGGTGGTAATATTCGTAAAATCATGTACACTACAAATGCCGTTGAAAGTATCCACTCTAGCTTTCGAAAAGTCACGAAAAAAGGAGCATTCCCCCATGAGAATGCCCTATTAAAAATATTGTTTTTACGAACAAAAGAATTAGAAAAGAAATGGGATGGTGGACGCATCCAGCAATGGGCTATGGTCATGAATCAACTATTAGTTCATGACCACCTAAAGGAACGTGTGAAGAAATATCTAGAATAACTTACACACTTTTCTTGACAAGCCCTGCGCAGTCAGTCACAAAGTCTATTCGTATTCAATAAAGACTTTGTGATCATCGACAAACATTTCACTCCCATCGGATAAAGTATCCAAAAGGCCTCCTCTGGTTCTTCTCTATAGTCATTAATCACAGTCACTTTGACATTTGACTCAGCTATGATTGGTTTTCCAACAATTTTTCGTTTTTTCCTCAGGCAAAGTAAGAGATCGAATCATCAAAGCCATTCCATCTTTACTGTCTAATTAATGCCATCTTCAGTGAATTTAAAGGTCTGTTTTAAATTGAGTCCTTCTTGCCCCTTCTGTGTCCAAATTATAACAACCTCTAATTCAGAGGCCTTATCTGCCAGCATAAAATGATTGAACTTCAGCGGTGAGCCATCATTAAACTTTCAGCTAACATTTTAGAATCTTCTTTTGTTTTGTCACAATTTTCATCGAGGCATCCAAAAAGTGAAAATCTTGTGATTGAATCAGGATCATTTCTATACAATTGCACATCCACTGTAGCTACTTTTTCCCCTATATTTTTGACTTCCAAGGAATATACTTGATATTCTCCTTTTTGAGGTCTCGCAAATTCCTTTACATTTTTTGCTTCACTTACTTTTACTGACCACTGTTCTGTTTTTTGTGTAATAGGCAACACCGTAAAAGTCAGGGCATGCGCTTTTGATTGGCAAAACGCAAATCCAACTGCTGTAAAAACAATTACAGAAAATAATACCCTTTTCACTTCATTTATCCCTCCTTCCTTTCACTGGCAGCTCCTTAAAGAATTGATTTTGAGCAATCTACAAGCTCTCTTAACCAAAACCTACCTGAGGTTTTGTCTTTACTGCTCAGCATTTATTTCTTTCGATATCCGAGATGGAGCTTTGGGGATTTTTCTCAATTTGCTGTTAATCACATCAGAAGAGTATAGCGTAATAATCATACTTCCCCCATACCTTTTTGCCCGAATTAAGATTGGTTGGTTATATTGGTTTTGAAAGCGAAAGTCAGGACCTCCCCAGCTTACCGTCGCATCCCGTCCGGGCGGTACATATGGTACACTTCTAGTATGAGAATAGCGCTGAACGATCTGCAGTCCTGCACGATCAACTGCATTAAATAGAGTTGAGGACACCTGACAAATTCCTCCTCCTACACCTTCAGACAACTCCCCTTTTACAATAATGGGTGCACTTTTATATCCTTTGTTCCGAGTTCTCATTCCCAGAACTTGGTTAAACGAAAACGTCTCATTAGGGAAAACAACGTGATTGTCGATTGCTTTTGCAGAAAGAGAAATATTGTGTGAACGGCTTTTATTGCTTGAGTTAAAATACGTCACGTACTGACCAAGCTGCTGCGTACTGATGTGAGCTAGCAGCTCGCTGTCAACTTTCGGATAAATGTTCATTTCCGGCACTTCTATCTTGGAGGGACCTTGCCCATAAAAATACGCATAAAACTTTTCCATAAACGCCTGTTGATACAGTTTGTAGCCAACCCTGCCCGGGACGATGCTTCCATGATCGTTAAGGACAGCATTTATCGGCTCACGGTACACTTTCTGATCAAGCTGTTTGATGAATTTACTGTATTTTTCATAGTCAACCATTGGAGTGCCGGGAAGAGGCATTGTAAAGTCTTCACGGTTAACAGTGGCAATCGTCCGTCCTTGCTGTGTGACCGTTAAACTGTCCTGCGGCTCACTCGGCTGAGCCAATAAAAAAAGACCAGTGATCAAAATTTGTATCATAAGTCGGTTTACCTCCCGATCATTAGTATGAACAGCCGCTTATCCTTTGATGTATTTCTTCCCATCGTTTGTTTGAATCTTTAGACGTTGATAAAAACCTTCATAAAAGAGCTTAGATTTATGTTCACACCGATCCCTGAGCTCACTGAGGCACACGGTTCATTCAGTCGGCAAGTTTGAAGTAGTTCAGCATCTCCCAGTGATGAGGGATGCTTTTTTGTCTTGTCAAAAATGAAAAGGGTCTCCTATAACAACAAAAAATCAATCCATTTCAATATTTTTTTATTGAGAAACGATAAATTTTTTGTTACATTCAATTATACAACAAATAAATGAGGTGCTTGTTATGAATCGAATGTCGACAATTTTTTTAAAGATAGCTTTGGTTCTTATTGGAATTCCAATTCTTGCTTTATGCATTTTTTTAGTGCCTAAGATAGCCAACTATTCAGCAGAATTACTTCCAAATATCGCTTATATAAAATATCTCGTTTTCATCTATTTGTATGTAACGGCGATACCTTTTTACTTTGCTCTTTATCAAGCGTTCAAACTTTTAAGCTATATTGACAAAAACAAAGCTTTCTCGGGTTTGTCTGTAAGAGCTTTGAAGAATATAAAATATTGCGCAGTCACTATCAGTATCTTTTACGCAGCAGGCATGCCTGTCTTTTATCTGATGGCCGAGATAGACGACGCCCCGGGTATCATTGTGATCGGATTGGTTATTATTTTTGCTTCAATGGTGATTGCGGTCTTTGCTGCTGTTCTTCAAAAACTGTTAAAAGAAGCGATTGATATAAAATCAGAAAATGACTTAACGGTCTGAGGTGATGACATGGCGATTATTATCAACATTGATGTGATGCTTGCTAAGAGGAAAATGAGCGTAACAGAGCTTTCAGAGAGAGTTGGCATCACCATGGCTAATCTTTCGATATTAAAAAACGGAAAAGCAAAGGCTATTCGATTATCAACTTTAGAAGCGATTTGCAAGGCTTTAGAATGTCAGCCCGGGGATATATTGGAATACCGAAGTGATGAAGACACAGGATTCGCAAAGAAAAAATATGAAGGATCAACAGAAAAATAAAGAGATTGGCGGTGAGCTTATGTACATAAACTTATATCCATCTAGCTGCTATACTAAGCGTCCCTTTCATACACGAAGAACACAACTATGGAGGAGGCATACATCATGAGAGCCATAAAACAAATCGTCCATTTTGGCTGGGAACAAGCCCTTTCATGTTTGTTTCCTGCCGTTATTTTTGCCTCTTTGGCTATTACGCAAATCATCCCACTGCCCTTCTTGCCGCGATATGACTGGCTGCTCATTATCTGCGTTCTCATGCAATTGTGGATGGTGCGTTCCGGTCTTGAAACACGGGATGAATTAAAAGTGATCACATTATTCCACCTCATTGGGCTTGCTCTGGAACTTTTTAAAGTCCATATGGGCTCCTGGTCTTATCCAGAAGAAGGATACTCCAAAATATTTGGAGTACCTTTGTATAGCGGTTTTATGTACGCAAGTGTAGCCAGTTATTTGTGCCAGGCATGGAGAAGGCTTAAGGTTGAACTGGTTAAGTGGCCGCCTTTTTTTGCAGTTGTTCCGCTTGCCGCAGCGATTTATTTGAATTTTTTCACCCACCATTTTTCTATAGACATTCGATGGTGGTTATCTGGGCTTGTCATCATTGTCTTTTGGCAAACATGGGTTACATACGAGGTGAATGGAGCTCGTTACCGTATGCCGCTCGCACTTTCTTTTGTACTCATCGGATTTTTTATATGGATAGCGGAAAATATCGCTACGTTTTTTGGAGCTTGGAAATATCCAAACCAAATCGATACATGGAGTCTCGTACACTTTGGAAAGGTAAGTTCATGGCTCTTGCTAGTGATTGTTAGCTTTCTTATAGTAGCATCATTAAAACAAGTTAAGGAGCAGAATCCCACAAAGGCAGAGATTGGTGAATCTTTTTCTTAGCATTCAAGTCCCAAATAGAGTGAAAAGCAACGTTCAAATGGTTGCTTTTTTCTACTCTGCCGCTGAGTATTCATCTTCTTCAAATTTCATCGCACCACGATAACTGATTCAGATTACAACTGCTTTCAACACCTTGACAAACTCATGCGCCGCCGGCGTTATCTCTTCAAATGAATGTACGATGACGCCAATATCGCGTGTGACCCTAGGAAAGATGTCCTTTTTAATCAATTGATGCGGGACGGATGAAAGTGTAAAGTTTGAAATGATGCCGATACCCAAGTTATTTTTGACCATATTAATCAAGGTTTCAGCATTTTGCACAGTTAAGTTTTCCTTTAATTCAATGTTGTATTGCGAAAATGCGTTTGACATCGCGATTTCATGACCGCCTTTACAAAAAATTAGGTCATCTTGATATGTTTCAAGGTCGACATGCTTTTCAAGTTTTAATTCGTCACGCTGCGGCGGGATGACGGCCACCATATAGTCGTTACACAATAGCTGATTTTCAAACGGTTCAAATGGAGATGCTGCGATCCCGATATCAACCGTCCGATCCTCAACCCATCCTTTTATTTGGTCAGAGGTTCCTTCGATCAATTCTATGCGGATCAGCGGGTAGTTTGATCTGAATGCCGCAATCGCCTGTGGCATAATATTTGTTGAAACTGCAGGAAATGAACCAATTTTCACCTTCCCGTTTAACAGCTTGTTTTCCCGGTTGGCTACTTGATATATTTTGCTTTCAATTCCCTTCATTTGCCTCGCCAGCAGCAATATTTCTTTTCCGATGTCAGTCAGCATTAAACCATGATGTTTATCCCTGATCAATAATTTGAGCTGCAGTGAGCTCTCCAGGTTTTTTATCGCTTTACTTACCGCCGGCTGAGAGATGAACAATTCTTTTGCCGCTTCTGTAATATTCAATTTCTCCCCGACTTTTACAAATATGTGAAGATGGTTCATGTTCATAACTATTTGGTTATACCCCCAATAATAAAAATGTATTTCAGTTATACATAAATGTAACATATGATAGAAACCAGCACGATATATAAACAAGAAAGGCGGCTTCATTATGGTAAAAGTTATGCTGGGAATCATATCTGTCACACTTATTTGGGGTTATACTTGGGTTGCGATGAAAGTAGGAATTCATGACATCCCCCCGCTTTTATTTTCGGGTTTGCGCCTGTTCATCGGAGCGGTTCCTTTATTTCTCATTCTCTTCATCCAAAGAAAAAAGCTTTCAATTAAAAAAGAACATCTCAAAAGCTATATCATCATGAGCCTCTTGATGGGGGTGGGCTATATGGGGATCTTGACGTATGGAATGCAGTTTGTCGATTCAGGGAAAACCTCTGTTTTGGTATATACAATGCCTATATTTGTTACGGTGATCAGCCATTTTACATTAAACGAGAAAATGAATATGTATAAAACGATGGGACTGGTCTGCGGCCTCTTCGGACTGTTATTTATATTTGGAAAGGAAATGCTCAATATCGATAAAAGCGCTTTATTTGGGGAGCTGTGCGTCCTTGCGGCAGCGCTTAGCTGGGGAATCGCGAATGTGTTCAGCAAGCTACAATTCAAGCATATCAATATTATTCACATGAATGCCTGGCACCTTATGATGGGAGCCGTCATGTTATTGGTGTTTTCCTTTATATTTGAGCCAGTCCCTTCAGCCGAGTGGACATATCAAGCGGTGTGGTCATTGCTGTTTAATGGCTTGCTTTCCACCGGCTTTACCTTTGTCGTATGGTTTTGGGTGCTCAATCAAATCGAAGCGTCAAAAGCATCCATGGCATTAATGTTTGTTCCCGTATTAGCCCTATTCTTTGGATGGCTGCAATTGCACGAACAGATCACCATCAACATTATCCTCGGCGCACTGCTGATATGCTGCGGGATTTTTATGAATACATTTACATTTTCACGACGGAAAGTGTGAATGATATACATTTCCCCTGTCATTTGGGCTTCATGTGACAGGAGACGACTATTATGAGAAAGTCTTCTAGAATCCTGACGACAGCCTAGTAAACAATGAAAAAAGCTAGTGTCTGCATGTGAGACATTAGCTTGGCTGGCGTTTAGGCCGGTGAGAATCCAGATTCTTTTTTATTACCATTCTGGCTGATCAAACTGAAAACCGTATAGACCTTTCACTTTAACATCTCCACAATCTGGATCTTTTGTCAAAATCAAATAATGAGTCTTGTAAGGCATCGTCTCAACTCGATCAGTTGCACTCAAATCAAAATGATCCCCCGAGAAGTTTTTTTCACTAACGGTTATTTCATATCCTGACAAAGTCATTCGCATGATTCTTGCGCTAATTGTACATCCTTCAGTATCGAAAATGGTGAATCTGTACCCAAAGTGAGATGTCCAATGGTTTGAATTTAAGTCATCAGACTTCATAAACCATTTTTCATTCTCTGTCATTGTAAAACTCACTTTCTCCTCATCTTTCACGATAACGGCCGAAGCTTCCCCTACATGGATAGTCAAAGCCAAAAGAAATGTAAAAGCTAATATCAACATCTTTTTCAAAAGAGTTCCTCCCGATATCTTTTACTTCAATATATTGGAAGGGTCTTTTCTGATCAAGACAGTCTTCTCCAAATGAATCTTTAGCACCATGAAATGAGCCTTAATAAGAACAGTTTTAACCCAAATCAAATTCTATTCGAAATAGGCTTACCAATCTATATTCTTTTGAAAAGTTTCTGCATTTCTTTATATAGCTCCTAGACACATATAAAAATGCTCCCATAAGTTCAGGAGCACTAAAAAAAACTGCTAAAGTGTTTTCTATCGATTTATTGTATTCATTAGCTCAAAGAAGTATTCAGGCTTATAAGTCTTATTCAGCTTATACCATGAACGCAATGTATCTGGTGCAAATACATCTAATTTTTTTAATACTTCCACCGCAAATTCCAGAGGAGCAATTCCTGATGCAGTAACCAAATTTTCATCAGATACTGCAGGTTCCTTTTCATATAGTGTTTCTCCTTTGTAATTAGGGCAGACCATTTTCATATACTCTAGGTCATTGCTTGTGTGCTTTCTCGAATTTAAGTATCCTTTATTCGCGAGGCCCAAGGTTGCACCACAAATCGCAGCAATAGTCGTGCCAAGCTTTAAAGCGTCACCAACTTTTTTCAAGATCGGCTGATGAATATCTTCTCCCCAAGTGTTTCCTCCGGGTAAAATGATAAGATCTTGACTCTCAAGAGTACACTCATCAAGAGAAATATCTGGTTTTATGCTTAATCCTCCCAACGTAGTTATCATTTCTTTATTAGCCCCTACTGTAACTACTTTTAAAGATGCTGCATCCTGTTTAAAATATCTCCCTGAGTTTAGTTCAGCAATTAAATATCCATATTCCCAGTCTGACATTGTGTGAAATACGTAGAGATAAACTTTTCTCGTTTGCATCCAATAACACTCCAATCACAATTGATAAAGCCTTCTAATAGATGACCTCGCTGACAGCCATTTTCAGCTTTTTTGTTGTTTCATATGTAATCGCCTATTCTTATACAATACCATGTAGGTGGGCAATTGCCCTTGTTCTCCCAACTTATTAAAAATATAAGATAAATTGATTCTATGTTTACTAGCTCAAAGGGGTTTGTTACACTAACTGTCATGGGAAACATTTCAAGGTAATACAAAATCATTTGAATGGGGAGGCCTGATGAAGTTGAAAAATTTAGCGTCAATAAAATTCGGAATATGTGTTGGACTTTTATGTTTAAGCATTACTGGTTTCACACCTTTTTACGGCTCAACACATGCCGAAGCAAAATCCATAGAAGACACAAACATGGCAAGCTGTATAACGAATAAAAAATTTGTTCAACTTGAGAAAAAATTTGATGCCAGGCTTGGTGTTTATGCAATTGATACAGGTTCAAACAAGACAATCGCCTATCGGCCGAATGAGCGATTTGCTTACGCATCAACCTATAAAGTTCTAGCCGCAGCTGCTGTCCTGAAGAAAAACTCAATTGAAAAACTTAATGAAGTCATCCACTACAGCAAGGACGATCTTGTTACATATTCTCCTATCACAGAGAAACACCTAGATACAGGCATGAGCCTAAAAGAAATCTCGGAAGCGGCTATCCGTTACAGCGATAATACCGCTGGGAACATCTTGCTGCAACAGCTTGGCGGCCCTAAAGGTTTTGAAAAGTCACTGAAACAGATTGGGGATCATGTAACGAAAGCTAAACGATTCGAGACGGATCTAAACTCTGCGATTCCTGGTGATATTCGTGACACCAGCACCGCAAAAGCACTGGCAACCGATCTTAAAGCTTTCACTTTAGATAACACTCTCACGACTGACAAACGCACGATCTTAACCGATTGGATGCGAGGCAATGCTACTGGTGACGAACTGATTCGGGCAGGCGCTCCAATAGGATGGGAAGTCGGCGATAAATCTGGAGCCGGAAGCTACGGGACACGTAACGACATTGCTATCGTTTGGCCGCCTAACAGAGCTCCTATTGTTTTGGCAATTCTGTCAAACCGCTTTACGAAAGATGCTAATTATGATAATGCTCTTATCGCTGAGGCTGCAAAAGTCGTCCTTAACGATCTCAAATAATATGTTTAGCCTTTTGCCACAAAGGAAAAGACATTACTTTTTTAACCCCTACCGTTCATTTTTTGATGAACGGTTCTTTCATAGGACCTCTAGAATCATATATTTAAACACCACAAAATTAAACGTTATTATAATTAACGGCAAGTTTTCATTTTATGGAACAAGTAAAGTTTGACCTGACAAGAATTAAGATTAAGCACCCTAAAATCCGTTTTCTTTCCTTCCAAGAATATACTCCTTAGTGCAAGCCATTATAAAGAAGTGAACATACAATGCAGACAACTCTCTTAAGTCTCTTATTCTGTGATCAATTTGTAATACTCATTGATATTCGGACTCTCTTCCCAATATTTCGTCTCGTTCGAAGACACTAACATATCAAACCACTTGAATTAACATAACTGAACTTGATATTGGTCACTGGCAGTTTCAATGCAATAGAACAACATTTGTTGTCTCAGAGGTTATCTATATGAGAATTCAACAATTTTTTTATAATAATTCATATTTTTGTATCGTTGCACTTGGTGGATTTGACTCTTTTAGTGTATGGAACCACACTTTTATTTTTTCACCTCTTTTGAGATCATCTGTGTTATCAATCTCACTTAATCCTACAATTACTATGTTATTTTTAAACTTGTTCATAAGTTGTCCTTCAGAAAGATCGTAATCTTCTTTTACTGGAGTTTCTGTAGTGGTAATGAGAATTGCCCTATTATTGTCTTTAAGCACGACATAGCCTACTAGGCTCTGCATCTTTGTTTCGTCTCCGTTTTGTTCATTTTTATTGCAGCCTGCAAGGAAAATAATGAGCACTATCAAGCTTACTCCGATTTTCGGCAACCTTTCTCCCTCCCGTCATGTTTAACAATCTCACTCCATAACTACATATCAATAAACTGTAGTGTAAATCTATCCAGAAACTTCTTCATTTTCTCATATTGAATCTTTTACAAGCTGGTAATACACAGACTAAATCGGGTAAAAATTCGTAGAGGTGATTTCATTGAATGATGATCATAAAGTAACTCATTACTCTTCATTTATTTTTTCAACAATCATGGTATTGGCGGTCGCCATCTTTCCACAATACACTTCTTGGTTTGTAACAGTTTTCTTCTTGGGTTTTGCACTTATCTATACATTCGAAAAACATAAAACAAGTTCTTCAAAAGCAATATCTTATATTTCGTATTTTTTATTCATTGTTTCATTGACTTACACTTTAGTTAATATGTAATAGTAATCCTCCCTTTGTGGGAGGATTTTTTGTTTAAGCTTATTTCTAGGCTGCTTTTGGGCCACCTCTATCTATAATGATAAAACTATCTGAACCATTTTTTTCTTCCGATCTTTGTCTTCGTAAATAGCAACATTTTGGCGTGTCATTAATGTAATACCGGCCATTTTAAACTCTTTTTGATCTTTATAATAAACAACAGGGACATTCACCAAACGGATCTACTTCTTTTTGTTCTTTCTCAAATGTTTGTATGTGGTTGTCTTCGAACCATACCCTTACTCTTATTCCGCTAAAATCGAGATTTTTACTTTTTATGATCCATTATTCACTTTCAAAATAACTTCCAATCACAGCATAATATATGTATAAATTGTTAATGGAGTTGATGTAATTGAAGATTAGGAAAATCTTATTGAGTTCTGCTTTATCCTTTGGCATGCTCATATCCGCGATTCCCGCATTGGCTGCTGGCACTTCGTCTGAGGTTGCAGTAAAAAGTGATGAATATGATTATGACACTATATACCGCATTAGTCCTCTGCCAATGGACTTCCAGCCAACAATAGAATACAACGGTTATACTTATACGCTTACACGTCATTATTTTGATTACTCAATCGGGTTTTACACGGCTATTTATACAAAAGTTGTTTAAATTTATAAAGGAGCTTTTTAGCTCCTTTTTCTCTTGTTTTAAGCACAAATACAAGTTTAAATGCTGGTAATAAACAATTCACTTTAAAGAAGTGCCGCCCGCAAAATGCGGCTTTTGCACACTACGCCAATTTTATATAGAAAAGCCAGACCTCCTCCAAGAGGTTCCAGCTTTTCTTAATGTGCTATCGATCTTCGTTAGTTCAACGGGAACTTTATCATTCGGTACAATTGCAGCCTCCCAACTTCTAGTTAGGGCTGGTGGGGAATATCTGATGGCTCTCTACACACATCAGACATTATAAGATTTCAATGTAGCCTTCTGTACCATGAACGCGAATTCGTTGCCCATCTTTTATCAGCTTGGCAGCATTTTCAACGCCAACAACTGCAGGTAAGCCATATTCACGGGCTATAACAGCTCCATGGGTCATCAGCCCCCCAACTTCGGTGACTAGGCCTTTTATGGATACAAACAATGGTGTCCAGCTTGGATCGGTAAAGGAGGTAACTAATATATCTCCATCTTCTAAATCAGCATCTTCCATGTTTAAAATGACACGCGCTCGCCCCTCTATCACTCCGGAGGAAACAGGTAGACCTACAATCGCTCCGGCTGGGAGATTTTCTCGTTTATACTCACCTGTAACGATTTCACCATCAGACGTGATAACACGTGGTGGAGATAGTTTTTCATATAATGTGTACTCGTCTTTTCGTGTACTGATGATTTGATAAT
Organism: Bacillus sp. FSL W8-1202; assembly: GCF_038006165.1. Lineage (NCBI taxonomy): Bacteria > Bacillati > Bacillota > Bacilli > Caryophanales > Bacillaceae > Bacillus > Bacillus sp. FSL W8-1202. The sequence continues at coordinate 3,080,841 of NZ_JBBOUR010000001.1, forward strand.
CCAGTTTATGTGTGCGTACGACTTCGTGAAGTTCTTCAAAAGTGAGATAGTATATATCTTCTTTTTCATGAATAACGCCCGCTTCTATGAGTTGTTCGGCTTCTTTCAGTAAAGCCTGCTTATAAACGAAGTATCGATTAATCATGCTATATTTTGGATATTCCCTGAACCCGCTGAAATTCCGGATGATATCTATCATTCGTTTTGTTTCTTTGGCTTTTTGTTCACCATCCGGTAATTGCTTCAATCGATCTAATAACTCTTGTTCTTTCTTCAAAGCTTCCTGTCGCCCTTGCTCAAATTTCCGATGGCTGGCATTAGGCTCACTGCTATTGATATTATTAAGAATCATTGGGATAAGTGTAGTTGGTTTTTCGCTCCATCGAGTTCTTGTAATATCAATTTCTCCGGTACATCGCATTCCGTATTTGCTGAGATAATCATAGATCGCGTCTCGGGTTTTGCTTCCGCCATCAAACTTAGCCAGTTCATCCAAAAAATTATCATCTTTTACATGTTGTAAGTAATCAATTACCTCTGGATAAGGACGAATCACATCTGCGACGTCTAATAGCGCAAGACCCATTTCTGAAGTAATATTATGGGGTACAGATTGAGAAAGCGTATCTGCTGCGTTTTTTTCACCTAACCACTCGTTCATTTTTTCGTTAATCCATAATGAAGCATTCATAGCAGTTCGAATCACAACAGAACTTTCTGGGTTAAATAAAATCTTCTTTAATTCCTGGATATCTTCCAGAATAAAACGAAATAAATCTGATCCTGATTTCGTTTGGATGTTTTGTTTTAACTCTTCTATCGATGTTTGACTGCTCTCAATCAAATCAGACACGATTGTCGGATCGTTTTCAACTTGAGCCGGCATATCTGCATTGCCTCTGCTGGGATTTGGTGCTGTTTTATCATTTGGTATCGACTTTATGAAATCTCGTCGCTTTATTATGGTCATAAGTGCGTCTTTTAAGAGCTGATCGTGCTGCCCCATGCCTTTTAAGAAAACTTCTCTGCTGTCAGGGGATGCCAGATGATGTGTGACATCAACAAATAGCCTTCCACCGGCTTTACGCATGGGTGCAGCAGTCGTCAACAGAAAAAAAGACAATCCTAGTGGTTTTATGGGATCCGTCATCATTTGTTGATGACCAACAGAAATATAGACGTGATTTTCTTGGTCACTCGCTTCAGGGATGGGGAATAAAGTAGTGATTGGACGACTCTGTACAATATAAAAAGTATCGCGGGCCAAACACCATTCGATATCTTGCGGCTGGCCGAAATGAGCTTCGATCTGTCTTCCAATGCGTGCCAGCTGTAAAATTTGTTCATCAGTCAGTGTTTGAGCCTTTTGCTGATCAGAATCGATCTGATGTGTTTCTGTTCCGCCTTCTTTTCGTCCGTAGATAGCCAATTTTTTAGTTGCTATTCTCTTATCGATGATTTGCCCATCCTGTACTTTATAACAATCGGCAGATACCAAGCCGGAAACCAGTGCTTCACCAAGTCCAAAACCGGCATCGATGGATAACACCTTTCGGCTTGAGGTAATCGGATCAGCGGTAAATAAAATCCCCGAAGCCTGAGGGAAAACCATCCTTTGAACGATAACGGATAAATAGACTTGGCTGTGGTCAAATCCATTTTGCATACGGTAAATAACCGCGCGATCCGTAAATAGGGACGCCCAGCATTTACTGATATGCTGCAAGATTGCATCGACGCCGATAATATTTAAATAGGTGTCTTGTTGACCGGCAAAAGAAGCATGTGGTAAATCTTCGGCAGTTGCACTAGAACGCACGGCATAGGCATGTTCCTCGCCAAACTGGGAGAGATAGTGAGCCACTGCTTTCACAACATCGGAAGGAATGTCTACTTCCATAATGATTTGCCGAATCTTCCGGCTGATGTTACCAATCTGATCTCGGTCCTCAACTTTTAGCATTGCCAACTGATCCAACAACTCTTGTAACGTTTCGTTTTGTTCGATGGCTTTTTGATATCCTACTGTTGTGACACAAAATCCTTCTGGTACTTGTATACCTTGAATTTTTGATAATTCCCCTAAATGTAACCCTTTTCCTCCAACGAGCGAAAACTGTGTTTTTTCAATTTCATGTAAACCGAGAACCAAAGAACTCATTCTACATCTCCCCTTCAAAAAAAATATTGACAAGAGCTTCCTAGCAGGATATAATAAAATTATAAGATGGATATCTATAACTTTTTAACTAGAAAGCGCACGTAGTGTGATTATATCACCGTGTCTGTTTTTGTGCAATATAAAAAGAACCTGGGCAATTTCACCAGGTTCTTTTCTTAATTTCCATAGCTAGTCGCATTAAAAAACTTGGTTTGAGCTGATTCAATCCTCTAAGGAAATCCTAAAGTTGGGTTCTTTTTGAACTTACTTGCTTTGTTCGTAGAGTCCCCATTCATAAATTGGACTTTTTGTTCTTAGCAGTCCCACCTTTAACTAGTATAAAGTTATGAGGATCTGGTTAACTACCAGATATTTTTATTTTGAATAAGGCTTATGTTTGATAAAGAAGGGTTATGTAAAGGTGTCTGTTGTGAGCAAGCGCTGACTACAAAAAATTGATAGCATTCTCATTTAAATACCATTCTATTAACCTATAGAAAAAGTTATAAAACCAGATGGAGAATACCCTACCTCCAGTAATTCCAAGGCCGTTCACCTAGTAGAAAACAACCTTTAACCATTACTAACGATTTTAATAATCATTGATTATAAAACTTCTCCAGGAACGATCATCAGCCCGTTAGCTACCCCTGATTAAAGATGATCTGCTACCACACTGTTACGTTAGAACTTCCACTACTTTGATATCCTTCTGTCGCCATGACTTGGTAAGCCCAATTACTGCCCAGATTCATTCCATGGCTCTTCCATGCGTTCACATGATTGCTGAAAGTGATTGTAGCGTTGCTTCCGGTTGGTCTCTTCGTCTGACGAACACTCCAGTACTGCGTAAAAGTAGTGCGATCGCCATCAATGGAAGGTGCGTTATAACGTGTAGTTGTATATATGTCATATGTACCCCCATCACTTTTTACAGTACCTTTATACGTTCCAGTAGGCCTATAAGTACCCCATGAATCCACTACATAATATTCTATGAGAGGCGATCTCGTCCAACCATATAAAGTTAAATATCCATTGCCATTCGGTGCCCAAACTCCGGCATTATAGTTTATCGTCCTAAATGGCGAACCTGTAGTCCAACCTTTACCAACAACAAAATTTCCGGTATTAGACCAATTAACACTGTAATTCCCGCCAGATCCATTAACAGCGTTTACTATACCGCCCCCATCAGTCCAATTTTGCCAGTAGTCTGTGCTAGCTGCAGAGGCGGTTGCCGAAAACAAGCTAATACTCATTAAAGCTGCCGATAATCCAACTAAGAAATTCTTTTTAAACTTAAACATATGTTACCTCCTATAATATTTTTTCCGACTTTGAGGTAGCACTCGTATACATTTAAAACATTCTTAATTACTAATGCCAAAGCTTTTGATCGTCCCCTTCAGTATAATACCACGAATTCATGAGTGAATATTAAAAGTATTTGTAATTTAATTACAAATACCTAGAAACACATTATAAGTGGTCTTCTTCCACCATATCCTGATCCTTTTTTCGTAGGATCACAATTCTTGTTTCTAATTCAGATGGAGTAATATCTGCAATGAATTCCCATTGAACCATTTCAAATAAAGGAGATACACATTAGAGATTGTGAAATTATTGTAGCTGCCGCTTGTCTAATGAAGGGAAGCAAATTTATGAAGAATATGAAGAACTGAAGAAGAAAACAATTAAGGTTATACTAAGAAAGAACTGCTCAATTAGAATTATTGACCAAAAATTTGAGGATGATAGCTTAGATCAGTTTTACAAAGAAGTTGCAAGATTGTTATTTGAAAGGACTCTGAAAAAGAAAAATAAGAATTGACAATCGGGGTAACTGTGGAATGTAACCGAGCCTCCAATTCAAAATAAATTTCTTTAAAATACTTATTTTATTTAAAGAGGGACTGTATATCCCTCTTTAAAATTAAGCTTTAGATTGCTGCTGAAAGTAATAAAAATTGTACTTTTGATCAAACCCTTCTTCGCTTCCACAAAGAAAAATAATGAATTCAATAAATGCGATAATAGACGGAATACCAGTCCAGCAAAACAAAATATATAGAATACCTTGTCCTACTCTTCCCAAATAAAACTTATGTATTCCCAGACCCCCGAAGAAAAATGCTAATAATGCCGCTACAATTTTGTTCTTCTTGCTTACCATGACTTCCTCCTAGTTCATTGCTACCATTTTTAAAGTAATGCTTTCACATTATAATGCATTTTCCGCCAGAAATCGTGAAAATTTTGAAATTCTTTTGAGATTTTTTATTTTATTGAGAAATGAAAGCTCATATAATTGAACTAGATGGTTTTGGGAGGCATTTATTCAAAATGTATTGCCAAAGATTACGGCAATTACGAAAGGCACACAAATTAACAATGGAACAGTTAGCTGAGAAAATTGGAATTGCAAAATCAAGTTACGGCGGGTATGAAGCTGAAAGCAAAAAACCACCATTGGACAAGTTGGTTATTTTAGCTAGACTATATGATGTTTCAGTTGATTACATACTTGGATTAACAGATGATCCTGATCCTAAAGTGGAAAGAAAAAATCTAAAAGAGTTTTTAGAAAAACCAGATATTCACTGGGATGGATATAAACTTACCCCTGAGATATTAGATCCTATACGGAAAATTTTGAAGTTGGTTACTGCAAACAACAATTAAAAAAGCCCTCATAAGGGCTTTTGCATAAAACAATTATTTCATTGAATTTTCTGGACTCATTTCAAGAAGTTTATTCATGATGATAGCTAAACTTTCACCAGCTTTTTGTAGCTTCTCACCTGCTTTTATCAGAGTAATTAAAGCACTTAAAAAGTCCACTAAGCTATTTTGATTTATTGCAACTGTTTCTTTATAAGCTTTGTAAGCTTCTTCAAACTGATCAAATTGCACACCTTTCATAGCAACAACAGCTAATTTATCTGAAATATTTCCATATGACTCTGTTAAACTAAAAAATCTTTTGACATTGATTAGTAAGGCAATGCACTTTAAATAATCGTGCCCCAGACCAATATGTAAATTGCCTGCAGCAAACAGCAAATCGTTCAAAACTGTGTACGGTTCACCATTCCTTGCAACTGTTTCAATCCCTTTAGAGAACATTAGAGGATTATTGCTTTAGGATTTCTTTCTGCAGTTGCTTTTCTAATTCATTCTTTTATGGTTGGAACTCCTCCAAATAGGACAGATGCTTGTGAGCAATGGTATTCAACTTGAGCATATTTTTTAACAGCTGAAAAAACTCCCAAAAGAATTAAACTTATAATTATTAAAGTGATTGTCCAGGCGTTATACTCTGTTGTTATTGCTGTTATCAAAGAAAACAAAAAGTTTAATATAGGTACAATTGTAAGTTTTGATTTAAAAAAGGTAAGTACAATGGTAGTTATAGCTGCTAAACAATTAATAACTATTATAAATATGTACAAATCCATTGGGCTTGTCAAGAAAAGTGTGTAAGTTATTCTAGATATTTCTTCACACGTTCCTTTAGGTGGTCATGAACTAATAGTTGATTCATGACCATAGCCCATTGCTGGATGCGTCCACCATCCCATTTCTTTTCTAATTCTTTTGTTCGTAAAAACAATATTTTTAATAGGGCATTCTCATGGGGGAATGCTCCTTTTTTCGTGACTTTTCGAAAGCTAGAGTGGATACTTTCAACGGCATTTGTAGTGTACATGATTTTACGAATATTACCACCATAATCGAAAAGTTGTTCCACATGAGAAAAGTTTCGTTTCCATACGTCTACAGCTCCAGGGTACGTAGACCACTGCTTTTCAAAAGATTCAAATGCACTGTGACAAGCCTTAAGGCTTGGAGCTCCATACACTTTCTTTAAGGCAGCAGTAAAAGGCTTGTAGTCTTTACTTGGTATATACTTAATCGAATTTCGAATTAAATGAACAATACATCTCTGTACGGTCACATCAGGAAAAATCGCACGTGCTCCTTCTTCCAGACCACTAACGCCATCCATTGAGAGAAAGAAGATATCTTCTACACCACGAGATTTGATTTCATCAAAAATTTGCATCCATTTATGTTTACTTTCCGTTTCATTCAACCACAAACCTAGAATGTCCTTTTTACCTTCTATGGTATATCCTAGTATTGTGTAAACGGCATACTTCTTCGTTTCATAGTCATTACGAATGGTTGTGTAAAGACAATCGACAAACACAAAAGGGTAACAGTTACTTAAGGGACGATTTTGCCACTCTTCTAAATTAGGAAGTACAGTATCCGTAATGTCGGATACCATTTCATGAGATACAGAAAAGCCATAGATGTCTTCTATCGTGGAAGAAATGTCTCGTTGTGACATTCCTCTGGCATACATCGAAATGACCTTATCCTCTATAGAGGATACATCTCTTTTACGCTTTGGAATCAACTGCGGTTCAAATGAACCATCACGATCACGGGGGACTGCAATTTCAACTTCTCCTGCCGTTGTTTTCACGATCTTTTTGCCATATCCATTTCTTCTATTTCTTGTTTCTTTTTCTCCCTTGTCATTGGATTCATAGCCCAAATGGTGATTCATTTCACCTTTTAGCATTGACTCAAACATGGGACCAAATATGTCTTTTAATGCTTCTTGCATATCTTCTACTGATTTAGGCTGATACTGTTCGATAATCTTGTTAGCTAATTCTACGGAGTTCGGATCTCTTTTCAATTTCCCCACTGAAACCACTCCTTTAGCTTTATACTTATTATTCTATCAAATAAAAAACTGTGTGAGTAAGGAACCGTACGCATTCCTTACTTACACAGTTAATATTACACTCCCAATCCATTTAGTTTCACACCTTTTGATTAAAAGGATTCTTTTATCTTAATGGCTCTCCCGAAGCTATATGCCAATGTAGATGCTTCGAATCCTGATATTCTCCCAAGTTTGTAAGTACTCTACAAGAACCGTTTTCTTTTGTTACCATAGCTGCAACCTTTTTTATCACACCAAGCAACTCAAGTAGTAGCTCGTTATCCCCTTCTTCCAAAGTTATTAAAGAAGAAATATGCTTTTTTGGAATTGCAACTATATGGACTGGCCAAAAAGGTCTTGTATGATGATACGCTAAGACATTCTCGGTTTCAAAGACTTTATTTACTTTTGTTTTTCCACTTAATACTTCATCGCAATAAAAATCTTCAGTCATTATTAATCCTCCCAACAGCGTTTAGCTTCGATCCTCATAGTCAATATATAAATTAATCCAATGCTCTTCTCGAGGATTTGGCTCTTTGTTAGTTATGTACCAGCCGTTAAAGTGGGCAATCAAATGAATCATTATTTTTCTGCTTGTCCTTTAGAATCCATACCTAATTGGGTAAAGCCACTTTTAGTGCTTAACGGATCTCCATCTCGGGGGTATCAAATTGTATAAGAGCTATATAGTATTTCCTAAGTCTGTACCAAAAGGTTATAGAGCCACCAAAGTGATCTCGATAGTGACTAACTTAAATTTTTGGTTTATAACTCTTTGATTTTAAATAGTCGGCAATTTCTTCCGCGCCAAATTCTTGACCTATTTGTCCTCTTTCTTTAAGCACCCTCTAAACCTCACAATAAAATGATTATTTTATTACTATTATACTACAATTTTCCATGGTCATACTAAACAAAAAGCAGTCTATTCAGATCTGTTCCTTAGCGTTTTCTTCTTTTAAATTTTTGTTTAGTTTGAAACCAATTAAGACATTGACAATAGCTGCTGGAAGATATAAAATTCCTGCACCCATTATTTCTAACGCGGTACTAGAACTCACTATAAATGCCTGCATTTCTGTGTTTCTTGACTTCAAGCTAAGTAATACGAGGAAACCAGCTAAAACACCCATAAGCCGTGCAATAACTGAAATAAAGAAATCTGTTAGGACTCCAAATAATAGCCCTATAAGCGATAGCACAATCCCGAAAAAGCTGGACAATAAAACTAAATTTTTAATGGCATTTCACCCCTTTTTAAAGCCGCTTCCATTCAACATACCCAAACCGCTTTTGATACCGGTCTTCCAGTATAGCAGCCCATTCAATCCATCCTTCCGCAATAAGACTTTTTTTCCTCGTTCTCAATCCACTCTATCCAATACACCTAAACCCCCTAACGCTTTACGACTTGAATTTCCCTTACCTCACATTGCACATTACACTTTGATTTAAGCTCATTTGCTACCTCAATGATTTCATACATTGTTTGCAATTTAGATGTTCCGTGGCGGTAGCTAGATGTCAAATAACCTTCCTCATCTAACTTTGATTTGAAGTATTCCTTGTTTTCAAACTGCAGTACATAAAAATAATCAAGCAAAGGTATAAATCAACCTCTTTTAAATAATTTTGTAATCCTCATTGCTAATGGCAGCAAACCAATTATCATGAAAAAGGCAATTGCATTAAGCTTATTTTTGAAAAACAGGCTGGCCAAATTCCTTTCCATGCCCGCCGCTGTTTCTTTATCCATGAGTTCTTTAAACTCTTCATCATAGACCTGATCAACAAAAATAAACTTAATGCCAGTCAACAATCCAACTCCAAGCCAGATAATTAAAAAATAAGCTAATCCAATCATTGTTTTCTTCCCTATATCGAACGAAATTTGGTATTCTTGAGTATGTTGAATAAGTTATGTAGGTGATCTTGTGGAAGAGAAATACAAACGGGTATAATACTTCAATCGTTTATGATTACAAAGAATATTCTGATGTAAAATACGGCCGCTGCGCCAATTGTGATTACACTTTGTTCAAAAGCTCTGCGAAGAGTGGAATATTCTTGCGTGAATGTCGGCGATGCGGTATAAAAAAGAGCATTTAGTTTAATGCTCTTTAGCCTGCCTAATCTTCTTCTGTACCAACCTCATATACTTTAATTACTGAAACTGTAGTTGATTTTTCATTTATCTTTAATGTTTCGGTTCCAACCTTTACCCCTTTAGCCGCTATAAAAACGGATTTCTTCGCAGATGGATTATTTTCGAGTTTATTTCTTATTTCCCAAGTTAAATCCTTAACAGCACGTCCAACAGTATTTATACCTGTATAACATTTTATAATGTCTCTATTTGCACCCCTCAAGAAAAAATAGGGATTTTCTGAAAATTTGAGACTCTTCCATTCCGACATCCAAAGATAGCCTAATACATAGAATGCGTTATCTACCTTTTTATTTTGTATATCAATTAAAAGTTTATCGTATGATTTAGTATTATAGAAAACGCACTGATCTTTTAATTCACTATATGTTTTCACTTGTGTTTCTTTGTCAAACTCTTTGAGCTCATTTCGTAATGCAAATAGAGATCTAACGCTAGCCAATTTTTCAATATTAGGTTTTATGGTAAATTTATTTGTTCTAGTTATTTTTATTGAAGATTTTTTTTGATCTGTATGGGGGGAGAGACCATCTACATTATTGGGGCCCTCTAATTCGAATAATGGAACTCTCCATTCGACCCCGTGATATTTGATTCTCTTTTTGTTAGCAGTTTTAATGTTAACGTATTCATTTATATAGTCGCAATCTACATGGTTATTAAGCTCACCTTTTGGGAGCTTACGGAGGAAAAATATGGCTTGGGATTCTTTCCACGTCCTCTATTATGACTTAACTTAGCCTTACAATTAGAAGTTGGACAATAAAAAATTTCACTTCTATCCTTCATTTCTTTAGTAACTTCTGTTGCCTTAATCGGTTCCAATTTACCATTTGATCCTTTAACTAAAGCTTCATAAATAGCAGTCCCTCTCCCCATAAAACAAGCCTCCATTTAATTTTTCGCTCACTTTCATACGAATAGGCATAAGAAAAGTTTCAATTCTTATAAAACACTTCTTTTATCTTGATTCTTTATGCTCTCGGATTAAGACACGTAATGTGTTATGTTAATGCATGACTGTATAAGGAGTGATACATTGCTAAAAGTTGCAAAAATTTCGGTTTCTTGCATTGCATTAGTCTTGTGCGTATACTCTCTGTTTAATCAAAATGAATTATTGTTGCTGGTAGTTCAATTGTTTGTTGCAGCCCTTTTATCAGTAGTCGGAGTTGAAGCGATATTAAGCAAACAAAAACTGTCTGGATATTTACTGTTTGGATCAGCAGCCTTCTTACTTGTTGTAAACGTTGTGAAATTCATGATTTAATTTAATGTGTTAATTTCGTAGGAATATGGAGTCCCAAAACCAATAAATAAGACCTGCAACAATACTCATAATGTAATAATTTAAGCTTCTGAATACAGTAAGAGCATTTGGCGGATAATCAACAGTCCAGAACAAAAACACAGCTAAAAAGGCTACTGCAATATAAATTAAAAAATTGTTCAAACTGAATTTTCTGGGCCTTCTTCTAAGCCACACTTGCAAAGGGACAGCAAATACCAAGTAAGTGATTAAAGCATAGAATCCTATGATGCCAATAGTGACTAATGCGATTGCCATAAAACCAGAGTAAGCAAACATATACAGACCAAAGATTAGACCAAATGATAAACTAGAGATTATCAGAGTATAAACATAACTGTTTAACAATCTATTAGGTAGCAAAAGTCTATCCTCCTGTCTTCAAGAAACCTTATTAATACAAAACTTTACTTAAGCCAAATAGCCTTAGTCGCATCCACTACTCTACATTTTTCATCAAGATATGGGGAGTGTAATATTAACTGTGTAAGTAAGGAATGCGTACGGTTCCTTACTCACACAGTTTTTTATTTGATAGAATAATAAGTATAAAGCTAAAGGAGTGGTTTCAGTGGGGAAATTGAAAAGAGATCCGAACTCCGTAGAATTAGCTAACAAGATTATCGAACAGTATCAGCCTAAATCAGTAGAAGATATGCAAGAAGCATTAAAAGACATATTTGGTCCCATGTTTGAGTCAATGCTAAAAGGTGAAATGAATCACCATTTGGGCTATGAATCCAATGACAAGGGAGAAAAAGAAACAAGAAATAGAAGAAATGGATATGGCAAAAAGATCGTGAAAACAACGGCAGGAGAAGTTGAAATTGCAGTCCCCCGTGATCGTGATGGTTCATTTGAACCGCAGTTGATTCCAAAGCGTAAAAGAGATGTATCCTCTATAGAGGATAAGGTCATTTCGATGTATGCCAGAGGAATGTCACAACGAGACATTTCTTCCACGATAGAAGACATCTATGGCTTTTCTGTATCTCATGAAATGGTATCCGACATTACGGATACTGTACTTCCTAATTTAGAAGAGTGGCAAAATCGTCCCTTAAGTAACTGTTACCCTTTTGTGTTTGTCGATTGTCTTTACACAACCATTCGTAATGACTATGAAACGAAGAAGTATGCCGTTTACACAATACTAGGATATACCATAGAAGGTAAAAAGGACATTCTAGGTTTGTGGTTGAATGAAACGGAAAGTAAACATAAATGGATGCAAATTTTTGATGAAATCAAATCTCGTGGTGTAGAAGATATCTTCTTTCTCTCAATGGATGGCGTTAGTGGTCTGGAAGAAGGAGCACGTGCGATTTTTCCTGATGTGACCGTACAGAGATGTATTGTTCATTTAATTCGAAATTCGATTAAGTATATACCAAGTAAAGACTACAAGCCTTTTACTGCTGCCTTAAAGAAAGTGTATGGAGCTCCAAGCCTTAAGGCTTGTCACAGTGCATTTGAATCTTTTGAAAAGCAGTGGTCTACGTACCCTGGAGCTGTAGACGTATGGAAACGAAACTTTTCTCATGTGGAACAACTTTTCGATTATGGTGGTAATATTCGTAAAATCATGTACACTACAAATGCCGTTGAAAGTATCCACTCTAGCTTTCGAAAAGTCACGAAAAAAGGAGCATTCCCCCATGAGAATGCCCTATTAAAAATATTGTTTTTACGAACAAAAGAATTAGAAAAGAAATGGGATGGTGGACGCATCCAGCAATGGGCTATGGTCATGAATCAACTATTAGTTCATGACCACCTAAAGGAACGTGTGAAGAAATATCTAGAATAACTTACACACTTTTCTTGACAAGCCCAAGATATGCATATTTTCTCTCCCACTCGCTTTTTCTCCAAGCCTCTTGATTTGCAAACGATGATTTAATTGGTTTTGGGTACTCATCCTTTGACCAGCCGTCTTCAATATGGTTTAACTTAGGGTCATTATCATCGTAATACTTATACCAAACAGTAATCATTTTTAACATTATTGCCCCCTGCTTCTCTTTAAAATCGTAGTTTTATTGATTTATAATATCCATTATTTCTTCTTTAAGGGTATAGTACTGTACCCGATCATTAATATTGAATATTTCGAGTATTTTATTTGCATTCTTTTGCATCTGTTCTAGTTGAAATGTGTACGCATCTTTTTCAGCAACTTGTCCAAAATAAGTTTCTAAGTTACCGTCAATTTTAGTAATACCAATTTCATCATCAAACAACTTGTGTTCGATCTGCCATCCATGGCGAATTTCATGATATATATTACCTATGAGTCCTAGCACCTCATTAGCATCAGTTTCGAGATTCTCATAAATGAACAGGAATATTTTAATCCTCTTTTTTTCACCTAAAGTTATACCGCTTACCACTTCGCTACCATTTAATATCTGCTCGTAGGTTTCCTCTGATAAATCAGGTTTGTTTTTCCTTTCATACTCTAGCCTGTTAGCAGATATATATGGGTCTATAGTGAAATTCAATTTTTTATATTCAGTATCAAGTAAATCAATACATTTATTTATTCTAATCTTTAATTTTTGATTAATATTATTTCTTATCTTCACATAAACTCTCCTTTATTCAGTTTTCGAAATTTTATTCGAATTCCAAAAATCCTAATCTTACCAATCCATTTTTTAAATACTTGTGTAAGGGACGCTTAGTTGCTATAAAATATGCATCATCATCTTTGTTATTTGGATTGTCACCTAATGAATTTCTCATTGACATAAAACTGTCGAGTGCTGAATTATAAACGTCTCCATTAAGTTCTCGTCCAATATACATTATAGTTTGAATTGTTTTTAAGTCCTCAAATTCTATACGCCCTAATAATCTATATAACTCAACCTCTTTTTCTTTGTAATCTTGGGTGCTTTTTTCTCTTTCTTCTGAAATCATAATAACATTTTTAATTAACGGAAGTTTGTCATCTAAAAGACTATATATAGTTATTGTCATGCTTAATTCCCCTTTGCTTCAAAAGTAATAAAACATTCAATAAAAATCGTGATCCTTTCCAACGATTTTACCCTCAGCAACAGGTTTAATTACGATCACTTGTGGAATATCAACAGCTTGTTCAGTTCAATATCTCTGGATAGTTTCCTGATAGTGGTCTTTCTTTCGGTTAAAATGGGTTTCAAATTTTATTTAATAAGTGTTCTCACTTCCAATCTATATTGTTTTTTTAGTCTAAAAGACTAAAATTCAAATCATTGATAATTGCGTTAACCGTAACTGAATTACTTCCTGAATCACAAAAATTCTTAATATCTGTCCACAAAGGCCATCCATCAACTGTTTCTAAAGAAGATATATAATCACCATCCAACACTTCAACTTCATCAATAAAATAATATTTATTTAACATTTTATAGTGATGATAAAATTCATTTTGGGTCAGTCCAGCTACACGGCGAACTTCTTCGACTGAAAACACGGCATTCTCAGACCTCTCTATCATTATAGAAAAGACACTGCGTGTGTCTGGCACCAATTTCTTTAATTTGTCTGCTTCATTATTAACTATAATGACCATTTCTCTTAATTCTTCTTCATTATTGCCCCACTGTAAAATGTTATTTGCCGCCTCTAGGGATTGGCAAAAGTTGATAGTCTGCTTTTCTGTAAGATCCTCTATAGAACTTTCTAGTTTTGATACGGCATCTGCAAATTTTTTCTCATGATTTTTTTCATTTCTTGAAGTTTTTCAACTGGATATTTATCAACATTGTTAGTTATTTTGTGATGATCAAGACACAACATCATTAAATTGTCAAAATCTCTTCTCTCCTCATTGGTTTGATTCGGATTGAACCTTTCGCCTCCTGGCATTGCTGCTTCAATATGACAAATCTCTCCCAATAATTCTCCATCAGAACTTATTATCATCTTTTTACAACCTTCAAACGCGCATTGGTTTCCAGACGTTAAATATAGCCTCCTTTTAGTTTCTGTGGTCGGTTCAAGTCTCTTTACTTTTTCATACATCCTGTATTCCCCTTTCCTTACTATAATTAGTTTTATTAGCAATCCTCTGGTGAAGGTATTTACCCGTCATTTTTAGTTAAAATCGAAATTTTAAACCGATGCACCTTGTTAGAAGAATGATTTTATTTAATATTTTGCAGCTAACATTTTATTATCTTGCGTTTGATCCCAATAAGGATGGTTGAAAAATTCACCCCATAAGGTATTGGCTAATTCGCAAGTGCAACTTTCTTTAAAAAGGTCGTCCAATTTGGTCACATAGATGAATAATCTTTTGTACAAATTTTCCACCTTAACTTCCTCTTCTTTTTTACGAATTAAGCTTTGACCTTGATTTAAAGGATTTAAAATTTCTTTGTTTCTCTTTAAACGCTCTATGATGTTTCGCATCACTATATAAAATGCCTCATCAATTCGATCCACTGCTCTATAGTTTTCAACTGCCAAAATGGTTAGGATTATTCCACCAGGCATTCTCCAGTGCCTTCTGGATTTGCAGAACATTTTGAGTAATTTCACAATAATCCTTAATTGACCACCTGACTCCTCATTTTTTAAATGGAACCACTCTACAATTTTTCTCGGTTCCCAAAACCTCCACTTACTACCACCATGTTCATAAATGTAATCAGCGTCACTTAAATTCAGTTTATACCTTCTGTAAACAGCAAGATCTACATGCGAGCCATCTCTATAAACACATCTGATACAATTTGTATGGCAATCAATATGTGTCTCTGATTGATTAACAAAGGGTCTTAGCATTGAAAGTAATGCCTTCTTTGCTTTAACAGGACTTTTATCGATTTCATCTTTATCGAAAACGAGTGAAATGTCTATATCATTCTTTGAGAATAATCCATTCACAGTGGTTTCCATTGCAATACTGCCCTGTACAAATGGTTCTTCCAGAAGCTTATAAGATGAATTATTCATACTGTTGAAATACTCAATGCCTTTTTGCAAATTCAAAATTTCTTTTTCCATTTTCTTAATGAGACAAGTTTTCTCATATTCATTTGCTTCAACATTTTGTTTAACAAATTTTAAAAATGACAGATTCATATTAAACAAAATGAATTACCCCACTATTCTAATAAAAGTACGATTTTATGTAGACCTAGAAAACTTGTAATTCCTTCCTATGTTTGTAACTTTAGTATACCATTTTCATCCTGAGTAATCGATATGGCTATTGTCTTTTTGGAATATCAACAATTCCTGCAGCTCGATCTTTAGATATGTACAGACGTTACTAACAGCTCGGATACCGATCCATTTCGTCATTGTAAAGCTTTCTGACGGTCGGATACTCATGATCAATATCTCTTGGATAGCTTACGTATACTGATCTTTCTTTCATCTATTATGGGCTTTAAATTTTTAGTCAATCAAAGCACCGCACTTTAATAATTGAATATCGACGATTGGACTATGAAAAAAGCCAAGGTTTCCTTGACCTTTATCTACTATTTAACAGTAGTGAAACAGATTTCTAATTATCTCCATCCCATTGATAGGGTTCACCTATGGGACTGTACAGAATATCAATATCTATAAACTTCTTATGGTTCCCTTTAGGGTATTTAACTAAAATTAAATCCCACTTTCTAGGTACAAAGTCAACATCGTACCTCCAAAATTTTATTTCTTTGTTCTCTTCATTTACAATTCCATTAGCTTTTTTTCCATAGACCTCTAATTGTTCATTAGGAACATAGTATGCAGTATACTTATATTCTTGTTGTCCATTTCTATTCCCGACTTCTCGGTTGGATAGTCTATATGCGATAGAATCATATTCTTGATATTCCTCATTTTCTTCACTTTGATTGTTGTGCTCATTTTTTTCTGAATTAACTTTGTTATTAGATTGACCTAAATCATCATTTACGACTTCTTCTTGTATGTAAGAGTTAGCTGTGTAGTCTTCATGATCCTTGCTAAAATATACAATTAATATAATTCCAATTACACCAAGCAAAAAAATCGATACCTTTTTCATAATCCCGCCTACCTAATCAAAATATTTAATCTTTTCAGAACCTTAATCTGACTTTAATCAAGATCAAAAGAACAGTAGACTGAGTTATCTTCTTCATGTTTGATATATGTATTGCCTTTCAAGAAATAACGTAACCCTGTAGCAGCTTTTAGAATAGATATACTTAGCTCTCGCACATGTGATATTATGTCTCGATCATCTTGTTTAAATCCAGATGCAGAATATCTAACATGAATTTCAAATGATGAATCTTCGAATTTGAAGCTTATTATTTCCATCGCATTGCTCCTCTCTTTTCCTTAATTATACAACCGTCAGAATCTATTTAAAACTGCTGTTTTATTCAGAATTGACACTAATCAAAATATCCAAAAGGAAGGCTTTCTTTTAATAAAGACAGGTGAACTGCGATCACTTCTGAATCTTTTTCTTTTGAGCCTTCCAAAAGTTCAAGTGAGACGCTATTTAATACACCATTTACTTTCTTTAATTCAATCTCCATCTAATCTTCCTCACTATCTCTATTGTACAACCTATAATCACCTTCGCCATCTTCATGTTCAACGTCCCTTGATTCACATTTTTTGCAAATAAGATTCCCTTCATTGAAAATATTGTCTAACCCTGCATAATTAACATCATAGATTTTCCCGTTTCTCGCTCCACCTGTTGTATCAATAAGTTGTTTCGCCGTCACTGATACCTCAAGATAGAAAAAACGTTTGTTGCCGCAATCATTACATTTAGCCATTATTTAACGCCTCCTTATCCTGTCTAAGCTTCCGAATAGTCTCATTCTGTCTTTCTATAACATTTTCGTAATAGCAGAGTCTTTCTAAAGCTTGTATAGGATTTTTCTTAATCCACCTCAATCTTTCAATGAGCAGTCTCAGACTTAATTTATCCATTGAAATCATTTGATCACCCTCTCTATGTATAAAATTGTTGTTTTATTTAGTAGCCATAACAAAAAAAGCGTCCTAACTTTAGTTGTCGGTACGCTTTCTTTCATATAACAATATTCTAAGTTATTCGTATTTTCAAACTATATCTTCTGAAGTTGCTGACTCTTTCTTAAAATAAGCTTCTTACTGATCAAAAACTAAGAGCTGTATGCATTCAACAATTTCACTCCATAACCATGCATCCATTGTTTGCAATGTAAATCCATCGGGTAGCTGCTTCATTTTCACATTTACATTGAACCTTTTGCCGGTTGTTTTATGTACAACAGCTAGTTCTTCACCATTAAAGAAACGTACAATGGCCTCATCAAATTCAATAGGTTGATTAACCACATAACCTTCCTTTCTGCAGCTTATTTAAGTTCCTCACCGTCCATCTAAATGATTTATCTATGACGAGTTTCTTCTATTATATATGCCCATCTAAAATAACCCTTTCATATATTCAGCCTTTGCTCTAGGTTATTAGATATTATGATTGAATAAGATCGTTATTGATATTCGTTAAGTTGTATAAAAATAAGTCTTCGATTCATTTTTTGCTGTTACGATAACGATTAACGATTAATAATATTCAGCCTTATACACCCTCTTAATTATTCATTTTTTTAATTTCGCCCTTGATTTTCATTCAAATTTGTGAATCAGCCGAAAAAATCTCAAAATCCAATATTTGTTACTGAAAAGCAGGTATAAGACTTATTATATAGGGATTTAACTACCAATATGTGGGGGTATATTAACATCCAAATACTCAAAAGCAAGAACAAATGTACCCACAGCACTTCCATTTCCACACCCTATCCAAATTTTCATTTTCCTAATTCCACATCAAAATTACCCTTTTTCACATCGTAATCGCTATCGTAAAAGCCTATAGTATCAACGTTTTTCCTTATTGAAATTTTCCCTTTTTTATCAATATCTCCTGAAAACAACCACTTTCCCCTACTCCCGCTTATGTTTTACGATCGTTTACCTCCTATTCACTAATTAAAGTATCAAAATCTTTATGTTTACTGTCTTTTTTAATTGTTTATAAATTTTTACGATACGCATGTTACAGATATACTATATGACTTGACTGTATTTGGTGACGACTTAACAGAGAAATTTAATGCCCTTCTAACTTTTAACTGCAATGGGAATTGTGGTTGACCCAACAACTCAAGGTATTTCTGATAGTGAACAAGCAATGGATTATGATAAACCCCCTCCCCTTCTCTTAATTGAGGAGGGTATTTTTTTCGTAATGAAAAAATTGCAGAAAACATTACATCCTTTTACAATTTTTTCAATGACTATGTTATGATTGTTTTCGAGAGATTTTTGAAATTTTCAGAAAGAGGGGTTTGGATGAGTAAGATCGCTTCAGAAGTTGTCGCTACTACACTGAATGACTGGTACATTGCTATAAAAAAGCAAAAGGTTGATGAGTCAATAAAATATTATTCAGAGATAAAGAAACTTTTTGATGAAATGGAAGAAGATCAAGAAGTTCTTGCGTATTATAGTCTATTAGAAGAAAGACATAAAATGTTGCTGCATTCCTCACGAGGAGAGCCTTTGCAAAAGCATACCTATTTTACTGAAGACAATCAAAACTTCATTAAAAAAACAAATGATAAATTAGAATACAACTTTTATTTATTTGAAGCAATGTATGAGGCATACAACAAAAACTACGATCGAGCAATTAACTTATATGGATTAGCTGAAAAAAAGCTTGCAGAAATTCCAGATGAAATTGAAGCAGCTGAATTTTACTCTAAAGTCTCTTACTTATACACTCTTGTTAAACAAAGCATTGTGGCACAACATTATATAAAAAATGCAATTTCAATATATAAGCGACACCCTGATTACAAATGCAAACTAGCTACATCAACAATGATTGCAGCAGCAAACTATGCTGATATGAATCGATTTGAGGAAGCAGAACAATATTACTTAGAAGCAATTGATATTGCAAAAGAAACAAAAGATGAATTTTTAAAAGCTCAATTATTTCACAATCTCAGCATCGTTTATTCTGATTGGAATAAACCTGATAAATGCATCGAATCTCTTGAAAAAGCAATAGGAAATGAATCTTGGTTACATTCAATTTATTATATAAATTCTTTATTCATGATGATTAAAGAACTCTTTAAAATTGACGAAAAAATGAAAGCCATTAATTTTTACAATAAAGCACAGGAAAGACTCATAGTAATGGAGAATAAAGTATACGAAGCCAAAATTAGCATCTTATACAACCTTTATTGTGGTGAATTAAAAAATAATTTCAATAATTGTATTAGTAATATTGAGTTTTTAAAGCAACAAAATGAACTTGAAAGTGTAGATGAATTGTCCTACATAGCTGCAAAAAGTTTTGAATCAATAGGTGCTTTTGAAGAAGCAACGCGCTTTTTCAATGCGAAAATTTGGGCTGAACAGAAAATGAATCAGGTGGAGGGAATCTTATGAAAAAACTTGTGCTTTGCGTATCTATTTTAGCTGTGATTTTAAGTGGAGTAGCTTTAACGCAATTGAGTACAGATTCACCATCTAACATCCAGGTAGCTGAAAGGCCTGTCGGAGGTTAAAAAAGGTTGATTAATTAATTTAGCCCTACTCATACATTTGAGTGGGCTTTTATTTTATGATTTATGTCCACCAGTCAACCCAGCTCTGTGAAGCGCTGTACCTGCAAACGTAACTGAGATACTTCTCACTGTTTTATCCGAGTAAAACTTATTAAAGAGCATCAAGCAGCATCTATAAATGTCCATTGTGATATTTGTGGGAAGATCAATTGTTTTGGATCGATGAAATCCACCACCAAGCTCGTCCTTACTGTACCCAATTCCCAGGCTGATTGTCCGACCAACTTTATTATGTATACGTGCCCTTCTTGCGACTTCCTCACAAATTTCCAAAAGAACAGCCTTAATCTCTTCTCTCCTTGTATAATCCCTAAGTAAAATCTGACTCTTACCAAAACTAATCTGACCTTGCATCAATCAATGGAGCGCCTATTTCCGATAAATCGATTCCATGGGCATGATAATACAACTGGTTCCCCATTATTCCGAACTTCTTTTCAAGCAGTTCTAAAGGAAATTTAGCTAACTGACCTACAGTTGATATACCCATTCGATTCAGATTTCTTTCCATCCTCCCTCCTATCCCCCACATCTTAGACAAAGGGCGAACCTTCTAGAGTTTATTTGGTACATCTTCATATCTCCAACGTGCAATACCACTCTTTGTGTCCTTGCTCTCCAGGTCTAGTGCAAGCTTACTAAGCAACATATTGTCACCAATCCCAACTGTGCACATCAAACCAAATTCTCTCCACATGCTGCTTTGGATTGCTTTGGCCATTTCTTCAGGATTCTCTTTTCCTGCATCTAAAAAAGATTCATCAATTGAATACGTGTGGACACATTTTTCAGGAATAAATCTGTAAAACAGCTTTGTAATCTCAGTTGAAACTCTGATGAAAAGCTTCATTTGTGGATTTACAATGTGTATTCTTGGATCTTCAGGTATCTCAAATAGTCTCGATCCTGTTTTGATTCCAAAATCTTTTTTAAGTGCAGGAGATGCGGCTAATACTACACTTCCCTGTCTATCCGTATTCCCTACAACGGCAAGATAACATGTTAAAGGATTAAACCCCATTGCTACAGCCGATACAGAAGCATAAAAGGATTTCATATCGACACAAAGTATATTCTTACGTGGAAATTGTGGGTAATCAATCATTGTATGTAACTCCTATGATGTTATTCATGTTGATATAAACTGTATTGTCGTTCTGGTCTTTTACGTGTAGCTTTTGTTGTTCAAAATTAATGTAATGGACTCTGCCGGTGACATTTTCAATGAATCCATTGTTAAAGAGTTTGAATTTCAACTCTTTATTAAATTCAAGTGCCTCAGAAACGAGAATATCCATCTCATCAATTTGTTTGTCATCTAAAGATGGCTTTTCAACTTTTGATCCATCAATCAAATCTTGTTTAAGCTGTATTAAATGTTCTAGCATCATTGATGTCCATTGATTGTTCCTCGATCCCTAAGCATATAGACTCACTCCTTTATTGATCTAATATTAACAGAACTAATGTTCCCAACTCAATTAAACAAGAACAAATGTTCAATGTAAATGTTGGTAATAAATAAAACCCCCTTATAAAAGGGAGTTAATTAGGAGCAAATCAAGTTGCCATATTACTTAGGGTTTCATTGAAAGAAATGTACGACAAATATGCTGTCAAAGTGATCGCAACGCTTCGCTTCTGCTATCATCCTCTAATTAAAGTTGCAATGGATTTAGTTAGAATTCCAGATATAAAACATACAACTGTCATGATAGTCACCCAGATTAAAAAAGTCGGCTCTAACCCTATTTCAATTAGCATAAAAACTAAAGAGAGTACGAATATAATCAAAGTTGTTACCCATACTCTTTTGAAAATAAAGTATCCTATTATCCCTAAGATAAATGATACAGCCGGCAGTACAAGTAGTATTAAAAATGCAGGACGGGCTTGTCAAGAAAAGTGTGTAAGTTATTCTAGATATTTCTTCACACGTTCCTTTAGGTGGTCATGAACTAATAGTTGATTCATGACCATAGCCCATTGCTGGATGCGTCCACCATCCCATTTCTTTTCTAATTCTTTTGTTCGTAAAAACAATATTTTTAATAGGGCATTCTCATGGGGGAATGCTCCTTTTTTCGTGACTTTTCGAAAGCTAGAGTGGATACTTTCAACGGCATTTGTAGTGTACATGATTTTACGAATATTACCACCATAATCGAAAAGTTGTTCCACATGAGAAAAGTTTCGTTTCCATACGTCTACAGCTCCAGGGTACGTAGACCACTGCTTTTCAAAAGATTCAAATGCACTGTGACAAGCCTTAAGGCTTGGAGCTCCATACACTTTCTTTAAGGCAGCAGTAAAAGGCTTGTAGTCTTTACTTGGTATATACTTAATCGAATTTCGAATTAAATGAACAATACATCTCTGTACGGTCACATCAGGAAAAATCGCACGTGCTCCTTCTTCCAGACCACTAACGCCATCCATTGAGAGAAAGAAGATATCTTCTACACCACGAGATTTGATTTCATCAAAAATTTGCATCCATTTATGTTTACTTTCCGTTTCATTCAACCACAAACCTAGAATGTCCTTTTTACCTTCTATGGTATATCCTAGTATTGTGTAAACGGCATACTTCTTCGTTTCATAGTCATTACGAATGGTTGTGTAAAGACAATCGACAAACACAAAAGGGTAACAGTTACTTAAGGGACGATTTTGCCACTCTTCTAAATTAGGAAGTACAGTATCCGTAATGTCGGATACCATTTCATGAGATACAGAAAAGCCATAGATGTCTTCTATCGTGGAAGAAATGTCTCGTTGTGACATTCCTCTGGCATACATCGAAATGACCTTATCCTCTATAGAGGATACATCTCTTTTACGCTTTGGAATCAACTGCGGTTCAAATGAACCATCACGATCACGGGGGACTGCAATTTCAACTTCTCCTGCTGTTGTTTTCACGATCTTTTTGCCATATCCATTTCTTCTATTTCTTGTTTCTTTTTCTCCCTTGTCATTGGATTCATAGCCCAAATGGTGATTCATTTCACCTTTTAGCATTGACTCAAACATGGGACCAAATATGTCTTTTAATGCTTCTTGCATATCTTCTACTGATTTAGGCTGATACTGTTCGATAATCTTGTTAGCTAATTCTACGGAGTTCGGATCTCTTTTCAATTTCCCCACTGAAACCACTCCTTTAGCTTTATACTTATTATTCTATCAAATAAAAAACTGTGTGAGTAAGGAACCGTACGCATTCCTTACTTACACAGTTAATATTACACTCCCTGCAGGACCACCCAAATGAGATATCCTCCTAATCTTATTCATTATGCAATAATTCAAAACGTGCAATTTCCCATTCTTTTTTCGCTTTTAATGGTGTTGTATTAACCTTTTTCCCTGATTTTAAGTCATAGGAGGTTATTTCCCCTAAGACATTCTCTTTTTGCATGTCAAACCCTTTGATAAGGACGTACATGTTACTATCACCAAATTTAACATCATTCAATAACTTTTCACTATTTCCTGCATAGAATTTGAAAGATTTTTTCTTATTTAGATTTTCATCAAAAAAGCTAACTTTTCCATTGTATGAGACAGCAACGATCTCATCATTTATTCTCTTTAATTTTGTTGGGATGAATCCATTCTCCATTACAACTTCTTTTTTTGTTTTTAATGTCTCCTTATCAATCAATAATATTTTTGAAGGTTCTTTTTCATTTACATTATCATTAATAGCTAACATAAATGTTTTTTCATCAAAAGGTTGGAATGCATCTTTATCATCTGTAAAATAAACAGTTTTATTTGGAATAGAGGCTTTCTTTTCCTGCTTGTTCGTTTTTGGATCAATTGAAATGATGAACATATTCTCTTCATCACTAGTAATTGCGTAAATTTTATTATCTAGGACTTGCGCTGAAACAATTTCTCCATCAAGCTTAATTTGGTTTTTCTTTTGTTTGTCATCTTTCCAATAAACCAATTCACCTTGTAACCCTGAATCAGTGTATCCAACGTTTATATCATGTAACACATACTTATCTGAAGTGTTAATGAAAAAAGCTCCTTCATCTTCGGTTTCTTTAGATAAGCTTTTATCATTAAATTTCTTAATACGTCCAGTTTTGTTATTAATCATAAAATGGTTATTGCTTCTGTTTGAAGAAAAAAAAGTATCGTCTTTATTATATGATGATACACTAAGATTAATGCCATCCTTTATTATGACGCTATCCTGTACTGCCCCATTCTCTTTGTATATAGCTAACTCAGCACCTCTGTCTAATGTGTGTGAAAAGCCAACAATAAAATCGCCTTTGCTTATATTTTTTAATGCAGTTTTATTATTATTGTTCCTTTCTGTCTTATTTCCTGTCGGTTGTAAATCACATGAGCAAGTGACTATAAGCATACTCACCAGAATAAAAAGGGTCTTTAGTCTTTTCATTTTTTCCTCCTTATGAAGCAACAAAACAATCGGTTATAATCCGATTGTTTTGGCTTTGATCATTTGTTTAAAATCATTATTTTCTGTGGTGGAATATCACCGTATTATCTGATTTAACCAGTTCCATTGGAGTTACAAGAGTGTCCCATTTAATATT
Source organism: Bacillus sp. FSL W8-1202 (assembly GCF_038006165.1). Lineage (NCBI taxonomy): Bacteria > Bacillati > Bacillota > Bacilli > Caryophanales > Bacillaceae > Bacillus > Bacillus sp. FSL W8-1202. The sequence continues at coordinate 3,105,452 of NZ_JBBOUR010000001.1, forward strand.
GTCAATGTCATGTCCTTGATTTTTCCATGAACGCCATGCTAGTTGAGAGCAGTAGAATTTTTTTGTTGTTTTTTTGTCAAAGAAGTTTAAATTATATTTCTTTTTGTCGTCAGCCTGTTTCTCTGCATATTTTGCAGCATTTATATATTTATCATTGTTTGATTTTCTAACCCATAGCCCATAAACTTTCTTTTTACTTCCCCAGTTATTAGTATATCTACGGACCCCATCTTGTTTAATTGGGCTCCAATCTTTATGCCAGGCTTCAACTGTTTTTGCCTTATTTCTAGATACAATAGCGGCATGTCCTACACCAATAGACCAGCTTCCAGAGTTAATCTCATAACTAACTAAGACATCGCCTTTGGTGCCCAATGACCCTGAGACTTTGTTTTCTGGTTGATATTCAGGTTCGTTCCACTTGTGTAAAACTTCATCAATTTCACCGGATTCTTTCAATTTTTTTATTTCTTCTTGTGACTCATTGTATAAGTCATCTGCATGTTTTTGTACAAATTGATATTCTTCCTTGCTCATTTCATAAAACTTATTAATCTGCTCATCGGTCAAGCCTTCTGCTTTTAACTCTTGGATTTCAGTTTGAACTCTTTGATCGGCAAGACTCGGGAATCCATCCGCTTTTGCACTATGACTAAACCCCAGACCAGAAATTAACATTGTTGTAGAGAACATGGTCGCTAATAAATACTTACTCCTTTTCATTGTAACATCCTCCTTATCAATTGTTAACTTTTTTTCAAAAATATAGAAGCGATAACACTTTTGAAGCAGCACACCAAAGGATTTGTGTGCTTTAATCGAGAGTTATAGAAATGAATTGCGCGTTATCCCAATAACTCCCTTTCTCACTAAAGCTTCCTACATTGACGATGCTCCACAGCAACAAAAGTTATTTAAACCCTTTTTATGTACCAAATCACCCCCTACCCAGACCCTATCACAATATTAGGCTGTATTGAATACCTTGTCCTATAAACAGATCAAAATCACCAATTATTCCAATATTTGAAAAAAGTTGTGCGTAGTTAATCTTTAACAAACACACAAGTTGTTCTTTATGTCACGTTTTCTGGATTTTAAAGTGCCAATATCTCATCAAGATTCATAAAACTGGTATAAAAGCACCTCTCCGTAAATAGTGACCTAAGTCACATTTTCACTTCATATTGAGAAAATTAGTGCTTAATTTTTTGAACACACTTCATACTTGGTTTTGGTCTTCCCTCTGTGAACCACTTTTGACAACAAAAAAAAACGAGGCTGATTTACACCACGTTTTTGTCCTTTATTCATTCCATTTAAGATGAGAAAAATAAAGACTGTCGAGACTTTATTCAACAGTCTGATCCTTTTTTACCAACTAAACTTTTATACTTAGATTCCTACCGGAAGCTCTGCGACCTGCATGTCACCAGATGCTGTACTACTATTAACGTGTGTACCAACACTTAAAGATAATCCAAAGAATGTTACCGCTAAGATCGAGCCAAGGATAAACTTCTTCATCAAATTCCCTCCAGTTTTCTCATTTTCTCTTTGACTTTGATTGCTTTATTAGCAAATTCCAAAGCCTCTTTGTAATACTCGCCCTTTTCATAATACCTTGAAATAACCAAGGAAAGGTCACTTACTCCATCTAAGTCACCTTTCTCTTCTAAGTATTGTACGTTTTCCCTGCATTTGTCAATGCTTTCATCTACCCTTTTACAATATAGGTCATGAATAATATTTATTTTGGTTTCATAAATTTTATTCGATCTAAACTTTAGCTCCTCTTGTCCTTTCTTGAGATAATACATGGCATTATCCTTGTCGCCTATTTTAAACCTCTCTCGGACAATCATATAAATGGAGTTAATGTAGTAAACAGATTCACGCCATTCATTGCATCTAACAGCTTTCTTAATTGCATTTATGCATTCTTGAGATTTATCAAAATTGGAATAAAGAATACTGATGTTGTGATATTGCATTGCTTCATAAAACTCATCTTTAAGTTCCTTAGCAGTCTTGATTGCAGTGAGAAAGTATTCCTCTGATTCTTCAAACTTCCCTAAATGCATATAATTCGTTGCCTTAATGACATAACAAATTGTAAGGTGTCTTTTATAATCTTCATGTTGACTGTATATATTGATTGCCTCATTAATATAACCTAACGACACTGCACTTTGATGAAGTGTCACATAGAGAGAAGCCGTTTTCATATAAAACTCTGCTGCTTCAATATCGCTTTCAATTTTAGAGAGCTTCTTTTCAGCAATTTTTAGCAAACTGATAGCTCGCTCATAATTCTTTGTATAGGACATGTACTCAGCTTCGTAAAGGTAAAAATAGTAGTCAATCAAGTTATCAATATTGTAACCCTGTAGCTCTTTCTTCTTCACTTTCCAGTCGTTTGGAGGCAGTCCCTTACCTTTGTTTTTGAAGAGCATCATCTTGTACCTAGACTCTAAAAGCTGATAATAAATGATAACCTTATCGTCTTCCTCCATATGCTTCAAGGATTCCTTAGCTTTCTTAAGAAGTTGCTCTGCCAAATCTATCTCACATTTCTTAATAGCAACATGAAGTTCATTCAGAGTATTAGCGACTACCTCGTGTGCGATCGTACCCATTTACAACCCCTCTTTTCTAAAATGTTTCGAATTATTAAACAATATAACAGATATTTGCAATATTTGGAATAATTTAAAAGTGATTTTCGGTAAGTTTTCGTCATACCGCAATAACCTTTTGGAGACTAAAAAAGTCCCTATTTCTTTTAATCAGTCCGCCTACTGATTGCATTATTGTCTTGAAATAAATAAAAGCGGGCTCCGAAAATGGAGTACCCGCTCTAGAAATATTGGCAAAATAAATTGTTTAAGATTTGAAATAAAAAAGAACCTGCATTAATCACGATTCTTTCCCTAATTTCCAGACTTTGTTTTTTGGTTAAAACCATTATTTTATTTAGTGTTCAAGTTAAAGTTGCTTATAAGCGCTGCCATATGAGGATTAATGGTAGTAGTCATCCTATATATTAAATCATCAAACTGTTTATAAAGATCCTTATCAAGAAATTCTTTAACTACGGTAGGGAAAAAATTATAAACCATATACTTAATCAACGCTAACAAGTCTTTATTATTTAGATATAAACAAATTAAAAAATAATCGTCAAATACAACAGTCCCTTCAGTTTGTTTGAAACTAAAATCGGTTCCATGCATAAACTGCTGTCTTAAAAAATCCAAAGATTTAAACGAAGGGGAACTAATAATTTTATTTAACTTATCTGTTAGTAACTCGTCAAAATGATCTTCTTCATTTTTTATCAAAAGTTCAGAAACATTTTTAAAATAAGTTTTGTTCCCATGTAAAGAATAAGTTTTAGTGAAAAACAAACCTAGTTTATCATGAACAGAATATGTTCTTGTTAAACATAAATTCATAAAATATTGGTAATCATCTAAATTGATGATCCAGACTGTAGACAAACTGGAAGAAATCCAGTTTGCCTACAGTCTTTTTTATTTTACAATGGAAGTACTACATAACTTGAGGTGATTGACATGCTTTCGAAACATAATCCCATTCAACGAGATCAATTAGAAATGATTACGTTAAATCAATTGGTACCGGCCAGCCACTTGGTTCGTAAAATAGAGGCAGCACTTGATTTTTCGTTCATCTATGACTTGGTGAAGGACATGTATTCAGAAATCGGTCGTCCCAGTATTGATCCTGTCATCTTAATTAAATTGACCTTCCTTCAATACACGTTTGGAATCCGGTCCATGCGCCAAACGATTGAACAAGTGGAAACCAATATGGCCTATCGCTGGTTCCTTGGGTATGGTTTTCACGATAAAGTGCCTCATTTCTCTACGTTCGGAAAAAACTATGAACGCCGTTTTAAAGATACCGATCTGTTTGAACAGATTTTCTATCGCATCTTAAAGGAAGCTGCCGAGAAAAAGCTAATCAGTGCCGAGCACGTTTTCGTGGATTCGACCCATGTTAAAGCGAGTGCGAACAAACGCAAATTTGAAAAGAAAGTCGTTCGCAAAGAGACACGCGCGTATCAGGAACGCCTTCAAGAAGAGATTAACCAGGACCGGGAAGATCACGGAAAAAAAACATTTCCTCCGGACAAGTTTGAGAAGGAAGAGAAGAAAGAAATCAAAGAAAGCACCACCGATCCAGAGAGTGGTTACTATGTGAAGGATGAACGGACGAAGCAGTTCGCCTATTCTTTTCACGCAGCCGCGGATCGTAACGGTTTTGTGCTTGGCACCATGGTCACACCTGGCAACACACATGATAGTCAGATTTTAGAGCCATTGGTCGGAAAGGTCATAGAGAGAGTCGGAAAGCCTGAAGCGGTCGCCGCAGATGCCGCGTACAAAACTCCTGCGATTACCCGTTACTTATTGGAACAGGGGATGACCCCTGCCTTGCCATACACACGACCACGTACGAAAAAAGGTTTTTTCCGAAAACATGACTATGTGTATGACGAATACTTTGACTGTTATCTTTGCCCGGCAGGTGAGATCTTGGCCTACTCGACAACGAATAAAGAAGGATATCGGGAGTACAAATCGCCAAAACAGATTTGTGCGACATGCCCATTTTTAGCCAGATGTACGGAGAGTAAAGACCACCAGAAAGTGGTGACGCGTCATATTTGGCAGGAATACGTAGAAGAGGCAGACCATCTTCGCTATCACGCAGAGGTGAAAGAGATTTATGCCAAACGTAAAGAAACCATTGAGCGTGTATTCGCAGATGGAAAAGAAAAGCATGGCATGCGTTGGACAACGTTAAGGGGACTTAAAAAATTGTCGATGCAGGCGATGCTTACTTTCGCTGCCATGAACCTGAAGAAGATGGCCAACTGGACGTGGCAAGGTCCAAAAATGGCCTAAATGATGAACTCGAAGAGGTCTGTCTTTTTATTAAATAGCTTAAAATCCCATAAAAAGCTAAAAAGGGGTTCGGAATGAGACCATTCCGAACCCCTTTTGTCGACAAACTGAATCATCTAAATTGATGATCTCTAATATTTCAGTAGGCAAGTGATCTTCTACATTTTCCACCCTGTATAATAAAAAGAAATAAGAAAAAGCACGGAATACTTCATGAAACCTAAACACAATATCGCTAAGTATGTTTAATAGAGGTTTAATTTGATTTTTCGGGCTTGTCAAGAAAAGTGTGTAAGTTATTCTAGATATTTCTTCACACGTTCCTTTAGGTGGTCATGAACTAATAGTTGATTCATGACCATAGCCCATTGCTGGATGCGTCCACCATCCCATTTCTTTTCTAATTCTTTTGTTCGTAAAAACAATATTTTTAATAGGGCATTCTCATGGGGGAATGCTCCTTTTTTCGTGACTTTTCGAAAGCTAGAGTGGATACTTTCAACGGCATTTGTAGTGTACATGATTTTACGAATATTACCACCATAATCGAAAAGTTGTTCCACATGAGAAAAGTTTCGTTTCCATACGTCTACAGCTCCAGGGTACGTAGACCACTGCTTTTCAAAAGATTCAAATGCACTGTGACAAGCCTTAAGGCTTGGAGCTCCATACACTTTCTTTAAGGCAGCAGTAAAAGGCTTGTAGTCTTTACTTGGTATATACTTAATCGAATTTCGAATTAAATGAACAATACATCTCTGTACGGTCACATCAGGAAAAATCGCACGTGCTCCTTCTTCCAGACCACTAACGCCATCCATTGAGAGAAAGAAGATATCTTCTACACCACGAGATTTGATTTCATCAAAAATTTGCATCCATTTATGTTTACTTTCCGTTTCATTCAACCACAAACCTAGAATGTCCTTTTTACCTTCTATGGTATATCCTAGTATTGTGTAAACGGCATACTTCTTCGTTTCATAGTCATTACGAATGGTTGTGTAAAGACAATCGACAAACACAAAAGGGTAACAGTTACTTAAGGGACGATTTTGCCACTCTTCTAAATTAGGAAGTACAGTATCCGTAATGTCGGATACCATTTCATGAGATACAGAAAAGCCATAGATGTCTTCTATCGTGGAAGAAATGTCTCGTTGTGACATTCCTCTGGCATACATCGAAATGACCTTATCCTCTATAGAGGATACATCTCTTTTACGCTTTGGAATCAACTGCGGTTCAAATGAACCATCACGATCACGGGGGACTGCAATTTCAACTTCTCCTGCTGTTGTTTTCACGATCTTTTTGCCATATCCATTTCTTCTATTTCTTGTTTCTTTTTCTCCCTTGTCATTGGATTCATAGCCCAAATGGTGATTCATTTCACCTTTTAGCATTGACTCAAACATGGGACCAAATATGTCTTTTAATGCTTCTTGCATATCTTCTACTGATTTAGGCTGATACTGTTCGATAATCTTGTTAGCTAATTCTACGGAGTTCGGATCTCTTTTCAATTTCCCCACTGAAACCACTCCTTTAGCTTTATACTTATTATTCTATCAAATAAAAAACTGTGTGAGTAAGGAACCGTACGCATTCCTTACTTACACAGTTAATATTACACTCCCGATTTTTCTGTTTCATAAAAGGTAATAAATAATCATAGTAATTATTTATTACATTAATGAAGCCCTCATGCGCTTTATTATTATAAACAATATAATCAAAAATTTCCTGTTCTTGAACTGAAGGTAACTTAACAACTGGGAATTCTTTTATTCTGTACTTATCGATATCAATATTAGATATGTTTATCTCTGTATTAAGAATATCGTAATAAAATGCCTCTAATATTTCAAAAATCTTATCTTCAATAACCGAAAAATTTAGAGTATCCAACAAAGATACATTACCATACTCAGGATTCAAACCATGGTCTATATTTTTTCTAAATTTCATGAGTAAATTATAATTATGGTTCCCCAATAAATCATTTATAAGACTGTATACTTTATGAGTTCTATATTCCGCTACCTTTTTTGCCTCTTTTTGAATTCTCTCGAAATTTGCGGAGATATAATTATCCGGTTTAGTAAATCTAAATTTTACAAGTGTTGCAATATTGTTTATAGCTATTGACAAATAATAAACTCTGTTAAAGTTAAAGAAACTTGGAGAGAAATACAAATTTATCCATGGCTCATTATTAAATTTCAAACGTTTACTTTTATATTCTCCACATAAAACAGCATACTTTAAATGAGAAAATCCAAGTTTTATAAAATGCTGCATAAAACCGTTATATATAAGTTTAAAGTACTCATCTTTATGCTCTTTATTTTTGTAGATCTCTAAGGTCCGCTTATATTCTCTAGCATCTAGTTCATCTAAATCTTGTAATAAAGAATCTATTTTGTGTTTCTCCATCTGTGTAAGGTCTCCATTCTATTATTTTAACCAATTATTGTTTCTGCAAAATAATAACAGAGCATCTACCGTATTGTATCTCTTTATCAATGAACAATTGCAATACTTTTGTTTAATAGACTATTCAATTTCAACACCATCATATGCATCGCCTATTGATATAAAATCATCCCTTAACCAATACCAATGCTTCCCCTTATTCTCAAGCAGTCGCTGTATTAAATCAGTAAATGAACTTGCTATCACCTGTGTTTCCCCGACAATCCCATGTCGATCAAAAAAGCTGTCATAGCATTTTCCTTTGCGCTCTTCGTTTAAGTCAATTGTTAGGTATTCTCCTTTTCCATCCGTGCAAACAATATACCACTCTGATGAAATGTCTTCCTCACAGAGCTCCCCAACAATAATAGGATTAGCCAATTTAAACTCAGCTGGTCGTACTATGTATATTGGATAATCCGCATTTTCATACAAAACTGCTCCACCACATTGTTCATAAAACTCACTAATATCTTTTGGTAGTTGATGCTTCTCGTCTATTACTGGAAGACCATCAGCTTCAAACAGCCGACAGTCTGATGTTGCAGCAATCTTCTTGACTAACATATCAATGCTCATGCCCATACCTACTTTCTAAAGTTGTATTGATTAAATGCGTTATAATATTGCTGTCTAGCTTCTTTAGGAACATTTGCAGCATCAAACATCTTCTCAGTAAGTTCTTGTATTTCTCTAGGTGATACTTCTTTCCAATTTACTTTACCGCCAACTTTTTTCCCTGTTTTTTCGTACAACCATTCTCTATAAACTTTCTTGGTAGCATTGTGTTGCTCTTTTGTTAAAGCTACTGTTGGCGTATTACTACCTCTACTCACATAATTCGGAACATTATGTTTAGCCCATACATCCATTACACCATGATGATTCTCTAAAGGGCTGTTACTTGGTCTATAATCAACGACATCAAAAGGTTTTACTTCCTTATCTGTCCCTTTAGCAAAACTCATTAATTGATTTTTTAAGTTTTCTCCATCCACTACATTGTATGGCACGTCCCCTACAGTAGCAAGGTCGTATTTAGGGTTGTAAGGCAGCAAATCTGGAATCTTGACGTCCTTAATTTTCTTACCTGCTTGACTAGCTTTATTTATTACCTTGCCTGCTGCATCAGCTTTGTTAATGGCTCCTGCACCTTTGGTTCCAAAAACAGCTACAGCCACTGAACCAACAGCGTAGGTTACCCACCTTGATCTAGAATAGGCATCCCCATTCACCATATCTTTTTGATATGACTCTTCTATTGCTGCTGAAATAGCGTCATATGTTTTCACTGGATGAATAACTGCATTTCCCAGTGCTGATAGTGTTTCTCCTGGATCGGTGATGAAGTCCCATATGCCGGTTACAGTGTCTTTTCCTACATCATATAAGCCTACTCCTACACCTTTTACGATATCCCAAGTGATTTCTCCTGCTCCTTCTAGCTGCTTCGCTTGTTCAACTTGCACTGCAAGCTGTACTTGAGCTGGCACCAGATTCTCGTACCCTACTTTCTTAGCAATCTCTAAATATTCATCAGGGTCAGATACACCATCATTAAGTTTTTTCTTTAATTCTTTAATTTCACGTTCTTTAGCTTCTTCTTGCTTCACGTTTAAATAAGATTCAGAATGCTTCTCAATATCGCCTTTTTTCTTATGTATGTCACTTTCTCTGTACGCTTTAGCGTTATAGTGAATCGGAGTGGCGTTCTTCCCTTTGCCTGTAGATTCCTGCAGCTTTTTAAAATCTTGCTGAATGAATTGTTCGTTAGGCTCTGTTTCAGCATATTCTGTTTTCAAATTCTCATCAAGCTTGTTTAGCTTATCAATTGTTTTTTCACGTTTGTCATCTGCAGAAGAAAGTTTGTCTTTGAAGTCTTCTGTTGAGAATATTTCAAGTGGAAGGATGTCATTGATGTCATTCAGAATGTCTTGCATTGCTTTTTTCTGTTCAGACATAATGGATTTTGATTTTGTGTATGCATTTACAAGTTCATGTTCTAAAAAAGATTCTTCTATGTAAGCATCAGACATCTTGGCATCTTCAAGTTTTGCAGAAACGCTGCTTAAGAAAGCAATCTTCATATCAATAAGATCAATCCATTGATCTGTAACACCGACATGATCATGATAAAACGCTTTAATGTTGTCTGCACCCTTACCGGAAAACTCGCTATCATCTAGGTCAGCTACGTCCTTAAACGCTTTTCTGAGCTTCACCATTTGTGATCGTAGTTCCTTGTACTCTTTGGTTCTTTTGTCCGCTTCAGAGAGCAATGAATCAGCTTCAAATACCTTCATTTCATTCTCCTTTCAAGCCTACTCTATGTAAATTTTACTACAATTATTTGCTTGAATAACAGAAAAAGACAACCAGAACTGACTGTCTTATACATCGTGCGATCGTGTTCTATAATAATTTTCAGCGGTATAGTAGCGCCATTCCCAAAAAGTTGCCCCATTGGATTCTATATACCGATCTAAAAATATCTCAAAATTTAAATTTAATGGTGTATACTCTCCTATTGCTAATATAAACAGATAGTTGGGATCCCCTTTATCCAATTTATCTTTGTCGATCATCAAATGGCACCCTTCTAATAAGTGACCAATTGGGATACCATTGATACCCTCAAACAAAGCCTCATATTTTAATTCTTCTTCAATCTCTTCAAGGCTAAATAAATAAAGTCCTCCACCTATATTCTCCCCATCAGAAAGAATTTCAAAAATTTTCGCGCCGTTATGTAGTGTCAAGAACTTCTGATAATCCTTTGGAAGGGTAAGCTGGTGTTTAGCCTCAAAGCTTTGAATGTCATTCAGGGTTGCTTTGTCCGGTGAAAAAGTAACAAGGAACTCCATGATATCCCCTTCAGAACAAAACAATTTAATCGCTCCTTTTTCATCTAAGAGACTTTTCAAACCATTTACAGTCTTATGAACAAAGTTAGTCACATACATCCCCCCTTTATTTCCTTTTAACAATAACCTTTCAAATTCCAAAAGATGTGAACAGATCGTGATAGGCGCTCTTTTCAATGAATATAATGCAATAAATTCTAAAAAGAGGTGCCTCCAAAAATTGAATTCTCTAATGAATGATGACATGGTAAAGATCATTAGAAATGGCCTTAGCGCATCCCAGCATCCAAAGCATATTCTTGTTGTAGGAGCTGGATTGTCCGGGCTTGTATCAGCATCTTTGCTGAAAAATGCCGGTCACAGAGTAACGATTCTCGAAGCGAGCGGCAGAGCGGGCGGCCGTGTCTGCACTTTGAGAGCTCCCTTTAGTGATGATTTGTATTTTAACGCTGGCCCGATGCGCATACCGAATAACCATTCGTTAACCTTAGAATATATAAAAAAATTCAAATTGCCAACAAATGTATTTATCAATAGAACCCCTATGGACATCATTTATGCAAATGGAATCAAAACACGTCTCCAAGTTTTTGAACGAGCTCCTGGAATATTGAGATACCCAGTTGCACCACATGAACAAGGGAAAACGTCTGAAGAGCTGATGCTTTCTTTACTGCAGCCTATTCTAAATTTTATCAATCAAAATCCAGCGAGAAATTGGCGGATTGTCGAAGAACAATACAAAAATTATTCGTTAAGCTCTTTTTTAAACACGTATTTTTCATATGGCGCGATCGATATGATCGGTGTACTTTTGGATATGGAAACGTATATGGGGATGTCCCTTGTTGAAGTATTGCGGGAATCTATCTTTTTTTCATCGCCCGCTCACTTCTATGAGATAACCGGCGGCATGGATCTGCTGCCTCACGCGTTTCTTCCTCAATTAAAAACAAACATTCTATACCATCAAAAAATGATGAAAATGTCTCAGGATGAAAATCGTGTAACGATCCATTGCCAGCATCAACAAACGGCAGAATTTGCATCGTTTACAGCTGATCTCGCTATTGTAACCATTCCTTTTTCAACATTGCGATTTGTAAAAGTCGAACCATACCATTCTTTCTCGTACTATAAACGGAGGGCCATCCGTGAGCTAAACTATATCAGTGCAACAAAAATCGGCATAGAGTTTAAAAGCCGATTTTGGGAAAAAGCCGGTCAGCGCAGCGGCAAATCTATTACTGATCTTCCGATTCGTTTTTCATATTATCCAAGCAGAAATATTGGAGCAAATGGACATGCTGTCATTCTGGCCAGCTATACATGGGCTGATGAGGCACTGATATGGGACAGTCTTTCAGAAGGAGAGCGAATCCAGTATACTTTACTAAATTTATCTGACATCTATGGTGATATTGTGTGGTCTGAATTTGTGTCTGGCACTTCTTTTAGCTGGAGCCAGTACCCGTATTCTGCGGGAGGTTTTACAGCTTTCGAACCAGGACAAGAATTAGAGCTGTATCCCTATATTCCTGTCCCTGAGGGCAGAGTTCATTTCGCCGGAGAACACGCCTCACTCACTCATGCGTGGATGCAAGGCGCGATTGAATCTGGAATACGTGTTGCTTATGAGGTCAATCGCTTACCTTAGATCATGCTCACCTTCTGTACTAAAAGATTATTACATTTCATATAATAAGATCTTGATTAGACGGACAAATTCAATCACAAAAACAAAGTAATCCTTGCATTCCTTCGCCCTCCATGCTATATTCATATAGCGATGAGCTGAATTGTGTAAGCCGATGTACACGCCTTTATGGCACGCACGAATGTGGCGTGTGGTGCATCGCCTCAATACGCAAAGACGTTTGCCTTAGGCAAACGTCTTTTTTGTGTTATCCGATTTTTGTGCCGTTTGAAACAGGCTGATCCGGCTGCAAAAGGACGACATCGCCCTGGCCGGGTATGCCGCCGAGGACCAAGACTTCCGATTTAAATCCGGCGATCCGGCGGGGCGGAAAGTTCACGACTGCTATGACTTGCTTGTTGACGAGACCTTCCGGCTGGTAACGCTTCGTGATCTGCGCGCTCGATTGTTTTATGCCGATTTCTGTCCCAAAATCTATTACAAGCTTGATTGCCGGTACTCTTGCTTCAGGAAATTCTTCCGCTTTTACAATTGTTCCCGTTCTGATATCCAATTTCTCAAAGTCTTCAATAACTGCCATATCAATAACTCCTTTTTCTCCTATTGTAAAGGAGATATACAATATTCTTTTAACTAAAGAGCCATCATTTTTTATCCGAATATAAGGTGTTTCGATACAGGCGGGGCGGCATTCCTGTGCTTTTCGTGAACCATCTTGTAAAAGAAGAAAGGTTTTGAAAGCCCAGCGCCCCGCTCACGACGGTAAGGGTTTCATTTCTCTCCATCAGCATTCGTTTTGCTTCCTCAAGGCGAAGGTCGGCAATATAGTTCTGCGGGGACTTCCCTGTCTGTTTTTTGAACCAGCTTGAATAGTAAGCTGGGTGATAATGCTCGATTTCTGCCAGCTTCTTAATCGTCAGCCGCTCAAATAAATGGCTGTGAATGTATGCAATTGAGGCATAGCTATGGGATTGAAGCTTTTCTTTTATGTATTGTACTAGCATATGAAGCGAGTTGGCTGTTCCGGCCTTTGCTTCCTCTGTCAGCAAGTACCTGATCGAAGACCAGAAAGGATCGAGTGCAGCTTCAATTCCCGATCCTGCACGATACTCATCAATTTTCATTGCATGAAGCGGAACATCCAGTACAAGACATTCATTTCTTCCGATAGAACGGAAGCGATGCTCGCACTGCGGCGGAATATATAAAAAATGATCCGGATTTAATTTCACCTGGCGCCCCTCAGTCTCAAGATCTATACTCCCTTCAAGCGGAAAAAGAAATTGGCTGTACGCGTGCTTATGTGAATGATATAGGCGTGTGTATGTCCGTTTTTCGCAAATCATCTCTTGAAGCGAATCCATCAGCAACCCCCTTCCTTTGGTCATCTTTTAATCCGGTAATGGTGTTCCGATATAGGCGAAAATCCGATTTTTTCATATAAAGAAACTGCCGCCAGATTTTCTTTCATCACTTGTAAAAACATGCGTTCCGCTCCGTTGTTTTTTGCCCATTCAGTCAACACCCTGATCACTTGGGTTCCTGCCCCTTTTCCTCTGTGCTCCTCAGCTACAACGATATTACTAAGTCCGCCATAACCATCAATGACAGAAACCGTGCCAAGCGCTGTCAGGCTTTCTTTGTCATACATCTTGAAAAAAGTTTTACACGGCGGCATGCGTTCGAAAATGTGTTTGTAACCTTTGTGACGCTCGGGCGAAAACCCTTCTAATTGAATAAATTCATCTATCCAAACAGATGATGGCTCTTGTTCCCACTTGTATGTAAATCGGCTGTTGTCATTTGTTCGGCTCATAATCGACCGGCACAACGCTGTCATCTGGAAGCACTCGTCTACCTTTTCATAACAGCTGTCTGCCAATGCGCCATCAAGCCCTTTCGGTGATGCGTTGCTAATATGAAAACAAACAGGTAAGCCTAAACTTTGATAAAAAAGTTCGGCTTCTAGCTGAAAATTCCCTTCAGGCATATCCGCAGAAGTCCATACGCTATTTGCCCTTTTGGTTACGCCAAAATTCGCTCTGAGAAGCCATTGCCCTATGCTTTTTTGAAAATAAGCCGGCCATGAAGCTGCCGCTAACCGTTCAATCTTGTGAATGTCATCCATTGCATAATGCCTCTCCCCTATGTATACTCCCTTGATATTATACAATATTCAGAAATATAAGACATCCATTTATTTGTTTACATAATATCTTTATTGTTCATTAATAATCCTGACAAAAATGTCCTAATTGAAAAAGACAGGCTTTCTAAAATGTCCTCCTCACGTTCAAATGCTTCTTTTGCGATTAAAGCAGTAAAGCCATGCAGCAGGCTTCTTAGCCCCCTTGTCGCATGAATGGCAGTCTTTTCACTTGCATAGCCGTTTTCAATGAGCAGCTTCGTCACAAGACAGACAATTTGGTCAGAGACGATTTCCGTCCGTTTGTCCTGAACCTTAAGCAGAGCCGCTTCATAATATCCGGGATTTTCAATTGCAAAATCAATATATGCATGTGCTAAAGAAAGCATAGCGGAATCTCCCTTTCGTTCGGTTACGGAGTCCGCCATTTGATCAAAAAGCTTTGTCAGTCCTCTGACAGCAAGTTCTGCTCTGATCGCTTGCAACCCGTTGATATGGTTATACAATGACGGGGGGCGCACATTCATTTTTTTAGAAAGTGCCGCAAGTGAGACACCGTTTACCCCTTCCTGATCGGCAATCTCCGCTGCAGCGTCTACAATCATTTTTTGGGTCAAACCTATTCTCGGTGACATTGCTCATCATCCTTTCTTTGCTTTTTGGATCGCCTGTCTCATCCGCTCTGAAGGTGATCGCAGGAATTTTCCATGTCCGACAGCGAGACAGGAAGGCGCCTTATCGGCGAGCAATTGTGCGCTTTTGATGGCCTCCTCCTTATTCCATGTAGCGAAAGCGGGAAAAGGAAACGTCCATTTTATCTGGCCTGAAACAGCGATTCCTCCGCGCAACTGAAACGCATCTCCTGCTATTAAAGTGCCGTTTCTTGTATCAAGAAATGACATGCTGCCCGGTGTATGGCCCGGTGTTGGAATGGCAAGCAGGGAACCAATTGTTTCACCGCCCGTCAGCAGTTGGTGAGGCTTTGTTTGTATGTGTTTCGGAATACCTCCTTTTATAGGCGTCTGCGGCTCATCCTGACGCAAGGATGTGTCACCTTGAAGCAAGAATGAATCCCGTTCCGAGATCATGACCTTTGCATGCGGAAATGTTTGTGCCAATGTATCCAGTGATCCGACATGGTCCCCATGTGCATGAGTCAGTAAAATATGCTGAAGCGGTTTTCCAAGCTGATTCACAGCTTGAATAATCCCTTTATAGCTGCCTGGCAGTGCGGCATCAATAAGGGTGACTTCATTTTCTTCCTCTACTAAATAGCAATTAACCGGAAACAATGCTGGAAAAAAAGTCAGCTGCCAAACCGTTTGGTACTGAGTAATTCTCATCCTTTTATTCCTCCTAACAAAAAACTAATGGTGTTAGTTTTATTATTAACTAACACCATTAGTTTTTCAAGAGTTTATTATTTTTTTATCGCTACATAAATGTTAACTTGTGCTCGCTGTGGCACTGCGGCACTTTGATCATACATCTCAAAATCACCTGTAAACGTGCGCAGATGCCGCTTATCCCAAGTCCAAATTTCCTTCCACGTTTCAAGCACAATCTCTTCAATAGGGCCGATTCTGGAAGTGAAAACGGCGTAAGCGGAAGCCGGCAAATCAATGTTTTCATATGGTCCCGGAAGAATGTCGTCGTATTCCTGAAACGTTCCGACTGAAAACGTATAAAACCCATTCGTCTCTTGTTCATAATTCGAATACAAGGCAATAATGCTCTTGTCTTTTTCAGCCTGTGATAAAAGAGCGCTCATATCCTGCTTCCAGAATTGATCCCACAGTGCCGGAATCCTCCTTTCTTCCGTCATTTCCAGTGCGTTGCTTGTCCGTTGTGACAGTCCGGCAAATCGTTTCCGGTCTAAGTGTGTTATATGTGAAAAGCCCATACGATCTCCTCCTTTTTTTAAGATTATAGACAAAGAAACCTGACAGCAGTGTGTCAGGTTTCATATATTTTTCGCATGTGATGAATGGTTTCTTTTACTTTATCCCGTATATGAAGAGGCTGCAGAACCTCAATATCCTTTCCGAACTGGAGCAAAAAACCGATCAGCCATTGATCTTCTGGAAGTGAAATCACTGCCCGGCAGATTTCATCTTCCTCACAACAGTGAAGGACATCATATCCGAACCATTCACCTATACGCTGACGTGCTGCCGGCTGAACAAGAATAACCAGTTCAGTTAAACGGCCCTTCTGGTACCAATTCTTATCCCATGGCAAAGTATCCAGCTGAATGTCTTTTCTGATAAAGGTTTGATGTAAGATGGCCAGATCTTTCATCCGGTTCAGTTTAAAAAAGCGAAAATCATTTCTCACCAAGCAATAAGCGTATAAATACCAGTGCCCCGCCTTGCAAACCAATGTATAAGGTTCAGTTTCACGAAGAAGTGTTTCCCCGCTTGCGCTTGTATATGTAAAAGATATCGTTGACAATCGATCGATGGCAGTGCTGATTTTCTCACGAAACGCCTTTTCATCCTCGGTATGGCCCCATGCCGTCATGTCAATAAACCATTTTTCTGTTTGGTGCTTAAATGCTTGAGCAGAGTGCTCCGGTATAAGGTGTTTGATTTTTTGATAGGCTGTGCTGTGAGTAACGGGTTCATACATAGATGAAACGCTCTGCAACGCGGAAGCAATCGCAAACAACTCCTCCTCGTTCAGCCACTCTCTTTCAAGCCGGTACGTTTCCATAATGCCAATTCCGCCCCCGGAACCCTGTGAGGTCACAATCGGAATACCAGCCCTATTGATCGTCTCAATATCACGGTAAATTGTTCTGACAGATACTTCAAACAGCTCAGCAAGCTCTGCAGCCTGCACTTGTTTTTTGCTGATCAATAACACAACCATCGCTAACAAACGTTCCAGTTTCATTCTGCGCACCTTTTCTTCTTGTATTTTCCAACAAAACAATCATAACATTTTGATAAAGCTTGGGCATATCTATTATGCGGCGGAATACACCTCGCATATGCTATGAAAACAGGGGGTTCCCCTTCTTTTTTGTGTTCAGTATTTATTTCAGCTACTATTTCCAACCGGATAAGCATACACTTCTCAACGGAGGGGATTTCACATCATGCATCTTACACTTCAGAGCGTTTATCCTGCCATGATCATTATCTTTTTTCTGTATAAAAAAATTAAAAGGTCCATCGGATACCAGCCGCTGAAGCCCCGCTGGCTGTTCACCCGTATCATTCTTTTCTCGCTGTTTGCTTTTGGCCTTTCAATCTTCAGCGCCATTCACCCTTTTTTATATGGATATCTCATTTTGGGCATTCTTGGCGGATGGCTCCTTGTCTTTTTCGCTAAGAAAAACATCTCCTTTGAAAAACGCAGAGGAAAGATCTATTTTCGGACTCATATTTGGGTAGAAATGATTCTCTTAACCTTATTCCTGTCAAGATTTCTATATCGAGTGACAGAGCTTTATCTTACCTCGCCTGATCTAAACAGCCTTGGATCTTACAGTCAGTCAATCGGAACGGACCCTCTGACAATAGGCGTCTTTTTTCTGATAGCCGTTTATTATATCGGTTTTTCTTCTTTTGTCATCAAGCTCAGCAGAAACGAACTCGAACAGCACGGACACAATAAAGAAAAAGACATCCTTGCCCGCTAGCAGCGAGTTAAGCAAGGATGTCTTTTTCAATCATGCTGTGTATGATGGATCATTTGCTGAAGAACATCTAAAACATGTTCATCCTCCGGAGAGTAATAAATCGATGTTCCTTCTCTGCGCGATTTGACAAGCCGGAGATTTTTTAAAAATCTAAGCTGGTGGGACACGGTGGATTGCAGTAAATTCAGCTTTTCTGCAATTCCGTTTACTGCATGCTCACCCTGGGACAATAAATGGAGAATTCTGATTCGGGTAGGATCAGAAAGCGCTTTGAATGTTTGCGCGACTAGAAACAGCGTCTCCTCGTCCAGATCAGCAGCCGATTGTTCCGTTTCTCTAAATTCAGTCATATGTATCACCTTTCTTTATTCATAGTTTTATCTTATAACAAATGCGCTTGAGTGCAAACCAGCCTGCTTGTATTCCATTTCAATCTCATAGTTTAAATTTATGTTTCAAATCAGGTTTTTACTTGGTCTGATATACCGTCTTATGTCATAATAAAAAAGGTCATACTGCTCCAAACATTGAGGGTGAAACACAGTGAAGAAAAAGAGAAAAGGCTGTTTCGCTGCTGCGGGTTTTATGATGATTTTTGTCTTTGTCATCGCCTCTTTTTTATTGGTCCTGCTTTTTTTCAACCGGGATTTAATCAAAAAACTTCCGATCGATACGAAAACGATTGTTTTGGAACGTTTAACCGATTACAAACCCTTGGTGGAAGAAGAGCTTGAAAGCCAAGGACTCTCTAATTATACATCACTCATATTAGGCATGATGTATCAGGAGTCAAAAGGAAAAGGCAATGATCCCATGCAGTCCTCTGAATCTCTGGGGTTAAAACGCAATGAGATAACAGACCCTCAACTCAGTGTTAAACAAGGCATCAAGCAATTTACCCTCATGTACAAGACCGGTAAGGAAAAAGGCGTGGATTTGGATACCATTATTCAAAGCTACAACATGGGGGCAGGTTACATTGATTTTGTAGCTGAACATGGAGGAACGCATACTGAGGAATTGGCAAAACAATACTCCGAGCAGCAAGTCAAAAAAAATCCTGATCTGTATACTTGCGGGGGAAATGCGAAAAATTTCCGCTATCCGTATTGCTACGGTGATTATACGTATGCAGAAAAAGTAAAAGAAAAAACAAAAACTGTTGAAGAATCTTTGCAGGTTGCAACACTTGAAACCATGGAATCCAAGGCTCATGAATAAGAGTCTATCAATTTACTGACAAAAGCCCAAAAATGAATTTGGGCTTTTGCCATGTTTACACGTAAAAAAAGCCATACTGAGTATGGCTTTTAATAATACGGTGAAATCATCAAATATACAATAACGCCTGTAAGGCTTACATACAGCCATAGAGGCATTGTCCATCTCGCAATTTTTTTGTGGCGCTCTACCTGCATGCTGAAGCCTCTGATCAGCGTAAACAGCGCAAGCGGCACAATAATTGCAGAAAGGCAGATATGTGTAATTAAAATAAAGAAATAAATCGGGCGCATAATACCTTCTCCGCCATAGAGCGTGTTTTCCGCAATCGAGTGGTACGTCACATAGCAAATCAAAAATAGTAATGTTGTTGTGAACGCAGCCAAAATAAAGCGTTTGTGAGCTTTGATATTTTTCTGTTTAATCATAATCAGCGCGGCCAATAAGAAGATAAACGTAAAGCTGTTGAATATCGCATTCAGCATTGGCAAAATGTGAATATTCGCATGGCTGAACTGATCTAATTTAGGCATAAAAAACAGCACTGCGATTAAACCGTTAATCAGAACTGTCAGCGTAAGGACAATCCCCGTGTAATTTTTCGGTTTATTTTCTGTTTGGTTCATTTGGTGACCTCTCCTAATTTGTACTGGCTATCCAAATCGTATGCAAATTCAAAGAAGATGTCAACGGTTTCGATTGCTTCGTCAGAAATTAGACACACTTCAAAGGCCGGAGGCTATTAGCCCCGGCCTGTTAGGTTTACGCCTCTTTTATCAAATGTTCAATGACCTTATGTTCATTTTCATTCAGCAGGTTCTTTTGAATTTTCGAATGAATGGGTTTATTCATATGCTGATCCAAGATATCGGCCGTTTCTTTATCCCCGGCAATAACCATTCGTTCCCATCTTTTCGCGGCAGCTTTTTGATCAAGGCTGGCAGCCAGCCGCTTATACAGTCTCGATTGGTTCTCTGTTACATGTTCCCTCATCCGGTTCTCTTCAAATGGTGGCGCTTTGTCTACAGCGGAATGGCTATTCTTCCAAGACTCATTGATCATATCATACTCATAACGCTCCACCGCCTCAATTTTTCCTAAAACAGTTTCAATAATTTTCACTTCATGCTGCTGAGTTAAAATAAACGCCGTACTTGGGTATGCCTGGCGCAAACCCTTTAGCTGATCCAGGACAGCTGTTTCTTCCCAGTAAAATCTTGTATCTACAGGGACTTGAAGCTTAATAGGTTCCCATATGCCGCTGTCGGAAACAAAAAACACGAGACTGCGGGGCATGTCTTTTCCCATTGCATTCAAGTATTGATTCATTTTAGCCCTGATTCCATCCAGACACTTTTCCTCCTCTGGATCACTAGCTGCCAAATACTCTTTTAATCGGCTGAATCCTGACTTTAGGGCAATCTTCCATTCTCCCCCCTGCTGCTCTGGATTTCTCATGTCTGTATTGAGATACAGAGAGAGAATTTTATCCGGCGGTTCCAATTTGACATACTGTAATTTGTTAATCAATGAATCAATCGCCATTCCGATTCCTCCTTTTTCACAGGTTAGTTTTCTTTTTCCTCTCTTAAAAACGATCAAACCTGACTTTGCGCTAATTTCTAGTAATAATGGAATTGTTGTTTACAATACGCCTCTCTTCTAATACAATTGGTAACTGTGTTTCTAAGCTGATTTTTGAAAGGAGTTTGATCTTGTTTACTATTAAAGAAAAAAAATCGTCAAGAGCTTGAAGAGGAATTAAATGATTTAGAATTTCAAATTTATCGCATGCAGGAGAATATGAAGGATTTATCTAAAGATGCCAAAGTGCTTGGTATTGATCAATCGAACACTGAAGAATGGATGATTGTTTCCTCGATTGATGATGGCCAAACATGCAAAATTATGCTAACTGATTGTAAAACGGCTTACCGAGGAAAAGGCTGTTTTTCACTTGTAGCGTCTTACAAGGACGATGCCATTCATATAGGCGATATAAAAGGCCCTCCGAATCACGGGTTTGGTTCCATTTGCATGAAATATTTAAAAGATATTGCAAGAGACCACAATATACCGAAAGTCACCGGAGACATCGCCAAACGGGATTGGAATCATGTAGACCGGCTGATTCACTTTTATGAAAAACATCAATTCAAAGTATGTATCGATCATGATACCCAATCCGGCAGCATTAAGTGGGTTGATTTGTAAAAAAGTCTGGAAGAAAGAGCCAAGATATGCTGTAATGGTATAAAAACATTGATGGAGGGTTCTATGTACGCCTCAAAACTGAAAATGGGAGACGAAATCCGGATCGTGTCTCCCGCGACCAGCATGTCTATATTATCAAATGAAGCAAAAATCCAAGCAAAAACGGCGTTAGAACGCTTAGGTTATCGGGTAACCATCGCTGAACACGCAAATGAATGTAACGAATTTGATTCATCCTCTATCGAGTCAAGAGTCCAAGATCTGCACGCTGCCTTTTTTGATCCAGGCGTCAAAGCGATTTTAACGACACTCGGAGGGTTTAATTCAAATCAGCTGCTGCGTTATCTTGATTACGAGAAAATCAAACGACATCCAAAAATTCTGTGCGGCTATTCCGATATAACCGCTCTTTGCAACGCTATTTATCAAAAAACGGGTCTTGTTACGTATTCAGGTCCCCACTTCTCAACATTTGCAATGAAAAAAGGACTCGATTATACAGAGGAGTATTTTCTTTCTTGCTGCGCTTCGGACGACCCGTTTGAAATTCTTCCTTCAAGTGAGTGGAGCGATGACCGCTGGTTTTTGGATCAAGAAAACAGGCGTTTTTATCCTAATAACGGCCCTGTTGTAATCCAAGAAGGTTATGCGGAAGGCACTTTAATTGGCGGAAACTTATGCACGCTTAATTTGCTGCAGGGAACGGAGTATTTTCCTGAAACAGAACATACTATTTTATTGATTGAAGATGATTATATGTCAGACATCCACATGTTTGACCGCGATCTGCAATCACTCATCCACCTCCCCGCTTTTTCACATGTAAAGGCGATTTTGATCGGCAGATTTCAGAAAGCATCAAACGTATCAATGGATCTTGTAAAAGCCATGATCGAAACAAAAAAAGAATTATCCGGCATCCCGATCATCGCAAATATAAATGCCGGACATACCTCGCCAATTGCCACGTTCCCTATAGGAGGAACATGCAGGATTGAAGCTATTTCGAGCACATCACGAATATGGATTGATAAGCATTAATCAGCTTGTAAATTTTTTTACAAGCTTTTTTAGCGCAATCGGTTATGCATGCCGCACGAGACATGACAAATGTCATATAGGAGGCATGATGTGTGCTACTACAAAAGACTTCTCTCATTAGCGTATACTGAACCGAGACACACAATGAGAGGATACTTACTATGACTGAACAAACCATTGCACATAAACAAAAACAGCTGACAAAGCAAGTCGCTGCATTTGCTCAGCCTGAAACAAAAAACAGCCTGATTCAGCTTTTGAACACGTTTATCCCATTCTTCGGCCTGTGGTTTCTTGCTTATCTCAGCCTCGATGTCTCCTATCTTCTTACGTTAGCATTAACGGTGATTGCCGCAGGTTTTCTAACAAGAATTTTTATCATCTTCCATGACTGCTGCCATCAATCTTTTTTCAAACAAAAACGCTATAACCACATTCTCGGTTTTCTGACAGGTGTCCTGACTTTATTCCCGTATCTTCAATGGCAGCACAGCCATTCGATTCATCATGCAACTAGCAGCAATCTGGATAAACGCGGAACAGGAGACATCTGGATGTTAACAGTAAACGAATATAAAGCTGCATCCAGACGAACAAAGCTTGCATACAGACTTTATAGAAACCCGTTTATCATGTTTATTCTCGGACCGATTTATGTTTTTCTGATCACGAACCGTTTTAACAAAAAAGGCGCAAGACGCAAGGAACGTGTAAACACATACCTTACGAATCTGGCAATTGTCGTGTTGGCTGCCGCTTGCTGTCTGATCTTTGGCTGGCAATCGTTTTTACTGGTGCAAGGCCCGATATTTCTGATTTCAGGTTCAATCGGTGTTTGGCTGTTTTATGTGCAGCATACCTTTGAAGATTCTTATTTTGAAGCGGATGAAAACTGGAGCTACGTTCAGGCTGCTGTTGAAGGCAGTTCATTTTATAAACTCCCGAAACTGCTTCAATGGCTAACAGGCAATATCGGTTACCACCACGTTCATCATTTGAGTCCAAAGGTGCCTAACTATAAGCTTGAAGTTGCTCATGAACATCACGAACCATTAAAAAACGTACCGACAATCACCTTAAAAACAAGCCTGCAATCACTCGCGTTCCGTCTATGGGATGAAGATAACAAACAGTTTGTGTCATTTCGGGCTATAAAACATATACCTGTAAGCCTTCCGCCTGATTCACCAGAAAAACAGAAGCTGCGGAAGAATGCCTGATGATAAAGGAGGTCTTCTAATATACTAGAAGGCTTCCTTTTTATTGTTGGAGGGTGCATTCTGGCTTTCACAATGATAAAGTTACAAGTAAGATGAAAAGCTGAAAATGAGGTAAGATCATGATTAAAAATCATTTTACATTTCAAAAACTAAACGGGATTACGCCCTATATATGGACGATATTTTTCATCCTCCCCTTCTACTTTATATGGAAATCATCATCTACATTTGTTATTATTGTCGGCATCATTTTGACGCTTTTATTTTTTTCGGTATATCGATTTGCTTTTGTCTCAAAAGGCTGGACCATTTATTTGTGGGGATTTTTATTAATTGGCATTTCAACCGCCTCCATTACCCTGTTCAGTTATATTTATTTTGCTTTTTTTATCGCGTATTTTATTGGAAACATTAAGGAACGCGTCCCTTTTCATATTTTATATTATGTCCATTTAATAAGCGCAGCCGTCGCAGCCAATTTCAGTCTCGTATTAAAGAAGGAATTCTTTCTGACACAAATTCCTTTTGTCGTCATTACCCTCATCAGCGCAATTTTATTGCCCTTTAGTATAAGAAGCCGCAAGGAGCGCGAACGGCTTGAAGAAAAGCTCGAGGATGCAAATGAACGGATTGCAGAACTGGTAAAATTAGAAGAGCGTCAGCGAATTGCCCGCGATCTCCATGACACGCTTGGGCAAAAGCTTTCTCTTATCGGGTTAAAAAGCGACTTAGCAAGAAAATTGATATACAAAGATCCCGAACAAGCAGCTCGTGAACTGAAAAGTGTTCAGCAAACAGCGCGAACTTCTTTAAATGAAGTAAGAAAAATCGTTTCCTCTATGAAGGGCATCCGGCTCAAGGATGAATTGATCAACATCAAACAAATTCTCGAAGCAGCTGACATTATGTTTATCTATGAAGAAGAGAAATGGCCCGAAAATATCTCATTGCTGAATGAAAACATTTTGAGCATGTGCTTAAAGGAAGCTGTCACAAATGTCGTCAAACACAGCCAGGCTAAAACTTGCCGAATTGACATTCAGCAGCTCTGGAAGGAAGTTGTGATTACAGTGTCTGACGATGGAACATTCAAAGGAGAAGAAAATTCCTTTTCAAAAGGACATGGCTTACTCGGGATGAGAGAACGGCTTGAGTTTGCAAACGGAAGCCTTCACATCGATACCGAAAACGGAACCAAGCTTACCATGGCAATTCCTAATAATTCAAAATAAACATAAAGGATGGCTTATATGATTAGTATATTTATTGCAGAAGATCAGCAAATGCTGCTGGGCGCTTTAGGATCACTTCTAAACCTCGAAGACGATATGGAAGTCGTAGGAAAAGGTACAACCGGCCAAGATGCTGTTGATTTTGTCAAAAAACGCCAGCCTGATGTATGTATTATGGACATTGAAATGCCCGGAAAAACAGGGCTTGAAGCTGCTGAGGAGCTAAAAGATACAGGCTGCAAAATTATCATCTTAACCACCTTCGCCAGACCCGGTTACTTTCAGAGAGCTATTAAAGCTGGCGTTAAAGGCTATTTGTTAAAAGACAGTCCTAGTGAAGAGCTGGCCAACGCCATCCGTAGCGTCATGAATGGAAAACGCATCTATGCACCTGAGCTGATGGAGGACTTATACAGCGAAGCTAACCCTCTTACAGATAGAGAAAAAGAAGTGCTTGAACTTGTGGCTGACGGTAAAAACACAAAAGAAATCGCTCAGGAACTCAGCATCAAAAGCGGGACGGTGCGGAATTATATCTCAATGATTCTAGAAAAGCTTGAAGTGAAAAATCGAATTGAAGCCATTACCCGGTCAAAGGAAAAAGGCTGGTTTAAATAAAAAAGGATCTTGGCATCTGCCAGGATCCTTTTTTTAACCTGAAATTCCCGTTTGAGAACCTCGCCGCAACCAGAATTAAATTGATCCATATCCTCGCTCCTATACCCGCTGAACGATTGCTTGGTTAACAGCCCAATAAAAGACTTATCCCTGTTAAAATGGTCGGCCATTGCACATCAGCAGAATTTCTTATATTGATTATTTTGTATTTTCAGTATGACAAAGTTGTGCCACTTCGCTCCCGAAGCTGCCATGCCCAACTGCAAGAGCTTAATATCACAATAAAAAACCGTCTGAAATCAATCCGATTCCGTTCCGTAAATGGCATCTGCTACATCCAACTGCTTATTATCTGCCAAAAAAGATACAACACCAGCTCGTTTCGCTGATCAAAGATAGTAACAACCAGCTATAAATGTCATGATGCCGAATGTCTCTGTAATGTGGAACCAATCTTTTAACCCGAGAGCCCCTGAATCGCACATAAAGAGAAAAACGGGACCACTTTCTTTTATCAGCATATGATATAAACAGCTCTAAGCAGAACAAAAAAAGACACAAGCCAAAAGCTCATGTCTTTTATCACAATCTATATTATTAGTTTAAGACTTTAACACTTACAGTTTTGACGCCCCAATTAGAAGCATCACTTTTACTTGGTACAAATACGTCGATTTTATTTCCTTTAATAGCGCCGCCAGTGTCTGCTGCTGTTGCTTCCCCGTAGCCTTCAACATAGACTTTAGAACCTAGCGGAATTACATTAGGATCAACCGCAATAACTTTCGCGTTCGGGTTCTTATTTAAGTCAATGCCTGTAGCTGTAACGCCGGAAATGCCGCCGTCGTTAGCAGTGTAAGCAGTAGCAGTAACTGTTAGTTCTTTTGAAGCTTCTTGATTATTTGTATTTGATTGAACAGCCTCCTCCTCTGTGTTAACAGAAGTTTCTGCCTCAGCCTTTGTTTCTTGTTTAGGTTGCTGTTGTACAGCTTCTTGTTTAGGTTGCTCTTTTTGCACAGCCTCTTGTTTTGGTGCAGCTTGAGGTGCGTTTGTTTGCGCATTCTCAGTAGCTGTGTTTGCTGCTGTTGCCTGACCTTTTACTGAAAGAGTTGATCCAGCATAGATCATGTCAGAGCTTAAGTTATTCCAAACTTTCAGGTTGTTGACTGTCGTGCCGAATTTTTGAGCAATCTTAGAAAGCGTATCTCCCGCTTTAATTGTATATTGCCCAGTCGTGGTTGTTTCTTCTGAAGAAATGGTCAGTTTTTCTCCTGCAATGATATTATCAGAAGTTAACTTGTTCCATTCTTTTAAGTCCTTTAGGTTCACTCCATTTTTCTGAGAGATTCCCCAGAGCGTATCACCCTTTTGCACCGTAATTTCTTTTGCAGAAGCGTGAGCTCCGAATGCAGTTGTTGAAAGTGCAGCAACTGCCACAAAGGACATAATCGTCTTCTTCATAAGTAAATCCTCCCTTGTTAGCTTTTTATTGGCGGCTAACAGGTGATATCGTAACACACGTAAATGTCAAATCAATAACAAAAAGATATGATTTAGATTACAGTTCCTTTACATGAAGGATTTAAGACTTGCTGAACCCTTGATTTAATAGGCTTCGCAGGTCTTTTTATTTTGAGGCGAAACAGAGAAAATAAAATATGTTTTTTATAGAAAAAAAGATTGATTTTCTGTTTTTTTAGTCTGTCATCCTTGCATAAGCTTGTATTTCTTGTAAAAATAGCCGGCCGTATTTTGCTCTTTTTTGTTCTCCGACTCCTTTTATAGACAAAAGTTCATCATCATTTACGGGCTGTTTTCCTGACATTTCTTTTAACGTTTGGTCAGAGAAAACAACAAATGGCGGAACACCCTGCTCAGCCGCAATTTCTTTCCGAACCATGCGCAATCGTTCAAATAGCTCGTCATTTTCAGTAATCGCTGCCGCTTTTAACGCTTCTTTTCTCGCTACTGATAATTCTCCTTTCAGCACATTCCTTCCTTTACTGCTGACAAAAAGAGTCGGAAACGTTCCGTCTGACATCCTGATGAAGTCATCAGAAATAAGAAATTCGATAAAATCACTGATTTCGCCAACGGATTGGTGTTTTAATATCCCGTATGTTGAAAGGTCTGAAAAGCCATTTTCAAGAACTTTTTTATTTTTGGAGCCGGCAAGCACCTGGGCAACCATCGTCTTGCCAAACCGTTCTTTCATACGAATGATACAGGATAAGACCATTTGCGCCTCCCGCGTCACGTCATGGGCCGCTCTTGTATCGGTACAGTTTCCGCACTGTCCGCACGCATCAGGCTCCTTTTCTCCGAAATACATAAGGATAAAACGCTGCAGACAATCTTCCGTATGACAGTAGTCGACCATTTGTCTCAGCTTTTTTAAATCCTGCTTTTGTTTCTCTTCATGTTCTGATTGCTCAATTAAGAAGCGCTGCACCATAATATCCTGCGGTGAAAACAGGAGAACACATTCACTGGCAAGACCGTCCCGTCCAGCTCGTCCTGCCTCTTGATAATAGCTTTCCATATCTTTCGGAATTTGTGCATGCAGAACAAATCTGATATTTGATTTATCAATACCCATTCCAAAAGCAGAGGTTGCCACCATCACTTGAAGCTCATCATTAAGAAACCTTTCCTGCTGCTCTTTTCTCACATCATCAGCCAAACCTCCATGATACCGGCCTGCCCTGACATGGTTTCGTTTCAATTTCTCATATATCCGATCAGCTTCTTTTCTAGTCGCTGTATAGACAATTCCTGCTTCATGCCTGTTGTTTTGCACATATTCGTCTATAAACCGATCTTTATTTTCTCCTTTTACTACTTTAAAGGTTAAATTCTCTCGGGAAAATCCGGTATATACCGTGTTTTCTTTTTGAATATGCAGCTGTTTGCAAATATCATCATGAACCTCGGGTGTGGCTGTTGCTGTTAACGCCATGATGACAGGCTTGTCGTGTAATTCACGGAACAAGATTTCAATATTCCTGTAGCTTGGCCTGAAATCATGGCCCCATTGAGAAATACAATGCGCCTCGTCTATTGCGACCAAAGGAACATCTATGCCCTGCAAAATCCGGATAAACTCTGTGGACGTTAGTCGCTCTGGTGTAATGTAAAAAAGCTTATAAGCCCCTTCTTTGAGTCCGTTCAGCCTCTCATATATTTCCTGATTGGATTGTGTGCTGTTAATGTAGGCGGCGTTAATCCCCGCTTCTTCTAACGCATCAACTTGATCCTTCATCAAGGAAATCAACGGTGATATGACGATCGTCGTCCCTTCAAACATTAATGCCGGAATTTGATAGCAAATCGATTTGCCGCCTCCCGTCGGCATAATGCAGGCCGTATTTTGCCTCGCTTCCGTCACCAAGCGGATCGCTTCATCTTGGCCGCTCCGAAACTTCTCATAACCAAAATAATGAGCCAGAAGGGATTGGGCTCTATGTAACATAACGTGTAAACCTCGCTTTTCCTTGAATTTCTCCCATCATATCATAAAAAAGCGGCCTTCATTTCTTTCACACAAAAATGGAATATTCACTATACCAAACCTTTTTAGATAAAATAAAAAGCCATTTCCGAAAAGGAAATGGCTTTCGCTACGTCTTGCCGTATGCAAGTAAGAAAGTTTTAAACCACCACTCCTCAAAGTGGGTGTTTGCAGAAACGTTCCTGTCGTCCTCTGCAATGGAGGCATGACATTCCGGCTTCGATATAAAACTCCCTATTACAGCTTAAAGGTTAAAACTTAATTAACAATACGCACAAAGTAGCTTCTTTAATATAGTACACCATCAGGCGGTTTTAATCAAGAGGTCAGAACAATTGTTTAGAAAAACTTTTTCCAGTGAATAAAACTGCTTTTTCTCCAAAATACCTGACAATTCGACAAACAAAAAATATATTACAATAAAAAAAACAGCCTTTTTCGCTAAAAGCGAATGATTATTTTCTTCTATATTAATGTGTATATACAAAAAGACTCCTATTTGTAACGATAGGAGTCTTGGCTTTATTAGAATTTTGCAGCAAGATCTTTTGCTTCTTGTAAACCTTTTTCAACGATTTCTTGCGCTTGATCAGGTGCTGCGTTATGTCCTTCGATGACAACTGTGTGCAAGTCTTGAACACCCCAGAAACCAAGAACTGTTTTCATGAAGTTTAATGACATTTCAAGTGCAGCCATTGGTCCTTCTGAGTAGACACCGCCGCGAGCGTTAAGAAGCGCAACTTTTTTGCCGCCCATTAAACCGACTGGTCCTTCTTGTGTGTATTTGAATGTAACGCCTGCGCGAGACAGATAATCAACATAAGTATGAAGCACTGCTGGCACTGTGAAGTTCCAAAGCGGGAATGCAAAAACAACTTTGTCAGCTTTTACAAACTGGTTCAGATATTTGTCAGCAATTGCTGCTTGTTTTTTCTCATCTTCTGTCATTTCCATTCCTTGACCTGCTTTAAATGTTCCGTTAATCATATCTCTGCCAAGGTAAGGAAGGTTTTCCTTATGAAGATCTAATTCAACCACTTCATCATTAGGGTTGTTTTCTTTATAAGCAGCTAAGAAAGCTTCGTAAAGTTTAGTTGAAACGCCTTCTTCAGCTGTACGGTCGCTTGATTTTACAAATAAAACTGTAGACATTTGTATTCCTCCCGGTAAACTTTTTATATTTACTTACAAATAGTATGTTACTTTCTTTTTTACGCAAAGTCAATCACTTTATTTTGAATATGAGATTTTTTTTCAAAAAAAAGCAAGTACATCTAATATCGGTGTACTTGCTTGCCATTTTTACTTCGAATCTTGTTCACGATCTAAGATTTCATACGTCTGCGAGCTTTTTTGATCAATTGTTTCTTTGTTGGATAAGTCTTTTACCTGTTCATGAAACTCTCTTTCATAAGAAGGAGCATCTGTCTCCAGATCATCCTCCACATCAGCTTGGGCCTCAACTGTCATTCTTGCATAAGGAACAGCTTCAAGTCTTTCGTAAGGAATCTCTTGACCGGTTTTTTCACACACGCCATAAGTTCCATCTTTCATCTTTTGTAATGCACGGTTGACCTCCTCTAACAGCTCCCGGTCAATCTCTTTCACTGTTTGGTCTGTCATCCGGTCTGTGACGAGCGTCCCGTGATCTGCCATATGGTTGTCAACCCCATTGGAAAGCTCCCCCACTTCTTCCGTCATTGATTCTGTTTCCTTTTTCTCGCCAGACAATTCTTTTTGCATATCGAGCAATTTATGATAGAGATGCTGTGTTTGTTCTTTTGTCAGTGCCATGTATATCCTCTCCTTTCTATCCTGTTTCCCGTTTTGCCTTCTGTCAAACATGGGAACATCGATGGAAAGATGAGCTACTGCCTTTTTGAACGGATCGTGACCGCTGGCGTCGATGGTGCTTCGGGTTTTCGCTGGCACTTTTTGTTCTTCTCTTCTGGCGGTATATAATAGGTTGCGCCTATATTTAATCTGCCGCTCAGTTCATCAATGGTCAGCTCGCCGAATTCAAGATGATAGTCAATTTTTTCGACATTCAGCGTTTCAATATGTATATAGGTTTCTTCAGATTCCTGTTTGCTGCTTTGTTTCTGTTTCTCAAGCACTGAAAGTCTTTCTTCACATTCACGCAGTTTGTCAAGTTCTGGTTTCAAGCAATGCCTGATCAGCGACCGGAACATTTTTTTCATGACATCACGACCCTTTGCATACTCCTCTTTCGTCTACATATATAATGAGGTATATCCCATAGAAAGGAGAGGTTTTCATGCTTCCGACTAACATCAATATTTCTCATCTCAAGACTAACTCGATAGGCACCGGCTCATCCCTTACCTTTGGTTCTGCGGAGTTAAGGAACAGGTGCTCTGCTATCAAAAGAAATAACGGTTTTGGGGAACAAAATGCAGATGTTATTGTTATGGTCATTCCGATTGAATCAATTGATGACCGTGATGGGGCAGATGCACTCAGTATGAAAATCAATCATCAATAACAATGGTTTTCGCTTGACCTTCGTCTTTTTGAATGGTGATGTATAGGATTCCGTCTTTAAAAATGGCATTCATCTTTCCATGAAGATGGTCGGAAAGCGGAATTTTCTTTTCAAAACTTCCGTATTTCCCTTCTTTTTGGCGAAAGTCCTGTTCATTAAAATAGGAAAAGCGCTGCCCCTTCACCACTAAATAATCTCCGTACGATAATATGTGAACGTCTTGTTTACGGTAGCCTGGAAGATAAATTAAAAACTGCACTTCCGTAACGGTATCTACAATATCCATGCTCGGAAATGAAGCATCTCCTTTCCCTCGCTGATCTTGCTGCGCAAACGGAAACGGAGATTGGCCATTTGTCATAAAAGGGGTTTTTTGGTCTTCATCAAATACCTGTTTCCAAAAGTCACCGCCATACATCTGCTGTGCGAATTCCATCCACTGCTTCATCTTTTCGAAATCCATTTGAAGCCCCCTGTCTTAACATACTTTATAACCGCCAGCATACAACTATAGAAAGGAGGTTTGCCTGTGGTTCAACCAACTCCGTATATCAATATTAATATTTTCATGCTGAAAATTAATTCCTTTGAAAATGCTTCAGCGGTTAACGTAGGACAAAATTTATTGGCAGAATGGCAAAATTCAGATAAAAAAAATCAAGGCTACGGACAGAATTTTGGAGATGCGAGCGGATTTATGGGCACGAGAAGCCATGTGGATGACAGAGACCAAATTGATTCTCCGGCCTCTTTTGAAAGTGAAGCCGTTAACTCCTCAATCAAAAGGAAGTGATGAGATGTTCTTTTCACCCTCCGTCGTGAATGTCGGCGGATTTAAAATCAATACGATGGACCGTGGTTCCTCTTTAACACTCGGTCCGTATCAGCAGGTCGATTACTTTTTATCAGCTAAAATAAATCAAGGGTTTGGGGAAGAAAATGGCGACTTTACTCCTCTTGTCGTACCGATTTCAAATGTATTAGATGCAGATCTTGTTGATTCGAACTCAGCGAAAAACAGTGTGGTGTAATAAGAACAGGGCGCACATGCCCTGTTCTTGTTTTTATATATAAAAAAAGCCTAACCATTTTTTGAACGGCTGGCTCATCAAATATTCAGCTGCACAAATGCTTTGTCAGCACCGCCTGAACCTCGCTTAAATCGGTGTCTTTCGCAAATTCTAATTCGAACGTTTTGCTTCTTGTCATCAATAAAAGCCCAGTGTCCGGATCAAACATTCCCGCTTCTTGGATGGCAAAGCTTTCAATTGTTTTATATGGAAGAAATACACGAACCTTCTTTTTAGAAAACATTTTATTGTCAAAGAAAATGATCCGCTTATTTGTAAAGCAAATTTGGTCCACTCGGAGCTTATAAATCGATTCTATTCTTTCCCCTTCAACGAGCAAAGCCTCAAGCTTCTTTGCATCCGTTGATCTGCTAACAGAAAAAATACCCAATGAAGAACCCCTCTTTCTGCATTTATCTATTTGTTTTATCATTCACTACATAAAAATAAGTCCTTTATCCCTATATAAGAATACGACATAGAAGACATTTAAACCATTACGAACAGATTACATTTTTCAAATTTTTGATTTGTTTTTTGGCTTTTAAGCTGTTGTCATCAAGTAATACGCACATATAGAGAAAAAAGTTTCAATATTCAGCAATGTTTTTATAAAAAAGTGGTTTTTAATGATTTTTTTAATTTTGTTTTATATTTCCTGTTTTAACCACAAAAAAACCGCAGCTGAGCTGCGGTTTTATGTATCGACTGCTTTTAACAAAATCTGTTTGATGCTTCAAGGAAGCATTACATCTCTTCGAAGTATTCTTTATAATAGCCGCCGACTTTATTCGTATTGTCGACCACAAAGAGAAACTCCTCTGTTTCATTTTTTACTTCATATTCTTTTCCCGGCGTTAAAACGCGGTTTACGATATATTTTTTCGCGTTTGTCTGCACACACTTTACTTTTTTAATTGTTTCTTTTTCAAGCCAATTTTTATGAATCATGATGAAATCTCCTTTTCTTATCTATAAGTTTATTGTAGCTTTTTTCTTTTGTAAATTGCAATATCGGTTATTCATTGATTTTGCCTTGATTTCTATTATAGAATGTTTGTATACGCTTACGTTTGAAGCAACTATCACAGCTTATTTCTGCTATTCAATCCAGGAATCAATGTGCTATCACCAAGAATCTCAGAACAGACCATAAAAAATGACTGGAGGTTTGTTACGGATGAGTTCTTTAACGATGCAAGTGACGAAAAGGCTGGAGACATTTTTACAGGGAACAAAGAAGCTTTATATTGACGGAAAGTTTGTTCCGAGTGCCTCAGGGGCAACCTTTGACACTCCAAACCCGGCGACCGGCGAAACCTTGATGACGCTGTATGAAGCCCAGGCTGCGGATGTGGACAAAGCTGTTAAAGCTGCCCGGAAAGCCTTTGACCAAGGTGAATGGAGAACAATGTCTCCAGCTTCGAGAAGCAGACTGATGTATAAGCTGGCAGACTTAATGGAAGAGCATAAAACTGAGCTTGCTCAGCTTGAAACACTTGATAATGGGAAACCGATCAATGAAACGACTAATGGAGATATTCCGCTGGCTATTGAGCATATGCGCTATTACGCCGGCTGGTGTACAAAAATAACAGGACAGACGATTCCGGTTTCCGGCGCTTATTTTAATTATACGCGTCATGAGCCTGTCGGTGTCGTCGGCCAGATCATTCCATGGAATTTCCCGCTCCTGATGGCGATGTGGAAAATGGGCGCGGCACTTGCAACAGGCTGTACAATCGTCCTCAAACCGGCTGAACAAACACCGCTTTCAGCTCTTTATTTGGCAGAATTAATTGACCAAGCCGGTTTCCCTGCCGGTGTAATCAACATCATCCCAGGATTCGGTGAAGATGCGGGAGAAGCGCTGACGAACCACGAAGCGGTTGATAAAATTGCCTTTACCGGTTCCACTGAAATCGGAAAGAAAATCATGTCCACCGCAGCGAAAAGCATTAAGCGTGTGACATTGGAGCTGGGCGGAAAATCGCCTAATATTCTTCTGCCGGATGCGAATTTGAAAAAAGCCATCCCGGGCGCTTTAAACGGTGTGATGTTTAACCAGGGTCAAGTCTGCTGTGCGGGCTCACGTGTCTTCATTCATAAAGACCAATATGATGAAGTTGTTGATGAAATGGCATCCTATGCTGAGTCACTCCGCCAAGGAGCGGGACTTCATAAAGATACTCAAATCGGGCCTCTCGTAAGCAAGGAACAGCATGAACGCGTTCTTTCCTATATTCAAAAAGGAAAAGATGAAGGAGCAAAAGCAGTGACCGGCGGAAGCTGTCCTTTTGAAGCAGGATATTTTGTCGCACCGACTGTGTTTGCGAATGTTGAAGACGAAATGACCATCGCAAAAGAAGAAATTTTCGGACCCGTGCTGACTGCAATTCCGTACGAAACAGTCGATGAAGTTATTGAACGGGCAAACCATTCAGAATATGGGCTTGCAGCCGGACTATGGACAGAGAACGTCAAGCAGGCTCACTATATCGCGGACCGACTTCAAGCCGGAACCGTTTGGGTCAACTGCTATAATGTGTTTGACGCGGCGTCTCCATTTGGCGGTTATAAACAGTCAGGACTCGGACGAGAAATGGGATCATATGCCTTGGATAATTACACAGAAGTCAAAAGTGTATGGATAAACCTTGAAGACTAACATGTATGTTTAAAAAACTGCTGCCTGCCAGCAGTTTTTTTCTTTCTGTAATGGCAGTAAAAGACGCTGAATATATATGCTTCTGAAGGAGTTGAGCGTGATGGGCACACTTCAGGAGAAAGTGAGGCGTTTCCAAAAGAAAACCATTACGGAGTTAAGAGACAGGCAAAATGCTGATGGTTCATGGACATTTTGCTTTGAAGGACCAATCATGACAAATTCCTTTTTTATTTTGCTCCTTACCTCACTAGATGAAGGCGAAAATGAAAAAGAACTGATATCATCCCTTGCAGCCGGCATTCATGCAAAACAGCAGCCAGACGGCACATTTATCAACTATCCCGATGAAACGCGCGGAAATCTAACGGCTACCGTCCAAGGATATGTCGGGATGCTGGCTTCAGGATGTTTTCACAGATCTGAGCCGCACATGAAGAAAGCTGAACAATTTATCATCTCACATGGCGGTTTGAGACATGTTCATTTTATGACAAAATGGATGCTTGCCGCGAACGGGCTTTATCCTTGGCCTGCTTTGTATTTACCATTATCACTCATGGCGCTCCCCCCAACATTGCCGATTCATTTCTATCAGTTCAGCTCATATGCCCGTATTCATTTTGCTCCAATGGCTGTAACACTCAATCAGCGATTTGTCCTTATTAACCGCAATATTTCATCTCTTCACCATCTCGATCCGCACATGACAAAAAATCCTTTCACTTGGCTTCGGTCTGATGCTTTCGAAGAAAGAGATCTCACGTCTATTTTGTCACATTGGAAACGCGTTTTTCATGCACCATTTGCTTTTCAGCAGCTGGGCCTACAGACAGCTAAAACGTATATGCTGGACCGGATTGAAAAAGACGGAACATTATACAGCTATGCGAGCGCAACCATATTTATGGTTTAC
This sequence comes from Bacillus sp. FSL W8-1202, assembly GCF_038006165.1. Lineage (NCBI taxonomy): Bacteria > Bacillati > Bacillota > Bacilli > Caryophanales > Bacillaceae > Bacillus > Bacillus sp. FSL W8-1202. The sequence continues at coordinate 3,141,397 of NZ_JBBOUR010000001.1, forward strand.
AGCCTTCTGTCACTTGGTGTGTCACGCTATTCTCCTGTTATCAGGAGGGCGATTACCGGCATTAAATCACTGGTGACTAAATGCAACGGGATTCCTTATCTGGAAAACTCTACTTCAACTGTTTGGGATACAGCTCTAATCAGCTATGCCCTTCAAAAAAATGGTGTGACCGAAATGGATGGCTCTGTTACAAAAGCAGCCGACTTTTTGCTAGAACGCCAGCATACCAAAATAGCAGATTGGTCTGTCAAAAATCCAAATTCAGTTCCTGGCGGCTGGGGGTTTTCAAACATTAATACAAATAACCCTGACTGTGACGACACTGCAGCCGTTTTAAAGGCGATTCCCCGCAATCATTCTCCTGCAGCATGGGAGCGAGGGGTATCTTGGCTTTTATCGATGCAAAACAATGACGGCGGATTTTCTGCTTTCGAAAAAAATGTGAACCATCCACTGATCCGCCTTCTGCCGCTTGAATCCGCCGAGGACGCTGCAGTTGACCCTTCAACCGCCGACCTCACCGGACGTGTACTGCACTTTTTAGGCGAGAAAGTTGGCTTCACAGAAAAACATCAACATATTCGACGCGCAGTGAAGTGGCTTTTCGAACATCAGGAACAAAATGGGTCTTGGTACGGCAGATGGGGTGTTTGCTACATTTACGGCACTTGGGCTGCTCTTACTGGTATGCATGCATGCGGGGTTGACCGAAAGCATCCCGGTATACAAAAGGCTCTGCGTTGGCTCAAATCCATACAAAATGATGACGGAAGCTGGGGAGAATCCTGCAAAAGCGCCGAAATCAAAACATATGTACCGCTTCATAGAGGAACCATTGTACAAACGGCCTGGGCTTTAGACGCTTTGCTCACATATGAAAATTCCGAACACCCGTCAGTTGTGAAAGGCATGCAATACCTTACTGACAGCAGTTCGCATAGCGCCGATAGCCTCGCGTATCCAGCAGGGATCGGATTGCCGAAGCAATTTTATATTCGCTATCACAGTTATCCATATGTATTCTCTTTGCTGGCTGTCGGGAAATATTTAGATTCTATTGAAAAGGAGACAGCAAATGAAACGTGAATCTTATCAAACGGAGATGTTCAATTGGTGTGAAGCCCTGAAAGATCAGATTCAAAAGCGAGGACAGCTTGACCAGTTTGTAGATCAAATCGACCAGATGATTGAGGCTCTGGAAGATGACCAAACAACAGAAGAAGATTGGTATAAACAGGCCGCTGCTCTTTATCGGGATATTACAGAATCAGATGATACAAGTGAAAGACGCGCTTATGTCCCTATAGGGAAACATGTGCTGCCAAAGCTTCCGTACAAATACTCCGCCTTAGAACCTTATATTTCACGCGATATTATGGTCCTTCATCATACAAAACATCATCAAAGCTATGTCGATGGCCTGAACAAAGCAGAATCAGAGCTTAAAAAAGCGAGAGCAACAAAGAATTATGACTTAATCACTCATTGGGAAAGAGAGCTTGCGTTCCATGGAGCAGGCCATTATTTGCACAGTATTTTTTGGTTTTCTATGCATCCAAACGGAAAACGGCGTCCTACAGGGGCATTGTTCCAAATGATAGACCTTTCATTTGGAAGCTATTCCGCTTTTAAAGAACATTTTACCCAGGCCGCTAAAAAAGTGGAAGGCGTCGGCTGGGCCATTCTGGTCTGGGCACCTCGATCAGGACGGCTGGAGATTTTAACGGCAGAAAAACACCAGCTCTTCAGCCAATGGGATGTGATCCCCCTTTTACCGCTTGACGTATGGGAGCATGCCTACTATTTGCAATACAAAAATGACCGGGCCAGCTATGTCGATCACTGGTGGAATGTCGTGGATTGGCGCGAGGCTGAAAAACGTTTTGAGCAGGCAAAAGAAGTCGTTTGGAAGCTCTATTAAAAAAAGCCCCCTTTCCCCGGGGGCTTCGTGTTTTAAAAAATCCCTACCACATGCAAAAACACGATGATGATGGCAACAGGAGATAGATATCGAATGAGCAGCAGCCAAACCGCAAACCACTTTCGTTTGAGATTGGAACCGCTTTTCAGCTCGTCAAACAAATCCTGTTTCGGTATTTTTAGCGGGACAAAAATCGAAATCAGTAACGCACCTAACGGCATTAAAATATTGCTCACAAGATAGTCGGCCGCATCAAAAATAGACAGATGAAATATAGTGACGTCACTTAAGACACCGTATGACAATGCAGACGGCACACCGACAATAAAAATAGCAATTCCGCCTAACCAAGCGAATCGTTTTCTCTTATTGACATCACCTTTCGACAGTACTGCGACCAAAATTTCCAGCATTGAAAAAGCAGATGTCAATGCAGCAAATAAAAATAGAAGTAAAAATGCTAATAAAAAGATAATTCCGAACGGCATTTGATTAAACACAGTCGGCAGCACGTTAAATAACAGAACCGGGCCTTGGTCTGGTTTGAGGCCGAATGAAAAGACAGCTGGAAAAATCGCAATTCCGGCCATTACAGCAACAAGCATGTTCATAACAGTTACAGATACAGCGGACTGTACCAGATTTTCCTGTTTCTCTAAATAAGCGCTATACGTTACCATGACAGATACACCGACACTTAATAAGAAAAAGGATTGTCCCATTGCATATAAAATGGTATTGGCATCAATTGCAGTTAAATCAGGCATCAGGAAAAATTTGATTCCTTCCATCGCGCCATCAAGTGTAACCGAGCGCACCATTAAAATGATGAATAATAGAAAAAGCGCCGGCATTAATACTTGGCTTGCTTTTTCAATTCCGCTGCTTACCCCTTTTGCAACAACTAAAATTGTTACCACCATAAAGAGCAGCTGGCCTCCTACAGCCAAATAAGGATTTGAAATGGTACTTGCAAATATCGTATCAAAACCAGATGTCTGCGATAAACCGCCAGTGAAGCCTTTTATAATATAAATTAAAATCCATCCGCCGACGACACTGTAGAAAGATAGAAGAATAAAGCATGTCACCATGCCTAAATAACCGATCCAATGCCACTTCGTTCCTGGAGCAAGTGTTTTATAGGACTGAACGGCATCTTTCTGTGTTCTTCTGCCTATGATGAATTCACCTAACAATAAAGGCAGTCCGATTAAAACCGTAAATAAAATAAAAATAAGTAAAAATGCGCCTCCACCGCTGGTTCCGGCAACATATGGGAATTTCCATATCGCACCAAGCCCGATAGCTGATCCTGCCGCGGCTAAAATAAAGCCGAGCTTCGAAGACCATTGATTTGCTTCCTTCACCGTATCACTCCTATTTGATCTAACCATTATAAAGGTTCATTGTAAGAATATCTTCCTATATAGTCAAGAACATTTTAATTAGTTTACATCATATATCTATAGACATCTGCCAAAAACTAATATTGAATTATTCAGAAAATTATTTATAATAAGAGAATGTTATGAAATTTGTAAGAATTTCTGCTGAAGTTCTTGATAAGTGTGTTAGGAGTGTTTTTATGGACATCATTAGAAAAATAAGTCATTTTGCAGGACAAACCTTTGGCATATGGGTCATTGTTTTTGCAGTGCTGGGATTTTCTTTCCCATCTTTATTTACGTGGATCAGTTCTTATATTACGATTTTTCTTGGCATTATCATGTTTGGGATGGGCCTTACACTGCAAGCCGATGATTTCAAAGAGCTGGTCAGAAAGCCTTGGCAAGTTATTATTGGAGTAATAGCTCAGTATACGATCATGCCGCTCGTTGCTTTCGGCCTCGCATTTGGGCTTCATCTTCCAGCTGAAATCGCAGTTGGTGTTATTCTTGTCGGCTGCTGTCCCGGGGGAACTGCATCTAATGTTATGACATTCTTAGCAAAAGGAAATACTGCCCTTTCTGTTGCGGTTACAACCATTTCTACCTTATTGGCACCTGTTGTAACACCGTTGTTGATTATGCTGTTTGCCAAAGAATGGCTTCCTGTCTCGCCGGGGTCTTTGTTTATCTCAATTTTACAGGCGGTTTTATTTCCGATCATTGCAGGTCTGATTGTCAAAATGTTTTTCAGAAAACAAGTGGCAAAAGCCGTACATGCCCTTCCGCTTGTTTCTGTCATTGGCATCGTTGCGATTGTCTCAGCTGTCGTCAGCGGCAATCGGGAAAATCTGCTTCAATCGGGGTTGCTCATTTTTTCAGTTGTTATCCTGCATAACGGTATCGGTTATTTACTTGGGTTTTTTTGTGCAAAGCTTTTAAAAATGGATTACCCGTCTCAAAAAGCGATTGCAATCGAAGTCGGCATGCAAAACTCCGGGCTTGGGGCTGCACTTGCCACGGCTCATTTCTCACCGCTATCGGCCGTACCAAGCGCAATATTCAGTGTGTGGCATAACCTTTCAGGTTCTATGCTTGCAACATATTGGTCAAAAAAAGTGAAAAAGAAACAAGCTGGATCCAAAAGCAGCAATCTATCACTTTAAATATGCATCAAAAAAGGTACATCACTTTATCGTGATGTACCCTTTTTTATTATCCTTCTAATAAAAGCTGTTCAGGATCTTCCAGTAAATTTTTGATTGTCACGAGGAAGCCAACCGCTTCTTTACCGTCTACAATCCGGTGATCATAAGATAAAGCGAGATACATCATCGGACGGTTTTCGAAACGCTCTTCATCAATTGCTACTGGGCGCAGCTGAATCTTATGCATGCCCAGTATACCGACTTGAGGGCTGTTTAAGATCGGAGTTGACATCAGTGAACCGAAAGTCCCTCCGTTGGTAATCGTGAAGGAACCTCCCTGAAGCTCGCTAAGGGTTAATTTATTGTTTCTTGCTTTTTTCGCAAGCTCGCCGATCTCTTTTTCGATTCCTGCAAATGTCAGGCGGTCCGCATCTCGTACTACCGGTACGACAAGGCCTTCATCAGCAGCAACAGCGATACCGATATCATAGAATTTCTTAACGATCAACTCATCGCCCTGAATTTCCGCATTCAACAGCGGATATTTTTTCAATGCAGCCACGACCGCTTTCGTGAAGAAAGACATAAAACCGAGCTTCACTTCATTTTGCTCAAAGAATTGATCTTTGCGGCGTTTTCTGAGATTCATAACAGCCGTCATGTCCACTTCATTAAATGTAGTCAGCATCGCCGATGTTTGCTGCACCTCTACAAGGCGTTTTGCAATCGTTTGTCTGCGGCGTGACATTTTTTGCACTTCGACAGGTTTGTCAAAGCTTTGCTGTGCTTTTGGAGCCTGAGGCTGCTGCTTTTGCTGAGGAGCCGGTTTTGATGCCGGTTTTTCGTACGCTTCGACATCCTGCTTGCGCACTCTTCCAAGCGGATCTCCAGTTGGAACTTGAGACAGGTCAATTCCTTTTTCTCTCGCCAGCTTACGGGCCGACGGAGAAGCGATCGTTCTTGATTTTGCTTCAGATTGTGCTTCCTCGCTCACCTCTTGTGCAGCTGGTTCAGCCTGTTTCTCTTCTTTCACGCTTTCCTTGCTTTCTGCTTTCTCTGTAGGAGCAGGGGCAGAACTTTCACCCGCGCCTTCTGAAATCGTACCGATAATTTCTCCGACCTGGACGGTATCACCCGAATCTTTCAATACCTCTTGAAGTACACCCGATTCTTCTGCTGTCAATTCAACATTCACTTTATCCGTTTCTAGTTCAAGCAGATATTCACCCTGTTCTACATAGTCACCAGGCTGCTTTAACCATTGGGCTATTGTTCCTTCTGAGATTGATTCTGCTAATTCAGGTACCTTAATTTCCGCCATTTTTTCATTTCCCCCTTAGTTTTTGCGAGTCAAGCTATCAGATACAATACGTTCCTGTTCTTTTTTATGAACTGTCGGATCTCCCTCTGCAGGGCTGGATCGTCTTCTTCGTCCAATATATTGAACGCTTACTCCCTCTGGTGCAATCTCTGTCAAATACGGGCTGATATAACCCCAAGCCCCCATGTTCTGCGGCTCTTCCTGCACCCAAACGATTTCTTTCAGGTTCGGAAGTTTTGCAAATAACTCTTTGACTCCTTTTGCCGGGAATGGATACAACTGTTCAATTCTCGCAATGTGAAGCCACTCTTTACCGTCTTCTAACTTATTAAAATGATCACTGATGTCTATAGACACTTTACCGCTGGATAATACAAGTCTGGTTACTTTTTCATAGTCATGAGAAAGTCCCGACTGTTCATAAACAGGCTGGAAGCGGCTTTCGCTGAGCTCCTGCACTTCCGACACCGTATTTGGGTTGCGAAGAAGGCTCTTCGGCGTCATAATGACGAGCGGTCTGATTTCTTCACGAAGCAGCATTTTAGCCTGTCTTCTTAAAATATGGAAATACTGTGCCGCGCTTGTCAGGTTGGCAACCGTCCAGTTGTTTTCTGCTGCAAGCTGCAAGAATCGCTCGATTCTTCCGCTTGAGTGCTCAGGCCCCTGTCCCTCGTAACCGTGCGGAAGCAGCATGACTAATCCGGATTTTTGGCCCCATTTCGCGCGTCCGGCAGAAATAAATTGGTCAAAATACACTTGAGCAGCGTTGGCAAAATCTCCGTACTGTGCTTCCCACAAAACAAGCGTTTCCGGTGAATGCACGTTATAGCCGTATTCAAAACCGAGAACCGATCCTTCAGACAGCGGGCTGTTATGAACAGCAAATGATGTGCTGCAGTCAGATAAGTGATGAAGCGGCACAAATTCTTCGCCCGTCTCACTGTCATGAAGCACAAGGTTTCTTTGGGCGAACGTTCCGCGCTCGGAATCCTGTCCTGTTAAACGAATCGGTGTTCCGTCTTTCAAAATTGAAGCAAACGCGAGTGATTCTGCCAAAGACCATTCCACTTTTCTGTCATCATCGAACGCCTTGGCGCGTCTTTCTAAAATGCGCTTTAGCTTGCCGAAAACATTAAATGACTCCGGCCAGTTGATCAATTCGCCATTCAGCTTGCGGAGCACATCAAAATCAATCGAAGTGTCCACATCTGGGAAACCGTTTGATACAGGCTCTGGAAGTTCAATTTCACAGGCAGTGTGTTCCTTTTTAGACGGAACTTTCTGATATGCATCTTCAATGCGCTTCGTTACCGATTTTTCGATGTTTTGAACGACTTCCTCGGTAAGTACGCCTTCTTTTACCAGCTTTTCAGCGAAAATTTGTTTGACGGTCGGATGCTTTCTGACAGCATCATACAACATTGGCTGAGTGGTTGACGGTTCATCCATTTCGTTGTGTCCATAGCGTCTGTACCCGATCAAATCAATCAGAAAATCCTTGTTGAATGTTTTTCGGTATTCGACCGCAAACTTAACAGCTGAAAGACAAGCTTCAGGATCGTCCGCATTCACGTGAACAATCGGAATTTCATAACCCTTGGCCAGGTCGCTGGCATATTTTGTCGATCTGGATTCAGCGCTTTCTGTTGTAAATCCGATCATGTTATTGGCGATAATATGAATGGCACCGCCTACTTGATACCCTTTTAAAGAACTTAAATTCAATGTTTCAGCTACAATTCCTTCCCCAGGGAATGCAGCGTCTCCATGGATTAAAATAGCCAGCGATTTTGTTTCATCTTGTACCGGGTATCCGCTTTGTGTTCGCGTTTCCTGTGCCGCTCTTGTGCTGCCTTCAACAATCGGATTGATAAATTCCAAGTGGCTCGGGTTGTTCGCTAACGTAATGCGCGCTGATTTTGTTTCAGCGTCTTGAAGCTCCCGATTCGCCCCCAAATGGTATTTGACATCCCCTGTCCATCCGTAGCTGATTCCAATTGATCCCTCAGACGGGACAAGATCTTTATTCGGCGCATGCTGGAATTCAGAGAAGATGATTTCATACGGTTTGCCGAGCACATGTGCCAAGACATTCAGGCGTCCCCTGTGCGCCATCCCGATGTTGACACTTGTCGTGCCTGATTTGACAGATTGTGCAATAATGTCATCAAGCACTGGAACAAGAGCGTCCAGACCCTCAATGGAAAAGCGCTTCTGCCCGACGAATGTGCGGTGCAAAAACTGCTCAAAGCCCTCTACTTCAGTCAGTCTTTCCAGCACAGCCGACAGTTTTTCAGCTGAGTTCTTCTGGAACAGCTCGCCAGATTCAATCTTTCTTGTCAGCCACTCGCGCTCTTTGAAGTCATGCACATGGTCAAATTCAAAAGAGATGGTTCTTTTATACGTATTTCGTAAATACTGAATGGCTTCTAAACCGTTCGTAATGTTTTTAGGAGCGTCTTTGCAGATGACAGACGCAGGTATTGCTTTTATTTCCTCTTCTGTTAGCCCGTAATCGGATAATGGAAAAAGTTCGCTCTTTTTCCCATCCTTTCTGAGCGGATTGACGGAAGCGTTCAAATGGCCATAGGTTCGGATATCTTCTGCAAGTCTGACTGCGGATGCGATCTTTTGAATCAGATCGGCTGTAACACGTCCCTTTTCTTTTGTTCCCGAGGCCTCTTTTATATCGCTTGGCGGAGCACCGAGCTCGTCGAACATTTCCTTCAAATCCGGGTCAATGCTGTCCGGATCCTGGGTATATTGATCGTAAAGCTCCAGCGCATAGCCGAGGTTCGGACCGTAAAAATCTTCCCAATTCATTCGTTGTTTCATACTATTTTGAAACATTTGAATATTACCCCCAACTTAGATAATCAAGTGATTGATTCACTATCTTGAAATAACTTTCGAACGCTGTGTCCAAAATTATGTAATAAAAACGCTTCCAACGATATTTTACCACTGTTTGCAATTTGATTCTACCTTGATTGTTCACAAAATAGTAAAAAACCTTTATAAAAAACAAAAAATTTAATCATTCGAAAAAACAAACGCCAAAAAGCATAGGATTAAGGGCTACCCTATGCTTTTATGAAGCAGTTTTTTCAGCAGCGGATACAGAACATCCGGTAACTGATCAACATCCGGGACAAATATACTGAATTTTCCGTACATATCCTGGATCGTCTTCATTTGCGATTCTTCTATTTCTGAGTTGGAGAGAAAAACATTTATCACTTCTATTCCTCTTTTTCGGGCTTCGATAACCGCCTCACTTGTATCGACGATCCCATTTTGTTCGTAGCCAAATGCGGCCGGCTCTCCATCTGAGAAAACAATTAAGAACTTTTGCGCCTCGCTGCGATGCAGCATTTTTTTCGTCATCTGCCTAATTGCGTACCCGTCACGGTTATCTTCTTCTGGCTCAAGCTGCATAATGGCCGGTCCAGACTCTTGTCTTAATGATGATTGGAAGGGAATAACCGTATTGAAATAGTTTGGCTGGCTTGTTTCGGTTGCATCATTTGTGTCCTCCCAGAACCCGACAATCTGATGCGGAACCGCTACCGATTTCAACGCTTCGTGAAACAGCACGATTCCTCGTTTTGTTTCGTCCATTTTGTCGAACATGCTGGCTGAACAATCGACCAGCAATGTAAAAACTGCGTCGATTTCTGAAGATGGTTCTTGCTTTTTGTAGAACAGGCGCGGATTTCGCTCAGTGAAGTAGCGAAGAAGCTTATTGTTCAGTCTCCCGGCATGAAGATCTGTTCTCGGCAATGTTTTTTTATGTTCAAGCGTTTTTTGAATCATTTGTTTCAAACGCTTTTGATACGATTCAATCGTTTTTGCCTGCTGTTTATAAGAAAGCTCTTCTTCACTGGTTGCCGGCTGCGGTTCTTTATAAATTGGAAATGCATATTTATTTTCTTTGCCGTCAGCCATCCCCGCTCCGTTCGGCTGGTCTTTTTGGGACTCCAGCGCTTCCAGCTTGGAATAGTCTTTCCGTTTCGTTTGTCTGGCTGATCCTTGAACAGAGCCAAGGGCCTGATCTCCATCGTCGCCTTCCCTTGAAGCATCTTTTCCTAAATCTGATTTTGCGCCGTGTTCAATATCAAATTGAAGGAAGCTTTTAGACGGTGCTTCTGTTTCCCGGTGCCATGTCGGCATTTCTTCTTCATGGATATCCTCATCACCGTCTGATTGTTTTGGAAGCGTGATGTCATCACTCAGCTTCGGCGCTTTTTTCTCTTCTTCAAATAACGGCTGTTCTGCAGCTTTTGCGTAGTCAAGCTCAGGCAAAAAGAAGTAGGTGTTCAACATGTCTTTATCGAGCACCTCTTCAAGCCCATCCATGAGGTCCTCAACAATTTTCAGAACCTGCCGTGTCGAATCTGCTTCATACACACGCAAGAGCTGCTGCTCTATAAACGGGCGCATCAGATCGATATCTTCACGCATGGACGGAAGGGTCTCAAGCGGCGATTCCGCTGTGAGCTTGACATAGATCGCGCAAAAGAGCGCATCCGTAAAAATGCTTCGTTCCAAATTTAAGGTCAGCTGAGTTGAGAAATGTTTTCTGTACATGTCTTTTCGCTTCGCAAATACATGTTTCGTACCCGGACGCTCATGTTTGATGCGTTCTTCGATTCTAATGTCTTCAAGCAGCATAAAGAGCTGCTTGGCAAAACTTTTAAACGTAAGATGGCGATGGATATCATTCAAAAAGTTCGCAAACTCATGCAGCGAGCTATATCTTGTTCCGACTGAACGCAGGTAGACGTCGCTTTTCAGACCCGCTTCCATGTCCTCAGCTGCCCTGTCTTTCCAAAAGTGGCTCATATAGATTTTCTTTTCAAATGGATTGTAATAGGACTGAACGCCATACTCCACTTCTACCGCTTCACTCTTGGTGAGTGTTTTGGCCAAATCAGTCAGCATCATAAATAAAAATGAATCAATTGTGCTGTCGTTAAATTTGATAAATTTCATCGCAGCCCCCTCATTCAAACAGAGTTTCTGCAATATTTCGGACGGCCGCTTTTTCCCGATCATCATCAAGCTTTTCTACAATTCCCCGCTCAATGGCACGACGCGGCGGAATATAAGCAGCTAAATCACATGTATCGATTAAAGCTCTGATGGATGCCGCTTCTTCAGACACCTGTCCGTTATTGGCCTGAACGATCAAGTCAGAGGAAAGCGTGATAAATCTGTCAATCAATTTCTCGTCTTTCAAGGCTGACTGAGACATGAGCACTTGTTTCAGCAGCTCGCCTTTAATATAAGGCACATCAATGATGACAAAACGGTTTTTCAACGCTTCATTCAGAGGAACAGTTCCGACATAGCCTTCATTGATGGCTGCAATGACCCCGAAACCGCTTTTAGCCCGTATGACCTCGCCTGTAAACGGATTTGTCATCATTTTTCTGTAATCTAATACACCGTTTAAAATAGGCAGTGTTTCCGGCTTCGCCATATTGATTTCATCTATATAAAGAAAATGTCCTTCCTTCATTGCCTTTGTAACAGGTCCTGAAACAAACTCGATTGTTGCCTGGCCAGATTGATTTTCAATCGTTTTATAACCGACCAATGCCTCAGCGTCCAAGTCGACTGAACAGTTGACGCTGTGCATCGGTTTATGAAAATAGCTGGACAATGTTTCTGCCAGCTTTGTTTTTCCTGAACCTGTAGGCCCTTTCAGCAGGACATTTTTCCCCATGGCTAATGCAATAATGGCGTCAAATAAAATGGCTTCATCCTCCGCCTCATAGCCTGATGTTCCTATAAGCGATTGAAACTCTGGGGAAATAGGCTGCTCTTTATATGATAAAAGCTTTTGTTGTATATCTTCCGGCAATGTTAAGTGCTGTAGTTGTGTTGTCATAGACAGATTCCCTTTCCTATTCATATTCCTTAACGAGTATACTAAAAAAGCCCCTGTATGCTCAATACAAAAGGGCTTGGATGATATTACTGCTTCTCGTTATTTCCCAAAAGGGCTCCGCAGACAATACGCGCACCGGAATTGCCGCTTGGGTTTGTCAGATAATCGTCCGCTTGTTCATGAATAATAAATGCACTTCCGTCCTCGTCGAGAATATTTAGTTTACTTCCTTTTTTCAGTGAAGTGTCAGGCGCATTCATTATGACATCTACCTTTCCATCAGCACCGACTTCAAGGTTCGGCAGATCTCCGGCATGATGTCCCATCGGATTATTGAAGCCGTGTTCTTTGTTCAGTGGATTAAAGGGACCGCCCGCTGATTCAAAATCCGGCCTGACACAAGAACCTTTCTCATAAATATGAAAACCGAGAGAAGCACCTGGACGCAGGCTGTTTGCGGAAATATGAATATCGAGGCCTTCATCATCTGATTCTTTGATCTCTATAAAGCCGACTGCTTTCCCTTCACGATTGACCAACTGGACATGATGACCAAACGCTGACGTTTCAACCACTTTTTTTTCCGGCACCCGGTTAGGAGGGTCTGGAGGTTTTTTTTGTCCGCATCCGGCAACTCCCAGTGCCGTCAGCATCATCAACAGCAAGAGACGGTACATACTGTCTCCCCCTTGTTTTTTCTAACAGTGTGGTCAATCATTGTCTGGTATAAACAAAAAAGCCTATAAAAGGCTTCAGCTTGTAGAGAAAACGCGTTTTTTCTACAAGCTTTTTTGTTTTATACAGTTTCTTTAGATATTCATCAGGTTTCAGATGCAGAAAAAGCGCTCCCACATGCCTAGCCCTGCTTGGCTAGGTATGTGGCAATTTTCTTCATGTTCTGGCATGCGGCTGTGAGGAGAACTTGTTCACTCACATTTCGTTTTCCCCTCAACCTGAAGCCTATAAAAGGCTTTTTGTCATACTCATTTTTAAAAATAACTTCTTGCGCCCAAGTACCGCTGTTTCCAATACGAATTGCTGAGATTGGAAATGTCGACGCCCGATGAGCTTGCATGAATAAAATCACCGCCGCCTAGATAAATCCCCATGTGAGACGGGCCGGATTTATATGTGGTAAAGAAGACAAAGTCTCCTACTGACGGCTGGCTGACTTTCTGCATGACATTCCAATACCCTGCCGTACTCAATCTTGATATAGATGATACATTATTAATGAGGTAATAAATGAAGCCGCTGCAATCAAAACCGGCAGGCGTGTTTCCGCCCCATCGGTAAGGCACTCCAACATATTTTTTCGCTTCCGTTATCATTCTGTCAATCTTCGAGCCTATTTGAATGTTTGACCCTGAGTTATCTTTTGGCTTTGTTGGCTTTGTCGGGTTTGAAGGATTAGATTTTGATGCTCCCGAAATAGTCAGAACCTGCCCGATTTGCAGCACATCCGATGATAAATTGTTTTTATCACGGATGCTTTGGACAGTGACTCCGAGCCGATTTGCAATTTTCCACAGCGAATCGCCTGCTTTTACCTTGTACGTCGTTGTTTTTGAGGGATTGGAGTTTGACGGCTTTTTTGAACCGCTGTTTCCGCTCTTCGGTGAGCTGCTTCCTTTTATTTTGAGCACCTGTTTAGGATAAAGTGTATCTGATGTTAAGCCATTTAAGGTTTTTAATTCAGCTACAGTCATATTTAAGCTGTTTGCGATTTTCCACAGTGAGTCACCAAGCTTAACCGTATATGTACTTTTTGAAGAACCTGAAGAATTGGAACCGCTGTTTTTCTTTGATCCATTTGATCCGCTTGAACTGCTTGTCCCTTTGATCTTAAGCTTTTGCCCCGGACGAATCAGGTCACTGCTCAGGCTGTTTAAGCTTTTAAGCTCAGAAACACTCATTTTATGATTTTTAGCAATCATCCATAGGGAATCACCATATGCAACTGTGTATGTTGATGTTTTGCTTGAGTTAGATGGGGATGTCGTGCTTTTTTTGCTGCTTTCAGGAACCTTAAGACTTTGTCCGACATAAAGCACCGTTGATTTCAATTTGTTTTCGGATTTCAGAGCTGATATTGTCGTATCATACTGGCGGGAAAGTTTCCAAAGAGAGTCACCGCTTTTTACTTTTATCGTTTTTGCTTCCGCGGGTGCTGCGGCCATCGACGACCCAACAACTGCAGAAACAGCCAAGCCGGCTACAATCTTCTTTTTCATTCATTCAACCTCCTAAACTGTTTTTTTGCAAAAACAGCTAGTATTTTGTTTCCAAAAATGGCACACAACTGTTTTATCGTCAATTTTTCAGCAAGTTAAACCCTTTTCAAACATTTGGCGCAGCATTTTCAGCATCGTTCGACCTTTAAACCTTCAAATAAACATCTAACATTTTACATAAGCACGATATGTTTTTCGAAAGTCTAAGGAACTATTTAAGCGAGGGTAAAAATGATGGTTTTCTATTGATGAACGAAGCAGTTTCTCCTCCTTTCTTGTCTATTTTTCTAATCAATTCTCTATCGGCGTGTCAAATCCCTCTTATGAAATGGCAAAAAGCCTGTTCTTTCGATAAGAACAGGCTTTTACACTATGCATTTGCTGATTGAGTTTTTTGTTTTACAGCTTCAAGAATGCTGTCGGCCGCTTTTTTAGAGCCGCCTGCCGCTTTCAGTGATTGTCCAATTTCTTTTGCCTTTTCAGCATACGAACGATTATTCATTACTTCTTGTATCGTCTCTTTCAGCAGGCTTTCAGATAATTCTTCTTTTTTTAACACTTTTCCTGCACCGACTTTTTCCACCTGATCTGCGACAACAAATTGGTCGCCTCCCATCGGAATGACAACGAGCGGGGTTTCAAAATACAAACCTTCACTTGTGTTGTTCATTCCGCCGTGTGTCACAAATAAGCTGGCTCTTTTCAAGATCTCAAGCTGAGGGACATACGGGCGTACAATGAAATTCTCCGGAATGTCGTTTAACTCACTTGTTTTAATATGCTTGCCGATGGAAAGCACAACTTTACCGTCAAAATCCTTACACACTTCAAGGCATTGATTAAAAAACTGCTTTTGATTATTAAAAATGGTTCCCATTGAAATAAACAGCACGTTTTCATTGTCAATCTGATCAAATGGGAAATCATTGTTTCCGGCTCTTTCTGTAATGGAAGGACCGACAAATACATATCGCTCGCCAAATTGCTCAGCCAGTGGCTGAAATCCCCTTGATGTAAAGACAATTGTCAAGTCACCATCAGCTAAAAAAACATCAAATGGCTTCTTGATCTCTGCTTGAAAATCAGCATTTAAAGTTTCTGCAAGCTGCTGGTATGATTCATAATGAGGCGAATCTTCAAGTGATCCTTTCATGTACGCTCCCATCATTTCCTTCGCAAATTCCTCATTCATCGCAAAGGTTGTACACAATGAAAATCTTGGCAGCTTCAGCAGGTTGGCGATGACTTTACCCGCGAGAAGATGGTGATCATATATGACATAATCATACGATTCATGTTTGACTTCCTCATAAATATGAGTCGCAATATCTTTACAGCTTTTCAAAAAAGCGCAGATCATTTCAGTAAAGTCTCTTTCTTCATCACCGGTTGCGTTTTTCCCGAAGTAATCTCCCCTGAAATCATGATACTCACGAAACTCTATATCAAGAGCTGTGATTTTTTCTTTATATTCCCTCACTGCGTAGTACGTAATGTTTTCTCCCCGAGATTTCAGCTCCTTCATCACACCGATAGAGGGATTAATATGCCCTTCACCGGGGAAACCGATCATTAATACATTTGCCATGCGGCAGCACCCTTCCTTTGAAAATTTATATAATATTTTATACGGTACTATAAATACATAAACAGGTAAAGTATTTCACTTTATTAATATTCATCACATATAACTTTTCTACCAGTTTATATTCCCTGTCTTCAAGACAAAAAGCATTCAGCTTGAAGCGAATGCTTTAATAAAGATACGAATTCAGTCATTTTGTCTCATGATAGGATTCTTAATCAGGCCCTTTTTATTATTTTTACGTTCTTGGTGAAATTAACGGATATAATACACCGTCTTTGGCAAACGACATCTTCCCTGTTTCCTCTGAAACCACGAGCACCAGTGCATCCGTATAGCCCGACATACCGAGAGCCGCCCGGTGCCGGGTTCCCAAATGGATATCCACTTCCTTCGTCGTCAGCGGGAGCACATTGGCTGCTGACACGAGTTTGTTTTCCCTCACTAATAAAGCGCCGTCATGAAGAGGGTTTCCGGGAAAAAAGATGCTTTCAATTAATGAAGAGCTGATCTCGGCGTGTAGGGAGGTGCCTTTTTGAATAAAATGTTCAACCGGGTCTGCTCTTTCAATCACAATTAAAGCTCCATGCTTATGTTCCGATAAGGCTTTAATCGCCTTGGCCAGCTCAATAAATGCCGGCGTAAATTCCTCAATGTATGATTGCAAATAAAAGGAGGATGCAATCCCCTGCATGTCCTGAAAAATGTGCCCTAATTCATCTAATTCACAAAGGAGACACTGGTCTTTTTCGTGAAGCGTTTTCAAGATTAGAGATGCATCACCTAATATTTGCTCTAGGTACACCTGTATTTTCTCCTTGAACGCATTTTCTGATATCTGCTCATAGCGCATAATCTTCATCTCCTGTTCAAATTTCCAACTTTTCACGAATGCTTATCTTATTGATGCACATTCTATTGGTAAAGGAGGGATGTAAAGAATGGAAATCGAAAGAATCATTCAGTATATTTGCACCTTTTTAGGCGTGATTTCGCTTTCTTTTATTTATGCCCAAATGTTTAGAAAAACGAAACCGACAAAAAAAGAATAGGCCCGGCGTTCATTGCTTTTTATACATAAAATGTTATAATTTCTCTCGTTATGAAAAAGAAACGGAGATCAATGTATGAAAGAAACTCAAAACGCCCGGGAAAAAATCAAACAGCTCTTGCACATTTTAATACCGATATTCATTACCCAGGCGGGGCTTTCTCTTATGACTTTTCTAGATACGGTGATGTCAGGGAAAGTCAGCCCCGCTGATTTAGCGGGTGTCGCGATTGGCTCAAGCCTTTGGACTCCTGTTTACACAGGACTTGCAGGTATATTAATGGCGGTCACCCCGATTGTCGCTCAGCTATTAGGCGCAGAGAAAAAACAGAAGATCCCCTTTACTGTTTTACAGGCTGTATACGTGGCCGCGCTACTTAGCATCGCCGTTTTATTGATTGGATATGCTGCAGTTGACCTTATTCTTGGCCGATTGAACCTTGATATTCACGTGCATCAGATTGCTAAACACTTTTTAGGCTTTTTATCACTGGGAATTTTCCCTTTATTTGTTTACACCGTGTTGAGATCATTCATCGACTCATTAGGAAAAACGAGAGTCACCATGATGATTACACTCAGTTCTCTTCCAATCAATTTTGTATTGAATTATGTATTTATCTTCGGGAAGTTCGGAATGCCGGGACTTGGGGGTGTAGGCGCGGGGCTGGCATCCGCTTTAACTTACTGGTGTATCTGCATCATCAGTTTTTTCATTATTCATAAAAACGCACCGTTTTCTGAATACGGGATTTTCCTTACCATGTATAAGTTCTCTTGGAAAGCATGCAAAAATTTGCTCAAAATCGGGCTGCCTATTGGGTTCGCCGTGTTTTTTGAAACGAGCATTTTCGCAGCTGTCACGCTTCTCATGAGCCATTTTCATACAGTGACCATCGCGTCCCACCAGGCAGCCATGAATTTTGCGTCTCTTTTATATATGCTGCCGCTCAGCGTGTCTATGGCTCTAACCATTGTTGTCGGGTTTGAAGCGGGTGCAGCCCGTTTTAAGGATGCACGCTCATATAGCTTAATCGGCATCATGATGGCGATCGGCTTTTCTTTGTTCACTGCCGCCTGTATCCTTTTATTCAGAGAGCAAATTGCGGGCATGTACACTTCTGACCCCGATGTGCTCCGGCTGACACAGCACTTTTTAATTTATGCGCTGTTTTTTCAGCTTTCAGATGCTGTTGCCGCACCGATCCAGGGAGCACTCAGAGGGTACAAAGATGTGAACTATACACTTGGGGCCGCTTTTGTCTCTTACTGGGTCATTGGCCTTCCGGTCGGTTATATGGTTGGTACGTTTACAAGCCTCGGTGCACTCGGCTATTGGATTGGATTAATAGCGGGACTCGCCGCCGGAGCAGTTGGGCTGTTTTTCAGGCTGGCAAAACTGCAAAAACGTTATTCGCAAAAACAACACATGTAAAAGGGGTGATCAATCATGGCAAAAAACAAAAAATTATTTGAGTATCTTTCTCAGCATGCGGAAACCATCAGTTCAACATGGTATGAAACAATCGAGGAGACTGATCCCAATTCCATTTATGCATCAACAGACCCTGTTGTCATTCACAATTTAAAGAGCCAGAATCTTGCCTTTAACTATAAAATAAACCGTATTTTTATAGATGATGAGGACGTATACTTGCCTATACTGAAAGAATGGGCCTTTGAAGTCACACAGGATCAAGAGCATTTAAAAACTCCTATCCACTATATTATTCGGGAGTTTGTCAGAGTGAGAGATTTATATGTTTCTTATGTGAAAGAATTTGTCCATCTCAATCAGGATACTGTGAAAACCGAAGAAGCCGAAGACCTGTATCACGCCCTTATAAAAGCGTTTGATCTTGTGATTCATATTTTTATAGAAGAAATGTACAAAAACACAAGCCTTCAGCTTCAGGCCCAAAAAGATATGATTACTGAATTGAGCGCTCCGGTCATCGTGCTGTTTCACAGCGTCGGACTGCTGCCTTTAATCGGAGATATTGATACAGTCCGCGCCAAGCTGATTATGGAAAACACACTGCATCAATGTGCGAGAAAAAAGGTGACACAACTGTATATTGATTTGTCAGGAGTAGCTGTGATTGATACGATGGTTGCCCATCAGCTTTTCAGTCTGATTGAGGCGCTTCGTTTAATCGGTGTTTCTTCAACTTTGTCTGGAATCCGTCCGGAAATCGCGCAAACAGCGGTTCAGCTAGGTTTGTCTTTCGAAGGTATTTCCTTGAGATCCACTCTCGCTTCAGCAATTGCATCGGACTTAAAATTAAAAAAGGTATAAGGCTTAAGGCCTTATACCTTTTTGATTAATCATTCCATTGATACGTCCAATATATTTCTTCTTCAAACCATGTTGCCATAACAGGTTCATTATTTTTCAATTTCTCTTCAAGCTCTCTGAGCATGCCTTCTGTTTGTGTGCGGTGAGCTCTTAACGCATTCATTTTAATATCAGCTACTTCTTTGATATCAAGTACGACATCAGCTTCGCCGAGAACCTCTTCTCTGTTGCGGGTAATGGCCATGCAGATTGTGCGCGGACGGTCTTCTTTCTTTTTGCGGTATAATGCACGGATAACCGCTTCCCCGCATGCATCATGGTCAGGGTGCACACCGTGTCCGGGATAAAATGTGACAATTAAACTTGGTTTTACATCATCTATGATCTCTTCCATGATATCAGCTAAATACTCATCGTCTTCAAATTCGAGCGTTTTGTCACGGAGTCCAAGCATCCGAAGGTCATTGATATCCATTTCTTTGCAAGCATTGATGAGCTCTTGTTTTCTTAGCAGCGGCAACGTTTCCCGATTCGCGAAAAATGGATCGCCCATATTTCTGCCCATTTCACCTAAAGTGGCGCAGGCATACGTAACGGGAATGTCTTTTTTTCTGTTTAAGGCAATGAGGCCTGCCACTCCATATGATTCATCATCAGGGTGAGGCAGGATTACTAGTACATGTTCTTTCATTATTATTCACCCTTTTCTTTAAACTGTGAACGGTTTTTCGCTGATTTGCAGAGAAATAGCCAGTTTACCGCCCGGCAGGTGTCCCGCCATTAATAAACGGTTTTCTTCATCTACCGTGTATTCAGTCAAGCCTTCAGCATAAATCCAGCCTTCTTCTGTTTTCAAGCCAACGCGGTAAGGCCCGTTGCCTTTGATTTTTGCCTGATGATAAGTGACTTTTGCATTGCGGATATACGCAACAACCGTCATGTTCTTTTCATTTAAGTGCGCTGAATAAGAACCTGTGGTGGTTTCTAAATGGATATATACAGGGCGGTCCGCATATCGTTCTAAAGATGCTTGCACATCTTCTTTTATGATCGCTTTCATGATTGCTCCCCTCTTTCTTCTTTTAAATACTCTGCACGTTCTGTATGTAATTTGACCAGCTGATATTTCACAGCCGGTTCGAGCTGTGAATTCACAATGCGCTGAATCGCGGCAAAATATTTTTCCAGCATCGGTTTTCGGAGTCTTGGATGTGTTCGTTTATCCAAGAGCTCAAGATCAATCGCCTCTGCTACCGCTTCTGCGTCATCATGTGCGAGAGATCGGTTATTCCAAAGTGAAGCATAGGCTTTCACTATCTCTTTATCATTGTCCATCGTCTTGCTCCTTTATGTCTTACATACATGAAATGATTATACATAATATATGCATCAGCTGAAAAGCCAAAGGCCTCAATGGCTTTTTGACGCCCGTTTCCACTTCACTTGTGAAAACGTAAACAAGAGCAGCGCAGCCCATATACAGCTGAATGTAAAAGCCTTCGAGCTTGAAAATGGCTCATGGTAAACAAACAGCCCGATCAGCAGGGTAATGGTCGGCGCAATATATTGTAAGATACCGACTTGATACAGTGGCAGCCGTTTCGCTCCTTCCGCAAACAATAAGAGCGGCAAAGCCGTAAACACACCGGCCAAAAAGAGAAGCAGCCACGTCCCTCCGCTTTCTGCACCCGCTGGCTGAACATGTCCGCTGAACAGCAAATACCCCAATGCAATGGGCATAATCATGAATGTTTCCAGCGTTAAACCGATGGCGCTCGGCAGGCTTGTTCTTTTTTTGCTTAACCCGTACAGCCCAAAGCTGAATGCGAGGAGAAGCGCAACATAAGGAATGGAGCCGTATTGGAACGCCGAGATGATGACACCGGCTGCCGCAATCGAAACGGCCACTAATTGCAGGCGATTCAGTTTTTCCTTTAAAAATAAAATCCCAAGGAGCACTGATACAAGCGGATTAATGTAATAGCCAAGACTAGCCTCAAGCAAAAAGCCATGGTTTACAGCCCATATGTATACAAACCAGTTGATCGAAATCAGGATAGAAGCAAGAAATAAAGAGAGGATACCTCCGTTCTTTTTCAGAGAGCGCAGCTCCTGCCATCCTATTTTCCATTGCCGCAAGAAAAAAAGTACGATACACATAAAAACAAAAGACCATATAATACGATGAGCCAAAATATCAAGAGCCGGCAGCTGTTCGAGAAGCTTCCAATAGAGCGGAAACAGGCCCCACATGATAAAGGAAACGGCTGTGTAAATAACGCCTTTTTTTGTTTCTGAATATTGCATTTATATCCCTGCCTTTCTTTAGAGCATCTTATATTATATCACGTGAAAGATCTGGCGGGCATATACTATTTTGTTCGTGAAGAAAGGATGTGAAGACAATGTTTGAGTGGAACAAGTACTTTCCTTTCCACAATCAATTTTCTAAAGAAGCATTAAAAAAAGCTGATCCGAAAGAAGTTGAAACGTATGTCAATCGTGTGATGGAAAGTGTGTTCGGCAGTGATTATGCGGCTCAATTTCCTTTCCGCGATCCTCTCCCCCAAAAAGAACAGCCCGCCAAACCTGATGTCAAACCTGATATTGATATATTCGAAACTGCAGACCATGTGTTTGTAAAGGTGCCAATCAGCGAAGAATGGCTGGAACAAGTGAGAATCAAACACACATCTCACGAATTATGGTTGGAAAACTTCCCAAGAGCAGATCATCCGATAAAAGTAAATCTTCCTTGTTTAGTCAAACGCAAAGGAACAAAAGCCGTCTATAAGGATGGCCTTCTGGAAGTCATGTTTCAAAAGCAGCAAGACTACAATATGTCCGAGGTAGAAATCATCCGATAAAAAACGGCCTGCAATAGATGCAGGCCGTTTTTATTAATAGAAGCCGGGATATCCCCCGTATGGCACGCCGGCACCAAAACCGTACGGACCGCCTCCGTATCCATAAGGGCCAGGAGGATAGGCATAGGGACGAGAATAGTTAAACAGCGCACTCCCGAGAAAACCGCCTAATAAACCGCCGACTAGAGGAGCGCCAAACAAAAAAGGACTACGCGCCGGATATCCGGCTGGACCTGGGATTCCGCGATAATACGAATGATGAGGGTACATGATTTTTTCCTCCTTTATGTCTGCCTATACGTAAAGTATTCAGCAAGGAAGAAAAACGATTGGGCTACGGACTGTCTATGATTGTTACATCACAAGCCCTGCCAATAACACACAGCCGAGTCCTGTAACCGAAAGAACTGTTGTAAGCAGCGTCCAGGTTTGAAATGTTTCTTTCATGCTCAAGCCGAAAAATTCCTTTACCATCCAAAATCCTGCATCATTTACATGACACGCAATGACACTGCCGGCTCCTGTTGCAAGCACCATTAACGCGGGGTTTACACTGCCAGCCTCCATAAGCGGAGCTGCCATTCCCGCTGTGGTAAGCGCAGCCACGGTAGCAGAGCCTAGACACAGACGCAGAACCGCGGCGATGGTCCATGCAACGAATAGCGGCGACATGTTTGTTTGGCGGAAAAAATCAGCGACATAATCGCCGACCCCGCCGTCAATCAGCACCTGTTTAAACGCTCCTCCCCCTCCTATGATGAGCAGCATCATCGCAATTTGCGAAATTGATTCTGAAATAGATCTGCTGATTTCCTGCATAGATATTTTACGGGCATATCCCATCGTATAGAGTGCAAGCAACAGCGAAATGAGCATTGCCGTTCCCGGAGTGCCGATAAATTCTATAATGTCTTTTCCTTTTGAATGTTCATTCAATAATAAAGAAAAAACTGTTGCCATTGCCATAAAGATAACCGGGAATAAAGACGTGACAGCACTGATCGCAAAGCCCGGTGTTTCATCCAGCTGAAATTCTTTCCTCGGTCCTAACCCCGATAAGTTTCCATGCTTTTGATACGCACCAGGAAAACGTTTCATCGCAAATTTATTAAATAAAGGCCCGGCAATCACAGTTGTCGGAACAGCGATGATGATTCCAAAAAGCAGCACCTGGCCAATATGAGCACCGTATGCAACTGAGATAGCAGTTGGAGCAGGATGCGGGGGCAAAAATCCGTGAGTAACATTTAAGGCGGCGGCCATCGGGATTCCCAGATACAGAAAAGGCATTTTTAATTCTTTAGCAATCGCGTAAACAATCGGTATCAACAGAACAAGACCCACTTCAAAAAACAGCGCAATACCGATGATAAAAGAGGCAACTACAACCGCCGCCTGTATTCGTTTCCTCCCGAATTTGTCAATCAGCGTAATGGCAATCCGGTAGCCGCCCCCAGCATCAGAGACAAGCCTCCCAAGCATCGCGCCAAGTCCAAACACTAAAGCTAAATGCCCCAGCTGCCCGCCAATTCCAGTCTCAATTGAAAGAACAATTTTATTGATATCCATTCCAAGTCCGATGGCTACTAAAAATGAAACGACAAACAGTGAGACAAAGGTATTTAATTTTACTTTAATAATGAGAAATAACAGAATCAGCACTCCGACAGCTACAATTAAAATCGGCATGGAAACCCCTCCAAAAGTGTTTTATATGATTCTCGCGACATTGTTTCGGCGCTTTTCATGCCTAGATGAATAGAAAACGCTTTCATTTATAAATAACAACGTCTTGGTTATATGATTGTTATCTATTGATCAACTAATATGTTCATACTAATCTCCTAATCAATGACTGTCAATCGTTTTTATGAGCTTGTCTCGATTATCTACCGCCTAACCTATGATTCATTAGTTATATGTTGATTAACTTTTGGTTATATGTTATGTTTTTTAAAGTTGACTGCCAATCATTATATCTCTCCATTGTCTGAAAGCAAACGAGACAATATGAGAACAGACGGATAACAACTTCACAAGAGGAGGAGTACACATGCCATTATTGCGTTTTGATGTAATTGAAGGCCGTGACGAAAAATCGCTGCAATTGTTATTAGATACTGCTCACCAAGCGATGGTTGAAGCGTTTGGTGTTCCGGAAAGAGACCGTTATCAAATTGTCCATCAGCATCCCGCAAACGAGCTTATAATCCAAGATACGGGATTAGGGTTTCAGAGAACCAAGGATATGGTCATCATTAGCATGACAAGCAAAGCAAGAACCGAAAGCCAAAAGGAAAAATTGTATGCTCTGCTTGCTGAAAGGCTAGAAGAAAAATGCGGAATTTCCCCTGAAGACCTCATGGTATCTATTACTGAGAATGGTGACGCAGACTGGAGTTTTGGTCTCGGTGAGGCGCAATTTTTGAATGGAAAACTATAAGATTTCGTCTCCCCACAAAAAAAAGAAGAGAGAGCTCCAAAGAAGCTCTCTCTTTTTTCATAAATGCGGAAGTCATCAGTATAGAAGCATCCAGCAATACGAAAAACCTGGATTTCCTTTTATATCCGGTTTAAATGCCAATTGGAAGCTGACTGGGTTTTGGCCGAAAATATAAAATTTTGCTGATTTGCATAATAAGATACATCATAATCCCCATTTACAATAGGTTGGATGTTATAGCTTATTGATCATTTCCTATTTTATATATCCCCTTCATATGCACATGACACTTTTGCCAATCCGGAAATGTCAGTCTGACAAATATAAAAAGTCATGTAAACGGGTGTGAACCGTACTTACATGACTCACCATGGAAACAAAGGCTCTTTTTCAGACGCCGCTTTCCTTATTTCTCTTCTTCACACACTGTGTCACCAGGCTCGCAAAATTGATCGGCCCATGCCTGCATTTCTTGAAATACAGCTTGAAGCGCTGTTCCTTTTTCAGTTAGCGTGTAGATGACTTTGACCGGCGTTTCAGGGAGAACCTGCCGTTCGACAATCTCGTTTTGTTCAAGCTCCTTCAAGCGCTCTGCCAGCATTTTTTGGCTGATCATCGGTATTGTTTCCGTTATCTCTTTAAACCGTTTCGGCCCATCCATTAGCACATGGATGATCAGACCGTTCCATCGTTTTCCCAGCAATGAGAATGCGGATTCCATTTTAGGGCACATCGTATTTCCCACAAGTCTTCATCCCTTCATCTATTGATTGACATGTATTCAATGATCCATTACAATAACCTTTCAAGTTACATTTAGTAAGCTTCTAACTTTTCTATTATCATACCACGTTTATCCGAAGGAGGAAACACTATGACGAATACTCTGGATGTTTTAAAAGCACGTGCATCTGTAAAGGAATATGATACAAATGCCCCGATCTCTAAGGAGGAGCTGACTGAGCTATTAGACCTTGCCGCTAAAGCGCCTTCTGCTTGGAACCTTCAGCATTGGCATTTTACAGTATTCCACAGCGATGAATCAAAAGCGGAGCTTCTTCCTGTAGCGTATAATCAAAAACAAATCGTTGAGTCTTCTGCTGTTGTTGCCATTTTAGGCGATTTAAAGGCAAATGAAAACGGTGAAGAAGTTTATGCTGAATTAGCAAGCCAAGGCTATATTACGGATGAAATCAAACAAACATTGCTCGGCCAAATCAACGGTGCTTACCAAAGCGAGCAATTCGCACGTGATTCCGCTTTCTTAAATGCTTCTTTAGCTGCTATGCAGCTTATGATTGCCGCAAAAGCAAAAGGTTATGACACTTGCGCAATCGGCGGATTTAACAAAGAGCAGTTCCAAAAGCAATTTGATATCAGTGAGCGCTATGTTCCGGTTATGCTTATTTCAATCGGCAAAGCAGTGAAGCCTGCGCATCAAAGCAACCGTCTGCCGCTTTCAAAAGTATCAACTTGGCTGTAAGGATATGAAAAACCTTAGTCCGAAATCCGGACTAAGGTTTTTTTATACAATCGCCTCTTTGTACCATTCACGAGCCTGTTCAGCTTCATGCTGAGTCAGCTGATGGCCCCCGTCCTGCCAGAAAACGGAGGCTGATGCCCCGCTGTCACGCAAATAGCGGTAAAGCTCTTCTGATTCTTCCTTCGTGCAAAGAGGATCGTATTTCCCGGCACCGATAAAAACAGGGAGCCCCGCCATATCAGGCAGCTCGATACTCCGAATCGGAACCATTGGATGATGCAGAATAGCCCCTTTTAACACATCTTTATAATGAAAAAGCAGGCTTGCCGCAATGTTTGCGCCGTTTGAATAACCGACTGCAATCACTTTGCCGCGATCAAACTGATGCGTTTCTGCAGCCTCGTCGATAAAATCTTTCAATTCTCTTGTCCGCACCACAAGATCTTTTTCATCAAAAACTCCTTCACTCAGACGTTTGAAAAATCGCGGCATTCCATTTTCAAGCACCGATCCTCTGACACCAAGCAAATGGGCATCAGGGTCTATAAACCGCCCCAATGAAAGCAGATCGTGTTCATTACCACCCGTGCCATGCAACAGCAAAAGTACGTTGTCAGATGTTCCTTTCTCATAAATATGCTTCATTATAAATTCCCCCTTTTAAAGTTCAGGTAAAATGTCTGTAATTTGTTGTCTATGTTTCTCCAGCCATTCAGGCAGTTTTAAGGAAGTCCCTAGCTCAGCAAACGTTTCATCTGTCATAAAGCCCGGTTCATCTGTGGCAATTTCAAATAAGATACCGCCTTTCTCCCTAAAATAAACTGATGTAAAGTATTCCCTATCGAGAATTTCTGACGAAGGCAGATGGTTTTCAGCAATAATCGGCAGCCATTTCGCCTGTTCCTTTTTCTTAGTCCGAAACGCTACATGGTGTACCGTACCATATCCTCCGACTCCTCTTTTTTCAGGATGTAAATGGACATCAATGACACCGCCGACCGCCGCTGAAGATGCCAGTCTGACAATCTGGTCTTCTTCGGCCACTTTGGTGTATCCAAAGCTTTCCGTTAACAATTGTATGGTCGCCTGCGGGTCGTAGGAATATAGCAGCACACCTTTCATTCCCGTAATTGCTTCATTTGTTGTGATCCCGTCAGGCGTCCACTCGCTTTTGCCGCTTTTCGCATCCTCCATGATCGCCAGCGGAAGGTCTTCTGTATCATCAAAAATAAGACCTTTTTCACCAAACAACGTTTTTTCCTCTAGGCTCAGCCCGCTTTTCTCAAGACGTTCCTTCCAAAAAGACAGGGAGCCTGAGGGAACTGAAAAGTACACCCGGCCCGCTTGGCCTTTTCCTACCGTTCCCTGTCCGCTTCCTTGGAACGGAAAAAAGGTCATTATTGTACCGGGATCTCCGTTTTGATTCCCAAAGTAAAAATGATACGTTCCGGGATCATCAAAGTTTACTGTTTTTTTAACGAGCCTGAGCCCAAGCACTTCTGTATAAAATCGCAAGTTTTCTTGCGGATCTCTGGCGAATGCTGTGACATGGTGCAATCCTTCTGTTTTCATTTTCTCACTCCTATTTATCTCGATTTCAAGATATTTATTATTTTAAACCTTTATTGAAAAGGATGCAAACCATGTGTTTTGATTAAATAATTGAAAAAATCATTTTTTTCTAATAATTATCTTGTGATCTTTTCTTACAACTGCTATTATAGTGAGCATTATCATGTTTCAGGAGGAAAGTAAATGGTTAAAAAAGCACTTATTGTTATTCTCATTCTTTTGCCATTCGTTCAGCTCGCGCTTTTGCCGCTTGTGAATCGAATAGAACCGATTATGTTCGGCCTGCCGTTTTTCCACTTTTGGCTGCTGCTGTGGATTATTGTTACGCCGTTATGCTCGTTTGGCATTTATCAGATGCAAAAAAAAGATGGAGGACTTGAATAATGCAAGGGAATCTGACTGCACTTCTCATTACTGCTATTATTGTTTTAACCGTTGTCTGTATCGGCTTTCTCGCCGGAAGAGACAAATCCTCACGTACTTCTGTGGAAGAATGGTCTGTCGGCGGCAGACGCTTCGGCGGTCTTCTCGTCTGGTTTTTAGTAGGCGCTGACCTTTATACGGCCTATACTTTCTTAGGGTTGACCAGTACTGCTTTTACAGGCGGAAGTGTTGCATTTTTCGCCATTCCTTATTCTGTGTTGGCCTACTTTATCGCCTACTTCTTCTTGCCAAAACTTTGGAAAGTTGCGAAAATTCATAAATTAACAACACTCGCGGATTATGCCCGGGAACGTTTTAACAGTAAGCTTTTGGCAAGCCTCGTTGCCATCGTTGGGGTACTCATGCTTATTCCGTACATATGCCTTCAGCTGAGCGGCATTCAAGACACGCTTCAGGTTGCCGGCACTGGCTATATTAACGTAAAATTCGTTGTGATCATTTCATTTATTCTTGTTGCTCTTTACACATTCTTCAGCGGGATTAAAGGGCCCACATATACAGCCATCATTAAGGACATTTTAGTATGGGTCATTATGCTGTTTATGGTGGTGTCCCTCCCTCTCATTCATTTTAACGGCTGGACGCCAATGATTGACACGTTAGTGAAGGAAGCGCCGCAAATGCTGACGATACCTGCAGAAGGGCCAAAAGGCATCCCTTGGTTTATCACAGCATCTATTGTTTCCGCTCTGGCACTTTTTATGTGGGCGCATGCCGCTACAGGTGTTTTCACGGCGAAAAGCGCTGATGCAGTAAGAAAAAACAGCATGTTTTTGCCGCTTTATAATATCGTGTTAATTTTGGTTATTTTTCTTGGCTTTATCGCCTTTCTTGTTCTGCCGGAAGATACAAATCCAAGGCTGGCGCTGCTGCATTTGATTCAAACATCTTACGGCGGCGTGGCACAAGGCTTTGCATATGCCACTATCGCTCTTGCTTCATTAATACCTTGTTCCATTATGGCAATCGGCGCATCGAATTTATTCGCCAACAACCTATACCGGGATTTGATTCATCCGAATGTGTCGCAAAGCAAGCTGACTCTTGTCACACGTTCAATGGTGTTTGTTGTCATCGGTCTTGCGCTGCTGTTTGGAATGCTGTTCCCGACTGCCTTAGTGACACTTCAGCTATTAGGTGTATCCGGCATGGTGCAAATCTTCCCTGCGATCGCTGTCAGCCTGTTCTGGAAAAACCAAACGAAAGAAGCAACGGTTATCGGATTATTAGCCGGCCTAGCGGTAACGTTTATTGTGTATATCACTCAATCCGCACATGGCATTTATGAAGGATTCTGGGGATTGGCCGCCAACATGATCGCTGTGGTCATCCTGAATCCGCTGTTCGTTAAAAACGCGGGATCCAATCCTGTCATTGAAGGTTTATTTGGCAAAAAACAAGACGCTAATCCAAATCAAAAGGGCGCATAAAAAAACCATACGCGGCAGCGGGACTGACCCCATAAGATGAGACAAATAAAAACACCTTCAAGTTTGAATACGGATGATTGTTATCCGAAATTAGACTTGGAGGTGTTTTTTCTATGGGGACAAGAGTGAGTTATCCGGTTGAAGTGAAACAGAAGGCTGTAGAAATGAGATTGGCAGGCGTACCTATGAAAGAGATCATGCAGGAGTTGAATATCAAAAATAATACGCAGATTAAGACATGGGTCAGATGGTATAAGGCTGGTGATACACATCGATTTGAACAGCCTGTTGGTAAGCAATACACTTATGGAAAAGGTCCGGAGTATTCTTCCGAATTAGAGAAACTGCAGGCAGAGAATCGATATCTGAGACAACAGAATGAAGTGTTAAAAAAGTACAACGAATTGGAAAGGAAGTTGATAGCCAAACGTCAGTCGAACTTGTAGAAGAATTGCACAGCACAATGACCGTGCAGGATATCTGTATTCATTTAGGTATCTCTCGCTCGTCTTATTATCGTTGGAAGAAGAATCTGAAGAAAGATCATCCCAAGCGCCATTTAGAAAAACAAATCGGCACGTTGTGCCGAGAGCACCAGTATCGATATGGATATCGAAAAATCACAGCTATATTAAAAAAGAGAATGTGTATTAACCATAAAACGGTTCAGCGTATTATGCAGAAAAATCAGTGGCAGTGCCGGGTTAAGGTGAAAAAGCGCAAGAAGAATGGGCAGCCATATGCCGTGGTCGACAATATATTAGATAGGAACTTTCAGTCTGATCATCCTCTTGAAAAACTAGTAACAGACATCACGTATTTGCCTTATGGACAGAAACAATTGTACCTTTCCAGTATATTGGATGTATATAATGGAGAAGTGATTGCTTTTACGATTGGAGATAAGCAGGACACAGACTTTGTCTTACACACACTTGATCAACTGCCAACACTGCCTGAGAACTGCGTGTTACATAGTGACCAAGGATCTGTGTATACATCTTACGAGTATCAGAAAGCTGTTAAAACAAAAGGCATTACCATGAGCATGTCCCGCAAAGGGACACCCGCTGATAATGCCTCCATCGAATCGTTTCATTCCTCACTAAAGTCTGAAACGTTCTATCTTAACAGCATTGATCGAACCACGACCGCCATCGTAGAACGCACTGTCATAGAATACATTCATTATTATAACAATATTCGTATTCAAACGAAACTAAACAACCAATCACCGATAAATTATCGGCAATTGGCTGTTTAAAAGGTGTTTTGATCCCTGTCTCAAAAACGGGGGTCAGTCCCGCAGCCGCGTATGGTTTTTTTTACATTTCTTTTTTCAGTGTTTCAATTGCCTTTTCCATTTGCGTATCATTATCAGACAGCTTCTTTTGAAGTTCTATCATTAATTTCGTTGTTGTATCGCCGGTCAGTATGCCTGTTTCTTTCAGCTTCTCTTTTTTCTGGAACTGTTTGACGACAGATACAAAGTCCTGGTCATACGTACTGTTAACCTTTACCTTGTAACCAAGTGCTTTGAGCATTTTCTGAGCCACTTTGACGTTTGTGCCTGTATCACCTGATTTGTACGTTTTATCTGCGTCCAAATACGGCAGCTTCGCGTAATCAGGCAGCTCTGCTTTCACTTGAGGCTTGATGCCTTTTTTGTGAATCCATTCGCCGTCAGCAGTCAGCCATTTGGCAACTGTCAGTTTGACGGTAGAGCCATCATCATATTCTTTCGCCGTTTGTACTGTACCTTTGCCGAATGTCGTCTCGCCGATTAACGGTACGTCTGACGATTCATGAAGAGCAGCGGCCATAATTTCGGCTGCGCTTGCTGTACCGTCATTTACCAAAACGACGGTCGGCTTGGTCACTTTCCGTTCTTTTTCGGCCTTCATGACTTCTTTTGAACCGTTTTTGTATTCAACCTGCATGATGTTTTTCCCTTTATCAATGAACAGGTTGCTCATCGTAATCGCCTGTTCCATTAAGCCGCCCGGGTTGCCTCTCAAATCTAAAATATAGCCTTTGGCGCCTTTTTTCTCTAAACTGTCAATCGCATCTGTCAGCTCTTTAGCTGTTGTTTCAGAGAAAGAAGTGATTTGAATTTCTCCGATGTTGTTGTCTTTCATCTCTGAATAGACAGTCTCTACAGGAATGGTATCGCGCTTAATGGAAAGATCGATATTCCCCACTCCCGCTCTGTTCAGTTCAAGCTTCACCCTTGTGCCCTTTTTGCCTCGGATTAAAGCGACGGCTTCATTTACATTCATGCCTTTTACGCTTTTTCCATTCACCTTAATGATTTGGTCTCTCGGTTTGATACCGGCTTTTTCAGCAGGTGAACCTTTAATTGGGGATACAATAAGGATTTCTCCGTCTTTCTCCTCTACTTGGGCTCCGATTCCTTCAAAAGATGCTGAAATCGTCTCGTCGAATGATTTCGCTTGCTCTTGATCCATATATGTAGAATACGGATCATCCAGTGATTGAATCATTCCTTTAATTGCTCCGTCTACTAATTTGTCATCATCTGTTTTTTGGTAATAATCACTTTTGATTTGCTCATACGCTTTATTTAATTTGTCGAACTTGCTGTCTCCTGTGCTTGTTGATTTTTGGCCCAGGACACTGGAATTGCCCGTAATAAATAAAGTAAGCGCCGAAGCGACAACTGCAGTGATCAGCACAATAAAAAACAGTTTTAATTGCCGTTTCAATTAAACACCACCTTTTTCTTCTTACATTATTATCATGGACGAACTCTTATTCGTCAACTCGGAGCAGAAATGAAAGAGAAACGCCCTTCTTTTGCTTTTCATAAACCTATGTCTTTATACGACATATGATAAGGAAAAAGGAGGATTCGATATTGAGCCGATATTTAGAAATGCTGTCCTTATTCGGTGTCGCAGGGGCGCACCCAGGCGGGCTGGCTTTTTCAAAAGCGGTCTTGCAAAAGGCTGCACCCTCTCCGAATCAGCCGATTCTTGATGCCGGATGCGGAACAGGACAAACGGCGGCTTATTTAGGACATTTGCTGTATCCTGTAACAGTCGTTGATAAAGATCCTATTATGCTTGAGAAAGCGAAAAAAAGATTCGCGAATGAAGGGCTTGCCATCCCTGCATATCAGGCGGAGCTGGAACATCTCCCGTTTTCTTCTGAGTCCTTTTCCTGTGTCCTGTCAGAATCGGTCCTCAGTTTTTCACGCCTGACATCCTCTCTTCAAGAAATTTCAAGAGTTTTAAAACCCGGCGGGATGCTGATTGGTATTGAAGCTGCTTTAAAAAAACCGATGCCACCTGCAGAAAAGAAGCAAATGATGGATTTTTACGGATTTACTTGCTTACATGAAGAAAGCGAATGGCATAAACTCCTAAGATCCTATGGCTTTCAAAAAACAGAAGCGATGACACTTCTTCCGGAAGACATGGAATTTGAACCAACCACAGAAATGGATTTATCGCAAACGATTGATCCCATCTATTACGATACGCTTCAAACACATTATCAGCTCATGCAGTTATATAGTGAGTACATGGGTCATTGTATTTTTATCGCGTACAAGTAAAACGGCGTATCGCCCCCTGTTTTCGTCCAACCTTTTTTTCCTATCTATCATATGCTGATAGAAAGTCAGGATAGGAGGGGAACAATATTGGAGAGATATTATCATCTTTGCAAAAACCATCAAGGTAAAGTCGTCAGAATTACAGAGAGAGGCGGGAGAGTTCACGTCGGCAGAATTACCCGTGTAACAAGAGACAGAGTTTTTATAGCTCCGGTCGGCGGAGGGCCAAGAGGTTTCGGTTACGGATATTGGGGCGGTTGTTGGGGATACGGAGCAGCTTACGGGATTTTCCTCGGTTTAATTACAGGGGTCGCTCTTGCTAGTTTATTCTTCTGGTAAGCATAGAACAAATGCTAGATTCACCAGACACAATGAAGCCCGCTTATCTAGTGTAAGCGGGCTTTTCATTTTAAATTTTCTTCACTTTTTCAAAGTACTCTTCAAGCGTTAAATCATTATCTTGGATGACCTTTGCGGCTTTTTTGCCTACATAGCGCAGATGCCATGGCTCATATTCATATTTCGTGATATCTTCTTTATTTTTCGGATAGCGAATGATAAAGCCATATTTATAAGCATTGTCCTGCACCCATTTCCCGTCTGCCGTGCTTCCGAACGCTTCATTTAGCTCAAAGCCATTGCTCCGGCTCGAAATGTCCATCGCAAGGCCTGTTTGATGCTCGCTTTCACCCGGATAAGCGACCGCTTCCTTTGCCTTCTTTTCCCCTTTTAGGCTTACTTCATTGTCAAAAATGACTTTCTGTCTGTCATACGAACGGTACCCTGAGACAGCTGCCAGTTCATAGCCTTCCTTTTTGGCAGCATCGAACATTGTTTTTAACGCGTCGGCCGCTTCTTTTCTGATGTAACGTTTTTGAATCTTTTCTTCAAAAGAAAACTCTACATCTGGTATGACAAGATCGCTAGGTTCATAGTTTCCGGGCAGTGCATATTGTTTATTGACAAGCGCGAGTATATTTTCTGGATTTTGAATGGTTTCCAGACCATCGACTTTTTTAATATCATTGAAATACTGGCTTTCCAATGAAAACTCACTGTTTTGAGTGTTTGATTTTTTGCTGTCAGCTGTTTTTTGTTCTGTTTGTTTTGTTTCTGCGGTGGTTTTCGTATCCTTTTGAGCATCTCCGTTCGACATGCTGCAGCCGGCTCCGACTATTGCCGTTACACTCAGAGCGGCAGCCAGTGAGAACCATTTACCGAACTTTTTCATATTACATTACCTTCCTTTATCAATCGTTTCCGCATTCATAAAGAAGAGGCTGCCGGCACCCAGCACGCCTCTAGATATATTTTATTGTGATACGGAATGTAAAGCCACTTCTATCATATCATGAAATGTCGTTTGACGCTCTTCCGCTGTCGTTTCTTCTCCTGTTAATACGTGATCACTCACGGTGAGAATTGACAGGGCTTTTCTTCCGTGCTTCGCTGCTAATGTATACAATGCAGTTGTTTCCATTTCAACGCCAAGCACACCGTATTTTGCAAGTTTTTCAATTTGCGAATCGTCGTTGTAGAACTGGTCAGCTGTAAATACGCTTCCTACAGTCACCGGCACACCTTTATCCTTTGCCGCATCATAGGCATTTTTTAAAAGCTCGAAATCTGCGCAAGGCGCAAAATCAATGCTTCCAAAAGCGACTCTGTTCATTTGTGAATCAGTCGAGGAGGTCATCGCCAAAATGACGTCTCGCACTTTGACATCTTTACGAATAGCGCCGCAAGAACCGACTCTTATTAGATTTTGCACATCGTAGCTTTGAATTAATTCATTCACATAAATTGAAATAGACGGAACGCCCATTCCCGTGCCTTGTACTGAGATTTTTTTACCTTTATATGTACCCGTAAATCCATACATGCCTCTGACTTCATTATAGCATTCTACATTTTCAAGATACGTTTCTGCAATAAATTTTGCTCTGAGAGGATCTCCCGGCAAAAGCACTGTATCCGCAATTTGTCCTTTTTCAGCACCTATATGTACACTCATCTCATATCCTCCTGTAAATCTAAATTATCATCCAGCCCGTCCATTTTACAACGAATGTCATGATGAAACAAACTTTAGCATTGATTATAAAGGAATATGTCGAAAAAAGAAATGTTCGAGGGTCTGTTAGGCACTTCCTCAGAAAAACGGATAATCGGGGTGTTAATTTGAAAACCTAACCGCAGGAAGGAGGGGTGGACATGGGTAAAAAACATCGCAACCGGATCACCGGCCAAAAAAAGAACAATCATATACCTGAAAAAGATATCATTGCAGCTGAAGAAGCACACGGGAAAGAATATTCCGCTGCCAAACGCAAGCCTTAAAACTGCAGAAAACTGCGGGTTTCCGCAGTTTTCTTTTCATTATGTCGTTTGTACAATCAGACGATTGATTTTCCTCCAGCCGGCGGGAAGCAGTTGATAATATGTTTTCCCTCTTCTGCCTTCATCAATCAGGATCACGTCCCCTGTGGCCATGAATCTTGCATCATAATCACTCGGAACAGTGTCGAATACATTAAACAAAGAGAATGCTCTTTTCAGCACGTCTTGATGATCGCTCCCGTTCAGTTCAGTTCGATAGACGGCTCTGTAGCCCTTTTTTTCGCCAAACCGGGGTGTCTGAAATATTGTCACGTCATAGGAACAAGACTTCTTTTTAAACACGGATAACATCATCAAGATCCCCTCCCTTTTATTTCTATAACATATTGGCGTTTTTGCTGTGTTTTCCTCTCTCTATTTTTGTCGAAACCGCTTAATCTTTTCGTCAAAACCTTTTACCAGGAAAAACAGAAGCAAGCCGAGGCTAAAGCCGCCTAACACATCCGTCACAAAATGAACCCCCAGATACACTCTGCTTATGCCGACTAAAACAGTAATTACACCGGCTATGATATATACCATTTTTTTATGCTTGGAAAACGGGAGATGTTTCACTAAAAAGTAAGCAATAACAGGATAGACACAAGCAGCATTCATGGAATGGCCGCTCGGAAAACTGAAGGATGATTCATGAACCAGCGGTGCAAAATCAGGCCTCGCTCTTTCGATCCATTCTTTTAAGACTTTGTTTAACAGCCGATCTGTGCCGAATACTAAGAGCATCAACAGGCCGTCCCATGTTTTTCTGTAGAAAAACATGCCTGCTCCAATGATGACAATTAGAGGGAGCAGAAAAGAAGAAGCACCAAGATGCGTGATCCCCGTCATGACTTCATTAAGCCATGGCTGACGGATCAAAACAGCTGCCTTGCTTATTGCTTCATCTGCAGATTGAACAGCATTTGTATGAATGGCCGCAGCTAGAATGAGAAAGAAAAGAAACAAGCTAACGTGCTTGTACAATTTAACCACCTCAATTTTCACAGAAGTCATAGAACATGAATAATAAAACCGGAGCTGACCACTCCGGTTTTAAGCCTCACTCATCTTCATCCAGCTCCTCATCTATCATACATTTTTCTATCAAATAATCAAAGGTAATATCAGCGATTTCAAACAGCTCATCCTCACTCGGTATGTAGCCCCGTCTTGCAAGCTCTCTGTAAAAAAATTCAGCGATTTCTTCCGTATCAATCACAAGATCTATTTCTTTCATCTCCGTACCGCCTCCTTTTTATGTTTTATGAAAAAACAGGCTGAATTATACCCGGTGTTCTAAACAATTCTTTCAGTCATATATTGAATAAAAAACGAGCCATGGGAGGCTGACGCTATGATTGCTAAAATGATGGAAGCACTGGACGGAGAAAGATTTGATATCTTAATGGAAAAAACGCTCAAAGGAATGACGCGTGTGATGATTTGGGGCTGTCTGCCATATTTTTTATATGTCTTGATCCGTATGTTCACAAACTAACTGAAATGCTCTTTTAAACTTTCCAAAACAAATATCATCATGTCTTTATATTCTTCATCATGAAACATTTCGTACAGAATTTTGTAGTCATTATAAATATCCAGAAGCTCATCAACAATTGACACAGCAAGGATGTGAAGGGTATCTTGATCTTCATCATCGCCTTCAAACTGAAGAAGAGCAGACGATGCGATATCTTCGCCGATCTCATGGCCAGTTTCTCCGACATAATGGACAAACAACAGCTGATGCACAAACTGGTCCATTTCATATTTTCTAAGCACCAGCGTGAGATCCTCTTCCTCCGTTTCAAGCCACTCTCCATCCTTTAAACGGGTCAGCTCATAAATGATATCTTCCCAGCCATCTTCTAAATATCTCCAAATTTCTGTTCTATGGCCGATAATGCGAAAGAGTTCTTTTCCATAATCTTTTACATAAACAACGTCCCCAATAAGGAATTCATACTCAATATCAAGCTTCTCCATGTCGACAATGACACCCTCATAATCTTTATAAAGCTGAATAGATGATTCAAAGTATAAAACTTCGTTATGATTGACTTCATAAAGATAGTGTTTATCAATTTGGTGTACTTTTGTGATGGTGCCGACTGTTCCATACATAATGACGACTACGATATCCCCTACTTGGAATTTCGGTTTATTTTGCTTCATGGTGTCTCCCCCTCGCCGCAACATTTCTCATACGCTATCGTATGCCGGGTGAAGCCAATTCGCATGGGCATGAAAACCAAAGGAAATATCCAATTATGGCATGGGGGACATAAAAAAATCCGCAGTGATCTGCGGATGAAACAGCTATTATCTGCCGTGCACTTCAGACTCGTATTTATCCCAAGCTTCATCAAACGTCGCCATCGTGTGAAGGTAATCAGCATTCAGCTCCAAATATGAACTGATTTCATGATAATCGGTTGATGTTTTTGGAAAGCTGTGATCCTCATACGCCTGATTGGCAAATTCACTGATGCTGTCCTTCGGCTTAGGGTGTCTGTATTTCAATAAATAGTGATAAAAGGATTTCATGGGTTTCCCCTCCTGGTGTCTGTCTTTTGTTGTTCTATTATACAGTTCAAGTGTAAAATTACAACAAAAGAATACTGAAACATGACTCAGGAGAAGTCAAAATAGTTGCGTTTCAAAATTCTTTCTGTCTCCATGAGCTGCTGATATGTCAGGCTTTCAGGCAGTTTTTTTGTTTGAATTAAAAGCAGCTGATCCTCAATCTCTTTAACCGTGTTTTCCTCTTGATAGGTCATACCGCAGGAAGAACATACCATGGCAGGGGTGTCTGTCAGTTCTATAGCCCTCGTTCCATCAGGGAGCTCCCAGTACACCGTGTTCCTGCCGGGCACCGCTTCAAGCTTGCCGCACCATTCGCATGTTTTCATGAAGAATCCCCTCAGCATTCAGTCTCTTTCTGTTTTTTCTGCTGCGCCAAAAATTTCTTTTCTTTGAGCTGATCTCTTTTCTCACGCCGATTTTTTAATGTTTCATGCTCCGGATTTGCGATGTATGCCTCTCTCCTTTTGATTCTGTCTACATTTTCAGGTGTAAACGAAACTTCTTTGTCAGCAAAAATGGCACTCAGCCCGATCGGCTCCTTTTTGTCAGCGGTTTCAGGGAAAACGGACTCAAAATAGGCGTCTGCCTGATTGGGGATATAATTCTCTGGTTCCGGATATGACGTAATCACACCTTCAAAATTTCTTAAGATCACTTTGTCAGGACTTTGTGACAGGACATAGTTTGGCTGCAGGGCGATTTTACCTCCTCCGCCTGGTGCGTCAACGACAAAGGTAGGAACCGCATAGCCTGAGGTATGACCTCTCAGCCCTTCAATGATCTCCAAACCTTTGGAAACAGGAGCTCTGAAATGCCCGATTCCTTCTGACAGATCACATTGGTAAATATAATAAGGACGGACTCTGATTTTTACCAAGTCATGCATGAGCTTTTTCATAATTGGAACCGAATCATTAATACCTGCTAATACGACAGCCTGATTTCCGACCGGCACTCCCGCGTTCACCAGCTTTTCACATGCCTCAACGGATTCTTCTGTCATTTCGATGCTTGTGTTAAAATGGGTGTTCAGCCAGACCGGATGATATTTTTTCAATATCTCGCACAGATGATCGGTAATGCGCTGCGGAAAGACGACGGGCGCTCTTGTTCCGATTCTGATGACTTCCAGATGCGGAATGCTGCGCAGCTCTTTTAAAATATATTCTAAAATTTGGTCGTTGATGAGCAGCCCATCACCGCCTGAAATTAAACAATCTCGGATTTCAGGTGTTTCCCGGATATAAGCAATTGCAGCATCAAGCTGTTTTTTGGGGACTCCCATTCCGATTTGTCCGGAAAAGCGCCTTCTTGTGCAGTAGCGGCAGTACATGGAACATTGATTCGTGACAAGAAACAGCACACGGTCGGGATAGCGGTGTGTCAGACCGGGTACCGGTGAATCTTCATCCTCATGAAGCGGGTCTTCCAGATCGTATTTTGTTTTGTGCATTTCTTCAGAAAGCGGCACAGACTGCATGCGTACCGGGCATCTCGGATTGTCGGGGTCCATTAAAGAAGCATAGTAAGGTGTAATATTTAAGGGGATCGTTTTAGTAGAAATTCTGACGCCTTCCTCTTCATCCTCAGTCAGATTGATGACTTTCTTTAAATCATCTAACGTTCTTACAGTATGTGTCAGCTGCCAAAGCCAATCGTTCCATTTCTCTTCCGGAACGTCCTTCCATAACTCGATCTCCTTCCAATGCCGTTTCGGTTTATACCATTTGTTTTTCAAACGAATTCCTCCTCGCGCATATTTTGACTTACAGTTGCTTGCACCAAATATTCATGTTTTCAAGGCCTTCGGCTATAAAGCAATTATTGATCAGCCTTCCGCCATATTGATAACCTGAATGGTACAACACAGCATTCATCCCAAAAGACGAAGCACGGGCGAGAGAAAATACATGAAAGATATCCTTTCCAGCCATTTCTTTTTCTAACGCCTCGATTAAAAAGCTTGTTAACGAATGGCCGCGATATTCCGGCAGCACAGCGCAATCGGTTATTTCTGCATGCCCAAGCTCTGGATTGATTTCTGCGCTTGCTGCGCTGATCAGGCGGTCATGATCAAGCATGATATAATACACCGTATTTGCATTCATCGTCTTTTCAATATAAGCGGGGTCAAATACCGGGGTTGGGTACGTGCGGAATACTTTTTTATACAGCATCGATAGCTGGTACATGTCGTTTGTTTCTGCTTTTCTCATCGTAAAAACGGGTGTACTGTCGTTGCGAAGACGGGGCGCTGTGCGATATATGGCTTCGATGATCTCCTGTTCCTCTGTATAAGAATCTGTTTGTCTTCGGCTTTCTGAAAGGTAACGTACCATGACACAAGCCGAATGGCCGAGATAATAGCCCTTTAGATAGCCCTCCGGCGCAAATAATTGTTTGGCAAGGATTGGCTCATCATGCTGCTTCGCATAGACAATGATTTTTTCTGCATTCTCTTCTTTTGCCGCTGCCACGATATCCGGCAGGGCCTTCTCAATGGCTCCGTCATAACGGACCACTCTGATTCGTTTATTAAAGCCGTCACGGTCCAAAACTGCTGTGACACCGCTACTCTTTATTGACTTGAGCATCCGCATCCTCCCCATCTGTATGAAGCCCGCACCAATCCATGACAAAAAGTGCAATAATTTTAGCAGATTCTATCATGGCTTCAACCTCAATGTATTCATTGGCCTGATGAGCCGTTTTTGTTTCCCCCGGCCCGAAAACGATTACTGGTGTATCTCCTGCATGGTACAAAAGCCCTCCATCCGTTCCCCACGGGGAAGCCTCAATAATCGGCTCTGTCTGTTTCATTTTTTGATAGGCTGATTGCAGCACAGAAATTAAAGGGTGATCATCAGGTAAATCATTCGGCAGCCATTGAGCGCCAAACCATTCTACTTGTACGGGATGACGTTTAAACCATTCGTCATGGTATTCTAAATCCTTCAGCCAGTTTTCCAATTCAAGTTTTACAGCTTCTGGTTTCTCATGGGGAGCAATTCCGCATCTCCCTTCTATGACGACACGGTCTGCAACTGAAGATGGCCAGGCACCGCCCGAGATGGTGCCGATATTCACCGGTACCGGTATTGGGATATTGTCATACAGCGGATCTGAAATTCTCGCATTGCGGACTTTCTCCAGCTCTTGTATCGCTGTGATAACGTGCATGCTTTTTTCAATCGCGCTTACCCCTTCATAGCGTGTGCCCCCATGTGCGGATAATCCCTTCACAGTGATCCGAAACCACATCGAACCCTGCTGCTTAATAAATAGTTTCATATTCGTCGGTTCAGGAATCAGCGCCCCGTCAGCACGATAGCCTCTCATGATGGCGGAAAGTGTACCGGCGCCGCCGCACTCTTCATCTACAACACTCTGAAACAATACATCTCCCTTCAGTTTGACATCACAGGCGTACAGGGCTTCTAAAGCAAAAAGAAGGGCTGTATTGCCTCCCTTCATATCCGTTGAGCCGCGGCCGTATATTTTACCGTTTTCTTCGACAGCTTGATACGGTTCATACTTCCAATCCTTTACGCTTCCTTCAGGCACAACATCGATATGGCCGTTCAAAATCAGGGACCTGCCTCCGCCGGCTCCCGTTTTTTTAGCCACGATATTCGGGCTCTCATGAAAATCGGATCGGTTAGATTTAAAGTAGGGATGCTGTTTTAATTGCTTTATGCTTGGCTCCCATACATCAATGTCCATCTGAAATTGCCGCAGCTTTTCAAGCACAACAGCTTGGGCGTTAAACTCTGCCCCCAATGTGCTTTTTTCCCCAATCAGCCTTTTGAGAAGACGAATGGCTTTGGCCGAATGCTGATCAAGCCACCCGATTACTTTTCTTTCAATGTCTTGCATCCTCATTCCCCCTCTTAAGAAAAAGGCATATCTATTTTGATTTCAGCTTCTGTCAGCCTCGTCACCTCATCGATTGTCGAGCCATTCATCAGCTCTTTTAAAATGAAGTGATGGCTATCGACCTCAAGAACCGCTTTTTCGGTAATAATCAAATCTACACAGCCTGCAGCAGTTAATGGCAGCGTACATCTTTCTGTTAATTTAGGCCTTCCCTTTTGATCTGTATGACTCATGACGACAACCACTTTTTTCGCTTTTTGGGCAAGCTCCATCGCCCCGCCCATACCAGGCACCTTTTTTCCCGGAACAAGCCAATTTGCCAAATCTCCTGATTGGCTCACCTGCAGGGCGCCTAAAATTGTAATATCAATTTTGCCTTTTCTGATCATCGCAAAAGACATGGTTGTATCAAAATAAGACGCCCCTTTTACAGCGCGGACAGGATAGCCCGCGGCGTTGCATAAATGGGCATCCTCTTCTCCCTTTTCGGGACTTTCTCCAATGCCAAGGACACCGTTTTCCGCTTGAAACATGACCTGCATGTCAGGCGGCAAAAAGTTCGGTACCAAGGATGGGATACCGATACCGAGATTCACAATCATGCCCTGCTTAATTTCAGTAGCAGCCCGTTTTGCAATCTGTTCTCTTTCGGCTACTCCCAAGCCCATTTCCAATTCACTCCCTCGCTTCGTACAACTCCCTCAACAAAAACCCCCGGTGTGACAATCATTTCTTCAGAAATCTCACCCATCGGAACGATACGCTCAGCTTCGGCAAAGGTTCTCCTGGCGGCCATTGCCATAAGCGGATTCATATTGCGCGCGGTTTTGTCATACGTTAGATTGCCGAATTCATCAACAATGTAAGCATTGATGAAAGCAAAATCAGCCGTCAGCGCCTCTTCAATCAAGTATCGTTTTCCCGCCACTGTTACGATGTCCTTTTTTTCGCAAACCATTGGATTATCAATGCCCACATCGGTTAAAATACCGCCAAGCCCCGCTCCGCCGGCGCGAATCCGTTCCGCAAGCGTTCCCTGAGATGAAAATTGAACCTCTAACGTCCCCTCTGTCATCTGTTTTCCGGCTACAGGATTGGAACCGATATGCGAGGCGATCAGGGTTTTGACCCGTTGATTAACAATAAGCGGGCCGATCCCGATATCCGGGAAACCGGCGTCATTGCAAATCACAGTTAAATCCGTTACACCGCTGTCCAATATCGCTTCAATCAATGAAGGAGGCGACCCGACTCCCCCAAAACCGCCAAACATCAGAACCGATCCATCCCGAACATCTGCAATTGCTGTGTCAATGCTGATTGCTTTTTGAAATGGCGCCATTTAATGTCAATCCTTTTTTAAGTTTTTTTCGACCGCTGCAACTGTTTCTGAAAAAATAGAGATAAGCTCTTCCATTTCACCGTCTGAAATGGTAAAAGGAGGAGCAATAATGACAGCATCTCCTTCTCCGCTGTCTATTCCAGCTTTGGAAGGATAAACAATCAGCCCGCGTTTTTTCGCCTCGCTGACAATAATCTGGGTTACCGCCTGCTCTTGCGGAAACACTTTCTTCGTTTTTTGGTCTGCCACAAATTCAACGCCTAATAGCAGTCCTTTTCCGCGCACATCACCTATAATGCCGCTTTGAGATGCCGCCTCATCAAGCTTTTTCTTCAGCACAGCGCCCTTTTTTTCTGATTGTTTGATCAAGCCGTGCTTTAACACATATCGCAAAACTTCAAGAGCAGCTTTGGCTGAATAGGGATGTGCACTATATGTGTGACCGCTCATAATCACACCTGACCCTTGTTTTATCGTTTCAATAATAGAATCAGATACGACGGCAGCGGCAATAGGCGCATAACCGGCACCGAGTCCCTTCCCCAGTACAGCAATATCAGGTACGGTGTCCCAATGCTCTGTCGCGAGCATCCTTCCTGTTCTCCCAAGCCCCGTCATCACTTCATCTGCAATAAAAAGCACATTGTGTGTGCGGCATACCTCACTTAATCTCTCATAATATCCCGGAGGCGGAGTAATCGCTGCTCCTGCAGCACCAATAATAGGCTCAGCCACAAAGCCGGCGATGAATTGGCTTCCGATTCTTTTGATCATAGTGTCCAGTTCATCAGCTGCAGTCTGAACAAAGTCTTCTTCTGTCTCGTGATTCAGCCGATAAATATGTGGAGCTGAGATAGCTGGATACCGCTCAATGAGATGGGTGAACCGGTATCTCCTTTCATAAAAACCAGACAATGAAAGCGCTCCCAAAGTTATTCCGTGGTAACTGCTCCATCGAGACAAAAAGATGGATTTTTGTGTTTGCTTTTTTTCCTGCCAATACTGAATGGCGATTTTCATAGCTGTTTCTATCGCTTCTGATCCGCTGTTGACAAAAAAAGACCAATTCACATCTCCGGGCAGCTCCTGTGCCAAGAGAGCGGCTAATTGCTCGGCGGGCTCACTCGTAAACTGTGAGCGGTAAGCAAAAGACACCTGATCAAGCTGTTCTTTCAGCTTCTCAGTCACATCACGAACTCCGTGGCCGATATTACATGTCACCGCACCTGACGAGCCGTCGAGATATTTTTTTCCGGTCTGATCATAAACATATGAACCCTTCGCATAACTGACAACCGGATAGGCCGAGCTAAGCTCTGGCTTAATCAAATAACTGCTCATGCTCCCACCTCAAAACCCCTTTTACCATATTGTATGAGTGTCCAAATGGCGGCATGACGTTCCCCGCAAAAACTTTTTCACATAAAAAGAGCCTTCCTAATAGGGAAGGCTCTCAGTTTGTCGACAAAAGGGGTTCGGAATGGTCTCATTCCGAACCCCTTTTTAGCTTTTTATGGGATTTTAAGCTATTTAATAAAAAGACAGACCTCTTCGAGTTCATCATTTAGGCCATTTTTGGACCTTGCCACGTCCAGTTGGCCATCTTCTTCAGGTTCATGGCAGCGAAAGTAAGCATCGCCTGCATCGACAATTTTTTAAGTCCCCTTAACGTTGTCCAACGCATGCCATGCTTTTCTTTTCCATCTGCGAATACACGCTCAATGGTTTCTTTACGTTTGGCATAAATCTCTTTCACCTCTGCGTGATAGCGAAGATGGTCTGCCTCTTCTACGTATTCCTGCCAAATATGACGCGTCACCACTTTCTGGTGGTCTTTACTCTCCGTACATCTGGCTAAAAATGGGCATGTCGCACAAATCTGTTTTGGCGATTTGTACTCCCGATATCCTTCTTTATTCGTTGTCGAGTAGGCCAAGATCTCACCTGCCGGGCAAAGATAACAGTCAAAGTATTCGTCATACACATAGTCATGTTTTCGGAAAAAACCTTTTTTCGTACGTGGTCGTGTGTATGGCAAGGCAGGGGTCATCCCCTGTTCCAATAAGTAACGGGT
The DNA here is from genome assembly GCF_038006165.1 of Bacillus sp. FSL W8-1202. Lineage (NCBI taxonomy): Bacteria > Bacillati > Bacillota > Bacilli > Caryophanales > Bacillaceae > Bacillus > Bacillus sp. FSL W8-1202. Next base: position 3,186,316 of record NZ_JBBOUR010000001.1, read on the forward strand.
AATCGCAGGAGTTTTGTACGCGGCATCTGCGGCGACCGCTTCAGGCTTTCCGACTCTCTCTATGACCTTTCCGACCAATGGCTCTAAAATCTGACTATCATGTGTGTTGCCAGGTGTGACCATGGTGCCAAGCACAAAACCGTTACGATCCGCGGCTGCGTGAAAAGAATAGGCGAACTGCTTCGTCCGTTCATCCTTCACATAGTAACCACTCTCTGGATCGGTGGTGCTTTCTTTGATTTCTTTCTTCTCTTCCTTCTCAAACTTGTCCGGAGGAAATGTTTTTTTTCCGTGATCTTCCCGGTCCTGGTTAATCTCTTCTTGAAGGCGTTCCTGATACGCGCGTGTCTCTTTGCGAACGACTTTCTTTTCAAATTTGCGTTTGTTCGCACTCGCTTTAACATGGGTCGAATCCACGAAAACGTGCTCGGCACTGATTAGCTTTTTCTCGGCAGCTTCCTTTAAGATGCGATAGAAAATCTGTTCAAACAGATCGGTATCTTTAAAACGGCGTTCATAGTTTTTTCCGAACGTAGAGAAATGAGGCACTTTATCGTGAAAACCATACCCAAGGAACCAGCGATAGGCCATATTGGTTTCCACTTGTTCAATCGTTTGGCGCATGGACCGGATTCCAAACGTGTATTGAAGGAAGGTCAATTTAATTAAGATGACAGGATCAATACTGGGACGACCGATTTCTGAATACATGTCCTTCACCAAGTCATAGATGAACGAAAAATCAAGTGCTGCCTCTATTTTACGAACCAAGTGGCTGGCCGGTACCAATTGATTTAACGTAATCATTTCTAATTGATCTCGTTGAATGGGATTATGTTTCGAAAGCATGTCAATCACCTCAAGTTATGTAGTACTTCCATTGTAAAATAAAAAAGACTGTAGGCAAACTGGATTTCTTCCAGTTTGTCTACAGTCTGAGAGCCTTCCTAATAGGGAAGGCTCTTTTGAAATTTCAGCATCTAGCAAATAAAAGCGGCTCCAACAATAATTAATAAAATGAACAAGACAACAATTAACACAAATGTATTTGTCCCGCAGCCAAATCCGTAACCGTACCCAGAGTATCCATACATGCTGTTTTCATCCTTTCATATCACGATATACGGCATTTTATGCGGGCCAAGTCCCAAATGGTTTGTGCAAACGCCTATTTCATGTAAGGAAATAATGAAATACAGTATGCACCTGCTCATATTTTTTAAACGTCAGCTTTTCGTAAAACTGAGTTGCACCGTCAGTGCTTGCAGCAACTAAGTAGGCTGCTTCCATTCCTAGTGATTTGGCGATGGACAGCATTTCTTTCACTAAGATACTGCCGTAGCCCTTCCTTTGAAACTGATCTAAAATTGCCACTTCTTCGATTTTAGCCGTTTTCTCTTGATGATCGATAAACAGCTCGCCGCACCCAATGGGAACTTTCTGTGCCTGGTCGCTGTAACAAACAACAAGAATGATTATACCTGCTTCATAGAAAGGATATTTTCTTTTTAATTTTTGTTCAGCTATTGCTTCTCCAATATAAATGGAATCGTAAATTTTCATAATAGAAGATCCGTCGCTAAGACTTTTCGCCGTCCCCCATGCGGTTAAAGGATGTCCCATCTGCCCCTTCCAGTCACTAAGCTTCATGTCATATAGTAGCTCATCCTCGACGACAAAACCGCTTTTTACAAGCGACTGCTTCAAACCGAGCGGAAAAACATGCTGCGGCGACGCTTTTAAATGGAGATAATTCGCATCAAGCAGCTTTGGTACGGAGGGTAAAAAGTTAAGTAACCGCTCCAATGGAAACGTATCATGAAGCTGAACAAAGTTATGAGAAAAAATTTGCGGAAGCTGCGGATCTCTGTATACGCTGTAATGATCAAACGATGCCGATTCAGACGTTAACAATATATATTGATGTTCCGTTTTTGAATAATGTCCTGTCATGAACGTCTCCTTTTTATGACCTATACCTTTACTCTGTTGCAATATTCAATTTCTTTATAATCTCATCGTACACCGGATAAAACGGCTTTCCAATTGGAAATTGCTGAATATTTCGGAAAGAAGCGGAGATTGGCTTCTGATGTAAAAAAAACTTCCTTGCTACTTGTTCACTAATCGGGTGAAAGACGCCGTTTAGAAACAAAAACGGCTCGCGTTCGATGAAAAACACCCGTCGGCCAGGCGGATTTTTGATCAATTCAGATCGTTTCCACGTAATCGGCGGCCCTTCCGGAAGCGTCTCCATCTCTTCTTTTCCAATTGTCACTATGTCTTTTCTTTGAAATTGATAAAATTGAAACGCATACTGGTCCACAATTCGCCTTTTTTTTCCGGCTTCGATATAAAATATTGCAGGATGATTAGCTTCCTTTACTAAAATATAATTCGGAATGTTTAAAATTTTGCCAATCCTATATTGGAATAAATATGGGTCTGGAACAGCGACAGTCCAATTTAGATACAAAAAACCCCACTTTTCTCCAACAGGATGCCTTACACCCTGATCAAAAAAATACACATATTGATCTGAACCTTTTACAAAAGAGCCGTCAATCAAATCGGCGGGCAGAAACCGATATGCATTTTGAAATGAATCTGGGGTTTTATAGGTTGTGTCTAATACTTCATTTATCGGCAGAAATGGGGTAAAGTTGTTGAGTCTCGCCCAAAAAATTGCGTCGCCATGATTCCAATGCTTCATATCATCATCCCAGTAGCCTCCAAATTTATGGTGGATGAGATTAAGTAACGAACGGCGATGCATAACTGAGCAATGATCAACTTGAAATGCGGCCTGATCAAGCACTGCATTGGCATTTCTGTAGAAATATGAGATTTCCTCTCCCCTTTCGTTTACATGTACAACTTTTTGTTTTGAATAGACCGCCTGCGCTTCAGGTTTATGTGAAAACTCTTGCACCATACGGCTCAGCCGCTCAGGATGATAAACAGTGTCGTCAGTAAGATAGGAAATGTAATCGCCGTCTGCAAATGGGAGCGCACTGTTAATTAATGTGGCATAACGGGCTGTTTTTAATCGATCTGCAGGATGCACGAAACTGTTATGATATTGAATGCGCCGGTCATGGAGATACTTGTGAATCACCGCAGTTGTTTCTGCATTCGATTGATCATCCATGATAAAAAGCTCCCAAAGATCATGCGTTTGCTGTATCACGCTTTCGATCGCTTTTTGCAAATAATCGGGTTTGTTGTAACTTGTTAAAATAATAGACACTTTCTCTCCCATCTATACCGCCTCCCTCCGTCAAACATAAAAACGGCTCCGCAGCAAGCAGAGCCTCTGTCATCATTTAAAAAGCACCCCAGCTTACAACACTTGAGAGTGAAACATGAGATCTCGTGTTATTTAACGGGTTTTGGAAAATAACCAAATCAGTCAGAACTTCTTTTACGATGACATTTTGAAGTGTATCTCCGTTAATCAAATTGACTTTTGAAACCGGTACGCCCAGCTCTTTTGCAAAAACAAGCTGGCGTCTGAGGTCAGATGGATTTCCTTCAGAAGACGATTGACGTATAAGCAGAATCAGCAAAAGCAAAATAAAATGCAGTTCATCTTGGTTTTCTTCTCGATCCACTTGTTTCTCTAAATCCAAATCATCCCTCTCCCTTATCCTTATCTCTGTTTCACAATATGTGCGACTCCGATTTATGGTATAGGCTATGTCCACTCCATTAAAAAATCAGCATTTTCCTTAAATAGATGAAAATTAGATCAGGTACGGCGTTCGACTCATACCAAATAACAGCCGGAAGAATATGATTAACGTGAGTTCACTATCGAATAGGAGGTGTGTGTAATGAGCTCTGAAAATGCACAGTTAAAAAAGGATTTAATTAAAGCCGTTTTAAGCCCTTTATTTCCAACTGCAACAGAAGGAGGAGAAAACATGGATAGTAACCTTAAAGACTTGCTTGAAGCTGCCATCGATCAAAGAGTAGATGAAAGTGAGACGGTTACGGCAGAATCTCTTTTAGACCCTTCCCTTCCGGCAAGATGGATTTTTGCCAGAGTTACGCCAGGCACGACAATCAGCATTGTGACTGATTCAGGTGACATGATCGGACCGGTTGTTTTCGTTGCTTTCGATCAAGTTCACGGTATCGTCTTTGTAACACAGGAAAGCTCCGTCACTCCGGCAGGCCAAGCTACAACATTAATTGATGTAGACAAAGTAGAAAGCGTTACGTTCTTTTCATAACATCCGATGAAAGTCTTGTATATCCAGTCGGGATACGGAGGAATATACAGTTATTTTGATCGCTGGGCTGAAGAATGTTTTCAGAACACTCATACAGAGTATATGATTGCAGATAAACCTGAAGCAGAATCTTTGATGAAGATCGAAGCGTTTCAGCCGGACTTCACACTTATGATGGTTGGAGACCGCGTTCCTCACGACTGGCTGACCTGGTTAAAGGGTAAGGATATCCCCGTGTATGTTTGGCTGACCGAAGACCCATTTTATATGGATATCAGCCTTCAGGTAATTAAGCTTGCTGACGCCATATTAACGATAGAACAAAATGCAGCTCTCTACTATCAAGAGCTCGGCTACCAGAACGTCTATTATGTTCCGATACCAGTTAACCATCGGCTGTTTAAAAAAATGGGCACCGAACATTCCTATCATTCAAATCTGTTAATCATCGGCTATCCTTACCCTAATCGGGTTCAGCTTATGAAAGAAGCGGTCCATCTGCCATTCACGGTTCGGGTAATCGGCAAGGAATGGGGAAAATATCTGCCTAAAAAAGTGCTCAAACAGCCGCATATTGATGTCGTCAGCACATGGGTTCCACCCGAACAGGCCGTTCATTATTATAATGGGGCAGACATCGTAATTAATGCGCATCGTCCCTATCATTTTGCTTTCAACCAAAATACTATGCACATCAAAAATGCCAGTTTTAATAACCGAACGTTTGATATCGCTGCATGCGAAGCATTTCAATTAACAGATTTACCCGCGGCGCATCCTTTTTCATCCTTTATTTCTTATCACGGCATGAACGACTTTAAGGAAAAAGCCGCTTTCTATATCAACCACCCTGAAGAACGGCAAAAAGCTGCAGCAGCTAATTATAAAGAGATCGTACCCGCATTTACGTTTGATGAGCTTCCTGCAAAACTAAAAGCGATTCATCTGGCGCTCTCATGAAAAATCGTTCATTGCTATGAACGATTTTTTTATTCATAGAAAAAAGCAGCCGCACAAGCTGCTTTCTTTTCTAGCCGTCAGAACGGTCTTTCAGCTTCCTCGGGTTCACCTGTTTATGAAGATCAGGCATTTCGCCGAGATGCTGTGCAATTTGTTCCCACGATACAATTTTGAAATTTTGATTGACGGCTTGTCCGTTATCGATATTTTCGCCATCCTGCGCCACAAAAATCCCGTACGGATATTTTGGGCCAAGTCCGAAACCGAGAACATCAATACCATCCGTGTCACTAGTACCGTCTATCTTCTCGCCATCTGTAATCTCAAAGTTGGCTACATAGCGATTTTTCCCCTGCCGTTCATACATTGCATAGCTGTTATTTCCTTGACTTGAAGCCATGAGATATCCTTTGCCATTTGGTGCATAATAGATTGTCAGTCCTTCAATATCAGCTGTCAAATGATCTCCTGTCGCACGGTCAACTACCTGCCCCTTTGATCCTCCGCCAGGCTCAGCGTTAAATTTCCAGATGGCCTCATCTTCCTCTGCTATGTATAGGTTTCCGTACTCATCATCCGCAACAAGGCCTTCGGTCTGAGTATTCAACTTAAATTCACGCACCTTTTTCCCTGTTACATAACCCTTTCCACCATCAACAATTTCATACTGCTCAAATTCCCCTTGTTTGCCTGTCACTAATGCGTAAAATGCTCCTGTTTTCTGGCTGTGATACAAGCTGAATCCATAAACCTCAGAAATATTGGTGGAAATAGGATGTTTCGGATCTGTAATGCTTTTCAATTTTCCTTTATCCCCGTCTATTGCATATACTTCAATTGTATTTTTTCCTTCGGACCGGTTGGATGCGGCAGCAATATCAATTTTTTCGCCGTTCAATGGAAAATCATAGCGCAGATCGACATTATTGAGCTTGCCAAACTCATAAGAATGAAGCTGTTTTCCGTCTAAATCATACACGACGAGCCCTGACTTCTTATTTGTCGTAATCAACTTGCTTTTTTCCGGGTGTTTTTCATGAACCCAAATGGCCGGGTCATCTGCTGCGTCATCGCCAGATGCGACCGGATCTGTCTCCGTGTGTGCAGTCACTTTGAAATGATGTTCCTCATTCACATAATGAGCCGACACCGATGTTGCTGTCAGGCTAAGCAATAAACCCGCGGCAGTGCTTAGCAGCATTGTTTTTGAAACCTTCATTTGGTACCCTCCTCTTTTATCACTATCACTACTATTGTAAAATATATACAGGTGATTACCGTGAGGAAAATGAACCTTTTTTTATAGGGTTTCTGACTCATAAACAACTTTTCCCCAAAGAGGTACGTGAGATGGACTTTGTCAGGTTTGCTTTTGCGGAGCGAAATAAAAATATGTTGAATATTTAGTACATTGTTTATTTAGTTTCGTTGTTCCTTAGTTACGTCCGTTTTTCCATTTTCTATTAAAAAAGAACACTTTGTGACATGATCATTCCCCTAAATTTTGTTTTATTGGTTGCTTTCATTAATTCGATTACAAAGTTGAACATATGATGCATGGTAGAGAAACGAGAGTTGGAGGATAAGCCATGCCTAAACAGCAAACAGCAGAACTAAAACCATTTTTCCATAACAAAACAGTTTTAGTCACTGGCGGAACGGGTTCAATCGGGAGTCAAATTGTCAAACGCCTTTTGCTGCTTACACCTAAACAGGTGATTGTATTCAGCAAAGACGACAGTAAACAGTATGTCATGAGCCAAAAGTATGCGGAGGATAAGCGGCTATTATTTGTACTCGGAGATGTACGCGATCACAGAAGGGTGAATCAGGTGATGAAAGGCGTCGATATCGTCTTTCACGCGGCTGCGCTGAAACAGGTTCCGACATGTGAGGACCATCCATTTGAAGCGATCCAGACCAATCTCATCGGCGGACAAAATGTGGTGGAAGCTGCCCTTTCACACCGAGTGCAGCATGTCATTAATATCAGTACAGATAAAGCTGTATCTCCTGTGAACACAATGGGTGCCACCAAGCTATTATCTGAAAAGCTGTTTCATCAAGCAAACCGCCACGTCCAAAACAAAGGAACCTTGTTTTGTTCGGTCCGCTTTGGAAATGTTCTCGGTTCCAGAGGTTCGGTCATCCCCATATTATTTGAACAGATGATGGAGGGTGAACCTCTGACCATCACAGACAAAAACATGACCAGATTTTTCATGTCAATAGACGATGCAGCTACATTGACATTACAATCAGCTGCTATTACAAAAGGCGGAGAAACCTTTATTTTCAAAATGGAATCACTGAAACTTGAAGAACTGATTCATGGGTTTGAAGAATATGCATCGCAGCACGGGCTCCCGCGGCCGGCTGCAGTAGAAGTGGGCAAGCGTCCAGGTGAAAAGCTTCACGAAGAATTAACATCTCCACATGAAATTGAATCACTGTATGAATGGGGCAACCTTTATGCGATCCTTCCAGAGCCGGAAAAACATCCTGACTTTCGCAAAGTCAATCTGCCTGGGTATCAATCAGATCAAGCCCCGCTCATTACGAAAGAAAGGATTGCTCAGATTATTGAAGAATTGCATCAAGAGAAAAAGGCATAAAAACAAGCCTGTCTATCCATTAGGCAGGCCTGTTTTTAACACTTTATTTATTAAAGAGATGCAGATAGCTTTCGTATCCTTCTTCTTTCAGCTTATGCTTCGGAACAAACCGCAGCGCTGCTGAATTTATGCAGTAACGAAGTCCGTTTGGCCCCGGTCCGTCATTAAATACGTGGCCAAGATGAGAATCAGCAGTTCGGCTTCTTACTTCTGTGCGAATCATGCCGTGGCTCGTGTCCAGTTTTTCTTCCACTTCTTCTTCTTCAATCGGCTTTGTAAAGCTTGGCCAGCCGCAGTGGGAATCAAATTTATCCTTGGATGTAAACAATGGCTTGCCTGACACAATGTCTACATACAACCCTTCTTCCTTATGATCCCAATATTCATTTTGAAATGGCGGCTCCGTGCCGTTATTTTGCGTTACTTCATATTGCATGCGATTTAATGACTTCAATTTTTCTTCTTTATTGTACGCCATTTATTTAGCCCCCCAATGCTCGCTGATAAATCCCGCTCGTCCGGAACCTGTCCGGTAGCGCTGATAATGTGCTGGATTCTTTTTATAAAAATGCTGATGGTAGCCTTCCGCTTCATAGAAAGATTCAGCTTTTAAAATGTCCGTTACAATCGGATCTTTAAAGATGCCGCTTTCAGCCAGACGTTGCTTGGAAGCTTCCGCAAGCTCCTTTTGTTTATCATTATGATAAAAAATGGCTGCGCGATAGGAACTGCCGCGATCAGCAAATTGCCCCCCGGCATCTGTCGGATCGATTTGCTGCCAAAATAATTCAAGCAGTTTTTCATAAGGGAATACATCAGGATTAAACGTGATTTGAACGGCTTCACGATGTCCCGTCGTTTCACTGCACACCTCTTCATACGTAGGGTTTTCAGTATGGCCGCCTGTATACCCGGACACCACTTTTTCAATTCCCGGCTGTTCGTCAAAAGGTTTAACCATACACCAAAAACAGCCTCCTGCAAATGTGGCGATTTCTTTTTTTTCAGACATACTGGTGCCTCCTTTGTTAATACGTGGTATTATTATATTATAGCATGTAAAAATAGAATGAAAATGATTCTGCTTTTCAATAAAATCTATAGGTTTTAAGCAATATGCTTATGTAATGGAGGTTCACAAATTTGAAAGTAAGAACACAGATGATGTACGATATGGAAACTTTACTCCGTAAAGTCTTTAAACAAATACGCAATGAAATCAATGAAATTTTAGATAAAGAGCTGTCGCGGAATGAATTCACCATTCTTCGGATTCTCAGTGAACAAGGGCCTAAAAAAGTCACTGAATTTGCGCCTATTTTAGAGGTATCGGCAAGCCACATTACGGCTGTGACCGATGCGCTGGTAGAAAAGGAATGGATTACGAGAATCAGATCGAAGGAAGACAGACGCATCATCCGCATTCATATCACTGAAGCGGGCGAAAAAGTCCTTCAGCACTTTAACGAGAAAAAAACGGAATATTTCTTTAAACGCTTTGACTGCTACACTGATGCTGAACTTGCCACGTTAATCGAGCTCTTCAGCAAACTTGATAAAAAACGGTGAAAAAAAGCACATACCGATATATAGGTATGTGCTTTTCGCAGTGCTTCACTTATTTTTCAGTAAACAGCTTCATTGCTTTCCAGCGGCCATATCTATAATACAAAAATGCCGCGCAGCTGCTAAATAAAAAACTCATTCCGATTCCAAGCCCGATTCCTTTTTGTCCAAGCCAAGCTGAAAATAGAGCTGTGAAAGGATATCTCAACACCCAAAACGAGATCAAGTTTAATACCAGAACCTGCAGCATCGCTCCCGCGGCCCTGACGATTCCGTTCAGCACAAAATTAATCCCAATAAAAGGGTAGAAAAACGCGATCCACTTCAAATATTGTTCACCAAATGCGACCGCATCGGGCTCACTGATAAATAACCTTATGAGATATTTACCAAATACCCAAATCATAACCGCAATCACCAGCATGCAGGAAATAACAGCCATCACACCCAGCCTTGCAATTGTTCCCACTCTTTTTTCGTTTCCGATTCCAATATTTTGCCCTGCCATACTATTGACGGCCGTACCGGCAGCCATTGCTGGAAGCGTGATGATGCTATCAAGCCGCTGCACCGCGCCAAAGCCTGATACCACGTGATCTCCGTATGAGTTGACAACACTCATAATCGCCATCATACCGCCTGTAATCACCATCATCTGCAGACCTGCCGGAATCCCGAGTTTCAAAATCAGCGCGGACTCTTCCCACTTGGGCATTCTCGGAATCGAGAATGGCACAAGCTTGTGTTTGATGACATAAAACAACCCATACAAAAACGCAATGCCCTGTGACAAAATCGTTGAATAAGCCGCTCCCGCTATTCCCATGCGGAACACAGAAATAAAGAGCGGCGCAAGCACTGTATTCAGTACAACAGCAAACGCAATAAACCGGAGAGGTGTCTTGCTGTCACCCAGCGCACGAAGCACAGTACTGATAAAGTTATAACCAAACAAAAATAAAATGCCGATAAATTGAATCTGTAAATACGTCTCAGCAAGCGGAATCATTGACTCCGGCGTTTTTAGAAGACGCAGCAAAAGCTCTGAGAGAAAAAAACCGGCAACGCCGAATCCGATGCTTAGGCCTGTTAATAAAACAACAAAAGCGTTAATATACGACGCCATTCCTTTTACATCATCTTTTCCTTTTTGCTGAGATAAAATGGTTAACGTCGCATTGTTAAGGCCCAAAATAAAAGACAGCATGGTCAAAACAATCGTGCTTGATACCGCGGCTGCTCCAAGGGCCTTTGCCCCCAGTAAATTGCCGATCCACAAGCTGTCTATAAATTGAAAGGAAACCTGCAATGCGTTTCCGAGCATAATAGGCATTGAAAACAGTACAAGCTGTTTCAGCACGTTCCCCTGTGTAAAATCGTATGCTTTCATCTTTTCTCCTTGTGTTCTCAAATTTTCTTCGGACCGCACGAAAAAAGAGACGTTGTTTCATGTCTCTTTTTTCATGACTTATCGGTTTTTTTTCGGTCTCGCATACCGAATGTAAACACCATCACACTTAGGAACAAGGCACAATAGGAAACATTCAAATACATTTGATCCATGTCTTCAGCAGTCAGATGATGATAAGCAAGCCAGCCGAAGTACAGGGAAAATGTAAAGGATAATAAACTGAAATACTGGTAAATCCGTTTCATTTTCAGTCACCTCTATTGTTTAGGATGGTAATAGGAAAACTCAATTTCATCTTTTTCTAAATTTATCTTATCCGCTTTGACATACATTCCATTCGTTAAAGGCATTTCTGACAAACGCACTTCAATGCTTTTATCTCCGGGGTGAACATGGACAAATGACGGCAATTCATAAAAGCTGTCCATATAATTTAACACAAAGCTAATTGGTATACTCAATTTCCCTAACGAAAATTTCGTGACATTCAGCTCTACATCACCGTTTTTTTTCACGGTCGGTTCAAAAGCGATAAACGCATCAATAGACGTGGAAAATGCCTTGATTTTCCCTGCGACATGAACATCATCATCAATCTCTACTTTATAATCAAGCTTGTTTGATGCTTTGTCGTTTAAATATGAGTTAACAAACGCAGCTAATGATTCTTTTGTGCTTGTCACTTGAAATCCATACTCGCTCTCAGATGAATCCTTCACCTGAGCCTGTTCCCCCGGGAGCAAAACAAGTGCCACAAACCCGGCGGCGAGGATAAAATTAATTGCAAGCAATATAAAAAACAGTCGCTTCCACTTATTCATGCTGTCACCCTACTCTTTCGGTAATCCTTCTTTTTTAATGGCTTGATAGACGCGCTTTGCGATAAGAGAATAACCCGTACCATTAGGATGAAAATCATCTTCCTCAGAAATTCGGTTGCTGTCACTTTTTTGATTGAACAAATCTTCGATATGAACGATTTTTGCATGTTTATCTTTTTTCAGCTCTTTTTCAGCAATATGGTTCCAATCCGTGACGACACCATTTATTTCATTTAGTTCTGATAATGTAAACGTAAACGGATTGTACATGCTGACATAAACCAGCTCAGCGTGATCATTCAGCTCGCGAATTTCAGAAATGATTTTTTCAAAGCGCTTTTCGTACGGTTTTTCCGCTTCCTGAAACGGTTCAACGGTTAATTGCAGAAAGTTTTGGCGAAGGATTTTCATCAAATCATTACCGCCAATTGTAAAAAAGACATAATCTGCGTCCTTTATGCCTTTTTGAACCTTTTTATCTTTTAGTTTTTCTAATAAATCATCCGAACGGTTCCCTTTTACGGCATAATTTTTCACGTCGACCGTTTTGACTTGTTTATCTGACCGGATAGAATCCACCACCTTGCCGACATATCCCTTTCCGTCGGGATCTCCGATTCCTTCTGTCAGCGAATCTCCGACAGCCGCTATGACAATGTGTTCTTTTGTTTTCGTTTCATGGGCTTTTTGTTTTCCCTCAGATGATGTACGTATGCTCGTACACGCAGTAAGAAGCAAAATCAAACTGGCCATGATTGAAAAAATGCGCAGCTTCAATCTTGTTGCTCCTTCCCATTCTACTAGTGGAAAGTGTATCATGTTTTAGAAGATTTGCAAATGCCTAGTCTTCTAACTTACTTGAGTGCGCCTGCTGATTTTACATCGGCGATAATTTCATCGTACGGTGTATTTTCCACTCCATTATAATCTTTCAGCACCTTGCCGTTCGGGCCTACTAACCAAAAAGAAGATTGATGAATCACTTGGTCCTCTCCCTCCGGCTTCTTTACGATCGCTTTAAAGCTCTTAAGTGCGAACTCCTCAATCTCACTCTGGCTGTATCCAGTGAGAAAATCCCAGTTATCAAAAGATAATGGATAATTTGCGGCAAATTTCTTCAGCTGTTTCGGCTTATCGTTTTCTGGATCAACACTAAATGATATGATGCGGACATCTATATTTTCAGCTTTCAGTTTTTTTTGCAGATCGGTCATATGAGCGGTCATTGGCGGACATATAGTTTCACAATTGGTAAAAATAAAATCCGCCAGCCATACTTCTCCTTTTAAACTCTCTAAAGAAACGTTCTTGCCGTCTTGGTTTTGAAATGTAAAAGGCTCCACCTCGTAATTGAGCGGATTTTTAATCTGCTGTCCTCCGCATGCACACAAAAACAGAAAAAACAGCCCAGCCGTTAACCCCTTGATAACCTTCATGACATCCACCCTTTCCAGCCAGCATAAAAACGCTTTCTAAAACCGTCCTTACTGTCCCGTGTTTGTATTCGATACTGAGCAAAAAAAATCCTGCATGCCTCCCATTAACGATTACAAAGGAGGGCATGCAGGTAAAAAACGGCATGTTACGCGTTGTGCTTTAACACCTCTTGATGAAATACAGCCTGATAATCTGCCCACTTCATCCGGCGCTTCATATAATGTCGGAAAGAATACACTTTTGCCCTGCTGTTTGATGAAAACACTTCTTTTAAGTAGAATTGCAAATGGTGATGTAACATAAAGAAATAGTGCTCATCTTCCTTTAATACAGGTATTTCTGTCACTTTCACCTGAATCCCGTCACCGCGTTTGAACTCTAGGCTTTTGAGTAACAAGCTATCAATCCTCTTTTTTGTTTTTCTACTATTATATATGATGCCAGCCGGGCTGTCTGTCATTTTGCGCGGTTGTGTAAAAAAATTAGATTAGCAAATGGAACAAGTCCTCATCCTTGTTCACCTCTACATAATGAAACGGTTTTTTGTTCATCCGTTCAATCAGCGGCCCATAATCGGCTTTGTTCTGCAGCTCGATGCCGACAAGAGCAGGTCCGTTGCTTTTATTATTTTTCTTCGTATATTCAAACCTTGTAATGTCATCATTCGGTCCGAGGACTTCGTCAAGAAATTCGCGGAGCGCCCCCGCTCTTTGCGGAAAGTTGACGATAAAATAATGCTGAAGACCTTCAAAAATTAAGGAACGCTCCTTCATTTCCTGCATTCTTCCGATATCGTTATTGCCCCCGCTTACCACACACACCACGTTTTTCCCTTTAATTTCATCCTTGTACAAATCAAGCGCTGCGACAGAAAGAGCTCCAGCCGGTTCAGCAACAACCGCACATTCGTTATATAATTCAAGAATGGATGTACATACTTTTCCTTCAGGCACAAGGAGAATGTCATCAACGACAGTTTCCAGCGTCCGGAAGGTTTCTTCGCCAATTTTTTTAACAGCCGCACCATCTACAAACTTATCAATTTTATCAAGTGTGACGACATGCCCAGCTTTGTTTGATTCAAAGTAGGATGCCGCTCCCGCCGGCTCAACAGCAATTACCTTTGTATCAGGAGACACGTTTTTCAAATATGTACCTACCCCAGAGAGAAGGCCGCCGCCTCCGACACTTGCAAAAAGAAAATGCGGTTCTGTATCAATGTCGTTTAAAATCTCAACTGCGAGCGTTCCCTGTCCGGCCATCACATCCGGATCATCGAACGGATGGATAAACGTCCGAGATTCCGCCTCACAGCATTCAGCAGCGCTTTTATACGCGTCGTCAAACGTATCGCCTGTCAAAATAATATCGATAAATCCTTTTCCGAATAGTTCAACTTGAGATACTTTTTGTCTCGGTGTAGTAGACGGCATAAAAATTTTTCCGTGAATGCCAAGATGTTTACACGAAAATGCCACACCTTGAGCGTGGTTTCCGGCACTTGCACACACAACTCCGTTCTCTGTCTGCTCGCTGGAAAGCTGTTTCATTTTATGATAAGCCCCTCTGAGCTTAAAAGATCTGACAACTTGCAAGTCTTCGCGTTTTAAATAGATATTGCATTCATATCTCTCAGAAAGTCTGTCATTCCTCTGCAAAGGTGTGTGAATGACAACGTCCTTTACGTTTTGGTGAGCCTTCAAAATGTCTTTCACTTGGATGAGAGAGTTTTCTTTAAGCAACGGTTTCATGTACAGATTCCTTTCTTGTTTTAAATCCCTATTTAATATGCCATTATAACATGAATATTCAAAAAATAAGACAATTATTTTTATTTAATATTTAAAAAAATACAGACTATGTCCACCACATCTTGTGGTAACTTCTGTTCAACCATTATCCTGCAGAGCCAAGAAAAAAGATGATCGTAAAATAAAGGGTGTTTTCAACCAAAAGGCATGATATAATGAAACCAATTAGAACCAAAAGGAGCCAATTGATGAATAGTGCACCAAAACTCAATACATTTCAACATCTAATCGGAGAACATCAAACTTTTCTGGAAGCGAAGCGAATCGCCAAGCAGTTCTCGTTATCGGAGCTTCCTGTCTTAATAACAGGAAAAATCGGAACAGGCAAAAATCACTTCGCACATGCCATACACTTGGAATCTTCGAGATACAATGAACCGTTTATAAGCGTCAATTGCAGCACCCATTCGGAAGAAACCCTTATTCATGAGCTTTTTGGCCCTAACGGAAACACAGGTGTTTTTCAAAAAGCGGTACGAGGAACCCTTTTTCTTGATGATGTATGGCGCATGCCTGCTTCTGTACAAGCTCAGCTGTTAAAAGCGCTTGATTCAGACACGGAGAAACCGCGAATGATCTGTGCTTCTGCAGACCGATCCGTGGAACATACATTCAGGCAAGACTTATTCTACAGACTGAACATTTTAACGCTCACACTGCCCGAATTATCGGAACGAAAAAGCGATATTCCGCTTTTGACACAGCATTTTCTCTCAAATTCCGGTCAGCAATTGTTAATCGATCCCTCCGTTTTTCCCGTGCTTGAGAAGCATGCATTTGAAGGCAATGTCAGGGAATTAAAAAACGCTGCAGATTATATGGCGGCAGTATCAAGCGGAGGAACGATTCAGTCATATGACCTGCCGCCATATATTAGAGGCGCGATAGACGGAAAAACGTCGAAGAAAAAAGCGAAGCTGCTGACTTTAATGGAAAAAGCTGAGTTTTTGTTTATTTTGGAAACAATAAAAGTATTGAACGAAAAAGGAGAACCTGCCAGCAGACGGATCATTTCTGAACACAGCAAAAATACCCCAACCTCGTTAACTCCTCAGCAGGTCAGAAGCCGTCTCGACTATTTGGAGAAAAAAGATTATGTCACCAAAAGCCGCGGACGCGCAGGCACAAAAATTACCCTTGAGGGCTTGAGCTTTATAGAGACGTTAAAAAATCAAATGATCTAGCGATCGAAAGGAGAATGTACTTGTTTACAATCAAAGAAGAGATCGCCAATGCGATTACACACGGCATCGGTGTCCTCTTATCCATCCCAGCATTAGTGTTTCTAATCATATTTGCGGCTAATTACGGGTCTGCATGGGACATTGTCAGCTTTACAATATTCGGTGTCTCTATGCTGCTGTTATATTTGAGCTCCACCCTGCTTCACAGCATCACACATAAAAAAACGAAGGACATTTTGGAGATTATTGATCATAGCGCGATTTACGTACTCATCGCCGGAACCTACACGCCTTTTTTGCTTGGGCCGCTGAAAGGCACACTCGGCTTTACCCTGTTGGTTATCGTATGGTCACTTGCCCTAGGCGGAATCGTTTTTAAAATTTTCTTTGTGAAACGGTTTATCCTATTGTCAACCTTCGTGTATTTAGTCATGGGGTGGCTGATGATTATTGCAGTTAAACCTTTATATGCTTCACTGAGCGGAGCGGGATTCAGCCTCCTTTTTCTCGGCGGCATTTTATACTCTGTCGGAACCATCTTTTACATTTGGAAAAAGATCCCCTTCCATCACGCCATTTGGCATAGCTTTGTATTGGGCGGGAGCGCTGCCATGTTTTTCTGCGTGCTCTTCTATTGTGTAAAGGTGCCGTTCCTTTCGTAACAGTAACAGAAAAGCGCAGTCTTCACGACTGCGCTTTTTTATGCACGTAATTGTTTTTCATTGGCAGGTATATAAGCTTTTGAAAAGGACAATTCAATGTCTGCCGGTTTTAAGCGTTTAAAAAACGAGCCCTTTTGCATGTTATCTGTTCCTTTCGTTTCCACCATCACCAACGGAAGATGATAGCGGGCCGCAAGTTCTATAGGATCAATAGAACCATCTAGTGAAAGAATCAGGCTTTGTCCCTTTTCCAGCTGTTTTGTCACATCTTCATATACCTTTTCTGAATCACCGTCTGAAATCACATCCATCCGATCCAGCCATTGCCCGATAAAAGGCAAGCGGAACACTTTTGGGTTGGCGATAAAGCCGGCCGGTTCCTCAATATATCCAGCAATTAAGGCCAGTTCAGCCAAACGCAAACGGGGATGCACATACAAAACAGGACCGTGTGGTATTGGCTCTGGCTGATGGATCGTCACAACTGAACCGGAGATGCCGATACAGCCTTCCAAAAACGCCTTTGGCTGTTCGTACACAAGAGTCATCTGTTTTTTGTATGACAGACGGGGATCAAGCATTGTTCGATTAAATAATTGTTTCATATTTTTTAACAGCATATACACAATGTAAACCACTAGAAGGCTGTAGCGAACCAATTAAAATCCTCCCGCTTTAGAAGAATTCTTTTTTTCATACATTAGAAATTCGTAATCATACGGGTTTTTTACGTCTTTGATCCCCTGCTCAGAAGAAACCAGCTTCCAATTGGATTCATCAAATTCAGGGAAGTGACGGTCACCCTCAAACTCGTGATGAATTTTCGTCATATACAGTCTGTCCGCATAAGGGAAAAGGTCCGTATAGAGCTGAGCCCCTCCGATCACAAAGCATTCTTCAGGGCCTGAACAAATGTCCAGTACATCTTTTAATGAACCGACAACCGTGCATCCTGGAAATTCTGAAGCCGGCGCTGAGGTAACGACAATATTTTTCCGATTTGGAAGCGGACGTCCGATCGATTCAAATGTTTTTCGGCCCATAATGATTGAATGGCCCGATGTTACTTTCTTAAAGTATGCAAGATCATTGGGCAAATGCCACGGCAAATCATTATCTTTGCCGATAAGCCTGTTGGCATCCATCGCAAAAATGAATGAAATCATACGCTGACCGCCCCTTTTTGCTCTAAAACATGTCTGCATAAATCCTTATACTGTTTCATTTTTTTCATCCTTTAAAAGTAGTCTTCTAGTAGTGTAACACAATAAAAAATCATTTCTGAACCCAGAAATGATTTTTTTATAGTCAGCTGACGACAGGCTTTTCATCCTGTTCTTTTTCTTCATCTTGCAGATCCTGATGCGTATGTGCAATTCTGCTCGCCGCTGCTGCAGCAAGAGCTGCCACAATATCATCCAAAAAGGTGTGAATACCGTCTGGACTTTCATCAAGTTCCTTAATAATTCCAATCTTCTCTTTATCCAAATAACCGAAATTGGTCAAACCGATCGACCCGTACACATTAACGATTGAAAGCGGGATAATTTCATCTATGCCGTAAAGCGGTTCATCCGTTTCAACAAGGTGCTGCAGCGGTTCGGGGAGAAGTTTCTGTTCTGCAAGCTGATCGAGTGCAAGGCCTGTCAAAACAGCATGAATAATTTCACGTTTGTTCAGGACTTTTTCTACATTCTCCATGCAAACACTGAGCGGCAGATTTGGATTGTATTTTTCCTGAAGTTTTTGAACAATCCGTGCAATATCTTCTATCATAACGCCCCGTTTGTTCAGCATATCCTTTGTTATATCGACCATTTCATTCATTGTGTACTTTTTCATGTCTAATGGCATCTCCTTTAGGCACTCATCCAGTTGGGAGGCATGTTGCGGTCCCAATAAATGCTCCCAAGCTCATGATGTGATTGAAATCCATCTTCTGCTGTATGATAATGAAAATTAAACCAGTAGCCGTCATGAGGCGGGTGGTCTCTTCGCACATGGAATCTGAGAAGATCTTCTCCAGTTGTCCGATTGTAAACGTTGAAAATTTTTTCCGTTTTGCCCGCTGAAGGCATGCTTGAGATCACAACATCTTGGTACGCCTCATCATCTTGCAATGTCGCTAAATAATCACTAATCACATTTTCGATTTTTGGCAGGATCTCTTTCCGATAGTCATCCTCAATGACAGGAGCGATTCTGCTGCCGAATTTTAAAAAGGACTGATCCTCAGCGCTGTCAAGGAGCTGTTCCTTGTACGATTGAAAAAGCAGTTCAGGATTTTGCCTGTCATCCGACTCATCATCGTACAGGTCATGCTCATCATAAAAAGCGGTGTAATCATTCTGCTCAAGACTGCTCGGCTGTCCGGAAGGCTTGTCCGCCATAAGGGCAGCCGGAGGAGATACGAGCCCGAACGTTACAATGGTAAATAAAACCACAAGGGTCTTTCTCATCCACAATTTCATGACTGCTTATTCCTCTCTATTTTATTGTCATGTTTCTCTTATTTTAGCACATCCAAAACATGCAAGTCATGTACTATATGAAACTGATATGCAAATTAGGAGATTCGTTGCTATGCACTTTGTGTAAAAACGCTTACAATATTCCATGAAAGGAGGCTTTCCGCATGATTGACGCTCTGTTTGCCACAGTTTCACTCTTAACATTATTATACTTTGTCGTCATGGAGGTCACCGATTAACAGAAAGCCCGTGATATGAATCACGGGCTTGTTTGAATGACGCCATAATGGAACAGTGCTGTTTTTCTTTTCATGACGTTAAAACCAAACTGTTCAAACCGCGGACTTTTCCAGTGGTCTTTTAGCACAACGCTTTTTCTGGCGACTCGTACCGCTTCATTGATACATCCTTCGTGTAAAACTGAATCCTCTGCCAAATCACGTAAAGGCGCGATGCCGTCAGAGGTCTCTACAGGTTCATGAAACATTGGATCGAAATAAACCACATCAACAGAGTTGTCAGGAAGCTGTTTGATGTATTCTAAGCAATCACCATTCTTCACCTGGATTCTTCTCATCGCAGCTTGAAGCTCTTCTATACCCGTTTCCCATGAATGCAGCCCCGTCCTCACTAAAACAGACACAAGATGGTTTTTTTCAATCCCAACAACAGAACCCGTTTCGCCTACTGCCATACTTGCGATAATGGCATCTGACCCCAGCCCGAGTGTGCAATCTAAAAACGTATCCCCTTCAGATAATCCGGCAGCCCGAAGCATAGGCTCTTGCTCTCCCTGTAAGAAGCGTTTGGCTCTAAACATCGCTGTATTCGGATGAAAAAAGAATTTGGCACCTTGTTTCGTATACAGCTCAAACCGCTCTTTGCCGACCACAAGCAAATCACGTTCAGCTGACCTCAGCAGGTGTTCAACCGTTTGTTTATTCCGGCCGCAGTATGGCATATTTAGCTCTTTAGAAAGCTGCTTTGCGGTTTTTATGGTGTGTTCAGACGGTCTATAGCTTGTTGTTATCATCTTCTATACTCCCAAAAAGAAAATGCCCGGAAAACGGGCATTTAGCAGTGCGCATCGAAGGCAGCAGTCAGATTTTTCATGATTTCTTCCATATCGTGTCCTTCAATTTCATGACGCGGAATAAAATGTACGACTTCTTTGCCTTTCAAAAGAGCCATTGATGGTGAAGAAGGCTCCTGGCCAGTAAAATACTCACGCATTTTCGCAGTAGCTTCTTTATCTTGGCCCGCAAAAACAGTCACCGTATTGTCAGGTGTTTTGTCATTCTGGAGGACTGCCTGTGTAGCCGCAGGACGCGCAAGGCCTGCCGCGCAGCCGCATACAGAGTTAACGACTACAAGAGTTGTGCCCTCTGCCTTTTCCATAAAGTTTTCTACTTCTTCTGCTGTTGTTAACTCTTCAAAACCTGCTCCAGTCAGCTCGCGGCGCATCGGTACGACAAGCTGGCGCATGTATTCTTCATAAGCCATTGACATAAAAAAAGCCCCCTCTAGTATCCTTCATCTGAAGTAAAGGATACTATAGAGAGGGCCGGATTTCAAATGTTCACGCCTTAAAATATAGAAGTAAGTGTCCCCAGCTGTCTAGATTTTCATAATACCGCCGGTGTTGGCACTTGTCACAAGTTTAGAATAACGTGCCAGGTAGCCGGTTTTCACTTTCGGTTCAAAACCTTTCCAGTTCGCTTTTCGTTTTTCCCACTCTTCTTCTGGCACTTGTACATCCAAGATACGTTTTTCAATATCAACGATAATATGGTCTCCGTTTTCAACAAAGGCAAGTGGCCCGCCCTCAGCGGCCTCAGGTGATACGTGGCCGATTGAGAGGCCACGGGAGGCTCCGGAAAAACGTCCGTCCGTAATCAATGCCACTTTTGGCCCGAGTCCCATTCCAACGATTTGGGATGTTGGCGCCAGCATTTCCGGCATGCCAGGTCCGCCTTTTGGCCCTTCGTATCTGATGATGACAACGTCGCCTTCTTTTACTTTTCGGTTGATAATGCCGTCAAGCGCCTCGTCCTGAGAATCGAATACGACAGCCGGCCCTTCGTGTCTTGTAATCCCATTCTGTACGCCGCCTGTTTTAATGATAGCGCCGTCCGGAGCTAGATTACCGAATAAAACAGCAAGGCCTCCCTTTTCAGTGAATGGTTGATCCAGCGGGTGAATGACGTCATAATCCTTTACTTCATGTCCGGCAATGGTTTCTCCAAGAGTTTTTCCTGTAACAGTCAGCGCATCTAAATGAAGCGCTCCTTCTTTCTTCGAAAGCTCATTCAGAGCCGCTGAAACGCCGCCCGCTTCGTGAAGATCTTCAATAAACACATCCGATGCAGGCGCCAGCTTAGCCAAGTGCGGCACGCGCTCAGCGACTTCGTTAATGCGTTCTAAAGAGTATTCAACGCCGGCTTCGTTTGCAAGGGCAAGGGTATGAAGAACGGTATTTGTAGAACCTCCGAGCGCCATATCGAGTGCAAACGCGTTATCAATCGCTTTTACTGTAACAATATCACGCGGTTTGATATCTTTGCGAATCGTTTCCATTAATTGCGCAGCCGATTTTCTCACAAACTCTTTGCGTTCCGGAGATGTTGCCAGAATGGTTCCATTACCCGGCAAAGCAAGACCAAGTGCTTCTGACAGACAGTTCATTGAGTTCGCCGTAAACATGCCTGAGCAAGACCCGCACGTTGGGCATCCGAACTGCTCTAGTTCTTGAAGCTCGTTTTCGTTGATTTTCCCTGCTTGGTAGGCGCCTACCCCTTCGAATACTGAGGAAAGGGAGATTTTTCGCCCGTCACTTGTTCTTCCTGCCGCCATCGGTCCGCCGCTGACAAAAATCGTCGGAATGTTGATGCGCATTGCCGCCATAAGCATTCCCGGTGTGATTTTGTCGCAGTTCGGAATACAGACCATTCCGTCAAACCAGTGTGCGGATACAACCGTTTCCACAGAGTCTGCGATAATTTCACGGCTTGGCAGCGAATATCTCATACCGATATGCCCCATTGCGATGCCATCATCTACCCCAATGGTATTAAATTCAAACGGAACGCCCCCTGCTTCTCTGATTGCTTCTTTTACGATTTTCCCAAACTCCTGCAAGTGAACATGACCGGGAACGATATCAATGTATGAATTACACACCGCAATAAACGGCTTGCCGAAATCCTCTTCTTTTACCCCTGCTGCACGAAGCAAACTGCGGTGCGGAGCTCTATCGATTCCTTGTGTGATCATATTACTGCGTAATTCTGCCATGGTGATCCTCCTAAATTCTTTCAATTGTTTGATTGGATTTTATTTTGACAATTTTCAGTTTATTTATGGGCTGTTTTTGCAAATAAGATAAATACAGGCCGCCCTCACCTTGTTTTGTTCTTTCGTGTTTTTATATTTATATAGCTTTCTTTCGATTTGAACCCTCCAACTATTAATATTGTTACTTACTATAAATAGTTTTCGGATATTTTTCAACAATATTCGAAATAATTTTTATAAAAAGTGAATTCACATAAAAAAGGTGCATGATCTGCACCTTTTTTATCTTTATTCGCCTTTTTTTCTGCTTTCCGTCATTTGTTTCCAAACAGAACCTTTTGCTTCTTCTCCATGCTCAATACGTTCAAGCGCCATTTTGACTTGAAGGCTGACCTCAAATTCGGGATCATCTTCGGCAGCGCGCAAAGCTTCAATTGCACTTTCATCGCCGACTTCGTACAGGAACATGGCGGCACGCCAGCGAACAAGCTTGCTGGAGTCGCTTAATGACTTGATCATAGCAGGAATGGCTTGAGGATCGCCGATATCAGACAGGCAGTCTCCGGCCGTTCTTCTGACTGATACAGCTTTGTCCTCAAGTGCTTTATACAATAGAGGAAGAACATCAGGTGTTTCAATCATTCCTAAGTACACAACAGCCTGTCTTCTGATGGACACCTTTGGATCATCCAATGCCTTCTGTAAAACCGGGATATCCTCTTCTTTCGGATCCATCTGTTCCAAGTGTGCATAACGCTTTTTCCAGTCCTCATCATCCAGCATATCAAGCGTTACTTTATACGCTTTGCGCTGTACAGCTTGTTTTGCTTCGCCCTTTCCTTGAGCGGCTGCTTCAGTCAGTCGTTTCAGCCGTTCATCACTGTATGCCGCTTGAAGCTCTTCTGTCACATCATGGCCGATTTCATCAAAGTCACCGAATCTGACACCTTGTTCTTTCCAAGCCCGCTCAAACACAACATTGGAAGCTTCAGATCTAAGTTTTAAGATCGCCTGCTGAAAGCGTTCAGGTAAGCCGAAGCGTTCTTCCCGCTCTCCATCGGTTAATTTAACTTGCATAGGAATGCCGCTGAACATCTGCACAAAAACTTTTACCTCTCCAAAAGATTCTTGATCAGAACGATTTTCTTCTGCGCTTTCAGCACTTTCCATCCCAAATGCAGTGCGGACTTGCGGTAAAATGTCTTTCCAGTCGTATCTTGCATTCCGTTCAACAGCAAGAAAATCTGCGACGTGATATACCCCTTTAACTCCATCTATTTTAAGGATTTCCGCTATAACAAGCGGTGCACCTTCTGCTTGCTCAGGTTTATAGTTATTGCTTTTGCCCGCCGGAAGCTCTTCCGTTAAGATGACTTTCATTGTATTCGGGCTTGGTGTAGGTTCAATTGATTTTATCTTCATGATCGTCCTCCTATAGCATATCTGTGACTTATTCTATCATAGTCGCTCCAAGCCTTCTATTACGACGTTTCGGCATCAATCCCGGGTATGTCTTTTTCTAATTGGCGGACAAATTGAAGCATAAAATTGTGTCTTTCTTCTGCCAGTTCCCGTGCAGTGTCTGTATTCATCATATCTTTCAGCCGCAGCAGCTTATGAAAAAAATGAGCGTAGGCGCTTTGCTCATCTCCATAAAGGCCATGCCCTTTTGCGCCCGCAAACATGAAAGCTCTCGCAATGCCGACAGCACCAATCGCATCAAGTCTGTCAGCATCCTGTACGGCTTTTCCTTCAATTGAGAGCGGCTCCTTCGCCAATTTCCCCCTGTCCCGAAAGGACATCCTTGTTATAATATGAATCACCCTGTCAGCATTCTCTTTTCCTACTCCGAAAAAAACGAGCTGATCATATACTTCGCTCACAGAAAGCCTGACCGTGTCAGGCAGCTTCACATCAATTAAATCATGAACCAAAGCCGCCGTTTCAACAATGAACAAATCCGCTTTTTCCTTTTCTCCAATATACGCTGCAAGATCTGCTACTCTTGATACATGATGCCAGTCATGTCCAGAGCTTTCGTCAGTCAGGATAGATTGAACCCATGTCCTGATTTGCTCTGCCTGCTTCAATTCCTTCACAAAAACACCCTCTTTTTATTGCTCTAATAGCTTCACGATATCGTCTTCCAACTCTTTCGGATTTGTATTTGGTGAATAACGGCCAACGATTTCTCCATTTCTATCCACTATAAATTTCGTGAAATTCCACTTGATCGCCTTAGTTCCCAGCATCCCTTTCGCATGTTCTGTCAAATACACAAACAGCGGGTGGGCGTTTTTCCCGTTTACATCCACTTTTGAAAACATAGGAAATGTAACACCGTAATTTGTTTCACAAAATTCCTGTATGTCAGCCTCTTCACCAGGCTCTTGGTTCATGAATTGATTGCAGGGGAACCCTAAGATCTCCAGCCCCTCCTGCTGATATGTATCATATAATTCCTGCAGCTGCTTCAATTGGGAAGTAAAACCGCACTTACTTGCTGTATTCACGATCATCAGTACCTTTCCCGCGAAAGGCTGAAGTGTCATGTCTTTCCCTGTGATTGTACGTACCTTCATATGATAAATAGACATGTAAGTCCCTCCTATGTCCCTGGTGCTGATTATTTTACCTTTTTTAAATCGCAATTCAAAATGTAAACATCAATTAAGAACTCATAAGAAACCTAACGATATAAGCGTCCGTTCATTATCAATTCATATGGCTCGTTTTTTATCTTATCATTCTATAAAACATTACAATTCCCTCTGACATCTTTGAAAATCATCTTACTGTGAAACCAAAAGGCGTGTCAGTGCGTTTTATTTAAAGAGTTTTCTGTTGTTTCCCCCTCAACACGTATAGATAGATTGAAAATTGGCGTGAAAATTCCTATAATGAAGAAAATTAAACGGGGAAATAATGGAGGTGGCACGTTGCCTATTAATATACCAACACACCTGCCGGCAAAACAGGTGCTTGAAAGTGAACATATATTTGTAATGGATGAAAGCAGAGCATTTCATCAGGATATCCGGCCGCAAAAAATTATTATATTAAATTTGATGCCGAAAAAAATCCAAACAGAGACTCAGCTTCTCAGATTGCTTGGAAATTCGCCTTTACAGGTTCATTTCACATTTTTAATCCCAAGCACACACACGCCGAAAAATACTGCGAGAGAACACCTTGACGAATTTTACACGACTTTTTCCAATATCCGTCACAAGAGGTTTGACGGCATGATTATCACCGGTGCGCCGATCGAGCATTTGGCGTTTGAAGAGGTTTCATATTGGGAAGAGCTCAAGGAAATCATGGAGTGGAGCAAAACAAATGTCACTTCAACCTTGCATATTTGCTGGGGTGCTCAAGCAGGTTTGTACTACCATTACGGTGTGGAAAAAATTCAAATGCCGAAAAAAATCTTCGGTGTGTTCGAACATACCGTTCTTTCAAAACACGAAAGATTGGTAAGAGGTTTTGACGAGCTATACTACGTGCCGCATTCCCGGCATACAGATATAAATATGGAACAGCTTCAAGCAGTGCCCGAGTTAAACATTCTTACCGCATCAAAGGAAGCCGGGGTGTGCTTAATTGTGTCTAAAGACGAAAAACAAGTCTTTTTGACAGGGCACCCTGAATATGATACAAATACGCTTCTTCAAGAGTATGAAAGAGATTTGGAACGAAACCTTTCTACTGTCGAGGAGCCTAAACATTATTTTGCAAAAGGCAGCAACGAGCCAGTGAATCGCTGGAAAGCGCATGCCACATTATTGTTTATGAATTGGCTGAATTATTACGTTTACCAAGAAACTCCTTATGAATGGGACTAATTTTTCTTTTTTTAGTGATACGCTGAGCAAAAAATATGATAAAATACATCTGATTCAGTCTGCGTATAACAAAAATTTAAAATACTGGAATACAAATCATTTAAAATTAGCTTAACTTTTTCACTGCATTAATAATTCGATTATGTATTTGTGTTATGTTTATGTATAGACAATAACTCCTTACGATGCATGAAGCTTGCTTGTTGTTGATTACATTGAGGTGAATTTACTTGAATACCAATAAAAGAGTATTAATTTTGACTGCAAATTACGGAAATGGACATGTGCAGGTAGCCAAAACACTTTATGAACAATGTGTACGGCTCGGCTTTCAGCATGTAACAGTTTCTAATTTGTACCAAGAGTCAAATCCGATTGTTTCAGAGGTAACTCAATACCTTTATTTAAAAAGCTTCTCAATCGGGAAACAGTTTTATCGTTTGTTTTATTACGGAGTTGACAAAATCTATAATAAACGTAAATTCAATATTTACTTTAAAATGGGTAATAAAAGATTGGGCGAACTTGTCGATGAACATCATCCCGATATTATTATTAATACATTTCCGATGATCGTCGTGCCGGAATACAGACGCCGAACTGGAAGAGTCATTCCTACCTTCAACGTTATGACTGATTTTTGTCTTCATAAAATTTGGGTTCACGAAAACGTGGATAAATATTATGTGGCGACAGATTACGTGAAGGAAAAACTGCTGGAGATCGGCACTCATCCAAGCAACGTAAAAATCACAGGAATTCCAATCAGGCCGCAATTTGAAGAATCCATGCCGGTTGGCCCGATATATAAAAAGTACAATCTTTCACCAAACAAAAAAGTGCTTCTGATCATGGCAGGTGCTCACGGTGTATTAAAGAACGTAAAAGAGCTGTGCGAAAACCTTGTCAAAGATGACCAAGTGCAAGTGGTTGTCGTGTGCGGGAAAAATACGGCTTTAAAAGAATCTTTGAGTGCGCTTGAGGCGGAAAATGGTGACAAATTAAAAGTTCTGGGCTATGTGGAGCGCATTGATGAGCTATTCCGAATCACAGATTGCATGATTACCAAGCCCGGCGGCATTACTTTGACAGAAGCCACAGCCATTGGAGTGCCTGTCATTCTGTACAAACCCGTGCCTGGACAGGAAAAAGAAAATGCAAACTTCTTTGAAGACCGCGGAGCTGCCATCGTTGTGAACCGTCATGAAGAGATTCTCGAGTCAGTCACTTCCCTTCTTGCAGATGAAGATACCTTGCATCGCATGAAGAAAAACATTAAGGACCTTCATTTAGCAAACTCCTCTGAAGTGATTTTAGAGGATATCCTGAAGGAATCAGAAATGATGACTACCAAACAAAAAGCCAAAGTGCTATCGTAATGGCGTACTTGAGAGCATACGAAAATCGTGTGCTCTTTTTATTTATATTCAGCCATTAATAAAAGCGGTTACATTTTTTATGAAACTTGCCCTTCTTTTGAAAAATAAGCCGTTTCGAAACTTGACGGGTGCTCCCAGATGGTGTATAGTTGAACCATCATTTAACAATGAATCAAAGTTAGATGATGACAAAATTTTTTTTAGCACATGGGTGCTACAGTACTAGGAGGAATTAAGCAATATGCAAAACGGTAAAGTAAAATGGTTCAACAACGAAAAAGGATTCGGCTTCATTGAAGTTGAAGGCGGAGACGATGTATTTGTTCACTTCACAGCTATCGAAGGAGATGGATACAAATCATTAGAAGAAGGACAAGAAGTTTCTTTTGAAATTGTCGAAGGTAATCGTGGACCTCAAGCTTCTAATGTTGTAAAACTCTAAACTCAATACATGATGATGAGATGACAAATAGAGGAGAGGCATTCGCCTCTCCTATTTGATTTTCATCTGGATTTCAATCGCCAAAATGTTTTGTTTACACCTCTGTTCAATCTCTTCAACATACTTTTCCATTGATGGTTTTCCTTTTTTCGCGATATCCGCCAGTTCTTCTAAATCACTGTATATTTCTATAAATGTTTTGTGAAGGATCAACTTCAAGTCTTTATCATCCATAGCTGCGTTCCCCTTCTCTATCAAGATACCTCAAATAGTAAAACAGTCCTATTTATTCTGGTTCAATAGTTATATCGGCTTATTTTTATTTTCTTTTCTATTTTGGTACATAAATTTCAAAAAAACTCTGCAAAATAATGGCGGAGGTGTTTTTTGTGACTTCAGAATTTCATAATGAGGATCAGACTGGCTTTACGGATAAGCGGCAGCTGGAACTAGCGGTGGAAACAGCGCAGAAAACAACAGGAGCCGCGACGAGAGGCCAAAGCAAAACATTAGTCGACTCTGCATACCAAGCCATTGAGGATGCTAGAGAACTGTCACAATCTGAAGAGCTGGCAGCTCTCGATGATCCTGAATTTGTAAAGCAGCAACAGCAGCTGCTAGATGACAGCGAGCATCAGCTGGATGAATTCAAAGAATAAAAACCGCAGCTTCTGCGGTTTTTATTTTTAGTGATTGGTTAAGACATCTCCGTATTGTTTCAGCTTTTCACCAACCGTACATTTATTGATACAAAATGAATGCGCATAAGTTTTGCCAAATTCTTTGCGAAACTGCTTCTTAATAAAACAGTCCTTGCAATATTCATCGTGCAGTTCTGTCAGTTCTTTAAAGATCATTTTCTTATCCAATATCGTCATCTCCGTTACGGTCTAATTTCGTGTGGCTTTCTACGAATTGATGGGATAGAATTTTTTTAGCGAGGCCGTCAGCTTCCTGATTGTCTTTTCGTTGTATTGTTTCGTAGGTTGGAGTAAGCTTCAGCGATTCAAGGAGTGCTTCTATTTTGTCCAGCCATTCATTATGAGATGGATCATAACAAGGCCAGCTGCCGTCAAGCTGATTCAGCACAACAAGCGAGTCCCCTTTGATTGTAATTGAATTTCTGCTTGCCCCAAGCTCTCTTACTTCTCTTATTGCTTCATAAAGCGCTGCGTATTCAGCTTCATTATTGGTTTTCAGCCGGAAGCTTTTATTTTTTCTCAAGCGATGCCGGGTTCCTCCCAGTGAATAATAGATGACGATCCCGAGACCGGCCAGTTCGCTCTCCTTATCGAAACTGCCGTCAAAATAAACAGTAATGTCATCAGGCTCTTGAGCAAGCTCCTCTGTCAGCTTTTCCAATTCCTTCAGCGTCCAGCTGCCGCCTTTCTCGTCTTCGAACTCTAGCTCTTTCATGTATGGAAAACGTCCAAGTTCTCTGGCGAGCATACGTGCCTGCTGTGCTGTCAGCCAGTCTTCGCTAAAAAATGAGACGGATCCTGTTCCTTTTGCTTCTATTTTCAAATGCGGTCTGAGCTTCATTACAATCACCTTACCATTCATTAGTTGCCGGGCTTATGCTATAATCAAACCAATCTTACCCCGGAAAGGAAGCTTTTTCATCTTGTTTAATAATTCGTTTTGGATCTTTTTTGCGATCATTCATTTTATCATTGTTCTTTTATTTTATAAAGGATTTGGCAAAATGGGACTGTTTGTTTGGATCGGTTTTGCGACAGTCTGCGCCAACCTCCAAGTCGTCAAAACAGTGGAACTGTTTGGCTTAACAGCGACACTCGGGAATGTGATGTATGGCACAATCTTTTTTGCGACAGATGTGCTGAATGAAAAATACGGACCAGCTGAAGCCAGAAAAGCGGTATGGCTCGGATTCTCAACGCTCCTGACGCTGACATTTGTCATGCAGGGCGTGCTGCTTTTCGAACCGGCTTCCAGCGACATATCACAAACAGCGCTGGAAACGATCTTCGGATTCCTTCCGCGAGTTGCGTTAGGAAGTCTGCTTGCCTTTATCTTCAGCCAAACGCTGGATGTTTATGTATATTCGGCAATTAGAAGGATATTTCCTTCTGATCGGCTTTTATGGCTCAGAAACGGCGGCAGTACAGCAGTCAGCCAGCTGTTTGATACATTCATATTCACTGCAGTCGCCTTTCTCGGCATTTATCCGGCAGGCGTGTGGCTTCATATTTTTATTTCTACATATTTGATTAAGTTTGCGGTATCTTTGATTTCATTGCCTTATGCTTATGCAGCCAAAAAAATGATACCTAAAGATGAAAGGAGTTCATAATGCCTACAGAAATATACGTAGACGGCGCAAGCGCTGGTAATCCCGGACCTTCCGGTATCGGCATTTTTATCAAACATGAGGGAACAGCAGAATCCTTCTCTATTCCAATCGGAGTGCATACAAATCAAGAAGCGGAATTTCTTGCATTAATTGAAGGGATGAAGCTATGTGCAACGCGCGGGTATCAATCGGTTTCCTTTCGAACCGATTCAGATATTGTGGAACGCGCCACTGAGCTTGAAATGGTTAAAAATAAAACGTTTCAACCGTTCGTAGAAGAAATCATCCGATTAAAAGCGGCATTCCCTCTATTTTTCATCAAATGGATACCGGGCAAGCAAAACCAAAAAGCCGATCTTCTGGCAAAAGAAGCGATTCGGCTGAATGAAAAGAATTAAATCTTGATCATTGGTTCATCCTAATGGCGAGGTGAACTAACATGAAAAAGAAAGATAAAGGCCGGCTGACCGGCGGTGTTACTCCGCAAGGCGACCTGGAAGGCAATACACATAATGACCCTAAAACAGAGCTTGAGGAGAGAGCAAAAAAAAGCAATACAAAACGCTAGAGAAGATCTAAACGATCTCTCTAGCGTTCAGCTTTTCAAGCATACGCTCAATTCCTTTGATTTGGTGGCGGCGAAGCATGTCAGCCGCCTGCTCCATTTGCAAAGTAAATAAAGCGTCTTTCAGTGTGCAGGCCAGCGGCACTGAGCAATGAATTTCCGCAAGCTTCCTCGACATCTCCAAATCGCTTAAACCTTGCTGAATTTTTCCCTGCTGTCCTTTTGGAAGAAGAGAAAGATTTTCCAATAAACGGTCAATCGTTTCGTATTCACGAATCAGTTTGTAGGCTGTTTTTTCTCCAATCCCTTTGACTCCGGGATAGTTATCACTGGAATCACCCATAAGCGCTTTAATATCAATCAAAGCCTTCGGCATTACGCCTGTTTCTTCATAAAAAGTCTCTTTTGTATAGACTTTATAATTTCCGATTCCTTTTTGAAGCAAAGCAACGCTTACTTTATCCGTTAACAGCTGAAGTAAATCTCTGTCCCCTGTTACGACCGTAATGTCCGCTTCATTCGCAAATAAATCGGCAAGAGTACCGATACAGTCATCCGCTTCATAGCCGGCAAAGCCAATATTCATGATTCCAAGCTCTGCGGCTGCTTCCTTTGCCAAATCAAACTGCGGAATCAGCTCCACAGGCGGCGCGCTGCGGTTGGCCTTATAATCTTGGAACAAGTCATTTCGGTACGTTTTGCTCCCCATGTCCCAGCAGCAGACGACGTGTGTCGGCTGGAATGTTTCCACAGCTGTAATCAAATGCTTTAAAAAGCCGTTGACGCCGTTCGTCGGCACCCCGCTGTCATTTATCATAAAGTTGCGATGTACGGCCGTGGCAAAAAAGGCCCGGAATAAAAGAGCCATGCCGTCAACCAGCAATAGTTTATTATTATTCATTAAATAACTCCCTTTTCTTTCATTCCTTCTATTTTATCATAAAGCAGCCCAAAAATAAAAAACAGTATCTCTTTTAACTAGAGATACTGTTTGGATATTTATCAATCGCTGTGTCTTTTGTTGCTGGCGATCAGCTTTTCAGCTTCGCGTCCTGCGTAAGAGTCAAAATGGGTTTGAAATCCGTTTTTCTTTTTGGCATTGTTATTCGCCTGTGCATTTCTGTTTCCGAGCTTTGTTCTGCCCAACATGAATCCCCCCTTACGTCGGATGCATATAGTATATGCTTCCGGCAGGAGGTTCACTCGCGACAGGATCATCCAGCTTACATGCGGCTTACGTATTCTCTGACCATTTCTTTTGATACAAGCCGTCTTGTCGGGACGATGCCTTTTTTAGCGAGCTGATTCATTTGCTCGGTAATTTCATTAATTGCATCTGTAGTATAAGGTTCATCGTTTTTGCATTTCGCAATAGCTTCTTCAATCGCCAATTCACGCATATTTTCAAGACGCATAAATGCTTTGATATGCTCGTGCTGTTTTGATGAATGTGCTGAAATTGCTTTATGTACCTCTGACATTAATCGTTCATCTCGCTTTTTTCTATTTAGTCTATCATGACTTGAAATACAAGCCAACTGAATTTTACATTTTTATTGTATTGTCTGAATTTTTCCAGGAGATGCACGCCTGGTACGCCATTTCAATCTCTTTCGCATGTTCCCCTTCCGCATACCCTCTTAAATATGTCTCTTTTTGATCCGTTATTTGCGCGATTGCTTTTTCACCCATATCTTCCTGTAAGCGTCTGAGGTGAGCAGTGTAATGAAAGATCAGGCTTTCTTCTTCATTTTTTATCCATGCCTCTGTGATTTTCGTAAGTTTCATCCGTACAGCTTCGATAAAGGCCGCTTTTCCTTTCTGCTCAAAAAACTGCTTCGGTGATTTGATCTCTTTTAGTTCCTGCTCAAAAGCACGTTCTTCTATTTCCGGTTCAACTTCCTTCAACTGTATGCCGTTCGAATGCTGATCACCCGCATAAACGGAAAAATAACCGTCCTCGTTTAATGTTTTTTGAAAATGATCCAGCCATTCTTCATTGATATACCGTTCGATGAAACCGCTCATGCGAACATCAAGCGTTTTGATTTCCTGAATATATTCAAATTGATATTCATGTAAGGCTGTTGTCATCGCCTTACTGACGTTCTTTTTCCAATCCCCGTTTTGCAGCCCGGGATGAAATGCCGATTTTAATAAATCATTTGCAAAATATGATAATCGCTGTGCAATGTGATATAGCTGCTCTCTTGTATCTTTTTTTACTTTTTCAATGATGGTTTCTGAGTTCCGCCGTTTCTCGATATCGGCCGCTGTCCGCTCAAATGACAGCATAAGACGCTGTTTCTGCGCTTCCTTCTCTTCTCGGGACTGATGCTGGGATTGGTGAAGCTGAAAAACGGTTCCGCATAGTTTGTCTGCCTCCGAACTGAGCTGCGCTGCTGACGCTTTTTTTACATCCACTTCGATAAACCGGTCTAAGTGTTTTCTTACTTTCGAGAACTGATTATAAAATGACTCCGGTTTTCCCACCAGTTCCTCCTTACTTGATACAGTAAAGAGCTGCGGTTCATAAACCCCTTCTTTTACAAGCTCTGCGCTGACATAATCGGTCACTGTTTCGAGTTCTGTTTTATCTTTTGCAAGGTCTGCAGCATTAATAATAAAAAACATTTTATCCATGCTGAGCGATTCTTTCACAAGTCCAAGCTTTCGCAAAAATGAACGGTCTCCTTTTGAAAACGAGTGCTGATAGTAAGTCATATAAAAAAATGCATCAGCATCTTTGATATATTGGAATGCCAGCTCTGTATGCCGTTTATTCATGCTGCTCGCGCCGGGTGTATCAACGATCGTAATCCCTTTTTCAGTGAGCGGACATGTATAGTAGACCGTTACCTCTTTCACAGCACAGGCCGTTGTTTCCTCTGCTACATACGGCTTTAATTCAGAGAGCGGAATCGTTAATTTCTTCTGTTCCTGTATATACTGCTGATACTTCTCGTATGCAAGCAGAAAATTGCTGATCAATTTCACGTGTTCTTCCTGCAGCCTGTTTTTTTTGACTGCCTTTTCCCACTTCTCTGTGAAGGAACGGCCTGCCGGTTCCTTTGATATTCCGGTGAGCTGCAAAATCTCAGCCGTTATGTCATCCTCTGTCTTAAACACTACATCCGCTGTTTTGTTTAAGTTGCCATTGATTGGCTTTGTGATCTTGTTAATTGTCGCTGTGGTTGGCGTTGGTGAGGATGGCAGCACTCTTTCGCCGACAAGCGCATTGGCAAATGATGATTTCCCCGAGCTAAAGCCTCCAAAAAGAGCGAGTGTAAATTTCCGTTCCTCAAGCCTTTTCACCCTTTCACGAAACGCTGAAGTTTGCTTTAACAACATGCTGTATTCGCCTAAAAGGTCAGACAAAGTGTAAAAGCTTTTGATTTGGTCTTGAAGCGGCATTTCTTGTTCCATTTTGATTTCTGATTTCGGCATCGGCTGCGCCGTCAGCTGGCTTCGGCCTTGTTTCTGCTCTGGAGCCGCCACTCTTGTTTTCTTCGATTTAAACCATTCTGTGTCTATATGCATTGGGCATGCGGACTCTTCTTCCCAAATGGCCCACAGGCGATCGGTTTTCTCTCGGGCATTATTCTCTAAACGCGCCTGTTCTTGAAGAAAGACAAGTTTTTCTGATTCTTGGACGAGCCGGTCGTTAATTGTTTGCACATCTTTGGAAACACGCTCTTTCACCATAGCGGAGAGCACCTTTATGATGTCTGCGGCTTCTCTTTTCGCCTCTTTCCGGATGAGCTCTGCCAAGTCTTTTGTATATTGCAATACATATTCAGAGGAAAAGGCTGCACCATGCTTGACCGCGCGTTCAATGATGCTTATATCAAGCGGTGTGCGATAGGCCTGAATCAGCTTTTCACTTTCAGCGGTATAGACATCAAATACCTTGGCGAGTTTATGAAGCGTGTCTATCATATGCCAATCCGCTTCGGCCTCTGTTCGTTTTGCCACATCAGAGAAAAAAGCATTCCGCCTTTTATCTCTTTCCTGTGCAGTTTTCGCTTTAGAAAAGAAAAAGCCGGTTTTAAAAGAAGGCTCTTGTGATTCTAAAAATGCAGCTGCCAATTCACGCATTTCAAAAGGCGTCAGGTTTGCGTTTTTTAAAATACGATTGATTTCTTCCTGCATCCTCTTCTCTGCCTCAGTCGTTTGTTTTTCGGCCTCATTCAATTGATCACGCAGCGATTGGACCAGTCCAATTTGGATATTAAGCTGTTCAGCGAAACTCGGAGCACCTGTTTCGTCTTTCTTCAGCATTTCCGTATGTTCCTTTAGCAGATTACGGACTTTTTGTTCCGTTAAAGCCTGCATATTGCTTTTTGATTGCTGTTCTATTCTTCTTAACTCTTCTCTCAGGGCCCCCATCTGATTGAACGGGTGATCCGGTTCTGTTACTGATGTAAAATAGAGCGCTTCCCTTGAAATCCCTTCATTGCAAAGCATCTCCTCTACCTGCGCTTGATAGTCTCCAAATTTCGTCTCCGTCTCATCATGGCGGTCAATTTGATTGACGATAAAATACACATTCGGAATGCTTTCTTTTATTGATCTGAGAAACTTTACATTTTCCTCAGAGTGCACGTGATTATAGTGAACGACGTAAAACAGCGCATCCGCTTGGTGAAGAATAGAAGCAGCCGATAGAAAATGAGCATCATCTGTTGAATCTATCCCTGGAGTATCAATATACGCAACCCCGGAATCGATCTCAGTATACCTGTCAAAAATTTCGACGCTTTCAATCTGTTCCCCGTCTTTACAATATTGCTGCACCTTGTCTTTCTGGTAAGTCCCTTCCAGCTCAGCACACGCTCCGTCTGTTGTATGAAGCAGAACTCGCTTTTCCCCGTTTCTGATCACAACAAGGTTAGCGCTTGTCGGAATCGGGCTTGTCGGCAAAATATTCTCCATTAACAGGCAGTTCAGCAGTGACGATTTTCCCGCTGAATAATGCCCGGTAAACGCGATATAAACCTCTTCATCAGCCGCTTTTTTCATGACCGCAGCCAGTTTAGCAGCCCTTTGTTCATCTTGATTCTCAATAAATTGCTTATAAATTTCCCCAGTTTTTTGCAAAAGCTCTTTTCTGTTTTGATCTGTCATAAGTCTGAACCCCTTTGTGCCGTTTCAATTGTGAACCTTTTTCGAAAGATCTGAATTCATTCCCTTTACATTTTACACAAGAATAAACCAAATTTCTTTAGGAGAATAGAAAAAAGCCGCCATTACGGCAGCTTCTATAAAAGAAAATCTGCAACTTTTACAAGTTCCAGATTCATCAAACAGATTTATTAGAGATTCCTTTTAATACAAAACCAATTAATACACTATATGTACAAACCGCTCCAAGCAAAAACAGCATTGTCATTTGCTTCACCATCCTGATTGAGAATCTTTTTCAAATTCATTTTAACATGGTTGAGAATGATTTTCAATCGCTATTTTACGCTGTATTCCTGTAATGCTTTGTCTTCTGCGCGAATTCTGACGCTTAACAACACGGCATTGAAAATGGAAAACAGACACATGGTGACGTATGCTTGATAAAGCAGCGGAATCAGCAAAATTTCGAGTATAACAACGGCATAGTTTGGATGTTTCATCCATTTATATGGACCTTTTTTTACAAGCTCTACACCTGGAACAACAAGGATTTTCGTATTCCAATATGCCCCTAAGGAACAAAGCGCCCAATACCGTACGATCTGTACGCTTAAAATCACTGCAGCGATACCGAGCCACCAGCTGGACGGCTGTTTATTCATCAGCAGCACTTCGGCAATTAAGGACAGGAAAAAAAGGATATGCATCGTAATGATATATGGATAGTGGCTCTCGCCAAATTCAATTGCTCCTTGCTTCTTTACCTTTTGTTCGTTTTGCCTGGCCACTGCCATTTCTGCTGCTCTTTGAACAATGAGAATGGCGATCAACAACCAAAACATGAGTCAGGCCCCCTTTTCCCAGCTGAATAATAGCAACTCTGATGAAAAACCTGGCCCTAATGCGCCAATCAGTCCTCGTTCATCTTCCTTTTTATGTCCGTTCTGCAGATGGTCTTTGATCACATACAAGATTGTGGCTGAAGACATATTTCCGTGCTTTTGCAAAATGCTTTGCGCAGATGAAAGCTTTTCTGACGACAGCCCGAGACTTTTGATGTATGCATCGATCACTTTTTTTCCGCCTGGATGCGCCAAAAAAACACTGATATCATGGAATGACAACTTATGTTTGTCCAAAAAAATCTGTACATTTGTTTTGAGCCATTTTTCCACCAAGGTCGGAATATCTCGTGAGAAAATGACTTTGAATCCTTGATCGGTAAAGTCCCAGCCCATGACATCTTCTGATTGTTTCATCAAAACAGATTGGGCGTCCATTATCTTCGGCGCAAGCTTCAGCTTTGACATCCTGCGGTCCGCCTTCTCTCCGCATAATAAAGCTGCGGCAATGCCGTCACCAAAAAGCGAGGTGCCAATCAGATTGCTTTTCGTTTTATCTTCCGGCTGGAATGTCAGGCTGCACAGCTCGGCAGCAATGACAAGCACAAAAGCCTCAGGATACGCTTTGCAGTATTCGGCTGCACGCGCAAGTCCGCTGGCTCCTCCTGCACAGCCAAGCCCCCAAATCGGAATCCGCTTCGTATATGGAGAAAACGGAAGTTCATTCATAAGCCGCGCCTCGATACTCGGTGTGGAAAGACCTGTGCTGGAGACGAAAAAAACAGCTTCCACTTTCTCATAAGGAATGGCTTCTTGAAAAAATTCCGGATGAGAGAGGCACTCACGAACAGCCGCTCTGCTGTGTTTAAGTGTTTCTTCTATGTATATTTGATTTTTTTCTTCAAAGCTGTGCCCCTCTTTATACCATTCAATCGGCTTAACAAACTGTCTCGAATGGATTTGCCCGTTTTTAAAGGAGGATAACAGCCGGTCAATATCCTTAAAAGAATGCTGAAACATATAGCGGGCGAACTCGGCCGCTTTCTCTTGGTTTACATTATACGCAGGAAGACTTGTTCCAATGGATAAAATAAACGCCATGCGATCACCTCTTTGCATACATTGTGCCGCAACAATCTTTTTTATATGCAAAAAAACTCCGCCGCGGCGGAGTTAGACTGCTGTTTTTTGTTCAGCGAGGTCAGCTTCTTGTTCTGTTTTTTTAGCTTTAGAAAAAACGTTATATACAATATTTAAGACGACTGCAGTAAAGCTGCCCGCCACAATGCCATTCGTTGTAAGCAGCGTTAAGGCACTCGGAAGCTGTTTGAAAATATCCGGCACAACGGTCACACCGAGCCCCAATCCCACTGAGCAGGCAACAATCAGCAGATTTTCCTGTTTCGCAAAATCAATGCGGCTGAGCATTTTAATTCCGTAAGCGATCACCATTCCAAACATCGCCACCATTGCACCGCCCAAAACAGCGGATGGAATAATGGTCGTGAAAGCAGCGATCTTTGGAAACAGCCCAAATGCCATTAGTATCACACCTGTGACCACAATGACGGCATTTTTTTTGATCCCTGTGAGCTGAACAAGCCCGACATTTTGAGAGAATGCCGTATAAGGAAAAGCGTTAAAAATACCGCCCAGAAGCACAGCCAGTCCTTCAGCTCGATAGCCTTTAGACAAATCTTTCTCTGTCAAACGGCGGTTTGTCAGGTCACCTAAAGCAAAGTAAACACCAGTTGACTCCACAAGGCTGACAATTGCAACGATGGACATCGTAATGATAGGCGCTGCGTGAAAAGACGGCGCGCCGAAGTAAAATGGCTGAATCATTTGAACAACTGCCGCGTCCGAAACATTATCAAATTGAACTTTCCCCATAAAATAAGCGATGAAGGTGCCAATCAAAATACCGATCAAAATCGAGACGGACTTGATAAAGCCTTTTGTAAAACGGTACAGAAGCACAATGATACTCAACACGGTAAAAGCAAGAGCAAGGTTGGAGAGATCTCCGAAATCTGCACTTCCTTCTCCGCCGGCCATGTTATTCATGGCAACCGGCATCAATGTAATACCGATAATCGTAACAACAGAGCCTGTCACGACCGGCGGAAAAAACGATACGAGCTTTCCAAAGAAAAATGAAATAAAAATGACAAGAATGCCTGAAGCGATAATGCTGCCGTAAACTGTTGAAACCCCATATTCAGATCCAATCGCAATCATTGGCGATACAGCTGTAAAGGTACATCCAAGCACTACCGGAAGCCCGATCCCAAAAAATCGGTTGCTCCACACTTGCAGAAGGGTAGCCACACCGCACATAAAAATATCAATCGATACTAAGTAAGTCAGCTGCTCGACAGTCAGTCCCATTGCTTTTCCAACAATCAGAGGAACAACAATAGCGCCGGCATACATGGCAAGAACATGCTGAATCCCTAAAGACAGCGTTTTGCCGAATCCATTTCTCATGAATGAACCTCCTGTACGAAGGACACTTTCCCTTCTTCTAAAGACTGAATTCTTGCCAAAGATTCCACTCGGTAGCCCAGTTTCACAAGTTCATCTCTTCCCGGCTGAAATGACTTTTCAATAACAATGCCAATTCCCGCAATAGAAGCTCCCGCTTGCTTCACAATCGACACAAGCCCGTGCGCTGCCTGTCCATTTGCCAAAAAATCATCGATAATCAGCACATGATCCTGATCCGACAGGTGGGTCCCAGACACTGCGATTTGGCTTTCTGTTTGTTTCGTAAAGGAATAAACAGACGCTGTCAGCAAATTGTCGGTGAGTGTTAACGATTTATGCTTTCTCGCGAAGACAACTGGCACACCCAGCTTCAAGCCCGTCATTACAGCGGGAGCGATACCTGATGATTCGATTGTCACAATTTTGGTAATACCGTCTTTTGCAAACCTGGACGCAAATTCGTCACCAACTCTCTGCATAAGCAGCGGATCAATTTGGTGATTCAAAAAAGAATCCACTTTCAATACCTGATCAGATAATACGACGCCTTCTTCCTCTATTTTCCGTTTCAGTGCTTCCATCTTGTCTTACCTCCGTTATGAGAATAAAAAAAGCATTGCCCGCTCAAATAAAGAGCAAGCAATGCTGATATCACAAAAAACCGTACACGTGCGGTTCCATTGCTCACCCATAGTCGGACATTTACGGTGCCCGGTAGAAACTTGCGTGCCATATCCACGCGATTATATGAGTGTTCCTATTACATTGTAATAAATTATATCAAGATTCTAATCCCTTGCATAGGCTGAAAATAAAAATTCCCGAACTTTATTTTTGTTTTTTTAGATATCATTCGTATTTCAAGGGAATTCGATATAAAAGAGCCTGACGACCGCGCCGCCAGGCTTTTGATTATGACAGATAGAGATTTGAATATTTGTTTGATAAATAATCAATTAAATAGCGGACATTCAGCTCTTCTCCTGTTGCATCTTTAATAATGTCTAACGGCTTTTTCCGTTTTCCGTGAATGTGCACCTTTTCCGTCAGCCATTGCTTTATCGGATGGAACTCTCCTCTTTCCAAGAGAGCGTCAAATTCAGGGAGATCCTCAAGCATTTTTTGTTTCAGCTGAGCCGCATACATGTAGCCGAGCGCATAGGATGGGAAGTAGCCGAAATCACCACCTGCCCAATGGACGTCCTGTAAAATCCCCTCTGCGTCGGTCTGCGGTGTAATCCCTAAATAATCTTGGTATTTTTGATTCCAAAGCGACGGCAGATCTTCCACAGACACTTCATTGCTGAAAATCGCTTTTTCAATTTCATAACGGATGATGATATGAAGAGGATACGTTAATTCATCCGCTTCGACCCTGATAAATGAAGGTTTTGATTCATTGATTGCCCGGACAAAATCATCCAGGGAGATGTCCTTGAACTGTTCAGGTGATGCTTCTTGAATCTTCTGATAGTACGGTGTCCAAAAATGCTTGTTGCGGCCGATAAAATTCTCGTAAAATAATGATTGCGATTCATGAATTCCCATTGATGCGCCGTCTGACAAATTCGTGCCACTGAGTGCTTCATCAATATTTTGCTCGTAAATCGCGTGCCCGCACTCATGAATGGTGCCAAAGATCGCCGTCCGGAAATCTTTTTCATCATATCTCGTCGTGACCCGGACGTCTCCCCGATTCAGCGTAGTTGCAAACGGATGAACGGTTTCATCAAGTCTTCCGCCATCAAAATCGTAGCCAAGCTCCTGTAAAAAATACAGACTGAGCTCTTTTTGCTTTTCTTTCGGGAACGCTTTTGTAAGAAAGCTTGTATCTGGTTTATTTCCGGAAGCTGTCACCTGTTTAACAAGAGGGATAATCGCTT
This sequence comes from Bacillus sp. FSL W8-1202, assembly GCF_038006165.1. Lineage (NCBI taxonomy): Bacteria > Bacillati > Bacillota > Bacilli > Caryophanales > Bacillaceae > Bacillus > Bacillus sp. FSL W8-1202. Next base: position 3,227,673 of record NZ_JBBOUR010000001.1, read on the forward strand.
CCTTCAGCTCAGCAAACAGCTGATCAAGCACCTTTACCGTGACGCCGGGCTCAAACAAATCAAGCAATGCATCATAAGGATGCTCTTGATATCCCCAATACGTAATAAAACGTTTATTGAATTCAATCAGCTGTTCTAAATAAGGAGAAAACAAGCTGAAATCAGATTTTCCTTTCGCTTCCTCCCACGCTGTTTCTGCCTTTGAACACAGAATCACGTATTCTTTGTATTCAGCCTCAGGGATTTTCTTATTCTCTTCATACTCTTTTTTCGCCAGTTCCACTGCTTTTTTCGTATCTTCCGACAAGTCATCAAATCGTTCATACAGGACATCGATAAGCTCCTTCATTCGATCTGATATTTGGATATTGAATATATCTGTTGAAAGCTGGCCGATGCTTTCGGCACGATCCTCTGAGCCGTTTTTCGGCGCGCCTGTTCTGGAGTCCCAGTGCATTAACGCAACTGCTTCGCTGTAATGTGAGATTCTTTTTAAAAGATCAAAAAATTCTTTTTCATATGTATGTATCTCCATATCCATTCCCTCCCTATTCTAGCCGTTCCATTACAGGCTAATGGAAGGGGGTATGAAAGTCAAATTGTTTGTATAAAAGGCTGCCGGTATGTTTTGCGGCAGCCTTTTTATTCAGTTGATCGTCATTTGATTTTTTGGAGGAGGTGTTCTCCGCTTTTTCTGCTTGATTTTTTTATCTACCCACACTGTTGCCAGCGGGGTTAAGAGCGAGGTGACAATAACGCTTGTCGCGATAATTGCAGTTGCCGACTCAGCAACTGGCGCAAATGAGGCATTCGCTTCCGCTAATGCATATGGCACGGCTACAGCCGCCCCTGCCGTAGAAGAAGCGGCCACTCCCGCGACACCATCTCCCCGCGCAATAAAACGATCAAGCAAAAACAAAGAACTGCCCGATAAAATGACGACAGAAACTCCGATAAAAATGCCGAGCAGCCCTGATTGGATCAGCATTCCAAAATTCAAGGTATTGCCGAGCGAAAAGGCGAAAAATGGAATGATCGCCGGCACAACCTTGCTGAATAAGTCTCTGAGATCATGATCCAGATTTCCAAGTATACATCCAAGTAAAAACGGGATGACTGTCGCTGCCAGCGTTTCCCATGGGAATGCGGCAAGTCCCGTCACACCAAACGTCACCATGGTCATAAAAGGACCAGATTCTGTACTGATAAAGGCGAAAGCGCCCGCATCCTCTTTTCTTCCCATGTGATTCATGAGCGCCAAATACAGTCCGCCGTTCGTTTCATTCATTACCGCGACAATTGCTAAAACAGAAAGGCCTGCAAAAAAGCCGGATTGTATGCCTTCGTCAGGTATAAATTGCGCTGCGATCACGCCAAGCAGCGCCGCAAATCCGACCTTTCCCAATAATAACGTGATTCCTTTTCTTGCGATATAGCCTGAAGAACGAAAATCAATCGTTGCTCCTACGCAAAAGATAAAAACACCCAGTATCGGCAGCGTTCCGGTAATCAAAGCACCCGTAAACCCTCCAAAGAACTCCGCTGTTCCAGGCGCAAACGTGTTGAGCGCCGCTCCAAGAAATAGCGGAATAATCATCATTCCGCCAGGTACCCGTTCAATTGTCGCCTTGATTTTCATATTGTGGATTCTCCCATCCTCCGGTTATGAAAAAACAATTCCGCTTACACTTGGAAAACAGCCTGCAAATCCTCTTTTGAACAGCTGCCCAGCTGGCTGCCGACTCCGACGGCGCCAGCTCCGGCTCTAAGCCAATCCGGCACTTCAGACGGATGTATCCCGCCTGTCGGAATAAAGGTCACCTGCGGGAAAGGACCCGCTAAATTTTTCATAAACGGGATGCCAAACACACCGCTTGGGAACAGCTTTAATGTCGTAAAACCGAATGTCAGCGCTTCCATAATTTCGCTCGGAGTCAAGACGCCGGGGATATAATGTGTCTTTACAAAAGATAGATGTTCAGCAAGATCAGCTGAAAAACCCGGACTGACAATAAACTGCGCGCCAGCCTCAGCAGCTTCCCCAGCTTGCTGCGCGGTGATGACCGTGCCCGCGCCAATTAAAATATCTTCCCTATTACGGAAGGATTCGATAATATTTGATGCCCCGGGGGTCGTATACGTCACTTCAACTGCACGAATCCCTTTATCTAACAAACTCTCAATCTGCTGACAGGCCTCCTGCGTATCCTTTGAACGAATGACTGCAATCAGCTTTGCTTCTTTCAGACGGTTTTCAACGACTTTGGACTCCATATTAATAATCCCCTTTCTTTTGGTGAACCGTTCTTTGAGCAGATAAAAAAGAAGCTAATTTCTCCCTGGTCGGCAAACCGTCCATATCTCCCGGTGCCTGCACTTGCAAAGCGCCAATCGCATTTCCCCTTTGCACCGCATCCTTGTACGACAAGCCGTCTAGGATACCGCTGATTACACCGACTGCAAATCCGTCTCCGGCGCCGACCGTATCAACCACCCGGTCGACCCGGCAGCCTTCTAGAAATCCTTCACTTGTCCCCGTTTTAAAGTAAGCGCCTTCTTTTCCGAGTTTAATAGCGACAAAGCTGGCACCTTTTTTCAAATAATAGTCGGCAATGCCTTCAGGTGTTTTTTCTCCGGTCAATAGCTCTCCCTCTGCGATACCCGGGAAAAACCAGTCTGCAAGCCCAGCCAGATCGTTGATTGTGTGTACCATTGTTGCTTGATCAGGCCAAAGCGAAGGTCTTACATTAGGGTCGAATGAAATGGTTTTCCCTGCGTTTCTCATGTCGTTCATGACATGGTACGTGAAGTCTTTCATCTCGGCTGATAAGGCAGGCGGAATACCTGTCACATGCAAATGACCTGCGCATTGAAAATAATCTCTCGGATATTCAGCAGAAGTTAATGTGCTTGCAGCTGAGTTTTTCCTATAGTAGGTAACTTGCGGGTCGCCTTCTTTCACTTTTGACTTAAGCAGCAGCCCGGTGGGATTTTCGTCCTGCGAGCGGATCACGCGGGACACATCCACTCCCTCTTTTTTAAGCTCTTGTAAAATAAACGTTCCGAGCTGATCATTGCCGACCTTGCTCATCCATCCCATTCGGAATCCGAGTCTGGCAAGGCCGCAGGCGACATTGCTTTCTGCTCCGGCAAGCCCTTTAGAAAAAGTGGATACTTCATGAAGGCCTCCATACTCATTTGCGTAAAACATGGCCATTGATTCCCCGAATGTCACCGCATCAAGCTTCATCTCTTCCCAACCTCCTCTTAGTTGAGGGCACCTAGGATTAAAGTGACTTTCTCATGATGACTTTTGCCTCTAATTCAATGGTTTGAGGCGCTCCTTTGTCACCTTCAATCCTTTTTAATACACGTTCCATCGCCGTCCTGCCCATATCATGTGACGGCTGGGCGATCGTTGTAATGCCTGGACCGATCAGTTTGTACCACTCCGTATCATCGAATCCTGCAATCCCTATATCTTGAGGGATGCGCAGGCCAAGCTCTTCCATACAGCTGATGATTTTCAGCATAATCAAGCCATTCAAAGCCAGAATCGCTTTTTTTTGCTCCGACATTTCCTTGTGAAAAGAACGAAGCGCCGCCTTAAGCTGCTCCTTGTCTTTTACGTCAATTTCATGCAATCTGACAAGCCCGTTCACATTTTGAACCGAAGCCATTTCCTGATACACAGCTGCTCTTTCTGCACGAGGGCTGATAGAGGAAATCGGTTCGGTAAACAGCGCGACATCAGTATACCCTTTGCTGTACACCTTCTGAAGAATCTCTTTTGTGATCCATCTGTTGTCAGTCGTTACGGTATCCAGTTTCAGATCCGGCAGTTTCCGGTCAATTAAGATTGTTGGAATTTGCTGTTCAGCAAAAGCGCGGAGTACATCCTTGTTTTCCCCTGTTGCGTTTAAAATCAAGCCCTCAACCGAATGGGCTTCTAGCTTTAAGAGCATTTCCCGCTCTTTTTCAGGACTGTTATCTGTGTTGCACACCATAATGCTGTATCCATATTGATCACAAACCTCTTCGACTCCCCTAAAAGCAGCGACCGAAAAAGGATTTGTAATGTCAGCTACAACAAATCCGATTAACTTGCTTTTTTTTATTTTCAAACCTTGTGCCATTTTACTCGGCCGATAATTCAATTCTGCGATTGCCTTTTTAATGTTTTTCACTTTTTCAGGAGAAATCGCGTCAATTTTTCCGTTAATATAGCGGGAAACTGTCGATTTCGAAACTCCTGCACATTCAGCTACATCTTTGATGGTTGTATGGCCTGTTGTTTTCTTTTTCATTCAAGTGCTCCTGTATCTCATATATTTGAAACCGATTTCAAAACCGTTACAACAAAAGAATACCATAATTTTAAAATTTGGGAAGAGTTTTTTTAATAATGTGTCAATTCATTATTTTTTCGTTGACTCTTTTCACTATTTATCCTAAAATTTTCTTTGAAACCGTTACCAAAATATTTTCATTCAAGTGATGCTGAAATCCTAACCAAGGAGGAAATATAATGGAAAATCGTTATTCTGTACATCCTGAACAAGTAAAACGCTTTACAACAGAGGAGCTTCGCAGTCATTTCTTAATGGATTCTTTATTTACAGAAAACAAACTTACGATGTATTACTCACATGAAGACCGGGTTGTCATCGGCGGAGCGGCTCCAGGGCAAAGTGAACTGAAGCTTGATGCAGGTGATTTTCTAAAAACAGACTTCTTTTTGGAACGGCGTGAAATCGGGATTATTAATGTCGGCCAGCCTGGCGCTGTCAGGGTTGGCGATGATGAATATGTGCTTCAAACAAAGGATTTTCTCTATATTGGAATGGGCAATCAGGATGTATCGTTTTCAAGCCTGAACGGGGAAAAAGCGAAGTTTTACTTCGTCTCCGCTTGCGCCCACAAAAGCTATCCGACACAAAAAGCCGCCCTACCTGAACTGACACCGGACCGCCTTGGTGATGATGCAGCGTCTAATGTCAGAAGTCTGTACAAAGTCATTCATCAGGATGGCATTAAAAGCTGTCAGCTGATGATGGGAATAACGATGTTAGATCAAAACAACAACTGGAATACCATGCCAGCACACGTTCATGACCGTCGGATGGAGGCTTATCTTTATCTGGATCTTGAAAAGGACTCAAAGGTATTTCATTTCATGGGCCAGCCGGATGAAACACGCCATCTTGTTGTTGGAAATGAGCAGGCTGTCCTTTCTCCCGCCTGGTCTATTCATTCTGGCGCAGGAACATCAAACTATAGCTTTGTGTGGGCGATGGCTGGAGAAAATTACACATTTACGGACATGGATCTCGTTCCGATGGATGGGCTGAAATAAGATGGGTTATCTACATGACGCCTTTTCATTAGAAGGAAAAACAGCGCTGGTGACAGGCCCGGGAACAGGGATCGGTCAAGGAATAGCCAAAGCCCTAGCCGGGGCTGGCGCTGATATTATCGGCACATCACATACAAGCAGTCTGTCTGAAACACAGCAGCTTGTGGAACAGGAAGGCCGGATATTTACATCTTTTACATTGGACATGAGCAAGCCGGAAGCGATAAAGGATTCTGCAGCTGAGCTGTTTGAAAACAGGCAGATCGACATCCTTGTCAATAATGCCGGCATTATTCATCGGGAAAAAGCGGATGATTTTCCAGAAGAGAACTGGCAGCACGTACTGAATGTCAATCTAAACAGCCTGTTTATTCTGACACAGCTTGCTGGCAGGCACATGCTGAAAAGAGGTCATGGAAAGATTATTAATATTGCCTCTCTCCTGTCTTTTCAAGGCGGCATCCTCGTTCCGGCTTACACCGCGAGCAAACACGCTGTTGCCGGTTTGACAAAATCATTTGCAAATGAGTGGGCAGCGTCAGGTATTCAGGTCAACGCAATCGCCCCAGGCTATATTTCTACTGCGAATACAAAGCCTATTCGGGATGACGAAAAGCGAAATGAGGACATTTTAAAGAGAATTCCTGCCGGCCGCTGGGGCCAAGCGGATGATATCGGGGGGACTGCAGTCTTTTTGGCATCACGTGCTTCAGATTATGTAAATGGACATATTTTAGCAGTTGATGGCGGCTGGCTATCCCGCTGACAAATAAAAAAAGCTGACGAACGATCGTCAGCTTTTTTCCATTACATCATGTGCGGTTCAACAGGCAAGACCTTTTTGACCTCATCAATGATGCGTTCATTTTCTCCGCCAGCGTAAATGTGAATCGAGCCGCTGTCTTGATTCGAGCGAATCAGGCGCCCGATGCCCTGCCGTACACGTAACAACATATATGGCAGATCAACTTCTTCGAACGGATCTTTTTTCGCTCCGTTGCGCTTCGCTGTAAATACAGGATCGTGTGGCGGGAACGGCAATGACCAAATGGTAACATTCTTCAATGCGTCACCGGGAATGTCGAGTCCTTCCCATAAGTGAACTGAACAAAGTACTGTTTCCTCTTCCTCTTGGAATTTCTCTACTAAGCTGCTGATTTCCTCATCACCTTCAAAGAAAATTGGATACGGCAGCTCCCATGCCGCCGACAGCTCTTTAAACTCGTTTAATTCTTCAAAAGAAGGGAAAAGCACCAGCGTTCTTCCTTTGTAACGTTTGATTGTTTCAACCGTTTCAGCCGTTTTTTGTTCAGCGGCCATATCTGTTTTTGCGTATAGATTAATACTCATTTGCTCGTCATAATCATAAGGGGAATCAACAGTTAATGACAAATAATCATGAATCCCAAGACTGTCGGCAATATAATCAAACGAACCGCCTTCTGACAGCGTAGCAGAAGAAAAGATATAAGGAATTTTCTTAGAAAACACTTTTTCGCCAAGTACTTCTGCTACCGTTCTCGGCATCACGACAAAGGTTGATTCTGCTTCCTTTTTCTCCAGCCAGCTGATCGCATCCTTTTGATATAGAGATAATGAATACGCCATTTGTTCAACATATTCTTCCACTACTGACAGCTCGTATTGATCAATCGTATACATTTCAGACTCAAATACAAGTGCCTCACCGATTTTATCAAGTAAACGGCAAAGCTCGTCCGCCGCCTTTTTGACACGCTGGTCATTTTTTATTTCTAAACGGTGTGAACCGGCTACTTCCTTTGATTCTTCAGAAAGAACATAGAAAAATTCGTCGTTTGCGAGAAGCGCATCTTCAATCAATTCTGCAAACTCTTCTCTGATGTCATTTTGCAGCAATCGTTCTAAAAACAATTCAAGAGTAGACTGCTTCACTCTATAGGTTAGCGCTTTTTGCGCAGCAAACTCTAACAAATGCCCCTCATCAAATACAACTGCACTATGATCAGGCAAGAGCGGCAGCTGGCCCTCTCGTTTGCGTGATTCTTCCGTCCACACATGCTCCATATAAAAATCATGGGAACAAATGATTAAGTCCGTTGACTTGCGGTAGTAATCTCTGGAAAGTGTCAGACCGCATCTGTGTCTCATATCACAAGTCAGACAGTCCTGAAACGAGTCGTAGCTTACGTCAGACCACTCTTCATTCGATAGATTTGCGTACTGCTTACGGTCGCCATACGGATAAAAGCGCTGCATCGCCTGTGACTCGTGGACAAATGACGGTAACGACTCATAAAGATCCAGCCATTTATCATCATCAGAACGCTGCATTGTTTTTTCAAGCTTCTTCAAGCATAAATATTGTTCATGTGATTTTGACAGTCTTGTATCAATTTTCAGATCAAGATGCTCAGCCAGCTTAGAAATATCGCCCTCTTTTTTCACCAGCTGTTCAATTAATGTTTCATCTGCACAAGCGATGATGGCGGGTTTGCCGACATACCTTGCATAGCTGATTGCAAAAAGAAGATAAACCAGCGTTTTCCCCGTTCCCACTCCAGCTTCGGCGAACATGACTTTTTTCTCTTTAAACGCCCGCTCCAGCTGAAAAGCCATAAATACTTGCTCGTCCCGAAGATCAAACCCTTTTTCGGGAAGGATATCGTAAAACACGTCACCAATCCAATTGTTCAATTCTTCATAAAAATTCTTTGTTTTCGTTAAAGAAAAAGGCAAACGTGATGTTGTCACCTAGTTCCAACCCCCAACTATTCGACATTCAGACCACCAATAATATCATTTTCCGCTGATGAATACAATAAAAAAACTTGGCAATGCCAAGTTTTTTGCAGTTTACTTACGATTGATCACATGCGACGATAAAAAAGGATGGTCTGTTGAATAAATATGTTCTACCGCTTTTTCTAAATCAGTTTGCGCATGCGAAATCACAGACGGAGACGAATCAGTTCCGAGCTCCTTCAGCTCGTTTGCTGTTGCGTCAAGCGCCCTTTGAATAAGATTAAAATGTTCGCTGTTCAGCATGAGATCACCTCTGATGGAAATAATCATCATTGTATGCGAACTTTTCATTTTATATACATGCTTTACCGCATGTTATCACCGGAACATGCACAAACTACACTTGATATTCCGTCTCCGGATTATCCGTCTTATCAACAATATTCTATCAGGGAGTGATGTTGACATGAGTTATAGAAACCGATTAGATCAGCATTCTGAACTGTTTCATCACAATTGGACGCGGCCTAAACGTTCTAAGTCTCAAGTAAACGGTCACACTGAAATGTCCCAAACCAACATTATATTGAGAAGCAACGCGAAAGCTCACCGTTGGTAACGATAGAATAGGGCTGAAAGATGAAAGAAGACGCATGCAGAGCGTCTTCTTTTTATGCGTTTTCTGTTTTCTTGCGCTGCGGTCTTACTTTTGACCAGTATTGATAATAATCCGTTTTAATAAACCCGTTAAAGAGTTTTCGTTTCTTCGTTGCTTTTCTGCCATATGCTTCCTCAAAGTTTTCATTTGATGTCAGCATATACACAGACCAAGTATCAAGCGGCTCGAACGCCTGCCCCATTTCTTTGTACATCTGCTCAACGGCTTTTTTCTCGCCGAGACGCTCTCCATATGGCGGGTTGCCGACAATTACGCCAAACTCCAGATTTGTGGTAAAATCTTTGACCTGCATCTGCTTGAACTGGATTAAATCTCCCAGTCCTGCTTCCTCTGCATTTTCTTTTGCGATTTGAACCATGCGGTGGTCTATGTCGCTAGCGAAAATTGTAAGCGGCTGATCATAATTTGCCTTTTCTTCGACTTCAAGCCGCGCTTTGTTCCACAGATCTTTACCGATCCATTCCCAATCCTCTGATACAAAATCGCGGTTGAATCCCGGGGCGATGTTTTGGCCAATTAACGCCGCTTCTATCGCAATTGTTCCGGAGCCGCAGAAAGGATCAACAAACGGGCGGTCGGGCGTCCAATTGGTTAATTGCACCAAAGCTGCAGCAAGTGTTTCTTTAATCGGCGCACCGCCCTGATCGACACGGTATCCTCGTTTGTGAAGGCCCGTCCCTGATGAGTCCAGCGTAATCAGAGCCTGATCTTTCAATAAAGAAATTTCCACTTTATATTCGGCACCTGTTTCTTCAATCCAATCATTAGCTTTGCCGGACTGCAGCTTGAGCTTTTCGACAATTGCTTTTTTGACGATCCGCTGACAGTCGGGAACGCTTGCAAGTGTTGATTTTACCGATTTTCCGATGACAGGGAATTTCCCGTTTTCAGGTATAAATGAGCGCCAGTTAATCGCTTTCGTTTTTTCAAACAGTTCATCAAATGTTTTCGCTTTAAAAGAAGCAACCTGAACCTTTATGCGGTCGGCTGTTCTAAGCCAAAGGTTCGAACGGCAGATGGCAAGTGCATCACCTTCAAAAATAACTTTCCCGTTATCAACCTTGCATTCGTATCCTAAATCTCGTACTTCCTTTGCGACAACAGCTTCAATGCCCATCGGCGCCGTTGCAATTAGTGTATACTTCTTCATCGTATCACCCTGTCTTTTAAAACTTTTCTCTTTTCAAGATAAAAGCTCTCCTTATACGGGAGAGCTTGTTTTCATCATTTTAAATGTAAGTGGTCTAACGTTCTGTAAGCCATGTTTTGTTCCGTCGTACTGCAAACGGCTCATCACCTCGTACTCAGGCGGCAATCATCTATCTACAGAAAGCATTCTGTCCTTCTCTCCGTTGAATTCCGTTAAGAAGGTTCCCCTACCAAAATTTGGGTTTCTCGCTCGAGGGGTTTACCGCGTTCCACTCTCACCATTTCTAGTGAGACTTCGTCACTGTGGCACTTTCAAGGATACTCAGCCATATCCGAAGACGTAGGCTTTTTTCCTGCCGTCAGCCTCTAAAGACTGCCCTAGCTTATGACTTCGCTAGGCACGAACACTACGGGCATCTCAGCACCGTGCGAGCATGGACTTTCCTCTACAGATTCAAGATCTGCAGCGATTACCCGAACGTTAAGAACATGAATTATTATATAACAACTGATTACAATTTACAAGCGCCATTTTTTTCAAGCGTGATCAATCATAAAGCTTGCTGCCAAAAACGTGTTTTTCTAAGTTAGACAGCCGTTTTAAAATATCAAAGTTTGTTGTGTTAGATTGCACAGGCTGTTTTTTACTTGCTTCTTCAAGCTGTTTTTTCAGCTGAAGATTTTCCTGCTGCAGTTCTTCAATTTCTTGATGGAAGGTTTCATAATCCTTAATAATCATATCTAAAAATTTGTCAACGTCTTCTTGCTTGTAGCCTCTAACGCCTGTTTTAAATTCTTTTTCCAAAATTTCTTTCGCAGAAAGCTTTACTTTATCAGCAAGCATCTTTTTCACCTCGTATCGTGAATCATCACATATATTTTTTCAGAAATCTGTACGGTTGTCAAATTTCTCTTATTGCTATGAGTAGCTGTCTTCCTCTACTGTCACTCTCAAGTCATCCATTGTAATAAAGTAGATGGGATAGCCATCCTGTTCGCGCCTTTTTTCCGCTGACCCAAGCATATACTTAGGGGAGCCTTCCTTTTCCAGGTCATATAAAAGCAGAAGCCCGTCGGACTTATCAATGAAGAACTGATTTTTTTGTTTGAATTGAAGCGGGCTTTCATAAGGACGGTGAGTCAGGCTTGCTTCATAGTCTGCCTGAGCCAGAACTGCTTCATACTGTTCCTTATTCGGTTCTTTCCAGTTCTTTTCCTGCTCGTAAAATGGTGTGATGACAGCTACCTTTAAGTCAGGGTATTCCTCCTGCAAATCATATGCAGCTTCTGCCGCCCACAGCTCCGCTCCAAGCTGGCCCGAAATTAAAATCCATTCTAATCCTTCATCCAAAAAAGCAATCAGCCGGTTCTTAATGGCTTTTTTTATGTAATACAGCGCCTTGTCATCCTGCTTAAATATCCCGAGTTCAAACGGTTTATAGCCCGTTATTGCCAATACTTTCATCATTTCACCTGCTTTAAAAAATGGGGCTCCCGTGGGCCCCATTTGTTGTGCTGCATTGTTTACACCATCAAGCTGCACGTTTTCCATACTAGTAGTCGCAGCAAGGTTTTCCTGCTTGAAAATGCTGATGCGTAGCCGAGTCAACATTTGAGAAAGTGTGTGGAAAGTAATGAACGTGCTGAAAATGCTGGTGGTTTACGTTTGTTGTATGCTGTGGGTGAATGTGCGGCACGATAGTCTTCGAAAACGTATGGTGTTCACAGCAATGAGTAGGATGGACAATTGGCGCCATCATATGCGGTCTGCAGTGATGCATGATAAAATCCCCTTTCCATAAACTTTATTACAATACTAAGCTATGAAAAATAAGGGGTACATGTTCTGATGCAAAGACCTATTTTAAAAGTGTGCAATTAAGCTGTCTTTAAAGTTTGAAAACACAAAAGCAATCAAAAATACCACAACAAAGAACAAGTAGAAAACACCCTTATACATACCAACTCTCCCTTTAAAAATAACTAACGTCATTTTACAGGATTCGCCGCTATTCTACAACAAAATCAATGTGAATTCAGCAAAAAAAATTCATGGCGAAACAAGTCGTCTTTTGCGCTTTCCCGGGGAATATTTAAGAGGAATATTTCCTCTTCAGCCGGGCAATTCTCACATGCAGTTTTTCAGTTTCTTTCTCTGATAAGCATGCCGCATCGCTAAGCAATTGCTCTGCTATTTGCAATGCTTTTCCGAATTTTTTTTTCTTATGCTCAAAATATTTCGCGAGCTCTATTACAGCAGCGTACCTGCACTTCTGGTTTTGCGAGCGGGACAGCTTTTCCCAAAGCGGCACTGCTTCTTCCAAGCGATTTTGTTTTTTGTACAGGAGCGATAAATCCAGCCGTGCACTGTCCTGGTCCTCAAACGATTTTTCTATAAGCCTTTCCAACTGCTTCATCGCTTGGTCCGTTTCTTTATGAGCCATAAACCATTTCGCCATAGCATAGGCTTCACTGTGTTCTTTTGGCGCATGTGATTCTGAAAGGATTTTTTTAGACATATGGATGTACAATGAAATGAGTGATAACACATCCATTTCATTATGATGCAGGACACCTTTTAAAAGATCCGGCTCTTGCGCCTTGATAAAATGAAAGTAAAGCATTGGCGCCAAGTAGCCCGGTGTGTCTTCTAGCCTGCGGATGCCGAGCTCCTCTTTTTCAACCGTGCCAAGAGATACACGGTCCATTTTGTGTTTCCACAGGCGTCTAGCTCCATGCAAAAGATCAAAGTGGCCAAACTCCGGAAGCTTCGGAAGTCTGTCACGGATCAAGGTGTGCCTTGTTTTCACCTGCGGCCAATCAAAGGCTTTGCCGTTGTAGGTCACAAGTGATGTAATGTCAACCTCGCTTAAAAAGCTTTGGTACAAGGCGACTTCGTTCCCCGGTTTGGGCAAAAGATGCTGTTTGACTGTCACTCGGTCTTCATATACTCTCGCATGCCCAAGCAAAAAAATGGTATTCCCAGCTCCACCCCCAAGACCGGTTGTTTCTGTATCAAAGAAAAAGAGGTTGTTTTTGTTATACCCTTTTGCTGACAACGTATGCGACAGGCCGCTTTGATTCCACAGTGTGATCACTTCCTCAAGCTCAGAAAAGCTGTATAACCCATGGCGGTGAGAAAGCGGATATTCTACTTCTCTGATGAGGCAATATTCATCTTCGAAGATGAAAGGCTTCATGCCAAAAGCCTCCCACTCTTCTAAAAACGGGATGTCATCAAAGTGGTTTTCTTGTTTGCCTGCTTCTATTTTTTGTTCTCCTTCGTCGAGCACCATGTGCTTTTTCATCCGCTGGAGTTTCCCTTTTAATGACATATCCGGCCTCGCCTCCCTCCTTACGACATTTGATCCAACAGCTGCAAAATTCTTTCCTTTGCTTTTATCCCTTCTATTTCCGTACCTATACAAGACGGACAGCCGTCATGACAAGGACAATGTGTAATCAGTTGTTTCGCCGCTTCATTAATGTCTGAAAAACGTTTAAAGACTTCCTCCGCCAAACCGATACCGCCCGGATAATGATCATATAAAAATATAGTTGGCAATCCGGTATGGGCTGCTTTAATTTGAGAAACAACATGAACATCATTTCGATCACACATGATATACACAGGGACAATATGCTGCAGCACATTCGAGATGCCAAGAAGCAGCTGTTCCAGTGTCTTTTCCCCGATGTCTTCATCCGCTGTTTTGATTTCGAGCCAAGCTGCACTTGTATGCAGTTCTTCTTCCGGCAAATGAATAGGTCCAGACCCAATATTTTCAAAAGTGGTCATTTTTATTTTTTTAAAAATGGTCGGCAGGGCATTGACAGTGACGTCTCCGTAGTGCAATGACGTACGGCTTTTTTCTTTCGTTTTATCGATTTCTAATACCTTCAGCTGAACTGCCAGGTTTGCATCCGTATAATATTCGACATCGACTTTTCTGACATACGCCTTTTTATGGTCCCAATCGAGCTTCTCAACTTGATACTGAACGCCTTCATGCAAATAAATCGCTTCATCATGCAAAAGCGTCATCGCGCTAAAACGGTCCATTTCACCGATAATCCTTACATTTGCAATATCCGACTGATCAACTATAACGACATTTTCCTGGGAGGCGGAACGCAAACTGATGTTTGAAGCAGGAAACGACTCACTTGCCCAATGGTACCGTTCGCCGTTGCGGTGAAGAACAGCCTCTTCCTGAAGATACTCAAGAATATCACTGACTTCCATGGCTCCAAATTCTTCATCAGCTCTAAAAGGAAGCTCATAAGCCGCACACTTTAAGTGGTCTACTAAAATAATCAAATTCTCCGGATTGATTCTTGCAGATTCCGGCGAACGATTAAAGAAATATTCAGGATGCCGCACAATATATTGGTCAATCGGTGTTGAATTGGCTACCAAAATAATCAAAGATTCACCGTGTCTTCTGCCGGCTCGTCCGGCCTGCTGCCAAGCACTTGCAACACTTCCGGGATACCCAGTCATTACACACACTTGCAGCTGGCCGATATCAACACCAAGCTCTAAGGCATTCGTACTGACCACTCCTAAAATGTCGCCTTCTCTCAGGCCTCTTTCGATTTCTCTTCGCTCTTTCGGCAGATAGCCTCCCCGATAGCCTCTGATTGATTTTGTTCCAATCTCTTTTTTCACAAGCTCCTGAATATGGCTTAAAATAATTTCCACCCGAACTCTGCTTCTGGCAAAAACAATGGTCTGCACTTTGTTTTTAAGGAACTCTTTCGCCAGTTCATTCACTTCTGCGGTTGCGCTCCTTCTAATATTCAGCGGTTTGTTCACAATTGGCGGATTGTAAAACACAAAATGCTTGCGTCCGCTCGGTGCGCCGTTGTCATCGACCAGCCGCATCGGTTTGCCTGTCAGCTGCTCTCCCAATTCCTTTGGGTTGGCAATCGTTGCGGAAGTACAAATAAAAACTGGATCACTTCCATAAAACCGGCAGATCCGCTTCAGCCGCCGGATCACATTTGCCACATGGCTGCCGAACACACCTCGATACGTATGAAGCTCATCGATGACGATATACTTAAGGTTTTCAAACAAACTGACCCATTTCGTATGATGCGGTAGAATGGCAGAATGCAGCATATCGGGGTTTGTAATGACAATATGACCTGCTTTTCTCACCTTTTGTCTGATTGCCGGAGACGTATCCCCGTCATATGTAAAGCTTTTAATATCAATGCCCATTTCATCAATAATTTCATTTAGCTCGCTCTTTTGGTCTTGTGCCAGCGCTTTAGTCGGAAATAAATATAACGCCCGGTTTGTTTCATCTTGGGCGATGGACTGCAGGACTGGGAGGTTGTAGCATAACGTTTTTCCTGATGCTGTTGGCGTTACGGTAACGATGCTCTCTCCTTTTTGCACATATTGAAAAGCGGAATATTGGTGAGTATATAGTTCATCAATGCCCCTTTTCGAAAGGGCCGCTTTGATTCTCTCGTCTATACTTTCGGGCATAGGCCTTGTTTTTGCTTCCCGAGGCTCAATTTCATGCCAATTCACAACGTTTTCATTTCCTTTTAAATCAGAAATGAGTTCAGTCAGTGATTTCTTTTTCATTCTTTACACCTCTTTGTCAAGTACAGTTTACCGAATATTTGTTTGCATGGCTAGGTGCAAATTTTATACAATTGAATAAAAAAAGCAAGGCATACGCCCTGCTTATTTCGCTTTTATTGTAAAGAGCTTTGATTCGCCTTTACGAGCAGCCTTTTCGCCTGCCGATACCATTGATCCTACAGCCTCACCATTCATTATAACGATTGGGATGACTGTGCTGCTCGCTTTTTCTTTTATTAATTCCAAATCACATGTAATCAGCGGGTCACCGACCTTCACTTTATCCCCTTCTTTAATGTGGGCAGTAAATCCTTCTCCGTTCATATTGACTGTCTCCAGCCCGACATGAATTAACAGCTCAATTCCCGAGCGAGTCCGAATGCCAACGGCGTGTTTGGTGTGGAAAATCTGAATGACTTCACCTTCAGCGGGAGAAACGATTTCACCGCTAGAAGGTTCCACCGCTATTCCTTCTCCCATCATTTTCTGTGAAAAAACAGGGTCCGGCACATCTGACAGGTCCATTACTGTACCGTCTGCCGGAGAATAAATAACCTCTTCTGTCACCTTTTCCTGAATTTTGCCCATTCCGAATAATTTTTTCAGCAATGTATTTTCTCCCTTCTCATTCACTTCAACCGTTATCCCTTCATTCACCACTATTTAACCACACTTTCAATTTTGCTTCAATTTATAACAACATCTGGCATAGACGCATAATCTGGTTAAAAAAGGCGGTGGCGATATTGGAATTCCATGATGACAAAAAGAACGAACTGCAAAAGAAAGAAGAAATCATAACGGAGGCAATCGACACTCTTTTTCAATCCTCAGCGTTCGGCAACCTTATAAACGGATTTCAGAACCTAATCAACTCGAGTTTAAAGGATGTGCAGACGACCATACATGTCAGAGAAAGAGATACTGGGCTGTATATCGATATTACCATTCCGGCGACGTTTCGAGATGGCGAGATCGTCGTTGATGTTAAATCGAGGTATCTCCATGTAACACTCCAAGAAAAACAGAAACACCAAAATGAGGCTACCTTTACAAGCATGACAAGAACGGTTCAGCTGCCTTATGAAGTTCGCCAAGAAGATATGGAAACGTCTTGGAACGAGCAGACAATGACACTTTTCTTTCCAAAAAATAAGCATGAATGAACGATTCATTCATGCTTCTGTCATTTAAAAAAGCTGGTAAATCCCTTTATTAAAGATCCGACCTGATTCATTGCACTCATTACTTGACCTGTCGTATCCATCATTTTATTAAAATCAAATTTCCCATTGGCTTTTTTGAACTGCGACATAATGCTTTGAAATTGTGAAGGCTGCTGTTGATTAGGCCTTGGGATAGGATAAGGGTTAGAAAATACAGGCGGCTGCATAGGCATAGGCTGGATCGGAGCATAAGGCTGATAATAATCCTGCTGTCCATAATGCTGCTGAGGCAGTTGTTGCTCTAAATAACCGGGTGCAGCCTGCTGATAATATCCTTGCATATGCTGAGGATAATAATAGCCCATTTGCCGAGGATAGCTTCGAGAGCTCCCGTTCATTGCGATTCCCCCCTAAACACAACATATTTCTCTTCTATATATGTATGAATGACTTCTATTGTTTGTGTCACAAGTGATGATTAGCATTTGTCAAATTGTGTCGAAAGTTTAAATTTTTCAAAAACAGAAAAAAGTCGAATCATTATGGTACCATATTTTCAATACAGATGAGAGGGGATGCACCATAATGAACGTATCATACTTAAGCAAACGTTTTGCAGAAATGAAGAAATATGAAACAGACTGTATGAATAAACTGATGGACTTTGCCAAGTTCCTCTATATTCAAGGACATCTCAGCATAACTGAGTTTCGTAACAGTATGAAGGTTCTCGAAGCAAATGGAGCAGAAAGCCCGGCATATGAGATGAATTAACGTCCGGCCCCCTATAAAAACGAAAAGAAGACAGCCTTTTACCGGCTGTCTTCTCTTGCAATTTCATCCTTTACTGCGTGCAATGTATAAAGGACTGACTCAGTGATGTCCTTGAATCGTTTTTTATGAATATGATGAACATAAGATTGAAGGACCAATTCCAGGAAATTATCCTTTACGGCCTCAATTTGCTCTTTATGCACATATTTTGGCCGGCGGACTTTTATCAATTCAAGAGCACCCTCTGCCCAGCGAGCAGCCAGTTCATCATTCTCTTCAACTGCAGGCTTTATCGTCTCAAAAAAATCATAAGAATGATTACTGTTTTTTCCTTCCTGATACCGATCAGCGCCTTTTTCAGCAACTTCAATCATTTGCTCGGTCATTTCCAGCAAAGTTTGTGATAGCAATATCTTTCACCTCAATGCCTATCGTACCAAATTTCACTCACAAATTCAGCCGATGCGGTATACCTTCTCAAACGCATACCTGTGTTCAGGCGATTGATACAGCTCATTTATACAAATATGAAGATCTATGATTTCTTCTTCGAGCACACTTAGGCGATCGTTCTCCGTTTCCCGCATCTCAGCCTCTAATGCATTTACAGAATGATTCAGGCTTTGCTCAGCTCGCGTTAATTCATCTTCTATATCAGAAAGCATACGGAGAATATCTGTCTTGCATACATAACCGGACATTCGTGTACCTCCCTTTCCTTGTCTCTCCCGGTTAACATTCTTTGCTCTCAAGGCTCTTTCCTTCCTCATGACAAAACTAGAAGCAAATCGCCAAACAAACAGGTATTCCACGAAAAGCTGAAGTTTTCGACAAAAACACCCGCAAAAATTGTATGATCCTCCTCATTAATGCAAACGATACTTGTGAGGAGGTGCCGTATGAAAACAAGACCGAAAAAAGCCGGCCAGCAAAAAAAGACTGAATCAAAGGCAATCGATTCTTTAGATAAAAAATTAGGCGGCCCGAACCGCCCTTCTACGTAAGAAGCAAGGAATTTCCTTGCTTCTTTATTTTTTCAGCCACTGCTCCTTTTATGTAAATACCAGTCTGTCAATTCAATCTGCTTCGGCAATTCCTCGCGCCTAAAGAACGTTTTCTTTATCTTTCCATGAAACCAATCTGTTTTCGTTCCGTCTAATGAGTGGATTAACTCAGGGTAGCATGTCCTTAGCATAGGAGATGTTCTTTTTGTAATCCCGATCATCTTTTCCATATCAAAACGGGAACCTGTGTGCGGCACTGTGTGCAAAAAGTGATAAAAAGAGGAGAACAATTCTGGCTTGAACAGCAATTGAGACAGCTGCTTTCCCAGCCTTATCCTTTCCTCCGCCTTTGAAAAGCGTTTCACTGAAATGCCGTAAAGAAACCCATTTGAGGAAGGAAAAATAACGGTGTTAAAATGCAACCAATCACTTAAATAAAAAGGAATCGTGTCAAAAACATTCTTTTTAAACGAAGGATTTTGTATAATAGGTGTTTGGATAGTGTTTTGTTCATTTATAATGAGGGCATACATTAGCCGCTCCGTATTTCGCTCATGCCAAAAACGGGTCCATTCTTCCGTCATAAATTGTGAGACGCCAAACACATGCAGCAGATGAAACAGCGGCTTCCCGACTCTTTTTGACCATTGGTATAATAGAAGCTGCGGATAGGCATCCGAAAATATAAGCCAGTTCGCTCTTTCATAGGCTAAAAAGAACCATTTTTGCTGTCTCTCACGGAGTCCAAGCTGAAACAGACTGCCTTTTAAGTCAGTCATTGACCAGCCTGCATTACGAGAAACGAAAGAAGCCAAAAGCGACCATTTGATTTCCGGATGACGGTCGTAAAATGCTTTATAAGCATTTGTTCTTGAAATGTTATCCGCGTTTTTTATTTTTGTCTGCCGCTCAATCCGGCTCAGAAGCTTTCTGATGGTCTGTTGTTCTTGCACGTTCATTCACTTCCGTCATGATTAGTTTAATAAGGAGGATGAGAAAGTGATTCGGTATCCTAACGGAAAAACATTTCAGCCGAAACATTCGGTTTCATCCCAAAACAGTCAGAAAAGGGCGCCGTCTTACAGTAATCGCGGAATGACCCTCGAAGATGACTTAAACGAAACGAATAAGTATTATCTGACAAACCAAATTGCCGTTATACACAAAAAGCCGACACCTGTTCAAATTGTAAATGTCCATTATCCAAAAAGAAGTGCCGCAGTGATTAAAGAAGCTTACTTTAAACAATCATCGACAACAGACTACAATGGGATTTACAAAGGGCGGTATATTGATTTTGAGGCGAAAGAAACGAAAAACAAGACCTCTTTCCCCCTGCAGAATTTTCATGACCATCAAATCGAGCATATGAAGCAGGTAAAGGCTCAAGACGGTATTTGTTTTGTTATTATATCCGCTTTCGACCAGGTTTATTTTTTGGAAGCCGATAAGCTGTTTTATTTCTGGGACAGAAAAGAAAAAAACGGCAGAAAATCAATTCGAAAAGATGAGTTGGAAGAAACAGCTTATCCGATTTCTCTTGGATACGCACCCAGAATTGATTATATTAGTATTATTGAACAGCTTTATTTTTCGCCATCATCTGGTGCGAAAGGTTGATTAACGAAAGGTTGAGATGTTATGTCAGATCAATTTAACAGCCGTGAAGCTCGACGAAAAGCGAACAGCAAGTCGAGTCCTTCACCGAAAAAAGGCAAGAAACGAAAAAAGGGCGGATTGTTTAAAAAGACCCTTTTCACTTTACTCATTCTGTTTGTTTTAGGCGTAGTCGGCGGTGCTGTTACATTTGCCGTCATGGTTTCTGATGCGCCGTCCCTTGATGAAAGCAAATTGAAGACGCCTTATTCATCAACGATTTATGATAAAAATGGAAAAGAGATCGCCGAAGTCGGCGCCGAAAAACGGACCTACGTCTCGATAGATGAAATTCCCGATGTTGTAAAAGAAGCCTTTATCGCGACAGAAGACGCTCGTTTTTATGAGCACCACGGGATTGACCCTGTCCGTATCGGCGGTGCTTTAGTTGCCAACTTTAAAGACGGCTTCGGGGCTGAAGGCGGAAGTACGATCACCCAGCAGGTCGTCAAAAACTCCCTTCTTTCACATCAGAAGACGTTGAAACGGAAGGTCCAGGAAGTATGGCTTTCGATTCAGCTGGAGCGCAATTACTCTAAAGATGAAATTTTAGAAATGTATTTAAACCGGATTTATTTTTCTCCTAGAGCATACGGAATCGGAAAAGCGGCGGAAGAATTTTTCGGCGTTACAGATTTAAGCAAATTGACTGTCGAACAGGCTGCGACGCTTGCAGGAATGCCGCAGAGCCCAACAGCGTACAACCCGGTCAAAAACCCGGATAAAGCGGAAAAACGACGCAACATCGTACTCAGTCTGATGAAAAAGCAAGGATTTATTTCTGATTCTCAATATAACAAAGCGAAAAAAGTGGCAGTGAAAGACGAAGGCGTCGTGTCACAGAAGGAATATGAAAAAGCAAGTACAAACAAATACAGCGCATTTGTTGAAGAGGTTATGAAGGAAATTGATGAAAAATCTGATGTCGATCCATCTGCTGACGGATTAAAGATCTATACGACATTAGATACAAAAGCACAAGATAAACTAGATGAATTAATGGACGGAGACACCGTCGGATTTACTGAAGGCATGCAGGGCGGTGTGACGCTTCTCGATACCAAAAACGGAGAAGTCCGAGCGATTGGTGCGGGACGCAATCAGCCTGTCGGAGGCTTTAACTATGCTACTCAAACTAAGGCACAGCCTGGTTCGACCATAAAACCGATTTTGGACTACGGACCAGTTATTGAAAATAAGAAATGGTCCACATACGAACAAATTGATGACTCAGCTTATACGTATTCTAACGGAAAACCGATTCGTGATTGGGACCGCAAATATCTAGGGCCTATCTCAATGCGTTACGCTCTGGCCCAATCAAGAAATATACCTGCTTTAAAAGCATTCCAGGCAGTCGGTAAAGATACTGCTGTAGACTTTGCAAATGGACTCGGGCTTGGTTTAACAAAAGATAATGTAACAGAGGCCTATTCTATTGGCGGTTTCGGTGGGAACGATGGTGTTTCTCCTCTGACAATGGCAGGTGCATACAGCGCGTTTGGAAATAACGGAACGTATAATGAACCGCATTTTGTAAAATCTATCGAATTTAACGATGGCACGAAGCTTGACTTAACACCAAAATCAAAATCAGCCATGAGTGATTATACTGCGTTTATGATTACAGATATGCTGAAAACAGCTGTGAAGACAGGTACTGGACAGCTTGCACAAGTACCTGGTGTAGAAGTTGCAGGAAAAACAGGAACGACTAACTTTGATGATAATGAAGTCAAAAGGTACAATATCGCTAGCGGTGGCGCCCGAGATTCTTGGTTCGTTGGCTACACACCGCAATATACAGCTGCCGTCTGGACGGGAATGGGAGAAAACGAGGCTGGAAAGAAATCACTTTCAGCTGAAGAGCAAAAAGTTGCAAAGCGCATCTTCGCCCAGCTCATCGCCGATGTCGATGACGGAAGCGGATCATTTGAGAAGCCTGACAGCGTAGTGGAAGCCACCGTAGAAAAAGGTTCTAATCCGGCAAAACTGGCAGGGCCAAATACGCCAAGCGATAAGAAGCTCACAGAGTACTTTGTTAAAGGCACAGCTCCTTCTACTGTTTCTAAAACATATGAGAAAGAAGAAAAAGAGGAAACAGCTAAACTGTCTGGTTTAAACGTGAAATACGATAAAGACAATCAATCTTTAACGTTAAGCTGGAATTACGACGGAGATGCGACCTTTGCTGTTAAGCAATCTGTTGACGGCGGCAGCTACTCGGAAATTCAAAACAGCTCTGCAAAAGAGGCAGTTATTTCGGGTGTGCAGCCAGGATCTGTATACAAATTCGAAGTAACAGCCGTCAGTGATGATGGCAAAAGTACAGCTTCCACATCTTATGAGGTGCCAAAAGCTGAAGACGATGAAGATAAAAAAGACCAGCAACAAACGGATGATGAAAAACAAGATGATGAGAAGACTCAGGATGATACACAAACTGATGATTCTCAAAAAGATGACGGTCAGACGGATCAAGATCAGACAGATGATTCAACAAACGATCAAGACAAAAAACAAGACAATACGAACACCAATCCGTCCGACAACAATAACCAAGACCAATCAAACGATAACGATAACAGTAACAACCAGGATACGTCGGATGGTGATTCGAACTCTGATAAGAATGATTCAACAGGTTCTGACACGAATAAAAATAAAACAGACACATCTAATAAAACACAAACAAACTCATCATCAATTGAAAAAACAAATTAACCAAAAAAGCCGTCACCTTTGGGGTGATGGCTTTTTTGGTACACAATAAAAAACCTCCCGTTTTAACAGGAGGTTTTATCGATTCATCGCATGATATTTATAAAAATGCTTTTTCATTTCGGTAATCAGCTCATCAAGCTGAATAAAGCAATGGTATTGGGTCGGCTTAAGAAGAATAAATTCCACTCGTTCAGCCCAATTAATCGGCTTTGCGGGATATGATTTCTCCCTCAGTTCTTGCCAATCGAGCGATTTCACCGGCTCACCTGCTGTCCAATGTAACGAAGCCAGCAAACACACAATGCCCTTTAACATTTCGTTTTGGTCACATCTCGATTTTCGTGTTTGAAAGACTGGGAGAAGTGATGCTTTGATGTCATCCCACACTTCAAATAAAAGCGGAACGTATTTCCCGCTGTCTTCCCATGGCAAATCGCCTTGTAATTCCGTGCAGAAATCAAAATACACGGGATTGGTCTGCAAGGTTTTCTTCATATCCGAGGAACTCTTCTGGCCAAGACCGCGCAAGTATTGCTCATAGGAAGCCAACACTTCTTTTGCTTGCGTCATCGTTTCACCAGTCCTTTTTTATCTCTCTTCTGCCCTTCTCTGCACAAAGAAAGCAGCGGACACTCCGCACAGCGCGGAGATTGGGCTTTACAGTGATATCTGCCGAAGAAAATAAGCCGGTGATGCGTAACGGACCAGTCTTCTTTGGGAACCTTGCGCATCAGCGTCTTTTCAACTTCCAGAACCGAGTCCTTCCACCGGCAAATGCCCAATCGTTTGCTGACTCTCTCCACATGGGTATCTACGGCTATGGCCGGCACGCCAAACGCAACGGATACCACTACGTTTGCGGTCTTTCTCCCGACCCCTGGCAGTTTGACAAGCTCATCACGGTCTCTCGGCACTTCTCCGCCGTAATCTTCAATAATCATTTTACTCAGCTTTTGAATATTTTTCGCTTTATTACGATATAAACCGATTGATTTAATATCCTGCTGAAGCTCTTCCAGCGGAACAGCCAAATAGTCTTCCGGCCGTTTATATTTTTGGAATAATGTTTTGGTCACTCTGTTTACAAGTGCATCTGTACATTGCGCAGATAAAGCAACAGCCACCACTAATTCAAAAGGATTGGAATGAACCAGTTCACACTCCGCATGAGGAAACATGTCACCTATCTTGTCTAAACAGAATTCAATTTGTTTTAGATTTAACACGATTGTCACCTTTTCACTTTATTGTTCAAGCCAATTGTAAAAAGGAACCTGCCTTTTATACTCTTTTTGCGGTTCATTCTGCTTTGCTTGTACACGCCGGAATTTTTGGCTGTGTATTTTTGCCTGCTCCACAGTTTTAAGCCCGTTTTTCTTCCATTCAAACAAAATCCGGTCAATGTAGCGGAAACTGAGTTTTCCTGATAGTACAGCCTCTTTTAACGCGTGTTTGATCAGTTGTGCGTCATGCTGATCCTGGTCCTGCCAGATCGCCAGCGTTTCACACTCCAAAGGCGATAACGGTCTTGCGAACTCTTCCTCAAAAATGGTATAAAGGCTTTTTTGTTCCCCTTCTGCTTTTCTTTCCTGTGTTTGATTCTGTGCAAGCTGAATATACTCGTACAGCTTGCCCCATAAAGGCTGAAGAGAATATTTCTCAAATTTGATGCCGTTTTGATCCTCGCATTCTTCAATAAACAGAAAGCCTTTTTGAATAAACATCCGCAATCTGTTTGTACATTCTTCAACAGAAATTGACATACCTTCCTGCAGCTGATTCGGTGTAGGAAAATATGATCCTTTTTCTAAATGCATTTTAATTTTTAACAGCAGAATAAGTTCTGTTTCATTAAGCCCAAGCTGTTTATAATGCGTGAGCAGAAGATTGGGGATGGTTGATGTTCCCTGCTCCTGCATATCAATAAATTGCTGTTTTTTCATCGTCACACCTCTTACTGTAAAGGATTGTGATTGCCCCTTTACTGTAAAAAGCCTCCCTTGCAGGAGACTCTTTTTTGTTTCATTTGAATGTATTACGGATACAGACGGTTTAACAGTCTTGGGAACGGAATCGTTTCACGAACGTGAGGCGCTCCGCTGATCCAAGCTACTGTCCGCTCTAATCCAAGGCCGAAGCCGGAATGAGGAACTGATCCATATTTTCTAAGTTCAGCATACCATTTATAAGCGTCAGAATCCAGTCCATGTTCTTTAAGACGCGATTCCAAAAGTTCCATATCGTGAATCCGTTCAGACCCGCCGATGATTTCTCCATAGCCTTCCGGCGCAATCAAGTCAGCGCAAAGCACAACGTCCTCACGGTCAGAAGCCGGCTGCATATAGAACGGTTTTAAGGACGTCGGATAGCGAGTGATGAATACCGGTTTGTCATAATGTTCAGCAATCGCTGTTTCATGAGGCGCTCCGAAATCATCTCCCCACTCGATATCGTCAAAGCCTTTTTCTTTCAGAAATTCAATCGCTTCATCATACGTAATTCTTGGGAACGGGGCTTTGATTTGCTCAAGTTTTGACGTGTCTCTTCCCAATGTGTTTAGTTCAATTTTGCAATTTTTAAGAACTGATTGCACGATGAAAGAAACGTAATTTTCCTGTACTTGAAGGTTTTCTTCAAATTCTACAAACGCCATTTCCGGTTCGATCATCCAGAATTCGATTAAGTGACGCTTTGTTTTAGACTTTTCCGCTCTGAATGTCGGTCCGAAAGAGAATACTTTTCCTAAAGCCATTGCCGCAGCTTCCATGTAGAGCTGTCCGCTTTGAGACAGATATGCATCTTCATCAAAGTACTTTGTCGCAAAGAGTTCTGTTGTTCCTTCAGGTGCGCTTCCAGTCAAAATCGGCGGATCCACTTTTACGAAGCCTTCGTTATTAAAGAATTCGTAAGTCGCGCGAATGATTTCATTACGGATTTTCATGATCGCATGCTGGCGCTTTGAACGCAGCCATAAATGTCTGTGATCCATCAAAAATTCCGTTCCGTGTTCTTTTGGTGTAATTGGATAATCGGTCGCTTCGTGAATGACTTCAATATCTGTCACAGCAAGTTCATATCCAAGCGGAGAACGCTCGTCCTCTTTGACAATCCCTTTTATATAGAGCGACGTTTCCTGCGTCACTGATTTAGCTGTTTGGAAAATGCTTTCTTCCACTTCCGCTTTTACTACGACACCCTGAATAAAACCGGTACCGTCCCGAAGCTGTAAAAACGCAATTTTCCCGCTTGAACGCTTATTAGCGACCCAAGCTCCGATCGTTACTTCCTCACCTACGTGCTTGTACACTTGGTTGATTGTTGTTTTCAACATATTTCCCTCCAAAACAAGAAAGACATTCGGAAGCTCATTGCCCCGCGAACTCTTTTATCATCACTTTATTATACCCGCTCTTAACTAACCGGGTCAATGCAGATAAAAAGCGGCTTTTCTGTCAGCCGCTTTTTGATCTGTTAGCTATGTTTTTCTACAAAACGCTTGATTCTTTCAATGGCTTTTTCAAGAAGATCTAACGATGTTGCATAAGAAAGACGGACATTCTCAGGAGAGCCAAATCCGGATCCTGGAACAATCGCAACTTTTTCCTCCTCGAGAAGCGCTTTAACAAATTCATCTACATCTTTGAAACCGCAAGATTGAGCTGCCTCTTTTGCATTCGGGAACAAGTAAAAAGCACCTTCCGGCTTCACACAGCTGAACCCTGGGATTTCTATGAGCTTTGCATAGATCGTATTTAATCTATGTTCAAATGCTTCTCTCATTTCTTCCAATGGCTCAGAAGGCCCGTTATAAGCAGCAATCGCTCCGTATTGTGCGATTGATGTCGGGTTTGACGTGCTGTGGCTTGCAAGGTTCGTCATCGCTTTAATAATGTCTTCAGAGCCTGCCGCATAACCGATTCTCCAGCCTGTCATGCTGTGGGACTTCGATACGCCGTTTATAATGACCGTTTGCTCTTTCAGTCTGTCTGACAGCTGTGCAATGGAAACATGTTTCTTTCCGCCGTATGTAAGTTTTTCATAAATTTCATCTGACACAATCAAGATATCATGTTCAAGGCACACTTCACCGAGCGCAGATAGTTCTTCTTCCGTATACATGACACCAGTCGGGTTGCTTGGAGAGTTAATAACGATTGCTTTTGTTTTTTCCGTAATTGCATTTTTCAGCTGCTCAGGCGAAATTTTGAAGTGATTTTCCTCAAGCCCTTCTACATAAACAGGCTTTCCGCCAGCGAGTTTCACCTGCTCCGGGTAGCTTACCCAGTAAGGCGTTGGAATAATAACTTCATCTTCTTCATCCAAAATCACTTGGAAAAGGGTATACAGAGCATGTTTGGCACCAGTGCAGACAATAATTTGAGACGGTTTGTATTCAATATTCTGGTCGCGTTTAAATTTCTCTGCAATGCTGTTTTTCAGTTCAGCCAAACCACCGGAAGGCGTGTATTTCGTATGGCCCTCGTTCATCGAACGCACAGCGGCATCAATAATATGCTGCGGTGTATTGAAGTCAGGCTCGCCTGCTCCTAAGCCGATGACATCATGGCCTGCGGCTTTCAGTTCTTTCGCTTTCGCTGTGATTGCCAGTGTGGTTGATGGTGTTAATGCGGATACTCTTTTTGCCAGTTTCAACTTGAACTCCCCCTAATTCGTCTTAAGGCGTGATATTTTTGAGAATCTTTCCAGTTGTAAAGTCCACATAACTTAAACTGTATTGCCCTTCTTTGTCTAAGTACGTCACTTCCCAAAGCAGGACGTTTCCTTCTCTTGCCAGATGAACCTCTTTTTGCTTTGAAACCAGCCCTTCATCCTTTATGATTTTCGCCGCTTTGTCTTCAGAGATTCCCTCTTTCGCTTCTTTTGAGAGAATTTTTGCTTTTTTATCAGCAGGAACCCAGACATATAATGCAGTGCCTTTTTTATCCGTTCCCTTTACAACATAATATTTTTCTTTTCCGACAAATGTTTCGACTTGATCAACATGGGCGAGATCGGTTTCTTTTTTAGCTTCAGCAGCTGCTGCTTCGTGCCCCTCTTCCTTTTGTGCCATGGCTGATTTATAAATGCTTGCCGAGACAAGAAGTACTGCTAAAAAAATAATACCAAAAATGACGGTAAATATTAATGCTTTTTTTCTCATCTTCTCACCTACGTACGATAAATGGTAAAAACGGCTTGGTTTTTGTTTTCTTCATCCAGCGCAAGGCCGAACATCAGATTGTCTCTTTTCAGTGTACGATTCAATGTGTCCACAATTTTATACAGATCATCAGAATGCTCTACATTAATTGTTGAAAGAATTTCGATTTTACTTTGCATTTTTTCATCCTCCAGTTTGAACAAATATTGTTAGTCATACTCCATTTCAGGACACGCCATACTAGTATCACAGAGCGGGAAATCCGCTTTTAAATAAAACACCATCCTACTCCCACACCGCAAAAGCCGCTTTATGCGGCTTTTATTCTTTTTCCCCTGCAACATAAGCTTCAAGCTCGCTGTCAGTCATTTCGGATACTGAGGTTGTCGGCAAGGCATCAAGAAACAGCCGGCCGTAACCAGCGGTTTTAATCCGTCTGTCCAATATAATAATCGTTCCCTTGTCTCCCGCAGAACGCAGCAAGCGTCCGATTCCTTGCCTGAAGGTCAGCACAGCTTCCGGTAATGACACTGTTTGAAACGGATTCTTTCCTTTTTTGCGGGCAAGCTCACATTTTGCAGCATGAAGCGGGTGATCAGGGGACCGGAATGGGAGCCTCACGATCATTACTGTCGTCAGCTCATCACCAGGGAAATCAACGCCTTCCCAAAAATGATTTGTTCCGAGCAGGATCGCCTGATTGGATGTTTTAAAAGTCTTCATCAGTTTGCCGGGACTTCCGCCTGTAATCCCTTGTGCCAAGAGCTGAATGCCGGAAGCACTCATGTTATGCTTAAGCTCCTGGTGAACCTTTTTCAGCATATCATGGGATGTAAACAGCACAAGGATTTTAGGCTGTTTTTCCTTTGCCATCAGTTCGATATAACGGGCTGTATCCTGTATAAATTCAGGTTGCCCTGTATCCTGAATTGATTTCATTTCTTTTGGAATCATCACCTGCATACGCTCATCGTAAGAAAAGGGTGACTCAATTCTCATTGTCCGCGGGAAAAAGTCACTCAGTCCCAGTCGTTCAATCATAAATTGAAAAGAACCTTCGACTGTAAGGGTTGCAGATGTCAGCACCACACTATTTTTGCGCGCGAAAAACTGATCAGCCAGAAGTTCACCAGGTTCAAGAGGCTGTGCGTAAATGGCCACTGCATTTTTCGCACCCTTTGCATCTATTTCAATCCAAACCGCTTCATCATCATCAGACCCAAAGAAGAGCTTCTGCAACGTCTGACAGTAATGCTGCAAGCCTTTCATGCTTCTTTGGTATTCATCGGCTAAAAAGACGGTTTTGCTCTTCATACCCTTCAAATGTTTTTCCATCAGGGATGACTGCGCCTCAAAAAGCTGCTGCAAATTTGTCAGCATGGAACAAAGCCTCTCCGCACCATCCGTTAAGATCGACCAGCTTTTATCCTGGCTTTCTTTGTTCACCTTAAACACTAGACGGTTTAAGTCTTCTTTAGGTTTTCTTCGTTTGACAAAAGAATGTACAGAGCTGAAGAAAGCATCACTTTCTGCTTGAACGTGCTGAAGCCACTCTTCCAATTCGAAAAATGAATCAACCGGCAGGCTGTTTCGCTGGAATAGCTGTCTCATCTTTTTTAGAAGTCCCTGCTCCTTCAGAGTGCCGATTCTGCTCAATTTCGTATGCAATTCTATGTACGTGGCTCTTTTCCCTAAATGTTCGCTTGCCGCACGTTCAAAATGGTGTGCTTCATCAATAATAAATGTCCCGCTTTCGGGAAGCCTTTTTTTCTGGCTGCCTTCATCGGTCAGCAAAAGGGAATGATTGGTGATCACCAAATCGGAGCGCATAGCAATCTGTTTGGCCCGCTCGTAAAAACCGATCACATGCTCACTGCGACTTCTTTTATAGGAGTCATCGTCATAAGCCAATCTGTCCCACAGCAATTTTCCGCCTGAAGGCAAATTCAGTTCCGCTACATCTCCTGTATTTGTCTCTGTCAGCCAAACAAGAAGCTGTGCCTTTGTCAGTACGGCATCATAATTATCATCTTCTTCATGAAGCACCTGCTCAAATTTATACAGGCATAAATAATGCGATTGCCCTTTTAAAATCGCCGCTGTTACCGGAAATGGAAACAGATCTTGGACAATCGGCAAATCCTTTGTGAGAATCTGCTGCTGTAAAAGCGTCGAATACGTGCTGATTATGA
Organism: Bacillus sp. FSL W8-1202; assembly: GCF_038006165.1. NCBI lineage: Bacteria > Bacillati > Bacillota > Bacilli > Caryophanales > Bacillaceae > Bacillus > Bacillus sp. FSL W8-1202. The sequence goes on from NZ_JBBOUR010000001.1 coordinate 3,257,863, forward strand.
CCGGCTTTTTTGATTTCTTGGCAAAAAGCGCAGCCGGAATAAGATAGCCAATCGTTTTTCCGATGCCTGGAGGAGCTTCAATCAGCGCATGCTCACGATTGGCAAACGCATCAGCCACCTCTCTCATCATCATCATTTGGCCGTCTCTTTTTTCATACCCAGGCAGTAACTCTGACAGCGCTTTTTCATTTCCCGCTTCCCAGCTTTCGATCTCAAATGAGAAGTTCTCGTCCTCATTTATACGAACATCGATAGCTTCAGGTTCTCTGACAGAAAACGAAGAAAAGCGCGTATAGCCCGGTATCTCGGTATGTCTGTTTTCATTAATGAACATATCCAACAAATGCGTCAGATCACTGATGAAATGCTGCGAAAGCCTTCTTAACTGCTTTAATGTCGGATAAGGAAGCTGCCGCAGCTTTTCAAGGATTTCCAAAAAAATAAGCCCTGTCACTTCAGCATCGCTGTCAGCCCGGTGCGGCTGATCATGCCGCAGCTGAAGCTCCTCGCTTAATTCCGTCAGCTTATACCCTTCAAATCCCGGAAAAACAATGCGTGAGAGCTCGACAGTATCAAGCACTTCACAATCTGGGAGCTGAAAGCCCGCCTTATGCAGCTCATACTTGACAAATCCAAGGTCAAAATGGATATTGTGGGCGACAAAATAAGCGCCGTCAAGCAATTGGAATACTTCTTCAGCAACTGCTTCAAATGGCTGTTCATTTTCTACCATTTGATTAGAGATTCCAGTAAGCTGCTCAATAAAAGCAGGGATTGATTTATTTGGATTAATGTATTTTGAAAACCGCTCAGTAATTTGTCCATTTTCGATTACAACCGCTGCGATTTGTATGATTTTATCGCCTTTCTTCGGCGAATTCCCTGTTGTCTCTACATCTATAACAACGAACCGTTGCTTATTCATTAAAATGGACACCTCAATTCTTGCATACGACAAAAGTGTAACACGTTTTGTACGGAAATGGAGCGGCAAAACCGTTTTACTCTCAAAATCTTAAAAGAAAACCCCCGATAAAGGGGGCTTTTCTTCTACAAAATTGTACGGGCGGGTTCGTTTCCCAGCATTTGTTCAATTTTGTTTTGATCATTCAGAACAGCCACTTTCGGCTCGTGGCTTGCCGCTTCTTGATCAGACATCATTTTGTAAGAAATAATAATGACCTTATCTCCTTCCTGCACAAGGCGTGCGGCTGCACCGTTTAAGCATATGACACCGCTTCCCCGTTTACCAGGAATAATATACGTTTCAAGACGTGCTCCATTATTATTATTCACAATTTGTACTTTTTCATTAGGAAGCATTCCCACAGCATCAATGAGATCTTCATCAATTGTAATGCTTCCCACATAGTTCAGGTTTGCTTCCGTAACAGTTGCCCTGTGAAGCTTGCCGCTCATCATTGTTCGATACATATTATATTCTCTCCATTTCTCGAATATCAATAATGATATTATCTATTAAACGCGCTTTTGAAAAAGCAACTGCAACAGCGAGAATCATCTTTCCAGCAATTTCATTCACAGGCTCGAGTTCCGGATAGGAATAAAGCTCTACATAGTCTATGGTTCCGCTAGTCGTTTCAATGATTTCTTTTGCAGCTTTTATCACCGCTTCAGGATCTCTTTCACCGGCTTGGATCAGCTCCGCACTTGTTTGAAGGGCCCGATACAGCTTAGGCGCTTCTTTTCTTTCCTCAGCTGTTAAGTATACATTGCGAGAGCTTTTGGCTAAGCCGTCTTCCTCTCTGACCGTATCGACAGGAACCAATTCAATATCCATGAAGAAGTCACTGATTAACCCATCAACAACAGCTACCTGCTGCGCATCTTTTAAACCGAAATAGGCACGAGTCGGCTTGACTAGGTTGAAAAGCTTCGTCAGTACGATCGCGACCCCGTCAAAATGTCCTTCTCTTGAGCGCCCGCATAACACGTCTGTGCGTCTTTCTACATGAATCGTGACATTCTTTTCACCGGGATACATATCATGAGCATCTGGCGTAAATAAAATATCGACTCCGGCGTTTTCTGCAAGAGCTGCATCCCGCTCAATATCGCGCGGATATGCTTCAAAATCTTCATTAGGGCCGAATTGTGCAGGATTCACAAAAATACTCATAATAACGGCGTCGTTTTCTTGTCTTGCTTTGTCTGCTAAGGTTAAATGCCCCTCATGCAGAAACCCCATCGTCGGAACAAATCCGATTGACTTGCCCTCTGAATGGTATTGTTTTATGGCTTCTTTCAGCTGTGAAATATCAGTAATCTGTCTCATCTTATTTTCCCCCGTACAAGCCGTCAAGCACTGTCTGGTTCATTTGAAAGGAATGCTTTTGTTCAGGGAAAGCACGATGTCTTACATCCTGAACATATCCGCTGATTGCTGTTTCGATGGTTTCATCAATGCGCGTATATTGCTTTACAAATTTAGGTGTTCTCTCAACACCATGGCCGATAATATCATGATAAACGAGAACTTGTCCGTCCGCTTTCACACCAGCCCCGATTCCAATGACCGGTATGCTTAGCGTCTCGGCAATTTTGGCTGTGAGTTCTGCCGGCACACATTCCAGCACAAGCATCATAGCTCCTGCTTCTTCGCATTTTATACTGTCTTCTATTAATTTTTTGGCGCTTTGTTCGTCTTTGCCCTGTACTTTATAGCCGCCCAGTACGCCGACTGACTGCGGTGTCAAACCTAAGTGGCTGACTACTGGAATGCCTCCAAGCGTTAATGCGCGAATGGATTCAAACACGCCTTCTCCGCCCTCAAGCTTCAGTGCGTCAGCTCCGCTTTCCTGAACGATAGCCGCTGCATTTTTCAGCGTATCTTCCTTAGACAGGTGATAAGACATAAACGGCATATCTGTCACAATAAAGGTATTCGGCGCACCCCTTTTAACGGCTTTTGTATGATGGATCATGTCCGCAACTGTCACACCGACAGTTGAATCAAGGCCGAGGACGACCATTCCAAGTGAATCACCGACTAAAATCATGTCAACTCCCGCTTGTTCAGCAAGTTTAGCTGCCGGATAATCATAAGCGGTCAGCATGACAATCGGTTCTTCAGACTCCTTCATTTTTAGAAAATCCAGTTTTGTTTTCATGTTTTCTCCTCCTCATGTTTAGAGGAGATGATCTGCCGTTTTCTTCTGCAAGCCAAAAAACCTTCCGTTACAACGAGAAGGATTCTTCACTTTCTAAAGTTCGGCGAGTTTCATCCCTCTGTCCCAGTCCTTTTTTGGATCAAGGCAGACTGCTGCAATGTCTATCTATTTTAATAATAGGTGCAGTTCGCAGGCGATACTGCCCAATGGAAGTATACCAAAATCAACGGGCTTGTACCAACACATTAGCCCAATTCGATATCGGCAGAATAGATTTTTTTAATGCCTTCGTTCGTTTCTAAAAGCAGAACGCCTTCATCATCTATACCTAACGCCTTACCGTAAAAGGTTCCGTTTAACGTTCTGGCTCTCATATTAGTGCCAATACCGAGCGCATAGCTTTCCCATAAAAGCTTAATCGGCGTAAATCCGTGCGTCATATAATCCCGGTACCGTTTCTCAAAGCATAGTAAAATATGCTGGATGACGCCGGCCCGATCAATTTTTTCCCCAGCAGCTTGTCTGAGGCTTGTCGCGATGTCCTTCAATTCATCTGGAAAATCATTAGGCTGCTGGTTAACGTTAATGCCGATCCCAATGATCACTGAACGTACGCGGTCTTCTTCAGCCTGCATTTCCGTTAGGATACCGACTGTTTTTTTTCCGTTAATCAAAATATCATTTGGCCATTTAATATCCGTTTGGATGCCTGCTGCCTCTTCTATTCCCTGCACAACAGCTACTGCAGCAAGCAGAGTCAGCTGGGGTGTTTTTTGGAGCGGAATGTCAGGCCGCAAAATCAGGCTCATCCAAACACCGTTTCCTTCTTGAGAATGCCATACCCTAGACATTCGGCCCCTTCCGGCTGTTTGTTTGTCAGCCACCACAAGGGTGCCTTCCGGTGCGTTATTATTCGCGAGCTCATGAGCCGTTTTTTGCGTGCTTGAAAGAACGTCATGGTAAATAAGATGCTGGCCCATCACTTCCGTTTTTAATCCAAAACGAATTTCGCTTTCACTGAGTTTTCCGGGTTTTTTGATGAGCCGATATCCTTTTCTTCTAACGGCTTCTACTTCATAACCCTCTTTCCGAAGCTCTTCAATATGCTTCCACACAGCAGTTCTTGAACAGCCGAGAGCATCACTGATTTTTTGGCCGGAAATAAATTCATTGCCGGCCTGAGAAAATAATTCAATAAGGTCTTTTCTTAATGTTGACCGCATGTCTTCAGCCACTCCTCTATGTGTTTCTTTTGATTGGAGAGCTTCCCTGTCACAACAGCCTGCTCGATCCGCTGTAATTCTTCCGACACCCATTTTCCAGCCGGCCGGTTTCGAAGCGCAAGCAAGTCCTTACCCGTGATATCAAGATCCTTAAGGCTTTTGATCGGCAGGTTTTGATAAGCGTACTGAATGTCCTTCAGTTTCTTTTCATCCAGTTTTTCGTTTTGCCGAAGCTGCGATATTTTGGCCGCAGAGAGCAGTGCTTTTTCCCCAGCTCTGTACATTGTCATTACGTCAAGGCTCTGGCCAAACGTATCAGCAATGTGAATGGCTTCCTTGATCACTTTTCCCGGGAGCTTCCAGGCTTTCAGGAAAAGGGGCGCGTCTTTCAAGACTATGCCAAGGTTAATTAAAAGAGCAGCCCAAAGCTCCTCACGGGATGTTAAAGAGAAGAATGGAAACTCACTCGTTGAAATCAGGTTTTCTCGTTTATGATAAAAACCAGGAAGCTCTTCATACAATCTCGTTTGAATGAGCGTTTGAAGCGCCTGGCGAGAAGCTCTTCCCTGCAGCAATTTCTCGAACTCTATAGTTTTTCGTTCGACTGAAACATGGGAGAGGAGTGATTTTTCTTTCGCAATGGCTTCTTCTGTTTCCGGTGAAAGCGTAAAGCCAAGCTGGCTCATAAAACGTACGGCTCTCAGCATACGAAGCGCATCCTCTTGAAATCTATCCTCAGGCTTTCCAACGGTTCGAATCACTTTCTGATCAATATCTTTCTTGCCGCCAAAATAATCAAGCACCTTCCCGTCCGCTGTCATGGCCATCGCATTGATCGTTAAATCTCTGCGTTTTAGATCCTCTTCTAATGATGAGATAAATTGCACTTCTGACGGTCTTCTGAAATCAACATAATCAGATTCAGTCCGGAATGTCGTGACTTCATAGGTTTCATCCTCCCAGAGCACAATAATGGTCCCGTGCTCTTTGCCTACATCAACAGTCCGCTGAAACAGCCGTTCTACTTGATCAGGTGCCGCATCTGTCGCGATATCGACATCTCCGATCGTTCGTTTCATATAGCTGTCACGAACTGCGCCTCCGACAAAATAAGCCTGATGGCCTGCTTCGATTAAGATGCGGAGCACGGGAAGTGCTTTGATAAAAACTTTTTCCATGTGATCACTCCGGTTCTGCTAAATCGGCATAAATCTGTTCATACTGGCTGACAATTTTTTTAGAAGAAAATTCATTTTCAAGCATCTCTATTGCCGCCTTTGTAAAACGATTGCTTAGCTGTTCATCTTCTAAAATGCTCATCGCGCGGGCTGTTGCGGCCGTAACATCACCGACATCCACCAAAAATCCGCTCACATTGTTTTTTATAACCTCAGGGATACCGCCAATGTTTGTTCCAATACAAGGCACTCCGCAAGCCATCGCTTCAAGCAGGACAAGGCCAAAGCTTTCTTTTTCAGATAGCAGCAGCTTCAAATCGCTAATAGAATAAAGCTCTTCAACACGGTCTTGATTTCCAAGCATTAAGACTTGGTCTTCCAAGCCATATTTTCTGATAAGCTCGCAGGCTGTCGATTTCTCCGGACCGTCTCCGACTAAAAGCAGCTTCGCTTTCGTTTTGCCAGCGATATTGCGGAACACACGGATGACGTCCTGCACGCGTTTAACCTTTCTAAAGTTGGACACATGGATGACGACTTTTTCATCTGGTAAAATTCCATGTTTCTCTTTAATCACCGCTGTGTTTTTCTTCAGATACACGCGCTCGTCTATAAAGTTATAAATCGTTTCAATTTTTTTCTCCGGTTTAATTAAATCGTACGTTTCAGCCGCAAGCGCTGAGGAGACGGCCGTCACCCTGTCTGATGACTCAATAGCAAAACGGATCAGATCTTTTAGAGACGGATCATAACCTAACACCGTGATATCCGTGCCATGCAAAGTTGTAACAATGCCGATATTGCGTTTCAGCATTTGTTTTGCAAGATAGGCGCAAACGGCATGCGGGAGAGCATAGTGAGCATGGATAATGTCTAAATTCTCCCGTTCCGCCACCTCTGCGATTTTGCTTGCCAATGTCAAATCATACGGAGGATACTTAAAAACAGCATATTGATTAACCTCAACTTCATGAAAATGAATATTGGGATGATATGTATTCAGTCTAAACGGAATGCTTGATGTGATGAAATGGATTTCATGTCCCTTTTCAGCAAGCTGCTTCCCCAGTTCTGTCGCAATGATACCTGAGCCTCCAACGCTCGGATAGCATGTGATTCCTATTTTTAGTTTTCTCATTGTTCGCCCCCAAGCACATCATGATCAAGCATCAGCATCCGTTTGGAAAAGAAACCTTCGGCATACTCCACGCCCGCTTCTTTACCGTAAAGCTTTTCTCTCGCTTCAACGATCTCGATATAACCATTCGTCAGAGGAGTAGAAACTGAATCCTTTGACGGGATAAACTGGCTTTTGTAGGCGTTGAGGCTTTGTTTCTTTGCCTCTATTGTATCCGAGATATCAATGACAAAATCCGGCTGATGAAAACCATTTATCATATAATAGTAAACCTTGCTGACTTTATGCGCCGGAAGGCTTTTTTCATCTTTATATTTATGGATTCCGGCGGAAAAGATCGCTTCTTCCACCAGTGCAGCCGCATTGCCGTGATCCGGATGGCGATCCTTTTTATACGGCATAAAAACCGCTTTTGGGCGGCAGGTTCTGATGACAGTGACAATCGACCGAATTGCCTGATCACTCATTATTAGGCCGCGGTCTGGAAGCGTCAGCTGAATTCTTTTATCTGCGCCTAATATGCGGGCTGCTTCAGCTGCTTCTTCTTTACGTAAACTGACCGTACCGTTAGAAGAGAGTTCCGCTTCTGTCAAGTCGCATATCATTACTTTTTTTCCCTGTTTGACAAACTTCGCTATTGTGCCGCCCATTCCGATCTCGACATCATCACTGTGGGCGCCAAAAGCAAGAACGTCAGCATTATACATTCGGCTCTTCTCCCCGAAGAAGGTCACGGAATTCGAAAACACCTTCATCAAGTGTGCGCACAAGAATTTCCGCAGTACCCATATTTGTGGCGAGCGGAATGGAATACACATCACATAACCGGATTAATGCCGAGACATCCGGTTCATGCGGCTGCGCGGTCAGCGGGTCGCGCAAAAAAATGACAAGATCGAGTGCATTGGCAGCGATCAGTGCACCGATTTGCTGGTCTCCCCCTAAAGGGCCGGATTGAAAACGTTCAATTTGAAGACCTGTCGCCTCTTGAATTTTCAACCCTGTGGTTCCGGTTGCGTATAGATCATGATTCTTTAAAATATCCCGATAGGCAGTCGTAAATTGAACCATATCCTGTTTTTTCTTGTCATGCGCGATCAAAGCAATTTTCATTGTTTATCCCCCCGTCTAATCAATGATATTTTCTAAACCGTACACAAGCTGATCAATCTTCATGACTTGTTCGACTGACAGTTTAACGCCTGACATGAAAGAAGCCCGGTTATAAGAATCATGGCGTATCTGAAGCGTTTGGCCATCCATGCCGAACATGACCTCCTGATGCGCGATCAGTCCCGGAAGACGGACGCTGTGCAAGCGAATGCCGTTTTGCTCCGCTCCTCTTGCTCCTGGGAGAATTTCTTTTTCATCCGGATGTCCTTGCTGCTTTTCTTTACGGACTTCTGAAATCATTTCCGCTGTTTTAAGCGCAGTTCCGCTTGGTGCGTCAAGCTTCTGGTCATGATGAAGCTCAATAATCTCAACATCCTCAAAATAGTTGGCAGCCATTTTTGAAAATTTCATCATCAGTATCGCACCGAGCGCAAAATTTGGCGCGATGATGGCTCCGATCCCTTTTTCTTCTGTTAAAGATGTGAGCTCTTTTAAATCAGCTTCTGAGAAACCGGTTGTTCCGACAACTGGACGGACTCCGTGCTCTAATGCAATTTTTGTATGTACTTTTCCGATTTCGGGCGTTGTTAAATCAATCAAGACATCCGGTTGTGTTTCTGTAAAACAGGCATGGATATCTGTATAAATGAAAGCATCTGACTCAACAGGCATCACATCAGATAATTTTTGCTGATCGTATGTATGGTCTATGGCCCCGACAAGGTCAAAATGAGGTGTTCGTTCTGCCAATTTAACAGCTTCCTGCCCCATTCTTCCACGCGGTCCCGCAATGACTACTTTAATTGTTTCGTTTGACATCTCGATCTCCTCTACTTTCCTTCTTCTTTTCTGGTCCAGCGATCTTTATCTCTTGTATTAAATTTATGCATGACTCGGTCGTGGGCTTCCTCTAAAGAGATATCAAGGGAGTTGGCTAAACAAACCAATACAAATAGCACATCGCCCATTTCCTCTTCCATGCTTTTATCATCTTCAGTCGCTTTTTTTGGTTTTTCTCCATAACGGTGATTCACTTCTCTGGCAAGCTCGCCCAGTTCTTCAGTCAGCCTCGCCATCATGGCCAGCGGGCTGAAATATCCTTCTTTAAATTGGCCGATGTAACGGTCTACTTCAGCCTGTATGTCTTTCATTGTTTTATCACTCACTGAACGAAACCTCCTATCATCCTCTTACATGTTAGCTAATTCAGATACGTTTGACAAATGTTTAAGCACGTTTGCTGTTTTCTTTTTCATCCACTATAATATAAACGCTATCTAATGGAAGGAAAAGGGGTTTTGTGTGATGCTTGGAGAAATTAGATTAAAAAACATATTTTTTATTTTAATCGGAGCGGCAATTTTTTCATTTGGCTTGGTTCATTTCAATATGCAGAACAATCTGGCTGAGGGCGGTTTTACAGGTATTACACTTTTGCTTTATGCCCTTTTCCACATCAGCCCCTCTATCTCGAACCTGGTGTTGAACATTCCGATTTTTTTTATTGGCTGGCGTTTGCTCGGCAGGACAATGTTTGTTTATACTCTTGTCGGCACTGTAGCCTTGTCTTTGTTCCTCAGCATCTTTCAGCGATATGAAATCCATATGCCCCTTCAGCACGACTTAGCGCTCGCCGCTTTATTTGCCGGCGTATTCATCGGAGCCGGACTGGGTATTATATTCAAGTTCGGCGGTACGACAGGCGGTGTTGATATCATCGCACGTTTAGTGAATAAGTATTTTGGAATCCCGATGGGCAGAACGATGTTTGCTTTCGATGCCTGCGTCATCATTTTGTCTTTGCTTACTTATCTCTCCTATAAAGAAGCGATGTATACGCTGGTAGCTGTATTTGTAGCGGCAAGATTAATCGATTTTATTCAGGAAGGCGGATACGCTGCTAAAGGCGCTACGATCATCTCTTCGAAAAACGACCTGATTCAGAAAAAGATTCTTGAAGAAATGGAACGGGGCGTCACCATTTTGAAAGGACAAGGTTCCTACACAAAAGAGGATATAGATGTACTTTATTGTGTGGTGCCGAAAAACGAATTGGTGATGCTGAAAAGCGTGATTAACTCCATTGATCCCCATGCCTTTGTAGCGGTAAGCGATGTTCACGATGTGCTCGGAGAAGGATTTACGCTTGATGAAAATAAAAATCCGCTTCCGCGCTGACATGTAATAGAAAAAAGGCGGCTGACCGCCGCCCCTCACCCTTATTTAGGGTAGTCCCTTTTTTTCAGCTTGTTTTTTTCCGCCTTGTACTTTCTGTAACCGACATAGGTAAGAGCAGTAATGATGATACTGCCGGTTGTAATCATCACCCAGAGTAAAGACGGATCGGCATCATCCTCCTCCACCCTGTCAAACACATTTTTCAGGTCATGCTGAAGAAGGGAAAGCCGTTCAAGCTTCGTGCTCTCTGTCATTTGCTGAAATTCCTCTTGCTCAATAACATCTATATGTTTTCCGACTGTTTCAAGCTGATCCTCTGATACATCGATTGTAAGACTGGGGTAAATCAAGTCATATAAACTGATAAATTCATTCCATTTTTCATGAAAGCTTGTGCTTCCATTCTTCTGGACATCTCGCTTCAGCTCAGTAAAAGCTTCCATAATCGGTTTTTCCAGTGAGCCCCAAAGCGGGTCAGACCGATTGTCAACCGCATCCATCAGCATTCTGAACTGCGCGGCTGCTCTGAGTTTTTGTGTGTCTGATGTATCAGCTTGCTTTAAACTCCGAACCATATCATTATAGCCCAATGTGATTTGACGAATTTGGGCTCCCGTTAGCATGGGGTCTTGCTGTTTTTTCTCAGCGGATTTTAATGTTTTTTCAAAATACTCCAAGACTTGAAGCGCCTCTTCATATTTCGCCTGTCGGGTCATTTGAAAGACTGTATCGGATAAATCATTCAATTCCTCGAGGCTTCCCCGCTCTGCAGCCTTGGCATTTCCATTATAAAAAATAAGTGCAATCAACAAACAGATCGTCAGCTTTCGTTTCATGCAGGTCCCTCCCACTCTCTCTCCTTACAGAATATGAAGAAAGGGACAAGGATAGACCAACATTGTCTTTACATCAGCTCAAGCTTCGTTTGTTTTTTTGAGACCACAAGAAAGTAAGCAAGCGCGATTGAAAAGATGCTTAGCCAAAATGTTCCGTATCCTATTTCAGTCATATAATCAGAAAGCATAGAGTATTGCGGCATCATATCAAACAAGTAGTCAATGACATCGTTATGCAGTGTCCAGACTGCAGCAATTGCAAGATGCCAAAATGAAAAACGAAAATACGGACTGTATAATACGCCTTGAACTGCCATTGCAAAATGCGAAGCAATTAGCATGTAGCCCTCCCACGGCAAGTCACCAGTTACTGCAAGCACAAGAAAATTCATAGCCACCGCCCATAGGCCATACTTTACGAGGGTAACTAGCGCAAGAGCCTCAAAGAACGGAGCATTCCGTTTCATGAGAAAGGCAAGCAGCACAAACAGAAAGAAAAACGTTGCTGTCGGACTGTCCGGAACAAAAATCAGGAAACGTGCCGGTGTCTCCAAAAGCTGCGGCAAGTACCAATAGTAGCCGTAAACCGTTCCCAGAAAATTAATGGCTAAGACAAGAATAAGCATCGGCCGCTGCCCTAATACATATTGAAACCATTTCACATCGAATCAACTCTCAGTCTGTAAAAATAATATGTCCAAATAAAAAAGCTGACGCCGGGTCAGCTTTTGATAATAAAAGTATATCCTTCCATTTGACAATTCACAATACGTTATTTTGCGGTTGTTTCAGAAATAAATTTTGCAAGTTCTTCGAGCTGCTTATCATTTCCTTTGAACACACCTGCCGGCATTTTGCCTTTCCCTTCAACAGCGATTTTTTTGATTTCTTCCGGTTTCAGCCCGCTGTCAACCAATGAAGGCCCGGCCGCTCCTCCCTGAAGGTTATCCCCATGGCAAGAAATACAGCCCTGTTCCTTAAAGACCTTATATCCTTCGGCATTGGTGTCAATGTCGGCTTCTTTTGTGATTTTCCCCTGTTCTTCTGCCTTGGCCCAGTCATGAGTAGCAACTGACTGCCACGTCAAAAATACAGCAGCGGAAATGGCCAGAAGCATCATACCGACAGCGACCGGACGCTTCCACGGCCTTCTTTCTGTCCCTCTGTCTAGGAATGGAGCCAAAAGCAGGGCCCCAAAAGCGAGACCTGGCATAATCATGGCGCCGACCACTGTAAAGCTTCCGGCGGCGTATTCATACTTCAACAGCTGGTATAAGAAAAGAAAATACCAATCCGGCAGCGGAATATAACCAGTATCAGTCGGGTCCGCCATCCGCTCCAAAGGCGGCTGATGCACAATCGTCAAAACGAGAAAACCGATGAGAAAGACAGCTCCAACCATCCATTCCTTTAACAAGAAATTTGGCCAGAAAGCCTCTGTTTTACCGGGATACTCCGAATAATCCTTCGGTATATTCGGCTTTTTTTCAGCCGGTATCCTTGAGTCGCCTACAAATTTCATCCCTTTGCCCCGGTGCATGTCATCCCCTCCCTTTTATTCGCAGATCAAGAGTTTAAAGCGGTCCTGAAATCCCCTGCTTCCGGATCATAATAAAATGTGCAGCCATCAGCCCGAACAATGCGGCAGGAAGAAAAAATACATGGATCGCAAAAAACCTAGTCAGCGTTTGGGCGCCTACAATATCCGGATGCCCTGCAAGGAGCGTTTTAACTTGCGTTCCGATCAAAGGCGTGGCTTCGGCGATCTGCAGCCCGACTTTTGTTGCAAACAGAGCCTTCATATCCCAAGGAAGCAAGTAGCCTGTAAAGCCAAGACCGAGCATAACAAAAAAGATCAGCACACCGACAATCCAGTTCAGCTCGCGCGGTTTTTTATACGCGCCTTGGAAAAAGACCCTCAGCGTATGTAAAAACATCATCACAATGACCAGGCTCGCACCCCAGTGGTGCATCCCCCTGACAATCTGGCCGAATGCCACTTCATTTTGCAAATAATATACCGATTCCCAGGCATTTTTGATATCAGGCACATAATACATCGTTAAAAACATTCCAGATAATACTTGGATAACGGTTACAAAAAACGTCAGTCCCCCAAAGCAATACACAAACGCAGAGAAATGATGGGCGGGATTCACATGTTCCGGTACTTCGTGATCGGCAATATCCCTCCACATCGGTGTAATATCAAGCCGCTCGTCTACCCAGTCATAAATTTTGTTCAGCATGTCACCCTTCCCCCTTAGGCTTTGCTTTTCCAAGATACAGGAAGCCGTCTTTTACTTCTTGCTCATAATGATCAAGAGGCGCAAGCGGCGGCGTGCCAGGGACATTGGTGCCGTCCTTTTCATAGAGTCCGTAATGGCATGGACAAAAGAATTTATTCGGGTTTTTAGGATCACTATTCCAGTTCACCGTACACCCTAAATGCTTACAAATTGGCGAAAGTGCTACAATTTCATCCCCGTTTTTGAAGACCCAGGCTGATCTTGACTCTTCTGACTCATACCAGGCATCGACTTGATTAATTTTAAAATCAAAGCGCTGCGGCTCTTTTGTCAACTCATCAACGCTGACAACCTGAACCATATCCTGCTTCCCTGTCGATTTTAATACCGGGTCGAGTGCGAAGCGAACCATAGGCATGAGCATACTAGCCGCCATAAAACCTCCTACGCCTGTGAGCGTGTAATTCAAAAATTGACGTCTGGATATATCATGTTTTCCGCCCATCTCTTCTCCCCCCTCTAGGTCACCCCTGCAAACTGACTAAAATAGAAAATATTGCAATAACTCTAGACACCCTCATAATATATGAATCTCTCAGCAAGGTCAATATATCCAAAATATTGTTCATAAGGAAATGTAAGTGTTTTTATGAAGTGCTCCATAACTGTAACAAAACGTTCAAAATTTCAGCAGTGCGTTCATCCAATATTTTTCTTTTTAAAGAGTCATTTAAATGCTCTAATGGAACAGACGGTGTAACAATCATTTTGCCTAACGCATCCTCAGCTCTCCAACTTTCGTCAGATGTGAGCAGGACAACATGCGGAAATTCTGTTATCAGCTCTTCCCGCAAATCCTTAAGCCCTTGAACGGTTATTTCATTTCTATCAACATATGTATAAGGAGGAAGTAAATATACCCGTCCCTTTAACTGCCTTTCAAGTTCTTCTGAGATAAGCTGCGTAAACTCGCCTTTCTCCGCCGCCATTTTAAAATGGTTATTAACCCTTATGTTAATTAATGGTATGACAGCGGTATCAATGTAATCCTTAGCTTGTAAATAGTCCTTGGCATCAGTGATTCTCCACCTCATCGTTCTCCCCCTTTACGGCAACAAGCCTTGCAATTCTCTGCAAGGCTGGTCATATTATGTGAGCTGATTTAATTGGCGCGATAATTGTTCAAATGCCTCTTTATCATGACGATCTAACGCCTCGTCAATGTCTTTTAATAATTTTTCTCTTTGGAATGTGGAAATAGCGTGCTCTAAAATCTGTTCCGCCAATCCCTGATCTTTTTTATTCTCAAAAAGATCTTTCGGAATATGCGGGTTGGACTCCAGCACCGCCGCATATTCAGGTGAGCTGTAAGCCGAACGGAAATTAAGCTGGATAAACAAATCCTGCTGTTTATTTAATCTAATATCATGAAAAGATTTTTCCGCGTCGGTAGTCATGACATTCTCTTTATAGAACCGGAACGGAACTTCTTCAACACAATGTGTTGACATTATAATGCCTCTCGGGCAAAATTCAGCCTGCTCCACAAAATGAACCTTCTCCATGAGAGAATCATGGCTCATTAAGTAGTTCAAGATCCAAACGCACTCTCGGCGCTTTAACTGATAATGGTTTAAAAACCAACGGATAAAATCTTTTTTCTCATTGACAGAAACAGGGGTCTGCATGTAATTCCCTCCTCTATCGTTCGTATAATCTATATACTTATATGTTCCACATGAATGGTTAATATTCCTGCTTATCTAGAAAATTCATCCTCGATTCGCAAAATCGTTTCTTCCAGCTCTTCATTGGCTCTGTCCATTTCAAGAACCTTTTTCAAAAGCGGCAGCGCTTCTTTTTGAAGGCCTTCTTCTAATAGGAAGCTTGCGTATTCATATAAGAAATCTCTATCCTCCCGGTAATGAAGATAGGCAGCCTCAAAGGATTGTTTTGCTTCCTCGTATTGCTCTAATTCAGTATATGCGCTTGCAAGATACCAATTGTATTTCGGATCTTCTTCACCGTAGCTTCGAACCTCTTGAATAAGATCAATGATCTGATCATAATCCTCTTCTTTGTGATACACGGCAAGAAGTGTATGAAGCGCCTCGACAAAGCCCGGATCAAGCGCAAGCGCCTCCTGAAGCAGCTTTTTTCCCTCTTCTGACTTCCCGATTTTTAAGGCCATTTTGGCGGCATAAAGGAAAAGTTCTTTGTTATATTCATCATATCTGATCCCCTCTTTTGCCGTTTTTAATGCCTCTTCATACATTCCTTCAGCTTCATAGCTTTTCGAGAGCGGCATATAAAGTGAAGTATAAGATGGATCAAGCTCCTTTAAATCAGACAGCTGCTTAATAGCTGTTTTCACAAGCCCCGCCTGTAAGGCTGTAAAACCATAGCCGAAAATCGTATTAGGATCAGGATTCTCATCGACAGCTTTCTCGTACCATGGAATGGCATCCTCAAATTCACCTGAGGCACTTAACGATTCTGCCAGTCTTTGATGGACATTAACGCCTCCGATCTCACTCTGCTCCTCAGCCGTTGTTTTAAAATATTGAACCGCTTTTGCATAGGCTCCCTGAGCAAAGTAAAGTTCTCCCAGTGCAAAATCAATAACAGGTTCATTATTCAGAATGGACTTTGCCTGTAAAAGCTTTTGTTCACTGACTTCGAATAACCCCTGCATCTGATAAAGATCCGCCATAAGCAGCAAACTTTCCGGATATGATGGATCTGTTTCCGGAATAGTCTCCAGCACAGCGAGGGCTTTTTCTTCTTCGTCAATATCTATTAAAAGTTCAGCGTAGAAATTCGTCAGTTCTGTTTCATTTGGATATAAATCATGTAGATCACTAATCAGTGAAATTGCTTTTTCTACATCGCCCCACTCGTAATAAAGCTGGGCTGCAATGGCTTTATCTTCATCATGCAGCTGTTTTTCAGCCTTCGAGAGCGTGTTGAGGCCTTTTTCTGTTTCACCTGCTTCAACTAATTTTATGGCTTCTTGAATCAATGTATTCAAATCGGACCGGTCCTTTCTTTTCCTATACAACATCAACCATACAAAAAAGCTTTATTTGTTCGGGTTAATCTTATCATAATTCAGACGAATGCCCCCGGCAAATAAGATGCTTCTGTACGGAAGGGAATTATTGAGTCTTATTAGTTTACCAAAAGATCTTGAGATAGAAAATGAAAAAAGGAAGATCGCCCTCTGTACAGCTTGTAAGTAAAGCTCATCCCCCCTTTTCGTTTTTCTATCCCCTCTATAAGACAAGCTATGTTTTTTCGCCCCGAATTATGATCTGCATAAAAAATCCTGAAGTAAAACTTCAGGATTTTTTCGAAAGCTTATTTAAATGCTCAAAGAAGGTTGGATAAGAAACGTGAATGGCGTCCGTGTGCTCGATTTCAATCGGCTCCTCCGTTATACAGGAAGCAATACCAAGCATCATTCCGATTCGATGATCTCCGTGGCTGGACACTGCAGCGCCGCCTTTCAACGTTTGTTTGCCATAAACCTTCATTCCATCTGCTGTCGGTTCAATTTCAGCACCCAGCTTGCGAAGCTCAGAAACAACAGTATCAATGCGGTTTGTTTCTTTCACTTTTAGCTCTGCCGCGTCCTTGATAACGGTGGTTCCTTCCGCCTGAGTCGCAAGAAGCGCGATGATAGGGATCTCATCAATTAAACGCGGAATAATATCTCCTCCGATTTCAACTGCCTTTAGAGATGACGTTTCTATAATCAAATCTCCATAAGGCTCTGCACCGCTATCAGCAGATGGTTTGATTTCAAGTTTTGCCCCCATGTTTTGAAGGACGTCAATAATACCTGTCCGAGTCGGATTTAAACCTACGTTTTTCAATACAATTCTGCTGTTTGGAACCATCGCGCCAGCAGCAAGGAAAAACGCGGCTGAAGAAATGTCTCCAGGAACAAAAATATCAGCAGCTGTCAGTTTCTGGCCACCAGCAATGGAAACACTCGTTTGATCTTCAGAAAGCTTAACGCCAAAAGCAGAAAGCATCCGCTCAGTGTGGTCCCGAGATTTATGGGGCTCTGTTACAGTTGTTGTGCCCTCAGCCTGTAATCCGGCCAGCAAAACAGCAGATTTAATTTGCGCGCTTGCAACAGGTGATACATAATCAATTCCTTTTAATGAAGCGCCGCTCACTGACAGCGGTGTAAACTCTCCGCCGGCTCTGCCGTCGATTTTAGCCCCCATTTTTTTCAAAGGCTCAGTCACACGCTTCATTGGGCGTTTCGCAATGCTCTCATCTCCGGCTACCGCGCTGTAAAAAGGACGGCCCGCCAATATTCCGAGCATCAGGCGAATCGTTGTACCTGAATTTCCGACATCTAAAAGGCTTTCTGGCTCTTTCAGGGCATCGATTCCTTTTCCGTGAATCACGACATCGCTGCTGCTTTGCTCAATGTGAACACCCATTTTTCTAAAGCAATCGATCGTGCTCAGACAATCTGCTCCCGGCAGAAAGTTTTTAACTGTTGTTGTGCCTGCCGCTAGCGCGCCAAACATAACAGAGCGGTGAGAAATGGATTTATCACCGGGAATATGTATTTCTCCATGTAAGGTCTGCACCTTATCTCGTTTCATTTTTTCCACCTCAATCAGCATAAAAAGTTTCATATTCCGCCCGGGCTTCAATGCATTGTTCTGCCCTTTTGCGGTCGTCATCAGACTGAAAACTGATCCTTAAAATCCCGTTAATATCCTCTCGTGTTTCGATAATGCGGATATTCGTGATACTGATGCGCTCCGCAGCTAAGATCGCTGTTATCACGGATATTACACCCGGATGATCGGGTACATCCACATATAAATCATAAAATGCAGGTATCGCTCCCTTCTGCCGAAGCGGCAGCCCGTCGCGATAATCCTTGGCTGTTTTAAAATAACGAAATAGATTTTCCGCATCTTCTTGTTCTACATATGTACGGATCTTGTCAATTTCACGAATCCACTCATCAAAACGGTCTAAGATTTTATCTTTATTATGTAATAAAATATCCCGCCACATTGCCGGGCTGCTTGATGCAATCCTTGTAATATCTCTGAACCCGCCGGCAGCAAAACGCTTAACAAGCGGATACAGGTTTTCCGAATGATGGGTTTGGTGAACAAGGCTAGCTGCTACAATATGCGGAAAATGACTGATTACGCTTGTAACGCCATCATGCTCCTCTGGCGACATTTCCACAAAATGGGCATTCGTCCCCTTCAGCAGGTTTTTTAACTGTTCCACAGCTTGTTTGTCCGTTTTCTGGCCTGGCGTTAAAATATAAAATGCATTTTCAAACAGGAACTCCTTCGCAGCGGCCACTCCTGATTTATGTGAACCCGCCATCGGATGCCCTCCGACAAATTGATAGCGGCTAGGCAGCACTTGATCAGCGTAATCAACCACTTTTTGCTTTGTGCTTCCTACATCCGTAATCAAAAGCTCATGTTCAATTCCTGAATGAGCCAGCTCTTCAAGCATAACCAGTGTTTGTTCAACAGGTGTCGCAATGATTACTGTAGCTGCCTCTTTCACACCGCTAATAAACGAATCAGCACGATCGTCTATCACGCCTAATTTTAATGCCGCTACCGCCTGTTCATCAGAGATGTCGATTCCGATAATCCGTTTGCCGGGATGATTTTTTTTGATGGCTAGGGCAATCGAACCGCCTATCAATCCGAGACCGGCGAGCAATATTGTATCTTTCATTTGATTCATACGTCATCACCTGGTTTATAGACTAAAGAGGTGATATTTGATCACCTCTTATAAAATTTCAGCTAAAATGGCAAGTATTTCTTCATTTTGCTCTTTTGTTCCGATCGTAATCCGGAGTGATGTCGGGAAACCTAATGCGTTTCCTGACCGGACGATATAGCCTTTTTCCAGCAGAGCCTGAAACAGTTCATCAGCAGGACGTTTAAAGTCAATTAACACAAAATTTGTCTGTGAAGGGTAGCACTTTAAACCATGAGTTTTCGCAAAATCATAATACTGCTGAAGGCCTGCATTATTTTGCTCGACACAGGAAGCAATAAACGCTTGATCATCAAGTGCTGCAATCGCCGCAGCCTGGCCCAGACGGCTCGTATTAAACGGCTCTCTCGCCGGCTCAATCTGGCGAATCAGGTTCTCGTCAGCAATTCCGTATCCGACTCTGAGCGCTGCCAGACCGTATGCCTTTGAAAATGTGCGCAAAATCATCAAATTGGAATACTTGCTTAAGAACGGCACGGTTTCCGGGTAATCCTCTGCTGTTACATATTCATAATATGCTTCGTCAAGAACAACAAGGACACGTGAAGGAACGCGCTCCAGAAATGCGAGTAATTCTCCTTCAGATGTATAAGTGCCAGTCGGATTATTCGGGCTGCATATCCAAACGACTTGTGTCTGTTCGTCGATGGCTTCTAACATGGCGTCTAAATCATGTGAGCCGTCGGGACGAAGTGCAATTTCACGCACTTCAGCACCTTCAATAACCGCATTATGTTTATATTGCGGAAAAGTCGGGGCAGCAGTGATCGTATTGGTTTTATTGTTTAGAAATGCCCGGCAGATGATCTGAATGATTTCATCAGAACCGTTGCCGAAAATAAGTGATGTTTCGCTGACATTGAGGTGCTTACTGAGCCTTGTCCGCAAAGCGGCGCTATACCCGTCCGGGTAAAGGGCAAGCTGTTGAATCTCATGATGAAGCGCCTCTTTTGCAGCCTCTGAACAGCCGTAAGGATTCTCGTTTGAAGCAAGCTTCACCACTTTATCCAAGCCATATTCTGATTTCACTGCTTCAATCGGCTTTCCAGGCTGATAAGGCTTCAGCTGTTTTAAATGTTCTTTGATACGCAAATCAGTCACCTCATTTTAAACTGTACAAGCCGCTAAACGCCATTGCATAATCTTCAAACTCCTGCAGCGCCTGATTTCTCGTTTCAGCGCTGATGAGCCGGTCCTTTAATTCTTCTATTTTTCTGACGAGCGCACTTCCCACTACGACACCGTCACTAATTTCATTCATCTTTATGACCTGTTCACGGTTTGATATACCGAACCCTACAGCAACCGGAACAGTGCTGAGATTCTTCACAGTCCGAATGAACGGGTACACGGATGAATTGAACTCATTGCGGACACCGGTCACACCCAGAGAAGATACACAGTAGACGAACCCCTCGGCTTGTTCAATAATGGTTTTCAAACGGCTTTCGCTTGTCGGCGCAACCAAAGAAATATACGTCACCTCATGGCTTTTACATTCCTCTTGAAGGCTGTTGCTTTCTTCTAATGGCAGATCCGGAACAAGCAGACCGTCAATATGATTTTCCCGCAGTAAAGCGAAAAAGTATTCTTTGTTCAATTGTAACACAGGATTATAATACGTAAAGAGGATAATCGGAATATTCACTCCGTTTTTTTTCATTTCTCCGCCTAATTCGATTGCCTTTACGATATTCATCCCTTGATCAAGTGCCCGCTTTGAAGCCCGCTGGATCACCGGACCGTCTGCAAGCGGGTCAGAGTATGCAACACCAAGCTCCAATGCTGTGGCGCCTGCTTTTTGGAGTGACTTCGCCAGTTCAATCGAAACCTCAGGAACTGGATCGCCCGCCGTAATAAACGGGATAAACAATTTTTCTGATGGTTGAAGATTCAATTTAAACATGGGCTTTCACCTCTTTTTCCAATACATTCATTAATGTGTTGACATCCTTGTCTCCCCGTCCTGATAAACAGACGAGAATGAGTTGACCGCGATCCATTCCTTTGGCGAGTTTGAATGCTTTCGCTAACGCATGGGCAGATTCGATTGCCGGCAAAATCCCCTCTTTTTCTGACAAAAGCTTTAATGCATCCACCGCTTCTTCATCAGTGATACTGTCATAAGTGACACGGCCGCTCTTATGCAAGTATGCGTGCTCCGGACCGATTCCAGGATAGTCGAGACCGGCTGAAATAGAGTAGGGCTCAATAATTTGCCCGAACTCATCCTGAATGAGATAAGTCAATGAACCGTGAATAACCCCTACGGTTCCTTTCGAAATAGTGGCGGCATGAAGAGGCGTATCAATTCCTTTTCCTGCTGCTTCAGCGCCGATCAGTTCAACATCTTCATTTAAAAATGCCTGAAACATCCCCATCGCATTGCTTCCTCCGCCTACACATGCCACTACTTTATCAGGCAGAGTGCCTTCAATGCGTTTCAACTGATCCTTCGCTTCCTCTCCGATCATTTTTTGAAATTCACGGACCACTTGCGGATAAGGATGCGGGCCGACAACTGATCCAATCATATAAAAGTGATCCTCACAATGCTGAACCCAGTACCGGATCGCCTCATTTGTGGCATCCTTCAATGTTCCGTTTCCGCTTGTTACAGGCACTACCTCCGCTCCAAGAAGCTTCATGCGGAAAACGTTCAGAGACTGGCGGGCAACATCCTCTTCACCCATAAACACAGTACAGGAAAAGCCGAATTTGGCTGCAACTGTTGCAGCGGCAACGCCATGCTGGCCGGCACCGGTTTCAGCAATGATTTTCGTTTTGCCCATTTTTTTAGCAAGCAGCGCTTGACCTAGCGCATTATTGATTTTATGAGAACCTGTATGGTTTAAATCTTCTCGTTTCAAATAGATTTTCGCGCCGCCTAAGTATTCAGTGACTCGATCAGCGTATGTTAAGGCAGTCGGCCGTCCGGAATAGTCCTTTAACAGCTTATAATACTCTTCACGAAAAGCGGGATCATCCTTGATTTGTTTAAACGCTGTTTCTATTTCATCTAACGGCTGCATGAGTGTTTCCGGAACAAACTTTCCGCCAAAATCACCGTATCTGCCTATTTCATTCGGATATGGATACATATCGGTTCATCCTTTCTTCTAAAAGCCTCATCAGATTCTGATCTTTTTGTCCGTTTTTTTCAATTCCGCTGGCAAGGTCAATTCCTTCTGGCTGCCATTTCAATAGGCCTGTGATGCTATCCGGATTCACGCCGCCAGCGATAAAGCAGCGTTTACCAATAGCCGCCTGCTGATATTCCGGCACACATTCCCAAGAAAATGCAACACCAGTTCCGCCTCTAGACCCTTTTACAGATGAATCAATCACAAAGCCGTCAACATTATCTTTAAAGCGGGCTATTTCTTGAGTTGTGTTATCTTGATGGTGAAGCGCCTTCCATATTTCACAGCCTGTCAGCTTGCGAAGAGCATCAGCATCCGCCGGTTTTTCATCACCGTGAAGCTGAATGACGTCGAGCTTCAAGCTCTTGGCAATACGTGACATCGTCTCTATTGATTCATTAACAAAAACACCTGCAACCTGTTTTTCGACACGAGCTTGGTTCAGCCATTTTTTCACATCTTGCGGAGATACTTTTCGTTTGCTTTCAGCAAAAATAAATCCTAGGTAATCAGCCTGTGATTCCGCCGCAAGCTGCAAATCCTTTAGTGACCGAATACCGCAATATTTTAATGCCGGTTTCTTCACAACCTCACTCCCCAAACAAAGCATGGATTGCTTTACGCTGAGAAGTTTGTCTCATCAATGATTCACCGATAAGTACAGCCCGCGCCCCATGTTCATTGACAAATGTTAAATGTTCTAAAGAACCGATTCCGCTTTCGCTGACAAGCAAGGATTCTTTCGGAACGAGAGATGCGATTTGTTCTGTCTGCTTTACGGATGTTTCAAACGTTTTTAGGTTTCGATTATTTACACCGAGAATGTCGGGTGTGAACACTTTCAATATTTGTTCTAGCGTTGATGCATCATGAACCTCCACTAACACGTCCATCCCCTTTTCACCTGCTTCAAGATATAATTCATGAAGGTGTAAGGGATCAAGCACCTCGCCGATTAACAATATCGCATCCGCTCCGATTCTTCTTGATTCCTCTACTTGAAGAGAATCAATAATAAAATCTTTTCTAAGTACAGGAATCGAAACAGCACGCTTTACGTCTGATAAATAGCTGTTTTCCCCTTGAAAAAACGGGGTGTCTGTTAAAACAGAAATCGCATCTGCCTTCGCAGCCTCATAGTCTTTTGCAATCTGCACAGGCACAAAATCCTCTTTAATAAGCCCTTTTGACGGCGATGCTTTCTTCACTTCGGCAATCAACCCGATAAACCGATTCGGGCTTGCCAGCGCCTCCTTAAATGAACGTTTCTCGAAAGGCTGCTCTACCGGCAGAACCAGTGTTTCCACTTCTTCTTTCTTTTGTTTGATGATTTTTTCAAGCATAGATCTCTTCCTCTTTCTGCTTTAGTCGTTCAAGCTGCGCGGCAGCGCCTCCGCTTGTAATCGTCTCTAACGCCAGCTCCGTTCCTTCCTTGAGTGAGGCGGTAATTCCCGCCGTGTAAATCGCAGCACCCGCATTAAAGGCCGTAATAGATATAGCGGAACTGCTGCTTTTATTTTCAAAAATATTCTGAATGAGATAGGCGCTCTCTTTCGGTGACTGCACCTGTAAATCTTCAAGTCTGCCATTTTTGAAACCGAAATCTTCGGGTGAAACGGTATATTCCCGGCGCTCTCCGTCCTTTAATTCAATCACGTCGGTCGGTGCTGTAATTGAAAGCTCATCTAAACCGTCACGGCTTGATACAAACATAACGTGCTTCGGCTGAAACGTTTCCAGTGCGCTTGCCATCAGTCCAGCTTTTTCAACAGAATAGACCCCAATCACCTGACGCTTCGCCTGTAAAGGATTGCTGAGCGGCCCAAGCAGATTAAATACCGTTCTGAAACCTAGCTCTTTTCTAGTACCTGCTACATGTTTCATAGACGAATAGTAAAGCGGCGCAAAAAGAAATCCCATGTTGTTTGTTTCAATGCTGCTTTTGACCTTTTCGGGAGTGGTTTGAATAGAAACCTCTAGTTCCTCTAAAACATCAGCGCTTCCGCTTTTAGAAGAGACAGAGCGATTGCCATGCTTAGCGATTTTCGCGCCAGCTGCCGAGGCAACAATTGCCGAGGCCGTTGAGATATTAAAAGTGGAAATACCGTCTCCCCCTGTTCCGCATGTATCAACAATATCAGGAAGTCCATCGACTGTAAGAGCGTGTGCCCGCATTGCCTTCACAAAACCCGCAAGCTCTTCTGGCGTCTCCCCCCGATGAGCAAGAATTGACAATATACCACCCATTTCAGAAGGAGTCATTTCCGCTGCCATCATCATATTCATCAGCGTTTCAGCCTCACCGGCAGTAAGGGTTTTTCCGTCAACGCACAATTGTAGAAATCTGTTCATCAGCTTTATCCTCCTTGCTATGAAACATGTCTTCTGCAATATGAATCGTTTTCAGCAGCGCACCGGCTTTATTACAGCTTTCTTCGTATTCGGCTTCCGGAACAGAATCAGCAACAATGCCAGCACCTGCCTGTATCGATGCAACGCCGTTCTTTACACTCATCGTGCGAATCGTAATACAAGAGTCGATATTCCCGTCAAACCCAATGTAGGCAATACATCCTCCGTATGTCTCTCTCGGTGTTGGCTCGAGCTCTTGCAAAAGCTGCATGGCACGGATTTTGGGTGCGCCTGTTAAAGTCCCCGCCGGGAAAGCAGACATCAGTGCATCGACAGGATGAACCCCTTTTTTCAATCGGCCTGTAACCACCGAGATAATGTGCATGACATGTGAAAAGGAAACAATTTTTGTGAACTCCGGCACAGAAACAGAACCATACTCTGCTACTCTGCCGATATCGTTTCGGGCAAGATCAACGAGCATGTAATGCTCCGCCTTTTCTTTTTCATCCTTCATCAGCTCAACCTTCAATCTCTCATCTTCAGCTTTGTCTGCACCGCGTTTTCTCGTACCGGCAATCGGATGGATTTCTAAGTGCCCGTCTTGAACGTGTATTAACCGTTCCGGAGAGCTGCCGACTATTTCTCTGTCTAGCAGTTTCATATAATACATATACGGCGAAGGATTGACGATCCTAAGCACTCGGTATAACTCAAAAGCATCTGCTTTTATCGGCACCTCAAATTTTTGTGATAAAACACCCTGGAAGATATCGCCTGCTTTTATATAGCTTTTGATTTTTTCTACATCAGCCATAAAAGCCGATTTTTCATAATTAGAAGATACTGTCTCAAAGCTGGGTGTCTTGTATGAATCAGCAGAAAGAAACAGCTCTTTTATGTTTTTTTGGTCCATCATTTTTTCAATGAGATTTTGAAGCTCCAGATGATTTTGATGGAATACATCCATTTTTTCGTTTTTTGTTTCCTCTCCAGTGAGCCTTGCATATTGGATAAAGCGGACGTTTTTGGTTTCATGATCATACGCAATTAATGTCCGGCAAACAAACAGCATACACTTTTCCATGTCTGTTTCTTTGGTATGCGAAGGAACAGAAGGCTCAATCAGCGGGATCATATCATAGCTTAAGTACCCGACAGCTCCGCCGACAAAAGGAATGCCAAGCTCAGGTGTTTTGATTTTGTATGTGGTATTCATCCAGTTCAGCACTTCTTTTAGTTCATTTCCTGTGTAAAGAGATTTGCTGTCCTGATCAGCGGCCGAAAAACGGCCCTGCTCTTCTTTAATTGTGAGAAATGGATTCAGGCCGATAAACGAATATCTGGACCAAGTGGATGTATCGTCCTTGCTTTCAAGAAGATACGTAATCTCCCTGTCAAGCTTCTCTATCATTTGAATGGGTGTCAGTGTATCGACTGTGAAGGTCTCCACAATCGGTATCGTGTGGTGGGACAAGCTGTCCTCTAAAAATGCGGAAATGTTTGATTGGAAATTCATTGCTCTCACTCCTTATGGCAAGGAGAATGAGAAGATGGCATGAGAGGATAAAATACTATATAACAAATAAACCCAAAAGAAAGACTTCTTTTGGGTAGAATAAACATAATGTCTCAGCTCAACTAAACTCATTCTCTGCTACCCTATTCTCTAACTCAACTCATTCTAATCGCTTTATACACACTCTTGTGTATTTCTAAGCTGTTCTTATCGTATTACAATTCAGTATTTTTTGTCAATGATAAATCGGGCCTCAATACGACAGCTTTTTCTAAATATACATGTCTGATCTGATCCTGAGGGACATCTGTCTGGACCGTCATCATGACTCTTATGCACTTTTTCAGACCGCCTGTTACGTCCATTTCCTGCATACATGTTACCGGTACATACTGCCATCCTGAAAGCTCGCGAACAGCTTTTGCCGGGAAAACAGCGTGCAAATCAGGTGTAGCCGACAGAAGCATTTGAACAACATCTTCCGGTTTTGTATGATTTTCTTCTATGATTTTCTCTAACAGCTGTTTAGTTTTTTGTAAAATTTCTTCTTCAGTATCCCGTTCAACTGTAGTTGCTCCGCGAATTCCGCGAATCATCATGATGTCTCCTCCAATCGCCATTTGTTCAGCCAGCTCTCAAGTTCATTTCTGGAAAATGTATGATCAGCAACTTTCCCTAATTCATTGAGCACAATAAACTGAATCTTCCCGCCACGGGTTTTCTTATCATTCATCATACGGTCCAAGAGAACCGAAGTTTCCGTCTCTTTTCTGATTTGACTTGGATAACCCAGGCTTTTTAGCCAGCTGACCAAACGTTTTCTGTCCATTTCACAGCCTACAGTCTTTTCGCTTATATATAAAGCAAACTGCATTCCGAGGGCTACGGCATCACCGTGAGTGATCTGCCCGTATCCATATTCCGCCTCAACGGCATGACCGAGCGTATGCCCGAAGTTTAAGTAAGCTCTTATCCCCTCTTCTTTTTCATCCTGCTGAACGACAGACGCTTTAATTGAAATGCCTTTAAAAATCATGTCATTCAGCTGATCATTAGTGATATCACGCAGTGAGTGGATATTCAGCAGCTCCTCCAGAAACGCTCTGTCATAGATAAAAGCGTGTTTAATCACTTCTGCCATTCCGGACCTAAGCTCTTTTTCAGGCAGAGAACGCAGGAAATCTGTATCATAGAGCACGGCTTTCGGCTGATAAAACGCACCGATTAGATTTTTTCCAAGCGGATGGTTCACGGCTACTTTTCCTCCGACTGCGCTGTCATGCGCCAAGAGCGTCGTAGGCATTTGGATGAAATCAATGCCGCGCATAAAAGTGGCAGCCACAAAACCGGCAAGATCCCCTACAACACCGCCACCGAATGCGATGATGCATGAGGAGCGATCCAAATGAAAACGAATCGCTTCACTCTGCAATTTTGTGTACATGTCCATGGATTTTGCCTGCTCTCCACTCGGTACCGTCACTTTTTTCACAGGCCATTTATCTTGCGGCAAATGGAGCATTTCATCACCATACAGGCGGTCCACTTCTTCATCCGTGACAAGCATAATCCTTGTTAAAGGCCTGTTTAAAGAGGTTAATAGTTCGCAAGCCTTTTTTCTGATACCTTGTCCGATAAAAACAGGATATGACGAGGAAGCAGTTTGAACATGCAGTGTCTTCATTAAAATTCCCTCGACAGTTTTCTCATATTCTCCACATTTTCTCTAATGCGGTCAATTTGATCTAATCCGAATTGTTCAACGACTGCGTTCGCAATTTCCCAAGCGACAGCCGCTTCAGCGACTACACTTGCCGCAGGAACAGCACAGCTGTCTGAACGTTCAATGCTGGCGGAAAACGGTTCTTTCGTTTCAATATCGACACTTTTCAGAGGTTTATACAAAGTCGGAATCGGCTTCATGACTCCGCGGACAACGATTGGCATCCCTGTCGTCATGCCGCCTTCCAGTCCGCCAAGTCTGTTAGTAGCACGGGTGTATCCTTTTTCCTCGTCCCAAATGATCTCGTCATGGACTTCGCTTCCATTTCGGCCTGCCGCCTCAAATCCGATCCCGAATTCCACACCTTTAAATGCATTAATTGACAGTACAGCGGCAGCAAGCTTGCTATCCAGCTTGCGGTCATAATGGACATAGCTGCCCACGCCTACCGGCATTCCCTCGACAATGACTTCTACTATTCCGCCGATGGAATCTCCGTTTGCCTTTGCTTCATCAATGGCAGCCATCATTTTTTTGCCTGCCTCTTCATCGTAGCATCTGACAGGAGACTCTTCCGTTACGCGCTGCAGGTCTTCAATTGACGTATATTCTGTTTTTTCAGCTTTAACAGCGCCAATTTGCAACACGTGGCCCGCCACCTTAATGCCAAGCTCAGAAAGAATCTTTTTAGCTACAGCCCCTGCCGCCACTCTGACAGTTGTTTCCCTTGCTGAAGAACGCTCAAGCACATTTCTCATATCACGATGATTATATTTAATTGCACCGTTTAAGTCAGCGTGCCCAGGTCTAGGTCTGGAAATCTGGCGCTTCATTTCCTTTTCTTCATCTTCTGTAATCGGAGCGGCGCCCATGATTTTTGTCCAATGCTTCCAATCGTTATTTTCAACTACGAGAGCAATTGGTGAACCGAGTGTACGTGCATGGCGCACCCCGCTCATAATTTTGGCCTGGTCTTTTTCGATCTGCATGCGGCGGCCGCGGCCGTGCCCTTTTTGGCGTCTGGCAAGCTCAAAATTGATATCTTCCTCCGTTATGTAAAGCCCGGCAGGTACACCCTCAATAATGGTTGTCAGTTGGGGGCCGTGTGATTCTCCGGCTGTTAAATATCTCATGACTTCTTCTCCCTTCATCGCATTAACGCTTTTAAGTAAGACTACTATAACATATTTTTCAGCAAAAAGTCAGTCTATCTTTTTTGATAAAAGAATGTATCGGCTGGGACTAGGCCAAACTTCTCGGGATTGAAGATTTGCTCGGTGCTGCCGACAAAAAGAACTCCATTCTTCTTCAAGCTATGTGCCATTTTTAAATACAGCTCTTCCTTCGCGCTTTCTGTAAAATAAATAAATACATTGCGGCACACGATTAAGTCAAAGTCTTGTTCATAACGATCCGCCAGCAAATTGTGCTTTTTGAATGTAATATTCTTTTTGATTTCCGTTTTCACTTCATAACTTCTATTTGCGTTTTGCGTAAAATAACGATCTTTCACAGATAGCGGCACTTCCTGTAAAGACCGCTCCTGATAAACGCCTTTTTTCGCTTTTTCCAATGCTTTTTCATCAATATCCGTCGCTAAAATCTGATAGCCCGGAAGACCTTTTTGCTGGTCCAAAAGCATGGCAAGCGTGTATGGCTCCTCCCCCGTTGAGCAGGCGGCACTCCAAATTTTTAAAGGCCTAGAGGTCTTGATTAACGGCAGAATTGCAGTCTCAAGAACTTCCCATCTTTTATAATTACGATAAAATTCTGAAACATTGATCGTCATTCTGTCCAATGTTTCATTTAAGAGAGCTTGATCCTTTTCCAATGCCGCAGCAAAGTCCTTAAAGCTTTGGAACCCCTTTTTCTCATAAAGTGACGTTAGCCTTCTCTTCATTTGTGCTTCTTTATATAGTGTTAAATCGACTCCGGTTAATTGTTTCCATTTCGTTGTAAATACGCTGTATGTATCCATCTCTACTCTCCCAGTCTCGCTGTCTTTTTGTCCTAGTATAGCTTGTTTTATCAGGAAATTGTATTGTTTCAATAAAAAAATCAGCTTTTCAGCTGATTTTAGATCGTTGGGAAAGGCAGAGGTCTGATGCACACTGCCATTCAACCCTTTATTCACTTTAATGTAAACCTTTACAAAACAGATCAAAAACCGGCGGCGTTATATGTTGCCGGCTCTGTTACTTATTTTCACAATGATTAATAGATCCAGCCTGCCATAAGCTGCTGATATGATACTAATTCTTCATTCTTAAAGAAAATGTTAATCTCGCGTTCTGCACTTTCGAGAGAATCAGAGCCGTGGATGATGTTTTTTCCGACAAACATGCCATAATCCCCACGAATCGTACCAGGTAAAGCTTCTTTAGGGTTTGTTTTCCCGATCAGCTGTCTCGTCACTTCAATGACATTTTCGCCTTCCCACACCATTGCGAATACAGGTCCTGAAGTAATAAACTCAACGAGCTCTCCGAAGAAAGGCTTTCCTTGATGTTCGGCGTAGTGTTTCTCAGCCATTTGTTCAGTCACTCTCATTAACTTGGCGCCAGCTAATTGTAAGCCCTTACGTTCGAATCTAGATAAAATGTCCCCAATGAGCTGACGTTGGACACCGTCTGGTTTCACCATGATAAAAGTCTTTTCCATCATATTCTCCACCCCATCATTATGTATGTATAGGCTTTCACACTGCACACCGAAATCGTAACATCTTTCTGATAATTAATCAATCCGGGGCGGAGAAATTTCTTAATATCTACAAAAATTAAAATTTTCTTTTACCGATATATTTTGCGATGGCTGCAAGAGACGAGCGCGCGCGCCCTCGAGGAAGCGTGTTTAATTTCTGAAAAGCTTTCTGCAGATACATTTCGCTTACTGCCATAGATGCTTCAATTGCATCTGTTTTTTTGATTTCTTCAATGATTGGTTCAAGCTGTTCCTGCGTTGTCTCACTGTTAATCAATTTAAGCTGGTTTTTTAATGCAGGATTTTTCAGGGCATACAGCACTGGCAATGTGACGTTTCCTTGAAGCAAATCTCCTCCTACGGGTTTACCCAGCTCTTCCTCAGTTGAAGTAAAATCAAGAATATCATCAATAATCTGATAAGACATGCCGACGTAATACCCAAACCAGTACAATGCCTTATGAATCTTCTCATCAGCTCCAGACGCAATAGCACCGAGCTGGCAGCTGACCGCGATCAAGAGAGCCGTTTTTCTTTTGATACGGCGGAGATACGTTCTGAGATTTTGTTCCATGTTGTATTTGTCTTTGATCTGCTCAATTTCCCCTAGACAAACTTCAACGATCGTCTGTGACAAAATCCTATGGGCTTTCGGTTCGTTAATTCTCGTCATCATTTCAAGAGATCCCGCAAGCATATAATCGCCTGTGTACATCGCAATACGATTGTCCCACTTTGCTTTGATTGTCGGTTTTCCTCGGCGAAGCTCCGCATCATCAATGACATCATCATGAACCAAAGAAGCCATGTGAATCATTTCCAGAGTGACGGCGACATATTTAATCTTATTAATATCGTAATCGCCAAACATGCCGGAAAGCAGCACGAAAACAGGACGAATACGTTTCCCTCCGGCCTGCAGCAGGTGAAGACCTGCCTCGCTTAAAAGCGGGTAATCGGAACGTACGGTTTGTTCAAGTTCTCTTTCGATTACATCAATATCGTCATTTAAAAAAGAGTAGGCCATTTTAAATTTCATATCATTCACCCAAACATCTGTGTTTTCATTTCCATCCGATATGCGTGGCAGCGACTCCGCCAGTAAACGAATGATATTTAACATTTTTCAGGCCCGCCTCTTCAAACAGGCCTGCCAGTTCCTTCATTCCAGGGAAATCTCTGGCTGATTCTTGAAGCCAAGAATATTCTTTATAGCTCTTCGCAAACAGTTTCCCGAAAAACGGCATAATATACTTAAAGTACATAAAGTAAGCCTGTCTGAATCCGAACATTTCCGGCTGGGACGTTTCCAGACATACCACCTGCCCGCCCGGCTTCACTACACGTCTCATCTCTTTCAGTACAGTCAAGTAATCAGGGACATTGCGGAGCCCGAAGCCA
This sequence comes from Bacillus sp. FSL W8-1202, assembly GCF_038006165.1. Taxonomy (NCBI): domain Bacteria; kingdom Bacillati; phylum Bacillota; class Bacilli; order Caryophanales; family Bacillaceae; genus Bacillus; species Bacillus sp. FSL W8-1202. The sequence continues at coordinate 3,289,543 of NZ_JBBOUR010000001.1, forward strand.
ATGGTGACATAATCAAATGTATCATCATCAAAAGGAAGCTCCATCGCATTTCCGTGCAGCAGTTCAATTTGGCTGAATCCGCCGTCTTTTACTTTCTGCTCGCCGACACTCAGCATATTTTCACTGAAATCCAAGCCCTTGATCTCGCCGCTTTTGCCGGCCGCTTTTGCAAGAGCGATCGTCCAGTCAGCCGTTCCGCAGCAGACATCAAGTGCTGTTGCGCCTTCTTTTACATTCATGATGCGCATCGTTTTGTCGCGCCATTTTTTATGCTGCTGAAAACTGATGACAGAGTTCATTTGGTCATAGTTTTTATATATTTTTTCAAATACTCCGTGTACGCGCTGTTCTTTTGAGTCCTGCATAATGGTTTACCCTTCTTCCACTTTCTGATGATAGGTTTGATCTTGGCTGATTGTCTTCAGACGGTTTATTAAAATGTTCTGAATAGGTGAATTTAGAGGCAGAAGTGACTCAATGCTGTTTTTCGCTTTTTTAAAACAATCTTCTAATATCTCTTCTTTTGTTTTTCCCAGCTGTATAAAACTGCCGATCACATCCAGAAATGCATCATTTCCGTTCATAAGCCGCTTAAATACAAAAAAATCACTCGACAGCTTTTTCCAGCGCGGAAGGTTGAAGTGTTCCGCCACACGATGGAATAAAGCTGATTCAACGATGCCGACACTTTCGAAAAAATCGTTTTCGTCCTTGAAAGAACGGTCATACAGACGAATTTTATGTTCGTTGATTTCTTTAATGGCTGTAGCAAGCGTCCGAATCATGTAGATATCCTTCATTTCAGATAGTAAAGAGTAGTACAGCCCGCTGAAATAATCGCCCGCGAGAACAGTCAATTGGCGGTTTTTGTTTTCGTCTCGTTTTATGACTCTAGCTGTCGTCACTTCATCATGGGTATCAAGGGCGCTTTGTACAAGCATCGCTGTTACAATATAATTTTCTCTGTCGTTGTTTTTTATGTCGGCTTCTTCAAATAAAGCATGAAAAAGAAGAAGCTTATCCTCATCAATTTTCGGCGCAGAAATATGCTTCGCTAAATAAGGATGAGACAGCTTTTGTTTTAATTTCGTGTTCAGATTGGCTAAAGTTCCGTAGATGTCTTGCAAAAATATCACCCTTGTCCCCAAATTCACATTTATTTCTTAATCTATGTATGAGTTTTATCTTTTCATTCGCTTACGCAGGTATCATTATAGCATAAAAAAAAGAAATTGGCTGTATCCTCCCGCTGTTTGCGAGCATTTGCTTTTAACAGCAGGGACAGCCAGCTTATTTTTTTTCGCTTTTCATTTCTCCGTACGCGGTTTGAATCAGTGCCTCTCCTCTGACTTTAATGGCAGAAGTATGCTCTGTAAACTGAGCGATGATCACTTCTCCCTTGTCGAGTTTTTCGGAATGGTGAAACTTTGTGTCTGTTCCTCTTGTCAGGCCGATCACATTCACTCCGTCCTCAACGGCTTTAATGACGACAAAATCACTTGAATGCTTTTGGTTCATTTATAGCACCCTCTATCTTTATTAGTCCTGGCGTTTAATATGTTCCAATACTTCTGCACGGGCAGCGGCATCATCTTTAAAAACACCTCTGACTGCTGAAGTCACAGTTTTCGCACCCGGTTTTCTTACACCGCGCATCGTCATGCACATGTGTTCCGCTTCAACCACTACCATTACGCCATGCGGATCAAGCGTTTCTACGATGCTTTCTGCAATTGTAGAAGTGATGCGTTCCTGAAGCTGCGGGCGCTTTGCAACGGCTTCAACGGCACGTGCCAGTTTGCTGAGTCCTGTGACCTTTCCGCCTCGCGGGATATATGCAACATGTGCTTTTCCATAAAAGGGAACAAGGTGATGCTCACACATAGAATGAAACGCGATATCTTTTACAAGAACAAGCTCCTCATGGTTTTCACCGAAGATAGTCTGGAAATGTTCTTTTGGATCTTCATTCAAGCCGGAGAATACTTCGGCATACATCTTTGCGACTCTTTTCGGAGTATCAAGAAGCCCTTCTCTATTCGGGTCTTCTCCGATCGCTTCTAAAATTTGACGAACAGCTTGTTCGATTTGCTCTTTATTAACTTCTTTCATGTTCTATGTCCTCCACCAATGAATACATTTAATTTCGATTCTAGCACATATGCCCCGCTAAAAGCAAAGTGAATGCCCTGTCAGGAAGCCCATGCTCTTGAAATATGAAAAGCCCCTTAGAAAGGGGCTTTTCTGTGAAGAAATAAAGTGTATGTAAGCTAGATGCATACACGATCTATATTCACAATTATTTTCCGGCAACTGCGTCTTTAAGCGCTTTACCTGGTTTGAAAGCAGGTACTTTGCTTGCTGGAATTTCGATTTCTTCACCTGTTTGAGGGTTGCGTCCTTTACGTGCAGAACGTTCACGCACCTCGAAGTTACCAAAACCGATCAGTTGGATTTTATCACCGTTTTTAAGTGCATCTAAGATCGTATCAAAAACAGAGTCAACTGCTTTTGTAGCGTCTTTTTTAGACAATTCGCTTGCTTCTGCAACCGCATTGATAAGTTCTGTTTTGTTCATGCCTTTCACCTCCTCCCAAAAGGATACATTCAGTTCGTTTATTATCATTTCTTCACAGTTCAGTCTGATTCTAAACCTGTCTCAGAAAAAAATGAGAGCAAGTAAGAGAAAGACAATTAAACGGCTTTTTAAGAAAAACTGCACTCTGAGGAATGTTTGTCCAACAAAGTGAAGAATTTCTGTATGTAGAGTAACACATATAAAAAGCCATATCAAGCATTTTAAAGCGTCAATCCCTTGCTCGTCAAGGATTTAAGGTGATTTACCGAACGAATATTCCTTTTTTTCCTTTTTTCATCCTATTCCTTGATCCTTTTCCATTATTAAGAGCAAAGAAAAAAGACCTCCCATTCTATAAAGAGGTCTACCGGTATTACAGGATGATGGCGATTAAGCCGCCAGAGCCTTCGTTTATGATTCTTTCTAATGTTTCTTTTAATTTATACCGTGCGTTTTCAGGCATTAATGACAGCTTTGCCTGAATCCCTTCTCTCACAATTGAGCTCAGCGACCTTCCAAAGATATCGGAATTCCAGATGGAGAGCGGATCATCCTCAAAGTCCTGCATTAAATAGCGTACAAGCTCTTCACTTTGTTTTTCCGTTCCGATAATCGGGGCGAATTCGCTTTCGACATCGACTTTGATCATATGGATCGACGGAGCGACAGCTTTCAGCCTCACACCGAATCGCGAGCCCTGCCTTATAATTTCCGGCTCATCGAGACTCATATCAGCTAAAGCAGGCGCTGCAATGCCGTATCCCGTCTGTTTGACCATTTTTAAGGCATCAGACACTTGATCATATTCTGTTTTCGCATGGGCGAAGTCTTGCATGAGCTCAAGCAGATGGTCTCTTCCTCTGATTTCGACGCCCACAACTTCTTTTAGGATTTGATCATATAGATGATCAGGCGCGTACAAATCAATTTCTGCCACCCCTTGGCCCAGCTCAATTCCGGCTAATCCGGCACTTTCAATGAATTCAAACTCGCTGAATTGGCCGACAACCCTGTCTACGTCCCGGAGCCGTTTAATATCCTTAACCGTTTCCTTCACGGACTCCTGATAGCTTTCACGCAGCCAATGGTTTTCTTTCAGCACCATTACCCAGCTTGGGAGATTGACATTCACTTCTAGCACCGGAAACTCGTAGAGGGCCTCTCTGAGCACACTCAGCACATCTGATTCCCGCATGCTCTCTACACTCATTGCCAATACCGGGATATCATATTTTTCGCTTAAATCCTGGCGCATGGCTTCCGTTTCCGGGTGATACGGCCTGACTGAGTTGATGACCATAATAAAAGGTTTGCCAACCTCTTTCAGCTCTTCAATGACTCTTTCTTCAGCCTCTATATAGTCACTTCTGGCGATATCTCCAATGGTGCCGTCTGTCGTAATGACAACTCCGATGGTCGAGTGTTCTTGAATGACTTTTCGAGTGCCGATTTCAGCAGCCTCATGAAATGGGATCGGTTCTTCGTACCAAGGCGTATTGATCATCCGCGGCCCGTTTTCATCTTCATATCCTTTAGCGCCGGGCACTGTGTAACCTACACAATCTACTAATCTTATATTCACATCGAGTCCGTCTGACACATGAACAGACATCGCCTGATTCGGAACAAATTTAGGCTCTGTAGTCATAATGGTTTTGCCGGCTGCGCTCTGCGGCAGTTCATCCTGCGCTCGGGCCCGGTCTGCTTCGTTACTGATATTCGGGAGCACCACAAGCTCCATAAATTTTTTAATGAACGTGGATTTTCCTGTACGGACAGCACCTACGACTCCTAAGTATATATCGCCTCCTGTTCGTTCAGCGATATCCTTGAAAATATCGACCTTTTCCAAGTGATCCCCTCCCGGACTTCCTATCCTTTTCAATTTTATTAAGCTCTTTCAATCAAACACAGGACACTATATGTGTATGACGTTGTCCTATTTGAATATGACATCTTTAGAAAATTTCTCATCCTCAATCTATTAATATAAAAAAACCTTTCTCCCTATTTGTATGCAAGGGAGAAAGGTTCATTCCTTTTTCATATCATTTTCTAAAAAAACAGGTTCCTGTTTGTCATTTACCGTATATTTTACAGAAAACACGGGGACAAAGGGGGTTTCCTGCCAAATCATATCCTGGATTTCAGTCCCGGGTTTAAACGTTTTTTTGCTTTTTTTGAGGCAAGAAGCCAGCTCAGTCCGGTAATCGGCATATATTTCTCCGTCTCCGTCAATCATAAGCGGCAAGGAATTCCCTGAGATTGGGCTTGTCACTGTAAGAGAGCTGCCATCCCCAAGCTTCTTCTCATCGAGTGTAAATAAATCACGAGATAGCACATCCTTGTAAGGCGGATATTGATGCTCCTGACGATACATTTGGATGCGCAATTTCACATCGCGAATTTTTTCTGCCATCTTTAGATCAATTAATTTAACAGTCGGATCGTTCTCTACGTCAACAAGCACGTATTGATAGTCTCCCCCGCTTTCAAATGCCGTACTTGGAGGTTCAGCTATGTATCTTGGCGCTAACCGGTTAAAGTCTATCGGATATTTTTGATATAGCGGTGTCGACATATCTTTGGTTTGAATAGGAAGCAGCCCTCCATTTGCCTTTTGAAATTCATCAACAGCAGATTGAACCTGCTTTAGCCGGTCTTGATAAGGAATGGCATGCACACTGCTTTTCCGTTCATTTGGATATAAACATCCGGATAAAAACACGACTGCCGCAAAAATGATTGCGCACTTCAGTTTACCCATACAGCACTTCCTTTTACAGCTTTATTCATTGACAGGACCGCTAAAAACCACGACAAACACAATAATTCCAGATATGAGCATACACATGTATGCGAATGATGAAATCGCAATCTTCAAAAAACGGTTTTGGCACTTAAAGCGGCTTAAATAGATGGAAGCTACAGCCAAAAACATCAGACCCATGGACCCTAGAGCAAACCACATTTTCATCAATGCCAGATTCAATGACGTGCGCCTCCCCGATATGTATGATGTAAGCGTTATATTATATTTTAATATACAGCGCCGGAAAAGATCAACCAGATTTTCCATCCTTTGATAGAACAAAAAAAACTGAAGCAAAGAGGGGGACCTTCGCTTCAGTCAACTTGACTATATTCACCTGCACGTTTAAGAAACACTCTCTTGGACTTCGATGCTATAGTATGCGACTTGGCATACAGATGCATCCTCTATTGCCTAAATCGGCAAAATGTTTCAGGAGATCCCAAGACTTGGGTGTTCTTCTGTTTTTCGGGCTTTCGTTCAATTAAGATATGCGTTTCACCATACGATTGATACTTTTACTTCACTTGATTTTCAAACGTATTTACCAAATCCTCCATCTCGTGGGTTTTCCCTCTCGCCATTAAAGATTCAACAGCGGTTTCCACTTTTTGTCCGTTGAACAGGACCTGATGGAGAGCTTCTGTAATCGGCATTTTAACATCATATTTCTTCGAAAGCTGGTAAGCCGCTTTCGTCGTGCGGACGCCTTCGACTACCATTCCCATCTCTTCAAGAACATCTTCAAGCTTGTACCCTTTTCCGAGCAAATTGCCCGCACGCCAGTTTCTGGAATGAACACTTGTGCACGTCACAATCAGATCGCCTACTCCTGTCAATCCAGAGAACGTCAAAGGATTTCCGCCCATTTTCGTTCCGAGTCTCGCGATTTCGGCAAGTCCGCGTGTAATCAAAGCAGCTTTGGCATTGTCGCCGTACCCTAAACCATCTGTAATCCCTGCAGCAAGGGCAATAATATTCTTTAAAGCCCCTCCGATTTCAACTCCGATAATATCAGGATTTGTGTACACCCGAAAATTGTGATTAATAAATAGATCCTGCACCTCTTCTGCTGCCCTCATGCTCTTTGAAGATGCAGTAACAGTTGTGGGGTGCCGCAGCCCTACTTCTTCCGCATGACTCGGGCCGGAAAGGACAACGATATCTTTTCTGACATCACTCGGGATCTCAATTTCCATAATTTCAGAAATGCGCAGAAGTGAATCTGGCTCAATACCCTTGCTGACATGAACAAAGACTGCCTTTTTCGTTATAAAAGGGACAGCCTGTCTCAGCACTTCCCGAATTGCTTTTGTCGGGACCGCAACGATAATGAAATCCGCGTCTGAAACAGCTGTCTTCATATCCGTTGTTGCCTCTATTGATTCTGGAAGCTTGACGTTCGGCAAATAATCTTTATTTTCATGCTGATCATTGATTTGATGGATCAGATCTGCACGGTGCCCCCACATGGTTACATCGTGATGATTATCAGCTAACACTAAAGCCAGTGCTGTTCCCCAGCTCCCCGCTCCGAGCATTGTGACTTTTTTCATATTTGCTTCACACCTTTTTATTTTCTAGCTCTTGCAAATATTTTGATTGGTGTCCCCTCAAAACCGAACGCGTCTCTGATTCGGTTTTCTAAAAACCGTTCGTATGAAAAATGCATCAATTCCGGATCGTTTACAAACACAACGAAGCTTGGCGGCTTTACCGACACTTGAGTCGCATAGTAAATTTTCAAACGAGAACCGTTATGAGTCGGTGTCGGATTCATTGCCACAGCGTCCATGATGACATCATTTAAGACGTTTGTCTGAACTCGAAGTGAATGATTTTCACTAGCTTTGATAATCGCAGGCATCAGAGTATGGATCCGTTTTTTCGTTAAGGCAGACATAAATAGGATTGGCGCATAATCCAGAAATTGAAAATGATCGCGAATATTTTCTTCAAATTCTTTCATCGTGCTCTCATCTTTGTCAACAGCATCCCATTTGTTTACGACGATGACGACGGCCTTGCCCGCTTCGTGTGCATAGCCGGCGATGCGCTTATCCTGTTCAATAATGCCTTCTTCGCCATCCAGCACAACCGCCACGACTTCTGAGCGGTCAATCGCTTTCAGCGCCCGCAGTACACTATACTTCTCAGTCGTTTCATAGACTTTCCCTTTTTTTCGCATACCTGCAGTATCGACAATGACAAACTCCTGCTGGTTGTAAGTAAATGACGTATCAACAGCATCTCTTGTCGTTCCAGCCACGTTGCTGACAATAACGCGTTCTTCGCCGAGCATCGCATTCACAAGTGAGGACTTTCCGACATTTGGACGTCCGATCAGACAGAATTGAATAACTTCTTCATTGTATTTCGTTTCAGGAATGTTTTTAAAATGCTCTGCAACGGCATCCAGTAAATCACCCAGTCCGAGTCCGTGTGTTCCCGAAATTGGATATGGCTCGCCAAAGCCTAGCGAATAAAAATCATAAATATTCGCTCTCATTTCTGTGTTATCCAGTTTATTAACCGCTAAAACAACAGGCTTTTTTGTGCGGTACAAAATTTTCGCCACTTCTTCATCAGCAGCTGTCACGCCTTCACGGCCGTTCACCATAAAAATAATCACGTCCGCTTCATCCATGGCGATTTCAGCCTGCTGGCGAATCTGCGCTAAGAACGGCTCATCACCGATATCAATACCGCCCGTATCAATCAAATTAAAATCATAATTCAGCCATTCAGCCGAGCTGTATATCCGATCCCTTGTCACGCCAGGGGTATCTTCTACAATTGAAATTCTTTCTCCCGCAATCCGGTTAAAGATTGTGGATTTTCCTACATTTGGTCTCCCGACAATGGCTACGACAGGTTTACCCATAGTACCCTTCCTTTCAATCCAGCCGCTTTCATTTTTACATAAATTTTCAACCGGTTATTAAAATCAGTTCATTCACTTTTATGAAAAGAAACCCTTCAGAGGAAGGGCTTAACTCATTTATTATATCAGTTTTTACTGGGATCACAACTATTCTTAAAAATGTTTCACGATCAAATACACGTCATCTCCGATTCTGTGAGCTATTCCATCAAGGATCGCTTCAAGATTTTTAGCGAAAAGCTCCATCTCCTTTTGGTCATTGCAAAAAAAGACAGGTGCTCCCCCTGCAGCCCGGTTTCGATTTGTCGTGATTATAGACAAAATCACTTTCGTAAGAGATTCACTCATCCTATCACCTTATCCTGATTCTTGATAAATTCAGTCGGCATTCTAATCGCATTTTCCAGGGTTGGAACATTGCTAATAATTTGAACAGCCGTTTCGGGATGGTGAATTTGCGGGAGAACAAATACTGCCACTCTCCCATCATTTAAATCCCGTTTTGCAATTGGTGTCAAAGATGGCTCTCCTGAATCCCGATAAACCCCGAGCACATTGGAAACATCAAATAAAATGGCCTGACGCTGCCCTAAATTTGCTATCGTCGCTGCTGAATTAAAGTTTTTTGGCGTTAAGATAAAGCCCATGCCATGCTTTAAAATCAGTTCCTGTTTCTCTGGAAGCCCGATATTCATCATATAAATATTATCAATAAACAGTCCCGGACCGTCAAAGCGCGGCTTTATGTACTCGATGTCTACAATATCCTTCAACACACTGCCCGACATAAACTTCATGGCCAGTAAAAAACAAACGACAGCCGCTATGACTGCAGCCCAGATGGATAAAAACACATACGCAGAGGTTGTCAAAAGCGCTGTAAAGATCACAATATAATTTCTGCTTTCAAACGCAATGGCAATCCCCTCAATATATGTGCTTCCTCTTGAGACAAGCTCATACGAATCCATTTGCGTCAATGTGTTCCGCTCCATGTTTCGGACATCTCTAAATTGCGTCGCTGCCAATGTTAAAAATGTGATGGCCGTAAATTCCTCCTGCAAAAGCGCCGGCATAATAATTGCACCTAAACCAGCCGCTATCAACCCCAGTGCGATGTGAATCACTTTCCCATGAACATAGGTGGGATACTGGCGGTAATCTGTTTTCAGCATATAAAGCCTTGTCGCAATTCCGGCAATGACCCCAGCAATAATCGGATAGATGTAATCACTCATGACATTTTGGTAGCTCCTTTGTTTGATCTTTTGCTTTTCTGACTAATCTGGCTTGCGAGGTGTTCGTATTTAGATATGCCAAACAGCAATATCATCCCCGCAGAACACGCATTCAGCCATTGAAAGCCGCCGACAGCCATAGCCCCGGCCAACTTCTGGATCACAAATGAATACACCAGTTCGCCTTGGCACATCCCTAGAACAAATAAGACAAGCTGCTTCTCAAAATTCCTTTCAACAGAAGCTGTTAAAAGCACTATTAATATAACAGCAGCCCACTCAGGTTTTATGATGAACCAAACCGGGTCATATAATGCAAAAAGATAAACAAACGCATACGCGGCAACAAGCGTCAGATAGACCATGATGTAACGAAAACGATACATTCTCAAAAACCCGGCATAGACACATCCGCAAACGAAAAACATCATATATGCAGCATTCAGGGAAAAATATAAAGCGATGTCATGTATGCTTAGAATAATATTAGTTAAAATAAAGACAGAGACGGCAATTCGTCTTTTCGTCTTTTCAAAAATAAATGTTGTCAAAACCCACAGAAACCACATTGACCAATAGTAATAAAATTGTTCCATTTTACTTCCTCCATATTCCCAGTATGGAGTTCAAGCACATTTTTTAAACAATCGATCTCACATTAAGGAGTATGATCATGGGAAAAGACAGACAAGAGAAAAAACTCAAAGCTTCAGGCAGAGTCGAATCAGACCGCGACCAGTCCATTCACTATGACGGAGCGACAAGCCTTGAACAAAACGGAAGATTCAAAAAGCGAAAATCATAATACAAAAAGCCCAAACCACATATGGTTTTGGGCTTTCATCATTTATCGCACACTATAGCTTGATGTATTGATCCCTCTCTCTGTGAGCCAATGATGGGTTTCACCTTTGATCACAAGGGGCGCCTTTTGTAAATCGTCAATCGTTCTGGCGCCCAGCACGGTCATAATCATCTTTAATTCCTCAAGGATCAGCTGAATCTCCTCAAGCAGTCCTTCCTCACCGCTGTCAGTCAGCGCTTTTAAAAAATGCCCTGCCATTCCGGTGCAAGAGGCCCCAAGCGCAATTGCCTTTGCCACATCAAGTGCATCTTGCAGACCGCCAGAGGCGATCATGGTGCTTGCAGGAAACTCAGAGTGGATTTCCGCCAAACTTGCAGCTGTCGAAATCCCCCACGAGTTAAAAAAGGAGATTTGCCGCTGTCTTCGGAGATTTTCGATTTTCGAGAAATTTGTTCCCCCATAACCGCCAATATCAATAGCTGCAGCACCAGCTTCATACAGCTTTCCTGCTGATGCTTTGCTCATACCGAATCCGACTTCTTTCACAATGACTGGTACACTGACATGACTGCAAATTTGTTCAATACGTTCCAGTGCGCCGCTAAAGCTTCTGTCTCCTTCAGGCATCACAATTTCCTGAATCACATTGAGGTGGATCTGCAGTGCGTTTGCTCCAATCATCTCAACAGCTTCCTTTGCCTGAGCAGCCGTTGCCTCGCTTCCCAGGTTGGCAAAAATCAGCCCGTTTGGGTTTTCCTTTCGAACAATTTCATAGGAAAGACGCTCTGATGGATCTTTTAATGCTGACATTTGCGATCCCACAGCAAGGGGAATTCCAGCCTGAGAAGCCGCTCGCGCAAGCGATTTATTAATCTCATATGTAAGTTTTCCACCGCCGCCAGTCATTGCATTGATAAAAATCGGCGAACTGCTTGAAAGTTCGCCGATTTTTGTGGAAATATCTACTTGTTCTAATGCAAGATCGGGCAGACTGACGTGAACAAACGTAATATCATCAAGACCTGTTTCCCGCTTCTGGCCGGTGGACAAGGCATGATTGATGTGTTGTCTTTTTCGTTCTGCTCGAGTCACGTTTATCACCAATTATTTTAGTTTATTCAGCTTATCTCCGATCAGATCTCCAAGCTGGAAGCCAGTGCTTGTTTCTTCCTTCGCTTGATATTGACGGTAATCTTCCTGGTCAGCTTTAGGCGTTTCTTCAAGTTCACGCATGCTTAATGAAATGCGCTCCTCATTTTCATTCACATCAAGAACCTTCACTTTTACAGTCTGTCCTTCTTCAAGGACTTCATGCGGCGTGCCGATGTGTTTATTGGAAATTTGAGAAATATGAACGAGACCTTCAACACCTGGAAGGATTTCAACAAAGGCACCGAAGCTTACAAGACGCTGTACAGTTCCTTCAAGCACATCGCCAGGCTTCACTTTTTCGCCGATTTGGCTCCAAGGTCCAGGCAGTGTATCTTTGATCGATAAAGAAATACGTTCATTATCACGGTCAACCGATAACACTTTCACTTTTACTTCTTGTCCCTCTTCAACAACGTCAGACGGCTTCTCTACATGAGAGTGGGAAAGCTGTGAAATGTGTACAAGTCCATCGATGCCGCCGATATCAACAAACGCGCCAAAATCAGTCAGGCGCTGTACTTTGCCATCAAGTACACTTCCAACTTCAAGAGACTGAAGAAGTTCTTGTTTTTTATTCGCTTGTTCACTTTCAACAACAGCACGGTGTGAAAGGATCACGCGGTTTTTATCACGGTCAAGCTCTACAACGAGCAGTGACAGTGTTTTTCCTTTATAGTCAGTGAAGTCTTCAACGAAATGTGCTTCAACAAGTGATGCCGGAATAAAACCGCGAACGCCGATATCAACGACGAGGCCGCCTTTCACGACATCTTTCACTTCAGCTTCAAACACTTCTTTTGTTTCAAATTTTTTCTCAAGGTCTTCCCAAGCGCGGTCTGCATCAACAGCACGTTTAGATAAAATCAAAGCATCGTCTTCCACTTTTGTTACTTTCAGGTCAAGCTCGTCGTCTACTTTAACAACATCCGATGCTTTCTCTACATGAAGACTTGATAATTCACTGATTGGAATAATACCGGATTGTTTGACATTGATGATTTCTACATCTACATGTTTGTCTTCTACCTTTGTCACAATCCCTTTAACTACATCTCCAACCTCTGGCACTTGAACATCAATTTGATTCATTTCCTCTGTCATTTGAATAACCTCCTTGGTCCAAACCTACACAGCTTAATTAAAACGGTTTGAAAGCTGAACATATAACATGCCCGCTTTTAGCCGAATATGTATTAAAGAATCATCCAAAAAAGTTTTTTGAATGATCAATAAAAAGTTTTATTAGTATTAACTTCTAATAAAAGGACAGGTTTGTCAAGCAATAACATTCTATCTTCGTTGAAAAATTCAAAAAAAGTGGCATTTGCCATCCTCAGCGGGACTTTTGCTCCACAGCCTCGAGGATTTTATCAGCTACCTCTTGAATGGAAAGCGATGTCGTGTCGATTTCAAGAGCGTCTTCTGCTTTACGCAGCGGAGATACTTCGCGCTCTGAATCAAGCTTGTCTCTTCTTGCAATTTCCTCAATTAATGTTTCGTAGTTGACATCAAAGCCTTTTTTTACATTTTCTTCATAACGGCGTTTCGCTCTCTCTTCCACAGATGCCAAAAGAAAGATTTTTACTTCTGCATTTGGCAGCACATGCGTCCCGATGTCACGACCATCCATGACGACGCCGCCTTTTTCCCCAAGCTGCTGCTGGCGTTTCACCATTTCTTCTCTGACACTTCTGTGCTTGGCCGCAATTGAAACTTGGTTGCTTATTTCATCTGTTCTGATCGCCTCAGTTACATCGGTGCCGTTTACAAGCACTTTTTGTCCATCTTTTGTTGTAATCAGCTCAATGTCTGTCCGCTTTAGCAGCTCAGCCAGTTTTTCTTCATCTGTCAGATCAACGTTTTCCTGTAAAGCCGCGTACGTAATCGCCCGATACATCGCTCCTGTATCAATATATATGTACGATTTTTTCTCAGCCACAATTTTGGCAACGGTGCTTTTCCCCGCAGCTGCCGGGCCGTCGATTGCAATCGATAATTTCTTTTCCATAATTCCTCTCCTTGCTCTTTTCTCCTCTATGGATTGTATCACGAACTTTATGAAAAAGGGTGAAAAATTGATGAATAATTAATGTTTGAAGGTTTCAATCCTATTGTTTTCCTCCATTTTATCCACCCCTTCATATTGAATCACTTTTGATACGTATGGTTCAATATGCTGATAGTGAAAAAGAAATTGGACACTAAGTAAAATGATGGCCTGAATGAACAATAATTTGATCAGCAGCCGTTCAAATGTTTTCATTGGAGCACCTCCATTACAAATAGTATGGAAGTGTTTGCCGATGTTTATTCCATTCGGGCCTTTCTTCTCTTATTTAACTGGCGCCTGATGCAGTATTGAAGCAAAGCCTGCTGGTCACCTGCTGCAATTTCTGAATACTCTAAAGTCATTTTTCGTTTTTCTGACTTGGGGTCATTAAAGATTCGTCTGACAACTGCTTCTGTTTCTATTTGACGTGTGTGCTCCTCTTCAGGAAGACGGATGATCAGGCGCAATGATTCCCCCGATTGAAAAGAAAGGCCATCAGCTAAAACCACGGCGATGCCGCCTGCACTGATGTTATAAGATAGTGTGCGGATCTCTTCTTCATTTCCCGGCAGAATTTGCACATCTAATACCGCATCAGTTCTTACATATTGGCGGCGCTGGATTCTTTTCATTTTTTCACGTGGAGGCACTTCAAGACAGATCATTTGAAGTTTGTCCTTCACTTTACCTTTTATACGGCTTATAAAGCGATAAGGAACTTCGTCTTTTCCCACAAACTCTACCGTTACTTCCATATCGTTATGTAAAATCACAGTTCGCCCTGTAACTACATCAACAGGATACGCGATCAAAAGTTCATTGTTTTCGATGCTGACCGCCTTGCTTTTTGCCTTTTTCAATTCATTTTCTTCTATATATTCTAAAAGTACAGTTTCTCCAATCTCTATCATTGACTTCACTCTTTCGCATTCAATATACTCACGTTTTTATTAAAGCACGTAATGAAAAAAAGGAAAAGACATTTAGTCCTTTCCTCCTGTTTTTATAGGTCTTTATATATAGGTTCTGCATTTTTTAGTTTTTCAACCTTTTCTTCCGATCCGTCTTTGGCATTGATATACATTCTGAATGTGTCATTTTCAATTGTTCCAAGCATTTCGTAACATAACACTTCTTGACCTAGTTCATTTGTAATCAAAGCGAGCCTTGTTTCTCTCACTTGTACATTTTTATTTAATTTAGACTTTGCCTCTGCTTCAGTAATTGCAGGCTTAGGTATGGTTCTTTTTCTGTGAGATGTGAGGAAGTCTCTTGCTGAAAAGCCGACAACCTCACCGTCATCCAAGGCCACTTTCATACGAATTGCCTCCGGGTACATCCGGACTTTATTTTCAACAGGAACATATGAAAATACACCGATTTTATCATATTGGGCACTTTCATCAATTTCCAAATCATCTGTTTCAAATCCGTTTTTCTTTAAAAATGCAAGCGCTCGGTTCGATCCGTCATTTAAACTGATTTTCTGATCTTTCACTTCTCTGTTTTGGATCAAATATACCGGATGCCCGCCCTTCTTCGTAATATCCATATAAATCACTGCTTTATGGTCTGGGTCTTTCATGCTGATGCTATATACATCGCGATTTGTTTTTTTTCCGCTCTTCACCACTTTAATTGAATAATTGTCATCTGGGGCAAAGCGCTCAGCAATTTGTTTTGCTTCCTGTTCAGAAATTTGTTTTCCCTTCAGATGGCTGAAGCCTTTCTCTTCTTTTTTCGTGCTGGTGAAACTCGGGCCAAGATCAGTGCCCGTGGAGAATGCACCAACATTTTTTTCGACTGTTTTAAAGCTGTTGATAATCGTATTATCACTTTGTTTTTCGTCAGAAGCCAGGGCCATTTCGACATCCATCCAGCGAAGGTTTTTGCTCATGACAAGGTGCTGAACATGGCGCAATTCATTTTGTATATCTTCGGACTGCTGATATAGCTTATTTAGTGATGTATACTCGTTTTTATCAAGCGGCTTTTGGTCCAAATCTCTGACTGACGTTTTATAGCTGAAATCGCCGATCTTTGATAATAGCTCTTCAGTTTTATTAAACGGCATTAATGTAAGCGGCAGCTGACTGACGCTGTTATGTGCTTCAGAAGTAATCCTCCACACATCGATCAATGCAGGCGACAGTGATTTTTGGCTGTTCATGGCAAGTGTTGTTCCGATTTTATCATGAAGCTGATCCACCTGATAGGTAAGCTCATGAAACGCCCGCTGATAGTTATTTTCAGCATGAAGAAGAACTGCGTCTTTTTCTTGGTGTTCTTTGTATCCCCAGTAGCCTGTACCGACTATTGCAATACCAAGCACGGCGATTAAAATTCCTCTGATCATTTATCACACCTCTTTTTATGCTTTCTCATATCTGCTACTCACAGAAAATGTGTTTACCGATTCTTTTAATCTGCGGACGCCCCCAAATCC
This sequence comes from Bacillus sp. FSL W8-1202, assembly GCF_038006165.1. Taxonomy (NCBI): domain Bacteria; kingdom Bacillati; phylum Bacillota; class Bacilli; order Caryophanales; family Bacillaceae; genus Bacillus; species Bacillus sp. FSL W8-1202. The sequence goes on from NZ_JBBOUR010000001.1 coordinate 3,305,508, forward strand.
ACGGACTTGTAGCCGTATCCGGATTAAAGTAGTAAAGTGCTTCCTCTGATGGGTCCCAGCCATTGATGGCATCCAGCACTGCTTCTCGGGCCGTTTCATTCGGCTGCATGTAAATTTGTCCGTCAGATACTGCTGTGAAGGCAAGCGGCTCAAAAATAACCCCCGCTACTGAATTTGGAAATAACGGGCTGTTCAAACGGTTTAAAATGACTGCTGCAATAGCAACCTGCCCCTCGTACGGCTCGCCCCGGGCTTCGCCATAAACCGCTTGAGCAAGCAGCCTGATATCGTTGTTGGAAAATCCACCAGGCATGTTCGCTGCTACCGCATCCTGTTTTCTTGCTTTTGCTGGTGTATTGTTTTGCTGTTTATTCGCATTCGCTTTAGGCTGCTGCGTTGTTTTTTCCGCAGGCTGTTTCTGCCTCGCTTCCGCTTGCTGTCTTGCTTTTTGTGTTGCTGCTTTTGACGGTTTCGTCTGATACTTCAGCGGAATTTTTCCGTAATGCGTGAATGTGTTCCCTTTATTGAGTTGTTCCATGACATATTCACGATAGTATTTTGATTTACATATTAAGGTTTGCTTTGTTTTAGCTCCTACAAGGCCGTCAACCTCTTTTAACCCGAATTGATCCTGAAAATTTCGAACTGCCCAGTACGTCCCCCATCCATAAACCCCGTCAATTTTTCCGTTATAATATCCGTTGTATTGAAGACGCGCCTGAAGCTCGACCACATCATCCCCTGTTGCCCCTCTTTGAATGACCTGATTCGAAAAGGCAGAGATCGTTTCAGTATTAATAAACGTCGTTATTGTAAAGGAAAAAAGGATGAGACATGCCATAATCGATCCTTTGGACTTCATCTTTTCAAGCCTCCTACTGCAAATTTTTAAGTGTAATCGTATTTTCTGTAACGAGGTTATTTTTATACACTCTTTCCTTGTTATCCCTCAGAACATCAAAACTCTTTTGTAAAAACTGCACGCAAAAAAGCCGCACGGTTGCTGTGCGGCTTCTATACTTGCATCATATTAACGGAACGGGCTTTTTTCGCTTTACGCAAACCAAACCACCATAAAAATACCATAAATGGAAGCATATAATAAATCCAATTGCTAAGCGCTGTTAGGATAAAATCATATGATCCATGCAAAAGGGATGGGACAACTAAAGAAAGAGTAAGCCACTTTACACGCGCCTTATCAGCGGAAAAACGGGCTTTTCCAAGGTAAAATCCCATTATAACGCCAATCAAGGCATGGCATGAAACAGGCAGCAGCGCCCTGACAAACGCATGCTCTACGCCGTGGCCAATTAAATAAAGAATATTTTCGAGGGTTGCAAAACCGAGTGATACACTTGTACCGTACACAATCCCGTCATAATGCTCATCAAAGTGGGCGTGCGGGTAAACACTGATCATCAGTATAAACCATTTTAATGATTCCTCCAAAAACCCCGAAGATAAAAAAGAAACGAAAAAGCTTCCGCCTCCTACATTCTCTTTTTCAAGTACATACTGGATAAACATGATGGGAAATACAAGAACAACCCCGAGAAAAAACGACCGAAGCACCATATGTACAGGTTCATTATCATACTGATCTTTTAAATAAAAATAACTTAATAACGCGATGCCGGGGGCAATTCCTGCAGAGATGATTGCAAACATCAGGCAACCTCTTTCCTTTATATTCCTACGTCTATCCTACCATGTTGTTTAAAATTTTACATCTGTCTGCACTTAAAAAAACAAAAAGAGCATACGAATGCATCATATGCTCCTCATCTTTAAAGGTTTTCTCTTTTGGCGATTTCCGCTGCGATATGCCCCCCGTGAAACCTGCCGTTTTCAATAAATATTTCATTTGCATTATTTCCCGCAGCAATAACCCCGGCAATAAAGACACCTTCAACGTTCGTTTCCATCGTTTCTTCGTTGAAAAATGGACGCCCTGTTTCTTTATCAATTTCAACACCAATTTTTTCAAGAAATTGATGATCGGGATGATAGCCTGTCATGGCAAATACAAAATCATTTTTAATGGTAATGAGTTCTTTCTCTCCGGAGCGAAACACAACTTCATCCTCAGTGATTTTTTCGACACACGCGCCAAATTCCATACGGATTGTACCGTTTCTGACGAGGGCTTCAAATTCCGGCAGAATCCACGGCTTAATGCTTAGAGAATACTCATTGCCCCTATATAAAACTGTGACACGCGCCCCAGATTTCACGAGTTCAAGGGCAGCATCCACGCTTGAATTTTTCCCGCCGATGACAACAACATCTTTATCAAAATACGGGTGGCCTTCTTTAAAATAATGAAATACTTTCGGCAAATTCTCACCGGGTACATTCATATAGTTTGGATGATCATAATAACCTGTAGCGATGATACAATATGGCGTCTTGTAGGTCTCTTTTGACGTCTCAATAACAAATGTATTATTTTCCGTTTTCGTCACTTTATGCACCATTTCAAATGCGTTAACACGGATGTTTTTCCGTTTGACGACTTCCCGGTAATACGATAAAGCCTGAATTCTGACAGGCTTCCTGCTTTCCGTAATAAATGCCACATCTCCGATTTCGAGCTTTTCACTTGAGCTGAAAAAGGTTTGATGCGTCGGATAATTGTAAATACTGTTAACGACATTGCCTTTTTCGATGACGAGGGCATCAATGCCAATTTCTTTTAGGTGAATGGCAGCAGATAGTCCGCAAGGCCCTCCGCCTATAATAATTGCTTTTTCTTGAATCATTTCTGTCAACTCCTGCGATTGGCATTTCACTTTATATTTCTATTTCCGAATAAAAAAATCTCCTATTTTATCATAGGAGATTTTTTATTTTTATGCAAATCATCAACTTATATCCAGCCTCTAAAACGCGAAGCTTCAGCCATTTTGCGAACGCCGACCATATATGCAGCGAGCCTCATGTCAATTCTTCGGTTGTTAGCCATTTCATAAATATTGTTAAATGATTTGACCATCATTTTTTCTAATTTTTCTTCTACCTCTTCTTCACTCCAGTAGAAGCCTTGGTTATTCTGAACCCATTCAAAATAAGAAACTGTTACGCCACCGGCACTTGCCAGCACGTCTGGTACAAGCAGAATGTCCCGGTCTGAAAGAATTTTTGTTCCTTCAAGCGTTGTTGGCCCATTCGCTGCTTCAACGACAATTTTAGCCCGGATATTATGGGCATTTTCTTCTGTAATTTGATTTTCAATCGCAGCAGGAACGAGAATATCACAATCCAGCTCCAGCAGCTCTTGGTTGGTAATGGTATCGTTGAAAAGCTTTGTTACGGTACCAAAGCTGTCGCGTCGGTCGAGTAAATAATCGATATCAAGGCCTTCCGGATCATAAAGTCCGCCATACGCATCTGAGATGCCGACAACTTTTGCCCCCGCATCATGCATAAATTTTGCCAAATAGCTTCCCGCGTTTCCGAAGCCTTGGACAACGACACGCGCACCTTTAATATCGATGCCTCTCTTCTTAGCCGCTTCTTTAATACAGATGGTAACACCTTTTGCTGTCGCAGATTCTCTCCCGTGAGATCCGCCAAGCACAAGCGGTTTGCCTGTAATAAATCCAGGCGAATTAAATTCATCAATTCTTGAATACTCATCCATCATCCAAGCCATGATTTGTGAGTTTGTAAATACATCCGGTGCCGGCACGTCTTTTGTCGGGCCAACAATTTGGCTGATCGCTCTGACATACCCTCTGCTCAGACGCTCCAGCTCTCTAAACGACATATCCCTTGGATCACAAACAATTCCGCCTTTACCACCGCCATATGGAAGATCAATTATGCCGCATTTTAAACTCATCCAAATTGAAAGCGCCTTCACCTCTTTTTCTGTTACGTTCGGGTGAAAACGTATCCCGCCTTTCGTTGGACCGACAGAGTCATTGTGCTGCGCACGATATCCTGTGAAAATCTTTACTGAACCGTCGTCCATACGAACAGGTATTTTTACCGTTAATAATCTCATCGGCTCTTTTAACAATTCGTATACCTCTTCGGGATATCCCAATTTTTCCAGAGCCTTATGTATTACGGTTTGGGTTGATTTTAATACATCAAGTTTGTCCTCTTCTGTATGACCGGTGTTTCGATCGGCTGCCATTTGAGTTAACCTCCTAGAATCTTCTGTTTCTCACATGCTCCCTTTCAGAGAATAGTATACACCTTCATATGATCTGTGCATAGAATAAACGTTATGTTTTTCCATGTTTTTTAACGAAAAAAAACTGCTGAAATCAGCAGTTTTCCGTTGCATTCTTATGAAAAATGAGTTTGTATCGTCTCTACGGCATTACCGTCCATAATGAGCTTACCATACTCTTGCAGGCGATAAATCGTTAAAGTTGTCGGATTGCCGTATTCAGCCAGAACCGCCACAACCCCTTCAGCCGTATGTGACCCTAGATCTTCAAGGCTTAAAAAGTACTGCCCGTCATAGTGGTAGACAGTTCCCCCTGTGATACCGATTCGCTGTAAGCTTTCTGAAAGCTGAATGATATCTTCAAAGGAATGGAATTGATATATGATGTCCGCGCTTTCATCAAGCTTGACTTGCATTTCGATGTAATCATCATCATACTCATCGTCTTCTGAATCGGCGTCTTGGTTCTTTGTTACAATCACGACCATCCCTTGTGCTTGGAGAGAATACACTTCCACTGCAATCGGTCCATTCGCTTCAAAGCCGAGCTCTGTATTTGCTTCATTCATCATATCTTTAAATAACTGGTGGACTTTGAATGAGTCCTTCCAGAGGTCTTCTTTTGTCAATCCCCGGTCTGTCAAATCATCGAGGGTTAAAAAGATTTTGATCTTATTATAATTCAGACGCTCAAGCCGCATAACGTTCCCTCCTGCCTCTACTTGCACACAAATCATATAACACATTATATGAGATGATGAGTCATAGGTTCTTAATTGTTATCAGTTTACACCGAGTTCACTAGTAAGACAAGCACAATGCAGTTTTTTTACCACACGGATTTTTGCTTTTTAGAAGTTATTCTGGCCCGCAAAGAGTCACAATGTGAGTTTCAGGCTCAGCACCTAAACGAAGAGGCACTTTTGTCGTGCCGTAGCCGTTGCTGATCAGATATGCCGCATTTTTAACAATACCTGTTTTCCCCAGTTCATAAGGGCCGAATTTTCCAAACCTGATCTGGCCTCCATGGGTATGTCCGCTGAATATCACATCAATACCGTCGTCTTCATTGATTTGTTCATGAATCTCCGGATTATGGCAAACCAGAATATTCAGCTGGCTTTCATCAAGTTCTTTGATGGCTTCCTCATAATGATCCATCTCCATCCTGATATCATCAACCCCCGCAATCGCAATCGTATGCCCATTGTATGAAAACGGGACTGACTCATTTCTCAGAGTGATGACGCCGTGCTCTTTAAATATGGAATACAGCTTATGCTGCCTGACTTCATAATCATTATTCCCCCACACAAACACGATAGGAACCCCGAAATGTACGAGCCTTTTGATGTTTTCCTCGATTCTCGCACTGGGCACCCCGCCCTCAGCTAAATCACCGCCGATTATAACCAAGTGGGGGGCATGGCTTCGCGCTTTTTCTAAAAGGTCTTGATCGATGAGACGTTTGTGAATGTCTGAAATAAAAAAGAGTGTCAGAGGCGGCTTGCCCTTCATCTTTGATAAAGGAAACGTATGTGTCTTCAAATGATTGCCTTTTGCTGTTGCATACATTTTTGCCGTCATTGCCGCTGCCGCAACAGTTAGTACACCGGCAATTTTCACTGATAGCTTCATAAAAAACTCTCCATTCTTTTTAGAACTTATCAATAAGACGGACAATAAAAAAAAGACGTTTCTATCGTTTGAGAAAACGCCCCATTTTATTTACTTTCAAAATATAGATTAATGTCATATTTGTGCTTCATCATATGAAAAACAGACTCTCTCGCCTTCCATTTATCGGGCTGCGGCCAGAGATCAGTGCTTTTCTGAATAATTTCACATCTCAGTTTATGGAAATCAGTTTCGGATTTTTCTTCCTTTTTCTTGAAATAATATGAAGTGCAGTAGGCAAAAGCGGTTGCCAGCATCCAAAATAAATAAAAGGTATGGCTAAGTATTTCTTGAAGTATAAGCTGAGGCTCCGGGCTTTTGATCATGATCATAACACATAATAAGCCTAGGCAGATAAGTGAAGCCCATCGCCATCTGCGGCATTGTGCTGCATAATTTTCGAATTTTTGTTTTCGTTTTACCAGCGCTTGGAGCATCTGTTTGGTCGGCGCGTCTGTAAACTGATCCAGCTGATTCCATAAGGATTCCATACGCTTCACACCTTGTCCATTTTCATTGCTACAATATATGAACGTAAAATAAAAATAATACCCTATTCATCCATTAAGGGGATGTCCAAAATTTGTCCGGTGTAAACATCATTTCCATTCAGATGATTATACGCTCGAATTTTTTCTTCTCCTGTCCGGCTTTTATAATACTTCATGGAAATGCGGTATAGCGTTTCTTTCTTTTGGACGGTGTGCTTGACAACGCGATTCGGCACATTTTGAACTGGCTCAGCCGGCTGCTGTTGCTGTTCTTGCTGTTGTACTGTTGATTGGGAAGAGGAAGCAGCCGCGGCGGTTGCTTCCTCTTTATTTGGCGAGTCTTCTTTTTCCGCTACAGCAGTCTGTTTCTTATCAGCAGCTGTTTTTGCCGGCTCTTTTGGCTTGGAATCTTCTGGCTCTTTTTTTGACTCCTTCTGCAGTGCGGTTTCTTTAGTGTCTGCGGTATCGTTTTTATCCTCTGATTTCGGGACAACCTCATATTTGCTTTGGCTGCTGTCAATAAAAACATCTTCATAATCGTCATGATTATCCGGGTGGCTCTTTAGATAAAATAAGGTGACTAAAACGATAACCGGCACAAATACAAATATTACTGCAAGTACTGTGAATAATGGCGTTTTTGTTTTGCCTTGCTTTTTTTTCTGTTCTCTTTGATTTTTTACAGATTGTCTTGTCGGAAGGCTTTCTCCATCATCGGCATAATCGTCCGCCAATGCGGCGTTTTGATCTTCATAAAGATTCTGGGCTTTTCTTCTCTCTACTCTCGACATGTTCGTCATGTTTATCCCTCCTCACATGTTCAAAACGAATCTGACAGGCAAACACGGCATCAATGATAAAATGCGCCGTCATCGGAACAAATAAGTTGCCGGTCCATTCATACATCAGACCGAGCAAAAAGCTGATTGCTGTCACCATAATAAATAACAGCCATTTTGACAAATACCGAAAGTGCAGAGCGGCAAATATAAGGCTGGCCGCCCATAAACCGATATGAGTCTGCAGCACTCCTCTGAATAACATTTCTTCCGCGAAAGCAATCAGAAGCGTTAAAAATATAATATGAGGGATTGACCTCTTACTGAATATTTTTTTATTGATTCCGCCGTCATCATATAAATGAGACGGAAACCATTTCATTACTGCCATATCGGCTAAAATAACAATAACAGCTATAGAAACACCATACCAGATGATTCGCATATCGCGAATGTCCCAGAGCTTTAATACGTCCCGTACATCCTCAAAAAAGAACAGTCCTGCTGCAGCAGCGGCAAAGATGATGAGTAGCTGCGTCAAATATAACTGCTTCAGCATATCATGGTCAGTCATATGCTGAATATAATCTTTTTGCTGTTTCAGTTCAGCTCACCTACAGTCTGCAAGCTGAATATCCGGTGCAATTCCGAACTCCAGCTGTCTAATGGCGCCATTTTACTCCGTTCCCCTTTTTGTTCATACAAGGATAAATCAAAACCGCAATGTGAACAGCACGGGAGGTTTCCGTCATCAGGCTCGTATGATTCATCAAAGTAGGTTAACAGTGCCTGCCTTAAACAGCCGTCACGCTGAAGCAAAAATGATACACGGTGCATTTTTTCCAGCTTCAGCTCCATGCGATATGAAATTTCTTTCTTCATCAGTTCAACTGATGTTTTTCCCTGCATAAAGAGATGAATCATCATACGGGCCTGTGTCTCTCCGACGCCATACTGAAGTAATACGTCACGCAGCCTTCTCTCATCCCGCTCCTCCGTCTTCTCTAGCACACGGATTACGTCGGCGATTTCTTCAGCTGAGACACTCTCCATCTGGATAATTTGTTCCTGCAATTCAAAATCCCCTGGCGCCCGCAGCAAAATGCTGACACTCGGCTTTCCGTCGCGTCCCGCTCTGCCGATTTCCTGCATAAAAGCTTCTGCCGTCTGCGGGAGGTGAAAATGAATCACATATCTGATATCAGGTTTATCGACACCCATTCCAAACGCATTCGTACAACATATCACATCAAGCTGGTTATGAATAAACTGCTGCTGAATTAAAATCCTGTCCCCTGACTCCAAACCGCCATGGTAAAAGTCGGCTCTGCTGCTCGTTTTGCTTTTAATTTCACCCGCTAATTCCTCAGACCATTTCCGTGTCGGACAATAAACAATTCCCGGACCTTGCAGGTTTTCAACCAGCTGAATGACCCTATCTATTTTTTTGGCAGTATCCGCCGCATTTTCAACCCTCAGTGCGATGTTTGGGCGGTTGACTGAGTTGAGATGGCGTACAGCATGCTGCAGCTCCAGCAGGTTCATGACATCTTGCAGCGTTTCCTTTGTAGCCGTGGCGGTCAATGCCAGAACGGGCGGGTGTCCAAGTTTTTTTCTCAGCTGTCCGAGCTTTGAATAATCAGGCCTGAAGTCGTGTCCCCATTCAGAAATACAATGCGCTTCGTCAATAACAAATAGGCTAATCGGAACGCTTTTCAATTTTTCCAATACATATGGAGACTGTAAAGCTTCAGGAGACAAGTACAAAAATTTATATCGATGAATATGTTCTAAAACAAATTGTCTTTCCTGCCTGTTAAGCATGCTGTTCAAAGCTGCAGCACGCTTTTCCCCCCGGGCTTTGAGCTGCTGCACCTGATCCTCCATTAAAGAAAGCAGTGGAGAAACGATTAATACCATGCCGTCAAGCATATAACCAGGCAGCTGGTAGCAAAGCGATTTCCCTCCCCCAGTCGGGAGCATTGCAATGGTATCCTTCCCGCTGAGTATGCTTTCAATAATGTCCTGCTGCCCTTTTTTAAAGGAAGTAAAACCAAAAAACTGATATAACGTTTGCTGTAATTTAGTCATATTGCTGCACCTGCTTTGTCAATGCCAGTCTGATTTGAAAGTAGCTGAACCGCTGTTCCAGCCCGTCGCGAATTTGTTTGATTTTATTCGTCCGCATCCGTTTGGCAAACTCTGCGATTTGAAGCTGGTCTTCTGCTGATACATAGTCATTAATCATAAACGCAGGCTCATGGAGAGAAATCTCGACAATATGGTCTTCAATCGTCGCTGTTTTCAGCTTTCTGATTTCAGCAATTCGCTGTATCGGAAACCCTTGTTTGACCATCTGCCATGTTTTCCTCGTCGACTCTGTCAGGGCATTATCTAAGTGCACATCAGAAAGGAGATCCTTTAACAAAGCATCTTCACACTCCGGAAGAGAATGAATAAAATAATGTACCGAAGCCCAAAACATGATATAGACATACCATTCGTCTTCTTTCAGCGTATCAGCAAGCTGCCTGCTCGTATAACCGATCCGATGGTGCGAGGTTAAGGAGTAGACAAAAATTTGCGCTGCTTTGTTTTCAATCTTTTTCAAATGCGCCTCAAGCATGGCAAAAAGGCTTTTTGCCATCTCTATATGATCCGTATGCCGGGACAGGTATTTCTTTACCCAGTGAAGTGTCTTATGATCCTTTGTGACAGGGATATACTGCCTGCTCCCTTGCTGTTTATGGGATAGGACCTGCACAAGCAGCGAAAGCCTTTTCCAAAGCACGCCGGCAGCCTGCTGATAATGAGCGCCGTGACAATGAACGGGCCAAGGCCGCTCGCTAAGGGCATGTCTCAAAACTGCTGCGCCGCTGGCTGTCACTTTGTATGTATCTGATTCAGACATTGGCGCGAGATATGAATGCTTTTCAAGCTTGTCAAGCGACGCAGAAATATCGCTTCTCGAACATTTTGCCGCCATTCCAAAGTATTTTGCAGTCTGAAATAAGCCGGCATCTTGAATGGTTTGTGACGATCTCTTGCCTTTGAATAGGTGAAAAACAGCGCTTCCCGACCGTTCCCCGTTTATTTTGCAAAGACAATCGAGAACCATAATATCGAAGTAATTTAATGACAACCTATCCACCTACATTCTTCCTGACAAAAATCGTTGATTTGCTCTTTTTATTTTAACAGATTTCAAACAGAAATCGACGTTTAAAGTCATCATTAAGGGGGATGTTATGTAGATAACCCCTTATGTGATAAGCATTCTCAATCATTTTTCTGTTGAAATGTGGCAGCAACATCATTACAATAAGTAAGAGGAATAGGTGTTAAATTGATTAAATATAAAGATTGATCCATTTGTTCCACCAAGAACAATCTGGGAGGTTTTATTCATGGCAAAGTACACAATCGTAGACAAAGATACATGTATTGCATGCGGCGCTTGCGGAGCTGCTGCACCAGACATTTACGATTACGATGATGAAGGCATCGCGTTCGTAACGCTTGATGAAAACAAAGGTGTTGTCGAAGTTCCTGAGGTACTGGAAGAAGATATGATTGACGCATTTGAAGGATGCCCTACTGATTCCATCAAAGTGGCGGATGAGCCATTTGAAGGCGACCCGCTTAAATTTGAATAGAAGTAACTAAAAAAAGCTCCCGAACGGGAGCTTTTTTATTTAATGGATATGTGCACTTCGCTGCTGCTCAATCCATGGCTTAAGCTTGATAAAAATTAGTGAGAATACAACCGTAATTACAATACCTTTTATCATGTTAAACGGCAGGATACCTGCGACGACTGCTGTTTTTAGCGCGCTGTCGGATAATGCCGGTGAATGTAAAAACCACGTGTATGCCGGAAGAATCAGAACATAATTTAAAATACTCATTAAAATGGTCATCGCTGCAGTTCCCAAAAGCAGGCTGACAGCCAAGCCCTTTGCTGAGTTGAGTTTTTTAAATAAGAAAGCAGTCGGCAATATAAAGAGTGTTCCTGCAATAAAATTCGCAACTTGCCCTACAGGAACTCCGGCCATGCTTCCCTGAATGATATACTGAAGAACATTTTTTATCGCTTCTACGGCAATACCCGCCAAAGGTCCGTAAATCAGAATGGCAATAATTGCGGGAACGTCGCTAAAATCGATTTTTAAATAATCCGGAAGACCCGGAAACGGGAAATTTAACAGCATCAAAACAAATGCAATGCTGCTCAGCATGCTGACCACAACTAATTTTTTTACTTTCACTTCATTCTCTCCTTTTCGATCACATCTTACTCGAAAACGGAAAGGTTCTTTTCCTGCCAATAAAAAAACCGCTTCATATATAAAAGCGGGGTTTCGAAAATTAGGCTAGGCAAAGAAACGTTTGAAAAATTCAATTTCAAAACGCTTATGAACCTCCATCTTCTCCCATCCAGACTGTACTGTCGGCTCCGGAATCTCACCGAATCCTGCTGTAAAGACAGCTCGCGGGCTTAGAGCCATTGGCTCATCACCGCCGGTAGGGAATTTCACCCTGCCCCGAAGATTGATCATATGAAATTTAATTACATTATAAACGATAACTGGTTGGCTGTATAGAGAATTGCTTCAAATTAAATATATTACCTGCAAGCTGTCAGATCATTGATTTATTAGGCTTTACTTTTATCCTTTACTGCGTCAATACACGTTGACACTCTTTTGAGAATATGTTAAATTATCAGATATTTAGTTTGTCAATTTAGGAGGAAATCTAACGATGTTTCGAGTATTGGTCTCAGACAAAATGAGCAACGACGGTTTACAGCCACTTATTGAATCAGACTTTATTGAAATCGTTCAAAAAAACGTAGCAGATGCAGAAGATGAATTACATACTTTTGATGCTCTTTTGGTGCGAAGCGCGACAAAAGTAACAGAAGACCTTTTCAACAAAATGACTTCTTTAAAAATTGTCGGAAGAGCCGGTGTCGGTGTCGATAATATCGATATTGATGAGGCTACGAAACACGGGGTAATCGTGATCAATGCTCCGAACGGCAACACCATTTCGACAGCTGAGCATACATTTGCAATGATCTCTTCTTTAATGAGACACATTCCCCAGGCTAATATCTCAGTGAAATCCAGAGAGTGGAACCGCACAGCTTATGTCGGTTCAGAGCTTTATGGAAAAACGCTTGGTATTGTAGGATTAGGCCGAATCGGAAGTGAAATTGCACAGCGTGCGAGAGCGTTCGGTATGACTGTGCACGTTTTTGATCCTTTCTTAACGGAAGAAAGAGCGAAAAAAATCGGCGTAAACAGCCGTACATTTGAAGAAGTGCTTGAAAGTGCGGATATCATTACCGTTCACACGCCTTTAACAAAAGAAACAAAAGGCTTATTGAATAAAGAAACGATTGCAAAAACGAAAAAAGGCGTTCGCTTAATTAACTGTGCGCGAGGCGGAATTATCGATGAAGCAGCACTTCTCGAAGCTTTGGAAAACGGGCATGTTGCGGGAGCAGCGCTTGACGTTTTCGAAGTCGAACCGCCAGTTGACAACAAACTTGTTGATCATCCATTAGTCATTGCCACTCCTCACTTGGGAGCATCAACGAAAGAAGCACAGCTCAATGTCGCCGCCCAAGTGTCAGAAGAAGTTCTGCAGTTCGCAAAAGGCCTGCCTGTCATGTCAGCTATCAACCTGCCTGCCATGACAAAAGATGAATTTGCTAAAATTAAGCCTTACCATCAAATTGCAGGAAAAATTGGCAGCCTTGTATCACAGTGCATGAAAGAACCAGTACAGGATGTTGCCATTCAATATGAAGGCACAATTGCTAAACTCGAAACATCGTTCATTACAAAAGCCCTTCTGTCAGGCTTTTTAAAACCGCGCGTTGACTCTACTGTTAACGAGGTCAATGCCGGGGGTGTCGCAAAAGAACGCGGCATTAGCTTCAGTGAAAAAATTTCCTCTTCTGAATCTGGATACGATAACTGCATCAGCGTAAAAGTGACAGGAGACCGCAGCACCTTTACTGTAACGGCTACGTATATTCCTCATTTCGGAGAACGAATTGTCGAGATCAATGGATTTAATATTGATTTTTATCCGACTGGTCACTTGGTGTATATCCAGCATCAAGATACAACAGGTGTCATCGGCCGAGTAGGACGTATTCTCGGAGATAATGATATTAACATTGCAACTATGCAGGTTGGCCGTAAGGAAAAAGGCGGAGAAGCCATCATGATGCTTTCCTTTGACAGACATCTGGAAGATAAAATTGTGAAAGAACTAACAAATGTCCCTGATATTGTGTCTGTGAAGCTCATTGATCTGCCATAATAAAAAAACTCAAGCTATATAGCTTGAGTTTTTTTATTGTTCTATCCTCGTGTGTTTTTATGCAAAATATCTAAGACACTCCTTAGCTCAGAAACAGGTATTTGACCTGGTGCGGACGCCTCTTCTCCAGCTCCAAAAGTACAAGCCGATCCAAAAACCTCACCGCTCAGCCTGCTGATGAGCCCTGTTGCAGCCATTGACATTGTAATAATGGGGCGGTCTGCATATTTTGTTTTCATTGTATACGTCGCATCAAGCAGCGTTAGGAGATCTCCAGTATCATTCGGCATAACAGCCATTTTGGGAATATGTGCCCCTAAATCCTGCATTTTCCGAAGCCTTGAAAGAATTTCATCTTTTACAGGTGTTTTTTCAAAGTCGTGATTTGACATCACCACATAGACGTTGTTTTCTTCCGCCATCGATACTAACGCTTTTACATGTGCATCTCCTGAAAATAATTCGATGTCTATCAGATCGATGTCTTTTGTTTGGATTGCCGATTCCAGCAAAGCAAGATAGGAACTTTCGTCCATCTCCATGCTCCCGCCCTCTTTGTGGGTTCTGAATGTAAATAGAAATAGCTTGTCTTCTAAAGATTTACGAAGCTTAGAAATGAGCTTTGTGACCGCTTCTCTGTCATTCGCTTTTTCAAATACGTCGACTCTCCATTCAACAATGTCCGGATTCAGTAATTTTACTGCCTCTGCTTCATTCAGAATTTGTTTTTCCGTCTTTCCCATCAGCGGAACGATGATTTTCGGCATTCCTTCCCCGATGGAAACTCCTTTAATTGTTAACACGTTCACTCATCTCAAATCCTTTCAATCGTTACCTTGTTTTATTATACACGTACAACTTTTTTTTGAAAATTTCTATTATATGAATAGCAACTAAAAAAGAGCCTCAAAGGGCCCATTTTAGTTTAAGAAAATCGGATTTGGAGCAGCCGGTACCGGAATTGCATCTGATACGTCATATTTGCCGATTTTGTTTGTTCTGGTTTCGGTAAAGGTCACTTCTGTGAAGCCAAACTCTTTTGCGGTTAAAAGAAGTCCCTCAATCATTAAAATACCGGCAATAGAATCCTCAACTTCTGAGTCCTTTGAAAAGCGGATATATAAGTGTTTCTGTTTCTTCGTTACAGATTGGACAGCACCCGCTTGAATAAGCGGTGTTGTATCTTCTTGGCTGCTCGATTCCATTTCCTTAATCGCTTCTTTTACTGTATCAAATGTTTTTTCTGACGGAATGAGAAAGTTCCCTTGTTTATTTTTGTACAAGTAGTAAGCTCTTTTTGACTGTTTGGGAATCGAAATTTCCGTAAAAGTGCCATATGAGCCAATCCGAACCCCAGTCTCATTTTGATCCGATAAAAATTTGACTTTTTCATAAGGACTCCATTTTAAGGATTCTTTAAGCAATTTTTTTAACAGTGTATCATCTTTTACAGAAAATGCCGTAGCTGGCTGATGGACTCGTATACTTAATTCCTTCTGCTTTGGTTTTTCTTTTATTTCTACTTCATCTATGAAGGATGGAATTGTAATGGCATGATCCAAGATATCCAATTCACTACTTACAGTCAGCATGTCCTGGATCGTTTGGTATGCATTTGTTTTTTGAATGCTGACAGGTATGATTGCAGATGTATCGGCATCAGCAACTGCTACAGTGATGTAATTGTCTTGTTCCTTTTCAGGTACAACAAACGATGTATGATCCAGGGATGATGCAGCTTTTGGGCTGTCTTCTGTCTCAGTTTTCGTTACTGCGTTCTCTTGGGACGCTTCTTTTTGTTGAGGCTGTGCCTGATCAAAGAAATGAGGAGAAATAATGAAGGCGATATAAACCGCAATTGCAGCGGCACACGCGGGGCCAATCCACCTGACAGCGGGCTTATTTTTACGCTTTGCCATCGTCAGCCGCTTGTAAATATCCTGAGGCGAACGATGGTCTTTAACTGCCGGAAGTTGACTTAACAACTCCTTTATCTGTTCTTCGTTCCATTCTGACTTCATCATCCATTAGCTCCTCCCTCAAAAGCTCCATATGTTTCCGAAGTACTTTGAGCCCTCTGTGTTGGGTCGTTTTTACTTTGCTTTCCGAGAAGCGCAGAGCCTTGGCTGTTTCCTGTATTGAATATCCCTGAATAAACCGCAAGATAATCACAGCTCTTTGATCGATTGTACATTGATCAAGCGCAGCATAAATTTCCCGGACATTTTCATGTTGAACCGCAAGTTCGTCCGGCAGCAATTGCTGATCCCTGACATCCTGTGTATCCCAGTCAAATGTACCGAGTATACGCTGTCTGATTGTTTGCTGTTTACGAAACCAGTCTATCGCAACATGGCGTGCGATAGACAAAAGCCATGTTTTTTCACTGCTTCTTCCTTCAAACGTATGATAAGAATTTAATACCCGGATATAAACCTCTTGAAGAAGGTCTTCTGTCTGGTTTTTATCCTTTACCATATAAAATAAAAATTGGTACAAATCTTGATGATATGTATCATATAATAATTGAAAGGTTTCTTCCATTTGAAACCCCTCCGTTCACTTTTTTGTCGTATGAATAGCTTGAAAAGTTACATTACAACTATATTACGAGTAACTGGAATTTGGAAGGGAATTTATATTAACATATCCTTAAATTTTATTAATGTTGGCTATTAAAAAAACACCCGCTCAGTCAGCGGGTGTTTCTTATGGAACAAGATTCTTCGGCAAATTCAGACTCGATTTTACCGTTTTGTCGGAATATAAAAAGTAAATGTTGTTCCTTTATCTATTCGGCTGTGCACAGTAATTGATCCGTTGTGGGCTTCCACGATATTTTTAACGATAGCCAGCCCTAACCCGGTTCCTGCTCTTCCCCTTGTCCGCGCTTTATCTGCCTTATAAAACCGCTCAAAGATAAATGGCAGATCTTCTTCCGGTATGCCGGACCCGGAGTCTTTGATATCAATTTTCAATCCATCCTTCACAGAATGGACTGAAATGGAGACACTGCCGCCGGATGAAGTATGCCGCAACGCGTTATCGATCAAATTGGTAAATACCTGCTCCATCTTGTCTTCATCAAACATAAATTCCTCTTCCGTGAGAGAAATGTCATGATGTAAAGCAATATTTTTTTCTTTCGCAACACCGGAAAACTTCCGAATGATCTTTTCTAAAAACTCATTCACATTGATTTTTTCATAATGTAAGCCTGTATGGCCTGATTCCATTCGGGCTAAATCAAGCAAATCATTAACTAAACGGCCCATTCGGAGCGATTCGTCATAAATGATTTGGGCAATTTCTTTCCGGTCTTCTTCAGAGCTTGCAATGTCATCGACAATTGCTTCACTGTATCCCTGAAGCATGGAGATTGGTGTTCTCAGCTCATGACTGACATTTGCGATAAAGTCCTCCCGCAGCTTATCAAGGCGGCGTTCTTCTGTCATGTCACGCAGTACGGCAACCGCTCCTCTGACATGCGATTCCGCATAAAGCGGCGACATCAAAAGCACCCATGATCTGCCTTGCAGCGTCATCTCAATCATTTGTTCTTTTTCAGTGCTGACAGCGTTTTGAAACAGCTCTTTTGCTTCAGGCGGAAGGTTGTCGCCTTCTTTGATATTCATGTTCTGTTCATAATACCAAGCCTGAAGAAAACGTTCAGCCGGCGGGTTGGTCACAAGAATCGCACCGTCAATATTAATGGTAATAACCCCGTCAGCCATACTGCTCAAAATGTTAGAAAGCTGTTCTTTTTCTTGATTGAGCGCATTGATATGAAAGTTAAGCTGCCGGCCCATTTGATTAAAAGCGGTCGCCAGTTCACCGATTTCATCCTGAGTTAAAATCGGGATTTTTGTATCGAACTTGCCCTTCGCCAAATCCTGCGCGCCTTCTCTCATTTTTCGGAGAGGGTACGTGACCCTACTTGATAAAAAGAATGCGAAAAATGTGGTCAGCACAATCGCAATTCCAGCGGCAAGAAAAATATAGCGGGTCGTATGTTTTGTTGTATCTTTAACGGCAAGCAAAGACTGGGATAAAAAGACCATGCCTTTCTTTCCGTCTTTTTCATACGGGACACCTACAATCAGGCGTTCATTATCCGTGTCTGTATCGCTCAGTCCCGTCCGTTTGCTTACTTTTTTATGGTCTTTGAGAGCTTTATTTAAGTCTTTGTCATGCTGTATTTGCTCAACCGTTATAGACGACAGGCGATTTTTATCATTCGGAGAATACCAGTGGTTCTTCTCATCCTGGATGATGGCAATGCTTGTTAAGTTATCAGCGAGCTCCCAAGTGATTGACCTTGCCAGTGCCTGGTCCTCGTGATTTTCTAGGATGACAGCAACTTTATTCGCAAGCTGTGTTAAATCATTCTCGGCTTCTTCCACATGGTAGTTTTCAATAAACTCCAGCAAAAGAACCGTTAAAATGAACAATACGATCAAGACGAGTGAAAGGATCGTAAACCACAGCTTGCCTACTACGCTTTTCCAAAATTTCATTCAGCGCCGACCTCAAATTTATAACCTACACCCCATACGGTGACAATTTTTTTCGCAGCTTCCGGAGATACCTTGTTCAGCTTCTCTCTCAAGCGTTTGACGTGAGTGTCCACTGTCCGTAAATCACCAAAAAACTCATATTGCCACACTTCTTTCAGAAGCTTTTCCCGATCATACACCTTGTCAGGCGTTTTCGCTAAGAAATATAGAAGCTCATACTCTTTTGGCGTCAGGCTCACTTCTGTTCCATCAGCTGTTACGCGGTGAGCGTCATGGTCTATGGACAGATGTGAAAACACGAGCACATTTTTCGTCGGTGTATTGGCATTGAAATAAGAGGTTTGGGATGCTCTTCTCAAAAGGGCCTTCACACGCAGCACGACTTCTCTCGGGCTGAACGGCTTAACAATATAATCATCTGTTCCCGCTTCAAACCCCTGCACCCGGTTTGCTTCTTCTCCTTTTGCGGTCAGCATGATAATGGGTGTCGCTTTTTTTTCACGAATTTGCCGGCACACTTCAATTCCATCAGTCCCCGGCATCATCAGATCAAGCAAAATTAAGTCATAATTGGCTTCAAGCCCTTTGGCAATGGCTTCATCACCATTTTCAGCTTCATCTATAGCATAATTTTCACGTTCAAGATACATTCTTAAAAGGCGGCGAATTCTGGCTTCGTCATCAACTACTAATATTTTTGTTTCGTTCGTTTGGTCCATGTTTTCCCCCTGCTTTCCTTCTGTTACTTTCATTTTATCAAATCGTGAGAAAGTTTGAGAACTGTGTCGCTTTCAAAGGACTATGCATAAGAATGAAGTCCGGCAAGCACAAGATTTACGAATATTAAATTAAACATAATAATAGCAAAACCGATTACGGCCAGCCATGCTGACTTCTCACCGTGCCAGCCTCTTGACAGTCTTAAGTGCAAGTAAGCGGCATAGAACAAAAACGTGATCAGCGCCCATACTTCCTTAGGGTCCCAGCCCCAAAATCTGGTCCAGGCGAGCTGAGCCCAAATCATTGCAAAGATCAGCGCGCCGAGTGTAAAGATCGGAAATCCGATTGATACGGCCCTGTACCCAACCTCATCCACCAGATCAAGATTGACGTTTTTCACCAGCGGATGTAATAGAGCGCTGATTCTTTTTCTGATGATCAGACGGAGAGCCCCATACAACACAAGACCTGCTCCAAATGACCAAATGACAGTGTTCACTTTTCTGCCTGAGAAAAGCGCGGGAAGATCAACAAGCGGTTCCATTCTTCCTTCGGTCAAAAGCTCTCCCTGATGCGGACCGACAAGCGCGGGCATTTCGTACACCATCACGCTTTTTTCTTTACTTTTGTCCACCCAGTTAAACTCCGCTTCATAGCCTGCAAGACGAAATGCTGATGTGATTGCAATAAAGGCGACGGTTGTGACCAGGATAAACATAATCGCTTCAAGCCAGAAGGTCTTTTTGCTTGGCTTTGTCTGGTCTACATGCTTCAAAAGAAAGATGACACCAGCGACAAAGCTGATGGCAAGTATAGCTTGCCCAAGCGCGGCCGTTGTTACGTGAATATACAGCCAGTTGCTTTGGAGCGAAGGAATTAAAGGCGAGATATCTGTCGGAAACATGCTGGCGTAGGCAATCAGCAATAAAGCAATTGACAGCGTAAACAGGCCTAATGAAGGCAATCTATAGAGAAAATAAAGAATGATAAACGCCAAAACAAGCATCATGCCAAAAGCGGTGGTGAATTCAAACATATTGCTGACAGGCGCATGGCCGCTGGCAGCCCACCTTGTGATGAAATATCCTAGGTGGCAGAAAAAACCGACAATAGAAAGGGTGATTCCAATGTTGGCCCATCGGTTTGGCCTGCCCTTTTTATCTTTATTCCCGCGTATGGCCCCGCCGAAGATTGGGACAGCGATTAAATACACAAGAAAGGCCGCATAAAGAAAATTTCCGCTCAGCTCTGCCATGACATCACTCCCTTTTCGCCTATTTCTGTGTTTTGATTAATTCTTTTTGGTCCGCCGGTTCAGTCAGTCCGGAATCAGCCAATATAAATGCTAAATCCTTCTTCAGGCCAAACCAGTTTTTATTGGTATGCCCCGCTACCATAACTGCACCGTCCTGTGAGTGCAGCCAAATTCTTCGATGCTGCCAGTACATACCTTGAATAACACCGATCATAAAAATGGCTCCGCCGACAGCAAGCACCCAGAGTGTCAGATCCTTTCTGACTGTAAGTCCAGTAATGTTTTTCGTTTCGACATGGTCAAATTTCAGCTTGTATTTATTATTGCCTGATCCTTCGATGGTTTCTTGGATGGCGACAAAGCTCTTTTCGCCTTTCGGTTTGTCCGGCGTTATAATATTAAAGACAAAAGCCGGATTGTTAGGGATCTTTGTTTTTGTGCTTGGCTCTCCGTCCTGATTAAAATAGAAGTCAGGCAGGTAGCTGGCGATTTCCACCTTGTAACCGTTACCAAGATCATAGACTGAATCTGGATCCAGAAGGTTGATCTTCAGGCTCCCAAAGGATTTTTTTGTTTTTTTATCAATCAGCTGGAACACCATTTGGTCAAGCTGATTCTCTTTGTAATCCACCTGGTAAACGGAAAAAGAATCAAAACGCAGCGGCTGATTGACACGGATGTCTTCTTCTGTTACTTTTTCCAGCTTCGGCTTCTCGCCATAAACAATTTTTCCTTCTCTCTTGTAGAGTACGGCATCGGTTTGAAAGTTCTTTGCCACTCTACCGTCCCCGACTCTGTCAATGGCATCTGCAAATACCTTTTTTTCCGTTTTGCTGTTATAGGTCTCTACGCTGAATTGATTGTTTTTCAAATAATATTTTCCGTCTGTACCCGGAATTGCTGCGGTTTCGCCTTCTCTGACCCAAAGCGTCTCATCGACGTACATGCCAGGCACAAATCTCAGCATCGCACCAATCAGAAAGATGATCAATCCAATGTGGTTGACATACGGGCCCCAGCGGGAAAAGCGTCCTTTTTCAGCAAGAATGCTGCCCTCTTTTTCTCTGATTCTATAATGTTTTTTCTTTAATAGAGCAACTATCTTTTCTTTCGATTCCCCGTTCAGTACAGTAACTGTTTCACTGAACAAGCGCTGCCTTCTTAAAAAGGCCGGGCTCCTTCTGACACCTTGGTTTTTTAACGCTCTATACAACGGAATGACCCGATCAAGGCTGCAAATCACGAGTGAAATGCCGATCGAGGCAATGAGCAGCAAATACCACCAAGAACCATATAAATGATGAAACCCGAGCAAATAATAAAGCTGGCCAAACGTGCCGTACTGCTCCTTGTAATAAGTATCAGCCTGTGCGCCCGGAGGCAGATAGGCTTCCTGGGGAAAAATGGTGCCGAACGCTGATGCGGCAAGGGTTATGACGATAAGCCATATTCCCACCTTAACCGAGGAAAAGAAATTCCAAATTTTGTCGATGATCGTTTTGTTATAGGTTTGCGAACGTCTTGCGCTTCCGTCATATCTCATATCAGCGAGCGGAGGTTGAGTTTCCTGAAGAGCTCTTCCGCACGATTCGCATAAAACGGTTCCGACCGGGTTTATATGTCCGCATTCACATTTGACTTGCTTCATCCCGAAGTCTCTCCGGGTTTTATGAGATTCATATAATCGTGTATCATGCTTTCTGTCATAGTGCCGGTCACCACCTTGACAACTTTTCCTTCCGGATTGATCAAAAAGGTTGTCGGAAGCGGAGATACGTCATAGGCATCAAGCACTTGGCGATCTGTATCCAGAACAACCGGGAAATTGACTCCGTAGGATTTCATAAAATTATGTACTGCTATCTTTGACTCCCCAACATTTACAGCGACAATTTCAACACCTTGGCTTTTAAAATGCTTATATTGGTTTGCCATATAAGGAAACTCTTTTTTGCACGGTTCACACCATGTACCCCAGAAATTCAAAAAAACACCTTTCCCTTTTAAGTCACTGAGCTCGATACGTTTCCCATTCGTATCCTCTAGGACAAAATTCGGTGCGTCGGACCCTTCGGATATACTCTCTTTGCCGGCAAATACAGCGTTGTAAATGGTATAGCCGAGTGCGCAGATTAAAACGAGAAGGATGCCGGTCCGAATGAATAAACGCCTTTTTTTCTTCATTGTCCACTGCCCCCTTCCCCCTATTGCAGATCCATTCAATTATATCATTGCACGTTCATTTCACATTTCTTACTTTTTGAAGGTTATGTGAAATTTAGAAAGCGTTTTTACCGTGATCCGCCAGTGCTCTGAGCCTTTTTACTTCGTGAGGCGTAAGCTCTCTGGCATCGCCCGTGTGCAGGCCTCGCAGGTTTAAAAACGCGTATTCCTCACGCTTCAGCTTGATTACCTCATGTCCGATCGCTTCAAACATGCGGCGCACCTGTCTGTTGCGTCCCTCATGGATCGTCAGCTGAATAATGCTTGTCTGCTTTTTCTTATCCAAAGACAGCAGCTTCGCTTTAGCAGGCGCTGTTTTGCCTTCCTCCAGCCTAATTCCGCGCTCCAGCTTTCTGAGCAGCTCTTTAGGCGGGATTCCTTTCACCTTCGCCACGTATGTTTTGTCTATTTCATACTTAGGATGCATTAGCTTATTGGCGAATTCGCCGTCATTGGTTAAAAGCAAAAGACCGCTCGTATCATAGTCCAGACGCCCAATCGGATAAATGCGCTGCGGAATATTTTTAAAAAAGTCCGTCACCACTTTGCGTCCTTTATCATCTTGCGCTGCGGAAATAACGCCTCTTGGTTTATATAAGAGAAAGTAAACCGGCTCTTCGCGTTCAACCTTTAACCCGTTTACCTCAATCTGATCAGAACCGGTGACCTTAACACCTAGCTCTGTTACTACTTTGCCATTCACCTTTACTTTTCCTTCTTTAATCAGCTCTTCTGCCTTTCTGCGCGACGCAACTCCGGCATGAGCAATCACTTTTTGCAGTCTTTCCATGTCTTTCACCTCAAGTATTATCTTACTTTTTTCAACCTTAACAAACAAGCTTTTTCAAATTCCTATGCCAAATCTAAAAAAAACGCCGTTTTCAGGCGCTCCCAAATAATAACGTAACGATGATGATAGATGCAACTACGCCGATTAAATCTGCAAGAAGTCCCACCTTTAATGCATCACCCATTTTTTTAATGCCGACTGCTCCGAAATACACAGTCAGTACGTAAAGCGTTGTATCTGTAGATCCCTGCATGACGGAAGCCAGCCTGCCGATAAAGGAATCGGGCCCGTATACAGCAATTAAATCGGTCGTCATTCCGAGTGCGGCCGTACCGGAGATCGGGCGGATCAGAGCAAGCGGCACTACTTCAGCAGGGATGCCGATAGCGGAGAAAGCCGGTTTTAAAAGATCCATTATAAAATCAAGCGCGCCTGATGATCTGAAAACAGTTATAGCGACAAGCATTCCGACTAAATAGGGGATAATGGAAAAGGCGATTTCTATCCCCTCTTTCCCGCCTTCGACAAACGATTCATATGTCGGAACCTTTTTGATCGTTCCATAAAGAAGAATTCCGGCAATAATGATTGGAATCATGGCTAAAGACAGCCAGTTGATGATTTCCATCCGTTCACCTTCCCTTCTTTTTGCGGCGGTAATAAAAATACCGATCAATGATAATGGCACCGATTCCGGAAATAAGCGTTGCCAAAATGCTTGGCCCGACGATATCTGTCGGCGTTTTGGAGGAATAAGCCATTCGGACAGCGATCACCGTTGTCGGGATGAGTGTGATGCAGGACGTATTAACAGCTAAAAAAGTAATCATCGACCGGCTTGCTTCCGATCGGTTTCCATTCAGCTTTTTCATTTGTTCCATTGCTTTAATGCCAAGCGGAGTTGCTGCATTTCCGAGGCCGAAGAAATTCGCCATAAGATTAGATAAAATATAGCCCATCGCCGGGTGATCCGGCGGTATATCAGGGAACAGTTTAGATATAAAAGGCCTGCACATCCGGCTGAAAATATCCAAAAGACCTGACTGCTCGGCGATTTTCATTAAGCCAAGCCAGAAAACAAGCACGCTCATCAATCCGAATGAGATCGTAATCGCTTCTTTCGCACCCTTAAACACGGCTTCATTTACATCTTGCAGAGTTCCGTTGCACATCGCAAAAACGAGTCCGATCACGGTTAAACTGACCCAAATTATATTGACCATTTTGCTCCGCCTGCCGCATTCAGAAAGATTGATTTAAACGTTTCAAAAAATTGTTTCTTCGGTTTTTGATGCCGCTCATTTTCATAATAGATCGGCACTTTTGCGATGGTTGCATTGTTGAACATGATCTCCATGTGCCCTACGATGTCAGGGATTTTCGAGGCATCTTTTTCCCATGCTTTTTTCGGCTTGAGCAGTGTGGTATTAATTTTCACATCTTCTTTTTCCTCTTCAGTCAGCAAATAGGTGATATCACGTTTGATAAAAGCCTTCGATTCATAAAATGTGCCTTTCAGCTTTGGAATATCCCCTTTTTTTGCAATTAAATAAGTTTGATAATGCTCAAACACATAGTTAAACATCTTCATATGGTCATCCCAATCATTAGGGTCATTAATGGTGACGGCTATCAGGTCAATGTCGTCCTTTGAAGCCGTAGAGACCAGTGTCCGTTTTGCAAGTTTTGTATAGCCTGTTTTTCCTCCTGTGCTGTACGGATATAGCATGGTCAGCAGTTTATTTTTGTTTTTCCATACGCTTTCCATCGTTTCCGCTTTGTATATTTTTGTGCCTGAAATCTTTTGATAGTCTTTCAGCTTCATAGCATATTTAGTTAAAATGGCCATGTCATAGGCTGTTGAATAATGATTTTCATGGTCGTCCAATCCGTGCGGGTTTTGAAAACGGGTGTTCTTCATACCAAGCTGCTCGGCTTTTTGATTCATCATATAAACAAACCCATCGAGGCTCCCACCGACATGCTCAGCAATCGCGACAGCGGCGTCGTTTCCTGACCTTAGCATCAGGCCATACACAAGATCTTTCAGCTTCACTTTTTGACCTTCTGTTAAATAAATGGCGGAGCCTTCTGTTCTGACAGCATTTGCTGAAACCGTCACCGTTTGATCCATTTTGCCGGATTCGATGGCGAGGACGGCGGTCATAATTTTTGTGATGCTCGCGATCCGCCTTTTTTGATGCTCATCCTTGGCATATAACACTCTGCCTGACGCACCGTCAATAATGATCGCGCTTTTTGCACTGACATCTATAGCAGCATGTGCTGTATTCACATTTACGGTTGCAATAAGAAAAGAAATCATGATCACGAATACTGCTTTTTTGAAAATGCGCATGTTTGCTCACGTCCTTGTGGTGGTTTGTACAAGTTTATGCGCATGTCCATCAGTTATGAATAACAATTATATTTCTGGAAGCAAACATAAAAAAACTCTCCCTGAAAAAGGGAGAGTAAACGTTATCTGATTGGCGCCATGCTTGATCCGGATGCTTCGTAATGAGCCAGCTCTTCCCTCATCTTCAGAAAGGCAGCGCTCAACGGCAATAATAATTGCTCAAGCGACGCAGGAACAGCATGATAAAACTCAATTGCGCTGACCCCGGTATAAGACGCCCGGCTATTTTCACACCACGTGTCTTTTTTCGGCATAAAGAACTCTTCAATGCATTGGTGATACACATTATAAAGTGTTTTTTCCGCTCTGGCTTCCTGAAAAGGCTCCTGCATCAGGAGACGGCGGCACGCTTCTGCGCCTCCTTCACAAAATACTGCCATTCTTCTCAGAGTGCTCAGCACATCACAGCAGTATCCTTTTTCAATAGGCAATTCAGCCTGTAAGGACTCAAGCGTCGTTTGATTTAGGTAATCGTTCACGGTATTGACAACCATTGATAAGAATTCGCCTGTTTTTTGAGTCTGCGCTCGCACAATCGAATGTCCCATTTCGTTTGGTATCTTCCCCTCATGTCTTTGTCTCTCACATTTTGCTTCTTTCATGATAGCTTCTTCCTTATATCTTATGATGATGAAAAAGCGCGATTCATTAAACTTCTATTTTATATCTTCGAAGGTTTGGTTAAAGTTTTCAAAAAATAAATCTGCTTCTTCTTGAAGAACGTCTTCTTCCGCATTTTCAGGCAGCGGCGGAAGCTCGTCCAGCGTTTTCAGACCGAATTGTTCAAGAAAAGTCGGCGTAGTACCGTATAAAATGGCCCGCCCCGGACCATCGGCACGCCCTACTTCACACAATAGCGCCTTCGCGACAAGACTGTGTAAAATCCGCTCTGATTTTACTCCTCTGATTTCTTCAATTTCTGCTCTCGTAATTGGCTGTTTGTATGAAACAATGGCCAGTACTTCTAAAGATGCTTGAGAAAGGCCCTTTGACGGCACTTCAATCAGTTTTTTCAAGTAAGGCGCAAAGTCTTTTTTGGTAGAGAGCATGTACGTATCTGCATACTCAATAAGTTCAATCCCTCGTGTATCTCCGCGGTATTCGTCCGCCACATCCGCCATGATCGTGTTCAGTTCAGGCTCTTCGATTTCAAGCACTGTTAACAGCTGCTTTTTTGTAAGCCCTTCATCGCCTGCCGCATAAAGAAGGGCTTCCACAATAGCTTTCCAATTCACGATATCAAGCCCCATGAATGGATTCACTCCCCGTAATGTAAATATCTGAAAAATTGTGCTCCTGTTCAATGAGGACCAGCTGATTTTTCATCAGCTCGAGAACAGCTAGAAAGGTCACTACTAAATGTTCTTTTTGCTCATATGGAAACAGATCCATAAAGTTGATTCTCGTTCCTCTAGATTTCAAGCTGTGCACGATTTCGTTCATTCTGGCTTCGATTGGTATGTCCTGTCTTGTAATTGTTGTTTCCATCGGCCTGTTTATTTTTTTGCGTTTCAGCACTTTTTGAAAAGCTCCGATCATATCATAGACCGTGACAGAGAGCTTTTGCTCAGACTGTTTTACTTCTTTTGCATATTCACTCAAATCACTCGGCGGTTTCGTGAACGATTTTTGTCTTTCTTCTTCCCGTTCTTTTAATTCCTTCGCCGCATCTTTATATTTTCGATACTCAATCAGCTTTTCAATCAGTTCCTCCCGCGGATCTTCTTCTTCAAGCAATTCATCTTCAAAAAGCTCCTCCTCTTGCTTTGGGAGCAGCATTCTGCTTTTAATGCTGAGCAGCGTGGCAGCCATAACCAAATACTCGCTGGCCATATCGAGCTCAAGCACACGCATCGTATGTACATATAATAAATATTGTTCAGTGATCTTCGCCACAGGTATATCATATATGTCAATTTCAAGACGATTGATTAAATGAAGCAGCAGGTCCAATGGGCCCTCAAACGTATCAATTTTCACTTGATATTCTTCCATCATCTCACCATTTTCAAGTATCACTCTCATTGCCGGAAAAACTGGCTACCCTATAGTATAAGCCACCAAAAAGCTCTCGTCCAATACTATTTCATTTCCTGTTTTGAACAAGTTTGTACAGAATATTCAAAACACGAGAGGTGTTTGCTCGGAGCGCAGAAGCGGGAGAAAAAGCCTTAGCTTCTGGTTTTCCTTTCTAAGAAGCAATAGAGGCCGAGCGTTCTTTTTTCCTTTTATCCCTTCTATGGTACACTAAAAGCACATTAAAGGAGGAAACACCTTGTATCCGAAAGCTTATATAGAGTATCTCGTTGAGTTTCACGCGACACGGGATTATTTTGAATGCCATGAAATATTAGAAGAATTCTGGAAGGAAGACCCGCCAAAGAAACGAAAACGCTATTGGGTGGGCTTTATTCAGCTTGCAGTGGCTTTATATCATCACAGAAGACAGAATACAGCCGGGGCAAAAAGACTGATGGCGAACAGCATCCGGATTCTTCAAGCAGAATACCGGGCAGTCGAAGACTTAGGGCTCGATCATGGCCGTTTGCTCGAACTTATGCAATCGGTTTACGAACAAATCGAAACGGGCTCTGCCTATAAAAGCATTATGCTGCCAATCAAAGATGAGAAACTGGAGGAAGCATGCAGGATCGAATGCAGGAAAAAAAAGTATACATGGGGGCAGCCCAGTGCACTCAGGAACATATTTCTTATCGACAAACACCGTTTGCGGGATCGGACTGACGTCATCCGTGAACGTGAAAAAGAAATAGAACGCAGAAAAAAAAGCAGAGACTGATCACAGCCTCTGCTCAGCGTGTCGACAAACCCTCGCATTCGTTGTCAAGCCTGTGCGTTGGTGCTCACGAATGAAAACATTCGCTCCGCTCCAATGCTCAGCTTTCCTAGACTTCAAGGGTTTTCAATCGCGCTGAAAGGATGACAAAAACCTAAAACAAAACTGTTTTCGGATTTTGTCATCAAACTAAAGCAGAGGCTGATCACAGCCTCTGCTTAATTATTGTATGAAATGTCTTGATCCTGCTGACCTTGACAACGTTCGAAAAAGCTCTGCGTTAATTCATTTGGAACCAGTACTTGCGTTTTGAATAAATGCTTTAAAGCATCCATCATCTGTTTTCCGATTCCTTGATGGCGATGAGAAGGATTCACACTGATATGCCGGATCTCAACCTCAGAATCCTTTTTTTCGACTCCGATTGCTCCGACGATATCCTCGTCCTCTTTCCAAAGAAAGAGCTGGCGGTCTGTATCCGTTTCGTAGTCCTTAATTGTCTGCTGAAGCTGCTTAAGGTCTTTTTCATTCGGCATAAACGAAAGAAGCCCCATCGCAATCTTTTCAAACGATTTTTTATAACGAATTAACATAAAAACCCCTCTATATCCAAAATGTCCAGTCTGCTATTAACGGATACGAATAGGTGATCCGTTTTCTCACATTATATCATTTTCGCCATATTTTTAAACTGTTTTCAGCAAATTATTCAAATGAGCGGTTTAAATTTGCCATTTCAATGGCAGAAACAGCACAATCTACACCTTTGTTGCCCGCTTTTGTGCCGGCACGCTCGATAGCCTGTTCGATGTTTTCAGTTGTTACAATTCCAAAGATGACAGGTACACCAGTAGTGTTTGCTGCTTGCGCGATGCCTTTTGCAGCTTCATTGCAGACATAATCGTAATGTGTCGTCGCGCCTCTGATGACAGTGCCCAATGTGATAATAGCATCATATTTTTTTGTTTCCGCCATTTTTTTCGCAGCAAACGGTATTTCAAATGCGCCTGGAACCCAAGCCACATCAATATCATTTGTGTCTACGCCATGTCTGAGCAGCGCATCTTCTGCTCCGCTCAGCAGCTTGCTCGTAATAAAATCATTAAATCTTCCTACTACGATTCCGATTTTAAGACCTGTACCAACTAAATTTCCTTGTATGATATTCATATGATTCCCATCCTTTTTTGTGATATTTGTGATTAGAAATGAAGTAAATGACCTAGCTTGTTCATTTTGGTTTGCAAATATTTTTTATTGTGTTCTTTCGCCTCCATTTGAAGCGGCACTCTTTCTGAAATACTGAGTCCGTAGCCTTCAAGGCCTGCGATTTTTCGCGGATTATTCGTCAAAAGCTTCATATTCCGGACACCGAGGTCGCGTAAAATTTGTGCTCCGATGCCATAGTTGCGAAGATCCGGCAAGAATCCAAGCGCCTCATTGGCTTCTACGGTGTCATAACCTTGTTCCTGAAGCTTATAAGCTTTTAATTTATTGATTAAACCGATGCCTCGTCCTTCTTGGCGCAAGTACAGAAGCACTCCACGGCCTTCAGCGGCAATTTGGTTCAGCGCGGCGTGCAGCTGCGGTCCGCAGTCACAGCGATGAGACCCAAACACGTCACCTGTGAGACATTCTGAATGCACCCGGACCAATACCGGTTCTTCTCCGAACGGCACCTCTCCCATCACAAATGCGACATGCTCTTTTCCATCTACCTCATTTGTGTATCCATAAACCTTAAATGTCCCAAAATCAGTAGGCAGCGTAATGTCAACTTCACGCTCGACAAGTGTTGTCAGATTGTAACGGTATTGAATCAAATCCTTAATGGTGATCATTTTTAATTGATGCTTTTTCGCAATTTCAATGAGCTCAGGCACTCTCGCCATCGTTCCGTCTTCATTCATAATTTCACAAATGACGCCGGCTCCTGGAGATCCGCAAGCTTCAGCAAGATCAACAGCAGCTTCTGTATGGCCCGCTCTTTTCAGGACACCTCCTTTTTTCGCAATCAGCGGAAAAATGTGCCCCGGACGCTGAAAATCAGATGGCACGGATTTGCTGTCCAGCAATGCTTGAACGGTAAAAGATCTTTCTTGAGCGCTGATACCTGTCTTCGTTTCACGATGGTCTATGCTTACGGTAAATGCAGTGTGGTGAGAATCTGTATTATGCTCAACCATAGGGTGAAGATCAAGCCTGTCTGCGATTTCCTCACTGAGCGGCGTGCAGATCAGTCCTCTCCCATGTGTCGCCATAAAGTTAATGACTTCCGGCGTTGCATGCTCGGCAAGAGCCACAAAGTCTCCTTCATTTTCTCTGTCTTCATCATCTACAACGATGATGACTTCGCCTTTTTTTAAAGCGTCCAGTGCTTCTTCTATCGGATGAAACATGCAAATCTTCCTCTCTAAAAGCCGTTTTCGCTTAAGAAGGCTTTTGTAATGGTTTGTTGGGTCTTATTTTCATTGGCTTTATGCAAAAATCGATACATATATTTTCCGATCATATCGCATTCGATATTCACTTTAGAGCCGATCGTTTTTTCTGAAAAAATCGTTTCGCTGATCGTATGCGGTATTAAGGAGATCGTCACTGTGTCTTCTGTCAGGCCGAATATGGTTAAGCTCACGCCATCCACAGTAATTGATCCCT
Organism: Bacillus sp. FSL W8-1202; assembly: GCF_038006165.1. Lineage (NCBI taxonomy): Bacteria > Bacillati > Bacillota > Bacilli > Caryophanales > Bacillaceae > Bacillus > Bacillus sp. FSL W8-1202. The sequence goes on from NZ_JBBOUR010000001.1 coordinate 3,336,362, forward strand.
TTAAAACCAATGTTTTTGTTAATGATGGGTCCATTTTTAAATCATAGTAAACTGCGTTGCTTTTCTCTTCAATTCGTGTGATTTCCGCAGTTCCGTCGACATGGCCTGAGACGAAATGGCCTCCGAAACGGCCGTTTGCCGCCATCGCTCTTTCCAGATTTACTTTGCTTCCTTTTGTTAAATCATTCAGTGACGTAGCTTTGACTGTTTCAGGCATAACATCCACTGTGAATTGATTTTTTGTAAAATCAGTGACAGTTAAACAAATGCCGTTCACTGCAATGCTGTCGCCAAGATGAACATCCTCTAAAATCTTTGAGCATTTAATTGTTAAGGCCATTGAATGCCCTGCTTTTTTCATGGATTCGATTGTGCCTGTTTCTTCGATAATTCCTGTAAACATGGTCACCATCCTATTCCTTTGTCGGTTTTGCCGTCAGTTTGATATCACGGCCGATTTGGGTTATATCAGTGAATTGTAATAAGGGGACATCTTTCATTGATTGAAAACCTTCACCGGAGATTAAGCTGGGAGCATGCGTTCCTCCGATTAGTTTAGGGGCAAAATAGAAGATGATTTCTTGAAAACAGCCTTCTTTGACAAAGCTTCCGTGAACAGCTGAACCGCCTTCCACATACACCGACATGATGCCTTCTTCCGCTAGGATCTTCAAAACATCAGGAATTTGAATGCGCTCGGTTTCAAGTGTAAATATGTTCACTCCGAAAGCTGAAAGCCGTTTTTTCTTTTCCTCGTCTGCGCGTGCCGTCGTAAAAATCCATGTCGGCGCTATTTGATCGCAAATCACTTTAGCGTCCTCAGGAATCGAGAGTACGGTATCAAGTATGACCCGAACCGGCTGTTTTGTTACATTCGGCAGTCTGCAGGTTAAGCTCGGATTGTCGGCTTTCACTGTGCCAACTCCGACTAAAATGCTTTGGTGTGTTTTCCTGTATTGCTGAGCATCCTGTCTTGCAGCCTCTGACGTGATCCATTTGCTGTCACCCGTGCTGGTAGCTATCTTGCCGTCAAGGCTGGCAGCCGCTTTTAGCGTGACGTACGGAAGGCCTGTCCTCATAAAGTGCAGAAATTTTTCATTCAGCCTCTCCGCCTGGTCTGCCAGGATACCTTCCCTTACCTCAATGCCGGCTTCTTTCATCATGCTGATCCCTCTTCCAGCCACAAGCGGATTAGGATCTCTCATCGCCACGAACACTCTTTTGATGCCAGAGTTGATAATCAATTCTGCACATGGCGGTGTTTTTCCGTAATGGCTGCACGGTTCGAGTGTAACGTAAATGTCGGCACCCTCTGCATGTGCTCCAGCCATATGGATGGCATGAACTTCTGCATGAGCTTCACCATATTTTAAATGGGCGCCCATTCCGACAATTTGTCCGTCCTTTACGACAACAGCGCCGACGAGCGGATTGGATTCGGTCTGTCCTTCGCCCTGCTTCGCAAGATCTAAGGCCAGCTTCATATAATACTCTTCCATTTGGTTCCCTCCCCTCTTTTGTTATTTACCGTCAAAAAAGCCCCGAATTTATAAAAAATTCGGGGCTTTAGGTATTTTACGCAATAGGAAATAACACTATGCATTTTTGAACCATTTGCATAGCGGTTCATCATCCTTCTCCCATCCAGACTTTCACTGTCGGCTTCAGCTTAAACTGAATCCACCGCGTGCTTATGCACACGGGTCACGGGCTCTAAAGCAAATGTGCTTTACTACCGCCGGTCGGGATTTCCACCCTGCCCCGAAGGATACAATCTTTATTCATTTGTCCTTATTGGCTATTATAGCGATCCTTTTTAAAGTACGCAATGAAATAAACTTACAATTTGAGAAAAACAAAACATCACCCTTCGATCTGAAAGGTGATGTTTTGTTAATCATTTACTTTTGCAACCTTGATTAATCCGTCGATCCGCTTTGATTTGCTGAAGTATGCCTTAATCTTGTCACCTTCTTTTATATCAGATAAATCCTGATTTAATTTTTTTCCGTTGAAGATGATTTTCGTTCCGTTTTCTGCTACTCCATGATACTCTGAGCCGTCAATTTTCGTCACTTTATATTCCTGGATGGTGTATTCCTCTTCTTCCGAGGACAAGGTTTGTCCAATTGCTGTCGGAACATCCTTCAGCTCAACATCATTTATGTACATATAACCGCCTGCAAGTAAAAGCAAAAGCACTAACAGAATGGTAATCTTGGTTTTTATTCTTCCCATTTCTAAACCTCCAGCCAATATGAATCTATTCATTCATATGAGTTATTCCTTTTTTTCATGAATAAAAAACCGTAAATTCTCGTAAATTATTAATATAACGATGCATAACGGGAATATGTTTCACATTTCTGCAAAAATTTCTTTTCTATAGATATACGAATTTATGTTCTGTTTTTAGGGGATGACCGTAAAAAAGATATAAAAAAAGCAGCCCCAATGGGAAACTGCTTGATCCTAATTTGTTTTGCGCATTTCGTTAAACGGGTAGAAAACAAACTTTGACGTACCCGCAATTTGTTTTTTCGTGAAGAGGCCAAGACCGTTACGGCTGTCCATTGAATTCCGACGGTTGTCGCCCATCACAAAATACTTGTTATCAGGCACTTTAACCGGGCCGAAATCATCGGTCAAATGGTCAAAACCGTCCTGTTTCGCTCTCTTTTTATTAGCCGCCAAATAAGGTTCGTCCACCTTTTTCCCGTTGATATAGAGCTGGTCATTTTTCATCTCAACCGTATCGCCGGGAAGGCCGATAATACGTTTGACATAGTGAACATCATCTCCGTTTAACACGACGATGTCTCCTCTATCAAACTCGCCGATGTATTTGACTGTCATATTGACAAAGACCCTTTCACGGTTGTGAAGTGTAGGATACATAGAGTCACCATCAACGACATACGGCGCAAAAATAAAGTTGCGAATGAGCAAAGCAAGAACGACAGCAATCACAATTGCTTTTGCCCATTCTAATATTGTTTTTTTCTTCGAAACATTTTCTGATTTCAACTGATTTCCTCCAATAAACAACGGTCTTCAATTTATGTTATCACGAATCGAAAAAAAATCCCATTAGGACCATTGAAGTGATTTTACAAACTGTTAATCTTCATCTTCTACCCACATCATGCCTAACTAAGCCTGCAAATATTGAAGGAAATGAATCGCATAATTCAGAAGCGATGGACTCAGAAGAAAGAGAGTTCTCATATGCAAAATCTTTAAATCGTATATAAGGCATGAGGTTACGAACAGTTTGTTCATTTACTGCATTCCATTGATCTCCCAGTCCATGATACCCATGGCACTTGACAAAACAATTCACGTCATGAAGGTTACTGGAATGTTTGCGGCAACCTATTTCACAGGTGATAACCGCACTCCGTTTTTTGCTTTCATAATATGTTTAAAATCATTGAAGCTCGAAAACATGGATCAGCCTCCAAAAAATAAATCCAATATATTCCCGGCAGTTGAAGACTCTTTATTATAAAACTCTGAATATCCGCAGTTCTTACAGTAAACCACTAGAAATCGGTTATGCTGCACGTCAAACAGCTTTGATAATCCCGTGCCGGTTGTAGCTATTTCTTTTTGTCCGGCTTCAGTACTGCCGCATTTTATACAGCCTTTGTTGTTCATATCGCGATCTCCTTTTCATTACATCACGTTTGTTTGATTTATTTTACTACAAAATATCAATCCCAATGACCTGTACTACTTTAAAGTTTACTTAATTTTGATTACATACTAATTGGGTTCGTTTCTCAGCTTGGTAAATCTTCTGGAGAAACGGAAAAGCTCCATGACCAAAACATTCAAACTCAGCCAAACACCGCCGAAGGCGTAACAACATCACTCGGATACTGCTCATTAAAGTACACACGACTCAGCCCGATGAGGAATAAAACGATAATAAACAAAAAAATGCAACAGTTTGCAGACGCGTCTTGTGAGAATGACGAACAAAAAGATAAGCACAAAAACCAAAAATGACAAATGCCGTTAAAGTCTGTTCGCTCGGGAATGGATATAATACATGACTTTCCAAAGGAGCGTGAATAGGATGAAGGGAATGAAAGAGCCGTCTAATTCCCTCTTCATAAAGCTCTCGCACCAACGACTAGGAGAAAGAGAGTTCGATTTTCCGGTCTTGCCCTTTGAATACCGTCCAAAAAAAAGTTAGAACAATAACGGCTAACAGAACACCTCTCGACGCAAAAGCTTTCTGAATTGCAGCTGGGCCCAGTCTATACCCGATCCAATACGACATGCTTACTCCCGCACAGCTCCCCAATCCGGCCGCTAACATGCTTAGCACCCAGTTTAACTTTTCTTGAAACACGAGAACACCGGCAAACTCTCCCGGTCCAAGTAAAGCTAGAAGCTCTAACATCAAGACAATAAACAAGACGGCATATCCGTACTGTTCGAGCAACCCCGTCAAAACTTGCATGTGATTCTCCTTAAACTTTTTTGTTCTTTTATCATTCCCAATCCACTTTTTGTATAATCAGCACAATTTCACCTTCAGTCGTCCAACAACATTGTCTATGGCGGGATCTTCTCTCCTATACTCGTCACTCATACTTTCTTTTTTGACATAGGAGGAGCAACAGCATGAAATGGGAGGAAACAAAAGATACGCAGGGAGTTTGCCAAAATTTTGGGCAGTTCGTTCTGCCACCGAGTCAGGTGTTTGTTTGCCTACCTCATTCCTTGGCCATTCCCCATTTTTCCCGTATGAGGTTCGCAATGATAAAGTATTTCACTTAGTTTCGTACCTGAAGAGGTAAATTCTTTGCTCACCGAACTAGGATAGCTGCGCATGACGATTACTGCATTGCATAACCACTGGTTATTTAGTGAGCCGGGTGCAATGTATATGCACTTTGAGTCAGCACAGGATGATCCTATTACATTCGCCAGAAAAGCAGCTGCCGCATTCAGAGTAGTTAAAAGAATAGACAGGTAGCTGGGCTTCCGGAAGCTATAAAGGAGGCGCTTTTTTCGAGCATTTTTATAAATCAATAAAAACAGGCATCTCCTAAATATTTTTGCCGATAAGTTTACGCTAATCAACTCTAGCACTAATACATATAAAAAATAGAATGATATGAAAGGAGACTTGATAGTATGATTGATTATCCTATTAATATAAACAACGTTTCCGGGAACAGTGTAATTAACGTAGGCGGCGCTTTTATGATCAGGCCTTTAACTTTGTCCAAATCTGTGTTTGGCTCCGGAGGTTTAAACACAGGAATTGTCTTTGAAAATAACTTTGTAAGCAAGGCTAAAATGATTAATCATCAATTTACTGATCAGAACGTCACCAAAACTTTTTAATCTATTCATTACGGGGGCTTGCGATGTCTCACTAACTAAACACCTGGTTTTGCCAACCGCCATCAACACTGGGCGGTTTTTTATTGAATATTTTCACCCAATAAAAAAGCTCCCTCTATAAGAGGAAGCCTTTTGCCTGCTGATTAGCCTTCTACACGAACTTCTTTCATGACATCGCCGTTAGACATGTTTTTCGCGAATTCCAATCCGCTTGTTACTTTACCAAATACAGTGTGAACACCGTTCAAATGAGGCTGTGGCTCATGAACGATGAAAAATTGGCTGCCGCCAGTGTCTTTTCCGGCATGTGCCATAGAAAGTGCGCCCGCCTCATGTGTATGCGGGTTGCCTTCTGTTTCACATTTGATTGTGTATCCCGGACCACCAGTACCAGTTCCGTGCGGGCATCCGCCTTGGCTGACGAAGCCAGGGATCACTCGGTGGAACGTAAGCCCGTCATAAAAGCCTTCGTTCGCAAGCTTTTCAAAGTTTGCAACAGTTCCAGGTGCAGCTTCAGGATAAAGTTCAAATTCAATTTTGTTCCCGTCTTCTAATAAAAAGTAACCTGTTTTCAATTGTATGCCTACTTTCTTTATTTTAATTTTCAAAGGAGATTATGTATGATAGGTTATAGCCTGTCTCTCCTTGTCGCGGCTATTATACCACACCTTTCGGGGGAAAACGAATCTCCCGGGCTTTACTAAAAAATAAAAATGAAACCTGAATCTCTTTATCTCCGTCTAACCTAACGGAACTGTATTTTTCATGATTCAGGTCCTCACAAAGCAGCACTATCCAGCTGCTTGTGAAATTGAAGGAGGTCAAACTGCTTTGAAGAAAATTTGGATTGGAATGCTGGCAGCGGCCGTTTTGCTGCTGACGGTTCCGAAGGTCAGTCTCGCGGATGCCGCAGTTGGAGATGTCATTGTAACACTGGGTGCTGATTTGTCAGAATCCGACAAACAAAAAGTGCTTGATGAAATGAATGTCCCTGATAATGCCACAACGGTAACCGTGACCAATAAGGAAGAACATGAATATTTAGGAAAATATATATCAAACGCGCAAATCGGATCGAGAGCGATTTCTTCATCCTCAATCACCATTGCCAAAAAAGGCTCCGGATTGAATGTTGAGACCCATAATATCAGCGGCATCACGGATGAAATGTACCTGAATGCACTGATGACAGCCGGTGTTAAAGATGCGAAGGTGTACGTTACAGCGCCGTTTGAAGTATCCGGGACTGCGGCTTTAACTGGATTGATTAAGGCGTATGAAGTTTCTTCTGACGAAGCGATCTCGGAGGATGTTAAGCAGGTCGCCAACCAAGAGCTTGTCACGACATCAGAGCTTGGAGACAAAATCGGTAACGAAAATGCGGCAGCCCTGATTGCAAAAATCAAAGAAGAGTTTGCTAAAAACGGGGTGCCTGATAATAAAGCTGACATCGAAAAACAAGTGGACGACGCAGCTTCTGATTTAAACGTCACACTTACTGACAGCCAAAAGAACCAGCTTGTCTCCCTATTCAATAAGATGAAAAACGCTGACATTGACTGGGGACAGGTCAGTGACCAGCTAGATAAAGCAAAAGATAAGATTACGAAATTCATAGAATCAGATGAAGGCAAAAACTTCATCCAGAAAGTCATTGATTTCTTCGTATCTATCTGGAATGCGATTGTATCTATATTCAAATAAGAAAAGCGCCGAAAAATCGGCGCTTTCTTTTATTGCTTTACACCCGTTTTAAATGGCAGATCAAGTTTTACAATATCCTCGTATGTTTCTCGCTTCACGACTAAATGAGCCTCACCGTTTTCGACAAATACAACGGCGGGTCTCGGAATACGGTTATAATTGTTGGCCATGCTGTATCCATAAGCGCCTGTACAAAAAACGGCAAGAAGATCGCCTTCTTTTACTTCCGGCAAGTCAATATCCCAAATCAGCATATCTCCGCTTTCACAGCACTTTCCGGCAATTGATACCGTTTTGTCATGCGCTTCTCCGATCCTGTTGGCTGCCGCAGCTTCATATTTAGCTTGGTAAAGCGCAGGACGAATATTGTCGTTCATGCCTCCGTCTACAGCCACATATTGGCGGACACCCGGCACTTCTTTTTGAGAGCCAACCGTATAAAGAGTTGTGCCTGCGTCTCCCACGAGAGAACGGCCCGGTTCGATCCAAATTTCCGGGATGTCAAAACCGTAACGGGAAGCATTTTCTTTCACAGCTTCGATAATTTTTTCAACGTATTCAGTGGCGTGAAGCGGTTCATCGTCTTCCGTATAACGAATGCCGAAACCTCCTCCAAGATTCAGCACCTTGGATACAAATGAATATGAATCTCTCCATTCGTCTAGTTTTTTGAAGATTTTTTCCGCTGCTAACACAAAACCGGCCGTATCAAAGATTTGCGAGCCGATATGGCAATGGACACCCAGCAGCTGAATGTGTTCCGATTGTAATACTTGTTCGATGGCCCGTTCAGTTTGTCCGTTATGAAGGTCGAAACCAAACTTTGAATCTTCCTGGCCCGTTGTAATGTAGTCATGCGTATGCGCTTCTACTCCGGGCGTGATCCGAAGAAGAACATCGATGGAGTGACCCGTTTCTTTACATAGGTCTTCAAGAAGCGCAATTTCATAGAAATTATCCACCACAATGCAGCCGATGCGGTGCTCAAGCGCCATGCGCAGTTCTTCCCTGCTCTTATTGTTTCCATGAAAGTGGATGCGTTCTGCCGGAAAGCCTGCCGCAACAGCCGTATATAGCTCTCCTCCGGATACAACATCTAAAGAAAGTCCCTCTTCCTCAGCGAGCTGAATCATTGCAACTGATGAGAATGCTTTGCTCGCATATGCCACCTGTGCTTTCAGCCCTGCAGAAATAAACGCCTGCTTAAAGCTTTTAGCACGCTCACGTATTAAAGCCACATCATATACGTAAAGAGGTGTACCATATTTCTCCGCTAAATAGAGAGCATCCACACCTCCGATTTCTAAATGACCATGTTGATTTTGTCTGCTTGTGCCGTGTAAGAACAATGTCATTCCCTCTTTCTCCGCTTATGGATGAAAGGACAGTTTTATGGACTGTCCCTTCATAATTAAGACATACATTATCATACTCTTCAGTCAGTTTCAATGCGATTATGAATTGGTAGGCTGCCTTAAGCGATTTTTGGGGTGAACGATACTGGGTCTTACTTTTGCGCCAGGTTTCGCTGTGCGGACAAGAACCTGCCACAGCGCCTTTCCGTTAAAGGGAATCAGCGGCCATAAGTACGGTGTCTGAAGGGATTTGATGCTTGCCATGGCAATAATTAGCACTGTAAATCCGATGACGAGCCCTTTTATATGAAATAAGGCAACGAGTATCATGAGGACAAGACGGCTCATTTTGTTTGCCAAGCTTAATTCATAACTGGGCGTCGTAAAGGTTCCAATCGCCGCAAGTGAGACGTACAGAATCACCTCAGGAGAAAAAAGGCCGACCTCAATCGCAATCTCCCCGATCAGAACAGCGGCAATTAAACCCATTGCTGTTGATAAAGCCGTCGGGGTGTGAATGGCAGCCATTCTGAGAAACTCGATTCCTAAGTCAGCTAAAAATATCTGCAGGATGATCGGGATATGCGTATCTTTATTTAAACCGATAAATTTCATATTGTCCGAGAGCAGGTCAGGCTGAAGCACAAAGAGAAACCAGATCGGAAGAAATAAAGTAGAAGCAAGAATACCGAAAAATCTTACCCATCTTAAAAAGGTCCCGACTGAAGGCGCCTGCCTATATTCTTCAGCATGCTGCACATGGTGAAATAAAGTCGTAGGGGTAATGATCACACTCGGCGATGTGTCCACTATAATGATAACATGGCCTTCTAGAACATGATTTGCGGCCACATCCGGTCTTTCTGTATAGCGCACGAGCGGAAAAGGATTATAGCTTTGATTAACAATGAATTCCTCGACAGTTTTGTCTGCCATTGTTAATCCATCGACATCAATGGATGCAACTTCTTTTTCTACGATCTCAACCAGATCCGGATCAGCTATATCTTCTATATAACAAATGCTTAAATCCGTCTTTGACCGCTCACCAACTTTAGTCATCTTGACTCGAAGGCGCTCGTCTCTGATCCGCCTTCTGAGAAGGGCCGTATTAACGACGATATTTTCAACAAATCCGTCTCTGGCTCCTCTGACTACCTTTTCCGTATCAGGTTCTTCCGGGTTTCTGCCCGGATAGCTTCTGACGTCAATTATAAATGCGAAACCTGCACCTTCAACAATGACAGCGACGAGCCCGGACAGCACTTGGTCGGTGGTTTCATCCAAGGTTTTTACTTTTTCGACCTGGGCGTTAAGCAGCCTGTTTTCGACGATGTCGACCAGCTCATCAGGGTCTTCTTTCCGATTGTTAATGGCAACAAGCTCTCTCATTAAATGAATAATATAAACTGTATCGCATAATCCATTTAGATAGTAAAGCTGGATCTCTTTATCTAAAATCGTGAGCTTGCGAACACCTACATCATAGCTCGTCCCCATCCCAACACGGTTTTTGAAATACTCTTCATTTTTAGCTGGATTCCGATAAACCCGAATTTTCTCTTCCTTGTGGTCCGGCATGATACCCGCTCCTTTCTAAAATAAACTCGACCGCTTTCATGGTGATTGGCGACCCTTTTGAGATATCGTCTTTTCTGCCCATTTTGCCGATATCCCCGATACCGACAATAAGTGGGAGATCAAGTTTATCAAGGCAATAGACTGTATCTCCACTCATTCTGTGGTCATCAAATTCCCTTTCCCCGACTTTATCGACGCCGTATTCAGTTATTTCTCCATTGCGGTCAATGCTTACATCGACCCTGGTCCATTCAGCCTGATGTGTTTTTGACGCGACCGCAATCACACCGAGCACTTCAATAGACGGATGGGTTGCGACATAGGTTAGAGCGGCTTCTCCCGGACCCTCTCCTTGAAGGCCGGAGTCGTCAAACATGACAAATACAGGATCATACGGTGCTGAGGCGATCAGCTTGACAAGCTCGGCGCCGCTGCGGGTGGAAGGATTCCCTTTTGATTGTGAAATGCATCGGCCTCCCACTTTGCTTGCGGCGTATTCAATTGTTTTAGCGGCATAAACATCCCCGTCTGTTACCAGTATGACCTTGCGTTTTGTCGTCATGTCGGCATTATCCTTTCGGTTTGAAAATAACAGCTACGATAAAGGCGAAAAGAATAGCGGCTGAGATACCGGCCGAGGTCAGCTCAAAAATCCCCATGCCGATTCCGATAAATCCGTGTATATGCGCCTGATGCATGGCGCCGTGCAGAAGACTGTGACCGAAGCTGACGATCGGAACGGTGGCGCCTCCTCCGGCAAATTCAATAAATTTATCGTAAATGCCGAAACCATCTAATATTGCACCGATTACAACAAATGATGTCATGACATGAGCTGGCGTCAATTTAAAAATATCCAAGAGCAGCTGGCCGACGATACAAATGGCCCCGCCGCAGACAAAAGCCAAAAGGTAGTCCATGTTAAGATGCACCTCCTGCACGCTCAAATACAACCCCGTGGGCGATAGTCGGGATGGTTTCTTTTTGCTGGATCATCGTCGGGCTTAATAGCGCCCCGGTCGCCACGACAAATACACGGTTTAGTTTTCCTTCTCTCAGCTGCTTAAAAATATGAGAGTAGGTGACAACCGCTGAACAAGCACAGCCGCTCCCCCCGGCAAAGACCTGCTGATCCGGAGTGTAAATCAGAAGCCCGCAATCATCATGCTTTGTGCCGACTGGATATCCATCTTCTTTTAAAATGTCTTTTACGATTGGAGAACCGACGCCTGACAGGTCACCTGTCAGGATTAGATCATAGTCATCCGCTGTCCGGTTGAGATCTTTAAAGTGCTGCTTAATCGTATCAGCTGCAGCCGGAGCCATAGCCGATCCCATATCAAAAGGATCTGTAATTCCTAAATCAGAAACCTTCCCGACAGTCGCACTTGTGATTTGGATATCACCCGGTGTCTGACTGATGACAACTGCACCGCTTCCGGTTACAGTGGAGGTAGCAGTGTCCGGTTTTTGGCCTCCGTATTCTGTCGGATATCGAAACTGTCTTTCCGCAGTTGCATTGTGACTGCTGGTGGCAGCGAGTGCCCTTTTGGCAAACCCTCCATCAACTAAGGCTGATGCGACAGCCACTGTTTCCATTGATGTTGAACAGGCGCCAAACATACAAAGAAATGGGATTTTCAAGTGTCTTGCCACATAGTTAGCCGTCACGTTTTGGTTCAGCAAGTCGCCTGCCAGCAATAGGTCAATATCATCTTTTGTCAGATTGTTTTTTTGAAGTGCAACATTAACAGCGTCTTCCATCAGCTGCCGTTCCGCCATTTCCCAGCTTTTTTGATTACAATGCATTTCGTCATAGGTTTTATCAAATAAAGAGCCAAGCGGTCCGTCTTTTTCCTTTGGTCCTGCTGCCGTTCCCGCTGAGTTGACAAATATGGGATGTTCAAATACCCAGGTTTGCTTTCCTGTTAATTTCATTTTCTTCTCCTCCTATGACATCAGTTTCTCAAAAGCAAACCGAATCATTCCAACGATGTATGCAGCTACAACTCCGAAAACAATAACATTTCCTGCCAGTTTAAACATATTTGTCGCTACTCCAAGCACTAATCCTTCGCTTTTATATTCAAGAGCCGCACTTGCCATACTGTTGGCAAAACCCGTGACAGGTACGGCTGAACCTGCGCCTGCGAATTGTCCGATTCTGTCATAGATGCCAAACCCTGTAAGTAGGGCAGAAATTAATATCAGCGTTGCAGCTGTTGGATTCCCCGCAGTTTTTTCATTGAAATCAAAAAAATGGATATAAAAATTTTGCAGACCTTGCCCGATTGCACAAATCAGTCCGCCCACTAAAAAGGCTTTTACACAGTTCCAGACGTAAGGCGGCTTAGGCTGATATGTTTTCACTTTTGATTTGTAATTTTCTTTTATGTTTGTCATCTTGAAACCTCCTTATGAATGGTCAATAAAGTACAGCCAGTGAAATAAAGATCCCGCGATTTTCCCAATCACGATGGCCATTAACAGAATAATGATTTTACTTCTGAGCCCGATTCGTTTCGCCAAAATCGGCAGGACATTTAAAACCTCTGTAAGAGCAGCCGCTAGCATCCCGACGAACAAACCTGCCAGAAGCCCGACCGGCACAGCTATCCATTTTGTTAGATAAAGATGATTCATATGAAGCGTCTCCCATCCCCCGCAAACCGCGCCAAGAATAACAGCCGCTTCATAAGCCTGAACAAATCTCATTGTTTTGGTGAGCTGCATCAGCCGCGGAATGATTCCCATTACGGTTAAAAAAGCAACGAAACCCGCCCCCACCGTTATGCCTCCGCCGAGCCCGACAAAAATAATGAACAATACACTAACGATCATGCAGATCCTTTATGGTTTCTTGATTCTCATGCATGGCCACATATTGATCGAGATCAAGCTGATAGTTAAACATCTCAACCTCCAGCGGGCTGGGCTCTTCATTTAGGCGCTTTTTAAATATGTGGTTAAAAAATACGATCATCCCCAGTCCCAAACCGATGCTGTATGGGATTTGAAGCAAATATGGATAGTCATTCCTCTCTCCGGTTATGATTTCATATAGTGCGATATGAACATCTCTCATGCTTACATCCTCATGAAAGTTCATGATGGCAAGACACGATCCAATAAACAGAAGCAGCCAGACACCGATAAACAGAACCGTTGATAAATTTCGCTTTCGATATTGAATTTCAACAATGGTTTCTGCTCCGCCTACGGTTTGAACATCAAGTGTCGGATCTTGTAAATGAATGGCTCTGAGGACTTGTATGATATCCAGAATTACGATATTTTTATCTTTTTCGCTCACCTGATAAAGCGGCATAGCCGAAAGTTTCTTTTTCAGCTGAAGCTGCCCTTCTATTTGCGCGGCATCTCCAACGGTAATAATATCCCCTGGATGTGCCAGCACTCGGTGGCGAAGCCGGATAAATATTCGTCGTTCCATCATTGATCACCATCTTTCGGTGGTTATATATGTAGTATGTGGTTCGATTTTGTTCTCATTCATCCGCTCGAAAAGACCATAAATTACCACGCTTTTGCACACAAAAAAGCTAGCCTGCACCGCAGACTAGCCATCCGTATGATCCATTTGAACCTTGATCTGTTTTAATATTTTCTTTTCAAGCCTGGAAACCTGCACCTGAGAGATCCCGAGCCGCTCAGCCACCTCGGACTGTGTCTGGTCTTTATAATATCTGAGATAGACGATTAGTTTTTCCCTTTCCTCCAAATCGCTGATTGCTTCTTTCAGCGCAATTTTGTCAAACCATTTTTCTTCTGAGTTGTCAGCGATTTGATCAAGCAGGGTAATCGGATCTCCGTCATTTTCATAAACGGTTTCGTGAATCGAAGATGGAGCCCTTACCGCCTCTTGGGCCAGTACAACATCCTCAGCTTCAATCTCCAAATGGTCAGCGATCTCCTGCACCGTCGGCACTCTGCCCAGTGTTTTCGAAAGCTCATCCTTCGCGCGCCGGATTTTGTTTCCAAGCTCTTTTAATGACCTTGATACCTTTACGGTTCCGTCATCACGGATAAATCGTTGGATTTCTCCGATAATCATCGGCACTGCATACGTTGAAAAACGCACATCATAGGTTAAATCAAATTTGTCAACAGATTTTAACAGCCCGATGCAGCCGATCTGGAAGAGATCGTCAGGCTCATATCCTCTGTTTAAAAACCGCTGTACGACAGACCAAACAAGACGCATGTTTTTTTCTATGAGGAGGTCTCTTGCCTGCTGGTCGCCATTTTGGCTTTGTTTGATTAATTCCTTTACTTCATGATCCTTCAGCTGAGCGTTTTTGCCGTTTTTCTTAACCTCCACATCCATAACAAATCTCCTTAATTACAAAGCGCTTTGCTTTTTGATAAGTGCTTTGTTAAGCGAATCGTTGTTCCCATTTCAGGCGATGAATCGATACTGACATCATCCATGAAATTTTCCATAATGGTAAAGCCCATTCCAGAGCGCTCAAGCTCAGGCTTAGTCGTAAATAGAGGCTGGCGGGCTTCTTCAAGATCTGTAATGCCTAAGCCTTCATCACGAATGGTCATATATACGACATGATCTTCCAGCGTCACTGAAATGTAAACTTTTCCTTCACAGTTCTCTTCATATCCATGGATAATCGCATTCGTGACAGCCTCTGACACGACTGTTTTGATTTCAGTCAGTTCATCCATTGTCGGGTCCAGCTGAGCTATAAATGATGCAACTGTCACACGGGCGAACGATTCATTCTGACTGAGGGCAGAAAACTCAAGGTGCATTTCATTTTTCATGATGCCACCCCCAGTGTCAGGAGCGCCTGCTGTTCAGATTGTTCAAATCGGATAATTTTAAACAGACCCGACATATCAAACAATCGCTTCACCGCAGGAGAGATAGCGCAAACGACCATTTCCCCGCCAATTTGCTTAATTTGCTTGTATCTTCCTAAAATAACGCCAAGCCCCGAGCTGTCCATAAAGGAAAGGTCCTCCAAGTTCAGCACGATATGGCGAATATCATCCTTCTCCAATGATTGAGTCACTTTTTGCTTTAGGGTTTCAGCCGTATGGTGATCGAGTTCGCCTGTTAATCGAATACAAAGCACAGATTCTTTGACATTCATGTCAATTCCAAGGCTCATGCTCATTCCTCCTTGATATGATCGGATAATGAGTGTTTCGATTTCGACGGAATGAATTCCTTCACCGTGACAAAACTAGTGGTCATTCGGCATAATTACTTAAATTTTGTCCAGTCTCCCATCGTCCGCTTCAAGAATGTGATAAACCCGGCTTTCTTCATATCTTCTTTTGCAGCAACAGGACTTTCAGCGAGTACTTCTCCATCCTTTTTCAGAACAAGAGTGCCAAGCTCTTGGCCTTTTTGAATCGGAGCACTAATATTGTCCTTCATCTTGATTTCTTTTTTCACATCGTTCATATCCTCGCCTTTTTTCGTCAATATTGAAATCGGCTCAGATGTAGTGAGTTCGATCAATTTTTGTTTCCCTTTTTTGACCTTTACTTTTGCTACTGTTTGATTTCGTTTATATAAAGGATGCGTTTCATATTGGCTAAAGGCGAAGTCAAGCATTTTTGTCACTTGCGCGTTTCTTTCTTTAGGCGTGCTCGCTCCGAATACAACCGCTATGGCCCGCATGTTTCCTTTTTTTGCCGAAGCAGTCAGACAATATTTCGCTTCGCCTGTATAGCCTGTTTTTACGCCGTCTACACCAGGATAAAATTTGATAAGGCGATTTGTATTTACAAGCCAAAACTTTTTATCTGTATTTTCACGCAGATAATCTTCATACGTGCCGGTAAACTTCGTAATTGATTCGTATTTCAATAATTCCTTA
This sequence comes from Bacillus sp. FSL W8-1202, assembly GCF_038006165.1. NCBI lineage: Bacteria > Bacillati > Bacillota > Bacilli > Caryophanales > Bacillaceae > Bacillus > Bacillus sp. FSL W8-1202. Next base: position 3,352,233 of record NZ_JBBOUR010000001.1, read on the forward strand.
GCCATGATTGCCATGTCATAAGCAGAGCTGTAGTGTCCTTCCTCGGTCAGTCCGGTCGGGTTTTTGAAGGATGTATTTTTCAATCCCAGCTCTTTTGCTTTTTTGTTCATTTTCTGAACAAATTCTTCTTCCGAGCCGGAAATAAATTCAGCCATGGCGACGGAAGCGTCATTTCCCGAAGCGATTGCGATGCCTTTCAGCATTTCTTTGACAGTCATTTCTTCGCCGGGCTCAAGGAATATCTGTGAGCCGCCCATTGACGCCGCATGCTCGCTTGTACGGACCTTATCACTCATTTTGATTTTGCCTTTATCTAAAGCTTCCATAATCAAAAGCATCGTCATAATTTTCGTCATGCTTGCAGGCGCCAGTCTCTCATTGCTGTTCTTGTTGTAAAGCACTTTTCCCGTGTCACGTTCTATCAGCACCGCAGACTTCGCTTCATGAGCAAGCTCCGATGTACGTTTTCCGTCTTGTTTTGCAAATGCAGACGGTGCAAATGTAAGCAGCATTATACCAATCAACAAAGTGGATAAAAGACGTTTCATCTCAAAAGCCCTCCATTTCATAATCCTTTTTATTTTTTCCAAGCGGGATGGTTTTATACGCCACTGATGGAAAATGTTTCGAATTTTGGGTATAAAAAAAGACAGCTGTGTGATGTCAGACACAGCTGTCTTTTGGTCCTGCATTGATTCATATTTATTCGTACTGAGCGACGATCGCTTTAACAAGCTTCAAGAATCCAGCTTTTACTTTTTCGGTCACTTCCATAACTTCATCGTGACTTAAAGGCTGATCCAGAATTCCGGCTGCCGCGTTAGAGATGCAGGAAATGCCAAGAACCCGCATTCCCGCATGATTCGCCACAATGACTTCCGGAACAGTAGACATGCCGACAGCATCAGAGCCCATCGTTCTTAAGAAACGGACTTCTGCCGGTGTTTCGTAAGAAGGTCCTGTCACAGCAGTGTACACGCCTTTTTGAATTGGGATATTAAGGTCTTTCGCAATCTTTTCAGCCAGGCTGGACAGATCTTTGTCATAGGCTGAAGACATATCTGGAAATCTGGCGCCGAAATCCGCTTCGTTTGGCCCGATTAACGGGTTTGTTCCCATAAAGTTGATATGATCGGTAATAATCATTAAGTCTCCCGCACAAAATTCAGTGTTGACACCGCCTGCGGCATTTGTCACGATCAACGCTTCCACACCGAGCGCTTTCATCACGCGTACAGGGAATGTGACTTTCTCCATTGAGTAGCCTTCATAAAAATGAAAGCGGCCCTGCATTGCAATGACGGAAACTCCTTCAAGAGTGCCAAGCACAAGCTGTCCAGCATGCCCTTCAACAGTAGATACCGGGAATTCAGGTATGTCTTCATATTTCAGCTTGACCGGATTTTCGATTTCGTCAGCCAAAATGCCAAGACCTGAGCCTAAAATAAGGCCGATCTTCGGAGATTCCGGCAGGTTTTGTTTAATAAAAGCTGCTGCGCGTTCAATTCTGTCCTTCAAGAAACAGTCCCCCTATTGTAATAAAGATAAAAAGCTTTTCCCGTATTTCGGTTTATTCGTTTGGAAATTATCAGCGATCGTTGCGCCAATATCAGCAAATGTATCTGCAAGCGGCAGCATTTGCGCTTTCTTATGTTTTTTGCTGTAAGCGAGAATCGGCACATACTCGCGTGTATGGTCAGTCCCATGATGAATCGGATCATTGCCGTGGTCGGCTGTAATCATTAACAGATCGTCTTCTCTCATTTTTTCAAACACTTCCGGAAGCCGCGCATCAAATTCTTCAAGCGCGCGTCCGTAGCCTTCAGGGTCACGGCGGTGTCCGAATAACGCGTCAAAATCAACAAGGTTCGCAAAGCTCAGACCCGTAAAGTCTTCTCCCAGCGTATCGATCACCTTGTCCATTCCGTCCATATTAGAAACCGTTCTGCGTGAAGAAGTAATGCCTTCTCCGTCGTAAATATCTGAGATTTTTCCGATTGAAATCACATCTAAGCCGCTGTCTTTCAATTCATTCATGACAGTGCGATCAAACGGTTTAAGGGCATAGTCATGGCGGTTTGGCGTCCGTTTGAATTGACCCGGCTCTCCGACGAACGGCCGTGCAATAATGCGGCCAACCATATATTTCGGATCAAGCGTCAGCTCTCTCGCCGTTTCGCAAATGCGATACAGCTCCTCAAGCGGCACAACCTCTTCGTGAGCGGCAATTTGCAGAACAGAGTCAGCAGACGTGTAAACAATCAAAGCCCCTGTCTCCATGTGCTCCTGGCCAAGCTCATCCAAAATCGCTGTGCCGGAAGCCGGCTTGTTTCCAATAATTTTGCGGCCAGATCTCTTTTCCAGCTCTTGAAGCAATTCATCAGGAAAGCCTTCCGGGAACACTTTAAACGGTTTATCAATGTATAAACCCATAATCTCCCAATGGCCGGTCATCGTATCTTTACCGTTTGACGCTTCTTGCATTTTTCCATAATAGGCAAGCGGATGTTCTGTTTTTTCTACACCTTTGATATCTTCGATAAGACCAAGGCCGAGCTTTGCCATATTCGGCATATGTAATCCGTTCATATGCTCGGCAATATGAACGAGCGTATGAGCGCCTTCGTCATTAAAGTCAGCGGCATCCGGCGCTTCGCCGATTCCGACTGAGTCCATCACAATTAAAAACACACGATTATATTTGTATGCAGGCATCTTGAAAGCCTCCTTTTTTTCTATACGTCTATTGTATCGCTAAGAGGTCTGACAACTCAAGTATAAATCGTTTTCATTCCCGTTGACAATGTATTTGGAAATAATGAGAAACTTCAATATTTTCTGTCGCTCTAAACAAAAAAGCCGCAGCCACCTGCGGCTATGCTCGCGGATGAAACTGCTTGTACACATCCTTCAGCCTTGTTTTCGTCACATGCGTATAAATTTGCGTCGTGGATATATCCGCATGACCGAGCATTTCCTGCACCGCTCTTAAATCTGCCCCGTTCTCAAGCAGATGCGTCGCAAAGGAATGCCTGAGTGTATGCGGAGTCAGCTCTTTCTTAATGCCGGCTTCCAACGCGATTTTTTTCAGGTTCTTCCAAAATCCCTGGCGGCTGATCTGTTTGCCGTGATGATTTAAAAAGAGGGCGTCAGATACATTATTTTTTAACAGTTTTCCCCTGGCTTTTGTCATATATTCCTCAATGGCTGAAGCAGCGGCTTCACCGATTGGCACAATCCGTTCTTTTCTTCCTTTGCCGAAGCATCGGATAAACCCCATAGATAAATGAACATCAGCCGTTTTCAATTCAATCATTTCACTGACTCGTATGCCTGTCGCATAAAGCAGCTCCAGCATTGCTTTATCCCGATATCCGAAAGGGCTCGTCAGCTTAGGCGTGTCCAATAACCGCTCGACTTCATTGAGCGCGAGCACCTTCGGAAGCGCCCGTTCCGTCTTTTGTGTTTCGATATGAACGGAAGGGTCCTTATCCGTTACTTTTTCCCTGAGCAGAAATTGATGAAAAGAGCGAATGGATGCCAAATGCCGCGCCGATGTCTTGCCGGATTTCCCCGAGTCCTTCAAATGCTTTAAGTATTGGATAATATGTATGCGGGTAACGTGATTCCAATCCGTCACATGAAGGGTTTCTGTTAAGTAGAGAGAATAGCTTTTCAAGTCACGTTCATAGGATACGATCGTATTTTGAGAGAGCCCTCTCTCTACCATGACGTAGTGGATGAAATCCTTTATTTGATCTTTCACTCTTGATCTACTCCCCGTTTTGGTAAAAAAAGATCAACCGGTCGAGCCATCCGCCTTTTTCATCCTGATCCATTTCAACAACTTTTACAGCGGAGCCTTCCGGTTTATCATACCGATGATAGTTTTCATACTCTTGATTCACCCATATCATAGCATAATAGAACAAAGCGGTAAAACCGGTAAACAGGATGAAAACTTTCAATGCATCGACAGCTGTTTTCAGGAATCTTCCCATGTCCTAATCGATCCTTTCCCTATGGTTCCAGTTATATAAACCATATGCCAAATCAGAAAGGTTTTATACATAGAAACAGCAAAAAACCCTTTCCCTATGAGAAAAGGTTCGCGCTCGGCACCGTCTATTCAGTTTCTTTTCCGTTACAGCGGTGGCAAATGCCGTGAAACGTCAATCTATGATCTTTAATCTTAAATTTCCAATCACGTTCAATGATTTCTTCCACGTCTTCAAGCAAATCTTCTTCAATTTCATCAACGGCTCCGCACTCCATGCACACCAAGTGGTGATGAAAGTGAGCTGCTCCCTCTTTCCGAAGGTCGTAACGGGACACACCGTCTCCAAAGTTAATTTTATCTACGACTTTTAATTCAGTTAATAATTCAAGCGTACGGTATACTGTAGCGAGACCGATCTCAGGAGATTTCTCTTTTACGAGGAGGTATACATCTTCTGCGCTTAAATGGTCTTCTTCGTTTTCAAGCAGCACTCTTACTGTCGCTTCACGCTGTGGCGTAAGTTTATAGCTGGATGAGTGCAGTTGTTTCTTAATACGATCAATACGGTTTTCCATGTCTTTCCCTCCTACGCCGCATTCCATGACTCATTATAACAAAATACGCGCAGAGTTCCAACTATAATTATTATAAACTGATAAATAAAATGGTTTTCTTTTAATAATAATTTTAAAAAAGTCTAGATGTAAGCTTTTCCATTAAAACAGGAGATAAGTATGCTTCAAAGAGAGATGAAATCAGCGCTAAAAACAGAATGACCAGCAGCACAAAGGCATACCGCCCGAACCATTGAATCGGCGCGTCATGCAGGCTTCGTTTCACGAACAGCTGTCTGATTAACTTTAAAGAAAACGCAATTGCACATGTGCCCATAATGAGATAAGCCGGAATCAGCAGCACATTTTGCGGCAAAACGGAGACAAATGATAGGAAAAACCCGCTTACTCCCATCTGATTGACTAGGAACCCGACAGTAAAGCCGACGACGATCCCTTTCAGAAAGATCATAATGAAAATAATCGGCATCCCAATGACGGAAATTCCCAGTATCCACATCAGGCCTAAATACTTTGCATTATGAAAGATACTTTGCCCAAACATATCAGCTGAACTTGCCTGTTTTCCATCCGAAAGCTGTCCAAAAAATTGACTTAAGTAGTAGTATAAATCTTCTTTCTGGCTGATGGTCATACTGTTGACAATAATCGCGCCAAAGATGACACCCATGAAAAACAGCACTGACACAAATATATAAAGAGAGAGATGATCTTTGACATGCCTGAGAAACATGTCCTTATAAGAGATTTTTCGCATACCGTTTCCTCCCGCCCGTTCTAGTGATTTGATTTAATAGATTGTATGAAAGAAACGGAAAAACATGCCCTTTTTCAAAAAGAAACGATAGAGATGAATGCTAGGCGGCTTTTTGGGGCACAAAAAAATCCTTATCATCAACTGCTGTATGATCATAAGGATTCTTATGCTTCCGTTTATTCAAAATCTCTTTTTTGCTTTTTGTCATTCTTTCATGTGTGCTGAAAGATGGTGTGCTGCCTCTTGATAATAAGACGTCACGTCCGCCGTTTCTCAATCGATGCCCCCGCTTCTTTTTCGCTTGGCTTTTTGCCATGTGATCACTCCCTTTTTTATTTTCATAGTAATGATAACAAAATTGAACAATGATAAGAAAAAAACAGCACCTGCTACGACAGGTGCTGTTTAGCTACATTTATTTCACTGCTGTAAGAGCTGCATGCTCGACAGCTGCTGCTACCGCATGATGGACTTTTGAATCAAGCGGCTGAGGGACAACATCACCTTGTTTAGTGCAAGCTGCGATGGCCTCTGCTGCTGCGACAAGCATATCATGATTAATCTCCGTGCTTTTTGCGTTAAGCGCTCCTCTAAAAATCCCCGGAAAACCGAGTACATTATTAACAGAACGCCCGTCAGCTGCATATGCGGCGCCAGCCTGCAGCGCGGCCTCCGGCTCAATTTCCGGCTTCGGATTCGATAAAGCCAAAATTACTTGACCAGAACGTACAAATGCCGGTTTTATTAAACCCGGAACGCCCGTTGTAGCAATGACAATATCACATGTTTCCATGAGCTCCTCAATACTGGAAACTGCCTGTCCGCCGTATTGTTCGAGACGGTTCATTGCTGACTCTGATTTGTCTGTTCCGTATACAGCATTCACACCATAAGCCATGAACATCCGGCAGATGGCCACGCCTGCTGCGCCAAGGCCGATTTGCCCCACTTTCGCTTCCTTCAGGTCAACCCCCGCACTCCTGCATGCCGAGATGGCAGCTGCCAGCGTCACTACAGCTGTACCATGCTGGTCATCGTGCATAACAGGGATGTTCAGCTCCTCTTTTAGGCGATCCTCGATTTCAAAACAATGCGGCGAACCGATATCCTCAAGAAGGATGCCGCTAAAGCCCGGAGAAATATGTTTTACTGTTTTGATGATTTCTTCAGGATCACTCGTATCAAGCAGTATCGGAATGCCGCTAATACCCGCCAGCTGATCAAATAAAGCAGCCTTTCCTTCCATGACAGGCATGCCAGCCACAGAGCCGATATTCCCAAGGCCTAAAATTGCGGTTCCATCTGTTACAATTGCAACAGAATTGCTGATCGTTGTATAAATAGAAGCTTTTTCAGGTTCTTTTTCGATCAGTCGGCACACGTCTGCAACACCTGGTGTATAGACACGTCCCAGCTCTGCCAGTGAACGGATCGGCATTTTGCTTTTCATTTGGATTTTTCCGCCTTCATGTGCGGACAGGACTTCATCAGATACGGTGTGAAGCCTGATCCCTTCTCCGAGGGCCTGTACAGCCGCGATCACTTCCTGAAGCTGTTCTTCATTCTCCACTTGAACGGTAATATTCCGCATTGTGTAATTGGGTCCGACTTTTACCGTCTCCACTTCACCAATATCTCCGCCCAGAAGGCCGATTGCCGTAGCCACCCTTCCAAGATTTCCGGGAACCGAAGGCGTTTCGATCATCAGTGTCCGAATCATGTGTTTCGCTATCATTCAGTGATCCTCCCCTATTAGCCTAGTTTTTCGGCTTTAACTGTATTGTTTTTCGTATACCATATAAATTTTCCTGTATAACCATAGATAATTGCAAGACCTATTGCTACAAAACTGAGCCACATAAACGGCAGATAAGAGAAGGTAGAAACACCTAAAATACCAGCCATGTAAATTCCATTATCAGACCAAGGAACCATCCCCGAAGTCAATGTTCCCCCGACCTCTGAGTTACGTGATAACACTCTTCTGTCCAGATGTAAGCGATCATAGCTGTCTTCCATAATTTTCGGAGTCAAAATAAGAGATACATACATCGCACAGCCGAAGATGTTTGCTAAAAACGCTACGATCAGTGTAGACAATGTGACATTGCCGGCTGAAGTTAATTTCTTTTCAAACGTTGAAACAATGACTTTTAACACGCCGAGTTTCTCAAGCAGACCGCCAAAACCAAGGCCAAAGATGATGACGACGAGAGAATCAAGCATACCGACAATTCCACCGCGGTTTAACAAGCCGTTCAAAAATTCAACATCAGTTTTAATAGAGAAGCCGTTGTACGCAGTTGCAATCGCATGAGCAATATCCATTCCTTGGAAAACAACAGCCCAGATTGCACCGAGTAAAGCGCCAATTACGATAACCGGCATAGATGGCTTTTTCATCGCCAATAAGACTATGACGAGAACTGCCGGGATCAGCATCCAAATATGAATGTCAAACGTGTTTTGCAAAGATGATTTTAAGAATTCAACTTTATCAAGATCAATATTTTTCCCGCCGTACATAAATCCAACAACTGTAAAGAGTATAGCTGTAATGACATAAGCAGGTATTGATAAATAAAGCATTGCTCTCACGTGAGCCAATACATCGACTTTTGATAGTGAAGAAGCTAGAACTGTACTGTCAGACAGCGGAGACAGCTTGTCCCCAAAATAAGCACCTGAAAGAATAGCTCCCGCTACTAGAGGAAGCGGAATGCCTAAACCCTCTCCAATTGCGATCATGGCAATGCCGGCAGTTCCGACTGTTCCCCATGACGTTCCTGTTGCCACAGACATAATGGAACAAATAATTAACGTTGCCAGTAAAAAGATACTTGGGTGAATAAATTCCAGTCCGTAATAAATCAAAGTCGGCACAACGCCTCCGGCAATCCATGTTCCGATGAGCGCCCCAACTGAAACGAGAATCAGTACGGCTTCAAGGCCATTTGATATCCCATGTACAATCGCATTTTGTAAATCTTTATAAGAATAACCGAGTCTTATACCTAAAAGCATTGCAATAAACCATGAAACAAAAAGCGCCAGCTGTATCGGCAAGTCGAGAAAGACTGTAAACGATAGAACAAGTGCTAAAAATACTCCTAGTACAATAATAATTTCAAATAGTGTTGGCAATCTTACATCCTTCAAAAGAAGTCCCCCTTCATGTAAAAGCTAAAACGCTTTCAATATATAGTGCAACACGTATACTATACTTCCTCATCCCTATGTTGTAAACAGCTTATTCATCCGACTATTCGGAGATGAATAAGCTGTATTTTGTTCAAATTTTATTTTTCTAATAGTTCTTTCCCCGCGATACCTGGTTTGGTCATCTCATATGGGTTTAAAATAATATCCAATTCTTCTTCAGTCAGCACATCATGCTGCAGGCAAAGATCCCGGACAGATTGCCCTGTCATAATTGCTTCCCTGGCAATTCTAGCTGCCGCTTCATACCCAAGATGCGGATTGACAGCTGTGATCACGCCTGCGCTTTTTTCTACGTATTGCTTCAACCGCTTTTCGTTGGCTTCAATGCCTTTTAAGCAGTTGTCAGTGAACGAACGGAAGCCGTTGTTCATGATGCTGATGGATTGAAGCAAATTAAAGACAAGCACGGGCTCCATGACGTTCAACTCAAGCTGGCCGGCTTCTGAAGCAAGGCAGATTGTATTGTCGTTTCCGATAACCTGGAACGCAATTTGGTTGATCAGCTCCGCCATAACCGGATTGACTTTCCCCGGCATAATAGATGAACCCGGCTGACGTGCAGGCAGAGAAATTTCCGCAAGTCCGGCGCGCGGTCCCGACGCCATTAAGCGCAGGTCGTTTGCGATCTTCGACATGTTCATCATGCAGACTTTTAATGAAGCTGATACCTCTGTATAGGCATCTGTATTTTGTGTCGCATCAACAAGATGGTCAGCGCCGACAAGAGGAAGCCCGCTAATATCAGCAAGGTGCTTTACTACCTGTTTGATATATTCAGGATCAGCGTTCAGCCCTGTACCAACAGCAGTTGCGCCCATGTTGACTTCATACAGGTGCTGGCGCGATTGCTTGATTCGTTTGATATCACGCTCGAGAACACGGCTGTAAGCTTCGAATTCCTGGCCAAGACGGATCGGAACCGCATCTTGAAGGTGTGTCCGGCCCATTTTAATAACAGAGTCAAACTCCTGTGCTTTTTGCTTAAACACGCTATGCATATCTTCCATTGTTTTCAGCAGTTTTTCTAAGAGCTTCAATGTGGAAATATGAATAGCAGTCGGAAACACATCGTTCGTAGACTGTGACATGTTCACATGTGTGTTTGGACTTAAATGGATATAATCTCCCTTTTTATGTCCCATGATTTCAAGCGCCCGGTTTCCGATAACCTCATTCGCGTTCATGTTCATAGAAGTTCCGGCACCGCCCTGAATCGGATCGACGATAAACTGATCGTGCCACTTGCCTTCGAGAATCTCGTCAGCGGCTTGTACGATAGCTTGGCCAATTCCTTCATACAGCCGTTTCACGTCCATGTTGGCAAGAGCCGCAGCTTTTTTCACAATCGCCAGTGCGTTAATCATTTCCTCATGGATTTTGTATCCTGTGATCGGGAAATTTTCAGAAGCACGGAGCGTCTGAATTCCGTAATAAACATCTGCCTCAATTTGTTTTTCCCCAAGGAAGTCTTTTTCCACGCGATATTCTTTTTGGCCGTTTAACATAATCTTTAACCTTCTTTCTCTTTGCTGGTTATCGTTTATACATTTTACAGGACAACGTCATCAGCTATCGGCGTTTCCATAATTCTCTTGACGACAGGAAGATCCGAAGACTGACCTAGCGCCCACATCAATTTTGGCACAATCGCTTCTGTGTTCATATTTCTTGATCGGATAATTAAGTCTTGGTTGACTCTGCGGCCAACTTCGTAAATGCTCATGTCTTCGCCTTCTTCAAGACATTGAGTCGTAATGACCACGACAATGCCGCTTTCGATCAGCTCATTCACTTTTGACAAAATGTCTCTGCCTTCAAACGGCACCCCTCCGCTGCCATAACTCTCAATGACAATTCCTTTGTACATGCTTTTCAGGGCATCAAACATTTCGGGCTTTAAGCCTGGATGCAGCTTCAGCAGACATACATCTGTGCATAGTGAAGTGTCAACTGTGAAGGTGTCGTTCTCAGGTTCCGTTACTTGTTTGTTGTATTCGATCCCGTCTTCATTGATAAAAGCGATATATGGGTAATTGATGCTTTCAAATGCGTCGTAGCTTTTCGTTCTTAATTTGATCGCACGCGTTCCCTGAATGACTCTGCCGTCAAATACAACATAAACGCCGCCCACGCCTTCACAGGCAAATCGAATGGCATCTGTAATATTTTTTTTGGCATCGGTTTTTTGGAACGTGATCGGAATCTGCGAGCCGGTGATGACAATCGGCTTTTTGGCATGCTGCAGCATATACGATAGTGCTGCAGATGTATAGGCCATTGTATCTGTACCGTGAGTAATAACAAACCCGTCATAGGCATCATAATTTTCCTTAACGGCTTCCGCTATTTCCACCCAGTATTCAGGCTGCATATTGGTGCTGTCTATATTCATAAGCGACTGAGTTTCCATTGTGTAATCGTTATCAAGTTTTGATACGTAACTTAATAATTCATCAGCCTTGACTCCGGGAGCCAGCCCATTTTCCCCTTCAACTGAAGCAATCGTTCCCCCAGTTGTCAACATCAATAATTTTTTCATACCATGCACCTCTTCACTGTATCTAAAGATGGGTTGCGAGAAGGTATTCGCTTTTCGCATACTTTTAATGCAATTATAGACACGGAAAATAAAATACGCAAGACATTATTATTCAATTCGCGTACACTTCCTAATACCTATATGATATAATCAGCTCAAGGTGAAAAAGGAGCGGAAGTTCATGAATCTAGATCGTTTAACTGAATTGAGAAAAAAGAAAAATTGGTCGCTTCAATATACAGCTGACCTTCTCGGTATCGCAAAAAGCACATATGCCGGCTACGAGTCAGGCTACCGACGGCCTTCACTTGAAGCGCTTGCCATGCTGGCTGACCTCTTTGACACAACCTGCGATGAACTTTTAGGCCGCGAGAAACAAAAGCAGACTGCTCCTCAGGCCATAGAATTGGCCACGTGGAGCAGCCTTGACTTTACCATTTCTGTTGATGGCAAGCCGCTGAGTGAAGATGAAATCATCCAGCTGATTACCTTTATACGCACAAAAAGAAAAGTACAGGAGGAACTGAGTTAATCTTTAGCTCACGGTTTAATTTTACCGTAGGTTCCTCCTCCTCCGGCTTTCAATTCCAATTTTCCGGATCTCGCTTTTACGATAAGCGCCGCGGTTTTCGGCGGGACAACGCGAGCCAAATCTTCTTCTGCAGCCTCATGAAGAACAGCCATTTCTGTTCCGAAGGCTTTTTTTAGTTTGTCCAGCGTTTTCGGGCCTACACCCGGAACAAATTGCAGCGGGATCTGATGTACATATCGCGGACGCGGGACGCGATCTTCAAGCTGATCACTCAATTCACGTAATCTTTCGCTGACTCCTTTGGTAAATCTGGCATTTCCGCAATTCGCGCACGCTGTTTCCCCGCTTACAGCAGGCTCTCCGCACGCTTCGCAAGCGGTCTGATAATATTTCCCCAATAACGGGTCCAATCCGTAATTTGCGATAATTTTCCTGTCATCTTGTCCCTTTAATGCAAGAGCAAATTCAGTAAAATCAGCTGACTGCACATATAGTTCATTATATTCTCTGCCGATTTTCCCCAACGAATGCGCATCAGAATTTGTTAAAAAAGGATACGGATTCAATTGCGATACGTGTGATGCCATGTCTGTATCACAGCTTAATCCAAGCTCCACCGCGTCTATCATAGATGGATCAAAAACCTCAGTTAAGCTTGATTTAACCCCTTTTCCATATAAGCTTTTATGCGGCGTAAAGATATGAGCGGGGATAAACAGGCCGCCCATATCCTGCACTTTTTTTTGCAGGTTTAAGCCCGTTTCATAAATCCGCTGCGAGCTTAAATGAATATTTTTCAGCCGGGCTGACAGCCAGTTTGAAAACTGTTTCATAGCAGCCAGCGTCGGCATAAATACGAGCACATGGATCGGTCCGCTGCAGGCTTCATCATAAATCTCCAGTTCGCTCCCCAATAAAAGAGTCGTGCTGCGATAACGGATTCCTCCCCCGTCAAGCTCGCGATATTTTCCAGATGAAATGCCTTCCTCAAGCTCTAGAATGACTTCCGGAGAATGACAGTCGATAATGCCGAGGAGTTCAATTCCTTTATGTTCACTGGCTTCAACCAATATTCTGTCCAGCGTTAATGTTTTGGCACCTGTTATTTTGACAGCCCTTCCTGTAAAGGTCCGGCCGATATGAATGTGCAAATCCGCGTAAATCTTTTTCATTTTTGTGCTTGGAGCGCTTCTTTCAGCTGAAGATACTGAATGGCGTAGGCTGTTTTAGCATCGTATACTTCACGCGATTCAATCAGCTTTAGCGCATCTTCAAGCGTCACCTCCATCACTTCAACAAACTCGTCCTCATCAAGCTCCCGTTTTTCTTCAAGCACAGAAAGCTCCTCAGCAAGAAAAACGTGAACAATTTCATCTGCAAATCCGGGTGATGTATAAAACGCAGTTATTTTTGTCAGTTTTTTTGCTGTATAACCGGTTTCCTCTTCAAGTTCCCGAAGTGCCGTATACTCCGGCTCCTCACCTTTTTCAAGCTTACCGGCCGGAATTTCAACGATCGTCCGCTCAAGCGGCTTACGGAATTGTTTGACCATGATGATTTTCCCTTCATCTGTGACGGCTAGTACCGCTACAGCTCCAGGGTGTTTCACAATTTCACGTTTACTGGCTTTGCCGTTTGGCAGCTCTACATCCTCGACATAAAGATCAATGACTTTACCCGAAAAGATCTGTTCTTTGGCAATTGTTTTTTCTTCTAATGATTTCATTTCTTCATCTCCCGTTCTGTCTCTATATGATGCCCCATACATTTTATCATACTAGAGCAAAAGGGGGCTTCTTCGTGAAAGTGCACCGCATGCCAAAAGGTGTTGTCTTAGTCGGAAAAGCATGGGAAATTCGGGCGAAGTTAAAAGAGTATGGACGCACATTTCAATATGTGAAAGATTGGATCTCAAAGCCATAAAAGTTGAAACTTTAGCTCCTTTATATTACGGTCAATACAAAGCCTAAAAAAGGAGTGTGCACATGAGAAAGCGCAAATTGGGTACATCTGATTTAGACATTAGTGAAGTCGGACTCGGCTGTATGTCTCTTGGAACTGAAAAAAACAAAGCATTGTCCATTTTGGATGAAGCGATCGAGCTTGGCATCAACTATTTGGACACAGCGGATTTGTATGATCGGGGACGCAATGAAGAAATTGTCGGTGATGCGATCCAAAACAGACGCCAGGATATTATTCTGGCAACAAAAGCGGGAAACCGTTGGAATGACGGAAGCGAGGGCTGGTATTGGGACCCTTCAAAAGCTTACATAAAAGAGGCGGTAAAAAAGAGCCTTACACGGCTGAAAACAGATTATATCGACCTTTATCAGCTCCACGGCGGCACGATAGAGGACAACATTGATGAAACGATTGAAGCGTTTGAGGAATTAAAACAAGAAGGTGTCATCCGATACTACGGCATTTCTTCCATCCGCCCGAATGTGATGAAAGAATATGTAAAAAAATCAAACATCGTCAGCATTATGATGCAATTCAGCCTGTTTGACAGACGCCCTGAGGAATGGCTCCCGCTTTTAGAGGAACATCAAATCAGCGTAGTCGCCAGAGGTCCTGTTGCCAAAGGGCTCTTAACTGAAAAACCGCTTGATCAAGCTTCAGACAGTATGAAACAAAACGGGTACTTGTCCTATTCATTCGAGGAACTGACAAATGCCCGCAAGGCAATGGAGGAAGTGGCTCCCGATCTTTCCATGACAGAAAAGTCGCTGCAGTATCTGCTAGCACAGCCGGCTGTCGCTTCAGTGATTACAGGCGCCAGTAAGATTGAGCAGTTACGGGAAAATATTCAGGCAGCAAATGCACGGCGTTTAACCGAGGAGGAAATCAAAGCGCTCCAATCTCATACGAAACAAGACATTTACAAAGCTCATCGCTCATAGCAGAAAAACCAGCACTTGTACGGGTGCTGGTTTATTTATATTGATGCCAATCCATTTGGCTTTCATTTAGGAGTTCTTCAAAGCTCTTATTTTTTTCGATCTCTTTTTTCTTTCTGATCTGTTCTGCTTTTTCTCTTTCCTGCCTCTTTTCATCCTCTTCCTTCAATTGGCTCTTCATCTCCATAAGCTTTGCTTTGATATCGGATTGAAGGCCGTCTTTTAGCTGGTGTTTGTCAGCGGATTTTTGTTTTTTCATTCAGACTTCCCCCATGTTTTGTTTTGAAGACAGTTTATCACGGAGCATATACACTGAACAAGCAGACTCTCTTCTGGTCACTTTCTCAGCGGAGCGGTGTTTAGGTATAATGATTTTAAACACGAATTACCTATATTTAGTTGAAAGGTGCTGTGACTTTTGAAGAAAATCCTTTTGGCCATTGGCGCTCTCGTAACAGCTGTCATCGCAATCGGAATTGTTTTTTCAAATATGATTCTATTCATCAAGAAAAAAACGGATGAAGACATTATCAAAAGAGAGACAGACAACGGACATGATGTGTTTGAATCATTTGAACAAATGGAGAAAACCGCTTTTGTGATACCCTCCGCTTACGGGTACGACATAAAAGGATACCATGTCGCACCGCATGACACACCAAATACCATCATCATCTGCCACGGGGTAACCATGAATGTGCTGAATTCTCTTAAGTATATGCATTTATTTCTTGATCTCGGCTGGAATGTGCTCATTTATGACCACCGCCGGCATGGCCAAAGCGGCGGAAAGACGACCAGCTACGGGTTTTACGAAAAGGATGATCTCAATAAGGTTGTCAGCTGGCTCAAAAACAAAACAAATCATCGCGGATTGATCGGAATTCACGGTGAGTCGATGGGAGCTGTGACCGCCCTGCTTTACGCTGGTGCACACTGCAGCGATGGCGCTGATTTTTATATTGCCGATTGTCCGTTCGCATGTTTTGATGAACAGCTTGCCTACCGGCTGAGAGCGGAATACAGGCTCCCGTCTTGGCCCCTGCTTCCTATCGCCGACTTCTTTTTGAAGCTGAGAGGCGGCTATCGCGCACGCGAAGTATCTCCGCTTGCTGTCATTGATAAAATCGAAAAGCCGGTCCTCTTTATTCACAGTAAGGATGATGACTACATTCCTGTTTCTTCAACCGAGCGGCTTTATGAAAAGAAACGCGGGCCGAAAGCGCTGTACATTGCCGAGAACGGTGAACACGCCATGTCATATACCAAAAATCGGGATACGTACCGAAAAACAGTGCAGGAGTTTTTAGACAACATGAATGATTCAACAGAATAAAAAAGCGAAAGGCCTCTTCGGCTCTTTCGCTTTTTTATGTTACAGAACGTCGGTAATGCCATCCATATTTTCTCTGATCCATTCAATCGCAAGATCTATCGTTGTAAACTCCTGCGTCTCGAAGGTCATTTCATCCTGCAATAGCCAGACATCTTTCTTGATGGACTCTGCTCCTCCGATTGACCAGTGAAGCAAGGTATAGGGATGGTTTTGATTCAGGAAGGATACCCACGTTTTATTTTGTGCTGTGTTCTTCATTGCCTTCAGCTTTTGTTCCACGTTTCGCGTCTCCTACTTTACTAATATGCTCATTCTGGGGCTGAGCATTTCAGCCGGGCTTTTCAGCGCCAATGTTTTGGCTTTTTCATTGTAATCGATCGTCATTTGATCGTCAAAAAACACTTTTTGTGACGATTGGATATACAGCGGAATGCCGTTCGTTTCCAGCTGCTCGCACTGTCCCGTTAATTCTTCTGCCAGCCAGATTGTCGGGACACCGCTTACCGCGCAGCCGCATCCTTCTGCATCGTAACGAAGCTGGGCTTTTTTCCCCGGGTTGGCGTCAAACGCCTGCTGCAGTGCCTGTTTTGCTGCATCTGTCACATGTATGTTCATAAGGTGAAACCCCCGTTTTCATCATTTTCGCTATTGTAGCATACAACACTGCCATTCGCATTGTTTCTGCCTTTTTTCCACCGCTTCGCATTTTCTTCTGCAGTCTTGATCCACTCATCTTTCCCTTGTATGTACTGATTGATGCTGTCAGGATGCTGGGCCGCCAGCCGTTTTTTGAGAACTGCGTATTCTTTCGCTATGTTTGGATGAGATCTGAGATAATCTCTGAATAACAGATGCCTTTCAATAGCAGGGTTTCCCTGTTCGTACATATGGACATGATGAGTGCGTTTATTTCCGCCCTTTTGGAAATAACGCCTGCCCGCTATGCCGTTCTCACCTTTTGGTGTATAGCCGTTAGCCTTCATTTGTTCATCAAATTGGCTCACGGCTTCAATGCTTCTGACTTCAATTAACATATCAATGATTGGCTTCGCTGCCATGTTCGGTATCGATGTGCTTCCGATGTGATGAACAGCGATAATCTCCGGCCCGAACACAAGTTTCAGCCGTTCTTTTTCTTCATCGAAACATTCTGCCCATTTTTCGTTGTAGAGAATGACCTCAACTTTTCTTTTCGGATACAAATGAAAGACCGACAGCAATAGACCCTGCGCTGCTTTGACGGTTTCTGCCTTTTGGAATCCAGCCTGTGTATAGAGTGACACGGCCGGGGTATTGTTCTCGGCTGTGACTACTTCGATTTTCTCAGCGTCTTCATTATGATCAATGACAAATTGCAGAAGCGCTCGTCCAATTCCTTTTCTGAAACCGTCAGGATGCACAACAAGCCTGCAAATGGTGAGATGATGCATGTTTTTCTCATATGAAATGACACCGATCAGCTTGCCGTTTTTCCGATATCCCGCAAACCGCTCATGGGATGCTTGAATATCCTTCACCTTCTCTTGTAAAGCGGGAATACCGTCAAAACCGATAATCTCTGTTTCCTTTATGTAGGCGGGGATCTGTACGGCTAAAATCTCACGCGCTATAGTGTCTTCCTTATGCTGGAGAAATTCAATCATTCGTGTTCTCCTGAAACAGCCGCTGTCTTTCGATTTTTGCGACGCGGACTGCATACGACTCGTACCAAACGCTTTTTCCTTTTTCTTTTGCTGCTTGATGTTCAGTGTGATGCTTCCAATGGTTAATTGCGTCCATACTGTCCCAATAGGAAACTGTGATGCCCCTTCCATCCGCTTCACGTACGCTTTCCACGCCTAAAAATCCAGGCTGATCCGCCGCAAGCGATACCATCCGCTCCGCTGTTTCTCCATATCCTGTGTCATTTTCGCTTTTGACAGAAGAAAAAATGACTGCATAGTAAGGAGGCTCAGGTGTTTTTGATAAAAAATCCATTATATTCCCCCCTCATATGTTTTTGACAAACAGTACCCTGTCTTGGCCCGGGCCATCATAGTT
Organism: Bacillus sp. FSL W8-1202; assembly: GCF_038006165.1. NCBI lineage: Bacteria > Bacillati > Bacillota > Bacilli > Caryophanales > Bacillaceae > Bacillus > Bacillus sp. FSL W8-1202. Next base: position 3,370,137 of record NZ_JBBOUR010000001.1, read on the forward strand.
TGCAAACACTGAGATGCCATTTACCGGCTTGGTGCCCTTTTCAATATCAAACCCCAATTTTGTGTGATATGCGATTGATACCTTATTCGCAGGTGAAGTGACGCACTTCACCCGGGTGCAGCCTCTTTGTTTTACTGTTTCGATAAATACATCATACAATTGTTTCCCAATTTGCATTTTTCTGAAATCTGGATGCACACCGGAAAAATGAATGTACGCCGTTTCAGGATCCGATTGCGATTGAAATCCGATTAAAAATCCCGTCATGCTGTTATCTTCGGATGTAATAAAGCTTGTGTCCTGAAAATGCTCAAAAAATAGTCTCGGCAATTTTTCTTTCAGCTGTCTGCCGCCCCACCATTCATTCAGTACAGACGTTACCATTTCATAATCTGAAGACGTGATTGTTCGAATATCCATTACGATTTGATCTCCCTCCGTCTGGCAAAACGAATGTCAGCTCTTTTTCTCACAATATAAAAATTATATTTTGCCTGGCTGGAATTGTAAATGCCTTCTTTCCTTTATCATACGTTTCCAGACTGCCGAGGGAACAATGTTTCATCATTTTAGCCTATTTCTCCCCCAAGCAGGAGGAGAGACTTTACAGCACAATATCAAGCACTTGATCAAGTCTCAGCTTATAAAGCTGATCCTCGTCTCCTTTTATCCATACTGCTTTTTCAAACTCTTCATACCGGCAGATCTTCCCGGTGCAGCGGACAATCTCACCGTCCTGAAAGCAGCTGACAGTGATATCCTGAGCGAACTCCATCGCGGCGCAAAGCGTTTGATTCATCTCTTCCAGCTTATCGGGGTCAAGGATCGGCTTTTGCAGCTTCTGTTTAAGCCGCTTTCTCTCCAGCAGGCTTTGCTTATGTTCCGGCAGAAACATCCTGCTCCCTTCCCACAGCAGGTTGCCCCTTTTTAAATGATCGTTCATTTATAATGCCCCCCTATTTTAGCCGCACGTTCAAATGCCTGGCCTGCCGCTGTCAGTGACGCCGCCCTGATGATTGCTGTGTCGCCGAATCGATTTTTAATGCCGTCCATCACATAGCCTAGGCTCATTTTCTTTGCATAATCCTGAAATAAATTGAGCTGCCATATGTCATCAGATGAGAGCTGAGACAGATTGACACCGAGGCGGCGGACAGGTTTCCCGTCCCAAAATGTAAGAAACAGCCGGCGTACAGCCTCATATACATCCTGAGTAGAATTAGTCGGCTCTGCCAGCTTCACTTGCCGGTTGAAGCCCGTCGGCCAATCAAAATCAGCACCCCGGCAGCTCACTGACACCGTCTGCCCCATGACCCCGGCGTTTCGGCTTCGCCTGCACACTTCTTCACTCAGCTCAAGCAATACGACCTTGATTTCTTTGTCAAAGTGTTCGTAGTCTCTCGGGAGAGTCATTCCATGGCCTATCGCCTTTTGCCCGTCCAGAGACGAAGTTGACACAGGGGAATAGTCGATTCCGTTTGCCGTCATCCACAGCACGTGGCCGTTAATGCCCCATTTCTTTTTTAAAAGATCGAGCGGAAAAGCCGCGAGCCCGCCGATCGTGCTGATGCCCATTCGATTTAAATGATGCTTCATGCGGCTCCCGACGCCAAACATGCTGCCCACCGGGAGCGGCCACATTTCGGTTTTCATATTTTCTTTCGTTAAGGTAAAAATACCGTTCGTATTCTTTTTGGCAAAATTGTCACACGCAATTTTGGCCAGCGCTTTGTTAGGGCCGATTCCGACCCGTGCATAAACGCCGATCTCCCGCATGATTCTGCCCTGAATGCTTTTCGCGATCTCCATCGGCGTCCCAAACAGCTTCTGGCTGCCTGTAATGTCCATGAACTGTTCATCGATAGAATAAGGCTCCACAAGGTCTGTATACTCCTCGAGAATGGCCGTAATTTGCAGTGATACATCAATATACCGCTGCATACGCGGCCGGAGCACAACAGCCTCAGGACACTTTTCCTGCGCCTCCCACAGCCGTGAAGCATTCACCACACCTTTTTGTTTCGCCAGCGGGCAGGCAGCCAATACGACTCCGCCCCTTTTTTCAGGGTCACCCGAAACAATGACAGGCTTATTTTTCAAATGTGGATTTTCCGCTTTCTCTACAGATGCATAAAACGATTGCATGTCAACGAGAAAAATCACTTTTTCTTTCATCATACACACCTCTAAAAAGAACTTATGTTCGTTCTCATTATATGCGAAAGTATGTTCGTTTTATACTGGTAAATGATTCTTGTCTGACAGAAAATATGATCCAAGGGTTTGAGAGAAGAAAAACATTTAGTAGAATAAAAGTGAAGCATAAGGATAGGAGAGTCATGATGGAGAAATTTGTCGAAAAAATGCTGGGACAGGCATTGCGTCAATACGGCAGAAACGTTGCTATAGATCCGTTAAGCCCGTATGAAAAACAAAGCCTGAAAGCGGCTCTACAAGAGAGACGGAATGAAGAACCGGATGAGGATTTGCATGCGCATATAGAAGATATCATTTATGACTATGTCACAAACCAAGGCCTGTTCTCTTAAACGCATGACTGTCAGTTCTTTCAGCCGCTGATGCGGCTTCCCTTTGAAAACACCGCCTGAAACAAATAAATAGTCTCAGGCTTACAGAAAAAAGCAGGATTTTCTCACGCTCCATAGATTCATATGGCCTGGCGTAAAATTCCCCCTCAGAACTCGCGCAAAACGGAATAAGCTGTCCATGATCCCGCGTATACACTTTTTCGAAGAGATGTGCTCTCTTGTTCTGTCATGCGGTCCATGCCGGTTTTCAGCGTACATCTTGATCTCATAGCCGGTTTCACTGCCAATATGATCCACGTCTTGGGGGCTTAAACTAACACACCCTCACTGACCAATCGCTTTGCTTTTCATCGGACATCCCGTCATTTTCCTTCTGTCATCACCTTCAATTTCAAAATGTAAACTCCGTCAGCCACACGCATCCTCAACGCATAGTATATTGCCATCCATACAATCAGGCATACTACATGTCAAAAACGAAATATTTTGAATGATCTATTGGAGAAGGAAATTTTTTCATATATGATAGAGGAAGATCTTACATACAGGAGAGAATATAATTCATGAAGAAATGGAAAGATATCCACCCGATCAGCTGGACAATTATAATCGGAACCATTTTCGGCAGAATGGCAACATCGATGAGCATTCCTTTTTTAGCGATTTATTTGACAGCCGTCCAAGGCGCATCAGCTTCCTATGCAGGGCTGGTCATTGCCGCGAGCTCATCAGTCGGCATCCTCGCAAGCTTTTACGGCGGATATATCTCAGATAAATTCGGCAGAAAAAACATGATGCTTGTATCGATTTTCGGATGGATGCTGGTATTTGCAGGCTTTGCGGCAGCATCTAATCTCTGGGTGTTTTTTGTAGTAAACGCATTAAACGGTCTTTGCAAATCACTGTTTGAGCCCGCTTCAAAGGCCTTGCTGTCTGATATGACAGAAGAAAAAACGAGACTGCTAGTTTTTAATTTACGCTATGCGGCTATTAATATCGGCGTTGTCTTCGGACCTGTGCTTGGCCTATATTTCGGCTCATCGCAATCGACTACGCCCTTTTTGGTGCCTGCAGTCATTTACGGACTATACGGAATTGTGCTTGCCCTCCAATTTAAAAAACATCCACCCTTATCAGCACCAGCCCAGTCCCGAAATATGAGCGTGCGGGAAGCGTTTATGGTCACGCAAAAGGATTATCTTTTTACCATTGCTTTGGTCGGCATTACGCTATGCACCTTCGGCTACTCACAATTCAGTTCCACATTCCCTCAGTATATGGCGCAGAACCCCTTGATCGGCAATGGAACGAAGCTGTATGGGCTGATGCTGACATTAAACGCAATCGTTGTGTTGGCGACGCAATTTCCCATTGTCCATTTTGCAAAACGGTTTTCGCCGCTTTGTTCTCTGATGCTCGGTAATGTGATGGTTAGCATCAGCATGGCCATTTTCACCGTATCACACGGTGTTCCATCAATTGTGATGATTGTCATCACATTTACAATCGGCGAAGTGCTTTTATTCTCTATGATGGATTTGTATGTAGACCAGATTGCAAAACCAGGATTAAAAGGCACTTATTTCGGGGCAATCGGTTTTTCACAGCTCGGAAACGTCATCGGCCCTTGGGTCGGGGGGATATGTATAGACCTGTTTGGCGCTGGCCGGCCGATTTATATTTTTTCTGTCCTGAGCGGCATTACCCTGCTCGGCCTGCCATTTTTAGCGTTCGCCTATCGGCAAATGAAAATGGAGACCACAAAACACCGTTCCCGTCTGGAAAAGCCGCTTTACATAAAAAACGGAAGAGAATGAATCTCTCCCGCAAACATGAGGTGAAGAACATGAATATAGGTGATGTGATGTTTCAGCTGTTTGTATTTATTATATTTGCTGCTGTCGTCTTTGCGGCTGTTACAGGCTTCAAGTATGCGAAAAACCGAAAGGCGCAGCTGGATCGCATTGAGAAAAAGCTGAACAGCATGTCCGAAGATCACGATTAACAGCTTGGGGCAACGAGCTCTACCTTAATCCGGTCTGGATCCTCACAAAAGACTGCATAATGCCCGTCTCCTCCGGCAAAAGGATGCCTGTCTCGGTACAACACACGATAACCTTTTGCCGTCAATTTTTCAGTCATCTGATCGACTTGAAGCTTGGATTCAGCATGAAATGCGAGATGGTTCAGACCGACTCGGCATCTATGGTATTTCGGCTCTAGAAATGACTCTTTCGCCTGCACAATCACTAGGTAAAAACGATCTTTCTTCCAGCTGATGCCTGAGCTCCATTTTTGATACTCTTTAAAGCCAAGTTCTTTTAAGAACCAGCCCCAAAACCGCCTAGACGCCTCCAAATCAGAGACATACAGTTCGATATGATGCACAATTTCATACCCTCCTTACCAGCACTTCCTCGACCTTATGCCCGTCTCCCTTACGCAAAATGAGATCTGACCTGAATTTAGTCGGCAAAATATTTTCATATAAATTCGGCCGGTTGACACTCTCCCAAATCGAGGCTGCCATCTCGTCAGCCTCCTGATCGGACAAGTCTTTAAATTTATGAAAATATGAATCAGGATTTTGAAAAGCTGTTTCCCGAAGCAGGCGAAAACGCTCTAAATACCAAGTGAAAATCCGGCTTTCCTCCGCATCCACATAAATCGAAAAATCAAAGAAATCGGAAACAAAAATACGCTGGTTTTCCCGGTCATCCTCCAAGGTGGGCGACTGAAGAACATTAATGCCTTCAATAATCACAATATCCGCCTGTTCTACAACCTCGAACACACCTTCCTCGCGGTCATAGGTTAGATGGGAATACACCGGGGCCTTTACGCTGTCCTTTCCTGATTTTAAGTCATTCAAAAATTCGAGCAGCGCCTTTACATCATAGCTTTCAGGAAATCCTTTTCTTGACATCATATTTTTCTTTTTCAGCTCGGCAGTAGGAAATAAAAAACCATCTGTCGTGATAAGGCTCACTTTTGGACGGTCAGGCAAACGCGAAAGCAGCTTCTGCAAGATCCGCGCCGTCGTGCTTTTTCCGACTGCGACACTGCCGGCAATGCCGATAATAAACGGAATTTTGGCTGAATGTGGGTGCTTCAAAAAAACATTGACATGCTTATTGCGTTCAGCCGCAGACTTGACATGTAAATGAAGCAAGCGAACAAGCGGAATATAGATCGTCTCCACTTCTTCAACAGATAGATAATCATTCAATCCTTCCACAGCTTTTGCCTCTTCTTCAGATACAGCAATCGACAAATGCCCCCCAAAACCAGACCAAGACTCCCGATTGTGCTGTGTATATAAAGTATGTAGGTTAAGTTCTTTATTTTTCACTGTTTACACCTGACTCTCTGTAGGTTAAAACCCTTACAAAGATTGTAACGGAAAACCTTTTCACTGTCTGCTTATTTTTCATTTCGTTTTTTTAGCAAATCAGCACCGATTCGGTTATACGCAGCCATTTCATCTTTTGGAACCATGCTTCCTCCCGTTCCCCAGACGACATGTACGGCATGTTCCATCTTATATTTCTGAGCATAGTGCCTTCCCTCTTCTGTCGTAAAAAGCTGAACCGGCCCGAACATGCCGGCAAGAGCAGAGGGCTCTAAATATTTATCTTCAGATACAGCCAGCATATGAAGCAAAGTATAAAGCGTATTGTCCTCTACCGTATAACAGCCGCTCAGAAGCGGTTCAATCAGCTTGCCGACAAATCCTGACGGCCTCCCTACGGCAAGTCCGTCAGCAGCAGTCTGATTATCCAGGCCGATATCCTGGACGGAGATCTTTTCGTGAAGTCCTTAATAAAGCCCTAACAGCATACAAGGTGAATGAGTTGGTTCTGCGAAAAACACATGAACATCATCTCCGTATAAAAGCTTCAGCCCAAATGCTACACCGCCCGGTCCTCCGCCGACTCCGCACGGCAGATACACAAACAAGGGCGTCTCAAGACTTGGCTTTATATTCATACAGTCAAGCTGCGTTTTTAATCGGCTTGCAGCAACAGCATATCCTAAGAACAGCTGTCGAGAATGTTCATCATCAATAAAATAACAGAATGGATCATGTTCCGCCTGCCGTCTCCCTTCGTTCACCGCTTCGCTGTAATCTGTTTCGTACTCCATAACAGTGACTCCCTTTTGACGGAAGAGATCCTTTTTCCACTGCTTAGCATCGGCGGACATATGCACTGTCACGCGAAAGCCGAGTGCCGCGCCGATGATGCCGATGCTTAAACCTAGATTTCCTGTCGAACCGACAGCAATCGAATAGCGGGAGAAAAACCCGGTAAACCGCTCTTCCTGTAAGATGCGGTAATCATCGGTTTCCTGAAGCATTCCTTCTTGAAGCGCGAGATTTTCAGCATGCTTTAACACTTCATAAATCCCGCCCCTCGCTTTAATCGATCCTGAAATCGGAAGCTCATGGTCGCACTTTAAAAGCCATCTTCCGGGAAATGGCTGCTGATATGCCGCTTCCAGCTTTCCCTTCATATGCTGCACCTCAAAAAGCGGAGACTCGATGATTCCTTTAGCGCCTTTCGTCTCAGGAAACACCTCGGCAATGTAAGGTGCAAACCGCTGCATTCTTTTTTCCGCTTCCGCTATCTCGGTTGCCCACTCATCTGCACGGGGTAATGGCCCCTCTTTCTTGCCTGAATTTGCCCAGAATACAGGCTCTGCATCAATCAGTTTCTGAATAAACGGATCTTTAAGCAGAGCATGAAGGACTTCTGAATGAACTGACATTCAACAATCTCTCCCTTCCACTATCAAAAACTGCCCCGTGAGAAACAAGCCACTCCACCACAGGCAGTTCTATCATTATTTTTTCATGAGCGCGCGTCCTGCCAGCTTTTCTACAAGAGCTGGAAACAGCTGATACAGCTTAGTGCCGGCATTCATTAAACGCGGAAGATTGATCTCCCGCTTTTTCGTAAAAATTGCAGCTGTAATTTGAGCTGCCACGTCATCAGGATCAAGCATCCAGCGGCCGACATTTTTGGCGTAGTCCCCGCCTTTATCAGCAATGGAAAAAAAGTCCGTCTGAATCGGGCCCGGGTTGACTGTTGTCACATAAATGCCGGTTCCCGAAAGCTCCATCCGCAAAGCGTTTGAGTAACCTAACACGGCATGTTTGGTCGCGGAATACAGGCTAGACTTCGGTGTTGCGATTTTCCCCGCTTGAGAGGCGATATTGATGATATGTCCCTTTTTTTGCTCAAGCATCTGCGGAAGCACCGCTTTTGTACAGGCGATCAGGCCGAAGACATTCACATCAAACATCGCTTTCATGTCATCCAATGTAGAGTCTAAAACCGTTTCAAATATACCGAAGCCTGCATTGTTAATCAGTACATCAACCGAGCCGATCTGATCGCGGACCCGGGCGATATCCTCTAGGCGGCCGACATCCAGAGGAAAAATCTCACACTGTCCGCTCCATTCCTCGGTTATTTTCCTTTTGATTTCTATCAAACGATCCTCGCGTCTAGCCGACAGAAGGACATGGGCTCCTTCAGCCGCGCATAAGTATGCGATTCTTTCACCAAGCCCTCCTGAAGCGCCGGTTATCCAAATCCTTTTTCCCGCTATATGTTTCACCCATTTCACCTCTTCATTGTTTTAAAGTATGCGGTATTTCCTTCCCAATATGACGTGATGGCTTCTTCAGCCTCCAACACATCAAGGTGACCTGCCGTTTCTGACATCGTTAAAAACAATTCCTTTTCATATACAGCAGGAAAAAGCTGCTGACAGACCTGAAAAGCGGTCATCGGCTTTTCATCCAGCATGCGACGCACATCCTCCGTCCTGTTCCTCTGCTTGTCAAAACGCTTCTCAATCAGCGCTTGTACACTGGTGATAGGCTCGCCGTGACCAGGAAATACGATTGTTGGATCAAGTTGAGACAGCCTTCGCAATGACCGCTGATAATCGACTAAAGGCTTTGACCTGACGTCCCCCGCTTTCGGCGCTTCCAAAATCGGATTAGACGAGCTGTTTGCCAGCAGTAGATCGCCGCCAAGCATCCTTCCGCTTTTTTCATGGAACAGAACGATATGCGATTCAGCATGTCCAGGCATCTCCAACACGGACCAGCCCTCAAGCCCATCTATGCCCATACCTTCTCTGATTGTTTTTGTCAGAGATCTCGTACAGGAAAATGCGTACGCTGATCGAATCAGCTTTTCCGCCTTCCCCGTATCAAATGGAACGCCTAATTCAGGCAGCAGCTTTTGAAAAAAACGTTTTTGCCAATCCATAAAGGCTTGATCTCGGCTGATATAAGGTTCGTTGAATGTATGCCCAATCACTTCGATTTCATCTGAAAAGACATCAAGCAAGCCTGCATGATCAGCATGATGGTGAGTCAGTACAACCTGCTCGATATCTGACATTTTCACATTTACAGCGGCAAGCTGCTCTTGTAGGGCTCTGGCAGCCTCTTTTGTATTCAGCCCGGCATCGATAAGTGTCAGTGCATCACCTTTTACGAGGTAAACGATAACATCGCCGACAGCAAACGGCGTCGGGACGCGGATCGCAATTACATCTTCAGTTGTCATCCTTTCGCTCCTTGTCTTCATTCATTATTCATATTTTAGCTTTTTCTCGGTCTTGTGTCATTATTGCAGAATGAGAACAAACCTTTTTGAAAAAGCTATTGACATTAGCTTATCCGCCATTGCATAATGAACAACAAACTAAAACGAGAACCATTGGAACGCTATGACGAGGAATAGTATACAAGGCAATGGCCTAAGAGAGCGATACCCCCGGCTGAAAGGTGTTGCGGCCCGCTTGTTTGTAGAACCTGCCCTCAAGTCGCGGTTAGGAAAACCTAAACGTTTCCCGCGTTACGGGATTTGAGCTGAGCACAATTTGTGCTAATGAGGGTGGTACCGCGAACCTTTTCGTCCTTTACGTGATGAAAAGGTTTTTTGTTGTTCTGATAGAAGGAGGATATCAATGAAAAAGATAGGATTTGTCGGCGCCGGGTCAATGGCAGAAGCAATGATCAACGGCATTTTGCAAAGCGGCATCACAAAACCAGAACATATCTATATTACAAATCGCTCAAATGACGAGCGTCTGATTGAATTAAAGGAAACGTACGGCGTGCGTCCATGCAGAGATAAAAATGAGTTTTTCACTCACACCGATATCATTATCCTCGCTTTCAAACCGAAAGACGCGGCGGAAAGCATCGACAGCATCCGGCCGTATATCAAGGACCAGCTTGTCATTTCAGTACTTGCAGGCCTTACCATCGAAACCATTCAGCATTATTTTGGCAGAAAGCTCGCGGTCATTCGCGTCATGCCTAATACATCAGCGGCAATCAGAAAATCAGCAACCGGATTTTCCGTAAGCGCTGAAGCAAGCAAGAATGATATTAGTGCCGCAAAAGCTCTATTGAAAACAATCGGTGATGCAACACTGGTTGAGGAGCGAGATCTTGACGCTGTCACTGCAATCGCAGGCAGCGGCCCGGCCTATGTGTATCGTTATATTGAGGCGATGGAAAAAGCGGCACAAAAAGTAGGATTAGATAAAGAAACGGCAAAAGCACTCATTTTGCAGACAATGGCAGGGGCAACAGATATGCTCCTTCAAAGCGGCAAACAGCCGGAAAAGCTGCGTAAAGAAATCACCAGTCCTGGGGGCACTACAGAGGCAGGTCTTCGCGCTTTACAGGACTCCCGCTTTGAAGAAGCAATTATTCACTGTATTGAAGAAACAGCTAAACGGAGCGCAGAAATCAAAGAACAGTTTGCCGTTGCCGCCTTAGAGAGACATTCTTAGATGTAAGACAAAAACAGAAGGCACTGTGCCTTCTCAGGCTGTCGAGAAAATCTCGTCAGCCTTTATTTTTCCTTAAAATATCCATTCTTCTGTAATAAAATAAAAGAAAGACTTAAAAGGACGGTGTCTTTCTCATGTTCCACACAAGAAACTCTTCTCAAAACACAGCCGAATTTGTTCTGCTTGACCAACTCGTTGAAGAGGATCACCTGCTTCGGAAAATTGATAAACACATAGACTTCTCTTTCATCATTGAAAAGGTGAAACCTTACTACAGTGAAAACAAAGGCCGCCCCTCACTTGATCCGCTTATTTTATTTAAAATGATGTTTATCGGATACCTCTATGGTATCCGTTCAGAAAGACAGCTTGAAAAAGAAATTTACTACAATATGGCGTACAGATGGTTTCTCGGATTGAACATAAACGACCCGGTTCCACACCACTCCACCATCAGCTGGAACAGACGCACACGCTTTAAAGATACAACCATCTTCCAAGACATTTTTGATGAGATCGTTCTTCAGGCCATCAATCATGACATGGTGGGCGGACGAGTCCTATTCACCGACTCCACACACCTTAAAGCCAATGCCAACAAGCATAAATACACAAGAAAAACAATTGCGCAGGATACCCAAAACTATATCAAGGATTTAAATGAAGCCATTCAAGAGGATCGGGAGGAACACGGAAAAAAGCCATTAACAGCCAAAGAGGAGGTGAAAGCTGAAAAAGAGATCCGCCACAGTACAACCGATCCGGAAAGTGGCTATCTGTATCGTGAAAACAAACCAGAAGGTTTTTTCTATTTAGATCACCGCACAACAGATATGAAATACAACATTATCACCGATGCCTACGTCACACCTGGAAATGTCCATGATTCTGTGCCTTATCTTGACCGATTAGACCACCAAATCGCACGATTTGGTTTTCAAGTAGAAGCCGTCGCCCTTGATTCCGGATATTTAACGACTCCGATCTGTAAAGGATTATCTGACCGCCAAATCTTTGGTGTCATCGCACATAGACGTTATCACCCTATCCGAGGCTTGTTTCCAAAATGGAAATTTCATTATGACAGTGAACAAGACAGATACATTTGTCCAAATCACCAAACACTTACATACTCAACAACTGACCGAAAAGGCTACCGGTCATATAAATCAAATCCTGAAATATGTTCCTCATGCCCACTGCTTGAAAACTGTACAAAATCAAAGAATCGGCAGAAAGTGATTACTCGACATGTATGGGAAGATCATAAAGAAAAGGTCAGACAAAATCGCTTGTCTGTTTCAGGAAAAAACCTCTACAAAAAAAGAAAAGAAAAAATAGAGCGAAGCTTTGCAGATTCAAAACAGCTGCATGGGCTTCGCTATTGCAGGTTGAGGGGAAAACGAAATGTGAGTGAACAAGTTCTCCTCACAGCCGCATGCCAGAACATGAAGAAGATTGCCACATACCTAGCCAAGCAAGGCTAGGCATGTGGGAGCGCTTTTTCTGCATCTGAAACCTGGTGAATATCTAAAGAAACAGTATAAAACAAAAAAGCTTGTAGAAAAAACATCGTTTTCTCTACAAGCTGAGAAGGCACTGTGCCTTCTGTTTTTTATTTTTCCCGCAGCAGCTGGCCGGCAGATTCTGATTGCTTTAATAGCGCGGAGATCGTAAATGAAAGCAAATCGGGAAGCACTTCAAAGGAATAAGGCATATACAATCTTTCCGTCCATTTATGCGGGTCTTTACCAGCCGGACCGACATTTAAAACCGGAACATATAAAGCCTGATTTTTACCGCTTGGCAATGAATATCCTCTGTTAAAGAGCGGCATATTGCTTGTGTATGCATCAACCTCCTGTTTTTCCAGCTGAAGATAACTCAAGTCCGAAAGTCCGGGGAAGTACTGAACCTCCCGTAATGCAATGCCGTATCGCTCAGCCGCATAATGCTTTATCTGATCTGCTGTATTTCTGATCAATTGATCATCCTTTGAAGAAACAGCTGGATAAAGCGGCGGACTATAAAACAGAACGATGAGCGGCGCATCCTCCTTACAAAGCGAAGCAAGCTCAGAAACAATTTTCGTCGAAAAATCCCTGTCTCCAAGCTCCCCCCTGTTAGCAAAGGCATAATTTAGAGCCCGCTCTGTTTCCGAGATCCCCGCACGCTTTTTTGCACGCGAGACCAGCTCATCAAATGTCAAAACAGTGACGTCCCGCTCAATCGGCTGAAATGGCTCAAATTGTTGAAAATCCTGTGTTTTCTTCCGAACGTTCGACATGATTTCCTCCGCCGCCTGTTCTGCTGTTTTAAGCAGCATCTGATGCAGCTCACTAGCTGAGCGTTTCATTGACAGCACATTAAATAATGTGACGGCTGTATGCGGTGTCTGGACTGAATATGCCTCTTTCAAGTCCTTTTGCATTAAGTTTACCGGCGGCGGAGTGACCTCGCCATCAACCTTTTCGCAATAATCAGCATTCAGTTCAAGCAAACGGTTAATCTCAGATACCATTAAATTTGCGTTTAGGCCTGAAAACGGCTCTCCAACATGTGTCTCAATCCCCTTGCAGAAAAAACCCGCAAGCACCTTGCCAATGCTTCCTGTATAAAAATATTGCTGCTGGTCGCCGGGAAATTTTTCAAACATCGGTTCGGCATTCAGGCAAGCGGTTAATGTGATATCATGCTTTTTCTCCATCTCCTTCAATGCAGGAACCGCTTCAATCATGCCTCTTGAATTCACTTCCTCGTCCGGAACCGTTATCAACAGCAGATTGCCCTCAAAATGCCCGTTCATTGCCCTCTCCAGCATCGACAGTTGAATACAAAGCCCCGCTTTCATATCCATCGTCCCTCTTCCGAACAGCCAGTCTCCGCTTTCGGCATCTCTTCTCACACGTTCCGGGAGCAGCTCTTTTTTCTCTAAAAAGGAGCTCAAAAGCTCAGCAGGCTTGCAAGCCATATGTTTAAATTCGCCGTAATCTTCTATGTCAACGACATCAAAATGACTCAGCAGAAGCACTGTCTTTTTGACATTCTTCTTTTTGACTAGAGCCGTAAGAAAAGATCTGCCATCGTCCATCGGATGAAGTGTTACATCATCAGGGTGCTTTTGAAAATAGGGCTTGTCCTTCAAAATAAAATAAAGATACTCTGCAAGCGCTGCCTCGCCCTTTGAACCGGTGATGCTTTCGTATTGCACAAGAGAAGTTAAAAGTGCCAGCAATTCGTCCTTCGTCTGCCAATTCATTTATTCCGCCCCTCCTATGAATAAAAATGCTTCTATACTGAAAAATAAACTGATTTCTCGTCTATTATACAGAAATGTTTGACAAAAGCGGTTCATTTGAGCAGTTTATATGACGGGAAAGAAATGACTTGATATAATCAATCTCTAAAAACCTTACGGGAGGCGAAAGAAATGACCAGAAAATTATTTACACCTATTACAATTAAAGATATGACGTTAAAAAACCGCATTGTCATGTCGCCAATGTGCATGTATTCTTCTCATGAAAAGGACGGAAAATTAACACCGTTCCACATGGCACATTACATATCGCGCGCAATCGGCCAGGTCGGACTGATTATTGTAGAGGCGTCAGCGGTTAACCCTCAAGGACGAATCACTGACCAAGACTTAGGCATTTGGAGCGACGAGCATATTGAAGGCTTTGCAAAACTGACTGAGCAGGTCAAAGAACAAGGTTCAAAAATCGGCATTCAGCTTGCCCATGCCGGACGTAAAGCTGAGCTTGAAGGAGATATCTTCGCTCCATCGGCGATTGCGTTTGACGAACAATCAGCAACACCTGTAGAAATGTCAGCAGAAAAAGTAAAAGAAACGGTCCAGGAGTTCAAGCAAGCGGCTGCCCGCGCAAAAGAAGCCGGCTTTGATGTGATTGAAATTCATGCGGCGCACGGATATTTAATTCATGAATTTTTGTCTCCGCTTTCCAACCATCGCACAGATGAATATGGCGGCTCACCTGAAAACCGCTATCGTTTCTTGAGAGAGATCATTGATGAAGTCAAACAAGTATGGGACGGTCCTTTATTTGTCCGTGTATCTGCTTCTGACTACACTGATAAAGGCTTAGACATTGCCGATCACATCGGTTTTGCAAAATGGATGAAGGAGCAGGGTGTTGACTTAATTGACTGCAGCTCAGGCGCCCTTGTTCACGCAGACATTAACGTATTCCCTGGCTATCAGGTCAGCTTCGCTGAGAAAATCCGTGAACAGGCGGACATGGCTACTGGTGCCGTCGGCATGATTACAGACGGTTCAATGGCTGAAGAAATTCTGCAAAACGGACGTGCCGACCTCATCTTTATCGGCAGAGAGCTTTTGCGGGATCCATTCTTTGCAAGAACTGCTGCGAAACAGCTCAATACAGAGATTCCGGCCCCTGTTCAATACGAAAGAGGCTGGTAATGCCATAAGAGATATCCTGTAGAGGATATCTCTTTTTTTATTTTTAGAGAAACGATCGGCTAAGGTTCTCCGTCTCCCTAGTAGAACCAATTAGAGGAGATGACTCCAATGAAATCAGCTTGGATGGAAAAGACATATACAATTGACGGATGTGCGTTTCATACACAGCACCGGAAAGGATCAAGCGGTGTAACGATTGTCTTTGAGGCCGGCTATGGTACTTCTTCTGAGACGTGGAAACCATTAATGGCGGACATTGATGATGAATTTGGCATTTTCACATATGATCGGGCAGGCATAGGAAAAAGCGGGCAAAGCAGAGCTAAACGAACAGCTGATCAACAAGTGAAAGAATTGGAGAGTTTGCTTAAAGCAGCTGATGTAAAACCTCCTTATTTGGCTGTTTCACACTCATACGGAGCTGTCATCACCGGTTTATGGGCCTGCAAAAACAAGCATGATATTATCGGCATGGTCCTTCTTGACCCAGCTTTAGGCGATTGCGCCAGCTTTACCTTTATACCCGAAGAAATGCACAAATCACATACGAGAAAGATGATGCTTGAGGGCACACATGCAGAGTTTTCAAAAAGTCTGCAGGAGCTCAAAAAGCGGCAAGTCCACTTAGGAAACATGCCTCTTCTTGTGTTGTCATCAGGAGAACGGACTGAGAAATTCGCTGCTGAACAGGAGTGGCAAAACTTGCACAGCAGCATATTGTCTCTATCTAACCAAAGCGGCTGGATTCAAGCTAAAAACAGCTCCCACAACATCCATCATGATGAACCTCATATCGTTCACTTGGCTATTTATGACGTATGGTGCGCAGCGTGCCAGCAGGCCGCTCCTCTTTACCAGGCAGTCAATTAACGTAAAAAAAGACCGGGCCGTAAGGGATTCCCGGTCTTTTATATTATTTTGTTTCACGGTGAAGGGTATATTTCTTTAAACGCGGTGAATATTTTTTCAGCTCCAAACGGTCTGGATTGGTGCGTTTATTTTTTGTTGTGATGTAATTTCGGTCTCCCGTTTCAGTGCAGGCTAAAGTAACATTTACTCTCATAAACATCTCCTTATAAAGCGTAATGATTACGTTTTATTATACAACGTCATAACAAATTGTCAAATAAGAGCTCCGCCTTCAGCCTCGCGGGACGTTTACCTCTAAGAAATCATATGCCGCCACGCTATTGGGGAAAACGTCAACCGCTTCTTTTTGAAGCTCCAAAGAAGCATCTCCCTGATATCTTGCGCTGATATGGGTTAAAATGAGCTGCTTCGCTCTTGCTTCTTTCGCTGTTACAGCCGCTTGTTCCGTTGTACTGTGATAATAATCATAAGCAAGTTTACGGTCTTCCTTAGCAAAGGTTGCTTCATGAACAAGCACATCACAATCCCTCGCAAGCTCTTTTAGTTTGTCACTTACTCTCGTATCACCGGAGAACACAACAGATCTTCCCTTTTTAGGAGGCTCAAGAAACTCATTCCCATTGATGATTCGTCCGTCTTCAAGCGTTACCGTTTCGCCTTTTTTGATTTTCTGATATACAGGTCCGGGCGGGATGTTCATTTCTTTTAATACGTCAGCCTTCAAGGAACCCGGTACGTCTTTTTCCTGCACACGGTACCCGAAGGCTTCCACTCCATGAATAACAGATACCGCTGTGACAATAAACTGATCGTCCTCAAACACGATTCCTTCTTCAATTTCCTGGATCGCAAGCGGATATGTCAAATGGGTTTTCGTGACGGCAAGGCTTGTTTCAATAAACGCCTTGATCCCTTTAGGTCCGTACACTGTCAGCTCGTCCTCTCCGCCTTGAAAGGAACGGCTCCCCAGAAGCCCCGGAAGTCCGTATACATGATCGCCGTGCATGTGTGTAATAAAGATTTTCTCTATTTTACGAGGTTTAATCGTTGTATGTAAAATTTGATGCTGTGTGGCTTCCCCGCAGTCAAAAAGCCATACCGAACGCCTTTCTTCAAGCAATTTTAATGCCACCGACGTTACATTTCTCGCCTTGGCGGGGATGCCGGCTCCCGTCCCTAAAAAAAGTAATTCCACGTTTCCTTCCTCCTACTAGAACCAGATACCTACAAGAATACAGGATCAAGCGGAAAATGTGAATCTTGCCTCTGAAAAGAACAATCCTTTCGTGCTAGAAACATTTTTTCAGCATTCTGCTTAAAAAAGGGCTTAAATGTTTGCTTTCGTTGAATTTTAGATTTAAAATGAAGGAAATATACGGGGTGTACTAAAATAAAGCTTCGAATAAAGTGAGGTACTTTTAGTGAAAACAAACCAACAACCAAAAGCAGTAATTGTCATATTCGGTGCAACTGGAGACTTAGCAAAACGAAAATTGTATCCGTCTATTCACCGTTTATATCAAAACGGACAAATCGGAGAAGAGTTTGCAGTGGTAGGAGTTGGAAGAAGACCTTGGTCTAATGAGGATCTTCGCCAAACTGTTAAAACATCCATTTCCTCATCTGCAGATAAGCATATAGATGATTTCACGTCTCATTTTTACTATCACCCGTTTGACGTGACAAACCCTGGTTCTTATCAAGAGCTAAACGTATTGCTTAACCAGCTGGAAGATACATATCAAATTCCTAACAACAGAATGTTCTACTTGGCAATGGCTCCTGAATTCTTCGGAACGATTGCAAAAACATTAAAATCAGAGGGTGTAACAGCTACAACCGGCTGGTCCCGCCTTGTCATCGAAAAACCGTTCGGCCATGATCTGCCAAGCGCACAGGCATTGAATAAAGAAATCCGCGAAGCATTTACGGAAGATCAAATTTACAGAATCGACCATTATCTAGGCAAACAAATGGTTCAGAACATTGAAGTGATTCGATTTGCCAATGCGATTTTCGAACCGCTTTGGACAAACCGCTACATTTCAAACATTCAAATCACATCTAGCGAATCACTAGGCGTTGAAGACCGCGCAAGATATTACGAAAAATCAGGCGCCCTTCGCGACATGGTGCAAAACCATATTATGCAGATGGTTGCCCTTCTTGCAATGGAGCCGCCTATCAAATTGAACACAGAAGAAATCCGCAGCGAAAAAGTGAAGGTGCTGAGAGCACTGCGTCCTATTGCAAAAGACGAAGTGGATGAATACTTTGTGCGCGGACAATATCAAGCTGGTGAAATTGACGGTGTACCGGTTCCTGCTTATACAGATGAAGATAATGTCGCTCCTGACTCCAATACAGAAACCTTTGTTGCCGGCAAGCTCCTGATCGACAACTTCAGATGGGCTGGTGTTCCATTCTACATCAGAACCGGAAAACGAATGAAAGAAAAGTCCACAAAAATTGTCGTTCAATTTAAGGACATTCCGATGAACCTGTACTACGGTAATGAAAACAACATGAATCCGAACTTGCTTGTCATTCATATTCAGCCTGACGAAGGCATTACGCTTTACTTAAATGCTAAAAAGCTTGGCGGAGCAGCACACGCACAGCCAATCAAACTCGATTATTGCAGCAATTGCAATGACGAGTTGAACACCCCTGAAGCATATGAAAAACTAATTCACGACTGTCTTCTTGGCGATGCAACAAACTTTGCACACTGGGATGAAGTTGCCCTTTCTTGGAGCTTTGTCGACTCTATTTCTGAAACATGGGCAGCAAACAAAACCTTATCTCCTAACTACGAATCAGGCTCAATGGGACCGAAAGAATCTGATGATCTTTTGGTGAAAGACGGCTTACACTGGTGGAATATATAATAAGAAGAAAAAAGCCGAAAATGTTTACAAGCATTTTCGGCTTTTTTTACGCTGAACAAAGGTATAACAATCTCCTTAATAACAAAACCCCCAAAGCTTAAGAGCTTCGGGGGTTTCTATTGATTACTTCATCCATTCAGTATGGAAGATGCCTTCTTTGTCAGTACGCTCATAAGTATGAGCGCCAAAGTAGTCGCGCTGTGCTTGAATTAAGTTTGCAGGCAGTACGGCTGTGCGGTAGCTGTCATAGTAGGCTAATGCGCTTGAGAATGATGGCACCGGCACACCTTGGGCAACTGCAAGTGAAATCACTTGGCGAAGCGCTCCTTGATAGCTTTCTACAATATTCTTGAAATAGCTGTCAAGAAGCAGGTTGTCAAGCTCAGGCTCGCGATCGTAAGCTTCTTTGATCTTCTGAAGGAATGCCGCGCGAATGATGCAACCACCGCGGAAGATCATAGCGATTTCACCATATTTCAGATCCCAGTTGTATTCTTCAGAAGCAGCTTTCATTTGGGCAAATCCTTGCGCGTATGAACAGATTTTACTCATGAACAACGCTTTTCTGACCGCTTCAATCAGCTCTTCTTTATTTTCTGTAACAGGCTTCACTTCTGGTCCTGAAAGAAGTCCGCTCGCTTTTACACGCTCTTCCTTCATAGCTGAGATAAAGCGTGCGAATACAGATTCAGTAATAATCGGAAGCGGAACGCCTAAGTCAAGTGCGCTTTGGCTTGTCCATTTTCCTGTTCCTTTTTGGCCTGCTTTATCAAGAATCACATCAACAAGCGGTTTGCCTGTCTCTTCGTCTTTTTTTGTGAAGATGTCAGCCGTAATCTCAATCAGGTAGCTATCAAGCTCACCTTTATTCCATTCAGCGAAAACTTCATGAAGCTCATCAGCAGAAAGGCCCAGCACCTGTTTCAGAATGAAATATGATTCAGAGATCAGCTGCATATCTCCGTATTCAATTCCGTTGTGCACCATTTTTACGTAATGGCCGGCGCCGTCCGGACCGATATATGTCGTACAAGGTTCTCCGTCAACTTTTGCAGAAATGGCTTCAAGAATCGGTTTTACAAGCTCATGTGCTTCTTTTTGTCCGCCAGGCATGATAGAAGGTCCTTTAAGCGCTCCTTCTTCTCCGCCGGAAACGCCTGTTCCGATAAAATGAATGCCGCTTTCAGCGAGTTCTTTGTTACGGCGCTGTGTATCTTTATAGTATGTATTACCGCCGTCAATTAAAATATCATCCTTCTCTAGATGAGGAAGAAGAGATTGAATTGTCGCATCTGTTGCAGTTCCCGCTTTAACCATTAATAAGATTTTGCGCGGTGTTTCCAAGGATTGGACAAATTCTTCAATGCTGTAAGTGCCAACAACATTTTTTCCTTTTGCCTCCTGTAAAAACTCCTCAGTTTTACTGCTTGATCTGTTGTAAACAGAAACAGAAAATCCCCGGCTTTCGATATTTAAAGCCAGATTTTTACCCATGACCGCAAGTCCGATAACGCCGATTTGTTGTTTTGACATATTCTAACGTCCCTTCTGCAAACGTTTAATCATTTTAAAATTTAAATTAAAATAAAATGATATTTATAATAAAGAAATTACCATACATTCACCCTTTTTTTCAAGCGATTCAGCTTTTCTTTTCATCTTGAAAAAAATCTTTATTAAAGCTTGTTCCCTTTGTTTTGCTCTCCTCTTTTTTTAACGTTGCCCCTTTTCTGATCAGTTTGGTACCGTACTTTTTATTCAGCTTTTCCATCATCTGCTGAATGGGCTCATCCTTCGCATCTTCATTAAAGCTGAACAAATCGAGCTGTTTATAGGCCTGCTCTTTTTCTACTAAATCCGTTCCGGTAATGCCAAGCAGCCTGACAGGATTTTTATTCCAATGTTTAAAAAAGAGGTGCTCCGCTTCTTTCAAAATGTCATTTTTTTGATCAATCGGGTTTCTCAGCGTAGTGCTTCTTGTGATGGTTTTCCAATCCGCATATCTAATCATAATAAAAAGCTTCGAAGCCATGACTTCCTTGCGCTGTAAACGGTCACTCACAGAAGCGGCAAGCTTTCTAAAGACGCCTAACAGCTCTTCTTCATCACTGGAATCATGGGAAAGTGTCGATGAGTTGCCGACGCTTTTAAATTCGTAAATGCGCTCCGGGTCAACCGGCGCATGGTGAATGCCATTTGCTTTATTTTTCAGGCGCGGACCGTTGATGCCAAGCAGGCGCTTCAGCGAGTGTTCATCAGCTGCAGCTAGCTCTCCGATTGTATGGATGCCGAGTCCCTTCAGTTTTTCCGCTGTCTTTTTGCCGACTCCGTGCATCTCTCCAACAGGAAGCGGCCACAGGATGTCGGGCACTTGCCTCTTTCTTAAGATCGTAATTCCAAGCGGTTTTTTCATATCAGACGCCATCTTAGCGAGAAATTTATTCGGTGCAATCCCTATGCTTGACGGGAGCAGCAGCTCTTTTTGCAGCCTGCTTTGGATTTCTTTTGCCGTCTCTAGAGCGCGGCTATTGTATGGTGTATCGGTCATGTCCATATAGCCTTCGTCGATGGAGACAGGCTCCACTAGGTCAGTATATTCACGAAGAATGGTAAACATCGCTCGTGAAGAGTTTCTATAGCGGTCAAAGTTCGGCGGAAGAACGATGAGCTCAGGACAATGGCGCTTCGCTTGCCAAACCGGCATCGTTGTTTTGACGCCGCGCGCTCTTGCTTCGTAGCTGCATGTTACCACAATGCCCTTTCGCTCCTTTACGTTTCCGGCAACTGCGACCGGCTTTCCCCGGAGAGCCGGATCATATGCCATTTCAACCGACGCATAAAAGCTATTCATATCAATATGGAAAATAATTCGGCTCTTTCCCGGCATAAACAAATCTCCTTTTCGGTCATTAGACAACAGCTTGTACATATAGTAAAATGAAGCTATTGAATGGATGTGATGACAATGTTTGTGGAATCGATAAATGACGTTTTATTCTTAGTCGATTTTTTCACAATTATTCTTCCTGCTCTAACGGCAATCGGGATTGCATTTCTCTTACGGGAGTGCCGTGCGGGCGAGCAATGGAAATCAAAACGAACAGATGAACATCAGACGGTCTTTCACATTAACCGAACAGACTTTCTTATTATTATATATCATCGCATTACAACTTGGATACGTAAAGTCTTCCGCATGAATTCGCCTGTGAACGATGAGGAAGACGCCGGTTCTCTTCTTTTATAAACCGCATTTATAAAAAGGAGGAGAACAAAATTGTTAAAAACATATCAAAAACTTTTGGCTATGGGTATCTTTTTGATCGTATTATGCTCGGGCAATGCTGCATTTGCAGCGACTAATCAGGTGGGAGGCCTCAGCAACGTAGGTTTTTTCCACGATTATTTAATCGAACCGTTTTCCGCTCTGCTTAAGGGTGTTGCCGGGCTGTTTCACGGAGAATACGGACTCTCTATTATCCTCGTAACCATTATTGTGCGTATAGTTGTATTGCCTTTGTTTGTTAATCAGTTCAAAAAACAGCGCATCTTCCAAGAGAAAATGGCCGTTATTAAACCTCAGGTTGACAGTATCCAGGTTAAGTTGAAAAAGACGAAGGACCCGGAAAAGCAAAAAGAGCTGCAAATGGAAATGATGAAGCTGTATCAGGAGCATAATATCAACCCGCTTGCGATGGGCTGTCTTCCAATGCTGATTCAGTCTCCGATTATGATTGGGCTTTATTACGCGATTCGCTCAACACCTGAAATTGCGTCACACTCGTTTCTATGGTTCAGTTTAGGGCAATCTGATATTCTCATGTCCCTTAGTGCAGGGATTATGTATTTTGTCCAAGCCTATATCGCTCAAAAACTGAGCGCGAAATATT
Organism: Bacillus sp. FSL W8-1202; assembly: GCF_038006165.1. Lineage (NCBI taxonomy): Bacteria > Bacillati > Bacillota > Bacilli > Caryophanales > Bacillaceae > Bacillus > Bacillus sp. FSL W8-1202. The sequence goes on from NZ_JBBOUR010000001.1 coordinate 3,392,614, forward strand.
CCGCTGTCCCGCAAAACCCTGCGGCACAGCAATCCGCAAAATTGATGGTGTTCATCTTCCCTGTGATGATGACGATTTTCTCGCTTAATGTTCCGGCAGCCCTTCCGCTGTACTGGTTTACAAGCGGACTGTTTTTGACAGTGCAAAACATCGTCCTTCAGATGACGCATCATAAAAGCAAAAAAACAGCCGCTCTTACTGAGTCGGTGAAATAAAAAAGCAACCCCGTGCGAAAAGCCGGGGTTGTTTTTTGTTACTTGCAAAGCATACCGCGCCAAACAGTCTTGTTTATCATGGCTGAAGCAGAAATGGCCATCCTAAAAAATAGCCGTATCGTTTAAAAAGAAGGAAATCGGGAATACCTTTACTCACCTCCAACCGAAAGGAGCATATACGTTGACGGAACGCTTTCAGCAAAAAAATATTTCTGTACCTGATGGAATCTGGATCATGAGACAAACCTGGAATGATGTCTTATTTGCCCACTGGCCTGTTGATGTTTCTATCCTTCGCGCTTTGGTACCGTCCGTTTTAGAATTAGATACATATAACGGGCAAGCTTGGATCATCATGCTTCCCTTTATGCTCACGAACCTGAGGGCGCGTTATCTTCCTGTCATTCCCGGTGCGCGTGCATTTCCTGAGCTTAACCTCCGCACCTATGTCACGTATAAAGGCAAGCCCGGCATTTATTTTTTTAGCTTAGATGCCGATCATCGTCTGGCGGTCCTTGGCGCTCGCACATTCTTTCATCTGCCTTATTTTTACGCGGATATGAAGTCCGAAAAAAACGGTGCTGCCATTGACTATGTCAGCAAGCGGAAAAATGACAAAGAAGCAGCATTCCACGCCGCATACCGGCCCATTTCAGCGCCTTTTACAGCAGAAAAGGATTCGCTCGATTACTGGCTGACAGAACGGTATAGACTCTATACTACCAATCAAAACAAACTCTATTACGAAGACATCCATCATCATCCATGGCTGCTGCAAAACGCCGAAGCGGAAATTTCAGTCAATACGGTGACTGATGCTCACGGCATTACATTGCCAGAGTCAGACCCCTTGCTTCATTACGCTAAAAAACAGGATGTGTTATTTTGGCCGCTTAGGAAATGGAGCTAAAAAAACCCGATGCGGGAAATCGCACTCGGGTTTTCTTTTTTTATTTTGCCGCCTCTTCAATAATGGCAACAACCATTTCTGCCGTTTTAACGAGCTCTTCGATCGGCATTTTTTCATTTTTTGTATGGATTTGCTCATAACCGACAGCAAGATTGACCGTCGGGATGCCATGACCAGCGATTACGTTCGCGTCGCTTCCGCCGCCGCTCGTTTGCAGCTCGCTTGGACGTCCGATTTTAGCAGCCGCTTTTTTCGCGATTTCAACAACTTGGTCGCCGTCTTGATATTTAAAGCCCGGATACATAACCTCAATTTCGACTTCTGCGCGTCCGCCCATATCAGCAGCTGCCTCTTCAAAAGCAGCTTTCATTTTTTGAACCTGAGCTTCCATTTTCTCAGGAACTAAAGAGCGCGCTTCAGCAAGAATATGAACTTCGTCGCACACAATGTTTGTTTGTGTGCCGCCTTCAAACCGGCCGATATTAGCTGTTGTTTCTTCATCGATACGGCCCAATGGCATTTTTGAAATGGCTTTGCTAGCGATTGTAATCGCTGAAATGCCTTTTTCAGGTTCAACCCCGGCGTGAGCGGTTTTCCCGAAAATTGCCGCTCTTACCTTCGCCTGTGTCGGCGCGGCCACAATGATATTTCCGACTTTTCCGTCTGAATCAAGAGCATAGCCGTAGGATGCAGTGATCATAGAACGGTCAAGAGCCTTCGCTCCGATCAGACCCGATTCTTCCCCTACTGTGATGATGAATTCAATCGTGCCGTGTTCAATGTTTTCTTCTTTCAGCACCTTAATCGCCTCAAACATTGCAGCCAATCCCGCTTTATCATCAGCGCCTAAAATCGTCGTGCCGTCAGTTTTGACGTAACCGTTCTCTACAACTGGTTTTACGCCGTTTCCGGGTACAACTGTGTCCATATGAGATGTAAAATAGATCGTATCTGTTTGTTTTGTCCCTTTTAGCGTGCAAATCAGGTTACCGGCTTCGTGGCCCGTGATATCCATTGTATCGTCTTCTTTAACGTCCACACCTAAATCAGAAAATTTTCGTTTCAGCACTTTGCAGATTTCAGCTTCGTGCTTTGTTTCTGAGTCAATTTGGACAAGCTCTAAAAATTCTTCCAGCAGGCGTTTTTCATTCACCATTTGTAAGTCCCTCCATATTAAAGCGGTATGTTACCGTGCTTTTTTTTCGGTCTCTCTTCTGTCTTATGTGCAAGCATATGAAAAGCTTGAATCAGTTTTCCCCTTGATTCTTCCGGCAAAATGATGTCATCGACCATTCCACAAGCGGCCGCTTTGTATGGGCCGGCGTTTTGCTTTTTGTATTCAGCTGTTTTTTCGCGTTTCGTCTTTTGCGGGTCAGCTGAAGCTTTGATTTCCTTTTCATACAAAATCGATGCCGCACCTTCTGGACCCATCACTGCGATTTCAGCATTCGGCCATGCAAACACAAGGTCCGCTCCGATCGATTTGCTGTTCATGGCCACATAGGCGCCGCCGTACGCTTTTCTAATGATGAGTGTGACTTTTGGGACAGTCGCTTCAGCATAAGCAAACAATAATTTTGCTCCATGCCTGATGATTCCATTGTGCTCTTGCTGAATACCCGGCAGAAACCCCGGGACATCTTCGACAGTCAATAGCGGGATATCAAATGCGTCACAAAAACGGATGAACCTTGCTGCTTTATCAGCAGCGTCAATCGTCAGGCTTCCCGCCAGATGCTTCGGCTGGCTCGCCACGATGCCGATTGCTTTTTCACCCAGCCTTGCAAACCCAATGACAATGTTCTTCGCAAAAAATGGCTGAATCTCAAAAAAAGATTGCGGGTCAGCCAGCTCCCTAATCACCTTCCGAACATCATAAGGCTTTGTCGTATCAGCAGGGACAAGACGGTTTAATAACGGTCTGGACGCCTCTTTCTCTGGCTTTGGCTCTGTTGTCCGGCCATTCAGCGGCAAATAAGACAGCAGTTTTCTCACCCCTGTCAGAACCTCCTTCTCCGTATGTCCGGAAAAGTGGGCGTTTCCGCTGACGGCATTATGTATCCCCGCTCCGCCTAAGCTCTCCGCATCAACCTGTTCCCCTGTCACTTTTTCAATCACCTTCGGGCCGGTAATAAACATCCGGCCGGTCTGTTCAGCCATAAATATAAAATCTGTGAGTGCCGGATAATATACAGCGCCTCCAGCGCACGGCCCTAAAATAACCGATATTTGCGGAATGACTCCGGAATATAAGACGTTTCGGTAAAATATGTGACCGTATCCATCTAATGATACCACACCCTCTTGAATTCTCGCACCACCTGAGTCATTCAGCCCGATAATCGGCGCTCTATTTTTTGCTGCCAGATCCATCAAAGCGCAGATTTTCCTGGCATGGGTTTCGCCAAGCGCCCCTCCGAACACTGTGAAGTCTTGCGCAAATACATAAACTGAGCGGCCGTCAATTGTGCCGTACCCTGTCACGACCCCATCCCCTAACATGCGCTGTTCTCTTGTTAACACTTGACTTTCCATGAAGGGGTGTAATTCGATAAAGCTGTCCTGATCTAGAAGAAATATGATCCTTTCCCGAGCAGTGAGCTTGCCCTTTTGCCGCTGCTGAGCCAGCTTTTCCCGTCCTCCGCCTTCTTCTGCCTGCTTGCGTTTCGTGTATAAATGATCCATGTGCTCATTCATGTTCATTCTGTTGATCTCCTTTCGGTTCACAAAGCTCTACAAGAACACCGTTTGTTTCCCGAGGGGAAATAAACGCGATCTTTTTCCCGTTCGCCCCCTGTCTTGGAAACCTGTCAATCAATTGAACATGCCGGTCAGACAATGCTTGAAGCTGTTCAGATAGGCCGTTGCACAAAAACGCAATATGATGCAGTCCCTGCCCTTTCTTCTCCAAAAATAAACGGACGGGGCTGTCAGCTGTCAACGGCTCTATCAGCTCAAGTTTGACGCTACCAGCTTGAAAAAAAGCAACATTCACCTTTTGCTCTTCAACCGTTTCTTGATGAAGAAATGCAAGCCCCAATACATTTTCATAAAAGCTTCTTGCATCTTTTATCGAAAAAACGGCTATCCCGATATGGTCAAGCCTGTTCATTTTCATCCCTGCTTTCGCTAATAGATATCGCTTGTCCGCCCATTCAAAACACGCTAAAATATAGACAGATTGTTTAAGGAGTGAAAATCATGTCTCAAAAACTGATGAAAAGCGTTTTGATCGTGATTTTGGGAGTTTTTATTCTTTCAACTGTACTCTCAGGAATCGTCATGTTTCTATAACGATAAAAAAGCAGGCGCCTTATTCAATGGGAATATCCTGCTTTTTTATCAGAGCTTTATGCTCGATGGCAATCTCCTCAAAAGAGCGGTTGTCGTCCGTGATCAGCACTCTCGTTCCTACTGGTATCGTTTGAAACAAATGAACAACCTCATCGTTATGCATACGTATACAGCCGTTAGACACAAATTTTCCTACTGATTCCTCTCGGTTTGTCCCATGAATTCCATAAATCCGCCCGTCCGTTCCTTTCGCGTCAAATCCGATCCATCTTGCCCCAAGCGGGTTATCAGGAGATCCCCCTTCAATATTTTTCTTTCTGTAGTAAGGATTTTCCGCTTTTACCGTTACCGAAAACTCTCCTTCAGGCGTCAAATCATCTGTTTTTCCAGTCGCCACACTATACACGCCTTCTACTTTGTTGTCGAGAATAACAGCAAGTTCATTTGTTCGCTTGTTGACAATAACATACGGATCACCTGGCAGCGGATTTTCGCCGAGCGGCCAAATCGGTGAAATCATCATGAAAATCGAACATAAGAAAAAACGCATAAGCTCCTCCTTTTTCATTAGGTTGACCAATGAAGGAAGAGCTCATGCGAATCATCCGAGTGATTTTTGCGCTTTTATTCCTTTAAAATAACTTTTAATCACTAAATATTGTTCCATTTCACCGAGAAGATGGAAGAGAGCAGCCCTCGCTTCAAATTCCTCTCTAGTCGCAGGAAGCGGCATCTCCTCAAATTCTTTTCTCATGTCAGCAAGTCTTTTCAGAAATTTATACGCTGTATTCCCAGGGTGTATCGCCTCCCGCAAATCATGAATAAATTCAGCGATCATTTTTCCCTGATCTACCGTGATGGAGATCGATGTCACTTTAGGGAGAAGGCGTTCAATAATTTCAAATTGCTTTTCTCTCATTTTAAAATAATGATAATGCAGATTTTCGTAACGTAAAATGTGGTTTTGCACATCTCGATATGCCAGGTTTTTAGCCTCCGTAATAAGCTGGTGCGTTTCCGGAATTTCTTTTCCAGACCAATCTTGCTCACCAGTTAACAAATACCGTTCGATTTCTGCAAAAATGACAGCAAAGTTATCCTCTATCTTTTTACGGTAAGCAATCAGCTTCCGATCAAGACTCGGCATATACAAGTTCATCAATAGAGCGACGCCGATGCCGACCGTAATCAGCTGAACTTCATTCCAGATGAAAGTAGGCGTAATGCCGCCGGACATGTATAAATGAAGGATAATAACAGAACTGGTGACGATACCCTCGTTAATTTTTAACAGAACCGTTATCGGAATGAATATCAAAAGAAGCGCTCCGATAACAAACGGGTGGTAGCCAATAAGCTCGAAAAAGAGAAAAGAAAAAACAATTGCCAGACAGCATGCCGCAAAGCGGGCCCATGAGGCCTGAAGCGACCGTTTTTGTGTGATTTGAATGCACAAAATGGTGATGATTCCTGCTGATGCGAAGTTTTGCAAATGCAATAACTGGCTTATATAAATAGCCAAAGCTGTTCCAAGCGCGGTCTTTGTTGTGCGGTAACCAATTTTAAACATGTCGGACTCCATTTCTATTTGTTTCTTCAATAAAAAAGAAGAGGCGGCCAGCCTTCTTCTTTTTTATATTCTATAATATTTTCTTTAAAAAGTCCTGCGCTCTTTTGGATTTTGGCGACATAAAAAATTCCTTCGGATTGCCGTCTTCGACAATCATTCCTTGGTCCATAAACAGCACACGGTCTGCCACTTCTTTTGCGAAGCCCATTTCATGTGTGACAATCACCATGGTCATGCCGGTTTCGACCAGCTCTTTCATCACCTGTAGCACTTCTTTGACCATCTCTGGATCAAGGGCGGAGGTCGGCTCGTCAAACAACATGATGTCCGGATTCATCGCAAGAGCCCTGGCAATCGCGACACGCTGTTTTTGTCCGCCAGACAAACGGTTTGGATAGTCATTTCGCTTTTCAAACAAACCGACTTTGCGGAGCAGGTCCTCAGCTTTCTCCTGTGCAGCCTGTTTTGATTCTTTTTTTACATTGACAGGCGCGTACATGATGTTTTCGAGAACCGTTTTGTGCGGAAAGAGATGAAAATGCTGAAAAACCATCCCGATGTTTTCCCGGACCTTTAATGTGTTGGTTTTCGGCTTCGTAATCTCTGTGTCTTTTATTGTAATGGTTCCGCCGTTAGGCTTTTCCAACAGGTTTAAACAGCGTAAGAACGTTGATTTGCCTGAGCCTGAAGGACCGATCACGGCAACAACCTCACCCTCAGCGATTGTTGTTGAAATGTTTTTTAATACTTCGTGTTTCCCAAATGATTTTGACAGCTTTTCAACCTTAATCATTGGATTTCAGCTTCCTTTCTACAGCCTTGCCGATAAACGTTAAAATCAGGACAAGCACATAATAAATCAATCCCGCGATAATGAGCGGCTCAAGGTAATTGTAAGTGGCGGCGCCAGCTTGATATGCGCGTCTCATGACATCACCAAGCCCGATGACGGTGACGATCGCCGATTCTTTTGTTAACGTAATTAATTCATTCACAATTGCAGGTGATATATTTTTGAAGGCCTGCGGCAGCAGCAGATCCTTCATCATTTTTCCATACGGGACACCGAGTGCAACAGCAGCTTCTTTTTGCCCTTTATCAATGGCATTGATTCCGGCTCTGATAATTTCCGATACATAAGCGGCGGAATTCAAAGACAATGCGACAACCGCAGCCCAAAACTGGTCAATTTGAAATCCGAGCAGCTGAGGAAGGCCAAAATAGACAATCATAAGCTGCAGCACTAAAGGCGTGCCTCGGAACACTGATGTATAAAAATCAGCGATCCAGATAAACGGGCGGAATGTGCTGATCTTGCATAAGCTTAGCACAATACCGAGTATAAGTCCGATAATAGCAGATACAACAACAATTTTTAATGTAATTGCCAAGCCTTCTAATATAAAAGGAATTTGGGGGATCGTTGCTGAAAAATCCAAATTCATAGCCTTTGTCTCCTTTTCTTACAGGAAAAAAGTTTCCTATTCAATAAAAAGGCTCAACGAAAAAGTTGAGCCGCTTTTTTTTACTTCTCGCCAGTGAACCATTTTTTCTTCAATTTCTCAAGCTCTCCGTTATCTTCCATTTCCTTGAGCGCTTTATTGAATTTGTCTGTCAGTTCACTGTCCTTTCTGAAAGCAATTGCTGAACCGGCTTCTTCCGCTTTCGCCTCAGGAATCACAAAGCCTTGCAGGTCATCATTTGATTTGAAATACCCTTCTGCAACAATGTCTTCAATAATCGCGGCATCGAAGCGGTCAGATTTGATTTCCTGCACCAAATCAGAAATTCTGTTGCGGTCTTCTGTTTTAAAACCATATTCCGGAGAAAGCTCTTTCCCCTTCTCTTCCTGAATAGAGCCAAGCTGAACGCCAACTGTTTTTCCTTTCAGGTCTTTCAAAGATTGAATGCCGCTGTCTTTTTTGCTGACAATCATATGGTTCGCTGTGTAATACACATCGGAAAAATCAACTTGTTTTTTACGCTCAGGCGTTGGTGTCATTCCTGACAGAACGAGATCCACCTGTTTTGATTTAAGCGCTGTAATTAAGCTGTTGAAGTCCATATCCTGCACTTCAATTTCATAGCCTGCCTTCTTTGCCAGAGCTTTTGCCAGCTCTACATCAAAGCCGACAATATTATCTCCTTCTTTATATTCAAACGGTTTGTAATCCGCCGAAGTACCCATAATTAATTTTTTCTTTCCGCTTTCTGAACCTGAATTGCTTGAGCCGCACGCAGTTAATGCAAAGGTGATGCAAGCAGCCACAAGTAATAAGAGCCATTTTTTCATGATCCATTTCCCCCGTATTCATTACTTTTGGTGTATTTGAATATTTATTCGTTAATTTGTATTTTAAACAGTTTCTCATTTTTATGCAATACTATTTTTAAAAATTATCTTTAAGCTTATCTTTCCAGTGATCTCTTCTGATATTACTAGATAAAAATTAAATCGCTGTACAATCCGATTGAATAATCCCTTAATATTTATTCATATATCCTTGGAAATTTATGCACAAAAAAACCCGGGCTGCTTTGAGCATCCGGGTTGTTCGTCTTATACTTCTTCACAATATTCTTCAAAGGCTTCCTGCAGCTTTGCCACTACAGCCATCGGCTCATGGCCTTCAATTTCATGGCGCTCTACCATTTTCATGATCTTTCCGTCTTTCAAAATCGCAAAGGACGGAGAAGATGGCGGATAACCTTCAAAATAGTCACGCGCACGCGCTGTCGCTTCTTTATCCTGTCCGGCAAAAACGGTGACGAGCTGATCAGGTCTTTTATCATAGTGAACGGAATGGTAGGCTGCCGGTCTTGCAATTCCTCCGGCGCATCCGCAAACAGAGTTTACCATGACGAGCGTCGTTCCTTTTTTCGTAAGTGCCTCATCCACCTCTTCGGCTGTTTTAAGCTCGGTGTATCCGGCAGCTGTTATTTCTTGTCTCGCTTGGCGGACAATATCATTCATAAATAAATTAAAGTCCATGTTCAATGAAGACCTCTCCTTTTTCATCATCTGTTCTTATGATAGCAAGGAAACGTCCATATCGGCAAATGACTTTGCTTCGCCGTGCACTTTTTTTGCTCTTCGTTTACTGCTTACAGAAAAAGGGGATTATATAACCAGAAGTAAAATAAAGGAGCAGTTGTATATGAGCCACAGGAAAGCGTTACTGATTCATAACGGAAATGCCGGCAACAAAAATATAGAAAAAGCACTTGGTGCTGTGGTGCCGGTTTTATCTCACCATTTAGATGAGGTGATTATTAAGCAGACAAAGAAAAAGGATGATGCGTATCATTTTTGCCAATCCATTGATGATTCTGTCGACACCGTCTTCATTCTCGGCGGCGACGGCACGATCCATCAATGCATAAATGCTATCAGCGCTCTAGAAAGAAAACCCGCTGTCGGAATTTTGCCCGGCGGCACGTGCAATGACTTTTCAAGAGTGCTTGGCATCCCTCAAAATCTTGCAAAGGCCGCGGAAGCACTTATGGCAGGAAAAAAAACCAGCGTAGACGTATGTCAGATGAATGACCGTTATTTTTTGAATTTCTGGGGGATCGGCTTAATTGCAGAAACGTCGAATCAAATCAACGAAACGGAAAAAGCATTATTGGGAAAAATCAGCTATTTTACAAGTGCCTTGCGAACCGTCTCATCCGCTGCATCGTTTCCGATGACATTAAAAATTGATGGAGAAGAAATTAAAGAAGAAGCCGTTATGCTGCTTGTGATGAATGGCCAATACATTGGAACGAATCGAATTCCTCTGCCCGATGCCAGTATTGAAGACGGCTTACTTGATGTTCTCATATGCCGCAACACCAACCTCACCGCGCTGCGGGAGCTGATGAGCATGGAACAGGGCTCAATTGATCGTTTTACCGGAGAGCTGTCCTATGTCCAGGCCTCCCGTATCGAGATTGAAACAGACACTGCCAAAAAGGCGGATATGGATGGAGAAGTTTATACACATACACCCGCAGTCATTCAGGTCCTGCCGCAGCATATCGACATGCTTGTTCCCGCAAATGAATAACTGTCATAAGGCTTTAGAAAGATTTTGCAAATCCGTTGACTCTCCCCTAGGAGGAGGTCTTACAGTATAAGGGATACACACTTGAAAAAGGGGAAGTCATATGGAGAAGAAAAATATTACCTTAACTATATTATTAACCAATTTATTTATTGCTTTTTTGGGGATCGGGCTTGTGATTCCAGTAACGCCGACCATTATGAATGAATTGCATTTATCGGGAACCGCGGTCGGCTATATGGTTGCCTGCTTCGCTATTACACAGCTCATTGTCTCACCAATAGCCGGACGATGGGTTGATCGCTTCGGGCGCAAGATCATGATCGTGATCGGCCTGTTGTTCTTTAGTGTGTCGGAGTTTTTATTCGGCATTGGAAAAACAGTTGAGATGTTATTTATCTCCCGTATGCTGGGCGGTATCAGCGCAGCCTTCATTATGCCCGGGGTCACGGCTTTTATCGCAGATATCACGACCATTAAAACACGGCCAAAAGCGCTCGGTTATATGTCAGCCGCTATTTCAACAGGATTTATTATCGGCCCCGGCATCGGGGGATTTTTAGCAGAAGTCCATTCCCGGCTGCCTTTTTTCTTTGCGGCAGCTTTTGCACTGTTAGCAGCCATTTTATCAATCCTCACGCTGCGCGAGCCGGAACGAAACCCTGAAAATCAGGAAATAAAAGGGCAGAAGACAGGCTTTAAACGGATTTTTGCCCCCATGTATTTCATAGCTTTTCTCATTATCTTAATTTCGTCTTTTGGTTTAGCATCATTTGAATCTTTATTTGCATTATTCGTGGATCATAAATTCGGTTTTACGGCCAGCGACATTGCCATTATGATTACAGGAGGAGCGATTGTTGGCGCCATTACGCAAGTCGTCTTATTCGACCGCTTCACAAGATGGTTTGGTGAAATCCATTTAATTCGGTACAGCTTAATTCTCTCGACGAGTCTGGTATTCTTGCTGACAACGGTACATTCATATGTTGCGATTCTGCTGGTGACAGTCACCGTATTTGTCGGATTTGATCTCATGCGGCCTGCGGTAACGACTTACCTGTCAAAGATTGCGGGAAATGAACAGGGGTTTGCCGGCGGTATGAATTCAATGTTTACAAGTATCGGCAATGTATTCGGGCCTATTATCGGCGGAATGCTGTTCGATATAGATGTAAACTATCCTTTCTACTTTGCAACGGTCACCTTAGCCATAGGGATTGCACTGACCATTGCTTGGAAAGCGCCTGCACATCTTAAAGCCAGCACGTGATAAGAAGCGCATTCTTTGTGTACTGCAAAGAATGCGCTTCTTCTTTATACTGATGATAGAAGGAGTGATGGCATGAAGGAATCGTATTACTCAATTGGGGAAGTATCAAAACTGGCAAACGTGTCGATAAAAGCGCTCCGTTATTACGATAAAATTGATTTATTTAAACCAGCCTACGTCGACCCGGATACCAGCTACCGCTATTATACAGATTCTCAGCTCATTCATCTGGATTTGATCAAATCATTGAAATATATCGGCACACCTTTAGAAGAGATGAAAAAAGCACAGGACTTAGAGATGGAAGAACTGTTTACTTTTTATACAGAGCAGGAGAGGCAAATCAGGGAGAAATTAGACTTTTTATCAGCCCTGGAGCAAACCATTTCATTGGTGAAAAAGCGGATGAAACGGCAGATGGAATATCCCGCGCTCGGTGAGGTGTTTGTTTTAGATGAAGAAGAAATACGGATCATTCAGACAGAGGCAGAAGGAATCGGGCCTGAAAACGTGCTCAACGCCTCCTACAGCAAATTAAAAAAATTTATCGAGTCAGCAGATGGATTTACGAACAATAGCTACGGCGCTACTTTCTCTTTTCAGCCCTACACCAGCATTGATGAAATGACTTACCGTCATATTTTCACGCCTGTATTGACGAATAAACAGATTTCATCAATTACGCCGGATATGGAAATCACAACGATCCCTAAAGGGAGGTATGCGTGTATCGCGTATAATTTTTCGCCTGAACATTATTTTCTCAACTTACAGAAGCTTATCAAGTATATCGCAGACCGCCAATTAACAGTTGTCAGTGATGTATACGAGTTAATCATACCGATTCATTACTCCCCGAAAAAACAAGAAGAATATCGTGTCGAAATGAAAATACGAATCGCTGAATAATAGAAAAAGAGCATTTTTTGAAACAAAACTTCAAAAAATGCTCTTTTTTCTTATTTAGTAAACAGATGTCTTCTCGTCAATCGATTCTAAAATTTGTTTCACTCGTCCGAGGAATCGTCCGCACACGAGACCGTCAAGCACTCTGTGATCTAAGGACAGACACAGATTAACCATGTCTCTGACAGCAATCATGCCATTCTCCATGACAACCGGGCGTTTGACGATGGATTCTACTTGAAGAATCGCAGCCTGAGGGTAGTTGATAATGCCCATCGACTGAACAGACCCGAACGAACCTGTGTTGTTGACGGTAAACGTGCCTCCCTGCATGTCATCTGCAGTGAGTTTTCCGTCTCTTACTTTTTTAGCTAGGCCGGTAATGTCTTTCGCAATGCCTTTAATTGTTTTTTCATCAGCGTTTTTAATCACCGGAACAAATAAAGAATCCTCTGTGGCAACTGCAATTGAAATATTGATATCCTTTTTCTGAATAATTTTGTCCCCCGCCCACATGCTATTCATTTGCGGGAATTCTTTTAACGCCTGAGCGACCGCTTTTACAAAAAAGGCGAAGAACGTTAAATTAAAGCCTTCTGTCTTCTTAAAGGAATCTTTTATACTGTTGCGATATGCAACCATATTTGTGACGTCGACTTCCATCATCGTCCAAGCATGCGGAATTTCTGTTTTGCTTCGCTTCATATTGGAAGCAATTGCTTTTCTTACACCTGTGACAGGGATTTCTTTATCACCGGCTGCAGACGCAGGATATGACGTCTCTTCTTTTGGCTCAGGTTTTGATGCAGACTTCGGTGCAGGAGCTGCTGTTTTCGGCTCCTCAGGATTCTGTTCTTGCACGCCGCCTGTTTCAATTAAGCGCTGAATATCTTTTCGTGTGATGCGCCCGCCGGCACCTGTTCCTGTTACTTGTTCTAGATCTATGCCGTGCTCTCCGGCCAAACGGAGTACAGCTGGCGAGTAGCGCTTTTTATTGGGCTGATCAGCGGCTTCGGCACTTTTTGCAGCAGGCGTCTCAGCGGCTTCGGCACTTTTTGCAGCAGGCGTCTCAGCGGCTTTTGATGCAGCTGGCTGTTCTTGATTTTGTTCAGCCGGATTCGCGCCTTCTGTTTCAATTTTGCAAATCACTTCTCCGACTTGCAGGGTTTGGCCTTCTTCTCCCACAAGCTCTGTTATCGTACCAGTAAAAGAAGACGGAACCTCTGCATTTACCTTATCTGTCATGACTTCCGCGATTGGATCGTATTTGTTCACTTTATCACCGGGGACGACAAGCCATTTGCTGATCGTCCCCTCTGTTACGCTTTCTCCAAGCTGCGGCATCGTCATTTGTTCAATTGCCATGATTGTATCCTCCCTTACGTCTTTAAAACTCCGCTAATTCTCTCATCGCCGCTTCCACTTTATCAGGATTGACCATAAAGTATTTTTCCATTGTCGGCGCATAAGGCATAGCCGGAATATCAGGACCTGCAAGCCGTTTGATCGGCGCGTCTAAGTCGAACAGACAATGCTCGGATATAATTGCGGCTACTTCGCTCATGATGCTGCCTTCTTTTGTATCTTCTGTGACCAAAAGAACCTTTCCAGTTTTGGACGCAGCTTCGATGATGGCTTCTTTATCAAGCGGGTAAACTGTTCTTAAATCCACCACATGCGCTGAAATGCCATCTTTTTCGAGACGTTCTGCAGCTTGTAAGGCGAAGTGGACACACAGACCGTATGTGATCACTGTGATGTCGTCGCCTTCCCTTTTTACGTCCGCCTTGCCGATTGGCAGGACATAATCATCAGCCGGAACCTCTCCCTTTATCAGACGGTATGCGCGCTTGTGCTCAAAAAACAGCACGGGGTCTTCGTCACGAACTGCGGCTTTTAAGAGCCCTTTCGCGTCATATGGTGTTGATGGCATGACAATTTTCAGTCCGGGCTGGTTGGCGAAAATTGCTTCGACTGATTGAGAATGATACAGGGCTCCGTGCACGCCTCCGCCGTATGGCGCTCTGACGACAATCGGACAGCTCCAGTCATTGTTGCTGCGGTAGCGGATTTTAGCCGCTTCAGAAATAATTTGGTTGACTGCCGGCATAATGAAATCAGCAAACTGCATTTCAGCAATCGGTCTCATTCCGTACATTGCCGCTCCGATACCGACTCCTGCGATCGCAGATTCAGCAAGCGGCGTATCCATAACGCGCTCTTCCCCAAATTGTTCATAGAGTCCGGCTGTCGCTTTAAACACACCGCCTTTTCTTCCTACATCTTCCCCAAGGACGAAAACGCGAGAATCTCGTTCCATTTCTTCTTTCATCGCCAAATTGATTGCATCAATATATGACATTACTGACATTTGTTCTTCCTCCCTACTTCGCATACACATAATCAAGCGCTGACTCAGGAGCTGCATATGGGGCGTTCTCCGCTTCATCCGTCGCTTCATTTACGATTGCCATAATTTCATCCAGCATGGTTTGTTCTATCTCATCGGACAACAGGCCTGTTTCCTTTAAGTAAGCTTGATAAGTAAGCAGGGGATCACTTTTTTTCGCTTCCTCTACTTCTTCACGGCCTCTGTAGCTGCTGTCATCGTCATCACTGGAATGTGGTGTAAGGCGGTAAGAAATCGTTTCAATTAATGTCGGGCCTTCTCCTCTGCGTGCCCTTTCGCGTGCTTCTTTAACCGCTTGATAAACTTCCAGCGGATCATTTCCATTCACAGTTACGCCAGGCATCCCATAGCCTATGGCACGGTCGGAAATGTTCTCACATGCGACTTGCTTATCGTAAGGCACTGAGATTGCGTATTTGTTGTTTTCACACATAAAAATAACCGGCAGCTTATGGACAGCGGCAAAGTTTGCCCCTTCATGGAAATCGCCTTGGTTTGAAGACCCTTCCCCGAATGTAACAAAGGCTGCGATATCCTTTTTCTCCATACGTCCCGCAAGCGCAATACCGACTGCGTGAGGCACTTGCGTTGTAACCGGAGATGATCCCGTCACAATGCGGTTTTTCTTTTGTCCGAAATGTCCTGGCATCTGGCGGCCTCCTGAGTTCGGATCTGCTGCTTTTGCAAACCCGGACATCATTAAGTCCTTTGCTGTCATGCCAAACGCGAGCACGACACCCATGTCTCTGTAGTACGGCAATACATAATCCATTTCACGGTCAAGTGCGAAAGCCGCTCCTACCTGTGCTGCTTCCTGTCCTTGACAAGAGATTACAAATGGAATTTTGCCAGAACGGTTTAAGAGCCACATTCTTTCATCGATTTTTCTTGCTAACAGCATGGTTCTATACATATCAACGGCTTCCTGATCAGTCAGCCCTAGTGCTTGATGTCGGTTTGTACTCATTCAAGCCCCTCCTTTATGCTTTTAAAAATGAATGGCTTTGCCATCTACGGCAAGCGCTGCTTCTCCAATTGCTTCAGAAAGCGTTGGATGCGGGTGAATCGTTTGCCCGATCTCCCACGGCGTTGCGTCCAGCACTTTGGCAAGACCCGCTTCAGAAATCATGTCGGTGACATGCGGGCCGATCATATGAACGCCGAGAATATCATCTGTATCTCGGTCCGCCACGATTTTGACAAAACCGTCGCTTTCACCGTATACAAGCGCTTTTCCAATCGCCATAAATGGGAACTTGCCGATTTTGACATTATGCCCGTTCGCCTTTGCTTCGTCTTCGGTTAAGCCGACACTGGCAGCTTCAGGGCTTGAGTAAATGCACTTCGGCACAAGCGTCGGATCAAGCGGATGCGGATTGAGACCTGCAAAATGCTCAACAGCAATAATTCCCTCATGTGAAGCAACGTGAGCTAACTGCAGGCCACCGATTACGTCTCCAATTGCATAAATATGAGATTCCTTCGTCTGGCAGCTTTCATTGACTGAAATCATGCCATTTTCAGTAACAATATCGGTGTTCTCTAGGCCAATGCCTTCGATATTTGCCTGTCTGCCGATGGAAACAAGCATTTTCTCAGCAGAGTAGGTAACGGTTTCTCCGTCTTTTTCCGCTTGTATGCTGATATCGTCTGATGTTTTTGTCATTGTGTCAGGCAGCACTTTTGCCCCTGTTATGAACTGGATGCCTTTTTTCTTAAGAAGACTTTCCATTTCTTTTGAAATCTCTAGATCTTCAGTCGGCAATATGCGATCCGCGTATTCAATAACCGTTACCTTCACACCAAAATCATGAAGCATAGACGCCCATTCGATACCGATAACCCCTCCGCCGACAATGATGATTGACTGTGGCAGCTCCTCCATTTGGAGCGCCTCATCTGAAGTCAGTACAGACTTACCGTCCGCTTCAAGACCCGGAAGCATTCTCGGTCTTGATCCTGTTGCAATGATCACTTGTTTCGGGATCAGCATGTCATTTTCTTCACCATTTCCCCGCTCAACAGAAATTGTGCCCGGCAGCGGAGAGAAGATTGACGGTCCAAGGATACGTCCATATCCTGTGTAAACGTCAATTTTTCCTTTTTTCATTAAATGATTTACACCCGCTGCAAGCTTATCAACAACGGCTTGCTTACGCTGCTGCACTTTTTCAAAGTTGAGGGACACGCCAGCCGTTTCCACCCCGAATTGATCGGCTTCACGAGCTGTCCGGTATACCTCTGCACTTCTAAGAAGCGCTTTACTCGGGATACAGCCTTTATGCAGACATGTTCCCCCGAGTTTTTCCTTTTCCACAACGGCTGTTTTTAAGCCGAGCTGAGCGGCTCTGATGGCCGCAACATAACCGCCGGTACCGCCGCCCAGAATGACTACGTCATACTCAGTTGCCATGGTGACTCACTCCTGTCTGTCTATTCAATACGATATTGTTTGGATTGCTCTTCGCCCTGCAATACTCTGAGCGCCCCTTGGGCAAGAGACTGCAGTTCATTTTCACCCGGATAGACTAAAACGTCTGAAATCCAATCTATGTATGATCTGATAGCAGAAACAAAACTTTTTCCGTACGCAAGGCCTCCCGTCAGCACAATCGCTTCAACTTCGCCTTTTAACGCCGCGCTGGCTGCCCCGATTTCCTTTGCTACCTGATATGCCATGGCATCATAAATGAAGCGGGCTTTTTCATCGCCCCCTTGAATCATCTGTTCCACTTTTACTGCATCATTTGTACCGAGATAGCCTAAAAGTCCGCCGGTGCCAACAAGCTTTTTCATGATTTCTTCTTTTGTATATTCCCCTGAAAAACATAGATCAACAAGATCTCCCGCAGGCACTGTTCCTGCTCGTTCAGGACTGAATGGTCCCTCGCCGTGCAGGCCGTTATTGACATCTACCACTCGCCCGCGGTCATGGACGCCAATTGTAATACCTCCGCCCATATGGGTAATAATCATTTTCATGTTCTCATATCGTTTGCCAAGGGAGGCTGCCGCTTTACGAGCGACAGCTTTTTGGTTTAACGCATGGAAAATGCTTTTACGTTCAATTTCAGGCATGCCTGAAACTTTCGCAAGCACTGACATTTCGTCTACGACAACAGGGTCGACGATATACGAAGGGATATTCAGGCCGTCAGCGATTTCCCGCGCGATAATGCCGCCGAGATTAGAAGCATGCTGACCGGCGTAGCCGCTTTTCAAATCCTCAATCATCTCATCATTCACTACGTAGGTCCCGCCTTCAATTGGCCGGAGAAGGCCGCCTCTTGCGCAGACTGCATCAAACTTTGAAATATTGATTCCCTGTTCATGAAGCGTTTCGAGAATATGGTTTTTACGAAATTCATACTGATCAATAATTCGGTCAAATCGCTGCAGCTCTTCTATGTTGTGTCTCAATGTTTTTTCAAAAATGCTTCTTTCGTTATGAAAAACACCGATTTTCGTTGAAGTTGAGCCTGGATTAATTGTGAGAATGCGTTTTTCGTCATGTAGCACTTTCATAACCTCCAGATCAATTTCTTAACGTCTGCTTAATACACTGTGGCCGTTTTGCAAAAACTGGCTTCTTGAGCGGCGCATGCGTTCAATCCGTTCCTCTGCTAAGCGGTCAGCCGCTAAATATGCAGGAATGCCGTCACGCTGAGAAATCTCAAGTACACGCTCGATATTACCGTAAATGCCTTCAACTTTTTTCAATGCACGTTCTGCATTATAGCCGTAAAGCTCATCTGCCACGTTGATAACACCGCCCGCGTTAATCACGTAATCCGGTGCATAAACAATGCCCATTTCGTGAATTTGATCACCATGGCGTGTCTCTTTTAATTGGTTGTTAGCCGCACCTGCGATCACTTTCGCCTTCAGCTGTTTAATGGTGTCGTCGTTAATAGTCGCACCAAGGGCACACGGCGCATAAATATCGCAGTCTTGTGAATAAATGTCATCAGGATCTACCGCACGGGCGCCAAAATCTTCAACTGCACGCTGTACAGATTGTTTGTTGATATCCGTAACGATTAAGTTTGCTCCTTCTTCATGCAGGTGGCGGCAAAGGTTATAGGCTACGTTCCCAACACCCTGTACAGCAATGGTTTTTCCTTCAAGAGAGTCGGTTCCGAAAGCAGCTTTAGCTGCTGCCTTCATTCCTCTATACACCCCGTATGCTGTGACTGGGGAAGGATTTCCAGAAGAGCCGAACGCAGGAGAAATCCCTGTGACGTAGTCTGTCTCATCATGAATGATATCCATATCCTCGACCGTTGTGCCCACATCTTCAGCCGTGATGTATCTGCCATTCAGCCCTTGAATATAGCGGCCAAACGCGCGGAACATTTCTTCATTTTTGTCTTTGCGCGGATCGCCGATAATGACTGTTTTTCCGCCGCCAAGGTTTAAGCCTGCCGCCGCGTTCTTATAGGTCATGCCTCTAGCCAATCTGAGCGCATCTTCAATTGCCGCTTCTTCATTTTCATATGTCCACATTCTCGTTCCGCCAAGCGCCGGACCAAGCGTTGTATCATGAATCGCGATAATCGCTTTTAATCCAGATTGTTCATCCTGGCAGAATACCAATTGTTCGTAATCGTATTTCTCCATATATTTAAAAAGTTCCATGTTCGTTCCTCCTAATGTGTGTATTCTTCAGATGCGCATATTGCCAGCGCAATGGAATACATTTTATTTTCAGCAGAGTCCGCTCTGCTTGTTAAGGCAATCGGTGCTTTGGCTCCTGTAATGACAGCCGCCACGCTGGCCTTGGCAAAATAAATCAGAGATTTGTATAAAATATTGCCGGCCTCAATTGTTGGGACGAGAAGGATATCTGCGTTGCCCGCTACGTCTCCCGAAATTTTTTTCTGGGCCGCGGCAATTTGAGAAACTGCGTTATCCAAAGCAAGCGGTCCATCAACAATGCAGCCTTTGATCTGGCCCCTTTTGTACATTTGAGCTAGAGCAGCTGCATTCACGGTCGCTTCCATTTTAGGGTTCACCGTTTCGACCGCTGCAAGAGCAGCTGCTTTTGGCATATTGTTCCCCACTGCATGGGCCACATGAACGGCATTTTGCAAAATCTGCCGAAGCTCTTCCAGCGAAGGAGCAATATTCATTGCCGAATCTGTCACAAACATCAGCCGGTCAAAATCCGGTATATCGAAGACAGCCACGTGGGAAAGGACACTTGCTGACCGAAGTCCCTCCTGTCTGTTCAATACTGCTTTAAGCAAAACAGAAGTCGGCACATTGCCTTTCATTAAAACGTCCGCTGTTTTATGATGCACAGCACGAACCGCTAATTTCGCCGATTCCTCAGGAGTATCGGCATGGACGATTTCCACTTGATGCCCTTGCATGGATGATGTCAGCTCGTTCAGTTTTGTGCTGTCGCCCGTTAACAAGAAACGGGCAGATAGGTGCTCGGCTGCCAGCTTTACAGCCCGGATCACTTCCTCATCCTCAGCATGAGCTACCGCAATGGTCTTATTTTTGTGTATCGACGCTTTGCCGATTAAATCTTTCAGCTTCATCTGTTACCACCTTTCTTGTTTCGACTCCGCCTTTTATTATGCAAGTTCCATGCCAGCTCTTAAGGGTGCTGTCATACCAGATATATCGAAACATTCGTGCAGACGTTTGCGTTTATTCTGCAAATTATTGCATGCCTTCATTTGCAAGGCCATATTTATCCATTTTGTAATATAAGTTCCGAATGCTGACACCGAGAGCTTTTGCTGTTTTTGTCCGGTTAAAATGATGCTTTTCAAGCGTTTGCTGGATCAAATGTGCTTCAAATTTTTCTACTGCGACAGACAGCTTTTCGCCTTCAATATCCGGAAAATCAAAACCTGTTCCCTGATCTGTGTCATTTTCTTTTTGCTCAAGTTCGAATACAGGCAAGTGATCTTTTTCAATCCATTCCATATGCGGATTCAGAAAAATCATGGCTCGTCCAAGGACATTTTCAAGCTCCCGGACATTCCCAGGCCAATGGTAGGCAGATAAGGCGCGCAAGGCTTGCTGTGAGAGCCCTTTTACATTCCTGCCGTAATCCCGGTTGATCTTTTGGATAAGTCTGACGCTCAGTGCTTCAATGTCCTCCAACCGCTGACGCAAAGGCGGGATGGAGATCGGATAGCGGTTGATCCGGTAATACAGGTCTTCCCGGAACGTTCCGTCCGCCATCGCCTTTTCAATATTTACATTTGTCGCCGCGATCACTCTGACGTTGACAGGGATCGCTTTCGTGCCGCCCACTCTGACGATTTCCTTTTCTTGAAGGACGCGTAGCAATTTGGCCTGCATATTTTGTGTCAGCTCACCGATTTCATCTAAGAAAATACTGCCGTTATTTGCTTCCTCAAATAAACCCTTTTTACCGCCGCGCTTCGCTCCTGAAAACGCGCCATCCTCATAGCCGAACAATTCTGATTCGAGCAGGTTTTCAGAAAGGGCTGCACAATTCACGCGAATAAATTTATTGTATTTCCGGTCACTTTCGTTATGGATGGCATGGGCGAACAGTTCTTTTCCTGTTCCTGATTCCCCGCGCAGCAAGATGGTTGCCGGTGTTTTCGCACCGAGCTTCGCCTGCTCAAGCGCAACCAGCATTTGCTCGCTTTTGCCGATAATGTCGTCAAACGTGTATTTCGCTTCAAGCGTGCGAATAATTTGTCTGGCGCGATTAAGCTCCGCTGTCAGCATTTTAATTTCGGAAACATCGTGAATCACGCCGACGCTGCCTTTCAAAATCCCGTCCACAATCACCGGTGCTACATTAACGATGACCTCTTTTTCATTCGGGCCGACCTTCATTCTGACACCGCGAACAGGACGTCTTGTTTCAAGCACCTTTAAATGCATGCTTTCGCCTTCGGAAATATCAGTGTTTGCAGGCTTGCCGATGACTTCTTTTTCAGAAAGCCCCGTCATTTTCGTATACGCTTTATTGATTAGCAGGCCGATGCCGTTTTCATCAACGACAGAAATCGCCTCATCGGAGGATTGAATAATTGCCTCCAGCATCGTACGGACCTGCTTTAAGTTGGTCACTTCCTCTGCCAGCTCGACCGCATCAGTGATATCTTTAAACACACAAAGAGCCCCGAGCAGACGTCCGCCTTCATCAATAATCGGCAGCCTTGTGGTCACAATTTGCAAATGATCGCCTAACAGCTGCTTCTGGTTGTATTCAGGCACTCTTGTTTTTAAAATCCGCGGCATCTTAGTGCTCGGAATCACTTCTTTTATTGGGCGCCCAATGACTTCCTCACGTTTTTTCCCAACCATTTTTTCGGCCATATGGTTAAAGAGAATGATTTCTTCATTGATATCAATAAAAATCATTCCATCATGGGTCGAATTGAAAATTCTGTCATATTTATAGGTTTGCTCTTTTAGCATTTGAATCAGGTGCTGCTTTTCTTCCATCAGCTGAAAAACGATGTATGCCATTTTTCCCGGCATGACAATGGTATCTTCATGCTTTCTTTGAAGGAGCTCGTCAAACACGGCTTGATCGCCGGTAGTATGAATGACGATATCCGGTTTTTGTTGTATGTAAGGTTTCCAATCAGATGAAACGGCAATCCCATACTGTTCTGCTTCTTTCAATCCCGGCGCCTCGGGGTCTTTGTCAACTACGGCAATGATATCTATGATGGCTGTTTTAATCAGAATATGTAATAACGCCGTTCCCCTTTTGCCGGCACCTACTATCAGTACCTTTTGCATCCCGATACCCCTTTGTATGAAAAAATTTGCATACCTATTTATTCCGTTGCAATAATTTGCACAACCCTATGTTACCACGTTTTCTTCTCTTGACAAAATATTTTTTCCGCTGGACAATAAAGGAAATGAAAAGATAAAGGGGTTTTCTGAAGATGAGCCGACTTCTTGCGCTTTTAATATTAGTCATCCCCGGGGCTATTTCTGCTTTAGGCATTAAACTGATGAGAGATACACTTTTCGGTCATACAATCAAGCCATTTTCAGCTCTTTGGCTCCAAGGGTTGTCAGGATTCATCTTTTTTGCGATCGGCCTCTATGTGCTGGCCGGGTTCATTTTATACAGAGACAGAAAACGCAATCAAGTCAGCCCGCGATTCAGAAAACGATAGCTGCAAAAAAGCCGGAGAATGCTCCGGCTTTTTTTGTTGCATTATTCGTCAGGCAAAACGGTCTTGGCAATCGTTTTGTCTAACGCTTCATAGTCATAATAAGAAATCGTATCGTACAGTTCTTTTCGTGTCTGCATATCATGAATTCCTTCTTTTTGTGAGCCGTGCTCCTTTATCAAACCAAACATCCGCTCATAAGCTTTTGCCGCCGCTCGAAGCGAGGTGACAGGATATATCACCATGTGAAACCCCATATCTTCGAATTCATCGGCACGATAATATGGCGTTTTCCCAAATTCAGTCATATTCGCAAGGAGCGGAACGGAGATACGCTCAGCAAACTGGCGGAATTCATTCTCCGCCTGTAGCGCTTCCGGGAAAATTGCGTCCGCCCCCGCCTCAATGTAAGCCTCTGAACGTTTTATTGCGGCATCAAGCCCTTCCTGCGCCCTGGCATCAGAACGGGCAACAACAATAAGGGAGGGAGCCGCTTGTTTAATGGCTTTTATTTTTTGCGCCATTTCCTTGATCGGAACTAGCTGTTTGCCATTTAAATGTCCGCATTTTTTTGGGAGCTGCTGGTCTTCTATTTGAACGGCTGCTACCCTGGCTTCAAGCATCTCCCGGGCTGTTCGGGCGGCATTTAAGACACCGCCAAATCCCGTATCGATATCCACAAGCAAAGGCAGATCAGCTGCACGCACAAGATCTTTGGCCCGTTCAGCTATCTCTGCCGATGTGATGATCCCTAAATCAGGCAGCCCCCTGCTGGCTGTATAGGCAGCACCGGACAAATAAATAGCAGAAAAACCGGCTTCTTTCGCAAGCAAAGCGGCCATCCCGTCATGGGCGCCGGGAATTTGAAGAATGTCCGGTGCTGACATCAGCTTGCGGAAACGCCCGGCAAGCTCCTCTTGTGACGATTGCTTATTGACGATCCACGACATGAAACAAATCCCCCTTTTACATGCAGAACATGTCTACGAATTCATTTACGCGCATCGTTTGTAATGTCTCATAGCTGGTACAGCGCTCATAAATGTGTTTGTGCTGTTTATCAGGAAAATGGGTTTTGAGATTGTCAGAAAACTTTTCCAACAGTTTCGGCACTGCTTCCTCTCTTCGAAAACGATGGCCGAGGGGAAACTCACATTCCACCATTTCCGTGCTCGTTCCGTCTTTAAAATGAACCTGAACGGCATTTGAGATGGAACGTTTATCAGGTTTCAAATAATCCTCGGTATATGTTTTATTTTCAGTCACTTCCATTTTATCACGAAGTTTATCTATTCTCGGATCACTCGCTGTTTCAGCTTCATAATGCTGTGCGGTGATATCACCAAAAAGCAAACCGATTGCTGTAATGTATTGGAGACAGTGATCACGGTCTGCCGGATTATGGAGCGGGCCTTTTTTATCAATGATTCGGATAGCGGATTCATGCGTTCTGATGACAACTCGGTCAATCTCATCAATCCGGTTCTTTACCTGCGGGTGAAGAATGACGGCGCACTCCGCCGCTGTCTGGGCGTGAAATTCCGCAGGATAAGACACTTTAAATAACACATTTTCCATGACATAAGCGTCGAGCGGACGGGCAAGCTCGATCTCTTTCTTATTGAATAAAACGTCTTGGAACCCCCAACCCGGTGCACTCAGGGCTGTCGGATAACCCATTTCCCCTTTTAACGACATCAGCGCCAAATGAACACCTCTGCTCGTTGCATCTCCTGCCGCCCATGATTTACGCGAGCCTGTATTCGGTGAATGGCGGTATGTCCTCAATGCTGCATTGTCAATCCATGCATTCGAAAGCGCATTTTTGATTTCTTCTCTTCCGCCGCCCAAAAGCTTTGCCGCAACAGCAGTTGTCGCAACTTTGACAAACAGCACATGGTCAAGGCCAACTCGATTTAAGCTGTTTTCTAACGCCAGCACACCTTGAATCTCGTGTGCTTTGATCATCATCTCAAGTACGTCACGTACTGTTAACGGCTCTTTTCCTTCAGACAGCCTCACTCTTGATACATAATCAGCAGCGGCAAGGATCCCTCCCAAGTTATCGGATGGATGCCCCCACTCCGCCGCCAGCCACGTATCGTTGTAATCGAGCCAGCGAATCATGCAGCCGATATTAAACGCTGCCCTCACAGGATCGAGAACATATGACGTTCCCGGCACTTTGCTTCCATTCGGCACAGTCGTTCCTGGAACAATCGGGCCAAGAAGCTTTGTGCATTCCGGATACCGTAGCGCCAAGATCCCGCAGCCCAGGGTATCCAGCAATACATGCCCCGCTGTTGTATACGCTTCGGCACTTGTAATCTCTTTTTCAAGCACATAGTCTGTGATTTCTTCGATAACACGATCCGTTTTCGGCATTCTACCAGTTCCTTTCATGGTTTTGTTTGATATCGCGGGCCCATGTAACTGACACGGGGACGGAAGAGCCGATTATTGGCATGCTGTTCGATCACATGGGCGCATAAACCGGACGTTCTCGCGCTGAAAAAGACCGGCGTATATAAAGGAATCGGTATGCCGAGCATCCAATACACCGGGGCAGCATAGTAATCCAAATTCGGGTAAAGCCCTTTTTCCTTCTCCATCAGCCGCTCACCCGCTTCACACATCTCATATAAACGATAGTCACCGGCTTTATCGCATAATTGCTGCAGCGCCTCTTTCATCATGAGTGCTCTCGGGTCCATTTTTTTCATATACACCCGGTGGCCGAAGCCCATGATTTTTTCTTTTCTTTTCAGTTTTGTTTGCAGAAGCTGCTCAAAATCAGATGTCGTTTTTGCCTCCAAAAGCAAATACATCACAGCTTCGTTTGCTCCTCCGTGAAGATTCCCTTTCAGGGAAGCGACAGCCCCAGTCAAAGCCCCATAAAGATCTGAATGTGTAGATGCAATGACCCTGGCCGCAAAGGTTGAATTCGGCATCTCATGCTCACTGTACAGGACGAGCGACCGGTCAAAAATCTGTTCTTCCAATGAAGACGGCAATTTCCCTGTCATCATGTATAGAAAATTCGCACTGTAGGATAGGGTATGAAGCGGAAGAATCGGCTCTTTTTTATTAATGATCCTGTAGCTGGCAGCAGTGAGGGCAGGCATTTTCCCAAGAAGCTGATAGGCGCGTTCTTTGTTTGCGGAAGGAGACCGATCATCAATTTGCCGATCATAGCCAGCAAGTGCCGACAGGCCGGTACGCAGACTATCCATTGGATGAGTGCCCTCAGGGAGCAGCTCAAGCAGACGGAGATGATCAGCAGGCAGGCTTGAGGCACTGTTTATTTTACGTTCCAGCGTCTCCATTTCACTTTCTTCTGGCAGCCTGCCCTCCAGCAATAAATGGACAAGCTCCAGATAGCTTTTTGTTTCAGAAAGTTCTATTAAATCATAGCCTCGTATCAAAATCTGGCTGGACTGGGTGTCAAGATAAGAAATATGAGTTTCTGCCGCAATCACACCGTCCAACCCTGGAGAATATTGCTGTTTCTCCTCCATATCCTCAACCTCCGTTTTTGCGTTTTTTGTCTATCAGGTTCCGCCAAGCAAATACTTGGAAATAATCAGTCTTTGAATCTCATTCGTCCCTTCATAGATTTGCGTCACCTTTGCATCGCGAAGCAAGCGCTCAACCGGATAATCCTTCATATAGCCATATCCTCCATAAATTTGAACGGCGTCTAACGCTGCCTTCACGGCTGCATCGGAAGCAAATTGTTTAGCCATAGACGCTTCTTTTCCACAATTTAGGCCGCGGTTATGAAGGTCTGCGGCGTGGTAGACAAGATGCCTTGCCGCCTCTGCCCTAGTCGCCATGTCAGCCAGCTTAAATGATATGCCTTGATTGGCTGCAATCGGCCTTCCAAATTGCACTCGCTGCTTCGCATAATTAACGGCATGCTCAAGAGCCGCCTCTGCAATTCCGAGGGCCTGTGCCGCAATGCCGATCCGGCCGACATTTAAATTCGCCATCGCAATGTGAAAGCCATCACCCTCTTTGCCAAGCAAATTGACTTCAGGCACTTCTGCATTATCAAAAATCAGTTCCGTAGTATTGGAGCCATAAAGCCCCAGCTTTCTTTCTTTTTTTCCAACGGTAAAACCGGGTGTGTTTTTTTCAACAATAAAAGCCGAAATCCCGTGCCTGCCTTGATCTGGAGCTGTTAAAGCAAATGTGATATAGATATCAGCTGCTCCGCCATTCGTTATGAATATTTTCGATCCGTTTAATAGATATTTGCCGTTCTTTTTGATTGCTGTTGTGCGGAGGCTCCCGGCATCTGACCCCGAGTGAGGCTCCGTTAGTGCAAATGCGCCCAAATGGTCTCCTGACGCGAGCTTTGGTATATATTTCATCTTCTGTTCTTCGTTGCCGAAATACAGAATCGGATTTGTGCCGACTGAGGTATGAACGGAGAGAATCACGCCGACAGCCGCGCTGATTCTAGAAATCTCATGAATTGCCAAAATATAAGAAACAACGTCCGCTCCGGCACCGCCGTATTGTTCCGGCACCGGTATTCCCATCAGTCCGTGTTCACCCATTTTTTTGATCAGCTGAAAGGGAAATTCGTCCGTTTTCTCCATGATTTCCGCAGCGGGAGCAATTTCTTTTCGTGCAAAATCACGCACCATTTTTCGCATCATGACTTGCTCTTGGGTTACATGCAACTCGGCCACCCCCGGATGGAATAGACTTCAGGAAGTCCTCTCCTCATAGTCATAAAAACCGCGTCCGCTCTTTTTGCCAAGCCAGCCTGCTTTGACATACTTGCGGAGCAGCGGGCATGGACGGTATTTGGAATCGCCAAGGCCTGAGTGAAGGACTTCCATAATTGATAAACACGTATCCAGTCCGATAAAATCCGCTAATGCAAGCGGACCCATCGGATGATTCATGCCCAGCTTCATCACTTCGTCTATTGCCTCCGGCTTCGCCACTCCCTCATACACGCAATAGATGGCTTCATTAATCATTGGAAGAAGCACACGGTTGGAAACAAACCCAGGAAAATCATTGACTTCTACCGCTGTTTTCCCCATCTTTTCCGCTAATGCCATAACATCTAAGGCCGTTTCTTCTGATGTAGCCAAGCCGGGAATCACTTCAACCAGCTTCATTACAGGGACGGGATTCATAAAATGCATGCCAATAACCCGTTGAGGCCGGTTTGTTACAGCAGCGATTTCTGTAATAGGCAAGGAAGATGTATTGCTGGCCAAAATCGTATGAGGCGGGCAAATGCGATCAAGTGTTTTAAACATCTCAGTTTTTGCCGCCATGTTTTCTGCGATAGCCTCAATCACAATGTCCGCATGCTCTGCCTCCTCAAGCGTTTGAGAAATCGAAATGCGGCTGATTACGCTCTTCACTTCCGTCTCGGTCCTTTTTCCTTTCTCAGCATCACGGGCCAGCTGTTTCTTCAGCCGTTTCAATCCTGCCTCCGCGGCCTCTGGATTCACATCATACATCCGCACATAAAAGCCCGCGCCGGCGGCTGTTTGAGCAATTCCGCTTCCCATCTGACCTGCGCCAGCTACCATGATTTGTTTGATTTCCATTCAAATCCCCTTTTTCATCATGTTTTAATGAACCTGCACTAAGACGGCGTCTCCCTGTGCTGCCCCGCTGCAAATAGCGGCAACGCCCAGACCCCCTCCCCGGCGCTTTAATTCATAAACAAGCGTCATGAGAATTCTCGCCCCGCTCGCGCCGATCGGGTGGCCGAGCGCGATCGCACCGCCATTCACATTTACTTTTTCAAGATCGAAACCTACGATTTTTTCACATGTCAAAACAACTGAAGCAAAAGCTTCATTTACTTCAAACAAGTCAATATCTTGGACAGTTAAACCATTCTTTTTCAGGAGCTTGTTAATGGCAAACCCCGGCGCTGCCGCCAGCTCGTGCGCTGGCATTCCCGTAGTTGAAAAACCAAGAATTGTAGCCAGAGGCCGTTTGCCAAGCTCAGCAGCTTTTTCCTCAGACATCAGCACGAACGCGCCGGCTCCGTCATTGACCCCGGGAGCATTGCCGGCTGTGATAGAACCGTCACTTGCATAAATCGGAGCAAGTTTCGCGAGCTGATCCAGACTTGTGTCACGGCGAATCGCTTCATCTTTATCAACAACGTTTGGTTTTCCTTTTCGGCCGATCCAGTTGACGGGAACAATTTCATCCTGAAACTTCCCTTCATCGGCTGCCTTAGCTGCCCTTGCATGACTTCTCAACGCCCATTCGTCCTGCTCTCTTCGTGAGATTGTATATTCCTTGGCCGCTGTATTTCCGTGAACAGCCATGTGCACCTCGTCAAATGCGCACGTTAATCCGTCATACACCATTAAGTCCCTAAGCTCGCCGTCCCCCATCCGTGCTCCCCAGCGCCCGGCGGGAACGGCATACGGAATATTGCTCATGCTTTCCATTCCCCCCGCAACAAGTATGTCCGCATCCTGCGCCCGAATCATTTGATCACATAAAGTGACAGCGCGAAGGCCGGAAGCACAGACTTTATTCAGTGTTTCTGACGGCACACTCCAAGGCATTCCCGCCAGACGGGCAGCTTGACGGGAAGGTATCTGCCCTGAGCCGGCCTGGACAACCATGCCCATGACGTTTCCTTCTACATCATCTCCAGAGACTCCAGCCCGTTGCAGCGCCTCCTTCATCACAATGCCCCCAAGCTCAGCAGCTTTCACCTCTTTCAATACTCCGCCGAATTTGCCAAATGGAGTTCTTGCAGCACTTACAATGACTGTTTTCCTCATGGTTTCACCTCATTCAGAAGATAGACAGCGCTTACAATTTCTAGTTGTCTTCTATGAATGTATGCTTTGAAACGGGCATGAATGAATGAAAAAAGAAGGCTGCGTCAAACAGCCTCCTTCTAACAACTATTCATTTTTCAGCAATGCCGAAGCCTTTTCTGGAAAGTCGGTAAACATGCCGTCTGCTCCCGCTTCAATGAGACGCTTCATATCTTCCGGACGATTGACTGTATACGGCCTTACCTTAATCAAACCGTTCCTCATTTTCTTCAGCACTTCATCTGTGACCCCTGGGCTGTTTAACTTCGGGTGATAGCCGGAAGCCGGAATAGACGCGATATATCGATCTGCCTGATAAAGCACATCTGAAGTTAATACTGCCCGTTCGATATGCGGCGCAAGCCGGGCGCATATCGCCAAGCTGTCATGATTAAAGGTGGATAGGATGACTCTTTCCTCTACATTGAATCGCTTCACTGCCTCCAGCACTTTTTCTTCCATTCCCTCATAGCGGATCACGCTGTTTTTTAATTCAATGTTGATGAGAAAATCCTTTTTTACCGCCCACGAGAGCACATCTTCTAGCAGCGGCACTTTTATATCGCTGTACGCTTGATCGTGACCAGCGGCCGCATTCGCAGTCTTTACCTCATCATAGGCTGTATCCTTCACGAATCCTTTAAGTGATGTCATGCGATTAAGTCTTTCATCATGAATCACAACAATGCGTCCGTCTTTCGTCAGCTGTACATCAAGCTCTATCCCATCCGCTCCGGCTTCAATTCCTTTTTCAAATGCAAGCATTGTATTTTCGGGAAATTGACCTGATGCCCCCCGGTGTGCAAAAATCTTTGTCATCGTTTCACCTCAAACCCTAAAGTTTTCTCCATTATACTTATTTTGTCGGCTCCACTCTAGGATTAAGGCTGTATCAATCTACTGATCATAATAAGAATCAATGCCGTTGACAATCGCATCTGCGGCCTTTTGCTGGTATTCTTCACTTCCCAGCTTGTCCGCGTCAGAGCTGTTCGTGATAAACCCAAGCTCCGCCAACACACTTGGCATTTGTGAATATGTAATGACGTAAAAGTCTGATTCTTTCACGGCCCTGTCTCTCGTTTGTAAGGAAGAAACGAGCTGTGACTGAATATCGGATGCCAGACGCCGGCTGTTCTCCCTTTCATAATCAGATTGAAAATACGTTTCTGTTCCTGAAACTGAAGCAACCCCAGAATTCACATGAATACTGACAAAAAGGTCAGCCTGATTGGCACTTGCCTTAGCCACTCTTTCCTCCAAGGTCAGAAAATGATCGTCAGACCGGGATGCAACAGGATTGGCTC
Organism: Bacillus sp. FSL W8-1202; assembly: GCF_038006165.1. NCBI lineage: Bacteria > Bacillati > Bacillota > Bacilli > Caryophanales > Bacillaceae > Bacillus > Bacillus sp. FSL W8-1202. The sequence goes on from NZ_JBBOUR010000001.1 coordinate 3,423,513, forward strand.
CCTCCTCTTTTAGTTTGTCTGTCACATGCTCTGAGACAGCCAAATTAATATCCTTTTCAAAGAGCCCGTTTCCGACCGCTCCACTGTCTTCACCGCCGTGTCCGGCATCAATATACACTGTTTTTCCTTCTATCGGCTCTGCTGCCTGTGCACAAGGCGCGAGCGTCAAAGCCAATCCGCACAGCGCCAAGCTCCTCCATAACATTCTCAACTTACTCCCTCCGGTCTTTTTATGACGAGTTCTTTCGCAGCTGAATATCTTCCAGCTGTAAAGTTCCATTATCCTTCTTTGTATATTTCACCAGGACATGTGTCTGATCTGGCAGTGATTCACATTCATCACGTTTATCCTTCGGAACTTGTATCATGGTTTCTTCTCCATTAAGAGAAACCGCAATCGTATGAGGATCAGCCGAGCCAATGTATTTTCCCTCTTCGGTAAACCTTGGCACTGAGTCATCCGCACTTGCAACACTGCACCCCGATAGAAAGAGCGCAGTAAACAGCAAAAGAACCGTTTGTTTCACATGACCACCTCTTCCTGATGTTTGGCTTTTATCTTTGACCAGAATGGCGAATTTGTAAAGACAACGCGAATGCAGGCGAGCAAGTTCCATGATTTTCAAAAGGGCTATACGACCCGATCATTTCCTGTTGTTAGAAAGATAACGAGCAGATTTGTCTATGAGGATGGCTCTAATTGAGGCGCCAATTAGAAAAAATTAGCGGAAAGAAGCAACTTTTTATTCATTTTAAAAAATTTGAGAATAGGGTGAGCAAATCGTTTGACGGGTGGGTCAGCCAAGCGTAACCTTTTAAAGGATATTTACTTTATTGAAAGAAGGTAAAGCCATGAAAAAATTCGTTCTGCTGCTGGCGGCAGCTGTCATCACATGCTCCATCGGCCACCAAATCAGCGGCGGCTACAAAGGCCCCGAAAAAGAGCGGCGAAAACATCACTCTGCACTCAAGATATTCAGTCGGTAAAGCAGATCAATTCATTAATTTTTACATATAGGCTAGAATATGTGCGAATCCAAACGAAAGAAGATGATCAAATGAATCCTAAGTATAAGCCACTTTTTGAACCATTTACGTTTAAAAGCGGCGTCACAATCGACAACCGGATCGCAGTAGCACCGATGACTCATTACGCTTCTAATGAAGACGGTACAATATCTGAAGCGGAGCTTGACTACATCATCCCCCGTTCAAAAGAGATGGGAATGGTGATTACAGCCTGCGCAAATGTTACACCTGACGGAAAAGCATTCCCCGGGCAGCCGGCCATCCATGACGATTCCAACATTCCAGGTTTAAAAAAGTTAGCACAAGCCATTCAGGCACAAGGCGCTAAAGCCGTTGTGCAAATTCATCACGGCGGTATTGAGTGCCCGTCTGAGCTCGTTCCTCAACAGGATGTTGTGGGGCCAAGTGACGTGTTTGATAACGGCAAACAAATTGCTCGCGCATTAAAAGAAGAAGAAGTGGAAAACATTGTGAAGGCTTTTGGAGAAGCGACAAGACGCGCCATTGAAGCCGGCTTTGACGGTGTCGAAATTCACGGTGCAAACGGCTACTTAATTCAGCAGTTTTATTCTCCGAAAACCAATCAGCGCACGGATCGCTGGGGAGGAAGCGATGAAAAACGATTAGCCTTCCCGCTCGCTATTGTCGATGAAGTGAAAAAAGCCGCTTCAGAACATGCGAAGGGTGCGTTCTTAGTCGGCTACCGTCTGTCTCCGGAAGAACCTGAGACACCGGGATTGACAATGACTGAAACTTATACGCTTGTTGATGCTTTAGGGGATAAAGAATTGGATTATCTTCATATCTCACTGATGGACGTGAACTCAAAAGCGCGCCGCGGTGCAGATCCGACTCGCACACGCATGGACTTATTGAATGAACGTGTCGGAAACAAAGTGCCGCTGATCGCCGTCGGTTCCATCCATTCCGCTGATGACGCGCTTGCCGTCATCGAAAACGGTATTCCGCTAGTCGCTATGGGACGCGAAATTCTAGTTGACCCTGACTGGACGGTAAAAGTAAAAGAAGGCCGTGAAAAGCAAATCGAAACAGTGATCAAAGGCACAGATAAAGAAAAATATCATTTGCCTGAACCGCTATGGCAAGCAATTGTGAACACGCCAGGCTGGGTGCCTTATAAAGATTAATGTGCAAAGACTGCCGAAACGATTCGGCAGTCTTTTTTCCCTTTATATAAATAGTTTGTGTACACATCTAAACAGCAAAAGAAAGAGCTCCCCACCAACTTCGAAAAGAAAATCCAGGAAAAACCCCTCACGCTTTCTTGCTTTTTTCTTTTTCATTCGTACGTCTCCTTTTTACATGAATACGCCTTACTTACGATTTTGCAGATGAAAGGTTTCATTTTACAACGGAAACATCTAATGAATGGACCAAGAATGCAGGTAATAACGCCATTAGCTTTCCTTACTTTTCAAACCCATCCTTTACTATATGCGGGTACTTAATATTCTTCTCCCATACTAACAAATGTCCCCAAAACAAAACGCCTCCTATTTATCAGCGCAAACTAATAAATAAAAGACGTTTGATTTAATGACCACTTAATAAGCTCATGTTTAAGAAGCCTTATGCTCTAACCTCAGCTTATCCGCAACCATTGCAATGAACTCCGAATTTGTCGGTTTAGCTTTTGTCATGCTGACAGTATAACCGAACAACGAGGAAATGGAATCAATGTTTCCTCTGCTCCATGCCACTTCAATTGCATGACGGATCGCTCTTTCTACACGGCTTGCGGTTGTGTTAAATTTTTTGGCGATGTCCGGATAGAGGACTTTTGTAATGCTGCCGAGCAATTCGATGTCATTGTATACCATTGAGATTGCTTCGCGCAGATAGAGATAGCCTTTAATATGGGCTGGGACGCCGATTTCATGGATAATGCTTGTGATGCTCGCGTCGAGATTTTTCTTCTTTGGTTCAGGCTGGCTGCTGCGTATAATACTGCTTTGCGATGATGGCGCACGATGCGTCACACTGCTGGCATTTCCGCTGACCTGGCGGATATGGCCGACAAGGTTTTCCATATCAAACGGTTTGAGAATAAAGTAGGACGCGCCTAAATCGACGGCCTTTTTCGTGACATCTTCCTGCCCAAAGGCTGTCAGCATAATGACATTCGGCTGTTTTTTCAGATCTGATTCCCTCAGCCTCTCTAAAACCGCAAGTCCGTCTAAATGCGGCATAATAATATCTAATACGAGCACATCGGGATCTTTTTCTTTAAACAGCGACAGGCATTCCTGTCCGTTATAAGCAACGCCGATCACTTCCATGTCTTCCTGTCCTTCTATATATTCACTTAACAGGTTTACCAGCTCTCGATTATCATCAGCAACACAAACTTTAATTTTCTCCACGTTTCTTCCTCCCCAAATGTAGTTAACAGGATTCACCCTTGCTACATGTTTACATTCGACAAAACCGCTATATACCCTCTAAAAAAATCATAATCACCAATATTAGTGGCATATCTTTGTTATTCTATGTTTTTCTCTGTTTTTCGACTAAAAATGAAATTTGACAAACAAGGAAACGTGAATTTGTCGAAAAATCTTCTTTTGTATATTTTACCGTATGTATTCTGAGAAGTGAAGAGGGATCAAAATAAAAAAACTGCCGGAAACTCCGGCAGTCAGCTTGCTTTTTCTTTTCCATAAATATCGATTCCTGCTTCTGACAGCATCCATTCAATATGAACACCGTAGCCGCTTGTCGGGTCATTTACAAATACATGGGTGACAGCACCGATCACTTTTCCATTTTGAATAATCGGGCTTCCGCTCATCCCCTGTACGATGCCTCCTGTTTCTTTCAACAGCCTTGGATCGGTAATTTTCAACACCATTCCTTTTGTCGCAGGGAATTTTTGCGGCGTTGTGCTGACGATTTCAATATCGAATTTTTCTACTTTGTCATCATCAATAACCGTTAAAATTTCAGCCGGCCCTTTTTTGACTTCGGTAGAAAACGCAACCGGCAATGCTTGATCTGATATGTTGTTTTGAATCGGCTGATGCAGTGTGCCGAAAATCCCAAACGGGCTGTTTCTGTTAATATCCCCGATCGTTTTGCGTTCTGAGGAAAATCGCGCCAGTTTTTCTCCCGGATTACCGCCTGTCCCTTTTTCAATTGATGTTACAGTGGATTTAACGATTTCTCCATTCTCCACTACAATTGGTTTCTTTGTGTCCATATCGGAAATCACGTGGCCAAGTGCTCCGTATTTTTTTGTTTTCGGTTCATAAAAGGTCATAGTGCCGATGCCGGCAGCAGAATCTCTGATATATAACCCGATTCTGTATTTGCCTTCTCCTTCATCCTTTTCTGGGATCAGCTTCGTTTTGATTTTCTGTTTGTCACGTTTGATCAGTAAGTCTAAAGATTCACCAGTTTTCCCAGCCTTTTGAATAAATGGGGCTACATCATTCATTTTTTTAATTTTCTGTCCATTCATCTCAATAATGATGTCGCCCGATTCAATTCCGGCCGTTTCTCCCGGAGATTTTTTGCCTTCACTTGTATTGATTTGATGAAATCCGACGACAAGAACACCGACGGAATGAAGTTTTACACCGATTGATTGTCCGCCAGGTATAACCTTTAAATCAGGAAGAACATGCACTTTTGTTTTTTTAATTGGAAATCCGGCAAGATCATATACCAATTCTGACTCACCTGATTTTTTGCCCGTCACCTTGATTTCATGCGGATCTTTCTTTACTGTAAACGCTTCTGAGGATTCTGGTGTCTGAGCGTTTACCGATAAACTTGTTTCAATCGCTTGTGTTTGGGTTTCAAATACTCTCATTTGCGTTGGAATCAATAAATATTCTTTTAGCGGTTTGCATAAACCTACACTTAATAACGAAACAAGGAGAATTAAACCTACTGCTTTTCTGATGTTATCGGGCATTCACTACTTCACTCTCCTCGCTCCTATCCCACACCTTCTTTATGACTTGCTGCTACATCATTTAATTTTGCCTTCTGACGGCTTATTTATAACTGTCATATGAAGAAAAACATTGGATATACTGATGAACGAATGGATGTGCACGAAAAAAATAAGCTGCGCTTCTCGCGCAGCTTACCCAGTTGTTTTGACTTGATCCGCTTGTTTTAAAAGTTCTTTCGCATGGCGTTTCGTTAAGTCGGTTACTTCGACACCTGCAATCATGCGCCCGATTTCCGCTACCTTTTCCTGCTTAGAGAGCGGCTTGACACGTGTCGTCGTTCTGCCGTCTTTTAACTCCTTCGCAATATAAAGATGCGTATCCGCCATGGCAGCCACCTGAGGCAGGTGTGTAATGCACAGCACTTGTGATCCTATTGACACCTTATGGATCTTCTCTGCGATTGCCTGTGCGACCCTGCCGCTTACACCAGTATCAACCTCATCAAAAATGATCGATGTCACATCCTGCTGTGAGGAAAAAATGCTTTTTATGGCAAGCATCACCCGTGACAGCTCTCCACCTGAAGCGACTTTCGAAAGGGATTTCAGCGGCTCACCTGTATTGGTTGAAATTAAAAACTTCACCAGGTCAATCCCTTGTTCAGTCAGCTGAACGGGCTGGCCGTTTACAAGCGGAGCCTCTTCATTGCGTGACGCTGTTCTAACCTTAAATTCCGTATCAAAAGTTGATTTTTCCATGTACAGGCTTTTTAATTCCCGATGAATCTCATCAGCCAGCTTTTTCGCCCATGTTTTTCGGATTTGTGACACATTTGCCGCTTCCACTGCGACATCTTTGCCGACGGAGTCAAGCTCCTTTTTCAAGCTTTGAAGGTGGCTGTCCCTGTTTTCAATTTGGTCAATCTCTTCTTCAATTTTAGAAGCATATTCCAAAATGTCTTCAACAGTGGCACCGTATTTTCGTTTCAGCTGTTTGATTTCATTAAGTCGTGTCTCAATATAGTTCAGGCGTTCCGGATCAAATTCAAGCTCATCCAGCATATTTCTCATCTGAAATGTGGCATCCTCAAGCAAATAGTAGGAGTTCGAAACACTTTCAGACAGTTTTTTCAGCGGTTCGTTAATATCAGAGATATCTTCAAGCTGCGCTGATGCCATTCCGACCCAGTCCAATCCGCCCTGCTCACTGCGAAGCGCGTTATATGCATTTTGCAGGGATTCATATATCTTCTCAAAGTTTGAAATTTCCTGGCGCTCTTCTTGGAGCTGTTCATCTTCGTTAAGCTCAAGCTTTGCCGATTCGATTTCTTCGAGCTGAAATTGAATAAGATCAAGACGATGGGCCATTTCCTGTTCGCTTTCAGAAAGCTGCTTAAGCTTTTTGAGCAGCTTCATATACCGCTGGTACCCTTCCTGATACGTTTTGAGCGCGCTTTCCACTTCGGCCCCGGCAAACTTGTCCAAAAGCTGGAGATGATTTTCGTCTTCCATTAACAGCTGGTTATCGTGCTGCCCGTGAATATCTAATAAAAGCCTGCCGATCTCTCTTAGCGAGGCAATCGTGACAAGCTTGCCATTGACACGGCAAACGCTTTTCCCGCTCGTGCTGATATCCCTTCTCATGACGATCATTTCGTCTGAAACGTCGATTCCCTGCTCAGCGCATACGCCTAAAACAGGATGGCCGCTCTCCAACAGAAACAGCCCTTCAAGTTCGGCTTTTGCTTCCCCATATCTAACAAATTCAGATGATCCGCGACCTCCGACTAAAAGAGAAATGGCATCTATGATGATGGATTTGCCGGCTCCGGTTTCTCCTGTTAAAACCGTAAGCCCGCGTTCAAAAGAAACCGTCAGTTCCTCAATAATGGCAAAGTTTTTAATCGATAGTTCAGCTAACAAACAGCATTACACCTCTTATCTTTGTTAGATTTTCTGTTACAGCAGTTCAAGCAGCCTGTTTTTTACGCCTTCTGTATCTTCAGGAGTCCGGCAAATAATTAAAATCGTATCATCTCCGCAAATGGTCCCCATCATTTCATCCCAGTCCAAATTGTCCATCAGCGCCCCGATTGCCTGGGCATTGCCCGGCATCGTTTTCAGCACAATCATATGGCTTGCTGAGTCTATTTTCACAAATGCGTCCATCAATGCCCGCTTTAGTTTAGACAGCGGATTGAAACGCTGGTCCGCCGGAAGACTGTATTTGTAAGAACCATTATTTGTAGGCACTTTTACAAGGTGAAGTTCTTTAATATCCCGTGATACCGTGGCCTGCGTTACTTTGTATCCATCCTGCTTCAGCATGTCGACCAATTCATCCTGCGTTTCGATTTCATTTCTTGTAATGATCTCTCTGATTTTAATATGCCTCTGGCCTTTGTTCATGTAAGCACCTCTATTTCCAAGCTTATCTGTTCTTTTATGTTATATGATTCTCTGCACATTGTACATGAATGCAGAAAAAAGGAATAATAGCGCCCTATTATTCCGGTACATCTGCTTTTTTTTCTTTTAACGTCTTATGTGCTTCTTCTACAACGCGCATGATCTCTTCTTCCGGCAGCTCCTGGCCTTCCTGTCCCTCTCCCGGCCAATGCAAATGAAGGAGAAACTCAATATTTCCGTCTCCTCCCGTGATTGGAGAAAATGACAAGCCTTTACAGATATAGCCTTCAGCGGCAGAAAAACTGATCATTCGCTTGAGCACATCAGCATGCACTTTAGGATCTCTGACAATCCCTTTTTTGCCGACGGATTCCCGTCCCGCTTCAAACTGAGGCTTAACTAAAGCCATGCAGTCGCTGCCCGGTACGAGCAAAGTTCTTAGGACAGGCAGGATGAGCCGCAGTGAAATAAAGGACACATCAATTGTGGCAAACTCCGGCATGCCCTTTGTAAAGTCTGCCGGTGTTGCATAACGAAAGTTCGTCCGTTCCATCACGACGACCCGTTCATCCTGTCTAAGCTTCCATGCAAGCTGATTATAGCCTACATCCACAGCGTATGACTGTTTAGCTCCATTTTGCAAAGCGCAGTCCGTAAAACCGCCGGTGGAGGAGCCAATATCAATCATAATTTTATCTTTGACAGAGACGGGAAATTCCTTCAACGCTTTTTCGAGCTTTAAGCCGCCCCTGCTCACATACCTCAACGGGTTTCCTTTGACAGTTAACGGAAGGTCGCGGTCAATTTTTTCTCCAGGCTTGTCCAAGCGGTTTTCGTTTGAATAGACGATCCCCGCCATAATGGCTCTTTTGGCTTTTTCACGCGTTTCCGCCAGCCCTCTTTCCACTAATAATACATCTAATCGTTCTTTCTTTGACGTCATGATCCAATTCCTTTGTGTGTCTTTGGCGACATCAGTAATCTAATACGATTTGCCACCTGCTGTTTTGTCAGTCCAATTTCCTCAAGAAGCGCTGTTACGCTTCCGTGTTCAATAAACCGATCAGGTATACCCATTCTGTCAATCGGAGTATGATATTCACCTTGATCATGAGCGAATTCTAAAATCGAGCTTCCGAAACCGCCTTCTAAGACCGCTTCTTCAATTGTTAAAATTGGCAAGCCTTCTTTTAGGATACTCTTCATCATCTTTTCATCAATCGGCTTAATAAAACGCGCATTCACAACGCGCACGGAAAGGCCTTCTTTCTGCAGCTCTTCGGCTGCTTCAATCGCCATTTCGATTGTTGTGCCGAATGTTAAGATGACAGCATCGTTCCCCGGACGCAGCACCTCCCACGTACCGATCGGAATCGTTTTCAACTGTTCATCCATTTTTACGCCGAGTCCGTTTCCGCGCGGAAAACGCATCGCTATCGGGCCTTCGTCATAGCTAAGTGCTGTATGAACCATGTGCTGGCCTTCATTTTCGTCTTTCGGCATCATTAAGACCATGTTTGGAATGTGGCGCATAAACGCAATATCAAACACGCCTTGATGTGTCTCTCCATCAGCGCCAACGAGTCCTGCACGGTCAATTCCAATAAACACATTGGCTTTTTGGCGGCAGATGTCATGGACAACTTGGTCATATGCCCTTTGCAGGAAGGTTGAGTAAATCGCCAAAAACGGCTTCATACCCTGCATTGCCATAGCTGCCGCCATCGTTGCGGCATGCTGTTCTGCGATTCCTACGTCGAACATCCGGTCAGGGAATTCCTTTGCGAAACCTTCAAGCTTTGAACCGACAGGCATAGCCGGCGTAATGGCTACAATGCGTCCGTCCTCGCGCGCCATTCGCTGCACAGTTCCGCTGACAAGACCGCTCCACGAAGGAGCTGCGGCTTTCGGCTTTACAAAGTCACCGGTATTAATTTTATATGGTCCGGTACCATGCCATGTCCCAATCGTATCGGTCTCAGCCGGTTTGTACCCCTTCCCTTTTTTCGTGATGACATGCAGAAGAACAGGGCCTTTCGTTTTTTTGGCGTATTGAAGATTCTCAATCAGCTCATGATAAGAATGTCCGTCCACTGGACCCAAATACGTAAAACCGAGCTCCTCGAAAAACATTCCGGAGACGAGCATGTATTTCAGGCTGTCTTTGACTCGTTCCGCCGTGGCGGCAAGCTTGCCCCCAACTGCCGGAATCTTTTTAAATAAGTATTCAAGCTCATCTTTGACCCACTGGTATTTCCCCGCAGTACGGAGCCGTCCGAGCATAGAGTGAATGGCACCGACATTTGGTGCAATACTCATTTCATTATCATTAAGGATGACAATCATGTCTTTTTTCTCGTCGCCGATGTGGTTAAGGGCTTCGAGCGCCATACCGCCGGTCAGCGCGCCGTCACCAATGATCGGAATAATATATTCATCCGTTCCTTTAATATCACGGGCAGCTGCCATCCCCATCGCGCCTGACAGAGAAGTCGAGCTGTGCCCGGTTTCCCAAACATCGTGCTCGCTTTCACTCCGCTTTGGAAATCCGCAAAGCCCTTTGTACTGGCGAAGCGTCGCAAATTCTTTTCCGCGTCCTGTCAGCAGCTTATGGACATACGACTGATGGCCTACATCCCATAAAAATTTGTCTTTCGGGCTGTTAAATTCCTTATGCAGGGCAACAGTAAGCTCTACGACACCTAAGTTTGGGCCGATGTGGCCGCCGGAAGCGGATAAACTTGTAATTAAAAACTGACGGATTTCATCACTTAATTTCTCTAATTCATCAATGGACATGTTTTTTAAAAACGACGGGTCCTGTATTGATAAAAGATCCAAAGCGGATCAACTCACTTTCAGCATGAATTTCTGCAATGATACATGTCTTTTGCATGCCGAGCTGACAATAATCTCAGACATAAAAAAAGACAAACGCGCTTTTCCTTTTCATTTTTCATATAAACTGCTTACATTTTACCATATCTCGTGCAGCCGCTTCAAATTAGGATCGTTTTAATGATCTCTTGCCGCAATTAAATCACATAGCTCATATAAAAGGTCTTTTTGAAGAGAGAGTCCGCCGATCAATCGCTTCGCCTCTTTTATATGAACATCCAATTTATGTTTGGCCCCTTCCAATGAAAGAAGCGACGGGTATGTCGATTTGTCATTTGTGGTATCCGAGCCGACACGTTTGCCGATTTTCTCTTCACTGCCTTCTAAATCTAAAATATCGTCTCTGATTTGAAATCCGATTCCAATGTGGCTGCTGAAGGTACGCAGTGTTTCAATGTCTTCCTCAGGCGCATCAGCCAAAATAGCACCGGCTATTACACAAAAGCCAAGGAGCTTGGCCGTTTTCCGTTCATGAATGGATTCGAGCTCTTCAAGCGTGACTTGTCGGTTTTCCGCTTCCATATCAGCTACTTGCCCACCGACCATGCCTTCGGTGCCTGCCGCTGAAATCAGTTCATTCACAAGCCGCAGGCGCTTTTCTGCTGACACCTCGTCTGACACGTGGGAGGTAATCAGCTTAAAGCTTTCTGTGAGTAGCCCGTCACCCGCTAATACTGCCGTCGCTTCACCAAACACTTTATGGTTTGTCGGCTTCCCGCGGCGCAAATCGTCATCATCCATGCATGGAAGATCATCATGAATTAACGAATACGTGTGAATCATTTCGACAGCACAGCCCACCGGAATGCCGTCTTTTTCGCTTTTTCCATATGCGTTTAAAACAGCCAGTACAATCAGAGGCCGCAGCCGCTTTCCGCCGGCCTGTAGAGAATATAGCATAGATTTCTTTAATGAGTCCGGCATATCAAGCTTTTCTGTATAGACAGAAAGCTGATTTTCAATTGTTTTTTTCCGGTCCGCCAGAAAGCTCGTTAATTTATTTGTCACCTTCGTCTTCCTCCTGAACACTGAAAGGTGCCAGTTCGCCGTCTTCTTTTAAAATGAAGTCCATTTGCTTTTCGACTTTTTGCAGCTTTTCATGGCACATTTTTGACAGAGCCATGCCTTCTTGGAAATAGTTAATGGCTTGCTCTAGAGGCACATCTCCCTCTTCAAGCTTTGATACAATGCTCTCAAGCCCTTTCATCGCTTCTTCAAATGTCATGTTTTCATTTTTTTTCACGTCTGTCATTTTTCTTCCCCTCTCTTTTCTAATACTTCACAGGTCAGCACGCCATCCTTCAGCTTGACTTCAAGCCGGTCCTGCTCTTCTATTTGACTGACACTTTTAATGAGTTTATCTTCTTTATAAGCCAAGCTGTATCCTCTTTCCATCACTTGAAGAGGACTTAGTGCATTCAGCTTGCCAAGAACGGTTTGAAATTGGGAATGCAGCTGCTTCATTTGGATATTCATATTTTTTCTCAGCTGATTTGTTTGTTCCTGGTATCGTGTTCTCGCTTGTTTCAGCTGTTCATGAGGATGCAGTGCCTCTAATCTGTACGTTTCACGCTCCAGCTGTCTGCTTTTCCGATCTAAAAGAGCGGTCAGCTGTGCTTGAAACTGCTGGTACGCGAGGTCAAACTGCTGCTCTTTTTGCGCATACAAACGCTTTGGAAAACGAAAGGCATAGGACGATTGCAGCGTTTGAATCCGTTCTTTTTTCTGGCCGAGGTGCTGCTGCATCGCTCTTGTCATTCTGACTTCCGCTGTTTTTGTGCGTTCGATTAAATCAGTGGTATGAGGCACAGCAATCTCAGCTGCTCCTGTCGGCGTCGCGGCTCTGATATCGGCGACAAAATCACTGATCGTAAAATCCGTCTCATGTCCGACTGCCGATATAATCGGAATATTGGAAGCAAAGATGGCGCGTGCTACAATTTCTTCATTGAATGCCCACAGTTCTTCTATCGAACCGCCGCCTCTCCCGACAATTAATACGTCGCAAATCTCTTTTTCATTTGCCTCTTCAATGCGCGTAACGATGGATCTGCTCGCATTTTCACCTTGTACGAGCGCTGGAAGAACAATGACTTTTACAAGGGGATATCTTCTTTTTAGAGTTGTAATAACGTCTCTGACAGCGGCACCCGTAGGAGATGTCACAACCCCGATTGTGGCTGGAAATGCGGGGATTTGTTTTTTGTAGCGGTCGTCAAATAAACCTTCTCCGGCAAGCTTCTTTTTTAATTCTTCGTACGCTAAATAAAGCGCTCCAACCCCGTCAGGCTGCATTTCTTTGGCATATAATTGATAGTTTCCGCTCGGTTCATATACGGAAATTCCGCCTCTGACCAGCACTTTCATTCCGTTTTCAGGTTTAAAAGGCAGACGCTCGCTTTGTCTCGCGAACATCACCGACTGCATTCTTGCGTTTTCGTCTTTTAAAGTGAAATAAATATGCCCTCGTGTGTGTATCTTTACATTCGACAATTCGCCTTTAATCCAAATATTTTCAAGGTGAGGATCTACATCGAATTTTCGTTTTATATACTTTGTCAGCGCTGAGACGGTCACATACGCTGCTTCACCCATGTCTAAAAACTCCTCTCCTAAGCATTCCTGCACCATAACTAAAGAAAACCCGCCCTGGCTTTAGGAGCCTGAAGAAGCGGGTATCGTGCTCATATTCAAGGCGGGTAAACATTTCGCCTGTGAATATCTCCAATTATCTATGATAACGTACGTTTCGCAGATTTAACAGTATTATGCGCAAGCATCGTGATGGTCATCGGACCTACTCCGCCCGGAACCGGCGTGATGAAGGACGCTTTTTCCTTTGCCCCTTCAAATTCAACGTCTCCGCAAAGCTTTCCGTTTTCCAGACGGTTAACGCCGACGTCAATGACAACAGCGCCCTCTTTGATCTGGTCTGCACTGATGAAGTTGGCTCTGCCGACTGCCACCACCAGGATGTCCGCTTTTTTCGTATGTTCAGTAATATTTTCTGTTCTTGAATGACAGTAAGTAACCGTCGCGTTTTCATTTAATAAAAGCTGGCCGACAGGTTTGCCGACAATGTTGCTTCGGCCGACTACAACAACCTCTTTACCGGAAAGGTCAATATTGGTTTTCTTCAAAAGCTCAACAATTCCATGAGGCGTGCAAGGAAGAAACGTATCTTCGCCAAGCAGCATTTTCCCTACGTTTAACGGATGAAAACCGTCTACATCTTTATCAGGAGAGATACGTTCGATCACCGCTTTTTCAGAAATATGGTCTGGGAGCGGAAGCTGAACGAGAATGCCATGAAACTCAGGGTCTTGGTTATATTGATCAATAATGGAAAGCAGTTCAGCTTCTGTGAGGCTGCTGTCAAATTGATCGAGCTTGAAATTCATTCCCATTGTTTCTGCCGCTTTTTTCTTTCCTCGCACGTAAGAGTGAGAAGCAGGATCATCTCCAATCAAAATAACCGCCAGTCCGGGAGTGACGCCTTGCTTTTTAAGCTCTTCTACCTCTTTTGCCAATTGTTCGCGTTTTTCTCTAGCCGTTTCTTTTCCGTCGATGATTGTTGCAGTCATTTTCTTTCCTCCTATGATTGTTCAATATCAGATTTAATGTTAGAAAGAACCCCGTTTACAAACTTTGTCGCTTTGTCATCACCAAACCGTTTTGCCAGCTCAATCGCTTCGTTCATGGAGACATTAACCGGAATGTCTTCGGCATATGCCATTTCATATGCTGCCAGGCGCAAAATCGCACGGTCAACATTGGCAATCCGATCGAGCTTCCAATTCACCAGATGCTTGGAGATCATTTCATCCAGCTGGTCTTGGTGTTCCAATACCCCGTGTACAAGCTGTTCAAAGAAAGGATCTGTTTTTTCTTCATCCAGTGCGTGTTCTATGGCTTCATTCACTGCAATATCGCTGACATCAATTTGAAATAGTGCCTGCAAAGCTTTTTCTCTTGCTGTTCTTCTTTTCATTTTCTTTCTCCTTTGATCCTCTTTATCCGCTTGTCGTTAAGCCACAAAGAGATCATAACATATTTTTTTCGTATCCGCATATTGAAATCAAGGTTTTTTACCCTATTGCCGAATATTTTCACACACCTTAATATGATTATTCGGATTTCACGTTCATGAAGAAACTCGGCTATGTAAGCCGGCTTTCTTCATGCTTTGAAATAAAGGGTAACGTGTAAAAAAACCAAAGGGCCGCCCTCCCCTTGGTTTCGTGTTAAGCCATTTACATTTCTTCGTCGATTTGGACTTCTTGGGCTTTTGTGTCAAATTGAATGCCGACGATGTGAATATTGATCTCGTTAATCGAAAGAGACGTCATATTTAATAAGGTTTGACGAATGTTTTCCTGAACGGATGCTGCAACTTTCGGAATCGAAACGCCAAATGTAACGACACAGTATACATCGATCGTAATTCCGTCATCCGCCAGGTCGACTTTGACACCTTTGCCATGATTCACTTTGCCAAAGCGCTCAACGACGCCTGTCGCAAAGTTTCCGCGCATTTCGGCAACCCCATCAACTTCTGATGCTGCAATGCCGGCAATGACCTCAATGACCTCCGGTGCAATCTCAACCTTACCCAAATGCGTATCTTCGTGATCCATTTTAAGCAAGCTGTTGTCTTTCATTCAATTCACCTCCGTAAAAATTATGAGCCCATTACATCATATGTTTCTAAAAATTTCGTATTAAACTCTCCGCTCACAAATGTTTCGTGTTCAAGCAGTTTTAAATGGAAAGGGATTGTTGTCTCAATGCCTTCGATGACGAATTCGCTCAATGCGCGCTTCATGCGGGCAATCGCTTCATCCCTCGTTTTTCCGTATGTGATTACCTTTGCAATCATGCTGTCATAGTACGG
Organism: Bacillus sp. FSL W8-1202; assembly: GCF_038006165.1. Classification (NCBI taxonomy): domain Bacteria; kingdom Bacillati; phylum Bacillota; class Bacilli; order Caryophanales; family Bacillaceae; genus Bacillus; species Bacillus sp. FSL W8-1202. The sequence continues at coordinate 3,438,665 of NZ_JBBOUR010000001.1, forward strand.
TGGGATGGAATAGCCAGGGTACGCAGCTGAATCGACACGGACACCAAGACCGCCAGGAGGCAGGTACATTTTAATTTCACCAGGTGACGGCATGAAATTTTTACTTGGGTTTTCTGCGTTGATTCGGCATTCGATGGCCCAGCCTTCAAATTCAACATCTTCTTGCTTGAGGCTCAGTTCCATTCCTGATGCCACTTTGATTTGTTCCTTGATCAGGTCAGTTCCCGTCACCATTTCTGTGACTGGGTGCTCCACCTGAATTCTGGTGTTCATTTCCATGAAGTAATAGCGCTGTTCATTGTAGTCATAGATAAATTCAACTGTTCCAGCACCAGTATAGCCAACCGCTTTTGCAGCCTTTACCGCTGCATCTCCCATTTGCTCCCTGATTTCTGAATCAAGGGCAGGAGATGGTGATTCTTCCAAAAGCTTTTGCAGGCGTCTTTGGATCGAGCAGTCGCGTTCGCCCAAATGGATCGTATTTCCATAGTTATCAGCAAGCACTTGGATCTCAACGTGGCGAAAATCTTCTATGTATTTTTCGATGTATACACCTGGATTTCCGAATGCAGTTGCCGCTTCCTGCTGTGTAATCTTAATGCCATTAATCAATTCCTCTTCAGTGCGGGCAACCCTAATTCCTTTTCCGCCTCCGCCTGCGGTGGCTTTTATAATTACAGGATACCCAATTTCATTAGCAAGCGAAACCGCTTCTTCCACATTTTCTATAATTCCCTGTGAACCCGGTACGATTGGCACGCCCGCCTGTTTCATCGTCTCCCGCGCAACGTCTTTTGTTCCCATTTTTGAAATGGCCTCAGCGCTTGGTCCGACAAACGTGACATTCACTTCTTCACATAATTCCGCGAAGTCGGCGTTTTCAGCTAAAAATCCGTATCCCGGATGAATAGCGTCTGTGCCGGTAAGCTTGGCGACACTTACGATATTTGTAACGTTTAGATAGCTGTCTTTTGATGCTTTCGGTCCGATACAAAAAGCCTCATCAGCCATTTGCACATGCAGGGCATCTTTATCAGCTTCTGAATAAACAGCGACAGTCTCAATGCCGAGCTCTTTGCAGGCTCTGATGATTCTGACAGCAATTTCTCCTCTGTTGGCGATCAATAGCTTTTTTATCATGTTAAGTCTCCTTACTCCGCTTTTACAAGAAATAGAGGTTGTCCATACTCAACCAGCTGGCCGTTTTCAACTAATACTTCAACGATTTCGCCTTTTACTTCCGCTTCGATTTCGTTGAATAGCTTCATTGCTTCCACAATGCAGACAACTGTGTTTTCATTTACTTTAGAGCCTGCAGTTACATAAGGACCGGCTTCCGGTGATGAAGAAGCATAAAATGTTCCTACCATTGGTGAAGTGATTTTATGCAAATTCTCATCTTGCTTAGGTTCTTCTTGGGCAGGTGCAGGCGCTGCTTGCTGCACTTGCGGCTGAGTTGCCTGCGGAGCCTGTGCCTGTACAGGTGCTGCCGGCGCCTGCTGCATGACTTGAACAGTGCCTGCTTCATGTTTTTTCAATTTTAAGGATGCACCTTCATTTTCATATACGAATTCGTCAATTGTAGACTCGTCAATTGCTTTAATCAGCTCGTGGATTTCTTTGATATTTAACATTCAATCGCACTCCTATGTATGAAATTTCTTTTTTATAGGTTACTACTAAAAGTACATACTATGTTCATCTTACAGGAGCGGACTTTTGAATTCAACTCTAATATGACAGCAACGCAAAAAGCCCGCTTGTTTAGCGGACTTCTTTTTCCTCTTTCTTACTTGGATGGTTCAAATGTGACAGCGACATCTTTCATTGTTTTAATTTCTTTTGCCACAAGGTCTATAATGGCTGTCGCCTTCGATTTGGAGTGTTTGTCTGATTTGACTGTAATATTGATTTTATCTCCTTCAGCATTAACAAGCGCATCCTCGTAACCTTGTGTTTTAATCAGCGTTTCCAGCTGTTTTTCTGTTCCTTCCACTTCACTGAGAGCCGTCATTTTATCGTATGCTTCGCTTTTCTCCTTGGCTGTTGCATCATCGCTTGACACAATGGCATTCAGCTCTTCTCTTTCTTTGCTTCTGGCATCTTCTAAATCAAGACGGTACGTTGTAAACAAATCATCATCGGCTGTTTCCGTAACAACAGTTCCTTTTTCACTGGCTTCAGCGGATGTTTCCTTGTCTGCTGATGAATCTTTCGTTCCCTTTGTTCCATCTTCTTTTCCTTTTTCAGTTTCTGTACCGCTTTTTTCCTTCGTGTCTTGCTTGGCAGGCGCTTTTTCAGTTGCGACCTCTCCGCTGTCAGACGAGCTTTTTTCACTTTGCATCTGCACGGCGTTTTTGCTTTCCGGCGACATGATATAGTAGACGCTTAACACCACGACAAGACTAAGCATTGTTAATAGCCAAACGGTTTGTTTTTTAAGCATTTATGAATCCTCCTTTATTTTTTTAGGGGCAACCGCAACCCGGTGGCTTGGAACATCCAGGACCCGTGTCACCGCTTCGATAATGGTTTGTTTTATTTGAACGTTGTCCACTCCCTGAGCAACAACGAGTACACCGCGTATATCAGGTTTTTTCGTTTGGACGACGACAGGTGTTTCTTTATCGCCGTTTTTGATCATGACGATTTCTTCCTCCGATGTTTGGTCTGTAACGCTTCTTGTTCCGCCTTCTTTGTCAGTTTCTTCAGTGGTTGTATTTTTGTTTGATTTGTTTTTTTCGTATACTTTCAGCGACGTTGCATCTACATTCACGACAACCGAGACATCGTCCACACCAATGATTGTTTCAAGAATTTCTTTCAGCTGATTTTCGTATTCTTTTTCATAGTCATCGATCGAGTCTTTAGGTTTATCAGATTTTGAGGCTTTAAACACTTCGGCTGTTTTCTCTTTGCTGTCTGCGGAATGTTGTGATGATACGGCCGTTATCGTTTTGGCGTTTTCTGTTTTCTCAGGTGAAGAAAACAGCTGGCTGACAAGCATAAAGGAAACTCCGAGAACAAAAACGAATAGAAAGTAATGATATTTGGTCAGCTTCGGCTTTTCGCCGTCCTTCGTTTGTCCCGGAAGAAACTGCTTTTTCAATACATTCCATAATCCGTTTTTATTCATTGCCGACACTCTCCCCGCCATCCATATGAACCGTAATTTTCTCACTTCCGATTTCCCAAATGTCCGCGAGCTGCGTTTTTATCTGTTTGGCTTCTTTTTGTTCGGCTGCTTCTTTCGTTACGTATGCATGATCTGTATCAATGTGGACCGGCGCGACCGTTTGGACCGTTTTTTCAGAAGACGGGGCCATATACACGCTGATTGTTTTAATATCCTCTTCTGAATCTACCTTTTCTCCTGCCGTGAGTTTGATGCGGCCTACTTTATATTCATCATGACTGAATCTCTCCTCCGCTTTCTTTTTTAGTTGGACAGCCATTTCTTCTAGAATATATGCGCGCTGGGAAGCTTGTATTTCTATTTTTTTTGAATTGATTTGATTTTTTATGTCGGCAGACTCTGACTGCCCATTTTTTGTGAGATATTCAAAGATGACTTCGGGGTCTGTCTTGAAAAGTTTAAAAATCGGCGTAAGCATGACGACAATCAAGAGCAGGCTGACTACCATTTTTGCGTACTTTTGCATGCTGGAGCTCGGCAGCAGCATATCAATCACAATTGCAAATAGGATAAACAACACGATGGTGGTAAGCCATTCCGTTAAAAAACTCATTCGCCTGCCTCCTTCATTTCATCATCATCGTGAGGTTTCCGGCTGTGATTATGACAGTAAGGCTTAAAAAAAACATGAGAGACACAATGGCGAGAGCTGCAAAAATATAAATGACGCTTTTGCTGATGACGTCGAGGCAGGTGATGACGGGCCCTCCTCCTAGCGGCTGAAGAATCGCGGCTGCCAGCTTATAAATAAAAGCGAGGGAAAGCACTTTGATTGCCGGAAATGCCGCGATACAGATCAAAATAGCGACACCGAGAATCCCTACCGTATTTTTCAGCAGTAAAGAGGCGCTGATTACTGTATCTGTTGCGTCTGTAAACATTCGGCCAAGCACAGGAATAAAATTTCCGGTTATAAATTTAGCCGTCCTGAGCGTAATGCCGTCTGTCACTGCAGCCGAGGCTCCCTGAACAGAGATGACGCCGAGAAAGATGGTAAGAAAAACAGCCAGCGCTCCGATGGCGATATTTCTGAGCAGGTTGGCCAGCTGCGTTACTTTGTATTGTTCGGTCATGGTGCTGACAATGCTCAGAATCGCTGATAAGAAAATCAGCGGCATGACGATATTCTGAATCAAGAGACCGCTCGTGTTCATCAGGAAGAGGATAACAGGATGAAAGAAGGCAGCAGATACAGCTCCGCCTGAGGAAGCCAAAAGCGCCAAGAGGAGCGGAATGAGCGCCAGGATAAAGCTGGTCATCGTCTGAATCGCCTCAGTTGCATAGTTAATTGCCACATGAAAGCTATTAAGCGCAAGGATAATCAGCACCATGTACACAATTGAGTAAGCGACCTTACTGACGGTGCTTTGCTGAAAAGCATTTTGCAAAAGCTGCAGAATGACGCAAAAAATCGTGAGCAAAATCAATGTGCCCAGCAGCTTTCCGTTGGCAAGCACTTCATGAAACAAATAAGAAAAGAGAGCTTTCAGCCATTCTTGCGGTGAGAATGATTTATCGCCATTGATAAACTCCATTAAGCTGCCTTTTTGGCTTTCCGGCAGCAGTCCGCCGTATTCTGTCATAATGTCATTCCAAAATTCCCCGATCTTATCTGTTTCAAGCGAGGCTGCTGTCCTTTCCGCTAATTGCTCAGCTGTTTCAGCATGGTCTTCCGTTTTTTCTGCATTACCAGCTGCTTGTACAATTTCTGCACGGCCTGCTATGATCAGCACGGCCAAAAGCAAAGCCCATTGAAAGCGCTTCAATCTACCGCCTCCTTTCGGTTATGACATAGAAGGTATAAGTCCGAGAATCGTTTCAATAATGACGGTTAAAATAGGCACAGCCATTACGAGTATTAAAATTTTCCCCGCCAATTCTATTTTCGAGGCGATGGCTCCTTGACCGGCATCTTTTGTGAGCTGTGCCCCGAATTCAGCAATATAGGCGATTCCGATAATCTTTAAAATGGTTTCAACATAGACCATGTTGACATTTGCATTAATCGCAATTTTTTCTATCATTCGAATAATGTCGTAGATTTGGTCTACCAAATAAAGAAAAATGGCACATCCGGCAAAAACGACGATTAAAAACGCAAAAGTCGGCTTTTGTTCTTTTACAATTAAAGAAAGGAAGGTGGCGATCAGCCCTAAACCTACAATTTGAACAATGTCAATCTGCAAGCCCCCCTATCCTTGGAATAAAAACACAGCTTTTATCTTTTTAAATAGGTCATCTACAATCGTGGCGACCATAAATAAAATATAGATAAAACCTAACAGCGTCACCCACTGAGCGTATTCTTTCTTGCCCATCTGATCCAATATCGTGTGTAAAAAAGCGACCACGATTCCCACTCCGGCAATTTGAAATATGACATTCACGTCTACTCCCATTTTATTTTTGCTCCCCTCACGTTTACATCAATAGAAGAATGAGTAACAAGCCCGCTAAAAAGCCCAAACTTTTTATCATTTTTTCATTTTTCGCTTGCGCCTGCTCAGCATCCGCTTCAGAGGCTTCCAAATGTGTCAGCGCCAGCTTGATGTGCTTTTGCTGAGAGATTCGATCATGAATCCCGAGCGTCTCGCCAAACTGCTTCAGCACTTCGTATTCGCTTTTTTTCAAAGACAGGGTGTCCCATACCTTCTTTAAGCTTTGATCCCACGCCGTTTTCGCGGAATCACTTCCCTTGTCCAGCTGATCACTGAATGCGGAAAAAAGAGCTGAAACAGGCTGTGCGAGCTGTTTGGCAATCTGCTGTGAAGCAGTATGAAGCGGTGTATGGCCGTACATGATTTCAGCCTCGAGGGATTGAAGCGCCGCACGCAGCTGGCGGATTTGCCGCGGCCGTTCTGTATAAATCTTCGCCATCTCAAAACCTGTCCATGTTGTCGCTACCACAATAAATACAGCGCCCAGCAGCTTCAGCATGTTTTCACGCCCGTCGTCCTAGACAGCACATTTCCGTCTTTGTCATAAATTTGGCTCACTGTGCCCGGCCCTTTTGCTCTTGATAATTCCAAATAGCGGTCAAAGGCTCTTTCTTCCCACAAACGCTTCAATGAAGGCCGCTTCATCAGGTCGGATATGCTCCAGCCATGCGCCGATACGATTACTGAAACACCGGCATGCAGCGCCTCCAGAAGTGCATCTGTATCTTCCATACGCCCGATTTCATCGACAATCATCACCTCAGGGCTCATGGATCGAATCATCATCATCAGCCCTTCAGCTTTTGGACAGGCGTCTAACACGTCAATTCTCTGACCAAATTGATGCTGCGGAATGCCGCGAAGACATCCGGCAATTTCTGACCGTTCATCGACGATTCCTGTCTTAACGGGCAGCATGGGTTTTTTGCCGGTGCTTGAGAGCCTCGCAAGGTCCCGGAGAAGTGTTGTTTTGCCTGTTTGGGGCGGTCCGATAATCAGCGTATTCAGCCAGCTGTTTTGATATAAGTATGGAAGCAGCGGCTCCGCAATCCCCAGCTTTTGCCGGGCAATTCGTATATTAAAAGATGCGATGTCACGGAGGCCTTTCACACCTCCGTTTTCCGTAATGACTCTGCCCGCCAGTCCGACTCTGTGGCCGCCTCTGATCGTGACATACCCTTTCTTCAGCTCTTCTTCAAGAGTATACATACTATAGTTGCTAAGCCGGCTCAGGATCAGATGGGCATCCTCGGCCGTGCCCGCATAGGACAAATAAACAGGTTGTCCTCTTCGAATCAATTCAACAGGGCGGTTGATCCGAATTCTGACTTCTTCGATTTCCAGCCATTGTTGTTCCGGTATTTCAGAAAGGGCGTTTTTCATGGATTCGGGGAGAACCTCAGCGATTTCATTCAACAGAGCCTCCTCCTTTCTACCGATTGGCTTCTTTAAAATGTATGATGTGAGGCAGACTTTATGACAAGCCTCTCTTTATTTATGAACACCCGCCAAAATCAAAACAACACCCGTAAAAATCAGAATCAGCTTTGCATACGAAAGCTGCCCGGCAATTTGGTAGATTCCGACAGTCATCGTAATGATAAAAATCAACGGACCGACAATAGCGAGAATGCTGTTAACCACAACCGCCTTCCGGACATCGTTGGTCACAAGCATGACAATTGCTGCCGTCAGCTCAATCATAGAGGATAAAACTCGTAATCCCGCCATTGTTAAAACAGTAGAATTGATATTTCCAAGTAAAAATTTCATAGCACTCTCCCAACCTCCCATTTTTTTATATGATATGCTCTAGCTTGCTGAAGTAGTCTTGTCATTTTCGTATAAAAGAAAGATTCTGTTTTTGGGCACAAAAAAAAAGCCTGCTCCCATTTGGGAACAGACTTCTTTTTTTCTTTCTATGCTCTTGAAACGTAAGAACCGTCTGATGTATTGACAACAAGTGTGTCGCCTTCATTCACAAAGAACGGCACGTTTACAACAAGCCCGGTTTCAGTTTTCGCAGGTTTTGTACCGCCTGACGCTGTATCACCTTTAATACCAGGTTCAGTTTCAACAACTTTCAGCTCAACTGTGTTTGGAAGTTCGATACCAAGTGTTTCATCCTGGTACATCATGATATGCACAGACATGTTTTCTAGCAGGTATTTTAATTCTTCTTCGATTTGAGTTGCGCTCAGTTCAAGCTGCTCATAAGAAGAAGTATCCATAAATACGTGCTGATCTCCGTTTGCATATAGATATTGCATTGTTTTGGTTTCGATTTGCGCTTTCGCTACTTTTTCACCAGCGCGGAATGTTTTTTCCTGAATGGCGCCAGTGCGAAGGTTGCGGAGTTTAGAGCGGACAAATGCCGCACCTTTTCCAGGTTTTACGTGCTGGAAGTCAACGACGCGCCAAATGCCGCCATCTACTTCAATTGTTAATCCTGTACGGAAATCGTTAACTGAAATCATGTTTAATGTCCTCCTATATTCCAATCACAAAATAATAAGTTCTTTTGGGGAATGGGTGATTGTCCGGTTGCCGTTTTCTGTAATCACGATGTCATCTTCAATGCGGACACCGCCTGTTTCTGGTATGTAAATGCCCGGCTCCACTGTGACCACCATACCCGGTTCAAGGATAGCTGAAGATCTGACGGATAATCCCGGCGATTCATGAACTTCCATGCCGAGCCCGTGCCCGGTTGAATGGCCGAAATAGTCACCGTAGCCTTTTGCAGCAATATGATCCCTTGTGAGGGCGTCAGCCTCTTTTCCTGTCATTCCCGGCTTAATATGTGCGACGCCGAGCGCCTGAGCATCAAATACAACCTGATAGATCTCCTTCAATTGATCACTGGGCTGACCTACAGCGACCGTCCGGGTAATATCAGAACAATATCCTTTATAATAAGCGCCAAAATCAAGCGTAACAAGGTCTCCGCTTTCAATCAGTTTGTCACTGGCCACACCGTGCGGAAGGCTTGAACGAAGGCCTGAGGCGACAATCATATCAAAAGAAGAGCTGTCTGCTCCCTGGCTTCTCATATAAAACTCCAGCTCATTGGCAACAGCGATTTCAGAAATGCCGGGTTTCATAAACGTCAAGATATGTCTGAAGGCATCATCTGCAATCTTCGCAGCTTCCTCTAATATCTTAATCTCTTCACTAGACTTAATCAAGCGCAACTTTTCCACGGATTCAGCCACAGGCACTAATTCGGCATCACTGATAACGGCGCTGTATGAAGCATAAGTGCCATATGTCATGCTGTTCTGTTCAAAGCCGAGACGCTTGATGCCAAACGATTCAACAGTGTCGGCAGTGGTCTGAATCAAGCTGCCGCCATGTTCAATGATCTCAAAACCCTTTACCTGAACCTTCGCCTGCTCAGTATAACGAAAATCCGTAATAAACGCTGCTTTGTCACCCGATATAACAGCCAAACCCGCTGAACCTGTAAACCCTGTCATATAGCGTACATTCGTGCTGCTTGTAACCAGCATGCCGTCAATTCCCAGCTGTCCAAACAGGTTTCTTAATTTCTCTAGCTTCATCTTGATTCTCCCCCTTGCTGGCTTAATAAGTAGCGAACAGCAAGCTTGTAGCCTTCAGCTCCAAGACCGACAATCTGCCCTTTCGCAACAGGAGCGATAACCGACTGATGCCTGAATTCTTCCCTGGCGTATAAGTTTGATAAATGCACCTCTACCACAGGAAGACTGATGCTTGAAACAGCATCCCTGATCGCATAGCTGTAATGACTCAGGGCGCCAGGGTTCAGAACAATCCCGCTGTATTGCTCCTCAGCCTCATGTATCGCATCTATCAAATCACCTTCGTGATTAGACTGGAAGAAAGTGAGCTGGATATGTAAGGCTTCAGCAAACTGAAAAAGATCTGTTTCAATATCGGTCAGTGTCTGGCGGCCGAATACTTCAGGCTCACGCTTCCCAAGCCGGTTAACATTCGGTCCGTTCAAAATCAAAAAATGAGGCACATAATCTCTCCTTTTCGCGAGGGTTTCTCATGTAAAAAATGTTCACTTCTCGTGAACATTTTATCATACTGGAAAAGGATTATACACTATTCTCTATGCATTCCCAGCGCACGTGCAAGCTTTTCCGAATTCAGCTCATTGTATTCAAATGAAATGGAATACCCGACAAACAGCCCGTAAAGCAAATAAATGCAAATGGTCGTAATAATTGTATCTGATGTCAGTTCGGTCACCGTGCGCACTTCTGGAAAAATCGGATTAAAAACAAAAAACACGAGCAGCCAAAGCACCAAGCCGTATAAAATACCCGGCCACATTGTTTTTAAACGTTTCAATAGAAGAAAATAAAGAAACGCTGCGCCAATTGAAATTACTCCAATCAAAATGATGCTGATTACCGTTCCCAGCCCATGTTTTTTCCACTCTCCGAGCACAAACGGCTGCAATATCATATTCGGGCTGATTTCGGAAAAATGAAACAAATATGCGATATAAGCAACGAAACTCCAAAGTACACCTCCGCAAAAACCTGTTGCCGCCACTCTGCCGGCCATTGAAACAGGCGGCTTTTGCTTCTCATTCAATTCTTCATTTTGTTCTGTATCTTTTTCGCTTGTCATCATGGCACCTCCAGTTAAAGTGTGCCCAAAAAATGAAATGTCAATAAAAAAGCTCACACTTTTTGGCAGCTGCGAGTAAAATTTGAAAATAACGGGTATAATGCATGTAGAAAAAGCAAGGCTATGGCAATTTTTTCAGCCTGTCAATCTAGAGGTTTAGCGCTGTTTCCTGTACAATAGAGTGAAAGGAAATGGTTAGCAATCCTAAAGAAATAGGCAGGTTGATAATATGTCAAAACATAAAGTTCCGCCCGCTTACGGCGGGCAGGCTGTTGTGGAAGGCGTTATGTTTGGCGGAAAGCATCATTACGTTACAGCCATCAGAAGAACGGATGGAAGCATTGACTTTTTTAAGCTTCCACGCAAACACAACCCGAAACTGAACATCGTGAAAAAGATACCGTTTTTACGGGGGATCGCGGCCATTATCGAAGCGAGTGCAAACGGCACAAAGCATCTGAATTTTTCAAGCGAACGTTACGGGCTCGATCCATCTGAAGACGAGACACTTGAGCAGGAAGAAAAAAAATCCTCCGGGCTGTCTATGTATCTCAGCCTCGCAGTTATAGGCGTCCTATCATTTTTGTTCAGTAAATTCGTATTTACATTGGTTCCAGTTTTCTTAGCTGAACTGACAAGGCCGATTTTTTCCTCGGACACAGCGCAAATCGCGGTTGAAAGCCTGTTTAAGTTGATTTTGCTGCTCGGTTACATCTATTTTTTGTCCATGACACCGCTCATTAAAAGAGTGTTTCAATATCATGGAGCCGAACATAAAGTCATAAACTGTTATGAACAGAATTTGCCAATTACCGTAGAGAATGTCCAAACCCAATCTCGGCTTCATTACCGCTGCGGATCAAGCTTTATTTTATTTACGATTATTGTCGGCATGTTTGTTTATTTACTCGTTCCGACAGATCCGCTTTGGCTGCGTGTTATAGATCGTGTCGCACTGATACCGGTCGTGCTTGGTATATCCTTTGAAGTTCTGCAGCTGACAAACAAAGTGCGTGACATTCCCGGTCTGAAATTACTTGGGTACCCGGGACTTTGGCTTCAGCTGTTAACCACAAAGGAACCTAAGGATGACCAGGTTGAAGTTGCCATCGAAAGCTTTAACGAACTTCTCAGACTCGAAGCATTGTCTGAGCAAAATCAGAAGCCTTCTCACAACGTCATCTAAAATCCGTTGCCCTGCTATTACTTTCGGAGGTGGACAGTTATGAATCATCGTGTACAACCTATTATTGCTGTATTAATTGCGCTGGGAGCGTTCGGTTTCCTCTATGTGCTGGTAACCAATCCCGGAGAAATGGCAAAAATGGCGGTAACCGTCATCGTGGCAGGTATCATTATTTATTTTATTGTGAAATATGTAATGAATCGAAATGCGGGCAGCGAAGGAGCAGCCTTCAAAAAAGCGGCGAAACAATCGCGGCGCCGGATGAAAGAACAAAAAGCAAAACACCGCGCCGGACATAAGGGACGTGTCAGCCACCTGCGAAGCGTTCCGAGCGCCAGCAAGCCTAAGCCGATGATTCTCAAGAAAAAAAGCCAGACTCAGCTGACTGTTATAGAAGGGAAAAAAAATAAAAAGAAAAACAGAGCGCTTTTTTAATAGGTCCACTGCTTTAAAAACAGCTCTGTCCGTCTTTTACCTAGCTCAATCAGGGCTAGTTTTTTTTGTTGTGTTAAATGAAAATCAGTGGCCATTACGTCATCGACAGGGAGAAAAATGATATTTTGTTCATAGCGTGACGCAATGTGCCTTGCGTCATGAGCATCCTTCATCGTTTCAAACAGGGTGCCGAACAGTTCAAAAGCGTTGCGGATATTTTTTTTCGGACGCTCTCTTTCACGCGGCGCAAGCGTGACACCGATCACAGGGCGCTTTCTTTCCTTTGAAAACAGCCAGATTGGGAAATTGCTTAACACACCTCCGTCGACAACCGTGGCGGTGCCTGTGTCCGTTTTTAATTTTATCGGTTCAAAGAAATATGGAATGCTGCAGCTCATTCTGACCGCTCTGGCAACCGGGAACATATCTGGATTTAACCCGTAACGGGCCAAATCGTCTGGCAAAACAATCATGGTGCCGTTTGTCAGATCAGAAGCAATAAGGCGCAGAGACCCTTTCTGCAAATCGCCGAAAACCCTTATGCCTTTCGCTCTTAACAGATCAGCAATCCATTTTTCTATCGTATCTCCTTTGTATAAGCCAAGACGCCAGTAGATGGACACCCACTGGAGCATCTTTAAGGGGAGAAATGAGTACCTCTGATCCAGCAATTTCTCTCCGTCCACTTCTTCAATTAAAGCGTGGATTTCCTTACTGGTGTAACCTGACGCAATGAAAGCAGCAATAATGGCGCCGACGCTTGTACCCGCAACTCTTTTAAAGCGGAAGCCTTTTTCCTCAAGCACTTCATAAGCGCCTGCGAGCGCAATGCCTTTTACTCCTCCGCCGGAAAACACACCGTCAATATACATCTCATTCCCTCCCCCTCCATCCGATCGTTTATTACCATTTTAAGAAAACACGCGAAGAAATAGACCAACGAATGACGGGTGGCGTCAGCGTATCAAAAAAGACGGCCTCCTTCGAGACCGCCTTTTTACTGATTATGATGTTCTGTTTTCTTTTGGATTGATTTCAGATCTTTTTTACGGGCATCATCTTCTTCAAAATATTGAACAAGATCCCCGATGCGATCAATACTGTTCCAGCTTAAATGATGTTCGATTCCTTCGACATCGTTATATATTTTCTCTTCATCAACACCAATGATTCTTAAAAACTGCTCAAGCAATTCATGTCTGTATACCAGCCGTTTGCCTATTTTTTTCCCTTTAGACGTTAACACGAGACCGCGATATTTTTCATAAATTAAATATTCGTCTTTATCTAGTTTTTGAACCATTTTTGTTACAGAGGAGGGATGGACTGCCAATGCTTCCGCGATATCGGAAACTCGTGCATATCCTTTTTCTTCAATCAGCATATAAATCTGTTCAATATAATCTTCCATACTTGGTGTTGTCATCGAAACCCTCCCAAAAAGCACCTTAACTTTATAAACCATTACAAGTTTACACTAATGAACTTGAAAAAACAAGGATGCTCCGCGGGTCAAAAGCCCTGTTTACCGCTTATAATTCCATTCATCTGAAGCGTACTTTGTTTCAGCCAAGTGATGAACAAAATCAAGCTCTTCCTGAGAAAGTTCATATGGCTCCAAATGAATGTTAAGACCTGTTTCAAACCCTTCTTTAAAGGCTTTACGAGCCTCATCCATCGTCACCCGCTTTTCAGTGAGTTCATTAATGGCAACCGCTTTATTTTTGAAATTGCGCTGCATCCGTTCTCTTACTCTTTCACTCGGATATAAGAACAGATCGAACAGCTTGTCCTCATCCAAATCAAGCAGAATGGAGCCATGCTGAAGAATCACGCCTTTTTGTCTCGTTTGCGCGCTTCCCGCCACCTTGCGCCCCTCAACCACTAGCTCATACCACGAAGGCGCGTCAAAACAAACAGATGACCGCGGATTTTTTAAGCTTTCTTTCTCTTTTTCGGTTCTCGGGATGGCAAAGTAAGCGTCCAGACCGAGATTTCTAAAGCCTTGAAGTATGCCTTCTGAAATAACCCGGTAAGCCTCAGTAACAGTCGCCGGCATCTCAGGGTGCTCTTCCGAAACAATTACGCTGTATGTCAGTTCCTGATCGTGCAGCACACCTCTCCCGCCGGTCGGGCGTCTGACGAATCCGAGATTATATTTATGTACTGCTTCAAAATTGATTTCCTTTCTAATATTTTGAAAATACCCTACAGAAAGTGTCGCCGGATTCCAGCCGTAAAAACGGATAACCGGGGGGATTTTCTTTTCGCTGTGCCAATATAAAAGCGCTTCATCAAGCGCCATATTGAATGCAGGACTTGCATTGCCTGAGTCTATAAACCGCCAAGTTTCTTTTTGCATTTTAAGACCTTCCTTACCGTTTTAATAGAATCAGTTTATCAAACTGCCGGGAAAATGAAAAATATTTTAGTTCCATTATAGATGACAATCACGCTGTGCTTTACTATAATAGTATTTGTCGAAAACGGCTCTATGACCTTGTTTTATGAAGCAGGGTTTTGATTTTATATGCTAAAGGAGTAGAATCACATTGTCTAATATGATCGTTTTGATTATTTTTGCTGCGTTTATCATCTATATGATTGCTTCATATGTCTATCAGCAGCGAATTATGAAAACACTTTCCGAGGAAGAATTCCGCGCGGGTTACCGCAAAGCGCAGCTTATTGACGTTCGTGAACCAAATGAGTTTGAGGGCGGACATATTTTAGGCGCCCGCAACATCCCGCTTTCCCAGCTGAAACAGAGAAAAAATGAAATCCGTCCGGACAAGCCTGTTTACCTGTACTGCCAAAACAGTGTCCGCAGCGGACGCGCGGCACAAACCCTGCGCAAAAACGGCTGCACTGAGATTTACAACCTAAAAGGCGGCTTTAAAAAATGGGGCGGAAAGATTAAAGCGAAGAAATAAAGCAAACAGCTGTCTGGTAGACAGCTGTTTTTATTTATCTTTCTTCTGCCTCGTATCTTAGCACTGGGTGTCTCGCCGCTTTTGTTTCATCCATTCTTTTTGCAATCGTTGTATGCGGGGCCTCCTGAACAAGCTCCGGATTCTCCTCCGCTTCTTTTGCGATTTGAATCATAGCATCAATAAACGCGTCCAGTGTTTCCTTTGATTCGGTCTCCGTCGGCTCGATCATGATGCATTCTTCAACATTAAGCGGGAAATAAATCGTCGGCGGATGATAGCCGAAATCAAGGAGCCGTTTTGCAATATCAAGCGTACGCACTCCCAACTTTTTCTGCCGCTTCCCTGATAATACAAATTCATGCTTGCAATGGCGGTCAAACGGAAGATCGTAATAAGGCGCGAGCTTTCTCATCATATAATTGGCGTTTAACACTGCGTTCTCAGTAACAGCCTTTAATCCGTCAGGCCCCATGGAGCGAATATACGTATACGCTCTCACATTAATGCCAAAGTTGCCGTAATACGGCTTCACACGGCCGATCGCATGAGGGCGGTCATAATCAAACGTAAAGCGCCCTTCTTTTTTGACTAAAACTGGCTTTGGCAAATAAGGAACCAGATCTTGTTTTACGCCGACAGGGCCTGAGCCGGGGCCTCCGCCGCCATGAGGGCCTGTGAATGTTTTATGCAGGTTGAGGTGCACCACGTCAAATCCCATATCTCCAGGTCTCGCCTTGCTTAAAACAGCATTTAAATTAGCGCCGTCATAATACAGTTTCCCCCCCGCTTGGTGTACAATTTCCGCCATCTCTGTAATCTGCTCCTCAAACAAGCCGAGCGTGTTCGGATTCGTCAGCATAAGAGCTGCAGTTTCTTCATTCACTGCTCTTTTTAAATCCTCTAAATCAACAAGCCCTTTTTCATTCGATTTCACCGTAACGGTTTCAAAGCCTGCTACTGTCGCTGATGCAGGATTCGTCCCATGCGCGGAATCAGGGACAATGACCTTCGTCCGCTTGAAATCCCCGCGAGCTTCATGATAGGCACGGATCATCATCAGCCCCGTCCATTCGCCGTGCGCTCCGGCAGCAGGCTGAAGCGTAACCTCATCCATTCCCGTTATTTCTTCAAGGTGCTTGCTTAAATCATATAAAAGCTCTAATGCGCCTTGCACCGTGTCTTCATCCTGAAGGGGATGAATTGCTGCAAAACCGGGTATACGCGCGATTTTTTCATTGATTTTCGGATTGTATTTCATCGTGCAAGAACCGAGAGGATAAAAACCGGAATCCACCCCGTGATTGCGTTTGGACAGCGCTGTATAATGGCGCATGATGTCCAGCTCTGAAACCTCCGGCAGCGCTGCGTCTTCGTCACGAATATAGGTGTCTGACAAGAGGTCCCCCAATTCGATTTCCGGTACATCGAGCTCCGGCAGACTATAGCCGATTCGGCCTTCTCTTGAAAGTTCAAAAATAAGTGCCTGGTCCTGATTACTCATGGCGATCCCCCAATTCCTGAATGAGTGCGTCAATTTCTTCTTTTGTTCTCAGCTCCGTTACAGCAATCAGCATATGGCAGTCCAGCTCCGGATACGTCAGCCCAAGATCATATCCGCCAATCATGCCTTTTGCCAGCAAACGCTTGTTCACAGCTCTCACCGGCTCATCCAGTTTGATGACAAATTCATTAAACATCGGCCCGTCAAACATAACGGTAAGGCCTGCTTTTTTTGCTTCTTGCTTTGCATAGTTGGCTTTTAAGAGATTTTGGCCGGCTATATCTTTTACGCCGTTTTTTCCGAGAGCAGTCATGGCCACTGATGCTGCCAGCGCATTTAAAGCTTGGTTCGAGCATATATTTGATGTTGCTTTATCCCGGCGGATATGCTGCTCCCTGGCTTGCAGGGTAAGCACAAAGCCTCTTTTTCCGTTTTCGTCTTCCGTTTGTCCGACGAGACGGCCCGGCACCTTTCTCATTAATTTTTTAGTAACGGCAAAAAAGCCGCAATGCGGGCCGCCGTATGCTGAAGGAATGCCGAAAGGCTGCGCATCACCGACGACGATATCAGACTGAAACTTGCCCGGCGGAGTGAGAAGACCTAGCGCCAGCGGGTTGGCTGAAACAATAAACATGGATTTCCCTTGATGAGCGATAGGCTCAATATCCTTTAATGGCTCGATCCGGCCGAAAAAATTCGGGTACTGAACGATCACTGCGGCTGTGTTCTCGCAAACGGTTTGGCGCAATGCATCAAGATCCGTAACGCCATCCGCAGCGGGTACTTCAACAACATCAATATACTGACCTTTTGCGTACGTTTTCAGCACTTCTCGCGATTCAGGATGCACGGTTTTTGACACAACGATTTTTTTCTTTTTCGTGTGGCCTGAAGCTAGCATTGCTGCTTCCGCCAAGGCTGTTCCGCCGTCATACATCGAGGAGTTGGCGATATCCATGCCTGTCAATTCACAGATCATCGTTTGGAATTCAAAAATAGCCTGGAGTTCTCCTTGTGAAATCTCTGGCTGATAAGGCGTATATGCGGTATAAAACTCAGAGCGCGAAATGACATGATCCACAATGACAGGCTGATAGTGGTCATATACACCCGCTCCTAAGAAAGAAGCGTGTTGTATGGTATCACGATTTTTAGAGGCCAGCTTTGTCAGTTCTCTTGTTAATTCTGTTTCTGATTTCGCTTTTTTGATTTGATACTCTTTTTTATATTTGACGTTTTCCGGAATATCAGCAAATAAATCATCGATGCTGCTTACGCCGATAGTAGCAAGCATCTCCTGTTTATCCTTTTCTGTTGCGGGCAAATAACGGTGCTTCATGTGTTGTCTCCTCTCTCCAAGAAAAAATATTAGCGTTTATAAAATGGTGTTTTGACAACCTTTGCTTTCACTAATTTTTTGCGAATCTCTACATCTACAACAGTCCCGATCTCACTCGTTTCCGAATCAATTAAGGCAAGGCCGACGTTTTTCCCTAATGTCGGTGACTGCGTGCCGGTTGTCACCTTTCCGACAGACCTGCCATTTTGGAAAACCTCATATCCGTGCCGCGGTATCCCTTTTTCAATCATTTCGAGACCGACAAGTTTGCGCTTCGCTCCGTTTTCTTTTTGTTCACTCAATACTGACTTACCGAAAAAGTCAGACTCCTTTTTGTGCTTTACAGCAAAGCCTATACCTGCTTCAATCGGTGTAATATCCCTGGTCAGCTCCTGACCGTAGAGCGGGAGCTTCGCTTCAAACCGGAGTGTATCACGTGCACCGAGACCGCATGGAATCAATCCGTATGCATCCCCTGCATCGATGATTTTTTTCCAAATATGCATAGCATCATCACTGCGGCAGTAAATTTCATACCCGTCTTCTCCCGTATAGCCAGTGCGTGAAATAAGTGCTTTGCGGCCGCTGATATCGGCTTCATCAATAAACGCAAACAGCTTTAATGCAGACACATCTGCATCTGTCAGATTTTTTACGACCGCTTCTGCTTTCGGTCCCTGTACAGCCAAGAGCGCGATTTGATCTGACTGATTGTCAATCTGCACATCACCTGCTGCATGTTCTTTCATCCAAGCCAAGTCTTTATCTATATTAGAAGCATTAATGACAAGCAGATAGCGGTTCTCTCCTTTTTGATAGATAAGCAAATCATCGACGGTTCCGCCATCCGGGTAACACATCGCTGTATATTGAGCACGGCCTGGCGTTAACGCGGAAACATCATTTGTCATCAATCTTTGCAAAAAAGACAGACTGTCGTTCCCTGACACTTCGACTTCTCCCATATGAGATACATCAAACAAACCGGCTGCAGTTCGGACAGCCTCGTGTTCTTTTTTTATAGAAGAAAATTGAACAGGAAGCTCCCAGCCTCCGAAATCAATCGTTTTTCCTCCATATTCCTTATACAGGTCAAATAACGGCGTTCTTTTCAGCATCTAATTCCTCCCCTTTATCAACGGCGCAGCTAAAAACATACAAAAAAGGACAGAGAAACACCTCATGTAAAATGAAGGTTCTCTGTCCTGGCACCTGAAAGTTTACTTTGCATACGCAAAGACGTCCCCTTTGGTGGTTTGCGCATCCGCACAAACACTCTCCAGAGTTGCGTCGAGCAAGAGTTCTTTTGCCTGAGAGATTCACTCCGCAGTTTGCTCCTTCGGCGCCTGTATCCCGAGGTTTTCGGTCAGGTCTCTCCCCTTGCTGTCATTCGCTCATATTTTCATGCTGTTATGGACATACTATAGCAATATCTTACATCAAATACATACTCATATCCTACCATCATCACTATATGCTGGGCAACAGCAATTTGGGCAGATTTTTCTTATATTGTTCATCTTAAGAATCGAAGAATAAGAAAGGCGGTTTCAAAGCAATGAATACAGAAATGATCTACGATGCAAAATGGCCTGAAGAATTTGCTGAAAGACTGAAAAACGATGGCCCTTGGGCAAACTGGGAACTGTACAAGCTCTCTGCAGAAATCCAAAAAACATTAGCAATTCCAGAGTTTGAAGGTTTACGGGCTCCTTTATATCTGCCTTCCTTTACGCCGCTCCCCCACCAGCTTGAGGTGGCGCAAAAAGTGGTTGAAAAAATGAACGGCAAAGCGATTTTAGCAGACGAGGTTGGTCTCGGGAAAACGGTTGAAGCTGGACTGATTCTAAAAGAATATATGATTCGCGGGTTAGCAAAAAAAATTTTGATCCTTGTGCCCGCTTCCCTTGTGTCACAATGGGTCAAAGAGCTTCAGGAAAAATTTTTGATTCCGGCTGTTGAACAAAAGAAAAGCTATGTGTGGGAGCAATGCGATATTGTCGTCTCATCAATAGACACCGCGAAGCGCTCGCCCCATCGCGAAATCGTTCTGTCAATCCCATATGATCTTGTCATTATTGATGAGGCACACAAACTGAAAAATAGCAAAACGAAGAACTATGAATTTGTCCGGAATCTCGTAAAAAAATATTGCCTGCTTCTTACCGCGACGCCAATCCAGAACCGTATCGAAGAGATTTTCAATTTGGTGTCCTTATTAAAACCCGGCCATTTAGGCAGTCAGAATCACTTTCAGGAAGAGTTCACCAAGAAGAAATCCAGTTTAGAAGCGCATGAACATTTAAAAGATCTTGTGAATAAAGTCATGATCCGTAACAGGCGGCATGATACAGGGCTGAATTGGAAACAGCGCCATGTTGAAACAGTGCCAATTGAATTTTCTCCATCAGAGCAGGCGCTTTATGATGAAATTTCCCGCTTGAAGGACAGTATCAATAAACCAGCCAGCATGTTCTCGATTATGACCTTGCAAAGAGAATGCTGTTCGAGCAGAGAAGCGGTGTATATGACGCTGAAAAAGATGCTTGATCAAAAAGAGAAACAAGCACCTGCCATTGATGAGGATACGATTTCAGTTTTAATAGATCGCATCAATCAAGTGACACAAAACTCTAAAGCGCTTCAAGTTGTTGATTTGATCAAAAAGATCGACGATAAGGTCATCATTTTTACAGAATACCGTGCAACCCAGATTTATCTGCAGTGGTTTCTTCAGCAAAACGGCATCAGTTCTGTGCCGTTTAGAGGCGGATTTAAACGTGGAAAAAAAGACTGGATGAAGGATCTTTTCCGCGGAAAGATCCAAGTCCTTATTGCAACTGAAGCAGGCGGTGAGGGAATTAACCTGCAATTTTGCAATCACATGATCAACTATGACCTGCCATGGAACCCGATGCGGCTTGAGCAAAGAATCGGAAGAATTCACAGACTCGGGCAGGAGCGTGACGTGCATATTTATAACATGGCGACAAAACATACGGTGGAAGAGCATATTCTAAAGCTTTTATATGAAAAAATTCATTTGTTTGAAAAAGTGGTCGGTGAACTTGATGATATTTTAACGAAAATTCAAGTGAACAATTTTGAAGAGCACCTTCATGACATTTTGTATCACTCAGCAACAGAAGAAGAAATGAAAATAAAAATGGATAACTTAACCTCATTTTTGTCTTATAAAAAACAGCAGCCTGCTGAAAAAAGAGGATCTTAGCCTGTAAGGAGGTTTTATTAGTGAGACAGCAAGAGGTTCACGATTTTCTGCTGCGTTTTTTTCAAGCAAACAGCTGCCAAATCGTCGATCAAGGCTTAGGCTATATGACAGTGCAGCTTACAGTTGAAATGGACAAACAAATCATGAACCGCCCTTTCTACTGGCATTGGCGCGAGAAGACAGGCGGTGATCCGAATCCAATGAAAATCACTTTTATTACAGATAAAGAAAATGCGCCAAAAGACCTAGATGGTGAATTTATATATTTTGGGGCCCCGCGTCTTTTTCAAATATTTAAAGCTGTTAAACAAAATGGGAGATTTACCAGAATGTATGAGAAAATTGAATCAGCCGGAGCTAAAGTCCCACTTCAGCCTTGGCTTGGTATAAATGTCACGATTTCATACCAGTCCGACATGAAAAAGGATAAGTTATTGTCACTAGGTCTTCACCTAGTCTCTGGAACGATAATTGAAGATTTTCAAAGCAAGCTGACCCAGTTTTCACTGACGTCTCAAATATGTGACTATTGCTTCACCATTTCACCTATGATCAAACCAGAAAGCGGACTTAAGCGTATGGAAAACTATATTTCCAAATCCGCTATGCAGGAGCCGTCCGACTGGGCGGAACAGGCGGTTAACAGGTGGAAGAATGATATGACATTGCTTGATAAGTTTTACGAGCATATAGAAGAAAAACCAGAAGAATACTATCTAGAAAAACAGGCGCTGAAAACCTTGTATCAACCAAAGGTATCAGTTGAAATTGAAAATGGCGGATTGTTTTATCTGCAAAATAATATTTCAAGCTAACTTTTTTACCATTCGACATCATTCTCGTTTTTTTTGAGAAAATACGATTATAATAAAGGTATATTGGAAAAAAATGCTGGCGATTTAATGGCAAATGACTTCCAGAGACTAATGAAGCATACAATAAGTCATGGCCGGACTGGCTGAAATACATAAACAAGTATTTTAGGAGGAGAAACTGCATGAAGAATGCAAAACAAGAGCACTTTGAATTGGATCAAGAATGGGTTGAATTAATGGTGGAAGCCAAAGAGGCAAATATCAGCCCGGAAGAAATACGAAAATATTTACTTTTAAACAAAAAGTCTGCTCATCCTGGTCCGGCAGCCAGAAGTCATACCGTAAATCCTTTCTGAATGTGCTATAATATCACAAGGAAGGTGATGACATTGATTGGCCAGCGTATTAAACAATACCGTAAAGAAAAAGGCTACTCACTATCAGAACTAGCTGAAAAAGCTGGGGTAGCGAAGTCTTATTTAAGCTCAATAGAACGAAATCTACAAACGAACCCCTCCATTCAATTTCTCGAAAAAGTCTCCGCTGTTCTGGACGTCTCGGTTCATACTTTGCTCGATGAGAAACATGAAACCGAATACGATGGTCAATTAGATAGTGAATGGGAGAAATTGGTTCGCGATGCGATGACATCCGGGGTATCGAAAAAACAATTTCGTGAATTTTTAGATTATCAAAAATGGAGAAAATCCCAAAAAGAGGAGTAGTGCCTGAGCAGAGGCACTAACTCCTCTTTTGTCAATAAACATCGAGACGGCCCAGTATATGAATACTGGGCCGTCTCTTTTTATGGCTGTTATTAATTTTTATCCTCGCTGTGCGCTTTTTCATTTTCTTTCACATAACCGTCTTTATCAGTATGGTCCTTTTTGATTGTCAAGCCGTTCCACTGTGTAGCTTCGAACGAGAATTGAAGCTTAATGGAGTTGCCTTGATATTTATTTTGAACCATAAGCCCGTTTTCATCTTTTGTTTTATCATCTTTGAATTGGATTTCCATTTGAACCTGATCGAAGTCAGTTGGTGTTTTTGGAACACCATCATATTCAGGAGCGGTTTTACCGTCAATTGTTGCTACATTGACTTTACCGCTTGCATTTAAGAATTTAGGGTCAATTTGTTTTTTGATTTTTTCAGCAGCCGCTGCATCATTTTTAGCAGACATCAAATACAAGTCTTTAAGGTTCGCATCATCTAAAATAATGTTTTTCGGGTAACCATTGCCGCCCTCTTTTCCAACTGTCAACAATGTCACTTCAAACTGGCTGAGGAAATCTTCTGGAGATGTATTGCTGCCGCCGTTTGCTTTAAAATCTCCATAATTAAGCGCCATTAAAACTTCTTTGATCGCAAGTGATCCGTTATTTTCAAATTGGAAATCCTTTGTCAACTTATCTCCCGGCTTTAGATTTGATAAGTTCACACTCGCTGAATTCTCTTTAGCAGATAAATCAAGCGTACCTGATGCAAAAGTAGCATCCTTTGATTTAATGTCGTTAAATGCTGCCCATGTTCCTCCTCCAACTAAAGCTAATCCTAGTGCTGCAGAAGCAACTCCTAAACTCAATTTCTTTTTCATACCCATGGTTAAAACTCCCCTTTTATTGAATGTTTTATATCGAAACCTGTTGCCAGGTTTACAACTGAAGTTAAGTAGACATGGTGCTGTCCTTTGTATCTGTTTCCAAGGCTTTTGTCTTTCTTTCAATTTCTCTAATGGCGCTGCTGATCGTCACAAAAGCGTACACTAACAGCATCACGCCGGGAACAATCAATAATATAGCCGTTCCAATCGGCTGACTGGCAAAATGAAGCATATAGCCGGCATATGGAAGCTGAAAACCTGTGTATTGCGCGCGAATATTTTCGTCCGATACAGGCGCTGAATCAGCTGCTGCATTATTATCACCTTTTGTTTTAAATAACAAATGGTCTCCTTGCTTTGTTATGTCAACAATTCTGTGGGTGACAGCCGTATTTGCATCCTGCATAAATGTAATAACGTCACCTTTTCGGAGCTCTTTCACATCAGCGATTTCTTTGACCAATATTAAGGAACCCGTATTGAACTCCGGCTCCATCGAACCTGACAGAACTGATTTCAGCGTATACCCAAACACCGCCGGCTCTCCCCCCGATGAACGTGTTGAAATCACGACAAGTGTCAGCACAATAATAAGAGTAAAGATGATCACGTATAAAATATTACTGATCAGCTTCATTGCTTTTTTCATCCTCTTCCCCGCTTTCCTTCTGGTCTGATTGAGTTTCATTTTCTTTTGTTACAGCTTCTTGAGATGTTTCTTCTTTTATTGTTTTTTTCTGTATATCCTTTTGTGTTGTTTCCTTGTTGACGTGCGACTTCGTTTCTTTTTTAGGAACTGTCGGTTTTTCATCGCATTTTGCAAGCGTCATAGGCTCCGACCACTCAAATGTACTGCCGTCTGCCGGGTAGCCGGCCGGTTTATATACTTTAAATGCATAAATGCCGGGTTTCATTTTTTTCTTCGTCTCAATTTTATAAAGTGAATCGCCGATTTGATTGGAGACAAATCCTTTTTCGATCACATTCCCATTCTTTAACGGTTTGCGGGCATTTTCCAGCTTATGAAGCTCCCACTTCCACTTTGATTTCTTAAGTTTCTCGCCTGTATTTTTGAGTTCAGCAAATAAGGTAATAGGTGAGCATACAGTCCCTTTCGTATTTGTTTGATCTGATATGTGCAAATCACTTTGATCCCAGCGTTTATCATATTGGCAGTTTTGATCTGTATGCTGAAAGTCTTTACACGTTTGAAGTGAGACATCCAATGTTTCAATATCATGAAAAGCAGCGCTTGTATCATCGGAAAATTGTAAGCATATTGCGGCAGTCAGACTGAAAATGACTGAAAGCTGAAAGATAAGCAGCACTTTCAGTTTCGTCTTCGCCTTTTGCTGATTGCGAAACAATCGAAACATATCTTACCTCCTGTAAAACACTGTAACTTGATATGACAATCGTTCTTTTTAAAGAACTACACAAATAGAGTATAATCAACGATTTATAGATTTAAAAACACCGAAATCGCTCATTTTGTTCGTTTAAAAGAATATTTTCATCATATTACAAAGTCTTGCTCAGTATTGCTCATTTTTTCATTTTTTAGAAATTTTTAGGATTGTTATGTGAGAATTTAAATGCATATCCCATTATTATTTGGTAATAATAAACAAAGAAAGGGTGACAGCATGATGATCAAACAATGTGTGATTTGTCTATCTCTTCTCGTCTTTGGCACCGCAGCCGCTCACGCAGAAGAAACACCGCTTGTAACCGCCCGCCACATGTCCAAATGGGAAGAGATTGCTGTAAAAGAAGCAAAAAAAAGGTACCCGCTCGCACAGGTACTGTTCAAACAAAAAGTATGGGACCGTAAAAGAAAAGATGAAGCAGTGAAGCAATACCATTTAACTCTGAGGGAAGGGTCAAAAGAATTCGGCGTTTTTGTGACGATTTCATTTGATCCTTATAGCCAAAAGGTCAATAAAATTGCCATATTAGAAGAATATCAATAAGGTCCTCCATTTTTTGAAGGACCTTATTCGTTTATTTGCGGTTATTTTTTCCGTTTCAGCCAAAGTCGGAAGCCATAGGGTAAAATACCGAACCACTGCTGGGAAGCAGGCGTTTTTGTTTCTTTCCGCACCTCTTTTCGTTCTTTTCGCTCATCTCTCGGAGTATCTATATATTTGACAAATTGCTGCGTCATATATTTAACATAATCATTCGTTTTCACGTGATCACCTCATCATTCAATTATTATGAAGTGTTGTCTCACATGACTTTTTTTATACCCTTTACACTGTTTTATTCTGTCCATCTCAGCAGTTTTTTCTGTTTTTGATCAAACACGATCTGTGCAGTTCTTTCTGTTCCCGACTCCGTTGACACTCTTAAGTTGATTTCTTTTTGTTCTTTTATCGATGTATCATGAATGTAATAAGAAACCCGTCCATATGGAAATTGCTGCTTACCCTCCTGGCCTTTTCGTTTCTCTAGAACGTGCCGAATCGAAAGAAGCGTACCATTTTGAAGCAAATTCTCTCCTATGTATAACTCTTTTGTTTCCTTCTCAAACATGCAGCGTGAAATATATTGAGCAGCAGCAAAGTTCACGATTAACAGCACAAGCGCTGACACAAAAAGAACAGCTGGATAAATAAACCCTCTTGTACGATACATTCACCCCCCTCCTAAATACGAATAGACTGGAAAAGCAGTTTGATACACTTTTTGGTCCTCACTCTCAATTTTCAGCAAAACAACACCATTTACAAAATCAGCTTTCATGGCAGTAATATGATCTAAAATCGGAACATGCCCTTTGCCATCCACTCTTTTTCTTATCATTGAATGATAAATGTCAAAACGGATGTCTTGCCCGGAAAGATTGGTGCAGATTAACACGCTCCCATGCTCGGCTGTCTTAACTGCCTGTGACTCCTTGCATTCATTCATCATCTGTTCTATTGAAATCATCCATTCTTGCTGTGTGAAACCGTCATGTTCCTGCTGTCGAGACAAAAACAGATGGAAAATCGCAGCTAACGATCCTGATATGAGCAAAAAGACTGAGAGCGAAAATAATACGTTAAGAAGCGTGTAGCCATTCTGTCTGCAGGATGCTGAGGCAATATGATTTCTCTTTATAAGCTGTAGCTTTGATACATACGTTTTGATATTCGCCCTCCTCCTCCCACTTCATTGCATAGATATGATTGTTCTTTGTAATCGTTTTTGACGCGGCTCCTTCACCACTCATGACATATTTGCTAATGCTCTCATTCATCATCTGATAGCCGATTTCTCGTGATTCCGCCATTTTTTCATCAGTTATCAACTTGTCCCACAAGGGGACGACTGTCAGCACCACAAACAGCCACAGGCTTAGCGCAGACATTGTTTCTATTGTAGAAAAACCTTTATTTTCTCTCCACATTGACTCTCCCGCTCCCTAGATAAACTGTTATGTCATAAACGGCATGGCCTTTTACTCGTATTTTTCCGCCTACATTCGGGTGCCCTTTCTCATTAAATTCCAAACGGTCTTTTAATGTCAGCAGTTCTATAGAAAGTCCCGTTGCATACGGACGTTCAATAACCGTATCACCCATGACTAATTGATATTCTTTTTTATGAAAGAGAATTTTTGTTCTTTGTTGACGGGAAATAGCAGTCTGCTGTGTGAGCATCATATCATTTTTCAGCTGCCTTGCTGCCTGGCGGACAGCTGTATTGTCATAAGCAGGAGGAAGTGTGGTGAAGACGGCAATCAGGAGGATAGAGGCAAGGCTTAACACAAGCAAACTTTCTAAAAGGGTAAACCCCTTCTCCTCGTTTAATTTAATGTTCAACCTTAACTTCTCCGCCGGTGATGATAATGTGCTTACCATTTGGACAGACAGCATCCTTTTTCACATAGCCCTCTGACTGTAAATCGGCAAGGGTCGGAGTTTGCCCCTCATGATCAAGCTCAAATGCAGTCATTTGTGCCTTAACCATGTTTTGTAAGCCTTCACAGCCCTTTTTTTGAATGGTTTGATTATGTTTCGTGACGTTCGGTATCGTAATTAAAAGCAAAATCGAAATAATAAAGAGCACGATTAACATTTCAACAAGTGTAAATCCTTTCTCATTCATCAGCCTCTTCCTTTCACATTTGATTCATCATCTGATACATAGGCACAAGCATAGATAAATACACAAGTAAGATCATCGCTGCAACAAATCCATAAATCATTGGCTGAAGGATGCCTGTCCATTTTTGCGCTTTGTGTTCCAGCCGCTGTAATATGAATTGGCTGTATGTGAAAAGCTCCCGATCCAATCGGCCGCTCAGCTGGCCGTGAGATATGACTTTTGAAAAATCAGCTTCATAAAAAGGGCTTCCACAAATAGCGGCTTCAATTGACTCACCGGCTTTTAGCCGTTCAATCAATTGTTCAGCCTCGCAGCGGTAGAAAGGGAGAAACGTTTGATGTTTAAATGCATTAAGGCTGTCATAAATGGAGAGGCCTGATTTTAAAAGGCTGCTTAGCTGCAAAGAAAAAAAGTAGCTGTTAAACAGCTTGACAAGCTTTCCAATCAAAGGAATCCTGACACAAATAAGCATTTGCCTGGCAGGTGATTTTTTCTTAAACACAAGCCAGTAATAAATCCCGATACCAGCTGAAAAAAGAATCAGCAAAATGATCACAAGATCAATATGCTGAAAAAAAGCAAAAAGCATATCGGTTGAACGTGAGGTTTCCATATTCATCGATTGATAGATACCGGAAAATTGAGGAATGATGATGGACTGTAACATATAAAACATGACAGCAACGGTGAAGATGAGGAAAAGCGGATAGCGCAGCACCCTTTTCAGCTGGTCTGCCTGTGCAATTTTTCGTTCAAGCAGCTCTCCGCTCTGGATCATGGAAGCAGGCAGTTCACCATGTGTTTCAGCAAAATAACAAATACCTACAGCTTCCTTATGAAATGACAAACGCTTTAATACTTGATAAAACGGAGCCCCTTCCCTCAAACGAGTGACCGTGTCAGTCAAGTCAGCTGACTGCTTCTTATTCATCTGAAGTTCCATCAGTCGCAATCCATCCAGAAGTGTATATCCGCTTGCCGTCATTTCTCCGAGCCGCTTTAATAACCGGGCCTGATCCTTTAACGGCCAGGTTTTTCTAATCTTTTTCATGATAAACCCACCGGTCATAGTTGTTTGTCGTTAAATAGCCGAGCGCAATTCCTTTTCTGATAATTTGACGAAGCGTTTGATATTGGTAATTTGCATGATTTCCTTTTGCCTCCTGGATACATTGCTGAAGGTTTTTCCCATAAAGAAGCTCATAAACGCTAGCTCTTCTGGTATTTCGTGACTGACGGCAATATACTGATGAACATCCGTTTTCACAAAATGGACAAGCCAAATCAACCAAGCGCTGAGCCGCTATTGCAATGACGGTCTGTTCAATTTCATTCATATTGATACCGAATTCAAGCAGCCTGTAAATTGCGCCCTTTGCGTCTCTCGTATGAAGGCTCGTCAGTACCAGATGTCCCGTCATCGCTGCCCGCACCGCAATTTCAGCTGTTTCCGCATCTCTGATCTCACCTAAAATAATCATATCGGGGTCATGGCGCAAAATTGCCTTCAGACCTGCGGAATAAGTTACACCGGCTTTTTCATTCACCTGAACCTGAAGAACGTCTTCGTCCCTAGTTTCAACAGGGTCCTCTAATGTAACAATATTTCGATTAAAGTGTTTTTTTGCGTATTGAACGAGAGAGTATAATGTGGTAGTCTTCCCTGAACCAGTCGGCCCGGTAAAAATGAGCATGCCATGGGAATGTTTTAAAAACGAGAGTAATGTGGCTCCTGTCTTGGGAAATAGCGACAATTTATCAATCGAAGGGATATTGTATTGGGGCATCACTCTGATCACGAGGCTTTCTTCATTAATTGTGGGCAGTGTTGACATTCTTAAATGAACATTTCCCTCTTTCAGCTTTAACGTAAGCGAACCGTTTTGCGGCTTTCGCCTTTCACCTATATCCATTGCTGAAAGAAATTTAAAATGTGAAATCAGTCTTACGCACTCTTCTTTTTTCATGTCCCTTTTTTTCAGCAAGGCATGATCGACCCGAAAATGAATGATAGCGTCTCGCTCCCTCGGCACGATGTGAATATCAGAAGCCTTTGTTAGATATGCCTCTTCAATCAAGTTTTTGCTTATCTTTTCTATTGAATCCAATTTGATTCCCTCTCCTTTCAACGCATATTGTAGAAAAAGAAGGAAAGGTAATCAAACAGGGAAAACGTGATTTTGTGAGATGTTAAATGCTGAAAAACCAATTCTTTCTGGCAAGAAAAAAATTTTCAACTGAATGTGCCCCTTTCATTATAATTTTTCCAATAATAAAAAAGCAGACACGGTCACCATGCCTGCTTGATTCCATTTTCATTATGCTGTTTTCGCTTTTTGACCAGTATCTTTCTCAACGGAAAGGTCGCCTAATGCAACAATACCGGTCATTTGGTCATTTTCAAGAATCGATAAACTGCGGATTTGATGCTCTGTCATAAGCGCCTTGACATCGTATCCGGTCACCCTGATATGTCTGGTGAAAAAGCGGGGCACGCTTCACAAAATATGAAACATCCTATAGAGTCCGCCTTTTTCGAGGTTTCTTTTTCTTCTTCCGCTCCTGCAGCATATCTCCCGTCCAGCCTTTTTTTCTCAAATAGAGATAGATCAGGACTGTAGATGTGACAATCAATAAGAGAGAAAAGAGATATCCGTATTTCCAATTCAGTTCCGGCATCACTGAAAAGTTCATCCCCCATAAGGCACCCAGAGCTGTAATCGGCGTAAAAAGTGTCGTGAAAATGGTCAGTGCTTTTACAATTTCATTCCCCCTATGTGAGGTAATGACTTCCTCTGAATGCAGCAGATTGTTAAGCTCCCCTTCAAATTCGCTGATGTATGAAAATCCCCTGTCAATTTTCAGTTGTGTCCGCTGATAATCCTTTTTCTCTTCATTTTGAGGTAAAAAGGTTTCTTTCAACGCCATTTCAATTTTTTTAGCGCTTAATATCAAATTTTTCCAAATCATCAGTTCATGGCGCAGGAGATGGACGCGGTTTAAAATGCTTTTGCTATTGTCGTCTTTAATCTGCCATCTAAGCTTTCTCAGCTTTACTTCAAATTCATCAACACCGATTAAATACGCATTCATTAGTTCGCCGAGAAGAATTAAAAACCCCTCTATCGCATTGTCCGCTCTTTCCATTTGCCGGACAACTTCTTTGTCTTTAATCTCTCTCAAAATCGAAAAGTCAAAGTTGATTGTAAAAAAATATTGTCTGGTGATATAAAAGTGAAAAACAGTATGGTCTTTTTCTTCACCAAGCCCCTGATCATAAACAATCGACCCAAATACCGCTTCATTTTCCGTATCAGTTGTATCTACCCGCAAAAAATTAACGTGATGGTTATTTTCAAACCACTTTTCACACTGAGGCCAGTGAGAAAAATGGATTAGATCCCTTGCCTTACTTCTTTCTTGAGGCCCCATTTGGTACCAAAACCAATCCTTTCCCGTATGTGCCTTCATGTCAAGCTCCTCCAAACTTTTGTTCTTTATTCTTTAATTGCCCAATAACCGCGTCACTAAACCAGTCTGCCGCTTCCACACATGTTTTATGAGCATTTTCAGGTGGTATGGAATGTAGAAAGACATCGGAAAAGGGAGGTGCATGCCTTCCTTGGAGAAGGCAGTTGTTTTGGAATTTGTCAATTTACTAGCAGTCGCTATTCTTATTTTGTTAACAGGATTTTTTGTTGCCGTAGAATTTTCAATCGTAAAAGTGCGGCGATCCAAAATTGATCAGCTTGTCGCAAAAGGAAAGAAAGGTGCTAAAGCGGCAAAGCATGTCATCACTCACCTTGATGAATATTTATCAGCCTGTCAGCTGGGCATCACAGTCGCAGCCTTAGGACTGGGATGGCTTGGGGAACCGACTGTGCAAACTCTGCTTCGACCGCTTTTTCATAAAGCAGGCTTAAATGAATCGCTTACCCACCTGCTTTCACTCGTCATCGCATTTTTAGCGGTTACGTATTTAAATGTCGTTATTGGGGAGCTGGCGCCAAAGAGTTTCGCCATTCAAAAAGCAGAAAGCATTACCTTGTTGTTCGCTAAACCGCTTATTTGGTTTTATAAGATCATGTTTCCATTCATTTGGCTGCTGAACCACTCTGCCCGATTGATTACAGGAGTGTTTGGGCTGAAGCCGGCATCAGAGCATGAGCTGGCTTATACAGAGGAAGAACTTCGGGTCCTATTGGCTGAAAGCTATAACAGCGGCGAGATCAGAAAAAGTGAATTAAAGTACATGAATAATATCTTCACCTTTGATAAACGAATGGCAAAGGAAATTATGGTGCCGCGAAATGAAATGGTCAGTTTGTCACTAGATGAAGACTCCATTTCAAATCTTCAGGAAACAGTCAAGCAAACAAAATATACACGGTACCCAGTTGTAAGAGAGGATAAAGATAACGTTATTGGCGTGATTAATATGAAAGAAGTGCTGTTTTCCATGCTGACGAAAGATTTTTCAATCAAGAAGCATCAAATTGAACCTTTCGTACAGCCCGTTATCCATGTCATTGAGACGATTCCTATTTATAAACTACTGCTGAAAATGCAAAAGGAACGCACTCATATGGCGATCCTCATAGATGAATATGGCGGGACGTCCGGTTTGGTCACTGTCGAGGATATTATCGAGGAAATTGTAGGAGAAATCCGTGATGAATTTGATGCGGATGAAGTGCCTCATATTCGCGAACTTGGAAAGGATCATTACTTGTTAAATGCAAAATTATTAATCAGCGATGTTAACAACCTGCTTGGAACCGATTTATCGGACGCAGAAGTAGACACCTTGGGCGGCTGGTTTTTGACACAAAACATAGACGCTGAGCCTGAAAGTGCCATAGAATATGATGGCTACTCTTTTAAGGTAAAAGACATCAACAGCCATCACATTTTATTTATAGAAGTTAAAAAAGCTGAATAGCCCGTGAAAGGCTGTTCAGCTGCTATCTTTCAAGATAAACATGGCAAAGGCATCAACACTCTTTTATTTTAAACCCTTTATTGGCCAGGGCTTTAGCAAGACTTTGCTCGGTTTTCACATTCGAAAAATCCAGACCCAGCTTCACGACAGTTTGGGCAATTTCCGGCCTGATTCCTGAAATAATCGTCTCAATGCCGAGCAATTTGGTGCTGTCAATCACTTTAAAAATTTGATAGGCTACCATGGTATCAACGATAGGAACGCCCGAAATATCTAAAAATAAATACGAGAGCTTTAACGCTGAGCACTGCTCCAGCACAGACTCCAAAATCGTCCTCGCTCTGTGCGTATCAATTTCACCAACAAGCGGAAGAATCCCAATTCCATCAGTAATCGGCATAATCGTCGCACTCAATTCATTAATCATTTCTTTTTGCGCGTTTAATTGTATCATGGTCACCTGGTGATATTCTTCCGTAAACACTTCGATGATCTCATCAATGTTTTGATTCAAGATCCGGCTCCACTCATAAAATTCCTGAATGCTGATGTCTTGAGAAAAAGCTTCGCTGAATTTCTGAATCCATTCAAACATGATGTGCCTGAAAGTGTTAAACTGGCCGACACTTTGTGTAACCGTCACTTCATGAACGGCACGGTCTCTGGCGCATTGAAGAGACCACCTGTTGAGCTCATCCTCTACGTCTTCTTTTCTAAGGGATTTTGCTACGATGGTCACCAATAATTCATGCTGGTCTTTTAACTTTTGTTCTAGTTTTTGCTGATCTTTCGCTGAATACAGCCAGCTGCCGTTTGACGTACAAACTTCCAGCCATTGTTGCGTGATATCTTCTTTGTGCCCTGTTAAGTGCTGATCAAGAGCTATCATCTTAATGAGCTCCCTCCTGTTTTTGAAAAATGTACGCTATATATGTATAACGCGTCTGCCTTTACACATACTATGTTTAGATTCAATGGGCTATAGCCAAGCGGTAAGGCAATGGACTTTGACTCCATGATCGTTGGTTCGAATCCAGCTAGCCCAGTTTCTGAACAGGTGAAAAACCGAAGATAAGCTGATTCGAATAAATCAGCGGATCTTCGGTTTTTCATCATGCAGATTGATGAACTGTTTTCTTCTTCGATAACTTCAACAGTTCTCCCGGGTTATAACCAATCACCAGCTTTTTGTTGTCTACTAGAATCGGGCGTCGCAAAAGCTTCGGCTTCTCGATTAAAAGTTCCAGCACCTCATTTACCGTCATTTCTTCAATGTTTAAATTTAAATTTTTGAAAGTCTGGCTTCTTGTCGCCAAAATTTCATCAATTCCTTCTGTCGTTAACGATAAAATGTACTTTAATTCTTCTCTTGTCGGGGTTTCTCTGAATAAATGCCGTTCGTTAAATTCAATTTGATGTGCTTTAAGCCAATGTTTTGTTTTTCGGCATGACGTGCAGCTTGGATATGAGTAAAAAGTTAATTGTTGTTCCATTCGTTTTTTCCTCCTCAGTTAACCATCTCTTTGTAGAATAACTACCCGGATCATTTTTCATTTAAACCATTTACAGAACTTTTTTCGGATTATTTTTTAAAAAACATTCATACAATAGAAAACACAATCAAAGGGACAAATTCCATTTGTATATTAATAATGAAAATGTTTACATTTCTAGGTGTGATCTATTATAATAACAGTCAGAGGGACTCTCGGGAGGGGATAAAAATGAATCGCATGTTCCGGGTGTTAGGATTTTGGACGGGAATTTTTGCAGTCATGTTTTATTTAGGTGATATGAAAGATGCTTCCCTTTTATTTTTTGGACAGACGATCTTATTTGTGTTTCTATCGTATTTGAACTTAACCGAACGCATGTATATTTATATTTTTGGCGCTTATTTAACGATTTTCTTCGCCGGCTTTACATATTACTCAATTTTTATTATGGTGCCCGGCGTTGGAGGCCATTAAATGCAAAAAGAGACAAACCTTATCGGTTTGTCTCTTTTTTTACAATGAAAACCCATTTAAAAACGGATTTTGATCCTGCTCAGTCAGTACGTCTGTTTCAGGTCCATGGCCGCTTAACACCAGCGTGTGTTCCGGAAGCGTAAGCAGTTTTTCATGAATGGACGTCAGCAGCGTCTCTTGATCGCCGCCTATTAAATCCGTACGTCCTATACCGCCTTGGAACAAGACATCTCCGGAGATGACCAAGTCTGCATCTTTCACGTAGTAAGACACACTGCCTGGTGAATGTCCCGGCGTAAATAATGTTTCCAAATGAAACGGCCCGATATTCAACTCACCGTCGCCTTCAATTAGATGATCTGCAGGCTTAGCTGTTACTTCTATCCCTCGCAGCATGCCGGAGCCGTTTAAAGAAGCGTCCGTAAGCCAATTTTTTTCATTTTGATGCAGGTAAACAGGGATATCCCATTTTTCTCTCACTTCATCAAGCGCCCCAATATGGTCAAAATGGGCATGTGTAAGCAAAATGGCTAAAGGCGTCAGCCCTTTTTCTTTTATGTATTGATTGATTTTATGTCCCTCACCGCCCGGATCAAAAATCAGGCATTGATCATCACTGATGAGAAAATATGCGTTCGCTTGAATCGGCCCTACTGGCATTCGTCTCCATTTCACTATTATCACCTCTTTCTTTTTTATGCTCTTATTATGAGGGTTTTTTAAAAAAGATTCAAACAATCGCAATGAAAACGCTATCGACAAACCTATAAAAAACAGGTAGAATAAAACTGGAAAGAATTGCAGGTTTTTCAATGTAAAGGGGGCTGTGTTATGCTACTTGTCGTGATTTTCGGCCTTGTCGCTCTTTTCGCTTTATGGGGAGTCTTGCGTTCTGTTAGAAATAAAAATATACTCGGGTTTTTATTAGCCGGTGCCACCTTATTTGTCTTTGGCTGGTTTACCGTGATGACCGTAATTAACAGCGGGTATCCAACCGCACATTAAAACCTGTATCCGATGGGATACAGGTTTATTTTTATGGCTGTAAATGTTTATTGACACTTTCTATTTTGCTCTCAAGCGTCGTTTTTTTGTCACGCCTGTCATCGATACGGATATTCGTTGCGACTCTGTGCAATCCTTTTTGAAATGGCGCTTCGTGAATTGCCTGAATGACTGCAAAAAGGTCACTGAGTTCTCCCTCGATCAGCGTATTCATCGGTGTCAGCTGATATTTGATTTTCCCTTCTGCTTGATATCCTTCTAATATCTTTTGCACATCGGCTACGTAAGCACTGACACTGGGTGTTTCCGTACCGATTGGGATAATGGTTACATCTGCGATAGCCATCGTTATTCCATCTCCTTTTGATCAATGATGAGTTGCTTCGTTTCATGTGATTTCAATAAAATAATTTGCTCAAAATGAAAGCCGTATAACGCATATTTCCCGTTCGGAGATATTTGAATCGGCTCCATTTCCCGCAGAGACACAAGATCCTTTGTCTCTCCCGATGCTACATTGACTGCTGCGAGCTTATATGCATCGCCGCTTTGCTTGAATGTATAAAACAGGCCTCCTGCTTCATCATAGTCATACTCCATTGGAGCCAAACTTGTATATTTCGCTTGGAGCGGCCATTTCGCTGTAACAGGTGATGTTGATTGCGGTGTTTTAAACTGATACGTCCCTTTTCCTCCGGAAGCTGATTTGACAGTAAAACTCATTTGATGGAAAGAATCGAAGAATAGAACGTTATCCTCAAGCTTCTGTTCCGTCTTAGAAGCTGTATCGAACGTATATAAAGGCCCTGTTTTATCGTCTCTTCCCTCTTTTACATAATCAAATGTATTTTTGGATGTCCAATGAATGAACGGAACCTGTACTGGGCTTAAGAAAGATTCGTCTTTTTTAGCATTCACCTGATATGTATGGAAATCCCAGTTTTCATTGAATTCCGTCACCATCATTTGATAAGGATCATACTGATTCCAAGCAGCCTCAAGCTCATACGTTTCGTAATCTTTTTCGTAAAGCGTCTCTCCTTCTGCATTAAGCAAAACCACTGCCGTCTTTTGGCTATGTGTGATTTGCAGCAGAATCATCTGCTTTCTCGCATTGATTTGAACATCAACGATTTGACCATCCGTTTGATAGAGCTTTTTCGCTTTGCCTGTAAAGATGCGGTACGCAAAAAGCTCTGTTTTCGTCGGATTAGACGCAGTATATAATATTGTGCTGTTATTCAGCCAGCCTTCCGCCCCATCCGCTTTTTCCGCGGAAAGCGGTATGATGTCTTTTTTCTCATCTTTTGCCGCCGATGCCTGTTTTTGCTGCTGATGAGATGGTTCGCATGCCGATAAACTAAACAGCAATACCGCCAGCAGAATAAAACAAACTGATCTCATCAGCATTCCCCTCCGATCATCTTTATTCTCTCATATTTGCTTCGGCAGAAAAAAGAAAAAGTTTCAGTTACTCATATAACGCTCTCCACAAGATGCCGTTTGTGGCGTTATATATGTGTGAAAACTGCTGAAACGGCAAAGGATTTTGGCCTTTTCCAAGTTCCACCGTATACCCTTCCTTAAAATAATGATGAATAAACCAATCACGAAATCCAGCATAGCTGTCTATATCCCTTACTCCCTTATAAATGTTCCCGCTTAACTCCTCAAAATCCTTTATGACGGCAGCAGATTCCTCAGGCTCAAGGCCTTTATAGCCCCAATAAATTTCTTCTCCTTGAGTATGAAGAGCCAGCAGTCTGTCAGGCGGATTCTCCGTGATCAGCCGGTACATCGCAATAGATTCCGGCTCCGTAAGCGGAGAGATTCCCGGAAAATCGCGGTAGCTGGGTGCTGTCGGTTTTCGATATTTTTCAATTTCCCATAATGATGGAAATTGTTTATTTAAATCAACCCCGTTTATATTCGCCTTCCATTCATTAAAATTCGGACGATGTTCATTTAGCCTTTCGAGCTCATCTCTTCTGGCTCCCATGACTTCTGATCCGTTTAAAACAAGATCAACGCCATCCGGATTGACAAGAGGAACGAGGGATAAGGATGTGCTGTTAAACAGCTTTATGGGAGAAAAGCCAAAGAAAGGCGAATTGCAGCATAATGACATACAGTATTCCTTAAACCATTTTAGCAGGACAGACGTTGTAATCCACTCATTCGCATGAAATGACGCGTTCATATGGACCTTTTTTACGGCATGCTCCCCACCAGCCTTCAGCTCCCAGATAGGCTTGCCGAGTACAGAACGGCCAATTTCCCGGCATGAGACAAACGGAAAAACATCAATAATCTTCTTTATTTCCTTTTCAACAGCTGAATCATCATAGATTTTCTCTTGCTCAATCCAGCTATCAGAAAGTTTCAGCTGCCGAGGCTGTAAAAAGCGCTTTATGTCCTGAATGGTTTGAA
This sequence comes from Bacillus sp. FSL W8-1202, assembly GCF_038006165.1. NCBI lineage: Bacteria > Bacillati > Bacillota > Bacilli > Caryophanales > Bacillaceae > Bacillus > Bacillus sp. FSL W8-1202. Next base: position 3,476,414 of record NZ_JBBOUR010000001.1, read on the forward strand.
GCTCTTTGCCGCTATGCTCCTCTATCACATAACCAGGGCAATACAATTGATGTTTTTGTGCGGAGCGATTTGCACTTTTAAGCAATTCCTCGTCTATCTTCAGTTCTTTCGCCACATTGGCCAAATTGTTCTTGATCTCAGGTTTCACCGTAATAAACGCCATCATCATCCCCCTTTTTTGTTACTATATGACAGCGTATTTAAAAAAAGAAAGCCTCCCGCTCACTTTGACGCGGGAGACATTGTGATTATGATGCCTGATCAAGCATTTGTTTTTCTTTCCGTTTTGACGAATTGTCCAGCCTTTTCTGGTCATAAAATCGCAACAAATCCCCATAAATGATTTCATCAGAAAGTGATAGCTCCTGTTTTGCTTTATCAGCAAATGCTTCACATTGTTTTGTCTCTTCTAACGGTTTTCCCGTCTCTTTGTCATAACACGCACCGTCTGTATAAACAACCTGATCTGTGATAAAGCTCCCGTCCCGGAGCACCGTGAAGTCCAGTTTTTCGTCTGAAAGCAGATCGTTGCCGAATTGAATTTGATCTTTCGTATCAATCCCTAAAAGATTCATCAGCGTCGGCCTGATATCAATCTGCCCGCCTACTGTTTCAATGGTTTGCGGCTTTTTATCAGTAATACCCGGAATATGAATGACCAGCGGCACTTTTTGGAGCTGCACCTCTTCAAATGGGGTTATTTCTTTTCCTAAAAACTCCCCCATCGCTTCATTATGGTTTTCTGATATACCATAATGGTCACCATATAATACAATAACAGAGTTGTCGTATAACCAGTCTTCCTTCAGCTTTTCGATAAACCGTTTCAGCGCCTCATCCTGATAACGCACTGTCGGAAAATATTTATTTAGCGTCTGGCTGCTTGAATCATATTCATCAATCAATTGATCCTCTTCATCAAGATCAAACGGGAAGTGGTTCGTCAGTGTAATCAGCCTCGAGTAAAACGGCTGAGGCAGATTTTTCATCAGCTCTGAAGACTGCTCAAAAAATTCTTTATCCTTCAGTCCCCAGCCGACTGAATTTTCGTCAGTTACATCATACGAGTTAATATCAAAAAACGAATCATATCCAAATGAGTCGTACATTAAATCACGATTCCAAAAGCTCTTATTATTAGCGTGGAGCACCGCTGAATAGTATCCGCTGTTTTTCAAAATTTCAGGAGCGGCCATATATTGATTGCCCGCATTCGTAAAAAACACGGCACCTCGTCCAAGCGGATACAGTGAATTGTCCACGATAAATTCAGAATCCGAGGTTTTCCCCTGGCCTGTTTGGTGGTAAACATTATTAAAGTTGTAGCTCTGTTTTATAAAGTCATTCAGAAAAGGCGTGATTTCTTCTCCATTCAATTTTTCATTAATCACGAAGCTTTGCGTCGACTCTAAGGATACGAGAATGACGTTCCTTCCTTTTGCAGCGCCGAATAAGCGTTTGTTGGCATCCTTCGCATTAGCGGTTACGTAGTTTTCAATTTCCGTCAGGCTGTTGCTGTCTGCCAACGCTCTCTGTGCGGATTGCTTTGACTGAAGAACGCCATCGTAAATATGAAAATTAAACAGGCTAATGTTTTTAACAAGCATTTCTCTGTCAAAAGAGCGTGTCAATAGCTGAGGTCTCTCCGCCTCAGACAAGCCCAGGTTGAAGAAATAAACAGAAGCAACGAACAAAAAATAAGCCGCCCGTTCATTTTTCGTTGAGGGAATGTCCGATTGAAAAGCTTTTTGCCGGATGTGAAGCCATATTAAAACCGCAATATCTACAGCTAATAGGAGGTCTGTCGGCTCAAGAAGTGTTCCGATGCTGCTTCCGAGATCACCCATATTGCTCGTTTGAAAAAGAACAGGGATTGTTAAGAAATCATTGTAAAAACGGTAAAAAACCATATTTGCCAGCAATACAAACGTGACAAGACAGCTCATCGCGATAATGTAGCGATTTCTGTTTTTGCCTTTTAAAAACAGGCTGAGGCCGAAAATAAGCAACAAAAAACTCAATGGGTTGATAAACAGAATAAATTCCTGTGTTAGATTGTCGATTTTAATATGAAAACTGGTTTTGTAAACAGCATACGTTTTCAGCCACATCAATAAAATGGCAATCAGCATAAATGAAATCTTCGAAAAAAACGTTTTTCGCATTTCAACCTCCTATGCAGCACGCTCAAAAAAATCAGTCTATTCCCAACATTCTCATTAACACATCAAACTAAATCTTAACGTGAGCACAACAAAAAATCAATTTCATTTACACAATTTTAACAATTTTGATGTTTCAGCCATTCATTTTTAGCGATCCAAGCGCCTCCGATAACGCCGGCATCATTTCCAAGTGCTGCGATTGAAATATCAGCAGCTTGGGCTGCCCGCGGAAACGCGCATTTGCGGAATGTTTTCTCAACTTTTGATCTCAGCAGTTCTCCGGCTCTCGATACGCCGCCGCCAAGAACGATTTTGGACGGATTAAGCGAGCTTGCCAAATTTCCGAGCACCAAACCAAGATGCTTGGCTACATAATCAACCACCTCAAGGGCAATTTCATCATTTTCACCCGCCGCTTCAAACACATCCCGCGCTGACAATTGTTCGGTTGCTTTTAAACGTGTCGTCTTTTTAACATTTGCTATTTTTTCTTTTGCAATTCTTACAATTCCGGTTGCTGACGCAATTGTTTCGATACAGCCCGTTTTTCCGCAGTTGCAGGGCGCTCCGCCTTCAGGGATGCTGCAAATATGGCCGATTTCTCCGCCGGCGCCATTTATGCCATGTACAATTTCACCATTTGCAATGATGCCGCCGCCAACTCCTGTGCCAAGCGTCACGAGAATGACGTCTTTTGCGCCATCACCCGCTCCCTTCCACATTTCCCCGAGCGCAGCAATATTCGCGTCATTTTCTATAACAGCTGGGATGCCGGTTTCTGTCTCCAGATGGTTTTTCAAAGCATAATTTTTCCACCCTAGATTTACTGTTTCATAAACAACTCCTGCCGCCATATCTACAGGGCCTGGCGCACCCATTCCGATGTATTTGATGATGTGCTTCGGTTTTTGCAGCTCATCCAGCTTGCTGTCGATTGTTTTTGCAATTGTGACAGTAATCGTGTCGCCGGTTTTATCAGTCGGAACTTCCCACTTATGCTGAATTTCGCCATATTGATTAATAAAAGCGAGTTTAATCGTCGTTCCTCCCAGGTCAATGCCCGCAAACCATATCTCGTCCATTTTTATCACCTTAGCCTTTATAGAAGTCTCTTTCGTTTTTTGTTTGTTCCAATTCTTTTCGAAGGACAGCTGCCGCTCTGGCCCACTGCTCCTTTTCAATCATGTGGTTCATGTATAATTCCTTTAATTCATCCAGCATAAACTCAATTTCAAGCTCTCTGTCTCCAAAATAAACAATGTGGCCAAACGTTTTTAACAGCTGCTGCACATCATAAAATGTATTCATTTTCCTCACCATTTCTTGAACTTAACTATCATAAGCGTATTCATAAGGAAGCGGTCAGTCAAGAAGAAAACGCTGACAAAAAAGCCAGCCTCCTTTCCATATTCCACCTTTATGATTCTTTATTATTTTCAATTTGTTGCTGAAGCTCCTTGTAGCGCTGCTCCTTCGGCTTAAGTTTCACAGCCAACCTGATGGCCTTTTCTGCTTGTGCAAGCTCATTTTTTCCCGCATACAATAAGGCTAAATAGTAATATGAGGCATGGTCTTTAGGTTCTTTTTTCACTGCTCGTTCCAAAAGGGAAACCGCCTGATCATATTCGCCGATTTGAATATCAGAAACAGCAAGAATTTTCAAAAGATCGGCAGAGGCATCTTTTTGCGCTGCTTCTTCGTTCAGCAATTCTGTTACTTCTTCATACTTTCCTTCCTGATACAGCTCGCTTGCCTGCTGAATCATCGCTGACTCCTGGTGTGAAGGCGAATGCAATCCGTAATATAAAAATCCAGCAGCCAAAGCAATCAGCAAAACCGCTGACAACAATCTTTTTCCCAAGGCTCCGGCTTTGGGCAACCCCAATGCTGCTGCAGCGAAAAAGCCGCCAATCAAGCCGCCGATATGTCCTGAATTATCAATATTCGAAACCGCAAAACCAAAGCCCAGATTGATGATAATAATGACAATAATATTGGTTCCTATGGTTCTTAAAAACATTTTTCGATTAGACAAAGCAACATACAGTAATGCGCCTAAGCATCCGAATATGGCTCCTGATGCGCCTGCCGAAGGATACGGGCTGAACACAAAACTCGCAATCGAACCCGTAATGCCAGCAGCCAGATAAATCAGCAAAAACCGGCCCGATCCATACATCCGCTCAACCGCTGTACCAACCGACCATAAAGCCAGCGTATTAAAAGCTAAATGCGCTATGCCGATGTGAAGCACGATCGGTGTCAGAAGCCGCCACCATTCTCCTTGTGCAATCAGGCTGTTTTCCTTTGCTCCAAAAGCGACCAGCGTCTCCGTATTAGTGCTGCCTCCGTTTATTTCGAGCAAGAAAAACATCAGGATCTGAAGCGCAATAAATAAATATGTAAAAATCGGTTTTCCATTTTGAAAAACCGCCGCTTCAGTTTTTCTCTGTTCTTCTTGTTTCAGCACTAGCGAAAGGAAGCGTTCTCGCGCCATTTGCGCGTCTTCAAACGAAGCGTGTTCCTCTGTACAATCTTCTGTACGAAATGATGGAAAAACCGCTTGAAGATCATCTCGAAGCATCGTTCCTCTAACCATCGCCGGCTCAACTGACACAGTTCCCTTCTCAAAAGTTTTTTTTGCAATCTCTTCCCAGTCATCAACAGGGGCTTCCGTTGAAAAAAACACATTCAGCAGCTTCATCCTTCGTCTGCCCAATTGATGTCTGACTCGTTCTACTCGTTCGGCCTGCTCTTCGATGTCTCTAACCATTTCTTGACGGAAATCAAGATCGTGCTTATATAGACGAACTAGATCATGAGAGGACTTGTCCGGCGCTTCCAGCCATATTTCATCTGACTCACCGGCTTGTATGACGCCATACCCGCTATTCACCAGGTGCGCCGCAATTTTCCAATATGTATACTCCAGCAAAAACATGTTTACCGCTCCAATAGTTTTTTTTCATTATAACAGCTGGCGCTCCGAAACGCCTACTGAAAGCAAAAAATCCCGTTTTTCACGGGATTTTAGAAAGCTTGCTGTATAAACTTATTGCGGATAAATGGAATTCTTAAAAACAAATGGATAAAAGACCGCCTGATTCCTGGCTGGCTGAGTACAGTATTCATAAGACGGTAGCGATTTTGATAAAACATGACGGCAGAAACCGCGAAAATGGCATATATCAAAAGTTTTTTCATGATATCCCTCCTGCCAATAGGGTTTGTTATTCTACCTTATTTATTCTCGAATAAGGGACAGGAAAGTTATGAAAAACAAGAAATAATCCGATCCTCTGTTATCAGCTTATGTACCGGGATATCATGCGGCAGACGGGGTACGTGCGCAAACAACTGGCACTCCAATAGCAAAGAGACTGTCTTCCCTTCATATTCACTTAAATAGCGATCATAATAGCCGCCTCCAAAGCCGACCCTAAACCCGTTAACATCAAAACAAACACCTGGAACGATCATCAAGTCAATTTGTGATGGGTTTACTTCTTTTGTTTTTTCAATTACCGGCTCGAGCAGTCCGGCGTAAACGGTTTCGAGCTGACCATCAGTCTGATATGTGCGAAATTGCATTTTCTTCGTGTCCGGATGGCATTTTGGGATGCAAACTTGTTTCCCTTCTTCCCAAGCCTGCTCAATGACAGGACGCGTCGGTATCTCTAATCCTCTGGAAATAGTGACGGCAATGGTGCCGGCATTTTGCCACTCCTGCAGAGAAAACAAGTACTTATGCATACGTTCCGTTTTTTGAAGCAGATCTTCATTTGATAAAGCAGACAGTGCCTCCAGCGTCTTTTTTCTTAATTGTGATTTCATCTCTCATCCCCCTTGGAATAGAAAAAAAGCCAGAACCTTTTTCAAAGCTCTGGCTTTTTTCTTACACCTCAAACAGCAAGGCTGTTATTTTGTTTCACGGTGTAACGTAGATTTTTTATCACGTGGGCAATATTTTTTAAATTCAACGCGGTCTGGATTGTTGCGTTTGTTCTTTTTAGAAATATAGTTACGCTCACCACATTCAGTGCAAGCCAAAGTAATATTAACGCGCATTATTTTCCCTCCAAACTAAAATCATTTACTTATTCAGACTTATATATAATACCACTATAATGGACGGAATGCTAGGCTGTTTTTCAATGAATTGCTGAATTATTGAAGATACGCTCATAAAGCTGCAAATATGATGACATAATGAGTCGGGGGTGGTGGAGCTTGAACACTTGTTGTCTGCCAGCATCTTTTATCCGGCGGGCTTTTTCCCGGTCTTTTAAAAAACTGTCCAGCAGACCAGCCGCTTCCTGTACGAGCGTAAAATCAACGATGACTGCCGTTTTGTCATGAACGGCATAGTCACAAAAACCACCCGACTGAGAAACGACAGTCAGCACACCTTGTTCCATGCTTTCTTGCGCGGCAAGCCCAAACGGTTCATAAGAACTAGGGAAAACAGCCATTTCACAGTGAGACAGTAACGTTCTGATGTCTTTCCTATTGAGAAACGGCAGGAACATGACGCGATCCTTCAGATTATATGACGCAGCCAATTTCTCATAGCAGGACAGAGACGGCCCCTCCCCAGCCAGCACTAGATAGAGGTCAGGCTGATGCTGCTTCAAGATGGCAAACACCTTTAACAGCTGCGAAAATCCTTTTTCCGGAACAAACCTTCCATATGAAAAGAGGAATCTTCTATTCATGCTTCTTGGGATTTTCCCCTTCTCTTCCTCCATCGATACAGGGCTCGGGATAACGGTTATTTTTTTATGTGCCGCCTTATTAAGAGACCGCTTCATAAATGTGCTTAATACGACCAAAGCATCAGCCGATTCTATAAGGAGCCGTTCGGTCATGAGCCTGTATGGGTGTGGGGCTTCTCGGCACACCTTCTTCCTTTCGCTTTCAAGGCCGTGGATTGTCGCAGCAAGCGGAAGGCCAAGCCGTTGTTTCAAATACTGGGCGGCAGGGGCAGTTGTGTCATCATGGGCATGAATCAGATCAAAGCGTTTATTGTGTGATAACACATGGCGAACCATTGTAAAGTTAGCATCAGCTATGTAATCTTCAAACTTCGCATACGAAAACAGCTGCCCGCTCGGAGTACAAACTGTAATGTTGATATGAGGATTTAAACAGGAAATGAGGCGGTTTAAATGGACACCGAGCCCGCTTTTCGGCTCATCGGGATGTTCAGGTGAAAGCATGAGAATGTTCACCGTTCTTTTTCCCCTCTCCCATAACAGGTGTATGCAGAAAATTGCGCCTCCCAACTGGTGTGCGCTTCTTCAATCTGAAAACTGTTTATATGACGAATCCCATTTTCATCAAGATAGATGTCGTCTGTACCGGCAAGCTTGAGAGAGACATTCATTGAATTCACAATTCTGTATTCAGCCCGATATACAGCATCACCAGCCGCCTGTCTAATCGTCCATTCGCCTTTATCATACGTTGTGCGTTTTGTCCTGACAGCTTCAATGTCTTTTCTTTTGATGACAATGCGCATTTCTTTTATCATATCCTGCGTTTTTTCGAAAAGGACCGCTTCAGCCAGCCGCATTGTTTCTTCTGAGATTTCCCAGCTTACGGTCAAGGTGTGAGCGTTTTGAATGATTATGTCGAATGTGTCCCTAAAAAAGGAAAGCTTATGTCGTATATTATAGGGAATTGGGTGATTATCCATGGACTCCTAACATTCTCCTTTCCAATCGTTCACTTCGTGTCCCTATTAAACCATTACATAAAGAAGAAGCAAAGAAAGATTTCTCGACAAAATCTCGTTTTTTTCGCGAATTCCTTTAGAAACTATTGGTTTTATGGTATAAAAAAGAAGGATAAAAAAAGAATAGAAGGTGATGAAACGTGGAAATTGCTATTATTGCGTTGTTTATCGTCAGTATAGCGCTAATTGCATTCTCATATTCTCAAAGAGACCCGATGAAAGATGTAGAACAGGAACTCGAAACACTGCAGCTTTCTGCGATGCAGGAAATTTACAAGCTCAAAAAGAAAATGACAGTGCTTGAGGAAGAATTACTGGAAACTAACCTTGTCATTCGCAAATCAAAGCAGAGCGACATCAATCAAAAAATCGCTAAACAAATACTTTCTAAATATAATAACGGTATGTCAGCTGAAGCGATTGCTAAAGCTGAGCATGTATCAGTGGAAGACGTGAATACGATTATCAAAGATAATGAGAAGGTGCTCGTATGACAAAACGGGGCATTCAGGCATTTGCTGGCGGCATCATTTTAGCGACAGCCGTTCTTGCAGCTGTTTTTTATCTGACTGACGAAGACCAGGCCGCTGCTGTAAAAGATAATAAAACAGTAACTGAACAAGACGTGAACAATTACCTTGATTCTAAAAAAATGGTTTCTGTGAACCGTGATGAATATCAAAAACTTCTTGATTCAAAAGAGAAATCGTTGACCGATGACAGCAGCTCAGACACGAAAACAGACAAAGTCAAAACGTACAAGCTCAAAATTAAAGATGGCATGAGCACTGCGGATGTATCTGCTATTCTTGAAAAAGAGGGCATTATCTCTTCGGCTCAAGACTTTAATGACTATGTCATTGATGCCGGCTATCACAAAGAAATTCGTGCCGGCGAGTTTAAAGTAAAATCAGACATGAGTTTCAAAAAGATCGTAAAAACGTTAACACGATAAAAAAACAGGCTGACTCAGCCTGTTTTTTTCATCCAAACTTTCCTGAAATGTAATCGAGCGTTCTTTGGTCCTTCGGGTTAGAGAACATTTTATCCGTATTGTCGCATTCAACAAGCTCGCCCATGTAGAAAAAGGCGGTTTGATCAGAAACCCTTGCTGCCTGCTGCATGTTATGCGTGACAATGACAATTGTATATTTATTTTTCAGCTCTAGAATGAGTTCTTCAATTTTTCTCGTTGAGATTGGATCTAGTGCAGATGTCGGTTCATCCATCAGCAAAATATCAGGATTGGTCGCAAGTGCTCTGGCGATGCAAAGACGCTGCTGCTGGCCCCCTGACAGCGAAAGAGCGGACGTATGCAATCGATCCTTCACCTCATCCCATAACGCCACGTCTTTTAATGACTTTTCCACAATTTCCTGAAGCTTCTTCTTATTTTTGGTGCCATGGACTCTCGGTCCGTAAGCCACATTATCAAAAATAGATTGCGGAAACGGGTTCCCTTTTTGGAATACCATGCCGATATTTTTCCGTAAATCCACGATGTCCACTTTATCCTTTAAAATATTGCTGCCATTATAGTTCAGCTCACCTGCAAGCTTTACATTCGGCGTCATTTGAATCATTAAATTCAATGTCTTGATAAAGGTCGATTTCCCGCATCCGGATGGCCCGATAATCGCCGTAACCTCATTTTCATAAATGCTCAAATTGATATTTCTTAAAGCATGATGCTGCCCATACCATAAGTTCATTCCATTGACTTGATAGACTTCCTGTTTCATTACAGCTTCGGTAGCAATACTCATTGCCGCCCTCCTATCCGAATTTCCCGTTAATATAATCCTCTGTCTTTTGCTTTTTCGGACTCGTGAAAATCTGTTCGGTCTGTCCGTATTCTACAAGCTCGCCGTTTAAAAAGAATGCCGTCCGGTCAGAAACCCGCAGAGCCTGCTGCATATTGTGCGTGACAATAATAATTGAGTATTCTCTTTTCAATCCTGTAATTAATTCCTCTATTTTCGCATTTGAAATCGGATCAAGCGCTGAAGCTGGTTCATCAAGCAAAAGAACAGCCGGCTTCATCGCAAGCGTTCTCGCGATGCATAAACGTTGCTGCTGGCCGCCGGATAACGAGAGTGCGGATGAATGTAAACGATCCTTCACCTCATCCCAGAGCGCCGCTTTTGTTAAACTTTCTTCCACAATTTCATCTAAAACAGCTTTATTCCGCTCTCCGGCATATTTCAATGCATGTGTGATATTCGCATAGATCGATTTCGGAAATGGATTTGGTTTTTGGAAAACCATTCCGATTTCTCTTCTCAAGCTGACAACGTTAATATTGCCGCCCAATATATTTAATCCCTCATAAAGGATTTCACCTTCCGCTCTTGCAGATGGAATTAAATCGTTCATTCGGTTAATATTTCTCAAAAAAGTGGATTTTCCGCATCCCGACGGCCCAATTAAAGCAGTCACCGCATTTTTTTCAATATCCATGTTTACATGATGAACTGCTTGTTTATTTCCGTAAAAAATAGACAGATCTTTGACCTCAAGCACGTGGTTCTGCTTCGGAACAATAACAGCTCGCTCAGGTTTTTCTTTTACCATTTGTTCAGACATGTTTTTCGCCTCTTTCCGTTCTAATTTGCCGTCAGCTTTTTGTAAATCATCGTGCCAAGCCATCTCGCCGCGAGATTAAACACAAGAACAGAAATCACCAGCACGGCAGAACCACCGTTGGCAATCGCTTCATCATCCGGAATCATTCCTTGTGTATTGACGTTCCAAATGTGGACCGCAAGTGTTTCAGCGGGCCTGAAAATATTAAGCGGTGATGTTTCCGAAAACGGGTTCCACTCCGTAAAATTAAGACGCGGTGTTGTCAGGCCTGCCGTAAATAATAATGCGGCCGCTTCCCCGAACACCCTTCCTGACGCTAAAATTGCTCCTGTGATGATAGAAGGAATCGCACTTGGAATTAAAACGGTTTTTACGGTATGCCAGCGTGATACACCTAAAGCGAGAGAGGCTTCCTTCAGATCTTTAGGGACTGAACGGATCGCGTCTTCTGTCACACGCACCATGACAGGAAGGTTAAAAACAGTTAACGCAAGCGCTCCGCCTATGATCGTATATCCCCAGCCTGTTAAGTTGACAAACATCAATAATCCAAACATCCCAATGACAATAGACGGAAGAGATGAAAGCACCTCTATACATGTTCTGATGAAGTCAGTTACTTTGTTATTAGGCGCGTATTCAGCCATGAAGACTCCGCCGCCCACACCGAGCGGGATTGTAATCAGCATTGTAATAAACAAAATATAAAAGGAGTTAAACAGCTGATCTCGTATGCCTCCTCCAGCTGCAATGGCGCTCGATTTTGTTGTAATAAATTGAAAACTGAGCTGAGAAACACCGTTTATAATAATATAGGAAAACAAACCTACTAAAATGGCAGCGATAATGGCTGCACACAAACCAAACATTCCGGTCGCCAATTTATCTGTTATTTTGCGGTTCATTACACTTTCCTCCTAGATGACAAGTAGCGAATAAGCAGGATGAACAAGAATGACATCACCAGAAGCACAAGCCCCATTGACCACAGCGTATTGTTTTCAACACTTCCGTATGTGGTGTGGCCCATATTCAGCGTGATGATCGTTGTCAGCGTTCCCGCAGTGTCAAACAGGCTTTCCGGCAATACTCTTGTATTTCCAATGACCATCTGAACAGCCAAAGCTTCACCGAACGCCCGAGCCATGCCTAACACAACAGCTGTCATCAATGTTGGAAAAGCCGCAGGCACAAGTACTTTTCTGATCGTCTGCCATCTTGTCGCACCAAGCGCATAAGAACCCTCTCGTAAACTCTTCGGAAGAGAAGCCATTGCATCAGCAGAAATCGATGTGATCGTCGGCAGAATCATGACGGAAAGGACAATCGTTCCCGCCAATAAACTGTGCCCTGTTCCGCTCGATTTGAACTGGGCGATAAACGGCACCAATACTGTAAGACCTATGAATCCATAAACAACAGATGGAATACCGACTAAAAGCTCAATCACCGGCTGCAGCACTTTCTTTCCCCAATTCGGGGCAATCTCTGTCATAAAAATCGCACCTGCAATGCCAAGCGGCGCAGCGATTAGAGCAGAAAGAATCGTTACTGCAAATGAGCCAAAAATAAATGGCAGCACTCCGTATTTCGGATCACTATCTGTAGGATTCCAATTTAAGCTCGTTAAGAATTCAATTGGGCTTACACCATTTACAAGAAAAGATTGCAGCCCCTTCACGCCGAGGAAAATGGTGATCGCAACAGATGCCGCAATCATAATCAGCGCACATGCTGTCACAATCATTCTTCCCCGAACTTCATCCAATTGCCGATTTTGCCTTGAGCTGATTAAACGCTCGCTCACAGACATATTTTCTCTATTGTTTATCATTGTTTTACACTCCTATGAATGTGTTAAGAGGAGAAACGGTTGTCCCCGCACTCCTCTTTTTATTAAGATCAGCTTTGCTTCCCGTTGGCATCGCGTGTCACTTTCATATCAGTAACCGGAATGTAGCCTTGGTCAGTAACAATGCTTTTTTGAATGTCTTCACTCTTTAGATAATCAAGAAATTCTTTAGCTAAACCTGTCGCTTCACCTTTTGTATAAGAATGCTGATAAGCCCAGATCGGATACTCGCCAGTTGCTACATTTTTCGCTTCAGGTTTAACACCGTCAATAGATAGAGCAGTTACTTTGTCATCTGTTAAATATGAGAATGCAAGATATCCAATCGCTCCCGGAGTATCAGCAATGATTTTTTTCACCGTGTTGGAGGAATCTTCAGTAATGCCTTCTGCAGGCTCCGCTCCGTCAAGCGCATATTTCACAAATGTAGCACGTGTGCCGGAAGAATCAGGACGGTTTACAAGTGTAATCTTTTGGTCTTTGCCGCCGAGCTCTTTCCAGTTTTTAATTTTGCCAGTGAAGATTTTTTTCAATTCATCTTTTGAAATATTCTTCACACCAGCATCAGGGTTTACAGCTGCTGCCATACCAACTACAGCGACTTGATGATCGACAAGCGCTTTTGCATCGATGCCTTCTTTTTCTTCAGCAAAAACGTCTGAATTCCCGATCTGAACAGCTCCTTCAGAGACTTGAGAAAGCCCTGTTCCAGAACCGCCAGCTTGTACCTGTATATCAGCATCAGGGTTTTCTTCCATAAATTTTTCCGCGGCTGCAAGTACTAGTGGCTGCATGGCCGATGAACCAGAAATGGTTAAAGAACCTGATGCCTTTTCTTCTCCTTTTGCAGAATCGCTATTCGATTTTTTACTTTCTCCTGCATTTCCGCATGCAGCTGCAATCATTATAAAAGCAGCCATCAGAAGCATAAGCACCAATTTGTTTTTTTTCATTTCCTGAATTCCCCCTGCGTATAATGTGTAATTTGTCCTACACGTATAGAGTAAAGGTTCTATGTAAAAAGGGTTTGAACCGAATGTTAAGGTTTTGTAAATCAGTGCGTTTTTTTGTATAAAAAAAACGCCCACATCATGTGAGCGTTTCTTTTTAGTTATCAGAAGACGTTGTGTTTTCTGCATTTTCTTCAATTTTATCTTTATTCTTTTGCTGAGTATCTTCTTTGTCCTGCTTCGATTTCAGCTCAAAATATTTATCCATTACTTCCCTGCCGATTTCGTTTGTAATGGTATATTTAGCGCTGTAATCAATATAAGCCCAAGGGACTACTACAGAGATCGCAATCTCAGGATTATCAGCCGGTGCATAGGCAACAAGTGTCGTATTATAAGTCGCTGTTCCTGTTTTTGATTTATCAGGTCCATCATAGAACGATTGTGCTGTTCCTGTTTTGCCGGCAGGCTGATATGACGCTGAAGCAAATTGGCTGGCAGCTGTCCCTTTTGTCATCACCCGTCTGAATCCGGCCTGAACCTCTTTAATGTATTCACTCTTCATGTCGATTTTATTCAGCACTTCCGGCTGAACGGACTGTACGACAGCACCGATCCCTCTTTTAGCATCAGGTTCTCTGACTTCCTTTACAAGCTGAGGCTTTAAGCGATATCCGCCGTTTGCAATCGTTGATACGTATTGCGCAAGTTCCAGCGGTGTATATGTGTCGTATTGCCCGATCGCATAGTCAAGCAAGAATCCCGTCAATCTGTCTGTTCCTTTATAGCCTGTCATTTCATTCGGAAGATCAATTCCAGTTTTGACACCTAATCCAAATTGGCTGAAATAATTACGGAACGTATCAAAGGCCGTCGTATCAATCGGTAAAGCCTGGTGCGGTTTATATTCACCTTTTCCGAGCGCGATCGCTGTTTTAAACATAAATACGTTGGAAGACTGCTCTAAGGCTCTTTGAATGTTAACAGGTCCTAAAGTAGTCCAGGATTTTTTACCATTTTTATCCTGGCCGATATACAATGGTTCATCCTGAAAAACTGTATTCAGGTTGATGGCACCGGTTTGAAGGCCTGTCAAGACTGTTGCCCCTTTGACTGCTGAACCCATGGCGTAAGATGACGTCATTGTACCTAAAGCGTAATCATCAATTTTATATTTCCCATTTTCTTGTTTAATCTGCTTGCCCGCCATTGAAAGCACTTCACCGTTTCTTGGGTCCATCATGACAACGAATGCCCTGTCTAACAATTGCGTGCTTGGTCTTGCTTTAGCAGATTTGAGGTTCTTCTCAATGATTTTTTCCACTTCTTTTTGCAAATCAATGTCAATCGTAAGGACGAGATCTTTACCGGCTTTACCTTCAGAAACGGTTTTCGTTCCCGTGACATTGCCGTTTGAATCTGTGATATTTTCGACTTTGGCTTTTTGGCCCTGCAGAAGGCTTTCGTATTGGTATTCCAGATAACTTTTTCCGACCCTGTCATTTCGGCTGTAGCCAAGCGACAGATAATGGTCGAGCAAGTTGGACGGCAATCCTTCATTAGAGCTGGACACACTTCCGAGCACTGAGCGAAGAAGGTTTTTATACGGATATTCACGTTCCCAATCGGACGTGACATCAACACCTGGCAGTTCGTCTAAATGTTCACTTACCACTGCCATTTCCTTCGCTGATACACCTTCGTTTTTGATATATTGAGGGGTCAATGCATAGCCCGAATCCATCTGTCTTTTGATAGCGAGGATCTGCATATCTTTATCCGTCAATTCATTCAGCTGCTTATCAGTAATCCGTTTTAGCTGAAGCTGGTATAAATCGTCATCGGATATTTTTTTGTCTTCAACCTGCTGTCTTTCTTTAGAGCTAATGAGCTTTTTTGCTTCTTTCGGTCTAGTCAAAATCCAGTAATCTTTTTTATCCCGTTCTGTTACTTTTTTTGTATCGACTTTGATCATGTCAGACAGCTTTTTTGCGATCTTTAAGCGCTGTTCTTGCGTGGTCGATTTAGATCTCGTGTATGTGATTGCATTTAAAGCCTTATTTGTCACAATGGCATTAAAGTTTCGATCATAAATTTTCCCGCGTGGTACCGCTGAGCTGACTTCACTTTGTTCCTGCTTATTCGCTTGGTTTTTGTAATCATCGCCTTGCACGATCTGCTTGATGCCCAGTTCCACAATAATCCAGGTAAATATAACAAAGGCAGCTAAAAATAAAATATTCAGCCGGATCGGAAGCGACTTCTTTTTCTCTTTATGATTTTGCTTTTTTGGTTTATTTCTCCTCATAACATCACCTTTTCTATTTACAGAAAGAAAAGACACTCAAGTAAGAGTGCCAGTTTTCATTTTAAAGGTTTTTTCGACTTTTTTCTACAGATAACCCCTTTTTGGCAAAAAAAATTATCTCTCGCCTTTTAACAGGGTCGGTTCTGTTACCCGCTTTTGGCCGTCTTCTTCCTTGGTTTCATTTTCCCCTTCTTTCTCCTTAAAACGGATATCCTTGACAAAGTAATAAATCAAAGGATGTCCTATACCCAATATCGCAAGTGACAAAGGAATTCCCACATCCTCTTTCAGAAGGGCCATGATCAGGAGAAAGCACAAAATGGAAACAATTCTGCCGGCATTCAAGAACATTTCTCTAAGCACGATATATTCAATTCTTGCTTTTCTGGCATGCCTCGCGTTCCCTATCACATCATATGTAAGTGATACATATGGCACAAGCAACAGAGGATAGCCGATGGCAATAAAAACGCCGTACGTTAATAATGTCGAAAAGCTCATATGGAACAGAATCAAAAACAGCGCGCCATACAAAATAAGTCCGCCCAGCAAAATCGATTTTTTTCTCGCCTTTTTCTTAATCAGCCTGGATGCAAAGTAGTAGGCAAAGAAGGAAACAGTTGAATTGACAAGACCGAATGTACCGAGAGCAAGTTCACTGTTTGTCTCAATAAATACAAACACACTGATTAAAAAGACAAAAATCCCTTCTCTCAAACCCTGAAAAAAATGCGCATTCGTGATTCTCCGCCAATTCATATTGCTATGGCGCTCTCCAAATACTTTGCTCAGCATAAAACGGCCCTTTGATTCTCTCCGTTTTAAGAAAAAGCTCATCACGACAGCCAGGGCAAATAAACTGAGGGAGAGACTGAAAATCACTGTATAACCCGTATTATTTTCAAGCCTTGAGATCACGAATCCGGCTACAATCGGGCCGATCATTCCTGCAGAGGAAGAAAGAATGCCCATAAACCCGTTGAAAAAGTCTCGTGTATCCGGCTCTGTTATTTCAAAGGTCAGTACGTTAAACGCTAGCCAATAAAAGCCATAGCCCACTCCGAGCACCGCGCCGATTAGCACGAGGCGGCTGGCCGCCGTTTCTCCGGCTAAAAGCACACTTAAATAAAAGGCAGCTAAAAAAATGACGCCGAACCTTAAAATGAATACCCTGTCTATTTTTTTGGCTAACCGTCCAGCCAAATAAAAGGTTATCGGCTGCATTGTCACAATGGATAAATTATATATCGCCAAATCAATAAATTTCCCTGACTGCTTCCAAAGATACACATTAACAAAAGTATTGGACAGTGCAATTCCCAGCGAGTAAAGCCCGCCAATGGTCAGCAGAAAGAGTAACCCTTTGTTTACGTCTACATCGCCTATCACTTTTTTTAGTTTGCTCATTACTGACTCCCCTTTACTATCCCTTAGTCTGTCTCACTCAAACCGAGATATGTAAAAAGAAGACATAAAAAAACAAGGCCCCATAATGAGGACCTTGTTTGTGCCATTATTTTGCTTCGCTGTATAGACGAGCCACTTCGTCCCAGTTTACAACATTCCAGAAAGCTGAAATGTAATCAGGACGGCGGTTTTGATAGTTAAGGTAGTAAGCATGCTCCCAAACGTCAAGACCTAAGATAGGCGTTTTGCCTTCTGAAAGCGGAGAATCTTGGTTTGGCGTGCTTGTGATTTCAAGTTTGCCGTTGTTCACAACAAGCCATGCCCAGCCAGAACCGAAGCGTCCAGCTGCTGCTGCTGCGAATTGCTCTTTGAATTTGTCAAAGCTTCCAAATACACTGCTGATCTCTTCAGCAAGCGCGCCAGTCGGTTCGCCTCCGCCGTTTGGAGATAAAAGTGTCCAGAATAATTTGTGGTTCGCGTGTCCGCCGCCGTTGTTGCGGACCGCAGTGCGGATGTTTTCAGGAACAGAATCAAGATCAGCGACAAGCTCTTCAACTGATTTGTTGGCAAGAGCAGTGTTTCCTTCAACCGCTTTGTTTAAATTTGTCACGTATGTGTTGTGGTGTTTCGTATGGTGAATAGTCATAGTTTCCTTGTCGATATGCGGTTCTAAAGCATCGTACGCATAAGGTAATTCTGGAAGTTCGTAAGCCATGATAATTCCTCCTTAGTATATATGTACTGAAATGCCGCTTCACAGCGAGCCTTTCTTCATTCAATGTAACAAAAGAATGCTTTGTAATCAATGAAAAAGCTCACGATTTGGCTCATTTCAGCGGACATATTTCACTTTAACCGATAATCTGCCCCATTAAACCTGCCGCCAGCATTTCTTATAGGACCGTCCATAAAAAGTATCCGATCATCAAAAGCTGTATGATGCCCTTTGCAATAACCCCTGTTAAAAAACCAATGAGTGAGCCGAGGCCAATTTTAAACGCTGACTTTAAGTCCTTCTGATGGACGATAAGTTCTGCGCAAACAGCCCCGATAAACGGCCCCAATATGATCCCTGCAACCGGAATGACAAAAGGCCCGATTAATAAACCGATCGTGCTTCCCCATATGGCAGCTTTGCTTCCTCCGAACCTTTTTACTCCAAGCAGATTCGACACGTAATCTGCTGCGAATAATACTGCGGCAAAAACTGCCTCAACAAGCCAGAACATATAAGAATACGGACTGAATGAAAATAAAAATCCGTACAATACAAATCCGGCAACAATAAATACTACGCTCGGAATAACAGGATACACTAGCCCGATAAAGGCAATGATAAAAACCGCTGCAATCAACAGCCAATACAACATATCCATAGCTTCCATCCTCCCATTTTACTCTGTCTTCTTCATGTCTTCCTTGTATTCACACGCATGCAACGATACAATAAGCAACATATATTAGTTTAGCTAGGAAGTGAAGATAGTGAATGTGTTTCAGCTTTTCATTAAAAGTACATACTCTCCCCGTGATATTGCAAAAACAAGATTTCAAGGAATCGGAAAAGCGATTCTTTATGTATTTTTGCTCTCTGTCCTGTTTGCAATCCCTACCGCTTATTATGTAAGTACAGGGACCGTAAAATCAATGAACGGCTTTAAAACTGTTTTAAACAAAGATTTCCCTGACTTCACAATTTCAAACGGCAAACTTCAAACGGATGAGAAAAAAGCCACGGAATCTCAAGCAAATGGTTTCGTTATCGTGTTCGATCCGACAGACTCCTATGGCACTGAACAAATTGAAGCAAAGCAAAACGCGATCGGCATCCTTCAGAACAAATTTGTTTTGGCCATTGACGGACAAGCCCAAGAAATGTCTTACTCAATGATGCCGTCAGAGTTACAGAAAAAAGATGTCATTGCAGGTTTAAACCAAAATAAAGCGATGATTGTAACTGTTCTCTCAGCTCTTATTTTTCTCGTAACAGCAGCGGGAAAATTTATTGAAGTATCGTTTTTAGCGCTTATCGGGTTAATCATTAAGAATTCTCAGAAAAAACATTTATCCTATCATCAGCTCTGGAAGCTTTCTGCTTATTCCATCACCCTTTCAACTGTATTCTTTACAACCATGCGGGCACTAGAAGCAACCGTACCAAGTGAATTTTTGCTGAACTGGTTTGTCAATTTTGTCATCCTGTTTCTCGTTTTAAAAGAGATTCCGTCCAAAAAAGCTGCTGTATAAACCGAGGCTGCATTCGCAGTCTCTTTTCTTTTGTCATGAATCGAAATGGACAAGCATACTATGGTATAAAATTTCGTATGCGGGAGGAAAAGCGATGAAGCGTCTCACCTTAGTATGCAGCATTGTTTTTATACTTTTTATTCTTGTTTATGACCTTAAAATTGGAACCATCCCCATTCAGGACCTCCCTGTCTATGAAGCATCAGCAAAAACGGCTGTACAAGAACCGGCTTATAAAACGGTGAAGGTAAAGCCGGGTGATACGGTTATGTCGATAGTCGGATCAGCAGGTTCTCCGGATGACATTGTAAAGGATTTTGAAGCACTGAATCCAAATGTGAAAGCCAATGCCATTCAAGCGGGAACAGCGTATAAATTCCCGGTCTACCCTTAATTTAACGTTAATTTCTTGTCAGTTCGGCGAAGACACTGTTACAATGTAATTTGTAAAATAAATTCACATAAACCATACTAGAATTGTTATATCTAGAAGCGGCAACTACAATTAAGGAGCGATTGCAAGTGAGTGAAATCACACATCGTACAAAAACGCGTCCCGTCAAAGTGGGACCTTTAACAATAGGCGGCAACAATGAAGTTGTCATCCAAAGCATGACAACAACAAAAACACATGATGTAGAAGCAACGGTTGCGGAAATTAACCGTTTGGCTGAAGCCGGTTGCCAAATCGTTCGGGTAGCATGTCCGGATGAACGGGCAGCAAACGCCATTGCGGATATTAAAAAGCGCATTTCCATTCCTCTTGTTGTTGACATACATTTCGATTATAAACTTGCGTTGAAAGCCATTGAAGGCGGCGCAGATAAAATCCGCATCAACCCCGGCAACATCGGTCGACGTGAAAAAGTTGAAGCGGTTGTTAAAGCGGCCAAAGACAAAGGCATTCCGATCAGGATCGGAGTAAACGCCGGTTCATTGGAAAAACGCATTTTAGAAAAATACGGTTATCCGACTGCCGATGGAATGGTAGAAAGCGCACTTCATCACATTAAAATTCTTGAGGATCTTGATTTTCACGATATTATTGTCAGCATGAAGGCCTCTGACGTGAACCTTGCAATCGAGGCTTATGAAAAAGCGGCGAAAGCGTTTGACTACCCGCTTCACCTCGGGATCACCGAGTCAGGAACACTGTTTGCCGGCACAGTAAAGAGCGCAACAGGACTCGGCGCAATTTTAAGCAAAGGCATCGGGAACACCATGCGCATTTCACTAAGCGCAGACCCTGTAGAAGAGGTAAAAGTAGCAAGGGAGCTTCTGAAATCTTTCGGCTTAGCCTCCAATGCTGCCACGCTCATCTCTTGCCCGACTTGCGGCCGTATTGAGATTGATCTAATCAGCATTGCCAATGAAGTGGAAGAGTATATTTCTAAGATAAAAGCGCCGATTAAAGTTGCTGTTCTCGGCTGCGCTGTAAACGGACCTGGTGAAGCGAGAGAAGCTGATATCGGAATCGCCGGCGCACGCGGTGAAGGGCTACTGTTCCGGAAAGGGAAAATTGTCCGTAAGGTTCCAGAGGAAACGATGGTAGAAGAACTCAAAAAAGAAATTGACATTCTTGCTGAGGAACACTACGCAAAACTTGAAGCTGAAAAAGCAAAATTAAAAGAAGAAACACAAAAAGCTTGACGGGAACCCGTCAAGCTTTTTTGTGTTAGAAAAATGGAATAATAAATATTCCAAGCACTAATGAAACGACACCGATACCCATTGCCCAGGCGCCAAGGCCTTGAGCACCTCTTCTTCTTGCGATATAGCCGACAATAATACCGGCAGCTCCCAATAAAACAGGCAGTACAAACAATGAAATGATGGACAAGGCTAAAGCGATATATCCTATTCCCCGTCCTTCATTGACATTGCCGCCGCTGCGATCATTGTCTTGGTCATTGCTGCGGTCAGCAGCACGATAAGGCTCTGCGATTTCAGCAGCTGTTTCCTCAAAAAAACCGTCATTGTCGCGGTTAATATTTGTCCCTTCAGATCCATGATCAACATAGTAACTGTTGTTATCACGCTTTTCGTAATCGTTTGCCACCTTCAATTCCCCCTTCTGTTTTATTAAAGGAGCTTTTATAGTTTGATCCATTTTGCCTGATTCATGTTTGCTAAACTTTTCTGTTAATGTCAATTGTTTATGTTACACTTGAAGGGATGAAACTGAAGGAGTGTGGGCATGTTACGCTTAGGAATAGATATTGACGGCACAATCACGGCTCAGGATACATTCGTCCCTTATTTGAACCGTTCGTTTAATCTTTCCATTTCATTAAACGATATGACGGATTATGATTTAACAAAGCTGTTAAACATTACCCAGGAAGAATTTTGGGATTGGATGAATCAAAATGAAGCGATCATATATAAGGAAGCATTGCTTGCACAGCATGCGAAACAGTCACTTGATCTTCTCAAAGAGGAGCACAAGCTTATTTATATTACAGCGAGACGGACTCATTTAACTGATATTACCTATGAATGGTTTGACAGACAAAACATTCATTATGACCACATCGAACTCGTTGGCGGTCATCACAAAGTTGAAGCGGTCAAGAATCATAACATCGACCTGTTTTTTGAAGATCATCACGGTAACGCCATGATGATTGCGAAAGAAGCCGGGATACCGGTGATTTTGTTCAATTCCCCTTATAATCAGCTTCCGATTGATTCAAACATCATCAGAGTAAACAACTGGCTAGAAGCCGTTCAATGGATGAACAACAATAAGCATCACTTAATACGTGTCAATAACTGAAAAAAGGGCCCAAACCGGGCCCCTTTTTCATATATACGCATTTTACGCAGTAGTGTTTTCTTGGTTTTCCGCTGTACAATCAGGGCATGTGCCGTAAATCTCAAATTTATGTCCGCTGACCTGATAGCCATCCAAATCATCACAAAGCTTGTCCATCGGACATGATTCAATTTCCTTTGTTTTGCCGCAGGCAAGACAAATAAAATGATGGTGGTGATGGGTGAATGAACACTTAAATCGGAAAAGCTTTTCACCGGACAGCTCAGTTGTTTCCAAAATCCCAAGTTCTTCATATAAAGAAAGATTTCTGTAGATTGTATCAAAGCTTAAGCCTGGATAATCATCATTCAGTGCAGACAGTACGTTTTTAGCGGTAAGATATCTGTCTGAATCAGCAAAAAGCTGCAGCATATCCTCCCGTTTGTTTGTATATTTATATCCGTTTTCTTTTAGTAGGTTCAGCGCTTCTTGTACGTTCATGAAGGGTCCCCCTTTTCGCTTTGCTTAAGAACGTATTACATGTATGAAAAAGAAAATGGCAGCTGTCTGTCCAGCAAGCCATTTTCTTTACTGCAGATAAAATTATACCCATAAAATGAATAAAAGTAAATGAAAGCCTAGTGGATTGCGTTTTTGAATTTTCCGCCTCTCGTTTCATGAGTATTCATAATTGTTATGAATGCATTTTGATCAACTTCAAACACGATCGATTTGAGCTTTGTCACTTCCAGCCTTGTGACAACCGCGTAAATTACGTCTTTTTCTTCGTCCGTATACCCGCCTTTCCCCTTCAGCTTCGTTGTGCCCCGACCAAGACGGTGCAAAATCGCGTCGGAAATCTCATCATACTGCTCAGACACAATAATGACAGCTTTTGTTTCATCAAGCCCTTGGATCACGGCATCAATCGTTTTCATCGCAATATAATAAGTCATGAATGAGTACATCGCTTGCTCAGGACCGAACACAAAAACTGCCCAAATGAAAATGAACACATTGATGAACATAACGAACTCACCTACTGAAAACGGGAGTTTTTTGGTCAGCAAAATACCGAGAATTTCTGTACCATCCATTGAACCTCCGTTTCGAATAACAAGCCCGACGCCAAAGCCGAGTAAAAGACCTCCGAACACAGTAGCCAAAATAGGCTGGGTTGTAATGGCTTCTACATGGTGAAGTGAGGATTCAATAACGGCAAGCCCGACAATCCCTATAAACGTAGAGACTAGAAAGGTCTTACCGATATATTTATATCCGAAGATCATAAAAGGAATATTTAATATGACAACGAAAAAAGCGAAATTCAGAAAGGGGTTTGACATAAAGAGGTGGTCTAAAATAAGTGATACACCGATAATCCCGCCATCAATAAAATCATTGGGGATTAAAAATAATTCAATACTTACAGCCGCAGATGCAGCTCCTACCAGAATCATAAAGACCCTGAAAATAAAATGGGTAAATGTTTCTTTCTTATGTTGTTTTGTTGGGGTCATAAAATCTCCTTTCCTGCAATAACTATTTTAAATACATTATAAATCTATTTTACCATTAAACATTGACACATTTTACTGATTTGCCCATACATTAAGTCTGGAGGTGGAATGACCGATGATTTTATTTCAAAGAATTATCTTACAGCGGCTTAATCAGGCTACTGCTGATGATTTGCTGAAGTACTCAAAACAATACGGAATCAGCTTAACAAGATCGCAGGCCGTTGAAGTAGCGAACCTGTTATACGGGAAAAATGTAAACATCTTTAATGAGAGTGAACGAATGCGGCTGCTGAAACAAGTAGAGACGATTACATCGAAAGAAACAGCTCAAACAGTTAATGAACTATTCAAACAATTTACAAGCTAAAAAATGGGGGTGTTATCCCCCATTTTTTATTGCTGTAAAATCTTTTCGAGCAATGTATCATCAAATTGTTTTTCTTTCAGCATTTCAATCTCAAAACGGTATGGCGGTTTTTTGTTCTTTTTATCTTCACCGACGTATGGTGTTTCAAGAATTTTTGGAATGTCTTTTAACTGCTCATGGTGAACAACATATTGCAGTGCGTCAAAACCTATTTCACCAAAGCCAATATTTTCATGGCGGTCTTTTCTCGCACCTTTGACATTTTTGCTGTCATTGATATGAAGCACTTTAATACGGTCAATGCCAATGATTTTATCGAACTCATTTAGCACTCCGTCAAAGTCTTCGACAATGTTATACCCGGCATCATGTGTATGGCACGTGTCAAAGCACACTGACAGCTGCTCATTGTGTGTAACGCCTTCGATAATCTGCGCAAGCTCCTCAAAGCTTCTGCCGCATTCTGATCCTTTTCCAGCCATTGTTTCTAATGCAATCTGGACATTTTGATTCGGATCAATCACTTCATTTAAGCCTTCAATAATTTTTTTGATGCCGGCTTCAGCTCCTGCCCCTACGTGAGCGCCAGGATGAAGGACAATTTGCTTCGCTCCGATGGCCGCTGTCCGTTCAATTTCTGAACGAAGAAAATCAACACCCAGCTCAAAAGTGGACGGATTTGTCGTGTTGCCAATATTAATAATATAAGGCGCGTGTACGATAATCTCGTCAATGCCATTTTCTTGCATATGTGCCCGGCCTGCTTCTATATTTAAGTCTTCAATTTTCTTTCGGCGCGTATTTTGCGGTGCGCCTGTATAGATCATAAACGTATTCGCCCCATAAGAGACTGCTTCCTGGCTTGCAGCCAGAAGCATGTGTTTTCCGCTCATAGAGACGTGTGAGCCTATTCTCAGCAACAGGTTCCCCTACTTTCTTTTCTTAGATTGGTTTCTTCTCTGTTTTTTCTTGATTTTCTCCATCTCATAGCTCATTTTCTTTTTATACCCAGGCTTAACCTTCTTCGGCTTTTTCACGAGACGATGAGCAATTTCATCCGCTTCATTCGGCGTTTTTTTACGCTTTTTGCGGCGCTGACGGTCATCGCCTTTTTTCCATTCGCCCTTTTCAAGCTCTAAGTAATCAAATTCGATGCCCATTTTTTCAAGTCTTACTAATGCATCCTCATCAGTAAGCTCATAAATGGTCATCGCTTGTCCTGATGAGCCGGCACGAGCCGTTCTGCCCACACGGTGAACATAGAAATCGAGATCATCCGGCAGCTCATAGTTGATAACATGGCTGACACCTTTAATATCAATACCTCTTGCGGCAAGGTCAGTTGCAATGATATATGTGAATTCCAAATCATTGATCTGCTTCATGACTTTTTTCCGCTCACGTGGTGTTAATCCGCCGTGCAGCAAGCCGATTTTCATGCCTTTGCCAGTCAGATATTGGGCAATATGGTCAGCCGTATTTTTCGTGTTGGCAAACACAATCCCCAGGTATGGATTCAGATGCGACATGATGTCAAAAAGGAGCTTGTCCTTGTCACGATGTTTCGAAGGAATGAGGATATGCTCGATTTTCGCAGCAGTCACTTGTTTTGGCTCCACATGGGCGTATTTCGGATTTTCCATGTATTTCTTCAAGAATGGTTTCAGCTTTTCCGGTATGGTCGCTGAGAACACAAGCATTTGCAGATCCTCAGGCATGCGGGAACCGATGTAATCTACATCTGCAAGGAATCCCATGTCCAGCATTAAATCCGCTTCATCAATAACAAGAGATTCCGCTTTATGAACACTTAACGCCTGTTCTTTGATTAAGTCAGCGATCCGTCCGGGTGTACCGACAACAAGATGCGGCTGTATTTTCAATTTATCAATTGATTTTTGTTTATCAGTGCCTCCGATAAAACATTTCGAGCGAATCTGACTGCCTTCCTCACCCTGCGTGATTTTAAGCGCTTCCTGATAAATCTGGTTGGCTAGCTCTCTTGTCGGAGCCGTAATGACTACCTGAACGACATCCTTAGCAGGATCGATTTTGTTTAATAAAGGCAGTAAATAAGCGTGAGTCTTTCCAGTACCCGTCTGAGACTGGCCGATGACGCTTTCTTTTTTTAACACTGCAGGAATCAGCCTTTTCTGGATATCAGTCGGTTCGTAAAAACCAAGGCGATGTACTGCATCTATAATAAATGGTTTCAATTCATAAAGTTCAAATTTCGTTTCTTTCATTTTTCCCAGCTCCTTAAAGCGGCACATTATGTGTCCATCATCACATTATACCCGATTTTGCTTAAAAACACCACGTTTGCAAGGCGTTTGTTTTATTCAGTTATGTAAAGCAAATACCGCAGCCCATGCATATTCTAATAGCAGAGAGAGCTGAAAGGAGGTACAAGTATGTTTTCACCGCAGCAGCCAATGAGAAATTACCCACAGCCCGGACCGCCCCGCCCCATGCCAAATCAGCGAATGATGGGCAGAAGACCGCCTAATATGCGAGGACCTTCATTTGGAGCACAGCAGCAAGGTTTTCAGCAAGCCGGACAATTTCTTCCTCAGGCAAATGCCGGAGCGAGAAATGGTGCAGGTGCAGGCGGAGGCTTAAAAGGAATGCTGTCAAGGTTCCTACCCGGCGGAGGAGGCGCTGGCAGCGCCGGAGTTCCTGGAATTCCAGGAGCAGGTGCAGCAGCGAGCGGAGGTGCTGGCCTGCAAGGCATTCAAAATATCGCCAATCCTGCATCATTATCCAGTATGCTTGGAAATGTGCAAAAAGTACTCGGCATGGCGCAGCAAGTCACCCCTATGATCCAGCAGTACGGCCCATTAGTCCGCAATCTGCCAGCAATGATGAAGCTGTACAGCCAATTAAGTAAAAGTGATGATACTGAGACAGAGACCAATGAGGAAAGTGAAAAACAATCTGTTTCAGAAGAATCATCAGAAAAAGAAAAAGAGACTGAAACAAAAACCTCAGATGGGAACAAAAAATCAAAACCAAAAAGTTCTTCTCTCCCAAAGAAATCTAAAACAACTGACAATAAAGAACAAGAATCAAAAACATCTGCCCCGAAGAAAAAGGAAGCTGCCTCTCCTGCTCCGAAAAGAACATCAGGCAGTTCAAAACCGAGATTATATATTTAACATTCTTTGATATCTGAAGTGAGATTGGCTATAATGAGATCAGAAGAATGCAAGAATAGAGCCGTTTGATTACGGCTTTTTATATTGCCTTTACTCACTTCAGTATTGGAGGACAACCGAAAATGGACGTAATTAAAATTTCACCGCGCGGCTATTGCTATGGTGTTGTTGATGCTATGGTCATTGCCAAAAATGCGTCACTAGATAAAAGCTTGCCAAGACCCATCTATATACTCGGGATGATTGTTCATAATAAACACGTCACTGATGCGTTTGAAGAGGAAGGGATTTTTACATTGGACGGCTCTAACCGTCTGGACATCTTAAAGCAGGTTGACAAAGGAACTGTCATTTTCACTGCGCACGGTGTTTCTCCCGAAGTCAGAAGAATCGCAGAAGAAAAAGGGTTAGTCGCAATTGATGCTACATGTCCGGATGTGACAAAAACTCATAATCTAATCTTAGAGATGAAAGAAAAAGGATATCACGTGATCTATATCGGCAAAAAAGGGCATCCAGAGCCTGAGGGAGCCGTTGGCGTAGCGCCGGAGATCGTTCACTTAGTTGAAACAGAAGAAGATGTAAAGAACCTTGATATCCAATCTGAGAAGTTAATCGTGACGAATCAAACAACAATGTCTCAATGGGATGTTCACGACATTATGGAGCTTGTCAAAGAAAAATATCCTCATGTCGAATATCACCAAGAGATTTGCCTCGCTACTCAAGTGCGGCAGGAAGCTGTATCAGAGCAGGCAAAAAAAGCGGACTTAACAATCGTTGTCGGAGACCCGAAAAGCAACAATTCAAATAGGCTTGCTCAAGTGTCAGAGGAAATAGCCGGGACAAAAGCATACCGGATCGGCGACTTAAGCGAATTGAAGCTCGAATGGCTGAAAGGCGTTAATACCGTTGCAGTTACAGCGGGAGCTTCAACACCGACGCCGATCACAAAAGAAGTCATTCGCTTTTTAGAGCAGTTTGATCACGAAGATCCATCAACTTGGACAACTGAACATAATATACCGCTCAAAAAAATACTTCCAAAAGTAAAAGCAAAAAACTGAGGCTGTAAGGGACTGACCCCATAAGATGAGACAAATAAAAACACCTTCAAGTTTGAATACGGATGATTGTTATCCGAAATTAGACTTGGAGGTGTTTTTTCTATGGGGACAAGAGTGAGTTATCCGGTTGAAGTGAAACAGAAGGCTGTAGAAATGAGATTGGCAGGCGTACCTATGAAAGAGATCATGCAGGAGTTGAATATCAAAAATAATACGCAGATTAAGACATGGGTCAGATGGTATAAGGCTGGTGATACACATCGATTTGAACAGCCTGTTGGTAAGCAATACACTTATGGAAAAGGTCCGGAGTATTCTTCCGAATTAGAGAAACTGCAGGCAGAGAATCGATATCTGAGACAACAGAATGAAGTGTTAAAAAAGTACAACGAATTGGAAAGGAAGTTGATAGCCAAACGTCAGTCGAACTTGTAGAAGAATTGCACAGCACAATGACCGTGCAGGATATCTGTATTCATTTAGGTATCTCTCGCTCGTCTTATTATCGTTGGAAGAAGAATCTGAAGAAAGATCATCCCAAGCGCCATTTAGAAAAACAAATCGGCACGTTGTGCCGAGAGCACCAGTATCGATATGGATATCGAAAAATCACAGCTATATTAAAAAAGAGAATGTGTATTAACCATAAAACGGTTCAGCGTATTATGCAGAAAAATCAGTGGCAGTGCCGGGTTAAGGTGAAAAAGCGCAAGAAGAATGGGCAGCCATATGCCGTGGTCGACAATATATTAGATCGGAACTTTCAGTCTGATCATCCTCTTGAAAAACTAGTAACAGACATCACGTATTTGCCTTATGGACAGAAACAATTGTACCTTTCCAGTATATTGGATGTATATAATGGAGAAGTGATTGCTTTTACGATTGGAGATAAGCAGGACACAGACTTTGTCTTACACACACTTGATCAACTGCCAACACTGCCTGAGAACTGCGTGTTACATAGTGACCAAGGATCTGTGTATACATCTTACGAGTATCAGAAAGCTGTTAAAACAAAAGGCATTACCATGAGCATGTCCCGCAAAGGGACACCCGCTGATAATGCCTCCATCGAATCGTTTCATTCCTCACTAAAGTCTGAAACGTTCTATCTTAACAGCATTGATCGAACCACGACCGCCATCGTAGAACGCACTGTCATAGAATACATTCATTATTATAACAATATTCGTATTCAAACGAAACTAAACAACCAATCACCGATAAATTATCGGCAATTGGCTGTTTAAAAGGTGTTTTGATCCCTGTCTCAAAAACGGGGGTCAGTCCCGTAAAAGCCTCAGTTTTTTTATAGAAATGTAAATGGATTTGTATCTGTTTCAGAAACAAAGATATTCACGTCAAACTTTTTATCGTTACACATTGATGTCAGTTTTCTCGTGACGCCTTCTTTCATGATTTTTTCTGCGTAATGGCCCGGATCAACCACATTTAGGCCAAGCATCATCGCATCATGGGCCACATGGAAGTATAAATCTCCTGTGACGTAAACATCGGCTCCCTTTCGTTTTGCATGATGAATATACTTGTTTCCATCTCCGCCAAGAACAGCTACCTTTTTCACCATGCTGTCAGCATCCCCCACCATTCTGACACCATTGACGTCAAGCTTGTCTTTCACAAATAAAGCGAATTCCTTGAGCGTCATCTCAGTTTTAAGGGTTCCGACACGGCCGAGCCCTTTTTCGGCGGGAGTCTGTTCGACAGGATAGATATCGTAAGCGACTTCTTCATATGGATGGCTTTTTATCATTGCGTTGATAACAGCTTTTTCGATGCTTTTAGGAAATACAGTCTCAAGTCTTACTTCATGAACAAGCTCAAGCTCTCCCACTTCACCGATAAAAGGCTTAGCTCCGTCCAATGGCTTAAAGCTGCCGATTCCTTCAGATGAAAACGCGCAATGGCTGTATTCACCGATATGGCCGGCCCCCACATTTCCGACCGCGGCTCTGACCTGCTCTTCATATTCCTTCGGCACGTAAACTGCCAGCTTTTTCAGAGGATCCGTATAAGTAGGTGCCAGCACTTCCGTCTCACTCAGCTCTAATGCTTCAGCAAGCAAATCATTCACGCCGCCGTCCGCAACGTCTAAATTTGTATGAGCTGCATAAACAGCAATATCATGCTTCAAACACTTTTCAATTAACCTTCCGGCAGGCTGATCTGTTGAAATATGCTTTAGCGGCCGGAAAATAGGAGGATGGTGTGCAATAATCAAGTCAACCTCTTTTTCAATCGCTTCATCGATAACGCTCTCTAACACATCAAGTGTAACCATCACATTTTTAATTGGTTTGTTTAAAGTGCCGATTTGCAGGCCGATTTTATCTCCTTCAACCGCATAGGCTTTCGGAGAAAATTGTTCAAACAGCTGGATGATCTGCTGCCCATTTACACTTTTATCCATGATCGATTACCTCCTTTAACAGCTCCATTCGATCGGAGAGCTCCTTTAATTTTTGTTTGTTTTGCTCTGTATCCGCCGCTTGGCTGATCTGTTCATAAATGCTTTGAGTGTGCTGAAGCTCTTGTGTCCACTTTTTCAAAAAGACAGCATTTTTTTCTTTTGCCAAGAAAGGGCCGACGAGCATCCCGGCTGATAAAGAAATACCGTCATAAGCCGCATCCCTGTCTCCCGCTTCTGCTACCAGCACCTCATAGCACTTTCCGTCCTCTTCAAGGATTACCTCATCTATCAGCGCATATCCTTCTTTATAAAGCCACTCCCTGATATGAACAGCATGAATATTCGGCTGTAAAATGAGCCGTTCCTTCCCCGTTAATTTGTCTTTGCCCGCTTCTAAAATGTGAGCGATCAAAGCCCCGCCCATTCCGGCAATCGTAATGGCATCAGCTTCACCTTTTTTAATCACTTCCAGTCCGTCTCCCTGCCTTACAGAAATGTGCGAGTTTAAGCCTGATTTTTCAACCTGCCGCTTTGCAGACAAAAATGGGCCGTCTGTTATTTCTCCGGCAATCGCCCCGCTGGCTTTATGATTCAGCACCGCATAACAAGGAAGGTATGCGTGATCAGAGCCGATATCGGCCATCACCGCTCCATTCGGTATGTACTCCGCTACTGTTTGCAATCGTTTAGATAATTTTAATTCGTTCACTTGTCATCACAACTTTTCTCAATCATTTTTTCCTTTACTATCATATAAAAAATCAGCCCGGAATCCAAGCTGAAGCAAATGATTTTGAGATTATTTCTTTTGATGCGGGTCTGCACGCGGCAGTCAAAAATAAAAGGCTGTCGAGAACATCTCGGCGGCCTGTGAATGTATAAAGAGAAAAATGGTTTTTTTATTTAATTTTTGATACCCACTCTGCCATATCATCCAGCTTATCGGCCGGAACAAGACCGGAAGGCATTCCATTACCGCCTTTTTCGATCTTTGTTTTAATTTCAGCGACATCTTTCTTATCCCCTACACCCTTTAAGCTCGGACCCGAAACGCCTTCATAATTTTCACCGTGGCATGCGATGCAGTTTGCCTTGTAAATTTCTTCTGGTGAAGCGTTTGCATCTTTCTTTTCAGCAGATTTGCTTTCTCCTCCGCTTGCAATCTCCCGAGAGTCATCAAGTCCTTTTACTGATAAAAAGAAAGTTAGACCAATTCCTAAAACAGCGATCAGCAAAAATGGAATAAGCGGGTTCCATTTCATTTCCCTTCCCCCTTTTTGATCCTTCCCCCTATGTAAACACTTCTAATTCTAACTTATTTTTACAAAAAGTAAATGGATTGCTATACAAAAGTTTTTTATTCACACTTTATACAAAATTGAATTGAAACATGCCTAAATCTCTAATATCCTTTTTATTCTATTGTATAATGTATTGTATACGCTTACAATAGAAAATATGGAATTAGATTTTGAAATTTTTCATCACAATGTTCATTTGCAAATGACATCATTTTTCAGTAAAATAAAGGCATATTATCCATATATCTTTTTAAAAAAGAAGAACGGATCATCAAGACCCGTTCCATCTTATTCGAGGAAATCTTTCAAACGTTTACTTCTGCTAGGATGTCTTAGTTTCCGCAACGCTTTGGCTTCGATTTGTCGAATACGCTCTCTCGTTACTCCAAATACTTTGCCGACCTCTTCTAATGTTCTTGTACGGCCGTCATCAAGACCGAATCGAAGACGCAATACATTTTCTTCACGATCAGTTAACGTATCAAGCACATCTTCCAGCTGCTCTTTCAATAGCTCGTATGCGGCGTGGTCAGAAGGTGAAGTTGCTTCTTGGTCTTCAATGAAATCACCAAGGTGCGAGTCATCCTCTTCACCGATCGGTGTTTCCAGCGATACCGGCTCTTGAGCAATCTTTAAGATTTCGCGTACTTTTTCAGGCGTTAAATCCATATCTTCCGCAATTTCTTCAGGTGTTGGTTCTCTGCCTAAGTCTTGCAGTAATTGACGCTGTACACGGATTAATTTATTAATGGTTTCAACCATATGAACGGGAATCCGGATCGTTCTCGCCTGATCGGCAATGGCGCGTGTAATCGCCTGTCTGATCCACCACGTAGCATACGTACTGAATTTATAACCTTTGCGATAATCAAATTTTTCAACGGCTTTCATCAGGCCCATGTTTCCTTCCTGGATCAGATCAAGGAACAGCATACCGCGTCCGACATACCGTTTTGCGATACTGACAACAAGCCGCAGGTTCGCTTCAGCCAATCTGCGTTTAGATTCTTCGTCACCTTCTTCAATCTTTTGAGCGTAGGCGATTTCTTCTTTTGCAGAAAGAAGGTTAACCCGACCGATTTCCTTTAAATACATACGAACTGGGTCATTGATTTTAACGCCAGGCGGTACACTTAGGTCATTAAGGTCAAATTCTTCTTCGGCTTTGGCAAGCTGCTGAATATTAGGATCTTCTGTTTCTTCATTCTCACTAATTAATTCAACACCTTGTTCACCTAAAAATTCATAATACTCATCCATTTGGTCTGATTCAATTTCAAAGCTGGACATACGCTCAGCAATTTCTTCATATGTCAAAACGCCACGTTTTTTACCAGACTCTGTTAATTGCTCTTTTACTTGGTCGAATGTTAATTCTGTCTCGTGGGTTTGTTTATCAGCCATTATGGATCCCTCCTTCCAAAGCTTGCAACGAATTCTATAAGCGGTATGATTCTTATTCGGTCCATTCAGGCGTTTTCTATGTGAACTGCCTTTAACAATGTGCGAATAATGAAATGACAATTCATGATGAGGTTAAGCGATCTATTTGCTCCTCCGCAAGGAATCATTGCCAATAAATGCTCCTCATCAGTTCTCCAGTTATTTTAAAGATCGGTTCAATGTAACGATTTCTTGAGCCAGAGAAGCAGCTCTTAAAAAATCTTTTTGCCTTTCGGCTTCGGCTCTTTCCGCCTCTTTTTCTTTTATCATTGACCAATTTCTTTGATTCAACACTTTTTTTACATAATCTGATAACTCGGCTTCGCTAAGCTCTTGACTAACCTGAAGCATTAATATATCAGACAAGAGCTGGCTTATATGATCATCCGTCACCCTGGCCATCAGATGCTGAGGCGTCAGCTCGGCTCCCTCTTCATAAAAAGCATAAAGATAGGCGGCTAATGCCCGGTGCTCATCAATATTAAATTGAAACCCTACCCGGTCAATCACTTTTTTGATGACGCTCCGATCTCGAAGCATGTGAGCGAGTAACAGCCTTTCTGCATTTTCATACGCCGGACGCAAACGTTTTTGCCTTGCTTTTGTCGTCAGATGCGCTCGCCGCGTTTTTGTTTCACCGCTATTGTCAGCAGGTTTGTTTTGCTTGCTGAAAACAGACAGCTGCTCAGTTAAAGACTCCTGTGAAAGCGAAAACTCTGAAGCAAGCTGCTTTACATAGACTTCCTGCTCTAGAGACCCTGAAAGCGTGCTGATTTCTTTCAGTACGTCTTTAATGTAAGCTAGTCGGTCGCCTTCATCGGACAGGTTCTTTCCTTTTCGGAAATATTGCATTTTGAACGCCATTACGGTGACACTGGCGTCAATAATGTCGTTTTTAAATTTTTCCCCGCCGAATTTTTTGATGTAATCATCAGGGTCCAATCCGTCAGGAATCATTGCAACTCTGACTTTGCAGCCTTTTTTTTGCAGAAGCTCCGAAGCTTTTAAGGTGGCTTCATAACCGGCTTTATCAGAGTCATAGCAAAGAATGATTTCTTCGACGTTTCTTCTCAGGATCTTGACATGATCATCTGTAAGCGATGTTCCCATCGTGGCTATGCTTTCTTTTACACCCGAGCTTACGGCCGATATGACATCAGCAAACCCTTCAAATAAGACTGCTCTTTCCTGCTTTCTGATATGAAGGCGGGCCTTATAAAAATTGTAAAGCAGTTTACTTTTATGAAAGAGCGGGGTTTCAGGACTGTTCATATACTTAGGCTGCTGGCTGCCAAGAGCCCTGCCTGAGAAAGCAACAACAGCCCCGTGATGATCATGAATCGGAAACATGACACGGTTTCTGAAGCGGTCGAAATATCCGCTTCCGTCTTCGCGTCTGATCAGGAGACCCGCTTTTTCCATTTGCGCCTCACTAAATCCCCTCTTTACAAGGAATTTCGTAATAAAGTCCCAAGAATCAAGAGCATAGCCAATCTGAAATTCATCAATCAGCTCTTTCGTAAAGCCCCTAGAAAGCAGATAATCCAGTGCCTCTTGACCTTCTTTTGTATTTATCAACAAATGATGGTAAAATTTCTTCAGGAGCTCATGTGCCTCAGCCATTTTTTGTTCTCCAGAAGACTCTGGCCGGGCTCCGGAATGGACTGTTATATCATCTGGAAAATCAATTTGGTATTTGTCAGCAAGGTGAGAAACCGACTCGGCAAATGAGTAGCCTTCCATCTGCCTTAAAAAAGAGAAAACATTGCCGCCCGCTCCGCAGCCAAAGCAATGAAAAATCTGTTTGTCGGGCGATACGGAAAACGAAGGTGTGCTTTCTCCATGAAAAGGACAGAGTCCAAAGTAGTTTCGTCCTTGCTTCTTTAATTGAACATAATCACCTATGACTTCAACGATATCTGCCGACTTTTGCACCTGATCCACAATTTCATCTGGTATCCGATTTCCCATCTTATAACACTCCGTAGTACATTATTCGATGCTTTAGTGCAAAAAATCCCTTCATCGTTCGACAGGATTTTTTGCAGCAGTGTAATAAATCGTTCTCGATCTTCTTTATTCAATTTTTTAGGCCCTTTGGCATATACGCCTTTTCTTCTTTGTTTGCCGGAAAAATGACGGCCCTCTAGGGCAAAATCAATCGTGTCTTCTTTGTAAAGACGACCTCTTTCCGACATAACGGAGACATTTCTGTTCAACAGCAGAGATGCTAATCCGATGTCCTGCGTCACAACAATATCTCCCGGTTTCACGTGATTTGCGATATATAAATCAGCAGCTTCTTTATGAGGATCAACATACTTCCATTTTTCTTCATTGCTTCTGGAAAGCTGATAATGTTCAAATGAAGCGACAAAAAGAACTTGAACTTCATACTCGGATGCTGTTTGTAAAATTTCATCTTTTACCGGACAAGCATCAGCATCGACAAAAATCGTCTTTTCTTGTTCATTAAGAAGAGTAATTCTCCATCCCTCCATTAAACTCCTGCATAAAAGCAAGCAAAATCGCACATCCTTTATTATTGCGGATGTATATGAATTTGTCGAAAAATTTCCGGGAGAAATTCTTGACATCTTACCCATAATAGTTTATTCGTATCACACGATCCTTAAACCTAAAATTAATCATTTTATCACAATTTTTTATTATAATACAAACTTCACAAAGATGCTATTGTTTTTCATTATTCCCTTTTGGCACAGCCAAAAACCCAGGATAGAGCGTCCTGAGTTATATGTTTTTTGTTTTGAGATGATGGATAATATTTGCTGTTTCCTCAACCGCTTTATTTGAAACATCAACAACCTGGCAGCCGATCCGATCCACAATCTTTTCGAAATACTCGAGTTCCTCTTTGATTCTGTTGATATTTGCATAAATCGCTTTATCATTAAGCCCGAGTGATTTTAAACGTTCTTTTCTGATATGATTCAGTTTATCAGGGCTAATCTTTAAACCGATGCATTTTTTCGGATCAACGTTAAAGAGTTCTTCCGGCGGATCAACCTCCGGTACAATCGGAACATTGGCAACCTTCAGGCGTTTGTGTGCGAGATATTGAGACAGCGGTGTTTTAGACGTTCTTGACACGCCGATCAAAACGATATCAGCTTTTAAAATCCCTCTTGGATCACGTCCATCATCGTATTTAACTGCAAACTCGATGGCCTCCACTTTTTTGAAATAATCTTCATCAAGCTGGCGCACCCGCCCCGGTTCGTATTTCGCTGTTAAACCGTAGGCTGTTTCCATTTTATCAATCAACGGGCCGATAATATCATAATATAAAACATTTGCTTTTTCCGCTTCGGCTATCAAATATTCTCTGATTTCCGGCACCACGAGTGTAAAACAGATAATGCCGCCGTCTGCCTTTGCAAGTGAAATCACTTCATTGATAGTGCCTATATCTTCAACATAAGGAATTCTTCTTACATGAGTATCATCCGCCGATCCGTTAAATTGGCTGAGTGCTGCTTTTACTACCAATTCAGCCGTTTCACCGACGGAATCCGATACAACATAGATGATGCGGTTATTCATATTATCCCCCCGTTAGTTTGCAATCTTATAGGATTTCATTTTCAGATAAACTGACAAGTATTTTGGTCATATTTGTTTTTGTCACTCTGCCGATCACTTCAAAGCCTTTATCGGTGTCTTTGATGACAGGCAGTGCATCAATTTGTTTTTCTATTAAGTGCTTTGCAATGTCCATCACATAATCCTCGCGTCTGCACACCGTAATGTTCGGCATCCTTGTCATGATGATGTGAACAGGGACCGATGTAAGCTCCTGCTGGCCAATGCTCGCTCTGAGCAAGTCTTTTCGTGAAAGCACCCCGACTAAAACAGCATCGCGGTCCACCACAAACAGAGTACCTACATCTTCTAAAAACATGGTGCAAATCGCATCGTACACAGAAACGTTTTCGTGAATCACTACGGGGATAGATTGAAAGTCTTTCACCTGAAGCTTTTTGAGTTTATCCGCCAAAAGCTGTGTGCCGGTTTTTCCCGTATAGAAATAACCGACTCTCGGGCGCGCCTCGAGGAATCCTGACATGGTGAGTATGGCTAAATCCGGGCGCAATGTCGCCCTGGTTAGGTTCAGCTTTTCTGCAATATGCTCCCCTGTAATCGGCCCGTTTTCTTTTACAATCTGCAAAATATGTTCTTGCCGTTTATTTAGTTCGATCGTACTCACCACCTTTTCACTTCATAGCTATGTAAAGAAATAATAATCCATATTATAACGTAAATATCTTGTAATCAAACAAAAAACTTATAAATGGGGAAAAGACGATTACCGATCACACAGCAACCGCCTTTTCTCTCTTTATTTTACAATAAGGGCATTCATATTCGCAAAGGACTTGATCTCATCCGCCAAGCTTACCATTTGCGCTAAACGATTTGCCTTTAATGACTCATTATCCGCTATAACCATTGTATGATCGAAGTAAGCATCGATCGGTTCTTTTAAGGCTGCAAGTGAAGCAAGCGCCGCCTCATAATCTTTTTTGCTGAAGTTTTCCTGCAGATTTTGCTTCGCTGTTTGGTAGGCATCAAACAGTTTTGCTTCGTATTCATTTTCAAACAGATCAGGCTGAATGTCTCCGCGGACTCCTTTTTTGCTGATAGAGATCACTCGGCCTAACGCTTCGGCTGTTTCCTTAAAGCCAGGTGCACCAAGCTTTTGCTCCAGTACTTGTGCTTTATGCAGCGCAGAATACGGCTCAAGCTCAGAGCTTTCCAGCACGGCGTCAATGACATCATGTCTGATTTGTTCAGCATTCAAGACATATTTCAAGCGCTGAGTGAAGAAATCCAGCAGTTCAATTTCTTTATCGGTTTGTACGAAAGTTAGCAGCTCTTCAAATGAAATTCCCCAGTTGCGGTCAAGAAGAATCGCAACAATACCGCTAGCTTGGCGGCGCAGTCCGTAAGGGTCCTGGGAACCGGTCGGAATTACGCCGATAGAGAAGAATGAAGCGATTGTGTCAAGCTTATCCGCCATTGCTACAACAGCTCCGGTGAAAGTAGAAGGCGTTTCTCCGCCCGCTGATCTAGGCATATAATGTTCATTAACTGCCGCAGCCACAGCTTCATCTTCGCCAAGCATTCTCGCATACTTTTCGCCCATAATTCCTTGAAGTTCAGGGAATTCATATATCATATGCGTCACAAGGTCGAATTTAGAAATTTCAGCAGCCCGCTTCACATGTTTTAATGTATCTTCATCAGCCTGAAGACGAACGGCAAGTTTCTCTGCGATTGATGTGACTCTTCTAACCTTATCAGCAAGAGAACCAAGCTCTTCATGGAAAACGATATTTTCAAGCTTCTTCACATTTGCATCAATGTTTAGTTTCTGATCTTCCTTGTAGAAGAATGAAGCATCAGATAAACGTGCGCGCAGCACTTTTTCATTGCCTCGGGCCACATTTTCAATCGCGTGGCTGTTGCCGTTTCGGACTGTGATAAAGTGAGGCAGCAGGTCACCGTTTTTGTCTTTGACAGGGAAGTAGCGCTGATGCTCTTTCATTGTCGTGACAAGCACTTCTTCAGGAATTGACAGAAACTCCGATTCAAATGAACCGTAAAGAGCTGTCGGGTATTCTACTAAATGATTCACTTCATCAAGAAGGTCTTCGTCAACTGGAATGCTCCAATTGTTTTCAGCAGCCATTGCTTCCAGCTGAGATTGAATCATTTGCTTTCGGACGCTAGGATCAGCAATAACATGCTGTTCTTTCAGCTGCTCTTCATAAGCTGAAGGTGATTCAATTGACACTTCATGTCCGAGGAAACGATGTCCCTGTGTTGTCCGTCCAGACTCAACGTTTGTGATCGAAAATGGAATGACATCCTGTCCAAATAATGCGACAATCCATTTGATCGGTCGGATATAACGCAAATCTTCATTTCCCCAGCGCATGTTTTTCGGGAAATGCAAGCTTGTAATTAAACCGCTCAATTCTGGCAGAAGCGACTTCGTTTCTTGGCCGGCTTGGAATTTTTGCACGAATACATACTCTATGCCTTTTACTTCTTTGATGTACAGGTCTTCCACATTCGCGCCTTGGCCTTTTGAAAAGCCGATTGCCGCTTTTGTCCAGTTCCCGTCCGCATCAAGGGCAATTTTTTTCGCAGGTCCTTTTGCTTCTTCTTTTATATCATCCTGCTTTTCTGCGACACCCTTAACGAACACAGCAAGACGTCTCGGTGTATTGAAGAGTTTCACTTCACCGTGAGTAATATTTTTTTCTTTAAGCCAGCCTGTCAGCTTGTCGCCAAGCTGAACCATGCTTTCATTCAAAAAGCGCGCCGGCATTTCCTCTAATCCGATCTCTAAAAGTAAATCCTGTTTACTCATGAGAAGAACCCTCCCCTTTAAGCATTGGGAACCCTAGTTTTTCTCGTTCCTCATAATAGGTTTTTGCTACTTTTCTAGCTAAATTCCGCACTCTTGCGATATAGCCCGTCCGCTCGGTAACAGAGATCGCACCTTTGGCGTCAAGCAGATTGAAGGTGTGCGAGCATTTCAGCACATAGTCATACGCTGGATGAACAAGTCCGTTATCCATTTGCTTGATCGCTTCTTTTTCATATGTGCTGAACAATTGGAACAGCATATCGACGTCTGATGTTTCAAACGTATAAACAGAATGCTCATATTCAGCCATCATGAATAAATCTTTTACTGTAAACCCTGACGTCCATTCCAAGTCAAACACGTTTTCTTTATCCTGGATATAAGACGCGAGACGCTCAATTCCATACGTAATCTCTACAGAAACGGGTTTACACTCTAATCCCCCGACCTGCTGGAAATACGTAAATTGTGTTATTTCCATTCCGTCAAGCCAAACTTCCCAGCCTAGACCCGCGCAGCCTAAAGACGGATTCTCCCAGTTGTCTTCAACAAAGCGAATATCGTGCTCAAGCGGATCAATTCCAAGAGCACGCAAGGAATCCAAATACAGCTCTTGAATGTTATCAGGTGACGGTTTAATAATGACCTGGAACTGATGATGCTGATACAGTCTGTTCGGGTTCTCCCCGTAGCGGCCGTCTGCCGGACGTCTGGAAGGCTCTACATAAGCCACTTTCCACGGCTCAGGACCGATACTGCGCAAAAATGTATACGGGCTCATCGTGCCGGCTCCTTTTTCTACATCGTAAGCCTGCATAAGCACACAGCCCTGACTGGACCAATGCTTTTGCAAGGTTAGAATCATGTCTTGAATATTCATTTCAAGCACCTCCACTTTTCTTTCATAAGTTGACTGCGGCAGCAACCAAAAAACTCCCGTCTCTATGCTTGCCAGCCGCAAACATAGGGACGAGAGTTCTCCCGCGGTTCCACCCTAGTTGCTGAGAACAAAATCCCAGCCTCTTTTTTTAAAATTGCTCAAGAATGCCTTTCGTTGCGTGCTCATCCTTAGCTTACACCGCCCTAAGGTCGCTTTCATGAGGTAAACGCAAGTACTTC
This sequence comes from Bacillus sp. FSL W8-1202, assembly GCF_038006165.1. Classification (NCBI taxonomy): domain Bacteria; kingdom Bacillati; phylum Bacillota; class Bacilli; order Caryophanales; family Bacillaceae; genus Bacillus; species Bacillus sp. FSL W8-1202. The sequence goes on from NZ_JBBOUR010000001.1 coordinate 3,517,239, forward strand.
TTTCTCTCACTGCAACATATTTTATAATAAATGATCATATAAAAAGATGGACCAAATGTCAACTTTTGTTTTCACCCATAAGATGTTTCATGCTTTCCATTTGATCTAAAAAGCGCTTTGATTTTAAATACAATCCCGAATATTCTTCGTAATATAAATCAATCACTTGCTTTAATTCAGCTTTTGTTTCCTCTTTTAAGGACACATTGCCGAGCCTCGACAGATCAAAATAGTAAAAGAGTCTTAACAGCCTTGCCGTTTGCGGTTTGATCGGTATCCTGTAAGGATCTTTTTCAAAACAGCGGTGGCATATAAAACCATTATCACGAACAGAGAAATGAAAGGTTCCGTCTTGGCTCTTACAATGTACACAATGATTCAGCTCAGGATACAGGCCCATGACACCGAGCATCTTCATTTGAACAATGAAGGTGATAACATCCGGATCTGTTCCTTCATTCAGCTGTTTTAATGATTCTAATATGAATTCAAATAAATAAGGATTTGGCTTTTTTTCTTCTGTGCCTCTGTCGACTAACTCAGCAATATAGGCAGCATATGCTGTTAAAAACAAGTCTTCCCTGATGCCTCTCATGCTGAGGATCATTTCCCCCTGTTGAAGCGTTCCGAGGCCCGATGTTTTTTGCATTAAGAAAGAACCATACAAAAAGGGCTGGCTGACTGCTGATAAACGGCTGTTCGGTTTTTTGGCGCCTCGTGCCATAACACCTATTTTTCCGTGTTCTCTTGTCAGTAAAGTTACGATTTTATTCGTCTCTCCGTAATCATTTGTGCGAAGAACGATTCCTTCACATTTTGTCAGCATTTCCGCACCTTCCTCAAGCAGGAGCGGCCAAGAGGTTTATAAAATTGGATAATCAAATCGGGCTAGCTCATCTTCTAGTTCTTCGGGTCTTTCCATGTTCTCTTTTTCCAGTTCTTTAAAAAGAAGATACGTATCAACATTTCCTGTTTGAGAAAATACGTTCCAGGTAAAATTCAACACAAGAAACCCACCTTTCTGTAGTTAAACTAGCTTACCTAAACTCCAAATTCTTACCTTTATCTTGACCAGATGTCCTCCATTTCATGTTAAACAAAATTTGCTAATGTATCCCTGTTCCTGTGAGATAATGACACACACAGCTAGAGATTAATATTCGTCCTCTTTAAAGCCAAAATCGCGAAGCTGGGACATTTTATTACGCCAGTCTTTCTGCACTTTCACCCACAATTCAAGGTAGACACGGGAGCCCAACAGTGCTTCAATATCCGCTCTCGCTCTTTTTCCAACCTCTTTTAGAAGGCTTCCTTTTTTACCGATCACGATGCCTTTCTGGGAATCCCGCTCGACCACAATCGTTGCCGCTACGTGCACAGAACCGTTGTCCTGCCCTTTGATGGATTCGATGGCCACCGCAATGCTGTGCGGGATTTCTTCTCTCGTCAAATGCAGCACCTTTTCCCTGATTAATTCAGAAATGATAAATCGCTCAGGGTGGTCAGTTACCTGGTCACTCGGATAGAATTGCGGCCCTTCCGGCAAATACGCTTCAATCTGAGCGAGCAAGGTTTCGATGTTATTTCCTTCTAAAGCAGAAATCGGAACAATTTCCTTAAAAGGATAACGTTTGCGGTATTCGTCAATTAGCAGAAGCAATTGGTCGGGATGAATTTTATCGATTTTGTTTACGATTAAGAATACAGGCGTAGACATCGTCTGCAATTTCTCAATGATGAATTCGTCGCCCTTCCCGTAGCCTTCCTCAGCATTGATCATAAACAAGATCAAATCGACTTCTTTTAATGTATTTTGCGCCACTTTCATCATAAAGTCCCCAAGCTTATGCTTAGGTTTATGAATCCCAGGTGTGTCAATAAAAATGGTTTGTGATGTGCCTGTCGTCAGTACTCCTTGCACCTTGTTTCTCGTCGTTTGGGGCTTATCGCTCATGATCGCGATTTTCTGTCCAATGACTCTGTTCAAAAATGTAGATTTTCCTACGTTTGGTCTTCCAATAATGGATACAAATCCTGATTTAAAGCTTTCGTTCGTCATGTAAATCCTCCGATGAAAATGCGCCTGGCAATAATTCTTCCACAGTCATTTCTTTTATTTGTCCTTGTAAATTAGTCAGTACGACAATAACGTCTTTTGTGCAAAGCTCAGAAATCACCTGGCGGCAGGCTCCGCACGGAGATACCGGTCCAGGGGTGTCAGCCGCAACGGCCAGCATCTGAAACTCTGTATCCCCTTCAGAAACAGCTTTAAATAAAGCGGTACGCTCGGCGCAATTGCACATGCTGTATGCCGCGTTCTCAATGTTGCAGCCTCTGTACACTTTTCCATCCTTGGTAAGAAGAGCGGCTCCTACTTGGAATTTGGAATACGGCGCATATGCCATATCACGCGCTTTTAAAGCTTCTGTTATTAATTCTTGTCTGTTCATGTGTACATTCCTCTCTTACCTATAATGGTACCGCTATCACTTTATATTTTACATAATCGCGCGCTTTTTTTCACGCCCATTTCTAAAAATGTAAAATAAATGTAAGAATTTTCAGCCATTACAGCTTTGGCAAAAAAATAAGTAAACCAATGATACACGAAATCACGGCAAAAACGCAAACAGCCCCGGCGGCAGCGTCCTTAGCCGCTTTAGCAAGAGGGTGATGTTTGTCAGTTATTAAATCAACCGTATGTTCAATGGCTGTATTTAAAAGCTCAAGCGAAAACATACCGCCAATCAAAAGGAATATAATCATCCACTCAATCATGCTGAGCTCTACAAGGAAGCCGCAAATGAGTACAGCGCAGGCGGCTGCGGCATGAAATTGGAAATTCCGCTCCGTCCGCGCTGTTTCCCAGATGCCCCGGCCTGCATGCACGAAGCTTTTGAAGAATCGCTTCAGCTCATTTCTATGATCTTTTGAGTCCATAAGCGTCCAGCAATTCCTTTTGCTTAGTAAACATCTCCTCTTCTTCCTCTTTCGTCAAATGGTCATATCCTAAAAGGTGCAGAAATCCGTGTACAGCTAGAAATCCGAGCTCTCTTTTAAAAGAATGATTATACTCCTCTGCCTGCTCTCTTGTGCGATCGGCACTGATGATAATATCACCTAAAACCGGAGGCATTTCGGCGCCCACGATTTCGATCTCGCCTTCTCCCTCTTCTTCAAGAGCAAATGAGATGACATCTGTCGGAGCATCCTTTCCCCGGTATTCTTTGTTAATCTGATGTATGTCATCATTGGAAACAATCGTGACAGAAACTTCAGCCTGATCCTGAACGCCTTCACGCTCAGCGGCAAATTGAAGCAGATTTTCTACTTCTTTGAGCATCTCTTCTGAGACGCTTCCTGTTTCATCAACGATATCAATCAGTAAACTCATCTATTTCACCTTCTTAGTAGCCTCCGGATATTCAATCCGGGAGTGGAAAATTCCTTTTAATGTTGCACAGAGCGTTTTTGCGATTGTATCCAGCTCTTTAAATGTCAAATCGCATTCACTGAACTGTCCGTCCTGAAGCTTATCGGATATAATACCCCGGACAAGCTTTTCAATTCGTTCAGGATTTGGATTGTGCATGGATCTGACGGCCGCTTCAACACTGTCGGCCACTGATATAATTGCGGCTTCCTTTGACTGCGGCTTCGGCCCCGGATAACGGAACTCTTCCTCTGTAATCTGGTCGCCTTTTTCCTTCGCTTTATAGTAAAAAAACTTTAAAAGCGAGGTTCCATGATGCTGCTCAGCAATATCGACAAGCTCTTTCGGAAATTTATAGCTTCTCAGCATATTCGCACCGTCTGTCGTATGCGAGATAATAATATTTTTACTTAACTGAGGTGACAGCTTGTCATGCGGATTGTCAATATTCATTTGGTTTTCAATAAAATATTGCGGGCGCTTTGTTTTTCCGAGATCGTGATAATATGCGCCGACTCTTGCAAGCAAACCATTAGCCCCAACCGCTTCACAGGCTGCCTCTGATAAATTGGCAACCATTACACTGTGATGATATGTACCTGGTGTTTCCGTCAGTATTTTGCGCAATAGCGGATGGTTAGGATTAGACAGCTCGAGCAGCCTCATGGTGGATAAAATGCCAAAGCCCGTCTCAAAAAACGGCATCAGGCCGATGATCAATACAGATGAAGCAAACCCCGACACAACCCCCATGAGCATTAACGTGCCGATTTCAAGACCCGACAGCGCAGTGTTCTGGATCAATAATAAGGATAGAACGACAACCATATTAATAAACGCCACGAAAAGTCCGGTCTGCAAAATCTTTGATCTTGCATTGTGTTTTCCTAAAAATAATACACCTGAAATGCCGCTGATCAAATAATAAATCCCTATGACATAATTGAATGTTCCTGTCACACCCTGATTAAACATCATACTTCCGCAAATCGCAAGAATGATACTTCCCAAAATGGCAATGCGTTCATTCATCAGCAGTTTGATTAAGATGGCGCCGGCCGCAATGGGGACCAGATAGCCGATATTATTATACTCCATCTTCTGAAACAAACTGACAACCTCCATGATCACAAGCAAAAGTGTTGTGATAATCGAGAATAACAGAATGGATTGGTTTTTAAACTTCAGATTTTGTTTCTGTTTTTCAAAATAATATACAAGTGTTGCAATGAAAAGTCCGATCATAATCAATAGCCCGCTGATCGGTTTAAAGAGATTTGAGTTATTTAATAACCCGGTCAGCTCAAGTTTCCTGTACACTTCCCGATCAATGAGGTCATTTTCTTCCACAAGCACTTGTCCCTGTTTGATTTGAACCTGCTGGACATTGTCTGAAGCTTCCTGCCGTTTTGCCTCTGTTGCTTTCGGATCAAAGACGTAATTCGGAATAATAGCAAAACGCCCGATTTCTGTCGCAGCTCCCAAGTATTTAGACGGAATAGAATTGCTCTTTAGCTCTTTTTCTACCTTATCCTTTGCATCAGATAGTTTATCCGAAGGGATTTCACTGCTCATGACCGTATTTACTGCGGTAATGACCGTATCTCTGACAAAAGAAAAGTCTTCACTGTCTGCTTTCAGCAATGTCTTAATTGAGTCCTCGGATATGGAATCATTCACATCTGACGTCAATTTATCCTTTACGGATTTGACCATTGATTTTTCCGATGGTGATTTGCTGCCTTCTTCCGATGATTTTTTCACTTCACTGATACTGTCGAATATTGATGACACAAGGTCAATCCGATTATCTGTGTATTCTTTTTTTAATGTATATTGATCCTCAACCGCGTCCTCAGCGGCTTGCTTTTTTTCCTCTGTGGCTTTTTGATCTTCCACGGTTGCCGGAGCATAAATGGTCTTGTCGCTGACTGAAAACAGGTCTAAATCAAGTGTTTCCGGCTTAACATGTACAAAGAGCAAAGCAAACATAATGGCAGCCAGCAGAAGATACAGCAGTACATGCATGGAGCGGGCATTTTTAAAACTGCTCCATTTTTTTGAGCTGCTTTTGGTCTTAGCCTTCTTTTTCAACACAAGAACCTCCTCTTGAAACATCAAGCCAATAAGCAATCATAAAAATGACCCGATAACGCGCGATCGGGTCATTCAGCATTAATTTTGCTTATCGTATGCTTCAATAATTTTCGCAACAAGCGGATGTCTGACCACGTCTGTCTGGTCTAGCTCAATCATAGAAATGCCGTCTATTCCTTTCAGCATCTCCTTCGCTACTGCAAGTCCCGATTTGACGCCTTTCGGCAGATCAATTTGGCTAACGTCACCTGTAATGATCATTTTAGAGCCAAAACCCAGTCTCGTCAAAAACATTTTCATTTGAGCAGGCGTGGTATTCTGTGCTTCATCAAGTATAACATAAGCATCATCGAGCGTCCGTCCCCTCATATATGCGAGCGGAGCAATTTCAATGATGCCTCTTTCCATCAGACGTTCTGTATGATCTGCCCCAAGCACATCATGGAGAGCGTCATACAGCGGGCGCAAATAAGGATCTACTTTTTCTTTTAGGTCACCTGGGAGAAAACCAAGGCTTTCACCAGCTTCCACGGCAGGTCTTGTTAAAATGATTTTTTTGATATGTCCGTTTTTTAAAGCATGGACTGCTTTTACGACAGCCAGGTACGTTTTCCCGGTTCCCGCCGGACCAATGCCGAATACAAGGTCATTCCGCTTCATAGCGGCCACGTATTCCCGCTGTCCCATTGTTTTTACACGGATTGATTTGCCTTTTGCGTTTTTTGTAATTTCTTCTTCATACATGCTTTCAAAGTATTCAAGTTCATTCTTCTTTGCCATTTTGATGGCGTAAATCACATCACGTTCAGAGATCTCTATCCCCTTGCGAATTAAAGCGAGGAGCGATCCCAGCAGCCTGTCTGCAATCTGAAACGATTCATCATCGCCTGAAACATAAATCGTCTCGCCGCGCGTAATGATATTTACATTCAGATCTTTCTCCATCAATTTCAAAAAAGAATCTTGGTTCCCGAAGAGTGAAAGCGCCTCGTCCGGGTTTTTCAGTTTTTGATTCATCGCAAGTAAATGTTCTGTCATTCTTCAGTCTCCCTGACAATAGGTGTGGTTTGAACGATATCTTCTATAACTTGGTAGAGAATAATCAACTTTACTTTACCATTCTCAACAGTCTGGTGCAAAACTTTTTCACTTTTCACCTCGCCGTTTTCGCCTATTTTATCCTCTACATCCTGTTTACCCAATTTAATGCCTTCTTGAACTGCTTCTTCTTTCGTATATTTTCGCAAAGCCTCTTCACTTTCTCTCGTTTGCTCTTTGACATAGGATACAGGGAGCTTAAATCCGAGAAAATGAAGCGAATGCTTTTCTTGTTCTGTTTTTGGATGCTTCAATTCCTCTTTTTTAAACGTCATCCCCCAGATCGGGATTGCCAAAGAACCAAAAGAAAGCTTGTGCTTTGTCCTTACTTTGCCCGTATAGACGTTAAATAATGTTTCAAGCGGGACAGTCACTTCTGATCTATACCAGGTTTCTCCGTAAATTTCTGCTTTTGAGGCGACTTCCTGCTGATGGTCTTCGCTGCCGATCAGTCCCGAAACAAGCAGCTGACCCTTTTCAACATGATCGTGTATGGCAGCCATGGGCTGTCCTTTTTGCACAAACATTCTCGTAATGGTTGCTTTCTTTTTGGCGACAATATTGCGCGGGCTAACATACTTTTCTTTTTCGGGCTCATTTTTCTCCACAACTTTCATGTGAATGGTCGTCCCCTTCAGATCAACTCCGACCCAAGTGATATTGTCTATTCCATTGGTTAATGATTTCTGTATTTTTTCGGGCGACATCATTAAAAACTGCAGACGGCCCTTTTTGACGCCGATTTCATTAAGATGCTGCCTCATTTGATGTTCTGTTTCAGGCTTAGCGCCTGTCACATCAATTTTCCACACCATATTGGACAGCAAAAACAAAAGAATGAAAAAAATCGCAAAACCGATCGTAAACCCTATATTCAGCTTTGATTTCAGCAACAGGAAGGGAAATCCCTTCCGATTGATAAATCGGGCTTTACATTTAAATTTACTTCTTACCCGCCGAAAGGCATGTACATCCTGAAGCTGTATATATAACGATACGGCTTCTTTCTTTTTTTTGACATGAAAGACCGGAATCCCCTGTCTTGTGCATTCATTAAGGAGCCGCTCAATCCCTCTTCCCGTCAATTCAAGCTGGACCTTACCCGAAAAAAAAGACAGCCATTTATTTTTCACAACATTTCCCCCTCGGCTTTATGACTCAACATATCGAACGACATCAATCGTACCCTCCAAAAGTATCTCTTCCGGAAGAATCGCCTTGATGACAAAATTTTTACCAGATATGATGCACTGGCCCTGCTTCAGCATCAGCCGCACTTCATTCTCACTGAAAAGCAAAAGGCCTCTGTGGTTTTCTATGTAGATATGAAGTCTGCCAACCATTGTAATCCTCGGCAGATCCATCATAACGTCCGGGGGAATTTCCAATGCTCTTGTCAGCCAAGCTTTCATACGATTCTTTCTTTGCCCCATACAAAAAGAACCCCCTTTCATCTCATATGTATGATTTGAAAGGAGGTTCTAACACTTTAATTTTTACGGGCCGGGCGCATCGTACGGTGAGGTTTTTTCGCCCGTGGAGGTCCGAACACCTCTCCTAGAACGATCCCCTGTACGACGGTGTCTTTATTCACCTGAAGCATTTTTTGTTTTGTGTATACTGTTTTTTGTTTGGCAGCAGCAAGATCTCGTTCCAGCCCTTTCAGGTTTCTTGCTGTTTCCCTGCGTCTTTCTTCCGCTTCCCGTCTTGCCTGTTCCATACGGTTAGGGATAGGTGCAGGGACATCTTCTTTTGACTGCTTCTTTTGAGGAGATACAGATTGCACGTGTTGAGTTTTTTTTCTTTTTTGGCTGTTTTGCTTTTCTTCTTTGCTCTTTTTGCCGAAAATCGCAGAAATGATTCCGATGATCGCTGCAATAATAAGCGGATTGGTCAGTAAATCTTCCATCAGCGTTCTCCTTCTTAGAGAGATTATGATTTGCGGTCTTCATCCGAAGGGTCTTTCGTCAGCTTCCCGAATGAATCACGCATTTCTGTGTCAGCATCGATGTTCTTGATATTCATGTAATCCATGACGCCAATATTCCCTTCACGCAAAGCTTCTGCCATCGCAAGCGGCACTTCCGCCTCGGCTTCTACCACTTTCGCGCGCATTTCTTCTACGCGGGCGCGCATTTCCTGTTCTTGAGCGACAGCCATCGCACGTCGTTCTTCCGCTTTTGCCTGCGCGATGTTTTTATCAGCCTCAGCCTGATCGGTTTGTAAAATTGCACCGATGTTTTTGCCGATATCTACATCTGCAATATCAATTGAGAGAATTTCAAACGCAGTTCCTGAGTCCAATCCTTTTCCAAGGACTGTCTGAGAAATCATGTCAGGGTTTTCAAGCACTTTTTTATGATTGCCAGATGAACCGATTGTAGAAACGATCCCCTCACCTACACGAGCTACAATGGTTTCTTCTCCTGCTCCCCCGACGAGGCGCTCGATATTCGCTCTTACTGTGATTCTCGCTTTCGCTTTCACTTCAATCCCGTCCATTGCGACACCGGCAATGAACGGTGTTTCAATCACCTTAGGATTAACGCTCATTTGAACAGCTTCCAACACGTCCCGGCCTGCAAGATCAATGGCAGCACAGCGCTTGAATGTGAGTTCAATGTTAGCTCGCTGAGCGGCGATAAGCGCGTTGACGACTCTGTCAACATTACCTCCAGCCAGATAGTGGCTTTCAAGCTGGTTTGTTCCAACATTAAGTCCCGCTTTATGCGCTTTAATCAGCGGGTTAACAACCCGATTCGGAATGACACGGCGAAGCCTCATCCCAACTAGAGTGAAAATGCTGATTTTCACTCCGGCTGCCAAAGCTGAAATCCAAAGCATTACAGGCACAAATGTAAAAAATACTGCCAAAACAATGATCGCTACTGCGACAATTGCCAGAATCATAAGTGTTGACGGATCCATATAACTTCTCCTCGTTTCTATTTAAATTTCTCTCACGACAATGCGTGAGCCTTCTACTTTAATCACTTTTACTTTTTTATCTTTTTCTGTAAACGATCCCTCCGAAACAACGTCAAGGCGTTCATCATCAATAATCACGGTACCGGAAGGACGCAGCGGTGTAAAGGTTATACCCACTTTTCCCATTAAGTCCGTGCGCGTTTGATTTGAAACGTAGCCGCTCTCCGTGTTTGTAGAATCATTTAATATCAATTTCTTAAAGAATTTCATACGCTTTCCCAACACCCTTGCCAGTAAAATAAAAGCTGTAATCGAAACAGCTGAGGCGATCAAGAGAGAAACCGCCATGACAGTGAAGCTCCCCGCGGCTAAAAACAGGCTCGCAATAATCGCTCCCAAACCCAGTAATCCAATGATTCCTCCGGGAAGGAAAATCTCAAGCAGGATGAGGATCACCCCTGCTATAAAGAGGAGAACCGTCTCATACCCGGCAAGGCCTGCTGCGAGATGCCCGTAAAAGAACAGCAATAACGCAATGAGTCCAGCCGTTCCAGGGAGGCCGACACCTGGGGAAAAAAGCTCCACCGTCAGACCTAAAAAAGTGATTGTCAGCAGAATAGGGACAATGACCGGATTCGTCAGCCACCTTGCCGTCTTTTCCGCAAAGCTCTCCTTTGCATAGCTGATCTGCGCCTTTTCGAACCCAAGCTTCTTTACGAGCGTGGATAAATTGTCAGCAGTGCCTTCTGAATAGCCTACCTCAATTGCCTTGTCTGCGTTAAGTGTCAGCAGATCTCCCTTAGGCGCGCCGACTTCCTTGGCATCTATATCCGGGTCAGCCATTGCGAGCGCATATTTTGGATCACGGTTATTTTTCACTGCGGCATCTTCCATCTCTGCCAGCCAAAGTGATTGGGCTTTTTGGTCAGCGGCATTGCCTTGGCCATCAACAATCGCGGCGGCTCCCATTTTTCCGCCAGGCGCCATATAAATGTGATCTGCTTGAAGTGCAATATATGCACCAGCAGACAACGCGCGTTTGTTGACATATGCAGTTATGGGGATCTCGCTTTCGGTTATCAAATCGGCCATATCAATAGCAGATTTGACCAATCCCCCCGGGGTATTGATATCAAGAATAATATGGTCTGCATGTGCATCCTTTGCGTCTTGTAACGAACGGGACAAAAACGAGGCGAGACCCTGTTCGACATTTTTTTCAACCGGAATCACATAAACAGTTTGTTTTTCTGCTTTTGCGTTCAGCTGTACGCCTAATAAAGAAAGTAAAAATATACCCAAAAGAGCAGCACGGAATCCTTTGATTTGAAGCAAGGGCGGTGTATCCCTCCTTCCTTTTATAATAAGTGCCTTCTCTTCATACGTAACAAATGTATCAAAGGTTTCATTTTTTTATGTATAAAAAAAGACATCTCTCTTAGAAAGATGTCCTTTTCTTTGCCATTTAAGACAGTTGACTGCTCACAAGCTTATTAATTAAACTTCCGTCAGCTTTACCTTTTACTTTAGGCATAATTGCCCCCATCACTTTGCCCATGTCCGCTTTTGAGCTCGCACCGACCTCCGCGATGGTTTCATTTACGATTGTACGCAGCTCTTCTTCTGACAGCTGCTCAGGTAAATAAACTTCTAAAATGTCCAGCTCTTTTTGAACTTTATCTACTAAATCTAAACGATTAGCGTTTGAAAATTCCTGGAGGGAGTCTTTACGTTGCTTAAGTTCACGAGAAAGGACAGTGAGTTCCTCATCCTCGGTCAAACTGTCTTTCTTAAGCTTAATTGCTTCATTTTGAAGTGAAGCCTTAACCATTCGAACGACAGTCAGTTTGTCTTTCTCACGGTTTTTCATATACAGCTTCATATCCTGGTTGAGACGCTCAAGAAGACTCATAAATCCACCCTCTTTTAGAATTTGCGTTTTCTAGCAGCTTCAGACTTTTTCTTGCGCTTTACGCTAGGTTTTTCATAAAATTCACGCTTTCTTGCTTCTTGCAAAGTACCTGTCTTTGATACACTGCGTTTGAAGCGACGAAGAGCATCTTCAAGCGATTCGTTTTTTCTAACGACCGTTTTTGACATTCTCTTTCCCTCCCTCCGAATACACCAATCGACTACCTTTAAGTTACACATATAAACATGTACTTTGACATTATAATATAAGCCATCAGTCAGGTCAACTAAGTGAGTTCACTTTTCCGTCATGAGTGCGACTGCCTGTCTATATAATGATAGAAAGGGGTTGGTGAATAGGATGTTAATTCTGATTAGCTTTACTGCTCTTATATTATTCTTTCTCACAGGCATGAACATGCTTCGAAAAGGCTTAATTTCTATGGCGTACTCAAAAATTGAAGATCGTTTGCTTTTATTTACAAACCATCCGTTAAAAGCGTTTCTTATCAGCATTGTATTTACGGGGATACTTCAGAGCAGTTCAGCCTTTATGGTCATTGTCATCGGCTTTGTAAGTGCGGGCGTTCTTTCTTTTAAGCGGACGATACCGATGATTCTGGGGACGAATGTTGGCTCTACTTTTACAACTGAATTTATTGCTATCAAAATGGATATTTTGATTTGGGTTCTTTTAATAGGAGGTTTATTGTTTTTTCTGACTGGCAGGCATCCTTTGAAACAGCTGGGAACAAGCTTCCTCGGACTGGGCATCATCTTCTTTTGCATCAGCGGATTCAGCCACCTTGCCGGGCCGCTGACGAAGCTGAAAACGGGAGCCGACGTTCTATACCATGTTAACGATTCAAACTGGTCCGCTTTGCTCATCGGCATGGTGTTAACTGCCATCATTCACTCCAGTTCTGTCTGTATCGGCATTTTGATGAGTTTTATGAATGAAGGGATTATCGGACTGACACAGGCGATGAGCGTCGTACTCGGATCCAATATCGGGACATGCATTACAGCTGTCATGGCTGCTGTATCCGGCGGATATGCGGCGAAACAGACAGCGTATGCGCATGTGGTATTTAACGTGCTAGGGGTGGCTCTAGTATTGCCTTTTCTGACCGCAGCGACCGGCTTTGTAGAGCAGTTATCACCCGATCCTGCCCAAAGGATTGCTCATTTCAGTCTTTTATTTAATGTAGTAACAGCTCTTTTATTTCTTCCGCTTACAAACTTGTTTTACCGATTGATTCACCTTCTTATCCCGGCTAAATAAAAAACCGGTACATTTTAATGCACCGATTTTTCAGGTTAAGAAGACAAACGCATGTGTTCAGTTATTTCATCCTCAACCACACGGACAAACTGTCCTTCGTTGTAAGGATAACCTGCTTTTAGGATTTTGACTTTTACGATTTTGCCGATCATATCTTCCGTGCCTTTGAAAACAACCTTCATATAGTTGTCTGTGTAACCGACAAACATGTTCTCTTCTTCTGTTTCTTTATAGGCTTCCTCAGGAATAATCTCAAGCACTTCATTTTCATACTGAGAAGCGTATTCCTTTGCAAGCTGGTCAGAAAGAGCAATCAGGCGGTGCACACGTTCGTTTTTCACGTTTTCATCCACTTGGTCTTCCATTCGCGCAGCTGGTGTTCCTGTACGTTTACTGTAAGGGAAAACATGCAGTTCAGAGAATTTATGTTCTTTAATAAAGTTATAGGTTTCCATAAATTCTTCTTCTGTTTCTCCAGGGAATCCGACGATGACATCAGAAGTAACAGCTAAGCCTGGCAGTGCTTTTATCAATTTATTTAAACGGTCTGCAAAGAATTCCATTGTATATTTGCGTCTCATCCGTTTAAGCACTGTGTTTGATCCGGATTGGATAGGAATATGCAGATGATTCACTATCTTATCTGAGCGGTCTAAGACCTCGATCACTTCGTCAGTGATTTGGCTGGCTTCGATTGAAGAAATTCTGATCCGTTTCACGCCTTCCACACGGGTGTCTAATTCGCTCAAAAGCTTCGCGAAGTTGTAATCTTTCATATCTTCGCCGTAGCCGCCTGTATGAATACCCGTAAGAACAATTTCCTTATATCCGGCATCGACAAGCTGCTGCGCTTGTTTAATGACTTCTTCAGGGTCGCGGGAGCGGAGCAGGCCGCGCGCCCACGGAATGATACAGAATGTGCAGAAATTATTGCAGCCCTCCTGTATTTTCAATGACGCTCTTGTCCGGTCCGTGAAAGCAGGCACATCTAGCTCTTCATAGACTCTTGCTTTCATGATGTTGCTGACGCCATTAATCGGCTGGCGTTCTTCTCGGTATTGGTCAATGTAGCCAAGCATTTTTTCACGGTCCTGTGTTCCGACTACAATGTCGACACCGGGGATCGCCATAATCTCAGCAGGTGAGGTTTGCGCGTAGCAGCCTGTGACACAGATGACACCGTCAGGATTTTGACGAATGGCGCGTCTGATCACTTGGCGGCTTTTTTTATCTCCCGTATTTGTAACCGTACATGTATTAATGACATATACATCAGCTGTTTGTTCAAAGTCTCTTCTTTCATAGCCCGCTTCTTTGAAAAGCTGCCAGATTGCTTCTGTTTCATAATGGTTGACTTTACAGCCAAGCGTATGGAAAGCAACAGTTGCCATTACTGATCACCTCTTAATAACTCTGTTTGATAAGAAATCGCGCTCAACGCGTATAGCGGAGCGGTTTCTGTCCTTAAAATTCTCGGTCCAAGGCCGCACGGCACACCGTCTTGCTCTGTGAGCCGTTCAACCTCCGCTTCTGTTAAACCGCCTTCGGGACCAAATACGATCAATAGAGATGATCCTTTCGGAAGGCTGCTTACAATCGCGCTGAATGCGCTTATTTCCCCTTGCTTCGATGACTCCTCGTATGCAACGACACATTTATCGAAATCCTGCATCCTTTGAAGAAGCTGCTGAAAAGAATGGACATCCATCACTCGCGGCACTTCGTTACGGTACGATTGTTCAGCCGCTTCCTTCGCAATTTTCGTCCATCTTTCCCGCTTTTTCTTTGCCTTTTTGTCATCCAGCTTGACAACAGAACGCGCGGCTTGGAAAGGAATAAAGGCATGAGCTCCGAGCTCAGTCCCCTTTTGGATAATCCATTCAAGCTTATCTCCTTTCGGAAGGCCGCTCGCAATATAGACCTTTATCGGAAGCTCTCTGTTTTCATTCGTCCATTCTATCACAAGGCAGGACACTTTATCTTTGGAAACAGATTGAAGTTCACATTTTGCCTCGAAGCCGTCTTGAGAGCAGCAGATAATCTGATCTCCCTCATTCATTCTCATCACGTTCACAATATGATGAACATCTTCGCCGGTAATCGAAAAAGCCGGCGCTTCCTCTATTTGCTGCTTCGTGAGCTCGATAAAATATCGTTGCATACGCTGTGACACCTACTAACTGTTATTTTTTCGCAATAATACTGACCCAATCTTCCATTGAAAGGATTTCTACAATGGTAAAGCCAGCTTGTTCCAGTGCTTCTTTTACTTCTTGTTTTTTATGACCGATGATTCCTGACGTAATAAAGTGGCCGCTTTCTTTTAACAGGCTGTACGCTTGTGAAGTAAAGCGAAGAATGACTTCAGCCAAAATGTTGGCCACAATCACATCATGTTCCCCTTCAATCCCGTCTAACAAATTGTTTTGCTTCACTTGAGCAATATCGCTGACTTTGTTCAGCTTGAGATTGAGGCGTGCACTTTCTACAGCCACGGGATCAAGATCGTAGGCATGAACCGATTCAGCCTCAAGCATTGCAGCCGCAATACTTAAAATTCCCGAACCAGTGCCGACATCAATCACCTTATCACCCTTTTGCACAAAGCGTTCAAGCGCCTGAATGCAGAGTACGGTTGTCGGATGTGTCCCTGTGCCGAAAGCCATTCCCGGGTCCATTTCAATAATCAGTTCATCAGTATGGACCGGCGTATATTCCTCCCACGTCGGCACAATTGTAAACTTTTCAGAAATTTTCACAGGATGATAATACTTTTTCCAGGCAGTCGCCCACTCTTCTTCATTTACTTCAGAAATAGTGATGTGGTTTCTGCCCAAATCAATATTGTAAAGAAGGAGATTATTAATCGTTTCTTTGATGCCGTCTACAGTTTCGCCCAGAAAACTGTTAACCGGCAGATATGCTTTGACAATGACACCCTCATCTGGGTAATCATTGGGGTCGAGCTGGTAGATTTCCCCGTACACATTCTCACGTTCTTTAATTAAATCAAGCGGGTCCTCTATCACAACCCCACTTGCACCAGCTTCATGCAATATATTTGAGATAGGTTCGACCGCTTCATGTGTTGTGTGAATGCTTAATTCGGACCATTTCAAAACTACCAACTCCTCATCCAATAATTAATCGCCTTTAAACGCGCGTTTTACCTTGTCAAAGAAACTCATTTCCTGTTCGTCAGGCAGGTTTCCGCTGACTTCGGCAAATTCGCGGATAATGTCTTTTTGTTTATCAGTCAGATTTGTCGGCGTAACGACGCGGACGACGATATGCTGGTCACCCTGTCCATAGCCTCTGACATTTTGAACGCCTTTGCCTCTTAATCTGAATTTCGTTCCTGTTTGTGTACCGGCCGGAATTTTCAATTTCACTTTTCCATGCAGCGTCGGCACTTCTACCTCATCTCCAAGAGCAGCCTGAGCAAACGTTAACGGCATTTCACAGTAAATATCATCGCCGTCACGCTCGAAGAACTCGTGTGCGCGTACATGGAACACGACAAATAAATCCCCGGCAGGGCCGCCGTTTATTCCTGGTTCACCCTGTCCCGAGAGACGAAGCTGCTGCCCGTCATCTACACCGGCTGGAATTGTCACATTGATTTTCTTGCGTTTTTTGATTTTTCCTTTGCCGCCGCAGTCCGCACATTTGTTTTTAATGATTTTGCCTGTACCTTCACAGTGGTGGCAGACCCGTCTGTTAACGACTTTTCCAAACGGTGTATTTTGCTCCACGTTTAACTGGCCGGAGCCTCCGCAGTGGGAGCATGTTTCTGGATTTGTTCCAGGTTTCGCACCTGAGCCTTTACATGTTTCGCACGTTTCCTCGCGGGGAATTTCAATGGTTGTTTCTTTACCGAAAGCCGCATCCTCAAACGACAGGGTCATCGTATACTGTAAATCAGCACCCTGGCGCGGAGCGTTTGGATCTCTCCGTCTTGTGCCTCCGCCGAAAATACTTGAGAAAATATCATCGAAACCAAAACCGCCGAAATCGCCGCCGCCAAAACCTCCGCCGCCGAAGCCTTGGTTAGGATCAGTGTGACCAAATTGATCGTAATGCGCACGTTTTTGGTCATCTGACAGCGTTTCGTACGCTTCTTTTACCTCTTTAAATTTTTCATCTGATCCGGCTTCTTTGTTAATATCAGGATGATATTTTTTTGACAGCTTCCGATAAGCTTTTTTAATTTCATCCTTTGAAGCGCTCTTACTTACTCCCAGCACTTCATAGTAATCACGCTTACTCATCTCGCTTCACTCTCCCGAATTTCTCACATAAATTAGATTGTATCATTTTGAATTATGATTTTTCAATTCCTTTTATCCCGGGCAAGAAAAAAAGTCAAAGCCAAGAGATGCCTGACTTTGACTTTCTAATCATTGAATCAGATTATGAAATGTGTTCTTTTCGGTCAGCTCCGGAAGCGGGGCTGACACTAAAAAGAACTTATTTTTTGTTTTGGTCGTCGTTTACTTCTTCGTATTCAGCGTCGACAACGTTGTCATCCGCTTTGCCTTCAGCGTTTGCTCCGCCTTGAGCTTGCTGTGCTTTAGCAGCTTCTTCATAAAGCTTCATAGAAAGCTCTTGAACGATTGTTTGAAGCTCATCTTTTTTCGCTTTGATCTCTTCAAATTCGTTTTTCTCAATTGCTGCTTTTAAAGCGTCTTTGGCATCGTTGGCTTTTTTCACTTGTTCTTCGTCCACTTTGCCTTCAAGATCTTTTAATGTTTTCTCAGTTTGGAAAACAAGCTGATCTGCTTCGTTGCGGACTTCGATTTCTTCTTTTTTCTTCGCATCAGCGTCAGCATTTTCTTCCGCTTCTTTTACCATGCGTTCGATCTCTTCATCTGAAAGACCTGAAGAAGATTTGATTGTAATGTTTTGTTCTTTTCCTGTGCCTAAGTCTTTTGCTCTTACGTTTACGATACCATTTTTGTCAATATCGAAAGAAACTTCGATTTGAGGCACGCCGCGCGGTGCTGGCGGGATATCAGTAAGCTGGAAGCGGCCGAGTGTTTTGTTGTCGGCAGACATTGGGCGCTCACCTTGAAGAACATGGATATCAACAGCTGTTTGGTTATCAGCAGCAGTTGAGAACACTTGAGATTTGCTTGTCGGGATCGTCGTGTTGCGGTCGATCAGTTTTGTAAACACGCCGCCCATTGTTTCGATACCGAGAGAAAGCGGTGTAACGTCAAGAAGAACAACGTCTTTTACGTCACCTGTGATAACGCCGCCCTGAATCGCAGCACCAAGCGCTACAACTTCATCCGGGTTTACGCCTTTATGCGCTTCTTTTCCAGTTTCTTTTTTGATTGCTTCTTGTACGGCAGGGATACGAGTTGATCCGCCGACAAGGATGACTTTGTCTATTTCGCTTGCAGAAAGTCCTGCATCTTGAAGCGCTTGACGGACAGGACCCATTGTGCGCTCTACTAAATGAGAAGAAAGCTCTTCGAATTTAGCGCGAGTTAATGTAAGTTCAAGGTGAAGCGGTCCTGCTTCTCCAGCTGTGATAAACGGTAAAGAAATTTGCGTAGAAGAAACGCCGGAAAGATCTTTTTTCGCTTTTTCAGCTGCGTCTTTCAAACGCTGAAGCGCCATTTTGTCTTTTGACAAATCAATGCCGTTTTCTTTTTTGAATTCAGACACAAGATGATCGATGATAACTTGGTCAAAATCGTCCCCGCCCAGACGGTTGTCGCCGGCAGTTGAACGAACTTCGAATACACCGTCGCCAAGCTCAAGGATGGAAACGTCGAATGTACCGCCGCCAAGGTCGTATACTAGGATCGTTTGATCTTCATCTGTTTTATCAAGTCCGTATGCAAGCGCTGCTGCAGTCGGCTCGTTGATGATACGTTCTACTTCAAGACCGGCAATTTTACCAGCGTCTTTTGTTGCTTGACGCTCAGCATCGTTAAAGTATGCAGGAACTGTGATAACTGCTTTTGATACTGTTTCGCCAAGATAGCTTTCAGCGTATGATTTAAGGTGTTGAAGGATGATAGCAGACACTTCTTGTGGAGTGTAATCCTTTCCTTCAATTTCAACTTTATAATCAGTACCCATATGACGTTTGATAGACATAATTGTGTTAGGGTTTGTAATAGATTGGCGTTTAGCCACTTCCCCTACTTGGCGTTCGCCGTTTTTGAACGCAACAACTGATGGCGTTGTGCGGTTTCCTTCAGCGTTAGCAATCACTTTAGGCTCGCCGCCTTCAAGAACTGCCACACATGAGTTTGTTGTTCCTAAGTCGATTCCGATAACTTTACTCACTTGAATAACCTCCTGCTATGTAATTATTGATTCACTTTGACCATGGAAGGGCGAATGACGCGATCCTTCAGCTTATAGCCTTTTTGCATTTCCTCAACAACAATGTTGGAGCCGTAGTTTTCGTCTTCAGCCTGCATAACAGCTTGGTGCAGATTAGGATCAAATTCCTGCCCTACAGCTTCGATGGCTTCGACGCCTTCTTTTTTCAAGGCTTCTACGAGCTGACGGTGGACCATTTCCATTCCCTGGAGCAAACTTTTCGTCTGTTCATTGTCGGCTTCAACCTGAAGCGCTCGTTCAAAGCTGTCAAGAGCCGGCAGCAAATCAGTCACGATATTTTGAGAACGGTATTTTTGGGACGCTTCCATCTCTAAACGGCTGCGTCGTTTAGAGTTTTCAAAGTCTGCTTGAACACGCAAAAGTTTGTTTTCTTTTTCCTCAAGCAAACCTTGCAATTCGTTAATTTGGTTTTGAAGAAGTTCGCTTTCATTTGTTTCTTCCTGCTGTTCATCAGCGGCAGCTTGTTCTTCAATGATTTCTTGCTCTTCTGTTTCGTTTTGTTCAACGGTTTGTTTTTCTTCTGACATTGTGTTCACCTCCCTCAAAGTGTAAGGAGAAGGACAGGTGCTGTCCTTCGATAAAATTTTCCAAAATTCCCTTATTCATCATACAGACTTGTTAATGCTTTTGACAAGTCCGAAGTCACATGCTGAAGCAGGCTGACAACCCTGGAATAATTCATGCGGGTCGGGCCGATAATCGCAATTGAGCCGATCTGCTTCTGGTCTACGGAATAAGAAGCCGTAATCAGACTGCAATTTTCCATCTCTTCATAGTCGTTTTCTTTTCCGATTTTAATCGAAATTCCCGTGCGCGGGGATTGAACCAGCTTTAAAACATCCTGTTCTTTCTCAATTAATGAAAGCAGCGACCGAACTCGGGTGATATCATGGAACTCAGGCTGGTTCAGCATATTGATTTTCCCGCCAAAAAACAACTTTTCAATGTGATTTGTGGAATGAAAGGTTGAACGAAGCGCGTCGAGTATATTGTCATAGTTTTTAATGTGCTGTCTTAGGTACATGACAACTTCTTTAAATATGCGCTCATTCAGTTCATCCATTGGAACGCCGCTTAAACGGTCGTTCAGTATATTTACCAGTTTTTCAATATCAGACAGATCCATTTTGGTCGGAAAGTTAATCGTTTTGTTTTCCACATGCCCCGTATTGGTAACGAGAATCGCTACCGCCATATCAGGCTGAATCGGAATGATTTGAATCTGTTTAAGGTAATTCTCACTCAGCTTCGGCCCGAGTACGATGGATGTGTAATTCGTCAGATCGGACAAAATTTGCGCTGATTTTTGAACTGTCTTCTCCAGCTCGAAAATTTTCTCTTTGAAGATCGAGTGGATTTGGTCCAGGTCGCTTTTCGTCAGTTTGACGGGTGACAGCAAATGGTCAACATAGTACCGATACCCTTTTTCTGACGGAACACGTCCTGAGGATGAATGGGTTTTTTCAATAAAGCCCAATTCCTCCAAGTCAGCCATCTCGTTTCTTATTGTTGCAGAGCTAAATGTGATTTCATCTTTTTTCGAAAGAGTTCTTGATCCCACCGGCTGTGCCGATTTAATAAAATCGTTGATTATAACCTGAAGGATCAGCAGCTGACGATTTGTTAACATCATCATCACCTCTGTTAGCACTCTCAATAAGCGAGTGCTAATTCTATAACAAAAGTATCAAACCACAAGAAAAATGTCAATTATAACTCACCCAAAAAAGCGCCAAAAACTTCATTGCCTAATAATTTCCCTTGATGAGTCAAATAAACGGCAGACTCCGAATTGTGAATCAGCCCTTTTTCAGCGAGGTCTTTTAACACGCTTGGGAAAAGTCCATCCAGGGAACGGCCGTATTTTTCTGCGAATCGTTTTTTGCTGACACCGGCTGTTTTTCTCAAACCTAAAAACATTTCTTCCTCAATCTGTTCTTCTGTTGTTACTTCATGTGTATCTCTGTACGGAAAACCCTTTTCAGCTATCAGGTCAATGTAATGCTTAACAGGTCCGACGTTCACTGTTCGTGTGCCGCCGATATATCCGTGAGCGCCGGCTCCGAAACCGAAATATTGTTCGTTGCTCCAATACGTTAGATTGTGCTTAGACTCCATGCCTGCCTTAGCAAAGTTGCTGATTTCATATTGATGAATGCCGTGAGCTTCCATCTGGCTCATCACCATTTCATACATTTCAGCTTCCTGCTCCTGCGGCGGAAGATGAAGCCGCCCTTTTTGCATCAAATTATAAAATACCGTTTTCGGTTCTACAATAAGGGAGTAAACGGAATAATGCTCGGCATCCAGTGATAAAGCAGTGTTTATGGAATGTTCCAGATGCTTGAGGGTTTGCCCCGGAAGCCCGAACATGAGATCAAGACTGATATTCTCAAAACCGATTTCCCGCGCTCTTTCAAAAGAGGTGAATACATCTTTTTGCTTGTGAACTCGGCCGATTTTTTCTAACAGATCGTCTTCGAACGTTTGCACACCAAAGCTGAGGCGATTTACGCCTGCTTCTTTTAATATTTTTAATTTCTCTGCGGACAAGTCGTCCGGATTCGCTTCAACCGCAAATTCCGATAAGTCGCTTGAGGGCTTCAGCACGCGGTTGATCATGTCCATTAGCTTTTTAAGCTGTTCCTCAGACAGGGAGGTTGGCGTGCCTCCTCCGATAAAGATTGTTTTAAGATCAGGCTGCCCGGTTTTTGCTATTGTATTTATCATTTCCTGTTCGAGTGCGTTTAAATACTCGTCGACTGGCTGACTTTGAATAAAATATTTATTGAAATCGCAGTAGTGGCAAATATGCTCACAAAATGGGATATGGATATAAGCTGATTTCAACGGATTCACCTTCTTTACAGAAAGAAGCCGCAGTACAAGACTGCGGCGGCTTCTATTGTTTTTTCGGACTGTCGTCCATTTTCAGAACTGCCATAAATGCTTCTTGCGGCACTTCAACTGAGCCGACCTGCTTCATACGGCGTTTTCCTTCTTTTTGTTTTTCAAGAAGTTTCCGTTTACGTGAGATGTCCCCTCCGTAACATTTAGCCAATACGTTTTTACGCATTGCTTTTATGGTGGAGCGGGCCACGATTTTCTGGCCGATTGCGGCTTGTACCGGAACTTCAAACTGCTGGCGCGGAATGAGTTCTTTCAGTTTTTCAACGATCACTTTTCCCCGTTCATATGCGTAATCACGATGCACGATAAAGGAAAGGGCATCGATTTTTTCACCATTCAGCATAATGTCCATTTTCACAAGCTTGGACGGTTTGTAGCCGATCAGTTCATAATCAAAGGACGCATAGCCTTTAGTGCTTGATTTCAGCTGATCAAAAAACTCATATACGATTTCCGCTAATGGCATATCATAAATGATACTGACACGGTTTGCGTCTAAATACTGCATATCAATGAAATTGCCGCGTTTTCCTTGGCAAAGCTCCATTACAGCGCCGACATAGTCATTCGGCACCATCATCGTCGCTTTTACGTATGGCTCCTCAACCCTTTCGATCTTTTGAGGATCCGGCATGTTGGACGGGTTGTCGACAACGACCTTTTCGCCGTCTGTCATATACACGTCATAGATAACGCTTGGCGCTGTCGTAATCAGGTCGATGTTGAACTCACGCTCAATTCGCTCCTGAATGATCTCCATGTGAAGCATGCCTAAAAATCCGCAGCGGAACCCGAATCCAAGCGCTTGCGAAGTTTCCGCTTCATATTGAAGGGAGGAATCATTCAGCTCAAGCTTTTCAAGAGCTTCCCTTAAATCATTATACTTCGCTGTATCAATCGGATACAAACCACAGTACACCATCGGGTTTAGCTTGCGGTATCCCGGCAGCGCTTCTTCTGCAGGATTGGCAGCACTCGTTATTGTATCACCGACACGTGTGTCACCGACATTTTTGATTGAGGCAGTCAGGAAGCCTACATCACCTACCGTCAGTTCATTTGTCGGAGTTGCTTTCGGCGTGAACACGCCCACCTCTGTCACTTCGAATTCTTTGCCGGTTGCCATCATTTTGATTTTTTGTCCTGGCTTTACCGTTCCTTCAACGACTCTGATATAAGCCACGACACCGCGGTAGGCGTCATAAAGCGAGTCAAAGATCAGCGCTTTGAGCGGCGCCTCCGGATCTCCGGTCGGAGCTGGCACCTTTTCTACGATTTGTTCTAAAATCTCCTCAATCCCGATACCGGCTTTTGCTGAAGCAAGCACGGCTTCTGATGCGTCAAGGCCGATAACGTCTTCTACCTCTTGGCGCACACGTTCGGGCTCGGCGCTCGGAAGGTCGATTTTATTGATGACCGGAAGGATTTCAAGATCGTTGTCAAGCGCTAAGTAGACATTGGCGAGCGTCTGCGCTTCAATCCCCTGGGCTGCATCCACGACAAGAATCGCTCCTTCGCAGGCAGCAAGGCTTCGGGATACTTCATACGTGAAGTCGACGTGTCCCGGCGTATCGATTAGATGAAAGATATATTCTTCTCCGTCTTTTGCTTTATATTTAAGCTGAACAGAGTTTAATTTAATGGTTATGCCCCGCTCACGTTCAAGATCCATAGAATCGAGCAATTGTTCTTTCATTTCTCGTTGAGTGATTGCCGACGTTTTTTCTAAAATACGATCCGCTAAGGTCGATTTTCCGTGGTCAATATGGGCAATGATAGAGAAATTCCGTATTCTCGATTGCCTCTCTAAACGCTTTTCTTTATCTGTCACAATCTATCACTCCTACTATTAAACGCAAAATACACTAGCTTAGATTATATCAATAGGATTGTAAAGATTCAATGTAAAACAAGAAAGAGAAAAGTTCCCTATCATATCTGGGCTGCTTTTCTCTTTCACGTACTTATTGATTCATATCCCGTATCCATTCATACATTGACTGGGCAGTATTGGTTACGGTGTCCGAAAGCGCTTTTCCGGCTTTTGAAAACATATTGAATGTCTCCACCTTTTCCAGCTCTTTTTGTTTTTCTTCTAAATCTTTTGCCGTGACTGTTTCTCCTAGGATTGAGGCTTCTTTTTCATTATCTTTTCCGTCGGTGAGCGTAAACGCCCCCTTCAGTGAAGGGTCATGATAGCCTTTCATACTCAGCATCCCGTTGTTTGCCTGCTGCATGCCGAACAGAACGCCTAAAAACATGATCGTGACAAGCAGTAAGCATTTTCCAAAGTATGCAATCAAATCAACCACCTATTTCTTATTGTTTTTTCGTCTCCCCGCTCGCTGCATTGACCTTTTCAGCATCCCAGTACATTTCGCTGAATACGTCCGCGGCTGCGTTAGCCGCACGCTGCAGCTCTTCGAGATTATTATCTACTCCGCCAAATTCGAGCAAAAGCGCTCTATCGGTTAAATCCTGATTGTAAACACCATTATCGCCTGGCGAGCCTTTGGAAAAGACACCTGTGCTAAGTCCGGGGTATTTTTTCTCCATCAGTTTATGAAGCTCACTCGCAATTTTATAGTTTTCTTCGAAGTTTTTGCTTTTTTTCCCGACGACAAAGGCTACCCTCGCATAGCTTTTCCCTTTAATCGTTGCAGTTGTGTCTTTTTTGCGCCGAGAGTCTCTGTGGATGTCAATGATATATTGCAGATTTTTGTTTGAAGCGAGGGCGTCTTTCACGACCGGCCTTGATTCATCATAGGACCTGGCATAGTTTAAGCCTTTTTTATTTAATTTTGACTGTATATCGGTTTTATTCACTGTGGCTCCGATTCCCTGGGATTCAAGCGCTTGTCCGAACATATCTCCTACAAGCGTGACGTTGGCTTTAGAATGGCGCGCCATGTCAGGATCGGTCTCGCCTTTTAATAGAGGGAGATATGATTCCGTATTGTGCGTGTGATAGATAAACACGACCTTTTTATCACCTGTTGTTTGTTTGGGCGGATCTTTTTGCGCATTATCTGATTGCGTTTGCTGTTTTTCAATCTCTGCCAAATTCGCTTCCCTTTCTTCCTCCATCACCTTAGACGGCGGCGGCGATTCCGCAGGCATATTCGTATAATCGGTTCCTTGTCCAGCTAACAAAATCTCGGTATCAAATTGTGCAAACCCCGGCAGCTCCCGACCGAGAAAGCTCCGCGGATCTTCGAGGTTAATGCTCGTCGCCAGCTTTAAAGAAAGACGAGAAAGATGAAATGAGCTGTCTGTTTGAGAGAGGTCAGAAGCGAAATAATGGTTTTCCATCTGCAGCAAGTGTGCAAACACGTCACCCGGCAATTCTTCAGCAATCCCATAAAAAGAGTCAGACGACGGCCTAAGTTCCGGCCGGAGAGACGTCAGCACACCGGATAGAACAAAAATCACGATAAGGCTTACGATAAATAGAAAGATGGCTTTTACCGCTTTCCCTCCATTTACCGCAACAACAATCTGTCTGTTTCTGCGTTTATTTCTCATTGAATCCCTCCAGCGCTTGTCTAGTAATTACTCTATGAACAAGCTAGAGGAAGTAGAACTGTTTAGTGATTGTAGGAGCCTTTGTTTTCTTGTGACACTTTTTCATGAAGCGCTGTGTTTAATCCGTTCGCCAAAACATTTGCCATATCATCGATAAATGAATCGACTTCCTTCGGCGTAACCATTAAGTTGTGCCCTAAAGGCGAAAGCACCTCGTGAATGAGCTGCCGTTTTTCATCTTCTTGAAGGGTTCCGACAATCCCTAGGAACGATTGGCGCTGCTTTTGATCGGGAAGATCTTCTTCAGTGAGCACTTTCTTTTTCCCAAACGTCATGCCTGCCGGAACAAGCGATCTTGATGGCCTGTTATCCTTCATTTCTCTGCCAAAATGTTTTAATATGTAGTCCACCGTGTCACTGGCAATTGTCACGGCATCAACTACTGTCGGAACACCGATAGCAATCACCGGAACACCAAGCGTGTCTTTGCTTAAATCTTTTCGTTTATTCCCCACTCCAGATCCCGGGTGAATGCCGGTATCCGATATTTGAATGGTTGTGTTGACCCTTTCCACCGCCCGCGCCGCCAACGCATCAATGGCGATGACAAAATCAGGCTTCGATTGCTCAATCACACCTTTAATAATGTCACTTGTTTCGATTCCTGTTATCCCCATTACACCCGGTGCAAAAGCACTGACAGGCCTGTAACCCTCCTGTACGTTTTCCGGCTGAAGCTTAAACAAGTGCCTTGTTACCAACAGATTTTCTACTGCCATCGGTCCAAGCGCATCAGGTGTCACGTTCCAGTTGCCGAGCCCAACGATCAAACAGCTCGCATCTTTTGAGATATTAAGGTTTTCAAGAAAAGCTGAGAATTCCTCCGCAAAGACAGCAGAGACCTTCTCCTGCATTTCCGAATCATTCTCCCTGATTCCCTGTGCTTCAAGCGTTAAATAGCGCCCTTCTTTTTTTCCCGAAAGCTCTGCGCCTTCCTTTGTAACATCAACTGTGCGGATTTTAATGCCGCCGTGATCACGCTCTTTTTCAATAAAGCCTTTAATTTCTTTTGTCGGCACAGCCTGCTGATTGGCCATTGCTTCCTTCGTTTCCACTGCCAAATCGGTACGTATCAAATACTGATTCACATCCAGCTCACTCTTTTTCATACAGGGGCCTCCTTCACATTAAGTACCTATATTGTTGCCATTTGCTGAATGAATCATGCTAAAAAGAGAACCTTCAATGAAAAATACTTTACATTTATATTGCAATCTAAAGGTGTGTTTGATAGAATACAATTTGTTCTATTGTGAAGAAGATTTAACCTTAAGACACTGTGCTACAGGTTGTATCTTAGGAGGTGAAACACATGCCAAACATTAAATCAGCGATTAAACGTACAAAAACAAACAACGAACGCCGCGTTCATAACGCGACAATCAAATCTGCTATGCGTACTGCAATCAAACAAGTTGAAGCTTCTGTTGCCAACAACGAAGCTGACAAAGCGAAAACTGCTCTTACTGAAGCAGCTAAACGTATTGATAAAGCAGTGAAAACAGGTCTTGTACACAAAAATACCGCAGCTCGATACAAATCAAGACTAGCGAAAAAAGTGAACGGACTTTCTGCATAATATAAAAACGATCCTCAATAATGGGGATCGTTTTTTTCATTTCTTTTTAACAGCTGTAAAAGGAACAGTTCGAGCAGAAGCTGCTTGTCCTTTTTCCCGGTTTTCATCTCATAGTCCATGACGGCAAGCTGTTCAATAATTGAACGGAGCTCCTCCTCTGAAAAAAGCCTTGCTTGATCCATCGCCAGCTTTACCCGAAAAGGGTGAACTTTTAGATTAGAAGCGATTTGTTTTTGTCCGTATCCCTGTTCCGCGAAGTACTTCGTCTGCAGAATCAGCCGGAACTGATTCGAAATAAGCGCCATAATTTTGATCGGTTCTTCATTTTGTTTTAGCAAATCATAAAAAATTTGCAGACTCTCAGTTCGTTTTCGGTTGACGATTTTATTGATCAGCTCAAAAATATTTTGTTCAAGGCTTCTAGCAACAAGCATTTTCACATCATCCAGCGTAATTTCTTCACGATCTCCAATAAACGTGCAGAGCTTTTGAATCTCCTGAAAAATCGATGACAGATGCCCGTTCACAAGCAGAACCAAATGCTCCGCCGCTTCCGTGCCGATTGTTTTCTGCTCTGTTTTTGCAAGGTTGACAGTAAAGTCCGTCGTTTCCTTTGCGTTTAATTCCTTCGCCTCCATCATAAACGCGTGCTTCTTTAACGCTTTCGTCAGCTTTTTCCGTTCATCAAGCTTTTCATACGGAGCAAGCAGGACAAAGACTGTGTAAGGCGCAGGTGATTGTATATATGATTCAAGCGCACTGACGTTGTGCTCAATTTTTTCTTTTTTCTTTTCACCTGTTAAAAAATATGGATTTTTCACAATGACAAGACGCCTCTCCCCCATAAACGGAAACGTTTCAGCATCTGCAATTGCTTGATCCAGCGGGTCCTCTTCCAGATCAAAAACGGACAGATTGAAATCCTTTGTCTCCTGATCAACGACCGTCTGTCTGATCCTGCTGACGGTTTCTTGCAGCAGATATGTCTCTTTTCCGTATAAACAATAAACTGGATGGACATCTCCTTTTTTCAGGCTTTTCCACACATCAAATACCATTGTTGTACGACTTCCTCTCTTTCATCATCCCCTTCTATCCTAAATTGAGTTTGCAAAATAGTAAAGAGGAAGCCTGACTGCTGCTTCCCCATTTATATTAAACGCCTGTTCGCAAGCCCCCGGGACAGCTTGTAAAAAGGCGATAATCACCAGAACAGAAAACGTTACCTTAGCTTCTAGATTTTTCAAAACAATTCCATTATACTTAAGTCAGTCAGGAGGGATAAAGTTGAATGATTTTGAAAAAAACGTTCAAAGCAAACGAAATGATGCTGTAGATTCAGCTGTTGGTTTTGTTGTGTCCTTCGGATTTTTCGCCTTCTTGTTTGTCATGGCAACGGTTATTCACCTAGTTGGTTCATAACAGCGACTGCCCGGGCTGCTGATTTCTCGGCAGTCTTTTTTAGTTCGTCTCTGTTATATCTGATGTATCATATGGAGGATAGACAGAAAAGGTTCCAACTCTGTTTTTGTATCTATATTGGATCGTTCCGTTTTGATCTGTTCGCAGCACGCGGATAGAATGTCTCTGTAATAGTTGAAGAACTTTTTGATGAGGATGATGGTACCGATTGTTTTTCCCGGCTGAGATAATGGCCGTTTTCGGCTGAAGCTGTTGGATGAATTCTTCACCGGTAGAGCCTTTGCTCCCATGGTGCCCCACCTTTAAGACATCTGCTTTAATATTTGGAAACACGTCCATCACCTCCTGTTCCCCTTCTTTCTCCAGGTCACCCGTCAAGATCCAGCTCATACCGCCCGTCTCCATCCACAGAACGAGAGAGGAATTATTTTTGCTTGCCGGATCAGGTGATTCAGGTGACAGTACATGGAACTGCAAATCCTTTATTTGCAATACATCGCCTCGCTTCACCTCTTCAATTGTCACTCCCTCTTCTCTGGCTGTCTGCAGCACGTTCTCATCTTTGGGTTCAGAAACGAACCCTTTCGGAATCACGAGGCGCTTTACTTTATGATGCTTCAGCAGAGTCTCCGCCTCTCCGATATGATCTTGGTCAGCGTGGGTCAGAATTAAAGCGTCAAGCTGTTTGATTCCCTTAGCAGTTAAAAACGGAATCAGCACCTTTTCCCCCAGTGAAAACGGATGCTGTTTTTCGCGCCAAGGCTCTGACGAGTAAGACAAAGTGCCGCCGGTATCAATTAAGACACGACCCCGCTGATGCGGAGCACCTACAAACATGCTGTCACCCTGTCCAATATCTATCATATCCACTTCTCCTTCGGAACTAAGACACGGAGATATAAAGAGCAGAAACAGCACCGTCAAGCAAATGCCGCCGGTTACCATCAACTGCGACAAGGAGCGTTTTTCAATCGCCATAAGCAATAGGATGATCGTAACCGTGAATAAAAAAAGCAAAACAGGTGCAGGATGTGCGATCATAATCGTGAACACTTCAACATCTGCAATGTTTGTGATTAGCCTATTGGTCCAGCTTATCAATAAATCAAACCAGCTGAAAAACAATCTCCCAAACGAAACGGAAAGACTTAATAGAAGAACACCTGCTACAGCTCCCGGCAAAATACAGAAGGTATAAAATGGTACCATCAACATATTCATCGGTACGCTGATGATAGAAAACTGATGAAAATGATATAGGAGAATCGGAAGCGAGCCCAGCTGAGCGATGAGTGATACAATTGTCAGCTGCCCCAAGGAGGTTTTAACCTGATGAAAAATAGAAGAGGATAGAATTAAAGAAAAACTGACGGCGAACGATAGCTGAAAACCGGCTTCAAAGAGATGATAAGGATTGAAGAGCAGAAGGACGATGTATGAAAGACAAATTGCAGTTGCAGAGTGGACACGCCATTTGACAAGGCTTCCAGCTAAGTAAACACCCGACATGAGAGCGGCGCGTAGCACTGAAGGAGCAGCGCCGGTCAACATCACATAGAGCGGCAGAAATAACAGCAACAGAATTGACGCCTTTTCTCTAGTTATACCAAGGCGAATCATGATATAAAACAAACCTGCTGTCAAAATCCCCACGTGGAGTCCTGATATTGCCAAGAGATGGACAACACCAAGCTTTTGATACGCGGTAAGCACTTCATCCTCCACATAAAATCTGTCACCAACTGTAAGTGCCTGTACAATCCCTGCCGAATCAGGAGGCAAAAGGCTGTTTGTGAATGATATGATATGTTTTCTCAAGCTGAGCACCTTGTACTTAAAATTTTCAGGTTCGCTGCAGTTTTGAATAGACGTGACAGAGTAGTTCCAATGAATATGCTGCCGATAAAGATACTCGTTATAATCAAATGCACCCGGCACAGTTGCGTGATTCGGTTCTTCCAATGTACCAGTCAACTCACATGACATTCCTGGTTCTATGTATAACAGCTGTTCTTTTTCACCAGCAGACTGAATGCGATACGCAGCAGCCCATTTTTCCTTATCAGGTGTCTCAACCATCATAGACATACGGTCGCCGTCAATTTTGGGAATAGTGTCAATCACTGCCTTGAATTGATAGGTTCCCTGCCGATAGGAAGAGACATTCTGAGAATCTGTGACTGCATACAGTACAAAAAACAATATAAAAGAGAAGAAACAAACAATAATGAGAAAAGCGTGCCTCGTTTTGATTAAAATGATGAGGAGAAAGAGGATGAAAAGAAAAATAGCGGGGAAATAAGCGGCGGCAGTAATTCCAGCCGTTGCCGAAGCTGCCGCCATAGGCAATAATAAGCGCGAATTACGCATTCATCACACGTAGCTCGTGAAAAGTGTATTCGCCTGTTCATGTATCTTTTTCAATTCTTCCTCCGCTAAACCGGCATCAGCCAATTTCCCTATAAGACCCGCTACAAATGAAAGCTTTTCCCTGTTTTTCAGATCAACGATCATTTCATCGAGTTCAACCTGTTCAACTGTTACACCCGCCTGTTCAAATAATTCCTGCGCATATGGATGTGTTTTGTAATCCTCAGCATAATAAACCGTTTTGATACCCGCTTGAATAATAGATTTGCAGCATTGAATGCACGGATAATGCGTCACATAAATCTCGGCTCCATCAGTCGGCACCCCAAACTTAGAGCATTGAAGAATCGCATTCATTTCAGCGTGAATGGTTCTTGCGCAATGATCATCTATCATTAAGCATCCTTCATCTGCACAATGTACGCCGCCCGCGATTGACCCATTGTAGCCTCCTGCTATCATGCGTTTGTCTCTGACTATAGTAGCGCCGACAGATAATCTCGGACATGTGCTGCGCAGCGCCAATAAATGGCTTTGAGCCATAAAGTATTGATTCCATGAAATTCGTTCCACGTTGTTCCCTCCAAATGTTGTGTTGCCTGACCTTTAGTTTACCTATCATAATGCATGACCGTCAAATCACTTTACTGTAATGGAAGACTTTATTTTCTCAAATGACTTTTCACCTATTCCTGAAACCTTAGTGATATCTTCAATTGTTTGGAAACGCCCGTTTTCTTCCCGGTATGCAATAATAGCTTCAGCTTTGGATGGCCCCACCCCTGAGATGCCTTGTAACTCCTCTAAGGTTGCTGTATTGATATTCACCAGCGCTCCCTTCCCTCCATCGCTTTGGACTGACCCTCCGCCACCTTGCTGCACTGCTGTTTCCTCTCCCTTTTTCGGGATGTACACCACTGTCCCGTCCTGCAGAATCTCCGCCAAATTTACTTGCGCTTCGTCTGCTTGTTCACTGGTCCCGCCCGCTTTCTCAATTGCCTGAGATACTCTGTCCCCTGTTCGCATTTCATAAACGCCAGGATGCTGAACAGCACCTTTGATGTCTATCACAATTGTTTCGTTTGACTCGTCGTTGTTTGCTTCCTGCTTTACCACTGTATTTTCTGTCTCTGTTGGTACAGCTTGCTTCACCGGCTCTTTATTTTTCCCTGTGGCCAGAAAGATCATAATCGCTGTGAAAACAGCCGCAGAAGCCGCTAAAATAATTGCTTTCTTATGCTGATTCAACCAATTCATCGTGCATGTTCCCCGCTTTCGTCATATTTTATTTTCATAACACATATGGTTTAGAGGATAATAGCTCAAAGGAGGGGAAACCATTGAAGATAGGCTTTATCGGCACAGGAAATATGGGTACGATCCTTATCGAATCATTTATTGAATCAAAAGCAGCCGATCCCTCAAACATGACAATCACAAACCGCACAATTGAAAAAGCGTTGCACATAAAAAACCGCTACAACAGCATAAACGTTACCGAAAGTCTCGAAAAGCTCGTTTCTGAAAACGAGATGATTTTTATTTGTGTTAAGCCGCTTGATATATATCCTTTACTGGCAAGAGCGTTACCTTATTTAAGAAAAGATCATATTCTCATCTCAATTACAAGCCCCGTTCAAACCGAACAGCTCGAACAATATGTGCCGTGTCAAGTGGCTCGAGTGATCCCAAGTATTACGAACAGAGCGCTGGCAGGTGTTTCTCTCGTCACTTTCGGCACAAGCTGCGGCGAATCTGCAAAAACGAAAATCAATGAGCTGATGCAGCATATCTCTCATCCGCTGCAAATTGAAAGTGACATCACCAGGGTTGCATCAGACATCGTAAGCTGCGGCCCCGCTTTTATGAGCTATCTGATTCAGCGGTTTATAGATGCAGCTGTTTCGGAAACATCAGTGTCTAAACAGGACGCGATTTTGATGTGTAAGGAAATGCTTGTCGGAATGGGAAAACTGTTAGAAACCGAATTGTATACCCTGCCTGCATTACAGGAAAAGGTTTGCGTTAAAGGCGGTGTAACAGGAGAAGGCATTAAAGCGCTGGAAAGCGGTGTGCAGGATATGTTTCACCGGGTATTTCAAAATACTCATATGAAGTACGAGGAGGATATTTCCGCAGTGAAAAAGCAGTTTCATGTGTAGACGAGTATGTCATACGTTCGTCTGTACTGCAAAAGCATAAAAAAGCATTTTAAAAAACCATCGTTTTAGGAAACGATGGTTTTTGATTTCTGCGCCTTGAAAAAGAGGCGTTCTGATTGTGCTGATGGCTCGGTATCCGTAAAATCAGCTGTCACGCGATGGAGCTGAAAGCCGCAGTTCTTAAGCATTTCTTCGTATTCTTCCACCGGGAACGTTCTTTGCTCGTGTGTCTCATCAAAACGATCATACGCTTCTCCGTTCCACACAAAAAACGACATATCATGAATGACAGAAAGCTCGTCACTTCCGGCAAAGCTCTGCCAAATATAGCTGATATCTTCGTCCTGGTCAGCAAATGTGCTATCCGGAAAGACTTCCGCAATTTTAAAAGATGAATGAACATCAAACAGCAGAATGCCTTCAGGCTTTAATACCCGAAAAACACTTTTAAAGGTTTCGATCACATCATTTTTTGTTTTTAAATAATTTAATGAGTCACAGCATATCACAACAGCGTCAAATTGACCGTCAAAGCCGGTAATCTCTCTCATATCCTGCTGAAGAAATAAAATAGGCTGGCTACTCGATACCTTTTGCTGGGCGAAAGAAAGCATCTCTTCGCTGAGATCGATGCCTGTAACCTCGAAGCCTTTTTCGGCAAGCCGGATGGAGATTTCCCCCGTGCCGCATGCCAGATCGAGAATACGGCCTTTTTCCGGGAGAGATGCTTCAATCCATTTTGTCCATTGATCGTAAGGCGCGTGTGACATTAACTCGTCATACACGCTTGCAAAGCCTTGATAAATCATTGATTCATTCCAAGATCAAGATCTGCGAGCGGAGCGTCTCCCCACAGCTTTTCAAGGTTGTAGTAGCTTCTTTCGTCCTTGTGGAAGACATGGACAATCACATCGCCTAGGTCAACGAGAACCCATCTTGCTTCATCAAAGCCTTCCATCTTTTTGACTTGAATGCCGTTTTCATCAGCTTGATCCTTGATTTCACGGGCAATCGCCTGTACCTGTTTATCTGAATTTCCGTGGCAGATCAGAAAATAATCAGCAACCAGAGAAATACCTTCCATATCCAGTGCTAAAATATCCTCTGCCCGTTTATCATCGCAAGCCGCAGCTGCGATCTTTAAAATGGACTTATGGTTCATTCACAAATTCCTCCTGTTCAGCTGCCAGACACAAGCCAGTTATACGTTAAAAATGTGTCTGGAAAAACCGGTTGATTTTTTTTCATAAGAAAAACCATTGTATTTTTAATGGACTGAATCAGCGCTTGATTCAAATCTGTCTCAGCAAGCTTACGCACCTCATCGACACCGGGAAATGCCCGGTTTGGCTCAATGTAATCGGCAACGTAAATGACTTTTTCTAAAAGTGTCATGCCGGGGCGGCCTGAGGTATGATACCTAATGGCGTCAAGAATGTCTTCATCTTGAACCCCTGCCTCTCTTTGGACCAAATAAGCGCCGACCGGAGCGTGCCAGAGCTCCGGATTATGATCCAATAAATGCGCAGGCATTTTTTCACGCGCAATAATTTGTTTCATTTCTTCTTTCGGGCGGAATTTGGCGTAATCATGAAAGATTGCCGCTGTTTCCGCTTTTTTAGAATCGGCTCCAAAACGCTCCGCAAGTTCGATCGCCGTGTTCATCACGCCAACCGTATGGATATATCGGTGTTCGGTCAATTGCTGCTTCACGCATGCAAGTGCCTCCTCACGATTCATATAAACCATTCTCCTCTACATACTTCTTCACTTTATCAGGGATTAAGTAGTCAGTGGGCTTCTTGCTTTTAAACCGTTCCCTTATCATAGTTGATGATACCTCAAATTCCGGAACGTCTGCAAAGAGAAGCGGATAAGGGGTTTCAACATGAAAACCGGGGCGCTTTACTCCAATAAATTGAATGAGGTTCAGCAGCTCGTCCAGCTTATACCATTTCGGCAAATATTCAATCATATCAGCGCCGATAATAAAGAACAGCTGATCATTTGGATAACGCTGCTTCAGTAAAGAAACGGTATCAAAGGTATATGATGGCCCTTCTCTTTCCATTTCAACAAGCTCCAGCTTAAAGGACGGATTAGATTGAATTGCAAGCTTTAGCATTTCCACGCGATGAAAGCTGTCGGTATAGTCTTCGTTCTGTTTATGCGGCGGAATTTGATTAGGCATAAACCAAATTTCATCAAGCTCCGCCTGGTACAGCACCTCATTCGCCATTAAGAGGTGACCATTATGCGGAGGGTCAAACGTGCCTCCGAAAATTCCGATTTTCTTCATTTCAACCACCTTTAAGGAAGCTCGATTTGTTTATTTTCCTTTGATTCCTTATATAACACAATCGTATTGCCGATTGTCTGCACCAATTGAGAGCGGCTTCCTTTTACAAGAGCTTCCGCTACATCGTTTTTATCCTCTTCGCAATTCTGAAGCACGCTGACTTTAATGAGCTCTCTCGCTTCAAGCGCCTCAGCAATTTGTTTAATCATGTTGTCGTTTACTCCGCCTTTACCTACTTGAAAAATCGGCGTTAAATGATGCGCTTTTGAACGCAAAAAACGTTTTTGTTTACCTGTTAACATTCTGTTCCTCCTAATTTTCCTGTTACAATGGATCTCATTTTTTCAATATCAGGCTCTTGTCCAGTCCACAATTGGAAAGACAATGCTGCCTGTTCAACAAACATGCCCACACCGTCGAGTGTTTTCAAGCCTTTTTGGCTTGCTTCCTTTAAAAGGGCCGTCTGTATTGGATTATACACGATATCACATACGACGGCACTGCTCGCGGCACGCTGTAATGAAAGCGGCACATCGTCCACGTTCGGATACATGCCCACAGACGTTGTATGGATGATAACATCATACTGCTCAAGACGTTCTTCTGCTTCTTTTATGCTTAATACTTCTTTATTGTGAAACGAGGGAGTAGCTTCTGTAAGCCGCTTTGCTTTTTCTAACGTCCGGTTGCAAATGTCAAATTTTTTCGGGGTATTTCGGACAATTGTTGTAAAAATGGCTCTCGCCGCTCCGCCAGCGCCGATCATTAAGAATGACAGTTCAGAGATGGGCTTGTCTAATACCTTCATTAATGACTTCACGAAGCCTTCCCCATCGGTATTGTATCCGACAAGCTTATCTCCCTCTCTTCTGACCGTGTTTACGGCACCGAGCACTTTTGCACTCTCATCAATATGATCCAGATAATCCATAATGGAAACCTTGTGCGGAACAGTCACATTGATTCCTTGTACGCCTAGAGCTCTTATTCCTTTTACCGCATCCTCCAGATCATTCTCTTCTACCTTGAAGGCATGATAATGTCCGTCAAGCCCGAGGTCTTTCAATGATGCGTTATGAATATCAGGTGACATAGAATGGCCAATCGGATTTCCGATAACCCCGTACAGCTTTTTCATACTCCTCTCCCCTTTTCTTAAATTAATGAACGCCGAACAAATACATGAACGCCTTTTGGCGCGTATGCAGTTACCTTTTTATCGGCGTCATGGACAGTAACCCAGCCTAACCCAGAGAAAACGATATCTGTCTTTTTGTCTTTTATCGTAAACGTATGGGCGACCAATTCCGGAAACTCATCCATTTCATCTTTACCCGGAGGTGTGAGCAATTCCCCTGCATGCTTTTCATAAAGCGCGTCTGCATTTTCAAGTTTTGTTCTATGAATCATCAGCTCATTCGGCATATAGCAAATAAAAGGAGATCTTTCCCCAGACACATAATCAAACCTTGCAAGTCCGCCAAAATACAGTGTTTGCTGATCATTAAGCTGGAATGTGCGAGGCTTCAGCTCCTTTTTAGGAGATAATACTTTCAGGTCCTTTTTATTGACATAATGCGCCATTTGATGGTTGTTGATAATTCCCGGTGTATCATAAAGCGATGAACCGTCATCCAGCGGGATTTCAATCGCATCAAGGGTTGTGCCAGGAAATTGGGATGTTGTAATAATATCTTCTTCACCTGACACTTCTTTAATAATCCGGTTAATAAAGGTTGACTTTCCTACATTTGTACATCCGACAACATAGACGTCTTTTCCGTTGCGGTAATGCTCAATCGCGTCAATTACTTCTCTGATTCCCTGGCCGCGTCCCGCACTGACCAAAAATACGTCAACCGGTTTTAAGCCAAGCTCTTTCGCTTCACGCTTCATCCATTGGATCAGACGCTCTCTTTTCAGTGACTTAGGCAAAATATCCGCTTTATTGCCAACTAATAAGATAGGGTTTCCCCCCACCAAGCGCTGCAGCCCATTAATCCAGCTGCCGTTAAAATCAAAAATATCAACAATTTTTACGACAAGAGAGTCCGTTTCTCCAATACCGTGAAGAATGTTCAAAAAATCATCATCAGTTAAGGAGACATCTTGTATTTCATTATAGTTTTTCAGTCTGAAGCAACGCTGGCAAATCACATTTTCTTTCGTAAGCGATGCAGGCGGCGCGTACCCCAAACCTGTTTTGTCCTCGGTTTGGATCGTAACTCCGCACCCGATACAAACAACCTTTTCCATTTCTTACTCCTCCCACTGAATGTGCCCTTTTCGTTTGAGAGCACTCAGTATTCTGCGTTCGACCTGGCGGTTAAAGCGCGTAATGAATCCGTCAGAGGAAGCGACTGGCACGACCAAAATCGTATGGTAGCCGTTTCGGTTTCCCCCGAGTACATCGGTCAGCAGCTGGTCTCCGATGACAACACAGTCCTCTTTTTTCAGCTCCATATTGCGCACCGCTCTATTAAAGGCTTTACCCATCGGTTTTCTTGCTTTATAGATGAATGGGATTCCAAGCGGTTCTGAGAAAAGTTTCACTCTTCTTTCGTTATTATTAGAGACAATTGTCACTTTAATGCCGTGTTCCTTCATTTCTTCAAACCACTCGATCAATCGCGGCGTCGCGTTCGGCCTGTCCCATTCAACAAGCGTATTATCCAGGTCAGTAATAATCCCTTTTACATTTCGTTCCTTTAATTTCTCAGGTGTAATATGAAAAATATTTTTTACAAACTCGTCAGGTAAAAAAAACTTTTTTAACAAAACCCGCACCCTTCCCTTTTTCTTTCTTTCAAAATGATTGTCGAAAAAAATCGAACTTGCGCCTAAAGAAAAACTGAGCAAAAAAATTTCGACAAAAATTGGGTTTCTTCACCAGGTGTGGATAAATTTACACACAATATCCACTCTTATTACATCACTCTTTAGACAAATTATAAACACGATACTCACAAGTTATCCACTTTTTGGTGTGGATAACAGAACGATTGTTCTTATATGCATTTCATGGTAGATTAAAGATAACTTCAACCTCAGATGAACACAACTTATCATTGTATGCGTTAAAATCATGAATGATTCCAACTTTTAAGGAGGTGCCTCTCCCATTAATTGGGTTCCTAGCATGAGAAAACTGTCTGATGAATTACTAATAGAATCTTATTTCAAAGCCACCGAAATGAATTTAAACCGTGACTTTATCGAGTTAATTGAAAACGAAATAAAAAGAAGATCGCTCGGACATATTATTTCCGTATCTTCTTAATAGGAATTTGTCTAATTTCCGGGCGTATTTCCTTTTTTTACTCAGATGACTGATATTATATCACTTTGGCTGCGCGCTTTACTACTATTTTCAGCAAAAAACACCCCTAAAAAGAGGTGTTTTAAAGGGCCGGTTATTATGCTAACCAGTATATGCCGCCCACAACCAGGAGAACAACAACTAAAACAACAATAAAAGCGTATCCATATGCTCTGCCTGCCCAATACATGTGAAGCGCCTCCTTAATAAGGTTTTATAACAGCCTATGTAGGAGAAATAAATCGGACTAGGCGGTTGTCCGGCTCAACGCTGCAGGATCTGCCCATCTTGTATTCCTTCATATACGATCCTTGCCCCTTTAGGTGTCATATGATTTCCAGAAGGATCTATTAAACCAGATTGGATAAGCGCTTCATCAGTTGCTTTTCCGCCGTCTGCTTCTATAAAATGCTTCCAGTTATCTACAAGAGGGACATCCAGGCGCTTCGACACATCTCTTGTAATATCGTTATATGAGTTGTGCCATTTCCTTGCTCCGCCTTTTGGTTCAAAAGCAGCTGCCTGATATCTGGAATAGTAAAACAGATGATGCTTCCCATTACCTTCTATAATTGGGATACACGTCATTA
Organism: Bacillus sp. FSL W8-1202; assembly: GCF_038006165.1. Taxonomy (NCBI): domain Bacteria; kingdom Bacillati; phylum Bacillota; class Bacilli; order Caryophanales; family Bacillaceae; genus Bacillus; species Bacillus sp. FSL W8-1202. Next base: position 3,556,593 of record NZ_JBBOUR010000001.1, read on the forward strand.
AGATAGGCTTGATTCCGTGTTTTCTGCTTTCTTTAATAAAATAAACCAGATTTTCTCTAAAACGCTGCTTCGACACTCTCGGTTTCCCCTCAGTCAGTATGGCAGCGTCATTGGTGCCGAACATAATAAACAAATACTTCGGTTTTTGATCCAGCACATCTGTCTGAAATCGGAGACGGGCATCCTCTGTCGTCTGTCCGCCGATTCCCGCATTGAGTATATCAAGGTTACCGCGCTCAGCTGTTTTTAATATATTGACCCACTGCTGTGCTTTTGGATAATCGCGATAATCCCAATTAGAGCCACGCGTATTGCTATCACCAAATGCTACAACGTCTTCGTATCCCCTTCCCTCGCATCCTGCTGTAACGAACAGCAGAAGGAAAAGGATGATAAAATGTTTCATCTTTACACCCCCAAAAGCCTCACCTTAATGTTATACCTCTGTTTCTCTTCGTTCAATGAAGAGTTTTTCGCTATCACTGTTTTTTCCTATAGTTAACGTGTCCCCCTCAGTGAATATCATTCTGCTTTCATTGCGGCGCAGCTGATGATTTTTTAAAATTCCCTTCTTTCCAATCTGAAAAACACACAAACCAAAGAAAAAAAAATAACCTGAATCCGCACCGGAAACAGGTTATCCGTTAAATCCTGCATTTACTTTAACTTCGATTTAAGCTTGGCCTTTGTTTTTGACCCATAAATCCCGTCTGCAGTTAATCCGTTCATGAGCTGAAAACGCTTGACGGCATTCGCTGTTTTCGGTCCGTAAACTCCATCTATGCCATTGTTTTTGGCTCCCTTATCAGGGTAAAAGTGAAGTGCAGCTAAAGCCTTTTGCAGCTGGAGAATGTTTGTGCCCTTTCGATAAGGCGAAGTGAGCTTTATAACCCCAGACGGCAGAGGATATGATGGTGAAGATTCTTTTGGAGGTGTATCCGAGGAAGAAATTCCGTTTATAAAAGAGTTCCAGTGGTTCAAGAGTTTCCGCGGACATTCTTTCCCAGACCATTTTTTGTGGGGAACAACACGATGTAACGGAATATTGTTTTCCTTCATCAGCTTTCTGATCAGCCACTGGGCATTTGATGTTGCTTTTTCAAAATCGCCATCAGCATTTTCGCAGATTTCAATCCCGATCGACTTGCTATTTCCTGTCCCGTTTGTACCGTCTCCCGCATGCCAGCCGTTTTCATCTATCGGGAGATGCTGATAAATGACTGAATCGTCAACTGTAAAATGCCAGCTTTCGGATGTGCTCGGGTTTTTCACAAAATTGGCGTGCATTTTCGCATCAGCGCCTTTTGCTGTATTCGCTGTATTATGCACCGTAATATAAGCAGGCGTCATCGCATAGCCAGGACGATTATCATTTGATAGCGGTATAAAATCCTTTTTTATGGTTACCATTTCTATCCCTCCCTATTATTAAGAATGCAGAAAACAGAGAGATGGACAGCCTTTTTTATGAGGTAAAATAGAATTGTGTTCTTAACCTGGTTTTCAGTTGAACCGCTGAAATGGCACCAGTTATACTAATTTAGATGACGGAGGTTTTGGCTCCTGACATCACCTAAGTTGGGAGTGACCATAGACATGTTAAAAAAAGTAATAGGTATCCTTGTGATTATCGCTATCATTGCAGTCGGTTTTTTTCAGAAAGAAGCTTGGCTTGATGCAATCAAAGCAGGAGGGATGTTTTCCGTTTTATTTAGTATGCTGCTGATTGCTGCCGATGTTTTTTTCCCAATAGTGCCGTTTGCTTTGGTTGCTGCTTTAAATGGCGCAGTGTTCGGGACTGCAAATGGAATTTGGATTACACTGACCGGCTCAATGCTTGGTACTATATTGCTGTTTTTTCTCGCCAGGTACAGTTTTAGAGATTGGGCCAGAAAAAAAGTTCAGGCCTACCCTGCCATACAAAGCTACGAGGCTTCCTTCAACAAAAACGCTTTTACCGCTGTTTTATTAGGAAGGCTGATACCAGTCATACCTTCCCTTATAATGAATGTGATCTGCGGTCTGAGCCAGGTTCGCTGGCATGTTTTTTTCTTTGCGTCTTTAATAGGGAAAATCCCCAATATTGTTGTTGTCACTATTGCAGGCGCCAACTTCACCAGCAATAAATTATTGTCTATCAGCATTTACGGTGCATATATTCTGATCATCATGCTGGTCATTTATAAAAAGTTTCCTCATCTTCTGAAGGTGCCAAAAAAATAAGGAGGCTTGTTGGCCCCCTTACTTTTTTTCTGTCGCATGGCCTCCAAATTCATTTCGAAGCGCAGCGACAACCTTTCCTGTAAACGTATCGTCAGTTAAAGAACGGTATCTCATCATCAGTGACATGGCGATGACCGGAGTTGCCGTCTGCAGATCAAGCGCAGTTTCCACCGTCCATTTTCCTTCACCTGAGGAATGCATAATGCCCTTGATCTGATCCAGTTTAGCATCCTTAGAGAAAGCTCGCTCAGTCAGTCCCATAAGCCAAGAACGAATGACAGAACCATGATTCCACACTCTGGCAACCTTCTCATAGTCAAAATCAAATTGGCTGTTTTCAAGCACTTCAAATCCTTCACCAATCGCGGCCATCATTCCATACTCAATTCCATTATGGATCATTTTTAAAAAATGTCCGCTTCCCGCTTCACCAGCGTATAGATAACCATTTTCGACGGCGGTATCACGAAAAAGCGGTTCCACAATCTCCCATGCTTCATGATCGCCCCCCACCATAAAACAGGCTCCATGCCGTGCGCCTTCCATTCCGCCCGACGTTCCGGCATCGAGATAATGGATACCCGCTTCTTTCATTTGATTGTAGCGGCGAATTGAGTCTTTATAATGAGAGTTTCCAGCTTCGATAATCATATCGCCTTTACTTAATAAAGGTGATACCTCACGCAAAACAGCATCGACAATGCCATGCGGTACCATAACCCATAGGATGCGCGGCGGGTGTAATAAAGAAATGAACTCTTTAAGATTCGTTGTCCCCTCAGCCCCGTATGCTTTCAGTTCATCAACAGCCGCTTGATTTACATCATATCCAACCGCTTGATGATTGCGGTCAATGAATTGCTTTCCTATGTTTATGCCCATTTTCCCTAAGCCGATTAATCCGATTTTCATATCTGTTCCTCCTGATTGTCTAAAAAGCCTTTACTCTTTATGTTCCCTTTGAATTGTATTGCGATACGCAGAAAACAAATGGGGCTTACATCGTCTGCGCATGTAAATTTTATTTTTCATGACTGACTGCGCCTGCCAGTTCTATTACTGAATCTCTTTATATCACTTTATCCTTGATTTACCATCATTTTAAGTTAAAATATGGGAAGGAATTCGATATTTTCAGTAAAAGAAGGTGACATGTTGCAGAATCAATCTCATACTCTTATTGGAGTTACGAAAACCGCTGTATTCTTTTTATACGCTGCACTTGCAATCATCGGTTTTGCAATCGGGTATTTTATCCCGCAGATTGCGAAATGGGCATTATCCCTCCCCTGGATCCCTCTTGAAGGACCGCTTCGGCTCATCACCTCTTTTCAGGGATCCACAGCTGCATTTATCACTGCTCTTCTCGGTATGTGTGCGGGGATTTGGTTCGCTCATTCTGTTATTGCAATGCTGCTGTCTGTCAAAATTACAGATCACACAGTGGAATTCATCAAAGGAAAAAAAGTGCAAACAATTCATTCTGATGACATCGCTCTTGTATTTATGGATCACAAACGGCTTGTCCTCCTGGGAACAGCCGGATATGAATTGGTACGGGAAGAAATTGATGAAAAACCAGTAAACGTTGAGAAGGCCTTTAGACAGCATCATTACGAATGGGCAACAGATGGTGATCCGTTTAAAGATCAATTTCGCCGATGGATTCCTGATGCACCAGACCTATCGCAAGGCGCCCATGCCTTATTAAAAGCTCGTCACAAAGCGCTGCAGGACGAAGAAAAAGACGATATTGAAGAATTCCGTCTCGAACTGGCACAGCTGGGCATCGTTGTACGGGACGAAGGCACACGCCAATATTGGCGAAAAGCAGAAACCTATCCCCCGAAAATTCAGCACGGCGAAGGATTGTAACAACAGAGGCTCAAGAAAGAGCCTCTTCTTTATTACTGCACAATAAACAGCACTCTGGTGCCGTCAGGATAGCTGCTCATTTGATTCCCTACCCACGAGCCGGCGCCGCGATTATCAGAAGGCGTCACATATCGGACATCAGCCCCTGCGCCGCCTTCCTCGCAGACCGCCATCGGCCACTCATCCCGGTCATAGCCCGGCTTGGTCAGGATTCCCTTTAAAGATTCCTCCCGCCTTTTGTCTGCTCCATCTCTGTCAATGGTACAAATATCTGGATGTCCCTCTGCAATCGCATCTCTAATATGACTGCCGGTTTCCGGATAACGAGACAGCGGAAAATACAACATTTTGTCATACGAAGATGCGCCTTGGATCTGTTGCGGAACCATTAAACAAAGAAGAACTGCTGCAGCAAGAAACAGGCCTGCCATCCATTTTTTCATTCCCATCCCCCCATATCTTTGTTCACTTCAATGTATGGGCGCTTGATAAAGATTATTTTTAACATTTGAAGTTAGTATGCTGCTTACAAAAGCCGGACTCCCCCACGAGAAATTTCCCGGTACAGACACAGACAGCCTCCCGGTCACATACATTTACATATAGGCTTTTGCCTACATACTTTTGTGGAGGTGACGATGGTGACAGGTGTTTTCGCAGCGCTCGGCTTTGTTGTTAAAGAGCTTGTCTTTTTAGTATCTTACGTGAAAAACAATGCCTTTCCACAACCGCTCTCAAGCAGCGAGGAAAAAAAATACTTAGAGCTCATGGCTAAAGGGGATGAACATGCCAGAAACATGCTGATTGAGCATAATCTTCGCTTGGTCGCCCATATTGTGAAAAAGTTCGAAAATACAGGTGAGGATGCAGAGGACTTAATCTCCATCGGAACGATCGGGCTTATTAAAGGAATTGAAAGCTATTCCGCTGGAAAAGGGACAAAGCTGGCGACGTATGCTGCGAGGTGTATTGAAAATGAAATCCTCATGCATTTGCGCGCATTGAAAAAAACAAAAAAAGACGTCTCCCTTCACGATCCGATCGGGCAGGATAAGGAAGGGAATGAAATAAGCCTGATTGACGTTTTGAAATCAGAAAACGAAGACGTGATAGATACGATCCAGCTCAATATGGAGCTTGAAAAAGTGAAACAATACATTGACATTTTAGATGACCGTGAGAAGGAAGTGATTGTCGGGCGGTTTGGACTTGATTTGAAGAAGGAAAAAACGCAGCGAGAGATTGCCAAAGAACTCGGTATCTCACGCAGCTATGTATCGCGGATTGAAAAACGGGCGCTGATGAAGATGTTTCATGAGTTTTATCGGGCAGAGAAGGAAAAGCGGAAGAAGGCGAAGGGGAAATAATGCAGAAGAAGCCGGATCTCATACTCCGGCTTTCTCTATTTCATTAAAGTTTTTTTAAAAAGAAAATAGAGAAAAAATATATAAAAGAGTGATGAAAATCAGTTTTGTCATCACTGATAAACTCTTCGAGAAAAGCGTCTGGATCATAGCAGATGGCTTCTCTCTTATGGGGCGTTACTTCCCTCCATCAAGCGATTCTAAGCCGGACGTTCTAAAAGCTCTCCTGAGAAAATCCTTAGATCGGTATACTTCAGTACATTCCTAGTCACTGCTTTCTTTATAGAGGCCTCATCTATGCTGTCGATACCCTTACATATATGACTATCACAATGAGAGGACTTTTAATGAATATGAAGAATCAGTTAAAAAAAATTGGTTAGAAGCAGTTCATTTTAAAGAACTACTCATTTTATTTCTTCTTCAATTAAATCACTGGCGTTTAAGTACAATTCTTCACAATCTCTTCTGTTGACTCCAATCCCTAAGTAGTGCTCCTCCAGTACGGTGACACATATAGAGGGACGAGAAAATCTCAATTAAACTGCCCTTCCGATGGCGGGCAGTTTAATTATTACCTCTCCTGTTCCTTTATCACCCTCTCAATCCCATATAAAATCAGTTTCAAGCCAAACTCAAATGCTCTGTCAGTCCCCATCAACTCAAACAGCCCGTTCGTAAACATCCTCCGGAATAATCCCGCATCTGTCTCGCTCATGGAATCAAGAAGGCGTATCATCTCCTCCCCCGGATGCTCTTCTTGGTCCTTCAGGATAGCAGTGACATTGCGCTCATGCTGATAATCGTCTAAAACGAAGTAGAAGACATAGTTTACAAGCGTAGTAACCACTTGCATTTTCTGCTCTTGCTTAAGTGGTGTTGATTCCACGCAGAGTAACATTCGGTTCGTGAATCGGATGATGTCCGGTTCATGGGGCAGCGTCATCATCATGAGCTGCGTAGAGCAAGGATATCGGCTGAGCACGTTCCGTACCGTTATCGCAAGCCCCATCAGCTGCTCCTTCCAGTCTCCCTCGGAGTGGAACTCCTCCAGAATCATTTTCGATACTTGGTTAGCCAGACGCTGGTAAAGCTTCTGTTTGCTCTTGAAATACCAGTACAGAGAGGGAGCCTGAATCCCTAGCCTGTTGGCCAATCGTCTCATGCTGAATGTTTCGATGCCTCCCTCCCCAAGAAGTTCCCACGAGGTTTCTAAAATCTTTTCCTCTGAAATCTGAGGCTGCTGCTTTTTCATATTATCCGTCCTTTTATCTAACAGTGTAAGTTTCTCTTTACAGGTTTATAAAATGATGATACCATCTAACACTGTAAGACTCAAACTAACAGTGTTAGATTAAATATAAACAAGAAAGAAGTGAAATATAATGGATACAGAAAACCTCTATTATTTTGAAAAAGCACCGATCGCAAAAGCTGTTGCTCACTTCGCTATACCGATGATGCTAGGTACATCAATGAGTGTCATATATTCCATTCTAAATGCCTTTTTCCTTGGTACACTCCACAATACCGCCATATTAACCGCACTCGCATTAACCTTGCCGTTATTTGCAATCATTATGGCGCTAGGCAACTTGATTGGCATGGGCAGCGGTACATTAATCTCCCGTTTGCTCGGGGAGAAAAAATATGATGATGTAAAGCATGTATCCTCATTTGCCTTTTACAGCAGTTTAGTTCTTGGTCTTATTGTGATGGCAGTGGGTCTCCCTTTAATCGATCCAATTGTTCATGGCCTGGGGGCAACATCTGACTCCTTCGGCTTCACGAAGGACTATGTCATGGTTATGCTTATTGGTTCACCTTTCGTCGTATTATTTTTCACGCTGGAGAATATCGTGCGCTCAGAGGGTTCAGCAATCACGTCGATGACCGGTATGATTCTCAGTGTTGTTGTAAATATTATGCTTGATGCGTTAGTCATCTTCGTATGCCATTGGGGTGTAATCGGAGTTGCGTCTGCTACCGTCATTTCCAACTTGGCTGCGAGTTCATTCTATGCCTTCCACATGGGATATAAGAGCCAGTTCTTAACTGTCTCCGTAAAGTGGTTCAAGGTTGGCCTGGATATTCTGAGCAATGTATTAAAAATCGGCATTCCGGTCTTTATTATGAGTATTTTTTGGGGGCAATGTCTCTTATCTTTAATCATTTTCTTGTCGAATATGGGGACAAAGCCGTTGCTGCATACGGAATTTCATCCCGCTTATTTCAATTTCCTGAATTTATTTTGATGGGACTATGTGAAGGGGTCGTACCGTTAATTGCATTCTCTTTTACAGCGGATAAATTACGCATGAAAAATACCATTGGATTTACATTAAAAGCGATTGTGACGCTAGCAGTAATGTTTGGCGTTATCGTCTATTTAATTTCCGACCATCTAATAGGTTTATTTACAAATGACCCGCAATTAATTAAAATAGGCAGCTACATTCTACATGTTACGTTTTTATCCATATTTATTACAGGGATGTCCTCATTATTTACTGGTATCTTCCAAGCTACCGCGCAAGGAACGGCCGCTTTTGTTATGTCATTTATACAAGGAATTACTCTGATTCCTGTATTGTTCATCGCCAATCAGGTGAACGGCTTTCATGGGGTGGTTTGGTCACTTGTCATTGCAGATACAGTCGCATTCCTTGTAGGTGCCATCATGCTTTATGCTTTGAGGAACAAATTGCAGCCTGAATTGAATAGTTAAGTGCTAGTAAACATATGACATTTAAATCCGTATTGTAAACTAATCAAATATGTAAAAAAAGATAGTTTAGCCCTCATAATCGGCTAAACTATCCCCTTCTCAAATCCTCCCACTTTATTATTAATGTGGTTTAGAAGAATTGAACCTGCACGAGTTATTCCGCTCACTATCATTGATTATGAAGCTTATATATTAAAAAATGGTGAGCTCAAAACAGTAAACGTCGGGCTTTTTTACTCTCTTCCTTTTAAATACACGATTAGAATCATCAAAAACAATAATGATATTTACACAAATTGCGATTTACGCAAAAGTCACCACTCCTCTTTTCATGGACAGAAAAAGAGGAGCAAACCTATGTCTGCGTCTTAACGTTTTTCTTTGCACAACGTCTAGTATCTTCTTTGGATCAATTTTTCTGTAAGAAATTCAACAAGTGTTACTCAACGACATGAAGAAATTGTTTATGTCCTTGTCATTTCAGTTATTCAACTATTGGTGTAAGTGAACTACCAGCCCATACCTCTCCCTTATTAAGGGTCCAGCTGTCATTATAAAAATTAGACCCACCTTTATTAACCGAAGGGCTGTGAACCTCATCCCAAGTTAGAAAGTACACGGTTTTCGGATATTTTTGTTTGACTGTATTAAGAAACACAGCATAATCCAAATTACCATCTTGTTTTTGTGTGCCGATTTCTGTGAACGCAAATGGCTTATTAAGAGCTGTTAACTCATCATATCCTTGAATTGTAAAATCATCTGAGAAATACGCATCTAATCCAACAATATCAACATATGAAGATCCAGGATAAAAGTCAGTCTTAAAGTCTCGATTGGCGTCCGGTGAGTAAACCCATATCAGGTTGTCCAAACCTCTTGTATCAGTCATATAATGATAGATTTTTTGATAAAGTTGTTTATAAAGTGAGAAGCGCTGGCTGTCTTTTTTGTTATATTCGGTTAGTCCCCACCAAAACCATTCTCCATTCATTTCATGAAGAGGTCTGAATAGAACAGGTACACCTTCATTTTTTAACTGATCAAGGCCATCTGCAACTTTGCTCAGAACAGCCTCTAATCGCTTACCCTCTGTAGTTGATGAGTCTAAGATTTTTTCATACTCACTGTTTGAAATATGGGAAGCATTTTTCCCAAAAGTACTGGATGCAGGATTAGCTAGATGTAAGCTAATCTGTGGTATTCCACCGCTTTTCCAATATGAGATTAAGTCACTGTTGCAACTATAGTCGATCGTCTCAGTAATATCAGAAATATAGGGCTTCTCCAACCATCCACTGGAATAGTCACAACCATAAATTGCGGGTAGCTGGCCAGTAGCATTCTTAATTCGGTTGGCTTCTTTCATGGAAAACGAAGCATTTGTGAATCCGCCGAATGCACCTGACAGTATGCGATTTTCAGATCGGTTTGGCAGATGAGCCAGCCAATTCATCAACTCTTTCGTTGTTGCCTGTGCATTAGGATTCACAGGGTAAACTGTATGAGCAAGAGCCGACTGTGAAAAAGATGAAACGATTATGAAAGATAGTAATATAAAAACAGCAATTTTTTTATACATAATATTCTCCGTCTTCTACTTTTATTATTTTAATCATTTATTCTGTTAAAGATTTATAAAGCACAGAATCTATTAAGTCATTTACGCTTTTTCATCCCCTTTCATATTTAAAATAAGAGAGACCTTCCTTAGAGATATTTGCATTTACCCATTGTAAATCTCCATTTTTTGGGCATTAATTATATTAAACCGAAAAATATCTTCTTTCATCAGACGTTTCACCTATTTTTTATTGTATGCCTCACAGACTATGAAGCAAACTTTCCCTTTTGCATTTAAACCTTATTGCCTATTTAGTTAAGTCGAATTATTTTCGATATTAAGTGGTGGATGATTTTCACTCTCTTTTTTATCCTATTAAATTATTTTAAAAAATAATCAAAAAACAAATCATTTTGATCCCTATTCATAGCAGCAAACGTTACTTTTGGTACAAAGTCCTTTATAAACAGAAAGAGGAGCAAACGTATGGTTTACTCCTCTAACTTAGTTTCTTTCTTCTTGGTTTTTCATAATCTGATGTTTTCCTTAACAGCAGTTTCAACCCGTCACTTTCTCCGCAGCATATAATCAAGATTCTAATACCAATCCAAAAGTTATTTTGATCTACTGAGAATTTTAATTTGCGGTGCCCTATTGCCTTTTTCTCTCTGACTCATAGTCAATTTTAAACCATTCAATAAAAAACCCTCAATTGATGTTTCATATTCATTTGATTTTCAAAAACTTCAGCCGTATCAACCTGTTAATCTTGCATTTTACCTGCTGACTTATATCAGAAGCTCTAACCAAATTTTAATAGCTGTCGCACTTATTAATAGCGCTAAAATCCATTGCAGGAATTTTGTATTTACTTTTTGCCCAACTGATGCGCCAATAGGAGAAGCAATTAAACTAGCAATCATAAGAACCAGGGCTGGTACAAAAAGAACCTGGCCCGTGATTACTTTTCCAACTGTTGCGCCAATAGATGAAAGAAATGTAATCGCAAGAGATGAAGCGACTGTGATTCTAACAGGAATATTTAAAATCGATAACATAATGGGGACCAGGATAAAGGCGCCGCCAGCTCCTAAAATACCTGATACACCACCTATGATTAACGCTAGGGACGAAGCCAACCATTTATTAAATATCACTTCTTTGTCTTCGCTATGTTCTTGTCCTTTTTTAGGTATCAACATTAAAATAACTGCTAAAATAGCCAGAATTCCGTATATAAAGTTAATTCCTTTTTCAGATATGTAATGAGAAAAGTAACTCCCCAATACACTCCCTAAAAGCGGGTTAACCCCCTAATTTTGGACACATACTACTCTTAGCTCATTATTTCATAGAATTGCTCTTTATTTTAGGTGAGGCAAGAAAATCATCCTGCCTCATACTCTCACTTCTTTAATCGTTAGCTCTTCTGTTTGGTTTCGTTGATAAAATTCATTTGGTGCTAAATCTAAAATACTCGAATGGATTCTTCGATTATTGTAGAAATCCATGTATTCAGCCACCTCATGATACGCATCTGCGTAGGAATGAAAAGCGAACCGCCTCAAACATTCATACTCTAGTAATCGGTGAAACGACTCGATATGGGCATTCATATTCGGTGTTCTCGGCGGAATGCGTTCATGTTCGATGTGGAACGTTTCACATGCTTTCTGAAACGCTAGAGAAATAAATTGTGGACCATTATCCGTTCGAATGACTGGCTTTGTTTCTCTTTCAAATTGCTGACGCTTAAACAAGGCACGCTGCACGAGTTGGCCAGCGTCGTGTCCGGTACAATGTAAACCAATATGATAATCAATGATGGAACGGTCATATACATCAATGAGCGATAGAATAAAGAAGAAACGCTCTTCACCTTCGATGTAGCCGTATTTAATATCTGCTTCCCACAGCTGATTCGATTCAGTGATGATCCGGTTCCTCGCTAATTTTCTTGGATAGTGGAACTTCACTTCTCGCTGTGGCTGTAGGATATCGAGTTCCTTACATAATCGGTACACTTTCTTTTTGTTAATCTGTAGCGCATACTCGCTTCGAAGGCGGAGGCACAACTTTCGATAGCCATAGACACCGGCTTCACCTGAGATGAGTTCCATCAGCCATTCCTGTATTTGTTCATCCGGTATTTTTTTGCCGTTCTTAGTGAGTGAATAGCCCGGAATGGGTCTGCCCTCACTTACTGACTTTTCTTCTTTCTTGTATTGATAATAGTACGTAGAAGGAGAAATCTCTAAAATCTTCAGGACTTTACGGACGGCATAACCTTTCGCAATCCACTCATTCGCTATTTCAAGCGTTTCAGTAAGTGAGGGTTCTTCTTTTTTAGTACGTCACGGAGAATGGAAATTTCTAAATCTTTTTCGCCTAACAGCTTTTTAAGCTGGTCATTCTCCTCCTCCAACTGTTTGATCCCTGAGGGAGAAACAATATCTTGAATGCCGGAATGATCTAGATTGCCTTTTTCCTGAAAAGCTTTTACCCATTTGCTTACGAGATTTGGACTGAGCTCGTGACGTCTCGCCACCAAAGCTTTATTGCCTGTTTCAATTGCTTCTTGTACCACCTGTTGTTTAAATTCAGCAGAATGTTTTCGTCTTTGCATCACAAAAGCCCCCTTATTTGGCAACCATAAGTATAAAACCACTCTTAGTAGGTGTCCAAATTCATTAGGGGGCTAAATAGAAAGGATGCTGCTTCCCATGTAAATAATTAATGCTTTATTTAGAAGACCACTCTTACGATAAGCCCAAACACCGCCGAGTGTCGCAAAGAAAACTTGAATAGCCCCTATCCCTGAAACTTCATGGGCAGTTAATGACATCACTCCCACTAAAGAAGGAATGTACAATAGCATTGGATAATTAATAACTGCTCCGCCAATACCAATCATTCCGGAAATAAAGGCACCAATAAACCCTATAATGAAAAGAGTTGTGATAAAGGCAATATCCACTTTGGTTTCCTCCTTTCAAAGGAAAAGGGTATCTTTTTATTCGATACCCTTTCACATTATTAGCCTTTTTTAATCCAGAATTTCAATACATCACCTTCATCAGTTTGCTCTAAAAGGTCATGCCCGCCTGATTTAGACCAAGCTGCAAGATCACTTTTAGCTCCCTTATCTGTTGCATGCACTTCTAATATTTGACCTGATTCCAGTTCATTCATCGCTTTCTTTGTTCTGACGATTGGCATTGGGCATGCCAGGCCTTTTGCGTCTAATACTTTATCTGATTTCATGTTCATCTCTCCTCTTATTAATAGAAACTTGTGTTACCGTATTGCACAGCGGTTTGGACCAATCTCCATTTCACGCTGTTTTTCTTCATCTGGGCTGATTTTCCCCATGTTTGTTTCTCGAATCTCTTGGTATGCATTTGGTTGCGGAGGCAAATGATCTGTTACTAGGTGTCTAAATTCTGTTTCATCCGCAATGTTCAAACCATGGTTCTCGCTAAATAATGTACTTAGTTTTTTACCAACACTTCCATCCTCATTTAGCTCGTCAATGATCATAAAGTGTGCCGGTAATACAATTAAATCCTTTGATAACGCTTTGTAACGGCTATAAAGCGTTTTTCTTAAATCTCCTACCCAATCTTCTGCCATACCGGCTAAGTCTGGTCTGCCAATTGAATCAATAAACAAAATATCACCTGAAAGAAGATACAGATCATCGACAATGAAAGAAGTGGACCCAATCGTGTGCCCCGGAGAATAAATCGGTTGAATTTTAATCGTTGTATTTCCAATGATCATGTCGTTTCCTTCTTCCAACGGCTGATAATCGAATACCACTTCTTCAGCATCTTTAGGCGGTAACCAGTAGGTTGCTTTTGTTTTTTCAGCAATGACTCTGCCGCCTGAAATATGGTCCGCGTGAAGATGTGTATCAAATACGTGAGTAATCGTTGCACCCTTCTCCTTCGCAAAATCCATAAAGAAATCTACCATACGTGTCGCATCAATAATTGCTGCTTCACCATTGGAAATGACCATGTATGACAGGCAGCCTTTACCGATTCGAACAAACTGATACATCTCACCGCCATCTTTTAAATCCCCGACTTTTACCGGCTCTAAATGTTCGCTCCATGCTTTCATTCCACCCTTAAGATAGGATACAGAATGACCTGCTTCAGATAGCATTTCGGATACCATGACGGATGAACCTTCTTTTGCACAAACGACCAGCACTTCTTTATCAGAAGGAATTTTCTCCAAGATATCTTCTACGCCATCTAAAAGATCAAAATAAGGAACATTCAAATGGTCAAAGTCATGCCCTTCTATCTTCCAATCGTTAAAATCATTTTCATTACGCACATCCAAAATAAATAAAGGTTCTTTGTTAAAGATTTTTTGTGTGACTTCTTTTGCGGTAAGTGCTTGAACGGCCATGTTTCATTTCCTCCCCTATCAAATCTTATTAAGCAGAACTTAAAATGTTAAAGATACATCTGCATCTTTAGCAAAATCTAAAAAGGTAACAGCCCCGCCTACTTCGATTTTCTTCTATAAAATCATCTTTTGTTAAACCCATAACGTCCATCGTCATATGACAACCAATAAATGTAACTCCCATTTCTTGTGCCATTTCAATCAATTCAGGAATAGAAGGCACATTTGCTTTCCTACAACCTTCTGCGACATGCTCTTTTCCTTGTCGCAATATTACAGACTTTATAAGCATCAAACAGACCGCCATTTGCCGCAATAATCGCTACTCTTGTACTCATCTGTTCATCATGCTTTTTATTTATTCGGTTTTACCTGTCCAATCCCGCATACCGGGGACAACATTAATAACCTTTTTAAAACCTTGTTTCTTCATGGTGTGGGCCGCCATTTCACTTCTTCTTCCCGAATGGCAGATAATATAAATTTCATCATTTTTGTTTAATTCATTAGAGCGCTTTTCCACTTCACCAAGAGGGATATGCACAACTCCAGGAATATGAGCTTTTTCATACTCCTCTATCTCTCGTACATCTAAAATGTTAAGAGACTCGTCACTATCCACTTTCTGTTTGAAAGCTTCTAATGAAATCTCAGGAATTGAAGATGCATTTTCTGATGAATGCTCTCCTCCTTTTCGAAGAAAATGACGAAGTATCTCTCCCTCTGCTTCAGTACCTAGATATTCATGGCCTGTACTTTTTGCCCATGCTTCCAGATCTGCTGTGGAACCTTTATCTGTCGCATGAATTTCCAATACTTCACCAGCTTTTAAATCCTTCATTCTCTTCTTCGTTTTTACGATAGGCATTGGACACGCCAAACCTTTAGCGTCTAGTACAATAGTTGCTTTCATCATTTTTTCCTCCTTTTTTCATATAGGGGTGGGGGTATATAAATATACAAAAAGTTTCTCACTAGAAGTTAATACCATGTATTCATGCCCCCTTTTATATTTGTGATGTTTTTAAATCCTTGTTTCTTCAATATTTTTACTTGCCTTTAAACTTCTCATTCCGCTTAGCAATGAGTAAATGAGTAGCATTAGATAAATAAGTTGACACTGCCTTCCTCAGCATCTGCCAAATAAGCTGCTACACCAGCATAGTCGATATCATCTAATAGTTCTTTTTCCTGTAAACCAAGAAGATCCATTGTCATCGTACAAGCTACGAGCTTTACCCCCTGTTCTTGAGCCATCTCAATCAACTGAGGTAATGTAAGTGCATTATGCTTTTTCATCACATTTTTAATCATTTTAGGGCCCATACCTGCAAAGTTCATTTTAGATAAACCCATCTTATCAGCACCACGAGGCATCATCTTTCCAAACATTTTTTCAAGAAATCCTTTTTTCACTGGAATCAGCTCTTCTTTACGTAAAGCGTTTAATCCCCAAAAAGTATGGAAGATCGTCACTTCATGATCGTAGGCAGCTGCACCATTTGCAATAATATAGGCTGCCATTGCCTTATCATAATCCCCGCTAAATAAAACAATTGTTGTGCGTTTTGTTTGTTCTGTCATGTTTATTCCCCCAACTAATTACCCCTGAGGGTATATTAAAGTCAAAAAATTTTTTTTCGAAAGATCTGCTTTTATTCAACTCTTTAAATACCATAGGGGGTATAATATAACGCATATAAAAATTCGTCAACCTTAGGTTGATGAATTTTTATCGGCTCTTTACCAATAAGTCGACTGCTTCTTTTACTAAATTTTGTGTGTCTTCGCCTTTTTCTAAACTTTCACGAACACAATGTTCAAGGTTTGTGCTCACAATTAAACCCATCGCTCGATCGATCGCATTACGGGAAGCTGCTAATTGGGTCACAACCTCTCTACAATCTTTTCCTTGTTCCATCATAGTCAATACACCTTTAATTTGTCCTTCAATCCGTCGTAAGCGGTTTTTAATCTTTTGATCATACTCCATATATCAATGAAATCCTTTCTTTCATTTATTTTTACATTTACATGTTGCCAGTTCATAACTGTTTACATGGATACCTTTGCGCTTTAGAAAACGCACTCCTAAATTTAATTCCACCCGATCACGAGCTATTATGTGTATTTTATCACGTGGAATCTCTAAATAAAAACGTTTTAGATACGCATATGGGATGTTTAAAATAATATTATCCGAAAAATTGGGTACATCGTTATAATGGCGAATATCTAATATTGTCATGTCTATAGCCTTTAATTTATCTTTATGGATACAAGAGATTCCGGTTATAGGATAATAACGTCTATACGTTGCAATGATAATCACAAAAATAAGCAGGAATGCAATAATTAAATAATTGATACTACTTACACCACCTTATTAACTCTTTGTTATTCACAAAACTATAGTATACCCCCTTGGGTATATAGTCAAGCCTGAAAGTGAATTTCTTTGAGCAGTTAGATAAATTTTAATATCCAAAGATTGAAAAAAATACTTACATTTCGATAATGCCAATTCCGCTAAAAGGAACTCGAATAAAGCAAGCAATAAGCCGATTTAATTTTAAATCGGCTTTATTTATCAATTACTTTTAAAATTAGCACAAGACACGCTGCTTGGATATTAAATTGGGTTTCATTATCATGGTACTGGTTCCCCATGTTTCATGCTGGATGTGACTTTAATTATTCTAGAATTCTGCAGAATATCTGTGCTAATCTTCCGCAGCCACTGCATCTGCTTTGGTTTTATGAACTGTACCAAATGGATGGTTAGGAGGAGCATAAATGGAGTAAAGTTTTAATGGCGTATTACCTGTATTAATCACGTTATGCCAAGTGCCGGCAGGTACAATAATGGCATAATCATCATAAACATTTCTTTGAAAGTTCAAATGATCTTTGCTCTTTCCCATTTTGACGATCCCACGCCCCTGCTCAATCCGTAAGAACTGGTCAACGTTAGGATGGATTTCCAAACCAATGTCTTCTCCAATACCAAGACTCATCAAAGTCACTTGAAAATGCTTTCCTGTCCATAAAGCAGTACGGAACGTATGGTTTTGTTTTGTGGCTCTATTGATATTTACAACAAATGGTTTTGGCCCATAATCCTTCAAGAGAAGGTTTCTATCTTCATATGAAGAGCGCAAATCGGCACATCTGTGTACGTGCTCCATCTCATTTGGAATAGACCAATAAACAGATCTTCCATCATTATACATCGGTACAGTCACATAATAATAACATTGAGGCGAAAAAGGGTTATAGTACATTTTTTGATCCCCCGCAATTATAAATTTTTGTGATAGTATCCTATGCATTTATTAAGGGAGTGTGCGAAATCAAGAAAACTCATATTGAACACAAAAATGAATGTTCGATCACCGTTTGATTCACGAATGAATAATTTATCACCGACCTTGTAATCGTTTTCTGGATGTTGAATTTTACTAGCCTTTGTTAACAAGACATCGAATGACACCTTTATATGATGGATTATCAAAGGTCGACGATCCTAAATGGCTTTTGAACATTTACATAGCACAACAACAGAGTATACGGAATTCTGTTGTTTGTCCCCCCTATCCCAGCTCTTTTAGATTTATCCCTTTGGATGCGCCTTGATGGCCAGCTTTTCAGCAGCGTAGAATTTATCGCCTCCTGAATCGTTATAGCATATTTCAACGCCGATAGACTTGCGGTTCCCAGTACCGTTTGTACCGTCTCCTGTATGTGGGCTCGCTTTTAGTAAACCAGTTTATATTCTTTTTGGGCACACAACAGAAACAATTTTTCCATATGAAAATCTCGTAATCTTACACCTCTTTAACTTGAAGGAGGATTTTTGCATATGTATTTTCATACCCGTCAACTACCATCTCATCCAGCATATATTCCTCATATGCATTTTCCCCTATTTGCATTCCATTTCTTTCAATGAACTCAATGATTCTCCGGTACGCCTCTTCAGTATTTCCGCCTATTTCATATCCAACTGCATACAGGCCTTTTGGCCGTACATGATAATTTATGTTCTCTGCCCCATCTTTTACTTTTATATAAAAGTAACTGTAATTGTAGAAGTCTTTTTCTAAGATTTGTTCCCGTGCAAAGATTCCGCCTATCGGATATCCTTCATCTAATTCATATTGCTGAACTTCATGAATGAGTTCTGAAATGGCTGCCACATATTTTCGTTCCGGTAAGTTTAATGTTTTTCGGCTTAACATGAATGTTTCTTCATTTAAATATTCAAAAGATATTGAGGAAAAATCAGTCTCAAGTGCTTGTTCTGTAAGCGTCACTTTTGTTTGTAAGATCGTTTGCAACTGCTTAAGCTCATTTATTTTTTTATCAATCTCAATAGACTTTTCTTTTAGAACATGCAGGATCTTGTCTGGTGTTTTTCCTTTTATTAGACACTTTATTTCTTTTAATGGAACCCCAAGCTCTTTAAATAGACTGATGACTTGAAAAATCTCAAATTGATGATAGGAATAATATCTATACCCATTTTCTTTTTTTATTTCCGGCGAGAAAAGACCAATCTCATCATAATGAAATAAGGTTTGTTTTTTTACACGGCAGAGCTTCGAAAACTCCCCTGTTGTGAAATACTTCTTAACATCTTCGCTCATAAAAACCTCCTTGACTATACGGTAACCATATACCTTATGATTTGATTGTACTTGAAAAAAGCTTCAAGCGAAAAGGATAGGTAAAAAGGGTTCAATTGAGTAAAAGGGGAATTCAGATGAAAAAATCAATAAATGAGCAAAAAACGATATTCATTATACTATTAAGCAACATCTTCGTAGCATTTCTTGGTATCGGTTTAATCATTCCAGTTATGCCTTCTTTTATGAAAATCATGCATTTATCCGGCAGCACAATGGGTTATCTTGTTGCGGCTTTTGCCATTTCTCAGTTAATTACTTCACCTTTTGCAGGTAGGTGGGTTGACCGTTTCGGGAGAAAAAAAATGATTATTCTCGGGTTGCTTATATTCAGTTTATCTGAGTTGATTTTCGGATTAGGGACCCATGTTTCAATATTTTATTTCTCGAGGATATTGGGTGGTGTAAGTGCGGCTTTTATCATGCCCGCGGTAACAGCATATGTAGCTGATATTACAACCCTAAAGGAAAGGTCAAAGGCTATGGGGTATGTTTCTGCTGCAATTAGCACCGGCTTTATTATTGGGCCTGGTGCGGGAGGATTTATTGCCGGCTTTGGCATCCGCATGCCGTTTTTCTTCGCCTCCGCCATCGCGTTAATAGCTGCTGTCACTTCCGTTTTTATACTAAAAGAGTCATTGTCGATAGAAGAACGCCATCAACTCTCATCTCATACAAAGGAATCAAATTTCATTAAAGACTTGAAGAGATCCATTCATCCTGTCTATTTCATTGCATTTATTATCGTCTTTGTAATGGCTTTTGGTTTATCAGCTTATGAAACGGTATTCAGCTTG
Organism: Bacillus sp. FSL W8-1202; assembly: GCF_038006165.1. NCBI lineage: Bacteria > Bacillati > Bacillota > Bacilli > Caryophanales > Bacillaceae > Bacillus > Bacillus sp. FSL W8-1202. The sequence goes on from NZ_JBBOUR010000001.1 coordinate 3,576,257, forward strand.
TTTTCTGATCATAAATTTGGCTTCACACCAAAAGATATTGCAGCCATTATTACGATTAGTTCCATTGTTGCGGTAGTTATTCAAGTTTTACTATTCGGGAAATTGGTCAACAAACTTGGAGAGAAAAGAATGATTCAGCTATGCTTAATAACCGGAGCGATCTTGGCTTTCGTGTCTACTGTTATGTCAGGATTTTTAACTGTTTTGCTTGTAACTTGTTTTATTTTTCTGGCGTTCGATTTGCTACGTCCGGCCTTAACCGCTCATTTATCCAATATGGCCGGTAACCAGCAGGGTTTCGTAGCAGGCATGAACTCCACATACACCAGCCTGGGAAATATATTTGGACCTGCTCTAGGCGGTATACTATTTGATCTTAACATTCATTATCCTTTCCTTTTTGCAGGTTTCGTTATGATTGTCGGCCTTGGTCTTACAATGGTTTGGAAAGAAAAAAAGAATGATGCTGCAGCTTTGAATTAATTCATTTTCTATAAAGTTAAGTCATTTGGATGCAGGGAATGCCCCTGGTTAGGCACAATAAGAAAAGGTACTTAATTTGATAGGCTACATGTTGCTTGACGTGAATATAGTTTAAGCTGAGTTTTAGCAATATCAGGATTTCATCTGCCATCACCATAAGCAGTCGCAGCCTAACCGGGATAAGAAAAAAGGAGAAGGTAGTATGAGTATAAAAATAAAAGCAGTAACTGATGATAATCGTGCTGCAATTCTTGATCTGCATGTCAGCCAGAATCAATTATCATATATTGAAACTACAAAAGTATGTTTAGAGGATGCAAAAGAATGTCACTATTATAAACCTGTCGGGCTTTACTATGAAGGAGATCTAGTCGGTTTTGCAATGTATGGATTGTTTCCCGAGTATGATGAAGATAATAAAAACGGACGAGTCTGGCTTGACCGATTTTTTATTGACGAACGCTATCAGGGAAAAGGATTAGGGAAGAAAATGCTTAAAGCCCTCATTCAGCACCTTGCTGAGCTATATAAATGCAAAAGAATTTATTTAAGTATATTTGAAAATAATATTCATGCTATACGCCTTTATCAAAGGTTTGGTTTTCAATTTAATGGTGAACTCGACTTTAATGGTGAGAAGGTAATGGTAAAAGAGCTATAGATATCCAGGCCTCCTTTTTTGCTGAGAAACGTTTGAACTTCGATAATGATTACCTACTTAAACTGCAAGATCATTGTTTAAAAAAGCCTGGATGAAAATTTCATCTCAGGCTTTAAGCATCTTATTAGTCAAAATCTCATGTGTTTTATCCAGATGTTATTCTTTTTTCCGGACAATTTCTAAATAATTAATATGCCGGCCAACTGTTTTGTGCACTTTAAAAATATACCCATCGGCTTCTATAACGGACCCAACTGCAGCGTCTATTTGTTGAGTCATAAACCAGCCGCCTATTGTATCCACTTCGTCACTTGCTAACGTCGTTCCCAATAAATCATTTACATCTTCAATGAGCACTTTCGAATCTAAGATATAGTGATTATCATTTACTTTTCTAATATTAGGCACTTCATCTTTATCAAATTCATCTCTGATTTCCCCGACAATTTCTTCAAGAATATCTTCAGCAGTGACTAAACCTGAAGTGCCGCCATATTCATCCACAAGAATAGCGATATGTGTTCGCTCTTTTTGCATTTTTACCAATAAATCATGAATTGGAACGGATTCAATAACATGGATAACAGGGTTGATATGATTTTCTAACTTGAAATCCTCTTTTATCTTCTGGTCTGTGTCAATATAAGCTGACAAAAATTCTTTAGCATTGATAAAACCAATGATTGAATCTTTATCTCCATTTAGGACTGGGTACCTTGTATAGCTCTCTGTCTTAATGGTCTTAACAATAGTTTCATAAGAATCCTCACTAGAAATCGCTACGATCTCTCTTCTCGGAATCATAATTTCTTTGGCGATTCTTTCATCAAATTCAAAAATATTATTTACATATTTCAACTCATTTTGATTGATTTCACCGCTCTTATAGCTTTCAGACAGTAAGATGCGCAGTTCTTCTTCAGAATGAGCAAGTTCATGTTCTGATGCAGGTTTCAAACCGAAGAGTCCTACTATAAACCGGGCTGAACCATTTAAAAACCATATAAAAGGGAACAGGATGCGGTAAAACCAAATAATTGGCTTTGCAGTCAAAAGAGTGATGGTTTCCGCTTTTTGGATAGCGAGTGTTTTAGGAGCAAGTTCTCCAACTACAACGTGCAAAAAAGTCGCCATCACAAAAGCAATCACTAAGATCAATACATGTGAGACTGTTTCACTTACATGAAAATGAGCAAATAAGGGGTGCAAAATCACTTCAAAAGTCGATTCTCCGACCCAGCCAATTCCCAACGCTGTAACCGTGATCCCTAATTGACAAGCTGACAAATATTCGTCCAAATGAGTAATGACCTTTTTGGCTGATACGGCACCTTTTTTTCCCTCTAATATGAGTTGGTCAATTTTTGATGACCTGATCTTTACTATCGCAAATTCAGTCGCAACAAAAAATGCTGTTAAGACAATTAAAAGAGTAAAGATTATAAGGTTAATGGTTGTCAATGATTTGCCTTACCTAGTAAGGCGTACACCTCCGATGTAAATATTTATTTTTATAACCCGTTTTTTCTGAATAAACAAAAAACAGTATATATAACATTATAAGTTCAAAAGAACCTAAAATCAACTCTGAATGATGTAAATAATCATCTTTTTCCGTATGGAGAGTGGTTCCCATAGTCTTCAACTAACGATTAGTGGCGTTTTAAGGCTTAAAAAAGAAAGCAAAATAAAAACACACCTGAATTTTCTGGTGTGTTTCAATAATACCCAACCGTCTTGATTTATTTAATGTCTTTATTAAGGTTTTCTTTTAAAATTTGAATCAATTCCGCCTGTTGCTTTATATTTTTGCGGCCATTTCTATTAATTGCAGCAAGTTCACAGACAATTCCAGCTGAAATGAAAAACAATAAACCTTCAAACATTTTAAATCCCCCTCCGTCTAAGTGATAGTCAAATTTGTTTTTTCTTTTTGCAATACCTGCTTATAATCTTCCTTACGCTGATATATGTTATTTAAAATGAGTCCAATAATGACAAACAGTGTTCCTACTATATCAAATGCAGTTATGTTATATCCTTTGATCACCATGATTAACAATGTAGTAATGGGGACAAAGTTAATAAATAAAATCCCATTAATGGATGATAGGATTTTAATGCCATAGTTCCAACTAAGGAGGGCTATGATACCTGGTAAAGTAATCATAAATAAAAAATCATACTTAATTGCTGCAATCACTTTAATACTCGGTACCGACACGTAACCTTGCGCGGTAAGTATAGCTGTCATGATTCCTGTTATAGCTGTGCCGAATAAACATGTCAAAGTTGAATAACGAAGTGTGGACCACTCTCGGAATATCTGTCCCCCCATTGTGTAGACAACCCACCCTAAAACACCAATGAATATAAAGAGTATCGAGAATAGATGATCCCCTAATGAAAAAAAGAAACTTATATTACCTTTGGTTATGACCATCGAAGCCCCCAAAAAGGCAATCAATATACTGATCATTGTGTATTTTTTAGGTTTCACATGTTTATATCCCCATAGAATAACAATTGAAAGCATCGGCATGAGTGCCTCGGCAATGGATGCTGTCATAATTCCAGACTTCCCCATCAACCTTTGACCTAAAAAAATAAGAACATTGTATACAGTAAACGCCATCACCCCAAATAAAATGATCCATTTTGCTTTACCCTCTAAATGAAATGATTTTTTTCCTTCTCTCACCAATAATAAAATCACTAACATAATCGTTACCACACCGTAGCGAATAAATGAAAAATAAAACGGATCAATAAATTCTAATGCATGATCTGCAACTGGAAACATCGCGCCCCAAGACATACTTGCCACTAAACATGTAAGGGCACCAATGAATAATTGACTTTTTTTCATTGAATTCCCCTCCTTTTCTTTAAAATTACAATGAGAATTATAAAAAGAAGTAAGCATCAAGTAAAATGAACAAATGTGATGAAAAACATCATTGATAATGATACTTTAATGAAGAGGGGATCTTCATGGAACTGCGAGACTTACAAATTTTCAAATGCGTAGCCCATCACAAGAGTATTACCGGTGCTGCAAAAGAGTTAAATTATGTACAATCTAATGTAACTGCGCGGATTAAGCAATTAGAGAATGAGCTCAAAACACCTCTTTTCAATCGCCATAAAAAAGGGGTTTCACTAAGCCCAGAGGGCCGAAAAATGATTGAATACGTTAACAAAATTTTGAAAGATGTTGAAGAACTGGAGCAGGTCTTTCTAGATACTGACATACCGTCTGGAATATTAAAAATCGGTACAGTGGAAACAGTGAGGATACTGCCGACCATCATAGCTTCCTATTATAAAAAGTATCCTAATGTGGATTTATCATTGCAGGCTGGTCTAACAGAGGAACTTATTAAAAAGGTCATGAATCACGAATTAGACGGAGCTTTTATTTCAGGCCCTTTGAAACATTCTATTCTGGAACAGTATGATGTTTATACTGAAAGACTTACTCTTGTAACCAGTAACAAAACGTTTAATATAGAGGATTTTTCAACGACTCCGATTCTTGTTTTTAATCAAGGGTGCGGGTATCGGTCTAGGCTTGAACAGTGGCTCAAAGATGAAGGTGTGCTCCCAAACAGAATGATGGAATTTAACATCCTAGAGACAATCTTAAATAGTGTTGCACTTGGACTCGGTATAACAGTGGTACCGGAATCTGCTGTTATGCATCTAGCTGCACAAGGTAAGGTTTATTGTCACCCATTACCTGAGAAAGACAGCTGTATCTCAACAATCTTTATACGCCATAAAGATGCGTACCTGACAAATTCAATGCGCAGCCTCCTTAAGACCATTGTTGAACATAAAAATATGAGTATGGCTTAAAGTGCTTTTTCTCTTTCTATGTTAACTTCTTAAATAAAAGAGAAAGCGCATCTCCACTTCGCTACCCTTATTCACGCAAAAAATAGAGCAGTAAACATGTGAGTTACTGCTCTGCTTCGTTTATCCACCGTTCATTTGTTTTACAATGTATTCAGCATCATTTCCTACGCCTTGAAGCAACGCTGAACCTCGCTTATGCTGCCAAGGCAACCCTATAAAGTACAATCCTTCTACAGGTGAAACACCTCTATGATGTATGATTCGACCTTCTTGATCCAAAACACCTTTTATATTTATCCAACATAAGGGATTCCTGAAACCAGTAGCCCAAATAATATTGTTTACTTCTAATGTAGATGAATCTTTAAAAATGATTTCATTTTGCTTTGCGGCAATGACTCTTTTTTTTAAGATGATCTCCTTCTGTTTTATTGCATGTTTTAATTCATGCCCAAATACTGGATCACCTTTCTTTTGAATGAATTTGCCTACTATTGATGTATGACTTGCATGTAAAACTCCTAATTTATCAAACCACCAAAAGATGCTTCTTTTTCCGATCATTAAAGGGAAATAAACTAGTTTATTACTACAGGCTAAATATGTAACTCTTTCTTTGGATAATTCAACAGCTATCTGAGCACCACTATTCCCACCACCAACTACTAGTACATTTCCATATGCCAATTGTTTTGAATTCTTATATTGTGATGAGTGTAGTTGATTAATATGATCAGCTAAATCCTTTGATATTGATGGAATACTAGGGGTATGAAAAGGCCCTGTAGCAATGACAAGATTCTTCGTTTGATATTCTTCCCGATTTGTTTTTATTAAGAAATAATTCTTTATTTTTAGGACACTTATTACTTCTGTCCGTAATTGGATTGGAATTTCAAATTTTTCAACATATTTCTTTAGATAAGCAACAATTTCATTTTTTGTAGGAAATCCATGTTTGTCTCCTTCAAGATGCATTCCAGGCAAAGAGCTATACATTCGAGAAGTAAATAAAACCAATGAGTCATACCGATCTTTCCAGCTCTCCCCCACCTCATGACTTTTATCCAAAATGATAAACTTTTGATCGGACTGCTTAAAATAATATCCTATCGAGATCCCTGCTTGACCAGCCCCGATTACGATAGTGTCGTACACATTATCACCCCGCCAATTTCAAATTGTCAGTAGACAGAATCTGCAAAATGCTAGTTGATCTCCTCACTATAAAGTTAGATAAAAAATTTAATGGTGATGGTGGTCACGCGGCTTCTCCATTTTGGGCTGACAAAGGATCGCATTGTCGTGATTATGCGCTTCGGTTTCCATTTGAATGGTTACGTGCGTAATGCCTTTATGCTCAAGTTCATGTTCAATTTTGCGTAAAATATTTTCACTTTCTGAAATGGTCAGTTGATCGTCCACAACTGCATGGCAAGAAAGAGCATTCAATCCGCTTGTGATAGACCATATGTGTAAATCATGAATGTTTTGAATTCCCTCTGTCCCTTCAATTGTACGAATGATATCAGAGACATCGATATTTTCTGGAGTTCCTTCCATTAAGATGTGAATGGAATCTTTAGTCACATTGTAACCGCTTCTTAGAACAAGAATAGCCACAATGATACTAGCCAATGGATCTGCCCAGCCCCATCCAAAGAAGATGATGAGTATGGCAGCTAAAATGGCACCTACAGAGCCGAGCATATCGCTTATTACATGTAAATAAGCTCCTCTTATATTCAGATTATTCTTTGTATCTCCGCCACTCATCATAATCCAAGCGACCAATAGATTCACAACTAACCCGATGATACTAATTGTAAGCATGCCAGTTGTTGCTACTTTTGGTGGATTAGAGAAGCGTTCGATTGCTTCATAAATGATATAAAGAGAAATAAGAATTAAGGCAGCACCGTTTATCACAGCTGCAAGAATCTCAAATCGTTTATAGCCGAATGTCTTATTGTGATTTGCCTTTTTTTCAGCTAATGTAAAAGCAATCAGGGCAACCATTAATGAAATTGAATCACTCAGCATATGGCCTGCATCAGATAAAAGCGCCAGACTATTTGTTAAAAATCCACCTATAGCTTCTATTATCATATAACCTGTAATCATGATAAAAGAGATCAATAAAACCTTTTTATTTGCTCCTTCATTATGATTGTGACTATGATTGTGACCCATAAAAAACTCCTCCTTACCTAAAGTTTTTAATACATATGTATTTATTATTTCAAATCTGTTATGAAGCATTCTAACATGATGCAAACAATATTTATATATGAGCATGTGTTCATATATAAATATATCTGCTCTTTACTGAAATGTCAAAATATTTTTTATAGAAATCAACAATACCTCCTTAATTATTCTCTAAAAAGCGGAGCAAACCCATGGTTTGCTCCGCTAACTAAGTTTCTCTATCCTTTTCCTTTTCTTCAATCAAGCATTTGAGGGTAGTATTCAACTACAATTTACCGGTTAAAATTTGGGCCTCGCCAAGTCCAAAACTCCAGTCAGCATTATCATTTTCAACAATAGATACAATTAAATCAGTTGATGCGATACCACACTCAGATTCCAGTCTTTCAGCTAACAGCCTGTAAAATTTTTGTTTCTTCTCTTCCGGTCGGGATTTACTTGTAACTGAAAGAACAACAAGATTTTTAGTTCGGTTAAATCCTAACCCAGTATCCTCAATAATCATATGATTTTCTGGATGTTCATGAACAATTTGATAACGGTCTAGTTGAGGCACATCAAAAGCCTCTACTACAACATTGTGAGCGACATCTAAAAGTTTTTTCAAACTTGATTGATCTCGCCCTTCTATTAAGTCAAAACGAAGTAATGGCATAAAATCCCCTCCTTCTACTACAACAGTCTTTTTAATTTCATTCGTTAATGTGTCAGCTATTTCCAAGCAGCTGCTACATTTAGAATAAAGTAATTTCCCAATAACCCCTTCATTCTGGTGTTAGTCAAGCCTATGTTATGATGTGTATTTCCATAGGCAATATACAGAATCAACTTCGAGTAAATTAACCATTTTTTGAAATAGCCTTATCACTTACTTTAGAAATCATTTATTCTTCTAAGCTTTAGTTTACATGAAGCTCTGCTATCATATATAATTCAAAATTAAGATGGAAGACATCTCAAAATCAGATATTAACTATGGAGGACTAGATGAATATTCAGTTGTTACAGGTTTTTCTCACTACTGCTCGTGAAGGCAGTATTTCCAAGGCTGCTCAGACTTTAAATTATGCACAATCGAACGTAACGAATAAGATACAACAACTAGAAAACGATTTACAGACAAAATTATTCTATCGCCATAGTCGAGGAATCACACTTACTCCCCCAGGGCAAATTCTTGTTTCTTACTCAGAGAAAATTCTACATACTATTGAAGAAGCTAGAGCAGCCATGGGCGAATCATCCGCGCCTTCTGGGCCACTGCGTATAGGATCAATGGAAACAACAGCTGCAGTTTGGCTTCCTCAACTCCTTGCACATTATAATAACCTCTATCCAAATGTTGATTTGAACCTAGTAACCGGCCCTACGGAACAACAAATACAAGCAGTTTTACATTATGAGTTAAACGGCGCTTTTATTTCAGGGCCTATTGAACACCCTGATTTAGTTCAAGAAAAGGTATTGGATGAAGAGATGGTTCTTGTTACAAGCGCTTCACACCCTGTGATTTCTTCCATTCAGGATGTTCAAACACAAACAATGCTTGTATTCCGTAAAGGATGCTCTTACAGAGCAAAGCTCAATCATATCCTCCAAGAAGAAGGTTTATTACCTATAAAATTAATGGAATTTGGCATACTTGAAGCGATCATTGGCTGTGTAAGCGCCGGCTTGGGGATTTCACTGCTGCCTCGTTCAATCATTGCTTCGCATGAAAAAGAAGGCCGCATTCGCAGCCACACTATCTCTGACAAATATTCTTTCGTATCAACCATGTTTATAAGGCGGAAAGACACTTTAATTACCCCTGCTTTATCTGCTTTTTTAACGCATATGAGGGATCATTTTCAGGTAAAGAGGCCAGATCAATCGTAAATAAATGGATGGAAGGCAGGCTTCGCCTCAAAATACCTCTGATCAGTTGTCTGATATAAAAATATAGGCGCATCTCATTGTTTGTATAGAGCAAAAAAGCAAACTTCGGTATGTAGTTTGCTTTTTCTTCGTGATTTTGCACTCTGAATTGTGAAACCTAGTCGATATTAGAATGTAGATTTTCCTCATTCAAAGAATTTTGAACGAAGATCATTGCCCTAGACACTTGGTTGCGTCTTGAAGTTAAAGGCTGACTATTTCCTAAAGAGTCAATCGCTCTCACAACTATTAAATATTCACCTACAGATTTCGGGTGACAACGGAAAGATTGATATTTTCGGTTGGACAGGGGCAGAACATCCAATTGTAACAGTTGAAGTATCCACTGATGGAGGAGATCCTGCAGATCTGAGTGATATTGCTGTTGATTGATCAACTTGTTTTTGTTCGGAATATACTCAGTATATAGCCGCATATTCCCCCTGCAATAGCTGGAATGAGCCACCCCAGCCCTATGTTATACATAGGGAGAATCTGAGAGAAAATATGATTCACAACTTCAATTTTTATTCCCGCCTCCTTCAAACCGTCAAATAAGCTGATGATGAATGCGAATAATAAACTGCCTTGATACACTTCTGTCTTCCCTTTAAATACAGAATGCAAAAACGTTAAAAATATTAAGGAAATCGCGATAGGATACATCGTCAGTAAGACAGGCATTGACACCTTAATGAGCTGGGTTAATCCTATATTTGCGACAAGTGTACTAAACACTGATAAAACGACAGCAATTTTTTTATAAGAAATGTTCGGAAATAATTCATGAAAAAATGAAGAACACGCTGTGATCAGTCCGACACTTGTCGTCAGACACGCCACTGTAATCATTAAGCCCAATAAGATCGAACCATAAGATCCAAAATAATAGGATGAAACCTTAGCCAAGACCTCTGCTCCATTTTCTAAAATCCCCAGTTCTTCAACGCTGGAAGCCCCCATATAGGAAAGGGCTGTATACATAACTGCTAAGAGTACAGCTGCAATCGCGGCTGCTTTTGCACAAACACCCATCAGCTGTTTTTTGGTAGAAGCTCCTTGTTCCTTAAAATGCATTCACGATGATAATTCCAAAAACAAATGCTACAAGGGCATCCAGAGTAAGGTATCCTTCCTGAAATCCTTTAAAAAACGCTTGTGATGTGTACCCTTTTGATGGTGCTTGAATGGTTCCAATTGGGCGAATAAGAGCTACCACTACAAGCAATCCGATAAATGTCAGCTTAATTGGTGTCAAAAATTTCCCAACTATATCAATGATTTTTGAAGGATTAAGTGATAACACGCATGCCAATCCGAAAAATAATATTGTAAATATGATCAATGAGACAGGGCCTGCATCATTTGATAAAAAAGGTTTTACCCCAATTTCAAACGATACGTTTCCTGATCTCGGGATAGCGAAAAAAGGCCCGATTGCCAAATAGAGAATCGTCGTAAATACAATGCCAAACACCGGGTGAACACGGCTGGCTAACGACTGTAAGTTTTGTTTACCCGAAAAAACAAATGCTGTTATAGCCAGTAATGGCAATCCAACTCCGGTCACTAAGAAACCTGCATTAGCGACCCATACATTTTTCCCGGCCAATTGACCAAGCATAGGCGGAAAAATGAGATTTCCTGCTCCAAAAAACAATGCAAATAGCATTAATCCTATAATGATGATATAGGAAGCAGACACTTTTTTTGACATTATATATCCTCCGATTAAAGTAGACACTTCTTGAATAGCCAGGAAACATTACAGATGCTATTTGCACTGGCACAGTGTTGATTCCAAAATAAGCTTGTGTCAGTTTTATATATTTTTATCAAGTTTAATAAAAGCATGATTTGATAGTTTCCGATATCGGTTAAAAAACCAATTGCACCAAAACCATATAAACAACGGTTCCCCCCGCTATGGAAAGAAGCATATTTTTCTTCCACAAGTGAAGCAGTACAACTGCAGCTGCTCCAACTAATTCAGGAATGCCATGACTTCCAGAAAGCAGACTCACATCTTTTAAACAATAAATGACCAAAAGCCCGATTACCGCTGATGGCAGCACTTTACCAAGATACTGTACATATTTCGGTGTCGGTTTGCCAGACGGGAAAATCATGAATGGAAGGAACCGTGTCAGCATTGTTCCTAGCACGACCATTGCAATGGTGATCATTTGCTGCGTCATAGTCATCGTCATACGGAAACCTCAGCTTTCTCCAATGGTTTTCTCAGAACAGTCAGTACCCCTAAAATGGCGAGCATAGCAGGAATAATAAATTGGTTTCCGCCAAAAAGGATAAGACAGGCTACTGAAAGTCCAAGTCCTGAGAGAGCACTATAATGCTTTTTCTCTTTCATCCATTGTTCTATGAATATCACAATAAACAGAGCAGTCATCACAAAATCAAGCCCTTCGGTATTAAACTTCACGTACGACCCAAAAATACCTCCTATCGCTGCCCCCGCGACCCAATATAAATGATTAAGCAGTGTCACAAAAAACATAAACCAGCCCTTGTCAACATTCGTCGGAACATTAGCGGTATAATTGATAGAAAATGATTCATCACACATTCCGAAAATCAGATAAAGCTTTTTCTTTCCAGTCCCCCTGTACTTATCCAACATGGAAATTCCATAAAACAAATGCCTGGCATTGACCATTAACGTCAAAAAAAGAGCATTCATAGGGTTGAACGCACCAAGTAAAAAATTCGCTGCAACAAACTCCATTGAGCCCGCAAATATCATAAAACTCATGATGATTGGATAGATTGCGCTAAATCCCAAAGAATGCATAAAGATTCCATAAGCTATCCCCAAAAACAAAAACCCCGCAAAAATCGGAATTGTATATGGGAATGCAGAACGAAATGCAGCCCATATTTGACCTCTCTTATTCATTTGAGTGTTTATAGCAGGAGAGCTTAAATGTAACGATTCTTTATTTTTATTCAAATCAACAACCTCCTACATTTCATCAATTGGCACACTGACAGTTCTTTTTTCTGTACTCATGACTATGCTTGTGTCAACTCCACTAATAGCAGGGTTCTGCATTAATGAATCAATGATAAAATTCCGATAACTCTCCATGTCCTTCGCCCACAATCTTAAGCATATAGTCATGGCTTCCTGTAAGTGTGTAGCATTCTTGAACCTGTGGGAATTTGTTTATATCCTCTAAAAATGAATGAATTGTCTCCCTATTTAAGGGTGATAAGTTGATGAGAGCTAGTGCTGTGACTTCGAATCCAAGTTTTTTCTCATCAACAATAGTCGTAAACTTTTTAATTATACCTGCTTCTACTAGGTTCTTTGTTCTTGCAAGGCAAGCTGATGGTGAAAGCCCAATTTTCTTAGATAAATTTAAATTTGATATTGAAGCATCTTCCTGCAATTCTCTTAAAATGGCCTTATCAGTTTCGTCAAGCATAATACCCATTTCATAACCCCCAATACGAATTAAAAGAATTATATTTCACTAAATTTAAATAATGACGAATTTTTATTCGTTAATCAAATATTATTTAAATTTAAATCCTTTTAAAATATTATTCGCAGAATAAAATTATCCTCATGATTAACTCATAATGAAATTAACTTACATTAGAAAGAAGGCATGGGACTTGTGTGACTTGATACCAACATCATAAGAAACTTATCAGAAGCCAAAAAGTTATTGCGGTCTCAACGAAATTTTAATTTGTGGTGCCCTATTGCCTTTTTCCGCGAACGAAAACTGTTAAAATTCACAAAACAGAAAGTCTACTCTATTATTATTTTAAACTCGTCCTCTAATTCCTCTTGAGCCTCTAGTAAAACTTCTAATACATCATCAGCGTATGAACCTAAAAACTTTTTACTAAACTCAAAATTTATCAAGACTAAAGTGAGCGGCAAATCCACCCACCCTGTCAGGCAATCCCATAAAGCGTCTAAATTTCTCCCATAGTAGTTTGGGAAGTCTAATTTATCTTTTAAAACATCATGTAAAACTTCTATATTTTCAAAGTCTCTTCCATCTATCATTATTTTTCTCATTAGAAACAATGCCCTCCATTATTTTATCTTAACAAACGTTTACTATGTAACAGCTGTTTGTCCAAATGAGGCTGAAAACAAATAAAAAACACCGATAGGGGGAAACTATTGGTGTTTGCAAGATATTTTCATGCCCGGTAGGCATAAATAATGCTAAACTTTGTTTTTGAAAAGCTATCATATCAAATTTTTATGTTACAGCTTTACTATCGTTTAATCTAATTGAGGAGTAAAACGAGTATGTTTGAAAATCACATATCCCCAAAAAATTAAAAACTAAGCGGCAATTCTTCGAGTGCTCTCATCAGAAAATTCCCTTTCCATTTCATTTGTTCCTTTTCGCCTTTTAACTGTATATTTGGACAGCGGCGTAATAAGGTGGAAATCGCAATCTTGGCTTCTAAGCGGGCTAACTGTGCACCAAGACAAAAATGATTGCCATGGCCAAAAGCAATATGGCGGTTGTTCTTTCTTTCAATATCAAATATGTCGGCATTTGGAAATATCTTCTCATCACGGTTTGCTGATGCTAAAGAAATGATGATCACATCTTTCCGTTTAATCTCCTGTCCATGCAGTATAAACGGTTCAGCCGTCCAGCGAATTGTCGTTAGCTCAACAGGGCTGTGAAACCGCAATGCTTCTTCTATGGCTGAATTCATCAAGTCCGGCTGCTGGCGGAGCTTTTCAAATTGATCACCGTGACACATCAGAGCATATGTCATATTGGTGATTAAGTTTACGGTTGTTTCATGACCTGCAACGATAAGCAGCATAATCATCGAGTACAATTCTTCTGTACTTAATTGTGTGCCTTCACTTTCCGCTTGAATTAATGCACTGATTAAATCTCCTGCAGGTTCTCTCCTTTTTTTGCGAACTAAGGATTCCAGATATTCAACAAACTCCCCTAACAAGTGGTCATTCTCCTGAAGTCTTTCAGGGGCATCTGAAAAATCAATAATTGCTTGCGACCACACTCTGAATTTTTGACGATCTTCCAAGGGAATGCCGAGCATTTCACTTATCACGATAATCGGCAATGGAAACGCATAATCGTCTACTAGGTTCATGAATTTGTTGGGCTGCACTTTATCCAATAAAGAATCTGCGATATGCTGGATTTTGTCTTCCAACTGGAAAATCATCCGATGCGTAAATGCTTTTTGAACAAGAGTTCGCAAGCGGTTGTGATCAGGGGGATCTGAATTAAGCATATGCTTTGTTAAAGACTCTTCATTCTTCAATAGAGCAGGACGTTTTTCTTTTGCGGTAAATACATTTTCATAGTTTTTCTTTAATTTTTCATTCTTTAATAAATGTATTGCATCTTCATATCTCGATATGAGCCAGCCTTTCCCCAGAGCTCCTAAAGATAATGGGTAGAGAGGCTGTGATTTTCGCAATTCTTTATAAAATTCATACGCTTCATCTTTAAATGCTCTCGAAGACAATTGACTTTCCGTCAAAATGGTTACACTCTTTTTTTCTTTTGAAGACATTCATTCGACCTCCATCTTTGAAAGGTTATGATAATCTTTAAATATAAAATCAGGACGATTTGTAAAATGATCCATTGAGATCAGTATTCATGATAAGGGCCAAAATGCCGTCCCCGCATTTTGAAATAAAAGATATGAGACAGTCATTAATCATTTTGCTGCCTAAACTCTTTCCCTGATAAAATGGCGAAACTCCTAATACTTCTAAATACCATGCCGGCTCTTTTAAGGAATTGTAAGATTTTTCAGCCTCATTAGTCACCGTCAACATGTTCAATACTGAAAATCCCCCCATTTTGATTAATGTTATTCCACCTGCTGCTATATAATCGATCAAGTTAATGTCGGGTTTATCACGATGTTTTAATAGAGCGGCAACAACCATTTCACCATTCTGAATGTCAACAAAAAAGAAATGCTTTTTAAAATATGCTCTTGTCAGTACTTTATGCATTTCAAAAATAAATGAATGATCTTTTTTTCGCGTTTTACGAGTAAATCCATAAAAGGATATTGATTGAAAGATTGATGGAATAGCTTTGCCACTTTGCTTACTTCATCTGCTCTTGCTTGTCGATAAAGAAACATTGATGCACCTCCTCTGAGCAGTAAAGCAGGAAATCGAATTAAAGCGCCCTTCCTATTGGAAAGGCGCCTGCCGTTTTACTGTGCCAAAATGTTTTTCATCAGTGAGTTTTTATAAAATCATTTATTAATTGATCAGTTGTCAATATTGTGGCAAATTCATCATGCAATGTAGCTAGAGATATATTATGAATAGTCGCCGCATCATAATATGTATCATTTTGGTCTCTCATTCCGAAGGCTGCTGTTGCATCTGAAATCAGGTATGTATCAAACCCTAAATTACCACTCATTCTTGTGGTGGTTGATACACAGTGAGGCGTGGTTAAACCAGTTATGACTACAGTGTTTATTTCATTTAATTTTAAGAATTCTTCTAAATTCGTACCAATAAAGCTGCTATTTACTGTCTTGGTTATAATGACTTCTTCATCCATAGGCTTAACTATTTCCTTTATCGCAAACCCTTCATTCTTTGGATGGAATAAAGAATGAGGTTTATCAGAAGTGTGTTGTATGTATATGACTGTCCATCCTTTTTCTCTCCATAATTTTAGTATTTTACTAATATTTTCTTCCGCCTTTACGTTATTCCGTTCCCCCCATTTTTTATCATCGAAGGCTTTTTGTACATCCACAATGATTAAAGCTTTTTTCTTTTCTTCCACAAGATACCCTCCTATGTAGAATTTCTATTTATTACTACATTCTAAATACAAATTTTACTTTTGTACAATTGTTTAATGATGAATTTCAAATGAGCGCCTTCTTTATTGGAAAATGCGTTCTATACTGCAACTGTGCCCAAGCCGTTAACCTTCAAATCTAATCTGAGAATCACAGGCTCTACAGAGAATAATAAAAAACACTCTAATAACGAGTGCTGAAATGAAAAATTATTGATTTAGAAGCCATTTGATACGCTCAGCTGAAATGATGTAGTGGAGTATTATAAGACATAAAAAGACAATACTAACTGGTTTTAAATAACTAAAATAAAGCGCTGCAACAGCCATTGCAAAGATCAATAATTCAATAACTAACCTTGTTACTCCGTTTACAGCTATTACAGTTTGTCCGCTTCGACTAGGATCATGAGGTACTGCAAATACAGACCAGACAATCATAACTGCAATAGGTAAAACCAAAGTTAAAACATATTTAAAATAACCATTAAAGCTTATCCAAGCATACACCCCTAAGGAGATTAGTGCAGCAATTTCAAGGGTGAATCTTAAAAGTAAATTAGTCTGATTCAGTTTTTCCAACTCCTCTATAAAAAACACCCCCGCAGGAGATGCTCTTTCTCTGCTTTATTTCAGCGTATAAAAACTTTTCTGTTCTTCCTCTTTAGATTCTATTGTAGTTTTCGGCGAGATTACCTCTACTTTTGAAGAGATGATACCGACTGCTGCTGTTACCAATGCTCCGATAATAGAACGATGATAAGTATAATGAAATATGACAACTTTTCCCCTCCTATTCAGTTAATTATCCAAATAATCAGGAAGTTGTCTACAATTTGCAGAATTTGTCGAACGAAGTAAAGATTATACCTGGGAGGCTTTACTCATTGTATGAATTACAGTAAATAAATTGCCTTCCCTTTTGAGAAGACGTTCCTCTCTTATATCCATTTGTTGCAACTTAGCTAGACTCTTCCAATAGGCTTCCTTTTGGCGCAGCTGCTTCTAGTCCAAATTGAGCAACACCTGAATGTTTCATTGGAATTTCTGAACCATAGATCGAATTTGTTGCAAATGCATACGTAGGAGTAGTCGAATGGCGGTTGAAAAATGCAATGCCTTACCCACCTCGAGTGATGGCAGAAAAAGCGGGGGTTTTGTTAGAGAGGAATCTATAGATATGTGTATCTAGAAGATTAGACAGCATTAAAAATTATACTTACATCGTTGGGAATAGGCCAACAATAAAGCGGAAGAACGTTGTCATTTGAAGTGTTTGGAATAAAAATGATTCGAATATGTTCTTATCATTGGTAAACGAACAAAAAAAGAACATGTTTTGAAAAAGATAGATCAAAACATCTTCTTATATGTTGTCATAGCGTAGCTTTTTTATAAAAAGGTTGATTACATTTTCGGGGCTTCCAAACCAAATTTTGCCCATTCTTCTTTTGCTGGACCATAAATACCTGGAACAGTTAAACCTGCTTGTCTCATAAGAACAGTCATTTGTCCCCGATGGTGATTTTGATGTTGAATCAAAAACATCAAAAGTGAACCGTTAGGCAATTGTTGTCCGATAAAGTTGATACGTTCTTGAAGTGTATGGTCAGTCCATTGGGTTTTTAATGCCTGTACAAATGCATTACTGGCTTGATGATAGCTGTCAGCTATAAACTGAGCCGAAGTTGGAACAGGATAATCTTCAGCTGGGGCATGGAACGTTAAGTCTGTGTTTGAGGTAATGATGCGAATGGCAGCAACAGTATGCCAAGCAATACGGCCTAGAGTCCAATTTTGTGAAGTTATTTCTTGTTTAAGTGATTCATCAGTCAGACTATTTAATAGTTTCTGTGTAGCATCTGCTTCGAACTCCCAAGATTTCAAAAAATGGTCTAAGGTTTGGAACACAAAAATCCTCCTTTACATTCTATTATTTTTTTAATGTGCCTATAGGTTAATTATAATGCCTCGTTTCGTTAAAAAGAACAAAAATTTCGGACAAGAATAATCATAGTAAAATGCGTAGACATTCTTAAACATAACGATTTACGCATCTTTTTACAAACATGGTGACTCCTTGGTCTCCATTGTCAGCGAGAATCAAATATCATATGAAAACAATCCTATATCCTATATTCTTATTACTTTACTGAGCAATAAATACCTTCCGTATACTTAGTGATGCCTTCATCGTAATCAGGATACTTATATGCAAGACTTTCTGATACAGCTTTTGAATACTTTCTAAATAATGCATAGCAAGTAAATAAAGACTTCCACATTTCCTGATACCCATTCACAGAATATGTAGACATGAGTTCCTCCCATTCTTTATTTGAAAGGTACCGTTTCATAAATTTATAGTTCTTCCCCATACTAAATGAATACCCTTTCTGAGATGCGATATGCCAGGCCATCATTCTCAATAAATTAGGACGTACAATTTCATTTAAATGGTCAATGGCAAAAAGGATTTCATTTCTTGCTAATCCTTTTACTACGTAAGTCGAAACCATCCAGAACTCATTACAGCAATCATCAAATTCCCTTGCAGTCGGCTTTTTCATCCAGTATTGGCGATCATTTGGGGTCACTTTATAGTTGATGAACGAATCCTTATCAAGCAATACCTTAACCAAACCATCGTTATTAGCAAAATAGTCTTCTGCTTCACGAATTGGAATAAGGGTTAGATCTAATTTGTTGCCATCCTCAAAAAGAATAATGTATGAAAACCAATTACCTAATTCGGGAGGAAAAAGCTCCATATCTTCTGGTTTTTGCATCATAATGCGCTTCCCAAAGATTTCGAGCCACTGATCATTTTCTTTAAAAGAATCTACATCAGTTACAAAATACGAGATGTCATAATCTTGGAAGTTGTCAGGAGGGATATTTCTGTTTGTACGCGACCCTTCCAAAGTGACCAATCGGATTCTCTCATCGTTCAAAGCAAAGTCCAAGAAAATGTCCATCATTTCCTGCTCACTTCGCATTACATGTTCCTCCGTTTCAACCTTAATATCTAACTGTAAAACCGAATATTGATCTGTACGTCTTATAGATTTTTTTACTCTTGAATGTGATGTATTCTTCTAAGCTTTATTTTACATGATGTTCTCCTATATATCATTCAATATTAAGATGCAAGACATCTCAAAATCAGATATCAACTATGAAGGACTACATGAATATTCAGTTTTTTGTAGAGCCGCCATGGGACGACACTATCTTTGACACACTTTAATCCTCCCTGTTTTATCGTCATGTTAACTGGTATGAGAGATTGACAAAAAGAAGGAAAACGATATATTTAAGCGAATACGAGTTTTTGAGTAAATTTTAAAATGACACTTTTTTCAAAAATCATGTCTTAACGGGGGGATTCGGTATGAATGAATTTATGAAAAAGTTTTCTTTAACAAAACCGATTATTCAAGCTCCAATGGCTGGCGGTATTACAAAGCCCCGACTTGCATCTGCAGTTTCGAATCAAGGTGCTCTTGGCAGCTTAGCATCGGGGTATCTTACGCCAGACCTCCTAGAACAACAAATAAAAGAAATGTTTGAGCTGACAGACGCTCCTTTTCAAATTAATGTGTTTGTTCCGCTAGGTCTAGAGATGCCACCAAAAGATCAGATTAAAAAGTGGAAAGAAAACATACCGTTAGCTAATCAAGTAAATCAATTCACATCTGTACAAGAAGAATGTGATGACTTCTATCAAAAAATTGATCTAATTTTAAAATACAAGGTTAAGGCTTGCTCATTCACTTTTGATCTGCCGCCTGAAGACGCAGTAAAGGAGCTAAAAACCGCTGGATGCTGTTTAATAGGAACCGCTTCAACAGTAGAAGAAGCATTGTTAATGGAAGAACGGGGAATGGATATAGTAGTCCTTCAAGGAAGTGAAGCCGGTGGACATCGCGGAGCATTCTTACCTTCCAAAGGTGAATCTGCCGTAGGTTTAATGGCTCTGATTCCACAAGCAGCAGATGCACTGAGCGTACCTGTCATAGCTGCTGGGGGAATGATAGACCACAGAGGAGTAAAAGCAGCTTTAACCCTTGGAGCCCAAGGAGTTCAAATCGGTTCTGCCTTTTTAATTTGTCACGAGAGTAACGCACATCCAGTACATAAACAGAAAATACTAGAAGCAAACGAAGCAGATACAAAGCTTACGACATTATTTTCAGGTAAAGAGGCCAGAGGAATCGTAAATAAATGGATGGAAGAAAAAGAACAGTTTGAGACACAAACCCTTCCGTACCCTTATCAAAATACACTAACGAAGGCAATGAGACAGCAGGCTTCACTTCAAAATAACCATGATCAGATGTCTTTATGGGCAGGTCAAGGGATACGGTCATTGACTGAGGAAATTTCGGTTAAGCAGCTTTTAAATCAGCTTTGCCAAGAGGATATAAAAATATAGGCGCACCTCATTGATAGAGCAAAAAGCAAACTTTGACAGGCAGTTTGCTTTTTTTTCGTAATTTCATCCCCTGACTCTGGAAATTTAAATACTCCTACATTTTCAAAGCTAATTGAGTCGGGTTATCAATCATCCCATTGATACGATGCGGTCTTGATGATTTCACCACAACCACAATACATCACCAACATTTCGATCTTATCTCCCCTTCTCCAGTTTTGCTCCCTATTCGAAAAATCGATACCTCCCATATTAAATTCGAATAGTAAAATGGTTATTTTTCGTTTGATTCAGATGATATAAAGTCATATGATAAAAAAAGAATGAGACAGAAAGCGTGAGAAGTGATGAAAATAGGATTTTTTGATTCTGGAATTGGTGGCATGACTGTATTGTATGAGGCCATAAAAGTTCTTCCTTATGAAGATTACATTTTTTATGCAGATACGTTAAACGTTCCATACGGTGAAAAATCAAAGGGTAAAGTTAAAGAATATATTTTCAATGCAGCTAAATTTCTGGCCAGTCAAAATATCAAAGCTCTTGTTATTGCGTGTAATACAGCTACTAGCATTGCGATAGAGGATCTTCGGAGAAACTTCGACTTTCCGATAATCGGAATCGAACCCGCTGTAAAGCCTGCTATAAATAAATGTACAGAGGAAAGAAAAAGAGTTCTGGTAGTTGCTACTAATTTGACGCTTAAAGAAGAGAAATTTCATAATCTAGTTAAAGAAATTGATCACCATGACCTAGTTGATTGCTTAGCTCTTCCAGGACTAGTTGAATTTGCTGAGAACTTTGATTTTAGTGAAGACAAAATCATTAAATATCTAAAGAACGAACTATCTTCTTTTGATTTGAAACAATACGGAACGATTGTGTTAGGATGCACTCATTTTCCGTTTTTCAAAAACAGTTTTGAAAAACTGTTTGGGATAAAAGTTGATATGATTTCAGGCAGTGTCGGTACTGCAAAACAGTTGAAAAAAGTTCTTGCAGATCGTAATCAGCTTGGTAAAGGATCGGGCTCAATCACCTTTTTCGATTCTGGCCACAAAATTGTGGAGCAAGAAATCATATCAAAGTACAAAAGATTGTTTGAAATATTAGATGAAACTCAAAGGAGTCGTGTTGGACGTTGAATGTAAGGGGCTCTGGTTATAAACAATTTTTCAGTAAATTTACAAAAGGGAGAAGTATGAATTCGGGTTTGTTATCCAATGTAAATGAAAAAGACAGTCTCCTGAAGGGAAACATGAACTAAGAAGCGGGCTGAAAAAGCCCACTTCTTTTCTAACAAACAATTGAGTTATGCACACATATCTGATTACAGTGTTTTCGCTCTTTCCCCTCTTATTTCTACCCCATCTCTATAGCTTTTCTATTACAATAAAGCACAAGTATCGATTGAAAAGTTATCGTAACATGTACACTTCACAGGACATTTTTCGAGATTGCGAATCGACCGTTTGCCAGATACACAAAGTCATAATGTGTAAATTCTGTGTCTATTTTCATGTTGATTATGGAATTATTTTCATAATGTTTTATAATACAAGATGATAACGCTTTCTAATTATAATGATAGGGGGAAATAATGATGATGAAAAAAGGACTGCTTGCGGGTGCGCTTACGGCAACTGTGCTTTTTGGCACATGTGCAATAGATGTGCCGGGTATTATTAGCCCAAAAACCGCAGAAGCTGCATCACAGCTAACTGATGGAATCGGCGGGAGGGCTTACTTGAACAGCACTGGTGCCATTTTTGTTACGAAAATCCAGCTTCCTAGCTCCATTCAGGTTTCAAATGGGACAGCCTATATCTACTCTGGCTTTAGCGGAGGCACAGAATCCGATATCGGGTTTCAGTACAGTGATAAATATAACGTATGGAAACCATATATGAAAGTCGGTTCAAAAGGACAGGATCAGGTTCAGTACCTCGAAGGAGGAAGCCAATTCACGAATACGAAAGGCTTCCGTCCCGGCAGCACCGTACAACTTACCATCTACAAAAACCTTAACGGCAATACACGCGCTACATACTGGGGCACAAACAATGCGGGATACAACGGCCGTCTCATTTCAGAGATCAGCAAAACAAATGTCGGCTCCATCTCCAAATGGAAAGCGCTCGCTACAGTTGCTACAACAGGGTCACGACAATCTATCAAATCAAACTTTTCAACATCTTTTACAAACATCACCATCGACAACAAAGCAATAACACCTGTAATTGATACACAAGACTTCGCTAAAGTAACAGTCTCAGGCAACAGTGTCAGTTTATCCGTTGTGAAAAATTAAAACATATTGAACACATTTAAAGGGGGCTTTAAAAGCCCCTTTTTCATTTCATTGTATGGTGATAGGAGCAGCCCGCCCGGCAGCCAAGACAGCTAAAGGATTGTACGGCAAAACCGCTTCAACGTAAGCGGTTCTTTTTAAAACGAATCACTTTTCTGTGTTCTCCTTCTTTTCAGCTACAAACTATGTGATAAGTGCGGAAAAATTAAGGTTCTCCTTTACATTCTATTCCTCTGTTTTTTAAAGTTGTCTACTAGGCATACCGCTCTCTTAAGGATAAAAGTCATTGGATTGGCATCTCTTCTAATAAATCTTCTTTTGCTTTCATTCCCCTCTGATTTCAGCAGTATTAGTAAGCACAGAGGTTTTTTAGTTCCCGATTACATGAACGTTTTGAGGAATAATTATTTTGCCCTTCAAATCTGAAAGGTATATAATATATACTTGTATGACAATTGAAAGGAATGATTTTTATTAAATTCAATCCTGTTTCCAATAAAAAATTATACATACAAATTTATAATCAGATCCTTTCGGAAATTCAGTTAGGTTCTTTTAAAGTAGGTGATAAACTGCCTTCAGAAAGGGAACTATGCGAACAGTTTGGTGTCAGCCGCGCGCCGGTTAGGCAGGCTTTGAGTGCCTTGGAAATGAATGGTGTCATTTATTCTCGCCAGGGAGAAGGGGTGTTTGTTAAGAATACCACAATAACCAATGGGATTTCTGCTTCCATGGAGTCAGCATCTCCGGAAGATATTGTGGAAGCAAGAATGAACATTGAGCCTTTAATTATAAAATTTGCGGCTTTGAGAGCGACTGACGAAGATATTCGGGAGCTTAGGAAGACAATAAAAAAAATGGAAGAAGAAACGCTTTCTGGTGTATACGTTCCTGAAACTGACGAACAATTGCATATGGGGATTGCAAAAGCATCACATAATGATTTATTTATTACCTTCATGTCCGCTATCACGAATGCTATGAAGCAGCAGGAAATGTGGCGATTTATCCGTGACCGAACCGTTACTCGTTCAGAATACCGGGAAGTGAATTTCCAGGAACACAAACTGATTATTAAAGCGATTGAAGACCGTAACGAAAAAGAAGCTGTTGAACGAATGACTGCCCACATGCAGAACTTATATGATCGATATTGGAAAAGCTAAACTCTGTTATAAGAAGCCCCCTGTTTATAAAGAAAGAAATAAAAAATCGGGCGTATAGTGGCTACAAGCCGACCTCCATTTCTATACGCCTTTTCCTGCCTATTTTGCTTTTTGGTCTCCTGATCCTAAACATCTTTGACAAATACCATATAACACTTTAACACCTTCAGAACTATCAGCTGTATCGATCACTTTTTCACACACCTGGCATACAATCGTATCTTGTTGCACTTTCGATTTCTGTACCATGGTTTTATTGCCTCCAATCATTTTCATTTCATAAATGCCCTCATCAAATCAAGTCTTAATGGCCGCTTCCCCACAACGTCTGCACGTAGTGATAGTGCTTCGCAACTGTGACCACAGCCCGAATGACAGTATTCATTCCTGGATCATCCCTTTCGCTGATTAAGCCCCGAATTTTTATGGACACATATATTTTTCAATATTTAAAATTTTCTATATCCCTAAAAATGACTGTTGTTATGAATATTACCCAGTACTCTTAATGAAATCTTTTTCAACCAGATTTTTCAATGCTGGATTTATATGTGGCATTTTTTACTTTAAGCGCTTTTCCAGACTGTTTCACTAGAAATACAAGAATAAAAGAGGCAAGGATCATGCTTAGGCCTAAGAAAATCATACTGATATTAAAAGAACCTGTCATATCTTTAATATAACCGACAATGTATGGACCGAAAAATCCGCCAAGATTTCCGATACTATTAATTAATGCTATCGCACCACCCGCTGCTGCTCCTGTTAAGAAAGAAGGCGGAATTGCCCAAAACGGAGAATAGGCACCAAAAGCGCCGCATAACGCAATTGTTAAAAATACAAATGCTAATATAACACTTGAATTTGCTACATAGCTGCTAATGACCATTGCAACAGCACTTACAGTTAAACAAACAGCTACATGCCAGAGCCTTTCGTTTTTCTTGTCAGAATGATTTCCAACGAAAATCATAACCACCATAGCACAGAAATACATAAACCCTAACAGCCAGCCCATCCCCTGCGTGCTTAGAGAAATCGTTTCAGATAATCCTTGTGAGATCGTCGGCAAGAACATGTTAATGCCGTAATATCCAATCATCCAGCAAAAATAACCAATCGATAGTATTAACACGTCCCGATCTTTTAAGGCTTGAGTAAATGTATAGTGCTTTACCTGTTCTTTTTCCATCCTTTCTTTTGTTGTTACGTTAATAAGCCACTGCTTTTCATCTTTATCCAGCCATTTCACATCTTCAATTTTGTCATCCAGGTAAAAAAATGCAATTACACCAAGAATAAGCGCAGGAATCGCTTCTAAAATAAACAGCCACTGCCATCCAGATATATCAAGCCACTCAATTCCTAAGAGAAATGTAGAAAGCGGAGAACCCAATGCATTCGCCCCGGGGATGGCCAGCATAAATCCAGCAATTGCTTTAGCATGGTGTTTCGTTTGATAAAAACCACTCAAATAAAAGACCATACATGGATAAAAACTAGCTTCTGCTGCACCTAATAAAAAACGTGCAGTATAAAACTGCCATGGTTCTTGTACAAAAGCCATTAATATCGCGATGATGGCCCAAGTGATCATAATCCGACTGATCCATTTTCTGGCTCCGATTTTTGTCATGATAGCACTACCCGGAACTTCTAATATGAAATAACCAAGGAAGAAGATCCCGGCTCCCAGTCCAAATACAGCATTTGAAAACCCTAGATCTTCATTCATCTGGAGAGCTGCAAAGCCGATATTAACTCGGTCTAAAATTGCGATAATAAAACATAAGAATAAAAATGGAATTAACCGGATTGTTACTTTACGAGTTGTTGAACGCTCTAATGCTAATTGGTCCAAGAAGATTCCCCCTTAACCCTAGTGTTGTCCTCCAAAGATAAAAGAATCATATTTTCTTCAGAAACAAAAGTCCCCCCCTTTTGTTAAACGCTTACATTTTTTCTTTCGTTTTGTTTGGTCTTTAATAGAGAGGGTCAGGCATGTTAAACATACCTGCTCTACATAGATCCATTAGTCCATATGTGAACCGCCATTAATATCAATTTCTTCCCCTGTGATGTAGGCTGCTTCTTTAGCAGCCAAAAACGTAATTGCGGCGGCAATTTCTTTTGTTTCACCCGGGCGACCCACGGGGATATTATCAATGACTTTTTTCGCTTCTTCTTCAGAAAGTGATTTCCAAATGTCGGTATTGACAAGGCCTGGCGCTATGCAATTCACAGTTATACCATCCATCCCTACTTCACGGGCAAGGTTTTTAGAAAAGCCCAATACGGCTGCTTTGGAAGCGGAGTAATGGGCACCGCCAAAAACGCCGCCGCCCCTTTTTGCAGATACAGAAGACAGGTTGATAATACGGCCATATTGCTGCTTTTTCATTGTTTCTAGAACTGCTTGTGTGCACAAGAACAGCCCAAACATATTGACGTTGAATACCCTTGCCATATCTTCCAATGTCATATCCTGTACCGTTACTTTTTGAGAAATTCCTGCGTTATTCACTAAAATATCAATGCGGCCGAACGCTTCAAGTGTTTTGGCTATCATATGGTCAACTGATTCTTTACTCGTTACATTAACTTCTACACCAACCGCTCTCCCTCCGCTTTCTGCGATAGCTTCTACTGTATCCTGAATACCTGTCTGATTCATATCTGCTACTACAATTGAAGCTCCCTGTTTGGCAAGAGTTAATGCAATGGTTCTGCCGATTCCTTTTTTAGAACCGCTTCCTGTCACTATAGCTACCTGATTATTTAATGTAAACATGGCGTACTCCCACTTTCATGTTTTATATTCTAAGCATATCTTTAGCCGTTTTTATAATATTTTCGATGGTAATGCCGTTGATTTCCAGCAGCTTCTCATAAGGAGCCGATTCTCCAAATCGGTCCTGCACTCCGATTCGTTTGACTCTGCCCCGCCCTTCTTCGGCTGCTACTTCACATACAGCACTTCCCAGCCCGTTCAGGATGTTGTGATCCTCCACAGTCACGATATTGCCGAGATCCAAACACTCTACCACGGCTTCTCTATCTAAAGGCTTGATCGTATGCATGTCTAAAAGAGTTGCATAAATCCCTTGCTCTTCCAGCTGTTTGACCGCTTCTAAAGCAAGATATACTGTATCGCCATTTGCAATGATTGCGATATCTTTTCCGTGCTTTAATTGCTTGGCTTTTCCAATGATAAATTCTTCATTTTCGTCGTAAATAACCGGCACCGCGTCTCGGGTAAAACGCAGGTACATTGGACCGTACGTATTCGCTGCCTGCCTGATCAGTTTTCTAGTTGAGTGGTAGTCAGCACCCATGATCACAGTCATATTTGGGAATGATCTTAATACGCCCATATCCTCAATCGCCTGGTGGCTTCCGCCATCATTTCCAGGTGTTAATCCGCCGTGTGAGCAGGCGATCTTTACATTCAAATTTGGATAGCAAACTTCTTGGCGAATTTGTTCCGCCATACGCAGCGAACCAAAGACAGCATAGGTGCTTACAAATGGGATTTTACCTGTTGTCGCCAAACCTGCTGCCAGGCCGGCACCGTTCTGTTCCGCAATCCCAACGTTCACATGCTGATGAGGGAGCTGTTTTATGAATTCTCCTGTTTTGCATGACTTGCCGATATCGATATCGATTACGTAAATATTTTTATTTTCTTTTCCCAATTGAACGATTTCATCACCAAAAGCTTCCCGTGTCGCTTTTTTCGTGATTAATGCTTTTTCGGTTTGGCTCATGATCTTAAACCCCCTGCCAGTTCCTCTAATGCTTGTTCGTATTCCTTCTCATTTGGCGCTACTCCGTGCCATGAGCAGATATTTTCCATGTAAGAAACGCCTTTGCCTTTAATCGTGTCTGCTACAATGCATTTCGGCTTTCCATTTTTCGTTTTTGTCACTTTGTCTAATATCTCTACAATCTCTTTCATCGAATGTCCGTCAATTCGCTTTGTTTCAAAACCAAACACTTCAAACTTTTTCTCGATGTCTTGCAGCGGCATTACTTCATCACAATAGCCATCAATTTGCAGGCGGTTATTGTCGACAAAAACAATTAAGTTATCAAGGCTGTATTTTACTGCGGTTTGAATCGCTTCCCAAATTTGTCCTTCTTGGCATTCTCCGTCGCCTACCATAGCGAATACCCGGTAGTCTTTGTCGTCCCGTTTGCCTGCAAGAGCCATACCCACGGCACAGGAAAGCCCTTGGCCCAATGAGCCAGTTGAAATGTCGATTCCCGGGCATTTCTTCATATCAGGATGGCCTTGGAAAGGCGAGCCGTACCGCCTTAGTTTGTATACGCTTTCATAAGGGACAAAGCCTCGCAGCGCTAAGGCAGCGTATTGAATAGGTGCCACATGGCCTTTCGATAAGACAAAACGATCCCGGTCTTCCCACTTGGGATTTTTAGGATCTATATTCATTTCTTTAAAATAAAGGGCTGTGATGATATCAGCAGCGGATAATGAACCTCCTGGATGCCCGGACTGGGCTTCGTAAATCATCGTTACCGCTGTTTTCCTAAGCTCAATGGCTTTCGCTTGCAGTTCTGCCAAACTTGCTTTTTTCACTCCGATCACCTCAGTCATTGTTTAAAATGTAAACTTATGTTCTTAGTCACTTGTTAACTTGTAATACAAGTGACTTATGAGAACACTATACAATTCTTAACAGCGTTTGTCTACCGTTTTTTGAAAATTTTAAATTAAACCAATTGAAGCTTATATGCTAGACTAGACTCATTTTCAGATCCATAAATGCCCTCTAGTTACTACAACAGATAGTCTGCAAATGGAAATTTAAATACCTTTTCAGGGTAAAATGAATTGAGCCTTATAAATATAAAAAGACCGCAAAGCCTTCTTAAAGAGAAGCGTTGCGGTCTTTGAGTCTCTTTTTTACTTCGTATAAGTCAATAGATTTCCAGTGGAGTCCGCGGAAATACATTCATTGATTGGTTTCCTCTACTCTATGCGGAGAAACCTGAATGTTTCAATCAGTTTTGGGA
The DNA here is from genome assembly GCF_038006165.1 of Bacillus sp. FSL W8-1202. Taxonomy (NCBI): domain Bacteria; kingdom Bacillati; phylum Bacillota; class Bacilli; order Caryophanales; family Bacillaceae; genus Bacillus; species Bacillus sp. FSL W8-1202. The sequence continues at coordinate 3,605,172 of NZ_JBBOUR010000001.1, forward strand.
TAAAAAACATGTTGACGCTCCTCTGCTTGACTATTTAATATTCGATAGTTGGCCCCTCCAATATGAAGCGGAATATCCAGTTTTTCTAAATCTGGCATTCCATTTTTCAGGAAAAGCTCTTTATCTTGATATCTCTGTAAAACTTCTCCCACAATCCACTCTTGATCGCCCAACGTGGAAACACTGTGTACTTTACACTCATAAGCAAAATAAGCATCAGTTAAAATCGGCACCTCGGCTTTTAGCCCTTTTTCGTATTGAATATGAAATGCTTCAAACTTATTTATATCTCTACCACTATGGGTGCCTAATGCTTGAATTAATCCCGAACATCTCCCCGGAAGAAAATTCACACCGAAAACACCACTTTTCTCAATCATTTTGTAAGTATATGTCTCTTTGTATACGGATATCCCATACATTCCAGGAGAAGATCCAATGTACGTATGCCACCCAGAAGCCATTGCGTTTTTTTCATCTTCATATTGAGCCGTAACTACAGCTACCATTCCAGGGTAGGCGTACCAAATTGGTTCATCTATCGGTGCTCTCATCTTCATCGCTCCTTTTGTTTTAGATTTAATTTTTATTAAAATTTGAGATGAGGCAAAACAACAATGATAAAAGCTAACCCAGCAAATTAGAAGTACATGAGATGGTGGTCAGGAACTGAGGTGTCAGATGTCAATCAACCGATAATAAAGCAGTATCTCCATCGTATTTTTCGATTAAGTATGCCAAGCTCTACACCGCACGCCCCGCCAAAAACGATAACACGATCAGGGCTGTGCTTTTGAATTAAACTTTTGGCAGACCGAGCTTGCTTTAATCAAAAACTCCTTCCAATAATCCCCTGCTCTTTTTCAAGATCCGCATCTAAATCGACAAGTACTTCTTCAAATGGGCCATTCGTTTTGGGAGCAAGTCAGTTTAATAAGTGTGCTCCGAGTACGTAAGGGTTGTTACCGCCTTGCCATTGCGGCATGAGTAACCGAAGCGCATACCTTCTTTATTTGTCATTTTATACATCCTTCCTTTCATGAATGAATATGATGAACAAATCATAAACCCTATAGCAGCTATAGGGTCAAGGGTTAGTTATTTTTTAGCACTCTTAATTCTGTAAGGAAGTTTTCTTCTCTTAATGAGTTATAGTCGATTGGAAGAGAAACTTGATATACTTTTCCATCCGTTTGGATGCCGTGAGATTCAATATATTGATAAAGCTTTTGATAATACTCATCATAATTTTTTGCAGACCAATTAAATGCAATACATACATATTCACCAGATGGGATCGTATCTAACCTCATGTTTTTTCTCCTATGTCTATTTTTTTCCCACTGCAAACAGTCGTATAAATACTATTGCAATAAATTTCACGAGAATCCTTATAGGGCTTGAAATCATAAATGAATCCATAATAGTTATCTATTACATCCCCTATTTTTTCGACAACGTCAGCCAGCTTTCTGTAATACAAATCGGACTGATTATGAGGATTAACTTGAGGCGTCTCTACTTTTAATATTGTTTGTTTATCTATATACCGAAAATAAACGAAACCTTCATCTTTTTTACTGCATATTTCTAATTGTTCATTAAGCTGTTTTCGTCTCCTATGAAGTAATTGACGAGCACGTTCGAGCTTTTCCATTTCTTGCACAATAACGCTTTCTTTCTCCTCAAGAAAGTGTTGCATATCTTCTGGGGTGCAAGTATATGAGCTGAAACGCTTAATTTCTTCTAGAGGTGTCCTAATATATTTTAGATACTTGATAACATCTAAATAAAAGAACTGTTTGACATGATAATACCGATAACCATTATCCTGATCTGTATAATAAGGCTTGAAAATTCCGATCCTATCATAATAGCGCAATGTTTGAATTGAGATGTTATTTAGACGGGCTGTTTCGCCAATTGTAAAATATTCCTTCATCCATCTCATCCTTTCGTCTTAGCTCTAAGAATTCTTTCTTCACTATACACGGTTACCTTCAAAATCTTAACTGAGCAATCTTGAGATCAATCTGTTATCTTCTTTTTCGTTTTCTTAAAAAGATCCGCCAAGAAATGATCTTTCCAGTTTCATAACAATTGCATGTTAAGCAGAAAAAGTATTGACCCTATACTCACAACAGGGTTTATGATTTGTTACGCAACTTAAAATAGTTGGAAAAAGGAGGGGGAGTATCTGTCAGAAGATGTTTAAAGTATCCACTGTAGCTCGTCGCTGAGTTTATGAGGCAAGACATTCTAGACTGACAGGCATAGATGATACAAATGGGTCGTTACATATATTTGAACTTTTAAAAAAGCTTAATCCTTAAAAAGATTAAGCTTTTTTCCTTTCCAATGCTCACCTTATAGATTCCATATCAAGACGCAAGGCTCTTATAGCACTTCAAGGCTTTACATATTACATCCCCTCTCCCTCGGGCCTGTCGCTTACTTGGTTTTAGTTAACATGTAGCTTTGTGTTATCATATCGTATATGTCTTTATCTGGGACAGTTCCGTCAAGAATGATAGAATTCCAATGCTCTTTATTGAGATGAAATGCTGGAACGACCGAAGTGTATTTCTGTCTCCAAAAATCGAGAAAACCGGGTTCGCACTTCACATTGATCCAAATATAATCATCTTTTTTAAATATCCACGCAAACACCTTTCTGTTTTCTATGTGTCGCATTAACGTCCAATTTTTATCACGAAACGGGTAATCTTCATATACATTTTTAAAGCTCAAACAATAATCAATTGCTTCCTCTCTATTTTTCATTGCTTGCCTCTCCTTCTACATATAAATAACTGCCTAAAGTTTTTTCTTTAGCGATTGATTTCCTCTACTTTATTTAACAATAATGAATATGTGAATAAAAGAACTATGATTAACAATTTGCAGATCGGGCAGTAAATTAAAAATTCAGTTGCTTTTTTCTGAAAGCTACTTTAGCTATTCGGGCGCATTGGAGAAACAGAGGCTTTCGTTGGTACCCCTGCCTTTCTTCGGCAATCCGCTAGCCTGTTTACCGGCATCATCAACCGATAAACATAAACAAGCTGGCAGCAATAAGCACCAGCTTGAAACATATTCTTTATGAAGTGGCTCCCCCAACTGATCAATTGCCCCTTGTTGGATGCCAACATTCATTGCAGAACGCCGTACTTTCAGAGAGGAAAATGCCGCATATTTTGATATCGCAGAAATCAGGCTACAGTGTAATTGACGGTCTTGGTCCACTTACCGATGTATATCGAATGAAGGCGGGGGCGACGACAACGATTAACAGGGTCCCGGCAAATGCCACGATGAAAAAATATAATGATAAAGGAACCAATTCCGGCAGCACGAGCTCCAGTCTCGGCAGCATCGTGAGTTTGGTCAATACGTTACGCGGACTCTATTCTTCAACGAACCCGGCTAAGGGATATTTTCACTTTGTTAATGCAATAACGTTGTTTTATTAATGTTTTGTTTATTTTTTAGGAGTCAATGAAAAAGAAGTTACCGCTGGCGGAGAGAGAAAACAGACAAAAAGCTGCTGGCGGAGGGTCAGCAGCTAAACAGGAGCATTTAAGCATTTCACCTCTATAAAGGACAGGCGCCATTTTCCACAGTGATAAATGGCTGTTGCAGAACAGCTTTATGATAAAAGAACACCATACTTCATAGAGTAATCATCATTTAATGAGCCATCATCTCATGGGCAATATCGTGTCCATCCATTTTTGACGGGTAGTAGGTAGGCCAGTTTTTGACTTCATCAAGTAAAGTTTCACGGTCGTCCCCCCAATAGAGATGATAATGACTAGCTTTAGTCGGGTAAATACTATGATCACTAAACTGAATATACTGAGGCAGCCCTTCTGCTTTTTTAGCTAGTTTGAATATGTATCTTACCCCTCTATTGCCCGCATCATAGGTGAGAATTTCGTACCCGTCATACGTATACTTACCAGAATATTCTTTTCCATTTTTGAAGAACGTTACAGTATCTTTCTGGATTACAATACGGTCAACATCTGTTTGATAGCCTTTTTTATAATACTCTTTATATTCTTCAGCTGTCTTGCCGCCTTCGTGTTCTGATTTATATGAAAACACTTCGTCAAGAGTACCATCTTGCAGGTATGGATATACAGATTGCCAATCTCCTTCCCAATCAGAAAGTAAGCGATCCTTTACTTGGCTGTTTTTAAAATAGCCTTCATATATTTTTTCTGTTTCTTCATCATGCGCATGACTATGATCGTGAGAATGTTCGTGTGTATGACTGTCAGATGTTTGCTCTTGCGTTTTGGAAGAGTCTTCTTCAACTGCTGAGGATGATGTTGTTTTATTAGACTCACCTTTAGATGAACCGGAAGTCTGACATCCTGCCAATACGAGTAATGAACCAATCGTTAATATGCCTAGCCGCTTTGAAAATAAAATGTTCATTCCAACACTCCTTTTAATTAAATCGAAAACATTACGATTTATATTATACATGCATCTCTTGCAAACATCAAAGGGAAAATGCTCTTCATGCGGATGGACTATTTTAAAGGAATAACTGACTTTGTTCATCAGTTATTTCTTTAAAATACGAAAGTCTACGATATTTCCATATCGATCCGCTTCAATATGACAGCACCCCTCAAGCAGCTGTTTTAATTTTCCCCGTCCGCGTTGTACCCTTGATTTTGCTCCTGAGTAAGAAATGCCGAGCTTTTCACTCAACTCTTTCTGTGATAACCCCTGAAATTCAGTTAACTCGAGCGCCTCTCGATACTTTTCAGGCAACCGTTTGATGGTCGATCGAATACACACAGCTGCTTCCTTGGTGAAATTTTCTTCCTCTGCACTGTTATTAAAATGTAGATCATCAGGCAATATTTCGCTTGTTTTTTTTGTACGGTAAAAATCAATAATCGTATTTCTAGTGATCCGATAAATCCAGCTGTCGATCTTTTGTTCATCGATCAGATTTGGGAGATGCACTTGTATTTTCAGAAATACGATTTGCAAGAGGTCATCAACGATAGATTGATCGTTAACCCTTTGTGAAATATATGTTTTTAACGGCTGATGAAATTGGTCCCATAGATCCTCTATATTCATTTGAAAAAACCTCCTATAATTTTGCGTCTGCTTTACATTTGCTTCGTCTTTTTAATCGTAACAAAGAGCGAAACAATTGTTGAATCAATTGTATTACAGCTGTTGCCAAAAATAATGATAAAGGAGAGGTTTGTGGTGGAGTATACCTATTTAGGGAGAACAGGATTGCGGGTGAGCCGTTTATGTTTAGGCACGATGAATTTTGGAGTTAATACAGACGAAAAGACTGCGTTCCGTATCATGGATGAAGCGCTTGATAACGGCATCCAATTTTTTGATACTGCCAATATTTACGGCTGGGGCAAAAACGCAGGATTGACAGAGAGCATCATTGGAAAATGGTTTGCACAAGGAGGACAGCGCCGCGAGAAAGTTGTTCTGGCGACAAAAGTATATGAACCGGTTTCTGATCCGAATGACGGACCAAATGATATGAGGGGCTTGTCTCTATACAAAATCAGACGTCACCTGGAAGGATCACTGAAGCGGCTTCAGACAGATCATATCGAATTGTACCAAATGCATCATATCGATAGGCGGACACCGTGGGATGAGATATGGGAAGCTTTTGAGACTCAGGTTCGCTCCGGCAAAGTAGACTATATTGGATCCAGTAATTTTGCAGGCTGGCATTTAGTTAAAGCGCAAGCTGAAGCTGAAAAACGGCGATTCATGGGACTCGTCACTGAACAGCATAAGTATAGTTTATTAGAACGAACAGCTGAGATGGAAGTGCTGCCGGCTGCACGGGATCTTGGTTTAGGAGTAGTGGCGTGGAGTCCCCTTGCAGGAGGGCTTCTTGGCGGGAAGGCATTGAAAAGCAATGTCGGAACTCGTACAGCAAAAAGAGCAGATTTAATTGAAAAACATCGTTTGCAACTCGAGAAATTTTCAGATTTATGCAAAGAACTAGGAGAAAAAGAAGCAAATGTGGCTTTGGCATGGGTGCTGGCAAATCCAGTTTTAACTGCGCCGATCATCGGGCCACGAACGGTTGAGCAGCTGCGTGATACGATAAAAGCCGTTGAAATCAGTCTGGATGAGGAGATTCTCCGCATGTTAAATGATATCTTTCCCGGACCTGGAGGAGAGACACCTGAGGCATACGCCTGGTGATACATTCATTACTCAATACTGACATTTTTCTTAAATATTTATGCTGAACTATCATATATAGGAAAGACAAGAGCTTGTTTGTCTCTTGTCTTTTCCACATCGTGCTGAAAATGCTGGCTAAACATCGATAAGAAACGCTGACGTTTTACTCATTCAATGCTTATTTGATTACGAAATTACCGTACTCGTTTGAACGAACATGAATCGGTCCGTTTAGATTATAGTTGTTCTCCTTGGCGATAGAGCGAAGCACGTCCACACGGGCAACTGATTCTCTCCATTCGTCACGGGTGTCATGATTGGCCGGATTCATCAGATCGTCATAGCGTACGTCCAAGAATTTATTTAACCACTTCTTCTCGTCTATTCCGTCTTTAGGTGATCCGCCCGCTTTTTTGTTCGTACGTTTAATCAAGGCATAAAAAGAGTCAGGGTCATCACCATCGCCATGCTGAATAACCGTATCGTACATCACAGCTCTTGCCAATGCTGTTTTTAGTCCGGCATTATCCGATCGTTTCATGGCAGGCTGATAATACAAACGGTCATTTACTTTGTCTTGAGCGGCGCGAAATTCCTTATCATTTGCAAGCGACTTCCAGGCAGAAGCGAATCCCTTGAGATTGCTTGTATCATCGCTTTCTTCCTTGGCCAGACGGCGCAATTCAGGCAGATACTTTTTCAGTTTGTTATTCGGAACTGCCTTTGTGTATACTTCCACTACTTCCAATGCATCCCCGGTAGCCGTTGTAAAGCCTGCCCGTCCGCATGTATAGCCTCGCCCATCATCCAATCGCTCTACATATCCATATTGGATCTCCGTTGTGCCGTTTTCAAAGATACTTGTCAGCTGTTCCGCCCGGCGCTTTTGATCTTTATTCAGTCCCGCCGCAAAAACCGTTTCGCTCATTATCAGGGTAAAAAACATGGTGAAAACAAGTAATGAGATCGCTGCCTTTTTCCAAAAATCTGCTTTTTGCATACTGATTTTCATTGCACTTCCCCTTTCTAAATATTGTAAATACAGACTCAGTATACATGAAGAGACTGCCCTATTGTTGAAAATACATCAATTTGTCAATATTTTGAATCTAAAGTAATATAGCTTGAATCTTACTCTTTTCATTGCCAATCAGCCTTAGCCCCTCTCACTGGGAAGGTCCCTTGATTTTCATACTGCTTCAACTTTAATTAACAAGATGCCATAAGGCTTTACTCTATTTTATAATGGAAGTGATCATCGAAAATCGTTAGGGAGGTGATGTAAATGGCAAGCAAGATGAGAATGCTAGATTCCGCAACGTCCCATGCAAAGCCTACTATTGGGAAGGCGATACTTTGCATGGGGTAGACTTTCTAAAAGATCGCCCAAGTAAGCTTTTCTGATATAGTGGCTTTGCACCTTATTTGACATAAAAAAATAAGGAGCTGGCAGAAATGGCATATGTAAAAGCAACCGCTATTTTACCTGAAAAGCTGATATCGGAAATTCAAAAGTATGTTCAAGGAAAAACAATATATATCCCTAAACCTGAATCCTCTCATCAAAAATGGGGTGCGTGTTCAGGAACAAGAAAGCTGATCGATGACAGAAACGCTTCTATTAAAAAAGCATTTAAAAACGGCAAAACCATTCATCAATTATCTGATGAATATCACCTCTCTGATGAAACAATAAAAAAAATTGTCTACTCTAAATAAACAAAACGGAAGCACTGATGAAAAATCATCAGTGCTTTTTATATGGCGAGTTTGTTTCTTAGTTATTTCCTGCATATGATACCATTGGCCAATTGTGTAAAGTTAAGGGAGATGAGAAGAAAGGAAGGTCCTACAAATGACGATAAACAATGGAACGTTGCAAGTACCCGGCGCGAACATCCACTATCAGGTGCGTGGCTCAGGTCCAATCATTCTTTTGGTCCACGGCGGAGGCGGTGATGCCGACAAGTTCCATCATGTTGCCAATCATCTGGCTAACTGGTACTCGGTTGTTACTTATGATCGCCGCGGCCATTCCCGCAGCAATCTCGCCAATCAGATTGAGGATTACCGTGTGGAAACACACAGTGACGATGCTCACCGTCTTCTAGCCAAAATCACCAATAAACCGGCATACGTATTTGGAAGCAGCTCCGGGGCTGTTATCGGGCTTGATCTGTGCATACGCCATCCCGAACAAGTACATGTCATGATCCCACACGAACCAATCTTATTGCAGCTTCTGCATGGAAATGAGCTGAAACAAGCCGAGCAATTCATGGAAGACCTTAAGAAAAATCATCGAAGTGAAGTCATTAAATTAATGTCAAGATTAGAGACAGACGAACAATCAAAGGCTGTCCTGACAAAGCGGCTTCTCGGCAATTCAACGTATTTCACTGAGTATGAAATTCAAGGAATTCTCAACTATACATTAGATTTTGAAGCATTAAAAACTGTGTTTACATCTTCACCGATAAAGGTACTCCCAGCTGGCGGAAGTGCTTCTCGGGAGCTTTTCCCCTATCGTTGCGCGAACGCCCTAGCGGAACAATTGGAAACAGAATTGGTTGAATTCCCCGGAAATCATACGGGGTACACAATGCATCATAAAGAATTTTCTGAGAGGTTACACGACATGTTAGAAAAAGAAAAGAAACATACGTGTTCAAAATAGGACAGGTAAAACTAACAATAGAATTAGAGAAGATTTCACGAAGCGTAAAAAGAACTTTTCACTAACGAGAACACAATGTGAGATGTCTAACCAAAGTGATATTAGGGATTTCATCGAAAAATAGGTTTGTACATTACGTTCTCCTATTGATTATTTCCTATTTTAATTCCGTATTTTATACCATTAGATACAACTCTAAAGCGGCTCGTTATTTTGTCCTCAACAACAACCAGTGTCTAACATCATGAATCTCTTTTGAAAATTACCACAAATGCAGGTATGGAAGACTTCATCGCAGCAAAAACCATACCAACTAATGTTGTTGGTATGGTTCGTCCTAGATAGGCCCTTAAGAAGAGATTCTATTGTACGGAGTATTTAACTAATTGCATTTGTAACCGACAGGGCCGTCTGATCCTGTGTACACATATGTGTCAGACACATATCCAATATTCACGATCCCCCGGGAATCTTTCCACTGGATTTGGTCCCAGATATTACTCGTTCCATACTTCCCTGTAACAGTCGTTCCATAAGCGTAACAATAATAAGGAACACGGGAGCCGCTCGGAATGGAAAGCATAATAGGATAATTTGTACCAGGACCGCTGCGCATATTGACAGGCGCACCGCTGCTTGTTGAGACAGTAAAGTACTGAACGGCAAGTGCCTGACTGGAAAAAATGAATAAAGATGCAATCATCACGGTTAACATACTCAGCATTTTCAGTTTAGTCAATGTCATCCCTCTTTCTTCAATTCCTTCATTTTAAGAAACGATAGAACATATGCTACCAGCTGCATTTAGGAACAACCGGACCGTCTGAGCCTGTATACATATATGTATCAGAGACAAATCCAGGAACGATCTCCCCGCTGGCAAGCGTCCGCTCTGTGTAATTCCAAATATTGCTCGTTCCATACTTTCCAGTTACAGTTGTACCGGTTTTGTAGCAATAGATCGGGATGCGGGTTCCGCTCGGAATGGTCGTTACAATTCCCCAACTTGTACCTGGGCCGCTGCGCATATTGACAGGAGCACCGCTGCTTGTTGAAACCGTATAATACTGAGCCGCAAGTGCATGGCTAGAAAAAATGAACACAGATGCAATCATCACCGTTAGCATACTTAGCCTCTTTAACTTATTCACCTTATACCCTCCCCTTATAAATGACGTACGTTTGACTTTCTTACATCCAGTTAAGGATTTACTTTCAGATACCATGCCTCCTCCCCTCCCATATATTTATCAATGTACCATAAACTAGATCTTTCAAAAGTGGAATTATTCCTATGTTTTCGACAATTAAGGATACAAAATAAATGGCAGTCAGGCTTGATATTGATGGTATGTTACATTTGGCTCTTAATCATTTGTCCAGTCAGTAATCACGATTGACAAATCGGAAAAAGGACATGGATCAAGCGGCTTCGTTTCCACCAATTAACTCAATCAGTGTACTGCTTCCTTTTATCCACGCTTCTTCTCGATTCATAGATACTCCACCTTTTTCACCAATCAAAAACGGACACCAAACAAATCAGCGTAAATGCTGCAAGTTCAGTGTCCGCAACCTATTATGACTTTGCTTTCTTTTACCAGGGCGTATAAAAATGATTAGGTACGTTCTCAAACGTTATTCTATGATTTTGCGAGTCGAAAAATCATAACATTTTATATATTTCAATCAGATTATGATCTGGATCTCTGAAGTGAGCAACTCGGGCACTCCATTCCTTGCGATCATGCGGTTTATTCACACATTTAACTCCTTTTTTGTGTAAATCGTCATACATTTTATCAACATCTTCTACCTTAAACTGAAGCAAAAATTTTGATTGAGCTTCTCCTTCCAACGATTTTTTTCCCTCTCCAACGATTTCAGCCATCGTTTCTCGAGATAAAAGCTCTATTTTCGTTTCCCCATTATCAAAGAGTGCATATTCCATTTCATTCTCTAACCAACTTATTTGAAGTCCTAATGAATCTTTGTAAAACTCGACGCTTTTCTTAAAATCATTCACCAAAAGTCTAATTTGTAACAGCTTCATATCGAGTGCCTCCTATAAAACCATACTTTTTACTGGTCATCCAATTTAATAATACAAAAGGAAACCTGACAGCACTATGTCAAGTTTCCATAAATAAATTTCCATACTTCACCTTTATTTCAGATTTAAGTGCAGTTTAGTGCAAGTCATAAGAACGAGCAAAAACAGCGATTCTTAAAACAAAAAATGATACCGAGTGTACTTTCTGTATGCTTCAACGTCATTTCGGGAAATGTAACGTTGATAAAAGGAGGTTACATCAATATGGATCATCAAACATTGGCAGCTCACGAGGCTGTTGACTTACATGAAATCGTGAACTTTAAAACACTTTGTATAGCGAAATCAAAGTTAATGCAAGGACTTGTGTTTGACCAAGAACTGAAGGACTTGATGCAAAAAGATGTGCAGCAATCCATTCAAGACCTTACTGAATTACAGGCGGTTTATGAGCGTGCCTCATTTCAGGCCCCTGTCCCTCAAAGCCGCCCAACGCCAATCATCAATTGAAAGGAAGGTAAGCCTCTTTGAATAATGATCATTTAGACCCCATTAATTCGCTGAATGTGCCTGAACTAGCAGACACTACATTCGCGATGGATTTTCTTATACGAGCTAAGGAAGGCGTAAGGAATACTGCTGTAGCTTTGACAGAAACCGCTTCACCAGATGTAAGAGCCTTGCTGCGGAAACAGCTGATGCAAGGAATTGCAATGCACCAAGAGATTACGGAACTGATGATCAGCAAAAAATGGTTCCACCCATATGAGCTGAGCGAACAGTATAAGCTGGATCAGCTCTCTGCAAAAAACACGATCATGGTCGGCAATATGAACCTCTTTCCTGATGAAACAAATCGCAAAGGGATGTTTGACCGGACACCTGATGAACACTAACACTGGAGGTTTTACAGCATGAAGGCAGTAACGTATCAAGGCATTAAAAATGTTGTTGTCAAAGATGTCCCCGATCCAAAGATTGAAAAATCCGATGACATGATTATCAAAGTCACCAGTACAGCCATTTGCGGATCAGATTTACACTTAATCCATGGATTGATTCCTAATCTCCATGAAGACTATGTCATCGGCCATGAACCGATGGGAATTGTTGAAGAAGTTGGGCCAGGGGTTACAAAGGTCAAAAAAGGTGACCGCGTCATTATCCCTTTTACGATCGCCTGCGGTGAATGTTTTTTTTGTAAAAACCAGCTGGAAAGCCAATGTGATCAGTCTAATGACAATGGGGAAATGGGTGCTTATTTCGGCTATTCAGGGCAAACTGGCGGTTATCCAGGCGGGCAAGCTGAATATTTAAGAGTGCCGTTTGCGAATTTTACCCATTTTAAAATCCCTGAATCTTGTGAGGAACCCGATGAGAAATTAAGCGTGATTGCCGATGCCATGACCACCGGCTTTTGGAGTGTGGACAATGCCGGCGTAAAAAAAGGCGATACAGTTATCGTTCTCGGCTGCGGACCAGTCGGCCTGTTTGCTCAAAAGTTTTGTTGGCTAAAAGGCGCAAAACGCGTCATAGCAGTTGACTATGTAAACTATCGCTTACAGCATGCGAAACGTACAAACAAAGTAGAAATCGTTAATTTTGAAGACCATGAGAATACAGGGAATTATTTAAAGGAAATCACGAAAGGCGGAGCGGATGTAGTCATTGACGCTGTTGGGATGGATGGTAAAATGAGCGATCTCGAGTTCCTTGCCAGCGGCTTAAAGCTTCATGGCGGAACAATGAGTGCATTGGTCATTGCCTCTCAAGCTGTTCGCAAAGGAGGAACCATACAAATTACAGGTGTGTACGGAGGCAGATATAACGGTTTTCCGCTAGGCGATATCATGCAGCGAAACGTCAATATACGCTCTGGACAGGCTCCTGTGATCCACTATATGCCGTACATGTTTGAACTAGTATCAACGGGCAAAATTGACCCGGGAGATGTTGTCAGCCATGTCCTGCCGCTTAGTGAAGCCAAGCATGGCTATGACATTTTTGATTCAAAAATGGATGATTGTATCAAAGTTGTGTTAAAGCCTTAAAAAACGGAGGTTACAGAAATGGAATACGCCTTACACGAAGTGCTTGAGGTTCAGGAAATGACTGCTTTCAAGACACTTTGTTTGACGAAATCTAAAACAATGAAAGCACTGGTATCTGATCCGAAGCTGAAAGAAATCATGCAGCAAGATGTTGATATCACCACACGCCAGCTGCAGGAATTTGCCTCTATTTTATCTAATGCAAAGCACGAATGAGGAGATGAATAAATCATGAATCCTATCATTGAATATCTGACCGGCATGAATGTTCTAACAGACCAAATCATTGCTATGGACTTATTAATTGCAGCAAAAAACGGAGTCAGAAATTATGCGATGGCAGCCACTGAAGCCGGAACGCCTGAAGTGAAAGAGGTCCTTATCCGCCATTTGGAAGAAGCCCTTGATATGCACGAACAACTCTCAAGCTATATGATGGAAAAAGGCTGGTACCATCCTTGGAACACAGACGAACAAGTCAAGCTACATTTAAAAAATATTGATACAGCCATTCAATTGCCAACCCTTTAACATACAATGAGTGATTTGCTGAGGAACAGTATTGATTGGCCACAACTGTTCCTCAGCTTCAAGTTGAATCGCCATGAGCACTGTTTTTTCGGGCTTAACCCGCTTTTCCCCATCTGATCTCCGATAATGTTTGCAAATTCTCCAATCAAATAAGAATTCGTAGCCACCTCTTTTTATGCGATTTCTTGATGGAGAAAACTTTAACCTGCCCTCTTCACACGCAAAGAATGCTACCTTCTTTGCTCCACTGATCCGTGAAGACTTTCCGTTTTAGGCCTGCTTTTGAGCTTTGCCTCGTTTTCGCGCAATTTCCCATCATAATCTTTAATTTTTGTGTCTAATCTTTTAATTGTTTCATCAATTTCTTTCCGCTTCTCTATCAGCCGCTGTCGTTCGTCAGCCAGGATATTTTTTCGAGCTTCTACCGTACGGTCACCTTCGGTAAATAATGTTGTATATTCAATTAGCGCTTCTATCGATAGTCCCGCATTTCGCATGCATTTAATGAATTCAATCCATTTGATATCTTCTTCATCATAGTCGCGAATGCCGCTGTCTTTTCGTTTTACAGGCGGGATTAATCCTACACGTTCGTAATATCTGAGTGTTGCGGCTGTCAGGCCAAACTGCTTTGCCACCTGAGCAATATTCATGATCTTCACCTCTCTATCCTGCATGTTGTGAAGGTAACACTTAAAGTTAACTTTAAGTCAAGCTCAAAACAAGTGGTTAGCTGCTGAATCTGGGTTTATATATTCGGGACTTGCCTTAAAGCACACTTTAAGCTCTATACTTCTCCATGCAATAAAAACAGTGTAGATGGAGGGATTGCTGAATGGCAAATAAACAAACTGCCGGAAGAGAACAAACCAAAGTTTGCTTAACTTAATGATGATGTTCTATTCGGTGACATTTGGGAAAGAGAGGAAGAACTTCCCCCCCCGAGATCGCAGCATGATTACAGTTTCTGCGTTAATTGCTGACTGTAGCTCACCTTATAAATCAGGTTCATTTTAAATGTTATTTTAAAAAAACCCTTGCCTTAAAGCAGACTTTAAGGTTTATCGTTATGTTGAAGACACCATAAAACATAAATAAGTGCATGATTTTTTACAACACTTATGATGAAGAAAGGAAAGGTTCATATGTGTAATCAACATCAAACCCGTGTATTAAGCGTGTCACATGCAAAAGCCAAATTTGAACAAACGACGATTGAGCGAAGAGAATTACGGCCGCACGATGTCTTAATCGATATTAAATTCAGCGGTATTTGCCATTCAGACATTCATAGTGCTTTTGATGAATGGGGCGGCGGCATCTTCCCAATGGTGCCAGGACATGAAATAGCCGGTGTCGTAACAGCCGTTGGAACAGAAGTCACCAAGTTTGCTGTCGGGGACCGCGTTGGTGTCGGCTGTTTTGTTGACTCTTGCGGAGAATGCGAATACTGTCTCAACGGAGAGGAACAATTCTGCACGAAGGGTGTTGTTCAAACGTATAACTCAGTAGACTACGACGGAAACCCCACTTATGGCGGGTACAGCCAAAAAATCGTTGTCACTGACAGATTTGTTGTTCGAATCCCAGACCGTTTGGAAATGGATGTTGCCAGTCCGCTGTTGTGTGCAGGTATCACAACGTATTCCCCGCTGAAACACTGGAATGTTGGCCCTGGTAAAAAGGTTGCGATTGTAGGCGTGGGTGGCCTTGGACATTTGGCGATTCAATTTGCACATGCGATGGGTGCAGAGGTAACCGTCCTGAGCCGTTCCATGAATAAGAAAGAGGAAGCTCTGGAACTCGGTGCAAATCATTACTTTGCAACAAGTGACCCAGCCACATTCACTGCATTGGCCGGGCGTTTTGACGTGATCTTAAATACGGTATCGGCAAATCTCAATGTAGATGCCTATTTATCAATGCTTCGTATAGACGGGACACTTGTAAACGTTGGAGCTCCTGCCAAGCCGGACACATACAGTGTGTTTTCCCTAATCATGGGGCGCCGCAGCATTGCAGGTTCTCTAGTCGGCGGAATTCAAGAAACTCAAGAGATGCTGGATTTCGCAGCTGAGCATGGCATCGAACCTAAAATCGAAGTCATCGGAGCTGACCAAGTGGACGAGGCATACGAACGTATCCTCCGAAGCGATGTCCGTTATCGATTTGTGATTGATATTTCCACATTGTAATAGGTTAGTCCTTATATGGGCTGACCCGCTTTTAATGAAACTCACGAAAAACGATCTCGTTAAGCAAATATTTTGAAGGCCGGTCAATCTTCCTGTTATTCTATGAATAGAGAGTTATTAGGAGGGTTTTTTATGAGCAAAAAAATTGCAGTTCTTGTTACAGACCAATTCGAAGACATCGAATATACAAGTCCGGTAAAAGCATACGAAGAAGCTGGCTACGGTGTTGTGGCTATCGATTTAGAATCCGGCAAAGAAGTTACCGGTAAGCATGGCGAGAAAGTAAAGATTGACAAAGCCATCTCAGATGTGGATGCAAGTGACTTTGATGCACTTTTAATTCCTGGGGGATTCTCTCCGGATTTGCTTCGTGCAGATGACCGTCCGGGTGAATTCGCAAAAGCATTTGTCGAAAACAAAAAACCTGTTTTCGCAATTTGCCACGGCCCGCAAGTACTGATTGATACGGATCTTCTAAAAGGCAAAGATATCACAGGCTACCGCAGCATCCGCAAAGATTTAATCAATGCCGGTGCAAACTACAAAGATGCAGAAGTAGTCGTCAGCCACAACATTGTCACAAGCAGAACACCTGATGATTTGGAAGCATTTAACCGCGAATCTTTAAATTTGTTAAAATAACGAGAAGGCACAGACTGTTCGGGTCTGTGCCTTTTTTTAAAATTAAGACTCCTTCTTTACGTTCTGAAAGACAGCAGTCGCGTCCCACACATTCAAGCCAAATTGGCCTTCTGAAAATGCGGAATCATTTGCATCAATCACAAGACGATTATCTAAATAGATTTTAAAGCGGTCGCCCTCGGCCTCTGTTTTCAGATGATACTTTTTATTAACATCGATCGGCGTTTTGTATTCAGCAATGACAGAAGCAGCACCGTTCTCAAATTTAAAAAATTTCACTAGGTCATGCTTCGCATCCACATTCGCAAGATAACCGTTTTTGGCATCTTTGTCAGAGCGAAACATGAGTGCTCCTGCCCCTCTCCCGTTTCCATCCTTAATGGTGATATCAGATTCATAAGTGAAGTCTGACCCGGATGCTGAAGACAAGATAAAGGAATCACCATCCGACCGCCCTTGTTTTCCCTCAATTGTGTCGGTCCACGTGCCATTTACCGTTGTCCAGCCGGTTACATTGGACATAAAGGGTGACGTTCCCCACACCTTTTTTAAAGGGTGAATCCTTAAAGATTTTACCTTTACATCTCCATTTGCAGCATATAATTCAAGTCCTTTGCTTGATCGATCTGGGAGAATGACATCTGTTATGACCTGCTGTCCATCATTCCCAAATACTTCAACCGAGGAGCGGTCAACAAAAATGCGCATCTTAACCTTTCCATTTACCGGCTTCAGCGGTGCTGTTTCTTTTCCGGTGTCAAAGGCCGGATTAAAGGTGACGTTGCCCGACTTGCTCCGGTCAACGAACAGTTTGGCGTTCCTTCGGTCATAGCCGACTTTCGTAAATTGCTTTTCTCCTGTTCGGATCTTAAAACCAAATTCAGCAGCTGAATCAGGGCTTACTTTAAATTCTGCATTTATTTCATAGGCTTCTCCAGATTGCCCTGCTAACACATTATGACTTGCAGGCGATATGGTCAGATTCTTCCACTTCTTAGAGGTTCCGCGAATGGTTTCCAGCTCTTTCACTGGTGTTTGGACCACTCTAACCCCTTCGGTAAACGCTTTCAATTTTAACTCTCTTGGAATGGACGTTGCACTTCTCCATGGGGATGTCGGAACATCATTCGCATATTGCCAATTGCTCATCCACCCTAACCATAGCCGGCGGCTGTCTGTTGATGGAATATCAGACCAGGATACAGCCGCATAAAAGTCTCTGCCGTAATCCGTCCAGAGAACTTTGTCTGACGGGTTTTCATTTTTAAAATGAGTTCCATCAAAGTCCCCTACAAAATATTGCATGCCTGATCCTCCCGAGACCGCTCCGTTTCCGACACTGACCTGCATGACCCATTTTTTTCGATTCGGATTGCCGTCTACCGGAAGCTCAAATAAATCCGGGCATTCCCATACTCCCCCGTGGCTTCCTTGATCCTGTCCAAATTCACTTGCATACGTCCACTGCTTCAGATTTTTTGATGTATAAATGAGGATTCGGTCACCGGCCGCAAGCACCATCACCCACTTTTTTTCTTTCTCATACCAAAAGACTTTTGGATCGCGAAAATCTTTTTTACCCGGGTTTGGAATGACAGGGTTGCCAGCGTATTTCGTCCATGTTCTTCCTTTGTCGTTGCTATAGGCAATACTTTGCACTTGATGGCCTTCCCGATCCTGTGTATAAATGGCCACAAGCGGCTTCTCTTTGCCTGTTTGAAAACCGCTTGTGTTATTTTTATCTACAACTGCGCTTCCAGAAAAGATCGTGCCTTTTTCATCCGGATACAGCGCAACAGGAAGGTGCTCCCATGTAACCAAATCTTTGCTGACGGCATGCCCCCAATGCATGGGCCCCCACTGAAGCCCGTAAGGATGGTATTGATAGAACAAGTGATATTCCCCCGCATAATATACCATTCCGTTTGGGTCATTCATCCAGTTTGCTTCCGGTGTGAAGTGATATTGAGGACGGTATTCCTCATCATAGTAGCTTGAATCGGCTGCATCCGCCGAAAATGCCATAGTCAACAGCAGGGTGAACATGATCATGACTTGAATAAGTCTCTTTTTCATTTGTTCCTTCGCTCCTCTCTTCATGTTTGAACACTTTCAAGAGAGACTGCTGCGCAAGCTGGTCCGTTTCTGGCAATTCTCCTCTGTTTCACTGTTATCCGAATGATTTATATATGAAAAGACTGCTGCAGTTTCTCTCTCTTTCCTTCACACACCTTATGCTAAGAATCCAGCCCAATACCCGAGAATCCCGATGACAAAGATGCCGCAAATAATGAGAAGTGGATTCACCCCTTTGCGAAGCATCCATGCCACCAATAACGTTAATCCGAGAGGCAGCGCCCCCGGCATAATGCTGTCTAGCACGTTTTGTACCGTTTGAACATCTACTTTTCCGCTTTCATCCTTAATCCTGGATACAACGATTGGAATGTTGATGGTGGTCCATTTGGACACGAGAGCCCCCATAACAAATAACCCGAGAATCGAAGCGCCCTCTGTAAGCTTTTGAATGCGATTCCCCGCTAAATCCTGAAGAATCTCCATTCCTTTCACATAGCCATACTTTAATCCGTAATATTTTGTGCTTAATCTTATGGCATTCAGCAAGAAAAAGAATAGCAAAGGGCCGGCAATGTTTCCTCCTAAAGCAAGGGAGGCTCCTAGCGCAGCTAAGACAGGACGAATCGTTCCCCAAAAAATTGGATCGCCTACGCCCGCTATTGGTCCCATCAAACCGATTTTCATTCCGCTTATCGCTTTTCCGTCAATTCCTTTATTGTTCGCCATTTCTTCTTCCATGGCTGCCGTCACGCCAAATATAGGCGCTGTCAGCCACGGATGTGTATTAAACCATTCCAAATGCCGCTGTAAGGCTTCGTTTCTTTTCGCTCCGGGACCGTACAATTTTTTGATCGCCGGTATCATGACATAACAATATCCCATTGCCTGCACACGTTCGAAGTTAAAGGAACCGAGTAAAAAATTTGAACGAATAAACATGCTGAAAATTTCTTTCTTCGTTAATCGTTTTTCTTTCTCCATTTTTTCTTCCCCCTCATCGTTTAGGCATCAAGATCATCATCATCGTCATCATAAACAGCAACACTGCCACTGTCTGATGCGGCCGCGACTGCTCCGTGAGCGCTTTGTTTTTGCATCACCTGCTGGTATAAAAGCGCCAGACAGAGACCAAGGGCTCCAAATCCCACTAAGTTAAAATCGGTAAACGCCGCTAATAAGAAACCAATATAGAAAAATGGCTTTAAATAAGGAATATTCATCATATTGATCACCATGGCATACCCGACTACCACAATAATGCCTCCGCCTATTTGCAGTCCTTTTGTAATGACATCAGGAATATTTCCCAGGAACGCCTGAACAGCGCTGACACTAATTAAAGCAACAATCAATGTAGGAATCATGACGCGCAAAGCTTGAAACACCATCGCGGTAATATGCATAATTTCAATTCCTTTTATATTTCCCGCTTTTGCATATTGATCAGCGCGGTGGATGAAAAAGACAGTGATCGTCCGAACAAAAATCGTCAGCGCCTGACCCGCAGCTGCTAAAGCAACAGCGACAGCAATCCCCTCGCCAATTCCTTGATCAGCGGTAATAACTAAAATGGTTGAGATGACAGAGGCGATCGCTGTATCAGGTGCCATGGCAAGCCCGACGTTCATCCAGCCGAGCGCCATCAGCTCCAGTGTGCCTCCAAGAATAATTCCCGTTTTTAAGTCCCCGAGCACCAAGCCAACTAACGTACAGGCCACAAGCGGCCGGTGTGTCTGCCCTTCATCCAATACACTTGCGATTCCGGTGATTGCTGCAATGATTAACAACAAAATAATTTGTAATGAAGACATATTCTCATCCCCTTGATTATTTTGTTACGTTCCGTAAAATCTGTACAAAATCCTCACTGGCATCTGAAGGCAGCTGCCTCAATTCCAGTTTCACGCCCTTGTCACTTAATGTTTCAAATGCCTTTATATCTTGTTCTGTGACACTGACTGATTTTGTGATTTGCCTGCGATGATTTTCAAAACGCATTCCCCCGACGTTTACGGTTTTGATCGGTACACCTGCTTCTATAAGAGATACAATATCAGACGGATTTTCAAACAAGAGCATTGCCGTTACCCCTTCGTAGCGCGGACTATGAAATGCTTTTGCCATTTTAGAAACCGAGACGGCACTTGCCTTTACATTTGAAGGCGCAACAGAAAGGATCAGCGTTTTTCTCATTTCGTCCTGAGCAATATCGTCGGAGACAACGATGATTCGGTCGGCTGCATGGACTTTTATCCACCTTGTCAGGATTTGGCCGTGAATAAAGCGGTCATCAATTCTTGCTAACACAATGTTCATCATAATTCATCCTCTCTTGTATCTTGATTGGCTGTTTTTACTTTTTCTAAATGTTCACTGCACACTTGAAAGCTTTGCTGACTCATTGCTTTTAAGTTGTTCAGCAAATCTTTGAGAGCCAGATGTTCTCTCAGGCTTAATACCTCCAGCAGAATCGGCAGGTTTACGCCGGCTGCCATATCCATTCTTTGATCCTCAGCAATAAAGGAAGCTGCCGCGTTATATGGCGTCCCTCCAAAAATATCGACTAAAAAAAGCACTTCATGTTCTTCCGGGATATCCTTGAGCGCCTGATGATATTTTTCTTGCAGCGTTTGTATTCCTTCCCCTTTAAAAAACGGCACTGCAATCAGGTTATTTTCTTCACCGAATATCATCCCTGAAGATTCTTTTAACGCTATGGGAAAATCTCCATGACCGCTGATAATAACTGAAATCATATCTATTGCTCCTTTCCTGTTTTGTACATCCATATATAATGCAAGGATCGTGCCAACACAGTTGTGTTAAGCGTTTTCATTGTTATTTCAGCCAATAGCAATTTGTTGTCGAAACACTTAAAACGAAAAAAATAAACCTGTATTAAAATGGTGTTCCATTTAATACAGGTTCATATAAAAAAACTGTTTTTAAAACAGCTGGCCATGCACTTCTTCAGCAAATATGGCGGCTATAAATAATTTTTCATCATCACTTATGCGAAGTCCTAGCTTTTCTTCATAAGGGGCTAATGTTCGCTCTGTCACGTACACCATTTCCTTCAGGTGATCATTGATCTCTTCTTCCTCTGAGAAAGCGATCGGATTCTGCTTAATTACCCTTTCAAAGGCGAAAGCCGTGTGCATAATGACTTTGATCAAAACAGCATTATTGAAAATGACCCCCAGCTCATCTTGAACGGTTTGCAGCCACTCCAATAACATTTCGATCACATGGTGGGGATTCAAGAAGACAAGGTATTTTTTCAGGCTATCCTCGCAAAGCTCCCTGACAATAATATTTGCTTCGTTCAATCCATTGCTCAAGGGGATGCTTCCTTTTGTAATCGCCTGTTGAATCAGCTTCTCTCCCTCCCCTTCAATTAACACTTCTAAAGATACATGCGGAGCATTGATTTTAGGGTCTTTCGTTCCGACTGTCGCAAGGATTTCATACTCTTTTTCGATTTCTTTTATGCTGTTGGCCAGCTTAATCGATGATACGGTCAATATGTGAATGGGGGTATCGGAGGCCTTGTTTACGATCGTGGTTAGAATGTCTTCCAGCTTTTTGGCCGTTCCGCTACCCGTCGTGCAGATGGATACCAATGCCTTCTTTTTGCCGGATGCCGCTGGCTGACGCTCCCACAACTCGATAAAATCCTTCGTGACCGATTGATAGATCGCATGCAAATTTAAATTCAAATAGTTGACCTTTCTGACAGCATCCAGCACCATTGAAGTCGTAACATTGCTGATCGTTTTAATGGAAATGCCTGTCTTTTCCTCCAGCCTGCTTTCCAGCATTGCAAGCGACCCCATGTCTACCAGCATTAAAACACCTTCGCCTTCATCAACCTGTTTCATTTTTTCTGCTACGCATTCAAGAATGTCCGAAGGTGAAACAGAAAGCGGCATATCGACTGCTGCAATCGGCGTGCTCCCTAGCAGTTCTGTCGCGACTTCAACCATCGAACTCGCCGTGCTGTTTCCATGCGCAGCCACGATGATACCGACTCTTTTGTTCTCCTTTAACGATTTGATGGAATGGATTAACATCGTTAAGTAGATGACTTCTATTTCAGGAATAGCCACTTTAAAATATTCCTGAATTTTATCTTTAAAAATCATCGCCACCCGATATTCTTTCACATGGGTATCACGAATTTCATCCGTCTCCTGTGTATTCAAAACATCAATTTGCTTTCCTCGCTTTAAAAATGCGTCAATATGCATACTCAAGAAATAAATAAACTTACGGTCAAATGTGCAATCCAGCTCATGTTCAGCTATTTCTTTTAACTGTTTTGTCATTTGAATCACGTCATCTTCAACGAATGTCAGCAGGCTGTCTTTTTGAAAAGCTTGATGATGAAAAAAACTTCTGACATGCAAATGGACATCAGTCAAGATGTATTGGTTAATATCCTTTTTGGATAAACCTTCTTTCATAAGCGTTTTCACTTTTTCCTCAATCAAATGATATAAGTTAAATGAGAGGTCTTCGTCAATTTTTGTTGTTTCATCTTCTACAATCGGAGAGATAATCGTTGTAATATTGACATATTCAGAAATGGCTTTGCTTCTTTGCATGTTTTTGCTGCTGGACATCCATTCTTGCTTGATTTCATCAGGCAGATCGCGAACAGTCAGTTCAATAACTTCATTTCTGTCAAGGTTATGCAAAAATCCGTGTGCGCAAACTAACTGGACATTTGATTTCAGCTGTCCGACATTTCCAAATTTCGCAGAGTGAATAAGCGCATTATAGACATCGATATGCACACTCAGATTCTTCTTAATTCGCTCTGCTTCTTTCCCTAATAAAAACGTCGTCAGATCCACTCTTTCTTTAAGCGATCGTTCTTCAAGCGAAGGAATATGAATGGTCATTGGGATTCTTCGCAAAAACGTTTTCAATAGTGCAGAACTCGGATTTTCTGTAGTCGCACAAATAAACAATACGTTCGATGTTCGTTTATGTTCAGATTCTCCAAGCCTGTTATAAGAACCGCTGTCAATAAAATAAAACAGCATTTCTTGTCCCTCGGGAGGGAGGCGGTGGATTTCATCCATAAAAAGAATGCCCCCATTGGCCTGTTCGACTAAACCCGCCTTATCCTCGGCAGCACCTGTAAATGAACCTTTTTTGTGTCCGAATAATTGAGAAAGCAATAATTGAGGGTTGTTGTAGTAGTCTGCACAGTTAAATGTAATAATTGGTGCGCCGGCCTTCAATATGTCAGAGTAAATGGCAAACTGGTAAATTCGGTTCGCAAAAAGGGATTTACCGGAACCAGTCGGCCCTAGGAGGAGCATATGCAGACCGTTCGGCGGATAAAAGACAGCTGCTTTTGCCTGGGAGATCGCTTTCTTCAAACTCCCTTTTGCCCCTATCATAAGCTCTAGGGGATTCGTGGAAATGTGTTGATGATTTTGCTTTGAATTTCCGGAAAACGCCTGAAGGTCTTTCACTTCCATCATCTCTGTATCCCATTTCTTGTTGAATAATTTTTCTGCTATCTCGACTGGGATATATCTTACAGGAAATGTTTTAATTTTGATGACCTTTTTGGACCGGACGAGATTGTTCAATTCAAAGCTGACATTGGACCGCTCCATTTTCAGCTGCTCGGCAATCTCCTTTGCTGAATTCCCTTGTATTTTTAAAAGATGATCTAAGGTTGAATCATGAAAATTATGCTTGAGCTGATGGTATATTTTATCTATTCTTCTCACGTCTATCATCCTTTGTCCTTATTAGATAAGCCATTAACAAGAATATTTCGAAACTTTATAGTCCGCGTTGAGATTATCTGCTGATACACGTTTAAAAAGGTCTCTATAGCAGATTGACAATACTGGCTTTTATGCGTATATGTTTACATGTTGAATCATTTGCATCTCATATTAGTATGATAGATGCTCAGTTCTGGAGGGCCAGTCCCCTTCAAAAGTAATAATCAGTAAACAGTTTATCATTCTCGGGGAATGTAATGATGTCAAAATCATCAATGACAAAAAATGAATCTTATAGATCATGACAAATGACCCAAATATAACCTCTTAAGTTCGTTCACAACTAAAAAGACGGACACTCTATGTGACCGCCACAGTATTACAATTTGCAAAACTTCGTCATTTTTGCAAAGTTAAGGAATCTGTAAGCTTAAAAACTTTATCTCCGATTCTCTCGATTTGATCCCCCCTGTAGGCCTCAATCATAGTGGGTATACAATTATACAAATCGTTACCGATTCAAACTAGGCTGTCAGATTGTCCAAATGACTTTCCTGTTTTACTCTGCTATTCAGGTAGAATCACGAGTGAAAATAGAGCCAGAAGACATGTAACAGCACTTAAAATAGTTTTAAAATTTAAAAATAAAAGTATCTATTCTTTTAAATGTTATAATATCCGATAAAACTTTACTCATCTTTTTATTACTGGAGGAAAATAAAATTGATAGGCAATTCTAGCAAAGACAATTTTGGCCAGCAACAGAAATTGTCTAGAGGCCTTAAAAACAGGCATATACAATTAATGGCGATTGGAGGTGCAATCGGTACAGGTTTATTTTTAGGTTCAGGTAAATCCATCCACTTTGCAGGACCATCCATTTTATTTGCTTACTTGATCACCGGCGTATTTTGCTTTTTCATTATGCGTTCGCTCGGAGAACTGCTCTTATCAAATGCGGGATACCACTCTTTTGTTGATTTTGTAAGGGACTATTTAGGAAACATGGCAGCATTTATCACTGGGTGGACCTACTGGTTCTGTTGGATTTCCCTCGCGATGGCTGATTTAACGGCGGTCGGCATTTATACGCAATATTGGCTTCCCGATGTGCCTCAATGGCTGCCGGGTCTTCTTGCGCTTATTATCCTGCTGATCATGAACCTTGCCACCGTTAAACTTTTCGGAGAATTAGAATTTTGGTTTGCATTGATCAAAGTCATTGCCATACTGGCTCTGATCGTAACTGGCATTTTCCTGATTGCGAAAGGTTTTTCCACAGCTTCCGGCCCTGCCAGCCTCACCAATCTTTGGAGCCACGGCGGCATGTTCCCAAATGGATGGCATGGGTTTATCCTATCGTTCCAAATGGTCGTCTTCGCTTTCGTGGGTATTGAACTTGTTGGACTGACAGCAGGTGAAACAGAAAATCCCCAAAAAGTGATCCCTAAAGCCATCAATCAAATCCCTGTCCGGATTTTACTTTTTTATGTTGGCGCACTTTTCGTGATTATGTGTATTTATCCTTGGAATGTGTTGAATCCAAACGAAAGCCCATTTGTTCAGGTCTTCTCTGCAGTAGGCATCGTTGTGGCTGCCAGTTTGATCAATTTTGTTGTATTAACATCAGCCGCGTCAGCTGCAAATAGCGCTTTATTCAGCACAAGCCGAATGGTCTATTCACTTGCAAAGGATCATCACGCACCTGGACTTTTAAAGAAATTAACTTCTTCTAACGTGCCAAGCAATGCGCTGTTCTTTTCATCCGTCGCCATTCTGATTGGCGTTAGTCTGAATTATTTAATGCCCGAGCAAGTCTTCACACTGATTACAAGTGTTTCTACAATATGCTTCATTTTTATTTGGGGCATCACGGTGATTTGCCATTTGAAATATCGAAAAACAAGGCAGCATGAAGCGAAAGCAAACAAATTCAAAATGCCTTTTTACCCATTATCCAACTATTTAACACTTGCATTTCTCGCGTTCATTCTTGTCATATTGGCACTGGCGAATGATACACGTATTGCTTTGTTTGTCACCCCGGTCTGGTTTGTTTTATTGATTATTTTGTACAAGGTGCAAACCCGCAGAGGACATAAGATGAAATAAAAAAAGACAAGGGATACTCACTCCCTTGTCTTTTTTATGGGTCAAACACAAATTAAACTTTGGTTTCAAATTTCATTCACTTCATTTAAGTGTTAACTCAAACCAGTTTTGATGCCGAAACCTACTAATATTATTCCGGTGATTTTTTGAAACACTTTCTGGAACTTCGAGTTTTTCATCCATTTTTTTGCGTAATCAATAATATAAACAAGAAACAGGAACCACAACACCGCTAATAAGGTTAGGATTGAAGCTAAAATAATGAGCTGCTGGTTTATATTTCCGTTCAAATTGATAAATTGGGGCATGATTGTCACATACACCAAAACAGTTTTAGGATTGAGAATGTTACTGAGTGATCCCTGCATAAAGGAAGTTTTATAATAACGTTTCGGAGAACTTGCCATATTTTTTGCTTGGGATTGCATGTCATCTAACGAAAACATACTTTTAGCAAAAAAACTTTTTACACCTAAATAAATTAAGTATGCCGCTCCCAAATATTTGATCGTTGTGAAAAGAATCACTGACTTTGCGATCACCACTGATAATCCTAAAATGGCAATTACCGTCCAAAAGGAAAGTCCTGTCGCCAATCCGAGAATGTTATAACGGCCGGCTTTCGGGCCATACCTAAGCGTATTTTTCATCACAAGCATCGTATCTGCCCCCGGCATGATAACCATCATGGCAGCGATCGGTATGTATGCGAGTAAGCTGTGCATTGTTCTCTCCCCCTTTAAAAATCCCCTCAATAATATAGTGACTACAAAAGTAACTACTTATAAAAGTGTATCAATGCGTTTGGAATAAATCAATATGGTTTGTTAAAATAGCGATTACTAAGGCAGCGATTGCTCTTTATATTGGAGGATATATGAAAGAAAATATGTTAGACATTTTAAAAAACCTCAATTTTACAGAATATGAATCGAAAGCGTATTTGGCATTATTGCAAGAATCACCTTTAACAGGCTATGCCGTTGCCAAAAAATCCGGAGTGCCCCGTTCTAAAATTTATGAAGTCTTGGAAAGCCTTGTCATAAGGGGAGATGTTTTTGTCAGTCATGGAAATACGCCTCAGTATGTTCCAGTCCCCGCAAAAGAACTGATTAAAAACCGCCGGCTCAAAGCGGAAGAGCATTTTGATCAGGCTGAGAAATATTTTGAAAAGTTCGAGCAGACTGCTAATGACCGGGAAAACATCTGGAATATCACCGGCCGCAGTGAAATTCTTGAAAAGGTGAAGGCTTGTATCTTATCCGCCAAAAAAAGAATCCTTTTAGAAATATGGAAAGAGGATTTTGAGGAGATAGAATCAGAGCTCAAACATGCGGCAGATCAAGGCGTTATTGTCACCATTATTGCGTACGGAGACATCGTATCTGATTTTGCCAATGTTTACCTTCATGATATGAGCAGTGAAATTACAGAAGAGTATGACGGACGGTGGCTTGTCTATAGCGGAGATGATTCAGAAGTAGTAGCGGGCATTGTCTCACTTGGCAACGACAGCCGTGCTGCATGGACGATGCATGTAGGGTTAGTCATGCCTATTACTGAAGTGATCATTCATGATCTGTACCTCATGGAAATTCTGAAAAAGCATAGAGAGCTTTTAGAAGAGAGCTTCGGGAAAAATCTCATCCAGTTGCGCCGTAAATTTTCTATTCACTCAGATTTCAAAAAACATTATTTGGAATAATGTTTGGCATCTCTTACCCCAAAAACAAGGCTTGTACAAAACAAGCCTTGTTTTTTTTATGCATAACCCCCCATGCTGATTTACTTCTCTCTTTTAAAAAAATGTGATTCTGCGCAAACTATTTTTCAGCCTGCCGCGTCTATCCTAGGTAACAGCCTGCGATATACGTATATTCAAAAAGGAGCCCTTTATTGCAATGAAGAAAAAACAAACAACAAAAGCGTTGCTTGTCACATGCATAACTGACCATAAGCAAGATTTCTACAGGTTGGCTTTCAGTTATGTAAAAAATCAAGATGACGCATTAGATATTGTTCAAGAATCTATAAAAAAAGCGCTGAGCTCAGTTGAAACGGTCAGGAACCCTGAGACGATAAAAAGCTGGTTTTATAAAATTTTAGTACGGACAGCCATTGATTTTTTGCGCAAACAAAAAAAGATAAGAGTGATGGACGACGAAACGATAGAATTTTTAAGCAAAGGAAAGGAAGACCATTACAAGGATACTGATCTCCATGAAGCGCTTGACAAATTGCCGTACCGCTATAAAACCATTATTATTTTACGTTTTTTTGAAGACCTCAAATTAGAAGAAATTGCGGAAATTACAGGAGAAAACACGAATACCGTCAAAACGCGCCTATACAGAGCATTGAAGCTGATGCGCATTCAGTTGACGAAGGAGGATCTTTCTTAATGGATAAGAGATTACAGCAATTAAGAGAAGAATATAAAAATGTTCAGATTCCTAAAGAATTGGATATCATTGTTGAAAAAGCCCTTCAGCAAGAACCAAAAAAGAAAAGAATCGTCATGTGGCCGACATCAGCAGCAATCGCTGCAGCTATTTTATTCACTGCGCTTGTTAATATCAACCCGGACGCCGCTCAGGCTATGTCAAAGATCCCTGTCATCGGCAAAATCGTCAAAGCGATCACCTTTATTGAAATCAAAGAGGAAAAAGACCAATCAAGCATTGATGTCAAAACACCTGCTTTGTCCGGACTTTCTAATAAAGAGCTTGAAAACAGCATTAACGAGAAATACTTGAAAGAAAGCCAGCAGCTGTATAAAGAGTTTATACAGTCCACATCCCAAAACAAAAAAGGGCATCTCAGCATCTACAGTGATTACGAGACGGTCACAGACACGCCAGATTTACTCTCTATCCGGCGCAATATTGAAACAACACAAGCATCTTCCTACACACAAAGCCGTTATATTACAATTGACAAAAAGAATGATATTTTACTTACATTAAAAAGCTTATTCAAAGATGAGCGCTATATCAAAGTCATCAGTCAAAACATCAAAGAACAAATGAAACAGCAAATGAAGGAAGATCCAAATAAAATATATTGGCTCACTGACGAAGATGCAGAACCGTTCAAAACGATTCTTCCTGATCAGACGTTTTACATTACTGAAGACCATAAACTTGTGATCTCATTTGACGAATATGAAGTCGCCCCCGGCTATATGGGCGTTACCGAGTTTACAATTCCAACCAGCGTCATTTCAAACTTGCTCGTGGGAGAACGTTATATTCGATAAAATAAAAACATCCATCTAAGATTATGGATGTTTTCTCTCTTCTCTATTCGAGGTCGTAACCTCGCTATCAAAAACAACGAGAATATTTGCATACTATTGGAGGAATACCCATGTATCACAAGACACAGCATCATCGATACATCCCTGGACTTGATGGCCTTCGGGCTTTTGCCGTCCTGTCAGTTATCGCTTATCACCTAAATTTCAATTGGGCTAACGGAGGTTTTATCGGAGTTGATATCTTTTTTGTTTTATCCGGATATTTGATTACATCTATTCTATTACCGGCATATGGAAATGATATCAATCTTGATTTTCGGGACTTTTGGGTGCGCCGCATTCGGCGGCTTCTGCCGGCAGCGTACCTTATGATCTTTTCCACTGTTGTGTGGGTCGTATTGTTTGATCGAGAACTATTGCACACTCTACGTGGAGATGCGATCTCTTCTCTCTTTTATATGAGCAATTGGTGGTTTATTTTTCACAAGCTATCATATTTTGATAGTTTCGGTTCCCCATCACCTCTAAAAAACCTTTGGTCGCTGGCGATTGAAGAACAATTTTATATCATATGGCCGATGTTCTTAGTTGTTGGAATGTACATAATGAAAAGCCGCGCCAGATTGGCTGCGGTGATATCATTGCTTGCGCTTTGTTCAGCCGTGATGATGAGCGTACTGTATGAACCTGGCGGAGATCCGAGCCGCGTTTACTATGGCACAGACACTCGTTCGTTTGAACTTCTCATCGGATGTGCCTTGGCTATGGTATGGCCGATGAAAAGGCTGTCTTCCAACAGGCTGCCTAGCAAACTGAAGCACACTTTGCACGCCACTGAATTTTCGGCATTTTGTATATTAGTGTTGTGTGTCTATTTCACAGATGAATACGAGCCTTTTCTTTACAGAGGCGGAATGCTATTCATTAGCGTGACTGCCGCAATCCTTATTGCATGTGTTTGCCATCCGAGCAGCTTTTTAGGCAATCTGCTTTCATGGAGGCCGCTTCGGTGGCTTGGAACGAGGTCTTACGGAATTTATCTTTGGCACTACCCTGTTATTGTGTTAAGCACGCCAGTTCAAGAAATCGGAAACCCTGTTTTTTGGCATATCGTGCTAAAGGTCATTGTGACATGTATACTTGCCGAGCTTTCCTACCATTTTATTGAGAAGCCGATACGGACACAGGGATTTAGGTCATTTTTCCGCCGTGTTTTTATACATAGAATCAAGGAATGGAAAACGACATCTGTCATCAGCAAAATGTCAATTGGTTTCATCATTTTCGCTATACTTATTTTTGCAGGCGGGCTGTCAGGGCTAGCCGGCGAGCAAAAGCACCCTACCAAATGGACATATAGCTCACAAGAAACAAATGCTGACACCAGCCATGCTTCTGGGGATAAAAAGAACGCTGCAGCAGATAAAAAACACAATCCTGAACAAAAGACAACAGAATCCGATCAACGTCAAAAGGAAAACAAAGATAGTGGGCAAGAGACTCATAAAAAGAAAGACACGCAATCTCAACAGGCGAAAAAACCAGCACACACTGCGAAAGAGGTGTTAGCTATAGGAGATTCCGTCATGCTTGATATTTCTTCACACCTGCGTCAGTCACTTTCACATGTGACGATTGATGGAAAGGTAGGAAGACAAATGTCTCAAGCTTTGGAACTCGCAAGGGAGTACAAGTCTTTTAATCAGCCGAACAAGGCTGTCATCATTGAGCTTGGAACCAATGGCTACTTTACAAACAGCCAAATCGAACAACTGCTTCAATCTTTCTCAAAAGCTCATATTTATCTTGTCAATACACGGGTTCCCCGCCAATGGGAAAGCAAGGTAAATGAATCTTTGCAGCAACAGGCCCACGCACATCAAAATGTTACGTTAGTTGACTGGCATACAGAAGCTCTTCAGCATCCAGAATATTTTACCCCTGATGGTGTTCACTTGGTTCCTAAAGGGGCAAAAGCTTTGACTGCTCTTATTGTTCAGGCGATGAAATCGTAAAAAAGAGATTCTATGTGGATCTCTTTTTTACTAATTGCCTCTGGTTTTTGAAGGAAGATCTTGTGACTATAACTAAACATTCAAATAGAAGAGTATTCTAATTGCTTAAAATCGTTGATTATGTCTCCTTTCGGCAAGGCATCCCTTATGTTTACATACCGTTTACGTAAGGGTAAGCCAAAATAGAATGGAGGGATGATGGTGACAGTAAATGAAGAACATCACATCCAAAAAGAGCTGAAACGATATAAGCTTTTTTTCAAAAAACGATATAAGATTCTTTATACAGTAAACGATTTTATTATTGGTGCTTTGTTTCTCGTCGGGAGCTTTTTCTTTTTTTATGACCGATTAATGTCGGCAGGGATATGGCTGTTTGCGATCGGAAGCTTGCTGCTGTTAATCAGGCCCACGATCCGGCTGATTCATGACTTTCATTACCGTAAGCATGTGGAACGGCAATTCAAGCATCAATCTTCAACAGATGACTGATCTTGAGGAATAAAAAAGTACAAAATGCCAAAAGCCTGAGTTGAAAATCAAAAACAAGACTTTTAGACTATTTATTTTTAAAAATAAGGTAAAAAGAACTAAACTTTTGCCTCTGCATGACGATATGAATAATAAGGCCGGCGCGATACTCCCTATAACATCCTTTTCAGTAGATTTCATTATCGTGCCGGTTTTCTCACATGCAAATCAATCCCGCCAATCAGATTGGCGGGATTTTATATTTTACATTCCTGTCCAAACGTCTTTTACATAACGTTTTTGATCTTGCAGCTTTTGCAGCCATTCAGCTGATTCTTCCTGACTTGCTCCTTTTTCAGCTTCATACGCCAATCGGAAAGTTTTCTCTACATCAGGAGCCATTTGCGATCCATCACCGCATACGTAAATATGAGCCCCTTTTTCAATGAGTGTCATCAATTTCTGCGTATCTTGCTTGAGCAAGTGCTGGACATATCCTTTTGGTTCGTTTTCGACGCGCGAGTAGCATCGGCGGATTGTGACCAAACCTTCCTGTTCCGCTTGATCCAGCTCTTCTCTGTAAAGGTCGTCATGGTCCGGGCGGCGGCAGCCGAAGTATAAAAGTGCTTCACCAAGGGTGCTTCCTTCCTTCTTCAAAACCGATCTTGCCTGAATAAAGCCCCTGAATGGCGCAATTCCTGTGCCCGGCCCAACCATAATCATAGGCGTTTCAGGCTCATCCGGCATCTGGAATCCGGACTGCGGGGTACGAATGAAACAGGCTGCTGCATCACCTGTATTCAATTCTGCTAAATAATTAGAGGCGACACCCCGGTATTCACCTCGGCCGCTCCATGCTGAGGCTTTCACAACTCCTACCGTCATGCTCACGATATTTGCATGAACTTTCGGTGAGCTTGAAATGGAATAGTATCTCGGTTTTAGTGATGGCAAAAGTGCTAAAAACCGTTCAAACGGCATTTCGCAGGCAGGATAATCCTCTAAAAAATCAAGCATGGTAAGACGTTTTGCAAGTACCTGCTCTTTGTAAATGCCATCATCTAAAACGAGCTGTTCCAGCTCTTTTTGATGCGGCGGACAGACTGTATAAGAGGCCAGCTCCCGAAGCTGAAGCCTTGATGCCGGTTCCTGCAGCTCCACATAGGACGACAATAAATCCGCAACTTTGATCGGCCGATCCATCGGCAGATGAGACATATGAGCGCTTCCGCTTACTTTTATCACATGATTGGACTGCAAACCGAATCGGCTGAGAACCCGCTGAACAAGCTCCCTGCTGTTCTTCGGCAGGATTCCGATATGATCGCCTTCTTTATATGTTTTACCAGCCGGAATTTCCAATTCAATATGGCGGGTTGAACGCGTGCTGGCAGCTGTCTGGAGTTCTCGATTCTCTAACACAATCCCTTCAAACGCGCCATATGCTTTAGCAACCGGCGTTTCCGTCGCTTCACTGAGAAAAGTAATCGATAATGAAGGCCTGTCTTCTTTCTGGGCTATTTCGTTAATATCAAATGCGTCCATCGTTTCCTTCCAGAAGCGGTTTTCCCAAGACTCGCGGTGGCTTTCAAAATCATCGGCGGCGTCACCTTCCCCAATCGCTGTTAAACGCGATGCCCCCTTTGCTTTCATCATGTCATCAATCAGGCGGGGAATCCGCTGATACGTGCTGGCCCAGCTCCGGTTTCCGCAGCCGAATACCGCATAGGAAACACCTTTCAATTGGCCTTCCTCAAGCTCTTTCAGCCACTCTACAAATCCGGCAGCATTATCAGGCGGCGCCCCATTATAAGAAGCCGTTACAATGACGACTGCCCCTTCTTCAGGGAGCTTGCCGATATAATCATCAAGCGGAGCCGTTTCAGCTGTAAAGCCCATCTGGCGGCCTTGAGCTGCCAGTTCACCGGCTATTCCCTCAGCTGTCCCAAGGTTTGAACCGTAAAGAACGAGTAAAGGTATGCCGTGTTTAGGTTTGGTTTCTTTTGGCTTTGTTTCTGCTTTGATGTCTGCCTGTTCTTTTCTCTGTACATTGATTGCCGCTGTTTTTCGCGGTTTCACAGTAATTTTAAAATCATCCGGCTTGATCGTTAATGCTTCTTTGATTTTCAGTTCGTAGCCAGTATGGTTTATCAATTCAAAATGCTTTAATACAAGACCGAGAACCATTGTCGCTTCTTGAAGAGCAAACTGCATGCCAATACAAGCGCGCTGTCCGTTTCCAAACGGCTTATACGCATGGTGAGGGATACTTGAAGGATCCTCAAACCGTTCCGGACGGAAATCTTCCGCATCCGGTCCCCAAGCGTTTTGATCCCGGTGCAGTTTTGGAATTAAAACAGTGACTGGCTGCCCTTTGCTGATCGGATATTCCCCGCCTAGAACAGTATCCTCCTTCGCATATAGAGAAAAAGCCGGAGCTGTTGGATACAGTCTGAGGGTTTCATTTAAAACCATCCGAATGTATTTGAGCTGCTGGATTTGTTTATATTCAGGCGTGTCATCCGTTAACACGCGATCCGCTTCCTCCTGAGCTTTTTTCAGTTTTTCCGGATGTGTAAGCAGACAATAAATCGCAAAGGATAGCAACCCGCTTGTTGTCTCATGTCCAGCAATTAAAAATGTGATGATTTGGTATCGAATGTTTTCGTCATCCAGCGTTTCACCCGTTACTGGATCTTTGGCATAAAGCATGAGAGACAAGAGATCCTTAATGTTTTCATCCGGATTCGCCTTTCGCTCCGCTATCATTCTATCAACCAGGGAGTTCATGACTTCTATATCCTTTTGGAACTGCAGCTTCGTTTTCACCATCATTTTATCTTGCAGGCCCAGTCTTTTCGATTGATTCATCGCCTCTTTTAAGGCACGGAGCATACTGGTGATAAACGGATGCTGTGAATCACGGTAAAAGCTGTTGAATCGATAGTTAAACCCGCATAACCCAATCGTATCAAGCGTCAGACGTGTCATATCGTCCGCTACATCAATTTCTTCATTAGGGTTTAACCGGCTCCACTTTTGAATCAGCTGGGTTGCGATATCCAGCATCATAGAATGATAGCCTTTCATCGCTTTTTGACTAAAACTCGGCAGCAAAATGCGGTGGGCTTTTTGCCAGTTCGGTTCGTGCGTCCAACTTGTAAATAAGCCATCTCCCCCGAATTCGCGCACCTTTTGCAAGCCTTTGCCAAGGTTCTTGTCAAAGCGGCTTTCATCACATACTTCAGCCACAAAATTGTGGCCCGAGACAAAAACACTGGATACTCCCGGAAAATCAAAACGGAAAATCGGTCCCAATTCATCAGCTATCCGCCATAAGGATTGAGAAAGCTGTTCTTTTTCCAGATGCGGAAGATTTTTTAAAGGTCCGTATGTTTTGGGCTGAGGTATTGCGCTTGCCTGTTTCATTAACATCTCCCTTTCCTTATTTTTGTGATGAATGAAGCTTAATGGCGTCCCAGCAGCATTGTTCCAATTCAGTAATTAAATCAGTGTCCATCTCTATATCACCTGTTTGAACGAGCTGATATATCTTGAGAAACGCCCCTAATACAATCGCAATTAACACATTAGAGGGCAGGCTGCGAATCACGCCTTCCGCTTTTCCCTTATTAAAATAGTCATCAAGCATTTGAGTCAGATTTTCTATCATTTTTTTGCTTGTATGATTTAAGTAATGAGCATCTTTTTTGGTTTCAAGAAAAAAAAGCGCATAGTCGCTCTCTTTCGTAAACTGAACGAGACAGCAAAATACGTGGTGAAAGCCTTCTCTGACAGGCAATTCTGAAACGTCTTGCTTCAGTTTTTCCGTAAATCGCTGGATGCTTTCTTGAAACAGTACGTTAACGAGTGTTTCTTTGCTGTCAAAATAACGATAGATCGTTCCTGTCCCTACATGAGCACGTTCAGCTATCATAGGAATAGTGGTAGCGTCAAAACCCCTTTCCGTAAAAAGTGAGACCGACGCTTTCATAATCATGTCGTATTTACTGCTGGATGCGGATAACATGTAATCTGACAACCTCCGATTCGTTTGCGGAATGAATATTCATTCCTATTGTTCATAAAGAATGTCTGCCCTGTCTGAAATCACCTCTTTGTTCTTTCTTCTGTTATAAGTTTATATGAAAAAAACTTTTTTTAATATAAAGTATATGCAAAAAATAAAAAATTAAGAAAATATACCCAAATCCTAATGCGAGGATCTTGGATATATTTCCCGAGAAATTTTTTATTTAACAGCCATAATACATAGACAGGAATCACGCCTGATAACAGAAAGATCCCTGAAATGCTGGTCTTTCAGCAGTTGAATATACGTTTTCTCTTTTTCACCGGTATTTGTGTCAATACTGATATAAAACCGGCCGTCAATTTGAAGCACCCTGTAAATTTCTCTTAATGCAAGCCTAATATTGGTGCAGCTTTGAACCGTATGTAAAGAAAAGACTTTATTAAAGGTACGGTCATCAAAGGGAATGTCCTCTGGATAGCCATGAAAAACCTCCCCGTTCCCCATGTTCTTTCGATTCGCACGTGATATCTGTCTTACCTTTCGTTTTGAAGGATCAATGCTTTTTAGGCTACCCTTTTTTAGTTTCTTGGTTATGCTTTTAAAGACAGTGCCGTTTCCGATTCCAATTTCTAAAATTCTGTCATTTTCTTGTATATCTATAGAGTCAATCATCATATGCTCAATTGTTTTGGTTAGCTTATATTTCCGAGAAAATAATTTCCAAAAATCCGATCGTTTATAGAGTCTATTTTCTAGCATTTTAAACACCTGCTTTTGGTTTCCTATGTTTATTTATTATATTCAAAAAATAAACATCATCTTCATTCTAAAAGTGAAGGAAGGTACCAACTAGACGGCAATGTATTGAAAAATGTTTCAACAGAACTAAACTTTTTCATTTTTTTCCGCAAAAAAAGCAGAAAACAAAATGTTTTCTGCCCTCTTTCTAATGCCAATGATAAGGGAATACATACAGCCTTTGCTGCTGCATTGCCATCAGCCTCTGCTGTCGGAATGGATTTCCATAACCATGTTTGAAGGAATGCGGCATGGACGCATAACCATGGCCAATCGACGGCAGCCTTTTTTGATAATCGTTCATCATGCCATCACCTGCCTCACAGTAACGTTGATTTATTGTATGCAGGCAGGCATTTTCTTGACAGTCGTATCGCTAAACTTGGTCCTTCTCCATTGTATAATGCATCAATAATTCCATTCTAAGCATATGCCATTCCCCCTTCAGTTTTTTTCGTTGCTTTTAGCGCCAGTTTGTTAAATAAAGATGCTTTAACTGAGACTCTTTCATTTCATCATAAATCTGCTCAATCTGCTGTTCTCGTTCGAATTCTTCCAGGCTTTTAAACCTTTTTTTTATCGTTAACGTTAAAAAGAATAGGTTAATCGTCATATCGCTCACCCCCTTTCAAAGTCCGCATCAAGCGAAATAACCCGCGGCACACCCCTTCTGCCGCGGGCAAATAAAAACCGCAGACAAAAGAAGACACCAATGCCTCTACTGCCTGCGGGGAGTTGCGTATGTCCGACTATTCCGAATTTAATGCGTGCGATAAGCATCGGTTAAGGAAGGACACGAACTCTTCCACAGGCTGAATAAACCATGAACTTTTACATGTGTATCACGTACAGGTTGACGTCGTTGTCTCATTGTCATTTTGGTTCAGCCTCCTTTGCTTTTTTCTTACTTTGTAAGTATATCCACCAAATTCCATTTTGTAAACATCTTTTTCTAAAAATGGACGGAAATTGTGCAAATCATCGAATGGATTTGCCCGTTGGTCATGACACCTGCTTCATTTCTTTTCTGGAGCGGTCTTTCTTATGATATGCAATAAAATATATAAGACCGACAAATACAGCTCCGCCGATGACATTACCGATAAAAGCCGGAATGATGTTTCCGATGAACTGCCCCCACGTGAATGAGCCTGCAAAAATGGCAGCAGGAATCACAAACATGTTGGCGACAACGTGCTGAAATCCGATAGCCACAAAAGCCATGATTGGGAACCAGATGCCAAGGATTTTTCCTGCTGCGTCTTGGGCGCCGAAAGAAAGCCACACTGCAAGACATACAAGCCAGTTACAGCCGATGCCGGAAATGAGAACCTTGCCAAAGCTCATATCGAGCTTTCCTTGGGCAACGGCAATCGTTTTTTCTAAATAAGGACCTGTTTCAGTCAATCCAACCAAATGCCCGAAAAAGTACGCAACAAACAATGCGCCGATTAAGTTCATAATTGTGACGATTCCCCAGTTAATCGCTAACTCTTTTACTGATATTTTTCTCGAAAATAACGCCATCGCAACTGACATCATATTGCCTGTGATCAGTTCAGCGCCAGCGAGTACGACAAGGATCAGGCCGACTGGAAATACTGCTGCACCAATCAAACTGGACAGGCTCCCCCATTCTTTCGGAAGATCGCCGATTACCCTGATATCAAGCAAATACCCAAGCGCAATAAATGCACCGCCTAAAAACCCCAGCACAAGCAGTGACGGCAGCGGGAGCTTTATTTTTTTCATCCCTGCTTCAATTGCTGCTTCCGCTATTTCATCCGGTTTTCGAAAAGCCATAATTAAACGCCTCCATTACTTCTTCTTTTCTCACAGTTATGCAAGAAAGGCAATAAAAAAGGCAGCACTCAAATAACCTGTGTCAAACCAGGCGTTTGAATGCTGCCTAACTTGTATGCATACCCATACAACAATATCAAGCAGTATGAAGATATTGAAAGAGAATATATACAGTTCGTGCATACATTCCATTGCTTTAGCCTTCTATAACTGTAGCAACATCATATCAAATGTGACAAATTTGTGTCAATGACAAATATACTAGCTTTGCAGAACTTCTTTTTGCTCATCTATTTTTCGGTCAAAAACAAATACAGATACAGCGATGTTTTCCT
This sequence comes from Bacillus sp. FSL W8-1202, assembly GCF_038006165.1. NCBI lineage: Bacteria > Bacillati > Bacillota > Bacilli > Caryophanales > Bacillaceae > Bacillus > Bacillus sp. FSL W8-1202. Next base: position 3,644,189 of record NZ_JBBOUR010000001.1, read on the forward strand.
CAATTTTAATATCAGAAAACAAATGGACTAGCTTAGCTCCCATGAGTTCCTCCATTCCTTCCGGTGTTTGTTTGGAATAAAGGTCTTGAATTAGGCTTGTCCGGGCCGCATGTACCATCTCTCTTCCTTCAGGCGTGCGGGCGATAAACTGCTCGCTTGCACTCAGATTTCCGTATAGTGTTGAAACTGCCATGTTTTCTACAAATACAGTATGAATTCTCTCAGGCCCTTTTCCGAACAATTCTTTGCGAAGTTTTCGAATAATATCATTGAATTCATGAATTTTTTTAGACATGCTGATTACCCCTTCCGATATTGCCTTATAAAGGCTTTTCCCGGTTCCCCTCAGGACATTTCACTTGGTTAAAATTTTCCTGCCATATTGTATTATAATAAATATCACATTATAATAAAAGCAGTGTTGATGGATTTGTAATAGGATCTTGTTATGAGTCTATCGTTTTATAAAAATCAAGGATTGGTCTGTTAGTAAGACTTGCTAGTGAACTATTCCGCCATGTGTGTTTACACCTTCTTAGAATTAAGGGCAGGTGTATCTATACATGGCTTTTTTTGACTTCTTGAAAGAAAGATGGAGGGGAATATGAATATGATGGACGTTAAGTCGATCAGTGTCCGTGTAGACGGAACAGAAATTCAAGCACGAGCAGGGGCCACAATTTTAGATATTTTAAATGAAAACGGACTTGAGTACCCGCAGATTTGCCACGTACCAGAGGTTGACCCGATTCAAACTTGTGATACTTGCATAGTAGAGGCAAACGGCAAGCTGGTTCGTTCATGCGCGACGGTTGCAGAAAACGGGATGTCTATTGATCTTTCAGGAAATCGAGTGAAAGAAGCGCAAACCGAAGCGATGGACCGCCTTCTTGAAAATCATTTGCTGTATTGTACAGTTTGCGACAACAACAATGGAAACTGTACGCTGCATAATACAGCGGAAATGATGGGGATCGAGCATCAAAAATACCCATACACGCCAAAAGAAGATCCTTCTTGCGCGGTTGATATGTCTCATCCTTTTTACCGCTATGATCCAAACCAATGTATTGCCTGCGGCCAGTGTGTTGAGGTCTGTCAAAACCTTCAGGTAAATGAAACACTCTCAATCGACTGGGAACGCGAACGCCCTCGCGTCATTTGGGATGAGGGAGTTCCGATCAATGAATCTTCCTGTGTCAGCTGCGGTCAGTGTGTAACAGTATGTCCATGTAATGCACTGATGGAAAAATCAATGCTCGGGCAGGCTGGTTTTATGACAGGCATTAAAGAGGACGTCATGGAACCGATGATTGATCTCGTGAAAAATGTTGAACCGGGGTATGGCAGCATTTTTGCCATTTCTGAAGTCGAAGCGGCAATGCGTGAAACGAGAACGAAAAAAACGAAAACTGTATGTACGTTCTGCGGTGTCGGATGTTCATTTGAAGTATGGACAAAAGGACGGGATATTTTAAAGATCCAGCCTGTTTCTGATGCTCCGGTTAACGCGATTTCCACATGTGTCAAAGGGAAATTCGGCTGGGATTTTGTCAATTCTGAGGAGCGGATCACAAAGCCTTTAATCCGTAAAAACGGAGCCTTTGTGGAATCTTCTTGGGAAGAAGCCCTCGATCTTGTCGCAAGCAGATTAGGATCAATTAAAGAGCATTACGGTAAAGGCTCTGTAGGGTTTATTTCTTCTTCTAAAATTACGAATGAAGAAAACTACGTCATTCAAAAACTAGCGCGTCAGGTATTTGAAACAAACAACGTCGATAACTGCTCACGCTACTGCCAGTCTCCTGCTACAGACGGATTGTTCCGCACTGTCGGCATGGGCGGTGACGCCGGCACGATTAAAGATATTGCCAAAGCAGGCCTGGTCATCATTGTCGGTGCCAATCCGGCGGAAGGACACCCGGTGCTCGCAACACGCGTCAAACGGGCACACAAGCTCCACGGTCAAAAACTGATTGTTGCCGACCTGCGTAAAAATGAGATGGCTGAGCGATCTGATCTGTTCATCAGCCCTAAACAAGGCACAGACCAAGTTTGGCTGATGGCTGTTACGAAATATATGATCGACCAAGGCTGGCACGATCAGGCGTTTATTGATGAGAACGTCAATTACTTTGAAGATTATAAAGAAACCCTTAAAACGTATACGCTTGATTATGCAGAACGCATCACAGGCCTTTCAAAAGAAAACATCATTCAAATTGCTGAAATGATTCGTGATGCTGACGGCACTTGTGTCCTTTGGGGAATGGGTGTCACACAAAATACAGGCGGTTCCGATACATCAGCAGCCATTTCAAACCTGCTTCTCGCTACGGGCAACTATCGCCGTCCAGGTGCCGGCGCTTATCCTCTGCGCGGACACAATAACGTGCAAGGCGCATGTGATATGGGAACATTGCCTGGATGGCTGCCGGGATATCAGCATATTACAGATGACAAAGCACGCGCTAAATTTGAAGAGGCATATGGTGTCGAGATTGATGGAAAGCCTGGTTTAGATAATATTCAAATGCTTCATGCCATTGAAGAAGGAAAAATGAAAGCTATGTATCTTGTCGGTGAGGATATGGCACTGGTCGATTCAAACGCGAACCATGTGCATGATATTTTATCAAGCCTTGATTTCTTCGTGGTACAGGACATCTTCCTGTCAAGAACAGCTCAATATGCTGATGTCGTCTTGCCGGCCACTCCTTCACTTGAAAAAGACGGAACATTTACCAACACAGAACGACGTGTCCAGCGATTGTATCAGGCGCTTCCGACGCTTGGTGACGCAAAACCGGACTGGTGGATTATTCAAGAGGTGGCAAACCGTTTAGGAGCGAATTGGAATTACAGCCATCCAAGTGACATTTTCTCTGAAATGGCGAGTCTTTCTCCTCTGTTTGCCAAAGCAAGCTATGAGGTGCTTGAAGGCTGGAACAGCTTCCTATGGGGCAGCTTCACAGGTGAAAGCACACCGCTTCTGTATGAAGACGGATTTAATTTCCCTGACAAAAAAGCCCGCTTTGCCCTTTCTGATTGGACCGAGCCAGCGGCATTTCCGGAGGAATATGACCTTCATATCAATAACGGCCGGATGCTGGAGCATTTCCACGAAGGAAACATGACAAATAAATCGAAAGGCATCCAAGCGAAAGTGCCGAATGTATTCGTTGAGATCTCACCTGAGCTTGCACAAGAGCGAGGTGTATGTGACGGTTCGCTTGTACGGCTCGTTTCTCCGTTCGGAGCAGTCAAATTGAACGCGCTGATCACAGACCGGGTACGGAAAAATGAACTCTATCTGCCAATGAACTCGACAGACAAGGAGTCAGCGATTAACTTCTTGACGGGCCCTGCAGCTGATAAACGGACGAACACGCCTGCTTATAAACAGACAAAGGTCCGCATGGAAGTGCTTGGCGGCTGTGAAACAGCGCCGCTTCCAAAAACAAATCCGCGCAACAAAAAACGGCATCCGCAAAACGGAGTCGAAGCAGAAAGAAAATGGAACCGCCCTGGCTATGTCCATCTGACTGATTAAACGATAGGAGGAAAACGAATGGCCACTCCGATTACGACGATCAAAAAAGAAACAAAAACAGCTGAGCAAATGAAGCTTGAAAAAATAGAAGAACTGAAAGAGCTGCTGGCGGAAAATGAGGACGCCGTCTCTAAAACGATGACGTTAATGAATGAACTCAATGATCTTGGAATTTTTGATGCGGCAACAAGCATGCTCAGAGCGAAGGAAGACATTGCCAAGATTGCGCTTGGCCAAGTTTCCCGCGAGCCTGTCACCAACCTCATCAACACGATGATGGCCGCCGGAGGCGCATTGACAAAAGCCGATCCTGAGTTTACAGCAAAGCTTTTAGAAAGCGTAATGGCTGGGACTGAACAGGCACAAAGCTTTTTAAAAGAAGACAAGAGAGTCGGGATTCTCGACCTGTTAAAAGCAATGAACGATCCTGACATCAACAGAGCCGTCGGCTTCGGTCTTCAGTTTTTAAAAGGCATGGGAAAAGAACTTCGAGAAAAATAACAAAAAACAGCCATCTCTTGATGATGGCTGTTTTTTTATTCGTCGGCTTCTTCCAAACGCTTCTTGTAAATAAGTGAACGGTCAGCGCAAAAGAAGGCACCGGCTAAAAATACACAATCCGCTAAAAACATAGTCGATTTCTGGCCTAATGTTAAGCCTTGATCAGGGAGAACTGCGCCTATATATAAAAAAGTGCTGACTGCAAGCAATGTAAAAGCAAAATGCTTGTAGTCTTCTTTTAAAGATTTCATTCTATTTTTGTTCAAAAGAATCACCTGCCAGATTCATAGTATACGACTATTATAATATAATCCGGCGGCTTACAGAGAAAGTAATTCTATCCATTTGTTATATATTTTCAAGCGCTTGGCCGATATCTTCCAACAAGTCTTCCGCATCTTCAATTCCTACAGAAATTCTGATCAAGCCGTCCGTAATGCCGAGCTCAAGCCGGCGTTCTCTCGGAATAGAGGCATGTGTCATTCTTGCAGGAACAGAAATTAAGCTTTCAACCGCCCCCAGGCTTTCAGCAATGGTAAACAGTTTCAGATTTCCTAAAAACGCATCAACCCGTTCTTCACTGCCAATATCAAAGGAGATCATGCCGCCGAAGCCCGATCCTTGCGTTTTTGCAAGCTCATGTCCGGGATGATTTGAAGAACCAGGGTAATATAACGTTTGGACAGCAGGGTGATTCTCAAGAAAGCTTGCGATTTTCCGCGCATTTTGATCGATCGCTTCCATTCTGAGTCCCAACGTTTTGATTCCTCTCATTAACAGCCAGGAATCTTGAGGGCCGAGCACGCCGCCTGTGGAGTTTTGCACAAAATGCAGCTCTTCTCCAAGCTCTTTCGAAGCTGTCACAACTAAACCTCCGACGACATCACTGTGTCCGCCAAGATATTTTGTCGCACTGTGCAGTACGATATCAGCGCCTAAAGTAAGCGGCTGCTGAAAATAAGGAGTATTAAAGGTATTGTCTACGATAAGCAGAACACCCGCTTTTTTTGCGATATCAGCCATGAGCGTCAGGTCGGTGATTTTGAGCAACGGGTTTGTCGGTGTTTCAATATAAATTGCTTTTGTATTAGGGCGAATCGCTTTTTCAACTTCTTCCCTGCTGCTCGTATCAACAAATGTTGATTCAATGCCAAGACGGTTAAGCACCTTTGTCATCACGCGATATGTTCCGCCGTACACATCATCAGTCAACACGACATGATCTCCGCTGTTAAACAGCATCATAACCGCTGTAATGGCAGCCATTCCTGAGCTGAACGCATAGCCTGCTTCCCCGCTTTCCAGTTCTGTCACAAGTGCTTCGAGAGCGGTTCGAGTCGGATTGGCCGTTCTTGAATACTCGTAGCCTGTATGCTGCCCTGCTTTCGGCTGCTTGTACGTGCTTACTTGATAAATCGGCACGGAAACTGCGCCTGTTTTCTCATCACCTGTGATTCCGCCATGTATCATCAATGTTTTTTTCTTCATATCAGATGCCTCCTTCGTATATTTGTTTGCTGATATATCGATCGCTGCTGTCAGGAAATACTGTGACAATGTTAGTTCCAGCGGATGCTTTTTTCGCTTCCTCCAATGCCGCATAAAGCGCTGCACCTGAAGAGCTTCCGATCAGCAGGCCTTCTTTTTCTGCCGCTTCTTTCACAAGTCTAAACGCATTCTCATCTGTTACGGTGTAGATCTCGTCAAAATGGCTCTTATCCATATAATCGGGGATAAACTCCATGCCGATGCCCTCTGTTTTATGAGCGTGGGGCTCTCCTCCGTTTAAAATCGAGCCCACCGGTTCAACAATCACCGTTTTGACTGCTGGATTTTTTTCTTTTAAGAAGGAAGCTGTCCCTGCGAATGTGCCTCCTGATCCTGCCCCTGCGACAAATGTATGAATATTCCCGTCAAGCGCTTCCCACATTTCAGGTCCAAGCGTCTTATAGTAAGTCGATGGATTTACTCGGTTTTTAAATTGCAAAACGCAATAAGAATTTTCAATTTCAGTCTCCAGCTGAATGGCTTTTTGAATGGCTCCCTGCATTCCGTCTTGACGCGGTGTATGAATGATTGATGCGCCAAGCGCTTGCATAATTTGCTGTTTCTCTCTGCTGAAATGTTCAGGGACACAGAAAATCGCTTTCAGCCCATATTTTCTGGCACTTAACGCAAGGCCGATCCCTGTATTGCCTGCCGTAGCTTCTATAATCACTCCGCCGGGTTTCACTTTGCCTGAATCGAGCGCGTCACGAATCAGCATATCTCCCAGTCTGTCTTTGATGCTTCCCCCTGGATTCATCATTTCAAGCTTGGCATACACCGCGACTCCTTCTGGAACATCAAAGTTCTTCAAGCGGAGAAGCGGTGTATTCCCAATCAGCTCGGTAATGTCCGTAATCACTGTCATATATGTCCTCCTCCTTAATAGAGGTTGTTTTTAGAGAAAAACGGAGGAGAACGTTCTCCCCGTTTTAATGAATTCGTTTGATCACCTTTAACACAAGCTCTGTTGAATGAACAGCCGCCTGCTCTAAAAATTGGTCAAATGAAACATGTGATTCTTTGCCTGCGATATCTGATAACGCTCTGATGACGACAAACGGCGTTTTAAATTGATGGCATACTTGAGCCACTGCCGCAGCCTCCATTTCAACCGCGTACAGATCAGAAAATCTCGCACGCACCTCTTCAACCCGCTTCGGATCGTTCATGAAAGAATCGCCTGTTGCAATCGTTCCTTTTGCAACCTGAATGCCGTCGAGTTCAGATACCGCTTCTTCAGTGATGCTGATCAGCTTTTCATCCGCCGCATAAGCAGCCGGAAGACCCGGCACTTGGCCGTATTCATAGTCAAAAGCCGTTACGTCTACATCATGGTGGCGAACGTCAGTGGAAATGACGACATCCCCTACATTCAATGTATGATGAAATCCGCCGGCTGAGCCTGTGTTAATGACATAATCAGGCTTGTAACGGTCAAGCAGAAGCGTCGTGCTGATAGCAGCATTTACTTTTCCAATTCCTGATTTTAAAAGAATCACTTCAGTTCCTTCATATTCGCCTGTTGTAAATTCACAGTGTGCGATCGTTTCTGTTTTTGCATTTTCAAGTTTGTTTCTTAAGATGGTAACTTCCTCTTCCATTGCTCCGATGACTGCTAGTCTCATCTATTCACATTCCCTTCACTTTACCGTTTGATCGCCTCCATTATCCACACGAAGTCGTTTTGCTGAGTGAATCGGACTGCAAAACCTTCAGCTGTAAACATTTCTTTCAACGCATCCAATGTAGGATAATGCTCTGTCTCTAAATCATTTGCAAGCTGATAAAAGCCTTGAGAACGGGCTTTATCGATAGCCTGTTGATACGCTTGCGCATTTTCAAAGACGGTATCGGCAAACACTATTTTATCATGCAAGTGAAGGTATTTGCCATATTGCTTTATGGCAGCCCGCTTTTCTTCGTCAGTCAAATGATGAAAAGCATATGAACTGACAATCGTATCAGCCTGAAATGGCGGCTCAGGGAATGTCAGGAAGTCTCCATCAACGATTTCCGTCCTGCCTGAGAGCTTGTCAGAAGCCAGTTTACGCATTGCTGGAGAAGGTTCGATTCCAAATACAGTTTTGCCTGCATCGAGCAGCTTAGCTGTCAAATTCCCGGTCCCCGGGCCAAATTCTAACACATGCGTTCCAGATTTTCTGACGATGGCATCAAGGATATGATCGTAGCCTCTGAACGCTTCTTTATACTGAATATCTAAACCTTGTACTGTTTGATCATAAGTTGCTGCCCAATCTTCAAAGAGAGGGATAAATTCACGGCCCATATTTGTCACACTCCATATTTAATAATTCCTATAAGTATACTATGGATTAATGATGGAACAGTTCCTATAATACCACATCTTCTGAAAAGCAGGTACTAAAACACTTTGTGTATTTTATGCCATCTCATATTGCGCATTGACCGCAAAAAAGCTTATACTTCATATGACTTGTGAAAGCTGGAGGGTCAAGACATGAATTTTCAATTAGATCTGATTAAAGACAAAGTGGAATTTTTTGAAGCGGCTTCATTGCAGGAGCTTGAAAAGAAAATCAATACACAAATTGAAAACAATAAAGCCATCATGCTCCGGGTGAAATCTGTTTCACACCAAACTGCTGTGGCAGAAGGAAGAATATTGTACAGCGCGGTGGTTCATTTCGCAGCTGAAGCCTAAAACAAAAGCAGCCGGTTGTAACCCGGCTGCTTTTGTTTATTTTAGCTTTTCTACTTTTGTCGGCTTCCAGCCTTTTTCATCGACCCATGTAATCGTGACTTGATATTTATTCCCAGTCGCCTTGTCCAAAATCTTGCCTTTGGCATCCTGAGGGCTGCCGTTATTTCCAAGCCAGAGCACCGTCATGTTATCTGTTGAGACACCAGTTGCGTATGAAATGGCTTTCAGCATCTCAGCCCAGTCTTGTGAGCTTGAATCATAAGTAGCGGCATGCTCGCCAGTCTGCTCAGTTCCGACTGCTTTCCAGTCAGGATTTTCATACGTTTTTTCCACATCGCTCGATGAGCCGCCTTCTGTTACTTTTGCATCTTTAAGCCCGTCACCGGCTGAATCTGAGCTTGAATCTGAATCAGAGTCATCTTTTTTAGAAGAAGAATCATCTTTTTTGGAATCAGAGTCAGAAGACTTCTCAGAATCCTTTTCGCTGTCAGATGTATCTTTCTTGCTGTCTTTTATATCCTCATCCGATTTCTTTTCCGTCTTTCCTGAAGCCGGAGATTCCTGTTTTTGCGCCGTTTCAGAATCCTTGCTGACATCTTTGCTAGAAGGACTGTTAATGAAGAGATTCGCTGCTACTACGACAATTAGTATGGATACGATTGCGATTAAAATGTTAAGCACTAAATTGGCTTTTCTGCGTTTATCACGATTTTCATAACGAGATTGATTATTGCTCAATAATTCTGCACTCCTTTATCCCTCTTGGCTCAGCATATATTTTAACATGTGCTGAGAAGTTGTTCTATTTCTGATTGATTTCAATTTCGTGTACTTTTTTAACAATATCATAAAACACCGAATTTGTCAGAGCCTTATCTCCCGGTGTATCCATGTGTAAAACAACCAGAGCGTATTTCGGCTTATCCGCGGGAAAATATCCGGCAAACCATTTTTCGTAGAGCGTTTCCTTCTCTTTTGAAAGCTTGCCTGTTTGGGCTGTGCCCGACTTCCCTGCTACAGTATACGGAAGATCTTGAAACCTTCTGCCCGTTCCGAAAGGAGATTCTACCACCCGCCGCAGTATTTTTTGAAGCTGCTGTGACGTATATTTGTCTATCGTCTCCCCTTTGAGCTTCTGATCTTTAAACGTAACGAGCGTTGTGCCGTTCTTATACTCAATTTGTTCGGCAATTTTCACCTGCCGTTTTTCTCCGCCGCGGGCGATTGTCGCCATCATATTGGCTACCTCCAGCGGCGTTACCTTTACATTTTTCTGCCCGATTGCTGTTTGCGCAATGGCTTTTTTGACTGATTTGTCTTTTTCATCCCCCCAAATCACGCCGCTTTTTTCGTTATACAGCTGGCGGAAATCGGTTTCGTGGTACAGTTTTCCCTCCCAGCCTGCCCGATCAGTGAGAGCCAGCTTCTCGGACATATCTTCAATAACCGAGCTGTCTTTTTTCATTAATTGTTCTGCAAGACTCGTAAATGTGTAATTACAGCTTTGTGCAAAACTTTCATCAAAAGACAAGGTTCCTTTGTCGTCCCCCGGTTCCCCGTACAGGTTTAAATTGCAATTAAAGGTTTGACTAGGCTTCACCATATTATTTTCGATTGCAGCTGCGGCAATGACTGTTTTAAAAACTGATCCGGGATAGATTGGCGTCAGCATATAATTTTGAAGTGTGTTTTGCCGGGACACGTCTGCATCTGGTTTGCTTACAATTCCCAGAACACTGCTATTTTCGATGTCCAGCAGCACAGCTCCTCCCTTTTTCAGCCCCTGTTCATCCAATACCTCCTCCATCGCTTTTTGAATGCTTTGATCGATCGTTGTTTTGATCTGGAGCGGATAAAATGTATTGGCTTCAGCTGTATATTTGACGTCCATGCCAAACAAAGGGTTTCCTTTTCCGTCCACATGATATAAAAGCTTTGTTTCTTGTTCCGGAAGCAAAAACTCGTCAAATGTCCGTTCTAAACCGGTTGTTCCGATTTCTGTTGTAATCGGAAGGCTCTCCTTGTCAGGATATTTCTTGCGAAGCAGCGCCGGATCTTGGTTCGTGCTCCCTATCGTATGTGAAGCAAGGCTGGGCTTGTCTTCATTCTCCATATATACGCCGTAAATGCCGGGATATTTCAAAGAATTGATTTTTGTGATAGATTGTTTTGAAAGTGTTTTGATTTTCTTTTGCTGCAAAATGACCGGTTTTTTTGCCTGACCTAGTGTCTGGCGCAAATCATCTTCAGACATGCCGAGGATGTCCGCAACTTTTTTGATCGGCCAATCCTGCGTCAGCAGAAAAGGGAACAAAACAACCGCAGGCTCGCTTTGTCCTGTCAGCGCCCGCCCGTTTCGATCTAAAAAAGAGCCTCTTCCATCTGAAATGAGCACTTCCTCCGTCCGCTGTTTCACACTTTCTTGAATCAAATTAATTTTCTTTTTAGAAAATGATTCTGTGAAAAACAGCTGGATTTCTGCAAGTCTCAGCAGAAGCAGAAAAAATACAATCAAAAAAGCGATGACTGCCAGCTTCATTCGTTTCGATATCTTCATAAAAAAACACCTCACCCACATTGTGGACGAGGTGTTTCGCTGCTAAACAGATATTATGAAATTTTCACAATTTTCACGAGCATTTCTCCGCCCGGTGTTTGTACTGTGACTTCTTCATCTACTTTTTTGCCCAAGAGGCTTTTTGCGATCGGTGAATCGTTTGAGATTTTCCCTTCAAACGGGTCAGCTTCCGCGCTTCCGACGATCGTATATGATTCTTCATCACCGCCAGGCAGTTCGACGAAAGTGACGGTTTTACCCAAACCGACAACGTTAGAGCCGCCGTCATCTTCAATGATTTTCGCATTGCGAATCATATTTTCAAGAGTCGTCACGCGGCCCTCTACAAATGCCTGCTCTTCTTTCGCTGAATCGTATTCAGAGTTCTCGGAAAGGTCTCCGAAGCTTCTCGCAATTTTGATTCGCTCTACTACTTCTTTTCGTTTAACCGTTTTCAAATATTCTAATTCTTGTTCAAGTTTTTGTTTTCCTTCTGCAGTCATAGGAAAAACTTTCTCTTGTGCCATGTCCCTTCACTCCTTCTGGTTGTCCCTCAACATCTTCGATTATGTATGAGAGCATAAACTAAAAAATACAAGAATGAGAACACAGGGCAGTCCTCGTTCTTCTCTCCCATATAGGTACTGTTTATCTTAAACTGAATCGTGTCGTTCTGCAAATATTTCGCGTTTATAAACAGGGAAAGAAGGGAATTCGCACATTCCCTTCCTGCCTATACATAATATGGTCAGAGTTATTTATGTCTATGCTATGGTATTACAAAATCGCGTTTTGTTCAAGAATGGTTTGAATTTTTGTGACCATCAGATCAATTGCGACGTGATTCTGACCGCCTTCCGGGATAATAATATCAGCGTATCGTTTCGTCGGCTCGACGAATTGGTTATGCATCGGACGGACCACTGACACATATTGTTCAATGACAGAATCAATAGAGCGTCCGCGCTCATTAATATCTCTCATAATCCGTCTGATGATACGCAAGTCAGCGTCCGTATCAACATAAAGCTTGATATCCATCAGATCACGAAGCCTTTTGTCTTCAAGAACAAGAATGCCTTCAAGGATAATAACATCCTTTGGCTCTACGTGAACCGTTTCTTCTGAACGTGTGTGAAGCTTATAGTCATAAATCGGCTTTTCAATCGGGCGGTAATTCAATAGATCCTGAATATGCTCGATTAAATAGTCATTATCAAACGCAAGCGGATGATCATAGTTTGTGTTCAGCCTTTCTTCAAACGGAAGATGGCTTTGGTCTTTATAATAAAGGTCCTGCTGGATCATTAAAATTGAGTGTCCTTTAAACTGTTCATAAATGGACCGTGTGACACTCGTTTTTCCTGAACCGGAACCTCCTGCGATTCCAATGACTACTGGATTCTTACCCATGGGCTATTACTTCCCCTTTCTCATCATGTTGCTCGGATAAATCTTTTTGTCTAGTTTGAATTTGACAATTTGCAGGGGATGGCGGGCAGCATCTAGCTCATTTCCGTCTTCGTCCCAAATGGTTTCAATCGTATGTGTAAAGTTTTCGATTTCTGGACCGAAAAATTCCACTTCGTCGCCTTTTTTGAAGAAATTGCGCTGCTGAAGCGTGACCATTTGTGTATCTTCATCATAATTCAGCACTAAGCCGACAAAATCATATGTCGTTTTCTTGGCGTGTTCGCCGAACATTTGCTCTTCATAGCCTGGCGTTCCTTCAAAGAAAGCTGTCGCAGTGTCCCGGTTGGCGCACTTATCGAGCTCTTCAAGCCATTCTTTTTGAATCACAAAGTTCTCTGGATCAGCGCAATAAGCATCGATTACTTTGCGGTATACGCTGACAACAGTTGCTACATAGTGAATGGATTTCATGCGGCCTTCAATCTTTAAGCTGTCTATTCCCATTTCGATCATTTTCGGAATGGATTCAATCAGCTTCAAATCTTTCGGGCTCATCGCAAATGGTGCATCTTCTTCACCATACAAAGCAACGGCGTTGGCACCGTCTGTTTGGTAGAGATCATAGTCCCAGCGGCATGACTGACAGCAGCCTCCGCGGTTGGAATCCCGCGCTGTCATGTGATTGCTCAGCACGCAGCGGCCGGAATATGCGATACACATTGCGCCATGAATGAAGGATTCGATTTCGATATCTACCTTTTCTTTCATTTCTCTGATTTCAAGAGCGCTAGTTTCACGTGCCAGCACGACGCGGTCGAGACCTTCTTCCTTCCAGAACTGAACAGCCTTCCAGTTTGAAAGAGACTGCTGTGTGCTCAAGTGAACCTCAACATTCGGCGCCACTCTGCGGCATGTTTCAATAATAAGCGGATCTGCCACAATAATACCGGCAACGTTGGCGTCTCCAAGCGCTTTTAAATAGTCTTCAAGCCCGTCCATGTTTTCATTATGAGCGAAAATATTCGTTGTTACGTAGATCTTCGCGCCATATTTCTTTGCGAATTCAACGCCTTCTGCAATTTCTTCGATCGTAAAGTTATCGGCATTCGAGCGCAGCCCGTATTCCTGTCCCCCGATAAAGACCGCGTCCGCTCCGTAATGAACAGCGATTTTCAGCTTTTCAAGATTACCCGCAGGTGCGAGAAGCTCCGGCTTTTTCGTAATCACACGCTTTCCATTAACGATTGTGGATATTTTATCATTTACGGCAGTCATAGCTTAACCTCCTTTTGATTAATAAACCGTTTCCTTGAAGAAGAATCCGGTATCAATTTTTCTGTTTACTGGCTGGATGCTCTCAATGCGTTCGATCCAGTCTTCTTTTTTCGCTTCGTATTCGTCACGGTTTTCCACGCACAAATCAATTGCTTCTCTGTACATTTTGGTGACTTCTATTAGGTATTCAGGCGTTTTCAAAACACCATCGATTTTGAAAGAATCGATTCCGGCATCTATCAATTCCTCGAGCTCATCAATGATGCACACATCGTTCGGGCTCATGATGTGAGTGCCGTTTTCATCTTCGAAAATCGGATATTTATTATCACGTTCTTTATCGTGTAAAAACATGCCTGATTCTTTTTTCTTTCTTTCAATGTCCATGACTTTGCCCTGATATTCAAAATAGTTTCCAATCAAAGAACGCTTCGATTGGAACATGCACGTCATTCCATGCACCTGGATTTCAATTTCGACTTCCGCATTTTCTTTAATCTCAACAATGCTGTCCATGTTTAATTCTCTGGCAAGCACAGAGCGCGCCGCACCCTTGCGTCCCCAGTAGTTGCATGTATAATAGTTGGTGCCTGTCGTTTCTGTGCTCCAATGAAGCTTCAGATCAGGCGCAGATTCACGGGCAGCCATCAGCACGGCAGGATCGCCGAATACCGCTGCATCGACACCGGCTTCTGCTAAGAAAGCCAGATATTCGCCAAGCTCACCCACTTTATCGTTATGGAAAATTGCATTTACAGCAACGTATACTTTTGCTCCTTCTTTGTGAGCAATCTCTACGGCTTTTGTTACATCTTCACGAGAAAATTCTCCGGCTAATCTCAAGCCGTATCTCTGTTCCCCAACTAAAAACGCAGTTGCCCCAGCCTGTATGAGCGGCAAAATGTCCGCCGTACTCGTCGGCGTCACTAAGAGCTCTGGTTTTTTCATGACGTTCACCTCTTCTTTTTACTAATCGCAAGTCCGTCCCCGACAGGAATAATCGCAGTTTGATAATCCGGATGATTCATCAGCCAATGATTATATTCATCAATTTTTGCTACAAGCCTGCGCCTTCTCTTCGGTTCTATTTTGCTGTAATCCTCTGCCACCAGACCTTTAAACAGCACGTTGTCTGTTATTATCACCCCGTCCGGTGAAAGCATCGGTTCATATAAATGAAAAAAGTTTTGATACTGACCTTTTGCAGCGTCAATAAAAATGACATCGTAAGGCGCGGTTACATGAACGGCGTCGGCTAATTCAAGCGCATCTCCGTAAAAAACATGAATCCGGTCATCAAGCTGAAATTCCTTGATATTGTTTACCGCTTCTTCATGCCGTTTCTCATTGCGTTCAATTGTATATATTTCAGCAGACGGCAGCTCCAGCGCCATTCGAATGGCTGAATAACCAATGGCCGTTCCGATTTCTAGTATTTTTTTCGGCTGTTTCACAGACAAAATTTGAAGCAGCACCTCCATGCCCGCTTTTTCCATAATCGGGACATGATGTTCTTCTGCATATGCTTCAAGCTTCTTCACGTTATCCGGCCGAGGCTTTAATAATGCTTCTATATAGTCATTTATTTGTTCATACCGGTCAGTCACTACAAACAGCCTCCCGTTCTAAAAAGGAGTGCCCCAGTCTTATGCGCAGGACACTCTCTGAATACATCATGATACATCGGTAAACAACCCGATATATTTTATCATAAAACCTTGCGGAAAGCGAACAAAAGGAGAGCTTTTTGCTCTCCTTTTATTTCTCATTTTTTGAGGAAATGTATTTTTCTTTTGCTTTATTATGCTCTTTTAGTGTTTTTGTAAATACGACCTCACCATTTGATTTGGCCAAGAAATACAGATAGTCCGTTTTATCCGGATGCAGCGCCGCTTCCCATGACGACATGCCGGCATTGGCAATCGGCCCTGGCGTCAGCCCTGTGTTTTTATACGTATTGTATGGTGAATCGATTTCCAGGTCCTTATAAAGAACCCGATCTTTATGCTTGCCTGCCGCGTACAGGACGGTCGGATCTGTTTGTAGCGGCATTTTCTTTTTCAGGCGGTTATAAAAGACGCTCGCAATTTTATGGCGGTCGGCTTTTTCAGTCGCTTCTTCTTCTATCAAAGAAGCCATTGTCAGCAGCTTATGCACAGAAACTTTGTTTTTCTTCATTTCTGATTTATATGTTTCCACATAAGAATTTGTCTGCTTAATCATTGCCTTGATAATGTCTTCAAGTGATGTGTCCGGATCGTTAAAAGGGTATGTAGCCGGGAATAGGTACCCTTCAAGCGGGTGCTTAATGTTTTTATTGAAAACATCATTTGTCACAGTGTCCGGGAATTCTTTCTTCAGCTGATTGATAAATGTTTCATCGTCCAGCTTCGCTATGACTTGTTTTTTAGAGTATTTTGTTTCATCAGCAATAGCAGCCGCGATTTGGGTCAGCTGTGCTCCCTCAGTCACTGTGATTTGAAAAGCGTAACCTGTAGCCCCACTTGTCAGCTTCTGAATAATGGCATCTAAATCCATACCTTTATTTAGATGGTAGAATCCGGCCTGAAACCCGGAAGCACCTTTATATTTCACATAGTACTGAAACGCCTTCTCGCTTTTTATGACATCATTTTTCTTTAATATCGATGCGATGGCTGAAACAGACGAACCGCTCGGAATGTTAATATTAACTGTCGTTTTACTGTCTTTTTCAACAGGTTCAAGCAATGATTTCCCATATAAAAATGCCCCGCCAATGATGAGAAACAGCACAACAATGGAAGACAGTATGATTCTTTTTTTATTAAAAAACGATTTTTTTTGCTGATTGATATACATTAGGTCTCCTCCCATCAGCTCTTATACTACATGATTCATTGTATTTCGGCAATTTATTACAAAAAGAGGCCTGCATAAAGCAGAAAAAAGCCGGAGCAGTATAGCTCCGGCTTTGGTTTGGCGCGATGTTTTATTCTTCGTCTTCGTCCGCTAAGAATGTGTTTAGTGTTTCTTCGATCATATCCCATTCTTCGTCAGTTTCAATCGGGAATAGCTCACCGTTTTCACCGTCTTCGTTTGGCGTGAAGCTGGAAGCAAGAATTTCTACTTCCTCGTCATCTTTTGATTCGATTGGATAGTACAAGACATAAGACTTGCCAAACTCTTCGTTTTCAAATGTAAACAGCACTTCACAAAGCTGTTCATTTCCTTGATCGTCAACAATTGTAATATTTTTTTCGCCGTGTTCCATTTTCTTCACCTCTGGCTTTAATTTAAGCTGTCAAGATATCCTTGTAAAATCATAACAGCCGCCATTTTATCAATGACTTTTTTTCGTTTTTGCCTGCTGACGTCAGCTGCAATCAGCATTTTTTCAGCCGCCATTGTGGTAAGACGCTCGTCCCACAGCACAACAGGAACATTGTACGTTGTTTCAAGCACTTTCGCAAATGTTTGGCTGGCTTCGCCTCTTGGGCCGACTGTTCCGTTCATGTTCTTAGGAAAGCCGAGCACGATTTTATCTATAGTATAGTCCTTTATCAGTTCAGATAAACGGGATAAACCATAATCGCCCTCTGCTTCATTTATCTTTATGGTCTCAATGCCTTGAGCAGTCCAGCCCATTTCATCGCTCAGAGCAACACCGAGTGTTTTGGTTCCTAAATCGAGCCCTAATATTCTCATTGTTTATTTACGCCTCTTTATGCTGTTCTAAATAAGACTTTACCAATTCCTCGATTAATTCGTCTCTTTCAAGTTTGCGAATTAAATTGCGAGCGTCACGATGCCTAGGAATATAAGCGGGATCACCTGACAGCAAGTACCCGACAATCTGGTTGATTGGATTGTAGCCCTTTTCCTGAAGCGCGTCATACACTGTAATCAGCACCTCATTTACGTTAGTCTCAGCAGAATCATCGGAGAAATTAAATTTCATCGTTTTATCAAACGAGCTCACCGTTTTGCACCTCTTTCCCAAATTCGCAGGCAAAGTTCAGCCTGGGGTCCTAATCTTACCATCATTCTACACTACATGGGCGAATTATAAAACGGATTTCACCCAATCTTCTACAGAAGCCAAAGCTTCTTCTAATTTTTCCGGCTGTTTACCGCCTGCCTGCGCCATGTCCGGACGGCCTCCGCCGCCTCCGCCGCAAACTTCCGCAGCTTGTTTAACCAGCTTGCCGGCGTGAAGGCCTTTCTCAATGAGGTCCTTTGTGACTCCGGCAGAGATATTAACTTTATCGTTTTGTACCGCACCAAGCACGATCACCGCAGAGCCAAGCTTTGCTTTGAGTTCATCGACCATAGTGCGGAGATGATTCATGTCTTTTGCATTTACTTTTGCCGCAAGCACGTTTACGCCGTCAACTTCTTTTACTTTCGACAGGATTGCTCCTGCTTCCACGTTGCCTAGTTTTGCAAGAAGAGATTCATTTTCTCTTTGTGCTTCCTTCAGTTCAGCCTGCAGAGCCGCAACCCGTTTCGGCACTTCTTTGATATTTGTTTTCAGCTCGTCAGCGGTCTGCTTCAATACAGAAATCTGGCTGTTCATTTCGACGTAAGCGCCTTGTCCCGTTACAGCTTCAATCCGTCTTGTGCCTGCTCCGATTCCGGATTCAGAAACGATTTTAAACAAGCCGATTTCTGCTGTATTTCTGACATGGCAGCCGCCGCACAGCTCTAAGCTGTAATCTCCAACTTGAACGACACGGACAATATCGCCATATTTTTCGCCGAACAGTGCCATCGCACCCATTTCTTTTGCTTCAGCGATCGGTTTCAAATCAATGCTGACCGGAATGCTCGCCCAGATCTTTTCGTTTACGATTCTTTCAATTTGTTCGAGCTCTTCTTTTGTCACTTGGCCAAAGTGCGAGAAGTCAAAACGAAGACGGTTTTCCGTTACAAGAGAGCCAGCCTGATTGACATGAGTTCCAAGAACATCTTTTAGAGCCTGATGCAATAAATGCGTTGCCGTGTGGTTTTTAATGACGCCGCTTCTCATATGGTCTTCAACTTCAGCCGTAACATGCAGGCCTTTTTGAACAGTACCGCTCTCCACAACACCTTCATGCACATGCTGGCCGTTTGGCGCTTTTTGAACATCTTTAATTCTTACAACTGCCTGCTCGCTTCGGAGATAGCCTTTATCGCCGATTTGGCCGCCGCTTTCTGCATAGAACGGTGTTTCATCAAGAATGATTTGAACGCTTTCTCCTTCATGAGCCTCTTCGATTAATTGGCCGTCCTGAAGAAGCACAATGATATTGGCATCAGCTTTGGTTTGAGAGTAGCCGACAAATGTGCTTTCATCGGTCACGTCGCGCAGTGCGCCGCCCTGCACCTGCATGCTGCCGACATCCTGGCGGGCGTTTCTTGCCCGTTCACGCTGCTGGTTCATTTCCTCCTCAAAGCCCTCATGGTCAACCGTCATGTTCTCGTCTTCTGCGTATTCTTCAGTCAATTCAACCGGGAATCCATACGTATCATACAGTTTAAACACATCAGCACCTGAGATAACGCTACTGCCCTTGTCTTTTTCTTTTTTGATCATTTCTGACAGGATCGCAAGCCCTTCATTAAGGGTCTCATGGAAGCGTTCTTCCTCGGTTTTAATGACTTTTGCGATGAAATCCGCTTTCTCTTTCACTTCAGGATAGAAATCAGCCATGATTTCTGCGACAACCGGCACTAAATCAAACATGAACGGACGATGGATGTTGATCGTTTTGGCATAACGCACGGCACGGCGTAATAAGCGTCTTAATACATAGCCGCGGCCTTCATTTGACGGCAGCGCACCGTCACTGACAGCAAAGGCAACCGTTCTGATATGGTCAGCAATCACTTTAAACGCAGTGTCTTTCACATTGTCTTTGCCATATGTTTCACCAGAAATCGATTCTGTTGCTTTAATGATCGGAACAAACAAATCGGTGTCAAAGTTTGTCGGAACATTCTGGATGACAGATACCATTCTTTCAAGACCCATGCCTGTATCAATGTTTTTCTTCGGAAGCGGTGTGTACGTGCCGTCAGGGTTATGGTTGAACTCTGAGAACACAAGGTTCCATACTTCCAGGTAACGGTCGTTTTCCCCGCCTGGGTAAAGCTCCGGATCTTCTGGATCATTACCGTATGCTTCACCGCGGTCGTAAAAGATTTCCGTATTCGGTCCGCTCGGCCCTTCACCGATATCCCAGAAGTTCCCTTCCAGACGGATAATTCTTTCTTCAGGAATACCGATTTTTTTCGCCCAAAACTCATATGCCTCTTCATCTTCAGGATGAACCGTAACAGAGAGAAGCTCTTTGTCGAAGCCAATCCACTTGTCGCTCGTTAAAAACTCCCAAGCCCATGTAATGGCTTCTTCTTTGAAATAATCGCCGATGGAAAAGTTTCCGAGCATTTCAAAGAAAGTGTGATGGCGCGCAGTTTTACCTACATTTTCTATATCGTTTGTTCTGATCGCTTTTTGAGCGTTTACGATTCTTGGATTTTCCGGCACGACACGGCCGTCAAAATATTTTTTCAGCGTCGCAACACCGCTGTTGATCCAAAGCAGTGAAGGATCCTCATGAGGCACTAATGACGCGCTTGGCTCTACCGTATGTCCTTTTTCTTTAAAGAAATCCAAAAACATTTGACGCACTTCCGCAGAAGTTAAGTGTTTCATTGTATTTCCTCCTCTATAAAAATCGAAATTCTCTTCAGTGACAGCAAAAAAGCCCTCCCCCTATGCAAACCAACGTTTACACAGGGACGAGAGCTGTCTCGCGGTACCACCCTGATTACGGGCATTCATTCGCCCGTCACCTTTAACCCTGTAACGCAGGATAAGCGGCAGTGATTAACTGCACTCAGGATTAGCTTCCTCCGATCTTCTGATAAAGCTCCTTTCAGCTTTTGGAGCTTCTCTCTTTAACAGGGCTTCGGCGTACTCAGATCCGTCACTCGAGATTCGTATGTATTCTACGAGAAATTATAGACAAGCGGCACGCCGATGTCAATGCTCCGTCCTCATCCGCAAAAAATGGATCATCATTACTTTTAAAACAGCCGTCGCAGGAACAGCCAGAATCATCCCGACAATTCCCGCAAGCTCCCCTCCGGCAAGGAGTGCAAGCATGATAACGACCGGATGCATTTTAAGGCTTCTGCCGACAATGAACGGACTGAGGATATTTCCTTCCATAAACTGCAGAATAAACACCGTAATCACAACAACAAGAACCGCCTTCACTGAGATCGTCATCGCAATTAACAACGCAGGAACAGCTCCGATGAAAGGGCCAAAATACGGGATGACATTCGTTACTCCAGAGATCAGGCCAAGTATCAGCGGATACGGAAGCCCAAATACCCAGAACGAAATGCCTGCAATCACGCCAAGAATCAAGCAGACCAAAAGCTGGCCGCGGATATAATCGCCAAGCGAATCATCCACATCCCGCAAAAAGGCGCTGCCCCGCTTTCTCCACGACTTCGGAGTCAAGTACCATACTGTCTTTTTCATTAACTCAATGTCCTTCACCATATAAAACACGAGAAAAGGGATTGTTGCAGCAATTAAGAAGTAATCAAGCACATTGCGGATCCCGCTGATCGCACCCTCGATCGTTCCCGCAAAAAACGCCTCCGTCTGGCGGATCATTTTATCTATACGGTGATGCATACCATCAGGCCAGTCATCCGTATGGTTATGCACATGAAGAAGAAGCCCGTTATACGTTTCGGCAAACATGGGTATATTTTCTGACAAATCCGTCAGCTGCACGATTAAAACAGGCACCCCTTTATACAACGCCCAGCCAATCCCGCCAAAAAAAAGAACATAAATGACCAAGATGCTCAAAGTCCTAGGCAATCCTTTGCCATGCAGCCACTCCGTGACCGGAAGCAATAAATAAGATATAAAAATAGAAATGATCAAGGGAATAAAGATCGTTTTTATGACGAGCCAAAAGGGTGACCATAACATATCAAGCATAAAAAAGACATAGACTGTTAACAGAACCAGCAAACAAATAGCCACCCACAACAAAAGCTGCACCGGTTTTTGGAGCATCTGCTTTCACCTCACCTATATCTTTTGAGGTTTACACGGAATTATTCTTTATGTTTCTTTAGTCAGTCAGAAGTCATGGACATTTTTTCACTTTTAATTTTCAGAAAAGTTTGATCATTTACTTTTTTGGTCAAATGTCTGATAGGAGGATTGCGATGATCACATTTCAAAATGTAAACAAGCATTACGGAGATTTTCACGTGTTAAAACAAATTAATCTTCAAATCGAAAAAGGTGAAGTCGTTGTTATCATCGGCCCATCCGGTTCCGGTAAAAGCACATTGCTCAGATGCATCAACAGACTTGAGACGATCAATGAGGGAGTGCTCACAGTAAACGGCACCGCCATTAACGACAGAAAAACTGATATCAATCAAGTGCGGCAAAATATCGGGATGGTGTTTCAGCACTTTTATTTATATCCGCATAAAACAGTGCTGCAGAACATCATGCTGGCTCCGGTAAAAGTGCTTAGGCAATCACCTGAACAAGCAAAGGAAACGGCGCGGTACTATCTTGAAAAAGTCGGCATCCCAGACAAGGCTGACGCCTATCCTTCCCAGCTTTCCGGCGGGCAGCAGCAGCGTGTTGCCATCGCAAGAGGACTGGCGATGAAGCCGGAGGTCATGCTGTTTGACGAGCCGACATCAGCACTTGATCCTGAAATGATCGGTGAGGTGCTAGATGTCATGAAAACACTCGCCAAAGAAGGCATGACAATGGTTGTCGTGACACACGAAATGGGGTTTGCCAAAGAAGTTGCCGACCGGATTGTCTTCATTGACGAAGGAAAGATTTTAGAAGAAGCAGTGCCGGCTGAGTTTTACGCGAACCCGAAGGAAGAACGGGCCCGCTTATTCTTAAGCCGTATTTTAAATCATTAAAACAGAAATGGGGGAGCTTGTATGAAAAAGATTTTTTCTTTAGCATTGATTTCTTTATTCGCCGTCATCTTGCTTGCCGCTTGCGGCAGCAAGGGATCAAACGGAGAAGCCTCAAAGGAGAGCAAAAAAGATACGCTAGCCGCCATTAAAGACAATGACAAAATTGTCTTCGGTGTAAAAACGGACACTCGACTGTTCGGTCTTAAAAATCCAAGCTCAGGTGAGATTGAGGGGTTTGATATTGATATTGCCAAACAAATCGCTAAAGACATTTTAGGTGATGAGAAAAAAGCTGAATTTAAAGAGGTCACCTCAAAAACAAGGATTCCTATGCTGCAAAACGGGGATATCGACGCCATTGTCGCCACAATGACGATCACTGAAGAACGAAAAAAGGAAGTTGACTTTTCTGATGTCTATTTCGAGGCCGGGCAATCGCTTCTCGTGAAAAAAGGCAGCAAAATCAAGAGTGTCGAGAATCTTGGCAAAGGCTCAAAAGTTCTTGCAGTAAAAGGCTCCACCTCCTCTCAAAACATTCGTGAAAAGGCGCCTGAAGCATCTGTTTTAGAATTTGAAAACTACGCAGAAGCCTTTACAGCCCTTAAATCGGGGCAAGGCGATGCCCTCACCACAGATAATGCGATTTTATATGGAATGGCTGATGAAAATAAAAATTATCAATTAACAGGAAAGCCTTTTACAGATGAGCCTTACGGGATCGCCGTGAAAAAAGGGCAATCTGCTCTCGCGAAAGAAATCAACGCTTCACTTAAAAAGATGAAGTCGGATGGCAGATACGATGAAATTTATAAAAAATGGATCAAAGAAGACCCAGCTGAATAACAACCATCCCGGGATGAGCAGGCGATGCTCATCCCAATTTGATAAGGAGTGAATAGCAGATGAATGTGTCAATTCTTTTCGATAACTTCGGCATGTATATGGACGGTTTTTACCATACCTTGCTCGCAAGTGTTATCGCGCTGGCCGGCAGTTTTGTCCTCGGCGTTGCTGTAGCGGTTATGAGAATAACAGTCTTTAAGCCGCTGCAATGGCTCGGGACCGCATATGTAGAATTCATCCGCAACATCCCTCTTCTTTTAATTACCTTTGTTTTCTATTTCGGACTTCCAAACGCAGGCCTGAGGCTTGACGGTTTTCAAGCGGGAACGGTTGCTCTCACCATTTATACCTCTGCGTTTATCGCTGAAGCCATCAGAGCAGGCATCCAGTCTGTTTCAAAAGGGCAGATGGAAGCGGCACGCTCGTCAGGCTTTACCTACAGCCAGGCCATGCTCCATATTATTTTGCCGCAGGCAACCAAAATCGTCATTCCGCCTTTAGGCAATCAATTTTTAAACTTAGTCAAAAACTCTTCGATTCTTGGGGTTGTGGCCGGATTGGATCTTATGTACCAGGCTGATTTAGTCTCGTCGAGCACACTCGTTGTATTTGATGTTTATATTTTCGTGGCGCTTTTTTACTTAGTGCTGACGATTCCGCTTAGCATCGGTGTTAACTATCTGGAAAAACGGCTGGAAAAAAGCTATTGATAAGGAGTGAGTTACATTGGATTTCATCGGTGCTTATTCACAGGAGCATTTAGCGTTTTTATGGGATGGGTTTCTCGTCACCTTGTACGTTGCTTTCATCTCCATCATTCTGAGCTTTTTCTTCGGTTTAATCGCAGGCACCCTGCGTTATGCGAAAGTTCCCGTTCTTTCTCAATTGATTGCGGTTCTCGTTGAAACGATCAGAAACCTCCCCTTGCTGTTAATTATTTTCTTTACGTTTTTTGCCCTTCCGGAAATTGGGATTAAGCTTGAAATTACAGCTGCTGCAATTACAGCACTAACGATTTTTGAATCCGCTATGCTATCTGAAATTATCCGAAGCGGACTGAAATCAATTGACAAAGGACAAATTGAAGCGGCGCGCTCCTCCGGGCTGAGCTATACACAGACCCTGTTCTTTATCGTCATGCCGCAAGCGCTTCGCCGCATGGTTCCGCCCATCGTAAGCCAGTTTATTTCTTTATTAAAAGATACATCGCTCGCTGTTGTGATCGCCCTGCCTGAACTGATTCACAACGCGCAAATTATAAACGGCCAAAGCGCAGACGGCAGTTATTTTTTCCCGATCTTTTTACTTGCGGCCCTTATGTATTTCGCAGTCAACTACAGCCTTTCACTCGCAGCAAGACGCCTCGAGGTCCGGCAAACATAGAAAAGGATACTCTTTGGAGAGTATCCTTTTTGCATTAAAACATTTTCGTAATTCTTCTTCTCATCCGCTTCATGCTTCGATTATTTAGCATGTCAGATTGAGTCGCCATTCGGTACACGAGAGCTCCGGCTCCCATTGCCAAAAGAGAAGTCATCGTCCGATTCATCTTGCGCATCTCCTTTCATGATTAAAAATTGATGCTGCGTTCATCCTCAGAAAACAAATCATCCAAGCTGCTTAACGTTCCGTCTTCTTCCACCTGATGAGTTGCAATCTTCCCTTTCGCCACTGTCAGTTCAATAAAACAGCCCCAGCAATAATATTGGTTCACGCCGATTTTGCCGATATCCTTACTTTTGCAATTCGGGCATATAAGCATACCTCACACCTCTATCCGTTCAGAACGATCTCGTCTTTCCGCACCTCGACAAGCGAATCCGCTCTTTGGATCTGGCGCTTGCTTCCCGCCAGGTCAGAAAAGAAACCGTCCGAGAGTTCATATGCTACGATTATGCCCCTGTCCAAACAAAAGTATACATCTTCCAGCATCCCCAATATATCCCCCTCTTGCGATTTCACAAGCTTCATCTTCATCTGCTCGTATGTGAAGCATGTTTTCGGAAGAGGCAGAAGCTGTTCTGAACTGACCGAAGCCAATATGCGGTCATCAAGAATGGAAGAGATATCACACGCCCGTAATAGCGCATGATGATGATGCAAAAAGCGTTTTTGTGCAAGAATAAACCCGAGACAATCTCCCTTCATAGAAAAACAAATATCAGAAATTGCCCCGAGATAACAAGAAGTTCGTTCTGAGTATACTGGGAATCCTTCTACTTCATGGCATGTTCTCAAAGTGTGATCAACCACCTTTTGTTGAACAGGCTTAGGTTTTGCTTTGCGCCTTAGACTCATACGATGAAATCAATTCCACTGCAAATGAAAAAAACTCCCGCTTACACGGGAGCATTTTATTGCTGTTCTTCTTTCATAAAATCGAATGGTGTAATGCCTTCCATGCCAATGTTGGCGTCGTGTACGCTGAACGGGAGCTCTTTTTGGAGAGCCTCAAGCTCGGCATCCATTTCCTCAACCTGTACGGACAGCCTGTTTTTTAAGGAGGTCTGTCTGACAGTTGCATCATTATTTTTCACGCCCCACTCCAGCGCCTCCTCTTCACCGCATAAAATGAGAAATTTCTTCGCTCTTGTAATCGCGGTATAAAGAAGGTTTCTTCTGAGCATTCTATAATAGCCTTTCACAACAGGCAAAACCACAATCGGAAATTCACTTCCCTGCGATTTATGAATAGAACAGCAATACGCATGGGTAAATTGATTAAAATCTTTTTTCGTAAATGTCATTTCATTGCCATCAAAAGAAACGACGGCCATGTCTTCTTTTTCTGTATTTTCCTTTGCATAAAATATCGACGTAATTTCGCCAATATCTCCGTTGAACACATTGTTTTCCGGCTGATTGACAAGCTGCAAAATTTTATCTCCGGTTCTGTAGACAACATCCCCGAACTTCAATTCTCTCCGTTTTTCTTTAGGAGGATTTAAAATGTCCTGCAGCATCACATTCAATTCATTGATGCCGGCTTTTCCTCTGTACATCGGAGCGAGGACCTGAATGTCCTTTGCCGTATAGCCTTTTTTCAATGCATTGGCGACAACCTTCTCAACAACTTCTTTAATTTGCGACCCGCCGCAGCGAATAAAGGAACGGTCCTTTGTCGGGGCAGTCAAATTATTCGGCAGCAATCCATTTTTCATCTGGTGGGCAAGCTCGACGATTGATGACCCTTCCGCCTGGCGATAGATGTTTGTCAGTCTCACAGTCGGAATCACCTGGGATGCCAGCAGGTCTCTGAGCACTTGTCCCGGACCGACGGAAGGCAGCTGGTCTTCGTCTCCGACAATGATGATTTGTATATGATCAGGGATCGCCTTGAACAAATGATTCGCCAGCCATATATCAAGCATACTGGCTTCATCGATAATTAACAGCTTCCCTTCGATCGGCTGATCCTCTGTATGAGTAAAGCCTTCAGCACCGTTCCAGCCAAGCAGCCTGTGTATCGTGACTGCAGGAAGTCCCGTTGATTCACTCATCCGTTTTGCTGCTCTCCCTGTCGGAGCGGCCAAAACAATCGGAAAAGCTTCATCCTTTTTATAAGCTGACGGGTCTAGTGACACACCGTGAAGCTCTCCGTAGAGCTCTACAATCCCTCTGATTACCGTCGTTTTTCCTGTTCCCGGGCCGCCTGTTAAAAGAAGCATCGGCGAGGAAAGGGCTTTTTGAATCGCTTCCTTCTGGCTGGGGGCATACTGAACGTCCATCCGTTCTTCCAGTTCTCCCAACGCGAGCAAAAACTCTGATTCGGGAAACTGGTTCTCATATTCGGTTTGGCTAGCGATATGTTTCACACGCTTTGCAACGTTTTGTTCTGCGTAAAACAGCGAAGGAAAATAACAGCGGCCATCTTCTATGACAATGTCTTTATTTTCTCCAAGGGCAATAATCGCGTTAGCGGCATCCATTTCTGTGATGCGCTGTCCTTCCCTTGCTGACTGGTTTAACAGAGATTGGGTGTCAATGATCAGCTGTTCCGTTTCTATGTACGTGTGCCCCTCTGACAGACAAGTCGTTTCAAGCGTGTACAAAATAGCAGCTTTTACCCGCTCAGGATGATTACCCGAAAGACCCATTCTGCTGCCCAGCTCATCCGCTTTTCCAAACCCGATGCCTTCTACATCCTTCACAAGCTGATAAGGATTTTCCTGAATCTTTTCAAGCGTCTCGGATTCATAGGCTTGATAGATTTTCATAGACAGCTGCGGGCCAAAGCCAAACTGATTCAAGGAAATCATGATTTGCTCCAGTCCCTGATGCCGCTGCAATGCGCCAGCCAGCGTGTCTGCTTTCTTTTTTGAGAGTCTGGGAACATCATAAAGCACTGAAGCATCAGCCAATATTTTATTAATGGCGCTGTCGCCCAGCTTTTTCACAATTTCTTCAGCTGTTTTTTTGCCGATCCCCTCGAATAAATCACTCGATAAATATTGAATGATGCCTTCCTTAGTCGTTGGAATCTCCTTTTTGAAATGCTCCGCCTGAAATTGGAGCCCGAATTTTGGATGGGTTACGATCTTTCCGTAAAACGTGTAGGTCTCTTCTTCTTGAAGCGCAGGGAAGTAGCCCGTCACAGATACGGCTTTATCTTCAATGGCTTCGGAGGTCTCTGTGACTTTCACTTTCAGAACCGTATATAAATTGGTGTCATTATGATAGATGACTGTGTTGACTGTCCCTTTTAAATAGGGCTCTTCCTCCAGTTTAAGCTGATCCGGATGCTGCTGCACGAGCTGTCCCTCCTCCTGTGCCTGTTATGATGGATCAATCAGTTTTTTAGCATGAAGCGCAAGCATATGATCTGGCTGGATATCGATTGCCTTGTCCAGCATTTCCAGCGCTTTTTCTCGGTTTTCTTTATAAGCATAAGCGACACCGGCATTATAAAATGCATCTGCATGCCCCGGGTCTTGCTCTGTCACAGCTGCGAATTGGCTGAGCGCTTCGTCCAGCATGCCCTCGTTGGCTAAGCACATCCCGAATTGAAAACGCGCTTCCGTATCGTTTTCATTCAGTTCGACCGCTCTTTGTAAATATGGCAGTGCAAGCTTAGGCTGTTCGAGCTTGACAAGCACCGTTCCGAGCATGTAAAACAGGTCGCCGTTTTCCATCCCCGCACGAAGCGCTTTTTCAAACATGTCTTTGGCTTCTTTGTACATTTCTTTTACAACATAGACATTTCCTGCTCCATAATAAGCAGTGGCTGCGCTACTGTCTAATTCAAGCGCTTTATCATAAAACGCAAGCGCACGTTCCAGCTCGTTTACGGATGAAAGAAGGTTGGCAAAATTGATATACGGAATCGCGTCTTCTTTATTTTCTTCAATCGCTTTTGTAAATGCCTCTGCCGCTTTCTCGTAATCGCCTTCCTGCATCGCCTCTATACCGAGTTGATTATAATCCACCGATCATCTTCCTTTCATTAAAAAACCCCAACTCAGTGTTGAGGTTTTTCATCTTTTATACGTACCACAATTTTGTTCCGTCTTTGTACACATCATCAATTGTCCCGCCGCCAAGGCATTCTTCGCCGTCATAGAAGACAACGGCTTGTCCCGGCGTTACAGCGCGGACTTGTTCATCAAAGATGACTTCCGCTTCACCCTCGCCAGTCATGCGCACCGTTACTTTATGATCTTCTTGGCGGTAACGGAATTTAGCCGTGCAGGAAATCTCTTCGCCCTTCATGATATCCGAACGTACCCAGCTGATATTTGTTGCTGTGATTTTGTCAGAATATAAAAGCGGGTTATGGAACCCTTGATCCACGTAGAGGATGTTCTTTTCAAGATCTTTGCCTACCGCAAACCACGGCTCGCCGCTTCCGCCGATGCCAAGGCCGTGACGCTGTCCGATCGTATAGTACATCAACCCGTCGTGGCGGCCTTTTACTTCGCCGTCCATCGTCATCATATCGCCCGGCTGTGCAGGGAGATATTGGCTGAGAAACGTTTTGAAGTTGCGTTCGCCGATAAAGCAGATGCCTGTACTGTCTTTTTTCGTCGCCGTTGCAAGTTCTGCTTCTTTGGCGATTTCACGCACACGGCTTTTTTGAAGTTCGCCGATCGGGAACATGACTTTGCTCAGCGTATCTTCTGTCAGCTGATTCAGGAAGTACGTTTGATCCTTGTTTTCATCAATGCCGCGCAGCATTCTGACTTTTCCGCCGCTTCTGTCTACTCTTGCATAGTGGCCAGTCGCTAAATAGTCGGCGCCAAGTGACAATGCATGCTCCAAAAAGGCTTTGAATTTAATTTCTTTGTTGCACAGTACATCCGGGTTTGGTGTTCTGCCTGCTTTATATTCATCAAGGAAGTATTGAAATACCTTCTCATAATATTGCTTTTCAAAGTTTACGGCATAATACGGAATTCCGATTTGGTTGCAGACGCGGATCACATCTTCATAATCCTCTGTCGCCGTGCAAAAACCGTTTTCGTCCGTATCATCCCAGTTTTTCATAAAGATTCCGATTACATCATAGCCCTGTTCTTTTAACAGCAGGGCCGCCACAGATGAGTCTACTCCGCCGGACATGCCGACAACGACTCTTGTATCCTCCGGCCGTTTTTCCATTTCATTCACTCCAATTACTACGCCGCCTTATTGTGTCAGCCGTTTGACAACGTCGGCCACATGTTTGGCAGCAGTTTTCACTTGCTCAGCCGTATTGCCGAGGCCGAAGCTGATTCGAATAGAGGACGTCAGCCGGTCACTCTCTTCGCCGAACATAGCAGTCAGAACATGTGACGGCAGGACTGAACCGGCCGTGCACGCTGAACCGCTGGAGACAGCGACACCAGCCATATCAAGATTAACCAGCAGCGCTTCCACTGACACACCGGGGAAATAAAGATTCAGAACATGCGGCAGACTATGCTCTTTGTCCCCGTTGACCTCGAATGCCACACCTGCATCTCTAAGCGTGTCGGCAAAGATTGCTTTAAACGATTGATACTTCTCGTTTTTTTCGTCACGTTCTTCACTTGACAGCTTGATCGCTTCTTTCAGCCCGACAATGCCTGGAACATTTTCCGTTCCGGCACGGCGTTTTCTTTCTTGCTCTCCTCCGAATAAAAGCGGTGAAAGCTTCACATCTTTACTAGCATATAAAAAGCCTGTCCCTTTTGGCCCGTTGAGCTTGTGCCCGGAAACAGACAGAAGGTCAATATGGCTGTTTTTCACATCAATTGGCAGCAACCCGAATGCCTGAACAGCATCGGTATGAAAATAAGCTTTGTGTTCCTTTAACAGCTCACCGATTTCTTCGATCGGCTGCACTGTTCCAACTTCATTATTTCCATACATCACTGTCACAAGGATTGTATCATCACGCAGTGCTTCTTTCACCTGTTTTGCACTGACTCTTCCATTTTGGTCAACGTCCAGATACGTTATGTCAAATCCGTCTTCCTCAAGTTTTTCACATGTGTGAAGCACGGCGTGATGCTCAATTTTTGTTGTGATGATATGTCTGCCAAGATCTTTTCTTGCAAGTGCGGTTCCCATGATCGCCAAGTTATCAGCTTCCGTTCCCCCGCTTGTAAAAATGATCTCCTGCTCTGCCGCTCCGATTTCTGCTGCGATCTGCGCTCTTGCTTCATCCACCCATTTTCGAGATTCTCTGCCAAATGAATGAATACTGGAGGGATTACCGAAACTGCCGGAGAAGTGCGGTATCATTTTTTCCAGCACGCGCTCATCCATCGGAGACGTTGCGGCATGATCTAAATAAATCCGTTCCATTATGTTTACACCTCTGATCTAAATATAGAACATATAAGCTTCTTGCTCTCCGTCTGTATAGCTGGCAAGATCCTCTAATGTTGTACTGTCTAAAACTTCTTTTACAGCATCCCGGATGCGAATCCAGAGCTCACGCTTGGCAGGCTCCTCATCTTCCAGCACTTCAACAGGGCTGATCGGCCCCTCAAGCACACGGATAATATCTCCCGCAGTAATGGCATCCGGCTCACTGCCTAATACATATCCGCCATATGCGCCTCTGATGCTTTTCACTAAACCGGCATTTCTGAGCGGCGATACCAGCTGCTCCAAATAATGCTCGGACAAATTATTCGTCTGTGCGATGCTTTTTAATGAAGTCGGGCCTTCACCGTGCTTTTTTGCAAGCTCGATCATAATGGTGAGCCCGTATCTTCCCTTAGTTGATATTTTCAACATGAACACCTCTGTTATTTCATGATTTTCCACATTTATAATGGTAATTTCTATATGTTTCGTCCGTTTATTATCTTATAGACCAACTGTTATTATAACATACCTTCAGCGAATTTTCATTGAGGCAGAAGGAAAGACGCCTTTACCCTTTTCTAATGTACGGTTTTCCGTTACCCTGTAATTAAGTAAGGAGAGATGATAGATGAAGCCATTGGCATATCGGATGCGTCCGACAAAAATAGAGGATATTATCGGCCAGCAGCATCTGGTGGCTGAAGATAAAATTATTGGCAGAATGGTCCAGGCAAAACATTTGTCATCCATGATTTTGTACGGGCCGCCCGGAATTGGAAAAACATCAATCGCAACAGCAATCGCCGGTTCAACAAGTATTGCTTTTCGAAAGCTGAATGCTGTCATTAACAATAAAAAAGATATGGAAATCGTAGCTCAGGAAGCCAAGATGTCCGGCCAAGTGATTTTGATTCTGGATGAAGTCCACAGGCTGGATAAAGGAAAACAGGATTTTCTATTACCCTATTTAGAAAACGGAATGATCATTTTGATCGGAGCAACGACGGCTAACCCGTATCATGCCATTAATCCGGCGATCAGAAGCCGGACCCAGATTTTTGAGCTTGAACCGTTAACACCTGATCTGATTAAACAGGCACTGGAACGTGCGCTCCATGATGAGCATCGGGGCCTTGGCACCTATTCTGTATCCATTGATGATCAGGCGATGGAGCATTTTGCCCACGGATGCGGAGGAGATGTCCGCTCCGCTTTAAATGCGCTTGAGCTTGCCGTGTTGTCAACGAAGGAGTCAGCAGACGGTGAAATTCACATTACATTAGAAACCGCGGAAGAATGCTTGCAGAAAAAAAGCTTTTCTCACGATAAAGATGGTGACGCGCATTATGATGTACTGTCCGCTTTTCAAAAATCGATCCGCGGCTCTGATGCCAACGCTGCTCTTCACTATTTGGCTAGATTAATTGAAGCCGGTGATCTGGAGAGCATCGCAAGACGATTGCTTGTTATCGCCTATGAAGATATCGGTTTAGCAAGCCCGCAAGCCGGTCCTAGAGTGCTGAACGCTATTCAGACCGCTGAGCGAGTCGGGTTTCCTGAAGCGCGAATCCCGCTGGCCAACGCAGTTATTGAGCTTTGCCTCTCACCGAAATCAAACTCTGCCATTCTGGCAATCGATGAGGCCCTGGCAGATATCAGAGCCGGAAAAATTGGGGATGTCCCGAAGCATTTAAAAGACGCGCATTATAAAGGAGCTCAGGAATTAGGAAGAGGAATCGACTATAAATACCCGCACAATTACGACAACGGTTGGGTCGAACAACAATACCTCCCTGATCCTCTGAAAAATAAGCAATACTATAAGCCGAAACAGACAGGAAAATTCGAATCCGCCTTAAAGCAGGTGTACGATAAATTAATGAAAAGAAAATAAAACAAAAACAGCCTTGATCATCAAGGCTGTTTTTATGCATTATTTATCCTTCACACGTTTGATTTCAATGTCTTTCAAAAGATCCATGACAACATGTCCGCCCATAATCAAACCTGCAACTGACGGCACAAAAGCATTAGAGGAAGGCGGCATTTTTGCTTTACGGATTTTCGTTTCGTCATTCCCCACTTCTTTTCTGACATCTTCCCGAATGACAATCGGGCTTTCATCAGAGAAAATCACTTGAACGCCTTTTTTGATACCCTCCTTGCGTAATTTCGTACGAACGACCTTCGCAATTGGATCAGTGTGCGTTTTTGAGATATCAGCGATTTGGAAGCGTGTCGGATCCGTTTTATTTGCTGCACCCATGCTGGAGATGAGCGGAATATCTCGTTTCAGACATTCCTTCATTAAATGAATTTTATAACAAATGGTGTCTGACGCATCAATGACATAGTCAAGATCATAGTCAAAAAACTGCTCATACGTTTCCTCCGTATAGAACATTTTTAACGCGATCACTTCACACTCCGGGTTAATGTCTGCGATCCGCGCCTTCATTAAATCAACTTTCGGCTGTCCGACAGTTGAAAGCAGCGCGTGAAGCTGACGGTTTACATTTGTAATGTCGACATCATCTTTGTCGACAAGCAGAATGCGGCCGACGCCTGACCGCGCGAGAGCTTCCGCCGCGAACGACCCGACTCCCCCGACTCCAAGCACAGCAACTGTGCTGTTTTTCAGCGTTTCAAGGCCTTCTTTTCCGATAGCTAATTCATTGCGTGAAAACTGGTGTAACAAGAACCTCACTCCACATTCGTATTCTGGTTTCATCTATAAAATGGCTGATCCATGAGCAGCCGTTTTTCTGCGCACAAAAAATAAAGTCCCAATAGTGCCGTTGCAGCTTTCCTTTGTTTTGAACCCGCTCTCAGCAGGTGGGTGCCCTCTTTTAAATCTTGTAAGTCCTCTTTACCGAATGAAAAGAGGCATGTACGCCATTTAAAAATGCGGGCTCCCAAATCAAAAAAATGTTCGGTCAAAACTAGGTGTACAACTAACACATCAGGACTTTATTTAACTTGTCAAAATCATATCACAGACGATTTTGATTTTCAAGAATCGAACTGCACATTCAGTTCTTAACTTTTTTCTTGATAGAAAGATGAAGCTCGTCAAGCTGGGCGTCGCTTACTTCGCCTGGCGCTTCTGTCATCAGACAGCTTGCACTTGCCGTTTTCGGGAATGCAATCGTATCTCTCAGGTTCGTACGTCCAGCGAGAAGCATAACGAGACGGTCTAAGCCGAGTGCGATTCCGCCGTGCGGAGGAGCGCCGTATTCAAATGCTTCCAGCAGGAATCCGAACTGTTCAGCCGCTTCTTCTGGTGAGAAGCCGAGAAGCGCAAACATTTTTTCCTGAATATCCTTTTCAAAAATACGGATTGAACCGCCGCCAAGCTCATAGCCGTTTAAAACGAGGTCATAAGCTTGTGCTTTCATGTCTTCAGGCGCTGTTTCAATCAGCTCAAGGTCTTCCCGGACAGGCATTGTGAACGGATGGTGCGCTGCGTAGAAACGGCCTTCTTCCGGATCATGCTCTAATAGCGGCCAGTCGATGACCCATAAGAAATTGAACAATTTTTCGTCAATCAGCCCGCGCTCTTTCCCAAGCTTTAAGCGCAGGGCGCCGAGTGATGCGGCCACAACTTCGAATTGATCCGCTCCGAACAGCAGCAAATCACCTTCAGCAGCATCAAGTGCTTCAATCAGCTTAGACTGCTTTTCTTCATCAAAGAATTTAGCGATCGGTCCTTTCACTCCGTCTGCTTCAACCTTCACCCAGGCAAGTCCTTTCGCCCCATAGTTTGCAGCAAAAGCGCCAAGAGCGTCGATGTCTTTTCTGGAATAATCGCCGGCACCGCCTTTTACGTTGATGGCTTTAACCACGCCGCCGTTTGCTACAGCTGATGAGAACACTTTAAATTCCGTATCCTTTACAATGTCAGACACATCCGTCAAAAGCATGTCAAAACGCGTATCCGGTTTATCAGAACCGTACTTGTTCATTGCTTCGTCATACGTCATTCGAGGAAGAGGAAGCTTAATTTCCACACCTTTTGTTTCACGCATAATCTTTGCCATCATATCCTCAGCCAATGACATAATGTCTTCCTGGCTCATAAAGGACATTTCAATGTCAATTTGCGTGAACTCAGGCTGGCGATCCGCACGCAAGTCTTCATCACGGAAACAGCGGGCAATCTGATAATACCGTTCAATGCCTGATACCATCAGAAGCTGTTTAAATAGCTGCGGAGACTGCGGCAGCGCGTAGAACTCACCTTCGTGCACACGGCTCGGCACCAAGTAGTCACGAGCGCCTTCAGGCGTGCTTTTTGTTAAGATCG
This sequence comes from Bacillus sp. FSL W8-1202, assembly GCF_038006165.1. Lineage (NCBI taxonomy): Bacteria > Bacillati > Bacillota > Bacilli > Caryophanales > Bacillaceae > Bacillus > Bacillus sp. FSL W8-1202. The sequence goes on from NZ_JBBOUR010000001.1 coordinate 3,679,602, forward strand.
GCGTTTCAATATCAAGAAACCCGTTTTCATCTAAAAAGCTGCGGACAGCTTTCGTCACATTATGACGCATCTGCATTGTTTTAAACATAGCCGGTCTGCGCAAATCTAAGTAACGGTGTTTTAAACGAACGTCCTCTGACACTTCTTCCGCTTGATCAGAAATCGCAAATGGAGGCGTCTTTGCAGCACTTAGAACTGTCACTCCGTCAGCGTGAATTTCGATCGCGCCTGTCTTCAAATTCGGATTGACTGTTCCTTCTTCCCGCGCCACTACTTTTCCTTGAACATCAAGCACGTATTCGTTTCTGATGCCTTCCGCAATAGCAAGCGCTTCTTTTGACACATCAGGGTTAAAAACGACTTGAACAATTCCCGTACGGTCACGCAAGTCAATAAAAATCAATCCGCCGAGGTCTCGTCTTTTTTGGACCCAACCTTTCAGCGTTACAGATTCGCCAATTGCTTCTTCAGTTATATCACCGCAATAATATGTTCTTCCAAACAATGCGTTTCACTCCTTATCCCTTTTGGTTTGCCTTCATCACATGTATAAATTCATCAAGTGCCACTTCTATCTGTTCGCCCGTCTGTGCATCCTTTACATTGATTTTGTTTTGGGCAAGCTCATCTTCACCCAAAATCGCAATAAATCTGGCATTTAAGCGATCAGCTGTTTTAAACTGGCCTTTCATTTTCTTATTTTCATAATCAATTTCACTGGAAATGCCTGCTTCTCTCAGTTTGTACACCAATGAAACAGAATAATCCTTTGCTTTGTCGCCGAGTGTGACGATATAGCAGTCGATTCCCTTATCAACAGGCAGCTCTCTTTTTTCAGCATCAATTGCGGCAAGCAGGCGTTCGATGCTCATCGCAAATCCGATGCCCGGTGCTTCAGGTCCGCCGATCTGTTCGACAAGCCCGTCGTAGCGTCCGCCGCCGGCAAGTGTCGTAATCGCGCCAAAGCCTTCCGCATTGCTCATAATTTCAAATGCGGTGTGGTTGTAATAATCTAGCCCTCTCACAAGGTTCGGATCGATTTCATACGAAATGCCAAGATCATTTAAATATTGTTTCACTTTTTCAAAATAAGCGGCCGATTTATCGTTTAAATACGTCAAAATTGAAGGCGCCGATTTCATCAGCTCATGATCTCGGTCTTTTTTGCAGTCCAAGATTCTAAGCGGGTTCGTGTGCAGCCGTGACTGGCAGTCTGAACAAAATTCTTCGATGCGAGGCTCAAAATGTTTCACGAGCGCTTCTCTGTAGCTTTTGCGGCTATCTTGATCACCGAGACTGTTTATGACAAGCTTAACGTTTTCTAAACCTGCTTTTTCATAAATACTCATCGCAAGCGCCATTACTTCAGCGTCGATTGCAGGGTCTTTTGAACCAATCGCTTCAATTCCAAACTGATAAAACTGGCGGTAACGGCCCGTCTGAGGACGTTCATAACGGAACATCGGCCCGACATAATAAAGCTTTGTCGGCTGTACAGGATTTGCGAACAGCTTGTTTTCATTAAAAGCGCGAACCGCAGCAGCTGTTCCCTCCGGACGAAGCGTCAGGCTTCTGCCTTTGCGGTCCTCGAAGGTATACATTTCTTTTTGTACGATATCCGTTGATTCTCCGACGCCTCTGGCAAACAGTTCTGTATGCTCAAAAATCGGTGTGCGGATTTCTTTATATTGATAAGTGCGGCAAGTGTCTCTCATAATTTGTTCAACATACTGCCAGCGATCTGATTCTCCAGGCAGAATATCCTGTGTTCCTCTCGGAATGTTATATCCCATAGGTAGACCTCCTTATGTATTCCTTTTAAAATATCCAATGATCGTTAATGATGAAAATGAAAAAACTCCCGCCCCTACTATACATGATAGTAGGGACGAGAGTTATACCCGTGGTGCCACCCTAGTTGGAATACGTTCATATTCCCGCTCGATCCTTTAACGCAGGTTCACGTTCACTGCCTAATGGCGTTATTCACGCGTTCAGCAGGAAACCTCCGGAGTGTTGTTTCGAGAAAGACGCAATGGGATCCGCTTTCAGCCTAGGGCGGGTTCCTCTCTAATCATGCAATCTGACCTACTCTTCTCCATTATTGGTTCAAATCTTTCATCATTTGCTATGTACTCAATTTCTATTATAATAATGGGATTGGGGTTCTCTGTCAAGCTTTATTCCGGTTGTTTTTCCTCAGCGCTGCTTCTTTGGACATAAGACCAAATTCAGATGCTGTTTCCGTAAGATAACCAGTCGTATCGGGATCTGCGTGATCGCTGTAATGCAGATTCGCTTCACCGTCGTGAAATGCGCGTCCCATTTTTGGATGATATTTCATGATTTGCACACCTTTTTGATTGTATTTACGCTTAGTATAAACAAATCATTTTATTTTTATTTAAAAATCAGAAAGGACTTTACGATATTAAACAAGAATGCTTTTTTAATGATCATCAGAAAGGAGGACACAATGAACAAGAAATACTTTGTCCTTATTGTATGTATTATTTTCACCGCAGCGCTATTCCCGACCTTTTCATCCGTTACAGCTGCTCAAGGAGAAGCGGTCATCGCAACAGATGAAATGAACGTCAGAAGCGGCCCTGGGCTTAGCTACGGCATTACAGCGGAAGTAAAAAAGGGAGAACGCTATCCGATTTTAAAGGAAGATGGAGACTGGGTGCAGATACAGCTTGGTTCCGGAGAAAAGGGCTGGGTAGTCTCCTGGCTTATTACAAAGGAAGACCAGGCCAGCACAAGCTCCTCAGGAAGCAGTGACACTGTGACATCAACAGACCCCGATCTGCGGATAAGAAGCGGCCCGGGCACTTCCTACGAAGTCATCGGCAAATTCCCGCAAGGCAGCCAAGCATCTGTCATTGATAAAGATTCGGGCTGGATCAAGATATCCTATCAAAGTGCCACCGGATGGGTATCATCTGAATATGTCACATCAGGAGGCAGCAGTTCAGCGTCTGATGAGAGTGACCAAACCGAGGATTCCGGTGCGTCAACGACGGGCACAGTCGGTGTTTCTTCGCTAAATGTAAGAGCCTCCGCCTCACATGACGCGGCAATTATAACAAAACTTGATCGCGGAACGAAACTGACGGTTCTCAACGAGAAAAATGGCTGGGCTCACATTGAGGTGAACGGGCTAAAAGGCTGGGTTGCAAGCCATTACCTTTTGACTAGTTCTGTTCCAGCTGATGATTCAGCAAATGCCGGCAGTTCATCCTCCGCTAAAAAAGCCTATATTATGTACGGAGGAACGAATCTAAGAAGTGATGCGTCAACATCAGCTTCGATCGTTGAGCGCGCTGCCAAAGGAGATTCATACACCATTACCGGTTCAAAGGGAAGCTGGTATGAAATAAAGCTTGATAACGGGCAAACTGCTTATGTAGCCAATTGGGTGGTCCAAACTTCTAAAAGCGCAGAAGAAGCAGGTGAACCGCCAGTCTCTGATTCCCCGTCTGGAAACGGCTCTCTAAACAATAAAACGATTATTGTTGACCCGGGACATGGAGGAAAAGACAGCGGAACGATCGGGTATTCGGGGAAATTCGAGAAAAACCTGACGATCAAAACGGCAAAACTGCTCGCCAGCAAACTTAGATCGGCTGGCGCGGATGTATATGTGACACGCCAGGATGATACCTTTGTCAGCCTGCAGTCACGGGTCTCCACGTCTCACTACCGTAACGCTGACGCCTTTATCAGCATTCATTATGACAGCTATGCGGATACCTCTACAAGAGGCAGTACAGCATATTACTACAGTCCTGCCAAAGATCAGGAACTCGCATCAGATGTCCACTCAGAAGTGGTGAAGCGTTCTTCCATTCCAGACCGCGGCGTATTATTCGGAGATTATTATGTGCTCCGGGAAAACAGACAGCCCGCTATGCTGTACGAGCTGGGATATGTAAGCCATCCGCAGGAAGAAGCCATTGTACATAGCAATTCATACCAAGAAAAAGTAACAGATGGGATCGAAAGCGGATTAGAGAAATACTTCCAATAAAAAAAGCTGCCTTTTGGCAGCTTTTTTTATTTTGAATCCATCATAAGCGTGACCGGCCCGGAGTTTGTAAGCTGAACATCCATCATGGCTCCAAACGTTCCGGTCTCTACTTTGATCCCTTTTTCACGAAGCAGGTCATTCCATTTTTCATAAAGACCTAAAGCTTTATCAGGTTTGGCCGCGTTCATGTAGTTCGGCCGGCGCCCTTTTTTCGTATCTCCATAAAGCGTAAACTGTGAGACGGATAAAATCTCTCCTCCTATATCTAAAAGAGACAGATTCATTTTCCCTTCACTGTCATCGAAAATACGGAGATTGACAACTTTATCGGCTAAATAAGCTGCATCACCTTCTGTATCATCGTGAGTGATGCCGACCAGCACCATGAGGCCTTGTCCAATTTCGCCGACGACCTCTTCGTCCACTGTAACGCTTGCTTCTGTTACTCGCTGAACAACTAATCTCATTTTCTAACCCCTTTAGTTCATGACGCGGCGCACAGAATAGATATCTCTAATCTGTTTAATACGCTCAACGACTTTATGCAAGTGATTGATATTCTGAATAAAAATCGCCATATGAATGGTTGCCACTTTATTGCGATCCGATTTGCCAGAGACAGATGAAATATTTGTTTTCGTTTCATTCACTGCCTGGAGTACCTCGTTCAGCAATCCGCGGCGGTCATACCCAAGAATCTCTATCTCAACATTGTATTCCTTGCGCTTTTGAACCTGTGACTCATGCTCCCACTCTACCGGGATCAGCCGCTCTTGGGCTTCATTCGTTTTGACATTCGGACAGTCTTCGCGATGGACCGAAACCCCTCTGCCTTTTGTGATAAAGCCGACAATATCATCACCTGGCACAGGATTGCAGCATTTTGATAAACGGACAAGGAGGTTGTCGATGCCCTTGACACGAACGCCAGCTTCCCGTTTTCTTCCTTGCGGGTACGGCTTAGGTTCCCCAGTAACTTCCTGAACGATCTTCTCCTGTTCTTCCTGATCGCGCTGCTTTCTCTCTTTTTCTGTTAGGCGGTTCGCCACCTGCAGAGCCGTAATGCCGTTGTAACCGACCGCCGCGTACATATCCTCTTCATTTGAGAAATTAAATTTGTCAGCAACCTTTTGAATATTCTCCGGCGTTAAAACATCCTTCAATTCAAAATCCAAGTTTTTAATTTCTTTTTCGACCAGTTCACGGCCTTTTTCGACATTTTCTTCACGCCGCTGTTTCTTAAAGAATTGACGGATTTTATGCTTCGCTTGGGATGTTTGGGCAAGCTTCACCCAATCCTGGCTCGGGCCGTAGGAATGCTTAGAGGTGAGAATTTCAACGATATCACCTGTCCGAAGCTTATGGTCAAGCGTAACCATTTTTCCGTTTACTTTGGCACCGATTGTTTTATTGCCGATTTCAGAGTGAATCCGGTAAGAAAAGTCAATCGGAACAGAACCGGACGGAAGCTCGATTACATCTCCTTTTGGCGTAAAGACATACACCATGTCAGAGAACAAATCAATTTTGAGCGATTCCATAAATTCTTCTGCATCTGTCGATTCATTTTGAAATTCTAAAATTTCACGGAACCAAGAAAGCTTTTTCTCAAAGGTTGCACCTTCATTGGCTGCTTTCCCTTCTTTATAAGCCCAGTGAGCCGCAACCCCGTATTCCGCTATTTCATGCATTTCAAAGGTGCGGATCTGCACTTCAAGCGGATCGCCTTTAGGCCCAATAACCGTTGTATGAAGTGATTGATACATATTCGGCTTCGGCATTGCGATATAATCTTTGAATCTGCCGGGCATCGGTTTCCAGCATGTGTGAATGATGCCAAGCACCGCGTAGCAGTCCTTTATGCTATTCACAAGAATACGGACAGCCAGCAAATCGTAAATTTCATTGAATTGCTTATTTTGCAGCACCATTTTTCGATAAATGCTGTAAATATGTTTCGGACGTCCCGAGAAGTCAGCCTTGATATTTACTTCTTCGACACGTTTCTTCACTTCATTGACAACCTCATCGACATAAAGCTCACGTTCTGCACGTTTCTTCTTCATGAGGTTGACAATTCTGTAATATTGCTGAGGGTTCAAATAACGGAGCGCCGTATCTTCCAATTCCCACTTAATTTTTGAAATCCCGAGACGATGCGCCAAAGGAGCAAAAATTTCCAGCGTTTCATTGGAGATTCTCCGCTGTTTTTCCTGAGGCAGATGTTTCAGTGTCCGCATATTGTGAAGACGATCCGCCAGCTTGATCAATATGACCCTGATATCTTGAGCCATAGCGACAAACATTTTGCGATGATTTTCCGCCTGCTGTTCCTCTTGAGATTTATATTTAATTTTGCCGAGTTTCGTTACGCCGTCTACAAGCATTGCCACTTCTTCGGAAAATGCTTCTTTCAGGTCATCGAGCGTCACATCTGTATCTTCCACGACATCGTGCAAAAATCCGCCCGCGATTGTGGAAGGGTCCATTTCAAGATCGACGAGAATTCCCGCAACCTGAATCGGATGAATAATATATGGCTCGCCCGATTTGCGGTATTGCTCGCGATGAGCATCTTCAGCGTACAGATATGCTTTTTCGACAAATGCGATATGCTCATCAGATAGATAGCTGCGCGCTTTATCTATAACTTGCTCGGCAGTCAATACTTGTTCGTTCGCCATGGAATCACCTTTTTTAAAATGTAAACTGTATTGTAGTTTATTATCAAGAAAAAAACGAAAGATGTAAAGAGCAGAAGTTCAAATAGCCAAATATTATATAAAATAAATGCAAAACAATAGGAAAAAAGCACCCTGACATGGAGTGCTTTTTCGTTATGCGGTTATCCTTAGTATTTCATCAATGTTAAGATGTCGTAATCTTCGAGCTTATTTCTGCCGTCAAGGTAAGAAAGCTCGATTAAGAAAGCGATACCAGCAACAACGCCGCCAAGTTCTTCAACAAGTTTGATTGTCGCTTCAATTGTGCCGCCTGTCGCAAGCAGGTCATCTGTAATAAGCACACGCTGACCAGGCTTAATCGCATCTTTGTGGATCGTTAATACGTCTTTTCCGTATTCCAAGCCATAATCCACTTTGATTACTTCACGAGGCAACTTGCCTTCTTTGCGGACCGGCGCAAAACCTACGCCAAGCGCGTAAGCAACGGGACAGCCGATAATAAAGCCGCGCGCTTCAGGGCCAACGACCAAATCAATTTGCTTTTCTTTCGCATATTCAACAATTTGATCTGTGGCATAGCGGTATACATCGCCTTTATCCATCAGTGTCGTAATATCTTTAAATTGCACGCCCTCTTTCGGGTAATCCGGTACAATTGTTACGTATTGTTTTAAATCCATCTGTTTTATGTCCTCCTCGTACTTTCATAAGCCTCTGAATCTTGTTTCATCAGCTTATTCAGCCATTCCTTCAGCTCTTCAGCAGAAGAATAATTCAGCTTTTGATCCAGTTCCATCAGCTGCTGTTTCGCCTGATATGTTTGTGAGTCTGTTAAGTCGCGTTTCTTTGCTCCGCTCACAACAGACAGCACACCATTCTCTATTTTAACAAAACCGAGATCAAAAAACACCTTTGTCATGAAATTGATTGTTTCAACGGACCAGCCTTTATGTTTTGCAAGCTCTGAAGCGTGTTTTTCCACGTCAAAAGCGCCTCTTTTCAGCAAGAACGCATAATACCATTTAAAGTGGTCTCTTGCGGGAAAAGTTGATAAAAAGTGGTCCTCATGATTGAGAAAAATAAAATATATCCGCTCGGGCGCCTTTCCTTCCAGCAAACGTGCGAGCATGTCCAGCGAAGGCGGCGGATCCAGTAATACAATATATGCACCATCGAGGTCAAACGCCTTTGCTTGATCTTCTGAGCTGATGACGTGCACTTCTCGGCGAAGGCCTTCAGTTTGAAGCAGTGTTGTTGAGTCTTCTTTGAAAGAGACAATGGCCCGTTTAGCAGATGGAAGGGCGGAAACTGTGTCTTCCCACGTCCGTTTTCCCCTTAAATCAAACAGCTGCCATTCAGAAACAGCGGCATCCTTTATCATAAGCTGCGGCTTTTTTCGATTGTTCCATTCGTTGATTGACATCTCACCGACAATGGAAATTCTTGAACCCGGTACGATGCCTTCTTCAAGCTCGCCTTTATTAAAACCGACGCAATCAAGCTGGGACGACTCGTTTCTGATCGTCATTTTGACATGAGTTTTATTTGCCCCTATCTTGCGGACATCTTCCAGTACTGCGTTTTCTACGAGAACGTGCGGTTTCGGGTTCAGCATGCCAAAAGGAGACAGCATGTTCATTTCTGCGATGCTTTCAACTGTAATGTCTTCGACGCCGCAGACAAGGTCGACTTCCTGTACGGGAATAAAATCCTCTTCCGTAAGCGTATTGTCCGCTATTTCATTCAGCCTGCTTCGCAAATCCGGCACATCTTCGGCTTTCAGCGTCATCCCCGCAGCCATTGGATGGCCGCCGAAATGAGGAAGAATATCTCTGCATTCAGAAAGGCTCTCAAATAAATTAAATCCTCTGATGCTTCGGGCCGAACCCTTAGCGATTCCCTTTTCTTCATCAATACCAAGAACAATGGCCGGTCGGTAGAAACGGTCCACAAGCTTTGAAGCCACAATCCCGACGACTCCCGGGTTCCATCCGGCTTTGGCCACGACAATTGCAGTTTGATCGAGCCCTTGCTGTTCAACCATTTCAATCGCTTCATCCGTCATTTTGCTGACCATTTTTTGGCGCTCTTTGTTCAGCTGGTCAATTTCTGCGGCAAGCTCTTCCGCTTCAAACGAATCCTCTGACATAAGCAAATGAACAGCGGGATCCGCCTGTTCGATTCTTCCGACGGCATTCAGCCTTGGTGCGAGCTGAAATCCGACAGTTTCTTCGTTCGCTTCTCCGATGTCTCCGCCTGACAGCTTAATCAGCTCTTTTAAGCCGAGCCGATTTGTCCGTCGAAGCCTTTCAAGTCCTAGTGTTGCAATTAATCTGTTTTCGTCATGCAGCGGGACTAGATCGGCAATGGTGCCGATAGCCGCCAGGTCAAGCAGTTCATCAGGAAGTTCATCCAATAAAGCGTGGGCAAGCTTAAACGCGACTCCAACCCCTGCAAGCTCTTTAAACGGGTAAGTGCAGCCCGGCTGCTTCGGGTGGACGATCGCATGGACATTCGGAAGCTCCGGTCCCGGTTCATGATGATCGGTAATGATGACATCCAGTCCGAGTTCCTTTGCCACCTTCGCTTCATGCACAGCGGCAATTCCTGTATCAACCGTAATGATCAAAGAGAAGCCCCGTTCTTTAATCGAACGAAACGCCTGTTCATTAGGTCCATATCCTTCTTTAAAACGGTCAGGTATATAAAAATCAACTTGAGCCGACAGTTTTTGCAGCGTGTGAAGCATCACTGACGTACTTGTAACCCCATCGGCGTCATAATCGCCATATATCATAATCTTTTCTTGTTGTGAAATCGCCTGTTTTATTCGATCTGCCGCTTCTTTCATGCCTTTCATTTCAAAAGGATCATAAAAATCGGCATCCTTTGTATGTAAAAACAGCCTAGCGCTTTCTGCCGTATCAAAGCCTCTTTTTACAAGCAGGGACGCAACAAGAGGTGTTATATGCAATTGTTCTGTGAGTGATTTGACCTTATCCTGATCTGGTCGCTGGATTTCCCATCGCATTTTTGACGCTAACATAAATTCACCCCTCAACCACCCTATTATACTAGAGCAGGCTGAGGGGTTTCAAATAATATTCGAAAACTAGTCTTTTTTCTCAATCATGGCTGATGCATCCTGTGTGTCAGTCTGATCAGCAAGATGAGTATCCTCTTGTTTATGTATTGCTGTTCTATTTTCTTTCCGCAAGGTTTTTATTTCCCGCTTCAATTTCATTACCTGAAAAATGCCGACAGAAAATACGATCAGCGCTCCCATTAAAACTGAGCCCAAAATAACAAGAATGAGCGGCCATTCTGATCTTCCAAACAGGTAATCAACTTCTACGGATCGAACATTAATGACTGCGAAAATAGCGACAATTAAGGTGAAAATAAGTGCGAAAATAATGGTCCATTGTTTATTCATTCTCTTTTCCCCCAAACTTCTTATTGAGGTAACTTTCCCCATCAAGACTGGTTTTAAACATGGCTTAACACTAGGTTAAGCTCCCTTTGCTGTTAATTTTTCCCGGATCAGCCTCTTCAGTCCGGTTCCCTCACCGGAAATCACAAGTGTATCGCCTTCGTCAATGACTGTTTCAGAGCTCGGATTCAGTTGTTTATCCTGATTCTTTTTAACAATTGCAATGACCGTTACATGATATTCCTGACCCACATTCAAATCACCAATCGTCTGATGAATGGCAGGCGCTCCCGCCTCTGCTTTACACCACTCTATAATCAAATCATCAAGGGCTGACTCGACCTGTTCTAACGCTTTCGGTTTATATGCCATTCCGCCAAGAATAGCAGACATTTGCCTTGCTTCAGCGTCATCAAACTGCACGGAGGCAACACATTCCTCATGGTCGTTTTCGTCAAAATAGTAAAGCTCTCTTCGTCCGTCATGATGAATGATAATTGAAATTTTATCACGGTTTCTCGTAATCATTTCAACTTTTTGTCCTATGCCCGGCAGCTCTGATTCGCGAACCCTCATATATAAACCCTCCTACATATCTGAAAACCAGTCATAAACACTTTTAACACCATATATATGTTTAAATGTAAGCGTATGTCATTATAGCAAATGTCTATTTTAAGTTCAATGAAACTTCAAAAAACAGGCTGCCCCGCAGAGGACAGCCTGATATTTTTTATTGCGCCGAATCTTTTTTCAGTTCTCTTCCTTTCCATGCAAGCCAAATTTGTGCGGCAATGTATAGAGAAGAATAAACGCCTGTTAACAGCCCGACCAATAAAGCAATTGAGAAGTTAGTAATAGAAGATGCTCCAAAGATCAGCAATGTCACAACAACAATCACAACAGTTAATACAGTGTTAATTGAACGTGTAAAGGTTTGCTGCAGGCTCAGGTTTACTATATGGTTCAGATCGGCAAATGTTTTCGGCTTACGCTTTTTCATATGCTCGCGGACCCTGTCAAATGTAACGATTGTATCGTTAATGGAATACCCGATTATCGTCAAGATGGCCGCGATGAACGTAACATCTACCTCAAGCCTTGTAATACTGAAGAACGTGACGATAAAGAATGCGTCATATAGCAATGAAGCAATGGCAGCAATCGCCATTTTGTATTCGAATCGGATTGAAACGTAAATAATGATGCCAATAGAAGCTATAGCAACTGCGTACAGCGCATTTCTCGCCAGCTCCTTACCGACTGTCGGTGAAACTGTGCTGACATTTGGCTCTGATCCGTATTTGTCTTTAAAATACGTTTTTACTTTTGCTATGGTTTCTTTATCTGGCACCCCGACAAAACGGGCAACACCGATATTGCTCTTTTCGCCTGACAGAACGACAGTATCAGGGTCCATACCCAGAGATTCAAAGTCCTTCTCAACTTGCTCTGTCGTCAGCTTATGGTCGCTTTGCACTTCAATCCGTGCACCGCTTGCAAAGTCAATGCCAAGATTCAGCCTGAACACCAGCAGGATAATAATCCCGGCAACCGTGACCGCACTGGAGAAAATAAAGAAGTATTTGCGTTTGCTCGTGAAATCCCATTTTTGGAATGGCGTATGCGGCTCTGTATTTTCATCCGTATCCTGAATATCCATGATATGTTTCTTATTGACACCAAACCAGCCTTTTTTCCGATCAAGCCATCTGCTTTCCACAAGGAGAGCGAGGAGAAATCTCGATAAGAAAACGGCAGTGATAAAGCTTGTCAAAATCGATAGGATCAGCATTGTCGCAAACCCTTTAACAGAGCTTGTCCCAAAGATAAAGAGCACAACCGCTGCAATAATGGTTGTAATATTCGCGTCAAAAATCGTCGCAAATGACCGTCTGTTTCCTGAACGGAAGGCAGAGCGGACTGACTTTCCTAGCTTGAGCTCTTCTTTAATCCGCTCATAGGTAATAATGTTGGCGTCAACAGCCATCCCGACACCTAAAATGAGAGCGGCAATTCCCGGAAGCGTGAGTACGGCATTCATCCAGTCAAAGATCTGGAGTGTAATGTAGATATAAACAGACAGCGTAATCACCGCGATTAATCCCGGCAGACGGTAATAGAAAAGCATAAATAAGAAAATAATTGCGATACCGACAATACCGGCAAACACCGTATCATGGAGAGCCTGCTGGCCGAATTGCGCGCCTACTGATGTCGAATACTTTTCAGTCAGTTTCACAGGAAGTGCGCCTGCGTTTAAAATGCTGGCTAAATCTTTTGCTTCTTGAACCGTAAATTGCCCTTCAATTGTAACGTCAGTTGTGTTTAATTCCTGACTTACATTTGGGGCGGATACATATTTAGGGTGCTCTTTTTGAACCTCTTTTTTAAAGGAGTCCCCTTTTTCGTAATCCATCCAAATAACAAGCTGGTTGTTTGGCGCCATTTTCATGACCTTTTTGGTCACTTCGCCGAATTTATCAGCATCTTTCAGTTTAATGCTGACAATCGGTTCATTTGTTTTGGCGTCGTACGTTTGTTTAGCTCCGTTTTCGACGAGGTCAGAGCCATTCAGCAATTCTTTGTCATTCGTATCTCTGAAAGAAAGCTGCGCTTCAGTCGCCAGAATTTCACGCGCTCTGTTTTGGTTTGTCACACCAGCGAGCTGAACGCGAATCCGGTTATTCCCTTCAATTTGGATGTTCGGTTCGCTGACACCGAGAACATTGGCCCGGCGGTTCAATGCCTCTACTGTGCTGACCAGAACGTCTTTTGTGATTTTGTCACCTTTTTTTACAGGCTGTACATCATACAGCACCTCAAATCCGCCTTGCAAATCCAATCCTAACGTAATATTGTTAGCGGCAGGCTTCGTAAAGTAGCCCAAGCCCGTGCCGATCAATAGAACGAAAAGGAAAAACGCAATCAAGCGTCCTTTTTTCATTATGTATATCCTCCCTTAAACCTGTGCGAATCAACCTGCTATCTCAGCAGTTCTTCCAATGCTTCCTGGCCCTCTTCACTGCCCAGCCAATTAGACGTTTTAAATGACTCAACGGTTGCATAGTTCATAAATTCGCCAATTTTCACTGATAAAATATCACTCGCCAGTTCATAAATGTTCAGTTCCGTTTTCTTTTTCCACTTCTTATCTGTTAAGTATGACCACAAACTTTCGAGTTCAACATCATCATACCCGAGAATCTTAAACTCTTCCAGTTTGCTGTAAAGAAACGGCCTGACGTGGTCTTTATATAGATCGGCTGGATGCTTCTCCACGAATTCCACGCTCCTTTTTTATTGTTTTTCAAGAAGACTTGTCATGCTTGGACGATATATACGCATATCTTTATTGTATATGATTCCAGGTAGTTTGAGAAGGCAGGGGGTAAAAATGGCGAAACAGACGTTTTTAAAGGGCACTCTTATCCTTATCGCAGCAGGAATGGTTACAAGAATGCTCGGGTTTGTCAACCGGGTGGTTATCGCCCGTTTTATCGGTGAAGAAGGAGTCGGGCTTTACATGATGGCGGCGCCTACCTTCTTCTTGGCCACTACATTAACTCAATTCGGTCTGCCGGTCGCGATCAGTAAGCTAGTCGCTGAAGCCAGTGCGCGCGGAGATCATCAAAAAACGAAAAATATTTTAGTCATGTCTCTGACCATCACGGGAGTGCTCAGCCTCATCTTTACACCGCTGTTTCTGTTTTTCGCCCCGGTTATGGCTGAAACGATGCTGACAGATAAGCGAACACTGTATCCGCTCTTGGCCATTACGCCGGTTGTGCCGATTATTGCTATATCGAGTGTGCTGAGGGGATACTTTCAAGGAAAACAGAATATGAACCCGCTTGCTATGTCACAAGTCCTTGAACAGGTCGTCCGCATTTCACTCGTGGCTGTCTGCACAACGATTTTTCTCCCTTACGGAATTGAATATGCTGCAGCGGGGGCAATGCTATCCTCAGTGGCAGGGGAGCTGGCATCACTTCTTTATTTATTCGTTTGCTTTAAGTATAAAAAGACAATTAAAATCAGAAAGCATTTTTTCCAGTCAATTAAAAACGGAAAACAAACCTTTACCCAATTAATGAGCGTGTCCCTTCCAACGACCGGGAGCCGCTTTATCGGAAACCTCTCTTGGTTTTTCGAGCCAATCGTCGTCGCTCAAAGCCTTGCCATCGCCGGTGTGGCAACAGTTGCCGCAACAAAGCAATACGGGGAACTGACCGGCTTTGCCATGACGCTGCTGACTCTGCCCAGCTTTATTACATATTCTTTGTCGACCGCGCTTGTTCCTGCGATCAGTGAAGGAATGGAGCAGAAAAAATTGCAGGTGGTGGAATACCGCTTGGAACAGGCGATGCGTCTCTGTCTGCTCAGCGGAGGCATTTCAGTTGTTATTTTATTTGTATTTGCAGATGAGCTGATGAGAGTGATGTACGGTTCCTCAGGCGCAGCTGTATTTATAAAAGTAATGGCCCCATTTTTTCTGCTTTATTATTTCCAAGGCCCGCTTCAAGCTGTGCTGCAGGCGCTTAATTTGGCTGGAGCTGCGATGATGAACAGCTTAATCGGAGCGCTTGTCAAAACAGGCCTTATTTTTGTCCTTGCCACAAGGCCTTCTCTTGGCATTATGGGCGCGGCATTAGCCATTGTGACAGGCATGGTGCTCGTCACGCTATTGCACGCAGCAACCGTAAGCAAAGTGCTGCCGATCAGCATCAAAATCAAGGAGTACGCGCTCAGCTTCGCTGTTATTGTAATTTGCGGATTTATCAGCTCCGCCATCAAACAATATATAAGCTTTGGAGCATCTGAGGCTGTCAATCTAGCCGGATGGATTGCGGTGAGCGCCGCCATTTATATAATCCTCCTGCTCGTTTTCCGTTTAATTAAAAAAGATGAGCTCCGCCGCATTCCCATTATCGGACGTCTAATCGTCCGATAACGGTTACGGGCGGTGCCCATCTTTTTCATCAATAAATAATTCTCCGTCTGTAAACGAGCAAAAAGAAATATCTGAAGGGTTTGTGTATCCGTGTTTTTGCAAACGTTCGAGCAGCCATTTTTTATCTTTACTGATTCTGGACAGGTTTTCTGTTTGAATGAAGCCGTCTATAATGAGCGGCATTTCGAGCTGTCGATGCTCTCCGCTGTTTTCTTTCTTAACAATAGTCAGTTTGCCCGACGGCTCTAAAATAGCAAATGATACGTCAGCTACTCTGTCGACGCTATTTTCTCTGAGCTGAACCATTAAATCATCAAAATTATAACGCTGTGATTTCATGGCGTCTTCGTCAATTTTTCCATATTTGATAATTATGGTCGGCTTACCGTCAAGAAGCTGGCGGACTTTTCGGTTTTTTAAAGAAAAGTATGCCAAAGTCACTTGAATGATCATTAATACAAGCATTGGCAAAATGGTATGAAATAGATGATCGTCTACGTTTTCTATGGCTAAAACGGCAATTTCAGCCATCATGATAAAGACAACGAGATCTAATATACTAAGCTCTCCGATCTCCCGCTTGCCCATGAGACGAAAAATGATCAATATCACAAAATACAATACGACTGTGCGAAACGCAATAGTGAGAAGCTCTTCCATCATGCACCTCCAACTCATTATAGGTTGCAACAAAATGATCAATTTATGTAAGAAAAACCGATTGCATTTCACAAAGCTTTTACGTCTAATTCATGGGATGAGGGAATACATTTTTACAAAGACGAGCCATCAGCATGTCTGACGGCTTTGTGCAAAAAGAACAGAAGCCTTTTAATACAGGCAGAAAGGAGACAATCATGGAGGAGACGAAACAAGTTGGAAAAGGCATTCTTTACGGCTTAATCGCCATATTTGCAGCCATGCTCCTGACAAGTTTGGCGGTTTCACTTTTATTGACCGCAACCTCGCTGGAAGAATCATCATTTAACTGGCTGATCACAGCTATCTCATTTCTCTCTTTATTTATCGGCGGGTTCATTTCAGGCGGGAAAGGCAAGGAAAGAGGCTGGATGATTGGAGCATTGACTGCCATAAGTTTTTCTCTGATTATCTTATTGTTTCAGTATTTAGGATTCGGAAAGACATTTACAGCAGAACAGCTGATCTTCCATCTGGGATTTTTAGGGGTGTGCATGCTGGGCGGAATTTTCGGCGTAAACATGAGGGGAAACAGGTCTTCCACATAAAAAAGAGCGGGCTCACCCGCTCTTTCAGCATGTCGACAAACCCTCGCATTCGTTGTCAGACCTACGGTCCGGTACTCACGAATTTATACATTCGCTGCGCTCCGGTACTCGGCCTTCCTAGACTTCAAGGGTTTTCAATCTTGCTGAAAAGATGACAAAAAAAGAGCGGGCTCACCCGCTCTTTTTTGTTTGCTATGTATAGCTCCTGCTGTTATTCAGCAACAGAAACTTCTCTGATCGCGCGGCGGTCGAACGTAAGACGTGTGTTATCACCAGTCTTAATTACGACTTTGCTTTCGTCGATAGAGTCAACAGTACCGTGCAATCCCCCGATTGTCACTACTGAATCGCCTTTTTTCAGTTCCTCTTGCATTTGGCGTACAGCCTTTTGCTGCTTTTGCTGAGGACGAATCAGCAAGAAGTAAAGGACCGCAAACATTAAAATAATAGGAACCAATGTGCCTAAAGTGCCAGTCATCATTTTCACCCCTTTCTGTAAGCCTGTTATTGTTTATTTAGAAGCTTTTCGCATTTGGCTTGTTGTAGCCGTAACGCTCAAAGAACTCTTCTCTGAAATCACCCAGACGATCCTCGCGAATGGCCTGTCTTACCTGCTCCATTAAGTGTAACAGAAAATGAAGGTTATGGTAAGTTGTTAATCGAAGGCCGAATGTTTCATTGCAGCGAATCAAGTGCCTAATATACGCGCGAGTGTAGTTTTTACATGTATAGCAATCACACTCTTCATCAATCGGACGGAAATCTCTTTCGAATTTCGCATTTTTCATATTGAGTCGTCCTTCAGCTGTAAACACTGTGCCATTTCTTGCAATCCGAGTAGGCAGCACACAGTCAAACATATCGACCCCGCGGATCGCTCCGTCGATCAGCGCGTCCGGAGAACCGACTCCCATCAAATATCTCGGTTTATCCTTCGGCAAGAGCGGTGTTGTAAATTCGAGTACACGATTCATGACATCCTTCGGTTCACCTACAGACAATCCGCCTATAGCATATCCCGGAAAATCAAGGGAAATCAAGTCCTTCGCACTTTGTGTCCGCAGATCTTCATATTCTCCGCCTTGTACAATACCAAACAGCCCTTGTTCATCCTGACGATTGTGGGCATTCAGGCAGCGTTCCGCCCAGCGGCTTGTCCGCTCAACTGACCGCTTCATGTAGTCGTACTCCGCCGGGTATGGCGGGCATTCGTCAAACGCCATCATAATATCAGAGCCGAGTGCGTTTTGGATCTCCATCGCTTTTTCCGGAGATAAAAACAGCTTGTCTCCATTTAGATGATTGCGGAAATGGACACCCTCTTCCTCTATATTACGAAACTTGCTTAAAGAAAAGACCTGAAAACCGCCTGAATCTGTTAAAATTGCGCGGTCCCAGTTCATAAATTTATGGAGCCCGCCCGCTTCTTTGACAATGTCTTGGCCCGGACGAAGCCATAGATGATAAGTGTTGCTCAAAATGATGCCTGCATCCATTGCTTTCAGCTCTTCAGGCGACATTGTTTTGACTGTCGCCAGTGTGCCGACCGGCATAAAAACCGGCGTTTCAAAGGAGCCGTGAGGCGTATGCACTTTGCCCAGCCGCGCTCCTGTTTGTTTGCATTCTTTTATAAATTCATAGCGTATTGGTTGTTCAGCCACTTTTGATGAGGCCTCCTGTTCTCAAATTATATAATCAGCATCGCGTCTCCGAAGCTGAAGAAACGGTATTCCTCTTCCACTGCATGGTTATAGGCACGCAGAATGTTTTCTCTTCCAGCAAGCGCGCTGACCAGCATAATCAATGACGATTTCGGCAAATGGAAGTTTGTAATCATTCCGTCAATGGCTTTAAATTCATAGCCCGGATAAATAAAAATAGATGTCCAGCCGCTTGATGCTTTAAATTGCCCGTCATGTTCCCCGGCAATCGTCTCAAGCGTGCGTGTTGAGGTCGTGCCGACAGAAATGATCCGGCCGCCATTTTCTCTTACTTTGTTTAAGGCCGCAGCCGTTTCTTCCGACATTTGATAAAACTCTGCATGCATATTATGCTCTTCCACTTCATCGGCACTCACAGGGCGAAACGTTCCAAGGCCTACGTGCAGTGTGATGAACTCAATTTGCACGCCTTTATCTTTTAGTTGCTGTAAGATTTCTTCCGTGAAGTGAAGGCCTGCTGTAGGCGCAGCAGCAGAGCCGATTTCTTTTGAATACACTGTCTGGTAGCGCTCTTTGTCATCAAGCTGTTCTTTAATATATGGAGGGAGCGGCATCTCTCCAAGGGATTCAAGCACCTCGTAGAAAATACCGTCATATTGAAATTCCATCTTTCTGCCGCCGTGCTCAAGCTCTTCCGTGCAGATTGCCTTCAATCTTCCGTCTCCAAATGTGACAACGGTTCCTTTTTTCACCCGTTTCGCAGGTTTGGCAAGTGTTTCCCATTTATCACCGGTTTCCTGTTTCAGCAAAAGAAGTTCCACTTTCGCGCCGGTATCCTCTTTTGTGCCGAATAACCGCGCAGGCAGCACCCGGGTATTGTTCAGGACAAGACAATCGCCTTCGTTAAAGAAGCTGATAATGTGTTTAAACGAGCTGTCAGTAAGCTTTCCTGTATGTTTATCGAGCACCATCAGCCTTGAAGCATCACGCTGCTCCAACGGTACTTGTGCAATTAAACGCTCTGGTAGTTCAAAATCAAATAAATCGACTTTCATGATGATTTCACCTTTATTCTAGTCTTTTGTTATTTCATTCTGCCAAAAAGATTGAGCAAAATTGATAATACCACACTTATAATAATACAAGTGACAACCGGGAAGAAAAACGTGACATTTCCTTTTTTCACAAAAATATCTCCCGGCATCTTGCCGACAAAATGCAAAACTGCTCCGATAATAAGCAAAACAGCACCAAGAATCATAATGATCTTAGGAAATTCAGTCATATCGGGGAGCCTCCATTTGGAAATGATGATAAACGGCCGGTGTCACGATCCTTCCACGCGGCGTTCTTTGTATAAATCCAATTTGCAGCAGATATGGTTCATATACGTCTTCAATCGTATGCGATTCCTCGCCGATCGTAGCTGATATCGTATCAAGGCCTACTGGGCCGCCGTTGAATTTTTCGATCATGCCCATCAGCAGCTTATGATCAATATGATCCAAACCGAGGCGATCAACCTGAAGCCGCTCCAGCGCATTCTGAGAAATGTCTTCAGTGATCCTGCTGTCACCCAGCACTTGGGCGAAATCACGCACCCTTCTCAGCAGGCGGTTCGCCACGCGGGGCGTCCCTCTCGATCTTCTTGCAATTTCAAGAGCCGACGGTTTATCAATCTCAACCTCGAATACATCAGCGGTTCTTGTGACAATATCCGCCAGTTCTTCTTGTGTATAGTACTCAAGGCGAGACATGACGCCGAATCTGTCTCTTAAAGGAGCCGTCAAAAGCCCCACCCTTGTCGTGGCTCCCACCAGCGTAAAAGGCGGAAGGTCGAGCCGAACCGAGCGGGCAGATGGGCCTTTGCCAATCACAATGTCCAGGCAAAAGTCTTCCATTGCAGGATAAAGCACCTCTTCGATCGATCTGTGCAACCTATGTATTTCATCAATAAATAATACATCTCCCGGTTCCAGCGCCGTTAATATAGCAGCCAAATCACCAGGCCTTTCAATCGCAGGCCCTGATGTCGTCCGCAGCTCCACTCCCATTTCATTGGCAACAATCGAAGCAAGCGTAGTTTTTCCGAGTCCGGGCGGCCCGTACAGAAGAACATGATCCAGCGTCTCCTGTCTCATTTTCGCCGCATCTATAAACACGCGCAAATTTTCTTTTACCTTATGCTGCCCGATATACTGTGACAGATTTTGCGGCCTCAGGCTTTGCTCTATCACTGATTCATGGTTGTCTGCTTCACTTGAGACGAGCCGTTCATCCATGAACATCACCTTACTTTAATAGTTTTTGTAATGCTTTTTTCACATATTGGTCTGTTGTCAGCCCAATTTCTTCTTTAAGGTGAGGAAGCACCTTTTTGATTTCTTTTTCAGCATATCCGAGAACCCTGAGGGCTTCAAGTGCTTCTTCGAGAGCCGTTTCCGCTGTTTGCTTTTCAAGCCTTTCTTCATGATTAAACAGATTTTCAATCATTTCAGGCACAGCATCTGCCAGCTTTCCTTTTAAATCTAGAATAATCTGGCGTGCGGTTTTCTTTCCTACTCCAGGAAACTTGACCAAAAAAGCTTCATCCTCATTTTCAATTGCTTGGATGACCGCTCCCGGATCACCCGAGCCCAAGATGGCAAGTGCTCCTTTCGGCCCAATTCCGGTCACGTTTAACAGCTTTGTAAAGAGCGCCTTCTCCTCTCTCGTTGAAAAACCGTAAAGCGAAAAAGCATCCTCTCTGATATGATGGTATGTAAAAATCGTTTCTTGGCTTCTCTCCTTATATATAAACGGATTCGGCGTGAAAATCTGATAGCCGATGCCGCCGTTCTCTATGACAATATATTGGGGAGATACATAATCAATCGTCCCTTTAACAAATTCAATCACTCAAATTCACCTCTTTGACTGTTCTTCATTGTACCATAAAAACAGCCAAAGTCTTATAGAAAAGTTAACATATGTTCGCTTCTCTCTCATTCTTTCACGAAAAAAAAGACATGAATACATGTCTTCAATCAGCGGACGTTATCCGCTGTATGTCTTCATATGTTCGATGACATCCTCAAACTCCGCTTTTGTCCGAAATGGAATGCCTTTCAGCAGATTTTTTTGCATATGGCTTTCCAGCCTTTCTAAATCAATTTGAAAAAAAGACTGAATTGGTTCGGAAGCTGGCTCAGGCCGCCCATGAAAAGTGGAAATCACTCCATTATCCGATACACCGATATACCCGTTGACCTTGCTGAGCGGAGATATATCGTCCATTTGCCTCCGGAAGAGCACATATCCCTTTTTTTGTTCCACAAGCGTCCATCCGGCATAAGCTGCCCAAAAATCATCCATAGAAAACACTTTTTCATGCTTATGCTCAATGCTGACATCGCCGTCCAAATACACCTTTTCAAGCTGCACATGCACCTGCAGCGGCTCATAGTGCTCCACTTCCGCGCCAAGTGCGCGGGAAGGAGCTCCTATTAAAAATACTGCCGCTGAGCAAAGAATGCCCAGCAAAAGATACGCCGTGCTGAATCGTTTCACCCTCTACACCTCTTTGCACACGTTTATGATTAGTTTGACCAAAGAGGCTACTGCTTAACCGTTTTATCAAAATTTGTCTGCACATTTTCCCTGACAAACCGTTCCTCCGTATACACATCTGTGCTTTGCTCAGAAATTGTCAAGAATCGCGTCAGAAAGGCACTGAAAAAATACAATGCCGCAAAGATCCAAATCACGCCACCTGCACCGAGCGGCCCAATGAAAAGACTCACGATGCCCGGCGCGATAAACGCACATAAACCAGATCCCAAATTCAACACTGACATGGCAGCACCTTTATTATCAGGTGCAAGCGTCGGCAAAAGCGCGCTTAATGGGACGTACCCTGCTAAAGCCGCGCCGTAGCAGCAGGCAATAATCATGAGCACCCAATACTGATGCCCGATCAGCTGAGGCGTGTAATACAGCGCCAGCGTAAAAATACCGCATCCGACACCGCCAAACCACATGACCGTATTGCGCCAGCCAAGTTTATCTCCGACTGCACCGAAAATGATATTGAACACAATATTCACAAAAAACAGCGTCCCCCATATTTGCAGCCATTCCGAAACCGAATACCCGTATCGTGCTAAATAAGTAGGAAGAAAGATGGCAAATCCAAATTGTCCTATCGCATTAATCGTCTTGACCACTCCGCCGATGCCGACCTTAGGGTTTTCAAACATAATTGTAAATGCCTTCGACAATTCTTTCCATTTCGGCTGATCTTGTTTTTGTATCGGAGTAAATTTATCTTTGTTAAAAAACAAGGCCAGAAATCCGCCTGCCGCCACAAACAGTAAAGCGCTCCAAAGCGTATTGATTTCTCCAAAGGCCGGAACCGCATAGCTGGAATAGAACGGGCCGAGCACGTTAAGGCCGCACGTAAACATAAACCAAAACCATCCGACGGCTTTTCCGAGAATATTTTGAGAGGTGCTGTATGACACCCATACGAGAAAAGAGTATGCAAACAGCGGATATCCCAAGCCTCTAAGAGCATAGCTGCCCAAGAGAGCCGGATAATACATATGAGGAATCGCCCAGCCGATAAAAGCGGCCGAACCGAGGATAAATGCAAGCAATCCGACAGTCATCGTTTTTCTCGGCCCCCAAGTTTGGACAAACGTTCCTGAAAGCCAAGCTGAGATGGTGACAGCAATGCCGTACATGGTAAATAACGATGCGGATTGCTGCATACTGAGACCATGATCAACGAGAAAAGGAGACAGCCAGCCTTGTTCGAGGCCGTCTCCAACCATAAAGATGACAACGCCAATATAACCCCAAACCATGTGAGAAGGAATTCCGATTTTGTTCAAAACATTTCCTTTAGCATGTACTGTATTCATTTTCTCCACCGCCTACTTAAAGTATCAATGGAGTATATACCCAAGCTTGCTGAATTGTAATCCTGTTAGATTAAAAAGCGATTTTTTCAGTGTGCTCAATGCTGACAGGCATGCCAAAAGCAAGCGATTGCTGTGCTGCTCTGGCGATCCTTCCGGCCTGTAAACCGTCATTGCCGGTGCAGGGAGTCTCCTGGTTTGTGCCGATCGCTTCTGCAAAACGGAGAATCTCCTCCTCATATGAATCCTTATAGCGTTCAAGGAAAAAGAAATGCGGTTTATCCTTCATCACAAAATCAGCTGTTGACACCTCAACCGTTGTCGGCCTGCTATTGTCAGCCGCTGCAGAGCCTTTCGTCCCGAAAACCTCAACCCGCTGGTCATATCCGTACACAGCTTGGCGGCTGTTATCAATCACAGCCATGGCACCGTTTTCAAAAGTCAGTGTAATAACAGCTGTATCAATATCACCCAGTTCCGCAAAAGAAGGATTCACCAAAGCCGCCCCTTTGGCATACACTTCCGTCACTTCGCTCCCCAAAATATATCTGGCCATATCAAAATCATGGATCGACATATCCATAAACAACCCGCAGAACGTACGGACATAATCTATATTCGGGGGTTCTGGGTCCCGAGAAGTGATTTTTAATAAATGAGGCGTACCGATTTCACCATTTTCAACAATCGTTTTGATTTTCTTAAAATGAGGATCAAAGCGGCGGTTAAATCCGACTTGAAGTGTTACCCCGTGTTTCCGGACAGCCGCAAGCGCTTCACTCGTTTCGTCCAGAGAGAAACTAACGGGCTTCTCACAAAATATATGCTTTTTCGCCTCGGCTGCTTCTTTGATCATCTGTGCATGTACGGCTGTAGGAGAGCAAATAAAAATAGCATCAATATCAGGATCATGTAATAAATCACGATAATCAGAGGTTATGTATTCAATCTGATGACTGTCGGCCCAGCTTTTTATACGGCTCGCCTGAATGTCAGAGACTGCTTTTATTTTCATGTGAGGAATCCGGCTTATATTTTGAACATGAAGTTTGCCGATGCGGCCTGCACCGATAATCCCTGTCACAATCTGTTTTGTCATGACTTCTTCCCCCTTGATCATTCACGAAAGCGCTTTATTTAAAATTAATACTATCCCATTTGTAAGCGCTTTTCAAGAATGGAAATTAAACGTTCTATGTCTCTTTTATCACAATTCATGCTTATAAGTAGCCTTCTTCTTCAAGACCAGATACACTAGAATTAGGCTCTTTTTCCTGAACAGTTTATGATTTTCCTATAAACAGCTGCATAAAATAGAGCAAAGAAGGTGAATGAAATGCTGACAAAAGCAGAGGCACTGGCCCATACCGTCATATACCGCAAGAACAGCAGATTTGATAAAGTCAAAGAGAAATCCGAGGAATTAACACTAATCGGCAAGGGAAGAAGCGCCTATGTGTTTGCCTTAACAGAAGGCGGTCGAAAAATGGCGCTGAAAGTATTTTTTCCGGAATATCAAGCGACAGCAGTCAAAGAAGCAGCGATCTATGAAAAATTAGCCGGGTCCGCATTCTATCCTGACATTTACGAAACTGGCGATTCATTTATTCTCATGGAATATATTAAAGGTGAAACCTTTTATAACTGTCTGAAGAAAGGCATTGCAATCAGTGATGACATGATTCAGCAGGTTGAAGAAGCGCTTTCTGACGCCCGGGCAGCCGGACTGAACCCGTCAGATATTCATTTGCGGAATCTGATATTGACAGAAACCGGGGCGGTGCGGGTGATTGATGTTGCGAGATTTGAGCAGACAAAAACATGCACGCAGTGGGACGACTTAAAATCCGCATATCATGCACTCTACAAAAAACCGATATTCCCCAAAAAGATTCCGGGTTTTTGGCTGGAGATCATCGCATTTTTATATAAGAAAGATTGGTTTCAAAAGCATTTCGCACAGCGGAAAAGAAAATATTCTTAAATCAAAAAGGCAGCCGCACAAGCGGCTGCCTTTATCATGTATTTTTTACTTTCTGACGGCAGAAATCAGTTTCATTTGTTCAGGCGACAGCTTAATTCGATAGCCTCTCACAGTTAAGTAGACCGCTTCTGGGTCCTTCTCGCCGGAATGACAATACGTTTTTTCCATTTCTGTCTCCCCTCACCCTTTATTGGCTTTATTTCATCTTATCATTGCTTTATTAAGGTAATTTTAAAGAAATGTAAAGATCATATGAATCCGATATATAGTAAAATGAGAGAAAAAAAGGGAGAGAGTCACATTAAGACACGCAGCAACATCCCGCTTATTATGTTTGCCCTGCTGGTCTTCTTCGGCGGCGCCATCTATTGGATGTTATTTTCACTAAAAAGCGTTCCGAAAGGCAATCTCGTCCAATCGGTTGAATCGCCGGACGGCAGCTATACGTTAAACACTTATGTATCCGAAAACACCTTGAGCTTAGATGCAGCCAGAGGTGAACTTGTAAATGAAAAAACACTTGTCAAGAGAACAATCTACTGGAATTACCCGGACAGCCGCCCAGCAGTGACGTGGATCAATCAAAATACAGTGAAAATCGGCAATCAGACTTTACATCTTGATACTGATGAAACGTATGATTGGCGAAAAGATGATCATTGGATCCGTGAAGAACCGCCGCAGGCGTCAGCGAGGTGATGAAACATGAATAAGATAAACGGAACAAATGATGACAAGCATTTCAATCATTTTGTGATTGCTTTATCCTTTATATACGGTTTGACTGAACTAGGCTATTTGTTGCTGAAGGATTTTATAACAATTGCCATAAGTTTGCCTCTGTAGAAAAACGCAGCGTAGTCGATACGCCGCGTTTTTTCTTTTTCCCTTCCTCTTCTTATTGATAATTACAGGTCATATAATGTGACAAATCGATTGTAGAAATAGTTCGATTAGACCAAAATCCTTTTTATACATGTATTCGAATTTGAAGTGAGGGGGAAGCTTGATGGCAGATTTTGTTGCTAGTTTGAATGCGGTCTTATGGAGTACGCCCGTCATTTATATTTTATTGGGAATTGGATTCGCCTTTTCAATTATGACCCGTTTTTTACAAGTCCGACATTTAAAAGAAATGATTGTTCAGATGTTCAAAGGCAAGAGCTCTGAAGCCGGCGTTTCATCTTTCCAAGCGTTATCGATTGCGCTGTCCGGCCGTGTGGGCACAGGAAACATCGCGGGAGTGGCGACAGCAATTGCATTCGGCGGACCCGGTGCGGTGTTCTGGATGTGGGCGATTGCCTTTATCGGGGCGGCGAGTGCCTTTGTAGAATCAACACTTGCTCAAATTTACAAAGTAAAACAAGACGGTCAATATCGGGGCGGCCCTGCTTATTATATAGAAAAAGGCTTAGGCATTAAGTGGTTTGCCGTCTTATTTGCCGCTGCTGCCCTTATTGCAATGGCCTTTCTAATGCCAGGCGTACAGTCCAACTCCATTGCGGCTGGGATCCAAAATGCATTCGGCATCTCTCCTTTCGTCACAGGGTGCGGTCTGGTTTTATTATTAGGGTTTATTATTTTTGGCGGCGTCAAACGAATTGCCAGTGCGGCGCAAATGATTGTTCCATTTATGGCCATTGGATATATCCTGCTGTCTTTGATTATTATTGTCATGAATGTGTCTGAATTACCTGCTGTGCTCTCATTAATATTCAAAAGCGCCTTTGCATTGGATTCCGCTTTTGGCGGCTTGATCGGCATGGCGATTTCCTGGGGCGTTAAACGTGGCATTTACTCAAACGAAGCCGGCCAGGGAACAGGCCCGCATCCGGCAGCCGCTGCAGAGGTTTCTCATCCGGTCAAGCAGGGACTGGTTCAGGCATTTTCTGTTTATATTGACACCTTGTTTGTATGTTCCGCTACAGCTTTCATGATCTTGTTTACCGGCATGTACAATACCCAGGCTGCAGATGGTTCCTTTATCGTTCACCAGCTTAAAGGCGTAGAAGCAGGACCTGGTTTCACACAAGCGGCAATTGACAGTGTTCTTCCCGGATTCGGTGCAGGCTTTGTTGCCATCGCTTTATTCTTCTTCGCTTTTACAACAATTATGGCGTATTACTACATCGCAGAAACAAATATCGCCTATTTAGCACGAGGCAGAGAAAGTAAATGGGCAATGCTTGGCTTAAAACTGATTATTTTAGCCGCCACATTCTATGGTACTGTGAAAACAGCTTCACTTGCTTGGGCATTAGGGGATGCAGGGCTTGGCATTATGGTATGGCTGAACGTCATTGCCATTGTGTTGCTTGCCAAACCGGCGCTTCTTGCTTTAAAGGATTATGAGCGCCAAAAGAAGCAGGGCTTAGACCCGGTCTTTGATCCAAAAGCGCTGGGTATCAAAAACGCTGATTTCTGGGAGAAAGAATACACTCATGATAGTGAACGTGTCTCCTGAACTACTAAAACCGGCCCGATATGACATCGTGCCGGTTTTTTATGAGCGATAGTTTGTATACACTTCTTGAACATCATCGTCATCTTCAAGGATATCTATTAATGTTTCCAGCTTCTCAACAGCCTGATCATCGGCAGCTGCATAGGTATTGGGAAGCATGGTCACCTCCGCCGAAGAAATTGGATATTTCGATTCGAGGGCTGTTTTCACCTCTTCAAAATGCTCAGGCTCTGTGAAAACCTCATATAGGTCTTCTTCAATTCGCAGCTCTTCTCCTCCTGCTTCAAGCACATCAAGCATGAGCTCATCTTCTTCTATTTGCCGTTCAGTGCGGTCTATCGTAATGAACCCCTTTCGTTCAAATAAAAAGGCTACACATCCGCTTTCTCCCAGACTTCCGCCATTTTTATTAAAGGCTGTCCGCACATTTGACGCCGTTCGGTTTTTATTATCTGTTACGCATTCAACCATGACGGCAATCCCTGAAGGGCCGTAGCCTTCATAGGTGATTTCTTCATAACTGCTTCCATCTTGGCCTCCCGCAGCTTTTTTAATGGCTCGATCTATATTTTCATTCGGCATATTGGCGCCTTTTGCTTTTTCGATGACAAGACGCAATGCTGAATTTGCTTCTGGATCCGCTCCGCCTTCTTTCGCTGCCACATAGATTTCTTTTGCCAGCTTCATAAATATTTTGCCGCGCTTTGCATCCTGTGCATTTTTTCTTTTTTGAATGTTTTTCCACTTGGAATGGCCTGCCATGTTTTCACCTTCTTTTTACATTTTCTATGTACACTTTAATAGGAATTGTTCGCTGATGCAAAGAAAAAGGCTGCCGAATATCACTTCCGGCAGCCCTTCCTTCCTAGCGGTTGTTCATTTTATGAAGTTTTCTGAACAGCCCTTTATCTGTTGATACTTGGACGTCACGGCCATTTGCATAGTTGCGCGCTGCTTTTACGACATTATCTCTGTCAGACTTTGTGAACTCTCTGTGGCTTTTGACTGCGATAACTACTCGGTCATCCGATACCATAACTTGTGTGTCATTGATGTTTTTCACTTGTTTCACACGGTTGGCAATTTTTGCAGCCAGTCTTCTGTTTTCTTGGTTGTCATACCCGTTGTTCGCTGCATTCCGATTCATGTTTCGGTTATTCGTGTTGTTATATGTTCCGTCAGTTGCCAAAGGAACACGATCGTCAGCAGTAACACGGTCACGGTTATTTACATTCGTGGTGTTTCGGTTACCGTCGTTCTGATCCTCCATTAATTCAGAAACAGGACCATCGTGGTCGATTCCGTCTCCCTGTCTATCGGCGTCATTTTCATTTGTATAATATCCGATTGGACGGGTATTGCCGTTATTGCGCGTATCATTCATAGCATTATCGTTTGCTCCGCATGCTGTTAAGCCAGCTGTCATTAGAATCAAGCTAGCGATCGTCATTTTTTTATCCAATGGAAAAACCCCCCGTGGACGAATTGAGCATGTTTGCTCGCTTTTATCATGTGCGTATGGGGGGCATGTTAAGCGTGTCAGTTCTCTCCATTTGGCAGTGATCTGCTTGAAAACAAAAAAAGGAACGATTTACATCGTTCCGAACGATCACTCATTTTCTTCTTCCGGCCGGCCAAACATTTGGTTTACAGAAGGCTGATTCGTCATTGGCATAGAAACTCCTGCCGAATATGGGTTTGGATTTAGGTTAGCTGTGCCATATGGCATATTAGGGCTTCCATAAACTCCCATTCCCGAATGGCCAGGCGCAGAGAAATATGGCTGATGATCACCGTCACAGCCGCAGTCGTCATGATCTTTGTATGGCATGTAACCATGAGCCGCAGCAGGCTGGTATGCTCCCATTACTTGGGGAGTGCCGTAATAAGGGCCATACGGCATATGTCCATACGGAGATCCATAAGCCGGAGATGCGTATTGCGGCGCACCGTATGAACCGTAATGTCCGTGATGACTGTTTTCATGATGCTGGTTTTCATAACCCGGGTCATACTGAGGCGATACAAAGCCTGGCTGGTATCCATGCATCGGATGCATTGGAAAAGCCTGTGCCGGATAGTACGGATAGCATAATCCTGTTCCTGGAAGAATTGGCGAAACAGGTACCGGACACGGTACGAAATGAGCCGGATAATGATAATAAGGCTGAACAGCCGGCATCGGCATATTCGGAACTGTGTGATGAACGTTTTCCTCTTCTATACCGCCTACCTCTGGCGCCTTTGGCATATTAGGCATATTCGGATAATTTGCATTTTCCATATTACTCATAGCCTCCTGTTGTGGAAATTGGTCTTGCATATGATACATATGATCCATATTTCCGTCATGATGTTTTTTCGGCTCCTCCGGTTTAGGAGGCGACCAAGGCTGGAAAAGCTGTTTCATATCATAATAATCGTTCACATCAGCTTCAGGGTGCACATTTTCCTGCAAATTAGGCATCTGCGGGACATACGGCATGGACTTCTTTTCTTTCGGCTTTGTGTCTTCTACATCGACAACGGATTTAGGCTTCTCTTTCGCATATGGATGTTCTTGCTTCACACTCCCGGCCGCAGGACTTTTGCCCGCTTTTGGCTCTTTTCTGACCGGGACTCCTTCTGACGGCACTTTTATTTTCATTCCAGGCATGATTAAGTCTGGATTGCTAAGCTGTGTATTGAGTTTTTTCACTTCCTCAACATCGACTCCGTACTTTTCAGCTATTTTCCAGAGCGAATCGCCTTTTTGAACGATATGGATTTTCAACGTTTTCCCCTCCTATGCAAAACGTGAATAGTTCAGCTGTGATTACAATATGTTTCTTCACAACATATGCCTGAACAAAAGAAGTTATGCGTAAAGGAAGGGAAAATATTTCTGATCTACGTGATCGAAAGCATTCGATTCAGGGCAAGGAGTGCATTTTCCTGAATGGCTTTTGGCACCTTGATGACGCCTGAAGGTTCTCCTTTTTCAATTTGTTCCAGCGACCACAACAAATGCGGCAAATCAATTCGGTTCATTGTCAGGCAAGGGCACATGTCAGGGTTGAGTGATTCGATTTGTTTATCTGGATGCTCGTGAATGATCCGCTGAACAAGATTCATTTCTGTCCCGATTGCCCACTTGCTTCCCGCCGGAGCCTGATTGATTGTGTCGATAATATATTTCGTTGATCCGTTATCATCGCTTAGTGTCACGACTTCGTGTGAGCATTCCGGGTGCACAATGATCTGAATGTCGGGGTCTCGCTCTCTCATATCATGGATATTTTTAGTGGTGAATTTCTCGTGAACAGAGCAATGCCCTTTCCACAAAATCACTTTCACATTCGTATGCCCGGATTCAGCTACTAATTCATCTTTCATCGGGTCCCACACAGCCATATCTTCAAGCGCAATGCCCAGATCATAAGCCGTATTTCTCCCTAAATGCTGATCAGGCAAAAATAAAATTCTTTTTTTCTGTGTAAACGCCCATTCAAGCACTTTTTTCGCATTCGAAGAAGTCACAGTTGCTCCGCCATGCTTTCCGACGAATGCCTTGATCTCCGCAGTGGAGTTCACATAAGTTAAAGGTATGATCGTATCTCCAAATATATGCTGAAGCTTCTTCCATGCCCTATTGGTCTGCTGCATGTCAGCCATGTCAGCCATAGAACATCCAGCTCTCATATCCGGCAGGACGACCGTTTGCTGCTCGCTTGTCAGCATATCGGCGGTTTCTGCCATAAAGTGAACACCGCAAAATACGATATAATCCGCATCTTTGTTTTTTTCCGCTACTTGGGCCAATTGCAGGGAGTCGCCTGTTTGGTCAGCAAATTGCATCACTTCATCCTTTTGATAATGATGGCCTGGTATAAAGAGCCTGCTGCCGAACTTTTTCTTAATGGCGGCAACGCGCGTTTCCATATCCTTTCTCGATAGTTCTTTATAACTTTCGGGCATCATATCATTCGATTGTTTGATCACATCAAGAATTGACATAATGGCATTCCTCCACAGATTCATTTGATAACGTAACATCCATACTGATATCTAAACTTTTGACGGAATGAGTCAGAAATCCTAATGAAATATAATTCACACCCGTCCCTTTAAAAGCAGGCAAAGATTCTAACGTAATCCCGCCGGAGGCTTCAGTTTTTATATGATCCGGTGTGAGCTTTGCAAAATGACGGACCGTATCAGGCGGACAGTTGTCAAACATAATAACATCCGCGCCAGCTGCAATTGCTTCCCGCAGCTGTTCCTCCGTTTCAATTTCCACCTCGATATTTACCATGTGCCCCGCGGCCTGACGGGCTTTTTTGCACGCCTCTAAAATAGAACCGCATGCTGCGATATGATTATCTTTAATCATGATGCCGTCATACAAACCGAATCGATGATTATACCCGCCGCCGGCTCTGACAGCATATTTCTCCAGCATTCTGAGCCCCGGTGTTGTTTTTCTCGTGTCACAAATTTTAATCTGTTCATCATCCAGACACCGAACAGCCTCTTTTGTCATTGTCGCAATTCCTGACAGCCTCTGAATAAGATTTAATACAACCCGCTCTCCTGAAAGGAGCGCAGCTGCGGGACCGTGTAACTCGGCAATCACTTCACCTTTATGCAACATGCCCCCATCTGATTTGCGTAATATGGTTCGAACATTTTCGTCCAATAATGAAAAGCCTTCTTTTATGATCGCTGCTCCTGCAAAAATACCCTCTGACTTTGCAACGATCTCCGCTTCACAGCTCTGTTCTCCAAAAATAGACTGCGATGTAAGATCCCCTGTCCCAATATCCTCAAGAAAAAAGTGATTCAGTAATTTTTTCAGCTGTAAATGATTCATTGTTCCAAATCCCTTCGTTTTTTTTGATCTTCGTTCCTTTTTTTGTATGGACAATTTGTTTTCCTTGCCAGCTCACCTCAGCATGAGGAAAATCGGTGCGGAAGTGAGCCCCTCTGCTTTCCTCCCGCAAAAGCGCAGAAAACGTCATCAGCTTTGCAGTTTGCCATAGATGAGAAAGTTCCATCTGCCGAATTGTGATGTCCTTCACATTCATTTTTTGAAAAGGCAGCGTATGAAGCCAGATGCTAAGCTCAATCAAACTGCTTTGTTCCCGCAGAATAGACATGTGGCTTGTCATTTTGCTTTGCAGTTCATACACCTCTATATCCGGCACCTCGTAGACGACACTGGTTTCTAGCCCTGATTGATATTGCCTGTTATAAACCGGTTTTTGGATAATATGCTCTGCTGCCCTTTTTCCAAATACCAGCGCTTCCAATAAAGAATTGCTTGCAAGCCGATTTGCTCCATGTAAACCGGAGCATGCTGTCTCGCCAATCGCATAAAGTCCCGGCACTGTCGTTTCTCCCCAGCGATTAACTGAAACACCTCCCATTAAGAAATGCATTCCCGGAGCAACAGGAATTTTTCCGCTGTGGATATCAACCCCTGCTTTTTCACAAATAGCGGTGATAGTAGGGAAACGCGTTTCAAAATCAGAAATCGCACTGAAGTCTATATAAACGCGATTTCCTTTTGCCATTTCTTCGTGAATAACCCGTGAGACAATATCTCTTGGAGCCAGGTCACCTAAAGGATGCCGTTCAGCCATAATCCTGCGGCCGTTTTCGTCTACTAAACATCCGCCTTCCCCTCTGACAGCTTCTGAAACAAGCCCGTAGGAAACACCATTTTTCACAAGCAGTGTCGGGTGAAATTGAGTAAACTCCAAATCCGTTAATTCCGCCCCGGCCCGGTAAGCCAGAGAAAGACCGTCACCTGTGACAGTGGGATCATTCGTATGGTGAAGAAACAGGTTTCCACAGCCGCCGGCAGCCAGCACAACTTCGTCTGCGTGCCTTACCTTGAGCCGCCCTTTGCTGTCTTTTGTCATGACGCCGATACATCGTCCGTCCTCTATAAGCAAATCTGCTGCCGTTTCATTCTCGATTAACTTGATTTTGCTGTTGATCCGTTTGAGCAAATAATCGATAAGCAGCCTGCCTGTTGCGTCTCCGCCTGCATGAAATATGCGGTTGTATGAGTGGGCCCCTTCTCTTCCAAGACAAACACCGCCTCGTTCATTGCGGTCGAATGGAAATCCACGCTCCAATAGGCTTTGAACCATCATTTTTCCATCATGTAAAACGTCTGCTGCAATAGCTAGATTATTATGGCCGCACCCTGCATATAACGTATCCTCCAGATGGGCTTCAATCGAGTCATCTTTTGCATAGGCCGCAGCAATCCCGCCTTGTGCATAGACAGAATTGCTGTTTTTGACGCTTTTTTTTGTGATAATAGTCACTTCGTATGATGGCGGGAAAGCTGCAGCAAAGGAAAGTGCCGCCGCCCCTGAACCGATGACTGCAATCGTCTTTTTAGACATATGCCACCCTCCTGTTGTTTACACCTGTCTTGACATCTATATTTACACAAGGATAAAATAAACTCAAGAGTTTTTTATGGAGAACGGATGGAGGAAGACCGGATGATTTATTTAGATTATGCAGCGACAACGCCTATTTGTGAGGAAGCCCTTACCGTATATCAGAAGCTTAGTATGGATATGTACGGAAATGCCAGCAGCCTGCATGATGCAGGAGGAAAAGCAAAGCACATACTGGAGTACTGCCGTGAAAAAATCGCCAACATCATTGGCGGAGAAGCAAGCGGCATCTATTTTACAAGCGGCGGCACTGAATCCAATTTTCTGGCCATTCAATCATTGCTAAACGGCCTGCCAAAAACAAAAAGACATTTTATTACGACTGCCATGGAGCATCAGTCCATTCATAATTGCGCTGCTTTTTTGAAACAGCAGGGATATGATGTAACAGTCATTGAACCGAATGAATACGGGCTTATTATTGAGGAAATATTACTAGCCCATATCCGGCCGGAAACAGGTCTTGTATCTATTCAGCATGCCAATTCTGAAACCGGGATCATTCAGCCCATTCAACGCCTGTCTTCATACCTGCACAATAAGGGGATCTTTCTTCATTGCGACGCTGTTCAAACGTTTGGAAAGATCCCGATCAATACAAAAAATCTGGGAGTAGATGCTCTCTCAATGTCCAGCCATAAAATCCACGGTCCTAAAGGAGTGGGGGCTGTCTATATCCGGCCGGATGTCCCTTGGAAACCCGTTTATCCTCTGACTACCCACGAATACGGATTCAGAGCCGGCACCGTAAATGTTCCCGGGATCGGTGCCTTCACTGCCGCTGCAGAATTGATCGTAAGCGAAATGGAAAAACAGATATCCCGCAATGAGGCATTAAGAACATACTTTCTAGACCAAATCCGTATTCGGTCTCTCCCTGTAACCCTTGCGGCAGACACTTCGCAAGCAGAATGTCTTCCGCATATTATAGGGTGTTTTTTTCACTCATTTGAAGGACAATATGTTATGTTAGAATGTAATCGGAGTAATATTTGCATTTCAACCGGCAGCGCTTGTTCTGCAGGTTACCACGGTCCGTCTGAAACAATGAAAGCATTAAGAAAAACCGAACAAGAAGCTCTGCAATTTATCCGCATCTCTTTTGGCAGGCATACAACAGCTGAACAGCTGAAACAGTTATTACATACGTTTACAGTGCTTTGGGAACAAAAGAAAGGAGAATTTGATATTGACCGAAGAATTAAAGCTAATGGGCGCCAACAGGCGTGACCAGCTTCTTCTGTGGCTGAAGGAATCTAAATCACCGCTGACAGGAGGAGAACTCGCAAAAAAAGCGAACGTTTCAAGACAGGTTATTGTACAGGATATATCGCTCTTGAAAGCGAAAAATGTACCGATTATCGCCACAAGCCAAGGATATGTATACATGGATGCAGCCGCTCAGCAGCACCAGCAGGCAGAAAGAATCATAGCATGTCTGCACGGTCCTGAACGGACAGAAGAGGAACTGCAGCTCATCGTCGACGAAGGCGTTACAGTAAAAGACGTAAAAATCGAGCATCCCGTATATGGAGATTTAACTGCAGCCATCCAAGTAGGCACCCGGAAGGAAGTTAGCCATTTCATCAAAAAAATCAATTCTACGAATGCTGCCTACTTATCACAGCTGACCGACGGCGTGCACCTGCATACATTGACAGCACCTGATGAACATCGCATCGATCTAGCCTGCCAAGCCCTCGAAGAAGCCGGCATTTTAATTAAAGACTAAAAAAAGCCCTCTAGTGGGCTTTTTTTATAATTGGTAAGACTGGTATGCACCCAGAAGCCTCACTTTGCAGCCGAGCGCTTCAAGCTCCTGCATGGCTCCTGGAATCAATACATCATCAAACGCTTTCTCAATATCAATAATAAAGAAATAATGGCCTAATCCGGTTTTAGTCGGACGTGACTCAATTTTTGACAAGTTTAAATTTCTCCAAGAAAATGCAGACAGCACTCTATGCAGCGCCCCGGACTGATCATCCTGCGGCAGCATGACCATTAAGGTCGTTTTGGGCCTAGAACTCAATTTTGAATTCACTTCAAAAGATATGTTTTCATCAGGAGACAGGATAACAAATCTTGTATGATTGTCCCTATAATCCTGTATATCCCGTTTCACGATTTTTAATTCGTATGTAGAAGCTGCCATATCATTGGCAATGACCCCGATATTCAGCTCGGGATGGTCACTGACAAACTTTGCTGCCGCCCCGGTAGAATTGGCGTATTCATATGGAACGGAAGGAAAATGTCGATGAAGAAATTTATGGCATTGCGCAATCGCGTGTGAATGTGAGTAAATTTTGTCGAGCTCTTTCCATGCATTCTCTCTAGAGGGATGGACGAGCAAGTGCTGATGAATCGGCAACGTCATTTCACCCACGATTGGCAAGGGCTGTTCATGTATTAAATAGTCTATTGTTAGATTAACAGATCCTTCTAAAGCATTTTCCAAAGGAACAAAAGCAAAATCAACTTCGCCTGCAACGGCTGCATCTATACACTCCGGAATGGTGCGGTAAGCAACATGTTCGGCGCCGTTTTGAAAACAAGAACTGACTGCTAGATGTGTAAATGTAGCTGCTGGACCTAAATAACCGACTTTCATGACGATTTTCTCTCCCTTATGCACCTGAACCTAATATTTCAACCTTTTCTACAAAATCAAACTTCCTGAGCTTATTCATTAATGTATGAATGTCTTCTTCCATTGCCGACGTACTGATAGACAGTGTCACATTTGCTCTGCCTTGAAGCGGAATGGTCTGGTGAATGGAAAGAACGTTGCTTCCAGAATCAGCTACCGCCTGAAGAAGCTGAGATAACGCACCTGACCTATCCTCCAAATGAAAGAAAAGTGTGATAATTTGTTCTTTTACCATGGTGTAGAATGGAAAAACAGCATCCCTGTATTTATAAAACGCACTTCTGCTTAAATCGACCTTTTGAACGGCATCTGCTACTGAATCTGCTTTTTTTCGATCAAGCAGCTTTTTGACTTCTAATGTTTTTCTCATTGCATCGGGCAATACATCTTCACGGACAAGATAAAATGTCTCCTCTTTCATTTGCATCCCCCCTTTAAAATAGAGAGCCTGACACCAGGCTCTCTTTTCAGCCAACATTCATTAATCAATAAATTCAAATTCAAATTCCAGAAGCCTGATTATATCTCCATCCTTGGCTCCGCGTTCTCTGAGTGCTTCATCAACACCCATTCCGCGCATCTGTCTTGCAAACCGTTTAACCGATTCATCACGTGAGAAATCAGTCATCTTGAATAACCGCTCAAGGCTGTCTCCTGAAAGCACAAATACACCGTCTGGATCGCGTGTAATGTTAAATGGCACTTCTTCATTTTCCATCGTGTACATCACACGGTTTTGTGTAAGCTCTTCCTCGTCATACAGCGGGAACTCCGGCGTGTTCTCAAGCTGATTGGCAACCTCAAACAGAAGCTCACGCAGACCTTCTCTTGTCACCGCACTGACCGGGAATACCGGATAATCATCCGTTAGCTTTTCTTTAAAGGCTTCAAGATTTTCCGCAGCCTGCGGCATGTCCATTTTATTTGCAACGATAATTTGCGGACGCTCAGTGAGACGCAGATTGTACTCGCTCAGCTCCTGGTTAATCGTAAGATAATCATCATATGGATCACGGCCTTCTAAGCCTGACATGTCAATGACGTGAACAATAACCCTCGTCCGTTCAATATGGCGCAAAAACTGGTGGCCAAGTCCGACGCCTTGGTGTGCGCCTTCAATCAGCCCCGGCAAATCGGCCATGACAAAGCTGCGTCCGTCATCCGTTTCAACCATGCCGAGATTTGGGACAAGCGTTGTAAAGTGATAGTCCGCAATTTTCGGTTTTGCAGATGAGACAACAGACAGCAAAGTAGATTTTCCCACACTCGGGAACCCGACAAGTCCGACATCTGCAAGCACTTTTAATTCAAGAACAATGTAGCGTTCTTTTCCCGGCTCGCCGTTTTCTGAAAGCTGAGGCGCGGGATTAGCCGGTGTAGCAAAGCGGCTATTCCCTCTTCCTCCTCTTCCGCCTCTTGCAATGACAGCCCGCTGTCCGTGCTCTGTTAAATCAGCGATGACCTGTTTTGTATCATCGTCTGTCACAACGGTGCCCGGCGGAACTTTAATGACCATATCATCAGCATTTCGCCCGTGCTGGTTTTTGGACATGCCATGCTCGCCGCGAATCGCTTTAAAGTGTTTTTTGTATCTAAAATCCATCAGGGTGCGGAGACCTTCATCTACTTCAAAAACGACGTCTCCTCCCTTTCCTCCGTCACCGCCGGCAGGGCCGCCTTTCGGCACATATTTTTCACGGCGAAACGCAACCATACCGTTGCCGCCGTCGCCGCCTTTTACATATACTTTGACCTGATCTACAAACATAATGTCCTCCGTTCTAAACCGTTAAAAACTCCGCTAGTCCAACCCAATCTCAATCAGACATTCGTGACTCGTGATTTCAAAACGCATGATATCAACGTCCTCATATCCATTCTGCCGAATATCATCAAAAGCAGATGGATCGGCAAAGGCGCCGTGAAAATCAAGGTACAGAATCAGCTGTCTGTCAGGATGATCCGTTTGAAGCGAAACCGTTAAATGATTTTCACTCTCTCTGCTGACTGCTTGATCAAACAGATGAAACAGCTTTCTCATCAGTTTCGCCAGCTTTTGATCATAAGCCGACAAATCCTTAATTTCTCCGAGAACTTCATATTCAAGCGTCATATAATGGGTTTTCCAATTAAACGTAAGAAAATCAAACGCCAAATGCGGTGTTTTCAGGTTTGAGAGCTTTGATTCGTGCTTTGCGTCTATAACCATTTCTTCAATCATTTCAAAGACACGGTCATACTTCTGTAAGCTTAAGTTTCCTTTAATCAGCTGCAGCTTATTCATCCAATCATGCCGGGAATGGCCAAGCAGATGAATCAGTTCGTTTGTTAATGCCGTGTCGCTTATATTTTCTTCTTGATTTTTTGAAACATCCTTCATTTTCGCACTCCCAATCATTTAATTTCTTATTTAGGAGTCTGTATAAGTGTGTATTATGAATTATAACAGAGAAGGCTTTGTTAGAAAAACAATTGTTTTCCCAGAAATATCATGTTCCTTTTTTCTGGCTTTGGTTGATTTGCAGCCAGGCAGAACATTTTATGTATTACTGCTTGGGGAACATATCCAGTGGGTTTGAGATATTTATTCTCATTCTTGGCGGGGTCTGCTCGCACATACTCTGCATTTCATTCTAGGTGTTTACTCCGCATATTGCAAAAAAAACTCCAGTCATCATCGACCGGAGTTTTTTGAATCATTATTGAGCTACAGGATATACGCTCACTTTTTTGCGGTCACGGCCGAAACGTTCGAATTTAACAGTTCCGTCGATTTTCGCAAATAGAGTGTCATCTCCGCCGCGGCCCACGTTTTCACCTGGGTAAATTTTTGTTCCGCGTTGACGGTAAAGGATAGAACCGCCTGTTACGAATTGACCGTCAGCACGTTTAGCACCTAAACGTTTAGCCTCAGAGTCACGTCCGTTCTTTGTAGAACCTACTCCTTTTTTAGAAGCGAAAAACTGAAGATCTAATCTAAGCATGTAGCTCACCTCCTATATTATGTTTGTGGTCACACGCAAGTTGTCTTTGTAATCCCGTTCGATTGTCTCCAGCGAAACAATCATGCCTTCAATCAGCAGCTGAGCTTTTTGGCGTGCCTCTGGATCAAGAGATTCAGGGAATTCAAAATAAAAATAACCCCCGTCCTCCCCTATATCAAGAAGCGGCTCGAAGCCCGCGAGCACAATGACCGCGTTAACGGCTCCAAACACAACGGCTGTCACTCCGGCACAAACAAGATCTTGTCCATGTTCAGCAAAATTCGCATGGCCCGTCATTTCAAAAGACAATATGCCTTTATCATGAGACCTTCTGATTGTTGCCTGAATCATGCTTACGCGTTGATTTTTTCGATCGTCACTTTAGTGTAAGGCTGACGATGACCTTGTTTTTTATGAACGTTTTTCTTTGGTTTGTATCTGAAAACAGTGATTTTTTTCGCGCGGCCTTGTTTTTCAACTTTAGCCGTTACTGTTGCGCCTTCAACTGTAGGGTTGCCGACTTTCACGTTGTCTCCGCCAACAAACAAAACGTCTTCAAAAGTAACTGTTTCACCTGCTTCAGCAGCAAGTTTTTCGATGTAAACAGTTTGGCCTTCTTCAACTTTGATTTGTTTACCGCCTGTTTTAATGATTGCGTACATTCTCTGCACCTCCTATTAGACTAAGACTCGCCAGATACCAGGGGGCTGTAAAAGCTCTTAACACCTGTACTGAGCGGTTGTAGCAATGGTGCTACATCCATAACATTAAAAAATATACCAAAATACAAGGCGTTTGTCAATCAGTTTTAGTAGGGCAGAAGCAGTTCCTCCATG
Source organism: Bacillus sp. FSL W8-1202 (assembly GCF_038006165.1). Lineage (NCBI taxonomy): Bacteria > Bacillati > Bacillota > Bacilli > Caryophanales > Bacillaceae > Bacillus > Bacillus sp. FSL W8-1202. Next base: position 3,719,897 of record NZ_JBBOUR010000001.1, read on the forward strand.
GAAGAATTCGTCCGCTTATCGGCAAAGTAAGCGTGCAGCACTTCATTCTCGTCAAGCTGGCTGAGCTTTTGGCCTGATTTTTCTATAATAATCGGATGCTTACAGCCACGTTTGAACTCGGCCATCACATGATAGACTTTATCCTCCGCCTTTACTGTCAGCGGCAGAAGTTTCTCAAGCTCCCTGTTTTTTCCGTAATACCTTTCGAGGAGAAATCTCACATGGATATAGTGCCTTTGCCGATATTCCTCAAACAAGGAAACAGCCAGAAAGACAAACAAAACCCATGCGCTGATTTGCAGAGGAATCACGAATAAAACCCAGCACCCGAGCAACAGGCAGAAGCAGAGCGACGTTTTTAGATTAAGCCGGTGAGCCTTTTGAAAAGGCAGCTGTTTGGAAAACAACAAAAATAACAGTTTTCCTCCATCCAGCGGCCAGATCGGCAGTAAATTGACAAATAAGATAGAAAGATTATAAAAGGTGAAGAGTTCAAAGGTATGCTGATGAATCACTGAGACTTCTGCAAGCATCCAGGCGGCAAACTGAAGCCAGATGTGCTGAAGAGGGCCGGCAATAATGACCGCAAACTCTTCCTTTAACGGCCGATTCCCGTGCTCTTCCACTTCGACCGTTCCCCCAAACGGCAGCAAAAAAACACGCTTGATTCTCCAAGAAAAAAACACAGCCAGAGCAGCATGCCCCAGCTCATGAATCAATACAATCAGGAGCAGACAAAATAATGCTTTCATATGGCCTGTGAGCAAGCCCAGCGCCGCGATAATCCAAAGAAAAGGATGCACATGGATCTTTAAGATAAGGTCGAGCCATTTATTCAAATGAAATCACCTGAATCGGATCAATAAATTTATCGCCGTCTTTCATGGCAAAATAATAGACCCCTTTATTATGATCATCAAGCTTAATCGAACCGAGCTTTTTGCCTTTATCCACAAAATCATATAAAGCAACATCCACATCTTTGAGCTCGCCATAGATACTATAGGTGTTGTCAGCATGCTGCACCTTAACCGTCAGTCCCGTTTGGCTGTCTTTGCTGACTTCAACCACATAGCCTTCTTTTACGCTATCAATCTTATCACTGCTTGTTTCGACTTTAATTCCTTCCCCATTGTCCTGAAAATCCTGCTGTACTTTCCCGGATGCAGGCGCGATCAGATCTTTGCCTACTTCAATCTGCTGTTCCTTATTTTTGTGTTCAGGAGCCAGGAAAGCAAGCGGATTTCCGAATTTGGTTTCGAACCAATGGCTTGCTGAAGCAAATTGAAATTCAGTTTCAAAGGTTTTGGCTACGGCGGGTTTAATCTGACTGACGGGTCCAATGTTTGTTTTATAGGCTATAGCTGAAACGAGAACAAGGCAGGCCGACAGAAGACATTTCAGGATAATTGAATCTGTTTTCACCAATGGGTGTTTTCCGTTGAATGTTGGCATGTTATCTTCGTAGACCGGAAGTGTTCCATGCTTTTCCTGATCCGTTACCATCACCCAGGACGGGGGTTTCTGCTTTTCAGAAACTGTCTGAGTAGAGAAACGTTTTGAGCCGGAAAGCTGCTTTCTTCTTTTCTCTAATCGTTTTCTGATTTCATCTGCTCTGTGACTCATTGCCATCATCCTTTGCATTCGTTGGGTTTGTACATCATATGTCTTGTCCATGGCAAATATTCGGTTTAGTCAAGAACAAAGCAGGCAAAAACAAAAAAACCTGACACAGCATATGCTTTGTCAGATTCTTCTCTTTGATTCTATCACATTAAGATCTTACTCCGAAAAATGACTTAATCTTAGCCATCATTCCTTTGTTTTGCTCTTCAAGCACCTGTAAAGGAACAGATTCACCTAAGATGCGGCGGGCAATATTGCGATATGCAATAGAAGCGCGGTTTTTCGGGTCCATCGCAATCGGTTCACCATGGTTGGAAGCTTTGATGACTTCATCATCATCAGCCACGATTCCGAGCAAATCGATCGACAGATGCTGTACGATTTCGTCGATATCCATCGTGTCACCGTTTTTCATCAGGTGATTTCTGATTCTGTTTACAACAAGCCGCGGCGATTCAACATTTTCTTCTTGCTCCAGCAGCCCTATAATACGGTCAGCATCACGAACAGCTGAGATTTCAGGCGTAGTGACCACAATCGCTTTATCAGCTCCGGAAACGGCATTTTTGTACCCTTGCTCGATTCCGGCAGGACAGTCTATGATGACATAGTCAAATTCCTGTTTGAGCTCTTGGACCATGTTTTTAATTTGTTCAGGAGCAACAGCTGTCTTATCGCTCGTTTGAGCAGCGGGCATTAAATAGAGCAGATCATCGAAACGTTTGTCTTTTACGAGCGCCTGATGCATTTTGCATCTGCCCTCTACAACGTCTACCAGATCGTAAATAATTCTATTTTCAAGACCCATTACAACATCAAGGTTGCGCAGTCCTATATCAGTATCTACTAAGCATACACGCTTCCCTAAAATGGCTAAGGCGGTACCGAGGTTCGCAGATGTTGTTGTCTTACCTACTCCGCCTTTTCCCGAAGTTATTACGATAGCCTCACCCAATTCACATTCCTCCCTCAAGCCTTGTTAGATCAGGTCTTAAATGAGCCAAATGTTGAAGGCGTTCAATGACCATATTTCCGTCTGTATCTAAATAAGCACATTCCATTTCGTTCCCTTTTTGAATGTGGTCTGGGGAGCGATTTAACACATGATTGATTCTTAATTGTGTCGGAAGCATTTCAGAGGCGGCGATGACCGCTTGATTATTTCCATTAAATCCGGCATGCGCGATTCCTTTCAGTGAGCCCAGAACAAAAATGTTCCCTCCGGCCCTGACTGTTCCGCCGGGATTCACGTCACCGATCAGGAGCAAGTCGCCTTTTACCTGCAGCACTTGGCCTGAACGGACAATTTTTGATACAGAAATAATTTCGGCTTCCTCTCTAATCTGCTGTGCTTCTTTTTTAGTAATGACTTCACTGTCAATAGAATGAACAAACAAATCTTTCTTTGACGCAATCAATTCGGTTAGCTGTTCCTCTTGCTCCTTATATAAAAGGCGATTTCCCAGCTTAACATGAACACTGATTTTCTGGCCTTTTCCATCGGTATATTGTTCAATTGACAGCATATTCTGAAGACCATCGAGAAGCTCATCAAAAGAACACGCATCATCCAGATGCAATGTTAGTCCATTCTTTGTTCCTTTTATTGTTACATATTGCTGCTTTTTGGTCTTCACAATATTCACCTCAACAACATACTCATTTCGTCAAAAAAAGATAAAATCCTTTTTACTCATCTCTCAATTCTTTCTTTAGACTCATAAAAAACAATCTAAATGGCAGAACAAGAATAAGAGCTGCTGCAATATTTAATAAAATTGTCGGTATAAACCGGTCAAGCACAAATCCGTTAAACGTCATAATGTCTTTATGAATCAAAGACTGAATGCCGAATACGTAAAATTCGAGCAGACAGACAGCCAGAACTGCTATCAATATCACTACAAATGCGTTTGTATGCAACACTTTAAACGCTTTTGAAGCCAAATAGCATAGCCCTGCAAAACCAAACATGTAAACGCCTAATAGACTTGTATAGTTCATGTCATATAGAAAGCCAAAAATAAATCCGTAAATCATCGCGTGTTTTTGGTTGATAAAAGCCGACATGAATATCAATACAAGCATCAAAAAACGCGGGGCGAGCACTTGGTCATCTGTAACGAAAGGAAAATGCACCAAATCTGTAAAAATGCTTTCCGCAGAAAAAACAAGCATCATAACGAAAGGGAGAAGGAAACGTTTCACGATCCTTCCTCCTCTGTATCGACAGTCGGCACGTCACGGTTAACAACGATCACATTATTTAAATCTGTAAGGTCAGCCGCAGGTTTTACATAAGCAACCTTCGTTAATCCATAGGAATCTGACTCGATATCAGTCACTTCACCGATTGTCAGCCCTTCTGGGAAAACACCGCCTGTCCCTGATGTTTCAATAAGATCGCCTTTTTTCACGTCTTGTTTATCCTTACGCTCAATAATTGTCATCTTAAGACGTTTTTTCTCTTTGTCATATCCTTCGATCAAGCCGTAGCCTTTGCTGCCTTTTTTTCCGGAAATTTTTGTCGCGACTCTGTTATTGCGGTCAGTATCGCTTAAAAGCTGAACAGCAGACGTAAAATTGTTAAGTCCGGAGCTTTTGATCTTGCCGATTAATGCGCCTTTTTCGTTTGTAACGGCCATATCTTTCGCTACGTTTTGCTGAGTCCCCTTGTTAATGGTGACCTGTTTCGCCCAATTATCAGGGCTTCTGGCGATGACCGTTGCTAAAATCGGCTTGTAATCTTTAATCGATTTGACATGGCCAAGCTCGTCACGCAAGGATTTGTTTTCTTCTTCAAGCTCTTGAAGCTTGGCTTCATATTGTGTCTGTCCGTCAAGTTTTTCTCTTAGACGCTCGTTTTCTTTGTATGTGTTTTTTAAATCATTGATGTTCTCAAATATTCCTGCAAAAAATTCGGCAGGCGTATGAAAAATATTTTGAAATACTCCCGTCGTATCGCCGATCACTTTCTCAGGCCAGGTGGTATTGCGGCCGCCCTTCAGCGAAAATCCAATCATAGCCACCAATATGATAATACACAGAAGTAATAGCATTAACCGCTTATTCGGCATCGTGTTACACCTCTTCTATTGAACTCCCGATTATCTAGTTTTCCCTTTGAAAAGATGGATGTGCTCCAGTGCTTTCCCTGTTCCGATCGCTACACAATCAAGCGGATCTTCGGCGATAAGGACCGGCATTTTTGTTTCTTCGCTGATGACTTTGTCCAAATTGCGCAAAAGCGCTCCGCCGCCGGTTAACACTATACCTCTGTCCATGATATCTGCTGCAAGCTCAGGCGGTGTTTTTTCGAGTGTGCTCTTCACTGCTTCGACAATTGTAGATACAGTGTCGCGTAGAGCGTTAGAAATCTCTTTTCCTGTAATTTCAATTGTTTTCGGCAAACCTGTCAGCAAATCGCGGCCGCGGATTTCCATGTTGTCGGATTCTTCAGGAGCTTCTGCAGATCCGATTTCCATTTTAATCGCTTCAGCTGTACGGTCACCGATCATCAGATTGTACGTTTTTCTGATGTAGTTGATAATCGCGTCATCCATCTCATCACCGGCTACACGGATTGACTGAGACGTTACGATGCCTCCGAGGGAAATAATCGCAACTTCTGTCGTACCGCCCCCGATATCAACAACCATGCTTCCAGTCGGTTCCCAAACTGGCAGATTGGCTCCGATTGCTGCGGCAAAAGGCTCTTCAATCGGATACGCGTCACGCGCTCCCGCCTGTCTTGTCGCATCGATAACAGCGCGTTCTTCAACAGCTGTAATGCCTGATGGGACACATACCATTACATATGGTTTTCTGGCAAACATGCCTTTATTTTTTATGGCCTGATTGATGTAATATTTCATCATCGTCGCCGTTGTTTCATAATCAGCGATAACGCCGTCTTTCATCGGGCGAAGAGCCACCACGTTGCCCGGTGTCCGTCCAATCATATTTTTCGCATCATTTCCGACAGCGACAATCGATTTCGTATCCGTCTGCAAAGCGACAACTGACGGCTCTCTCACAACAATTCCTTTTCCTTTTACAAAAACAAGCGTATTCGCAGTTCCAAGATCTATACCAAGGTCTCTAGCACCAATTCCAAACATATGTATGTATCTTCCTTTCTTAAAGCAAAAATACCCTAAAGGGAAAAACTCATAAACTCTATTATAGCTTAATTCGACGAAAAAAAAAGTGTTACAAATATCCTTTTTCCTTTAAACTCACAAATTTTTTATCCCCGATCACCAAATGGTCAAGCAGCTCGATGCCAATCAGGTTTCCGCATTCAAACAGCCGTCTTGTCACTTCAATATCTTCCCTGCTCGGCGTCGGATCTCCAGAAGGATGATTATGAACACAGATAAAGGAAGCGGCAGATCGTTTAAACGCTTCTTTAAACACCTCTCGCGGGTGGACAATAGATGAATTCAGGCTTCCGATAAATACGGTGCGTTTATGGATGACTTGATTTTTTGTATTTAAGTATAAACAGACAAAATGCTCCTGGGTTAAAAAGCGCATATCCTCCATGACAAGATTAGCGCCGTCTTCCGGGGAGCGAATAACGAAATGTTCTTCGTTGGCTAATTTATGAATTCGGCTTCCAAGCTCAACTGCTGCCAGTATTTGAATCGCTTTTACCATACCGATTCCCGGGATGCTTGACAGCTCTTCAACCGATGCTTCCTTGAGCAGGCGCAGCCCGTCAAATGAGCGCAGCAGCCGGTTTGACAGGTCCAAAACAGATTCGTGTTTAGTCCCTGTCCGCAATAATATAGCCAAAAGTTCATGATTCGCTAAGTTCTCGGCTCCGACTTTCAGGAGCCGTTCCCTTGGCTTTTCTTTCATTGGGAAATCTTTGAGTTTTAATGGCAGATCGTGTATGACCAAGCACTCCTTTTCTTTCCCTTCCCGTTTATAGAACCGTCATGCCCTTATATCAAAATGGCGAAGAGCTCTCATTGTTTTTGATATAGGAAGGCCCATGACTGAATAATAATCTCCGTCTATTTTCTTTACAAAAAGCGCGCCTCTTCCTTGGATGCCGTATGCACCTGCTTTATCCATCGGCTCTTTTGTTTCAATATATGTCCAAATCTCTTCTTCACTGAGGGACCAAAACGCAACTTCTGTCTTATCATAAAAAGTCTCGCTGTGATTTTCAGCTTGAATGCTGACCGCGGTTATTACTGAGTGACTTCGGCCTGAAAGCCTCCGCAGCATAGAAGCAGCTTCTTCTTGATCCTGCGGTTTGCCAAGGCATTCGCCGTCAAGGCATACCATTGTATCAGCACCGATAACGATTGCATGCGGGTGGAGATCAGCTACAGCCTTAGCTTTTTGTTTTGCCAACCATTGGACGTTTTCTTCTGGTGAAAAGTTTCGATTTAATTTTTCTTCTACTTCACTGACAATAATGGAGTAGGGCAGCTGGAGAAGATCGAGGAGTTCTTTCCTGCGCGGAGATTGGGATGCAAGTATTAGCGGTTTTGTCATGTTCGTCATCCTTTCAGGGTTTGCTTAAGAAAAAAAGATACTCGTTTATCCTACCAAATCACGAGGCTTGTCACAATTTCAGAAAAATAACTTTTTCATGACAAAATAAAAAAAGCCTGTCACTAAAGGACGAAGGCTCAGGGCACTATCTCTTATTTAACGACGGCTAACAGCTCCTGCTGAGCCTTCCATCCGGCTTCAGCACTTGGGTCTTCTAATTCCTTTAAAGCCTGCAAAATCGCTTTTTTCTCTCCTGTTTCTGACGCTTTTGTTTCACTAAGCGACTTTTCTATTTTCTCTACACTCGCTTTTGTAATGTCTTCGCCGAGAATCGCCTTTGCTGCAAGCTCAGCTGTTTCCTTAAAAGAATCTGTCATATCTGACTCTATTGGTAAGGAAAGCTCCTTGCCTCCCCAGGCTTCAAAATCACTGTCGATTAAAACCTGTCCTAACTGCTGTGAGACATCCTTATCACTGGCTAAGCCCGCGATGACATACGTATACCCGTCATCCTTTGACAGTGACACGGCGGAATATCCTTTTTCGGTCAATTGTTCTGTTAACGTTTCGGCACCCTTTTCATTTGAAAATTTTCCGGCTTGTACAGCGTATGTTTTATATGTACCTTCAGTTTGCGCCGCTTGTTTTTCTGTGCCTGAAGTTTGTTTATCAGTTGAAGTATCCCCTGCTTTTGCCGTTTGGCTGCCTAGAGAATCCTCTAAAGAGGCCGGTGCTGACGCTTCTTTATTCCCCGATATGTTTAACGCGAATAGCCCTAATCCAGTGCCAATGACAGCCGCGAAGGCAATCGTCGCAGCCACTCTTTTTACTGGTTTGGCAGTCCCGGTCTTTCCTTTTGCATAAGACTTTGTTTTTTTCTTTTGAAAAGGAGGAACAACTTTTGGGTCCTCTTTAAACACCTTGTCTTCCTCTGAATCCCAATTGAATTCATCTTCATCAGGATGTTCCTGGGATGCCGCAACCTCTTGTTCTGCCTGTCTTTTTTCCTCCCAATTTGAAAATGTCATGCTTTTATCCGCCTCTGTCTCAGGCGTCTCTTGTTCGTAAACCGTCTCTTCTTTTCCATTAATCGTCACCTTGAGGGCTTTTTCTGCGGCTTTACTGTTTTTTTTATTCTTTCTTTTTTTCAATTCCGCTTCCTCCCTTCATTTGCTTGACCGTTCTTGTCGGCTTTTCATGCTACACACTTTAGCACAGGCAAAGAAAAAAAGAACAAGACTTTTGTCGCCTTGTCCAAAAAACGTTCGTCAAATTTTTCAGCAGTCAGCCCAATGCCATTTTGATATAAAAAGAAATGATAGAGTCACCGTATAAATAGGCTAAAATGCTCCCTGCGGCTATAGCGGGGGCGAAGGGAAGCGGCTGCCTTTTAGCGAGTCTACCAGTCAGAACGGCTGCCGCTCCATATAATGCACCTATCAAAACAGAAAAGAAAAAGGCAGCTGCCAGCATTTTCACACCAAGCACAAAGCCAATCACCGCAAATAATTTAATATCTCCTCCCCCTACCCCCCCATGGGTGATTGCGGCAATTACAGCCAGAAACAGAAATCCGGCTGCCGCACCTAACAGGCCTGCATACCAGGAATCAAGCGGAGAAATCAATCTCGCGGCCGCCAAAAAGGGAAGAAAGAAAATCAATATTCGATTTGGAATCAGCATAAAATGAAGATCTGTCACTGCAACAATAATGAGAAGAGAGATAAACACCACAGCGGGAAACAGTTCCAGCGACGTGCCAAAACGTATTCCTGCGGCGGCAAATAAACACGCTGTCACAAGCTCTGCTGCGGGATACATAAAAGAAATCCTATGCCCGCAGCTTTTACATTTACCTTTTTGAAATAGGAATGACAGGATGGGAATTAATTCTGCAGGAGTTAATGTCCGCCGGCAAAACGGGCATGATGAACGAGGCGCAATAATAGATAGATGTAAGGGGATACGGCACCCGGCCGTATAGTAAAAAGAACCAAGGATAAGCCCAAAGATAAAAAGAATGGATAGCATAGACAACACACCTTTACTCATTGAGTTCTGGTATGGATTGTAGCAAAATGGACATCCTGAGCTCCAATTGGGAATATTCAATTTTACACATAAAAAAACGGCAGAATCTTTTTTTGATTCTGCCGGAGCCGGATGCTTTTATTTCAACCTTTTTCGAATGTCAGAAATAAAGTAAAGAGATCCGGTAATCAGCACAATTTCATTTGAGCCCTTTTTGCTTTCTATGAATTTGATCACATCGTCTGGATCTTCACTCCAGCTTTTATTGCTGATTTCACTTGCATCATAGAGATCTTTTGCAAGAGAAGCACGCGGGAAATCAAAAGAAGCAAAATGAATCGCATGAGCAATGGTTTCCAGTCTTTTAATCATGTTCTGATACGGTTTGTCCTTTAACGCACTAAACACCACAGAAATGCGTGAATTGGCGAAACGCTGCTTCATCGTTTCCGCCAGCTTTTCAACACCTTCTTCGTTATGCGCACCGTCTAAATATACCGGAGGATGTTCCTGAACAAGCTCTAACCGTCCCGGCCAAGCAGCCTTCACAAGCCCGCTCCTTAACGCTTCGTCACTGATATGGGCGATATTCTCCTTATTGAGCCACTCCGCAGCCAAAATGGACAAAGCAGCATTTTGTCTTTGATGGGTGCCAATCAGAGATGTCCGAATATCTTCATAGCATTTCTCTTCCGTTTTGAATGAAAACTGTTCTCCTGCAGGCAGAGCCTCTTCATTGAAAATAACACATGCATCATGCAATGACTGGAACGGCGCAGCATGCCGTTCGGCTTCGTGGCGGATGACCTGTAAAGCTTCCGGCTGGGTAACTGCTGTAACGATTGGAATACCTTCTTTAATAATACCGGCCTTTTCTCCTGCAATTTCTTCAATGGTGTTTCCCAAAATGTTCATATGATCGTGTCCGATGCTTGTAATCACAGTTAAGAGCGGTTCAACCACATTAGTAGAATCGAATCTACCGCCCAAACCTGTTTCAAAAATAACAAAATCGACCTTATGAAATTCTGCAAAATATAAAAATGCACAGGCCGTCATAATTTCAAATTCTGTCGGCTGTCCGTATTCCGTTTGATCAAGGGCTTCAACGTGCGGTTTCATTTGATTGACGAGTGCTGTCCATTCCTCATCTGAAATCGGTATCCCGTTTACGCTGATCCGTTCATTAAACGTAATAATATAAGGCGATGTAAATGTTCCAACCGTATATCCGGCTTCCTGCAGCATAGAACGGATAAAAGCGACAGTTGATCCTTTACCGTTTGTTCCTGCGACGTGGAACGCTCGGATTTTTTTTTCAGGATGTCCTAACCGCGCCATCAGCTGTTTCATTCGGCCAAGTCCGGGCTTCACCCCGAATTTCAGCCTCCCGTGAATCCAGCTGCGCGCATCTTGATATGCAGTAAACAATGATAATCCCCTCTTTTATAAGACAAGGCGGTTTCTCTAGAAACCGCCCCGGCTTTTCATTAACCCTTCAGCTCAGCCATTCGTTTTTGAACAGCGTCACGCTTCGCCACATAATCTTTTTCTTTTTCACGTTCTTCATCAATTACGTGTGCAGGCGCTTTTTTCATAAATCCTTCATTTCCAAGTTTCTTTTGGACACGCTCAACTTCTTTTGTCAGTTTATCAAATTCTTTTTGCAGACGGGCAATTTCTTCATCAATATTGATTAAGCCTTCAAGCGGAAGAATAACCTCTGCTCCTGAGACAACGGCCGTCATCGCCTTATCAACAGCCTCAATATCGATGCCAATTTTAAGCACGCTCGGATTCGTAAAGCGTTCAACATATGAACGGTTCGCTTCGAGGCGGGCTGCTATTTCGTCTGTGCTTGTTTTAATGTACAGTTCAACCTGCTTGCTCATTGGCGTATTGACTTCACTGCGGATATTGCGCACAGAACGGATCAGCTCAACAAGAAGCTTCATGTCAGCTGCCGCTTCAGTATCGGTATGCTCCTGCACTACTACAGGCCATTGACTTACTGTAATCGATTCCCCTTGGTGAGGAAGGTGCTGCCAAATTTCCTCCGTTAAGAATGGCATAAACGGATGGAGCAGACGCATCGTTTGATCAAGTACGTAAGCAAGGATGGAACGGGTAGTTTTCTTAGCCGCTTCGTCTTCTCCATAAAGCGGAAGCTTCGCCATTTCAATATACCAATCACAGAAATCATCCCAAATAAAGTTATATAAATGGCGTCCTACTTCACCAAATTCATATCGATCAGCAAGCTGGGTCACGTGCTCGATCGTTTCATTTAATCGCGTTAAAATCCACTTGTCAGCGACTGACTTTTCGCCTGACAGATCAAGCTCATCGTACGTCATGCCATCCATATTCATTAATGCAAAACGGGAGGCGTTCCAAATTTTATTGGCAAAATTCCAGGTCGATTCCACTTTTTCATAGCTGAAGCGCAGATCCTGGCCAGGAGAGCTTCCAGTCGCAAGGAAATAACGCAGAGAATCGGCTCCGTACTTGTCAATCACATCCATCGGGTCGACACCGTTGCCAAGAGATTTACTCATTTTCCGGCCTTGCTCGTCACGGATTAAGCCGTGGATTAAAACATCTTTGAACGGGCGCTCGCCTGTAAATTCAATGCCTTGGAAAATCATGCGTGATACCCAGAAGAAAATGATATCGTACCCTGTCACGAGAACATCTGTCGGATAGTAGCGTTTAAAGTCTTCAGCCGTTACATCAGGCCAGCCCATTGTGGAGAAAGGCCATAGCGCAGAACTGAACCATGTATCCAGTACGTCTGTATCCTGTTCCCAATTTTCGCTGTCTTCCGGCGCTTCAAGCCCGACATATAGCTCGCCTGTTTCTTTATGATACCAGGCAGGAATACGATGGCCCCACCACAATTGACGGGAGATACACCAGTCGCGGATATTTTCCATCCAGTGTAAATACGTTTTTTCGAAACGGTCAGGCACAAAGTTGACCTTTTCTTCTTTCTTTTGCAGCTCAATCGCTGCATCAGCAAGCGGCTGCATGCGCACAAACCATTGTGTAGAAAGATAAGGCTCCACAACAGCCCCGCTTCGTTCACTATGGCCGACAGAGTGCATATGATCCTCGATCTTGAAGAGAACTCCCGCCTCCTGTAAATCTTTCACGAGCTTTTTGCGGCATTCAAAACGATCCATACCTTGATATTGGAGCGCATTTTCATTCATCGTGCCATCTTCATTCATGACAAGGATGCGTTCTAAATTGTGGCGGTTGCCAAGCTCGAAGTCGTTCGGATCATGAGCAGGCGTAATTTTCACGGCACCTGAACCAAATTCCATATCAACATAGTCATCACCGACAATCGGAATTTCACGATTGACAATCGGCAGGATCACCGTTTTTCCGATAAGGTGTTTATAGCGCTCGTCTTCAGGGTGAACGGCAACAGCTGTATCACCGAGCATTGTTTCAGGACGTGTCGTCGCAATTTCAATTGAGCCTGAACCGTCAGCAAGCGGATAGCTCATATGATAGAATGCGCCTTGAACATCCTTGTAAATCACCTCAATGTCGGATAGGGCTGTTTTTGTCGCTGGGTCCCAGTTAATAATATATTCGCCTCTGTAGATCAGGCCTTTTTCATAAAGCTTAACGAATACTTCCCTTACCGCTTTGCTCAAGCCTTCATCCAGCGTAAAACGTTCACGGGAATAATCTAGGCCAAGACCTAATTTCGCCCACTGGCTGCGAATAAAGTCAGCATATTCTTCCTTCCACTTCCACGTTTCTTCGAGGAATTTTTCACGGCCTAAATCGTAGCGGGATTTGCCTTCTTCACGAAGTTTCGCCTCTACTTTAGCCTGTGTCGCGATGCCGGCGTGGTCCATGCCAGGAAGCCACAGCACATCATAGCCCTGCATGCGTTTCATTCTTGTTACAATGTCTTGCAGCGTTGTGTCCCATGCGTGGCCAAGGTGAAGTCTTCCTGTTACGTTTGGCGGCGGGATGACAACAGAGTATGGCTCTTTTGTCTGGTCACTGCCCGCTTCAAAAAATTTGCCTTTTAGCCAAAAATCATATCGGTCTTTTTCAACCGCTGCCGGATCATATTTCGTCGGCATTGTTTGTTCATTCGTTTCCATCATAACCCTCCAGCATGTTTAAAAATGGCTGAGAACGAAAAAAGAGCTCTTCATCCCTGTAAAAGGACGAAAAGCTCTTTCGCGGTACCACCTTTTTTCATGAACTCTATCAGTTCATGCACTTATAACGGATAACGGGTGTTTCCCGAATTTCTCTACTCTTCTTTCAAGAAATTATGCTCCCGGGCGACCTTCCAATCAGACAACATAAGAAGCCTTTCAGCAAACGGCTTCTCTCTCTGCATGCGCCTTTTTTGTACTCTTCCCGTTCTAAGCAGGTGTATTTATCAGCTCATTGTATACATTATTTATGTTCTTTATTATAGTAAAAGTGTTTTTGATTCGTCAATCATCTTTTCCAAAAACACCGCTATCTATACAGATGGGCAGGCACCTATTGCCCAAGTTTACATATGATGCTTGTAAATGCGTAGAGGAGGATGCACCGTGAAGAAACGTTTCAGCTCTTATTCGCTGCCGCCATGGGTAAGGCAAATTCGGCTTGTATCCGCACAAGTGATTATTCCCATTACGATTTTTCAAGGAATCAGAACCATTTTCTTTCCGACAACCTTTGATGTTTTACTGCTCGCAATCCTAATCTTTTTAGCTTGCGCCCTTCATTTAGAATGGATATAAACAAACAAGTCCGCGCCATTAAGACGTGGACTCGTTTTCAGCCTGAAATTTTTTCTCTTGTTCAATCTGATGAATTTTCATCACAAACGGCTCTATATTTTTCATTTGCCAATAAGCCTTTAATAATTGTGTACATTCCTCTTTTTCATGCTGTCTTTTCCCAGTTTGATAACCGTTCAGCACCTTGTACATGGCTGCCGGATATGCCATATAGCTGAGAAAAAGGCTGACTTCCGCTTCACGCAAAGGGAATGATTTCGTATATCCATAAAACCATTCGACGCATTCCGGACAAGCTTTCGGAAAGCCCCTGAACATTTTTGTATAAAAGCCGAGCAGGTCGTTTTGCGGCGGACCGACAGATGCTCTTTCGAAGTTTGTAAAATATCCGGTCCCGGCATCATTATACAGAAAATGGTGTATAGACAGGCTGCCGTGGTTCATTACAACCCTTGAAACGTCCTTTTCCTTTGCAGACTCATACCAGTCCTCCAGCCGTTCCAGCGCAAAATTCACCGCCGAAATGGTTTCTGAAAAATAGGTTATGGCCTGGAGTTCAAAAGGAGAAAGGTACCATTCCTTCTCCGCTCTATCCACAAACTGCTCATAGAAAATTTTATCTTGTTCCCACTTTTTTTTCGTTTGCCCGTAATAACGTTCAATCTCATCACGTCTAACCTTTAGTTCCTGCGCGGTTCTCTCGTGAAGACGGGCTGTTTCTCTAAATAAATAAGCATGTTTCTGATCCCGCTCTTCCTCTTGGTCAAATTGGAGCCAAGGCATTAAATAGTAAGTATCTCCGTATTGTATGCCTGCTGAGAAAAACTCACCGCTATTTGTTCTGTAAACGGGAACGAATGAACGAAAGCCTTTTTCCTCAATCGCCACCATATGATCTGTAAAATGCTTGCCGCGACCCTCTTTCAATTTTTTCAGGGCAAATACACCGTAGTCTGTATACACTTTCCAAACAAGAGGACTGACAGGCTCAATAAATTGAGCAGTCAGTCCGTATTCCTGAAGAACCGATTGGGTATCTTCCATTTCATTCACCACATTTTCCGATCGCTTACGGTTTACGCATGGCTATTTTTATATTGAGGAATATAGAGAATCTGTCCTGCTTTTAATTCATCATCCAAGGCTAAAGAATTCATCCTGATCAGCTGCTGGGATGTAATTTCATACCGTTCGCATAAACGCTCGATCGTATCTTCCTGCTGCACAATACAAATTTTCATTCTCGAAAACTCATCCGCTTCTTTTGTAAAGAGTTTTGTTAAATAAAGAGAATTATCACTTTCCTTTGTTTGAGGTTCCTTCGTTTCAGCAGCAGGAGCAACCCTAGGAACAGCATCCGTTTCCTTCCTTTCAGTCTCAGAAGATTCAGGCAGCTGGAAGGATTGAAAAGGTGTTTCTTCCTTAGGCTCTTCAGCTGATGGTGTTTTTCTCACTTCAATTTCGAAGCTCTCTTCCTCTTGTTCTTCCTCCTCCAGCAGCTTAGGCGCTGAATAAAAAGAATCCTCCTCTTCTTGTTCAGGCAGGAAGGTACGGTATGCCGGTTCAGGCAATTCTTCTTGAGATGCCTCCTCCGAGCTTGTTTTTTGATTGAAATGGAAATGTAAATCGGCATTGTCATTCTCCATATATACAGCTGAAGCTGTTTCTCTGCTATCTTCTACGGAGAGAGCGGCCTCTGATACACTCTCAAAAGCTTCATCCGGTTCCGCCTCTTCTTGGCAAAGCGCAGGATCAGCCTGATCCGATTGAGCTGCTTCTTCATTTTGAGCCTCTTGGCGCAGCGCATATTCATGATTAGGAGACACTGTTGTTTCCGCTTTTTCCTCTGCAATCACAGTCTCTGAATGAAGCTCAGCTTCCAAAGCAGGCGATTCTTCTGCTCCAACGTGTTCACGAAGCTCAGTCTCCGCTGGAGAGTCTGCTTCTTCACGAACATCCGCTATTGCAGCTGCCGGCTCTGCCGTTTCTTTTTTTGCTTTAACGATCTCTTGAATCTCTATTTCTGAAGGATCAGGTTCTGGCTCAGATTCTTCTGTTTCCGATTCAGCACGAACCTCCGTTTCCGGCACAGCAAGCTCTTCTGACTCTTTCACATCTTCTCTGGCCTCTGGTTCTGAAGCAACCGATTCAGGCGGCTCAGATTCTGCTTTTTCTGTCTCCAGTTCTTCACGGAGCCCCGCTTTCGAGATAAAAAGTTCTGGCGGTTCGGCTGGCGGTTCATGCTGAAGAACTGCTTCCTCTGCCGATGATGCACCCGGTTCTTCTACTACACTATGTGCCGGCGGCTCTGAAAGCTCTTCCTCCCTGAATGCCGCAGGAGCTTCATATAAAGGTATCTCCGGCTCTTTGTCTTGCGTATCATCCAAAAGCCCTTCAATCGCTAAATCAGCTTGAATTGTTAAAATGCGCGAATCCGTCAATTGATAGTCAAATGCGTCAATAAAGACGAAGACATCCTGTAAATGGCTCACTTTATTTTTCGGAATGGTAATATCCACAGGAAAACAGTGAGTCAGTTCCGCACTTCCATCCTCTCTCTTTCTGACTTGTTCAACAAACCGCTTATCTGTATAAATCTCTTCGGTATGTTTGTTTTGATCTATGTTGTACTCACCTGTAAGTTCAAGCGATCCTATGATTGATACATAATCATTTACTTCCTGAACCCTAATATCAGGATCTAATGAAATAGAAAGCAGTTCAGAAACTTCCTGTCCTTTTTGGAAACAGATCGATTCTTCTACAGAAAATTGCAATCGATGATTTTGCGGCAAGTTCATATCCTCCTTTCATCTAATCCTTAAAATTAGATGTCACTAAAGGTGTATGTATGAACTGGAGAAAATATGAGTGGGAGAGCACGAAAAAACCGGCACAAGGAGTCCTTGATACCGGTTTTCACTCTTATCTGCGGCTGATCTCAGCAAATACTTTCTCAGCTGCCTGGATTGTGTTTTCAATATCTTCATCAGTATGGGCCGTTGAGAGGAAAAGACCTTCGAATTGTGATGGCGGAAGGAATACCCCTTCATTTGCCATCCCTTTATAATAGCTTGCGAACAGCTTCAAATCAGATGATTTCGCTGTTTCATAATTGATGACTGGTTCGTTTGTAAAGAAGAAACCGATCATCGAACCTGCACGGTTAAAGGTATGCGGAATGCCATGAGCCTCGGCAGCTTTTGAAATTCCTTCTTCCAGTCTGTCGCCTTTTTTGATGAAATTCTTGTAGGAATCAGGTGTCAGCTGTTTCAATGTCTCTAAGCCAGCCGTCATCGCAAGCGGATTGCCTGACAATGTACCAGCTTGATAGATCGGGCCGCTTGGAGCGATCTGCTCCATGATTTCTGCCTTTCCGCCATAAGCGCCGACAGGAAGTCCGCCCCCGATTACTTTTCCTAAACAAGTCAGATCAGGCGTTACGCCGAAGTAGCCTTGAGCGCAGTTATAATCGACCCGGAAGCCAGTCATCACTTCATCAAAAATCAGCAGGGAGCCGTACTGCTCAGTGATATCACGCAGACCCTGCAGGAAACCTTCTTGCGGCGGAACAACACCCATATTTCCGGCAACTGGCTCTACAATGACTCCCGCAATGTCTTCACCGAATTGCTGGAAAGCAAGCTTTACACTTTCTAAATCATTGTACGGAACGGTGATGGTGTTTTTCGCAATGCCTTCAGGCACCCCCGGGCTGTCAGGCAGTCCGAGAGTGGCAACACCTGAACCAGCTTTAATCAAGAGAGAATCGCCGTGTCCGTGGTAGCAGCCCTCAAATTTTAAAATCTTGTTGCGGCCCGTATAGCCCCTTGCCAAACGGAGGGCACTCATTGTAGCCTCTGTTCCGGAGCTTACCATTCGTACAATTTCTACAGATGGCACACGATCAATGACGAGCTTAGCCAGTTCATTTTCTACTTCAGTCGGAGCACCGAAGCTTGTCCCATATTCAGCCACTTTTTTGAGGCTTTCTACGACGCGGTCATTTGTATGCCCTAAAATTAAAGGCCCCCATGACAAGACGTAGTCAATATATTCATTCCCGTCAATATCAAAGATTTTCGAGCCTTTTCCGCGCTCCATAAAAATCGGGTCCATGTCTACCGATTTAAATGCGCGAACGGGACTGTTCACACCGCCCGGCATGAGTTTTTGTGCTTCTTTAAAAGCCGTTTTTGATTTTTCATAGCTTCTCATCTGCCTCAACTCCTATCAACTGAATAAAATTACTCCGCAAGCCATTTCGCTGCGTCTTTCGCATGATACGTAATAATCAGGTCGGCACCCGCGCGCTTCATGCTTGTCAAAATTTCCAACACAATTTCTTTTTCTTTGATCCAGCCGTTCTGCGCTGCAGCCTTCACCATTGAATACTCTCCGCTTACATTATAAGCGACGAGCGGCAAAGTAAACTCATTTTTTACGTCACGCATGATATCCATATAAGAAAGCGAAGGTTTGACAATCAAAAAGTCCGCGCCTTCCTCGACATCTGATTGTGCTTCGCGGAGTGCCTCCATACGGTTGGCAGGGTCCATCTGATATGTTTTGCGGTCTCCGAATTGCGGTGTGCTGTTTGCTGCATCACGGAACGGACCGTAAAACTCGCTAGAATATTTCACAGCGTAAGACATGATTGGAATATTGACGAATCCTTCTTTATCAAGTGCTTCTCTGATCACTGTAACAAATCCGTCCATCATGTTTGATGGCGCAATGATATCCGCACCTGCTTTCGCTTGGCTGACAGCTGTCTGCGCCAAAAGCTCCAGCGATTCATCATTGAGAATGACTCCGTCTTTGACAAGTCCGCAATGGCCGTGGTCTGTGTATTCGCACAGGCACGTGTCAGCGACAACAACCATTTCAGGGAAGTGTTCTTTAATTTCTGTGATGGCTTTTTGGACAATTCCGTGATCATGGTACGCTTGTGTTCCGCAATCATCTTTTTCTTCCGGGATGCCGAATACGATAACAGATTGAATGCCCAGTTTGACCAGCTCCGCTACTTCATCCTTCAATAAATCTAATGATACATGGTAAACATCAGGCATTGACGGAACAGCTTTTTTGCCTTCCAGCCCTTCAACGACAAAAATCGGATAAATAAAATCTGATGGATGCAAACGTGTTTCCTTTACCATTTCTCTCATTGCTTTTGATGTCCGCAGGCGGCGGTGTCTATTAAATGATTGACTCATATTCTCTCTTCCTCTCTTGACATGCTGCACATTAATTCAAGCATGCCATCTATTGTAAATGTATCAGGCGTATGCGATGTGATGCCGTACGTCAGAAGGGCATCATTTGTTAAAGGCCCAATGCTGATACAGGCCGTCCCATTCGCCTTCCACTTTTTTAATTCTTCTCCCAAGACATGCATAAACGTATGTACGGTTGATGAACTCGTAAATGTTACATAGTCAAAGGAATATTGACCCGCAGCGTCTTTCAGTTCCTCAATGCCTTCTTCATCCGGAATCGTTTCGTAGAGAACCCATTCCTTTACTTCAAAACCGAGCGGGACAAGCTCTTGTTTTATCACATCACGTGACAAATTCCCTTTCATCACGGTAATGGGCTCCCCCGGTTCAGCATGCTGTTTAAGAGCGTCAGCCAATTGTTCAGCAATATACTCCTGTGGCATCACATCAACCGATACGTTATGCGTTTTTAAACGGCGGGCGGTTTTTTCACCGACGGCTGCAATTTTTTTATGCGCAGGGAGAATAAGCTGATTTTCCTTCAGATAAGAAAAAAAGAAGTCTGCCCCATTCACACTTGTAAAAACAAGCCAGCCTGGCGCGGCAAGATCCTCACTTACCTGTTCCGCAACATCATTCGGCAAAGCGCGGCGAAACGTAATCAAAGAGGTTAAAACCGCTTTACCGCCAAGCGCCTCCACTTTTTGCTGAAATGATGTTGCCTGTGCCTTATTCCGGGTGACAAGCACTGTTTTTCCTTCCAACGGAAAATCATTTTCCATCCTCATCAAGCTCCCGTTTTACACGATCAATTAAATCTTTTGCTCCTTTGTCAGCCATAAGAGCGGCACAGCGCTTTCCTACTTCCTCCGGATCGTTTCCGGTGACGGTTTCTTTAAAAATGATTTTGCCGTCAGGTGAAGCGACAAGACCTGTCATTTCAATTTCATCCTGTCCATTTAACACGGAGTAGCCCGCGATCGGAACCTGGCAGCCGCCCTCCATCGCGTTTAAAAAAGCACGTTCCGCTAAGACAGTCCGTTTTGTATATTCATCTGTAAACTGAGAAAACAACGCCAACAGCGCTTCATCCGATTCTCGGCACTCAATCGCCAGTGCTCCCTGCCCCACAGCAGGCAAACAGCGCTCTGGCTCAAGGAATTCGGTTACGACATCTTGCTTCCACCCCATTCTAGAAAGGCCGGCAGCCGCTAAAATAATCGCGTCATAATCCTCTGTTTCCAGCTTTTGAAGTCTTGTATCTATATTACCTCTAATCCATTTAATTGTAAGGTCAGGGCGCTCAATCAAAAGCTGCGCGCTTCTTCTTAAACTGCTTGTGCCAATGACAGCACCTTCCTTCATTTCTGAAAGCTTTACGCGATTCTTTGAAATAAGGGCATCACGCGGGTCCTCCCGTTCAGGAATGCAGCCGATCACAAGGCCTTCAGGCAAAACAGCAGGCATGTCCTTCATGCTGTGCACTGCCATATCAATCTCTTCGTTTAAAAGCGCCTGTTCAATTTCTTTGACAAACAGCCCTTTTCCACCCACTTTTGAGAGTGTAACATCGACAATCCGGTCGCCCTTTGTCACGATCTCTTTAATTTCAAAAGCAAACGAAGGATTGATTTCCTTCAGTTTTTGAATAACCCATTTTGTTTGAGTCATAGCGAGTTTGCTTCGTCTGGAACCTACTTTAATCGTTCTCATCATTTCTTTCCTCCCGAATCTGCTTGGGACATCGTTTAACTGAACCAATGGAATTGCGACAGGCTTCCAAGCAGGAAATAATTGATCATCAGCACCAGAAAACAAGCCGTATTCCACAGTGCAGCGACCTTTCCTTGCAGCTCTTTAATCAGCCTGATATAAAGATAATAGCTGTACAGCAGCAGGACGACAAACGAACCAAGCACTTTGGCGTCAAACCAATACAGCGTTTCTAGTGAGACATATGCCCATATGACGCCGAGAATCAAACTCAGCAGCAGCATCGGAACCCCGATGACATTTAAAACATACGCCATATAATCAAGCTTAGATAAATCTTCTATTCTCAACAGCCATTTTCCCCACTTTTTCTTTTTCAGCAGATGATATTGAAACATATATAGCACAGAAAAAACGAAAGAAAGGGAAAAAGCGCCGTATGAAAGAATCGCCATTGTAATATGAATCACCAAAAGCTCGGATACAAGCTGCCCGGAAAAAGCAGCTGACTGCTGCTCTGTCGGTGAAAATGTGTGAATGGCGATCATAGAAAATCCTATAACATTTGTAAAAAACACGATAAAGTCAACACGTAAAAGCTTTGTCAGTACAAGTGACAGCGTGACAAGCACCCAGGCATAAAAATAAAGCGCCTCTGTCACATTTAATACCGGAAACCGCCCCGTCACCCACATAAAATAGGCCAAATACACGGTTTGCAGAGTCCAGACAATAGAAAGCAACCAGAAGGCCATTTTTCCAGCCTTCCGGTTGTGTTGAAGAAAATCTATAAAATAAAAGAGTACACTTAACGCGTAAATGACGATTGTCCCCTCATTAAGTCTTGCCATTGCAGTATCAATCATTCAGCTTTCACTCACTTACAAGTGGGCTAAAGCCCGCTTTTGATTCAGCCTTCTTAAAAGAGTGGATCTTCTGGCTGCTTTCAACGGTTTTCATCATTTGACGGCCCGCAGCTTCTTCAATATCAAAAATCTGCATAAACAACGCGAGCTTTTCTTCAGAATCAGCATCTGCCGCAAGCTCTTTCACCTTTAAAATCGGATCACGAAGCATTTGGTTAATAATACTTTTGGTGTGTTTGTTCAACAGTTTTTTCTCTCTTGTGCTTAAGTGAGGCAGCTTACGCTCAATGCTGTCCATCGTTTCTGACTGGATGGCAAGCGCCTTTTCGCGCAATGCAGAAATAACAGGCACAACACCAAGTGTATTCATCCATTGTTTAAATTCCACAATGGTTTCTTCAATTAACAGTTCAACTTTTTCAGCTGTTTCTCTCCGCTCTTTCATGTTCGCTTCTACAATGCCTTCCAGATCGTCGATATCATAAAGAAAAACACCTTCAAGATCATTCAGCGCCGGATCTAGATCTCTAGGCACGGCAATGTCGACCATAAACAGCGGACGTCCCTTGCGAAGCTTATTCGCGTTTTCCATCATCTCTTTGGACACGACAAATTCACTTGCACCGGTTGAACTGATTAAAATATCAGCCTCCGCAAGCGCGCTTTCAAGCTGATTCAAGCTTCTCGCTTCACCTGAGAAACGGTCTGCAAGCTCCTTCGCTTTCAAGTATGTTCGGTTAATGACAGTGACCTTGCCGATTCCCTGTCCGTGCAGGTTTTCCGCAGCAAGCTCGCCCATTTTTCCCGCGCCGAGAATCAATATGTGCTTGCTTGAAAGATTTCCGAAGATTTTTTTAGCAAGTTCAACTGCAGCATAGCTTACTGACACCGCATTTGAGCCAATGTCTGTTTCGGCGTGAGTCCGTTTGCCCACTGTAACTGCCTGCTTAAACAGCTCATTAAAAATAGTCCCGATCGTTTTTTCTTGCTGAGCTGTTTTAAAGCTGTCGCGTACCTGTCCGAGAATCTGCGTTTCGCCAATCACCATAGAGTCAAGTCCGCAGGCTACACGGAATAAATGCTCAACAGCGGCATCGCTCTCATAAAACGTTAAGAACGGTGACAGCTCTTCTTTGCTTAATTGAAACCAATCAGCTAAAAACTTTTTTATATAATAACGGCCGGTATGGAGCTGGTCGACTACCGCATAAATTTCAGTGCGGTTGCAGGTTGAGACAATGATGTTTTCAAGAATGCTTTTCTCTTCTTTCAGCTGCACCATTGCTTCTGCCAGCTCATTCGGCTGAAAACTTACTTTTTCACGTATCTCAATAGGGGCGGATTTATAATCTACTCCCACAACAAGTATATGCATCGCTCTAATTACACCCCCAACACCCAATCTTAATTTATAATCATTCTAACATAGAACTCATTATTTATAATAATTATAACATAGTTTCTTTCACAAAATGTGAACAGATTTTAAAATTCTTATGCTATATTAGAAAAAGCTTCAGGGAAAAGAAGCATTCCTATTGACAATACCAAAAACAGCAGAAATTTACTACACATCAGCTCTAAAAAACAAGAAGGTGATATGCATGAAACAAAAATCAATTTTATTCCCTTGTCTGCTGCTTGCCGCTTCTGTATATGCATGGCTAGAAAGCGGTCAAGCCGAACTGTTTTCAGGGCAGGATCAATGGCCTGTTCTCCTCATGTTATTAGGCGCAGCCTTTGTATATCAAGGAAAAAAAGAAGCCGTTACACCCCATTTTTTTATTGGTTTACTTCTCTTCGGGATCGGTTTACACTTTTTTGCCAAGCCGAAATGGGTATGGTGGCCGGATGATTTTGAAATGCTCCTCTTTATGATCGGCTTCTCACTTCTCGTTTCAACCGTTCAAAAAAAAGAATATGTATATGAAGCTGTGTCGATGATTTGTTTTTCCCTGTTTTTATACTTTTTCAAACAAATTATGGCATGGCTTGAGTCTGCGCATATTCCAACAGCGCTTCTGAAGGAGTATTGGCCGTTTGTCTTTATTGGAATCAGTTTATTGTTATTATTGATAAAACGAAAAAAATCTATACGATAAATAAAACCGGTAGAGAATCGGGACTGACCCCATAAGATGAGACAAATAAAAACACCTTCAAGTTTGAATACGGATGATTGTTATCCGAAATTAGACTTGGAGGTGTTTTTTCTATGGGGACAAGAGTGAGTTATCCGGTTGAAGTGAAACAGAAGGCTGTAGAAATGAGATTGGCAGGCGTACCTATGAAAGAGATCATGCAGGAGTTGAATATCAAAAATAATACGCAGATTAAGACATGGGTCAGATGGTATAAGGCTGGTGATACACATCGATTTGAACAGCCTGTTGGTAAGCAATACACTTATGGAAAAGGTCCGGAGTATTCTTCCGAATTAGAGAAACTGCAGGCAGAGAATCGATATCTGAGACAACAGAATGAAGTGTTAAAAAAGTACAACGAATTGGAAAGGAAGTTGATAGCCAAACGTCAGTCGAACTTGTAGAAGAATTGCACAGCACAATGACCGTGCAGGATATCTGTATTCATTTAGGTATCTCTCGCTCGTCTTATTATCGTTGGAAGAAGAATCTGAAGAAAGATCATCCCAAGCGCCATTTAGAAAAACAAATCGGCACGTTGTGCCGAGAGCACCAGTATCGATATGGATATCGAAAAATCACAGCTATATTAAAAAAGAGAATGTGTATTAACCATAAAACGGTTCAGCGTATTATGCAGAAAAATCAGTGGCAGTGCCGGGTTAAGGTGAAAAAGCGCAAGAAGAATGGGCAGCCATATGCCGTGGTCGACAATATATTAGATCGGAACTTTCAGTCTGATCATCCTCTTGAAAAACTAGTAACAGACATCACGTATTTGCCTTATGGACAGAAACAATTGTACCTTTCCAGTATATTGGATGTATATAATGGAGAAGTGATTGCTTTTACGATTGGAGATAAGCAGGACACAGACTTTGTCTTACACACACTTGATCAACTGCCAACACTGCCTGAGAACTGCGTGTTACATAGTGACCAAGGATCTGTGTATACATCTTACGAGTATCAGAAAGCTGTTAAAACAAAAGGCATTACCATGAGCATGTCCCGCAAAGGGACACCCGCTGATAATGCCTCCATCGAATCGTTTCATTCCTCACTAAAGTCTGAAACGTTCTATCTTAACAGCATTGATCGAACCACGACCGCCATCGTAGAACGCACTGTCATAGAATACATTCATTATTATAACAATATTCGTATTCAAACGAAACTAAACAACCAATCACCGATAAATTATCGGCAATTGGCTGTTTAAAAGGTGTTTTGATCCCTGTCTCAAAAACGGGGGTCAGTCCCAATCCTCTACCGGTTTATCATTTTTTTGATCGCTCCCCAAGCTTCGTCTTTTCCCTTTTTCGTTTCTGAGGAAAAGAGAATGAGCTCGTCTTCCGGATCAATATTTAATGTTTGTCGGACAACCTTTGCGTGTTTGTCCCATTTGCCTTTCGGGATCTTATCCGCCTTTGTAGCGATAACAATAACAGGAATGCCGTAATACTTTAAGAATTCATACATCTGTACATCATCATTAGATGGCGCATGCCGCAAATCAACGATCTGCACCACAGCTTTTAATTCTTCGCGTGTCGTGATATAGGTTTCAATCATTCTGCCCCATGCTTCACGCTCAGACTTTGACACTTTGGCAAAACCGTAGCCCGGCACATCCACAAAATGCAGCTCATCATTGATAATGTAGAAATTAAGCGTTTGTGTTTTTCCTGGCTTTGACGACGTTCTCGCAAGATTTTTGCGATTGATTAATGAATTGATAAAAGACGATTTTCCTACGTTCGATCTTCCGGCCAATGCGATTTCCGGAAGCCCCCCTCCAGGGTACTGTTCCGGTTTTACTGCACTGATCACGATTTCTGACTTTGTGACTTTCATTTCTTCTCTCCTACTAAGGCATGTTCCAAAACCTCGTCTAAGTGGGACGCCAATATAAATGTCAGCCCCTCCCTGACGCTTTCCGGAATATCCTCTATATCTTTTTCATTATCTTTAGGCGCAATAATGGTCGTTAATCCCGCTCTATGTGCGCCAAGCGCTTTTTCCTTTAAGCCGCCGATCGGCAGCACGCGCCCGCGAAGCGTGATTTCCCCAGTCATGCCGACTTCACGCGAAACCGCCCGTCCCGTTAAAGCAGAAACAAGCGCTGTTGCCATCGTAATACCGGCTGACGGACCATCTTTTGGCACCGCACCCTCTGGTACATGTATATGAATATCATACTTCTCATGAAAGTCAGGTTCAATGCCAAGTTCTTCTGTTTTGGATCGCACATAGCTGAATGCAGCCTGAGCAGACTCTCTCATAACATCTCCGAGCTTTCCTGTCAGGATTAATTTCCCTTTTCCCGGTGAAAGCGATACTTCAATCGAAAGCGTATCTCCGCCAACGGTTGTATACGCAAGCCCTGTCACTACACCAACTTGATCCTCTGTTTCAGCTTGTCCATATCTGAAAATGCGTTTTCCGATAAAATCTTGAAGGTTCTTCTCAGTAACCGTAATTCGTTTTCGCTCTTCAGCAACAATGGCTTTTGCAGCTTTACGGCAAATTGCGGCAAGCTGGCGTTCAAGGCTTCTTACACCCGCTTCTCTCGTATAGTAACGAATAATATCAAGAATCGCCTGATCACGCAGCTGAAGATTGCTTTTCTTCAGCCCGTGTTCTTTGATTTGCTTTGGAAGCAAGTGATCCTTTACAATTTCAAGTTTTTCTATTTCTGTGTAGCCTGCGATATTAATAATTTCCATTCTGTCTCTGAGCGGGCCCGGGATTGTGGCCAAATTGTTCGCCGTTGCGATAAACAGCACTTTGGATAAATCAAAGGTTTCTTCAATATAGTGATCACTGAAGCTGCTGTTTTGCTCTGGATCAAGCACTTCAAGCATAGCGGATGATGGGTCTCCTCTAAAATCAGATGACATTTTGTCAATTTCGTCTAATAAGAAGACCGGATTCAGCTTGCCCGCTTTTTTCATCCCTTGAATAATACGTCCAGGCATTGCTCCGACATAGGTCCGTCTGTGTCCGCGTATCTCTGATTCGTCCCGAACTCCTCCGAGTGAGATTCTGACGAATTTGCGTCCCAAGCTTTTTGCAATTGATTTGGCTAAAGACGTTTTTCCGACACCTGGAGGTCCTGCCAAACAGAGAATCGGGCCTTTCAGGGATTTTGTCAGCTTCTGGACAGCCAAATATTCTAAAATACGTTCTTTTACTTTTTCAAGCCCGTGGTGCTCTTCGTCCAAGAGACGTCCTGCTTCTTTCAAATCAAGCTTATCATCTGTTTCATCCGTCCACGGAAGAGCAACCAGCCAGTCGATATAGTTGCGGATCACAGAGCTTTCCGCAGAACTTGACGGAATTTTTTCATATCTGTTCAATTCTTTAAGCGCTGTTTCTTTCACATGATCAGGCATGCCTGCTTCTTCGATTTTTTCCGTCAGCGTCTGAACTTCGCCAGTTTTGCCTTCTTTATCGCCAAGCTCTTTTTGGATCGCCTTCATTTGTTCACGCAAGTAGTATTCCTTCTGCGTACGCTCCATCGAACGTTTGACGCGCTGGCCGATTTTTTTCTCAATCTCCAGCACTTCTTTTTCATTATTAATAAAATCAATGACCTTGTTCAGCCTGTCTTTGACATCAGCCGTTTCTAAAATATCCTGCTTATCCTTTAGTTTAAGGGGCAGATGAGAAGCAACGATGTCTGCCATTCTCCCCGGCTCTTCGATATCAGTAACCGCGGCGTACGTTTCGGCCGAGATTTTTTTAGAAATTTTTATGTACTGATCAAAGTGGTCTAGCAAAGTCCGCATCAATGCTTCGTCTTCTGTATCTTTTGAATCATCTTCATGAATAAGTTGAATGTCGACCGACGTGTAATCCTCGTGTTCATTGTATTTGACGATCTGGGCGCGCTTTAAGCCCTCCACCAACACACGAATCGTACCGTTCGGAAGCTTCAGCATTTGCTTAATTTTTGTATAGGTGCCGACAGTGAAAATCTCGTCTTCACCAGGTTCGTCTATCGAAATATCCTGCTGAGTGGCTAAAAATATCATATGATCATGCATCATTGCCTGTTCAAGAGCCTGAACCGACTTGTCACGTCCTACATCTAAATGCAAAACCATCGTCGGGTACACTAATAAACCTCTTAAAGGGAGGAGCGGAATGCTGCGTTTTAATTCTTCTGCCATGTGACTGACACCTCCGTGACTTTAGTATGAACCATTATAATACAACTTTTTCATCCTTGTACAATAAACGGCATGGTTCCATTTTCTATAAAACAGTCTCCTCGTAGTATACCCTTTCTTTCTGATATGAAAAAGGAAAAGATGTCCTTCATGAAAAAAACCCTATTATCAAAATAGGGTTTAAACGGATTCTTTATTGATTTCAATATGAAACGGTTTTTGTTCCGTTGGCGGATTCACTAAAATTTCATCAAGCACTTCCTGGAACGTCTTTACTGCAATAATCTCGATCCCGTCAATCTGCTTTAAGATCGCCTGCTGATTTTCATATGGGATAATCACCTTTTTCGCACCGGACTGCTTGGCCGCTTTTATTTTCGGAATGACGCCTCCGATGGGTTTCACAAGACCGTTCAGGCTGATTTCGCCCGTCATCGCAACGGTATTGTCAATAGGAATTTTGTGTATCGCCGAGAAAATTCCCGCCGCCATCGCAATGCCTGCTGACGGCCCATCAATCGGAATCCCTCCTGGGAAATTGATGTGAATATCATAATCAGAAGGCTTCATTCCCATTGTCCGGAGCACGGTTAATACATTTTCAACCGAACCCTTCGCCATGCTTTTTCGCCTGATCGATTTTGATTGGCTGCCGATGCTTTCTTCTTCAGCTATTCCTGTGATGTTAATTGATCCTTTATCTTGAGCCGCGGTTACACTTACTTCGATTTCCAGAAGCGATCCGCTGTTAGGCCCATAGACTGCAAGCCCATTTACAATGCCAACCTGTGGTTCAACGCCGATTTTTTGCTCGTGCTTTGGAGTAAGCTGACTGGAGTGAATGACCCATTCAATATCCTCAATCGTAATGTCCTTTCGATTCTCCGTTACAGCCATCCCCGCTGCGATTTGAATCATATTGACGGCTTCCCGCCCGTTCCGCGTGTAGCTGGTCAAAAGATCCAGTCCTTCTTCGGAGATATTTTTTTCAATTTTATCCGCTGCTGTTTTGGCAACCGTTTTCAACTCGTCCTTTTCAAGCTCGCGGAAAAAAACCTCCAAACAGCGGGACCGGATAGCTGGCGGAATTTCGTTTGGCATTCTCGTGGTCGCGCCAATCAAGCGAAAATCAGCCGGCAGCCCATTTTGAAAAATATCATGAATATGATTCGGAATTTGTGTATTTTCCTCACTGTAATACGCACTATCTAAAAAGACTTTTCTGTCCTCAAGCACCTTCAGCATTTTATTCATTTGAATAGGATGCAGCTCCCCTATTTCATCAATAAACAGCACACCGCCATGGGCATGGGTGACAGCTCCCTGCTTCGGCTGCGGAATCCCAGCCTGTCCCATCGCTCCGGCCCCTTGGTATATCGGGTCATGGACAGAGCCGATGAGCGGATCGGCAATTCCTCTTTCATCAAAACGGGCTGTTGTCGCATCGAGTTCCACAAAAACAGCCTGCTCTTTAAACGGTGATTGTTTATGTTTTTTTGCTTCTTCCAACACAAGCCGCGCAGCAGCCGTTTTCCCAACTCCCGGTGGCCCATAGACAATCACATGCTGAGGATTTGGCCCACATAAAGCCGCCTTTAATGCTTTAATGCCGTCTTCCTGTCCGACGATATCTTTAAAGCTTTTGGGGCGGACCTTCTCAGATAATGGCTCGGACAAGCTGATAGCGCGCATTTTCCGAAGCTGCTCCATTTCCTTCTTTGATTCTTTATCTATCGTGACCTTTTGTGTCCTTTGATTTTTAAGCAAATTCCAAAAATACAAACCGATGATGATCCCAAAAAACAGCTGAATAAATAACGCGATCCCTGTCCAACTCATGGTGGTCCCTCCTGAAAAACAATTTATGTATCCAATTCATTCCTCTGATTGCTAGTATCTCCCATAGAAGACGGGAATAAACGTTTTTCCGGAAGAGTTGCATGCAAAAAAAACCTCCTGAGTGTTACCACTCAGGAGGTTTGTGCTTATCTTTATGCAGATGTTTTATCTTGGCTTACCTCAGTGCCGTCTTTCAATAAGAGGCGAGGAGGCTCTCCGTGTGTCACAGTTGCCCCGGTAATTACACATTTTTCAATGTCATCACGAGAAGGCAGCTCAAACATCACATCAAGCATGATGCCTTCAATGATAGAACGGAGTCCGCGTGCTCCAGTCTTGCGTTCAATTGCTTTTTTAGCAATTTCAGAAAGCGCTTCTTCTTCAAACTCAAGCTCAACGTTGTCAAGCTCAAGCATTTTCTTGAATTGCTTAACAAGAGCGTTTTTCGGTTTTGTTAAGATCGCAACCAATGCTTCTTCGTCAAGCTTTTCAAGGCTTGCAATAACCGGAAGACGTCCGATAAATTCAGGAATTAACCCGAAACGGAGCAAATCTTCAGGAAGCACTTTTGAAAGAAGATCTTCTTTCTCAAGATCAGCAGCTTTATTGTCGGCACCGAATCCAATCACTTTTTGGCCTAAACGGCGTTTGATGATTTGTTCGATACCATCGAAAGCTCCGCCGCAAATAAACAAAATATTTGTTGTGTCAATTTGAATGAATTCTTGATGAGGATGCTTACGTCCACCTTGAGGCGGTACGCTTGCCACTGTACCCTCAAGAATTTTAAGCAATGCCTGCTGTACACCCTCACCTGACACATCACGTGTGATAGACGGGTTTTCAGATTTTCTAGCCACTTTATCGATTTCATCAATATAGATAATGCCTTTTTCGGCTTTTTCCACATCATAATCAGCAGCTTGGATGAGCTTCAAGAGAATATTCTCTACATCTTCACCCACGTATCCAGCTTCAGTCAAAGATGTAGCGTCTGCAATTGCAAACGGCACATTTAAAATGCGAGCCAATGTTTGCGCCAGAAGGGTTTTACCGCTTCCCGTAGGGCCGATTAATGAAATATTACTTTTTGAAAGCTCAACATCATCAACTTTGCTGTTAGAGTTAATGCGCTTATAGTGATTATACACAGCAACAGCAAGTGATTTCTTCGCTTGATCTTGGCCGATGACATATTCATTCAAAATTTCGCGAATTTCCTGAGGCTTTGGTACGTCTTTAAATTCTACTTCTTCTTCTGTTCCGAGTTCTTCCTCTACAATTTCAGTGCAGAGTTCGATACATTCGTCACATATATATACACCAGGTCCAGCTACAAGCTTACGAACCTGATCTTGTGTTTTTCCACAGAACGAGCATTTTAATTGTCCTTTTTCCTCGTTAAATTTAAACATTCTTTCACCCCTTAATCTTGTCTCACTTTTTCTTTTACCGGCAGAGCAAAAGAAAATGATTCTTGAAACGAACGAGTATGTATTGCATTTTACCATACTTTCCAAAAAGACGGTAACAATGTGTTTCTGACTTGCACATTCTATATGTATGACAAAAAACAGCCCTGCATTAACTATATTGCCCCAAGAAAAAGAGATAACTCATAATTGTACAAAACAAGGCACGAATGATTCGCGCCCTGTTTTATTAGTACTATTATTATGCACCATATTAACGGTTTTCTACAAGAAAATCAATTGCTTTGCGAACTTTTAAATCTTCTTTCATCGCGTCAGTAGAACCGATGGCTTGTTTAATATTTTCAACAGGCATGTTGTATGCTTCAGCCATTTTTGTAAGCTCAGCATCAACTTCCTCATCTGATACTTCAAGGTTTTCCGCTTTCGCAATCGCCTCAAGAGTCAGGTTAGATTTTACGCGTTTTTCAGCATCTTCTTTCATTTGCTCTTTAAGCGCAGCTTCATCTTGGCCTGAGAATTGAGTGTAAAGCTCAAGGTTCATGCCTTGCATTTGCAGACGCTGTTCGAATTCTTTCAGCATGCGGTCAAGCTCAGTGTCGACCATTGCTTGCGGAACATCGATTTCAGCGTTTTCAGAAGCTTTCAGAACAAGCTCTTCACGCAATTTAGCGTCAGCTTCGTTTTCTTTTGCTTCTTCTAAACGTTTCTTTGTTTTTTCAGTTAATTCAGCAAGTGTTTCCACTTCTTCATCGATATCTTTTGCGAATTCATCGTCAAGCTCAGGAAGCTCTTTCGCTTTGATTTCGTGAATTTTCACTTTAAACACAGCTGGTTTGCCTGCAAGCTCTTCAGCGTGGTATTCTTCTGGGAATGTCACTTCAACATCTTTCTCAGCGCCTGCTTCAAGACCGACTAACTGATCTTCGAAGCCAGGGATGAATGAGCCAGATCCTACTTCAAGAGAGTAGTTTTCAGCTTTTCCGCCTTCGAAAGCTTCGCCGTCAACGAATCCTTCGAAATCAAGAACAACTGTGTTTCCTTCTTCAACAGCGCCTTCTTCTTTTACAACAAGTTCAGCTTGACGCTCTTGAAGGGCTTTTAGTTCGTTTTGAACATCTTCGTCAGTTACAGTTGTGTCGTCTTTTTCAATGCCCAGGCCTTTGTATTCGCCAAGCTTCACTTCAGGTTTTACTGTTACTTTCGCAGTGAAGATTAAGCTTTCGCCTTTTTCGATTTTTTCAACATCGATTTCAGGACGGTCTACAGGCTCGATTCCAGCTTCTTCAACCGCTTTAGGGTATTCTACAGGAAGAAGAATATCCAAAGCATCTTGGTAAAGAGCTTCTACGCCAAAGCGCTGTTCGAATAATCCG
Organism: Bacillus sp. FSL W8-1202; assembly: GCF_038006165.1. Taxonomy (NCBI): domain Bacteria; kingdom Bacillati; phylum Bacillota; class Bacilli; order Caryophanales; family Bacillaceae; genus Bacillus; species Bacillus sp. FSL W8-1202. The sequence goes on from NZ_JBBOUR010000001.1 coordinate 3,752,614, forward strand.
CGAGGAATTTTACCTTTACGGAATCCAGGAATTGAAACTTGTTTTACTACTTTTTTAAATGCATCATCAAGTGCTGTTTTAAACGTTTCAGCATCAACTTCAACCGTTAAAACGCCTTCGTTGCCTTCTTGTTTTTCCCATTTTACAGACATGTGTTTCCCTCCAAAAATCTATTCAGATTGTGTCGGTCTTCCATTCTAAAGCAATCATTCGGCTTCGTCCAACAAAAACAAAGCTGCCAAAGATCAGAATCATTATGTATAGATGTTAATAATGAACTGCAAAGCCTGTCCAACCGTATTTCTTATAACCCGTTATACACAAATACAACCACTATATTATAACATAACACATAGCGCTTTCAACTATATGGCGCGATTTACAAATAAGAAATTTCTTCAATATCTTTTAACATTGTGCAAGCTTCATCGAGTTCTCTGTCGGTAAATTCATAAATCATATGAAGTTCTTCTCTTTCAATTTCAATCCCGTGCATCTCGTAACCGACTTTATGCAGGGCAGCCGCCCAAAGGTCAGCCGACAGCAATTTCGGCTGGAACGGATATAAAACGTACAAATGTCTTCTCCACAATTCTTCTACTGCCGCATATAAGGTTGGATTTTCATTTCCAAGTGTCTCATCCAGCACCCTGAGAACACGGTGCAGAATCGGGGCGGCATCAGGCGGAACAATCTCAGACGGTTCAATTGTCAACGACTCGCCAAATTTGCTAATGTGTACAGGTTTACTGTACTCATGCTCAGCCAACAGCATGACTATCATCGTTTTGATAATCGGATGGGCTGAGGGGTCTTGGAGGATTGTTTTGAGCAATCCTGTATACTTTGCTACGTTACGGTCTTTTAAGGAATGGATGAGATTCATTTGCTCCTCAGGGCTTGCCAGCACTTTCTCGGTGTCAATTGTATCCTCATATTCTTCGGCCCAAGCCTCGTCCTCACGATCTGGATCGGTCATTTTCCGGCTGAAATCCAGCAGCTTATAAAATTGCTCGGCGCTTTCTGCCGGCAGCTGATTTTCTTCCAAAACGGCTTCAATGGTGCTTTTTACTTCCTCGTATTTTTTGAGCTGAATTAAGATGGTCATGTACACCTGCAAAACCGTAAAATAATGGCCATAACCTTCTTTGAGCATCTTCTCGCACACGCTTTCTGCCTCTTCCAGCTCGCCCAGCTCTAAAAAGCAGATGGCCATCCCTAAGTGAAGATCGGATTCAGTATCATCATATTTCATCGCTTCTGAAAACAGTTCAAGCGCTTCTTGATACTTTTTTTCCTTGAGTGATGACATCCCTTTTTCCACAAGGCGGTCTTTCAGATGAGGAAAAGGAATAATTTTTGCGTTTTTCTTGTCATGCGTCATACCTATATTCCTTTCAGGCATTTATTTTGTTCAAGTGTATCAACACCTGTGAACAAAAACAAGAAATGAAAGGTTTCACCAGGCAAAAAAAGCCGCCGGACAAATACCGGCCGCTTTTTCAGGCTTGAAGCCAAGAGCTTCTTTGTGATTCAAATTGCTTGATTTCATCTTCCAGCAGCAGCGTTAATGAAATTTCATCATATCCGTTGATCAGCATCTCTTTCCAATGCGGATCAACTTCAAATGAAATTTGATTGCCTTCACTATCATGAATCAGCTGCTTTTCAAGGTCAACAGTCATTTGCAATGACTGGTTTTCATACTGGCCGACAAGCTGTTTCCAATTGTCATATGGCATGCGGATCGGAAGCATGCCGTTTTTAAAGCAGTTCTGATGGAAAATATCAGCGAATGACGGCGCAATGATAATTTTAAACCCATAATCATCAAGTGCCCACGGAGCGTGTTCACGCGATGACCCGCAGCCGAAGTTTTCTCCTGCTATTAAAATGGAAGCTCCTTGATAAACAGGCTGGTTTAATTCAAATTCAGGGTTCGGTTCACCATTCGCATCATATCTCCAGTCAAAGAATGCAAAACGCCCGTAGCCTGTTCTTTCAATCCTCTTCAAAAATTGCTTAGGAATAATCTGGTCTGTATCCACATTGATCCGATTTAATACGGCTGCTTTCCCCGTATGTGATTTCAAAGGTTCCATCTCGCGCACTCCTTACACAACTGTTTTTTCCTGATAAAACTTTCTGACATCAACGAAGTGTCCGTGAATGGCAGCCATCGCAGCCATTGCCGGGCTGACGAGATGTGTTCTTGCACCTTTTCCTTGTCTGCCCTCGAAGTTGCGGTTAGAGGTTGATGCACAGCGCTCTCCCTCAGGAACAACATCATTATTCATACTCAAACACATGCTGCATCCTGACTCTCTCCATTCAAATCCAGCTTCCAAGAAAATCTGGTCAAGCCCTTCTTTTTCAGCCTGAAGCTTCACGCTTTGGGATCCGGGCACGACGATGGCCCTTACGCTGTCAGCTACCTTCTTCCCTTTGATCATGTCAGCAGCCTGTCGAAGGTCAGTCATGCGGGAATTTGTGCAGGAACCGATAAATACGTGCTCCACTTTAATGTCTTCAATTTTCTGATGAGGAGTCAGTCCCATATATTCATAAGCGCGAATCGCTTCTTTTTTATCATCTTCTGCAGAAAAGCTTTCCGGCGCAGGAACTTCAGAATCGACAGGAAGAACCATTCCCGGGTTAATGCCCCATGTCACCATAGGGGAAATTTTGTTGCCGTCAAGGACGATAGATTTATCGTAAACAGCGCCCGGGTCTGTGCGCAGCGCCTTCCATTCCTCTACGGCCTTGTCAAATTCTTCGCCTTTTGGCGTGTACTTGCGATTTTTGCAATATTCAAACGTCACCTCGTCAGGTGCAATCAAACCTGCTCTTGCTCCTGCTTCAATTGACATGTTACAAACAGTCATTCGTTCATCCATCGTCATATTTCTGAATACTTCCCCAGTGTATTCAATGACGTAGCCTGTGCCGAATTTAACACCGTATTTGCCGATGACAGCAAGGATGACATCCTTTGCCGTTACCCCTTTTTGAAGCGTTCCATCTACGCGCACTTCAAGTGTTTTTGGACGTTGCTGCCAAAGTGTCTGTGTGGAAAGGACATGTTCAACTTCACTCGTCCCGATTCCAAATGCAAGAGCGCCGAAAGCGCCATGTGTTGATGTATGACTGTCACCGCACACAATCGTTTTCCCTGGAAGCGTTAAGCCCAATTCAGGGCCAACGACATGGACAATCCCTTGATCCACGCTGTGAAGATCGGCAAGGCGCACGCCAAATTCCTCACAGTTTCTTTCAAGCGCCGTTACTTGGCGTTTCGCAACTTCATCCTTTATCTCAAAACGATTGACAGTTGGGATGTTGTGGTCCATTGTCGCAAATGTGTTTTGGGGTCTTCTGACCTTTCTTCCCTTTTGTCTCAAGCCTTCAAATGCCTGAGGAGACGTCACCTCATGAATGAGGTGCAAATCAATATAGAGAAGATCCGGCTTTCCCTCACCATGTTTTACAATATGCTGATCCCAAATCTTTTCGATGATTGTTCGAGGCATCATCTTTTATTTCCTCCCTCTACCTAGAGCTAAGACCGCTTAACGTAAGCTGTCACACATTAGAAATTGTATTTTCACTCATGATTGCTGCCTTAACTTCCTCTGTAATGGCCTGAGTGCTGCTGAACTCTTCACCCCGTGCCAAGTCTCTTGTTCTTTTTCCGGAAGCCAAGACTTTGTTTACCGCATCTTCTACAGCTTTCGCTTCCTCTTCAAGCCCGAAAGATGTTCTCAAAAGCATTGCCGCTGACAATATGGCTGCGAACGGATTTGCCATCCCTTTACCGGCAATATCAGGCGCGGAGCCATGAACAGGTTCAAACAGATGAAGACCAGAGCTTGATAGGCTGGCTGACGGGAGCATTCCGAGCGAGCCTGTAAGCATGGACGCTTCATCGCTTAAAATATCACCGAACATATTTTCAGTCACCACAACATCAAATTGATTCGGTGCATAAATTAGCTGCATGGCCGCGTTATCCACAAGCATGTGCTCAAGCTTCACATCAGGAAACTCTTGTGCAACGTCCTCAGCCACTTCACGCCACAGCCGGCTTGATTCAAGAACATTCGCTTTATCTACAGAGGTCACTTTGCCTTTTCTGGCTGCCGCCATTTTGAAGCCCTCTCTGATCACCCGTTCAATTTCCGTTCGCTTATAAAACAGTGTATCTACTGCTTCCTGCTCACCTTCAGTGTTTACATAGCGTTTGCTCGGCTGGCCGAAATACAAGCCGCCTGTGAGCTCACGAACGATAACGAAATCAACATTATCTATATATTCTTTTTTCAAAGGCGAAGCGTCAGAAAGGCTTTCAAATACCTTCACAGGCCGCAAATTCGCAAACAAATCAAGCTGTTTTCTGATGCTGAGCAGCCCTTTTTCCGGTCTCAGTTCCGAAGGATTTTGATCCCATTTCGGTCCGCCGACAGCGCCAAGCAATATCGCGTCTGCATTTTTACAAGCAGCAACGGTTTCCTCCGGGAGGGGGTTATGATGTTCATCAATAGCCGCCCCTCCAATCAGGCCATATTCAAATTCAAATTCATGGTTAAAGCGTTCGGCAACACTTTTCAGTACGTCTGTCGCTGATTCTAATACTTCAGGGCCGATCCCGTCTCCGGGCAATAGAGCAATACGTTTCTTCAAGTTAACCGTTCTCCTTTCTTTTATGATCCGACAGCTGTGTGGTTTTTCAACCCACTCATATTCGACTGGAAAACCAATTGACGGTTTACTGCGTTCAAATAGGCTTTCGCTGATGCTTCTAATACGTCTTGCGCTATGCCCCGCCCTGCTGATTCTTTTCCGTTCACCAAAACTCTTACATACACCTGGGCAAATGCATCTTCGCCTTTTCTGTTAGACTGAATGCGGTAGTCTAAGAGCTCCACGTCCTTATCGATGCAGCGCTCAAGCGTATTGTAGATTGCTTCCACGCTTCCAGCTCCAGTTGCAGCTTCCTGAATAAGCTCTGCGTTTTCTTGATTTTTCAAAGATAGAGTAGCCGTAGGGACCTGACTTGTTCCGTAATGTACTTGCAGAGAAAGAAATTCATACCCAATCTTGCGATCTGTTACTTTTTCTTCTAAAATAAGAGAAACAAGATCCTCATCAGTGATTTCTTTTTTCTTCTCAGTCAACTCTTTGAACATCGTAAAGAATTTATTAATCTCTTCACTGTCAAATTGGAATCCTAAAGCAGTCAGCCGGTCTTTAAATGCGTGGCGTCCGGAATGTTTACCTAGGACAAGCGCATCTGCGGTTACGCCGACAAGCTCCGGTGAAATAATTTCATAAGTCGATTTTTCCTTTAAAAAGCCGTCCTGATGGATGCCTGATTCATGAGCAAATGCATTATCTCCAACAACCGCTTTGTTGCGCGGGACAGCCATGCCTGTCAGTTTGCTTACTAAATCACTTGTTCTCTTAATCTCGTTCAGAGTAATACCTGTTTCGACTTGGTAGAAATCTTTTCTGGTATGGAGGGCTACGGCAATTTCCTCTAATGCCGCGTTTCCGGCTCTTTCACCGATCCCGTTCACAGCGCATTCGATTTGATCAGCGCCATTTTCAATCGCAGCAAGAGAGTTTGCGACTGCCATTCCCAAATCATCATGACAGTGGGCTGAAAGCTTTGCTTTGTGAATGTTCGGAACGTTTTCTTTCATATATTTAAAGATATTTCCGTATTCCGCCGGGGCCAGGTAGCCGACAGTGTCCGGAAGATTGATAACACTGGCGCCTGCGTCAATCACTTTCTCGACGATTTCTGCTAGAAACGGCAGTTCAGTGCGGCAGGCATCTTCAGCTGACCATTGCACAATCGGAAAACGTTCTTTTGCGTATTTCACCATTTCAACCGCTCTTTCAATGACTTGCTCACGTGTCATTTTCAGCTTGTGCTTCAAATGAATGTCCGATGTGGCGATAAAAACATGAATTCTCGGATGAGCACCTTCTTTTAACGCTTCCCAAGCAGCATCAATATCACCTTTTACACAACGGGCCAGACCAGTTACTGAACAATTTTTAATGGTTCTTGCGATTTCCTGAACAGCTAAAAAGTCACCTCGGGACGAAGCGGGAAATCCCGCTTCAATGATATCTGCCCCGAGTCTTTCGAGCTGCTTAGCTATGGCAAGTTTCTCCTGTGTATTCAAGTTCACTCCAGGGGACTGTTCACCATCACGAAGCGTCGTATCGAAAAAATTAATTTTGCGCAACGGAGACCACCGCTTCCTTCTTCTTGCCTTGTTTCACAAACGGCATCATTTCACGAAGCTTTCTTCCCACTACTTCGATTTGATGTTCGTTCTCGCTTGCATTGATAGCGTTGAAACGAGGACGGTTTACTTGGTTTTCGACGATCCACTCTTTTGCGAATGTACCGTTTTGGATATCTTTTAATACTTCTTTCATAGATTCTTTTACTTTAGCGTCCACAACGCGAGGGCCTGATACGAAATCTCCCCACTGTGCTGTGTCAGAGATTGAATATCTCATTCCTGCAAGTCCTTCTTCGTACATAAGGTCTACGATTAATTTCAGCTCATGAAGGCACTCGAAGTATGCAAGTTCAGGCTGATAACCTGCTTCAGTTAATGTTTCAAATCCGGCTTTGACAAGCGCGCTTAATCCGCCGCAAAGAACTGCTTGCTCACCGAACAAATCTGTTTCTGTTTCTTCTTTAAATGTCGTTTCTAATACGCCCGCTCTTGCGCCGCCGATTCCTTTAGCATAAGCGAGGGCTTTGTCTCTTGCTTCTCCAGTCACATCTTGATAGATTGCGAACAATGCAGGTACGCCGGCTCCTTGCTCATATGTTCTTCTTACCAAGTGTCCCGGGCCTTTAGGCGCCACTAAGAATACATCTACATCCGCCGGAGGAACAATTTGATGGAAATGCACGTTAAATCCATGAGCGAATACTAATGATTTTCCTGCTGTCAATTCATCTTTGATTTCAGCTTCGTATACTTTTTGCTGCTGCTCATCCGGAAGCAGAACCATGATGATTTCGGCTTGGGCTGCCGCTTCTTTTACTGAAAATACTTTATGTCCGTCTTCTTGGGCTTGAGTGAAAGATTTTCCTTGTCTAACACCGACGATCACGTCTACTCCGCTTTCTTTAAGGTTCAGGGCATGTGCGTGGCCTTGCGAACCGTACCCGATAACCGCTACTGTTTTTCCAGCCAATACGTTCTCTTTGATATCACCGTTATAATATACTTTTACCATTTCAATCTCTCCCTTGTTATGTTTTATACAATAGATATTGTTTTATTGGATGACGCCTTTTGCTGGGTTCCCCTCGCAAAAGCCGTTGTACCTGTTCTCGCGATTTCTTTAATGCCATAAGGTTTTAATAACTCAATAAGCGCTTCAATTTTGTTAGATTCACCCGTCACCTGAACAACGATGCTGTCTCTGCTGACATCAACGACAGAGGCTCTAAACGGTTCTATGATTCCATTAATCTCTGTTCTCGTTGAAGGTGCGGAGACAACCTTGATTAAGGCCAGCTCCCTCTGGACAATCGATTGATTTGTGATGTCTGTAACTTTCAGCACATCAATCTGTTTGTTGAGCTGTTTCGTTAACTGTTCAACATCATTTTCTCCTTCAACATGAACGACGAAGGTGATTCTGGAAACGCCGGCTGTTTCTGTGTGTCCAACTGTAATGCTTTCAATGTTGTAATGCCTTTTTGTGAATAGACCGGTGATCCGGTTTAGCACCCCGGAGCGGTTCACCACAGTCAATGTGATAATTCTTTTCAAGGTTTCACCCCCACCATTTCATGCAGCCCTTTCCCCGGAGCCACCATCGGGAATACTTTTTCTTCGCTGGCAACCCGCACGTCAATGACAACAGGTTCTCTTGATGTCAATGCCTCTTCCAGCTTTTCCTTTGCTTCCGCTTCTGATGAAATTCTGATGCCTTTAATGCCGTATGCTTCGGACAATTTGACGAAGTCAGGCTGAGAAGCGAATTTAGATTCTGAATAACGTTCTTCATAGAAAATTTCTTGCCACTGTCTGACCATTCCGAGACAAGCGTTATTTAAAATCACTACCTTGACCGGAAGATTTAATTCGCGAATAACATCGAGTTCTTGAAGCGTCATTTGGAATCCGCCGTCTCCGACAACCGCGACAACAGTAGCATCTTTTTCGGCCAGCTGTGCGCCGATCGCCGCCGGAAGACCGAATCCCATCGTTCCAAGTCCGCCTGATGTGACCCATTTATCTGCTTTTTGGAACGGATAAAATTGCGCTGACCACATTTGATGCTGGCCTACATCCGTTGCGACAATGGCCTCTCCTTTTGTAAATAGATGAATATATTCAATCAATTTCTGAGGTTTAAAACCTTCTTCTTCATTATCTACATACCAGAGCGGATACTCTTCTTTCCATTCGGCGAGCTGTTTTTTCCATTCGCTTGAATCGCTTTGTTTGCCGTCTTGTTTGATCAGCTCCTGCAGGACAATTTTGCTGTCTCCGACTACAGGAATCTGTGTTTTCATGATTTTTCCGATTTCAGCTGGATCAATATCGATGTGGGCAATCTTTGCGTTTCTGGCAAAGTGTTTCAGGTTTCCTGTGACACGGTCATCAAAACGGGCCCCGATACTGATTAATAGATCACATTCATGAAGGGCCATATTGGCTGTATAAGTACCGTGCATTCCCGCCATCCCCAGGAAAAGCGGATGGTCAGCCGGGAAGCCTCCGAGTCCCAAAAGGGTGTGTGCCACAGGGATTTGCTGCTGTTCAGCATAATTTTTTAATTCTTCTGACGCTTTTCCGTGCAGTACGCCCGCACCCGCCAGGATCACCGGTTTTTTCGCACTGCTCACGGCTTCCACAAGCTTGCGGATCTGCAAATAATTCGGCTCTGTTGTCGGCTGGTATCCCGGGAGATTCATCTCATGATCGTAGCTGAATTCTCCTTCAATTGTTGCTACATCTTTCGGAATATCAATCAATACAGGTCCGGGTCTTCCGGTTGTTGCAATATGGAACGCTTCTTTAATGATGCGCGGCAGATCTTCCGGCTGGCGAACCTGGTAGCTGTGTTTTGTTACTGGCATCGTAATCCCTAAAATGTCCGCTTCCTGAAATGCATCGCTCCCGATTACAGAGGTTGCTACCTGCCCTGTAAAGACGACTAACGGCAATGAATCAATCATGGCATCAGCAAGGCCTGTAACAAGGTTTGTCGCTCCCGGTCCTGACGTGGCAATGACGACACCCGGTTTTCCGGAGACCCTTGCGTATCCCTCCGCTGCATGAATTGCGCCTTGTTCGTGACGGGGAAGGATATGTACCAACCCTGAATTGTATAGCTTATCGTAAATCGGAAGCACAGCCCCGCCCGGATAACCGAAGATCATTTCTACTTTCTCTTTTTTTAATGATTCAATCAGCATTAATGCTCCGCTCATCGTCTGTGTACATTTGGCAGATGCTGAATCCACCTGTACATTAGTCCCCATTTTAGTTCCTCCTTTTGGATTTTCATCCTCTAAAGATCAATCTTTTCATTAGCTAGATAGCTGATTATTCAATAAAAAAAGCCCTTCCGCCCACAATCAGCCGCGCAGTAACTGCGATAGCTAAAAGGGGCGAAAAGGCTTTTCTTTCCGCGGTACCACCCTTGTTTACGGCCTGTTAATCGGCCGTCTCATGGATATTTCTATCCGCTTTAATAACGAGTGAATCAAGTTCACCCGGCCAAGTCCTACTGTCATTTCAGACTGGCACTCTGAGGCGAGTTCACCTTGTAAAGCTTCGCCGGTTCTCAGCTAACCCGGTTCTCTGTGGAAAGCTTTATCAAGGCTACTTATCCTCATCTGCGCTTTTCATATTCAGCCTTCGGAACGGCTTTCCAGCTGTTCAAGAAGGTCGTTCGTTTTTCATTTTTTTAGAATCATACTGCGATGATTTTCGCTTGTGAAGCTTGCGTTTATCTTTTGTTGAACTCATATTACGCCGCTTTGGACGCAGTGTCAACAGCATTTTTTAAAATTATTAGACAATTTTGATTAATCAATCTATATTGTATACGCTTTCATTATTGGTACAAAAGGAATTGCAAACGTTAAAAGTTTTTATAATTTTTTTATTAATCTATCAAGAATACACCAGAATTATTTAATTTTATATAAACATGTAAGATTTTATAACACGCTATGGTTCGTATATGGATTGAGTCTGACAGATCATCTTGCAATCCATTTCAATTTCGGATAGGCACCCCTATTATTCCCCGGCATACATTAATGGTATCTTGCAAAGAAAAGGTGATACGATGAATAAATCATTAGCAGACATGCAAGGATTCCCTGCAGGCTTTCCAAGCTTCCCGAGCTTTCCGCAGCAGTACTATCCTGCTGTCCCTTCCTTTTACCAGCAAAGCCATCAGCCATTTGGAGGCTACGGATACGGACAGCCGTTCAGCCAGGCATATAGCCCGTTGACCACTCCCTCTGCTATGTACTCCTCTTATCCATACACTTCAGATTTTTTCGGGCAGCAATTTTCTGGCACTGGCTTCAGTGGCCATAGCGGCGGGTTCAGTATTCCGGCGACACATGTCGGCGGTTTTAGCGGAACAGCCGGTGTGCATGGAGGCTTTAGATATTAAAGAAAACTGCAAGGGCCGAACACGATTTCGGCCTCTTTTTTGCTTTCAAGCATCTTTTAAAGGTCATACATTCCAAAAAGGCTTCAATACTGTCAGATTATCTGTCTTTATAGTTGGAAACAGGATCGAATATGATTAAGATGAATGTTTGAGGAGGAATAAAATGTATATAAAACTAGATGATTTAACTGGTCATCAGGTGGTTTCACTGGTGAATGAGCATTTACATAGCATGACGCTTATGTCCCCGCCGGAAAGCATCCATGCCTTAGGTTTAGAGAAACTAAGAGGCCCTGGAATAACATTTTGGAGTGCATGGGAGGGTGATGAACTAGCCGGTTGCGGAGCGCTAAAAGAACTGGACAGCCGGCACGGAGAAATCAAATCAATGCGAACATCTGCATCACATTTAAGAAAAGGCGTTGCCAAACAAATTCTCCATCATATCATTGAAGAAGCTGGAAAGCGAGGCTATGAGCGGTTAAGCTTAGAAACGGGTTCAATGGCTTCATTTGAGCCGGCAAGAAAGTTGTATGAAAGCTTCGATTTTCAGTACTGTGAACCGTTTGCAGACTATGTTGAAGATCCAAACAGTGTGTTTATGACGAAGGAATTGTGAGACGGCTTTATAAGGATAGATAAGTGCAGGGGAAGGTCTGTCTTATCTATCTTTTTTTATATTCACACATTTTTCACCTTTATGATACACGCCAATGTTTTCAATTTTGTTTAATTCAAAGAACAGCGGGAATTACAAACGACATGAACGATATCATGCAAATTCATAAAGGAGGAGATTGATATGAAAAGCATAGTTGGTGTATACGATACCCCGCAGGAAACCATCGCAGCGATTGAAGGCTTACTCACAAAAGGCTATGATTCTGATGACATTTCTGTTGTGACAAGCCGGCGAGATACAGATTATTTGGAGTCACGTACAGGAACAGAAGTCAATCAAGCTATCGATGCACATCAGGACGAATCTGAATCTTTTTTCGATAAACTGAAAGATTATTTCACAATGGATGACACTGCTACACACAGCAAAGCATTATCCGACTTGGATATTAAAACGGATGAAATAGACAAGTATCAAGAAGATTTGGATGACGGAAAACTCCTGGTAGCCGTCGATACAGATGCAGATGTAAATGCTCCTATTGATAACAAAAATGCCCTTTCAGGCGGCTTTTCAAGCACAAATGAAATGGCGGATTATACAACGAAAGAAGAAAAAACGATGCCGCTCCGAGAAGAACAGCTGAAAGTCGATAAGGAAGACGTTCAAACCGGCGAAGTAGAAATAGGAAAAGAAGTGAAAACAGAAAAAAGAGATATGGACATCCCGGTGAGACATGATGAAATTTATGTCGAACGTCGTCCAGTGGATGAAAACAAAACGGATGCTTCTCCCGTCAACGATTCGGAAGAGATCAGAGTTCCAATCGTTGAGGAAAAGCTGGAAGTGACTAAAAAGCCGGTTGTCACTGATGAAGTGGTTGTCGGCAAACGCACCGTTGAAGAAAATGAACATATTTCTGAAACTGTGAAAAAAGAAGAACCTCGTCTGAATAAAGAAGGAAAAGTTGACGGCTTGGATGATGATCCGTTAAATAACAAATGAAAATCATAGACCGACAACAAAAAACCTCAAATCCAATTAGGATTTGAGGTTTTTCTTTTGGTACGTCCCAGGAGAGATTCGAACTCCCGACCGACGGCTTAGAAGGCCGTTGCTCTATCCAGCTGAGCTACTGGGACACGTTTTGTTTTTTTGTTTTTTGCTTTAACTATCAGCGACAAGATTTATTATATATGGGATGCAATAATAAGTCAACGGTTTTTTAGAATTTTTTTCATGAGGAAGAAAATTTTCTTCCTCATGACATTTTCATAGTGTGACTCGGTTTTGCAGATCCTCAATTTCATTGCCTGCTTGGTCGTAAAAACGGACTGTCGCAGCATCATTTTTTAATGTCAGTATAGCATAGCTTTCTGTCCTGCGCACCCTCGGAAGCCGGATGCTGCCTGGGTTAATCATCAGTTTTCCGCGCAGCACTTCGCTTCCCGCGATGTGCGAATGCCCGAAGCAGATCACATCCGCTCCGAGCACCTCTGCACGATAGTATACGTTTAACAAGGTCTGTTTTATACCGTGAAGGTGGCCGTGTGTGACCAGTATTTTTCTTGAGCCGGCATTCAGAAGAAGCTCGTCCTTAAAATCGCCGGCAAAATCGCAATTGCCTTTTACAACCGCATAAGGCTCCAATGCAGGATGCCTCGTTTCAAGCTCAGAGTCCCCGCAATGAATCATGAGATCAACTTCTGCCTCATGCCGTTTCGCAATGGTTTGGAGTTCTTCTTCAAGCCCATGGCTGTCACTGATAATCAGCACGTTCATGTACAAGCTTCCTCCTTATGCCTCCAAAAGCTTAGACAGCTTTTTAAGCGCGTCAGCCCTATGGCTGATTTTATTTTTTTCATCACTTGTCAGTTCAGCCATTGTCTTATCTTTATCTTTCACGATAAAGATAGGGTCATAGCCAAAGCCATATTTTCCTCTCGGTTCTTCGGCAATATACCCTTCAACATGGCCTTCGACTGTTTTTGTTTCCTCTCCGGGAATACTCACGGCCAGTGCGCAGCGGAAACGGGCGGTGCGCTGTTCTTTTTCGATACCTTTCAGCTCGCTGAGCACTTTTTCGATATTTGCCTGGTCGTCTTTCTGTTCCCCTGCATAGCGGGCTGAATAAACCCCGGGTCTGCCGCCAAGATTATCGATGGATAGACCGGAGTCGTCCGCAATCACCATTTTGTTCACTGCTTTGGCAACAGCTTCCGCTTTCAGAATGGCATTTTCTTCAAATGTATGGCCTGTTTCTTCAATTTCTTCTGTGAACCCAATTTCAGCTAGAGATTTGACATCATAGCCTTTTGGCTCAAGAATTTCTTTGAATTCCTTCACTTTTCCCGGATTATGTGTTGCAATAATTGCTTCTTTCATGATGATCAAGCCTTTCTGTCTTTATTTCAGTTCTGGCAGAGAATCACCCAGCACTTCTTTTTGCTTGTCAATCAGCTCTTGAATTCCTTTTTCCGCAAGACCCAGAAGACCGTTCAGATCCTCTCTTGAAAAAGTCGCCTCTTCCCCGGTTCCCTGCAGCTCCACAAAACGGCCGCTGCCTGTCATGATGACATTCATGTCAACTTCAGCGGAGGAATCTTCTTCATAATTTAAATCTAACAAAATTCCCTGTTCCTTATCAATTCCAACAGAGATCGCAGCAAGAAAATCAGTGATCGGATTTGTCTTGATTGTTCCTGCTTTGATCAGCTTGCCAATCGCAATCGCCATAGCAAGAAATGCGCCTGTAATGGAAGCTGTTCTAGTTCCTCCATCAGCTTGAATGACATCACAGTCAATCCAAATCGTCCGTTCACCGAGCTTTTCCAGATCTACAACAGCTCGAAGCGCGCGGCCGATCAGGCGTTGGATCTCCATTGTTCTGCCGGAAATTTTCCCCTTAGAAGATTCTCTGATTGTTCTTTGGTTTGTTGCCCGCGGCAGCATGCTGTACTCTGCTGTAATCCAGCCTTTCCCTCCGCCCCGCAAAAACGGCGGTACGCGGTCCTCAACAGACGCGTTGCAGATTACCTTTGTATTTCCCGCTGTTATTAGAACAGAACCTTCCGGATGGCTGATAAAATCCAAATCGAATGTGATTGGACGCAGCTCATCGTGTTGTCTTCCGTCATGTCTCATGTTTTACCTCCGATTGTATGTACATAAACCATTTTTGTCCCGGAATTGAATAAAGAAAGAGGCAGCCGGAACGCTAACCTCTTTCTTTCTAGTATATCAAAAATCCCAATTTAAAAACTACCCGTATTCACTTGAGAAGGTCTGGAGACCGGTTCTGTGAGCTTTTCGCCTTTTTCATTTACAAGCTCTGATTTTCCGTTCACTTTAACAGAGACGCTTTTTACATCCGGCTGCTCCGTTAACGTCAGCACAATGCTATTCAGAACTTCTGAAGAAATCATTTTCGTCTTCTCATCGGCACTGCCGAATATAGATTGATTGAAATCCAACGTCACGCGCCCGTCTTTGATTTTCGGTTTGCTGACCAGCTTTACATCTTCACTGAAGTCTGTTAACAGCCCGCTCACCTTGCTTGGCCCTTTAGCCAATTCATTGATGGCTGCCGTGATGTCGTCTTTTTCCGAATTGTCGATTCGTTTGGTCACCGGCACGTAGTATTCACTGTCTTCGTTTTCCGCCAAGTAGTAGACTGTCAGCGGATGGGTAGCAGTGAGATCATTTACACCGGCTGTCTCCAAATTAATGCCGTCTTTGCGGCTTAAATCATCTGAGATCGGCGTCCCTCCTACAGGCATCTCCTTCAGTTCATGCCCGTTTATTCTCAGCTTCACTTTATCTATCGAACTAAATTGCGTCAGCGTCCACGTTACAGACTGAACGATTTTCTGTTCGTCTTCTTTCTTATAATTTTTGAACTCATTAGAGAAATCAGCTATCGCGGTTCCATCTTTTTTGATGTCAACGTTAACGGTGGTGTCAGCCGGCAATACAGCTCTGAAGCCATTCGGAAGAATTTCAGACACAGGCCCGCCCTGTACGAGGTATTCAAGCGCCTGCTTAGCCGTGCTCTCACTTTTAGGGAGAGGCAGCGTTTGCGCAACAACATACCCGTTTTTATCAATGAGATAAAGCTCCCTCATAACAGTAGATGAGGCTTGATCCGCTTTTGCGGTATCGCTTTTTTCACTTTCTGTTTTTTTGGCTGCTGTTGTATTTGAATTGGCACCCGCTTCATCGTTCACGAATGTAACGTCTTGAGGCGGATCAATTTCCTCGGCTGCCTTATCAGATTGAAACAAACCGCATCCGGATAAAAGCAAGGCAGAGGTGAGACAAGTGGCACCAATGACTGCAGGTCCTTTTTTCAGCATACTTTTCCCTCCTAAGGATGTTTGTACTATTATGTATACGAGCCTCTTTAGGAAATAGACCGAAGAATTCCGGCTAAACAGAAAAAAACCCGCAACATACCGTTGCGGGGAAAACTATCTTCTAATCGGTTCTTGCAGTGAGATGCACTCCACATGGCCCACCTCATGGCCAAACCAATCGTCTGCGATTTTCGCAAACTGATCACGCGCTCCTGTTGTCAAGAACTGATGATCAGGGGCATTCGCAGACTGGTTCAGCAGCCCTTTATACGAGAGAATCGTGCTGACTTCCCGGGCTGTTTCATCGCCGGACGAAATAATGTTAACGTGTTCTCCCATATATCTTTGAATGGCTTCTTTCAAAATGGGATAGTGGGTGCAGCCTAAAATCAGCGAATCAATCGATGTATCTTTTAACGGATACAGCGAGGTTTTGACAATCTCGTCTGCTGTTTTGTCGAGAAACTTCCCGCTTTCCACAAAAGGCACAAGCAGCGGGCAGGCAAGGTTTTCAACCTTCAGATCGGGATTTAATGCCAAAAGCGCCTCTTCGTACGCATTGCTCTTAATCGTATTCTCTGTGCCGATGACACCGATATGCTGATTATCCGTCACTTTTATCGCTGCTCTCGCACCAGGCTGAATCACTCCGACCACCGGTATACCGACGCTTCGCTGGATGTCATCCAATGCGATCGCTGTTGCTGTGTTACAGGCGATCACGAGCATTTTGATGTGGTGGTTTTCGAGTAAATAATTCGTCAGCTCCCACGTATATTGAAGCACCTCTTCTTCAGGGCGCGGCCCATAAGGACACCGTTTCGTATCCCCGACGTAGATAATATTTTCTTTAGGTAGCTGTCTCATGATTTCCTTCGCAACGGTTAAACCGCCAACCCCGGAATCAATGACTCCTATTGGTTGTTCCAACAAAATCGCCTCATTTTCTCTTCATTTCATGCTGCAGTTTCATCAAAGATTTTTCGAAGATGGCTATTTCTTCATCTGTAAACGATTCGAACATATCACGCAGATATTCCTGTCTTTTTGTAATGACCTCTTGGATAATCCGTTCTCCTTCAGGCAGCAGATGTATCCGGACAACACGTCTGTCCGCCGGGTCCTTGACCCGCTCAACAAGCTCATTTTTTTGCATGCGGTCGATTAAGTCTGTTGTCGTGCTGCATGCCAGATACATTTTGCCCGATAATTCACCGATTGTCATATCTCCTAATTCATAAAGCCATTGCAAGCCGACAAATTGCGGCGGCGTAATCGCATATTGGTTAAGGATTTCTCGTCCTTTTTGCTTAATGATCGCGGCAATGTGGCGGAGTGACTTTTCAATATCCGCAACATGCTCCAAAGGTTTTGATGTCATTTGTCCATCCCTCACTCAAGGATCTCTTACGCACAAAAGCGTTCCGTGTCTATTTTCCTTCTTTTTTGAAGAAAATGCAAGACTCGCAGGAGAGAAATAGAGGACTTTAGTCAAACAACATCAAGAAATAAAATTTAATTTATGACTTGCCTACGTTTTGCACAGCATTCCAAATATGGTTTCGAATGTTCCAAACAAACAGCAATAACCGGCTCCTTCCAAAAGAAGGAATACCGGCAAGAATTAAAGCTCTAGCTCACCCATTCTAAGAAGCTCAACAACGGCTTGCGAACGCCCTTTCACACCCAATTTCTGCATGGCATTTGATATGCATATCTATCGCAAACTAAAACAATAATAATCACTTGAATTTATAATGGAAATCGACTGTTCCATCCTCGTATATTACAAGTTTATCAATAAGCGCTGAAAATGCTTCGAATAAATCCTGATCAGTTCTTTCCAGCTGCGCGAATGCATTCTTTATATTTGATATGTCGATTGTTTCTTCTTCCTCACGCTCAAGCATGAACAGCTTATCGTTCAGTTTTTCAATTTGTTCTTCAAGCTCTTTTCGCTTCGCCTGGAATTCCGCCTTAGTGATCAACTGATCTTCCAAGTACAATTCGATTAGACGTTTTTTCTTGTTTTCTGCGTTTTCAATTTCTATTTTCGTTCGCTTGATCCGGTTTTTCTTCTGCTCTTCAAAATCAGATTTTACATCCAGTTTTAACTTCTTGCCCTTTTGTTTCAGTGTTTTAATAACAAAAGCCCGCAAGTCCTTATATTGCATCGGAGCATGGTTTACACAAAGAGCAGTTCCACCTCGTCTGTAGGCGCTACACTTCAAATAATTAAACTCTTTCTTCTCACGTTTCTGATTGTATTTGTACGACGGCAGCACAACCATATTGCAACCGCACACACCACATTTCATCATTCCCCGTAGCTCATTCCGAGGGTTAAAACGCTTTTTACGCATCTTGTGTTCTTTGTTATTAGCTTTCTCATACTCTTCTTCTGATATGATCTTAGGACACCAGTCTTTGTAAACAGTCCATTTTTCTTTTGGGTTGCGGATAAATTTTTTCCGTCCGCCTATTTTGACTTGAGTATGTCTATTGGCAATAAACAAGCCACAATAAATAGGATTCTTTAAAATCGTTTGTACTGTGGACAGCTGCCAAAACTCAGTCTTTTGAGGCTTTACAATGTTTCCAAGTGCCAATTCTTCGTTAAGCTTGAGAACGATCCTTTTATGTCCATATCCATGATTATTATGAAGATCGAAAATAAAACGTACGACTTTTGCTTCTTCTTCATTGATAGCTAGGAATTTACCTTCTTTCTTAAATCCAAAAGGTACACGGCCGGAATGTTCACCACGGCGGGCTTTTGCTGCTAGTGCCCCACTGGCTGCCACTGAAATTGTTTGAGGGTATTGAGCTGCAAACATTGAAAACATTTCAAATTTCATTGAGTTTTTGCCTTCATATAGGCTATCGTAGCCCTCTTCAAGCGTCACAACTCTTACACCGTGAGCCAATAAAACCTCTCGAATTTCAAGGGCATCTTTAAGATCACGCGCAAGCCGGCTGATTGATTTAAAAACAACCATCTTCAGCTTTCTTTTTTGCGCCTTATCTAAAATGAGTTGCATTGCTTTTCGATCAAGCAGCACTGTTCCGCTTATCCCATCATCTAATTGGATTGCTTCATCTTTCCATTCGTAATTATTTTTCTCAATCCAATGATGACAAATATCAATTTGGTTGGCTATTGATGTCACCTGTTCATCTTTTTCTGAGGAAACCCGTGCGTAAACTGCATAAGGGTAATCTTCATATTTGATGATCTCCTGTGTTTCTGTCTCTTTGAAGAACACTAAACCACCCCATTATTTTGCATTTGGTACATTTTAGTGTGATTATAGCATAATGATTACGAACCTCCTATACTTTTCCGGTTGTTTTTCGAACATTTGTTCCTGTATAATTTGTTCAGGGAGTTGATCAGAATGAACGAGGGTATTTACGATAAGAGATGGGAACAAAAATTTATTTTACCTGAGCAAAGGGCAGCGCTATTAAATAGGAAGAAACAAGTCCAAAAAATTGAAAAACCCATCCTAGATGAATACCAA
>NZ_JBBOUR010000002.1:0-20000 GCF_038006165.1 Bacillus sp. FSL W8-1202
CTGGTATTCATCAAGAATGGGTTTTTCGATCTTCTGGTCTTCT
Organism: Bacillus sp. FSL W8-1202; assembly: GCF_038006165.1. NCBI lineage: Bacteria > Bacillati > Bacillota > Bacilli > Caryophanales > Bacillaceae > Bacillus > Bacillus sp. FSL W8-1202. Next base: position 44 of record NZ_JBBOUR010000002.1, read on the forward strand.
CTCTTTCTGTTTAAAAGGGCAGCCCTTTGTTCAGGTAATATGAATTTTTGTTCCCATCTCTTATCGTAAATCCCTTGACTCATTCCGATCATCTCCTTGAATAAATTATATGCGAACAAACGTTCTTTTATCAACGGAGAAAATAATGGGAAATCAGGTCCCATATTTGAAGTCTGGTTTAGTTAAGGAAGAATGTTATAATGCCTTTTGGGGACAGATGGGGACGAATTGGGGACCAACTTCCTCATTTTTAATCAAAAAGGAATATTTTTAATCAGAAACTTATGTAAGAAAACCCTATAAAATAGGGTTTGAGAATAAAACGTCTGTTCGCATCAGAAACCCATCTCCACACTGGCAGCGTAGAGGTCAGGGGTTCGAGCCCCCTTGGCTCCATACCTTTAAACCCTTATTCTATAAGGGTTTTTTTGTTTTGAGGAAAAGGTTTCATTCTCTGAATCCTCCAGTTGAGCGAAGTCAAAGTGAGCAGTTTATCTGTCAATCATGAATTTTCCAATACCTCCTTTTGTTCCTCAAAGACCGTCATGTCTTCCAAAGGAGGGGAGTAGACATGATGAGACACCATTCGTTCGGATGTTGGATTGGACATTTTGTGAATTAAACCTTTGGTTGAAATAAGGCATTCTCCTTCGTGGACAAAGTATGAATTGGAGAGTTCTGCGTGTTCGCCGGCTGAGCGATAAATAGAATTAAGAAGCTTTCCTTCTAACACCATTGCACAACCAATGGATTGACCATGATCGTGGACTGTTGTCTCCTTGTTTGGCGGAATGTTAATCACGATAATTTCCAATTCATTATTTCGATAGATGGCATTTCGGCCGTAAGCGTACTGGTCTGGTTCCTTAATATACGGTTGACTCAATTTTGCTGCGTTTGGAATTTGTTTTAAAGACGTTGCTAAATCTTTAACCGATGGATTTTTCAAGCCGCCAAAAATGTCTTGGATACACTCATACAGTTCCATTCGTTTTTGCCTCCCGGAATATTTAAAATTTCCTTACATTGGTATTTCATAGGTTGATTCATGGTATTTACCCATATACAATTTAGAGGCGGCAAACGTCCAGTAAACACAAAAAAATGTGCGGCCAAAATGTTGTCTTATCACAACTTATTCGAGTTTATTAGTTGGAATAGTGGATTGAAAGGGTTAAAACGGCCTGCTTTAATTCGCTTGAGGGAACGAGCAGGGCTCCATAAGTGCAGTTCTAGGCCCCTTGGCTCCAAAACACAATATCGGGGAAAAGCTTTCAGACTTTTTATGTTGTGCTTGAAATTTACTCCATTGACAAAACACAATCGATTTGAAATAATATTTGATTATATGCTCATTCATTCACATAATTATAATAAAATAATATCATTTCCCCTGAAAGGGATAATATTAGAATGAAAGCTAATGGTATGCAAAATCTATTAGCTTCTTTTGTTTTCAAAAAATGATGTGTTTCGCATGGATTCATATAGGAAGGAATGACAACATGAAGACAAAACACTATTGGGTGATTTCTTTGCTCGCCGTCTTAGCGGTCGGGCCGGGATTGATGTCTAACACGGCATTGTCGTCAGTTCAAGGCCTTGTTCAGAAAGCGGTTGGAACAAGTGTCTTCACATCAGTAAATCCGATATTGATCGGCAATATGGCCTTTGCCTTGTTAGTTCCGGCAGGACCGCTGCTGAGGAAAAAATTCGGTGCGCGTCCCGTCTATCTGGCTTCATTACCTGTCTTTATACTAGGCTCACTGCTCATCGCATGTTCAGGCGATATTGCATGGATGGCGGCAGGGCGCTTTTTACAGGGGGCGGCAACAGGCGTCATGCTGATGATTATGATTCCAATGCTTGTACTGTCATTCCCGATTGAACGCAGGAACTATGCACTGCTTGTGCTGATCGGGGGATTCTATGGTTCTGTTATCATCGGCACAATCCTCGGAACCATTGCAACAAGCTGCGGGCATTGGAGATGGCTGTTTTTCATCTTTGGCACCTTGTCTCTGATCGGTGTCGCGGTGAGCTATTTCTTTCTCCATGACGAGCATCACGGAGCGGCGGATCAAGAACAGCCGCTTGATCGTGCGGGAATTCTTTTATCTGTTTTCCTTGCCGCAGCCTCAGCGGTTTCATTCATTTTTCTGCAAAAATGGGGGCTGTCATCGGGTTATGTATGGATTGGTTTCGGGGTGACGTTATGTTTGCTCATTGGTCTATTGATTGTGGAATATAAAGTGAAAAACCCATTCATATCTATTAAACTGATGCTGCTGCCAAAACCGGTGCTTGGCTTATTGATCATAGCTGCAGGGACGATAACGGTAGCTGTCAGCCTGTCTGCTTTTCAAGGCTTGCTCCGTCAAATGTATGATATTTCTCAGGAGCATCTCATTCTTTTAAACTTGACTCTTTTAATCGGAGTGGCGATCGCGGCCATTTTGAGCGCTCTGTTTTATGATAAAGTCGGACCAGGGATGCTCGGTATTATCGGCGGACTCATTCTCGTCTTTGTGAATTTTCAATGGCTGCATATGCAGGATCGATCATCTCTTTATATGTTCGCGGCACTGTTTATCATGCTTGCAGCGGGAACAGGCCTGACAGTCGCCGCAGGGCTGATGGGAGCTGCCATGGGAGGCCCGCTGCCTGATTTGGTCAAGAGAATGACAGCTGTTCAGTTTTTAAGATAGTTTGTCTATATGGGAGTTCCCATTCTCATCGGCTTTTTCACGAAAAAAGATGCTGCCAGACAAAGCGGTTCGGTACAGGATTCTATTATGACTGCTTATCATGATCTCTTCTTTATTTCTTTTATCCTTAGCGTGCTGCTCGTCTGCCTGTCATTTTGTATGAATGCCACTGGAATGGGGCACAAGCTGGCACATAAACCACATGATAAAGCGAAAACAGCTCCGGAAAAACCGGCCGTTTCAGCAGAAGGTTTGTCGAAGGCAACTGTCAAATCATATAAAGTAATAAATGATACGGAATATCGTAATGCACTCAGAAATTTACAAAAATAGAAACATGGTAAAAACCTTTTCATTGAGCGAAAAGGTTTTTATTTTGCAATCTTTTCCCAACTTTATCCCTAAAGAATTGAAAAATATTAGAAGTGCAAGTAAAATTCTAAAAGGTAGATTCTTTTACATTCGTAATCTTTTAATTCGAAGGAAGGTTTTCATGGCCCGTAAAAAACTTAAAAAACGTAAACTCTTGATTTCACTATTTTTCATTGTATCGATTCCGCTAGCTCTGTTTGTTTTAGCGACAACTTTATCAAAACCGATTGAAACATCCAAAGAAACTGAAGAAATCGATGAACAGCAAGTATTTATAGACAGTCTGTCCGGACATGCCCAAATTTTGTATGAAAAATACCATGTTCTCCCCAGCATCACAATTGCTCAGGCCATTCTCGAATCGGACTGGGGGAACAGTGAACTGGCTGCTAAGGCCAACAACCTTTTTGGCGTAAAAGGGAATTATAAAGGCCATCATGTCACGATGGAAACGGACGAAGTTGAAAAAGGGAAAAGAAAAACTATTCGCGCGAAGTTTCGAAAATACAGCACGTTTTTTGAATCTATGGATGATCATGCCCAATTGTTCGTCCGTGGCACATCGTGGAATAAAAAGAAGTATAAACCGGTGCTTGAGGCAGGGAATTATAAGGAAGCGGCAACCGCCCTGCAAACATCAGGATATGCTACAGACCCTGACTACGCTGACAAAATCAGTGCTATTGTGGAAAAATACGATTTAGATGAGTACGATGAGGTAAATCCATCCCTCAAATCTGTGGATTTAAACGCCTCTATTAAAGACAGTGCCGTTCAAGACGTATGGTCCAAGCCTTCTACTGATGATCGGTCCATAAGGCTTACCTCTGCCCAATCTTACGTCGGCAAAGACATAAAGGTTGTGTCTAAAAAACAGAAAGGCCAGTCTGTATGGTACCAATTCCAAATCAATGATAAACTTATTGGCTGGATTGATGATTCAGCTGTTGAAATAAAGGAGGCAACCTAAGCCCTTTTTACTGGTATTTTTAATTCTTTGTTCCATTCTGGGGAATTTGAGGTATAATATTCCACGGAAGTTATCACTTTTTAACTATGCTTTCGGGAGGGAACAAAGGTGCAGAAATATAGACGCAGAAACACGGTTGCCTTTACAGTATTAGCTTATTTTACTTTTTTTGCGGGAGTATTTTTGTTTAGTATCGGACTCTATAATGCTGATAACCTGGAACTCAATGAAAAAGGTTATTACATCGCTGTTATGATACTTGTAGCAGTTGGTGCGATTCTCACACAAAAAGTAACCCGTGATAACGCGGAGGATAACGAAATCATCGCGGAACAGGAAAAAAGACAAAATCAATCTCATATCGAATCATAAAAAAATCCGGCGACTGCACGCCGGATTTTTTTGATATCACCCTGTAAACACTTCGCCATCAGGGTAACGGATATTTGATTGCTCTGTTTTTGCGAATGAAAACACGAACGTTAAAGGACCAATTCTTCCGATAAACATGATGACAATAATGATACACTTGCCAGCTGTTGTCAGTTCAGGAGTAAGCCCCATCGTAAGGCCGACAGTTCCGAATGCGGAAAAGGTTTCAAACACAATTTGAAGAAATGGCGCTTGTTCTGTGATCGTCAGGGCGAAAATCCCTAAAAACACGATGAACAAACTGGTGACGCTCACAGCTAAAGCTTTAATGATAATCGGATATTTGATAGAACGGCGGAAAATAACCGTTTCTTTTTTACCTCTCAAGTAAGCAATAACAGATGTTAAAATCACGATGAACGTAGTCAGCTTAATGCCGCTCGCCGTTGATGCGCTTCCTGCTCCGATAAACATCAATAATAAAGTAAATACAATTGTTCCTTCTCTCATGCTTCCAAAATCTAGAGAATTGAAGCCTGCGGTTCTCGGCGTCACTGCCTGAAAATAGGACGCCCACAGTTTATCCACTATATGCAGGTGGCCGAGCGTCCCAGGGTTGCTGTATTCTAAAATAAAGACCGTAAGCATAGCAATCGCATTCAACATCAGCGTTCCTGTAAGCATGAGCTTTGTATGTAAAGAAAAAGCTTTAAAACGCCGATTTTTCATCACATCAAACAGAACCGTAAATCCGATCCCTCCTGTAATAAATAAGAAAGTAATCACGAGGTTTACTGTAGGATCGCCAACGTAGCTCATCAAATTATCAGGCCACAACGAAAACCCGGCATTGTTAAAAGCAGATATTGCGTGAAACAAACTTGCAAACAAGCCGGATGACCAGCCGTACTGAGGTACAAGCCGGATGGATAAAATGAGTGCTGCTATCAATTCAATACTGATCGAAAACAGAAACAGGACTTTGACAAGGCCAATGACACCGCCGATTGTCGGCTGGTTTAAGGCTTCCTGGACGAGCATTCGTTCTTTTAATCCGATTTTTTTTCCTAATATCATGACGATCAAGACCGCAAACGTCATAAATCCAAGCCCGCCAATCTGAATCAGCCCCATAATAACTGTTTGCCCGAATACCGTAAATTGAGTACCGGTATCGACAACAGCAAGCCCTGTAACAGTTGTAGCGGAAGCCGCAGTAAAAAGAGCATCTATCCATGACAATGGCTTCGTAGTGGAAATCGGAAGCATTAATAGGACAGCCCCGATGATAATGGTAAGGAAAAAACCAATGGCAAGCACTTGAGGCGGTGTAAACCGAACCCATTTGATCACTTTATCCTTTTGAAGTGTCACCTTTGTCTACATCCCTTCGTTTTCAAAACGTTTAATATCCTTTTTGTGGCCCATGATCACCAGGCAATCTTGCTCGTGAATGATGTCTTCAGGCGCGGGGGAAAGACAGATATCTCCATGATGTTTGATGGCCAGGATCGTGCAGCCGTACTTTGCTCTTACATTCAGGTCAATAATCGATTTTGAATCAAGCTTGCGCGTAGCCAGCAGCTCGACAATACTGTATTCATCAGATAGATCAATGTAATTCAAAACATTTTCGTCTGAAAGGCTTTGTGCGATTTTAACTCCCATATCTTTTTCAGGATGAATAATCCGGTCAGCGCCGATTTTTTCAAGCACCTTGTGATGATAATAGTTTTGAGCCTTCACCCAAATATTTGGAATATCAAGCTCCTTTAATAATAGGGTGGTCAGCGTACTCGCTTGAATATTTGCTCCGATGGCAACAATCACATATTCAAAATTGCGTATTCCTAATGAAAGCAATTCGTTTTCTTCGGTGGCGTTGGCAATTACCGCATGAGTGGCGTAAGAAGCATATGCATTGACCTTTTCTTCGTTGATATCAACCGCAAGGACCTCATGCCCCATTCTATGAAGTTCTTTACAAATGCTGCCGCCAAACCGACCCAGACCGATCACGGCAAATTGCTTATTTTTAATTCTTCCCAATGTTCATATCTCCCTTAGTGAATTAACGTTTCTGAAGCAAAAAAGACCATTGCAAAGAATGGCCAAATAATAGACCTCCTCTCTGTATACGCCTACGAGGTTAGCTGTCGGATTAGGGATTCAGAGTACCCCCTCTTACTTAGTAAGATTCACCCCAAGGCTGTTAATAAAACAGCCAATCGTTGGTTCCCCCGTTCGTGTTTGATTAAGCGGTAAAAGAGACTGTATGAAATTGAACACTCAAGAATTTACTCCTGTTTCTAGTGTTTGTCAATTTAAATTTTAAACCAGAAAAAAGATAACGGGAATTAGAGAAAAAGGGGAGGGTAAAACGCAAAAAAGACCGGCGTTAATGGTCTTACCCCTGTCAAGTAGACAGCCATAAAAAGCCTAAGCAACCAGTGTGTTACGGTATTCTACCGGAGCACACTGGTTTAATTTTTTCTGGAATCGTTCGTGATTATAGAACTGGATGTAATCTTTAATGCTTTTGTGGAGCTCTTTTTCAGTTTGGCATGAAGAAAAGTATGTATTCTCTGTTTTGAGGTGCGAGAAAAATGATTCGATACAGGCGTTATCCAGGCAGTTTCCCTTACGGGAATGGCTGCCCTTCAAACCAACGGTTTCAAGTCGCTTTTGATATGCTTTTGTTGTGTATTGGAATCCTTGATCAGAGTGGAGAATGGCCCCTTGGACATCCCGTTGAGCTGTTAAACTTTCCACTGTTTTCATCACCAGTTCAAGATCATTTCGCTTTGACAGTTTCCATGCGACAACCTCATTGTTGTAAAGATCTTGTACTGCAGAAAGATAATAGAATCGTTGTCCGCAAGCAATATAGGTAATATCGGTTACATATAACTGATTAGGCTGATTGGTTTGAAATTCTCGGTTAAGCCGGTTTGGCAGGACAACCGATGCCTTTCTTCCAAAATAACGACGCTTTTTTCGAATAATCGAGTGGATGTTCATCTCTCTCATCAATCTGTAAACACGCTTATGGTTGACGCAGAAACCTTCTTTCTTTAAAGCGACAGTAATCCGAGGATAGCCATAGAAAGGGCGTGAATGATGAATCGCCATGATGTGCTCTTTTATGATCTGATCTCTCTGTTGCCTTGCCATTCGAAACCTTTGAGCCTTGCGCCATTTATAGTACCCTGACCGTGACACTTTGGCGATACATACCAGCCATGTAATCGGATAACGGTCCTTCAATTCGTGAACAGCTTCAAATCGTGCTGCCTTCAAAATCCGTCCTCCCCATGCAGATTTGGATAGCGCTTTTTTAGGTATTCGACCTGTGCCTTTAAATAATCTCGTTCTTCCTCAACACTTTTAAACGTTGTTTTAGGGCGTCCAATAAAAGGATTGTCTGACTTTGTATCTTTTCCCCTTTGATCATCAAAAGACTTGCCTTCCCGATATGTTTTCACCCAATTTTTGAGCTGGGTTGAACTTCGAAGCCCTAATTCTTCAGCTAACGTGTTATAGCTTTTGTTTCCTTCCTCGTACATTTTGACAGCTTTCATCTTAAATTCTTTCGTATAGTTCTGAAAGTGTTGCCCTTTTCTCGCCATAAAAAATCCCCTCCACGTATAGTGTAACAGCCACTTTTGAAAAGCGGGCTTTTTACACTGTCTACTTAGAGGGGATAATATCATTAACCGGTCTTTTACATTAGTTGCAACCGCAAGGCTGAGTCGGAGGAGTGCTGCGCTTAGCCACGTCAATGCTGGCTTCTGCGTAAAATTTATTTCCGATGCTTAATGATTTATTCTCTGCACGGAAAGTATATGTACCTGCGGCAGGAAGTGTTTTGTTATTCAGTTTTAATTTAAATTCGCCAGCTCCTAACAAATCAAGTGCCAAAGGAACTCTTACTGTTTTCCCGTTATTGAGGATCTGTGTTGTACGCAAGGCATTTCCGTTCAATGTGTCTTTCGTGTTTGCAGTAAATCCGCTTGGCAATGTAAACTCCATAACGCCAAGGCTGAGAAGCGTGTTTGGACGGTAAGTCAATTCGATATCTGAGAAAGACCATTCCGTTTTGCTGGCGCCAGTGATTGTTGCGAACAATGAAGCTGTAGACTGTGTTCTCATAGTAGATTCAGTATGAGCTTTAGTTGATGTAGATTCAGCCGCGAAAGAAGCTGTAGGTGCAGAAACGAGTAACCCGAGACTTAATGCACTAATTGCCAAAGAAGATAATAATTTGCGTTTCATAACAAAATTCCCCCTAAAAAATGATAAATTAAACAGGCCTGCCCGCTTTTCACCTCCTCTGAAAGGCCAAATACAAATTTTACCTACATAAAATTACCATCAAATATTTTGGAAGTAAATGGGGTGTTTTTCCCGTATTTTTCAAATTTGTAGTAGTTACATCAAAAAAACGCCTGCTTTCCCAGGCGTTTTCTGCTTTACTTTGTTTCGATCGGTATAAATTTAAAAATTTCTCCGGTCTGCACCGATTCAGCAAGCCGTTTCAGCCAGTCATAGTAAGCTTTAGAGCTTTCCAGCTGATCATATAACTGCAGTGCTTCATTTTTGATATCCTCATCGAGATCTTCCTTGCATAAAACCTTTTGTAAATCAGCTTGAGCTTCCTCGATCGCTGCTACATTCACTTGAACCTCCCGCTCCCATTTAGGTGGAAAGAAATTTGTGAAAAATTTAAAGAAATCCTTCTCAGCCACAAATGTATGCTTACGGATGCCCCGGTGAAATGTTTTTTTCACTACATTTAAGTCTTGAAGCTTTTTGACGCCTGTGCTCATGCTTGGTTTGCTCATTTGCAACTCCTCACGCATTTCGTCAAGCGTCATCTCATCCCTCATATACATCGTCCCATATAAAATCCCGACACTGCGGGTAATTCCGTAAAGATCCATCGTTTCAGCAATGGAGTCAATAACAAGATCCCGAGCCTGTTCTATAGCTGCAAATTCTGGATTTTCATCCATACTGACCCTCTTTTCCTTTAGAAAATTAAATTCGTTAAGTTATTTCTTTATGTTCTTTATCTTAACGAAACATGAGGAAAAGTCAAAAAGAAAAATCAAAATGGGACTTTGACAGTTTAAAAACCATATGTTAGATTAAGGTTGTTAAAAACATTAAATTTTTATTTAACAAAATTTATTTACGTCAAGGAGGCTTATATGAGTCAAACATTATTCATTGACGGAGAATGGATCAGTGCCGAAAAAGAACAGATCCGCAGTATTATCAATCCATTTAATCAAGAAGAAATTGCAACTGTAAGCGAGGGAGGGCGAGAGGACGCCATCAAAGCAATCGCAGCCGCACGCAGAGCATTTGACAAAGGAGAATGGTCATCGCTATCCGGGCTTGAACGCGGAAAAATTGTTCTGAAAATTGCGGAATTAATCAGACGCGATCTTGAGGAGCTGGCTGAGCTTGAATCTCTTGATACAGGAAAAACACTCGAAGAAAGCAAGGCCGATATGGACGATATCGCCAATGTTTTTCAATATTACGCCGGCTTGGCAGACAAAGATGGCGGAGAGATCATTTCATCTCCGATTCCTGATTCAGAAAGCAAAATTATTAGAGAGCCAATCGGGGTTTGCGGCCAGATCACTCCATGGAATTATCCGCTCCTTCAAGCGAGCTGGAAAATCGCCCCTGCACTGGCTGCAGGAAACACAATCGTCATGAAGCCGAGTGAGATTACGCCGCTGACGACAATCAAAGTCTTTAAGCTGATGGAAGAAGCCGGTGTACCAAAAGGTGTCGCAAATCTTGTCCTTGGACCGGGAGCCACAGTGGGCGACGAGCTTGCCGTAAACAAAGACGTCGATTTGATTTCGTTTACGGGCGGAATTGAAACAGGCAAAAAAATCATGCGGGCGGCAAGCGGAAACGTCAAAAAAATCGCCCTTGAACTTGGCGGGAAAAACCCAAATATTGTTTTCAAGGACGCGGATTTAGAAGTTGCGGTTGATCAGGCCTTAAACGCTGTATTTTTCCACGCCGGCCAAGTATGCTCTGCAGGTTCCCGCTTGCTTGTTGAGGATGCCATTCATGATCAATTTTTGGCGGAGCTGGTCAAACGGGCAAAACGCATAAAACTCGGAAACGGTTTTCATGCTGAGACAGAAAGCGGTCCGCTTATTTCGGCGGAGCACAGGGCAAAGGTAGAAAAATATGTAGAGATCGGAATAGAGGAAGGCGCGAAGCTGGAGACAGGAGGCAAACGCCCGGAAGACCCTGCGCTTCAAAACGGCTTTTTCTATGAACCTACTATTTTCTCAAACTGTAATTCTGACATGAGAATCGTTCAGGAAGAGGTTTTCGGTCCGGTATTGACAGTCGAAACCTTCAGCTCTGAAGAAGAGGTAATCGAGCTTGCGAATGATACCATCTATGGCTTGGCTGGAGCGGTATGGTCAAAAGACATTGAAAAGTGCGAACGGGTAGCAGCCCGCTTGAGAATGGGAACCGTTTGGATCAACGATTTTCATCCGTACTTTGCACAAGCGCCATGGGGCGGATATAAGCAATCCGGGTTCGGACGCGAGCTTGGAAAAATAGGCCTTGAAGAATACACAGAAGTCAAACATGTATACCGCAATACAAAACCGGCAGCGGTTAACTGGTTCAATTCATAAGAGGGGGAGATTGATGATGACATTAAATATGAAGGTAGAAAGCATGCAGAAATTCCACACATTTGAAATTCCGACTGTGATTAAGCATGGAATCGGAGCCATCAAGCATACGGGTGAGGAAGTAGCTGCACTGGGCGTTTCAAAAGCGCTCCTTGTCACAGACCCAGGGATTTATAAAGCCGGTGTTGCTGATCCTGTAATCGAATCACTTAAAGAAGCAGGCATTGAAGTGGTGCTCTTTAATAAAGTTGAGCCAAACCCGCCTGTCCGTCTGGTGAATGAAGGATCTGAGCTTTACAAAAAAGAGAACTGTAATGGTTTGGTGGCAGTCGGAGGCGGAAGCTCCATGGATACAGCAAAAGCAATCGGAGTAGAAGCGACTCACGAAGGAAGCGTGCTTGATTATGAAGCGGCAGATGGGAAAAAACCGCTGGAAAACCGCATTCCTCCGCTGACGACAATTCCCACTACAGCTGGAACAGGATCAGAAGTAACCCAATGGGCGGTTATCACAGATGAAGAAAGAGAATTCAAATTCAACACGGGCGGTCCGCTGATTGCAGCGCACTTGACAATCATTGATCCTGAGCTTCATGTTTCAATGCCTCCGCATGTAACAGCTATGACGGGAATTGATGCGCTCGCCCATGCCATTGAGTGCTATACAATGAAATTTGCACAGCCAATCACGGATGCGGTTGCCTTAATGGCGATTGAGTATGCCGCTCATTACATCAAGAGGGCATTTGCTGATGGAGAGGATCTGGAAGCAAGGTACGGAATGGCGCAGGCTGCGATGCTTGCCGGTCTTTCTTACGGAAGTGAATCAGCGGGCGCTGCTCATGCGATGAGCCAAACGCTTGGCGGTATTATCCCAGTCGCTCACGGCCAATGTGTAGCGGCGATGATGGGCCCTGTCATGGAATACAACTGGAAGGGCTATCCTGAGAAGTTTGCGCGTATTGCGAAAGCGTTCGGTATTGATACAAGCAAGATGACAACAGAAGAAGCTGCGAAAGCATCTGTCAATTGGATGTATGATCTGGTCGAAGATTTAGAAGTGCCGACTTTAGAAGAGCAGGGAGTATCACCTGATATGATCGAACGCTTGTCTAAAGAAGCTATGAAAGATCCGCAAACCTTCGGAAACCCTAGAGATTTAAATGAAAAAGCATACAACTGGATCTACAAGCGCTGCTTTAACCTTACGCCTAAAACGGTATAATCAAAATCCCGCTCCTTTACAGAGCGGGATTTTTTGGGATAATGAAGCATAGGTGGAAATTTTAGATAAGAAGGAAGGTGCCAGCTGATGTGGAAGCGGATGACTGCAAAAGCGGAAGGCTTATATATCGCAGATACAAAAAGCTTCGTAACAAAGCAAATGGACAAGCTTGATTTTGATTATGGCGGCATCCCCGGCGACTTGCATTTTGGCCTGACCAAAAAAGCGGGAGCCAGAGAACCAATGTTTTCAAGAGGGACTGAAATTTTCAACCGCAGACAAATTTCAATTGTTTCAATAGAGGAATGCAACGAAATCGCTTTAAAAATGGGAGTGCCGAGAATTTTGCCGGAATGGCTCGGGGCGAATGTGGCAGTCAGCGGTATGCCAGATCTTACTTCATTAAAAGAAGGAAGCCGGATTATTTTTCCGAGCGGAGCGGCTCTGCTGTGTGAGGGCGAAAATGATCCGTGTATCCAGCCGGGAGAAGTCATTCAGTCCTATTATCCGGACAAGCCGAAGCTGACGCCGGCTTTCGTCCGCCACGCACTGGGCATTAGAGGGATTGTCTGTATTGTGGAGAGACCTGGTGCTGTTTACACAGGTGATGAAATAGAAGTTCATTCCTATCAGCGAAAAGTCAAACGAAAAGCAGAAAGGGTCTGATGAAATCAGGCCCTTTCTATCTTTTCTTTAATTTCTTTCATTTGGCTGAGGTGCCGTTTTTCATGATGGCCGATAAAATCGATCCACTGTCTGACAGTCAGCTCTTGAAACACAGGATGCGGAAGCACTCTTTCAAAATCTTCTTCTTTCAGAGAGGCAATCGCAGCAGTCAGCTGCTCTCTTACCACATCAAGCTCACGTTTCATTTGGCTGCCTGAAATAAAATCATGCGCAGGCTCAAGATGACTCGGGGCTTTCCGTTTATTATTTCTGTCCTGTGCGACCTCAAGCGATTTTTCTTCAATTTCTTTAATCGGAGCGTCCTTTACACGTTCCTTCAACATTTTTTGTGCGGTCATATCGATTTTTTTCAAATGGTCAAGAACTTCCCGTATGCTCCATTCTTCAGCAGAAGGCTTTTGATTCAGCTTTTCGTCAGAAAGTCCTTTCAATTCGTTCCACGTTTCTAATCTGGCTTCATTAAAGATACTCATCATATCTCCTCCTAAAATGACATTACCATATATATAAGCAATTATCATTTATAAAGCACTTCAAATAGGTTATTTGTCTTAAAATTTTGAAACCTTTCCCGTGGTGTCTCGTATAAATGGTAACGGCGGCCGTTCATCAATGCATTGATGAAGAAAGGATGAGGAAATTGGAGTTATTTGGAGTACCTATACAAACAATTTATCTTTATACGCTTATTATTGCGGGCAGCCTTACGCTGTTATTCCTGTTTTTCGGAGATGTATTTGCAGGGCTGTCAGAAGGCATTCCGTTTCTTAATCCGACATTAGTGCTCTCATTTTTCACATGTTTTTCAGCGGGCGGATATATAGGTGAACTCGTATTGCCTCTGTCAAGCTTGCTGATTGCGCTTTTATCTTGCATCCTTTCGATCATGCTGGTGGTATTGCTTCACATCTTTGTGCTGGTGCCATTATCATCTGCAGAAGAATCATTGGCATATAGAGAAGATGATCTCAGAGGAAGACTCGGTAAAGTGATTACAGCTGTGCCGGTTGACGGATTTGGTGAAGTGGTCATAGAAGGGATAGGCGGGACCATTTCAAAGTCAGCGGTCAGTTTTGATAATCAGCAGATCAGTTACGGGACAACGGTTTTAGTCGTAGATATTAACAACGGAGTTCTTTCGGTTACTCCGCATGAACCCATTTAACATAAAAGGAGGAATTTGATATGACAATGCCGATTATAATGATCATCGGAGTTGTATTCTTTTTATTAATTGCACTAATAGCTGTGTTTATTACGAAGTATCGTACAGCAGGGCCTGATGAAGCGTTAATTGTAACAGGGAGCTATCTGGGTAATAAAAATGTTCATGTCGATGAAGGCGGCAACCGTATTAAAATCGTCCGCGGCGGAGGAACCTTTGTCCTTCCCGTCTTCCAGCAGGCAGAGCCGCTAAGCCTATTATCAAGCAAACTCGATGTTTCGACACCTGAAGTCTATACAGAACAAGGAGTGCCAGTAATGGCCGATGGAACTGCGATTATTAAAATCGGCGGTTCTATAGGAGAAATCGCTACAGCGGCCGAACAATTTTTAGGGAAATCAAAAGACGACCGTGAGCAGGAAGCGCGGGAGGTTTTAGAAGGCCACCTTCGTTCCATTCTCGGCTCAATGACAGTAGAAGAAATCTATAAAAACAGAGAAAAATTCTCTCAAGAGGTGCAGCGTGTCGCTTCACAGGATCTCGCGAAAATGGGACTTGTAATCGTCTCGTTTACCATTAAAGATGTTCGTGATAAAAACGGTTATCTTGAATCATTAGGGAAACCGAGAATTGCCCAAGTAAAACGCGATGCTGATATCGCAACAGCAGAGGCTGATAAAGAAACCCGAATTAAGCGGGCAGAAGCCGATAAAGACGCAAAAAAATCAGAACTTGAACGGGCGACGGAAATCGCTGAAGCTGAAAAAATCAATCAGCTCAAAATGGCTGAATTCCGCAGAGAACAAGATACGGCAAAAGCGAATGCCGACCAAGCATATGATTTAGAGACTGCCCGAGCGCGCCAGCAAGTCACAGAGCAGGAAATGCAGGTTAAAATTATCGAACGCCAAAAACAAATAGAACTAGAAGAAAAAGAAATTCTTCGCCGTGAACGTCAATACGACTCAGAGGTAAAGAAAAAAGCCGATGCAGACCGTTATTCTGTTGAGCAGTCCGCAGCAGCTGAGAAAGCCAAACAGCTCGCGGAAGCCGATGCCAAGAAGTACAGTATTGAAGCAATGGCAAAGGCTGAGGCGGAAAAAGTAAGAATTGACGGGCTAGCAAAAGCAGAAGCGGAAAAAGCGAAAGGAGAGACAGAGGCAGAGGTTATCCGCCTGAAAGGTCTTGCAGAAGCGGAAGCAAAAGAGAAAATTGCGGCTGCCTTTGAACAGTACGGGCAGGCGGCGATTTTCGATATGATTGTCAAAATGCTTCCGGAATACGCGAAACAAGCAGCGGCGCCTCTTTCAAATATTGATAAAATCACCGTTGTCGATACAGGAGGAAGCGGTGAATCAAGCGGAGCAAACAAAGTAACCAGCTATGCGACGAACTTAATGTCAAGTCTGCAAGAAAGTTTAAAAGCAACCTCGGGAATCGATGTAAAAGAAATGCTTGAGAACTTTTCAGGAAAAGGAAACGTAAAACAAAGCATCAATGAATTAACAAATGAAATCAAAGAAGCCAAAACGGTCCAAAAATCAGAGTAAGGAAAGGGCAGAACCGTATGGTAACTGTACGTGAAGCGAAGTTAGAGGATATAAAGGACATTGCAAAAGTGCATGTAGACAGCTGGAGGACAACATACCACGAAATTATCCCGATTGATTATTTAAACAGCCTGAACTATAAGGAATTTGAAGACAAATGGAAAAGTCGCTCGTTAAAAGGAGTATTTGTTGCTCAGGACGAAATGGATTCAGTATTCGGCTTTGCTTCATTTGGACCTATTCGCTCTGAACAAGAAGGCTATGATGGCGAGTTATACGCTATTTATCTTCTGGAAGAGCGCCAGCGGCAAGGTGCAGGCAGGGCGCTCTTAGCAAAAGGAGCGGAGTTTTTGCTTCAACATGGATTTTCAAGTATGTTTGTTTGGGTTATTGAGCAGAATCCCTCAATTATATTTTATCAGGCCTATTCACCTGAAAGAGTAGCGGAGGACAACTTTGAAATTGCCGGAGTAAGGCTGAAAGAAGTAGGTCTTGGCTGGCTGGATCTTTCAGCTTTAAAAACACTTCTTAACAGATAACGAACAATCCCCCAGCGGAATTCGCTGGGGGATTGTTACTTTTACGCTTTGTCACTTTTAAGCAAACGGGGTGCTGTCATAAATAATAAACATAGGACAATTGCACAAATAATGAATGAAGGAACCATGTAAGTCGCATTATAAGTTAAAGAATAAATCCATACCGGCGTTCCTTTTGGAGCAAAGCTGCCGAAAAACACAGCTCCTGAAATGACATGCGCGGCATAGCGCAGCAAACTGCCGATAAAAACTGCGCTTACCACTGAAACAATCAATTTCCCTTTTGTTTTTGATACAGCGGCTTTACGGACTGAAGAAGCGAAACAGCCGCTTATGCCGATTGCTGCGAAAGCGACAATGTAATCTAACAATAGCTGTACAGGATGTTGAGCAAACAAGTTTCCGATTGCTATTTGTACTAGACCTGTCAACAAACCTGTAGTAAGACCTGCTTTGACACCCCAGCGAAACGAAATTAAAAAGATCGGAATCATCATGATGGAGACCGAGCCTCCTTGAGGCATGCTAAGAAACATTCCTGAGACAATGTCTAAAATAACGGCTGCCGCTGTCATAATGGCAATTTCAATAAGGCGAACCAGTTGCTTAGATTGATTCATATCTATCTCCTTCCATTGACAGACAACCAAAAGGACAACAAAAAAGCAGCACGCGGAAGGATGAGAAAAGTTCCACGCACTGCTTTACGATCTGCAATTCATTTGACTTTGCCACATCCCTACGCCAGCGTTAACTAACAGGTTCAAAGGGTCAGAACGAAACCGCTCACTCTCAGCTTTAATGCTCCCCTTGTGGTCATCAGTATTTAGTTCGTTTCTACTATACAAGAAAACGAAAAAAACAACAAGATCACATGACTGATGTATATGTTCTTTTAAGAAAGTTATATGATACACACGCTTTAGAAATCATGGCGAGGATTATAGTTTATTTGTTTTATAGATTTTTTTAAAAAAACTATTGCAATAAATAAATACAGGTGTTATATTATTAAACGTCGCTGATGCACAGCGGACACAAACTAGATGCTTCAAAACAACTTGAAAAAGTTATTGACAAAAAAGAAGCTGAATGTTATATTAGTAAAGTTGCTTCATTGAGAAGTAACGAAATGATCTTTGAAAACTAAACAAGACAAAACGTACCTGTTAATTCATTTTTATAAATCGCACAGCGATGTGCGTAGTCAGTCAAACTAGGGCCTGCACGACGCAGGTCACACAGGTGTCGCCGCAGGATGCGGTGAACTTAACCTGTGATCCATTTATCGGAGAGTTTGATCCTGGCTCAGGACGAACGCTGGCGGCGTGCCTAATACATGCAAGTCGAGCGGACAGATGGGAGCTTGCTCCCTGATGTTAGCGGCGGACGGGTGAGTAACACGTGGGTAACCTGCCTGTAAGACTGGGATAACTCCGGGAAACCGGGGCTAATACCGGATGGTTGTTTGAACCGCATGGTTCAAACATAAAAGGTGGCTTCGGCTACCACTTACAGATGGACCCGCGGCGCATTAGCTAGTTGGTGAGGTAATGGCTCACCAAGGCAACGATGCGTAGCCGACCTGAGAGGGTGATCGGCCACACTGGGACTGAGACACGGCCCAGACTCCTACGGGAGGCAGCAGTAGGGAATCTTCCGCAATGGACGAAAGTCTGACGGAGCAACGCCGCGTGAGTGATGAAGGTTTTCGGATCGTAAAGCTCTGTTGTTAGGGAAGAACAAGTACCGTTCGAATAGGGCGGTACCTTGACGGTACCTAACCAGAAAGCCACGGCTAACTACGTGCCAGCAGCCGCGGTAATACGTAGGTGGCAAGCGTTGTCCGGAATTATTGGGCGTAAAGGGCTCGCAGGCGGTTTCTTAAGTCTGATGTGAAAGCCCCCGGCTCAACCGGGGAGGGTCATTGGAAACTGGGGAACTTGAGTGCAGAAGAGGAGAGTGGAATTCCACGTGTAGCGGTGAAATGCGTAGAGATGTGGAGGAACACCAGTGGCGAAGGCGACTCTCTGGTCTGTAACTGACGCTGAGGAGCGAAAGCGTGGGGAGCGAACAGGATTAGATACCCTGGTAGTCCACGCCGTAAACGATGAGTGCTAAGTGTTAGGGGGTTTCCGCCCCTTAGTGCTGCAGCTAACGCATTAAGCACTCCGCCTGGGGAGTACGGTCGCAAGACTGAAACTCAAAGGAATTGACGGGGGCCCGCACAAGCGGTGGAGCATGTGGTTTAATTCGAAGCAACGCGAAGAACCTTACCAGGTCTTGACATCCTCTGACAATCCTAGAGATAGGACGTCCCCTTCGGGGGCAGAGTGACAGGTGGTGCATGGTTGTCGTCAGCTCGTGTCGTGAGATGTTGGGTTAAGTCCCGCAACGAGCGCAACCCTTGATCTTAGTTGCCAGCATTCAGTTGGGCACTCTAAGGTGACTGCCGGTGACAAACCGGAGGAAGGTGGGGATGACGTCAAATCATCATGCCCCTTATGACCTGGGCTACACACGTGCTACAATGGACAGAACAAAGGGCAGCGAAACCGCGAGGTTAAGCCAATCCCACAAATCTGTTCTCAGTTCGGATCGCAGTCTGCAACTCGACTGCGTGAAGCTGGAATCGCTAGTAATCGCGGATCAGCATGCCGCGGTGAATACGTTCCCGGGCCTTGTACACACCGCCCGTCACACCACGAGAGTTTGTAACACCCGAAGTCGGTGAGGTAACCTTTTAGGAGCCAGCCGCCGAAGGTGGGACAGATGATTGGGGTGAAGTCGTAACAAGGTAGCCGTATCGGAAGGTGCGGCTGGATCACCTCCTTTCTAAGGATATTATACGGAATATAAGACCTTGGGTCTTATAAACAGAACGTTCCCTGTCTTGTTTAGTTTTGAAGGATCATTCCTTCGAAACGTGTTCTTTGAAAACTAGATAACAGTAGACATCACATTCAATTAGTAACACAAGATATCACATAGTGATTCTTTTTAACGGTTAAGTTAGAAAGGGCGCACGGTGGATGCCTTGGCACTAGGAGCCGATGAAGGACGGGACGAACACCGATATGCTTCGGGGAGCTGTAAGCAAGCTTTGATCCGGAGATTTCCGAATGGGGAAACCCACCACTCGTAATGGAGTGGTATCCATATCTGAATTCATAGGATATGAGAAGGCAGACCCGGGGAACTGAAACATCTAAGTACCCGGAGGAAGAGAAAGCAAATGCGATTCCCTGAGTAGCGGCGAGCGAAACGGGATTAGCCCAAACCAAGAGGCTTGCCTCTTGGGGTTGTAGGACACTCTGTACGGAGTTACAAAGGAACGAGGTAGATGAAGAGGTCTGGAAAGGCCCGCCATAGGAGGTAACAGCCCTGTAGTCAAAACTTCGTTCTCTCCTGAGTGGATCCTGAGTACGGCGGAACACGTGAAATTCCGTCGGAATCCGGGAGGACCATCTCCCAAGGCTAAATACTCCCTAGTGACCGATAGTGAACCAGTACCGTGAGGGAAAGGTGAAAAGCACCCCGGAAGGGGAGTGAAAGAGATCCTGAAACCGTGTGCCTACAAGTAGTCAGAGCCCGTTAACGGGTGATGGCGTGCCTTTTGTAGAATGAACCGGCGAGTTACGATCCCGTGCAAGGTTAAGCAGAAGATGCGGAGCCGCAGCGAA
>NZ_JBBOUR010000002.1:22500-303802 GCF_038006165.1 Bacillus sp. FSL W8-1202
GCTCAATTGGTAGAGCAACTGACTTGTAATCAGTAGGTTGGGGGTTCAAGTCCTCTTGCCGGCACCACTTTTATATGATATAATATTCAAGTCTCTTGTAAGAAGAGCCATTAGCTCAGTTGGTAGAGCATCTGACTTTTAATCAGAGGGTCGAAGGTTCGAGTCCTTCATGGCTCACCATTTACATGTTGCGGATGTGGCGGAATTGGCAGACGCGCTAGAATCAGGCTCTAGTGTCTTTACAGACGTGGGGGTTCAAGTCCCTTCATCCGCACCATTTCTGCGGAAGTAGTTCAGTGGTAGAACACCACCTTGCCAAGGTGGGGGTCGCGGGTTCGAATCCCGTCTTCCGCTCCAACTATACCATCCACGCCGGGGTGGTGGAATTGGCAGACACACAGGACTTAAAATCCTGCGGTAGGTGACTACCGTGCCGGTTCAAGTCCGGCCCTCGGCATTAAGTTTTGCGCCCGTAGCTCAATTGGATAGAGCGTTTGACTACGGATCAAAAGGTTAGGGGTTCGACTCCTCTCGGGCGCGCCATGATCTATATGAAATCGGGAAGTAGCTCAGCTTGGTAGAGCACATGGTTTGGGACCATGGGGTCGCAGGTTCGAATCCTGTCTTCCCGACCATTCTTGGGGCCTTAGCTCAGCTGGGAGAGCGCCTGCTTTGCACGCAGGAGGTCAGCGGTTCGATCCCGCTAGGCTCCACTTGATTTCAAAAAATATTTGGCGGTGTAGCTCAGCTGGCTAGAGCGTACGGTTCATACCCGTGAGGTCGGGGGTTCGATCCCCTCCGCCGCTACCAATGGACCTTTAGCTCAGTTGGTTAGAGCAGACGGCTCATAACCGTCCGGTCGTAGGTTCGAGTCCTACAAGGTCCACCACTATACGGAGGAATACCCAAGTCTGGCTGAAGGGATCGGTCTTGAAAACCGACAGGGGTGTCAAAGCCCGCGGGGGTTCGAATCCCTCTTCCTCCGCCATACATATTCCTAATCATCGCGGGGTGGAGCAGTTCGGTAGCTCGTCGGGCTCATAACCCGAAGGTCGCAGGTTCAAATCCTGCCCCCGCAACCAAATTTTAAAATGGTCCGGTAGTTCAGTTGGTTAGAATGCCTGCCTGTCACGCAGGAGGTCGCGGGTTCGAGTCCCGTCCGGACCGCCATTTAAATACTTAGGCTCGGTAGCTCAGTTGGTAGAGCAACGGACTGAAAATCCGTGTGTCGGCGGTTCGATTCCGTCCCGAGCCACCATTTATCAATATATTTTGGCGGTTGTGGCGAAGTGGTTAACGCACCAGATTGTGGCTCTGGCATTCGTGGGTTCGATTCCCATCAATCGCCCCAAATAAAAATTGCGGGTGTAGTTTAGTGGTAAAACCTCAGCCTTCCAAGCTGATGTCGTGGGTTCGATTCCCATCACCCGCTCCATTTCTATATCGTCATGGGCCTGTAGCTCAGCTGGTTAGAGCGCACGCCTGATAAGCGTGAGGTCGATGGTTCGAGTCCATTCAGGCCCACCATGTCTTTTGTATTCCACAGTAGCTCAGTGGTAGAGCTATCGGCTGTTAACCGATCGGTCGCAGGTTCGAATCCTGCCTGTGGAGCCAAATGGAGAAGTACTCAAGTGGCTGAAGAGGCGCCCCTGCTAAGGGTGTAGGTCGTGTAAGCGGCGCGAGGGTTCAAATCCCTCCTTCTCCGCCATATGATTACAGATATCATAATTATCGGCCCGTTGGTCAAGCGGTTAAGACACCGCCCTTTCACGGCGGTAACACGGGTTCGAATCCCGTACGGGTCATCCAGAAGCCTTGCATATCCTGCAAGGTTTTTTTGTTTTTATAAATCATGATATGTCTTAGATTTTGTTCTTTATTTTAAAAACAGACTACAAAAATCTCCATATATTTCGTTTTTCTTCAGAAAATGAAGTTAATTGTCTATAAGTATAAGCGCTTTCAGGAAAGGGCTTTTTTTTATTTCTTCGAATAAATACTATAAATGAAAACTATGATGTCAGAAAGGATGATTACATGGCCGCTGCCAGCCCGACAGCACATGATGTTTATCTTTTTCACGAAGGCAGTCTGTTTAAAAGCTATCAGCTGTTTGGCTCGCATTACCGCGAGCTGAATGGCAAAAGCGGATATGAATTCTGTGTGTGGGCGCCTCATGCGTCGGAAGTACGAGTGGCTGGAGATTTTAACAGCTGGTCTGGAGAAGAGCATGTGATGCACAGAGTGAATGATAATGGCATTTGGACGTTATTTATTCCAGGTATAGGAGAAAAGGAACGATATAAATATGAAATCGTGACGAATAACGGTGAGATCAGGCTGAAGGCAGATCCATACGCTATTTATTCAGAAGTCAGACCAAACACAGCGTCACTTACTTACAATTTGGAAGGGTACAGCTGGCAAGATCAAAAATGGCAAAAGAAACAGAAGGCTAAGACGCTGTATGAAAAACCTGTTTTCATTTATGAACTGCATCTTGGGTCTTGGAAGAAGCATTCTGATGGCAGGCATTATTCCTATAAAGAATTAAGTCAGACGCTTATCCCTTATATCAAGGAGCATGGGTTTACCCATATTGAACTGCTTCCGATGTATGAGCATCCATATGATCGTTCATGGGGATACCAAGGAACGGGGTATTACAGCCCGACAAGCAGGTTTGGCACGCCGCATGATCTGATGAAGTTTGTTGATGAATGTCATCAACAAAATATCGGAGTCATTTTGGATTGGGTCCCCGGACATTTTTGTAAAGATGCACATGGACTCTATATGTTTGATGGAGAACCGCTTTATGAATACAAAGAAGAACGTGATCGGGAGAACTGGTTATGGGGCACGGCAAACTTTGACCTGGGAAAACCGGAAGTTCATAGTTTTTTAATTTCGAATGCGTTGTACTGGGCGGAATTCTATCATATAGATGGATTTAGGGTTGATGCAGTGGCTAATATCTTGTATTGGCCAAATCAGGATGAACGCCACACGAATCCATATGCTGTTGAGTTTTTAAAAAAACTCAATCAAACCATGAGAGAGGCATATCCCCATGTGATGATGATTGCGGAAGATTCTACAGAATGGCCTCAAGTGACAGGTGCCGTTGAGGAAGGGGGGCTTGGTTTTCATTATAAATGGAATATGGGATGGATGAATGACGTACTGAAATACATGGAGACGCCGCCCGAAGAAAGGCGGCATTGTCATCAGCTTATCTCTTTTTCATTACTATATGCGTTTAGTGAGCATTTTGTATTGCCGTTTTCTCATGATGAAGTCGTATACGGAAAAAAATCACTTCTTAATAAAATGCCTGGCGACTACTGGCAGAAATTTGCCCAGTATCGGCTTTTGCTGGGCTATATGACAGTGCATCCAGGAAAGAAATTGATCTTTATGGGATCAGAGTTTGCCCAATTTGATGAATGGAAAGATACAGAACAGCTTGATTGGTTTTTGGACTCCTTCCCCATGCATCAGAAAGCCAGCGTTTTTACGCAAGATCTTCTCCGCTTTTACCAAAAAAGCAAAATCCTTTATGAGCATGACCATCGTGCACAATCGTTTGAATGGATTGATGTCCATAATGACGAACAATCAATCTTTTCTTTTATTCGTTATGGCAAAAAGCACGGTGAGGCGCTTGTCATCATTTGTAATTTTACACCCGTGGTCTATCATCAATATGATGTTGGAGTTCCTTTTTTTACTCAATACATTGAAGTGCTTAACAGTGACAGTGAAACATATGGAGGCTCAGGGCAAATCAACAAAAAGCCGTTATCGGCTAAAAAGGGAGCACTTCATCATAAACCGTGTTATATCACGATGACCATCCCCCCTTACGGCATCTCGATTTTACGGGCGGTTAAAAAAAGAGGAGAGATAAAAAGATGAAAAAACAATGTGTAGCCATGCTCCTTGCCGGCGGGAAGGGCAGCCGTCTCAGCGGATTAACAAAAAATATGGCCAAACCGGCTGTATCTTTCGGGGGAAAATACAGGATTATTGATTTTACCCTAAGCAACTGTTCTAATTCAGGCATAGACACAGTCGGGATTTTAACGCAATATCAGCCGCTCGAGCTGAATTCCTATATTGGGATCGGCAGTGCATGGGACCTGGATAGATATAATGGCGGCGTGACGGTTTTACCCCCTTATGCCGAGTCATCAGAAGTCAAATGGTATAAAGGGACGGCAAGCGCCATTTATGAAAATCTCAATTATTTGAATCAGTATGATCCTGAGTATGTACTGATTTTATCAGGAGATCACATATACAAAATGGACTACGGCAAAATGCTTGATTATCACATTGAAAAGAAAGCAGATGTGACCATCTCTGTCATCGAAGTGGGCTGGGAGGAAGCAAGCCGGTTCGGCATCATGAAGGCCAATCCAGATGGGACGATCACACATTTTGATGAAAAGCCCAAATTCCCTAAGAGCAATCTTGCCTCAATGGGAATTTATATATTCAATTGGCCGCTTTTGAAACAGTATCTTGAGATGGACGATCAAAACCCTTATTCTAGCCACGACTTCGGCAAAGACATTATTCCACTGCTTTTGGAAGAGAAAAAGAAGCTTTCTGCTTATCCGTTCAAGGGATATTGGAAGGATGTCGGAACGGTGCAGAGCTTGTGGGAAGCCAATATGGAATTGTTAAAAGAGGACTCGGAGCTGAAGCTGTTTGAACGCAAATGGAAAATTTACTCCGTCAATCCAAATCAGCCTCCGCAATTTATTTCATCTGATGCGCAGGTTCAAGATTCGCTTGTGAACGAAGGTTGTGTTGTATATGGAAATGTGTCTCACTCCGTTCTTTTTCAAGGTGTGACTGTTGGTAAGCATACGACTGTTACATCATCCGTCATAATGCCGGATGTGACGATTGGGGAGCATGTAGTCATTGAAAATGCCATCGTTCCTAATGGGATGGTGCTGCCGGATGGCGCAGTGATTCGCTCCGAAAAAGACATTGAAGAGGTGCTGCTCGTTTCAGAGGAATTTGTAGAAAAAGAATTGATTTAATTACTGAAGAGGGGGCAGAGTCAGTGTTCAATAATCAAATGTTAGGTGTTATAGATGAAACCACATATAAGCATTCTCTTCAGGATTTAACAGCACAGCGGTCGCTCGGGGCGATCCCTTTTGCCGGCAGGTACCGACTGATTGATTTTATGCTTTCCAACATGGTGAATGCGGATATTAGGAGTGTTGCAATTTTTCCGAAGTATCGTTACCGTTCGCTCATGGATCACCTTGGGGCGGGTAAGGAATGGGATTTGCACCGGAAAAAGGACGGCCTCTTTTTTTTCCCGTCTCCCCATCTTCATCACGAATACGATGAATTCGGTTCCTTTCGCCAGTTTTCGGACCATCTAGATTACTTCCACAGAAGCACTCAGCAATATGCTGTAATCTCCAACAGCCATACCGTATGCAACATTCAATTTCAATATGTGCTGAAACGCCATCAGGAGGTTGGCTGCGACGTCACCGAGGTATTTCAGGACGGCCAGTCGCTGCAAATCTATATCATGTCAACAACGCTTTTAAAGGATCTGATCTACGGACATAGCGAAAAAGGCTATAAAACCATTCAGGAGGCTGTTGAAAAGGAATCTTCCGCCCTGACCATTTGCCCTTATGAATATTCAGGTTATGCCGCTGTCATTGATTCGGTGGAAAAATATTATACCCACAGTATGGAACTCATTCAGCCTCGTTTTTGGCAGCAGGTGTTTTTGCCGCAGCAGCCGATCTATACAAAAGTGAAGGATGAGCCGCCTACGAAATACGGAAAGCACAGCACTGTCAAAAATTCTTTGGTGGCAAACGGCTGTGTGCTTGAAGGAGAGGTTGAAAACTGCATTTTGTTCAGGGCGGTCCATGTCGGAAAGGGTACGAAGCTGAAAAACTGCATTATTATGCAAAAAACGCAGATTGGCGAGGATTGCCTTCTTGAGCAGGTCATTTCTGATAAGGACGTTAAAATCGGCAAGGCGACGGAAGCTGCTGGAACAGCTGAGCAGCCGCTTGTATTAAGAAAAGGTTTGGTGCAAGGAGAGCTGATGAATTCTTGAAGATATTATTTGCTGTGTCTGAATGCACCCCATTTGTGAAATCAGGAGGTCTTGCCGATGTAGCAGGTGCTCTGCCAAAGGCACTTGCACGATTAGGCAATGAAGTAGCTGTGATGCTGCCGAAGTACAGCCAAATACCTGAACCGTGGAAAAAGCGTATGAAAAAAAAGGCTGAGTGTACGGTAGCTGTCGGCTGGCGTCAGCAATATTGCGGAATTGAACATATGGCCGAAGACGATGTGAATTATTACTTCATCGACAATGAGTACTATTTCAACAGGGATTC
The DNA here is from genome assembly GCF_038006165.1 of Bacillus sp. FSL W8-1202. Lineage (NCBI taxonomy): Bacteria > Bacillati > Bacillota > Bacilli > Caryophanales > Bacillaceae > Bacillus > Bacillus sp. FSL W8-1202. Next base: position 28,902 of record NZ_JBBOUR010000002.1, read on the forward strand.
GTTGTACGGGCATTATGATGACGGTGAGCGGTTTGCCTTTTTTTCAAGAGCTGTGCTGGAGGCTGCCAAAGTTGTGAATGTTCCAGCCGATATTGTTCATACTCACGATTGGCATACAGCGATGGTCAATTATTTGCTGAAAGAGGAGTACAGAAAACATCCTTTTTATGAACGGATGAAAAGCGTGCTCACGATCCACAACCTGCAGTTTCAAGGCATATTCCCTCCTGATGTCACACATGACTTGCTGGGTCTTGAGATGGATCATTTTCATTATGAAAGGTTAGAATGCAACGGATTTGTTAATTTTATGAAAGCGGGCATCATTGCGGCTGATCATGTGACAACTGTGAGCCCCACTTACAGAAATGAAATCATGACGCCGTATTATGGTGAGCAGTTGGAACAGGTTTTGCAATATAGGGAAGATGATGTAACCGGCATATTAAATGGCATTGATGATACGTTCTATCAGCCGAAAAGCGACCCTTATATAGAGGCGCAATACGATTCAGGGGATCTTGCATGCAAGCTGGAAAACAAAACGAAGCTTCAGCGGCGGATGGGGCTTCCAGAGAAAAACGATATTCCGCTGATCAGTATGGTGACAAGGCTCACTAAACAAAAGGGGCTTGATCTTGTCCGCAGAATTATGCACGAACTTCTTGAGGAGCAAGACATACAGCTGGTTGTGCTAGGCACAGGAGAACGTGAATTTGAAGATTATTTCCGGTATGCAGAATTTGCTTTTCATGAGAAGTGCCGGGCTTATATCGGGTTTGATGAGCAGCTAGCCCATCAAATTTATGCGGGCTCTGATATGTTTTTGATGCCGTCGAAATTTGAGCCGTGCGGTTTGGGGCAGCTCATTGCTCTTCAATATGGCGCCATTCCGATTGTCAGGGAAACGGGCGGTCTTTACGACACTGTCCGTGCCTATCAGGAGGAAGAGGGAACGGGCAATGGCTTTACGTTTTCCGCCTTTAATGCGCATGATCTGAAATTTACGATAGAAAGGGCGCTGTCGTTTTATTGCCAACAGGATGTATGGAAGAGCATCGTGAAGACCGCTATGAATGCAGATTACAGCTGGGGGAAGTCGGCTAAAGAGTATCAGCGTATTTTCGAGCAGGTGACAAGGAGTGGACAGGATGTTCTCGAGTAAAGAACGCTTTGCAGACTTATTTTTAAAGCGTCTGGAAATGACGTGCGGAAAAAGCTTTAAAGATTCTGCCAAGCTGGATCAATATAAAACGTTGGGCAATATGGTCAGAGAGTATATCAGCGCTGATTGGATCGAAACAAATGAAAAAAGCAGATCAAATTCCGGGAAGCAGACATATTATTTATCAATCGAATTTCTGCTCGGTCAGCTCCTTGAGCAAAACTTAATGAATCTTGGTGTTCGTGATGTTGTAGAAGCTGGTTTAAAGGAAATCGGCATCAATTTAGAGGAAATTCTTCAGATAGAGAACGATGCAGGTCTCGGCAACGGCGGGCTTGGCCGCTTGGCCGCTTGCTTTTTAGATTCTCTTGCTTCGTTGAACCTGCCAGGGCACGGGATGGGCATACGTTATAAGCATGGCTTGTTTGAGCAAAAAATTGTAGACGGACATCAGGTGGAGCTGCCTGAGCAATGGCTGAAAAACGGGAACGTATGGGAAGTAAGGAATGCGGATCAAGCAGTGGACGTGCCGTTTTGGGGCGAAGTCCATATGACAGAAAAAAGCGGGCGCCTGCATTTTCGCCACGAGCAAGCGACAATTGTTACCGCTGTTCCTTATGATATCCCGATCATCGGCTATGAAACGGGCACTGTCAACACGTTAAGGCTTTGGAACGCCGAGCCCTATGCGCATTATCACGGCGGTAATATTTTGTCTTATAAGCGGGAAACAGAAGCGGTTTCTGAATTCTTATATCCCGATGACACCCATGATGAGGGGAAAATTTTACGGCTGAAGCAGCAGTATTTTTTAGTATGCGCAAGCTTAAAAAGCATTGTGAACAATTACCGAAAAACACATAAATCTTTATCCGGCCTGCATAAAAAAGTGAGCATTCATATTAATGACACTCACCCTGCGCTTGCGGTGCCTGAGCTGATGCGGATTTTGCTCGATGAAGAGAACATGAGCTGGGAAGAAGCTTGGCATATCACTGTACATACGATTTCTTATACAAATCATACAACATTGTCAGAAGCGCTCGAGAAATGGCCGATTCATTTGTTTAAGCCGCTGCTCCCGCGAATGTACATGATTATTGAAGAGATCAATGAGAGGTTTTGCCGCGCAGTTTGGGAAAAGTATCCGGGAGACTGGAAAAGGATAGAGGACATGGCGATTACAGCGCATGGTGTTGTCAAAATGGCTCATCTGGCCATAGTAGGCAGTTACAGTGTAAATGGCGTTGCAAAAATACATTCCGATATATTAATGGAAAGGGAGATGCGCGACTTTCACTTGCTGTTTCCGAATCGTTTTAACAATAAGACGAATGGAATTGCCCACAGGCGCTGGCTGTTAAAAGCGAATCCAGGCTTGTCTGCCATCATTACAGAGGCGATCGGCGATGAATGGGTCAAACAGCCGGAATCACTGATCCGTTTAGAACCGTACGCCACTGATCCTGCATTTATTGAACAGTTTCAAAACAACAAAAGCAAGAAAAAACAAGAGCTTGCCGATTTGATTTTTTGCACGGCCGGGGTGGTTGTGAACCCTGACAGCATATTCGACGTACAGGTGAAACGGCTTCATGCATATAAACGGCAGCTGCTGAATGTTCTTCACATTATGTATTTGTATAACCGCCTCAAGGAGGACGCCGGGTTTTCAATCTACCCGCAAACCTTTATTTTCGGGGCAAAGGCTTCACCAAGCTATTATTATGCCAAGAAAATCATTAAGCTGATCCATTCTGTCGCAGAAAAAGTCAATTATGATCCGGCAGTCAAACAGCTGATCAAAGTTGTTTTTTTAGAAAATTATAGAGTTTCTATGGCTGAGCGAATTTTTCCGGCATCAGACGTAAGTGAGCAAATTTCAACCGCAAGCAAGGAAGCGTCTGGTACAGGGAATATGAAGTTTATGATGAACGGGGCTTTGACGATCGGCACGCATGACGGCGCAAATATCGAGATCCTTGAGCGGGTGGGCCCTGATTGTATTTACACGTTCGGCTTAAAGGCGGATGAAGTTCTATCGTATCAGGAAAACGGCGGCTATAGATCGAGGGAATATTATCAGCATGACAGAAGAATCAGGCAGGTAGCGGATCAGTTGATCAATGGTTTTTTTGAAGGAGAGGCAGATGAATTTGAATCGATCTTTGACTCGCTGCTTCCGCATAATGATGAGTATTTTGTGCTGAAGGATTTCAGCTCATATGCAGATGCACAGGAGCGAATTCAAGCTGATTATCGGGAGCGAAGGAAATGGTCTGAGCGTTCGATTGTAAACATTGCTCATTCTGGATATTTCTCCAGCGACCGCACGATCCGGGAATATGCGAAGGACATTTGGGGCATCAAGCCGATGATGTGAAAAAGCCGCTGTATAAGCGGCTTTTTTTGTTCACAGATTCATTGAATTGATTGTAAAGGATAAGAACGTCGCAAATGCACTCCATAAAAAATAAGGCAAAAGAAGATAGCTTGCGGCTCTGCTGTATTTTTTGGCAATGATCAGTAATACGATTGCTGTGATGGCGACAAGCAGGCAGTCAAGCGATGCAGCCAGCAGATTTTTTTGCGTAAACTGGAAATAGCTGAAGGCTTGATTGAGCACGTAATTTATCAAAAGTGTAAACCAAAAGCTTTTCGCACCTTTAAATGAAAACGCAGCATATACAATGGCTGCTGAAAGGGAGATCAGGGCAAACAGGATGGCCCAAATGATGCCGATCGCAGTTCCGCTTGGCGTCCAGTCCGGTTTTTTCAATGAATTGTACCATTCTTGGTCCACAGGAAACAGGTAGCCTGCGGCTGAAAACAGCGCATATGTAATTACAAAAACGGCTAAAGCGCCGACAATCTTTTTCATATTTGCAACCTCCGCATGTATTTAATTACCCTTTATCTTATAAAGATCAAACCCCCGATATGCGGGGGAAATGATGGTCTTAAATAAGCTGCTGCAATGCGTTTGCTTTAATGCGTTCATATTCAAAAGCTGATTCTAATTCTTCCTTCGGTAAAGCCGACTTGCGGACGTATTTTTCGCGAATGACATCGTAAAGCTCGTAAGGAAACAGCATATCAATAAACATGACTTGTTTTTGTTCTTCAGTTAATGGGGCTCTGGATTCGTATGCGTTCAGCATGACATGAAATGTTTCTTCATCCCAAACGCCCGTCGTATCCAAAAGCGGAATAATCATTTTGCGCAAATCGCGAATAGGCAGATCGAATGAAACGGTATCTAAGTCAATGACCCAAATCTGTTCATTTTCCCCTAAGAGTGTATTTCCGGTTCCGTAATCCTGGTGGCAAAGGTTAGGGCTTTTTTTCAGCTGTTCAGTCCATGGAACATAGGTCGACTGCAAAAGCTGGTCTTTGATGCGCAGCCCGTCTTCAATAAAGCCATCTATCTCCTGAAGATAAAACTGTGAGAAAGGATCTTCTTTTTCCGCCTCCGCCATCAGCTTCCACGTTTCCATCTGTTTGCATCGTTTCGTGTAGTGATTCGGCCAGCGACCTAATTTGGTAAATACGGGAACGCCATTTGGCGGCTGATATCCGACGGAAGCTGTATGAAAATCAGCAAGGCCTTTCATGATAAACTCCAAGTCCTGCTTTACAGTCAGCTCAAACGGCCTTCCTTCGATCCAGTCATATACGACAAATAGAAATGAGCCGTGCTTGGAATATAGGCTGCCTTTTTTGTTTGGGAGTATGCCAGGAACATTCATGCCTTTTTTTGCTAAATAGTCCTGCGCGAAAATGGAAAACAACGCTTTCTTTTCTGGCCTGTGTATTCGTTTTAGACAAACCGCGCCGGAGTCTGTGTGGACCTTCCAGACAAGCGCCATCTGGTTTCCCTGAATGACGTCTATTTTTTCAGCCTGCACATCCCATCCTTGAAGCACATTTTCAGCCAGCTCCGTTAATTTTTTTGCATCTTCTGCTGATAAAGGAAGCTCTGATGAATTCCCCTCCTCAATGACTTCATGGTTTTCTGCCATTAAAGGACACATCCTTACCTGTTTTACTCCTACCTTATGAATCAAAAGGAAAAAATGATTGAGATATTTGACTATATTTAATAGATGAATATGGTTGTTTACCCGTTTTGTTTTTAGGGCAGTCCCATTCCGCACAAGTTGGTTGTTCAGCCGTATCATGATTCTAACTAGTTAAAAATCATGCAGGAATGGAGGCTATGTATGAAAATAGCACTGATCGCCACAGAGAAGCTTCCTGTCCCATCGGTTCGAGGAGGCGCCATTCAAATCTACCTAGAAGCGGTTGCCCCTTTAATTGCCAAAAAACATGAGGTGACTGTGTTTTCTATTAAAGATCCGAATCTCGCTGATAGAGAGAAGGTAGACGGTGTCCATTATGTGCATTTGGATGAAGACCGTTATGAAGAAGCCGTTGGAGAAGAGCTGAAAAAGAGCCGTTTTGATCTTGTGCATGTTTGTAATCGCCCAAGCTGGGTTCCGAAATTGAAGAAAAAGGCGCCGGATGCTGTTTTTATTTTGAGCGTTCACAATGAAATGTTCGCTTACGATAAAATCAGCCAGGCGGAAGGCGAGATTTGCATCGACTCCGTAGCGCAGATTGTTACGGTCAGCGATTATATCGGACAGACGATCACAAGCCGTTTTCCGTCAGCACGATCAAAAACAAAAACAGTGTATTCCGGTGTGGATTTAAAAGCGTACCATCCCCGCTGGACGAATGAAGGACAGCGGGCTCTCGAAGAGATGCGAAGCGAGCTGGGGCTTCATGGCAAAAAAATCGTACTGTTTGTCGGCCGTCTTAGCAAAGTCAAAGGCCCGCACATTTTATTGCAGGCTTTGCCGGACATCATTGAGGAGCATCCCGATGTCATGATGGTGTTTATCGGGTCCAAATGGTTCGGAGATAATGAATTAAATAACTATGTCAAACATCTTCATACCCTCGGTGCGATGCAAAAGGATCATGTCACATTTATTCAATTTGTGAAGCCAAAGGACATTCCACGCCTTTATACCATGTCAGATGTATTTGTATGCTCTTCGCAGTGGCAGGAGCCTTTAGCAAGGGTGCATTATGAAGCGATGGCTGCGGGACTGCCTATCATTACAAGCAATCGGGGAGGCAATCCAGAGGTCATAGAGGAAGGGAAAAACGGCTACATCATTCATGACTTTGAAAATCCTAAACAATATGCCGAACATATCAATGATTTGCTGAGCAGCTCGGAAAAGCGGGAACGGCTTGGGAAATACAGCCGCCGTGAGGCAGAAAGCAATTTCGGCTGGCGGAGGGTGGCTGAAAATCTGCTCAGCGTCTATGAAAAGAACAGATAAAAGGGGTGAACAGAGTGTACCAAAAAGAGCATGAAGAACAGATTGTGTCCGAAATTCTCAGCTATTATCCGTTTCATATCGACCATGTGGCGCTGAAATCGAACAAAAGCGGGCGCAAAATCTGGGAAGTCGAAACTGATCATGGCCCAAAGCTGCTAAAAGAAGCACAAATGAAACCGGAGCGGATGCTTTTTATCACTCAGGCACATGCCCATTTACAAGAGAAAGGGCTGCCGATAGCGCCGATTCATCAAACAAAAAATGGCGGTAGCTGCTTGGGCACGGATCAGGTTTCTTACAGCTTATATGACAAAGTGACAGGAAAAGAAATGATTTACTATGATGCAGAGCAAATGAAAAAAGTCATGTCATTTGCCGGCCATTTTCATCATGCCTCAAAAGGATATATTTGCACAGATGAAAGCAAGAAGAGAAGCAGGCTGGGAAAATGGCATAAATTGTACCGATGGAAGCTGCAGGAACTTGAAGGGAATATGCAGATCGCGGCATCTTATCCTGATGACGTATTTTCGCAAACTTTCTTAAAACATGCTGATAAAATGCTGGCAAGAGGAAAAAAAGCACTGCAAGCGCTTGATGACTCAGAATACGAAACCTGGACAAAAGAGACGCTCGAGCATGGCGGATTCTGTTTTCAGGATTTTACATTGGCACGTTTGACTGAGATCGAAGGGGAGCCTTTTTTAAAGGAGCTTCACTCGATTACCTACGATTTGCCGTCAAGAGACCTTCGTATTCTTCTGAATAAAGTGATGGTTAAGCTTTCTGTATGGGATACTGATTTCATGGTTGCACTGCTTGCGGCCTATGACGCAGTGTATCCGCTCACAGAAAAACAGTACGAGGTACTTTGGATAGATCTCGCGTTTCCGCATTTGTTCTGTGCAATCGGGCACAAATATTATTTGAAGCAAAAGAAAACGTGGTCAGATGAGAAATATAACTGGGCGCTGCAAAACATGATTTCTGTTGAAGGATCTAAAGATTCGTTTTTGGATAATCTGCCGGAACTGTATAAAAAGATAAAAGCGTATCGGGAGGCGAATTGACATGAGGTCATCGAGACAAAAAGCCTCTATTTCTAAACTGGATCTCGACCAATTCGTATTTACACCGCCTGGACCGATGGGGTGGCAGGCTCATGACTCAATCCCAGCTGAGAAGGGAGAAGAGGAGAAGCATTTAGATATGGGCAGCATTCGAGAGCTCCCTCACATCAATGCATCGAAAGAATATCAAGAAGAAACGAAGGAAAAGGAAACAGATCACAAAATCGTCGATGATGAAGAAGAAACAAAATTCGAAACCACTCCGGAGCCTGAGGAGGAGCGTGATTCGAAACGCTCAGCGCCCCCATATGAAGAAGAGGATGAAGAAGAACCAGACGTAGCAGAGGAAGCTAGAGTGGAAATCATTATTCTTCCAAGTGAATCTAAACCAGCTCCATGGTTTTCTCAAACCGTAAAGCGCAAGGCATAAAGTCATATTTATGCCTTTTTTCATGTTCTCTGCAGCAAAAAAACAGCCCGTTTTGCAACACGAGCTGTAGGTTTTATGTTTTTGCTTTCACAAAAAGCTATTGATAGATGATAAATCAAAATTTCGCGTCAGAAAAGGCGGCGGAAATTGTTTGTTTTTCGGGGTCAGAACGGATTGGTAAACAGTATTGAGCATTTTTGCAGCATGGGTAAAGGTAAATAAAGCTTCTACATGCTGTCGGGCGTTTTTTGTCATTTTGTTCATTAATTCTTGATCTGTAAAGGCTCTGTCAATTGCTTTTGCAAATGAAGAAGGTTTGTTGTAGCTGTCGATGACAAGGCCGGTGACTTCGTGTTTTACGACTTCACTGTTTCCGCCCCGGTTTGTGGTAATTAAGGGCGTGCCGGCCGCCATTGCTTCATAATTCACACGGGCGAGGGGTTCGTTCCACTGAGAGCTGCACACAAATACATCTGCCATCAGAAAAAGGTTTGGGATGTCGTCTGCGGGAATAAATTTTGTAAAGATTATGTGGTCTCTGTATGGCAGCGCCAGCTTACGCAGATAGGTTACATATTGGTTTTCGCTGTCATCGCTGAACCACTTCCCGCCTGCTATGACCAGTACAGCATCAGGGTGCTGCTGCAAAATCCGTCTCATGCTGTGTATGAGAAGGTGAGGTCCTTTTGTCGGGCTTAAGCGGCCGGCGAATAAAATAACTTTTTTATCTTCAATACCGTATTTTTTCCGGTATGTTTTTCTGACAGCCGAGCCTTTCATCGTCCAGACGGGCGGATAAGAGTTTAAATCAACGCCGGAATACACAACTTTTGTGATGTCCGCGGCTTCAGGGAAACGTTCAATAACGGTTTGTTTAATAAATTTGCTCACAGTTGTGATCATGGAGACATTGTCGAGTACTTCTTTTCCTTGCGCGAAGGTCATCTTTTTTTCAGAAAACATTTCGTTATGCAGGCTCAGAACGATCTTGCTGTTTGGTGAGGCTTTTTTATATAAAGAGACATTTAAAGGCCTGTTGAACACATGAATGAGATCAAAGGAAGAGGCTCGCAGCTCTTCGGCTACCGCCTCGCGGTAATGTTCTTTTGGCAGATGGATATAATGTACGCCGTCTTTTGTTTCTCTTTTTGGAAGCGATGGATCTTCTATTGAAAAAATGGTCAGGTCGTACCTGCTGCTGAAATAGGGCGTGACACCGTCAATCATCATTTGAATAGCGCCGCCGCGTACTGCGGGCGCCGGCAGCTTTTCTGTACAGATAAAGGCAAGCTTCATTTTTATTCCCCCTGATACAGCGACGATAAATAGGCGATTTCGTTGGTCAAGCCATTCTTTAAGGATGTGGCGGGATCATAATGCAAGAGCTGTTTTGCTTTTGTAATATCCGCCCACGTGTTGCTCGGTTCCCCTGCTATTTTGTCCGAAAAGTGCAGTGTTGCTTTTCTACCAGAAATATCCTCAATGAGGGAGACAACCTTTAAGACTGAGGCACGCTCTGCGCCGCCGATATTTACTGTTTCACCAATAAGATGGGGTTTCCCAAGAACAGCGGTGATGCCTTTGACACAGTCACCGATATAAGTGAAATCTCTTGACTGCTGCCCATCACCGAAGATGGTAAGCGGCTTTTGGTGAAGATGCTGCTTAATGAGCCGGTGAAAAGCCATATCCGGCCGCTGTCTTGGCCCGTATACGGTAAAAAAACGGAGAATCACAATTGGAATGCCAAAGCTCTGTTGATACACATGGCAAAGCTTTTCTCCCGTAAGCTTTGTTACCCCGTACGGAGATAAAGGAGAAAGCGACGTGTTTTCGCTGACTTTTCCTTGTTTTTCGCCATAGACGGAAGAGGTGGATGCAAAGATGAACGTTTGAATAGAATGTTCCCGGCACGCCTCGAGGAGCCTTTGGAGCGCTTGGATATTATGCGCGGCATATGGGTGAAAATGATTGCCCCAGCTTGAGCGGACTCCCGGTATGGCCGCCAAATGAAAGATGACGTCTACTTCTTCCAGTAAGGGAGCAAGATCCGCTGTCAGCAGATTTTCCTTTATGAACGTAAATCGCTTTTCCGACAGCAGGTTTTTAAGGTTTTTTAATTTCAAGGAAAATGGAGTAGGACCGATAAAGTCATCAATTCCGATAACGTTGTGTTTCTTATCTTTTAGTAATTCTTCGCAGAGGTGGGAGCCGATAAAGCCCGCTGCTCCTGTGACGAGTATTTTCATGGACGGCCAACTCCCGTACAGATCAGGCCGCAAGCCTCGATCAGTTCTTTTTTCAGTACGTTGCGCCCGTCAATCACAAGACGCCCTTTCATGATATCTGCAGCCTTTTTCCAATCAAACGCTAAAAACTCAGACCATTCTGTCGCCAAAAATAAAAAGTCACTCTCTTCGATCGCATCAAAAGCTTGAGAATGCTGAGTTATATGTTGCCGCAAATGTTCTGGAAGTACAGCTTCAGGATCATATGCATGAACATCACATCCCAGCTCCGCCAGCCTTTCCATCAGTCTGACAGCCTGAGAATTCCTGATGTCATCGGTATTCGGTTTGAAGGAAATGCCGAGTACAGCTGCTTTCTTGCCTTGAAGTGTTTCGAAGAATGACTGTATTTTTTTGATATACAAGCCGAGCTGGGTGTCATTAATGTGCTGCACGGCCCGGAGCAAGAAGGTTTCCGTGTTTTTTTCCTGGGCAGCAAATTGCAGCGCCTGCAGATCCTTTGGAAAACAAGAGCCTCCGTATCCGATGCCTGCCTGCAAAAAGTGCTTCCCGATCCTTGGGTCTAGACCGATAGCGCGGGAAATATCTGAGATATCTGATTGATAGGCTTCACATATGCGGGCCATTTCGTTAATAAACGAAATTTTGGCCGCTAAAAAGAAATTGTTGGCATATTTGATCAGCTCTGCTCCCGCTAAGCTTGTAACGATAAAAGGGGTATCAATGTGTTTGTAAATGGATTTGACGATGGCTGCCGATACGTGATCTTCTTCCTGAACACCGATGACTGTTTTGTCAGGATGCAGCATGTCATATAAGGCATTGCCTTCCCGCAGAAACTCCGGATTGGATACGACATTAAAGAGGTTTCTAGACACTCCGGAGGCAATCAGCTGTTTTGCTATGTTTTCATTTGTCCCGGGCGGAACAGTGCTTTTCGTAATAATGGTTTTATACGATCGGATTGACTCGCTTAAATCACCGATGACGGACTGCAGGGCTTTCGTATCAGCTGATCCGTCCGAACGCGGCGGGGTTCCGACTGCGATAAAAATAACGGGACATTCCTCCATGCTCGATTTCACTTCAGAAGAAAACGAGAGATTGCCGCAACGAAGTATTGCATCTGAAAGCCCAGGCTCATAAAAGGGAATGACTCCTTTTTTCAGCTGCCCGATTTTTTTGACGTCTTTGTCTGTGCATATCATGTCATGTCCGATGGATGCCAGTGCCGCTGATAGGGTTAAACCGACATACCCGGCGCCAACCACACAAATTTTCATCACCTGAGCTCCTTTACAAGATTACTGGTCATATATCAATATCCTATTAAAAAAGGGCTGGTTCGTGATTCCGCTTTCTGCCCAGTTGCTTCCGCCTAATTTCAGATGTACAAACATCGGGATGCGCTCTTGGAATATCATGTAATAAACATGAGCTGAGGGGAAAATGACATGATAAAAAAAGCGATCATTCCTGCAGGCGGATTCGGCACGAGAAATCTGCCGGTGACGAAGGTGATTCCGAAAGAAATGTTTCCGGTAGGGTCTAAGCCTGTGATTCATTATCTTGTTGAAGAATTAAAGGAGTCAGGCATTGAGGACATTTTGATGGTTGTATCGAGCCATAAAAATCTGATTGTCGACTATTTTGATTCCTCTTTGGCACTTGAGGCTTTTTTGGCCTCTAAGAATAAACTGCATTTGCTTAGTGAGCATCCCATTCCGGATATACGGATTCACTATGTGCGCCAGCCTTATGCAAAGGGTCTTGGTGACGCCATTTGTTTCGGAAAGCAATTTGCAGGCGGAGAGCCTTTTGCAGTCGTTTTGCCAGATGATCTGATTTTTTCCGCCAATCAGCCGGCTTTGGGGCAGCTGATTGAAGCGTATACGAAATATCAGTCCAGTGTAATCGGCTTAAAAGAAACAAAAACGGAGGATTTACATCATTACGGGGTGATAAAAGGGGAGCCTGTTGAAAAAGGGCTTTATCGCATCCAGGATATTGTGGAAAAGCCTAAACAAAACCCTCCGTCTCATTTTGCCGCAGCAGGGCGTTATATTTTCACACCGGATATTTTTAATGAGCTGGAGGCATTAGAAGCTGACAGCGGAGGAGAAGTGCAGGTAACGGATGCGATAAAAGCTTCGCTCGGGGCATGTGCCGTATACGGGAAATTGCTAGAGGGCGAGCGGTATGATATCGGCCTGCAAAAGGATTATCTGAAGCTGATTTACGATATGCTGAAAACGGAAAAGAACCCCCAATAATCGGGGGTTCAATCAGCGTGGAGATCGCCGAATGTGGTCATGATTCCCTCTTCGTCAAGTTCTTCTTCATAGCGCTCATGGGCTCTGCTTTGATAAACGGTAATTTCTTTTCCAGTGATATCTGTAGCGATGAAATTTTCGTAAGACTCCGTATTGCCGATATTCTCTTCGGCATTCATCGTCATATCGTCATAGCTTAGCGGAGGGTTTTCCATATCCTGCGGCGTTTGTGAGTTCCCATATTTTTCGACATCCTGATAGGAATCCTCACTGTCATATGGCGCTCTGATTTCTTCATCATCATCAAATTCAAATTGCCCGAATGGTGTTTCTTCTTCAATCGGACGGTCTTTGGAAACAACGTCCTGTGACGAATACTCCGCGAGGGTTGTGGCAGTCGGAAGCGCTTCAAGTCGTTCGAAAGGGATTTCCTCTCCGCTGACTTCACAAATGCCATACGTACCGTTTTCTATCGCCTTCAATGAATGCTCAATGTCCCGAAGGTGTTCTCTCTCATGCAAGTCTAGAGCGATGTCTTTCTCACGCTCGTAAAGTTCTGTCGCCTGATCGCCGGGATGGTTGTCGTATGCCGAAAGCTCACCCCACGAATCATAAGGAAAGGCTGAATTGAGCTGAAAATGGTCATTGTCTTTGAAACGGTTTAAGATATCTTTTTTTGTTTGTTCGAGTTCATTTTTTAAATGCTGAAGCTGTTCTTTCGTAAGCAATGTAATCGCCTCGTTTCTCTGTGATGCATACCTTTAGTATGAACAGATCGCCTGAGAAATTTCATAAAGGCGGGTGGAGGAATATAGGAGGTTTTCCTTTTATGGTAAGCGGATACAACCTTTGCTATCAGTGGAGAAAGAAATTTAAGCTTTGTTTCTTTTTCATTTCTGAAATTAGGTTTATAATAGGTAAGGCAGGCCATTTGGACTGCATGATCTGTGTTTGACACAAAGGAGACACAGGTGTATGGTATTAAAAGCATTTTAAGGATTATGGAGGAATGTCTCATGGTGACAACGGTGCAGCGTACGTTCCGAAAGGAAGTTCTACATGCATTACATAAAGCCAAAGAAGTCAACCATGCTGTCTTAATAAGCTATTCGAGACAAATCGAGTCTCTTGACCCTCTATCATTTTTCAATTACGGAGCAAAAAAATATACAGGCAATCGATTTTTTTGGTCAGATCCTGAAAGTGAATTGACAATAGTCGGTCTTGGCAAAGAAGCGGTTTTCCAGACAAATCAAAAAAACAGCGAGCGGTATCGTGAGGTTTTTGAACAATGGGAGCGCTTTAAAAAGACGGCTTTTCATATTTATGAAGAAGAAAAGCTGCAGCATTCTGCAGTGGGACCTGTGTTATTTGGAGGATTTTCTTTTGACCCTTGCGAAGAAAGAGGTTCACAATGGGACCATTTCTCGGAAGGGGATTTCTTTGTGCCTGCGCTTATGCTGACGATGACTGCTGAAGGCCCGTTCTTAACAGTTAACAGATGGGTAAGCGGAGGAGAAGACGCAGAAGCTGTTTTAGAAGGTTTAAAAGCTTTTGCGGCGGAATTTATGGTTCCCGATTTCAAGCAAGAAGATCAGGCTGTGATGGCAGCAGCCGAAGAGCTGGATAAGGATGATTGGCTGAAAGCAATCGAAACGGCCACAAGCCAAATTAAAGAGAAACAATATGATAAGGTTGTTCTTGCCCGAGAGCTGCTGCTCACGTTTGACGGTCCAATCCAAATTGAACCGGTGCTTAAAACGCTTCTGGACGATCAGCAGACAAGCTATGTTTTTGCAATTGAACAAGAAGGCAAAACTTTTGTCGGCGCGTCTCCGGAAAGACTGATCAAAAGAGACGGCGGCACTGTCATGTCTTCCTGTCTGGCAGGCTCCATTAAACGAGGCGTGAATGAAGAAGACGACCGCCGGATAGGCCTTGAATTATTAAACGATGAGAAAAACCTGCTTGAGCATGATATTGTGGTAGGTATGATTCATAATGCTTTTGTATCAAGCTGTTCAGAAGTTGAAAAGCCTGATGGACCTGTTTTGTACAAAACAAAAAGCGTTCAGCACCTGTTTACGCCGATTGTCGGACAGCTGCGCGAGTCTGCATCGATTTTTGACTTAATTGAGAAGCTGCATCCCACTCCGGCGCTTGGGGGAGCACCTCAGGAAAAAGCTGTTGACGTGATCAGGGAGATTGAACCGATGTCTCGCGGCTGGTATGCGGCCCCTATCGGCTGGATTGACAGCCAGGATAACGGGGAATTCGCGGTAGCCATTCGTTCAGGGCTCATCGAAGGAAGCGCAGCAAGGCTGTTTGCCGGGTGCGGTATTGTGGAAGACTCGGAACCAATCTCGGAATATGAAGAAACACAGATTAAATTGAAGCCGATGATCTCTGCATTAGGAGGTGAGAGGCGTTGACAGTCAACCCGATTACTCATTACATCGGAAGTTTTATTGATGAATTCGCCCTTTCCGGAATTACGGACGCCGTCGTTTGTCCGGGCTCAAGATCTACACCGCTGGCTGTTCTTTGTGCCGCGCATCCCGATATCAGCGTCCATGTCCAAATTGATGAAAGATCTGCCGGATTTTTTGCCTTAGGTTTGGCAAAAGCGAAGCAGCGTCCCGTACTATTGATCTGTACATCTGGAACAGCCGCGGCCAACTTTTATCCGGCTGTGGTTGAAGCCCATTATTCAAGGGTGCCTATTATTGTGTTAACTGCTGATCGGCCTCATGAGCTGCGCGAAGTAGGCGCACCGCAGGCTATTAATCAGCACTTCTTATTCGGTAACTTTGTTAAGTTTTTCACAGACTCTGCTCTTCCTGAAGAGTCTCCGCAAATGCTGAGATACATCCGAACGCTGGCAAGCCGCGCTGCCGGAGAAGCACAAAAGCGCCCGATGGGGCCTGTCCATGTGAATGTGCCGCTGCGCGAACCGCTGATGCCGGATCTTTCAGATGAGCCGTTTGGAAGAATGAGAACAGGCCGTCATGTGTCTGTGAAAACGGGTACGCAGTCTGTTGACCGCGAGTCCCTGTCTGATGTGGCTGAGATGCTCGCAGAGGCTGAAAAAGGAATGATCGTCTGCGGAGAGCTCCATAGTGATGCGGATAAGGAAAACATTATTACGCTGTCAAAAGCGCTTCAGTATCCAATTTTAGCGGATCCGCTGTCTAATCTGCGGAATGGTGTTCATGATAAAAGCACTGTTATTGATGCGTATGATTCGTTTTTAAAAGATGATAAGCTGAAGCGGAAACTTCGTCCTGATGTTGTCATTCGGTTTGGACCGATGCCTGTTTCAAAACCGGTTTTCTTATGGCTTAAGGATGATCCGGCGATTCAGCAAATAGTGATTGACGAGGATGGAGGCTGGAGAGATCCGACGCAGGTAAGCGCGCATATGATTCATTGTAATGCGTCTGTTTTTGCTGAGGAGATCATGGCAGGCCTTACTGCTGCTGCCAGATCCTCAGAGTGGCTGGAAAAGTGGCAGTTTGTCAATGGGCGGTTCCGCGAGCATCTGCAAACAATCAGCAGTGAAGATGTTTCGTTTGAAGGCAATCTCTATCGAATCCTTCAGCATCTTGTGCCTGAAAACAGCTCGCTGTTTGTGGGAAACAGCATGCCGATCAGGGATGTTGATACGTTTTTTGAAAAGCAGGACCGCCCTTTCCGGATTTATTCAAACCGGGGAGCAAACGGGATAGACGGTGTCGTCTCCTCTGCCATGGGGGTATGTGAAGGAACAAAAGCGCCTGTTACCCTTGTGATTGGAGATTTATCTTTTTATCACGATTTAAACGGCCTGCTGGCGGCCAAAAAGCTGGGTATTCCTCTTACTGTGATTCTTGTCAATAATGACGGAGGAGGGATTTTCTCCTTTTTGCCGCAGGCTTCTGAAAAGACACACTTTGAAGATTTGTTCGGCACACCGACAGGGCTCGATTTCAAGCATGCGGCTGCACTTTACGGCGGAACGTATTCATGCCCGGCTTCTTGGGATGAATTCAAAACAGCTTACGCGCCGCAGGCAGACAAGCCCGGACTCCATTTGATTGAAATCAAAACGGATCGCCAATCAAGAGTCCAGCTTCATCGCGATATGCTGAATGAGGCTGTGCGGGAAGTGAAAAAACAATGGGAACTGTAAACATAACGGTATCAGATGGTGTCCGATATGCAGTGGCAGACGAGGGACCGAATGCTTCCGAAGCCGTCGTCTGTCTGCACGGGTTTACCGGCAGCAAACAATCATGGACTTTTCTTGATGAGATGCTGTCTGATTCACGTTTGATCAAAATTGATTGTTTAGGGCATGGGGAAACGGATGCCCCGCTGAATGGGAAAAGATACAGCACAAGCCGGCAAGTTTCTGACCTTGCCGAGATTTTGAATCAATTAAAACTTCACAAAGTGAAATTGATTGGGTATTCTATGGGAGGAAGGCTTGCTTACTCTTTTGCGATGACATATCCCGAGCGGGTATCGGCACTTGTGCTTGAAAGCACGACGCCGGGGCTCAAAACACTTGGGGAACGGCGGGAACGAATTATGCGGGACCGGAAGCTTGCTGATTTTATTTTAAGAGACGGGCTCAAAGCGTTTGTTGCGTATTGGGAGAATATCCCTTTGTTTTCATCTCAGCAGAGGCTGGCTGAAGATATTCGGCACAGGATACGATCGGGCCGTCTGCGGAACAATAAGATCGGGCTTGCGAACAGTTTAACCGGCATGGGCACCGGTTCACAGCCTTCCTTCTGGAGCCGTGTAGAGGAAATAGATGTTCCTGTGCTTCTGATCTGCGGGGAGTGGGACGAAAAATTTTGCGCCATCAATCAAGAGGTGCATAAGATGCTTCCTTCTAGTAGAATAGAGATTGTTCCAAAAGCAGGACATACGGTCCATGTGGAACAGCCGCGATTGTTTGGTAAAATAGTGAGTGAGTTTTTGACAAGCATCTGACTCATTCACATAGAGAATAAAAGGAGGTCATCATATGGCTGAATGGAAAACAAAACGGACATACGATGAGATATTGTATGAAACGTATAATGGCATTGCAAAAATAACAATCAACCGACCTGAGGTACATAATGCGTTTACCCCTAAAACGGTTGCTGAAATGATTGATGCGTTTGCTGACGCAAGAGACGACCAAAACGTTGGGGTTATCGTGCTTGCCGGTGCAGGGGACAAAGCATTTTGTTCTGGCGGAGACCAAAAAGTGCGCGGCCACGGTGGATATGTAGGAGACGACCAGATCCCTCGTCTTAACGTATTGGATCTTCAGCGTTTAATCCGCGTCATCCCGAAACCGGTTGTTGCGATGGTGTCCGGATATGCGATCGGCGGAGGCCATGTGCTTCA
This sequence comes from Bacillus sp. FSL W8-1202, assembly GCF_038006165.1. Lineage (NCBI taxonomy): Bacteria > Bacillati > Bacillota > Bacilli > Caryophanales > Bacillaceae > Bacillus > Bacillus sp. FSL W8-1202. The sequence continues at coordinate 46,834 of NZ_JBBOUR010000002.1, forward strand.
CATCGTATGTGACTTGACAATTGCTGCGGACAACGCAATTTTTGGACAAACAGGCCCTAAAGTGGGAAGCTTCGATGCAGGTTACGGTTCTGGCTACCTGGCTCGAATTGTAGGACATAAAAAAGCACGTGAAATCTGGTACCTATGCCGTCAGTACAACGCACAGGAAGCACTGGACATGGGTCTTGTCAACACAGTCGTTCCTTTGGAACAGCTTGAAGAAGAAACGATTAAATGGTGTGAAGAAATGCTTGAAAAAAGCCCGACCGCACTGCGCTTTCTTAAAGCTGCGTTTAACGCGGACACAGACGGACTTGCTGGAATTCAGCAGTTTGCAGGGGATGCTACCCTTCTTTACTACACAACAGATGAAGCAAAAGAAGGCCGTGATTCCTTTAAGGAAAAACGCAAACCTGATTTCGGACAGTTCCCTCGTTTCCCGTGATCAGCAATACTTAGTAAACCAACAGCTTGAGACTTTGCGGTCCAAGCTGTTTTCTTTTCAATACAGACATTTTACCTCGGAGATGATGACATGCTGACAGAACAGCCTAACTGGCTCATGCAGCGGGCACAGCTGACACCTGAGAGAATCGCTCTCATCTATAGAGACCAAACAGTGACATTTGCAGAATTATTTGCCGCGTCTAAGCGAATGGCGGCACAGCTTGCCGCTCATTCGGTTCGGAAAGGGGATACTGCGGCTATTTTGCTCCAAAACCGTGCAGAAATGGTATACGCCGTTCACGCTTGTTTTTTGCTTGGTGTTAAGGCGGTGCTTTTGAATACGAAGCTGTCAACACATGAAAGGGTGTTTCAGCTGGAGGATTCGGGATCCGGCTTTTTATTGACAGATTCAAGCTTTGAGAAGAAAGAATATGAACACATCGTTCAAACGATTGATGTGGATGAACTGATGAAAGAAGCAGCAGAGGAAATTGAGATTCAGGCTTATATGCAAATGGATGCAACGGCAACGCTGATGTATACGTCGGGTACGACAGGAAAGCCCAAGGGAGTTCAGCAAACGTTCGGAAACCATTATTTCAGTGCGGTGTCGTCCGCTCTTAATTTGGGTATAACAGAACAAGACCGCTGGCTTATCGCATTGCCGCTCTTTCATATCAGCGGATTGTCCGCATTATTTAAATCTGTGATCTATGGAATGACTGTCGTGCTTCACCAGCGTTTTTCCGTAAGCGATGTGCTGGATTCTATCAACAGGCATGAAGTGACAATGATATCTGCGGTGCAGACTATGCTGGCCAGTCTTTTGGAAGAAACAAACCGCTGCCCTGAATCCATCAGATGCATTCTTCTCGGCGGCGGTCCTGCACCGCTGCCATTGCTTGAGGAATGCCGTGAGAAAGGATTCCCTGTCTTTCAGTCATATGGAATGACAGAAACATGCTCGCAAATTGTTACCCTGTCGCCGGAATTCAGTATGGAAAAGCTCGGATCTGCGGGGAAACCGCTGTTTTCGTGTGAAATCAAAATAGAGCGGGACGGACAGGTATGTGAACCGTTTGAACACGGTGAAATCATGGTCAAAGGCCCGAATGTCATGAAAAGCTATTTTAACCGGGAGAGCGCAAACGAAGCCTCTTTTCAAAATGGCTGGCTGAAAACAGGTGATCTTGGTTATTTGGACAGCGAAGGCTTTTTATATGTATTAGACAGACGTTCAGATCTGATCATATCCGGCGGAGAAAACATTTATCCGGCCGAAGTGGAGTCAGTGCTGCTTTCACATCCCGCTGTGGCCGAAGCCGGGGTTTCAGGGGCTGAGGACAAAAAATGGGGGAAAGTGCCTCACGCCTATCTTGTCCTTCACAAGCCTGTGAGCGCAGAAGAATTGACTGCCTACTGCAAAGAACGCTTGGCGAAGTATAAAATTCCGGCAAAATTCTTTGTGCTTGACCGCCTGCCGCGCAATGCGTCTAATAAGCTCTTGCGAAAACAGCTGAAGGATGCGCGTAAAGGAGAACTGCTATGATCGAAATAGAAAAAATCACGCTTTACCATTTGAGCATGAATTTAAAGAAACCGTTTAAAAACAGTATCGAAACGCTTCAAGAGCGTAAATTTCTGATCGTGGAAGCCATTGATACATCAGGTGTCACAGGCTGGGGAGAAGTTTCCGCTTTCTCTTCGCCTTGGTACACCGAGGAAACCATTGGAACATGTTTGCATATGCTAAAAGATTTTTTTATCCCAAATGTCGTCGGCCGTGAATTCAATCATCCTTCAGAAGTGCCGGACAGCCTGGCGCGGTATAAAGGAAACCGGATGGCAAAAGCGGGACTTGAATCGGCTGTATGGGATATTTATGCCAAAAAGAAGGGCGTATCCCTTGCTGAGGCATTGGGCGGAACAAGAGATAAAGTCCCTGCCGGGGTGGTAGTCGGCCTGGCGCCTCTTGACGATATGCTGAAGGAAATTGAGAGCTATCAAAAAGAAGGTTATCAAAGAATAAAAATTAAAATTCAGCCTGGGCAGGATGTGGAATTGGTCAAGGCCATCCGCAGCCGATTCCCAAACATCCCGCTTATGGCCGATGCCAATTCCTCTTACGAACTGAAGGATATCAGCCGTTTAAAGGAGCTTGATGACTATCATTTAATGATGATTGAGCAGCCGCTCCAAGCTGACGATATCGTTGACCACCGCCACCTGCAGAAACATTTGAAAACGGCCATTTGCCTTGATGAGAGCATTTGTTCAGTTGATGATGCGAGACGGGCGATTGAGCTAGGAAGCTGCAAAATTATTAATATAAAACCTTCTCGTGTCGGCGGCTTAACAGAAGCCTTAAAAATTCATGATTTATGCAAAGAGCATCATATGCAGGTTTGGTGCGGAGGAATGCTGGAAACAGGCATATCAAGAGCGCAGAACGTGGCGCTTGCTTCACTGCCTCAATTCACAATACCTGGCGATATATCTTCATCCTCACGCTATTGGGATGAAGATATTGTAACTCCTGATATTCGTATTGATAATGGATTTATTTCTGTGTCAAAACAGCCTGGTTTAGGGGTTGAGGTAAACCAAGATATTATGCGAAAATATGTGACCAAAATGGATGTTTTCACACAGCATGGTTAAGAAAAAAGCATTTTGCTATTTTGAATAAATGACACTGTGCTGTTACAGTAAAAGTGTTCGTTGAATACATCCCTTCTCGTTTGGACCGGCTGCTGACCCAGCCGGTTTTTTTATGTAAATCAGCTTGACAAAAATGGCCAAACGCGATAATTTTGCATAAGGGAAACTTTTTGTCCTGTGTAAATAAAACATGCTTTTGGCTAATTTAATGTCATATGTCTAAGAACTGACAACATAAGATAAAACAATCGGACATTGATGGCAAAGAGGAGGAGAAATATGAGACAAGGGCTGATGGCAGCAGTACTTTTTGCGACCTTTGCTTTAACGGGATGCGGAACGGATTCAGCCGGAAAAAGCGCTGATCAGCAATTACAAGTGACAGCGACAACATCTCAAATTGCCGATGCAGCAGAAAACATCGGAGGTAAGCATGTAAAAGTCACCTCTTTAATGGGACCGGGGGTTGATCCGCACCTTTACAAAGCTTCCCAAGGTGACACGAAAAAATTAATGTCTGCCGATGTTGTTCTGTACAGCGGGTTGCATTTGGAAGGGAAAATGGAGGATGTCCTCCAAAAAATCGGCGAACAAAAACAATCGGCGGCAGTAGCTGAGGCCATTCCGAAAAATAAGCTTATTCCCGCGGGGGAAGGCAAGACGTTTGATCCCCACGTCTGGTTCAGCATTCCGTTATGGATCTATGCGGTGGATGAAATTGAAGCGCAATTCAGCAAAGCAATGCCTCAGCACGCAGATGCCTTTCGGAAAAATGCCAAAGAGTACAAAGAAGATTTGCAATATTTAGATAAGTGGTCGCGTAAGGAGATCGCACATATTCCGGAGAAAAGCCGTGTGCTTGTGACTGCTCATGATGCGTTTGCGTACTTTGGGAATGAGTATGGATTTAAGGTAAAAGGCCTGCAGGGACTCAGCACAGATTCGGACTATGGATTAAGGGATGTTCAGGAGCTGGTTGATCTTCTGACAGAAAAACAAATAAAAGCTGTGTTCGTAGAAAGCAGTGTATCTGAAAAATCAATCAATGCAGTGGTGGAAGGCGCTAAAGAAAAAGGCCATACAGTCACAATCGGCGGTCAGCTTTATTCGGATGCCATGGGTGAAAAGGACACAAAAGAAGGCACATACGAAGGAATGTTCCGCCACAATATCAACACGATTACTAAAGCGCTTAAATAAAGAAAAGAGGTGGAGGATATGTTCCCTGTTGAGCTTGATAATGTGACGGTTGCTTATCATAAAAAGCCTGTACTGCAGGACATTTCGCTGCAGGTGCCTGAAGGAAAACTTATTGGCATTATCGGCCCAAACGGCGCGGGAAAATCAACCTTGATCAAAACGATTCTCGGTCTTGTGCCCAGAGCTTCCGGAGACATCTCTATTTACGGCAAAGACTATAAGGATCAGCGGACCAGAATCGGATATGTTCCGCAGCGCGGCTCGGTTGACTGGGATTTCCCCACAAGCCCGCTCGATGTCGTCCTAATGGGAAGATACGGGAGAATCGGTTTATTAAAGAGGCCAAAGAAAGCGGATGTGGAGATGGCGAAGGCCGCATTAACAAAAGTCGGGATGCATGATTATGCGAAGAGGCAAATCAGCCAGCTGTCAGGCGGACAGCAGCAGCGGGTGTTTCTTGCCCGGGCACTCTGCCAGAACGCTGACATTTATTTTATGGATGAACCGTTTGCAGGTGTTGATGCAGCGACGGAGCGCGCGATTATGACGCTGTTGGCAGAGCTCAAAGAAAAAGGAAAAACCGTGCTTGTCGTCCATCATGATCTGCAGACCGCCGAGGATTATTTCGATTGGATCTTACTGCTTCATTTAAGGAAAATCGCTTTCGGACCGGCGGAAAACGTTTTTACGATCGAAAACCTGCAAAAAACATATGGAGGAAGGCTTACGTTTTTAAAAGATAAAGTGCTGGCAGAAGGACATAAGGAGTGAGCGCAATGTTTGAAAGTTTGTGGCTGCAGCTTCAGCATCCGAATACACAGTGGGTGCTGGCCGGTACGCTTTTGCTCGGGACGGCAAGCGGTGTTTTGGGCAGCTTTGTGCTGCTGAGAAAGCAAAGTTTAATCGGCGATGCGATGGCCCATTCAGCTCTGCCGGGAGTGTGTCTCGCTTTTCTGTTCACCGGGCAAAAATCACTGCCTTTCTTTTTGCTGGGGGCAGCGCTCGCCGGACTGCTCGGAACGTTTTGTATTCAGCTGATTCCTCGGCTTTCAAAAACAAAGGAGGACTCGGCGATCGGGATTGTTCTTTCTGTGTTTTTTGGCGTCGGGATCATTCTGCTGACATATATTCAGCAACAGGGGGCGGGAAGCCAAAGCGGGCTTGATTCTTTTTTATTCGGCCAGGCTGCTTCATTGGTCAGGCAGGATATCATCCTTATTGCAGGAATATCCGCTGCTCTGCTGCTCCTATGTATTGTTTTCTTTAAGGAATTTACATTGATTACTTTTGATCTCGCGTTTGCAAAGGGATTAGGAATCCCGGTGCGTTTTTTAAACGGGCTTTTGGCTTGTCTGATTGTCTGTGCTGTCGTCATTGGGCTTCAGACTGTTGGTGTGATATTAATGGCGGCTATGCTGATTACACCTGCCATAGCTGCGAGATATTGGACCGAACGATTAACCGGGATGATCGTCATTGCCGGGATTACAGGCGGGGTCAGCGGCGTGGCCGGAACCCTGCTTAGCACCACGATGAAGGGAATGGCGACAGGGCCATTAATGATCTTATCTGCAACGCTGCTCTTTCTTGTTTCAATGATTTGCGCGCCTAAGCGGGGATTGGCTGCTAAAGCCATAAGGCTGATGAGGCTGCGGCGCAGAACAAGCAGGGAGCAAGTGCTTTTGGCGATTTATGAACAGTATGAAAAGAAAAATCTTTGTGTAACTGTTGAAAGTGTAAGAAAGAAAAGACGCCTATCCCCTTCATTATGCCTTAAGGCATTAAATGACTTGGAACAAGAGAGGTGCATTGAACGTATCGAAAATGGGGTTTGGCAAATCACAAGCAAAGGGATTGAAAAAGGCTATCACACAGCTTTGAAGCAGCGGATGTATGAAGTGTATCTCATGCATGAAATGGAACTTGCCAATATAGAATCCGATCAGGACTGCTTTGACCCGGACCGTTTACCGAGAGAAACGAGAGAGCGGCTTTATTCACTCTTAAAGCTGTATGGACGGATGCCTGAGCTTCGAAAAGTGTCTCATGATGCTGAGAAGGGACAGATCGCGAATGAGTTTTGAAGCATGGATTATAGCTACCGGTGTATTAGTCGGTGTAAGCTGCGGATTGATCGGCACATTTCTTGTGCTGAGAAGCATGGCGATGCTGGCCGACGCAATCAGTCATACAGTGTTGCTTGGCATTGTCGGCGCTTTTCTAGTGACGGGAAGTCTCGATGGGATTTATATGTTTATTGGCGCAGCCGCAACCGGTCTGTTAACGGCTTTCTTGGTTCAGCTTCTTCATAGCAAGGGGGTTCAATCAGATGCTGCCATAGGAGTTGTGTTTACATCCTTATTTGCAATCGGGGTTATTTTGCTTTCTGTGTATGGAGCGAATGTCCATCTCGATATTGAGCACTCGTTAATGGGAGAAATCGCTTTTGTGCCGTGGAATACGGTGACGGTATTGGGGGTTGATATTGGGCCGAAAGCGTTTTGGATGCTGGCATCTGTTCTGGTTTTAAATGTAGTGTTGATCAGTGTGTGCTATAAGGAGTTTAAAATCGCTTCGTTTGATCCTCAAATGGCCTTAGCCTTGGGAATACCGGTTTTGCTCATTCATTACGTGCAAATGGGCATGCTGTCCCTGACAACTGTTGCTTCCTTTGATTCGGTGGGTGCCGTATTGGTTGTGGCCATGCTGATTGTTCCGCCTGCTGCGGCACATTTGCTGACAGACCGGCTTCTTTATATGCTGATTCTCAGCGCGTTGATTGGCGGGCTGTCGGCGGTCATGGGCTATTTCTTCGCAACGTGGCTTAATGTTTCGATTTCAGGAGCGATGGCGGCCATGACAGGTGTATGTTATGCAAGCGCCTTTTTGTTTTCACCTGCAAACGGGGTCATGACTAAAAAGTTGAGAACACTCAACATGCAAAAAGAAAGAGCTGGCTGATGCAGCTCTTTCTTTTAATTATAAATCATGCGGCTTAAACGTTTTGCAGTCTGTTTCCCGGCTGTTTTCAGCCGTTTCACCAGTATGGCTGACAACATAAATGGTATCAGCGGTGCATTTGTTACCTTTGCCCCAATAAGAACAGTTGTTGACCTCACATAGAATTTTCTGCTCCATGCCATCCCCTCCTTATAAAGGTTCTGGATTAGTATAGCCGGCTGGCTTGCCCTCTATTCCTCCTGGCGGATATAGCGTTTATCTCGCATAAACATTTTCCAGAAGAAAAAGAAGCCCGGAAATAGAATGATAAATGCAACGATATACGTTGCAAACAGCGCTCTGAACGTTGCTGGCTCTGTGAAGCCTGACATGACTGTCACATCGGGATAAATCATATACGGAAGATGCGCCCGCCCGTAAGCGTAGCTTGCGAGAAAATACTGTATCCCAATCGCGACAAGTGCAAGCCGCGGTTTTCCGATGTTTTGCCCAAAGCATTTGTTAGGCAGAAAAAGAGCGATTCCAGCAATGACAAATGTGATGAACGATGCAATAATCCAAGTAAAATCATTCATCATTCCGCTGTACAGCCAGTTTGCTTCATTCCGCATTGTCACCATGATGCATACAGCAAACAACAGTGAAATCGGGCCGGTAATCAGGGCGCTTTTTCTGTAGGCTCGGTACGCATCCTGTTCCTCTGCCACATTTGAAACATCTGCAAGCAGCAGCGAGGACAAAAATAAGGTGCTTAAAATCGCAAACCCGATAAATGAATAGGCGTTGGGGCTTGAAAAGATTTTAGACATATTTAAGTTATAGATTCCATCCGTTTTTTCTATAAACCCTCCGTGTGTCACAGGAAGCACCAAAATTAAAATAGCAGGAATGATAAAGCCGGAGATGCCGGAAATATATCTTAGCGTTTTCCGCTCCTTTGCTGTATTTGAAAACACGAGAAATCCGCTTCGAATCGCTAAAAGCAGTAAAATCATGCTTCCGGGAATTAATAAAACGGTGCCGAGCACAAATGTCGCGCCGGGGAAAAAACTGAAAAGCGCCACGACGATGGCCACAATAAAGACGTTTGTGACCTCCCAAGTCGGGGACAAAAAGCGATTCGCAATATCGGTGGCCTTCATATGCTCCTTGTTTAAATAGATCATAGACCAAAATCCCGCTCCAAAATCCATTGTCGCCATGACGGCGTAAATAAACACAAAGCCCCAGATAATTGAGATGGCGATCAGAGCGTCAGTTGAAATCTCCATTTGTACGATCTTCCTTCCATTTGGTTTCCTGTTTGCGGAGCCATTACGACTCCGCTGTATTTAAATCTTCGTCAACCGGGTGCTTGCGGAAATAATACAGCAGCACGTAGACGACAGCTGCGCCTAACACGGCATAAACAAATGTGAAAAATAAGAACAGCAGCCCAATCGAGCCAGTCGTTGTTACGACATCTGACGTTTTCAGCAGATGATAGATGACCCAAGGCTGCCTCCCCGTACATGCGAAAATCCAGCCGAATTCAATGCCGATGAGACTAAAAGGGCCTGCTGTCATGAAAATGACCAAAAGCCACGTTGGGAAACGGTCTTTCTTGAGCACCTTTCTCCAGACCACACCGATAATGGAATAAAGAATAAGCAGCATGCCTACACCGACCATCGCATTAAACAGCGTGTGAATGAAAAGCGGCGACCATTCATCTCTCGGAAATGCATTTAATCCTTTTACAACAGTGTCAAAACGGTTCGCTGCCAAAAAGCTTAAAGCCCATGGAATCTCGATTGCCCATTTTACTTTTTCTTCATTCGGGTCGGTAAAACCGCCGATAGCGAGCGGGGCATGGGATCTTGTTTCAAACAGGCCTTCCGCACCGGCTAATTTTTCGGGCTGGTATTCGTACAGCATCTGTGCAGATTCATGTCCGTTCAAAGCGGTCAGCAATGAAAAAATACCGCCGATCGTCAGTGCGAGCAAAAGGGCTTTCCGGTGAAAGCGATAGACCTTTTCCTTTTTCCTCGTCCGGATCATTTTATACGCCGCCACAGAAGCCACGATAAACGCTCCCGTCATAAACGCGGATAAAACGACATGGCCCGCAGTGATAAAAAAGCTTGGATTGAAGAACGCGGCCCACGGGTCAACATCAGTAATTTTTCCGTTTAAAATTTTAAAACCGGCGGGCGTACCTTCAAAAGCGTGAACATTCGTGATCAGAACAGCGGATGCTGCTGCCCCGACTAACACAAAGAAAACAGCAACAATCCTCATTGCAGGTGACAAACGGTCTGCAGCGTATACATAAATCGACATGAATAGGGCTTCAACAAAAAAAGCATAGATTTCAATTTGAAATGGCAGGGACATCACCCGGCCGATGACTTCCATAAATCCCGGCCATAAAAGCGCGAGCTGAGTGCCCGCGATCGTTCCGGTCGGTATGGCGACCCCCAGCAAAACGGCTTGTGCTTTCGTCCATCTTTTCGCCATGATCGCATAATGGTCATCTTTCGTTTTTTGATAGATCAATTCCGCCACTAAAATCATGAGCGGGAGACCGACTCCAAGCGTTGCGAAAATAATATGAAAGCCCATTGTCGTGCCAAAGAGGCTTCTGGCCAAAACTAAATCATCCACAATCGTAAACCACCTTTCTAAAAAGACGTTCTGTATGTATTTTGGGTTTATTATTTGCTTCCTCGGTTAGATTATTCTTCCTATTCTTAAATGCCATGAGGTTTACGATGTGAAAACAGAGGGAAGGATATAAGAAGATTGACAAAACGTTTGTAAGGTTATAAAATAAAACGTAATTATTACGATTTATTGAAAGGAGATTCACATGAAAGAAGGAATTCATCCGAAGAACCACAAAGTGATATTTCAGGATGTCAACAGCGGCTACCGTTTTCTCAGCACCTCTACGAAAACATCTAATGAAACAGCAGAGTGGGAAGACGGAAACACATATCCTGTCATTAAAGTAGAGGTAAGCTCTGACACGCATCCGTTTTATACAGGCCGCCAGAAATTCAATGAAAAAGGCGGACGAGTTGAGCAGTTCAAAAAACGCTATAACATGGGGAAATAAGGCAGGCCTGAGGGTTTGTCTTTTTTTATTATGACGAATAAACAAGGGTTGTGATATATTGAAGAGTAAAAAGAATAGAAAGGGACAACGAACATGAGTCTTCTAAATGATATTCTCGAATTTAACAAGACATTTACTGAACAAAGAGAGTATGAAAAGTATCAAACATCAAAATTTCCAGATAAAAAAATGGCGATTCTTTCTTGCATGGATACTCGTCTGGTTGAACTGCTGCCGCATGCGATGAATTTGCGAAACGGTGATGTGAAAATCATTAAAAGTGCCGGTGCGCTTGTGACACACCCATTCGGAAGCATCATGAGAAGTATACTCGTCGCAGTGTACGAGCTGAATGCAGATGAGGTGTGTGTGATCGGGCATCACGATTGCGGCATGAGCAAAATCAGCAGCAAAAGCATGCTTGAAAAAATCAAAGCAAGAGGGATTCCGGAAGAACGCATCGAAACAATAAAGTACTCCGGTGTAGACTTTGATCAATGGTTTAAAAGCTTTGATTCAGTGGAAGCGAGTGTGAAAGACAGCGTAGATGTTATTAAACATCACCCGCTGTTCCCTGAAAACGTTCCGGTCCATGGCTTAGTCATTGATCCTAAAACCGGAAAACTGGATCTTATCGTAAACGGTTATAACAATTAATGTTTTTGTTTCTTTTCAGGAACGGGATCGACTCCTCCCGGATGGAACGGGTGGCATTTCAAAATCCGTTTGATTGTCAGCCATCCGCCTTTTAAAGCGCCATGTGTTTTAATCGCTTCGATTCCATATTGGGAACAGGTCGGATAAAAGCGGCACGTTGGCGGTGTCAGGGGCGAGATGAATTTTTGATATCCTCTGATCAGAGCGATGAATAGGGTTTTCATGTTTCTTCAGCAACCTTTCTGATGCAAGTATAAGAAAAAAAACACAGATTGAAAAGTTAATCAATAATTCTTATCGGAAAAGTATGTTATAATGAAATTACATTTTTAAAAAAGGGGAGAGTGCCATTATGCCTTCAGTAGAAAGTTTTGAGCTTGATCATAATGCGGTTGTTGCTCCATATGTAAGACATTGCGGCGTGCATAAAGTGGGAACAGACGGCGTTGTAAATAAATTTGACATTCGTTTTTGCCAGCCAAATAAACAGGCGATGAAGCCTGACACCATTCACACACTCGAGCATTTGCTCGCGTTTACGATTCGTTCTCACGCTGAGAAATACGATCATTTTGATATCATTGATATTTCTCCAATGGGCTGCCAGACAGGCTATTATCTAGTTGTGAGCGGAGAGCCGACATCAGCGGAAATCGTTGATCTGCTTGAAGACACAATGAAGGAAGCGGTAGAGATTACAGAAATACCAGCTGCGAATGAAAAGCAGTGCGGCCAAGCGAAGCTTCATGATCTGGAAGGCGCTAAACGTTTAATGCGTTTCTGGCTTTCACAGGATAAAGAAGAATTGCTAAAAGTATTTGGCTAAAATAGAAAGGACCTTTTTGCGCATAAGCAAAAAGGTCTTTTTTGTGACGTCTCATATTTTATGTACCATTTGCTGTAAGCGTTTGCTACTATTTAGGTAAACGATGAAAGGGTGATGGCATGAAAAAGATGTTGGTTGTTCTGCTTTTTTCTGCTTTATTGCTTAATGGATGCGGATCTGGTGAAAGTAAAGCAAATACAGCTGAGACGCCCGAGGTTTTGGATGTCAAGCTGACCGGGCCTGAAAAAGTAAATCCCGGAGAAAGCGCTGCTTATGAAGCAGCCGTATCATATGGTGATGAAGCTGTGACGGATGCCGATGAAGTAGAGTTTGAAGTATGGAAAGAAGGGGAAAAAGACGCAAGCCAAATGTTTAAGGCGAAACAAGAAAAAGGCGTATACCGATTGGAAACGACGTTTAAGGAAGATGGTGTATACACTGTCCAATCCCATGTCACAGCAAAAAAACAGCATAGCATGCCGACCTTAAAAGTCCAAGTCGGAGACGCCGATGCTGCCAGCAATCAGTCAGAAGAGGAGCATTCACATCATCATTGATTGTGTGAATCAGAGTGATTTTCTTGTGGCGGATCAATGGTATGCTTTACATTATAGGCTTTTACAGTCGTCCAAATGGTTACAAGCAAAACAGCCAGCACAATCAAAATACTTATCGTAATGAGAAGCGTCATGACATTCCACCTCCCGTTTTTTAACAATTGTAGCATAATAGAAGAAATCGTGACAGATAAGGGTAAAAAAGAGGTTTTAGCGTACGATATTAAGGGTATACATAGTCATATAACAAGGAGGAGATATCATGTCAGAACAATTGATTCAAGCAGTGAACAAACAAGTAGCCAACTGGACAGTCATGTATGTGAAACTACATAATTATCACTGGTATGTGAAAGGAAAAGATTTCTTCACTCTTCATGAAAAGTTTGAGGAGCTGTACAACGAAACGGCAACTTATATTGATGACTTAGCAGAACGTCTTTTGGCGCTGAACGGAAAACCGATTGCAACAATGAAGGAATCCTTAGAAACGGCTTCTGTCAAAGAAGCGGCTGGAAATGAAACAGCTGAACAAATGGTTCAAAGCGTATATGATGATTTCAGAGTCATCGCGGAAGAGCTGAAAAACGGTATGGATTTAGCTGATGAAGTCGGTGACGAAACAACAGGGGACATGCTTCTTGCGATCCATCAAAATATTGAAAAACATAACTGGATGCTAAAAGCTTACCTAGGTTAAGTTCAAAAATAGAACGGCCGGATGTCTTAAAAAAGACGTCCGGCTTTTCTTTTTGTATCTGAAAAATAGGCGACAACCAGTCCATTTTTCTGAAAAATCCAATCCGTTCGGCTTGTTTTCCATAGAATATCGTAAGGCCGTTTCTGTGAAAGGATGTTGGGATAAATGGATAGAGACTTTGGCATCTTTTCGTTTTTTGCAGTCAGCGTTTCAGCAGCGGGTTTTTTCTTTGGAGGTTTTCAGTATTCATTTCTGATTTTGCTCTCTCTTATGGCAATTGAATTTATCAGTACGACTTTGAAGGAAACGATTATTCATAAACTGTCATTTATAAAGGTATTTGCCCGGCTTGTCAAAAAATTAGTCACGCTGGCTCTGATCTCTGTATGCCACTTTTTCGATCAGCTGCTGAATACAGAGGGATCAATTCGTGACTTGGCTATTATGTTTTATATTCTTTATGAATCTGTGCAAATTGTTGTGACAGCCAGCTCTCTTGGCATACCGGTTCCTCAGATGCTTGTCGATCTTTTAGAAACGTTAAAAAATAAATTTAAGCGCAAACCGTAACTTTTCCCTGTTCGCGGGTCATAATAAAGCCCAGAGCGTCGGTCACACTTTCCGGCAAAAGTATCGCAAAAAACTGTACGAGCTAGTCTGCATGCAAAACCTGACGGCGTGCTGGGTCCCTTATTTTTTGATAAAAGGCTTCCGAAGAAACGTAACTGTGGTATGATGTATGGAAGATAGCTAGGAACGGATTTGAGGGATAAACATGTACGAGTTTAAAGATTATTATCAGAATACTGTTCAGCTTTCCTTTGACGATCAGCCTTTCTCGGACAGCCCGAAGCATGTCTGGGTGATTTGCCGTTTTGGCGGCAAATGGCTTTTAACAGAACATGAGGACAGAGGCTATGAGTTTCCAGGCGGGAAAGTAGAGCCGATGGAGTGCGCAGAAGAGGCTGCGCTCCGGGAAGTAAAGGAAGAGACGGGCGCGAGAGTCAAAAGCCTCAAGTATCTCGGACAGTATAAAGTTCTCGGAAAAGAAAAAGTGATTGTAAAAAATATATATTTTGCAGATATAGAAAAGCTCGAAAAGCAAGCTGATTACTTTGAAACGAAAGGCCCGGTTTTGTTTCACGAGCTTCCGGAGAACCTTTCCCGCAATAAAAAATTCAGCTTTATTATGAAGGATTCCGTACTTCCGATCAGTTTGAAAAAACTGAAAGAATCTGGATGGATTGAATAAAAAACCCGGCACATGTGCCGGGTTTTTTATGTCCTCCCCTTCGTCCATTTCTTTTCCAGCACCTCGACGCCCTGATACATCAGAGTGGCGAAGATGGCGATGATCAGCAGGCTTAAGAAGACGAGTGTAAAATTGAAGACTTGGAATCCGTAAATAATCATATATCCTAATCCGACCTTCGAAACGAGGAATTCCCCTACAATGACGCCAACCCATGATAAACCGACGTTCACTTTTAGTGTTGAAATAATCGCGGGGGAGGATGCAGGCAGTATGACTTCTTTAAAAATAACCCACTTTTTTGCGCCGAATGTTTTCATGACTTTCGTATAGTTTTCGTCGACCTCCTGGAAGGCGGTATAGACAACGATGGTTGTGATAATGACGCTGATGATGGCTCCCATCGCAATGATGCTGATAAAACTGGGACCGAGCGCGACAATCAGGATCGGGCCCAGGGCCACTTTCGGCATTGCATTCAAAATTACAAGATACGGATCTAAAATTCTGGCAAGTCGGTTAGACCACCATAACAAAGCGGCGAGGCACGTGCCCATAAACGTCCCGAGCAAAAAGCCAAGCACCGTTTCAAATAAAGTGACGCCGATGTGTGACAGTAAAGAACCGTCACCAAGTTTCTCCAGCAATAATCGCCACACAGCTGATGGAGAGCTGAAGATCAGCGGATCGATCCAGCCCTGCCTGCTGGAGGTTTCCCAGCCCGAGAAAAAGAGAATAAATATGGCAAGCTGAAAGGAATGGACCTTCCACTTTTCCTTTTTCTGTTTGAATTGATACTGCTCGTGAAGCAGATCAATGGTTTCTTTGCTGTTTCTCAAGAGAATTCAGCTCCTTCCATATCGTTTGAAACAGTGTCTGGAAGGAAGGTTCCTGACGGGCGTCAAAAGGCAACATCGCGGCCAATTCCTTAGGAATGGTAAAAATCTGATGGATGGTGCCCGGCTGATTTGAAAATAAAAAGATCGTATCGCTCATCGCTATCGCTTCCCCTATATCATGAGTGACAAGCACTGCTGTTTTTTGATATTCCTTTAATGTGCGGAATACCAGGTTTTCTAAAGACAGCTTTGTCTGAAAATCAAGCGCGGAAAATGGCTCATCCAGCAAAAGCAGACTAGGGTTAGGCGCAAGTGTTCTTGCAAGCGCAGCCCGCTGGCGCATCCCGCCTGACAGCTCTTTCGGATATTTTTTCTCCACATCTATGAGGCCGAACTCCGGCAATAGACCGAGTGCAGCGGCTTTGCTTTCTTCTGTCAGCGTGTCGGCGATTTTTAAACCGAGAAGCACATTTTCCTCGATAGATTTCCAGGGAAATAAGTAATCCTGCTGAAGCATATAGCCAATATTATGTTCTTTTTGATTCGGCTCACGGCCTTCAATCAGAACTCTGCCTTCTGATGGCTCAATCAAACCGGCAATAATGGAAAGCAGTGTTGTTTTTCCGCAGCCGCTTGGGCCGAGAAATGAGATGAAATCGCCTTTTTCGGCATCGAAATGAATATCCCGCACAGCCGTTGTTTTTTCTTTAATAGAAAAATAAGTATGGGTTACATGGTCGACATGTAAGAAAGACATAGATGGCGCCTCCTATTTCTCCGAGGTGACTTTTTCAGCAATTTCTTTATTTACAAGCTGATTGTATGGAATGTGCTTCGGCAGTTCTCCAGATTGATCCATAATGGTTTGGAGAAGCTCCCATTCTTTTTCGTTAAGCAGAGGGTCTGGCGAATATGAATGCTGTTTTTTATAGCGTTCAATGGTTGTTTCGATGACGTCTGGGTCGGTATCATCAAATTCATCTTTAATGGCATCTGTGATGTCCTTCGCAGAATGATTTTCAACCCACTGCTGTGCCTTATAAATGGCTTTTGTAAACTTTACGGCCGTGTCTTCATTTTTCTTCAAATAGCTTTGTTTCGCCATAAAAGTCGTATAAGGAACCTCTCCTGATTCTTCTCCGAATGAAGCCACGATATGGCCGATGCCTTTTTTCTCAAAGAGAGAAGCCTGCGGTTCAAAGAGCTGTACATACTCACCGGTTCCAGAAGCAAACGCATTGGCAATATTGGCGAAGTCTATGTTCTGGATGAGGTCTATATCCTTATGCGGGTCAATCTTATGTTTGTTCAGCACATACTCGCCGACCATTTGCGGCATGCCGCCTTTTCGCTGGCCGAGAAACGTTTTTCCTTTCAGTTGATCCCAGTCGAAGTGTTCAACATCTTCTCTCGCGACAAGAAACGTTCCGTCTGTCTGAGTCAGCTGGGCGAAATTAATGACGGGATCTTTAGCTCCTTGCGCTTCAACATAAATAGATGTTTCTGACCCGACAAGCGCGATGTCGGAGCCGTTGGAAAGAAGCGATGTCATCGTTTTGTCTCCGCCCCAGGTCGTATTCACATCGACATCAAGCCCTTCTTCCTTAAAAAAACCTTTAGACTCAGCAACATATAAAGGTGCGTAAAAAATTGAATGGGTCACTTCAGCTACTTTGACTTTGGTGAGCGTTTCTTCCTGCTTGCAAGCCGCCAGGGCGATCATGAGAAAGATACTGCCGACACAGGCGAAGCCCAGCCTTAACCATCTGTTCACATAGACAACCTCCTTATTTCGCATCAAGTTAATATCCTTTTTTGCTTTACATATCGTATGATGGGTATAAAAATGTGTGAATGCATAACCAGGTTCTCCGGATGTAATTTTGGAGTAAGGAAAGCATATAGAAAAAAGGAGGCGGCTGTTTTGATTGTAGAGAAAAGTAGATTTCCGTCGCCGAGCCAGCATGTGCGTTTGTATACGATCTGCTACCTGTCAAATGGATTACGGGTTAAGGGGCTTCTGGCTGAGCCGGCGGAACCGGGACAATATGACGGATTTTTATATTTGCGCGGCGGGATTAAAAGCGTGGGCATGGTTCGGCCAGGCCGGATTATCCAGTTTGCATCCCAAGGGTTTGTGGTATTTGCTCCTTTTTACAGAGGAAATCAAGGAGGAGAAGGCAATGAGGATTTTGCCGGAGAAGACAGGGAGGATGCATTTTCTGCTTTTCGCCTGCTTCAGCAGCACCCAAATGTCAAGAAGGATAAAGTCCACATCTTCGGCTTTTCCCGCGGCGGAATTATGGGAATGCTTACTGCTATCGAAATGGGCAGGCAGGCAGCTTCATTTGTTTCCTGGGGAGGCGTCAGTGATATGATTCTTACATACGAGGAGCGGCAGGATTTGCGGCGAATGATGAAAAGAGTCATCGGCGGAACACCGAAAAAGGTGCCTGAGGAATATCAATGGAGGACACCGTTTGACCAAGTAAACAAAATTCAGGCTCCCGTGCTGTTAATCCATGGAGAAAAAGACCAAAATGTTTCGATTCAGCATTCCTATTTATTTGAAGAGAAGCTAAAACAACTGCATAAGCCGGTGGAGACTTGGTACTACAGTACATTCACACATTATTTCCCGCCAAAAGAAAACCGGCGTATCGTACGGCAGCTCACACAATGGATGAAAAACCGCTGACAGTGAAATATGTTATGATAAAGAAAAAAGAGAACGAAAGGGGATTTCACTTTGGGAATGCCTATTGAATTTAATACACTGATTGTGACAAAAGGAAAAGAAGTTCGCATAGATGAGAATATATTCACGTTAGAGAAGGACGGATACCGAGTATATCCGATGGAGATTCCAATGGATGTACGCAAAACAAAGTTTGGCGAAAAGTCAGGCACAGCTGAAGTGCAGAAGCTTCAATGGGAAGAAGGCCGGACCATCATTACATACAAGCTGACTTCTTTGCATTCCGTCAATTAAAACAAGCCAAGAGCATAATTGCTCTTGGCTTTTGTTTTTTATACGAGAGGGCCGCCTGCCTGGGCGATGGCATCGGTATGTGCGAACTTTTTAAAGTTCTCTTTGAATTCATTTGCAAGGTAGACCGCTTTTTCTTTGTATTCTTCCTTGTTGGTCCATGTGTTTTCAGGTTGAAGGATATGATCAGGAACGCCAGGAACATGAGCCGGAATGTGCAGGCCGAAAATATCGTCAGTTATCATTTCTGCATCCTCTAATTTACCTTCAATCGCTGCTTTGACCATCGCTCTAGTGTAAGAAAGCTTCATTCGTTCGCCTGTGCCGTAGCCGCCCCCGGTCCAGCCGGTATTAACTAAGAAAACGTCTGCCCCGTGTTCATCGATCTTTTTGCCGAGCATTTCAGCATAGACGTGAGCAGGAAGCGGCAGGAAAGGTGAGCCGAAGCATGTAGAGAATGTCGTTTCAGGAGACGTGACACCACGTTCGGTTCCGGCGAGTTTACTCGTGTAACCGCTCAAGAAATGGTACATGGCCTGCTCCTTCGTTAGTTTGCTGATCGGCGGCAGGACTCCGAAGGCATCAGCCGTCAAAAATACAATTGCTGACGGATGGCCGGCCATGCTTGGAGTCACGATGTTGTCAATCATATGAATCGGGTAAGCTGCCCGCGTGTTTTCAGTATAGAAGGAATCATCATAATTGGCTTCGCGTGTATCTTCGTCAACAACTACATTTTCGAGAACAGACCCGAAACGGATCGCGTTAAAGATTTGCGGCTCCTTTTCCTCGCTTAAATGAATGCACTTAGCGTAGCACCCGCCTTCAATATTAAAGATGCCTGTATCAGACCAGCCATGTTCATCGTCACCGATCAGCTTGCGGTCAGCATCTGCCGACAGGGTGGTCTTGCCTGTTCCTGACAGTCCGAAGAAAAGGGCGACATCGCCTTTTTCACCGACATTGGCGGAGCAGTGCATAGATAAAATATCTCTTTCAGGCAGCAGGAAATTCATAATGGAGAAAATGGACTTCTTCATTTCACCGGCATACTCAGTTCCGCCGATTAAAATTGTCCGCTTTTCGAAAGAGACAATAATAAACGTTTCGGAATGAGTGCCGTCTGTTTTTGGATCCGCTTTGAAGTGCGGAGCAGAAAGAATGGTGAACGGCTGCTCAACTGTTTTCTTATCATTTCCTTCCGGACGGATAAACAGCTGCCGCGCAAATAAATTGTGCCATGCGAACTCATTTACGACAGTGATCGGCAGCCTGTATTTCTCGTCTGCTCCGGCAAATCCTTCGAAAACAAACAGTTCATCTCGCTCCTTTAAATAGCTGACAACTTTCGTATACAGCCGCTCAAACGCTTCTTCTGAAATGGGCTGATTCACCGGGCCCCAATCGATCTTATTTTTCGTGCTTTCTTCCTCCACGATGAACTTATCTTTAGGTGAGCGTCCTGTGTAAGCGCCTGTTGTCGCGCGAACAGCACCTGTGGATGTTAAAATGCCTTCGTTTCGGGAAAGTACTTTTTCTGTTAGCTGTGCTGCTGATAAATTATGACGCACATTTGGACATGTTAATAAGGCTTGTAAATCAGCGGTCAAATCAACTGAGTTCATATGAAACCTTCCTTTATCGTTTTTTGTGTTTTGCTAATTGTGAATTAGTATAACATATATTTTCAAATAGTCTATACTATTTATTATTTTTTGTGTGTGCATTTCCATTGTTTTCCCTCAATATAGGTGCCTATTTCTTCTGAATCATATTGACATTGCAAACCCTTTTACGATAAGATATTTCATTGAGCGGATACTCTTATCCCGAGCTGGCGGAGGGACAGGCCCTATGAAGCCCAGCAACCGGTTTCTCAGTTATTTATTATGTTCAACTGAGTGAGACAACCAAGGTGCTAACCTGTTGCAAGGTTGTATGATTCCTTGAGCGATAAGAGTGAAAGGCACAAAGACCAAACCCTTTCCTCGATGGAAAAGGTTTTTTTATTTCATAAATATGCCAATTAACATTCTCTAATATAACTGTACATTGTATAAGAGGGAGCGAGTTCCGTATCATATATACAAGGTCTTTCGAGAGGCCTTGTGCAGGAGGAAGCAAATCATGAGTGAAAATCGTCGTTTATTTACATCAGAATCTGTTACGGAGGGGCATCCGGATAAAATCTGTGACCAGATTTCTGACAGCATTTTAGATGAAATTTTAAAGAAAGATCCTAACGCGCGTGTTGCTTGTGAAACATCTGTGACAACAGGTTTGGTTCTTGTAAGCGGAGAGATCACAACTTCTACGTATGTTGACATTCCGAAAACGGTTCGCCAAACCATTAAAGAAATCGGATACACACGTGCAAAATACGGATTTGATGCGGAAACTTGTGCGGTTTTAACATCAATTGATGAGCAGTCTGCTGATATCGCGATGGGCGTAGACCAAGCGCTTGAAGCCCGTGAAGGCACAATGAGCGACGAAGAAATTGAAGCGATTGGTGCGGGTGACCAAGGATTAATGTTCGGTTATGCGTGCAACGAAACGAAAGAGCTTATGCCTCTTCCAATTTCACTTGCCCATAAATTAGCCCGCCGCCTAAGTGAAGTCCGTAAAGAAGATATTCTTCCGTACCTTCGCCCTGACGGCAAAACACAGGTAACGGTTGAGTACGATGAAAATAACAAACCAGTCCGCATTGACGCGATTGTTATTTCAACTCAGCATCACCCTGAAATTACACTTGAGCAAATTCAGCGCAACATTAAAGAATATGTGATCAATCCGGTTGTTCCTGAAGAGCTGATTGATGAAGAAACAAAATATTTCATCAACCCTACAGGACGTTTCGTAATCGGAGGCCCTCAAGGCGATGCGGGACTTACAGGACGCAAAATCATCGTTGATACGTACGGCGGCTATGCACGCCACGGCGGAGGCGCGTTCTCAGGTAAGGACGCGACGAAGGTAGACCGTTCTGCAGCTTATGCGGCAAGATACGTTGCGAAAAACATCGTTGCGGCTGAGCTTGCTGATTCTTGCGAAGTACAGCTTGCTTACGCGATCGGTGTTGCACAGCCTGTGTCAATCTCAATCAACACATTCGGTTCCGGAAAAGCTTCTGAGGAAAAACTGATTGAAGTTGTTCGCAATAACTTTGATTTACGACCTGCCGGCATTATCAAAATGCTTGATTTGCGCCGTCCGATCTACAAACAAACTGCTGCGTACGGCCACTTTGGACGTCACGATGTTGACCTTCCTTGGGAGCGCACAGACAAAGCGGAGCAGCTGCGTAAAGAAGCGTTAGGAGAATAATTTTATAGCCGCTTACTGGTTAAGCGGCTTTCCCTTTTTTATCGTTGTATTCATGTTTATTTTTTTACATAACTGTGAAACCAAATACTATTCACAGCGTCTATAAATAGGGGTTCAATGATGACAATTTTAATTATGGAGGCAATACTATGTGTGGATTTGTCGGGGTTTTTAACAAGCATCCGTTAGCTCAAACCGCTGATCAAGAAGAACTAATCAAACAAATGAACCAAATGATCGTTCACCGCGGTCCTGACAGTGATGGATATTTCCATGATGAGCACGTCGGCTTCGGATTCAGACGGCTCAGCATTATTGATGTAGAAAATGGCGGACAGCCTTTATCATATGAAGATGAAGCATATTGGATTATCTTTAACGGAGAAATCTATAACTATATTGAACTGAGAGAAGAGCTTGAAGCAAAGGGGTACACATTCAACACGGATTCGGACACAGAGGTTCTTCTTGCGACTTACCGTCACTATAAAGAAGAAGCGGCGTCCAAACTGCGCGGTATGTTTGCCTTTCTGATTTGGAATAAAAACGATCATGTGCTTTATGGGGCAAGAGATCCATTCGGCATTAAACCGTTGTACTACACAACAATCAATGATCAGGTTTATTTTGCCTCAGAGAGAAAAAGTTTAATGGTTGCTCAGAATGATATTGAAATAGACAAAGAGGCATTGCAGCAGTACATGTCTTTCCAATTTGTTCCTGAGCCAAGCACGCTTGATGCCCATGTGAAAAAAGTAGAGCCGGGTTCACAGTTCACAATCCGCCCGGACGGCGATATCACATTCAAAACGTATTTCAAAGCGAACTTCAAGCCGGTTCAGACTGAAGAAGACAAGCTTGTGAAAGAAGTCAGAGACGCGATCTATGACTCTGTAAACGTTCATATGAGAAGTGACGTTCCTGTCGGTTCATTCCTGTCTGGCGGGATTGATTCTTCCTTTATTGTGTCTGTTGCGAAGGAATTTCATCCAAGCTTAAAAACATTCTCTGTCGGCTTTGAACAGCAGGGCTTCAGTGAGGTTGATGTAGCGAAAGAAACGGCAGCGGCGCTGGGCATCGAAAATATCAGCAAAGTCATTTCGCCTGAGGAATACATGAATGAGCTTCCGAAGATCGTATGGCATTTTGATGATCCGCTTGCTGATCCGGCAGCGATTCCGTTGTACTTTGTTGCAAAAGAAGCGAAAAAACATGTTACGGTTGCTTTATCAGGTGAAGGAGCGGATGAGCTCTTCGGCGGATATAACATTTACCGTGAACCGCTTTCGCTTAAACCGTTTGAACGGATTCCGTCCGGCTTGAAAAAGATGCTTCTGCACGTTGCTGCCGTTATGCCTGAAGGTATGAGAGGAAAGAGCCTGCTTGAGCGCGGCTGTACTCCGCTTGAAGATCGTTATATCGGTAACGCGAAAATCTTTGAAGAGTCTGTCAAAAAGCAGCTGTTGAAGCATTATAATCCGAACCTTTCATATCGCGATGTGACGAAGACTTACTTTACAGAAAGCAGCTCGTACAGCGATATCAACAAAATGCAGTATGTCGATATCCACACTTGGATGCGCGGCGACATTTTGTTAAAGGCGGATAAAATGACGATGGCGAATTCTTTGGAACTGCGTGTGCCGTTCTTGGATAAAGTCGTATTCGACGTCGCTTCAAAAATTCCTGATGAGCTGAAAACGAAGAACGGCACGACGAAGTATCTTCTTCGCAAAGCCGCTGAAGGAATTGTGCCTGAGCACGTATTAAACCGCAAAAAACTCGGTTTCCCTGTACCGATCCGTCATTGGCTGAAAAACGAAATGAACGAATGGGTACGGAATATTATTCAGGAAAGCCAAACGGATGCTTATATCCATAAGGATTATGTCCTTCAGCTTCTTGAAGACCATTGTGCGGACAAGGCTGATAACAGCCGTAAAATCTGGACTGTACTGATCTTTATGATCTGGCATAGCATTAATATTGAAAAACGGTATATGCCTGAAGAGCTGAGCCATCAGCCTAAAGAAGTCATCTTTGTGTAACAGACAACAAGGCTTTCGAGTAGTCGAAAGCCTTGTTGTTATCCTTTTATTTCTCCATCATCATTGATTTACCAAATCTGTACGGAATATTCAGAAAAATGATATAATGATATTTTTTTCTAGGGGAGAAGAAAGCATGCAAAAACAAAAACAAGAGCTGCACCGTGGACTCGAAGAAAGGCATATTTCTTTAATGTCTTTAGGAGCTGCTATAGGAGTAGGGTTGTTCCTCGGCTCCGCATCAGCTATTCAATTAGCAGGGCCAGGTATTTTGGTAGCGTATGCCGCAAGCGGTCTGGTTATGTTTTTTATTATGAGAGCGCTTGGGGAAATGGCCATTCAAAAACCGGTCGCAGGCTCCTTCAGCAGGTATGCGCGTGATTATTTGGGACCGCTTGCAGGCTATTTAACAGGGTGGAACTACTGGTTTTTATGGGTTGTCACCTGTATGGCCGAAATTACTGCTGTCGGTATTTATATGGGGTTCTGGTTTCCTGACGTGCCAAACTGGATTTGGGCATTATCGGCGCTGGTCATTATGACGGGTGTTAATTTCCTGGCTGTCAAAGCTTACGGTGAGTTGGAATTTTGGTTCGCATTGATTAAAATTGTTGCGATCTTATCCATGATTGCTGTCGGTTTATTGATGATTATTGCAGGAGTCGGCAATGGGGGCATTGCCACTGGAATCAGCAATTTGTGGAACAACGGAGGATTTTTCCCTCATGGTTTAAAAGGGGTTCTATTGTCTCTTCAAATGGTCATGTTCGCCTATTTAGGGATTGAAATGATCGGGGTGACGGCTGGCGAAGTGAAAAACCCGCAAAAATCGTTAGCCAAAGCAATCGATACAGTATTTTGGCGGATTTTGATTTTTTATGTAGGCGCTTTATTTGTCATTATGTCTATTTATCCGTGGCAGGAAATTGGCTCTCAAGGAAGCCCATTTGTTCTCACATTTCAAAAAGTGGGCATTCCATCAGCCGCAGGTATCATTAACTTTGTCGTGTTGACTGCCGCGCTGTCTTCATGCAACAGCGGTATTTTCAGCACAGGACGGATGCTGTTTAACTTGGCGGAACAGAAAGAGGCGCCACAAGCATATGGTCAGCTGACGAAAGGCGGCATCCCGGGTAAAGCTGTTCTGGCTTCAGCGGGGGCTTTATTAGTCGGAGTGCTGTTAAACTATGTTGTCCCTGCGAAGGTATTTACTTGGGTTACAAGTATTGCGACGTTCGGAGCGATTTGGACGTGGGCAATCATTTTGCTTTCTCAAATCAAATACAGGAAAAGTTTGAAGCCGGAAGAAAAGAAACAATTAAAGTACAAAATGCCTTTATTTCCGTTTACGTCTTATGTGTCATTGGCATTTCTAGCATTCGTCGTCATTCTTATGGCTTACAGCCCTGATACAAGAGTAGCCGTGATTATCGGGCCGATATGGTTTCTCATCTTGCTGGCTGTGTACTATGGAAAAGGGTTTCACAAAAAAAATGCGGCTGCTGCCAGCGAATGAAATATCAGCTGACAAAAAGAGCTCCCAGTGGGCTCTTTTTGTGTGTGCTCATAGAAAATAGAGAACAGGAAAGAATAGGTATGTGTGTTTGCAGAGGCTGTTTATAGTTTTGTGATAAGATAAAAGTCATACGTTTCATGCCATATGTGAACGTTTTATGGAAAAATCGAAACCCGAACTGTTATGACGTCCGGGTTAACGATGGTTATTGCTTTCAAATATAATTTGAAAAATGGTAAAGTAAGACGAAGCAGGTCTTATGTTTGTTGAAGAAATTTATAATATTGGCCCTTTTCTACATATTCTGATCGTATTCTTTGCATATCTTTTCGGTCTTCTTCCGTCAAAGGGCGGATGACTTTTGCAGGGCGGCCAAAGGCGAGATGGCCAGGCGGAATGATTTTTCCGGGCGGGACAAGACTGCCGGCACCAATAAAAGTGCCTTCGCCAATTTCGGCCCCGTCTAAAATGATTGAGCCCATGCCGATTAAGGCGTTCTTGCGGATAACAGCGCTATGAAGTGTAACCTGATGGCCTATCGTGGCGTCATCTTCAATGAGTAGCGTCTTGTTCGGGCTTTGATGGAGGCAGCTTAAATCCTGGATATTGACTCTGTTTCCGATTCTGGTCGGCGCAACATCTCCCCTTATGACAACAGAAAACCAAATGCTGGACTGTTCTCCGATCAAGACATCACCGGTAATGGTTGCATTATCAGCTATAAAGGCTGTTGGGTGGATATCTGGCTTGTGTTCCTTATAAGGGTAGATCATAATAAGATTCATCCTTCTTTCTCTATTTAAATTTCGTATGAGGTGAAGAGCATGTGGACCTGGAAAGCAGACAGACCTGTTGCAGTGATTGTAATCATTCACGGAGCAAGTGAATATCACGGACGATATAAATGGCTGATTGAAATGTGGCGGTCTTCGGGTTATCACGTTGTCATGGGCGATTTGCCTGGACAGGGAACAACGACAAGAGCGAGAGGGCATATTCGCTCGTTTCAAGAATACATTGATGAAGTAGATGCTTGGATAGATAAAGCGCGAACCTTTGATCTGCCGGTTTTTCTTCTAGGTCACAGCATGGGCGGTCTGGTCGCGATTGAATGGGTTAAACAGCAAAGAAATCCCCAGATTACGGGAATTATTTTATCATCACCGTGTCTCGGACTGCAAATTAAAGTCAATAAAGCGCTTGATCTTGCATCAAAAGGCCTGAATGTCATCGCTCCGTCACTTAAGGTTGATTCGGGATTATCAATTGATATGGCGACGCGCAATGAGGACGTCATCGAGGCTGACCAAAATGATTCGTTATACGTCAGGAAAGTTTCTGTCAGATGGTACAGAGAGCTTTTAAAGACAATTGAATCGGCAATGGTGCCGACAGAGGCATTTTTGAAAGTTCCGCTTCTTGTGATGCAAGCCGGTGATGACAAGCTTGTTGACAAAACGATGGTCATCAAGTGGTTTAATGGTGTTGCTTCTCATAATAAAGCATACAGAGAGTGGGAAGGGCTTTAAAGCAGCAAGAGCGTTTACTGATCAATATATTTGAACTAGTAGGGGGTGCATGTGTTGACAGTACCGGAACATCCTTTTGGATTGATGGCAAAGGTATATCGAGATATTTTTCCGCTCGTTCATCAAGAGCTGGACATATGGAAGCAAAAATCAGAATCGATTCATAACAGTGAATTGAAAGCACAGGCAACCGCAAGTATTCGGGACAAAACGTTTCACTGTGAAGGCGGCGGCATACTGGCCTTATTGTCAGGCAGCCAAAAGCAGAAATGTGTCGAGTTTATCATCGCGTATCAAACGATTAGTGATTATTTGGACAATCTGTGTGACCGCAGCACCTCGCTGGACCCGCAGGATTTTCGGATGCTCCATGCCTCAATGCAGGACGCGCTGACAGTGGGGGCGGAACTGCAAAACTATTATCAATTCAGGGAAGAACAGGATGACAGCGGATATCTGCACGAACTGGTCAAAACGTGCCAGCGAGTCCTTGGTTCCATTGAGCACTATGACATGATTAAACCTTATCTGCTTGAACTGTGCGGCTATTATTGCGATTTGCAGGTGCATAAGCACGTTATTGAGCATGAGCGTGTTCCGCGGCTTGAAAAGTGGTTTACTCAATATGAATCAGAGCTGCCTGAGATGGAATGGTATGAATTTTCAGCCTGTGCAGGCTCAACGTTAGGCATTTTCTGTCTGGTTGCGTATTCGTTCCAGCCTGATTTCACAGAAAGCACCGCTAAAAAAATCCGCGACAGTTATTTTCCTTACATACAGGGTCTTCATATTCTTCTTGATTATTTGATTGATCAAGAGGAGGACTTACTGGAAGGAGACTTGAATTTCTGCTCGTATTATCAGTCTCATGAAGAGATGATGGACCGGCTTGAACACTTTATCCATAAAGCCGACGAGCATTTACAAGGCATTCCGCATGAAAACTTCCATCGTTTAATCAATCGCGGCTTGCTTGGCGTTTATTTGTCAGATGATAAAGTGGCAGGCCAAAAGGAAATGGGCCGGCTTGCAAAGAAGCTGATCAAAGCCAGCGGAAAAACCTCCCTTTTCTTTTATATCAACGGCAGAGCCTACCGGAAATTTCAAAAAATGTCCTGGATGAAAAATTCAAAGAAAAAAGCTCAAATCATTTGCTGATCTGAGCTTTTTTTTCGATGGCGACAATAAATGGCGGGTCATTTTGCTGATTGATAAACCCGTATGTTAATACACGGGCTGTTTGCTGGTCCAAGTCCCGGCAAAACTCGAGCACGTCGTTTTTTTCAGCTTTGCCTTCCGGGTGGCCATGATAGACGACGAGAACAATCAGACCTTCGTCTTTCATGATGCTGAGAAGCTGTTCAATGGCTTTGATCGTAGAACTGCCGTTTGTCGTAATTGATTTGTCCCCGCCCGGCAAATAGCCGAGGTTAAATACCGCGGCCGCCACTTTGCCATGTGTTTCAGGCGGGAGGGATTCAACGATTTTATCATGGCTTTTGTGAAATAACGTTGTTCGCGCTTGATACATGTCACCGAGCCGTTCCTTTGTATTGGCCACGGCTGATTCTTGGATGTCGAATGCGTACACATGGCCGTTTTCACCAACAAGCTCCGCTAAAAACTGTGTATCATGTCCGTTACCCATTGTCGCATCTACGACAATATCTCCTTCTCCCGCGGCCATTTTCAGCAGTTCTTTGCTGTAAGGAAGAATTTTCTTCAAAATCATAGCGCTGATTCCTCCTCAAGGCGCTGAAAGAACTTTCCTTGATAGCTGCCTCGATTTTCTAGCTCTTTATTAATGGCCCCAAGCACTTCCCATTTGTTGACGCTCCACATCGGCCCGATCATCAACTCAATCGGTCCGTCGCCTGTAATCCGGTGGACGATCATTTCAGGCGGAATGATCTCAAGCTGATCGCACACGAGCTGCACATAATCATCTTGAGAAAGAAATTCCAGCTTTCCCTTTTCATATTGTTTGACCATCGGCGTGCCTTTCAGTAGGTGAAGCAGATGGATTTTAATGCCCTGGACATCCAAATCTGCGACGGCCTTTGCCGTTTCCATCATCATGTCTCGGTCTTCCAAAGGCAGCCCGTTGATAATATGCGAGCAGACACGTATGCCGTGTTTTCTTAATTTATTGACGCCTTCCACATAGCAGTTAAAATCATGTGCGCGGTTGATCAGAAGTGCAGTCCGTTCATGAACTGTCTGAAGCCCAAGCTCCACCCACAAATAGGTGCGTTCATTCAGCTCTGCCAAGTAATCAACGACATCATCAGGCAGACAGTCCGGGCGTGTGGCGATCGAAATGCCGACCACATCATCTAAAGCGAGGACGGATTCGAATTTCTCACGAAGCACCTCAACCGGGGCGTGAGTGTTTGTGAAAGCCTGGAAATAAGCGATGTACTTGCCGTCCTTCCATTTTTCGTGCATGCGGTTTTTGATGTCATGGAATTGCGTAATTAAATCATCGGCCCGGTTCCCGGCAAAATCGCCGGAGCCTGCTGCGCTGCAAAACGTACAGCCTCCGTGGGCTACGGTGCCGTCCCGATTCGGACAGTCAAAACCGCCGTCAAGCGCCACTTTAAACACCTTATGGCCGAAATGTTCTCTGAGATGATAATTCAATGTATGATAGCGTTTTTCCGTATTTGAATAAGGAAAAGGATTGTTCTGCATCACAATTCATGTGCCTCCTTGCGTACGATTGCATCCTAAAATTGTAGCACGCATTTCACAAGAGAACAAATGAATATCGACCATAAATTACTTTATTGAATAAAGTCAGATGAGGCTACAATATGAATGATGGATGATTTCCATTACCAAGAGGAGGGGTTACTGTGGCAACAAGACAATCAGTAGATGAACATCTCCAGCAATGTATGCAGGCCTATGATTATGCTGAAGAACAGCTGAAAATCGCTTCTAAACAAGAGCATTTTAACGATCAAGAATATAGTGATGCGCAAATGCAGCTAGAAGATGCGGTAAATGCCTTGAATAAACTATGGCTGTCGTCAAATGATCAGCAGAGAGAGCAGCTGTACAGAATGAGACTTCAGCTTCAATCTTTGCAAAATAATATGATCCTGCAGCACCCTCTTGATGTGTAGGAAAACGGACCCTTTTAAAAGGGTCCGTTTTTTTGTAAAAAAAGGATTGACTTTGTGAGTCAAAGTATTTATTGTATTAAGTGTACTAATTGAAGTAATACACTATAGACACTAATATAAAATCATTTATATATTGACATTAAGGGAGGCAGTTATGAAACATAAAAAACGAAACAAACGTAACGTGCCAATGCTGATTGCGGCATCTGTGATCGCTTGTTCTTTTTTTCTTGTTCTCGTGATGATCGGTTTTGAATGGCAAAAAAGCATAATTGATCATTTTTATCTATAAAAGGTTCAGATCGTATAGAAAGTAGGGAAGTAAATGATTCAAATCGATCCAAGAAGCTCAACACCCATTTACGAACAAATTATTCAGCAAATGAAAGAGCTTTGTTTGAAAGGGATCATGAAGCCTGGTGATAAGCTTCCTTCTGTCAGAGAATTGGCGACGATCATTATTGCGAATCCGAACACTGTCAGCAAAGCGTATAAAGAGCTTGAGCGAGAGGGGATTATTGAAACGCTGCGGGGCAGAGGGACCTATATATCGGAGAATGCAAAAACGACACTGGTTGAAGGGAAGATGACGATGATTAAAGAGCAACTCAAACAGCTCATCATCGATGCACACTATGCAGGGGTTGAGCTGGAAAAACTGCACGAATGGATAAAGGAAATCAGCGCTGATGTGAAGGGAGGCAAAAAAAATGATTGAACTGCGGCAGCTGTCAAAAGCGATTGACGGCAATCAAGTATTAAAAGATGTTTCATTAACAATCGAAAAAGGAGAAATCTTTGGATTGCTTGGACGCAACGGATCAGGGAAAACGACGATGCTTCGCTTAATCCAGCAAATCATTTTCGCTGACAGCGGAACGATTTTATTTGACGGCGTAGAAATCAAAAAGCACCCGAAGGTCAAACAAAATATCATCTACATGCCTGTTCAAAATCCTTTTTACGACAAGTATACATACAAGCAGCTTGTTGATATCCTGAGAAGAATATATCCGAAATTTGATGTCACGTACGCGAATGAACTGATGAACAGATACGAAATTCCAGAAACGAAAAAATACCGTGAGCTGTCGACAGGCTTGAAAAAACAGCTGTCGCTCGTTCTGTCGTTTGCGGCGAGACCGGCGCTGATCCTCCTTGATGAGCCGACGGATGGTATTGATGCGGTAACTAGACATGATGTGCTGCAGCTGATGGTCGATGAAGTGGCAGAGCGTGATACGAGTATCCTGATTACGTCTCACCGGCTTGAAGACATAGAGCGGATGTGCAACCGAATTGGCTTTCTTGAAGATAACAGGCTGACCAACGTCATGGATCTTGATGAATTAAAAGAAGAATACATCAAAATACAAATGGCGTTTGACACAGATGTCAATCTGGCCATCAGAGAGCAAAACATTCCGATGCTCGATCAGGCCGGCGTGTTTTACACAGTGCTGATTCCGAAAAGCGATGAGGAGAAAAAGAGCTTTTTGAGAGAGCTGAAGCCAAAAGTATGGAATGAGCTTCCTGTCAACCTGGAAGAAGTGTTCATTGCGAAGTTTGGAGGGAAGCGGAGATGGTAGACCGAGGTCTCCTCTATCGAGAGTGGAAACAGAATCAAGTGGTGATTTTGTTAAGTATCGTGTTTTTGGTGCTGGCAAATCCGCTCTCTATTGTGAATACGTATTTGTCTTATCAAGGATGTCTGGCTCATCAAGACCCGCAATATTGTGATTTTATTGTCAATTATAGAGTAAGCAATCTGATAGATATCAACTGGGTGCCGGGTGTCATTTTGGCGGTCAGCTTCATGGGAATGGAACGTTCGAAAGGCACGATGGATTTTATATTAAGCCTCCCGTATAACAGAAGCCAAATTTTTCAGACGAAATTTTGGTTAGGCGGTTTTGTGATTGTGCTGTCACAATTGATTGGCTTTTTACTTGCATGGCTGCTGATTCTTGTCTATAACCCTGAACACGTCTACTTTTTTGAGCACAGCAGCATTGGAGTAATTGTGATTAGTTTTATGGCTTATTGTTTGTTGATGGCTGCTGGTGCATTAACGGGGAGTGTTTTTGCCCAGTTATTAACGGCATTTGCTGCTGCGGTATTGCCATATTTAATTGTTGCATTGCCGGTTGGAAACTTTGAAGTTGTTTTTGGTGTGAATATATGGGAAATGTTCCCTTCCCCGGAGGTGTATTTCTCTCTGACGAGCAATTTATTATATCTTGTGCCCATTGGTTATGTTGCAAGTGACTGGCTTATCGATAGTAAATATATTTTAATGATTCCAGCTGCCATGAGCATTCTGTTTTACTTGATTGGTTTGATAAGCTTCAAAAAGCATCCCAGTGAACGAAACGGACACTTTTTCTTATGGAACAGATTAGACCGTCCAGTGCAAATTCTGGTTATCGCTTTTGGTATTCTTGGATTTGGTTTATTTGGATATTCTGCCGGACAATCGATGATTGGTTATATTTTAGGAATGATCATTGGGGCAGTTGTTGGATTCTTTGTGAGCTACTTCGCTATTAATAAGAAAATGAAACATTAAGGAGGGAAGTGGTGTGCCGGATTCCGGGCTGTTTTATAAAGAGTGGAAGCAAAATAAAGCTCTGCTAATCATGATTTTTTTGGTATTTATGCTTAGCAATCCTTTTACTGTTTTAAATACGTACATCTCATATCAAGGCTGCGTGGCTAATCAGAACGAGTGGGTCGGAACCTGCGTATTTACGATTAACTATTTAAACGGCACATTTATCTCATTGTTTTGGATTTGGGGAGTCGTTTTGGCGGTCAGCCAGCTTGGGATTGAACGTAGCAAGAGCTTCTTTGATTTTACTTTAAGCCTTCCTTATACACGAGGGCAGATATTTCATGCGAAGTTCCTTACTGGCGGAATGGTGATTGTGATACCGCAACTCATAGGTTATGTTTTATCTGTTTTGCTGATCATGCTTTTGAAGCCTGATCAGGCCGTTTATTTTCACAATTACAGCCTTGGAATGATCATCATCAGCATGCTGGCTTATTCGCTAGTTATGGCAGGAGGAGCTCTGACAGGAAATATTTTTGCCCAGCTTTTGGTCTCATTTACCGTGGCCATTTCGCCATTTTTGCTCATCAGCCTGCCTGCAATCAACCTGGAGATCCTTTTTGGCGGATCAATAGATTTTATCCATGGTCCAGTACCTAAATGGGTGCAGTATTTCATTCCGATAATTTATGTAGACTCGAAATGGGCTGAGAATTCACCATATTATTTAGTCATTCCGGCTATCATGACTATCATTTTTTACATTATCGGCTATATTAGCTTTGTCAAACTGTCTAATGAAAGAAACGGATATTTCTTCTTATGGAAGCCGCTTAACCGCCCGGTGCAGATCATCGTTATTATCATAGGAATCATGGGCTTCGGCTATTTTGGATTTACGGCAAGCGAGAGCTTTGCAGGTTATCTCATTGGCATGGGTACAGGTGCGGTAATCGGGTTCTTGATCAGTTATTTTGCGATTTATAAAAAAATGAAACTTTTGTAAGGGAGAGAGAACATATGATTGATGTTCAGCATATCGACCATTCTTTCACGATCGGAAAAAAGGGCCGTGAGAATGAAGTTCCAGTATTGAAGGATGTTTCATTACGTGTGGCGAAAGGTGAGATCGCCTGTATTGTCGGGCGAAGCGGCTCAGGGAAATCAACGCTTTTGAATTTGATTTCCGGCTACATATCGCCGACAAAAGGGCGGATTGTCATTAATGGCACTGATGTTACGGGGTTTAATGAAAAGGAATGGGCGCAATTTCGGCTTGACCATTTCGGGTTTATTTTTCAAAGCTTTCAGCTCATTCCGGGCTTAACAACGTATGAGAATGTGGAAATGCCGCTGGCGTTAAAAGGGATCAAGCCCTCTGAGCGGAAGCAAAAGGTGCAGGACATGCTGAAACGCGTCGGTCTGGAAAACCACGCCGCTCATTATCCGAATGAACTGTCAGGCGGCCAGCAGCAGCGTGTCAGTATTGCTCGAGCGTTGATTTTAAATCCTTCGATTATCTTAGCGGATGAGCCGACGGGAAGTCTTGATTCAGAAACGGAACATGAAGTGCTGGAATTGATCCAGCAGCTGAATCGTGAGCGTGGCATTACATTTGTGATCATTACTCACGATGATGAAGTCGCTTCTATCGGACATTCAAAATTTCAGCTTCATGATGGTGTGCTAAAAGGAGGAATTACCGTTGAGGTTTAAGGATCAGGTTCATTTTATCAGAAGAAATATGAAGAAAAACAGACTTCGCGTCTTTATGACGATTCTTGCGACAACAATGGCATGTGCGTTTTTGGTTGTGCTGTCGTCCGTTGGGTTTGGGATTCAAAAGACAATTACAGATATGACAATGAGCCAGCAGGTTGTAACGAAAGTCAGTGTAATGGGCAAGGAAGGAGACAAGCCTATTAAAAAAGCTGATTTAGAGAAGTATGATCACGTAAGGTCAGTTGTAGAAAGAACGCAAGTGTATGAACCAAACAAAGCTACTTTAGGCAATCGTACAAATGAAAGCTCAAATCTCATTTTTACTAATATGAATGATGAATTAAAGGCCAATATGGAATTGGAAAAGGGAAGAGTCGCAAAGTCGGAAAATGAAATCGTAGTAGGATACGACTTCGCAAAGAGATTATTAACGAAAAAAGAATCGGAAGATTATAACAAAAAAATCGAGGAAGCAAAAGGAAATCTAGAAGATATAAAAGAACCAAAGGGCTATACGAAAGATATTCTGAACAAAACAATAGAACTAAGTGTATCGAAGACAGATCCTAAAACAGGGGATGTTACAAAAACAAAAACATATGACTTTAAAATTGTCGGTATTACAAAAAAACCATCTCAAGACTGGATGGAGGACTCAAACATTTTTATCAGTGATCAATTCAAAAAAGATTTTTCGGAATTCTTAGATTTCAAAGACGGAAATGTTGAAACTAAGATTGGCGTTTTTGCTGATAAGTTTGAGAATGTGGAACAGCTGACAAATGATCTAACAGATGACGGGTACTATGTCACATCAGTGACTACCGAACTTGAGGGGGCTAACACCTTCTTCATGGTCTTCAAAATCGGACTGATCTTTGTCGGATGTATCGCAGTTATCATTTCAGCGATCGGCATTTTTAACACGATGACGATGGCGGTGACAGAGAGAACGCAAGAGATCGGCATTATGAAAGCGATTGGGGCGAGTCCGTCTATCATTCGCCGAATGTTCCTGATGGAAAGCGCGTATATCGGGATTTTAGGCTGTGTGATTGGAATTATCATTTCCTACGGCGTCAGCTACCTTGTCAACCTGGCCGTTCCGATGATTCTCGCGGCCACAAGCGGAGGCGATGCGGGCGACTTGAATTACACATTCTCCTACATCCCGGCGAGCCTTGTGATCATTGCCGTTGTGATTTGCGGAGGGGTCGCAGTCATTTCCGGAATGAACCCGGCGAGAAAAGCTACCAAAACCAACGTGCTGACAGCGTTGAGAAGAGAATTATAATGCGAACGAGCCGGCTGAGACAGCCGGCTTTTTCTATAGCGCATGCTGGCGTTTTGCTATACACTTGATAAAAAAGGAAAAAGTGCGGTGAATTGATTGTTTAAACTTTTGCTGATTGAAGATGATGAATCACTGTTTCATGAAATCAAGGATCGTTTAACGGGATGGTCCTATGATGTATACGGCATTCAGGATTTCAGTCAGGTGCTGCAGGAATTTGCGGCGGTTAATCCTGATTGTGTCATTATTGATGTACAGCTGCCTAAATTTGACGGTTTTCATTGGTGCCGGCTGATCCGCTCCCGGTCAAATGTTCCGATTCTCTTTTTATCCTCCCGGGATCATCCTGCTGATATGGTGATGTCCATGCAGCTCGGGGCAGATGACTTTATTCAAAAGCCATTTCATTTTGAAGTGCTGATCGCGAAAATCCAAGCGATGTTCCGGCGTGTGCACCATTATAATACGGAGCCGAATACGATTAAAACGTGGTGCGGCGCTGCTGTAGACGCGGAGCAGAACCTCGTCAGCAATGACAAAGGATCTGTTGAACTGACCAAAAATGAAATGTTCATTCTAAAACAATTAATAGAGCAAAAAAACAAGATCGTCAGCCGGGAAGAGCTGATCAGAAGCTTGTGGAACGATGAGCGTTTTGTTAGTGATAATACGCTGACCGTCAATGTCAATCGCCTGCGAAAAAAACTGGACGCCCTGCAGCTTGGCGCATATATCGAGACAAAGGTGGGCCAGGGCTACATCGCGAAGGAAGAGGACAAGTTTTATGATTAAAGCATTCCTTATCGAAAGGCGGAGCTGGATTGCCGCGTTTTTGTTTCAGCAGGCTTTGATGCTGTTCATTGCTTTTGTCGATCCTTCCATATCATTTGGGAATGTACTTTATATGGTGTATTTGTGCATCTTGTTTTTTATCATATTCCTTTGGTTCCGCTATCGGAAAGAAACAGCGTTTTATAAAAGCTTGAAAACATGGGAGAACAATCTCGATGTGACAGCCATAAATGAACCGGAAACGCCGTTTGAAGCAATGGTTGAAAGAAGCATTGCCGGGCAAACAGAACACTTGAAGCAGACCGCAGCACGGCATCGCTTAGCATTGGAAAATGAAAAAGATGAGCTGATGGCATGGATACATGAGGTCAAAACCCCATTAACAGCGATGCATTTAATCATTGATAGAATGGAAGAAAAAGCACTGAAATCCCAGCTGTCATATGAATGGCTGCGTATTCACCTGCTCCTTGATCAGCAGCTTCATCAAAAACGCATTTCATTTATTGAAAACGACCTGTCAGTAGAATTCATTCAGCTTCAGCCTTTGATCTTTAAAGAAATCAAAGATTTACAATCGTGGTGTATCCAAAAAGGGATCGGTTTTGACATACAGCTCGATGCCAAAGAAGTGCTGAGCGATGCAAAATGGCTGGCGTTTATCATCAGGCAGCTGCTGACAAACGCGGTGAAATACAGCGAAGCCTCTGAAATCGAGATCAAAAGCTTTCAAAAAGGGGAACAGACGCAGCTCCAAGTGAAAGACTGTGGCAGGGGCATTGATCCAAAAGATGTACCGCGTATTTTTGATAAAGGGTTTACATCCACAACGGATCACCATGATCAAGCGTCAACTGGCATGGGGCTGTACTTGGCAAAAAAAGCAGCGGCGCCGTTATTGATCCTTATTGATGTTGAGTCGGAGTTTGGTGCGGGGACAGTTTTTACATTAACCTTTCCAATACGGAATCAATTTGAACATGTCATAAGCGTGTGACGAAAATGTCACATGCTTTTCTTTTTTGTTCGCCGTATCGAAGGAAAAGCCCGGCATTCCTTTTTATAATGAGATTATCCAATATAAAGGAGACTGCGTAAATGGTGATTTTAGAAGCGAATAAAATTCGAAAAAGTTATGGAAACAAGCTGAATAAACAGGAAGTGCTGAAGGGCATCGATATTCACATTGAAAAGGGCGAATTCGTCAGTATTATGGGTGCTTCCGGGTCGGGAAAAACCACTTTGCTCAACGTTCTGTCCTCAATCGATCAGGTCAGTCACGGAACCATTCATATTAATGGAAATGACATGACGGCTATGAAGGAAAAGCAGCTGGCTGAATTTAGAAAACAGCATTTGGGCTTTATCTTTCAGGATTACAATTTGTTAGACACATTGACAGTGAAAGAGAATATCCTTCTGCCTTTATCGATCACGAAACTATCAAAAAAGGAAGCCAATCGCAAGTTTGAGGAAGTTGCAAAGGAACTGGGAATATATGAATTGCGGGATAAATACCCGAATGAAATTTCCGGCGGCCAGAAGCAGAGAACATCCGCCGGAAGAGCGTTTATTCATGACCCGAGCATTATTTTCGCTGATGAACCGACCGGCGCGCTCGATTCGAAATCGGCCTCCGATCTATTAAATAAGCTGAGCCAGCTCAATCAAAAACGCAACGCCACGATTATTATGGTTACCCATGATCCCGTCGCTGCCAGCTACTGCGGCAGAGTCATTTTTATTAAGGACGGGCAAATGTATACACAGCTGAATAAAGGGGGACAGGACAGGCAAACGTTTTTCCAGGATATTATGAAAACGCAAGGCGTGTTAGGCGGGGTGCAGCATGAACATTAATCAGCTCATCCTGCGAAATTTGAAAAAGAATCTCCGGAATTACTATTTGTATGTGTTTGCGCTCATCTTTAGCGTGGCGCTTTATTTCGCCTTTGTCACGCTGCAGTATGATCCAGCAATTAACGAAGTGAAGGCTTCAATCAAGGGAGCCGCGGCTATTAAAACCGCTTCGATTTTGCTTGTGGCTGTAGTGGCGATCTTCATTTTATATGCCAATACGATTTTTATTAAGAGACGGAGTAAAGAAATCGGGCTGTTTCAATTAATTGGAATGACGAAGCATAAAATTTTTCGCATCTTAAGTGCAGAAAATGTCATGCTGTATTTCGGTTCATTAGCGATCGGGGTAGCGGCCGGGTTTTCGATATCGAAGCTGGTCTTGATGATTCTGTTCAAAATAGTCGATGTCAAAGCGGATGCGAAACTGCATTTTTCTGAGCAGGCCTTGGTCCAAACGGTCATTGTGTTCTGCGGCATTTACCTTTTGATCATGATCATGAATTATATGTTTATCAAAAAACAGAGTATTTTATCTTTGTTTAAAGTAACGTCCTCCACTGAAGACAAAGTAAAGAAAATATCATTTTTCCAAATGCTGATCGGCGCTTTAGGCATCGTGTTGATTTTGACAGGATACTATGTGTCTTCTGAGCTGTTTGGCGGAAAATTTAAGACCATTAATGAACTGTTTGGTGCGATGAGCTTCATTCTGGGGAGCGTCATTATCGGGACGTTTTTGTTTTATAAAGGATCAGTTACGTTTATCTCGAATATCATTCGAAAAAGCAAGGGCGGCTACTTAAATATTTCTGAGGTTCTGTCACTGTCATCGATCATGTTCAGAATGAAATCGAATGCGCTGCTGCTGACGATTATTACAACCGTTTCAGCGCTCGCCATCGGGCTGTTATCTCTTGCTTACATCTCGTATTACTCGTCGGAAAAGACCGCTGAACAAAATGTAGCGGCTGATTTTTCATTCATGAATGAGAAAGATGCCAAGTTATTTGAAAACAGATTGAGGGAAAGCAACATCTCGTTTGTAAAAAAGGCAACACCTGTCCTGCAAGCAAATGTTGACATTGCAAATATTATGGATGGAACTCCGAAAGAGATGCAGGGCGATCCCGGCAATATGCAGCTTGCTGTTGTTAGCGACAAAGATGTAAAAGGAGTCGATGTGGCGGCTGGAGAAGCCGTTTTCTCAGGATACACCGACTTGCTGCAAAAAATAATGGTTTTCAAGGACTCTGGTGTTATTAAAGTAAAAAGCAAGCACGAGACGCAGCCATTAAAATATAAAGGATTAAGAGAAGAGTTTCTTGTATCCTACACGTTTACAAGCGGGGGCATGCCCGCTGTCATTGTGGATGACAGCCTGTTTAAACAGCTGGACAAGGATAAAGACCCCCGCATTCAGCTGGCGCAATCTACATTTATCGGCGTCAATGTGAAACATGACGATCAAATGGAAAAAGCAAATGAGCTTTTTCAACAGGTGAACAAGAAAAACGAGCATTTATCAAGACTGGATACAAGCGCTGCGCAAAAATCACTGTTTGGTATGGTGATGTTCATCGTCGGCTTCTTAGGGTTAACGTTCCTGATTACATCAGGTTGTATCCTTTATTTTAAACAAATGGGTGAAAGTGAAGATGAAAAACCGAGCTATACAATTTTAAGAAAACTCGGCTTTACGCAGGGCGACCTGATAAAGGGGATACGCATCAAACAAATGTACAACTTCGGCATTCCGCTCGTTGTCGGCCTCTTCCACAGTTACTTTGCCGTCCAATCCGGCTGGTTCTTATTCGGATCAGAGGTATGGGCGCCTATGATTATGGTGATGGTGTTATATACTGCGCTCTACTCCATTTTTGGTTTTCTGTCAGTTCT
This sequence comes from Bacillus sp. FSL W8-1202, assembly GCF_038006165.1. NCBI lineage: Bacteria > Bacillati > Bacillota > Bacilli > Caryophanales > Bacillaceae > Bacillus > Bacillus sp. FSL W8-1202. The sequence goes on from NZ_JBBOUR010000002.1 coordinate 86,695, forward strand.
TTATTATAAGAAGGTCATTAAATCGTCGTTGTGAAACAGAAAAAGCTCCAGACATTCTGGAGCTTTTTGTTTATCGTTTTGGCGCCCGATAACCGGCGGCTTCAGCTTCTTCAACTGAGCAAAACATTTCAGCCGGATCGGTTGTCCGGTCGTAGTATGTACTGCCTGGCGTGTGGTAGATGCCGTTTTTGCTTCCTTTGATATTACAGCCTTCTGCTTTGTCAGCTGTTTTGGTTTCATCACTTTTACTCGTATTGTTTGAAGAACTTCCAGTGTCTTCATGAGAACTGGCGGTTTGGCTTTCCGTCTCTTTTAATTGATTTTCAAGCTTTGTTTTATCTTGTCGGAGTGTTTCATTTTCAGCCTTTGCCGTTTTTGCATCTTCTTTGAGCTGCTTTTGATTTTCTTGAAGCTCTTTAATCTCAGCTTTTAATGATTTCTGAGTCTTTTTTAGATCGCTATTTTCGTTTTTAAGCTTCTCAAGCTTGTCTTGATCTTCTTTGTTGTCTTTTAATTTCTTTGCTTCAGAGCTGACAGATTTATATTCTTTCTCAAGTTCTTCATGCTCTTTTGTGAGGTTTTTATATTCGGCGTTTAGCGCTGAATATTTTTTCTCGGCATTTGCTGCGGCAGTGTCAGGTTCTGCCAATGCTGCCCCGGTAAAGAGCAGGACAAGGCCTCCAATGAAAAGCGGCCAAAAAAGTCTCTTGGAGAAACGTTTTTCCTTTTTCAGTACATATTTGACAAGGTGATATAATCCATAGCCCAGTGAAATGAGACATGCCAGAAAACCTAAGAATGCTAATACCATTTCCATAATATGACCCCTTTTTCTATTTATTTTACATTTTTCAAACAATATTTGTTAGATTTTTTCACGCTCATCAGTTGAAAAATGTGAGAGAGACAGATAGAATGAATGTGCTATGATAACTGGATTCGTACGGAGCCGTTTTAGGTTTCGTTTTTTTCATGAGCTTTTTTAGGTAAGAAAGGGGGATGAGTATGCCGCGTGCTCTTAAAATTTTAGTCATTGGAATGTTTATCAATGTGACGGGTGCTTCTTTTTTATGGCCGCTGAATACGATTTATATCCATAATCATTTAGGAAAGTCGTTAACAGTAGCCGGACTTGTCCTGATGCTGAATTCCGGCGCCAGTGTGGCTGGTAATTTATGCGGAGGTTTTTTGTTTGATAAAATCGGCGGTTTTAAATCGATTATGCTTGGGATAGCCATTACGTTAGCAAGCCTGATGGGTCTTGTCTTTTTTCATGATTGGCCAGCCTATATTGTGCTGCTGACGATTGTGGGCTTTGGCTCCGGTGTTGTTTTTCCGGCCAGCTACGCAATGGCGGGATCGGTATGGCCTGAAGGGGGAAGGAAGGCATTTAATGCGATATATGTCGCGCAAAATGCGGGCGTGGCCGTCGGTTCAGCGCTTGGCGGTATCGTGGCATCTTTCTCGTTTTCATATGTATTTTTGGCAAATGCCGCGCTGTATCTGGTCTTTTTCTTTATTGTATATTTCGGATTTCGAAATATTCAGACGGGAGATGCGTCCCAAACGTCTGTGCTTGATTATGATGCTGTGAACAGCAAAGCAAAATTTGCCGCACTGATCATTTTAAGCGGAGGCTATGTACTGGGATGGCTGGCTTATTCTCAATGGTCAACCACAATTGCTTCGTACACACAAAGCATTGGAATATCTCTTTCCTTATACAGTGTGCTGTGGACGGTTAACGGAATTCTCATTGTGCTCGGCCAGCCGCTCGTCAGTTTTGTGGTGAAAAAATGGGCCGAGTCGTTAAAAGCGCAAATGGTCATCGGCTTTATCATTTTTATTGTGTCTTTCAGCATGCTGCTGACTGCAAAGCAATTTCCGATGTTTCTCGCTGCGATGGTGATCCTGACTATCGGAGAAATGCTTGTTTGGCCTGCTGTGCCGACTATTGCCAATCAGCTTGCCCCTAAAGGGAAAGAAGGCTTTTATCAAGGCTTTGTCAACAGTGCGGCGACAGGCGGCAGAATGATTGGTCCCCTGTTCGGAGGAGTGCTTGTCGATCATTACGGCATTAAGGCTCTTGTTTTATCTCTGTTGGTATTGCTGCTGATCAGTATTGCCACAACGCTTCTATATGACAAACGGCTAAAATCAGCTAAAGAAACAAATAAGCAGGCATCAATCTCTTCATAATAAAAGATCCCGCCGGGTGAGCGGGATCTTTTTACATAATCGGAAGCACTTTGACGGCATCCTTTACATTTGAATATGTTTTCAGCGACGAAAAATTGGCATCCAGTTTATTCATTTTCATAGCCAATTCAGGTTTAATGCCGGTAATGATTAACTCAGTTCCGGTCAATTTCAGCAAATGGCTCAGCTTGAAAATTTGGTCGGCCGTTTGTTCGTTCACTTGGGCCAATCCGGATAAATCAATGATCAAATAATCATCTTTGGATGTTGATAAGATATTCGTCAATGTGCAAACGATGGAATTAAATCGCTCCTCTGTCAGGTTTCCGACTAGCGGAAGAGCCGAAATGCCATTGCGAATCGGGACAATAGGAGTTGAAAGTGCAGTAATTTCCGTGAGGGAATCCTCGAGAAGCTTTTCATATTCTTTTTGCTTGGTGATATCATTCTGAATTCCGACAAAATACGTTTTATCCTCTATTTCCATTGGATCAATATTTAATTCATTCCAGAACATCGTTCCGTCTTTTTTGTAGTTTTGGATCTGAACGGTGACCGGTTCTTTATTTTGTAAAGCGGTTCTGATGTTGTCCACTTCTGCAGGATCTGTGTGTTTCCCCTGTAAGAAGCGGCAGTTCTTTCCTAAAATTTCCTCGGTCTCGTAGCCGGTCATTTGAACAAAGCCTTGATTTACGTAGACAATAGGATTATCTTCAAGTGCGGGATCTGTAATTACCACACCGACTCGCACGTGATCAAGCGCTTTTTTGATGACTTCCAACTGTCCTGGTATCCCAAATGATTGAAAACTAGCCATATAAATCCCCCTTAGGCCGTCAGCTTGCTATGCGAAAGCCTGATATTCCCCTTTTTTAAAATGAATTCTACAGTAACCGTAGCACAACACATGTTCTGATTCAAGCAAGTGCAGTTTGTTGTTTGTCATTAGGGCTTGTCCTCGTATACACTAAAAATAAGAACAGAATTTGAACATATGAACGGAAAGGTTTTCTACATGCTAAATAGGTGACTAGGTCAATGTCACTGGGTGAAAAATGAATCCAATGCATCAAGCTTACCGATCATGTGTTCACATATAATGGAAGAAACAAGCTTTTTACAGATTTGCCGGTATGTAGATATCGAAAATCATCGGAATCGTTTAAGGGGGCTGGATGGCCTGAAGTCGCTTTACGAAATAAGGGCTTTAGGAAGGTGATGATGAAGATGCTGCATCAGGTACTCATTGCTTGTGTAATTGGAGGAATCATGGGGATTCTCGGTCATGTGAAAAAGAGAGGCAGGCTGGAGAAGCCCAGAATGACGAAGCGGTTTATCTACCTTGGATTTTTGGAAGATTGGTTTATCGGCATGACGGCTTCCATTTTACTTGTATTATCCGCTGACCCCGATTCAGGAATTCAACTTGTCATCTTATCCATTATCTCAGGCTACGGCGGTGAAGCTGTTCTCAGAAGTTTTGACTTTGTGAGAGAACTGAACAGCGGCGGCGAACCGGCCGAGTCCAAACGTCAAACCAAAACTCCACCCGAATAATTGTCCTCAATCTCCGCCCGTTCAGGGTACATTCCCATTGTATACAAACCTGCTTGCACTTATGAACAGAATTCTATAAAATACAGTTAGATTACGGTTGCGATAAGAACAATGAAGAGGAGCAGTAAGAAACAGATATTGTTGCAGAGAGTTGACGGCTGGTGAAAGTCAATCAAGTTTGTTTCCGAACTCACCTCAGAGTTGCAGCGGTGAAAAGCCGCTGACGCATAACTGCGTTAAAAGTATCAAGTGAGTGCGGCGTATGCCGCGCTAACGAGGGTGGTACCGCGGGAAAACGAAAGTCTCTCGTCCCTTTTAGGGATGAGGGAGTTTTTTTTAGTTTGGGAATATTCTGAATAATCCTCTCCTTCCCGTCAATACTTGAACCATACACGCCGTATTCAATCAGAAGGAGGTTTTTACTTTGAGTTTTCAGCACAAAGAGATAGAAAAGAAATGGCAAACATATTGGCTTGAAAACAAAACATTTGCCACTCTTGATAATAATGAAAAACAAAAATTCTACGCGCTGGACATGTTTCCTTACCCGTCTGGAGCTGGGTTGCACGTCGGCCATCCTGAAGGATACACAGCTACGGATATTCTGTCCCGCATGAAGCGCATGCAGGGCTATGATGTCCTTCATCCAATGGGCTGGGACGCATTCGGCCTGCCAGCTGAACAGTACGCGCTTGACACAGGGAACGACCCCGCTGTGTTTACGAAGCAGAATATTGATAACTTCCGCCGCCAAATTCAAGCGCTTGGCTTCTCATATGACTGGGATCGCGAAATCAATACGACTGACCCTGAATACTATAAATGGACGCAATGGATTTTCTTAAAGCTATACGAAAAAGGCCTTGCTTACGTTGACGAAGTGCCTGTAAACTGGTGCCCTGCGCTCGGTACTGTTCTTGCCAACGAAGAAGTCATTGACGGCAAGAGCGAACGCGGCGGCCATCCGGTAGAGAGACGCCCAATGAAGCAGTGGATGCTGAAAATCACCGCTTATGCGGACAGGCTCCTTGAGGACTTGGAAGAGCTTGATTGGCCGGAAAGCATTAAAGATATGCAGCGCAACTGGATCGGCCGTTCGGAAGGCGCTCACGTTCATTTTGCTATAGATGGACATGATGATTCCTTTACAGTGTTTACAACAAGACCAGATACGCTGTTTGGCGCTACATACACTGTCCTTGCCCCGGAACACGCATTGGTGGAAAACATCACAACGGCAGAGCAAAAAGAAGCTGTTGAAGCTTATATCAAAGAAATTCAATCAAAGAGTGACCTAGAACGCACAGATCTTGCGAAAACAAAGACAGGCGTATTCACAGGAGCGTATGCGATCAATCCTGTAAACGGAGAAAAACTGCCGATTTGGATTGCGGATTATGTTCTTGCATCATACGGAACAGGTGCTGTCATGGCAGTTCCTGGACACGATGAGCGTGATTTTGAATTCGCCAAAACATTCGGCCTTCCGGTGAAGGAAGTCGTAAAAGGCGGGAACGTTGAGGAAGCAGCCTATACTGGCGACGGCGAGCACGTGAACTCTGATTTCCTGAACGGCCTTCACAAACAGGAAGCGATTGAAAAAGTGATCGCTTGGCTGGAAGAAACGAAAAACGGTGAGAAGAAAGTGACATACCGTCTTCGTGACTGGCTCTTCAGCCGCCAGCGTTATTGGGGCGAGCCGATTCCGGTCATTCATTGGGAAGACGGAACGTCAACAGCTGTCCCGGAAGAGGAGCTGCCGCTGATTTTGCCAAAAACGGATGAAATCAAACCGAGCGGAACGGGCGAATCACCGCTTGCGAACATTAAAGAGTGGGTGGAAGTCATAGACCCTGAGACAGGGAAAAAAGGAAGAAGAGAAACGAATACAATGCCGCAATGGGCGGGAAGCTGCTGGTATTTCTTGCGCTATATTGATCCGCACAATCCGGATCAGCTGGCATCACCAGAAAAATTGGAAAAATGGCTTCCGGTCGATATGTATATCGGCGGTGCAGAACATGCCGTGCTTCACCTTCTGTATGCCCGCTTCTGGCATAAGTTCCTTTATGATATCGGCGTAGTGCCGACGAAAGAACCGTTCCAAAAGCTGTACAACCAAGGAATGATTCTCGGCGAAAACAACGAAAAAATGAGTAAATCTAAAGGGAACGTTGTCAATCCTGACGAAATCGTGGCTTCTCACGGTGCTGATACGCTGAGATTGTACGAAATGTTCATGGGACCTCTTGATGCTTCAATCGCCTGGTCTGAATCAGGATTAGACGGTGCGCGCCGTTTCCTTGACCGTGTATGGCGCCTATTTATTGAAGACAGCGGTGAGCTTAATGGCAAAATCGTTGAAGGCGCGGGTGAAACATTGGAGCGCGTCTATCATGAAACGGTCATGAAAGTCACAGACCATTATGAAGGCCTTCGTTTCAACACGGGTATTTCCCAGCTGATGGTCTTTATTAATGAAGCTTATAAAGCAACAGAACTTCCGAAAGAATATATGGAAGGCTTCGTGAAGCTTCTTTCTCCTATCGCGCCACACTTAGCGGAAGAGCTTTGGGAGAAGCTTGGCCATTCCGGCACAATTGCCTACGAAGCTTGGCCTGTATATGATGAAACAAAACTTGTGGATGATGAAGTTGAAATCGTTGTTCAGCTGAACGGAAAAGTAAAAGCGAAATTACAGGTTCCTGCCGATGCAACGAAAGAACAGCTGGAACAGCTTGCTCAAGCAGATGAAAAGGTCAAAGAGCAGCTTGAAGGCAAAACGATTCGGAAAATCATCGCGGTGCCTGGGAAGCTTGTCAATATTGTGGCAAACTAAGCCTAGAAAAAATCCCCTTTGCCAAAAGGGGATTTTTTTCATCCGTCTCAGAATAGCAATCGTTCAGCTGACTTTGATATACTGAACATGATCACTGTGAATAGGAGTGTTTTCTTTGGAAATAAAAGAAATCAGCACAGCCGCTTTGAAAGAAAAAATTGAGGCGGACGAAGAATTATATTTAATTGATGTCAGAGAAGATGAAGAGGTAGCGGAAGGCATGATCCCGCAAGCCGTTCATATTCGCATGGGGGATATTCCTGAAAAAATGGAAACCCTTGATAAAGACAAAGAGTACGTATTTATCTGCCGCTCAGGAATGCGCAGCATGAACGTCTGCAAGTACCTGGATGAGCAAGGCTTTAAAACAGTCAATGTTGAAGGCGGCATGATGGCCTGGGAAGGCGAAACAAAACCAAAAAACTAGGGGAGAGCGGGACTGACCCCCGTTTTTGAGACAGGGATCAAAACACCTTTTAAACAGCCAATTGCCGATAATTTATCGGTGATTGGTTGTTTAGTTTCGTTTGAATACGAATATTGTTATAATAATGAATGTATTCTATGACAGTGCGTTCTACGATGGCGGTCGTGGTTCGATCAATGCTGTTAAGATAGAACGTTTCAGACTTTAGTGAGGAATGAAACGATTCGATGGAGGCATTATCAGCGGGTGTCCCTTTGCGGGACATGCTCATGGTAATGCCTTTTGTTTTAACAGCTTTCTGATACTCGTAAGATGTATACACAGATCCTTGGTCACTATGTAACACGCAGTTCTCAGGCAGTGTTGGCAGTTGATCAAGTGTGTGTAAGACAAAGTCTGTGTCCTGCTTATCTCCAATCGTAAAAGCAATCACTTCTCCATTATATACATCCAATATACTGGAAAGGTACAATTGTTTCTGTCCATAAGGCAAATACGTGATGTCTGTTACTAGTTTTTCAAGAGGATGATCAGACTGAAAGTTCCTATCTAATATATTGTCGACCACGGCATATGGCTGCCCATTCTTCTTGCGCTTTTTCACCTTAACCCGGCACTGCCACTGATTTTTCTGCATAATACGCTGAACCGTTTTATGGTTAATACACATTCTCTTTTTTAATATAGCTGTGATTTTTCGATATCCATATCGATACTGGTGCTCTCGGCACAACGTGCCGATTTGTTTTTCTAAATGGCGCTTGGGATGATCTTTCTTCAGATTCTTCTTCCAACGATAATAAGACGAGCGAGAGATACCTAAATGAATACAGATATCCTGCACGGTCATTGTGCTGTGCAATTCTTCTACAAGTTCGACTGACGTTTGGCTATCAACTTCCTTTCCAATTCGTTGTACTTTTTTAACACTTCATTCTGTTGTCTCAGATATCGATTCTCTGCCTGCAGTTTCTCTAATTCGGAAGAATACTCCGGACCTTTTCCATAAGTGTATTGCTTACCAACAGGCTGTTCAAATCGATGTGTATCACCAGCCTTATACCATCTGACCCATGTCTTAATCTGCGTATTATTTTTGATATTCAACTCCTGCATGATCTCTTTCATAGGTACGCCTGCCAATCTCATTTCTACAGCCTTCTGTTTCACTTCAACCGGATAACTCACTCTTGTCCCCATAGAAAAAACACCTCCAAGTCTAATTTCGGATAACAATCATCCGTATTCAAACTTGAAGGTGTTTTTATTTGTCTCATCTTATGGGGTCAGTCCCGAGCGGTCCCCTAGTTTTTATTTGTATTCCGGAAGCCAATCGCCGTGTGCTGCAAATAAATCGTCGCACATGGAGATGATGTCCTTCATGGAAAGCTCCGCGCTTGTATGCGGATCAAGCATTGCAGCTTGGTAAACCGCTTCTTTTTTCCGTGTGACAGCCGCTTCGATTGTCATCAGCTGTGTATTAATATTCGTCCGGTTTAAGGCGGCAAGCTGCTCAGGCAGTTCTCCGGCGAAGCACGGTGTAATTTTTTTTCTGTCGGCGACGCATGTCACTTCCACAACCGCTTTTGAAGGAAGGTTGGTGATCAGCCCTGTATTCAAGACGTTTCCTCCGAAGGTGAATGGTTCGTTTGTTTCCATTGCTTCTATAATTCTTGAACCATATTCCTTTGAGCGTTCGTGCGTAAGGTTTTTATTATTGACGATATCATCCCGCATTTTCTCCCAATTTTCAATTTGCTTGACGCACCTTCTCGGATATTCGTCGAGCGGGATTTGCAGCTCGCTGATCAGTTCAGGGTAATTCCGTTTAATAAAGTATGGGTGATACTCTGCGTTATGTTCGGACGATTCCGTGACATAATAGCCGAACTTATCCATTAATTCAAACCGCACCATATCATGATGCTTTGTTTTTTGTTTTTCTTTCGCTCTCCTTTTGATTTCTGGATATAAATCTGTGCCGTCTTTTTTGACTTCCAAAAGCCAAGCCATATGATTAATGCCCGCGATGCGTTCCTCAATTCCGTCATGCTCCATTCCGAGAGCTTTAAATAAATCCTTCGTGCACACTTGAACACTGTGGCAGAGCCCGATTGTTTTGATATTGGTATAGCGGAGCATGGCGCCTGTAAGAGTGGACATTGGATTTGTATAGTTTAAGAACCATGCGTCAGGGCACATTTCCTCCATATCTTTTGCGATATCAAATAAGACCGGGATTGTTCTGAGAGATCTGAATATCCCGCCGATGCCGACTGTGTCGGCGATCGTCTGGCGCAGCCCATACCGTTTAGGAATCTCGAAATCGATGACTGTGCTCGGTTTGTATCCTCCAACCTGAATCGCATTGATGACATAGCCTGCGTTTTGCAAGGCGAGTTTTCTGTCATCATAGCTGTTGATGGCCACACTTGGGTTATAACGGTCTCTTAGATTTTCGAGCATGAGCTGGGATTCTTGCAGGCGTTTGGGATCAATGTCGTAAAGAGCGAACTCAAATCCATTCAGTGCCTCTGTTAACAGGCAGTCTCCCAAAACATTTTTGGCGAAAATCGTGCTCCCTGCACCGATAAATGTAATCTTTTTCATATTGCTTCCTCCTTTAATGTTAACCCTTTACCGCTCCGGAAGACAGGCCGGCAATAAAGTATTTTTGCAGCGCCAAAAACAGAACAACCATCGGCAGCATTGCCATAAGTGCCGCTGCGGCAACTAAATGCAGGTTGTTTGCGTTTTCTCCAAAAAAACCTGCCATGGCTACTGTTAATGTCTGAACCTTTTGATCTTGTAAAAAGAAAATGGCAAATTGATAGTCGTTCCAAATAAAGACACAAGAAATAATACAGATGGTCGCAGTGATCGGCTTCAGCAGAGGAAACACAATCGTAAAAAAGATTTTCAGCATGCCTGCGCCGTCAATTCTTGCGGCTTCTTCAAGCTCTTTTGGAATGGTCGATCGGATAAAGCCTGAATATAAGAATACGGTTAAAGGCATGTAAGCCGCTGTATTGATGAAAATGGCGATTGCGTGTGTATTGACCATTCCGGCGTCCACGACCATTCGGTACAAAGGAACCATGGACGTTAACGGAGGGATGATCATAATGGAAATCAGCAAGGCGAAAACGGCTTTATTCAGTTTCGTTTCCCGCCGGGCAAGCGGGTAGGCGGCAAGTGAGCCGAATATAATTAATAACAAGGCAGAAAAACCTGTGATGATCATGGTGTTTATAAAAGAGTTTCCTAGCGAAGCGCGCTCCCACGCCTCTGAAAAATTATGAAAGGAGATGTCGGCTGGAAATATCCATTTCGAACTGTAGTCTCCTTTTGCTTTCAATGAAGTGGTCAGCAGGATATAAAAAGGAATAAAATGCGCACAGGCCACAATGGCTGCAAGAAGTGTAATGATCCGCATGCTTTTTCTACGGGCGGCTCTCATGACATTTCCGACTCCTTTCTTTTAAAGTACGCAAGCGCGCAAAAGCTGATGATCAAAATGACAAATGCCATAAATATGCCTTGCGTTGCGGCATAGCCGGCATCCTGCCGTTTGAAATACAAATCATACATAAACGTGGACATGGATTGTGACGCATTTCCGGGGCCGCCTGCGGTGAGTGCAATGATGACGTCAAACAGCTTTAAGCCTCCGATAATGTTGATGACCATATTAATGGTAATGGAGGGCATTAACAGCGGCAGCGTGATGGTAAAAAACTGCTGGCCTTGTTTCGCGCCATCCATTTGCGCCGCTTCATAGTAGTCTTTCGGAATGCTTTGCAGACCGGCTAAGTAGACAACCATAGCGATCCCGACATATTGATAGGTGTTAATCATGACAATGATCCATGGATTGAGTGATGGACTGGCGAGCGCATTAATAGGGCTGATGCCGAAGACCCCGAGCAAATCATTGAGCGCGCCTCCGTCATAGGAGAAGAAAAAGTACCAAATGTAGCCCATAATGAGCGGGCTGATCATCACCGGCAAATACACAATTGTTCTTGTTACCGCTTTCGTTTTAATGCTTTGATTTAAGAGCAGAGCGTATAGAAGCCCGACCACATTTTGAAAAAAAGTGCTGCCAAGCCCATAAAGCAGCGTGTTTTTTAAGATATGCCAAGTGTCAGGATCAGAAAACAGCCTTTCATATTGCGCGAATCCAACCCATTGGTAGACTTGTGAAAAGCCGTTCCAGTTTGTAAAGGTAATCAATGTGCCTTTCACAAACGGATAAATCATAAAGACCAGAACGGAGAGCAAAGCAGGAATGTACATCCACCAAAGTGAGGACTGCTTTTTTGGCTTAACCTGTTTCACATGAACGTCCCTTGCGATCTCACTCATTGTTTTCAGCTCCCTGTGTTTCGGATTGCTCCCGGAGTCGTTTATATTCTCTTCCCAGCTTCTGCGAAATGTCTTGAGGCGCCAAAATGTCAGCCGCGAGCTCCTGCCCAACCGTGCCCAGGACATCCCACATTCCGTTTGGCAAGTATAACCGGTCGAAGTAAGGCTCGACTTTGACATCTTGATAATACTCATAATCGTTTGCGTAGAAAATATCAGCTTTCACATTGGTCAGCCCTGAAGGAAGCGATGTGGCTTCAGCCATTTGTTTGGCATTGGCCGGGCGGGCCATAAATGCGATGAAATCTTTTGCCTCATTTAATTGAGGCGAATCTTTCCATGCTGCAAGGGTGTAGCGTTCACCGCCGATCCATATCGGGTCATCACCGGGATGGATGGCAGGTGTCGGGATAATGCCGACCTTGACGTTCGGATTGATCTGGGCAACGTCTTGGCCGAGTGTGCCGCCTTGCATTGTAAAGGCGATTTTGTTTTGGGCCATTAATTCGATGAGCTGTGATTTTTTTGCCGTTACGGCGTCGATATTGATCAATTTTTCTTTCTGCATTTGTTTGAGGATTTTCGATAAGTAAGTAAATTTATTCCATTTGAAAGTGCCGTTGGTGAGCTGTTTTTTTTCATTATGGGCAGGGTCTGTGATGAGAAGAGGTGTAGCGAATTGGTCGTAATATTGAGCGAATGAGCTTTTGTCATAGCCGGCAAACCAGAAGGGAACAATGCTTCCCTTGCTCTTTTCTTTAATCGTTCTCAGTGCTTTGATAAAGTCATCCATGGTTTCCGGCGGAGCAATGCCGTAACGGTCTAAAATATTGCGATTATACGCCAGACCGTCTTTTGCCTGATTGATTGGATAGGCATACACCTTTCCGCTTTTATTTTTGAGGATGCTGTTTAAATTAGGATCAAGATCTTGAGTCCATTCCATATCCCGGAGATCGGCTGTATATTCTCCGTACCTGATTTTCCCCCAGCCATGTGTATCGAATAGATCAGGCAAATCATTGGCCGCCATTCTGACACGCATCATATTTTCATAGTCATTGCCTGGGAAATGAAGGCTGACATGAATGTCACTGTGTTCCTTTTCGAATGCTGCTGCCAGTTTTCTGAACCTATTTCTTTCACTGTCGGTTGACATTGTAGAATAAATGGTTAACGTCTTTTTTGCGGTATCTGCTGAGCTTTTCTCTGCTGAACACCCGGGCAGAACAAGCAGAATAAGAGAGAGAAATAAAACAAAAGTGTGTTTCATCTTTTCCTCCTTATCATCGTGATGAATCTTTGCTTATGTCACCTCCTTTGCTGTACATCCGCAGCTTTGTCTTACAATTAATGTTGTAGGCAGGGTGACATGGTGAGGAAGCGTTCGGCCATTGAGACGGTCAAGCAGCAGTTTTACGCCTGTCCGGCCCATTTCTTCTGTGTATACCTTCACCGTCGTTAAAGGCGTGCTGGCAAATTCAGCTTCCTCAATGCCGTTAAAGCTGACGATTGCAGTATCCCGCGGCACTTGCAGTCCGGCTTCCTGCAGCGCTTTTAATGCGCCGATCGCCATAGAATCGCTGGCAATAAAGAATGCTTCCGGCAGATGGCCTTGATCGATTGCTTTCTTCATCAGGCGATAGCCCTCACGCATGCTGTATTCTCCGATCAGCACATGCTCAGGCTGGGGGGCGGCTGACTCCAAAAAAGCGGTCAGGCGTTTATCTTCAATCGTTCTGCGAATGCTTTGGCCGTCCTTCAGCGTATGCTCTTTTTCTTGTCCGCCAATGTAGCCTAACCGTTTGTAGCCTAAGTCGAAAAGGTGATCAATCGCCTGGCGTGAAGCCGATTCAAAATCGATTCCAATCGAATCGTATGCTTGCGGATCTGGTGAATGATTGATAAATACGGCATGCTCCAGCCTTCCGTTGATATGCTTAACCGCTTCATCATGAACACGGCCGATGACAATGACACCATCCAATTCCCGAAAGATATGTTCCTGAAAGGAGCCGAGATGAATCGAATTTGTAATGAAAATTTCCTGTTCAAAGCATTCCTTTTCAATCCCTTTCCGAATGGAAGAAAAATAAGGGTCCTGCCTTTCCTGATCAGGGGACAGACAGCTCAGCACACCGATCAGCGGCTGGGCCCGCTGTTTTTGCCCGCGGGATTTTCGGCGTTTGGCAACGGTTTGATAACCAAGCTCTTCAGCGATGTTGATGACTCTTTGTCTCGTTTCGCCCGCAACAGAAAGCGACTCATCTTCATTTAAAATTCTGGACACAGTTGCGCTGGAAACTTTAGCTTTCAAGGCGATATCTTTAATACGAACCATGGGTATCCCTCTCATCTATTTAGTAAAATATTAACTCATCTGTTTTTGATAAATTGATACTATCATATAAAAGTAAGCGGTTACAATAATTGTTTTCGAAATATTCCATAATATTTACTAAATATTTAGTAAATGATGTGATTTATGTTGGAAAAATAAAGGGGAACCCAGATCTGTCTCGTAAATGTGAAGTAAGCGAATAAGGAAGGGTGATGGGATGAGAGCCGAAAGAAGAAAGCAACTGTTTCGATTGCTTGGTGATTTGCCTGATCGGAGGCCAATCAGTGTTGAGACATTACGTATTGAAGAAAGAGAAGAAAATATCGTTGAAACGCTCCTGCTCGATTTAAATGGACATGAAAAGGTGCCCGCTTATTTTGTGAAGCCGAAGAAAACAGAAGGACCGTGCCCAGCCGTATTGTTTCAGCATTCGCATGGGGGCCAATATGATAGGGGAAAAAGTGAGCTGATTGAGGGAGCGGATTATTTGAAAACGCCTTCTTTTTCTGATGAGCTTACTTCACTCGGATACGGCGTTCTTGCGATTGATCATTGGGGATTTGGAGATCGGCGGGGAAAAGCGGAAAGCGAGATATTTAAAGAAATGCTTCTCACCGGAAAAGTGATGTGGGGGATGATGATTTATGACAGTTTAAGTGCGTTGGACTATATGCAGTCACGCTCTGATGTTCAGCCTGACAGGATCGGAACCATCGGCATGTCTATGGGAGGTTTGATGGCGTGGTGGACAGCGGCGCTCGATGACCGGATTAAGGTGTGTGTGGATTTGTGCAGCCAGGTAGATCATCACGTGCTGATCAAAACACAGAATCTTGACAGGCACGGCTTTTATTATTACGTCCCATCGCTTGCAAAGCATTTTTCCGCATCGGAGATCCAAGGCCTGATCGCGCCGCGCCCGCATCTTAGTCTTGTTGGTGTACACGATCGGTTAACGCCGGCCGAGGGCGTGGACAAAATCGAAAAAGAATTGACAGCTGTCTATGCTGGACAGGGAGCTTCTGATTGCTACCGAGTGGTCTGTTCTGCTTCGGGACATTTCGAAACAGCAGTTATGAGGCATGAAGCTGTCCGGTTTTTGCAAAAGTGGCTGTGACTGTTAAAAGAAATCGAAAAAGACCGTTTTATGTGAAAACGGTCTTTTTGTTTCCTTTTAACCAACTGCCATAAATCGATGCTTTCTTCTATTGACAGAAACAGGAGAGAATAATATATTCTAATTGTTAACCTTAAAATATAATTGGTTAACAATTAAAGCGAGAAGCACTACACGTTCTTCAGTTATCAGTGAAAGGGCGAGGAATGATGCAAGAAGAAACTTTTTATAGTGTCAGAATGAGAGCTTCTATGAATGGATCTCATGAAGACGGCGGAAAGCATATATCCGGCGGAGAACGGCTTATTCCTTTCCATGAGATGAAGCATACAGTCAATGCTTTATTAGAAAAAGGGTTATCCCATTCAAGAGGAAAACCTGATTTTATGCAAATTCAATTTGAAGAGGTATATGAATCGATAAAAACCATTCAGCCATTGCCTGTGCATACGAATGAAGTGAGCTGCCCGGAAGAAGGACAAAAGCTGGCCCGATTGTTACTGGAAAAAGAAGGCGTTTCACGAGACGTGATTGAAAAAGCATATGAACAAATCCCTGAATGGTCAGATGTCAGGGGTGCGGTGTTGTTTGATATTCATACAGGCAAGCGAATGGATCAAACAAAAGAAAAAGGAGTGCGGGTCTCCAGAATGGATTGGCCGGACGCTAATTTTGAAAAATGGGCGCTTCACAGTCACGTGCCGGCTCATTCAAGAATAAAAGAGGCCCTTGCGCTCGCTTCAAAGGTAAGCCGGCACCCGGCAGCCGTTGCAGAATTATGCTGGTCGGACGATCCGGATTACATAACAGGCTATGTTGCGGGTAAGAAAATGGGCTATCAGCGTATTACAGCAATGAAAGAATACGGGACTGAAGAGGGCTGCCGAGTCTTTTTTATTGATGGATCCAATGATGTAAACACGTACATACATGACCTGGAGAGGCAGCCTATTTTAATAGAGTGGGAGGAAGATCATGACTCATGATTTGATAGAAAAAAGTAAAAAGCACCTCTGGCTGCCATTTACCCAAATGAAAGATTATGATGAAAACCCCTTAATCATCGAAAGCGGGACTGGAATCAAAGTCAAAGACATAAATGGCAAGGAATACTATGACGGTTTTTCATCAGTTTGGCTTAATGTCCACGGACACCGCAAAAAAGAACTAGATAACGCCATAAAAAAACAGCTCGGAAAAATTGCGCACTCCACGTTATTGGGCATGACCAACGTTCCAGCAACCCAGCTTGCCGAAACATTAATCGACATCAGCCCAAAAAAGCTCACGCGGGTCTTTTATTCAGACAGCGGCGCAGAAGCGATGGAAATAGCCTTAAAAATGGCGTTTCAGTATTGGAAGAACATCGGGAAGCCCGAGAAACAAAAATTTATCGCAATGAAAAACGGGTATCACGGTGATACGATTGGCGCCGTCAGTGTCGGTTCAATTGAGCTTTTTCACCACGTATACGGCCCGTTGATGTTCGAGAGTTACAAGGCTCCGATTCCTTATGTGTATCGCTCTGAAAGCGGTGATCCTGATGAGTGCCGTGATCAGTGCCTCCGAGAGCTTGAACAGCTGCTTAAGGAACATCACGAGGAAATTGCCGCGCTTTCCATTGAATCAATGGTACAAGGGGCTTCCGGTATGATCGTGATGCCGGAAGGATATTTGGCAGGCGTGCGCGAGCTATGTATAACATACGATGTCTTAATGATCGTTGATGAAGTCGCTACAGGCTTTGGCCGTACAGGAAAAATGTTTGCGTGCGAGCACGAGAATGTCCAGCCTGATCTGATGGCTGCCGGTAAAGGCATTACAGGAGGCTATTTGCCAATTGCCGTTACGTTTGCCACTGAAGACATCTATAAGGCATTCTATGATGATTATGAAAACCTAAAAACCTTTTTCCATGGCCATTCCTATACAGGCAATCAGCTTGGCTGTGCGGCTGCGCTTGAAAATCTGGCATTATTTGAATCTGAAAACATTGTGGAACAAGTAGCGGAAAAAAGTAAAAAGCTCCATTTTCTTCTTCAAGATCTGCACGCTCTTCCTCATGTTGGGAATATTCGGCAGCTTGGCTTTATGTGCGGTGCAGAGCTTGTCCGGTCAAAGGAAACCAAAGAACCTTACCCGGCTGATCGGCGGATTGGATACAAAGTTTCCTTAAAAATGAGAGAGTTAGGAATGCTGACAAGACCGCTTGGGGACGTGATTGCATTTCTTCCTCCTCTCGCCAGCACAGCTGAAGAGCTCTCGGAAATGGTTGCCATTATGAAACAAGCGATCCACGAGGTTACGAGCCTTGAAGATTGATTCCTGGTTGAACAAGCGGTTAGACATAGTAAAGGAAGCCGGCGTACACCGTAACCTGCGGTCAATGAATGGGGCACCGGTTCCAGAGAGGAACATTGATGGCGAAAATCAAACGGTCTGGTCCTCAAACAATTATTTAGGGCTCGCAAGCGATAGACGTTTGATCGATGCAGCCCAAACAGCATTGCAGCAATTTGGGACAGGAAGCAGCGGTTCACGTTTAACGACAGGCAATTCAGTCTGGCATGAAAAGCTAGAAAAGAAGATTGCCAGCTTTAAGCGGACAGAAGCGGCCCTGCTGTTTTCGAGCGGTTACTTGGCCAATGTCGGTGTCCTTTCATCCTTGCCAGAAAAGGAAGATGTCATTTTAAGTGACCAGCTCAATCATGCAAGTATGATCGACGGCTGCCGACTTTCTAAGGCTGATACAGTTGTTTATCGGCATATTGATATGAATGATCTTGAAAATAAGCTGAATGAAACACAGCGTTATCAGCGCCGTTTTATCGTAACAGACGGGGTATTCAGCATGGATGGCACAATCGCCCCTCTTGATCAGATCATCTCACTTGCGAAACGCTATCATGCCTTCGTGGTCGTTGATGACGCCCACGCAACAGGAGTTTTAGGCGATTCGGGACGAGGAACGAGTGAATACTTTGGTGTTTGTCCCGACATTGTGATCGGCACCTTAAGCAAAGCTGTTGGCGCAGAAGGAGGTTTTGCGGCAGGATCAGCGGTCCTCATCGACTTTTTGCTGAACCATGCCAGAACATTTATCTTTCAAACCGCTATTCCGCCAGCCAGCTGTGCGGCTGCTCATGAGGCTTTCAACATCATTGAAGCCAGCAGGGAAAAACGACAGCTTTTATTTTTTTATATCAATATGATCAGAACCAGTTTGAAGAATATGGGTTATGTCGTGAAAGGAGATCACACACCGATTATTCCCGTGGTCATCGGCGATGCCCATAAAACGGTCATATTTGCTGAAAAACTGCAGGGCAAGGGAATTTATGCTCCTGCCATTCGGCCGCCGACCGTTGCGCCGGGTGAAAGCCGTATTCGAATTACAATCACGTCTGACCACAGTATGGGTGATATTGATGATTTGCTGAAAACATTTCATTCAATCGGAAAGGAGCTGCATATCATTTGAGGGGTTTTTTTGTGACGGGAACTGATACAGAAGTAGGGAAAACGGTTATATCCAGCGGTCTTGCTGCTTTATTGAAAGAACATAATAGAGATGTTGGGGTGTATAAACCATTTTTAAGCGGGATATCACGCCATCATCCAGATAGTGATACTAGTCTGCTGAAAGACATGTCGCAGACCAGTCTTTCTCATGAAGACATTACGCCTTTTGCCTTCAAGGCGCCGCTTGCACCATACGTTGCAGGGAAACTTGAGGGAAAGACTGTCACCATGGAAGAGGTTTTAAGCCATTGGGGGCGGATTAGAGAAAAACATGAATGCTTCATCGTAGAAGGTGCGGGCGGTATTTCTGTGCCATTGGGAGAGGACTATTTGGTCAGTCATGTCATAAAAGCGTTGCAGCTTCCCATGATTATTGTGGCACGTCCTCACCTTGGAACCATTAATCATACCTTTTTAACTGTCAAATATGCAGAAAGCATGGGGCTTCCAATTGCCGGAATTATCATCAATGGAATCAGTGACTCTCCTGATGAAGATGAAAAAACCAATCCTGAGATGATTGAGCGCTTATGCGGTGTTCCGATTTTAGGGGTTACGCCAAAGCTTGCCAACGTTACGAAAGAAACGGTTCTACATATGGTAAAAGACCATATCAATCTATCATTACTGATGAATCAAGTGGGGGTATGAGAATGAATCAATGGATGGAACTCGCAGACCGGGTGCTGGCTGGAGCAGAAGTGACTGACGAAGAGGCGCTTTCAATATTAAATTGTCCTGATGAAGATATTTTGCTATTAATGCATGGAGCTTTTCACATCAGAAAACACTTTTATGGAAAAAAAGTAAAGCTCAATATGATTATGAATGCGAAATCTGGGCTCTGCCCGGAAAACTGCGGCTATTGTTCACAGTCTGCGATTTCGAAAGCGCCGATTGAGTCTTACCGGATGGTGAATAAGGAAACGCTGCTTGAAGGCGCGAAGCGGGCGCACGATCTGAATATCGGCACATATTGTATCGTGGCAAGCGGCAGAGGGCCGTCTAACAGAGAAGTGGATCAGGTCGTAGATGCGGTTCAGGAAATTAAAGAGACGTATGGACTGAAGATTTGTGCGTGTCTCGGACTGTTGAAGCCAGAGCAGGCGAAGCGGCTCAAAGATGCCGGAGTAGACCGCTATAATCATAATTTGAATACGTCACAGAGAAACCATTCAAACATCACGACCTCACATACATACGATGACAGAGTCAGTACGGTTGAAATCGCAAAAGAATCGGGGCTGTCTCCGTGTTCAGGCGCCATTATCGGGATGAAGGAGACGAAACAGGATGTCATTGACATCGCCAAAAGCTTGAAGGCTCTTGACGCGGATTCCATTCCTGTGAATTTTTTGCATGCAATTGATGGCACGCCGTTAGAAGGCGTCAACGAATTAAACCCGCTGTATTGTATAAAAGTGCTGGCGCTGTTCCGTTTTATCAATCCATCAAAAGAAATTCGCATTTCCGGAGGAAGAGAGGTCAATCTCCGCTCATTGCAGCCATTAGGGCTTTACGCCGCAAACTCCATTTTTGTCGGAGACTACTTAACAACTGCCGGGCAAGAGGAGACGGAGGATCATAAAATGCTGAGTGATTTAGGCTTTGAAGTTGAATCAGTCGAAGAAATGAAGGCCAGTTTAAGTGCGAAAAGCTGAAAGAATCAATAAAAGCAATCGGTATGATGTCGATTGCTTTTATTTTTGAACAGAAAGGAGAAAATCACGTGACAATTGCATCGTCAACTGCATCTTCTGAGTTTTTGAAAAACCCATATTCTTTTTACGACACATTGCGAGCTGTTCATCCTATCTATAAAGGGAGTTTCTTAAAATACCCGGGCTGGTATGTCACAGGATATGAAGAAACGGCTGCTATTTTGAAAGATGCGAGATTCAAAGTCCGCACCCCGCTGCCTGAGAGCTCAACCAAATATCAGGACCTTTCACAGGTGCAAAATCAAATGATGCTGTTTCAGAACCAGCCTGATCATAGACGATTGCGGACGCTTGCCAGCGGAGCGTTTACGCCGAGAGCGACAGAGAGTTATCAGCCGTATATCATTGAAACTGTCCATCATTTGCTTGATCAAGTGCAAGGTAAAAAAAAGATGGAGGTCATTTCGGACTTTGCTTTTCCTTTAGCAAGCTTTGTCATAGCTAACATTATAGGTGTACCGGAGGAAGATAGGGAGCAATTAAAGGAGTGGGCTGCGAGTCTCATTCAAACGATTGATTTTACCCGATCAAGAAAGGCATTAACAGAGGGCAATCATATGGCTGTGCAGGCTATGGCATATTTCAAAGAGCTGATTCAAAAGCGAAAACGCCACCCTCAACAGGATATGATCAGCATGCTCTTGAAGGGGAAAGAAAAGGATAAGCTGACGGAAGAGGAGGCGGCATCTACGTGCATATTGCTGGCGATCGCCGGACATGAGACAACGGTTAATCTCATCAGCAATTCAGTCCTTTGTCTGCTGCAGCATCCAGAACAGCTTTTGAAACTGAGAGAAAATCCAGATCTTATTGGTACCGCAGTTGAGGAATGTTTACGCTATGAAAGCCCCACGCAAATGACAGCCAGAGTTGCGTCAGAGGATATTGACATCAGTGGGGTGACGATCCGTCAAGGAGAGCAAGTCTATCTTTTGTTAGGAGCGGCTAATCGAGACCCAAGCATTTTCACGAACCCGGATGTCTTCGATATTACGAGAAGTCCTAATCAGCATCTTTCATTCGGTCATGGCCATCATGTTTGTTTAGGGTCCTCGCTGGCGCGATTAGAAGCGCAAATTGCGATTAACACTCTTCTGCAGCGGATGCCCAGCCTTAAGCTCGCGGATTTTGAATGGCGGTATCGGCCGCTTTTTGGATTTCGGGCGCTTGAGGATCTGCCGGTGACTTTTGAATAAGCCTAAGAATATGAGTGCCAAAAAAGTGTCAGCCCCGCCGAAAATGGGCAATCTATAAAAAAGGGGAGTGAACATCGTGAAAAAAGTGCTGATCGCCGGCGGAAATGGTGTGATTGGGAGACTGCTTGCTGAAGGGCTTATTTCAGACTATGAAGTGACAGTGCTTGATAAAGATCATTTCGATGGCAAAGCCTCTTCCATTCAGGCTGACGCGGCAAATTATGAGGAGCTGTTGAAGAAGATTCCAAAAGATACCGATGCCATCTTGAATTTACTCGCTGTTAAAATCAAATACGATATTATGGACATCGCTGAGTTTGAAAAAATGACGGATGTTTTCTATAGGGCAAGCTATTATCTGTGCCGTGCGGCAGCGGAGCTCGGCATTCAAAAGCTCGTGTTCGCCAGCAGCAATCATGTCACAGATGTATACGAAAAAGACGGGCGCTCGCTCTTAGGACGGGAAATCACAACAAGCGATTATCCGCTGTCAAAAAACTTGTACGGTGTATTAAAGCTGACCTCTGAACAGATTGGCCATTTGTTTTATTTGGAAAATAAGCTATCAGTAATCAACCTTCGAATCGGAACAGTCGTGACAGATGAAATGGATACGCTGCATGAAAAAGAACGGACGAAAAAGACACTGCTTTCTCACCCCGATCTGCTGTCGATTTTTAAAGCCGCTATTGAGACCAATATCCGGTACGGCACTTATTACGCCGTCTCTGATAATCCGGGCCGGCCATGGTCCATTGAATCTGCCGTGAATGAACTTGGGTTTTCGCCACAAATCAATACGGCCGAACTTCTGAACGAGGAGGAGAACGGAGCATAATCATTTTCTAAGATTATGCTCTTTTTCTTTTGTTATCGGTCTCAATTCGCGGAAGCCCCCGCCCGGCCGGGGACTCTGTTCAAATGATTATAGACATGGCAATCACAGATTTGCTACATTTTAGACACGATATCGTCACATGCTGAGCTCGGTTTTCAAAATATGATAACGCTTACAAAGAGAGGTGGGAGCTATCGCACATTCACTGAAAAACCGTCTGTTTGATATGTTGATTTATGGTTTCTTGCTGATGTTCGCTTTAATATGCGTACTTCCGTTCATTCATGTCATCGCAGCATCCTTTGCCACAGTAGAAGAAGTCGTGTCGAAAAAATTTATTTTAATACCGACCACTTTTTCGCTAGATGCTTATCGCTACATTTTTTCAACAGATATTATTTATAAGAGTTTGCTTGTTTCTGTGTTTGTGACAGTGATAGGCACTGCGGTCAGCATGTTTCTTTCTTCACTGATGGCTTACGGGTTATCCCGCCGTGATTTAATCGGCCGGCAGCCGCTCATGTTTCTCGTCGTATTTACGATGCTGTTTAGCGGCGGCATGATTCCGACTTTCCTTGTGGTCAAATCGCTTGGTTTGCTCGATTCTTACTGGGCGCTTATTTTGCCGACAGCCATTAATGCCTTTAACCTGATCATTCTGAAAAACTTCTTTCAAAATATCCCGTCAAGCCTGGAAGAGTCCGCGAAAATTGACGGGTGCAATGATCTGGGCATATTCTTTAAAATTGTGCTGCCGCTGTCTCTTCCTGCGATCGCAACGATTTCACTATTTTATGCGGTCACGTATTGGAACACGTATATGACAGCGATCTTGTACTTAAATGATTCAGCAAAATGGCCGATTCAGGTGCTTCTGCGCCAAATCGTCATTGTATCAAGCGGTATGCAGGGGGATATGTCTGAAATGGGGTCGGGCAGCCCGCCGCCTGAGCAAACCATTAAAATGGCGGTCATAGTGGTGGCGACCATCCCGGTTCTGCTTGTCTATCCGTTTATACAAAAGCATTTTGCAAAAGGAGCTTTGCTGGGATCTGTCAAAGGATAAAGAAATATGAAACGGAGGGGTACGATGGGAAACAAATGGAGGGTGCTTTTGATTGTGCTTGTACTGGCACTCGGCGGAGTGCTGGCGGGCTGTAAAGGGGCTGATCAGTCTTCGGCTGAAGGCAAAGCTGACTCGGATTCAAAGGTAAAGCTGTCTTGGATGGCGATTTTGTATCACCAGCAGCCGCCGAAAGACAGGGCGATTAAAGAAATTGAAAAGCTGACAAATACAGAACTCGACATCACCTGGGTTCCAGACGCGGTGAAAGAAGACAGGCTGAATGCGGCGCTTGCAGCGGGCAATCTTCCGCAAATCGTGACGATCCAGGATATTAAAAATTCGTCAGTCATGAATGCCTTCCGGTCAGGAATGTTCTGGGAAATCGGTGATTATATCAAGGATTATCCCAACTTAAACAAAATGAACAAACTCATTAATAAAAATGTGACAATTGACGGCAAGCTCTACGGGATATACAGAGAGCGCCCGCTTTCCAGACAGGGGATCGTCATTCGGAAGGACTGGCTGGACAATTTAAATTTGAAAACCCCGAAAACGTTGGATGAGCTTTATGAAGTGGCCAAAGCATTTACGGAGGACGACCCGGACAAGGATGGGGAAGATAATACGATCGGGCTGGCAGACCGTAATGACTTGATTTACGGCGCGTTTAAAACGATTGGCTCGTATGAAGGCATGCCTACAGATTGGAAGGAATCAGGCGGCAAATTCACGCCTGATTTCATGACACAGGAATACAAAGACACGATGAACTATATGAAAAAGCTGCGTGATAACGGGTATATGAATAAGGATTTTCCCGTCACAAGCAAAACCCAGCAGCAGGAGCTGTTTTCGCAAGGAAAAGCCGGAATTTATATTGGCAATATGGTAGATGCGGTCAATCTGCGCGACCATGCCTCTGATAAATCGATGAAGCTCGAGATCGTCAACCGCATAAAAGGCCCAGATGGGAAAGAGCGGGTATGGGCATCAGGAGGCCATAACGGCGTGTTTGCTTTCCCGAAAACGAGTGTGAAAACGGAAGCTGAGCTTAAACGGATCTTGGCTTTTTTTGACCGAATTGCCGAAGAAGATGTCTATAGCCTGATGACTTATGGCATTGACGGCGTTCATTACAACAAAGGTGAGGACAAAACGTTTACACGCAAAGAAAGCCAGGTAAAAGACTGGCAGACTGATATTCAGCCGCTGTCCGCCTTAATTGCCATTGATAAAGCCTACTTAAAAAACACTGGAGATCCGCTTCGGACGGCGTACGAGGAGCTGACCGAGGACAATGAAAAGATTATCGTCTCAAACCCGGCTGAAAGCCTGTATTCCGCATCGGAGTCGGAACGGGGTGATGAACTGAAGAAAATCATTGATGACGCGACTTATAAATATATGATTGGAGACATCACAGAAAGCCAGTTCGATAAAGAAGTGGAAAAATGGGAGTCAAGCGGAGGAAAACAAATTATTCAGGAATACGAAGAAGCGTTTAAACAAGCAAAATAACATTGGAAAAACCCAAAACGCGCAAGCGGTTTTGGGTTTTTTACATGCTTCTTTTTTGCTGGCGGTAGTTTCCCGGTGTAATCCCCTCCAGCTTCTTAAATGATCTGATAAAATTTTGCGAGTTTTTATATTTCAGCTTTTCGGCAATGTCCTTGACCGCCATGTCTGTTTCGGCAAGCCAGCTTTTCGCCATATGGTGTCGGTAGCTTGAGACATACTCGCTGAATGAAATACCCATTTCTTTTTTGAAAATGCTGCTTAAATAATTTGGGTTGTAATGCAGCCTGCGCGCGATTTCGTCCAGTGTCAATTCGGATTCAAACTCATGATGGATGATATGAATGATGTTGTCGGAAATATTTTTGTACTGGGCATCCGCGCGGGCGTTCACTTTGTCTGTCATCGGATCAATAAACTCATTCTTTAGCCAGTTTTCGGTATCCTCGAACGTTTTCAGCTCAAAAATTTGGTCATACAGCATTTTGTTTTCTTCAAGCTCAAACAATTCGATCCCGAGCACATGCATCAGCTCAATCACATGGTTCAAAAAACGGGCGATGGCGATTTGAAATTGATACGGGTTGGTGTTCTGGGTGAAAATGGCTTGCAAAATCGCGTGCAGGCATTTATCCGCTTTCTCCTTGTCTCCTGCTTTGACAGCATCGAACAGCTCATGCTGAAGCTGCTTTGGAAAATGGGTTTTGAAGGTTTTTTTCTGGTCAAGGTCTTCGTAAAAGATGATCGACTTGTTTTCCGCTTTCAGCCGATATTTCAACGCTTCTGAGCCTTCCGCATAGGCTGTTTTCGCTTTTGTCAGCACATCAAACGGCTGGCTGATGCCGATGCTGACAGACAGCTGCAGCTCAGCTTCCGCTTTTTCCTGAATCATCCTTGCAGTCTCATTCAACTCAGCCATGAATTCTTCTTTTGTCCCGCTTTGGTTGATCAAAATCGTCGCCTGCTGTTTGTCAACTACGGCGGGGGCAAGATGTTTGTCCGTCGGGATGCATCGCTCAATCAGGCTGTTGACGGCAAACAAAAGCAGATCCATATCTTTTTTCTCATAAGGCGTATGATTCAGTGTGTCAATTTGGAGCACAAGCAGGGCAAGGTGCCGCCAATTTTGCTTTAAGCCGAGGCTTTCAAAACAGTTATCAACCTCCTCATCCGTCAGTTTTCCAAGCATAAGCCTGACCATAAAATATTGCTGCAGATGAGTGGCTTGCTGCTTCATCGTTTCCTCAAGGTCGTCATTTCGGTCCTTCAGCTGCTTAAAGCTCTGTTCAATTAACTCAAATTCATTTTGAGGAGGCTGTTGTTTCTCTTGTATGGCTCCATGTCTTGCGAATGATTCGTAAAGCACCCTGATCGGCTTGTAAAAATGGCGGGAGCCAAGCCAAGCCATCCGATTGATTTGGCTTCTTTTTTTAACTCAGGCAGGGAAACGAGAGAAAAATAAGTCCATGTATTATAGTCAGATTTTTGATAGGTGACTTTATAATGAATCCGGTCAATCACTGTTTCAAACTGTCCGCTATTGGCGTTTTGCGCCAGCACTTTTTGGACAAAGCCGTCGTTATGAAGAGATTCACCAATGTCAGACATGTTGTTATGAAGGATAATGCGGCCTTTTTCATCGATGATAAACAGGTTGTTGGCGTTTGAATAGCCAGGCATATTTTTGACAAGCGAACAGCTCGGGATGCTTGCGGCGGCCAATCCCTTTGTATTTGTGCTGTTCAAAGGAAGCTGCTTAATTAAATTGATATTATAGCGGCAGTTTTCTGATGTGCCTTCTTTGGTTGAAATCAAATGATTGTTTTCCTCAAGCGCCCAATAGGAGCGGCTCGCTTTGTGTTTAGTGTACGCTGAGGCTTCTTCATGAAGAGTGTCTGTATTCAAACGGTACAAACCGGAATTGTTCATGTACCATTTTTTCGTATAACTGACTAACGTCATGTTGGACAGATCGGTATCAAAGCTTTGCAGATAATTGAGCTCTTGGTTCACTTGGTTATAGATTTGAAATTGGTCTGAGTGCAAAGGCTCGGACAATGTGCGAAGGAGAGGCGGCGAACTCACATAGTGGGTTAAAGAGTGATCGACGGTTTTCAATATATGCTCGATGCTTTGCTGGGTCTGCTGGAGTGTGTCGAATTTTTCCTCTGAAACGTTGGAAATAGCAGTTTTCTGAGAGTGCTCGTACGAAAACAATCCGACCAAAATAACCGGAATGGTGCTGAGCAGGCAGAAAAACGTGATCAGTTTGTAGTAAAACTTGTATTGGCTTCTTTTCATAAAACCCCCCATTTCATAACATCCACTTCACCTTAATACAATTAATCCAAAGATTGATAGATATTGTCAATAATCATTTTCTAATATCGGTGTCTTTTTTTCAGGTGGACCTGCTGAACCCTTGATTATAAAGGGATAAAACAGGATGTGATCATATGATTGTAGACGGACTTTTGCCTGTTGCGCTACAGTGAATGCAAGAACCCGTGAAAGGAGGCTGGGAAAAAATGAAAACAGCAGAAGCGCAAGCGCCGGCTGTTGATGCAGTCATTTTTAAAAAAGAAAAAAGAAAGCGCTTACTAAGCAAGCTGAATCAGCAAAAATATTTGTACTTGATGATTTTGCCGGGGTGTATTTATTTTTTGCTTTTTAAGTATGTCCCGATGTGGGGAATTGTGATTGCGTTTCAGGATTATCAGCCGTTCCTCGGCATTTTGGGCAGTGAGTGGGTGGGGCTGAAGCATTTTATCAGGCTGTTTACTGAGCCTACATTTTTTCTCTTGTTAAAAAACACGCTCGTGTTATTTGCTTTGAACCTGGCCATATTTTTCCCGGTGCCGATACTGCTGGCGCTTCTATTGAACGAAGTGCGGATTGCTCTCTTTAAAAAATTTGTTCAGACGCTGATTTATATCCCGCATTTTATGTCTTGGGTCATTGTTGTATCGCTTTCGTTTGTGCTTTTAACGGTAGACGGAGGCTTGATTAATGAACTGATTGTGTTTTTTGGCGGTGAAAAAATCAATTTTCTGCTGAACGAAGAATGGTTCCGGCCCCTGTATATTCTTCAGGTTATCTGGAGGGAAGCGGGCTGGTCGACGATCATTTATCTGGCGGCCATTACAGCGGTTGACCCCCAGCTGTATGAAGCGGCGAAAATGGACGGAGCGGGACGGCTGCGGCAAATGTGGCATATTACGCTGCCCGCCATTAAAAGCGTTATCGTCGTTTTGCTGATTTTGAAAATCGGAGACACGCTGGAGCTTGGCTTCGAGCATGTGTATTTGCTGTTAAATGCGACTAACAGGGAAGTGGCGGAAATTTTTGATACGTATGTTTATACTGCAGGGCTGAAACAGGGCCAATTCAGCTACAGTACAGCAGTCGGCGTATTTAAAGCGGCGGTCGGGCTGATTTTGGTCATGCTTGCGAATCGTTTGGCGAAGAAATTTGGCGAGGAAGGAATTTATTAAGAAAGGGATGGGATCAATGGATCAATCAATCGCTGTAAAATCGCCTCTTACGTACGCGGAGGCATTGGCAAAAACCATTATGAATACGTACACAGTCGAGGAGCTGCCTCCTGCAAACCGCTGGCACTACCACCAGGGTGTTTTCTTATGCGGTGTATTGCGGCTGTGGGAAGCAACCGGGGAAAAGCGGTATTTTGAGTATGCGAAGGCTTATGCAGATCTCTTAATCGATGATTATGGCAATCTATTATTTAGAAGAGACGAACTGGACGCCATTCAAGCGGGTCTCATTCTTTTTCCATTATACGAGCAGACGAAGGATGAACGGTATGTCAAAGCGGCAAAAAGGCTGCGCGGCTTATATGGAACACTGAACCGGACGTCTGAGGGCGGTTTTTGGCACAAAGACGGTTATCCTTACCAAATGTGGCTTGACGGCTTATACATGGGGGGGCCGTTCGCACTGAAATATGCCAATCTGAAGCAGGAGCCGGAGCTGTTTGATCAGGTTGTGCTGCAGGAGTCATTGATGAGAAAGCATACGAAGGATGCAAAAACCGGACTCTTTTATCACGCCTGGGATGAAGCGAAAAAAATGCCTTGGGCCAATGAAGAGACAGGCTGTTCACCGGAATTTTGGGCGCGTTCCATCGGCTGGTACGTCATGTCTCTTGCTGACATGATTGAAGAGCTGCCGAAGAAGCATCCAAACCGTCATGTGTGGAAAAACACGCTGCAGGACATGATTAAAAGCATCTGCCGCTATCAAGACAAGGAGACCGGGTTATGGTATCAGATCGTTGATAAGGGAGACAGGTCTGATAACTGGCTGGAAAGCTCAGGATCCTGCCTGTACATGTACGCATTTGCGAAGGGAATCAATAAAGGCTATTTAGACAGAGCTTACGAAACAACACTGCTAAAAGCGTATCAAGGCTTGATTCAGCATAAAACCGAAACATCAGAAGACGGAGCGTTTCTCGTCAAAGACATATGTGTCGGAACGTCAGCCGGTTTCTATAACTATTATGTCAGCCGCGAAAGAAGCACAAACGACCTGCACGGAGCCGGCGCGTTTATTTTAGCTATGACAGAGCTGGAGCCTCTTTTTAGGTCAGCGGGGAAATGACAAAAAGGATACGTATGGCTTTGTGTGTGATCGTCTCAGTGCTCTTTTTGGCATCATGCTCAAGCAGGCCGGACGGAATGCATGTCATTCTCTTTTCTGATATGCAGGCTGGCGTACAGGAAAAAATAAAAAAGGCCGCCGAGCAGAATGCTGGGAAGGTCGATATCTTTCCAGCTTTTCAGGAAAAACTGCTGACTGAAATTACCGCCCATGAAGGAGATGTTTTCATCGTGCCTGAAGACATGTTTCAAGCTTACGATGATCCGGAAAATTTTCAGCCGTTAAACGGATTGCCTCCTGAAAAAACATCTCCTTATACAACTGTTAATAATAAAACAGGAGAAAAAACGATCTATGCCGTTCAGATCGAAAAAGGGAAAAAACAGCTGAACGGCTATTCTTTTCGATTGAATCGCGATATGGCGGCGTTTATCCCTGTGTATGCTGAAAAAACAGAGGAAGCGCTGCAGCTGATTTCTCAACTAACTGAAGCCCGATAGAGGTGAGGATATTGAAGAACATCGTCTTTTGCGGATTGAGCAGCAGAGCATTCAGTATGTTTATCAAACCGCTGTTGGAGCGGTTTTCAACTCATTATGAGATTACGGGATTGCTGGATGCCGATCCGAAACGTTTTGCCGTTTGCAAGAAGAAATTTCCCGAGCTGGCCCACGTGCCCGAGTTTAGCGAAGATGCTTTTGACGAGATGATGCGCGTCTCAAAGCCTGATATCGTCATTGTGGCAGGCAGGGACGATACGCATGTCACATATATTGTAAAAAGCCTTCAGTGGGATACAGATGTAATTACTGAAAAACCAATGGTGACAACAGTGCAGGATGCGAATCGGGTGCTTGAAGCGGAGGCCAAAAGCGAAGGAAAAGTCACCGTCGCGTTTAACTATCGCTACAGCCCGTTTCATCGGAAAATAAAAGAAATGATTCTGGACGGAAAAATAGGCAGGGTCACCTCCGTTGATTTAAATTGGTATATTGATTCGTATCATGGCGCCAGCTATTTTAAACGCTGGAACAGGTCGAGACAGTTTTCCGGCGGTCTTTCTGTCCATAAATCAACACATCACTTTGATCTCGTCAATTGGTGGCTTGGGCAAAATCCGGAAGAGGTATTTGCTTATGGCGCCTTGAATTACTATGGGCCGGACAGTGAGTGGAACCCCTTGCCGGAAGAAGACGGGCGTTTTTGCGGGACGTGCCGGGTCAAAGAAAAATGCCACTACTATTCAAGGTGGCATCCCCGTTCCTCTAAAGCTTCTATAAAAGATGATCATCTCGAAGCAGGAGACCAGTCCAGCTTATATACTGCATACAGGCCTGACGCGTGTATTTTTGACGAGGAAATTGACATCGAGGATACGTACGTGGCGGCAGTCAAATATGATGGCGGCGCACTGTTAAGCTACTCGATTATTTTTTCGGCCCCGTATGAAGGCTACCGGCTGACGATCAACGGCACAAAAGGGCGTATTGAATCAAATGAATTTCACGAACCTTCCAGAATTCCGTTTGCTTTTCCTGAGCAGACAATCGAATACTATCCGCTTTTTGAATCAAAGCAGACGATACAAGTGGTCAAAAATGAAGGGGGGCATGGCGGAGGTGATCCGCTTTTGCTTGAGGATCTTTTTTTAGGAAAAGACCCGCTGCGCCGCTATGATATTTTAGCCGGGACTGAAGCTGGAGCCTACTCCATCGCGGTTGGTGAGGGAATGTGGCGCTCGGTTGCCGAAAAGAAGCCGATCGGCATGAAAGAGCTTTTTCAGATGCAGAATGTATAATGCAAAAAAGGAGGGGGCGCCATGGAACATGATGGCTCACTGGGACGGATGCTGCGTTTTTGCGAATGGATTATGAGATTTGCGTATACAAACTTGCTGTGGCTGTTTTTTACGTTACTCGGTCTCGGCGTGTTTGGCATCATGCCCGCGACCGCGGCTTTATTCGCTGTCATGCGGAAGTGGATCCAGGGGCAGGACAACGTTCCGGTGCTCAAAACGTTTTGGCAGGAATACAAGGGTGAATTTTTTCGTTCAAATCTGCTCGGCGCTGTACTGGCGCTCATCGGAGTGATCATTTATATTGATTTGGCCTTCATCTATCCAAGTCATTTCCTTCTGCACATCCTGCGCTTCGCCATTATGATATTTGGCTTTTTGTTCGTATCCATGCTTTTTTATGTGTTTCCGCTGCTTGTCCATTTTGACTGGAAAAAACGTCTGTATGTGAAATTTTCGCTCTTGCTCAGTGTGGCGTATTTGCAATATACGCTTGCTATGCTTGCGCTGACTGTTGCTCTCTTTTTCTTGCTTGCGTACCTGCCGGGCATTGTCCCTTTTTTCAGCATCAGCCTGATCAGCTACTGCCATATGCGCATTGTTTATGCCGTACTGCTGAAAGTGGAGCAGCACGGCGGCGAGCCACAGAGGGAATCCCATATACGGAAAGCTTTTTATCCGGAAACGAAATAATCATCATTTCTCAATCATAACGCTGTTCCAAACGGAATAGATTGATAGAGAAAGGAGAGCGGATAAAATGCTGAAGGTAGCGGTATTTGATGAAGAGCATGAAAAAGACTTACAAACGGAAATCAATTCATTTTTAAAAGGGATATCGGAGGAGCAGCTGATTGATATCAAATATACGGTTTCGGCGGCGTGCGACCCAGACGGCGAGCAGCTTTACTGTTTTTCCGCCCTTATTTTATATCGCAAATAAAAAGATCTTCCCGCAGGCGCGGAAAGATCTTTTTTGTTAATATGCTTTTTTCACTCTTGGACTTCTCGGTTTATCGAGTTTCTCCGCTTTTTTGATCTCTCTTCTTTCTTTTGAGAGCGATTGATAGAGAGAGGCAATCATCAGCAGGATAACGATAGAAAACGGCAGCGCTGCCAGAATCGCTGTGTTCTGCAAAGCGGCAAGCCCTCCGGAATATAGGAGCACAGCCGCCATGGCGGACTGAATGATCCCCCAGCTGAGTTTCACAGAATTCGCCGGATTTAAAGAACCGTACGACGTCTGCATGCCCAGCACGAATGTAGCTGAATCAGCAGACGTGATAAAGAATACTGCGATCAGAATCAATGCAAGGATCGATGTCACCATTGTCAGCGGATAGTGATCAAGTGTTCCGAACAGCATCGTTTCAGTGGACAGCTTTGCTACATTGAACGCGCCTTTTTGCTGGAGATCCATGGCTGATACGCCGAAAATGGAGAACCATAGAAATGTCAAAATACAAGGTGTCACCAAGACGCCAATTAAAAATTCTCGGATCGTCCGGCCTCTGGATACACGGGCGATGAAAATGCCGACAAATGGAGACCAGGAAATCCACCATGCCCAATAGAAAATCGTCCAGCTGTTAATCCATTCGCGTTTTTCAGGATCGTTCGGTGTCAGTCTGAAGCTCATTTGAACGATATTTTGAATGTATTGTCCGATAGAATCTGTAAATGAGTTCATGATCAGCACTGTAGGCCCGACAACGAGCATAAACAACATTAACAATCCGGCCAATACCATGTTTGTGTTGCTTAAATACTTAATTCCTTTTCCGAGTCCGCTCCACGCAGAAAGTAAAAAGAGCACTGTCACAATAATGATTAAAACCAATTGGACGATAAACGCATTCGGAATGCCGAACAGGTAATTCAAACCGCCGTTAATTTGGGTTGCGCCAAGACCAAGACTTGTTGACACCCCGACAACAGTGGCGAAAACTGCAATACAGTCAATGGCCTTTCCGATCGGTCCGTTTACTTTATCCCCGAGAATCGGTGACAGTGTGCTGCTGATTAACCCGGGTGCGCCTTTGCGGAATTGGAAATAGGCAATGCATAATGCCACAATGGCATAAATGGCCCAAGCGTGCAAACCCCAGTGGAAAAACGTATAGCGGAGTGCATCTCTGAAGGCTTGGGGGGTTTCTGTTTCACCTGATGGAGAGCTAATTGCGTAATGGCTGATCGGTTCAGCCGCACCGTAGAATACTAAGCCGATTCCCATGCCTGCGCTGAACAGCATGGCAAACCATGATAATAACCCGAATTCCGGTTTTTCATCAGGCTTTCCGAGTTTGATTTTTCCGATCGGGCTGAAAATCAAAAAGAGACAAAACCCGACAAACAAAGAGACAACTAAAAGATAATACCAACCAAATGAATCGGTAATAAATGCTTGTGCCGATTGAGACACATTTTGCAGGCTGTCAGGAGAAATAACACCCCATAATACAGCTGCAGCTGTGATTGCAATCACAATCCAAAATACACTAGATATATGTTTCAACATTTCTCACCCTCTAATTTTTTGTGTACGCCTATATCTTGCTCGCAGGCTTAGTATGGTCGTACGATGGCAGCTCATTCCTCTCTTAAAATTACCCCGCAATCAGGTGAAACAAAACAAGTCTCACCCTAACATGAATGCGGGGAATGTTCAAATGTGAGTTTGGCCGCAAGAGATTTAAAGAGTAATGATTAAGAACGGGCGTATTGCCCGGCATTTAGCCCTGCAAGCCTGCCTGTGACAAGGGCGGAGGTAATATTGTATCCGCCTGTGTAGCCATGGATATCCAGAATTTCACCGCAAAAATAAAGCCCCTCCATTTTTTTAGAAGCCATTTTTTTCGGGTCAATTTCTTTTACAGATACCCCGCCTCCCGTGACAAATGCCTTATCAAGCGACAGTGTGCCATTTGCGAGGACAGTAAACTGCTTGCAGTCCCTTACAAATTGTCTGAAAGGATCCTTCGGCAGCTCAGAAAACGATACGTTCGGAGAGATGCCGTTTTTTTCGAGCAGGAATAGGAGATAGCGCTCCTGCATCCAAGGCTTCAGCACGTTTTTAATGGTTTTTTTCGGTGCTTCCTTCAGTTCTTTATACATCTTTTGGAAAAGCGTTTCTTCATTGATATCCGGATACAAGTCGATCCTGATCGGCACTTGAGGCTGTTTTTTCAGCTCTTTTACGACAAATTGGCTGCATCTGAGAATGGCAGGTCCTGAGAGGCCGAAATGGGTAAACAGCATGTCCATTTTATGTGTGATAATCGGTTTGCCTTTTTTATTTAACACACTGACGGCTACATCTCTTAGTGATAAGCCCTGAAGTGTTTTTTGCTTAATGAACGGTTCGCCAGAAGTGACGGGAACCTCTGTCGGAAACAGCTCTGTTATGGTATGGCCCGCGGCTTCAGCCCATTCATAGCCGTCTCCCGTGCTTCCGGTATGAGGCACGCTTTTACCGCCTACAGCGATAATGACTGCCTGGCTATGGATCATTTCGCCATTATTCGTCACAATCCCTGCTGCCTGTCCATCTTCATATAAAACAGATTTAATTTTCTCGTTCGTTCTGATTGTTACGCGGAGCTGCTTTAGCCTGTTTAACAGCGCGTCAACGACACTTTGGGCTTTGTCGGTCACAGGAAACATCCGGCCGTGATCCTCTTCCTTCAATTGAATGCCGAGGTTTTCAAAAAACTTGATAATGTCCTCATTATTAAATTCAGAAAACGCGCTGTATAAAAAACGCCCGTTGCCGGGAATGTGCTTGATAATTTCTTCCACAGGAAGGCGGTTCGTCACATTACAGCGGCCGCCCCCGGAAATCGCGAGTTTCCGTCCTAATTTATTTCCTTTATCTATCAGCAACACGCCAGCGCCCTGTTCTCCTGCTGCAATCGCAGCCATCAAGCCTGAAGGGCCTCCGCCGATTACGATTACGTCATATTGTTTCATCTTTATCATCAACTTTCTTTTCATTTCGTGTGCGGACACCCCGTCCGCAGTACTATTATAGCGAAAGAAAGCCGCTCCTTAAACGTCTTTTGCCGCGGACATGAATGTTCACAGGATTGCTTTTGTATTTATTACCGTCTAAATGCCCAGTTGTGGTAAAATAGAAAAGTTGAATCTTCGTAGAAAATGGTGATGAAGAAACATGTCAAGCAAACTGTTAAGAGGCACGTTTGTATTAACGCTCGGTACATATATATCGCGGATTCTGGGGATGGTCTATTTAATTCCCTTCAGCATTATGGTCGGGGCGACAGGCGGTGCATTATTTCAATACGGATACAACCAATACACTTTATTTTTGAATATTGCTACGATGGGCTTTCCGGCCGCTGTTTCTAAATTTGTTTCCAAATATAATTCAAAAGGGGATTATGAGACAAGCAGGAAAATGCTCAAGGCGGGCATGTCGGTTATGCTCGTCACAGGAATGATAGCCTTTTTCATTCTGTATCTATCGGCTCCGATGTTTGCGGAAATATCGCTGGGAGGCAAGGATAATAACGGCCTGACAATTGATCATGTCGTTTATGTCATCCGCATGGTCAGCTTAGCGCTTTTGGTCGTACCGATTATGAGCCTTGTCCGCGGATTCTTTCAAGGGCACCAAATGATGGGGCCGACAGCTGTTTCCCAAGTCGTTGAACAGATTGTCCGCATCATCTTTCTATTGAGTGCGACATTCTTGATTTTGAAGGTTTTCAACGGCGGCCTTGTCATCGCTGTGGGCTATGCAACCTTCGCAGCGCTGATCGGTGCCTTCGGAGGGCTGGTCGTGCTTTATATTTATTGGAACAAACGGAAGGGCAGCCTGCTGGCGATGATGCCGAATACGGGTCCGACAGCAAACCTAAGCTACAAGAAAATGTTTTTCGAGCTGTTCAGCTATGCTGCTCCGTACGTTTTTGTCGGACTAGCCATCCCTTTGTATAACTATATTGATACAAATACGTTTAACAAAGCGATGATTGAAGCCGGTCATCAAGCCATCAGCCAAGACATGCTTGCGATTCTAACCCTGTATGTTCAGAAGCTCGTGATGATCCCGGTTTCCCTAGCAACTGCTTTCGGACTGACATTAATTCCAACGATTACTGAATCGTTTACAAGCGGAAACTATAAGCTGTTAAATCAGCAGATTAATCAAACGATGCAGACGATCCTGTTTTTAATTATTCCGGCTGTTGTTGGGATCTCTCTATTGTCAGGACCGACGTATACGTTCTTTTACGGGTCAGAGAGCCTTCATCCTGAACTGGGGGCAAACATTTTGCTTTGGTATTCGCCAGTCGCAATTCTGTTCTCTTTGTTTACAGTCAACGCAGCCATTCTGCAGGGCATCAATAAGCAAAAATTTGCGGTTGTCAGCCTTGTGATCGGTGTCGTGATCAAGCTTGTGCTGAATGTTCCGCTGATCAAGCTGATGCAGGCTGACGGAGCGATTTTAGCGACGGCGCTTGGATATATCGCTTCCCTTTTATATGGGTTTATCATGATTAAGCGCCATGCAGGCTATTCGTATAAGATACTTGTTAAACGAACTGTTTTGATGCTGGTCTTATCAGCCATTATGGGTATTGCCGTGAAAATCGTGCAGTGGGTATTAGGCTTCTTTATTTCCTATCAGGATGGCCAGCTGCAAGCTGCGATTGTTGTGGTGATCGCGGCCGCTGTTGGCGGAGCAGTCTACCTGTATTGCGGCTACCGATTAGGATTTTTGCAGAAAATTTTAGGCCGCCGTTTGCCAGGTTTCTTAAGGAAAGGCAGACATGCA
The DNA here is from genome assembly GCF_038006165.1 of Bacillus sp. FSL W8-1202. NCBI lineage: Bacteria > Bacillati > Bacillota > Bacilli > Caryophanales > Bacillaceae > Bacillus > Bacillus sp. FSL W8-1202. The sequence goes on from NZ_JBBOUR010000002.1 coordinate 123,622, forward strand.
GGCTGATGAACTAGATATGATGAAACTGAGGGCTCGCATGCTGCGGGCTTTCTTTTATAAAGGAGAGATTGGGAATGAGACTTGATAAGCTGCTTGCCAACAGCGGGTATGGTTCCAGAAAAGAAGTCAAAGCCGTTGTGAAGGCTGGAGCCGTGATGATCGACGGCAAACCTGCCAAAGATGTAAAGGCGCACGTTGATCCTGATACGCAGGAGGTGACCGTATACGGGGAACCGGTTGATTATCGAGAGTTCATTTATCTTATGATGAATAAACCGCAGGGCGTGCTGTCGGCGACTGAGGACAGCCGGCAGCAAACAGTGGTCGATCTGCTGACGCCGGAGGAGATGAGATTTGAGCCATTTCCAGCCGGCAGGCTTGATAAAGATACAGAGGGCTTTTTGCTGCTCACAAATGACGGCCAGCTCGCACATCGGCTCCTTTCTCCTAAAAAGCATGTTCCAAAAACGTATGAAGTCCATTTAAAATCACAGATTTCTCGGGAAGACATTTCCGATTTGGAAACGGGTGTCTACATAGAGGGCGGCTATAAAACAAAGCCGGCAAAAGCGGAAATCAAAACAAACGACAGTGGCAATACCGTTATATATCTGACAATTACAGAAGGAAAATACCATCAGGTCAAGCAAATGGCAAAGGCAGTCGGCAATGAAGTGGTTTACCTGAAGCGGCTTTCGATGGGACGCGTTTCCCTAGATCCCGCTCTGGCACCCGGAGAATACCGTGAGCTGACAGAGGAAGAGCTTCATTTGCTCAATGAGCCGCAAGCATGACAAAAACCCCGCATACCGAGGGACTGACCCCATAAGATGAGACAAATAAAAACACCTTCAAGTTTGAATACGGATGATTGTTATCCGAAATTAGACTTGGAGGTGTTTTTTCTATGGGGACAAGAGTGAGTTATCCGGTTGAAGTGAAACAGAAGGCTGTAGAAATGAGATTGGCAGGCGTACCTATGAAAGAGATCATGCAGGAGTTGAATATCAAAAATAATACGCAGATTAAGACATGGGTCAGATGGTATAAGGCTGGTGATACACATCGATTTGAACAGCCTGTTGGTAAGCAATACACTTATGGAAAAGGTCCGGAGTATTCTTCCGAATTAGAGAAACTGCAGGCAGAGAATCGATATCTGAGACAACAGAATGAAGTGTTAAAAAAGTACAACGAATTGGAAAGGAAGTTGATAGCCAAACGTCAGTCGAACTTGTAGAAGAATTGCACAGCACAATGACCGTGCAGGATATCTGTATTCATTTAGGTATCTCTCGCTCGTCTTATTATCGTTGGAAGAAGAATCTGAAGAAAGATCATCCCAAGCGCCATTTAGAAAAACAAATCGGCACGTTGTGCCGAGAGCACCAGTATCGATATGGATATCGAAAAATCACAGCTATATTAAAAAAGAGAATGTGTATTAACCATAAAACGGTTCAGCGTATTATGCAGAAAAATCAGTGGCAGTGCCGGGTTAAGGTGAAAAAGCGCAAGAAGAATGGGCAGCCATATGCCGTGGTCGACAATATATTAGATAGGAACTTTCAGTCTGATCATCCTCTTGAAAAACTAGTAACAGACATCACGTATTTGCCTTATGGACAGAAACAATTGTACCTTTCCAGTATATTGGATGTATATAATGGAGAAGTGATTGCTTTTACGATTGGAGATAAGCAGGACACAGACTTTGTCTTACACACACTTGATCAACTGCCAACACTGCCTGAGAACTGCGTGTTACATAGTGACCAAGGATCTGTGTATACATCTTACGAGTATCAGAAAGCTGTTAAAACAAAAGGCATTACCATGAGCATGTCCCGCAAAGGGACACCCGCTGATAATGCCTCCATCGAATCGTTTCATTCCTCACTAAAGTCTGAAACGTTCTATCTTAACAGCATTGATCGAACCACGACCGCCATCGTAGAACGCACTGTCATAGAATACATTCATTATTATAACAATATTCGTATTCAAACGAAACTAAACAACCAATCACCGATAAATTATCGGCAATTGGCTGTTTAAAAGGTGTTTTGATCCCTGTCTCAAAAACGGGGGTCAGTCCCCCGAATGCGGGGTTTATTTATAAGCACACAAAAACAAGGCTCAGCAGTTTCTTCGCCCTGTTATCTATCGGGCCGCTCTCAGGCGGCCCTATGTAATTTTTCAATTTATGAGGTAATCTTTACTTTCTTTCTCGTTGTCTCCCACTTGCCACGGCTTGGACTATGAACAAGATCATTATATGCCAACACATTTAAGTCTCTTTGAATCGTTCTAGGTGTAATGCCGAATTCGTCAACCAGTTCCTGTGTTGTCACAAGACCTTTTTCTTGGATAAACATGTAAACTGATTTGATTCGAGTTAGCATACGGTTTGTTGAAGGTTTCAAAAAACCACTCCCTATCATAAGATCGGATGGACTTGACTAACCACAACTCACGACTATCAACTGCGTACGAAATAGCAACAAAGGCAGACATCTGTAATTGTTAAAATAATTCGCCCTCATTATACACGATATTGCAGTGATAAATCTAGGGATAACTCCTATTGATTTTTTCCAATTCGCGTTGGGCAGCCATCCTTGTTGGATTACTATGTATTTCGGCTCAATATTATTATGGTTAAAGAAACTTTTTTTATTCTGTTTCGTAGTAAATTTTGGAGGTGGGTGAGTTTTGACAAATTTGCTTGAAGCTTCAATAGAACAGGCCGGGTATACAAGCCGAAAAAAAGTGCTCACCGATGTTTTTCTGGAAGTCAGAAAAGGGGAACTGGTTGGACTGATCGGAGCTAACGGCGCCGGAAAAAGCACCGCAATCAAGGCGATACTCGGCCTTTCAGAAGATTTTAAAGGGCATATTGCCTGGAACGACTGTTCATTTGCATATATTCCGGAGCATCCGTCCTTCTACGAAGAACTGACGCTGTGGGAGCATTTGGATCTGATCAGCACACTCCACGGCATTGAAGAGAGAGAATTTGCGCATCGGGCCCAAAGCCTGCTGCAGACGTTTTCGCTTGATCATGTCAAACATGAGCTGCCTGTCACCTTTTCGAAGGGCATGCAGCAAAAACTAATGCTTATCCAGGCCTTTCTCTCTAAGCCGGATATGTATGTGATTGATGAACCGTTTATCGGCCTTGATCCGATATCGACGAAACGCTTTGTGGACATGCTTAAGGCTGAAAAAGAACGTGGAGCCGGAATTCTTATGTGCACGCATGTACTCGATACCGCGGAAAAAATCTGTGACCGGTTTTATATGATTGAGAAAGGTTCATTATTTCTCCAAGGCACGTTAAAAGATATTCAGGACAAGACCGGATTAGAGGGGCAGTCATTGCTTGACTGTTTTTATAAGGCAGTTCAAGGTGATCGGCCATGAACGGGCGTACGCTCTTTTTTCGAAGGCTGTTTGACTATTACAAGTATCAGTTTAAAGTGTTGCATGCGGTCATTGACTGGACAGTCGCTCTCTATATCATTTTGCCGGCGATTGCTTTTGTCATCTATCAGTATATTGATTTGATGAACGGAAGTGGCCTTCTTTATGAGTGGTCTGAAGTGGCGGAATGGAGATGGCTGTATGCTGTGTGTGTGCTGATCATGTTTACAGGCTCGATTCGCACATTTTTAATGGAAGCGGACAAAGTGTTTTTGCTGCAAAAGAAGGAAATCATCTATCAGCTCAAACGGTACGCGCTTTTGTATTCTTTTCTGGCCACGCTGGCTAAATGGCTGCTTCTCTTTTTCATTGTCCTTCCCTTGATCAGTCATTCTGTTCTCATCACATTCGCAGAAAGCACTGCTCTATTGTGTTATTTGTTTGGCCTTCATATATTCTTTTTATCCTTAAAGCAAGACAGGATCAGAAAGCCGCGCTCTATTTCGAGATGGATTGGCGATATCCTTGTCAGAGCTATTCTTTTGGCTGGTTCTGCTATCCTGATTGTTTTTACTGAGCGGCATTTGCTTGCGCTTTTTGGCATTTTATTTTTGCTTTTCTCAGTTATCCGCAGTTTGAAAAAGACGGCTTCGTTCACGGCTTTTGAAGCTGAGGTGACTGAAGAGAAAAAAAGCAGGCTTGCCCTTGCAGGACTTGTGATGATGATGAGTCAGGAGGCAGGAATGCCAAAAGTAAAAGACAGGATGAGAAGAAAACCGTTATTATACCGAAATTCAAAAAGGATATTTAAAAGGCGAACGATCTGCACAGGCTATAAGGAATTGTTTTTTAAAGTCATGCTGAGGAATAGCGAGTATGCGAGGCAGATGTACATGCTATTGTCAGCTTTCACCGTTCTTATATTTGTTTCCCCAATTTGGCTGAAGGTGATTGCGTTGCTGGTATATACAGGGGTTTGCCGTTATATCCTGACGCTTATTTTTGACAAGGTCATGGATGTCCCTTTTTTAATTGGCACCGATAAGGAAAGTGATGAATATTATCGGGCCAGAAAAAGCTGTATCAATATCCTGCACTATGCGTTTGCCGCCTGTTGTTTTTTAGCGGCCGCTGTCTCTTTATTGTTTACATAAAAAACCCAAACGGCGACGTTTGGGTTTTTTGGTCTATGTTATAAAATAAACAGCTGGATGAAAAACAGAATGGCGAAAACGATGACGAGCGGATGAATCTCTCTCCATTTTCCCCGCGCTGCTTTTACGATCGGATACGAAATAAAGCCAAGCGCGATTCCTGTAGAAATGCTCGAGGTCAAAGGCATGGCTAGAATGACGAGAAACGCAGGAAATGCCTCGTCCATCTCTTTCCAGTTCATATTGGAAACTGAGCCCATCATCAGGCTGCCGACGATAATCAAAGCAGGCGAGGTGATGGCGGCTATACCGGACAAGGCGCTGACAAGCGGACTGAAAAACATTGAAGCCGCAAACATCACCGCGACAGTCAAAGCCGTAAGCCCCGTTCTTCCCCCGGCTGCGACACCGGCGGAAGATTCGATAAATGCGGTCGTCGGACTTGTGCCGAAAACAGCTCCTACTGTCGTCGCGGTTGAATCAGCAAGCAGCGCTTTTCGCACGTTCGGCAGCTTGTTGTTTTTCATCAGCCCGGCTTGCTCGGCAACTCCGATCATCGTGCCTGTCGTATCAAAAATGGTGACTAATAGAAAAGAAAAGACGACAGCGTACAGGCCGTGATGAATGACATCGCCAAAAGCGGTAAATGGATTTGAGATCATCAATCCTTCCGGCAAATGAGGAAGCGACATAAATCCCTTTGGAAAATGGAGCTGACCGGTGAAAAAGGCGATCAAAGCGGTAGCTGCCATTCCGATAAATAAAGCGCCGCTTACATTCAGCACCATCAGGACCACGCTGATCAAAAGGCCGACCAGCGTTAAGATAACACCAGGTGAATGCAGATTGCCGAGAGTGACCAGGTTTGACTCATCAGCTGCCACAATTCCCGCTTGACGCAAACCGATAAAAGCAATAAACAGCCCGATCCCTGTTGTGATCCCGTATTTTAAATTGTTTGGAATCGCTTCTATAAGTTGTTTTCTTAAAGGCGTTAACGATAGAATAATGAAGAGAACCCCTGCTGTAAATACTGCGCTGAAAGCTGTTGCGTACGTGATGCCGCCATCGCTTGCGCTTACGACATGAAAGGCTAAATAAGCGTTCAAGCCCATGCCGGGCGCAATAGCAATCGGATAATTTGCTGCCAGGGCCATCCACAGCGTTCCGACAATGGAGGCAATAATCGTTGCGGTGAAAACCTGGTCAAAAGGAACCCCGGCGTTAGCCAGAATGACCGGATTGACCACGACGATATAGACCATTGTGAAAAAGGTCGTCAGCCCTGCTATGATTTCTTGCTTTATGGATGTTTGCTGCTCTTTTAGATGAAACATAGTATCCTCCAATTACGAACGTTTTAACAAAACACCATTAATATTATTCGTTTTATTTGGTTTTTGCAAGTCATTTCTTGCGGAAAGGGGATCATTATGAACTGGGAAGTTGAAGTGATCAGAAAAAAAGAGGATTTAATTCGTGATACGCAGGAATTTTTGAGAATCAACAGTGTCATGGACGAAACAACCGCCGGACCCGGTAAACCGTTTGGAGAAGGGGTAAATGCCAGCCTGACTTCATTGCTGGAGCTTGGAGAAAAAGAAGGCTTTACAACAAAAAATCTTGACGGCTTCGCAGGTCATATTGAATGGGGGGAGGGCGATGACATTATCGGCGTACTTTGCCATGTTGACGTCGTGCCGCCGGGAGATGGGTGGACGAGTGATCCATTTTCAGCTGAAATCCGCAACGGACGGATTTATGCAAGGGGCGCCATTGATGACAAAGGCCCGACAATGGCGGCATTCTACGCGCTGAAAATCGTGAAAGACATGAATTTGCCCCTGTCCAAGCGAGTCAGAATGATTATCGGAACAGATGAAGAAAGTGATTGGAGATGCGTAGAGCATTATTTCAAGCATGAAGAAATGCCAACAATGGGCTTTGCGCCTGACGCCGATTTTCCGATCATTAATGCGGAAAAAGGGATCATCGATGCTTCTTTACTTATTCCGCACCGCCCAAATCAAGCTGAACCAAAGGCAGTGCTTGTCTCGTTTCAATCAGGCCTTCGCTTAAACATGGTGCCTGACGCTGCGGAAGCTGTCATTGAAGGGCCGAAAAAAGAAGAGATTATGTCTTCATTTAAAGACATGCTCCGCACGACGGATCAAAAAGGGGAAGCTGCAATAGAGAACGGACAGCTCATTTTGCGTATGTACGGTCTTTCCTGCCATGCGATGGAACCGAACAATGGGATCAATGCCGGAATTTTATTGTGCGAATTTCTCCAGCAGACTGAGCTTGACGATGCAGGAAAGCGGTTTGTGCAAGTTGTGACAGATAAGTTCTCAGGTGATACAAGAGGAAAAAAACTGGACATTGACTGTGAGGATGAAATCAGCGGAGAGCTGACATTAAATGTCGGAACACTGCGCTATAAAGAAGGGCAAGGAGGCGAGCTCGGGATCAATATCCGCTATCCTGTGACAGCAGAAAGCAAAGCGATTCGCGATGCATTCGAAAGCGCATCTGAATTTGAGCTGGGAGAATTCAAAGACAGCAAGCCGCATCACGTGTCCGCAGATCATCCGTTAGTCAAAACCCTGCAAAAGGTTTATGAAGGCCAGCTGGGTAAAAAAGCTGACTTAATCTCAATCGGCGGGGGGACATATGCGAGATCCTTAAAAGCCGGTGTCGCGTTCGGCCCGCTGTTCCCCGGACGCCCTGACAGCGCACATCAAAAGGATGAATATATCGAAATTGATGACCTGCTGAGATCGACAGCGTTATATGCTCAGGCCATTTACGAGCTTGCAAAATAAAAGGACCGGCTTCTGCTGAAGCCAGTCCTTTTTTTAAATAAATGACCATAAATCAGTTGATAAGTACCGTTCTCCTGTATCAGCTGTCATGCAGACCACTACTTTGTCAGGAGAGAGGCGTTTCGCTGTTTCGATTGCCGCAAAGCAGGCAGCGCCTGATGAAGGACCGACAAGAATTCCTTCTTCAGCAGCAAGCCGTCTTGTCGTCGTATACGCGTCTTCATCAGAGATTTTGATAATTTCATCATAAACGTCTTCATTTAAAATCGGCGGTATAAAGCCTGGGCTCGTTCCTACAAGTTTATGAGCGCCAGGTTTTCCGCCGGATAATACAGGCGAACCCGCTGGCTCAACAACATGAACCGTGATATCCGGAAAAAGCTCTTTGAGCGCCTCACCTGTTCCGGTAATGGTTCCGCCCGTTCCAGAGGAGGCTACAAAAGCGCCGAGCGGTTTTCCGATTTCCTCTATTGCCCGGGCGATTTCAGGCGCTGTTGTTTTCCGGTGCGCATCAGGATTGGCAGTGTTATCGAACTGCATTGGAATATAGCTGTTCGGAATTTGTTCGGCAAGCTCCTTCGCTTTTTTGATGCTGCCCGGCATTCTTTCCTCTCCGGGAGTTAATACAACCTCTGCGCCGTAAGCTTTAAGCAGGTTGATCCGTTCCTTCGTCATTGTATCAGGCATAACTAAAATTGCTTTATATCCGCGTGCTGACGCATTCATGGCGAGCCCGATGCCGGTATTTCCGCTTGTCGGCTCTATAATAACTGATCCCGGCTTGAGTAAACCGTTTTGTTCAGCTTCTATGATCATTTGATAAGCGGCTCTGTCTTTCACACTGCCGCTCGGATTGAAAAATTCAAGCTTTAAATAGACTTGTGCCGCATTTTCCGGCTGAAGCCGATTCAATCTCACTAGCGGTGTATCTCCTATCAGATCAGCTGTGTTTGCAACGATTTTCAACATTGTCATTCCTTTCTGAATAAAACAAGTGTCATATAATATCCTAACATAATAAACGTTTGTGCGAGAGTGTTTTCATACACTGTTCCTCTATCCGCACAGCCTCTTTATTGATAAAATAATAGCTGTCAAAGAAGGGAGTGTCAGACAGATGCCAGATATACGGCCTCATTATTTCATCGGTGTTCCCATACCTGAGGGAATTGCAAATCCGATCTACCAGGCTGCGAAAAACGAACCGGTATTGACGTTTCAAAAATGGGTGCACCCGCTTGACTATCATATCACGTTAATTTTTCTCGGAGCGGCGGATGAGACACAAATAAAGAAGCTTGAAGGTTCGCTAGCAGAGATTGCTTCAGAAATTGACCCATTTTCAATTGAGTTTGACAAGATAGATGTATTCGGCGACCGCAGAAGGCCGCGCGTTTTACATCTGGAGCCAAAGAAAAACAAAACGCTTGATAGACTGCGGGAACATACGAAGCAGGCTGTACTTCAGGCCGGCTTTCAAGTGGAAAAAAGACCGTATCATCCTCATATGACGCTGGCAAGAAAATGGACAGGCGAAGATGGATTTCCAGCTCATGTCCCGTTTGAAAGCGGCGAAGTTTCGATGATGGCTGAACGATTTTCGCTCTTTCAAATACACTTGAACCAATCACCAAAATACGAGGAAATATTCAAATTTCAATTATCTTAATTCATTGCGAAGTGGAGAAACAAACATGGCACAAATCATCAAAATTCATGATTATATATCGAGATATGAGCTTGATCCGTACCATTATATCAACCAGTTTGTACGTCTGAAAAAAGAGCGCTGGCTTTCACTAGTAGAAGCTGCGGAACGCCAGCATGAAGAAAGGCAAGCCAGTGCTGAAGAACCGGAACCGGTGCAGAAACGAAAAAAATTTTCATTGAAAAGAAGAAAAGAAGAGATAAAAGCCGATATACAAGAAGAGAGACACCAATGGTTTGAGGACGAAGAAGATATTCATGTAAGGCTCCCGAAGAGCAGGGTGGCGCTTGCTTCTTTTTATAAAAGACATTTATATGATTTTCAGCTCAAATGGGCAAGCTCTACTCTTTCAGAAATATCTCAACTCTCAAACCAGGTGAAGCAGGACCGCATTTTGCGTTATCTGACCCAGCAGCTGCCTGCTTCTTATTTTATTATGTATAGGCCTGTGCTGAAAATTCAACAGGCGGCGGTTGAATTAAGCATTGTGATTATTTCTCCTCTGGAAATTTATTGCGTTTCTTTTTTAGAGGCTGAGGAAGACAGTGTCTACATAGGGTCTAAAAATCGTTTTTGGGACAAGAAAACAGCCTCTCAGACTGCATCAGTGTTAAATCCAGGGCTTAGCCTGTTTCGTACGGACTCGGTTGTGTCAAAGATCGTAAAGGAAAAACAGGCTGAGATTCCGGTTCGAAAATTGCTTCTGAGCAGAACGTCGTACATCGATTACCCGGAGCCGCCATACGGCTTAGAAATAGCGGATAAGCGGAGCGCGGAAGAATGGATTGAGCGGCAGAAGAAAAACACTGCTCCGATCAAACATCATCAGGTAAAGGCTGCAAAGGCTCTATTGTCTTACTGCATGTCTGACTCCTATCGCAGACAGGAGTGGCTGGAGTAAAAGAGAACGATTTGAGCGGTTTTCTCATAACATAAGCAGGTGAGAAAGATGAGCCATTGGTTTTTTATTATTAATCCGACAGCAGGACATCGAAACGGCCTGCGTGTTTGGAAGTCCATTCAAAAAGAATTGATCAAACGAAAGGTTGAGCACCGTTCATTTTTAACTGAACATCCGGGACACGCCGAGGTGCTCGCCAGACAGATTTCAACGATACAGGAATATAAGCTGAAGCGCCTGATCGTCATTGGCGGAGACGGAACCATGCATGAAGTTGTCAACGGGCTGAAAGATGTTGACGATATTGAGCTGAGCTTTGTGCCGGCGGGCGCGTATAATGATTTTTCGCGAGGCTTCTCTATTAAAAAAATCGATCTGATACAGGAAATCAAGAAGGTAAAGCGCCCGTTAACAAGAACCTTTCATTTAGGGAGCGTCAATTTCCTTCAGGATAAATCACAGATTCTTTATTTTATGAATCATATCGGGATCGGGTTTGACGCATATGTCAATAAAAAGGCGATGGAATTTCCGTTGAGACGGGTTTTTCTTTTTCTCCGTCTTCGATTTCTTGTGTATCCGCTTTCTCATTTGCACGCTTCGGCAACCTTTAAGCCGTTTACGTTAGCTTGTACGATGGAAGACGAGACGCGTGAATTTCATGATGTCTGGTTTGCAGTTGTATCCAACCATCCGTTTTACGGGGGAGGCATGAAGGCGGCGCCCCTAGCAAATCCGCGCGAGAAGACATTTGATATCGTAATCGTTGAAAACCAGCCGTTTTTGAAAAAATATTGGCTTTTATGTCTCATGGCATTTGGAAAACATACAAAGATGGATGGCGTTACGATGTTTAAAGCGAAGGACATTACATTTTACACGAAGGACAAAATCCCGTTCCATGCTGACGGAGAAATCATGGGCACTACCCCGTTTCGTCTGGCATCTAGTCCTTCACCCCTAAGAATCAAAACATAAACGTGTTTGGAGGAGAGAGCTTCCGATGGTCAGCATCCGCCGCAGCTTCGAAGCGTATGTCGATGACATGAATATCATTACTGTTCTGATTCCTGCTGAACAAAAGGAAATCATGACACCGCCGTTTCGGCTTGAGACAGAAATAACAGATTTTCCTCTGGCTGTCAGGGAGGAATACTCCCTTGAAGCAAAATACAAGTACGTCTGCGTATCCGACCATCCTGTGACATTTGGAAAAATCCATTGCGTCAGAGCATCCAGCGGCCACAAAACGGATCTCCAAATTGGCGCGGTCATCCGGACGGCAGCGTTTGATGACGAATTTTATTATGACGGAGAGCTGGGCGCCGTTTATACCGCGGATCATACCGTATTTAAAGTATGGGCGCCTCCTGCAACCTCAGCTGCTGTCAAGCTTTCACACCCCAATAAAAGCGGGCGCACATTCCAAATGAATCGCTTGGAAAAGGGTGTCTATGCTGTTACGGTCACGGGTGACCTTCACGGGTATGAGTATTTGTTTTGCATCTGCAACAATTCAGAATGGATGGAAACCGTTGACCCGTATGTCAAGGCTGTGACTGTAAATGGAGAGAAGGGCGTCGTCTTGCGCCCGGATCAAATGAAATGGACTGCTCCTCTTAAACCATTCTCACACCCTGTGGATGCCGTCATCTATGAGACGCACCTTCGCGACTTCTCCATCCATGAAAACAGCGGCATGATAAACAAGGGAAAATACTTAGCATTAACGGAAACTGATACACAAACCGCAAATGGCAGTTCTTCGGGACTGACGTATGTAAAAGAGCTTGGTGTGACACATGTGGAGCTTCTGCCGGTGAATGATTTTGCCGGAGTTGATGAAGAGAAGCCGCTTGATGCATACAATTGGGGATATAACCCGCTTCATTTCTTTGCCCCGGAGGGAAGCTATGCCTCAAATCCTCATGATCCTCAAACGAGAAAAACAGAGCTGAAACAAATGATCAATACCCTGCATCAGCACGGTCTGCGAGTCATTCTGGATGTTGTTTTTAACCATGTGTATAAGAGGGAGAATTCCCCCTTTGAAAAGACAGTGCCCGGTTATTTTTTCCGGCACGACGAATGTGGGATGCCGTCAAACGGCACCGGCGTTGGCAATGATATTGCATCAGAAAGAAGGATGGCAAGAAAATTCATTGCGGATTGCGTGGTCTATTGGCTTGAAGAATACAATGTTGACGGCTTCCGCTTTGATCTCCTCGGGATTTTAGATATTGACACCGTGCTTTATATGAAAGAGAAAGCAACTAAGGCAAAGCCCGGAATCCTGCTTTTTGGAGAAGGGTGGGATCTGGCTACACCGCTGCCGCATGAACAGAAAGCTGCTTTGGCGAACGCGCCAAGAATGCCGGGCATCGGTTTTTTTAATGATATGTTTCGTGACGCTGTAAAAGGGAACACCTTTCACCTTAAGGCAGCAGGGTTTGCGCTCGGCAGTGGTGAATCAGCACAAGCTGTGATGCATGGAATTGCCGGGTCTTCCGGATGGAAGGCATTAGCGCCGATTGTTGCGGAACCAAGCCAGTCCATCAATTATGTCGAATCACACGACAATCACACCTTTTGGGATAAAATGAGCTTCGCGCTTCCTCAAGAAAATGACAGCCGAAAGCGAAGCAGGCAAAGGCTTGCAGCCGCGATTATTTTGCTTGCCCAAGGGGTGCCGTTTATTCACAGCGGCCAGGAATTTTTCCGGACGAAGCAGGGAGTGGAAAACAGCTATCAATCCAGTGACAGCATCAACCAGCTCGACTGGGATCGCCGTGAAACATTCAAAGAAGATGTTCACTATATCCGCAGGCTGATCTCGCTGAGAAAAGCGCATCCTGCATTCCGTCTTAGGTCCGCTTTAGACATCCAGCGCCATCTTGAATGCTTGACGCTAAAAGAACACCTTATCGCATACAGGCTTTATGATCTTGACGAGGTTGACGAATGGAAAGATATCATTGTTATCCATCACGCGAGTCCAGACTCCGTCGAGTGGAGGCTGCCAAACGACATACCTTATCGGCTTTTATGTGATCCATCAGGATTTCTGGAAGACCCGGCAGAAATCAAGAAAACGGTTGCAGTAAACGGCATCGGAACGGTTATCTTATATTTAGCATCAGATCTTAAGAGTTTTGCTTGACGAAGTTTGTGCTATAGCGCTAAAATTTAAAGGACGGCTATTGATTAGCATATGAGACTCTCAATAGCTGTCTTTTTTATTTTTATACGATTCGTACGAAAAAGGCATTCGCTTGATAGACTAGAGACGATTAGCCTTTATTCTAAAATATTTTAAGAAATGATGGGTTGAACATTGATATGAACTGGTTGGGACAATTACTAGGTAGCGATTGGGAGATCTTCCCCGCCGGAGGAGCTACAGGAGATGCATATTATGCGAAACATAACGGGCAGCAGCTTTTTTTAAAACGTAATAGCTCACCTTTTTTAGCTGTTTTATCCGCCGAAGGCATTGTTCCGAAGCTGGTTTGGACAAAACGGATGGAAAATGGGGACGTCATTACGGCCCAGCACTGGATGACCGGCAGAGAGCTGAAGCCTAAAGACATGAGCGGACGGCCCGTTGCTGAATTGCTTCGTAAAATACACACATCAAAAGCCTTGCTGGACATGCTGAAGAGACTTGGAAAAGAACCGCTGAACCCGGGGGCTCTTTTGTCTCAGCTGAAGCAGGCTGTATTTGCTGTGCAGCAATCTTCGCCGCTGATTCAAGAAGGGATCAAGTATTTGGAAGAACACCTGCATGAAGTGCATTTCGGTGAGAAAGTCGTTTGCCATTGTGATGTCAATCATAATAACTGGCTATTGTCTGAAGACAACCAGCTGTATTTAATTGACTGGGACGGCGCCATGATCGCTGATCCGGCGATGGACCTCGGGCCTTTGCTGTACCACTACGTCGAAAAGCCAGCTTGGGAGAGCTGGCTGAGCATGTACGGCATAGAGCTGACAGAAAGCCTTCGGTTGCGAATGGCTTGGTATGTGTTATCTGAAACAATTACTTTCATTGCCTGGCATAAAGCAAAAGGCAATGATAAGGAATTTCATGATGCAATGGAAGAGCTGCATATCCTCATGAAACGAATTGTTGATTAATCAGGAATACGAATCCATTTGCTCTACCCATTGAGACAGGCTGTTCTGATGCTCTTGTATGTGTGAGTCGATGGATTTGGACGATATTCCTGATTGGCTGTAGCGGTAAACATCTTCAAGCACGTTTTTGAAATTTGAATCAAGCTCGGTGTTTGCCATCAGTGATTTAATCACACGCTCAAGCTGCTCGTACTCTGCGACTGTTCCGCAGCAGTCCAATTGATGGTCAGTCAATATATCCTTCAATAAATGAACTTGATGCTCATAATGTAAACCCATAACGGTACACATCCCTTCAGTATCATACGGGTTAAATTGTTCAAAACAGAGCGTTTTTATACATGTGAAAGGAGTGTTCCAGCAGATGGGACCCTCTTTTTTTATGCGCTCGGCCTTAAGAGAGATACACTGGAAAAACGAGCTTGCGGGTCTTTTTAATTCATGGTATGTTGTTAGTCGAAATAATAGATAGAGGTGTCAATCATATGAGAATGCGCCACAAGCCTTGGGCTGATGACTTTTTGGCTGAAAACGCAGATATTGCCATCAGCAATCCTGCTGATTATAAAGGGAAATGGAACACAGTGTTTGGCAACGACAATCCGATCCATATCGAGGTTGGTACAGGAAAAGGCCAATTTATTTCTGGTATGGCCAAACAAAATCCCGACATCAATTATATTGGTATTGAGTTATTTAAAAGCGTCATCGTGACAGCCGTCCAAAAAGTAAAAGACAGCGAAGCGCAGAATGTAAAGCTTCTGAATATAGATGCGGACACGCTGACGGATGTGTTTGAGCCGGGGGAAGTGAAACGGGTCTACTTGAACTTTTCTGATCCTTGGCCGAAGAAACGGCATGAAAAACGCCGCCTGACATATTCCCACTTCCTCAAAAAATATGAAGATGTAATGGGCAAAGGCGGAGCGATTCATTTTAAAACGGACAACCGAGGTTTGTTTGAGTACTCTTTGAAGAGCTTCTCTGAGTACGGCCTCCTGCTGACATACGTCAGTCTCGATTTGCATAACAGCAATCTGGAAGGCAATATTATGACAGAATATGAAGAAAAATTCTCTGCACTCGGCCAGCCGATCTATCGGGCTGAGGTTGAATGGAGAACGTAAAGACAGACTCTGACAGGAGTCTGTTTTTTTTATGGGCCGTTTGCTACCATGATGACAGGGGGGGATGAAAATGGAAACAATGAAAATTGGAAACATCACGTTGACCTGGCTTGACGGAGGCGTGACGCATATGGACGGAGGCGCCATGTTCGGCGTTGTGCCAAAGCCGCTTTGGTCTAAAAAATATCCAGTCAATGAAAAAAACCAGATTGAACTAAGGACAGACCCTATTTTGATTCAAAAGGATGGGCTCAATATCATCGTTGACGCCGGAATTGGGTCCGGCAAGCTGACTGATAAACAAAAACGAAACTATGGTGTGACACAAGAGTCGAACGTGAAACCCTCATTAGCTGCACTCGGATTAACGGTTGCCGATATAGATGTGATCGCAATGACACACCTTCATTTTGATCATGCATGCGGCTTAACGGAGTATGAAGGTGAACGGCTTGTCTCTGTCTTTCCGAATGCAGTGATTTATACATCAGCTGTTGAATGGGACGAAATGCGCCATCCGAATATCAGGTCGAAAAATACGTATTGGAAAGAAAATTGGGAGGCTGTAGCTGGCCAAGTCAAAACCTTTGAAGACACCTTAACGATCACAGAGGGTATTACAATGCATCACACCGGAGGCCATAGCGACGGACACAGTGTCCTGATATGCGAGGATGCAGGTGAAACTGCCGTACATATGGCAGATCTGATGCCGACACATGCCCACCGCAATCCGCTATGGGTGCTGGCTTACGATGATTATCCGATGACCTCTATCCCGCAAAAGCAGAAATGGCAGGCGTTCGCAGCAGAAAAAGACGCTTGGTTTATTTTTTACCATGATGCCGAGTATCGCGCCCTTCAATGGGAGGAGGACGGAAGCATCAAAAAGTCAGTTAAGCGAATGAAGCAATAGCATATTTTTAAGTTTACCCTGCATGTTTTCCGGCTAATAATGCAAACCTAGTACTAATTATGCTCAGAAAGGAAGAGGCAGGGTGAAACAATTCAGAGTAACAAACGAAGGAGACATTCAAACAACATTAAGAGGCCTTGAAGTGCTCTCTGTTCCTTTTTTGAACAAAGGTGTTGCTTTTACTGAGGAAGAAAGAAAAGAACTTGGCTTAAAAGGCTTTCTGCCGCCCAAGGTATTAACAATTGATGATCAGGCGAAAAGAGCGTATGAACAATATTCCGCACAGCCTGACGATTTGAGCAAAAATGTCTATTTAACGGCGCTGCACGATCGGAATGAAACGCTGTTTTACCGCCTGTTAAATGACCATTTAGGGGAAATGCTCCCGATTGTCTACACACCGACAGTCGGAACGGCAATCCAGAGATACAGCCATGAATACAGAAAACCACGAGGGCTCTATCTGTCAATCGATGACCCGGACGGTATGAAAGAAGCATTTAAACAGTATAAAGATCAAAGCGATACGATCGATTTAATTGTTGCAACTGATGCGGAAGGAATTTTAGGAATCGGTGACTGGGGCGTCGGAGGAATCGCGATTTCTATTGGCAAGCTGGCGGTTTATACAGCGGCTGCGGGCATTGATCCGAGCAGAGTGCTGGCTGTTGTTTTAGATGCGGGGACAAATCAGGAGAGCCTATTGAACGACCCGCTTTATGTCGGCAACCAGCATTCTAGAGTGCGCGGGGAACGCTATGACCAATTTATTGACGACTACGTTGCGCTGGCGAGAGAAACATTTCCGAATGCATTGCTGCATTGGGAGGATTTCGGGGCGAAAAACGCGCGAAGCATTTTGAAACGCTATAAAGATAAAGTGTGTACCTTCAATGATGATATCCAAGGAACTGGCGCTGTTTCTTTGGCCGCAGTCTTATCCTGTGCAAAAGCGTCTAAAGTTCCATTGAGGGATCACAGAGTTGTTATATTCGGAGCGGGAACGGCAGGAATCGGAATTGCCGAACAGCTGCGGGAAGCATTGGTGCGCGAGGGACTGAGTGAAGAAGAATCATACAAGCGCTTCTGGTGCATAGACAGAAACGGGCTGTTAACAGATGATATGGATCAGCTTCTTGATTTCCAAAAGCCGTATGCTCGTTCGGCTGATGAAGTGAAGGATTATCAGCGGAACGGAGACGGCGGAGGCATTGATCTTCTTGAAGTGGTCCGGCAGGCGAAACCGACGATCCTGATCGGCACATCTACGGTTTCCGGCGCTTTCACTGAAGAAATTGTAAAAGAAATGGCGTCACATGTGAAACGGCCCGCGATTTTGCCAATGTCAAATCCGACAACTCTTTCTGAAGCAAAACCGGAGGATTTAATCGAATGGACAGAAGGCCGTGCGCTGATCACGACAGGAAGCCCGTTCCCGCCAGTTGAATATAACGGAGTTACGTATCATATCGGGCAGGCAAACAACGCGCTTGTCTTCCCTGGTCTCGGTCTTGGAACGATTGTTACCAAATCAAAATTAATTACCGACGGCATGTTTGAAGCATGTGCCCGGGCAATCGCAGGTATGGTCAATGTCGGGGTGCCTGGCGCGCCGATGCTTCCGAAAGTTGAAGATTTGCGCACTGTTTCGGCAACCGTTGCGGTTGAAGTCGCAAAAACCGCGATGAAGGAAGGCGTTGCTACGGAAGAGCCAGAAGACATTATACAGGCAGTGCAGGATGCGATGTGGTATCCGGTATACAAACCGATTCGCGCGATATAATTAAAAAGAGCCTCTGCGTTGGCAGCGGCTTCTATTTTTTGCTTGTCCGGTGTTAAGAGGCGATTGTATCAATGACATCAACAATTTCTCCCGTTTTCGCATCCACCATGACTTCATACTGTTCTAATTCTCCGAAAGCTGATCGTGTAATGCCGGTTTTGTATACCTGTACCGTTTCTCCGTTAATATTGTAAGGCTCCGGCTGGGTGTAAATCCATGATCCGTCAATCGGGCCCCGCTGCTTAAAAGCAGATTTTACAATTCGAAGCGCTTTTTCTGAAGAAATATAAGGCTTCATCACATATTGTTTCACAACGACAGCCGTACAAATTCCAAGTCCTGCTCCTAAAAGAAGATGACGCAATTTCAAAATAAAGCACCTCCTGGTTGATCGTACTTTTCATTATACAGAAACAGCCAAATCCTGTTAAGCAATACGCGGGTGATCGAGCAGATTGGGTCAGGGTGCTTGGAAAACTTCATTGTTTCTAATAAAATAAAAGGACTACATAGAAATGAGGGGAAAACATGAATCAAGAAACGAAAGCGCTTTTCCAAACACTGACGCAGCTTCCCGGCGCGCCGGGCAATGAGCATAAGGTTCGTGCTTTTATGAAGCAGGAGCTAGCCAAATATGCCGATGACATCGTTCAGGACAGACTGGGAAGTGTTTTCGGAGTCAGACGAGGCGGAGAGGACGCACCGAGAATTATGGTAGCCGGGCACATGGACGAAGTCGGCTTCATGGTGACATCCATTACAGACAACGGGCTGCTCAGATTCCAGACGCTCGGAGGCTGGTGGAGCCAGGTTTTGCTTGCGCAGCGGGTTGAAATTCAAACAGATAACGGGCCGGTTCCGGGTGTGATTTCAAGCATACCGCCGCATTTATTGACAGATGCGCAGCGAAACCGTCCGATGGATATCAAAAACATGATGATCGACATTGGAGCGGATGATAAGGAAGACGCCATCAAAATCGGCATTAAACCGGGACAGCAGATCGTGCCTGTTTGTCCGTTTACGACGATGGCGAATGAAAAGAAAATTTTATCAAAAGCATGGGATAACAGATATGGATGCGGCTTAAGCATTGAACTTCTGAAGGAATTACACGGTAAAGAGCTTCCGAATACACTCTATGCGGGTGCAACGGTTCAGGAAGAAGTAGGGCTAAGGGGCGCGCAGACGGCTTCTCATATGATTAAACCGGACTTGTTTTTCGCCCTTGACGCCAGCCCGGCAAACGATATGAGCGGAGACAAAAATGAATTCGGCCAGCTTGGAAAAGGCTTTTTGCTGCGCATTCTTGACAGAACGACAGTCATGCATCGCGGAATGAGGGAATTCGTTCTTGATATGGCTGAAACGCATGATATTCCATATCAATATTTTGTATCCGGCGGGGGAACAGACGCAGGCAAGGTTCATATTTCGAACAGCGGTGTGCCGTCAGCGGTTATCGGAATATGTTCCCGCTATATTCATACAAACGCTTCTATCATTCATATTGATGATTATGCTGCTGCTAAAGAAATGCTCATCAAACTTGTAACAGCCTGCGATAAGCAGACGGTGGATGCGATTAAAGAAAATATGTAGGTTTCATAAAAGCTTGTTGAACGAGCAGTAAGCCCGGATCGACAAGCTTTTTTCTTATTCTGTTTCAAATAGATAGGAAAGGGCCTTAATGGCTTGGTTAACGGTTTCAACCGTAATATTCGCTTTATTGGAAAGCTCTTTTAAAGGATGGTGGAGCGATTCCGGCCGGATGATAATCAGGGGTTTTCCTTTTGCGATCGCATATGATGCATCCATTGCCGTGTTCCACTGTTTGTACTTTTCGCCAAACAGGGCGATCACAAAGTCTGCTTTATTCATCAGGACGGCGGTTCTGAAGTTGTTGATGTCAGAGGCTTTGTCATCCTTTAAAACGGCATTTGGCTGTACGCCCATAATTTCTTCACCAATATTGTCTGAGCGGTCATGATTCTCCATCGGGCCAACAAACGTAATCGGGAGCTTCAGTGATTTTGTTTTCTCTTTAATTTCCTCGCGCCAATTGCTGTGGATTTCTCCTGCTAAATAGACGATAAACTCCATATAAAAATCCCTCCTTATGTATGTCCATCTGTAAATTTTACCCTCATGTACACGATGTTAAACGAAACGAGCTTGATAATGCAAATAAAATATGATAATGATAATGGGAAAGCCAATCTTACATATTCATTCGTTGCATATAAGTGGTTTTGCCTCAAGCAGTTTGGTATGATCCAAATGGACGAGTATCGATAAAAAACATGTAAGAACATAAACAACTGGAGGGATATGAAATGAAAAAAATTGAATCAACTCAAGAGCTGGAAAAAGCGGTAAAGGATGATTGGTCTGTATTTATGTTTTCAGCCGATTGGTGCCCGGATTGCCGTTTTGTAGAGCCTTTCCTGCCTGAATTGGAAGCGAATTTCCCTGAATTCACCTACTACTACGTAGACCGTGACAAATTCATTGATACATGTGCAGAGTGGGAAATTTACGGAATCCCAAGCTTTGTGGTGTTTAATGAAGGAAAAGAAGTAAATCGTTTTGTGAGCAAAGACCGCAAAACAAAAGAAGAAATTGAACAGTTTTTAACAGACTCTCTCGCTAAAGCGTAAAGGAGGACATCGGTTTGAAAATGACCTCAAGGAAGCTGTCAAATATACTAAAGCAGCGCCTTCAGCACGAGAATCGCTCCTTTCTGTTTGACAGAGAAAAAGACACCCTCCGTGTTGAGGATCAAACGACTAAAAAAGGGATTACACTCGATTTGCCGCCGATTATTGCAAAATGGGAACTAAAAAAAGACGAAGCCATTGATGAGATCGTGTACTATGTCTCCGAAGCGATGACGGCAATGGAAGGGAAGGCTCAGGAAATGACCGGGAAAGAAACTCGCATTTATCCGGTCATCCGCTCGACTTCCTTCCCGGACAAGTCCAGCGAAGATATCCCGCTCATTTATGACGATCATACCGCAGAGACAAGAATTTATTACGCGCTAGATCTCGGGAAAACCTACCGTTTAATTGACCAGCGCATGCTTGAGAAAGAAAACTGGACAAAAGAGCGGATCAGAGAGACGGCCGCATTTAATCTCCGTTCCCTGCCGACGGTTGTCAAAGAGGATACGGTTGCCGGCAATTACTTTTATTTCTTCAGGGCAAACGACGGATACGATGCAAGCCGGATTTTGAACGAAGCGATCTTAAATGAGTATAAGCAGCATGCAGAAGGGGAGCTGGCGATCTCTGTTCCTCATCAGGACGTTTTGATTCTTGCTGACATCCGGAATGAATCGGGGTATGATATTCTAGGACAAATGTCGATGAGCTTCTTTGCAGGCGGCACCGTCCCGATTACCGCCCTTTCATTTTTGTACAATGAAGGAAAGCTGGAACCGGTGTTTATCCTGGCGAAAAGCCGTCCGAAAAAGGATTAGAAAGGATTTTTACTTATGAACGCTTTTTATAATAAAGAAGGTGTGGGAGACACGCTCCTGATCTCTCTTCAAGATGTGACACGCGAACAATTAGGCTATGAAAAACACGGCGACGTCGTCAAAATTTTCAATAGCGAAACAAAAGAAACAACGGGCTTCAACATTTTCAACGCGTCTTCTTACTTGACCATTGATGAAAACGGCCCTGTTGCGCTCTCAGAAACATTCGTGCAAGATGTGAATGAGATTTTAAACAGAAACGGCGTTGAAGAAACATTAGTCGTTGATTTATCTCCGAAGTTTGTTGTGGGGTATGTAGAATCAAAAGAAAAACATCCGAATGCGGATAAATTAAGCGTATGTAAAGTCAACGTAGGAGAAGAAACGCTTCAGATCGTCTGCGGCGCGCCTAACGTTGACCAAGGCCAAAAAGTTGTCGTCGCCAAAGTCGGTGCTGTGATGCCTAGCGGACTTGTCATTAAGGATGCAGAGCTTCGCGGCGTTCCGTCAAGCGGGATGATCTGCTCAGCGAAAGAGCTTGATTTGCCGGATGCCCCTGCTGAAAAAGGAATCCTTGTGTTAGAAGGAGACTATGAGGCGGGAGACGCATTTCAGTTTTAGACTCCCATAAATCCGCTAAAAAAAACGAATCATGTGAAAAGCCGCTAAGCCCTTGTTTAGCGGCTTTGTTTCTGCTGATAGCTTAATCTTTTCTGGGCCGACCAGCAGTGGTATACTAAAAACCGTCCCAGAAAACTATAAGGGAGTTAGAGATAAATTATGAGTTGGCTTCATAAATTTTTTGATTTGTTTTTAGGCGAAAGCGAAGAGGATGCTGAACGGGAGACAAAACCCGCTCAAATTCCGCAGCAACAAGAAGTACATCATCCTGAAGGACAATTAAAAAGATTGGAAGATCCTAAAATATATTATGAATATCCAAAAGGCAAATTTCGTTTTCCAGTCGTGCCTGACGGATACAAAAATCATGACCTGAGAAGGCGCCGCACATCATCGGACGAACCGAAATCCGCGCCTCGTCCAAGTGCTGCACCTTACAGAGAGCGTCCCAGAAATGAAGAAGAGCAGCATACATATCAAGCAGCAGAGCCGGCGAAGAAACCGTTTAAACCGACAAATATCCCTTCGCCTGTCTATGGATTCAATCAAAAACCATCTGTTAAAAAGGATGTGCCGAAAAAGCCTTCTGAAACATTGCACGAACCGGATAAATCGGTAAAAGAGAAGGTAACACTGCTGTCAGAAGAGATCGAACGTGAACGCGGCTATCCTGCTTCAGACACACAGGCGCATTCCAAAAAAGAAAGTCCTTTCTTCCCGGATACCCAATTTGAAAAACAGCCTTCTGGCGTTTTAAACAGAAAGGATACGGAGAATGATGAGGCGCTGGCGAAACGGCCAGCCGAGCCGTCAGGTAACAAAGTGCCATTTGAGTCAGGCGTTCAACAGCCGGAAAAAGAGGAGCCTTCCTTCCCAGCTGAACATGCCGAAGAGCAAACACCGTCTGAGATGCTCACAGATACGGCGGCTGAAGGGCTTTCAGACAGTGAAGTAGGCCGCGAAGAGCCTGCAACGGCTAAGGAAGAACAAAGGGAGCAGCAGTCAGAGACATTTGAAGAGCCTGTTTTCTCCGCTGAACTTGATGAAGAGCAAACAGCTCCTGAATCTCAGACTGAGTCAGTATCTGAGGATGAAAAAGCAAAAGAGCCGTCAGACAGCTCAGTATACAATCATCATGAAAACGCGGCAGAAGGTGCTGAGTCCCCGTTCGTTCAAGAAGAACAAATGGACATTCGTCAGGAAGAGCCTTTATTTACTGATCATGAGTATTCATCAGAGGCTCTGGCTCAAGCAGAAGCTGTGGCAAAAGAAACAGAAGAGCCATCAGACAGCATAATAAATAATCATTATGACATCCTGGGAGAGGCTCAGGAAACGAAGATAGATGTTCAACCAGACAGCCATACAGAGCTTGAGAAAACTGAACACATGGAGCAGGGTTCCAAATCGTTTTCTGCAACCCTTGAAAACCAGCAGGAAATTCGCGCAGACAAACCTCGCGAAGCTTCAGAAGAGCCGAAAAAAAGGCCTGGTGTACAGGAGAAATGGACTGAACAAAGCGCATCTTCTCAAAAAGGGCCATCCGTTCCTTTTAATGTGATGATGCTGAAAAGAGATACGCATAAACAGCAAAAAGCAGAGGAGCGCCGCGGCAGCTATGTATTTCCGAATGTTGCACTGCTTGATGTCCCGCCAGCGCAGGTTCAAGATGATACTGCGTGGATCGAAGAACAGCGTCAGCTTCTTGATTTAACCTTGAAAAACTTCAATGTCCGCGCCAATGTGGTCCATGTAACCCAGGGGCCGTCTGTCACGAGATTTGAAGTGCATCCTGAACCAGGTGTAAAGGTGAATAAAATCACCAACTTGTCCGATGATATTAAACTCAGTCTCTCAGCTAAAGATATTCGGATTGAAGCGCCGATTCCGGGGAAAAACACGATCGGAATTGAAGTGCCGAACCGCACGAGCAAGGTGGTTGATTTGCGCCAAATGATTCGCAGCTCAGCTTTCAGGACAAGCAAGTCACCGCTCACAGCTGCGCTGGGATTAGATATTTCAGGAAATCCTGTTGTTATCGACTTGAAGAAAATGCCGCATGGCTTGATTGCCGGCGCTACAGGCTCCGGAAAAAGCGTATGTATCAATACAATATTAGTCAGCCTGCTTTATAAAGCTGACCCGAGTGAGGTAAAGGTGCTGCTGATTGATCCGAAAATGGTAGAGCTGGCCCCTTACAATAAAATTCCTCACCTCGTCAGCCCGGTCATTACTGATGCTAAAGCGGCTACAGCTGCTTTGAAATGGGTCGTTGAGGAAATGGAGCGCCGCTATGAGCTTTTTGCCCATTCAGGTGTCCGCGACATTGACCGCTTTAATCAATTAACCGCTGAACACCAAATGGGTGAAAAGCTGCCATATTTAGTTGTCATTATTGATGAGCTTGCAGATTTGATGATGGTGGCTCCAAACGATGTGGAAGAAAGCATTGCGCGGATCGCCCAAAAAGCCAGAGCGTGCGGTATCCATCTTCTCGTCGCCACTCAGCGTCCGTCAGTCGATGTCATTACAGGTCTGATTAAGGCGAATATCCCAACGAGAATCGCCTTTTCTGTTTCAAGCCAGGTTGATTCCCGAACAATTATTGACATAGCCGGTGCAGAAAAGCTTCTCGGAAAAGGGGATATGCTCTTTTTGGAAAACGGATCGGGAAAACCGGTACGTCTGCAAGGTAACTTTGTGTCAGACCGGGAAATCGACCGCGTCGTTTCCCACGTCAGAAGCCAAATGCCGCCGACCTATTTATTTGAACAAGAAGAGCTCGTAAGACAAGGATCAGCCCTGAAAGAAGAGGACGAACTGTTTTACGAAGCGTGTGAGTTTGTTGTAGAGCAAAACAGTGCGAGCACTTCAAGCCTGCAAAGAAGATTCAGAATCGGTTACAATCGTGCGGCAAGGCTGATCGACATGATGGAAGCGGAAGGCATGATCTCTGAGGCAAAAGGAAGCAAGCCTCGAGAGGTGCTGATCACAGCAAGTGATTTAATAAACGAATAATATGGGTTCATTTTCACACCAAACATGGTATGATAGTGTTTAGAGCATTTAACAGCTATGCCGCTTTACAGCAGCTGTGCATAGACAAATCTTGATATCTGGGTTTAATCGGAAAGAAATAACCTGATACTAAACATAACAAAACATATAAAATACGCCGCTAAGGGAGGCTTTTCAGCCGCCGCGGTCGCAAATTGAAATGAGCGTCATATACTGGGGAACAGATAGACGTTTGTTGGAGGTACAATTATGACTGTTTATCATTTTGTTGGAATAAAAGGGACCGGTATGAGTCCGCTTGCCCAAATACTTCATGATAATGGATATACTGTCCAAGGATCGGATATCGAAAAATTTATTTTTACGCAAACAGCGCTTGAAAAAAGAAATATTACGATTCTTCCTTTTAGCGCGGAAAATATTAAACCCGGCATGACAGTCATCGCCGGAAACGCATTCCCAGACACGCATCCTGAAATAGAAAAAGCGATGTCTGAGGGAATTCCGGTGATACGTTATCATAAGTTTTTAGGCGACTACATGAAAAAATTCACGAGTGTTGCCGTTACGGGCGCACACGGCAAAACGTCGACTACGGGTCTGCTGGCTCACGTGATCCAAAACGCAAAACCGACGTCTTTCTTAATCGGAGACGGAACAGGCCAGGGAAATGAAAACAGCGAATACTTTGTGTTTGAAGCGTGCGAATACCGCCGCCATTTCTTAAGCTATCAGCCGGATTACGCGATTATGACGAATATTGATTTTGATCATCCTGATTACTTCTCAAGCATTGACGATGTATTTGACGCTTTCCAAGAGATGGCTCTTCAGGTCAACAAAGGCATTATTGCCTGCGGAGACGATGAGCATCTGCCGAAAATCCATGCGAACGTCCCGGTTGTGTATTACGGCACGGGGGAAGAAAATGATTTTCAAGCCAGAAACATCGTAAAAAGCACGGAAGGGACAACTTTTGATGTCTTTGTCCGCAATACGTTCTATGATACGTTTTATATTCCTGCGTACGGCCACCACAATGTATTAAACTCATTGGCGGTCATTGCGTTATGCCATTATGAAGAAATTGATTCCAGCATCATTAAGCATGCTCTCAAATCCTTTGGGGGCGTCAAACGCAGATTCAATGAGAAGCAGCTTGGGGATCAAGTGCTGATCGATGACTATGCTCATCATCCGACAGAAATAAAAGTGACAATCGAGGCGGCAAGACAGAAATATCCTGATCGGGAAATTGTCGCGGTATTCCAGCCTCATACATTTACACGGACGCAGCAGTTCCTTGACGAATTTGCAGAAAGTCTGAGCGGCGCTGACTGTGTGTATTTATGCGATATTTTCGGCTCAGCCCGTGAGAATGCCGGAAAGCTGACGATCGGCGATCTCCAGGGAAAAATTCATAATGCCAAGCTGATTGAAGAAGATGACACATCTGTTTTAAAAGCTCATGATAAAGCCGTTCTCATCTTCATGGGAGCAGGAGATATCCAAAAATATATGAGAGCCTACGAAAACGTCATGGCATAATAAAAAGCAGTGATCTCACTGCTTTTTATTTATCTGATGGAAAAGCTTATTAAAGGATTTTCTTACATAACGGAGAATAGTATGTATACAGCCCAGTACACATGTTTATGATTGAAGAAAACGGGTAAACAGCAGTATATCCTGCAGCAAGGAGGTTTGAGATGATTATTATTCTTTATTTGAGCGTTGCACTCATCGCAGTTGCATTTCTCGTATTAGTGATCTACTTGTCTAAAACATTGAAGTCACTGCAGCTGACACTAAAAAACGTCGCATCCACTCTTGAAGGGCTGGAGGGACAAATGAAGGGCATCACAACTGAAACAGCCGAGCTTTTACATAAGACCAACCGCCTGGCTGAAGATATTCAGGAAAAATCAGAAAAGCTGAACACGGTCGTTCATGCTGTTCAAGGAGTGGGAGCTTCTGTACAGCAGTTCAATACATCCATGAAACAAGCGGCAGGGTCTGTATCGGCATCAGTTAGAGAAAATCAAGATAAGATCAATCAAGTTGTCACATGGAGTCAAGCAGCAATGGAAATTTGGGAGAAATGGAAGCAAAAGAAAAAATCAGCCCTGTAAGAGAAAAAAATACTAAGAGGAGGAATAATGATGAGCAAAGATGGAATTAATAGTAAAGATTTTTTAATCGGAACTTTAATCGGGGGAATCATCGGTGCCACTACAGCTCTTTTTCTAGCGCCTAAATCAGGCAAAGAACTTCGCGACGATCTCGGCAGCCAAGCTGTTGCTTTACGGGACAAAACTGATAAAATGACGGCAGATGCGAAGGAAAAAGGCACGCAATATGTCAGCATCGCAAAAGACAAAACTTCCAACATCACACAGCTTGTAGCGGATCAGTCTGGGCAGATCATGAACAAGGTAAAGGATTTAAGAGACCGTTCCAAATCTGACAAAACGGATTCATCGACTGCAATGCAAGATATGAGGGAAGAAGCGATGCAGGCGGCTGATGAAACAAAAGATCAAGTCCTCCAGACGAAAGAAGATGTAAAAGACGAACTGAAAGATGCACAAAAACAGGCTGAGCAGTTGAATCGCTGAGCAGGGAAGGAAGAGCTTGAGTCATGGCTAAACAGCTTATTCAATCTGAGGAAGAATTTAAACGGATTGCAGAACAGGAAGGCGTTTTCGTCTTCTTTAAACACAGCACCACATGCCCGATCAGCCAGGCAGCATTTCATGAGTTTGATGCCTTTGCAAATCAGCATGAGGATGTGCCGGCTTACTATCTTCAAGTACAAGAAGCCCGGCCGCTGTCCAATTTCATTGCAGAAACATATGGGGTCAAGCATGAAAGCCCTCAGGTATTCATCATTCAGAACGGTGAAGTGAAATGGCATACCTCACATTCACAAATTACAGAAGCCGCTATTGAGCAGCATTTGTCATAGAAAAAAGCGTCCAGATATCATCTGGCGCTTTTTTTTGTAAAAAACCCTTGAACATTGCCCTCACATCATGTAGGATAGCTTCATAGATTACTTTATCACTTAAAAGCGTTTGGGTAATAAAGTAGAGTTTTTATAAAATTTTTTGTATTTCAGTATTTCCATTTGGAATTACTTATAGTAAGATGCATGATAACTACAAAATAAAAAATGAATGTGCAGGGAAAGGATGAAAAAAATGAGCAACACAGAGTTAGAGCTTTTAAGGCAGAAAGCAGACGAATTAAACCTACAAATTTTAAAACTAATCAACGAACGCGGAAATGTTGTAAAAGAGATCGGTAAAGCGAAGGAAGCACAGGGTGTCAACCGATTTGACCCTGTCAGAGAACGCACAATGTTAAACAATATCATTGAAAACAATGACGGGCCGTTCGAAAATTCAACCATCCAGCACATTTTTAAAGAGATATTCAAAGCCGGTTTAGAGCTTCAGGAAGAAGATCACAGCAAAGCGCTGCTTGTCTCCCGCAAGAAAAAACCTGAAGATACAATTGTTGATATCAAAGGCGAAAAAATCGGAGACGGCCAGCAAAGATTCATTGTCGGCCCATGTGCGGTAGAGAGCTATGAGCAGGTAGCTGAAGTCGCTGCAGCTGCGAAAAAACAAGGGATTAAAATTTTGCGCGGTGGAGCCTTTAAGCCTCGTACGAGCCCATACGATTTCCAAGGACTCGGTGTTGAAGGCCTTCAAATTTTAAAACGTGTAGCGGATGAATTTGATCTGGCGGTTATCAGTGAAATCGTAACTCCGGCTCATATCGAAGAAGCGCTGGACTACATTGATGTCATTCAAATCGGAGCGCGCAACATGCAAAACTTCGAATTGCTGAAAGCGGCCGGCGCCGTGAAAAAGCCAGTGCTTCTGAAGCGCGGTCTTGCTGCAACGATCTCTGAATTCATCAATGCTGCTGAATACATCATGTCACAAGGAAATGACCAAATTATCCTTTGTGAGCGCGGAATCAGAACATATGAAACAGCAACGAGAAACACGCTGGATATTTCAGCTGTGCCGATTTTGAAACAAGAAACGCATTTGCCAGTCTTTGTTGATGTTACGCATTCAACAGGCCGCCGTGACCTCTTGCTTCCGACAGCTAAAGCCGCTTTAGCGATCGGTGCAGATGGCGTAATGGCTGAGGTTCACCCTGATCCGTCAGTCGCACTTTCTGACTCTGCTCAGCAAATGGCGATTCCTGAATTCGAAAAATGGCTGAATGAACTGAAGCCAATGGTGAAAGTCAACGCTTAATTGAACAATCCAAAAGGCCGCGCCTGCGGCCTTTTTTTATGCTTTCTCGTTTATTTAGTTATAAAAACCAAGTATACGTTTTCATCATCTATAAAAACGTGTATAATTTCATGAGAAGTAATTAAATTTGATGAATAATGAAAAATAATGTACACTACTGACTTACGCTTACAAATCATAAACGACATAAATTCGGACATTATGACATTTCTCTACATAAAGTGTTTATGCTATAGATAAGGATAAGTGTATCCAGTAAAAGGAGTGGTTTTAGGATGAGCAATATTACGATCTACGATGTAGCGAGAGAAGCTAATGTAAGCATGGCAACCGTTTCCCGTGTCGTGAACGGCAACCCGAATGTAAAACCGACAACGAGGAAAAAAGTCTTGGAAGCCATTGAACGTCTCGGTTACCGTCCAAACGCGGTGGCAAGAGGACTGGCAAGTAAAAAAACAACAACTGTAGGTGTCATCATTCCCGATATCTCAAGCATTTTCTATTCAGAGCTTGCGCGCGGAATTGAAGATATCGCGACAATGTATAAATACAATATTATTTTGAGCAACTCTGACCAAAACATGGAGAAAGAGCTGCACTTGTTAAACACAATGCTCGGCAAACAAGTGGACGGCATCGTGTTTATGGGCGGAAACATTACGGACGAGCATGTGGCGGAATTTAAGCGTTCCCCAGTGCCGATTGTACTTGCCGCTTCTGTAGAAGAGCAGGAGGAAACACCGTCAGTCGCTATCGATTACGAACAGGCGATTTATGATGCTGTGAAGCTTTTGGTTGATAAAGGACATACAGACATCGCGTTCGTTTCCGGACCAATGACAGAACCGATCAACCGTTCGAAAAAACTCCAAGGCTACAAACGTGCGCTTGAAGAAGCGAACCTTCCGTTTAATGAACAATTTGTAGCTGAAGGGGATTACACATATGATTCCGGACTCGAAGCACTGCAGCATCTGATGAGCCTGGATAAAAAACCGACAGCCATTCTTTCTGCAACTGATGAAATGGCACTCGGCATTATCCATGCCGCTCAGGATCAGGGCTTATCCATTCCGGAGGATCTCGACATTATCGGCTTTGATAATACAAGATTAAGTCTCATGGTTCGTCCGCAGCTGTCGACAGTTGTTCAGCCGACATACGATATTGGCGCCGTTGCGATGAGACTGCTGACGAAGCTCATGAATAAAGAGCCGGTTGAAGAGCATATCGTCGAACTGCCGCACCGTATAGAGCTAAGAAAGTCAACCAAGTCATAAGAAAAACAAAGAGCAAGCTTCACCTTTATGGTGAATTCTTGCTTTTTTCATGGGGAGAAATGATGAAACGTTTTGATTATCTTACACCTGTTGGATTTGTGTTAGGAACGATTATTATTGTTATCGGGATTATTTCGGGATCGGGAGTAAGCGGTTTCCGCTCTTTTCTTGATCTGACCTCTTTCTTCATCGTAACAGGGGGACTTTGCGCCGCTGTTTTTATCAGTTTTCCGCCAAGAGAGCTGAAAAAAGCGCCCTCTGTGTTAAAGCAGGCATTCATCCGCCAGGAAGACAATGTGAAAGATCTTGTGAAAACCTTTGTCTCCCTTTCCGATCACGCGCGAAAACACGGGCTTTTATCATTGGATGATCAGGCTCGGGAAATCAAAGATCCATTCTTGAAAAAAGGGCTGCTTTTAGCGATTGACGGCTGGGATGAAGAAACGATTCGGCTCGTCATGGATTCAGAAATCGCAGCAATGGAGGAACGGCACCGAAAAGGGCGGCGAGTTTTTGAAAAAGCGGGAGAATTCGCTCCGGCGTGGGGAATGATCGGAACACTCGTCGGGCTTGTGCTGATGCTCAAAAACTTAAATGACCCGCATATGCTTGGACCAAATATGGCCATTGCGCTTCTGACGACTTTGTATGGTTCATTACTGGCAAATATGGTCTTCAACCCGATCGCGGCTAAGCTTGAAGAGAAAACAGAAAGTGAAATTTTCATCAAGCAGGTAATGGTGGAAGGGATTATCGGTGTTCAATCCGGAAAAAACCCGCGCAACCTTGAAAGCCAGCTGGTCGTTTTCAGCTCACGGGAAGAATGGCAGAAGCAGCCAAAACAAGTAAAAACAAAAAAGGGATCTGTACATGAAGCTTAGAAGAGAACGTTTTGAAAGAAGGAATGGAAGCGCAAAAAACAGTCA
Source organism: Bacillus sp. FSL W8-1202 (assembly GCF_038006165.1). Lineage (NCBI taxonomy): Bacteria > Bacillati > Bacillota > Bacilli > Caryophanales > Bacillaceae > Bacillus > Bacillus sp. FSL W8-1202. The sequence goes on from NZ_JBBOUR010000002.1 coordinate 155,208, forward strand.
ATCTTCATCCAGTTGGATGGTAACCTTTACAGATCTGATCACCTTGATCCTTGTGTTCTTTATTTTACTCTTTTCAATGTCCCAAATCGATCTGCAAAAATTCAAAGCGGCAGTGGACTCGATCCAGAAGGAAGGCAACGGGCTTCAGCCGGACCAAACATCCATAGAAAAAAAGAATACATCCCCATCTGATACGAAGAAGCAAGAGGATCAGCAGGATCAGCTTCTCAAGAAAGTAAATACATATATAAAAGACAATCATTTGAAGGCCCAAATGACAGCCAAACGGGATGAACGCGGTGTCGTGCTCGTTCTTCAGGAGGCTGTGCTGTTTGATACAGGTGAGGCAAAGGTGCTGAAAAATGCCGAAACACTTCTTCACCAAATTGCTGTTCTTCTTCAAACAATTCCAAATGACATTCAGGTGGAGGGGCATACAGACAGCCGAAACATTTCGACATACAGATACCCGTCGAATTGGGAGCTATCAGCAGCACGGGCAAGTGGAGTGATTCAATACTTCACGTCAAAAGAGAAGCTTCCCTCCAAGCGCTTTATTGCTGTCGGTTATGCGGATACAAAGCCGGTGAAGGATAACAAGACAAATGAACACATGAAGGAAAATCGGCGTGTGGAAATAGTGATCAAAAAATCAAAAACGACCTCTTCGTAAAGGTCGTTTTTTACTTTGTTCTTTGCTGTTCAGAACGTATCGCATATAATGCTTTGCTGACAGTTTGGGCATTTTTTTCTGTAATTTCAGGCTTGCGGGGAATCGGAGGATATAAATCAGCCGGATCGCTCCAGCTCGACGGAAGGGCCACGGGGCATTGTTTTTGCCATTTAGCAATCCATTCCGGCGGGATCTCGTATCCCGGATCAATTCCCTTCATTTCAAGCCATATTCTGGCCCAGGCGCGGGGCACGACACGCCAAATATCATATCCGCCGCCTCCGACTGCAATCCATTTCCCTCCGCAATATTGATGAGCCAAAGTGTGTGCAAGACGGGGGATTTCTTCGTATATATTGATTGTTGCTGATAAATGCGTCAGCGGGTCGTAGTAATGGGCATCGGCGCCGTTTTGGCTGATAATGACATCAGGCTCGAAATACGCGGCGACTTCTGAAGCTGCTGTCCGGTAAGCCTCAAGAAAAGAATCATCCTCTGTAAAAGCGTCAAGCGGAATATTAAAGGAATAGCCATATCCTTTTCCGCTGCCTTTTTCTTGGATCTGACCGGTTCCAGGGAATAAATACCTTCCTGTTTCATGAATGGACAGCGTGCATACGTCAGGATTATCGTAAAATGTAAATTGCACACCGTCCCCGTGGTGGGCGTCCGTATCAATATAAAGCACTCTGGCGCTATATTTTTTCTGGATATATTGAATAGCCACAGCGCTGTCGTTGTATATGCAGAATCCTGATGCTCTCCCGCGAAAGCCGTGATGAAGCCCTCCGCCAAGGTTTGCCGCATGCAGGGCTTGTCCTGACATGACCCAGTCTGCGGCCGTTAAAGTGCCGCCGACCAAGAGTGATGCCGCTTCGTGCATGCCGGCAAAGACGGGTGTGTCTTCAGTGCCGAGCCCGTAGCTTTCTCCTTCTTCAGCGGGAAGCTTTCCGGCGCCCGCAAGCTTTACGGCCTGAATGTAATCGTCCGTGTGGACAAGGGAAAGCTCCTCTTCTGAAGCGAGTCTGGGGTGACAATGTCTCCATCATCAAAGGCATTGATCGTCTTAAGCAAATCATATGTTAACAGAACCCGCTGCTGATTAAAGGGATGCTCCTGATGAAACATATAGGTTTGGTAGGATGGAGAATAGATAAATACACTGTCTCTCATAGCAGATCCCTTTGCTCTGACGGCCATACGACGTGGTGTCCATTTCTTTGTAATGCCTGCAAAAACGGCAGCGGATTCATCGTTTTTACACGGAAGACAAGGACTTTTACACCGGGATCGTCATGCGGATAAACAAGCACGCTTAATATTTTGACTTGAAGGTCTTGGCAAAGACTGCTGATCTCAGCGAGGCTTTTGGTGATGTCGTTTACTTTTATCTCAATTTGCGAGCCCGGCTGGTCAGCGCCTGTCAATTTGACAAACGTCCGCAGCAAATCGGTTTTTGTTAAAATGCCTATTAATTTTTGATGGTGTACCACTGGAAGGCAGCCGATGCCATGCTCGTAGAACACGGCTGATATTTCTTCGACAAAATCTAACGGATGGGCGCAGACAACATCCTTTTTCATAATTGAATCTACGCTTCGTGTGAGAAATAGGCTTCGTTTGTTTTCTTCAAAAATACTCGGGCTGGCCTGTTTCATGTCCCTGTCTGTAATCATGCCGATCACGTGTCGTTCTTCATCTACAACAGGCAGATGCCTGATATGGTATTCCTTCAGTTTGCATATGGCTGTTTCAAGCGTATCCGTCTTCGTTAATGTAATGACATCTCTTTTCATGATTTGCTCAACAATCATTATTTTTTCCCCTTTGTCAGTGTCAGTTAATACATATAACGATGATAAAAACGGAGCCTGTCAAATTGCTCAATTGATTCTTGGCTGACGTTTTTTCCAATGCGGGCCATCAGACAGTTTGCAGGGTGGGAGCTGATCTCCGGCTCATCCGTTGCAAACCAGACCAATCCGCCTGCATTCATCATCTTTTCCATGATCTTTCTGTATTCCCACACATCTTTTTTCATCCCTTTTAAATCCCAATGCCAGTAATATTCTGTCGTCATCACAATGTAGTTTTCCATTTGTTCATCCATCATGCTGACGGTCAGGAGCGTCTTTCCGACAGCGCATCCCCGATAGTCCGGCGCTACTTCGATGGCTCCGAGCTCAATCAAATCCTCCATATTTCCTTCAGACCATCTTTCGAGCGGGTCAGGATATAAATACGTGACATAGCCGACAATGGTTCGGCCGTCTCTGGCAATAATAATGCGCCCTTCGGGAAGGCCTGCAATGTCGACTAGCGCTTCATGCTGCTCGCGAGGCGGGCGAAATGCGGTTAAATCTTTATGAAACTCATAACCTGCCAAATCCTCTGGAGAGACAGGCCCTTCTATCAGTAAAGAGCCGGTTGCTGTTTTGATGTTTGCTGAATGGTATGTTTTATGATGTTCCACTAATTCACCGTCCCATCAATTCTTATCAAAAATAGATGCCTTCTTTAAGAATACCAAATTATAAAGCGTTTTCAACATGGTTTATATTTTAAAAATTGAGAACAATATGAATATATACTATAATAATTGTGACAACTTCAGCAAAGGGGGATGTTTGGGCATGAATTTGAAAGCGTTACCAGCAATAGAGGGGGATCATAACTTAAAAAACTATGAAGAAACGTACCGGCATTTTGATTGGGCCGAGGCAGAGAAACATTTCTCTTGGCATGAGACAGGGAAACTGAATGCGGCGTATGAAGCGATTGACCGCCATGCCGAATCGTTTCGAAAAAACAAAGTAGCGCTTTATTATAAAGACGCAAAAAGGGATGAAAAATACACATTTAAAGAAATGAAGGAAGAATCAAACAGAGCCGGGAATGTGCTGAGACGGTATGGAAATGTGGAAAAAGGGGACCGCGTTTTTATTTTTATGCCGAGATCACCCGAGCTTTATTTTATTATGCTTGGCGCAATCAAAATTGGCGCCATCGCCGGGCCGCTGTTCGAAGCATTTATGGAGGGAGCGGTGAAAGACCGGCTTGAAAACAGTGAGGCAAAGGTTGTTGTCACAACACCTGAGCTGCTGGAGAGAATACCGGTAGACAAACTGCCTCACTTGCAGCATGTCTTCGTAGTCGGGGGAGAGGCTGAGAGCGGCACGAATATCATCAATTATGATGAAGCAGCGAAACAGGAAAGCACAAGACTGGATATCGAATGGATGGATAAAAAAGACGGCTTTCTGCTTCACTATACATCAGGTTCCACTGGTACGCCAAAGGGCGTGCTGCATGTCCATGAAGCGATGATTCAGCAATATCAAACAGGAAAGTGGGTCCTTGATTTAAAGGAAGAAGACATTTATTGGTGCACGGCTGATCCAGGCTGGGTGACAGGTACGGTATACGGCATTTTTGCACCGTGGCTGAACGGAGCGACAAATGTCATCGTCGGCGGACGTTTCAGCCCGGAAAGCTGGTATGGTACGATTGAACAGCTTGGCGTCAATGTCTGGTACAGCGCGCCGACTGCTTTTCGGATGCTGATGGGAGCGGGAGATGAAATGGCTGCGAAATATGATCTAACTTCACTCCGGCATGTGCTCAGTGTCGGTGAGCCGCTAAATCCGGAAGTCATCAGATGGGGACATAAAGTTTTTAACAAACGAATCCATGATACCTGGTGGATGACCGAAACGGGCAGTCAGCTCATCTGCAACTATCCTTGCATGGATATTAAACCGGGTTCAATGGGTAAGCCGATTCCAGGAGTGGAGGCGGCGATCGTTGACAATCAAGGCAACGAGCTTCCGCCGTACCGAATGGGCAATCTCGCCATCAAAAAGGGCTGGCCTTCCATGATGCATACCATTTGGAATAACCCTGAAAAGTATGAATCGTATTTCATGCCGGGCGGCTGGTATGTGTCTGGGGATTCTGCTTACATGGATGAAGAGGGATACTTTTGGTTCCAAGGCAGAGTTGATGACGTCATCATGACCTCCGGTGAGCGCGTCGGCCCATTTGAAGTGGAAAGCAAGCTGGTCGAACATCCGGCTATTGCAGAAGCAGGCGTAATCGGAAAACCTGACCCGGTGCGTGGAGAAATCATTAAAGCCTTTATTGCACTCAGGGAAGGATTTGAGCCTTCTGATAAACTGAAAGAAGAGATCCGCCTATTCGTAAAGCAGGGTCTTGCAGCCCATGCGGCTCCGCGTGAGATCGAATTTAAAGATAAGCTTCCGAAAACCCGAAGCGGAAAGATCATGAGGCGCGTGCTGAAGGCATGGGAGCTTAATCTTCCTGCTGGAGATCTGTCAACAATGGAGGATTAAAAGGCGGCGTTGACACAGGATTTTATTTATGTTAAAAATGATATAGCTTCATATGAAAAGGTAAAGATTGAGACAAGTAGAATATCCTTACGTTCCAGAGAGCTGATGGCCGGTGAAAATCAGCACAGACGGATATATCGAATACACTCATGAACCGCTTTTGCAAACAAAGCCGGCCAGGCTTTCAGTAGTGAAAGAACGGACCTGATCCGTTATCAGGCAAAGTGATAAGACGAATGTTTGCATTCTCTTATTAGTAGGGTGGTACCGCGATAATCAATCGTCCCTTCGTGTAAACGAAGGGGCGTTTTTTATTTTAATCAAAAAAGGAGCTTTATCTTATGACAAACTTACTTGAAGACTTATCCTTCCGCGGATTGATTCAGCAAATGACAGATGAAGAAGGGTTAAATAAACAGCTGAATGAAGAAAAAATCCGCTTGTACTCAGGCTTTGACCCGACAGCAGACAGCTTGCATATCGGACACCTGCTGCCTATTTTAACACTTCGCCGTTTTCAGCTTGCGGGGCATCATCCGATTGCGCTTGTGGGCGGCGCGACGGGCCTCATCGGTGATCCAAGCGGAAAAAAAGCAGAGCGTACATTAAACACTGCTGACATCGTATCCGAATGGTCCCAAAAAATCAAAAACCAGCTGTCCAGATTTCTAGATTTTGAAGCAGCAGAAAACCCAGCTGTCATCGCGAACAACTTTGACTGGATCGGCAAAATGAATGTGATCGATTTCCTTCGTGACGTTGGTAAAAATTTCGGCATCAATTACATGCTGGCAAAAGATACGGTCAGCTCAAGAATTGAATCAGGCATCTCGTACACTGAATTCAGCTACATGATTCTTCAATCTTATGATTTCTTAAATCTTTACAGAGACAAAAACTGTAAACTGCAAATCGGCGGAAGCGATCAGTGGGGCAATATCACAGCGGGTCTTGAACTGATCAGAAAATCAGAAGAAGAAGGAGCAAAAGCGTTCGGCCTAACGATTCCGCTTGTCACAAAAGCAGACGGCACGAAGTTCGGAAAAACGGAAGGCGGCGCGATCTGGCTTGATAAAGAAAAAACATCGCCATATGAATTCTATCAATTCTGGATCAACACAGACGACCGTGACGTTGTCAAATACTTGAAATACTTTACGTTCCTTTCAAAAGAGGAAATTGAAGCATACGCTGAAAAAACAGAAACGGCGCCAGAAAAACGTGAAGCGCAAAAACGCCTGGCAGAAGAAGTGACATCACTTGTTCACGGACGCGAGGCGCTGGAGCAAGCCATCAACATCTCCCAAGCGCTGTTCAGCGGCAATATTAAAGAGCTTTCTGCTCAAGACGTAAAAGTAGGCTTTAAAGATGTTCCTTCTATGGAAGTTGACAGCACCCAAGAGCTTTCACTTGTAGATGTGTTGGTGCAATCTAAATTATCTCCTTCTAAACGCCAAGCGCGTGAAGACATCCAAAACGGAGCTGTTTACATTAACGGCGAACGCCAAACAGAAATAAATTATACCCTATCGGCTGAAGACCGCATCGAAAATCAATTTACTGTTCTGCGCCGCGGGAAGAAAAAATACTTCCTTGTGACGTATAAATAAGAAAAAGATCCTTTGCCACTGAAGGCAAAGGATCTTTTTGTTTACCGCATAAGAATGAAAGGAAAAGAGTATATTAGATAGGGCAAACACGATCAACCACATCACCTTTTAAAAGAAAGGAGCGCTAAAGCGTGAATCTCATGTGCACGATTGCAAAAGAACGGATACAGCGGGATTATTGGGAGCGGCAGGCGCAAGATAGTGTTGGCCAGCAAGAGGCGAATGACGAAACAGACGATAAAAAAACCCCGACCGCATAGCGGCAGGGGTTTTTAAAACGATTAACGAGAGTAGAACTCAACGATAAGCGCTTCGTTAATTTCCGGAGCAAGTTCAGAACGCTCAGGAAGACGAGTGAAAGTACCTTCAAGCTTTTCAGCGTCGAAAGTAAGGTATTCAGGAACGAAGTTGTTCACTTCAACAGATTCTTTGATGATAGAAAGGTTTCTTGATTTTTCGCGAACACCGATTGTTTGACCAGGTTTCACTAGGTAAGACGGGATGTCAACGCGGCTTCCGTCTACAAGAATGTGACCGTGGTTAACCAATTGGCGAGCTTGACGGCGAGTACGTGCTAAACCTAGCTTGTACACAACGTTATCAAGACGAGAATCTAAAAGAATCATGAAGTTTTCACCGTGTTTACCAGCTAGTTTGCCAGCTTTGTCAAACAAAGTGCGGAATTGACGTTCGTTTACACCGTACATGTGACGAAGCTTTTGCTTTTCTTGCAATTGCAAACCGTATTCTGATAATTTTTTACGTTGTCCTGGGCCGTGTGGACCTGGAGCGTAAGGGCGTTTTTCTAATTCTTTTCCTGTACCGCTAAGAGAGATTCCTAGACGGCGGGACAGTTTCCAAGATGGACCTGTATAGCGAGCCATAATGTGACTCCTCCTTTGGTTTTATTTTTGTGGAAAATAAAAACCGTCTGCTCTATTCGACCATGCACATTTTGTTTTCATGTATCCTCGCTCCAGCAGCAGAGAGTTACACGATACACCTTATTGATAAGGAACAAAATGAAAACATAGAAGCTGAACAAAAAGGCTGCAATATTTCACACAAAGGTCATTATATAATTTATTTGTTTTGAAGTCAACCATTTCTCCATTATTGCTTCACCGTTTATGATATAATAAACAAAAATTAGTGGTAAACTTTTAGGTGATAAAAACATGGTAGAACAAACTAAAGATCAATTATCCGCCTTTCATTATCATATGCTTGATTTTTTATTAACCAAATCTGAAAAAGTCACATTCACCGACTCTTTAATATGGCTGACTTCGGCTATTCAAACCTATTTTTCAACCCTTTGTGTTTCGCTTACACCGTCATCATCAGACTTTGTGACAAAACAGGCAGATGGAGAAGCGCGTTTTTCCGCTTCAAAAATAAACGCTTCATGTTACCTGATTGAGGACGGCTCCGGCAGGTGTTTCCATCTTGCGTGCAGGCAGGATGAAGAGATTCCTGAAGGGCTTCCGGACGTGGTTGCTTCGTTTTTAAACCAGTCGATGAAACAGGAAAGACTCTATAATAAAACGATCTACCAAAAAAAGATATACAAAATGACGGAGCTGTTCCATTCACTGCTTGATCAGACAGATGTGCTGAAGCAGCTTTTAGAAAGCTTGACCAGCACATTTTCTCTTTTTGAGTTTTCTTTATTTATATCGCACGATCAAGACCAATGTTTAGGGATTCCTGCAAAAGAGCTGTATATGGAAGGGGAAAAATCCGATTCCTTTGCGCTCAAAGTGTATTTGTCCGGAGACATTTTGCGGAAAAATGAATCTGCCGCCTATATTCCGATCAAAGGACAGCAGGGCACATACGGGGTGTTGAAGGCTGAAGGAACGGGTGACAGCTTTCTTGCTGATGCCTGCCTTGATGAAATGTCGATGTTAGCAAACGCCGCGGGAAAAGCGTTTGAAAATGCCCAGCTCTACGAACAATCCAAAGCAAGCATCGCAAATTTGGAATTGATTAATGAAACATCACGACGCCTGAATCAGCGGCTGACATTGACTGATACAATGAATGATCTGGCTGTGAGAATGGCAGAATCGTTTCAGGCAGAAGAAGTGGGATTTTTTCATATAGACCATTTTGAAAACCTAACATTGCTCCCAGGCAGCACAGCATTTTTTAAAGAAGCGAAGCAGTCAGATTTTTATAATGAGCTGAAAGAAAAGCTGTATGAAGGTGAAAAAGGGGTTTTCATCGGGAATGGCCAGTCTGTTTTTGGGAAGGCGGGGTACGGCTCGCTGATGGCTGCTCCGATGATTCAAAACGACCGGCTTTTAGGCTTTGCGGTTTTATTGAAACAGGAGCTGTACGCTTTTACATTTGAAATGTACAAGCTGTTTCAGGCGCTGATTCATCACGCGACACTGGCTGTAACCAATTCAATGCTTCGCGACCGCCTTGAGCATCTCGTGAAAACAGATCAGCTGACTGAACTGTTTTCACGAGCGTATTTAGATGAAAAAATCCAATACAGCATGAAAATCCACCAAAAGGGTGTTTTTATTCTTGTTGATATTGATAATTTTAAAAATGTAAATGATACGTACGGCCATCAGACTGGGGACGAGATTTTAATTCAAGTCGCTTCAGTGATTAAAAGCAACATCCGAAAGCATGATGTCGGTGCCCGCTGGGGAGGCGAGGAACTGGCGATTTATTTGCCAAATGTGCCGGTTGCAGTGGGGAAACGGATTACCGAGCGACTGGTTTACGCAGTCAGAAAAAATACGAAACCCGAGGTAACCATTTCCTGCGGTATATCCTGCTGGACGACAGAAACAAAAAAGTCGCTGAAAGAGCTTGTGCATGAGGCAGATGAAGCGCTCTACAGCGCGAAACGGAGCGGGAAAAACCGCTTGATGATTCATGACTCAATAAAATAAAAAAAGCCCAAAACGTGGTCTTACCCCTGTCAAGTAGACAGCCATAAAAAGCCTAAGCAACCAGTGTGTTACGGTATTCTACCGGAGCACACTGGTTTAATTTTTTCTGGAATCGTTCGTGATTATAGAACTGGATGTAATCTTTAATGCTTTTGTGGAGCTCTTTTTCAGTTTGGCATGAAGAAAAGTATGTATTCTCTGTTTTGAGGTGCGAGAAAAATGATTCGATACAGGCGTTATCCAGGCAGTTTCCCTTACGGGAATGGCTGCCCTTCAAACCAACGGTTTCAAGTCGCTTTTGATATGCTTTTGTTGTGTATTGGAATCCTTGATCAGAGTGGAGAATGGCCCCTTGGACATCCCGTTGAGCTGTTAAACTTTCCACTGTTTTCATCACCAGTTCAAGATCATTTCGCTTTGACAGTTTCCATGCGACAACCTCATTGTTGTAAAGATCTTGTACTGCAGAAAGATAATAGAATCGTTGTCCGCAAGCAATATAGGTAATATCGGTTACATATAACTGATTAGGCTGATTGGTTTGAAATTCTCGGTTAAGCCGGTTTGGCAGGACAACCGATGCCTTTCTTCCAAAATAACGACGCTTTTTTCGAATAATCGAGTGGATGTTCATCTCTCTCATCAATCTGTAAACACGCTTATGGTTGACGCAGAAACCTTCTTTCTTTAAAGCGACAGTAATCCGAGGATAGCCATAGAAAGGGCGTGAATGATGAATCGCCATGATGTGCTCTTTTATGATCTGATCTCTCTGTTGCCTTGCCATTCGAAACCTTTGAGCCTTGCGCCATTTATAGTACCCTGACCGTGACACTTTGGCGATACATACCAGCCATGTAATCGGATAACGGTCCTTCAATTCGTGAACAGCTTCAAATCGTGCTGCCTTCAAAATCCGTCCTCCCCATGCAGATTTGGATAGCGCTTTTTTAGGTATTCGACCTGTGCCTTTAAATAATCTCGTTCTTCCTCAACACTTTTAAACGTTGTTTTAGGGCGTCCAATAAAAGGATTGTCTGACTTTGTATCTTTTCCCCTTTGATCATCAAAAGACTTGCCTTCCCGATATGTTTTCACCCAATTTTTGAGCTGGGTTGAACTTCGAAGCCCTAATTCTTCAGCTAACGTGTTATAGCTTTTGTTTCCTTCCTCGTACATTTTGACAGCTTTCATCTTAAATTCTTTCGTATAGTTCTGAAAGTGTTGCCCTTTTCTCGCCATAAAAAATCCCCTCCACGTATAGTGTAACAGCCACTTTTGAAAAGCGGGCTTTTTACACTGTCTACTTAGAGGGGATAATATCAAACGATATCAGTTTTGGGCTTTTATATTACTGCGCTAACGCTTTTTCTAGCGTTTCGGCAAATTGAGTTAAGTATTTTTCATCAATTTCGTCGAAACGGTTTTTCACTGGGCTGTCGATGTCCAAGACGCCGACAATTTTTCCGTCTACACGAATCGGAAGCACAATTTCTGATTGAGACGCTGCATCGCAGGCGATATGTCCGGGAAACGCGTTTACATCCTCAACACGTTCCACTTTTCCGTTTGCGTACGCTGTGCCGCAAACCCCTCTGCCGAAAGGAATCCGAACACATGCCGGCAGGCCTTGGAACGGACCTAACACAAGCTGTCCATCCTCTTCTTTGGCAAAATAGAAACCCGCCCAGTTGACTTCAGGCAGCGAATGATACAGCAGTGCTGAGGCATTTGCATAGTTAGCTATTTGGTCTGTTTCGTCTTCGGTCATAGCTTCGAGCTGTTTTAGCAGAAGCTGATAGTCTTTTTCTTTATCTCCAGATTGTTTTTCGACATGGAACATGGAAAACCCTCACTTTTTCTATAATATAAAACAAAGTTCCGGCTTTTCTGCCGGCATTTGTCGATAAGTTCTTACAGGAACAGCGGCTTTCTGCTTGAATAGTATCAAGAGGAAGGAGTGAGCCGTATGAAAGTAAGCACCAAAGACAAAATTATTGAATCTGCTGTCATGCTTTTTAACCAAAAAGGATTTTCTGGCACGTCTGTCCGTGAAATCGCAAAGTCAGCTGATGTAAATGTTGCGCACATCTCCTACTATTTTAAAGGCAAAGGAGGCTTGATGGAACACTTAGTTTCAGAGTTTTACGAAGGCTACAGCAAAACGCTTGAAACAGCGGCAAGCAATATCTCTTCTCAAAGCACGCAGGAACAGCTTCTTCAATTGGTTTTCGATATTTTATCCTATCAGCATAATCATCGTCAATTAACTCGTTTTGTCTACCGGGAAGTCACAATTGACTCCACATTAATCAGGGAAATTATGTCGACATATCTAATGAAGGAAAAGTATATCTTCCAGCTGATCATTGAGGAAGGAGAAAAACAGCGTGAATATTTAACGCTGCCGCTGCCTCATTTTATTCTCCAATTAAAATCTCTCTTGATGATGCCCTATCTCCAGCCTCAATATATTTCAGAAGTACTCTACATGCAGCCGCACGAGCCGTATTTTTATAAAATGTATTTTGAAGAAATCAAGATTTGGATCAGAAGCGTCTTCAGGACAGGAGACGTGGCGCTCACCAACTAGCACCGTTCCAAAAACGCCTCATACGCGTATCCGACATCTCCCGCTTGATGGGCATCTGACCCAAACACAAGCGGGATCTTCTTTTGCTTCGCTTCATTCAGCATCCAATCCTCGATATAAATACCGCCAGCGTAAGTTTTTCTTAAGCCGGAAGTATTGAAGTCGAGCTCCATTCCGTTTTCTTCAATGGCATTCAGGCACAGGGAAACGAGGCCGCGAATATGCTCTGACATGCTGTATGGAAACAGCTTGATGAATTTTTGGACGAGTGTGATGTGACCGACTCTTTTTGGCTTATAGCTGCCGAGAGATGCTACAATGGAAGAATATACACTCCGGTAATATTGTTCGTATACAGCTTCAATGCTTCCGCAGGCTGAAATCAGCTCTTTGAAGGTATGCTCGTCATAATCAAGGCATAGATAGGAAGAGTCTGTGCGCAAAAAATGAACGGATAAGATGCTGTCATCTAAATATGGCCCGTATGTGTCCAGGAATAATGTAATTTCGTCTTCAAATTCAGCGATATAATCGACTTCAAGACCTGTCCGTATGCTAAGCTGTCCGCGATATTCTTTTTTTAATCCGGAAATTTCATGAATATAGCGTTCCAAAGAAGCTTGCGCCATCGCGCTGTCTTTCAGCGGCGTGGGATCGGTAAAAGAGGGCGGCAATGGGGCGTGTTCGGTAAAAGTAATCGATTCGAACCCTTTTTTTAAGGCTTCTTCTGCATATTGTCTGAGTGTGTCATTGGAGCCGTGAGGGCAAAATGGTGTGTGAATATGTCCGTCTCGCTTTTGCATTGATGTCACCCCATGAAAAAATAGTCAAATCCTGCCGATTTTGCACAAAAAGTTTTTGATTTCTGGTCAAAAAATGTTTGTTACATGGTATCATAATAACAATGAAAACGACAGTTTTTCTCAATACATATCCTGAAATCTTTCTGAATAAATAAAACACCCTGACAGATTAAGGTAAACAGCAAGGGGGCTCATTATGGAGTTTGTCATTGGATTATTAATTGTACTGCTTGCGCTGTTTGCGGCAGGCTACTTTTTCAGGAAAAAAATCTACGCCGAAATCGACCGGCTGGAATCGTGGAAGATTGAAATTCTGAATCGGTCGATCGTGGAAGAAATGTCTAAAATAAAACATTTAAAAATGACGGGTCAGACAGAAGAGTTCTTTGAGAAGTGGCGTGAAGAATGGGACGAGATTGTCACAGCCCACATGCCGAAAGTTGAAGAGCTCCTTTATGATGCCGAGGAAAATGCAGACAAATACCGGTTTAAAAAGGCCAATCAAGTGCTCGTTCATATCGACGACCTGCTGACAGCGGCTGAATCAAGCATTGAAAAGATTCTTCGGGAAATCAGCGATCTTGTCACAAGTGAGGAAAAGAGCCGTGAAGAGATTGAACAGGTGAGGGAGCGCTATTCGAAATCTCGAAAAAACCTGCTGGCTTACAGCCACCTTTACGGGGAGCTTTATGACAGCCTTGAAAAGGATCTGGACGAAATTTGGAGCGGCATCAAACAATTTGAAGAAGAAACAGAAGGCGGAAACTATATTACTGCACGAAAAGTACTGCTTGAGCAGGACCGCAATCTTGAACGGCTTCAGTCATACATAGATGATGTGCCGAAGCTGTTAGCTGACTGTAAACAGACGGTGCCCGGGCAGATTGCAAAGCTCAAGGATGGCTATGGCGAAATGAAAGAAAAAGGGTACAAGCTTGAGCATATCCAGCTTGATAAGGAATTAGAAAATCTGTCAAACCAGCTGAAACGAGCGGAACATGTCCTGATGACTGAGCTGGATATTGATGAAGCATCAGCAATCCTGCAGCTCATTGACGAAAATATTCAATCTGTTTATCAGCAGCTGGAGGGCGAAGTTGAAGCCGGTCAATCCGTACTAAGCAAAATGCCTGAATTGATTATTGCTTACGACAAGCTTAAAGAAGAGAAAGAGCATACGAAGGCGGAAACTGAGCTGGTGAAGGAAAGCTACAGGCTGACAGCCGGTGAGCTCGGCAAACAGCAGGCTTTTGAAAAGCGCCTTGATGAAATTGGGAAGCTGCTATCATCCGTTAAAGATAAGCTCGATGCAGAGCATGTCGCCTACTCACTTTTAGTAGAAGAAGTTGCTTCAATAGAGAAGCAAATTGAAGAAGTGAAAAAAGAGCATGACGAGTATCGTGAAAATCTGCAAGCGCTGAGAAAAGAAGAGCTTCAGGCGAGGGAGACGCTCAGCAATTTGAAAAAAACAATTTCTGAGACAGCAAGACTGCTGAAGACTAGCAACATTCCAGGCATTCCGAGCCATATTCAAGAGATGCTGGAGAACGCGCATCATCATATTCAAGAAACAGTCAATCAACTAAACGAACTTCCATTAAATATGGAAGAAGCCGGAGCCCATTTGAAACAAGCAGAAGAAATCGTCAACAGGGCAAGCCGGGAATCAGAGGAACTTGTCGAGCAGGTCATCCTCATTGAAAAAATCATTCAGTTCGGAAACCGGTTCAGAAGCCAAAATCACATTTTATCTGAACAGCTGAAAGAAGCGGAAAGACGTTTTTATGCTTTTGATTATGACGACTCTTATGAAATTGCAGCTGCCGCTGTAGAAAAGGCTGCGCCAGGTGCAGTTGAAAAAATCAAAGCTGACATATCCGCTTAGATAATCACGACCATGAAAAAGAGCCCGCAGTGTAATGAGCAGGCTCTTTTTTTCATTACAAAACGCCTGCGCAATAACGCAGGCGTTTTGTGACATTAACTTATTTCATTAAGCTGTTTGGATGGTCCGATGAATAAGGTCAGCACATAGCCGATAACCGCTCCGACGATTCCTGGAAGCACCCAGCCGATGCCGAGGCTGTAAAGAGGAAGATTCGCATTTAGAAACGCATCTAAAGATCCAAGTGAAAAACCGGCTGCTTTGATACCGTCTAAAATACTGAAAAGTCCTGTACCGATCAAGCATGCGATGTACACTTCGCGTCTTTCTTTAAAGATCTTATCGATGAAGGAAAGAACGATAATGACAATGGCAAGCGGATAGATAGCTGATAAAATAGGAACAGAAAACGCGATAATTTGCGCGAGTCCGAAATTCGCAATGATCAAGCTGAATAACGTGACAATCGTAACGACAATTTTATATGATAATGCCGGAATAAGTTTTGAAAAATATTGGCCGCAAGATGTGACAAGGCCGATGCTTGTTGTTAAACATGCGACTGTAATCGCTGCTCCGAGTACGATGTTGCCTAATGAACCGAATAAATAATGGGAAGACGCAGATAAAATTTTAGCTCCTTCACCAACAGGACCGATGGCATTTGTGCTTGTTGCACCTAAATAAGCAAGGGATACATAAATGAAAGTCAGCCCTAAAGCGGCAATCACACCTGCTTTAATGCATGCTGCAGCAAGAGCTTTAGACTGTGTAACGCCTTTGCTTTTTACAGCATTTACAACGACAACGCCAAATACAATTGAAGCAAGTGCGTCCATTGTTTTATAGCCTTCTAAAAATCCTTTAAAAACCGGTGTTCCTTTATATGCTTCTGTCACGGCGCCCAATCCGCCCATCGGCGTGAAGATGGCTTTGAGAACAATGATTAAAATAATTGTGAATTTGATGGGAGTCAGAATTTTTCCGACTCGATCGACAACCTTGGATGGGTTTAACGCTAAATAGTACGTAACGCCGAAAAAGATAAGTGTAAATATTAATAAAGAAAGTCTTTCTGGTACGCCAGTCAAAAACGGAACAGCGCCAATTTCATATGAAACAGTTCCTGTTCTCGGGATGGCGAATAATGGTCCGATTGATAAATAAAGCACCACAGTAAAGATTGTGCCGAAAACAGGGTGCGCTTTGTCAGCAAGGCCTTTAGCGTCCTTACCGGTTAATGCGATGGCGATAATGCCGAGAAGCGGCAGGCCTACCCCTGTCAGTAAAAATCCGCCGATGGCCTTCCAGACGTTGTGTCCGGCTGCTTGTCCAAGTTCCGGCGGATAAATCATATTTCCTGCTCCAAAGAATAACGCAAATAGCATGAAACCAATAATAATGGTATCTTTGACAGGCAGTGAGTGTTTCATGAAAAAAATCCTCCTAATAATTATGTTAAAATATTCTGTCAATTAATTGTCAGATAATATGACGAAACGAACAAATCTTATTATATGGTAAAAAAATTAGAAGTCAATACTAGTTTTTCGTAATTTTCTATTAAATTTTGTTATGGTAACATAAATATCATACCTTGTACCGCTTTCATAAAGGAGTAAAAAAGATGATATATTTAGATAATAGTTCAACGACGAAGCCTTACGATGAAGTCTTGAACGTATATGAACAGACAAGCAGCCGATACTTTGGCAATCCTTCATCTTTGCACCGATATGGAGCCGAAACGGAACAGCTGCTTCAAGCAGCCAAAAATCAAATCAAAAGGTCCTTAGGCCTAAAAAAATATGATATTGTATTTACGTCAGGCGCCACAGAAGCCAATAATGCGGCTTTAAAAGGAGCGGCTTTGTCAAAGATAAAAACAGGCAAACATATCATTGCCACTTCTATTGAACATCCATCCGTTACGGAATCGTTAGAACAGCTGAAAGAATTGTTCGGGTTTGATATCACTTATCTTTCTGTGAATGAAGACGGATTTGTTTCTATTGAAGATCTAAAAGCAGCCATCCGTCCCGATACCGTGCTTGTCAGCATGATGCATGTGAACAATGAAGTCGGTTCCGTGCAGCCGATTGAAGCGGCAGGGGAAGTGCTGAAGAAGCACCCGAACATTTTGTTTCACGTCGATTATGTGCAGGGCATCTATAAAGTGCCCTTGGCAATTGAAAAAGCCGGCATTGATCTATGTTCAATTTCCGGGCATAAATTTCACGGCCTAAAGGGGACAGGCGCACTTATTGTAAAAGAAGGAACACGCCTTATTCCGCTCATAACGGGAGGCTCTCAGCAAAAAGGCATACGGGCCGGAACAGAACATACTGCTGGTGCGGTTTCGCTTGCCAAGGCCATTAATCTTGCCTCTGCTGATTTTGACACACGGCTTGACACGATGACTGCCGCAAAGGAATTGTTTATGAAAAGGCTGAGTGAAATTGAGGGCGTCGTTATCAACACGCCTCAAATGAATAGCGCGCCGCACATTATTAATTTCTCTGTACCGGGGATTAAAGCGGAAGTGCTTTTACACATGCTTGAGGAACAGGATATTTTCGTCTCCACAACATCGGCTTGCTCGGCAAAAGAACATAAACCCAGCAAGGTTCTCTTAGAGATGGGCAAAGGTGAGCAGATTGCCGGAAGCAGCATCAGAATCAGTTTAAATTACAGCCAGACAAGCGATGTGGCAGAACCGTTTATGAACGCGCTTCGTCCTGGCATCAAAAAATTAAGGAAAATGATGAGGTAGAACATGAATTACGATCATATATTAATTCGTTTTGGGGAAATTTCGACCAAAGGCAAAAACAGAAAAAGCTTTATTGAGCGCTTAAAACAAAACATCAGACTCGTTTTGAAAGACTATCCGAATTTAAAATACTTTTCCAACAGGGATCGTATGACGATTACATTAAATGGAGAGGATCCTGAGGCTCTTTTTCCTCATTTAAAGCAAGTGTTTGGGATTCAAAGCTTCAGCCTGGCAATTAAATGTGACAGCCGCCTTGATGATATTAAGGCAACCGCACTAAAGGCTATCAAAGATCAGTATAAACCAGGTGATACGTTTAAAGTCGCGACAAAGAGAGCGTATAAACAATTTGAATTAGATACAAACCAGGTGAACGCTGAAATCGGCGGCCATATTTTGCGAAATACAGAAGGATTGACGGTCGATGTTCGCAACCCAGACATCCCGCTCAGAATCGAAATCAGGGAAGAAGCAACATTTTTGACAATTCGTGATGAAAAAGGTGCAGGCGGGCTGCCAGTTGGTTCAGCAGGAAAAGCGATGCTGATGCTTTCTGGCGGTTTTGACAGCCCTGTGGCCGGTTTTTATGCGATGAAACGGGGACTGTCGGTAGAAGCTGTTCATTTCTTCAGCCCGCCATACACGAGCGAGCGCGCAAAGCAAAAGGTAATGGATCTGGCGAAATGTCTGTCCCGTTTTGGGGGAAGCATGACACTTCATATTGTTCCATTTACAAAAACGCAAGAGCTCATCCAAAAACAAATTCCTGAAAATTACACAATGACGGCAACCCGCCGCCTCATGCTTCAGATCGCCGACAGAATCAGAGAAAAGAGAAACGGGCTTGCCATTATTACGGGAGAAAGCCTCGGTCAGGTAGCGAGCCAAACGCTTGAAAGCATGTATGCAATTAATGCGGTGACGTCAACACCGATTTTGCGTCCGCTAATCGCCATGGACAAAACAGAAATCATCGAAAAATCACGGGAAATTGGCACATATGAGACAAGCATTCAGCCGTTTGAAGACTGTTGCACGATCTTTACACCGCCAAGCCCGAAAACACGCCCTAAAAAAGAGAAAATTGAACACTTTGAAAGCTTTGTTGATTTCGAGCCGTATATTCAAGAAGCGGTAGATAACATTGAGACAATGACCCTGTATAGCGAACAAGAAGCTAACGATAAATTCGCTGAACTCTTTTAAATCAATTTTCAGCTCCTGTATACAATTACCAAAGTTTTTCTGAATGAAGCCATGTGTTTTGACACATTCTATACTCACAAGGAGGTGAGACACATGGCTAACAATAACTCAGGTAACAGCAACAACCTTTTAGTACCAGGAGCTGCTCAAGCGATCGACCAAATGAAATTAGAAATCGCTTCTGAATTCGGTGTAAACCTTGGAGCAGACACAACTTCTCGCGCTAACGGTTCTGTCGGAGGAGAAATCACAAAACGTTTAGTATCTTTCGCTCAGCAGCAAATGGGCGGAGGACAATTCTAATTTACAATTTCACATAATGGCTTAGGAGTGGGGTATCCCCACTCTTTTTCATTTTTTACATATAAAAAAGGACCAGCGGCCTATAAAATCTATGTTTACAGAGGTTGCTTTTAGGCATATTCTTACGGAAAGAGCCTGTATTTATGTATAATGGGTGGAGAAAGTGAGGAGTTGTTCGTGTTAAAACGTGAAGATTTAATTGCCCCTGTGCAATATAATTTAGTGAATGAAATGGAAAAGTTCAGTGCTGCTGGACAAAAAACCGCTCTTCTGTGGGAGGACGAGTCGGGCAAGCAAGAATCTTGGTCGTATGAAAAGCTGATGGAAGAAACAAATAAAATCGGAGCGGCCTTAGCTGATCTTGGATTTAAAAAGGGAGACAAGCTGATTGTAATGGTACCGCGGGTGCTTGAAGCCTATGCTGTTTATTTGGCTATCCTGAAATCAGGAATGGTTGTCATTCCGTGCTCCGAAATGCTTCGCGCGAAAGATCTTGAATACCGGATTGAACATGCAGAGGTAAAAGGCGCTATCGTCTACTCCGAATTTATTGGCGCTTTCCGGGATGTCAGTACGGCTGACAAACTGATTACACTGTCTATTGGTGAAAATGATGCCGGCTGGAAAAACCTCTTATCAATTGAAGCGGACGGAAGCCAATTTAAAACAGCTGACACAACAAGAGATGATATGGCTTTCTTATCTTATACATCCGGGACAACAGGTCAGCCGAAAGGTGTTGTACATACACATGGATGGGCATTTGCTCATTTAAAAACATCTGCCGGCGCTTGGCTTGATATTTCTGAAAAGGATATCGTCTGGGCAACTGCTGCCCCTGGCTGGCAAAAGTGGGTATGGAGTCCGTTTTTAGCGGTGCTTGGCAGCGGAGCAACCGGTTTTGTGTACCACGGCAGATTCAAAGCAGAAAAATATCTAGAGCTTTTAAATCGCTACAAAATCAATGTTTTCTGCTGCACGCCGACAGAATACCGCTTAATGGCGAAGGTTGAAGGCTTGGACCGCTTTGATCTTTCTGCCCTGCACAGCGCTGTTTCCGCAGGTGAGCCGCTCAATCGAGAAGTCATTGATGTTTTCCAAAAGCACTTTGGCATTAAGGTACGGGACGGATATGGCCAAACAGAAAGCACGCTTTTGGTTGGTGTTTTGAAAGATACGCCTATTAAACCGGGAAGCATGGGAAAACCGACACCGGGAAATCAGGTGGAGATCATAAATGAAGACGGTGAAATCTGCAAACCTGGTGAGGTTGGCGATATCGCTGTTCACCTCAGTACGCCTGCGCTCTTTAAAGAGTATTTTAAAGATCCGGAAAGAATGAAAACACAAATTCGCGGCGATTATTTCCTAACGGGAGACAGAGCAAGAAAAGATGAGGAAGGTTACTTCTGGTTTGAAAGCCGAAATGACGATATTATTATCAGCTCCGGCTATACGATCGGGCCTTTCGAGGTGGAAGACGCGCTTGTTAAGCACCCAGAAGTAAAAGAATGTGCTGTTGTCGCGAGCCCTGATGAAATCAGAGGCTCCATTGTAAAGGCATATGTTGTCCTGCAAAATCATGAAAAACGCAGTGATGAGCTTGTCAAAATGCTGCAAAACCATGTGAAGACGATTACCGCTCCATACAAATATCCTAGAGAAATTGAATTTGTGGAAAGCCTGCCGAAAACGGCTTCTGCAAAAATCAGACGAGTGGAATTAAGAAAACGTGAAGAACAGCTCAAAGCCAATAAAAAGGCGTAAAGAAAGAGAGTGAACGTGAATGAAGGCGATATGGCACGGCGGTTTCATTTATACGATGCTCGAAGAAGGCGATCGGACTGAGGCAGTTTATGTGGAGGATGGTGTCATAAAAGGCACCGGCAGCTATGAACGTTTGAAGGAAAAGTACGGGTCGCCGGAAACAGAAGAAATCAGCCTGAACGGTGCAGTGATGTTCCCCGGTTTTGTTGACAGCCATCTACATTTGATCGGCCACGGTGAGAAACAGCTTCAGCTCGATCTGTCCGCACTGACGTCGAAAGATTCAATTTTACAGGCTGCGAAGGAAAGAGAGCGGCAGCTTCCTAAAAACGATTGGCTCATTGGAGAGGGCTGGAATGAAAATCAGTTTGAGACACCTGACTACTTGACTAAGCATGATCTTGATCGCCTGTTTCCTGACAGGCCTGTCTTGCTCAAGCGTATATGCCGGCATGCAATAGCTGTCAATTCTGCGGCTCTTCAAGCAGCGGGAATTTCAAGAAATACTCCTGATCCTGACGGCGGAGTCATCGTAAAAGATGCAAATGGCGAGCCGACCGGACTCCTGTTTGATAAGGCGCAGGATTTGATTCTGAACGCTGTCCCGCCAGTCTCACAGCACTATGTTGATGAGGCATTAACGGCTGCAATAAAGGATTGCTGGACAAAAGGCCTGACGGGCGGTCATTCGGAAGACTTGTCCTATTATGGTGATGTTTCGGTGCCGATGAAAGCTTATGAGAAAGCTGTCGCTGGCGGAAAGTATCCGTTCCGCTGCCATTTGCTCGTTCATCATGAAGCGGTCGATCGATGGGAGCAGCTGGAGAAACCGTCCGGCCCGTATGTGGAGTTTGGTGCGATGAAAATCTTTGCGGACGGGGCGCTTGGCGGGAGAACGGCTTTGTTGAAAGAACCATATCAGGATGATCCATCAACAAATGGTGTTCAGGTTCACGATGACGAAACCCTTGGCCGGCTCATTCGCAAAGCGAGAGAAAAAGGGATGGAGGTTGCTGTTCATGCAATCGGAGATCTTGCTTTTGAAAAAGTGCTGAACGCAATTGAAAAGCATCCGCCCAAAAACGGCCGGCATGACCGGCTTATTCATGCCCAAGTGCTTGATAACGAATTAATCGAGAGAGCAGCACGCATGCCGATCGCACTTGATCTTCAGCCGCATTTCGTTGCAAGCGACTTTCCGTGGGTCATTGACCGTCTCGGAAAAGACCGGATGAAGACTGCATTTGCCTGGAAAACCCTCATATCTAAAGGCATTTTATGCGCGGGCGGTTCAGACGCCCCGATTGAGCCTGTTGACCCGCTTCTAGGGATCCAGTCCGCGGTCCTCCGGAAAAGCAGTCATGAGCAAAACGGGCCAAGCTATAATGAAAGTGAATGTTTACCTGTACATGAAGCGATAAAGCTTTATACAGAAGGTAGCGCCGGTATCATTTATAAAGAGAAGTCACGCGGGAAAATTGCGGAAGGCTATGACGCGGATTTTACAGTTCTCAGTGGTGATCCGTTTGCCATTGACCCCGCACAGCTTCATCTTTTAGATATTAAAAAAACCGTGATTAACGGCCAGATTGTATATGAGAAATCATAAAAGGACAGGCAGCAGCCTGTCCTTTTATTTTCTATAAAAAAGTACGCTTCACTTTCTCCCAAAATGAATTGTCCTTTAGTTTGACCGTTTTGATTTTTTTGTCAGACAGTTTAATTTCAATCGTTTTCACATTTCTCGTGCTGAGTGCTTCATTGTCCAAGCCGATAATTGGGTGCTCATTTCCGTCTTGCACCACACGAAGGGTCAGCTTTCGGTCAGAGCTGAGGACAAATGGCGAGCCGAGTGTCCGGTAGGTGTTATTGTTAAGGGATGCAAGCTCTGATACCTGCATGCATGGAAGCAATGGATCAACAACCGCTCCTGCAACAGACTTGTTATAGGCGGTGCTCCCTGTAGGCGTTGAGATAATCATTCCGTCACCTCTAAACGTTTCAAAGTGCAGATCGTCAATCAGCACGTCCATCACAAAGGTTTTGATGATGCTTGAACGGATGGATACCTCGTTTAAGCAGTGAAAAGGACTGGCTTGATCCACTGTCACTTCAATCAGCGGGTATTTTCTCACTTCAATTTGTTCAAACGTCATTGCATCGACCATTTTTTCTCGCTCATCACTATGAAAGTCGCAATATAAATGAGCTTTCCCCTTTTTGGTAATGCCGACGTACAAGCAGTCGTCACGAAAATTCGTCTTTCTGACTGCCTGCAAAAATGTGCCGTCCCCGCCAATGCTAGCGATAATATTGGCGTCTGAGTGCTGGTTTACAACGGTAAATCCATGCTCTTCCGCCAATTGTGTTAACGAGCGGGCTTGTTCGTTCGTTTCCTGATCCTGTTTGTGAAAAAAATAAACATTATGGCGTTGATCGGTCATATCCCATTTCCCCTTTGCTGTCATATTTAAGTTTTTCTGCCATCCAGTATTTGTGATAAAATACCTTTGGCCATAAGTGTACCACGTTTGCCGGCAGCCCGTTAAGCCGGAGCTTTCTCATGAAGTGAAACATTTTTCATAGTGAATCGTATAATGAGAGAGTTTAGGAAAAAGGAGGAGAAAAAATGAATGCAAAAAGATGGATTGCATTAGTGATTGCTCTGGGGATTTTCGGCGTGTCTATTATCGTCAGCATCTCTATGAGTTTCTTTGAAAGCGTCAAAGGCGCTCAAACGGATCTCACATCACTGACGGATGAATCGCAGGAAAAAACGCTGGAAAACGGCAGTCTCTCAAGTAAAATTGCCGTATTAGAGGTCAGCGGCACCATTCAGGATAATGGGGACTCAAGCAGTCTGCTTGGTGCAGACGGATATAACCACAGAATGTTCTTAAAAAACCTTGAGCGCGCAAAAGATGACAAGACGGTCAAAGGTATCGTTCTGAAGGTGAATTCTCCGGGTGGCGGAGTGTATGAAAGTGCTGAAATACATAAGAAACTGGAAGAAATCAAGAAAGAAACGAAAAAACCGATTTACGTGTCAATGGGTTCGATGGCAGCATCCGGAGGCTATTACATCTCTACAGCGGCTGATAAGATTTTTGCGACACCGGAAACCCTGACAGGGTCACTCGGCGTCATTATGGAAAGCGTCAATTATTCAAAGCTTGCCGATAAGCTTGGCATTTCTTTTGAAACGATTAAGAGTGGGGCCCATAAGGACATTATGTCTCCTTCCCGTGAGATGACGAAAGAAGAAAAAAACATCATGCAATCGATGGTTGATAATTCGTATGAAGGCTTTGTTGATGTCATTTCAAAAGGGCGCGGCATGCCGAAAGCAGAGGTAAAGAAAATTGCGGACGGCCGCGTGTATGACGGACGGCAGGCGAAAAAACTGAACCTCGTTGATGAGCTTGGTTTTTATGACGATACCGTTACGGCCATGAAAAAGGATCACAAGGATTTGAAAAACGCCTCTGTCATTTCTTATGAGGAAAGCTTCGGATTAGGTTCACTGTTTTCCATGGGCGCGAACAAAATGTTTAAAAGTGAAATTGATTTTTTGAATATGAGAGAAATTCTATCGCAATACGGTTCGCCGAGAATGATGTATCTCTATGCGAAGTAGGAGGGAACAATAATGGACGCGACATATGAAGAGTTAGAGCGCAATGACATCAAAGGCCCGCAAGAAGCGGAGCTGCTGACACATGCCTATGCTGGCTTTTGGGTTCGTTTCTGGGCTTTCCTGCTTGATTGGCTCGTGATATGGGGATTAAACCATTTGCTCGTTTCTCCCCTCTTTACCGTATTGGATCTGCCGAAAACATCCGGCATGTTTACCTTCTCGGCCTACAGTGTGACAACGCTTATTGTGTATCTTGCCTATTTCGCACTAATGACAAAATACTTCAGGCAGACGCTTGGTAAAATGGTGTTCGGCCTCAAAGTGGTTTCTGTGAAGCAAGATTGCAAGCTGACATGGAGTACAGTCATTTTTCGTGAAGTGGTTGGACGGTATATTGATAAGATTTGGATTTTATATATCGTCATTGCTTTTTCACCTACAAAACAAGGGATTCATGATTACATCGCGGATACCACCGTGGTGCATGAAAAATTATACCGCAAATAACCGATAACCCGGACCACCGTCCGGGTTTATTTTTTTAGGAATTGGCGATAATGCTCCTAGAGGAAGTGAAGAATATGGTGTATGTACTGATAGCCATTCTTATTCTCATAGGGATCGTACTGCTTCTCAGAATGAAAATCCATGTCGCGCTGGAGTATCTTCATGCCGCTGATAATGACAAATTGACCTTGAAGATTACGGCGCTGTTTGGCCTTATAAGGATCAAAAAAACAATCCCGGTGATTAAGGTGAACAAAGAAGACGGAACCGTGGATATCAAACAAAAAACTGAATCCAAAATGAAAAAAAGCAGCCGAAAGAAAAAAATTACACAAAACGATGTGCAGCAAAGCATTAATAAAATCGAAATGCTTTTGCATCAGGTCACCAGACTACGGAAAATCAGCGCGTCTTTTCTCGCGCATTTACATATCACAAAACTAGAATGGGTTACAGTAATCGGAATTCAGGACGCGGCAGTGACAGGTGTGTTAACAGGTGCTGTATGGGGTGTGAAGGGCGGTATCGCAGCAATGCTCTACGACCACCTGGACTTTGTGAATAAACCTGTCTATGAGGTGATCTCGTCGTTTCAAGTCCCTGTTTCCAAGACCCATTTTCAGTGTATATTCTTTTTTCGCTTTGGACATGCTATGCTTGCAGCTTTCAAGTTCGTCAAATACGGACGGGAGCTATCCGTATTAAAGAAGAATCCGTCGGCTAGAATGACTTCAAAGAATGATTCATCAGTTTAAGGAGGAAACGTATATGGCAGACCATCCCATCCAAGGTTTAATGAAAACCGCAATGGAAAACTTGAAGGAAATGATTGATGTTAACACCATCATCGGAGATCCAGTAGAAACGCCTGATGGAAGTGTGATTTTAACTGTTTCTAAAGTTGGATTCGGATTCGCCGCAGGCGGAAGCGAGTTTGGCGGAAAGCCGGCCGAAAAAGACGATGAGACAAGAGAACAGAAACTTCCTTTCGGAGGCGGAAGCGGGGGCGGTGTGTCCATTACGCCGATCGCGTTTTTAATTGTCGGATCGACAGGCATCAGAATGATTCATTTAGATGAAAATACCCATTTAATAGAGAAAATTTTAGACGCAGCCCCTCAAACACTCGAGCGCATCCAGCAAATGTTCAAGAAAAATAACAAAAACCAAGGTCAGGGCCAAAATCAAAACCAAATGAACAATATGAATTATTAAAAAAGGTTAACTGCGCTGGCCGCAGTTAACTTTTTTTTGGCATAAACTTTGCAGTTTGCAGGAAACTTTACTATGATAGAGACATACATACAAAAGGGAGGAATTATAATGGCTGAAATTACATTCAAAGGCGGTCCGGTTACACTTGTCGGACAAGAAGTGAAGGTAGGAGATCAAGCTCCTGATTTCACAGTGCTGACTAACAGCCTTGAAGAAAAATCGTTAGCTGACATGAAAGGAAAGGTAACGATTATTTCTGTTATCCCTTCAATTGATACAGGTGTTTGTGATGCACAAACACGCCGTTTTAACGAAGAAGCTGCAAAGCTTGGAGATGTCAACGTCTACACAATCAGTGCAGACCTTCCATTCGCGCAAGCGCGCTGGTGCGGCGCTAACGGAATTGACAAAGTGGAAACACTGTCTGACCACAGAGATATGTCATTTGGCGAAGCGTTCGGTGTGTATATTAAAGAACTTCGTCTGCTTGCTCGTTCCGTATTTGTCCTTGATGAGAACGGAAAAGTCGTTTACGCTGAATATGTAAGCGAAGCAACAAACCACCCGAACTATGAAAAGCCAATTGAGGCTGCTAAGGCATTAGTGAAGTAAGCAGGGAAAAAAGCTCCAGGCTGCCGCCGGAGCTTTTTTCATGGCAAGGAGGAACACAATATGCAAAAAGACCATGTAGGTGCGGTGTATGAGCTGTTAAACGAAGCCGCGATTATGATAAAGAATGAATTGCAGATTTCATATATAGAGGCGCTGGCCGAAGCAGGAGAAATGTATTTTCTTGAAAAAACGGATCAGCTGAAACTGCCTGTTGATCAGAAAACCAAACAACTTCAGGCTCTGCTTGAAAAAGCGGAATTCGGTTCGTATGAGCCTGAGTGGGTACGCAAGGCTTTTCAGCTTGCCGTTCTTAAAGGAATGAAAGATATCTCCCATCCAAACAGACAAATGACGCCGGATACGATCGGGCTTTTGATCAGCTATTTGGTGAATAAGTTTATGGCGGACAAAAAGGAACTGACCATTCTTGATCCAGCCTTGGGAACTGGGAACCTTCTGTTTACCGTGCTGAACCAGCTGTCTGAAAAAACGGCAAACAGCTTTGGCATTGAAATTGATGATGTGCTCTTGAAGATCGCCTATGCCCAAGCGAACCTTCTGAAAAAAGAGCTTGAGCTTTTCCACCAGGACAGCCTTGAGCCGTTGTTTATCGATCCAGTTGACACGGTCATTTGTGATCTGCCCGTCGGCTATTATCCGAATGACGAAGGAGCAGAAGCGTTTGAGCTCAAAGCTGACGAAGGCCATTCCTTCGCTCATCATCTGTTTATTGAACAGAGCGTCAAGCATACCAAACCGGGCGGCTACTTATTTTTTATGATTCCGAATCATTTGTTTGAGAGCTCCCAAAGCGGCAAGCTGAAACAGTTTTTCAAAGACAAGGTTCATATCAACGCACTGTTGCAGCTGCCAAAATCTATTTTTAAAGACGAAGCTCATGCCAAAAGCATCCTTGTGCTTCAGAAACAAGGAGAGAATACGAAAGCGCCGGGGCAAATTCTGCTTGCGAATCTTCCGTCTTTCTCCAATCAAAAGGCGATGCTTGATATGATGGCTCAATTTGATGAATGGTTTAAAAAAGAAAAGTAAGTGTTTTAAAAGCAGCTTAGGCAGCCGTATGAGGTCGATGCCTAAGCTGCTTTTATTTATGCTTTTGAAGACCGGACTTGACGAATTGAATCCAGCTTTGGAACACAAAATACAGAGGGAAAAACCGCAAATTGTAAGCGTTCATCAATACAAAACCTATAGGGAATGTGTCTGAAAATAACGACTTCTTATTGTAAGCGTTATCAATACGCGAGTTGACTTGAAAAGCCGACATGACAATGTTTAAATGGAAAAGTCAGATATTTTTCGGAGAAGATGTTGATATTCACCGGGAAAAAAGTACGAAAAACGAAGTTGTTGATACAGAGTATAAAGGAGCGTCAATCATGTCCAAAATTATTGCAATTAACGCAGGAAGCTCGTCTTTGAAATTTCAGCTTTTCGAAATGCCTTCAGAAACCGTTTTAACGAAGGGTTTAGTTGAACGAATCGGTATCGCCGACAGCGTATTCACAATTTCTGTGAACGGCGAAAAAAATACAGAAGTAACTGATATTCCAGATCATGCGGTAGCTGTTAAAATGCTGCTGAATAAGTTAACGGAATTCGGCATTATTAAAGACTTGAATGAAATTGACGGAATTGGCCATCGTGTCGTTCACGGCGGAGAAAAATTCAGCGATTCTGTTTTATTAACGGATGAAACCATTAAGGAAATCGAAGATATTTCTGAATTGGCACCGCTTCACAATCCGGCAAATATCGTTGGAATTAAAGCGTTCAAAGAAGTGCTTCCAAATGTTCCTGCGGTAGCTGTATTTGATACAGCATTCCACCAAACAATGCCTGAGCAGTCTTACCTTTACAGCTTGCCGTATGAATACTATGAAAAATTCGGCATCCGTAAATACGGCTTCCACGGCACTTCACATAAATATGTAACTGAGCGTGCGGCAGAGCTTCTCGGCCGTCCGTTAAAAGACTTGCGCCTGATTTCCTGCCACCTTGGAAACGGAGCAAGTATTGCCGCTGTTGAAGGCGGAAAATCTATTGACACATCCATGGGCTTTACGCCGCTTGCCGGTGTAGCAATGGGCACACGCTCTGGAAACATCGACCCTGCCCTGATCCCATACATCATGGAGAAAACAGGCCAAACGGCTGACGAAGTACTGAATACATTAAACAAAAAAAGCGGACTGCTCGGCATTTCCGGTTTCTCAAGCGATCTTCGTGACATCGTTGAAGCAACGAAAGAAGGAAATGAGCGCGCGGAAACAGCTCTTGAAGTATTCGCAAGCAGAATCCACAAATACATCGGTTCTTACGCTGCAAGAATGAGCGGTGTAGATGCGATCATCTTTACTGCCGGTATCGGTGAAAACAGTGTGGAAGTCAGAGAACGCGTTCTTCGCGGTTTAGAATTCATGGGCGTATACTGGGATCCTGCGCTTAATAACGTGCGCGGCGAGGAAGCTTTCATCAGCTATCCGCATTCTCCAGTAAAAGTCATGATCATTCCGACTGATGAAGAAGTCATGATTGCGCGCGACGTTGTTCGTTTAGCAAAATAAATAGCATGAAAGCACATTCTCTTGAATGTGCTTTTTTGTTGATGCATGATAGTGACAGACAGAAAACATAAAAGAGGTGGGCCAATGAGCGTTCAAGAGCATAGACAAGAAGCTCCCGATATCGTTCGGTGCAAAGTGATTACTGTCAGTGACACGAGGACAGAGGAAACCGATAAAAGCGGTAAGCTGATGATCTCATTTTTAGAAGAAGCCGGTCATCATATTGCCGCATATGAAATTGTAAAAGACGAAAAGGATGCTTTGCAACGGTCAGTGCTTGCGGGCTGCATGGATGAACAGACAGACGCGGTACTCTTAAACGGAGGGACAGGCATAGCAGATCGGGATGTCACAATTGAAGCCATAACGCCGCTGTTTTCGAAAGAACTGCCCGGCTTTGGAGAAATATTCAGGATGCTGAGTTATACAGAGGATATCGGCTCTGCCGCAATCATGTCGAGAGCAACTGCCGGCGTCATTCAGCATACCGCTGTTTTCTCAACGCCAGGCTCAAGCGGCGCGGTAAAGCTGGCAATGAATAAGCTGATTATTCCCGAACTTGCACATGTGGTCAGAGAAATCAGAAAAGACAAGTAAATGAATAAATACTACGAAACTTCACCTGAAATTTAGGTGAAGTTTTTTTTATAAAAGGCTTGAAAAAACGAAACGTACTTGTTAAAGTGTATACATACAAAATGTATTTTTATTAAATATAATTTATTTTTATACAAAATAGAAACACGGTTGAGAGGGGATTTTTATCATGTCAGAACAGAAAAAAGTCGTATTAGCATACTCAGGGGGTCTTGATACTTCCGTCGCAATAAAATGGCTTCAGGAGCAAGGATATAATGTAATCGCCTGCTGCCTGGATGTCGGTGAGGGCAAAGATTTGGCATTTGTTCAGCAGAAAGCGCTTGAAGTCGGCGCGACAAACTCCTACGTGATCGATGCAAAAGAAGAATTTGCACAGGATTACGCGCTTATTTCTTTGCAGGCCCACACGATGTATGAAGGAAAATACCCGCTCGTTTCGGCATTATCTCGGCCGCTGATCGCGAAAAAGCTGGTTGAAATAGCGGAAAAAGAAGATGCACAGGCGATTGCCCACGGATGCACAGGGAAAGGAAATGACCAGGTTCGTTTCGAAGTCTCCATTAAATCATTAAACCCTGACCTTGAAGTCATCGCGCCGGTTCGCGAATGGCAGTGGTCACGTGAAGAAGAAATTGAATATGCGGCTAGCCGCGGCATTCCGATTCCGATCAATCTTGACAGCCCGTATTCTATCGACCAAAACCTCTGGGGACGCGCCAATGAGTGCGGCATTTTAGAAGATCCATGGGCGGCGCCGCCAGAAGGTGCATACGATTTAACAGCTCCGCTGGAAAAAACGCCGGACACGCCGGAAGTGATTGAAATTGCATTTGAACAAGGCGTGCCTGTCTCCATTGATGGTGTTTCCTACTCGCTTTCTGAGCTGATCTTGAAGCTGAATGAATTGGCGGGCGCGCACGGTGTCGGACGTATCGACCACGTGGAAAACCGCCTCGTCGGCATTAAATCCCGGGAAGTATACGAATGCCCTGGTGCGATGACACTGATCAAAGCGCATAAAGAATTAGAAGATTTG
This sequence comes from Bacillus sp. FSL W8-1202, assembly GCF_038006165.1. NCBI lineage: Bacteria > Bacillati > Bacillota > Bacilli > Caryophanales > Bacillaceae > Bacillus > Bacillus sp. FSL W8-1202. The sequence goes on from NZ_JBBOUR010000002.1 coordinate 186,286, forward strand.
ACACTGGTGAAAGAGGTAGCCCACTTTAAACCGATCATCGAGCAAAAAATGTCAGAAATCATTTACAACGGCTTATGGTTCTCACCGTTAAAAGATGCGCTGCACGCTTTCTTAAAAGAAACGCAAAAGCATGTCACAGGCATTGTCCGCGTGAAGCTGTTTAAAGGCCATGCAATTGTAGAAGGACGTAAATCAGAATACTCTCTATATGATGAAAAACTTGCAACATATACAAAAGACGATGCATTTGATCACCATGCAGCAATTGGATTTATCGAGCTTTGGGGACTTCCGACAAAAGTGAACAGCATCGTGAAAAAGAAGGAGCAGATTAAAGCATGAAGAAGCTCTGGGGAGGCCGATTTCAAAAAACACCGGAAAAATGGGTCGACGAGTTCGGCGCGTCCATATCATTTGACCAAAATTTAGTTGCTGAAGACATTACAGGGTCTCTCGCACATGCTGCCATGCTGAAAAAATGCGGTATTCTGACAGCAGAAGAAGAGTTGAAAATCCGAGAGGGCCTGAATACCCTTTTGCAAAAAGCAGAGGAGGGAGCATTGGAATTCTCAGTCGATTATGAGGATATTCATTTGAACATTGAGAAAATGCTCATTGACGAAATCGGTCCTCTTGGCGGCAAGCTGCATACCGGCAGAAGCCGGAATGACCAGGTGGCGACTGACATGCATTTATACTTGAAGAATCATGTCGGCCACATCATCGAGCTGATTGAGGCATTCCAAAGTGCGCTCATTGAAAAGGCGGAAGCGAACGTTGAAACGATTCTGCCGGGCTACACACATCTGCAGCGCGCCCAGCCGATTTCATTCGCTCACCATCTGCTTGCGTATTTCTGGATGCTTGAACGCGACAAGGAGCGTTTTCAGGATTCGATGAAGCGGATTAACAAATCTCCGCTCGGCTGCGGGGCGCTCGCGGGAACAACCTTCCCAATCGACCGTGATTATTCAGCGGAACTGCTCGGCTTTGATGCCATTTATGAAAACAGCTTGGACGGCGTCAGCGACAGAGACTTCATTTTGGAGTTTTTAAGCAACAGCAGTATGCTGATGATGCACCTATCCCGTTTCTCTGAAGAAATCATTTTATGGTGCTCGCAGGAGTTTAAATTCATCGAGCTTGACGATACGTACGCAACAGGAAGCAGCATGATGCCGCAAAAGAAAAACCCTGATATGGCAGAGCTGATCCGCGGCAAAACAGGACGCGTATACGGCGATATGATGGGTCTGTTTACGATCATGAAAGGACTTCCGCTCGCTTACAACAAAGATCTGCAGGAAGACAAAGAGGGCATGTTTGACACGGTAAAAACGGTGGAAGGCAGCCTGCAAATCTTCACAGGCATGATCCAAACAATGACTGTAAACAAAGACGTCATGAAGCAAGCGACAAAACAAGACTTTTCAAATGCGACGGAACTGGCCGATTATTTAGCTAAAAAAGGAATGCCGTTCAGAGAAGCGCATGAAGTGGTCGGGAAACTTGTGTACACATGCATCGAAAGAGGGATCTATTTAAGCGATATGCCGTTTGGCGAGTTTCAGCAGGCGAGCACACTATTCGAAGAAGATATTTACACTGTGTTAGACCCTTACTACGCAGTTGAAAAAAGAATGAGCGCCGGGGGCACCGGATTTAAACAGGTAAAGCAGGCGCTTGAAAAAGCGAAAGCTTGCGTGGCAGCTGGAGTTTGTTAAAATTTCCTTCATAGTATCCCGTCATTATAGCCAACCTACCTCTATAATGATGGGAGGCAGAATGATGAAAAAAGAACCGGAACGCTATATTTATGATGAACAAGAAAGCCAGGAGACAACAAGGCTCATTTCAGAAGCATATCAAAGCGGTTATGTCGATATGCCTGATCAGGAGTCTTCATCTCCTGCAGAATAAGCTGTCTGTACAGGCAGCTTTTTTTGTATGCCAAAGTGTAAAAAGTGATATTGCAAGCCTTTTATAGTAAAGTAGAAGAAGAAACACTTTATTGAAAGCGGCGACGTTGCTTTGGGAGGTATTCATGTGCGACATGCTTTAATTACTGCCGGTTCGAAGGGTTTAGGCCGCAAAGTGACTGAAACGTTGCTTGCAAAGGGGTATTCAGTAACAGTCAATTACAGACAGGATGAGGAGGCAGTCAGCCGCCTGAAGGAAGCCTGTCCCGATTGTCTTGACCGGCTGCAATTTGTAAAAGGTGATGTCACCAAAAAAGAAGATCTGCTGCGTATTGCAGAGGCTGCCTTAAACCGCTTCGGAAGGATCGACTTTTTGATTAACAACGCGGGACCATACATATTTGAACGTAAAAAGTTAGCCGATTATACTGATGATGAATGGTATGGCATGCTGGAAGGAAATTTAAGCGCCGTCTTTCATTTATTCAAAGCGGTTATTCCTATTATGAGAAAACAGCAATTTGGACGCATCATTACGTACGGATTCCAAGGTGCGGCTCACGCGCCCGGCTGGCTTCACCGATCGGCATTTGGCGCTGCGAAAGTGGGCTTGGCTTCTTTGACGAAGACAATCGCCATTGAAGAAGCCGAATTCGGCATAACCGCCAACATGGTTTGCCCGGGAGACATTGTCGGCGACATGAAAGAAGCATCGATAGAGGAAGCCAGAATGCGAATCGGCAAAGAAAAAACGCCGATAGGAAGATCCGGTACTGGCGAGGATATCGCCCGGATTATCGCTTTCTTGTGTGAGGAGAACTCAGACCTTGTGACAGGGACAGTCATTGAAGCCACCGGAGGCCTCAATGTCATTAACAAGAATCAAATAACATAAGTTTTTCAGCTTTTTAAAAAGGGAAAATAAAAAAATCAAAATCATGTGACGAGGTGAAAGAAATGAAAGTGACATATCACGGACATTCTGTAATCACAGTGGAAACGAAGGACCATCATATTATTTTTGATCCGTTTTTAACAGGGAATTCATTAACGGATATAAAGCCGGAGGATGTAAAAGCGGATGTCATCTTGCTAACGCACGGACACAATGACCATGTCGGTGATACTGAACAAATCGCCAAGCAAAATAACGCGCTGGTTATAGCCCCGAACGAGCTCGCTGTGTACTTAGGCTGGAAAGGCTTGAATGTTCATCCAATGCATATTGGCGGCTCCCGCCAGTTCGATTTTGGAAAAGTGAAGCTCACACAGGCCTTTCATGGATCAGCCATCACAGATGAAGAAAACAAAACGATCACTTACACAGGCATGCCTGCCGGTATTTTGCTGACTGTAGAAGATAAAACGATATTCCACGCGGGCGATACGGCTCTTTTCTCTGATATGAAACTCATTGGCGAATTGAATCATATCGACCTTGCTTTCCTTCCGATTGGCGATAACTTTACGATGGGGCCTGAAGACGCCAAGCTTGCCGCTGAATGGCTGCGCGCAAAACAGGTCGTGCCGGTGCATTACAATACATTCCCGGTCATCGAACAAGACCCAGAAGCATTCGCTGACAGCCTGCCGGGCGGAGTCGGCAAAGTCATGTCGGTCGGTGAGACGATCGAGCTTTAAGCGGTGAAACCATCTCCTGATGAATCAGGAGGTGGTTTTTATTTTTTCAGTTATCCTGTAATGGTCTTATCAGAGGTTCCTTCCAATTCTTTGCTGCGCTGCTGAAAACGTTTGGTTATCCGGGCGATCAAGTCCTTCGTGGCGCGGTCAAAATGAACTTCTTTTTGATTTGTCAACAGCCCTATGGGCGGGGTGATATCCAGGTTCAGAATTGGAATGACTTTAGTGCCGTTGAACGGTTTAGAATGTGCGGTGCTGGTAAAGATTGAAATTCCGATGTTTTCACGTACGTAATATTCATGTGACATGCTGCTTGTGAGCTCCATTTTTTTGTAGCGATTCCCGAGTTCTCTATGTAAATGCTGTTCAATTTGTAAGCGAATGGGGCAATTGGCGGGCGTAAATATGAAGCGCTCTTCTGCTAAATCAGACAAATGGACAGCCTTCTTCTCAGCGAGCGGATGTTGATCAGATACAATCACATTTAATGTGTCATAAAAAAATGGATGGTAGTAATTTTCAAGAATCAGCTCCGGCTCGCCGCAGACTGCAAAATCAATCGTCCCGTCTAAGAGCTTTTGACTGCAGGTATTGGCGTCATCAACCTTGATATTAACCGTTATCTTTGGGTAATCCATTAAGAAATCCTTTAAAATCTCGGGGAATATCAGACTGGCGGTTGGCTCTGAAACCCCTATGTTGATAATGCCTGCCTCTTCTTCCTTTAAGTCGGAGAGGTTGTGTTTAAGCGCCTCGTATTGCATCAAAAGATCTCCTGTTCGTTCATAAAAAAGCTTCCCTGCTTTTGTCAACTGCAGGCTTTTTCCTCTTTCAAACAGCAGTACGCCTAAATCCTGCTCCAATTGCTTCATACGCATCGATATCGTCGGCTGCGAGTAGTTGAGTATTTCTGCAGCTTTATAGAAGCTTCCAAATTTTACAATCGTATGAAACGTTTTGATTGAGCGTAACTCCAATGTGCTCCCTCCTGTTTTTCATCATTAAAATTACTGAAGTGAAGGTTTACTTTTTTTGATTAGTCAAAGATCAGAGTATGCTTTATAGTATAAACAATAAAAGCTTAGTAAACAAATAGGAATTATATATTTTATGAAGAGGAGTGACAAAAATGAGTGAGGATATTTTTCGACTGGCAACTGTTGAAGATGCATCGGAGCTGTTGAAACTGGTTAACAGCGCATTTCAGCCCATTCGGCAGCTGGATATTGATTGGCCATCCACGAGAGCTGATATCCAAATGGTATCAGAAAATATTGAACATCATTCAGCGATTGTGCTGGAGCGGGATGGGAAGCTGATTTCAACGATTACAATCAGGTTCCCGTGGGAGAGTGAGACGCCTCCTTCAAAATATCCATTTGTGTGGTGGTTTGCGACACTGCCGGAATATAAAGGGCAAGGCGCCGGAAGTAAGCTGCTTACGTATGTTGAAGAAAAAGTGCTTCGAGATATGCTGAAGGCTCCTGCGCTGACACTCGGCACATCGGCGCGCAAGCATCCTTGGCTTGCTGACATGTACAGAAGGAGAGGGTATGAAGTGTATTTTGAGCAGGAAAAAGACGGGGACATAGGTGTGATGATGCACAAGGTTCTGATTCCGGAACGATTTAACCCAACGCTTTTAGGTGCGCCCAGCTGGGCATGATGTGAGGCAGCCTATGAATAAGCGTAAAGGATTGGTTTTGCTGCTGTCAGTGTTTGCATTACTTGGCGGGGGATGTTCGCAAACAAATAACAAAACAGATCGTCAGGCTCAAACGGTCATAGTCGGCACTGGAACAGATTTTCCGAATATTGCGTTTTTAAATGAAAAAGGCGATTTGACCGGGTATGACATTGAAGTGATGAAAGCCATCGATAAGGAGTTGCCTCAATATACATTTGAATTTAAAACGATGGATTTCTCAAATTTGCTGACGAGTCTCGGAAATAAAAAAATTGATGTGATTGCTCACAATATGGCCAAAAATAAAGAACGAGAAAAGCGTTTTTTGTATCATAAAGTCCCATATAACTACTCGCCGATGTACATCACGGTGAAAGAGGATAATCACAAGATTCATACATTAAAAGACTTGCACGGAAAAACAGTCATAGTTGGCGCCACGTCAAATGCGGCAGATTATATTACAAAGTACAACAAAACGCACGGCAGCCCGATTCATTTGAAATATGCGGGACAGGGAAGCAATGACACCGCCAATCAAATTGAAACCGGGCGCGCAGATGCAACGATAGCTACACCGTTTGCCGTCGATTTTCAGAATAAAACGCACGCCTTCCGCCAAAAGACAGTCGGTGACGTGTTATTAGATACCGAGGTGTACTTTATGTTTAATAAAGGCAGCCAAACCTTGGCGGATGACACGGATCAAGCGATTAAAAAGCTGGAGAAAAACGGAACGCTAAAAAAACTAAGCCGAAAATGGCTCGGGGCAGATTATTCAAAATCAAGTTTTGAAAAATAAATGGGGCGATGAGATGAAAACGAAAGCAGCATTCATGGCAATATTATTTTCGCTTATAACAGTTCTGTCAGCTTGCGGTGCAGGCAGTCAAACGACGGGAGCCGGGCAAAAGAAGGTACAGACGATCACGGTCGGAACTGGAACCCAATTTCCGAATATTTGCTTTATCGATGAAAAAGGCGATTTAACCGGTTATGATGTCGAACTGATCAAAGAGCTTGATAAGCGCCTGCCACATTATAAATTCACATTTAAAACGATGGAATTTTCCAACCTGCTTGTCAGCCTCGGACAGCATAAAGTCGATATTGTGGCACATCAAATGGAGAAAAGCAAAGAGCGTGAGAAAAAATTTCTGTTTAACAAGGTTGCTTACAACCATTTTCCTTTAAAAATTACTGTGCTTCAAAATAACGATACGATCCGTAGAATTGAAGACTTAAAAGGAAAACGGGTGATTACGAGTGCAACCTCCAACGGAGCGCTTGTACTGAAAAAATGGAATGAGGATAATGGACGGCCGTTTGAGATTGCCTATGAGGGCCAAGGCGCAAATGAGACTGCGAATCAGCTGAAATCGGGGCGTGCGGACGCAACGATCTCAACGCCTTTTGCAGTAGACTTTCAAAACAAGACGAGCACTATTAAAGAAAAAACCGTCGGTAATGTGCTTTCAAATGCCAAAGTGTATTTTATGTTTAACAAAAATGAACAAACGTTAAGTGACGATATTGATAAAGCCTTACAGGAAATCATTGATGACGGAACGTTGAAAAGGCTCAGTTTGAAATGGCTTGGTGACGACTATTCCAAAGAGCAGTATTAGGTAAAAAGAGAGGGAGCAGTGATGGAAAAAGCGTTTGATATGAACATGATTGGAGATTTTGTGCCGACGTTAACCGCTTATTTACCGGTTACATTATACATTTTAACACTGTCCTTGCTTTTCGGTTTTGTATTAGGACTCTTTCTGGCACTGCCCCGCATCTACAATATTCCAATTGTAAATCAATTGGCAAAAGTGTATATCTCATTTTTCAGGGGAACGCCTATCATGGTGCAGCTTTTCATCGTGTTTTACGGAATCCCGGCGCTTACGGGGCTTATCGGGATTGATACATCAAAAATGGACCCGTTTTATGCTGCTGTCGCAACCTATGCGTTAAGCAATGCAGCGGCAGCCGCAGAAATCATTCGAGCGGGGGTGGGCAGTGTAGATAAAGGCCAAACGGAAGCGGCGTACAGTATTGGCTTAAGCGGTAGTCAGGCCTTCAGGCGAATCGTTCTGCCCCAGGCACTTGTCCAGGCGTTTCCGAATATGGGAAACATGGTGATCAGTTCTTTAAAAGATACGTCTCTAGCCTTTTCAATAGGTGTTATGGATATGTCCGGAAGGGGCCAAACACTGATTACCTCAAGCAACCATTCTCTTGAAGTTTACATTGCGCTATCGATTGTTTATTATGCTGTAGCGGTTTTATTCGAATGGTTCTTTCGAGTGGCAGAAAAACGAATCAAGAAGAATCAAACAAGGATTGTTACTGTTTTTGACATGAACATACATTGATATATTTCTTCGGATGAGGGGGGAGAAGATTGCAATTTGACTTTCCATTTATCGTTTCCGCCATGAAAGAAATGGTAAAGACCATTCCTCTGACATTGATGATGGCTGTTTTGCCGATTGTGTTTGGATTTCTCGTGGCTCTTGGAAATATAATTGTTAGAATTTTTAGAATTAAGGGCTTGGTGGCTTGCTCAAGGTTTTATGTGTCTTTCTTTCGAAGTACACCTGCAATCCTTCACATTATGTTGATTTATTTAGGGATACCGCCTGTTGCAGATCAAGTCAGCAGTTTTTTTCATCTCGGCTGGTCCGCCAATGAGATACCGGTCTCCATGTTTGTCATCATGGCCTTGTCTTTAACTGCCGGAGCTTATCTCACAGAAATCATCCGGTCAGGCATTCTGGCGATGGATACCGGACAGGTCGAAGCGGCTTATTCAATCGGCTTGACACACAGCCAAACCTTTCGGCGTGTAATATTGCCGCAGGCGCTGATGGTTTCCATCCCAAACTTCACAAATTTGGGTATCGGCTTTTTGCATACCACCTCTATCGCGGCTATAGTGGCTGTCCCAGAGATTACAGGGACGGCGACTATCGTTGCTTCTGATAATTATGCATTTTTAGAAGCGTTTATCGGAGCAGCGATTATCTATTGGGTGCTGACTCTGATCCTAGAATCCGTAAATGGAGTATTAGAGAGAAAGGCAGCCAGATTTCAAGGGGGCACTTTATGATTGAGATTAAAAATATCCATAAACAGTTTGGCATCCACCATGTATTAAAAGGGATAAATCTCACGGTACGCAAGGGAGAAGTTGTGACGATTATCGGGCCGAGCGGATCAGGGAAAACCACCTTTTTACGGTGCCTGAATTTATTAGAACGTCCAGACGAAGGGATCATTTCTATACATGACAAAGTGATTAATTGCCGCTTTCCGTCCAAAAAAGAGGTTCACTGGCTCAGAAAACAGACGGCAATGGTATTTCAGCAATACCACCTGTTTGCTCACAAAACGGTGATTGAAAATGTCATGGAGGGCTTGACGATTGCCCGGAAAATGAGAAAACAAGACGCGTATGCCGTAGCGGAAAATGAACTGAGAAAGGTCGGGCTTCAAGATAAATTGAACGCTTATCCGAGTCAGTTATCGGGAGGACAAAAGCAGAGGGTAGGGATAGCAAGGGCGCTTGCCATTCATCCTGATGTGCTGCTGTTCGATGAGCCGACGGCAGCGCTTGACCCGGAGCTGGTCGGTGAAGTGCTTGAGGTAATGCTGGAAATCGTGAAAACCGGAGCCACCATGATTGTTGTTACACATGAAATGGAGTTTGCAAGAAGGGTCTCTGATCAAGTTGTTTTTATGGATGAAGGAGTCATTGTTGAACAAGGAACCCCGGAGGAAGTCTTCCGCCATACCAAAAAAGACAGAACGAGGCAGTTTCTCCGCCGTGTTTCGCCGGAATATTTATTTGAACCAAAAGAACACATAAAGGAGCCGGTGATATGATCCGCTTAAGTATTTTAGACCAAAGCTTGATTGGTGAAGGGGAGACAGCAGCTGATACATTACAGCATACAGTGAACTTGGCACAAATGGCTGAAGAGTGTGGATATCACCGATTTTGGGTGGCCGAACATCACAACAATGATGAGATTGCAGGGTCTGCACCCGAGGTTCTTTTAGGCTATCTTGCTGCAAGCACAAGAAAAATTCGTTTAGCATCAGGCGGAGTGATGCTGCAGCATTACAGCTCTTATAAAGTAGCGGAGCAATTCCATCTTCTATCAGCGTTAGCTCCCGGCCGTATAGATCTTGGAGTGGGCAAAGCGCCCGGCGGGTTTCAGCTGTCCACAGACGCGCTGCAGGCCGAATATAAAAAACCGGTGCGTCAGTTTGATGAAAAACTGGAGGAGCTTACTCATTTCGTTCGGGATGATTTTCCTGATACCCACCGCTATGCCGCATTGCGTCCTATGCCGCAGGTTGATCGGAAGCCGGGTATTTTTCTATTGGGAGGAAGCGCAGAGAGTGCCATTTCGGCTGCAAAACTGGGAATCTCTTTTGTCTTTGCTTACTTTATTAACGGTGAAGAGGAAGTGCTGAAGGAAGCCCGCCGAGCATTTGACGCGCATCTCCCGCCAGGATCTAAGGCTGAATTTCATCTTGCCCCCGCTGTTTTTGCGGCACATACAAAAGAAGAAGCGGAAAAACATATTGTGTCGCGTGAATCGATAAAAGTGGTTTTGAAAGACGGGCGTAAGGTCAACGTCGGTTCCCGCGAACAGGCTGAGGCCTATCTGGAAAACGTCACAGAGCCCTATGACATCATCGTGCAAAAAACCGGGATTATTGCCGGAACAAAGGAAGAAGTGGCAGAAGAATTAACACGTTTATCAGGCACATACAAAATCAATGATTTTGTTATTTTTACACCGATCAAAAATGCTGAAGAAAAACAGCTGTCTTATCAGCTGCTGAGCGATACAGTTTTAGCTGCAAAACGTTAAGGAGGGACAGAAGAATGAGTGATGTTTTGAACATTGTGGTTTGGAGTAAAAAAGGCTGTTCGTATTGTGAGGAAGTCAAGAATTATTTGAATGAAACAGGGTTCCCGTTCCAAAATATCGATGTTTCAGAGAAAGAGGAACTTCGAGATATTTTACAGGCGAAATATGGGGTACGCCATGTGCCTGTGGTCGAAATCGGGCGCGGCAATCACTATCAAGGGATAACTGAAATCGGCATTGAACACCTTGATCTTGCACTTGCGAATCATGCACAGATAAAGGAGGCAAAAAGATGACACGTTCAGATTTTATCCAGTTTGGAGCCATGATTCACGGTGTCGGGGGAACAACTGACGGCTGGCGTCATCCCGATGTTGATCCCTCGGCCAGCACAAATATTGAATTTTACATGAAAAAGGCGCAAACAGCTGAAAAAGGTTTGTTTAGTTTTATTTTCATTGCAGACGGCTTATTTATTTCTGAAAAATCGATTCCTCATTTTTTAAACCGTTTTGAACCGATCACCATTTTATCTGCGCTGGCATCGGTTACCAAAAATATTGGTTTAGTAGGGACGTTCTCTACATCTTTTACTGAGCGATTCACTATCTCCAGACAATTGATGTCGCTGGACCATATCAGCGGGGGCAGGGCAGGCTGGAATCTTGTTACTTCTCCACAGGAAGGAGCGGCACGCAACCATAGTAAGTCTAATTTGCCAGAACACACTGAACGTTACGAGATCGCACAAGAGCATTTGGATGTTGTGCGCGGGCTGTGGAATTCCTGGGAGCATGACGCATTTATACACAATAAGAAAACAGGGCAGTTTTTCGATCCGGCGAAGCTTCATCGCCTGAATCATAAAGGAAAGTATTTTCAAGTAGAGGGGCCCTTGAATATCGGGCGCTCTAAGCAGGGAGAGCCTGTAGTGTTTCAAGCGGGCTCATCAGAAACAGGCCGGCAGTTTGCTGCTAAAAATGCGGATGCGATTTTTACCCATTCCAATTCATTAGAAGAGACAAAAGCGTTTTATGCGGATGTGAAAAGGCGAGCTGCTGATGAAGGGCGTGATCCTTCAAGTGTGCGGATTTTTCCAGGAATCAGCCCGATTGTGGCAGATACGGAAGAAGAGGCGGAAAAGAAGTATCGTGAATTTGCAGAATTGATACCGATTGAAAATGCTGTTACTTATTTGGCTCGTTTTTTTGATGATTATGATCTGAGTGTTTACCCGTTGGATGAGCCATTTCCCGATATTGGCGATGTGGGAAAGAATGCGTTTCAAAGCACAACAGACCGGATTAAGAGAGAAGCAAAAGCCAGAAATCTGACATTGCGGGAGGTAGCACAGGAAATGGCTTTTCCACGGACTCTATTCATCGGAACACCAGAGCGTGTCGCATCCTTAATTGAAACTTGGTTCAACGCTGAGGCGGCGGATGGGTTTATCATTGGGTCGGATATACCGGGTACACTTGATGCTTTTGTAGAAAAGGTGATTCCGATTCTTCAAGAAAGAGGGCTTTATCGTCAAGATTATCGCGGCAGGACCTTGCGGGAAAATCTCGGTCTTGGCATTCCGCAGCATCAATCCGTTTTACATTCATCACATCAATAGGTTTCGTCTGATCGAATGCGGAAGCTGAGAGGGGAGGCTGACTTTTTTGACGATCATTGCCGGTACGGTTGTGAAAGGAAAACAATTAGGCAGAAAGCTTGGATTCCCCACGGCAAATGTAGATGCAAAAATGCATGGGCTGCGTAATGGAGTTTATGGGGTTCTGGCGACAGTCAATCACCAATTTCATTTAGGGGTTATGAATAGCGGTGTGAAACCGACGGTGGGCTCTAACCTTAAAAGGACATTGGAGATTTTTTTGTTTGACTTTCATAGAGACATCTATGGAGAAAAAATCGAATGCAGCATTCTCTTTAAAATTAGAGAAGAAAGAAGGTTTGATTCTTTGGAGTCTTTAACAAAGCAAATTAAAAAGGATATTTCGTGCGTTGCAAAACGCTTTGAGCTGATTGGGATTATGGCACCGAACAAAAAAGAAAGCCTGCTTTCCCATCAGGAGTTAAATCTTCCGGATCTCTGCTTTTACAAGAAATGTAACAACCTATATGGCGTCAACCGAGGCGTATACAATGTCATTGATAACTGGTTTTTTGAGTACGGAATTACACAAGTAGCTTACAGGCGCATTTATATTTTATCTTTTTTAAGCTTTTTGAAAGAAGATAATCCGAAAGTTTCCAGCAAGTATATAAGATTTGGGGCGGGCGGTCTTGCTGATAAATTGAACCGATTTATTTCATCTTATGTTGAAGAGTCTGAAGAAAATATATTGGGATAGGGAAAGGAGCGGAACATATGTCTTTGGATTATTGGAGAAATATAGAAGGCTCCTATCCATATCAGACTACAGGAAATGACATCCTGACGTTGAAAGAGGAGTCTAATCCCGTAAATCTCTCAACGCTAGAAAAGCAGCTCATCGGCATTCGCCGGCACCTGCACCAATATCCTGAACTGTCAAAAGAAGAATTTGAAACAACTGCTTTTATAAAAAAATGCCTTAAAGAAAAGGGGATACAGATTCGCCCTACTGCTCTAAAAACGGGTGTGTTCGCAGACATAGCAGGGGAGTCAGAAGGTCCGGCGATTGCTTTGAGGGCTGATATTGACGCCTTGCCAATTGAAGAAAAAACAGGATTGCCTTATGCGTCTAAACATAAAGGGATCATGCATGCGTGCGGTCATGATTTTCATACGGCAGCGCTTCTTGGTGCGGCCTTTTTATTGAAGGAAAATCAAGACAGTCTGAAAGGAAAGGTTCGTTTATTATTTCAGCCGGCAGAGGAAGCGGGTGCAGGCGCTGCAAAAGTGATAGAGGACGGCCAACTGGATGGCATTGATGCGGTTATTGGACTTCACAATAAACCGGATATCGCGGTTGGGACTGTAGGGTTAAAAACAGGCCCGCTTATGGCTGCTGTTGACCGATTTAAAGTAGAGATAGAAGGGAAAGGTGCTCATGCAGCATTGCCGCATAATGGTTTTGATCCAATTGTCGGCGCCTCTCAGCTTATTGTCGCCCTGCAAACGATTGTAAGCAGAAATGTAAACCCGCTGCAAAGCGCGATTTTAACCGTAGGGAAAATCAACGGCGGCAGCACTTGGAATGTCATTCCGGATACAGTTGTCATTGAGGGCACTGTTCGTACATTTGATTCAGAGGTTCGTAATCAAGTGAAACAGCGTTTTTTGGCAGTCACAGAGCAGATTTCTGCTGCTTTCTCGTTAAAGGCAAATGTGAAGTGGCATTCCGGACCGCCGCCGCTTTGTAATGATGAGGCAATTACGGGGCTGGTGCGAGACGCTGCACATAAAGCGAAACTTCAAGTCATTGATCCCGCCCCATCAACCGCGGGGGAAGATTTTGCTTATTATCTTGAGCATATTCCGGGATCCTTTGCGTTTTTTGGAACAGACGGTGATCATGATTGGCACCACCCTGCATTTACAATTGATGAAACTGCCATTATCAAAGCCTCTTATTTTTTATATGAAAGCGCCAAGAGATTGTTAGATTCGAATGAAGAGTCAAAAATATCTGATTGATATAGATGGGGTGTTCTGATGAAGAAATTAATCGTTTTTGCATTTATTGGTTTATTGTCGCAGTTAATAGACGGTTCGTTAAGTATGGCTTATGGGGTTACCTCAACTTCTTTGTTATTGGCGTTTGGCATCACACCTGCTGTGGCTTCAGCTTCTGTCCATTTAGCGGAAGTCGTAACGACTGCCGCATCGGGAGTGTCGCATATTAAATTTGGCAATGTTGACAAACAAACCGTTTATCAGCTTGTCATTCCCGGCTCTATAGGCGCTTTTTTAGGCGCGGCATTCCTCAGCCAATTACCTGGAGATGTGGCGAAACCCTATATTTCTTTGTTTTTGCTCCTTCTGGGCGGATATGTATTGATCAGGTTTTTATTTCAATATAAGCCGGCTCTTGAGAAGAAGCATGTGCCGTTAAACCGAAAACAATCCATCCCATTGGGCGTGATCGCTGGTTTTGCAGATGCCACAGGCGGAGGCGGCTGGGGACCGGTGACCACTCCGATTTTATTATCCCGCAAAGGCTTGAGCCCGAGGAAAGTTGTCGGGACTGTAGACACAAGTGAATTTGCCATCGCCGTATCTGCAACCGCCGGTTTTCTTATTTCATTAGGATGGGAGGACGTCAATTGGTTATGGGTGTTTTCACTAATGGCCGGCGGAATTATCGCTGCCCCTATCGCAGCATGGCTGGTGCAGAAGTTTCATCCGCAATTGATGGGTGTGCTTGTAGGAGGATTTATTATTCTGGTAAATGCCAGAACATTAATAAATGAATGGATCGCAAATACAGCTGTTCATCCATTGATCTATACGGCCATAGGGGCGATATGGCTATCCGCAGTTTTATTTGTTTTATCTAAAATAGGGAATCGAAATATTGTTAATACAGCGGTTGATGTCCATTTAAAAGAAAAATAAAGGGTTTTTCCGCTTTACGATGTAAAAGGAGCCACGGGGTCCTTGCGCTTGACTGGAACGAAATCAACGCTGTAAGAAGCCGGTCGGGCTTCTTTTTTATTTTCCAGCCTCATTGCGTATAAATCCTTTGAAACCTTATAATAAAAACAAGAAGACTGTCCTTAGAGGTGAAAGGCTTGGCAACGAAGCATGAACAAATTTTAACGTATATCGATTCACTGCCTGTCGGTGAAAAAATTTCTGTCCGAAGAATTGCAAAGGAAATGAAAGTAAGCGAAGGAACCGCGTACAGAGCGATCAAGGAAGCAGAGAATAAAGGGTTTGTCAGCACGATTGAACGTGTGGGCACAATCAGAATTGAACAAAAGAAAAAAGAGAACATTGAAAAGCTTACCTATGCAGAGGTTGTAAATGTTATAGACGGACAAGTGCTCGGAGGCAGGGCAGGGCTCCATAAGACATTGAATAAATTCGTCATCGGCGCGATGGAGCTTGACGCGATGATGCGTTACACCGCAGCGGGGAATCTTTTGATTGTCGGAAACAGAATCAATGCACACAGGCAGGCGCTTGAAGCGGGCGCGGCCGTATTGGTGACCGGGGGCTTTAACACGGATGACAGCATTGTGCAGCTGGCAGATGAGCTTGAACTGCCGATTTTATCCACGAGCTATGACACCTTTACAGTTGCCGCGATGATTAACCGGGCAATATATGACCAGCTGATCAAAAAAGAAATTGTTTTGGTGGAGGACATCCTAACACCTGCTGACCGCACGGTATATCTTTCGCCTAAGGATAAACTTGAAAAATGGTATGAGAAAAATTTTGAAACGGGGCACGGCCGCTTCCCGGTTGTCGACGATCAAATGAAAATCCATGGCATTCTGACATCAAAAGATATTGCTGGCCATGACCGAAATGCATCTATAGAAAAAGTCATGACCAAAAATCCCGTCACGGTTATTGGGAAAACATCTGTCGCTTCAGCTGCGCAAATGATGGTATGGGAAGGGATCGAAGTGCTTCCCGTCACTGACGGCCACCAAAAACTCATCGGCATGATCAGCCGCCAAGACGTATTGAAAGCTCTTCAAATGATTCAAAAGCAGCCGCAGGTCGGGGAGAAGCTTGATGATATCGTTTCAAGGGGGTTTAAAGATGAGGGTGATGATAAAGAAGATCAAACGGTTTACGAGTATGAAGTCACGCCGCAAATGACAAATCAGCTTGGAACCATTTCTTATGGCGTATTTACGACCATTTTGACGCAAGCGGCAAACCGATTTTTGCGCTCGAAAAAGCGCGGCGAACTCGTCATAGAGAGCATCACCATCTTCTTTTTGAAGCCTGTGCAGATGGAATCAGTCATCGAAGTCAAACCTCGCATCTTGGAGGCCGGCAGAAAGTTCGGGAAAATGGAAGTGGAAGTGCACAGCCAAGGTCATATCGTGTCTAAAGCGATGCTGATGGTTCAGCTGATGGAAAGAAGCTAAGGGACGTTCAGGCGCCCCTTACGCGTGATCTCTTTCAGCTTCTTTGGCGTGAAGGGGATTGTAATGCCTGAAGGCTTTATAACCTGCCCAAGCGCTTCCTGCTCCTATGACGATAAAGATACCGCCGATTACTAACGTTAATACTGAATGGAATAATATCATTTGGTTGAGCCCGTAGAATAGGACTAGTGACCCTAAGGCCATGCTTGATTTTGCTGAACATATTTCTTTTGCCAAAGATGGCTTTGCCCGTACGCCTTTTACTTTATAGTACACATAAAAGCAGGCTGAAAGCCCAATCAAAAAAACAAGAACCAGCATAAATGAAATCCTCCATCGTAAAAGTTTACAAACCCATTTTATACAAAAACGGGCTTGGTTTTGACGTTATTTTTCTTTTCCGTCGGCAGAGAATGTGATTTAATGAATAAAAACAATAAAGGAGTATCAAATGAAAACAGAATTGATCAGAACCATATCATTATATGACACGATTATCTTACATAGACATGTGCGTCCTGATCCGGATGCCTACGGATCACAGTGCGGGCTTACGGAAATCCTGCGTGAAACATATCCTGAAAAAAATATTTTTGCGGTCGGCACGCCTGAACCGTCCCTCTCTTTCTTATATTCCCTTGATGAGGTGGACAATGAAACATATGAAGGCGCACTTGTCATTGTCTGCGATACGGCAAATCAGGAAAGAATCGATGATCAGCGTTATCCTTCAGGCGCCAAACTAATGAAAATCGACCACCATCCGAACGAAGATCCATACGGTGACCTTCTCTGGGTCGATACAAGCGCCAGCTCAGTAAGTGAAATGATTTACGAGCTGTATTTAGAAGGAAAAGAGCACGGCTGGAAGCTGAATACGAAAGCGGCAGAGCTGATCTACGCCGGCATTGTTGGAGATACCGGACGCTTTTTATTTCCGAATACCACTGAAAAAACATTAAAATATGCAGGCGAGCTCATTCAGTATCCATTCTCTTCCTCAGAGTTATTTAATCAATTGTATGAAACAAAACTGAATGTGGTGAAGCTTAACGGCTTTATCTTTCAAAATGTGTCTTTGTCCGAAAACGGGGCTGCTTCTGTTTTCATCAAAA
The DNA here is from genome assembly GCF_038006165.1 of Bacillus sp. FSL W8-1202. Taxonomy (NCBI): domain Bacteria; kingdom Bacillati; phylum Bacillota; class Bacilli; order Caryophanales; family Bacillaceae; genus Bacillus; species Bacillus sp. FSL W8-1202. Next base: position 203,576 of record NZ_JBBOUR010000002.1, read on the forward strand.
AGGATACGCTTGAAAAATTCGGCACAACGGCTTCTGAAGCGTCACAGCTTGTCGGGACGCTTGGCAATATCTCAGGTATTCGCGCCTGGGTGTTTTTCGTAGAAGAAGACGATCAAATCAGAGTCAGATTCCGTTCGAAGGGGCCTGTCATTAACGGACTTGCCCGGAAATATAACGGCGGAGGGCATCCGTTAGCTTCAGGCGCCTCTATTTACAGCTGGGATGAAGCTGATCGGATTTTAGCTGATCTGGAAACATTATGTAAAGAACACGAGTAGAGGGGAGACCCTCTCTCTTAGTGTTCATCTGTGACGGGGATGAACCAGCAGCCAAAATCAGTAAGGTCCTCGTAGACTTGGAGATTGTGTGATTGAAGTTCTTTTTTGATGAGGGAAGCGAGTGAGTTTGTTTCGGCATATGCAGAAAAACCTTGTCTGAGACGGGCTGCTTGATCTTTTGCTAACTGACGGTCACTGTAAACCTCCATTTCCCTTCCTCCTTCCTTTCGCCATTAAGCCTCACATATAGTTTATAAAAAAGAATGGGGAAAAGCGACAGAAGTTTGGAGAATTTGAAAAAAATCCATAATTATGTGGCGAAAGATATTTCAAGTTCCACTGTCAGCCTCGTATAAATAATCAATTCTCTGACGGTTGCCTCGTATTTTTTTTCATTGATCATATAGACTTTATTTTCAATTGTCCGCTTCAAGAGATCCTTTGTTTGATAGACGCTCTCTATGTCTTTTGTAATCACCTCTGAAATATCATCCTTTACATGCTCCTCGAATTTCGTTTTATCCGGCTGTGATATTTTATATTTATCTCCATTCAGCAATTTGACGCTGACGCTTTGAATCAGCAGTTTTCTTTTATTATCTTCATTCAGTTTATGGAGGTCTTCCTGATAGATCGAAATTTGATTGTTCAAGTCTTTTACATGCTCTTTTTGCTTTTCGATGAGGCTGACCTGCTCCTCTTGGAATGTTCCGTAGGTAAACAGGAAAAAGAACCAGCTGATTACGGCCCCGCACATCATTCCCGCGAAAAAACGCTGCCATCCCGGTTTTTTGTAATGTTGGGGGACCCTCATGAAGAAAGATGCTCCTGGGTCAGCCATGATATAATAAGCCAGCCGCTTTGCGCGCCCCCCATGGCCGAAATAATTAAAAGAAGCTGTTTAAAGATATCTCTCGTATTGCCTTCGAGTATGCCGCGTTCAAAGCTGTATACCGCATCAAAGGTGCCTCCGATAGCTGCGACAAGCGCCCATATTTTTAACCGGTTGGCAAGCTTTGTAATGGCTGTAAGCGGGGGTTCGCCTGCCAAATATGCTCCGAGCCCTCCGATGAGTGCGCCCCCGATCAGCACCCCTAACGCAATGAAGTAGCTATTGATAAAATTCACCATAAATCCTGCTTCCTGATCCATCTTTATCACCTCACCTTTTATATCATATTGAGCTTACAGGACAAGTATGATGATGAGTCAAAAAAGAACATTTGTTTCTTTTGGAAACCGGCCTTATAATGAAGGAAGAAATGGATCGTAATGAGAAAGAGGTGATAGCATGTCTTTTGTTCACCTGCAAGTGCATAGCGGGTACAGCCTGCTAAACAGCGCCGCGGCTGTGGAAGAGCTCGTCAGTGAAGCTGACAGGCTCGGATATGCGTCTTTGGCGCTGACAGATGATCATGTCATGTACGGAGCTATTCAATTTTATAAAGCTTGCAAGGCGAGAGGGATCAACCCAATAATCGGTTTGACGGCTTCTGTTTTTACGGATGACAGCGAGCTTGAAGCATACCCGCTCGTCCTGCTGGCAAAATCAAATACAGGCTATCAAAACCTGCTGAAAATCAGCAGCGTTCTGCAATCTAAATCAAAAGGCGGACTGAAGCCGAAATGGCTTCACAGTTATCGAGAAGGGATTATCGCAATAACGCCCGGTGAAAAAGGATATATTGAAACGCTTCTTGAAGGAGGGCTGTTCGAACAGGCTGCTCAAGCCTCGCTGGAATTTCAGTCTATATTCGGAAAGGGAGCTTTCTATTTCTCCTATCAGCCTTTTAAAGGGAATCAAGTCTTGTCTGAGCAGATTCTAAAGCTGTCAGAAGAAACGGGTATCCCTGTTACGGCCACAGGCGATGTGCATTACATAAGGAAGGAAGATAAGGCTGCCTACCGTTGTCTGAAAGCGATTAAAGCGGGGGAAAAACTGACGGATGCACCCGCTGAAGATTTGCCTGATCTCGATTTGAAACCACTCGAAGAAATGCAAAACATTTATCGAGAGCATCCCGAGGCACTGCAAGCTTCTGTAGAGATCGCGGAACAATGCCGGGTTGACGTCAGTCTCGGGCAGACCCGTCTACCGTCTTTTCCGACCCCAGACGGAACGTCCGCTGATGATTATTTAACGGATATCTGTATGGAGGGACTCCGCAGCCGTTTCGGTAAGCCTGATGAACGATACCTTCGCCGTCTTCAATATGAGCTTGATGTCATCAAGCGGATGAAGTTCAGCGATTACTTTCTGATCGTGTGGGATTTTATGAAGCACGCCCATGAAAAAGGGATTGTTACAGGACCGGGAAGGGGTTCTGCGGCAGGTTCTCTTGTGGCATATGTGCTGTATATCACAGATGTTGACCCGATTAAGCATCACCTTCTGTTTGAAAGATTTTTAAATCCCGAACGCGTCAGCATGCCGGATATTGATATTGACTTTCCCGATACTAGAAGGGATGAAGTCATTCAATATGTTCAGCAGAAATACGGTGCAATGCACGTCGCACAGATTATCACCTTTGGAACACTTGCGGCAAAGGCGGCGCTCCGGGACGTCGGCAGAGTATTCGGCGTCAGCCCGAAGGAGGCAGATCAGCTTGCAAAACTCATTCCTTCAAGACCGGGCATGACGCTGGATGAAGCGAGACAGCAGTCACCGCAGCTGGATAAGCGGCTTCGGGAGTCAAGCCTGCTTCAGCAAGTCTATTCAATTGCCCGGAAAATAGAAGGGCTGCCAAGGCATGCATCAACCCACGCAGCGGGCGTTGTCCTGAGTGAAGAACCGTTAACCGATGTTGTTCCGCTTCAAGAAGGGCATGAAGGGATCTATTTAACGCAATACGCGATGGACCATCTTGAAGACTTGGGCCTTTTAAAAATGGATTTCTTAGGTTTGAGGAATCTGACACTTATTGAATCCATCACTTCAATGATTGAAAAAGAAGAAAATATTAAAATAGATCTTTCAAGTATTTCCTACAGCGATGACAAAACGTTCTCCTTGCTGTCAAAAGGGGATACGACAGGCATTTTCCAGCTTGAATCTGCAGGGATGAGAAGCGTCTTGAAACGGCTGACACCTTCGGGCCTAGAAGATATTGTGGCGGTCAATGCACTGTACCGGCCGGGTCCGATGGAAAATATTCCGTTATTTATCGACCGTAAACACAACCGGGCGCCTGTTCACTATCCTCATGAAGATTTAAGGAGCATTTTGGAAGATACATATGGCGTCATTGTGTATCAGGAACAAATTATGATGATTGCTTCCCGTATGGCGGGGTTTTCTTTAGGCGAAGCGGACCTATTGAGAAGGGCGGTCAGCAAAAAGAAAAAAGAAATCCTGGACAGAGAGCGAAGCCATTTTGTTGAAGGGTGCTTAAAAAAGGAGTATTCTGTAGACACTGCAAATGAGGTCTACGATTTAATCGTCAAATTCGCAAACTATGGCTTTAACAGAAGCCATGCGGTGGCATACAGCATGATCGGGTGCCAGCTTGCGTATTTGAAAGCTCATTATCCGTTATATTTTATGTGCGGATTGCTGACAAGCGTCATTGGCAATGAGGATAAAATCTCTCAATATCTTTACGAAGCAAAGGGGAGCGGGATTCGTATCCTTCCTCCGTCAGTGAATAAAAGCAGTTTTCCGTTTACAGTTGAAAACGGATCTGTCAGATACAGCCTCCGCGCGATAAAAAGTGTAGGCGTCTCAGCAGTCAAAGATATATATAAAGCAAGAAAAGAGAAACCATTTGAAGATCTTTTCGATTTCTGCTTTCGTGTGCCGTCAAAAAGCGTAAATCGCAAAATGCTTGAAGCACTTATCTTTTCTGGTGCGATGGACGAATTCGGCCAAAACCGGGCCACGCTGCTCGCATCCATTGATGTTGCTTTGGAACATGCTGAGCTATTCGCCGCGGACGATGACCAAATGGGATTGTTTTTAGATGAATCGTTTTCAATTAAGCCGAAGTATGTGGAGACGGAGGAGCTTCCTCTGGTGGATTTACTTGCGTTTGAAAAGGAAACGCTTGGCATTTATTTTTCAAATCATCCCCTCTCCGCCTTCCGAAAACAGCTCACTGCGCAAGGAGCAGTCTCCATTCTGGAGGCTCAGCGGGCAGTCAAAAGGCAGCTTTCACTAGGCGTTCTGCTGTCGAAGATCAAAACGATTCGGACGAAAACAGGTCAAAACATGGCGTTTTTAACGCTCAGTGATGAAACCGGTGAGATGGAAGCCGTAGTCTTCCCTGAACAATTCAGACAGCTTTCTCCCGTTTTAAGAGAAGGCGCTCTTTTGTTCACAGCGGGGAAATGTGAAGTTAGACAAGATAAGATCCAATTCATCATGTCCCGGGCAGAATTATTAGAAAATATGGATGCAGAAAAAGCGCCATCGGTTTATATAAAAATAGAAAGCAGTCAGCACAGCCAGGAGATCCTGGCTAAGATTAAGCGCATTTTGCTGGAGCATAAAGGGGAAACAGGCGTTTATCTCTATTATGAAAGGCAAAAACAGACGATTAAGCTACCTGAGTCGTTCCATATCAATGCAGATCACCAGGTGTTATATCGCTTAAAAGAGCTGTTGGGTCAAAAAAACGTCGTTTTAAAACAGTGGTAACGATTCGCTTTTTGTTATACAATTGGAGCAATTATGTGATCCTGTTTAAATATTCAGATAGATTTACTCCGCAGAATGCACCAATCAACGCAGCAGTATACGAATCAAAAAATATCCATAAGGAGTGTTTAGAAGAATGTCATTAAGAGAAGAAGCATTACACTTGCATAAAGTCAACCAGGGGAAACTGGAGTCTAAATCAAAAGTAGAGGTCAGAAATGCGAAAGATCTAAGCCTCGCGTATTCTCCGGGTGTTGCAGAACCGTGTAAGGATATTCATGAAGACATTAACAAAGTATATGATTATACAATGAAGGGGAACATGGTAGCAGTTGTAACTGACGGTACAGCTGTGCTTGGCCTTGGAAACATCGGCCCTGAAGCGGCGCTTCCTGTTATGGAAGGGAAAGCAGTTCTTTTCAAAAGCTTTGCGGGCGTAGATGCGTTCCCGATTGCTTTAAACACAAACGATGTTGATAAAATCGTTGAAACTGTAAAATTGCTGGAACCGACATTTGGCGGCGTCAACCTTGAAGATATTGCAGCGCCAAATTGCTTTATCATTGAAGAGCGCCTCAAAAAAGAAACAAACATCCCGGTTTTCCATGATGATCAGCACGGTACTGCCATTGTAACCGTAGCAGGTCTTGTGAACGCGCTGAAACTGTCTGGAAAATCCATGTCATCCATTAAAGTTGTCGCAAACGGCGCGGGTGCGGCTGGCATTGCGATTATCAAGCTTCTTCATCATTATGGCGTTCGCGACATTGTGATGTGCGATTCCAAAGGGGCCATTTATGAAGGGCGCCCGAACGGCATGAACGATGTCAAAAATGAAGTGGCGAAGTTCACGAACCAAGATCGAAAAGACGGTTCTCTGAAAGATGTCATCGTTGATGCTGACGTATTTATCGGTGTCTCTGTAGCAGGCGCGTTAACAAAAGAAATGGTTCAAAGCATGGCAAAAGATCCGATTATCTTTGCAATGGCAAATCCAAATCCGGAAATCATGCCGGAAGATGCGCGTGAAGCCGGAGCAAGCGTTATCGGAACTGGCCGTTCTGACTTCCCGAACCAAGTAAACAATGTTCTTGCATTCCCTGGTATTTTCCGCGGAGCACTTGATGTGCGTGCCACTCATATTAACGAGGAAATGAAAATCGCAGCGGTTGAAGCCATTGCTTCACTGGTTTCAGAAGATGAGCTTAGCGCAGACTATGTCATCCCTGCACCGTTTGATAAACGTGTTGCGCCTGCTGTTGCGAAGGCTGTGGCAAAGGCTGCGATGGAAACAGGTGTTGCAAGAATCACTGTTGACCCTGAGGAAGTCGCAGAAAAAACAAGAAAACTTACGATTATTGGTGAATAATTTTAATTCATTCCAAAAATGGCAGCGCGTTGGCGAAGACCGGCGCGCTGTTCTCAAGTTAAACTGACGGCTGAAATTTTTTTAGGGGGTTAGGCTTAAAAAAATTTCAGCCGGGTTTAACATTATTTTTGAATGCGCTGTCAACCTTGTCGTTTCAACACCTTATCTGAATTCATACAAGCCTTTCCGAGCACGTCATCGAATAAAAAGTTGTCGAATTGAGGATGACAGCGTTTGACAAAAAAAGTACAATAGTTTCGGTAAAGTTATTAGCAAGTCTATCTGTTTGATGACATGCGGTGAAGAGAACCCTTCACAAAAGGGAGGTAATCATTTGTTAAAGGATATATTCACGAAAAAGAAAAAGTATGCTTCCGTACCATCTGAACAAGCGAAGCACGATGTTCCGGAAGGCATTATGACAAAATGTCCTAAGTGTAAAAAAATCATGCTCACTAAAGAGTTGGATAAAAATATGCGGGTATGCATGAACTGCGATTATCATTTCCCAATGAACGCAAAACAGCGTATCGAAAGCTTGATGGATGAACAATCCTTTGAGGAATTCAATCAGGGAATGCTCTCGGAAAATCCGCTTGGTTTCCCGGGATATCTGGAAAAGCTTGAAAAAGATCGCGAGAAAACATCCTTAAACGAGGCTGTTGTGACAGGCAAGGGCACCATCGGCGGACACCCGGCTGTTGTCGCCGTCATGGACTCTTCATTCAGAATGGGCAGCATGGGTTCAGTCGTCGGTGAAAAAATCACGCTTGCGATTGAAAAAGCAAAAGCTGATAAAGTTCCGTTTATTATTTTTACGGCTTCAGGCGGCGCTAGAATGCAGGAAGGCGTATTAAGTTTGATGCAGATGGCTAAGACAAGCTCTGCGTTAAAACTGTTCAGTGAAGAACAGGGTCTTATTATTTCAGTAATGACGCATCCGACAACCGGGGGCGTATCAGCAAGCTTTGCATCCCTTGGCGATTACAATTTTGCTGAGCCTGGCGCGCTGATCGGTTTTGCCGGAAGACGGATTATTGAACAGACAATAGGAGAAAAACTGCCTGAGGACTTCCAAACGGCTGAATTTTTATTAAAACATGGACAGCTTGATGCGGTTATTCATCGCGACGATATGAAAAAAACGTTAGAAAATCTGCTGGATATGCATCAAACAGGAGGTGACATTGAGTGGCTCCAAGATTAGAATTTGAAAAACCGGTGATTGAACTGCAAACCAAAATCGCCGAACTAAAAAAATTCACCCAAGATTCCGATATGGATCTAAGTGCGGAAATCGAACGGCTCGAAGACCGTCTCGCTAAGCTTCAGGATGATATTTACAAAAATTTGAAGCCATGGGACCGGGTTCAAATCGCGCGTCTGGCGGACCGTCCGACAACTCTTGATTATATCGAACACCTGTTTACCGACTTTTTTGAATGTCACGGAGACAGAGCGTACGGGGACGATGAAGCCATTGTCGGCGGGATTGCGAAGTTCCACGGCCTCCCTGTAACGGTAATCGGGCATCAGCGCGGCAAAGACACGAAGGAAAACCTAGTCCGTAATTTTGGGATGCCGCATCCAGAAGGCTACAGAAAAGCGCTTCGTCTGATGAAACAGGCTGACAAATTTAACAGACCAATTATCTGTTTTATTGATACGAAGGGGGCATACCCTGGACGAGCAGCTGAAGAAAGAGGACAAAGTGAAGCTATTGCCAAAAACCTGTTTGAGATGGCCGGCCTTCGAGTGCCTGTTATCTGCATCGTCATCGGTGAAGGCGGAAGCGGCGGAGCCCTTGGTCTGGGTGTAGGGAATCACTTGCATATGCTGGAAAACTCTACTTATTCTGTTATTTCTCCGGAAGGTGCCGCGGCACTTTTATGGAAGGACTCCAGTCTTGCTAAAAAAGCAGCAGAAACAATGAAAATCACTGCGCCGGATTTAAAAGAATTAGGTATTATAGATCATATGATTAAAGAAGTAAAAGGCGGAGCGCACCATGATGTGAAGCTGCAGGCAAGCTATATGGACGAAACCCTTAAACAATCGTTAAAAACTTTGCTGAAGCTGAGCGAAGAAGAATTAGTTCAGCAGCGCTATGAAAAATATAAAGCAATTGGCAAAGTCTCGGTTGAAGATCAATATATCGGGGTAAACTAAATAAACGTGAAGCCTTTGGCTCACGTTTATTTTTTGTGACATTCCTTAAATTTTATTTAAAAACAATTTATTTAATTGTATAATAGGTAAGGTTTCATAGGGAGGATGGAGATCCCTTTTCATTGTTTTTAGGGCAATGATCATGTTATGTTTAATCATATATGTTGCTGAGGTGAATGGAGAATGAAACGTATAGGGGTATTAACGAGCGGCGGGGATTCCCCGGGAATGAACGCAGCAGTTCGCGCAGTAGTCAGAAAAGCGATCTATCATGACGTTGAAGTTTACGGTATTTACAACGGATACGCGGGATTGATCAGCGGAAAGATTGAAAAGCTTGAACTCGGATCAGTAGGCGATATTATACATCGTGGAGGAACTAAGCTTTATACGGCAAGATGTCCTGAATTCAAAACAGTTGAAGGCCGTGAAAAAGGGATAGAAAACTTGAAGAAGCTTGGTATTGAAGGCCTTGTTGTTATCGGCGGAGACGGTTCATATATGGGTGCGAAAAAATTAACGGAACACGGGTTTCCATGTGTAGGTGTACCGGGTACAATTGATAATGACATTCCGGGCACTGATTTTACAATCGGTTTCGATACAGCTTTAAATACAGTAATTGACGCAATTGATAAGATTCGCGATACAGCGACTTCTCATGAACGTACATATGTAATCGAAGTAATGGGCCGTCATGCCGGCGATATCGCATTGTGGGCCGGTCTTGCAGGGGGCGCGGAATCGATCTTAATCCCTGAGGCAGACTATGACATGCACGAAATCATTGCCCGCTTAAAACGCGGCCACGAACGCGGCAAGAAGCACAGTATTATTATTGTTGCCGAAGGTGTAGGCAGCGGTGTTGAATTCGGGAAACGCATTGAAGAAGAAACAAATCTTGAAACTAGGGTATCTGTATTGGGCCATATCCAGCGCGGAGGTTCTCCGAGTGCTGCTGACCGTGTGTTAGCAAGCCGTCTCGGCGCATATGCAGTTGAACTGCTGCTTGATGGAAAAGGCGGACGCTGTGTAGGTATACAAAACAATAAGCTTGTAGACCATGATATTATAGAAATACTTGAGACAAAACACACAGTTGAGCAAAACATGTATCAGCTTTCAAAAGAACTGTCTATCTAATGTGCAGATGAAGGCTGAAGATTTCAGAAGGAAGTGAACCAAATGAGAAAAACTAAAATTGTTTGTACCATCGGTCCGGCAAGTGAAAGTATTGAAATGCTTACGAAATTAATGGAGTCAGGAATGAACGTGGCTCGATTAAACTTTTCTCACGGAGATTTTGAGGAGCACGGTGCAAGAATTAAAAATATCCGCGAAGCAAGCAAAAAACTTGGCAAGAACGTTGGAATTCTGCTTGATACAAAAGGTCCTGAAATCCGCACACATACAATGGAAAACGGCGGTATTGAGCTTGAAACAGGCAAAGAGCTCATTATTTCAATGGACGAGGTTGTAGGAACAACAGATAAAATTTCAGTGACATATGAAGGTTTAGTCCATGACGTTGAACAAGGTTCAACGATTCTGTTAGATGACGGCCTTATCGGTCTTGAGGTACTTGATGTAGATGCCGCTAAACGCGAAATCAAAACAAAAGTATTAAACAACGGAACACTCAAAAATAAAAAAGGTGTTAACGTACCGGGCGTAAGTGTCAATCTTCCGGGTATTACTGAAAAGGATGCGCGAGACATCGTTTTCGGTATTGAGCAAGGAGTAGACTTCATCGCACCATCTTTCATTCGACGTTCTACGGATGTGCTCGAAATCCGTGAGCTTCTTGAAGAGCACAACGCTCAGGATATTCAAATCATCCCTAAAATCGAAAACCAAGAGGGCGTTGACAACATCGATGCGATTCTCGAAGTGTCTGACGGCTTAATGGTTGCACGCGGAGACTTAGGTGTGGAAATTCCAGCTGAAGAAGTGCCGCTTGTGCAAAAAGAACTGATCAAAAAATGCAACGCGCTGGGCAAACCTGTTATTACAGCGACACAAATGCTTGACAGCATGCAGCGCAACCCTCGTCCGACTCGTGCGGAAGCAAGTGACGTTGCAAACGCGATCTTCGACGGAACAGATGCGATCATGCTTTCTGGTGAAACTGCTGCCGGAAGCTATCCGGTTGAAGCAGTTCAAACCATGCATAACATCGCGTCCCGTTCTGAAGAAGCTTTAAATTATAAAGAAATTCTCTCAAAACGCAGAGATCAAGTGGGCATGACAATTACAGACGCAATTGGACAATCTGTCGCGCATACGGCGATTAACCTGAATGCTGCTGCGATCGTAACGCCGACAGAAAGCGGCCATACAGCACGTATGATTGCAAAATACCGTCCGCAGGCTCCGATTGTTGCGGTTACTGTAAATGACTCTATTTCCAGAAAGCTTGCCCTCGTATCTGGCGTATTCGCGGAAAGCGGCCAAAATGCGAGCTCAACAGATGAGATGCTTGAGGATGCTGTCCAAAAATCATTGAACAGCGGAATTGTAAAACACGGCGATCTTATCGTTATTACAGCAGGCACTGTCGGTGAGTCCGGCACTACGAATTTAATGAAGGTTCATACTGTCGGTGATATCATCGCTAAAGGCCAAGGCATTGGACGCAAATCAGCTTACGGTCCGGTTGTCGTTGCACAAAATGCAAAAGAAGCTGAGCAAAAAATGACTGACGGTGCGGTACTTGTTACCAAAAGCACTGACCGTGATATGATTACATCCCTTGAAAAAGCGTCTGCTCTTATTACAGAAGAAGGCGGTTTGACTAGCCATGCGGCGGTAGTCGGATTAAGCCTTGGCATCCCGGTTATCGTGGGTCTGGAAAATGCGACATCTATTTTGACAGATGGCCAGGATATTACAGTTGACGCTTCCAGAGGTGCAGTCTATCAAGGCCGTGCGAGCGTTCTTTAATTACAGGTGAAAATGGAAGGGGAATCCCTTCCTTTTCTCTTTATCATGCCTTTTGTTGAACAGAACGTGTTACACGTGTGGGGGGCTTGGATATGAGATTATTGTTTTTGCTTTTTATTGTGTTTCCGGCAATAGAAATCGGCATATTCCTATTTTTAGGCAAGCTGATTGGCATTTTACCGACAGTTCTATTCATGATTCTGACGGGCATTATCGGCGCAGCAGCTGCAAAAAAACAAGGAACCGAAGTGTATTATAAGGTTCAGCGTGATCTTCAATATGGCAAAATGCCGGGAGAAGCGATTGCTGACGGTCTGTGCATTTTCATTGGCGGTCTATTGCTGATGCTTCCGGGCTTTTTATCAGATTTGGCCGGCGCCTGTCTTCTTATCCCGTTTACCCGCGGCTGGTGTAAGCCGATTCTGTTCAAATGGCTGAGAGGTATGTCGAAGAATAAGCGGATCATCATCAAATAAAAAGCGGCAGCCATGAAAAAACGGCTGCCGTTTTATTTTTGCTGAACGGTGATATAGGACCATATTTCTTTTAATGCGCCTGTTGTGATGAAAGCTTGGATGATGACGAGTACAGCGGGTCCCGCAATCAGTCCTAAAAACCCGAATAATTTAAAGCCGGCAAACAGGGCGATGAGCGTTGCCAGCGGATCGATCCCGATAGATTTACTTAGTATCTTGGGCTCTGTCAGCTGCCGCTGAATAAGAACGACGAGGTACAGGATACCGATTCCGATCGCTTGGGGCAGCTGGCCCGTAATCGATAAATACAAAATCCAGGGTACAAATACGGAGCCGGCACCTAAGTAAGGGAGAAGATCTACAAGCCCGATTAAAAAAGCAATTGTTGCGGCGTGTTCAACCTTTAAGAGAGAAAGGCCGATAAATACAATCACCATCGTGATGAAAACGAGGACGGCTTGTGCTTTGATAAAACCAGTCATTGCTTTTTTTAATTCGCTGCTGATTGCTTTGCTGTTAGCTGTCACACGATCCGGCAGAATTAAAACAAGCATGGCTTTCAGCTTATGCCAATCCTTTGTCATAAAAAAGGTTGCCAGAAGAGAAAAAATCAGAACCGCCGCCGTATTGGGAAGAAGAGCGAAAAATCTCGGGATCATCTCTAGAATGTGGGACAGCAGGAGCCCGGCATTTTTAGCGGCAGAATCTCCGAGTGTCTGGATATGAGTGACGATGGAAGCCTGCTGGTTCGTTTCCAATTCTTGAAACAAAAGAGTTAACTCGTTATAGAGCGGCTGAATATGAGTGGTAAACAATTTTTCGCAATATGAAATAAACGTGCTGATATGCGGAGGCAGCGTTTTTGCTAGATAGGCTGTTCCCGTTACGATTTCGGCTACCAGAATGGTGAGCACACCGAAGGCTGCGAGCAGAAAAAAAGCAAGAACGCCCAGAACATTTATCGTTCGGGGGAATCCTGTCACTTTGTCCAAATAATCGACAACAGGATGAATCACTGAAGAAAGAATAAGGGCGATCAGGAACGGATAAGTTAACGGAAACGAATAATAGGCCGCAGCTATCGACCCTGCGGTCATTGATATGACAAAGAGGGTTCTGAAAAAAATAGTGATATAAGATTGATTCACGAAAACGGTCCTCCTCTCGTCAGCATGTCCTATTTTTTATATGTATTCACGCTGTTGCTGAATATGAATACATTCATCTTAAAGGAGGGATGGCATGTGTTTACACAAGCGAATTTATTTTTAATTTTACTCTTGGCTATCGCACTTATCGCAAAAAACCAATCATTGCTCTTTGCTGTATCCGTCCTTTTGATCATCAAAATCGTTGGACTTGATCAGAAATTATTTCCGACCATCCAGTCAAAAGGCATTAACTGGGGTGTGACCATTATTACCATCGCCGTTCTTGTCCCGATTGCCACGGGAGAAATCGGATTTAAGCAGCTTGGAGAAGCAATGCGGTCTTCCTACGCATGGATCGCCCTTGGAGCGGGGATCGCAGTGGCGCTGATTGCAAAAAACGGCCTGACCCTGCTTGAAAATGATCCGCATATTACAACTGCTCTCGTGATCGGGACCATTCTTGCGGTTGCGCTTTTTGGAGGAGTTGCGGTGGGACCGCTGATCGGAGCGGGGATTGCTTATTTAGCCATGCAGATCGTAAAACTGTTCACTTCATAAAAAAAAAGCGGCCTTAAAGCCGCTTCAGCTTGTAGAGAAAACGATGTTTTTTCTACAAGCTTTTTTGTTTTATACTGTTTCTTTAGATATTCACCAGGTTTCAGATGCAGAAAAAGCGCTCCCACATGCCTAGCCTTGCTTGGCTAGGTATGTGGCAATCTTCTTCATGTTCTGGCATGCGGCTGTGAGGAGAACTTGTTCACTCACATTTCGTTTTCCCCTCAACCTGCAATAGCGAAGCCCATGCAGCTGTTTTGAATCTGCAAAGCTTCGCTCTATTTTTTCTTTTCTTTTTTTGTAGAGGTTTTTTCCTGAAACAGACAAGCGATTTTGTCTGACCTTTTCTTTATGATCTTCCCATACATGTCGAGTAATCACTTTCTGCCGATTCTTTGATTTTGTACAGTTTTCAAGCAGTGGGCATGAGGAACATATTTCAGGATTTGATTTATATGACCGGTAGCCTTTTCGGTCAGTTGTTGAGTATGTAAGTGTTTGGTGATTTGGACAAATGTATCTGTCTTGTTCACTGTCATAATGAAATTTCCATTTTGGAAACAAGCCTCGGATAGGGTGATAACGTCTATGTGCGATGACACCAAAGATTTGGCGGTCAGATAATCCTTTACAGATCGGAGTCGTTAAATATCCGGAATCAAGGGCGACGGCTTCTACTTGAAAACCAAATCGTGCGATTTGGTGGTCTAATCGGTCAAGATAAGGCACAGAATCATGGACATTTCCAGGTGTGACGTAGGCATCGGTGATAATGTTGTATTTCATATCTGTTGTGCGGTGATCTAAATAGAAAAAACCTTCTGGTTTGTTTTCACGATACAGATAGCCACTTTCCGGATCGGTTGTACTGTGGCGGATCTCTTTTTCAGCTTTCACCTCCTCTTTGGCTGTTAATGGTTTTTTTCCGTGTTCCTCCCGATCCTCTTGAATGGCTTCATTTAAATCCTTGATATAGTTTTGGGTATCCTGCGCAATTGTTTTTCTTGTGTATTTATGCTTGTTGGCATTGGCTTTAAGGTGTGTGGAGTCGGTGAATAGGACTCGTCCGCCCACCATGTCATGATTGATGGCCTGAAGAACGATCTCATCAAAAATGTCTTGGAAGATGGTTGTATCTTTAAAGCGTGTGCGTCTGTTCCAGCTGATGGTGGAGTGGTGTGGAACCGGGTCGTTTATGTTCAATCCGAGAAACCATCTGTACGCCATATTGTAGTAAATTTCTTTTTCAAGCTGTCTTTCTGAACGGATACCATAGAGGTATCCGATAAACATCATTTTAAATAAAATAAGCGGATCAAGTGAGGGGCGGCCTTTGTTTTCACTGTAGTAAGGTTTCACCTTTTCAATGATGAAAGAGAAGTCTATGTGTTTATCAATTTTCCGAAGCAGGTGATCCTCTTCAACGAGTTGGTCAAGCAGAACAAATTCGGCTGTGTTTTGAGAAGAGTTTCTTGTGTGGAACATGAGAAAGACACCGTCCTTTTAAGTCTTTCTTTTATTTTATTACAGAAGAATGGATATTTTAAGGAAAAATAAAGGCTGACGAGATTTTCTCGACAGCCTGAAGCGGCCTTAAAGCCGCTTTTTTTTATGCAAAAACCCGCAAATAAAGGCGTTTTTTCGGGGAAATCACAGAATGAAAAAAAAAATTATAGGTAAACATTTAACAAATGTCTGATTATTGTTTATAATGAGAATAGGCTTAAACTTAAATAAGCTTATAAGAATTTGTTATGTTCTTTCATAAGCAAAGGGTTTTAGTTCCAGCAACCAGTAAAATGTAAGCATTTTCTTTTTGGGGGAGAGAAATACTTGCATCGTGCTTTTTAAGTAAGCCTCATGTTTTTACAACACTCTTAAAGGGGAAATTTATTGAAAAGGAGATGTTATATATGACAGCGACACGCGGTCTTGAAGGGGTTGTAGCAACAACATCATCTGTTAGTTCTATTATTGATGATACCCTTACATATGTGGGGTATGATATCGATGATTTGACAGAGAATGCAAGTTTTGAAGAAATCATCTACTTGCTTTGGCATCTAAGGCTGCCAAACAAAAAAGAGCTTGAAGAGTTAAAGCAGCAGCTTGCAAAGGAAGCTGCCGTTCCGCAAGAAATTATTGAGCACTTCAAATCTTATTCCCTCGAAAATGTTCATCCCATGGCTGCTCTTCGGACAGCAATTTCATTACTAGGCCTGCTAGACAGCGAGGCTGATACCATGAACCCGGAAGCCAACTACAGAAAGGCGATCCGCCTTCAGGCAAAGGTGCCTGGCCTGGTTGCAGCATTTTCCAGAATTCGCAAGGGTCTTGAGCCTGTTGAACCGAGAGAAGATTACGGTATTGCGGAGAATTTTCTCTACACATTAAACGGTGAAGAGCCTTCACCAATTGAAGTTGAAGCCTTCAACAAAGCATTGATTTTACATGCTGACCATGAGCTGAACGCGTCAACGTTCACAGCGAGGGTCTGCGTCGCAACACTTTCTGACATCTATTCAGGCATTACTGCAGCAATCGGCGCGCTGAAAGGGCCTCTTCACGGCGGAGCGAATGAAGGCGTTATGAAAATGCTGACAGAAATCGGTGAAGTGGAAAACGCTGAGCCGTACATCCGCGCTAAACTTGAAAAGAAAGAAAAAATCATGGGATTCGGCCACCGTGTGTATAAGCATGGTGATCCGCGCGCGAAGCATCTGAAAGAAATGAGCAAGCGCCTGACCAACCTGACAGGCGAAAGCAAATGGTATGAGATGTCGATTCGTATAGAAGACATCGTCACATCAGAGAAAAAGCTTCCGCCTAACGTTGATTTCTATTCGGCTTCTGTATATCACAGCCTCGGTATTGACCATGATTTGTTTACACCGATTTTTGCTGTAAGCAGAATGTCCGGCTGGCTCGCTCATATTCTTGAGCAGTATGACAACAACCGTCTGATCCGCCCGCGGGCAGATTACACAGGCCCTGACAAACAAAAATTCGTTCCGATTGAAGAAAGAGCCTAAAGAACCATTGGAGGCTGGCTTGCGTCAATGAGGTTAGCCTCTTGTTCAGAACATCAAAATTGGGTTACACTTTAAATTGAATATTGGGAAAAATCATTTTGTTTTCTATATAAGAAAAATAAAATGTTTTCTAAATATGAATTACATACTGGGAGGTTTTTATTGTGGCACAAGGTGAAAAAATTACAGTCTCTAACGGAGTATTAAACGTACCAAACAACCCGATTATCCCATTTATCGAAGGAGACGGAACCGGTCCTGATATTTGGAACGCGGCTTCGAAGGTTTTGGAAGCAGCAGTAGAAAAAGCATACAAAGGCGAAAAGAAAATTACATGGAAAGAAGTTTACGCCGGAGAAAAGGCTTATAATAAAACAGGTGAGTGGCTCCCTGCTGAAACATTAGATGTGATCCGCGAATATTTCATCGCGATTAAAGGCCCGTTAACGACACCTGTCGGCGGCGGTATCCGTTCTTTGAACGTAGCGCTCAGACAAGAGCTTGACCTATTCGTCTGCTTAAGACCTGTAAGATACTTTACTGGAGTGCCGTCACCGGTAAAACGCCCTGAAGATACTGATATGGTCATCTTCCGTGAAAATACAGAAGATATTTACGCAGGCATCGAGTATGCAAAAGGCTCTGAAGAAGTGCAAAAGCTTATCAGCTTCCTTCAAAATGAGTTAAACGTCAATAAAATCCGTTTCCCTGAGACATCAGGTATCGGCATTAAGCCTGTTTCAGAAGAAGGAACAAGCCGCTTGGTCAGAGCTGCCATTGATTATGCGATCGAGCATGGCCGCAAATCTGTAACGCTTGTTCACAAAGGAAACATCATGAAGTTCACAGAAGGCGCGTTCAAAAACTGGGGCTATGAACTTGCTGAAAAAGAATACGGAGATAAAGTCTTCACATGGGCTCAATATGACCGCATTGCTGAAGAAGAAGGAAAAGACGCTGCCAACAAAGCGCAAAGCGAAGCGGAAGCAGCAGGAAAAATCATTATCAAAGACAGCATTGCTGACATTTTCCTTCAGCAGATCTTAACGCGTCCAAACGAGTTTGATGTCGTTGCGACAATGAACTTGAACGGAGATTACATTTCTGATGCTCTTGCTGCGCAAGTCGGCGGAATCGGCATTGCTCCTGGAGCGAACATCAACTACGAAACAGGACATGCGATTTTCGAGGCGACGCACGGAACGGCTCCTAAATATGCAGGCCTTGATAAAGTAAACCCATCTTCGGTTATTCTTTCAGGCGTTCTGCTTCTTGAGCATTTAGGATGGAACGAAGCGGCTGATTTGGTTATCAAATCTATGGAAAAAACAATCGCTTCTAAAGTCGTAACTTACGATTTTGCTAGATTAATGGACGGGGCGACTGAAGTGAAATGTTCAGAGTTCGGAGAAGAACTGATCAAAAACATGGACTAAGCAAGGAAAAAGCCTAAAACTAGCCATAAAGGAGAAGAGAGACATGGGAAATACTCGTAAAAAAGTTTCTGTTATCGGAGCAGGTTTTACCGGAGCTACAACTGCATTTTTAATCGCTCAAAAAGAGCTGGCAGACGTTGTTCTTGTTGACATTCCGCAATTGGAGAACCCGACAAAGGGAAAAGCGCTTGATATGCTTGAAGCAAGCCCGGTTCAAGGCTTTGACGCAAAAATTACGGGAACATCCAATTACGAGGATACAGCTGGCTCTGACATTGTTGTCATTACAGCCGGTATCGCAAGAAAACCTGGTATGAGCAGAGATGATCTGGTCTCTACAAACGAAAAGATTATGAGAAGCGTTACGCGGGAAATCGTGAAATATTCTCCTGACTCTATTATTGTGGTGCTGACAAATCCTGTTGATGCAATGACATACGCGGTGTACAAAGAATCAGGCTTCCCTAAAGAGCGTGTAATCGGCCAGTCAGGTGTGCTTGATACGGCAAGATTCAGAACATTTGTGGCAGAGGAATTAAACCTGTCAGTGAAAGATGTGACTGGTTTCGTACTCGGCGGACACGGTGACGATATGGTTCCGCTTGTGCGTTATTCTTATGCTGGCGGTATCCCGCTTGAAACTCTTATTCCGAAAGAACGGATTGACGCAATTGTGGAGCGCACTAGAAAAGGCGGAGGCGAAATCGTGAATCTTCTTGGAAACGGAAGCGCGTATTATGCGCCTGCGGCTTCTCTAACAGAAATGGTCGAAGCGATCTTGAAAGATCAGCGCCGCGTCCTTCCTACAATTGCTTATCTTGAAGGGGAATACGGCTATGAAGGCATCTACCTTGGTGTTCCTACAATTGTAGGCGGCAACGGTCTTGAGCAAATCATTGAACTTGAACTGACAGACTATGAAAGAGCGCAGCTGAATAAATCAGTTGAATCTGTCAAAAATGTCATGAAAGTATTATCCTAATAAAAAGAGAGAAAGGCTTGCTTAATACAGCCTTTCTCTTTTTACTATAAATGAAAGCGCTATCATAAACGTCTTTATTTCTTTTAAAAATGATGTAAAAGGCGAATTGTCGGAATGTCCTGCTTTCGCTAAAATAAAATCATGAAACATGTTAAGATGACATAAAATAGAGAAATAGGATGTCGGGGAATTATAATACTGGAGGCACAGCATGAACAAGAAAATTTTAGTTGTGGATGATGAAGAATCTATTGTTACTCTTTTACAGTACAATTTGGAACGGTCAGGCTATGATGTCATTACCGCCTCGGATGGGGAAGAAGCACTAAAAAAAGCGGAAACAGAGAAACCTGATTTGATTGTGCTTGATGTGATGCTTCCAAAATTGGACGGAATCGAAGTATGCAAGCAGCTGAGACAGCAAAAACTGATGTTTCCCATTTTAATGCTGACAGCGAAGGATGAGGAATTCGACAAAGTATTAGGGCTGGAGCTCGGTGCTGATGATTATATGACCAAGCCGTTCAGTCCAAGGGAAGTAAATGCGAGAGTCAAAGCGATTTTAAGGCGTTCGGAAATAGCTGCGCCCTCTAGTGAGATGAAGAACGATGAAATGGAAGGCCAGATCGTAATCGGCGATCTGAAAATCCTGCCTGATCATTATGAAGCGTACTTTAAAGAAAGTCAGCTTGAACTGACACCGAAAGAATTCGAACTGCTGCTCTATTTAGGCAGACATAAAGGCAGAGTTCTGACAAGAGACCTGCTGCTGAGCGCAGTCTGGAATTATGATTTTGCCGGAGATACGAGAATTGTTGATGTGCACATCAGCCATCTTCGCGACAAAATTGAAAACAATACCAAAAAACCGATCTACATTAAAACGATTAGGGGATTGGGGTATAAACTGGAGGAGCCAAAAATGAATGAATAAATACCGTGTGCGCCTTTTTTCTGTATTCGTTGTCTGTATGATTCTGGTGTTTTGTGTCCTCGGGCTGTTTTTACAGCAGCTTTTTGAAACATCTGATCAAAGAAAAGCAGAGGAACACATTGAAAAAGAAGCAAAATACTTGGCTTCGCTTCTTGATGCCGGCAATCTAAATGATCGAGCAAATGAGAAAATCATTAAAGATGCAGGCGGCGCGCTTGATGTGAGCGCATCCGTTATCGATACAGACGGCAAGGTGCTGTATGGATCAAACGGAAGAGCGGCTGATTCCCAAAAGGTGCAGGCGCTTGTTTCCGGCCATGAGGGTATTCTGTCAACAACAGATAACAAGCTTTATTACGGACTTTCACTTAGAAGCGAAGGTGAAAAAACAGGATATGTGCTGCTTTCCGCCTCTGAAAAAAGCGACGGCTTAAAAGGCGAATTGTGGGGGATGCTGACGGCCAGTCTTTGTACCGCATTTATCGTCATTGTTTATTTTTATTCCAGCATGACCTCACGTTATAAAAGGTCAATTGAGTCAGCGACAAATGTAGCCACAGAACTCTCTAAGGGCAACTACGATGCACGGACGTACGGCGGCTATATTAGGCGTTCTGATAAGCTAGGACATGCGATGAACAGCCTTGCCATTGATCTGATGGAAATGACGCGAACGCAGGAAATGCAGCGGGATCGGCTGCTGACAGTCATTGAAAACATTGGCTCCGGGCTGATTATGATCGACGGAAGAGGCTTTATTAATCTCGTAAACAGGTCTTACGCCAAACAGTTTCATATCAATCCGAATCATATGCTGCGCCGTCTTTATCACGATGCATTTGAACATGAAGAAGTGATCCAGCTTGTCGAAGACATTTTTATGACGGAGACAAAGAAATGCAAGCTGTTAAGACTTCCGATCAAAATAGAACGGCGTTATTTTGAAGTGGACGGCGTTCCGATTATGGGGCCGGACGATGAATGGAAAGGAATTGTGCTCGTTTTCCATGACATGACGGAAACAAAGAAATTAGAGCAGATGAGGAAGGATTTTGTGGCCAATGTTTCTCATGAGCTGAAAACGCCGATTACGTCCATAAAAGGGTTTACGGAGACGTTATTGGACGGGGCGATGGAGGACAAAGAGGCGCTTTCTGAATTTCTCTCTATTATTCTTAAGGAAAGCGAAAGGCTTCAGTCTTTGGTTCAGGATTTGCTCGATCTCTCAAAAATTGAGCAGCAAAATTTCACGCTCAGTATCGAAACGTTTGAGCCGGCCAAAATGCTTGGTGAGATTGAAACGCTTCTGAAGCATAAGGCGGATGAGAAAGGCATCTCCTTGCAACTGAATGTCCCGAAAGACCCTCAATATGTATCTGGTGACCCGTACAGGCTGAAACAGGTATTTCTTAATCTCGTAAACAATGCGTTAACCTACACGCCTGAGGGGGGCTCCGTGGCTATCAATGTAAAGCCCAGAGAAAAAGACATTCAGATTGAGGTTGCCGATTCCGGAATCGGAATTCAGAAAGAAGAAATTCCGCGCATCTTTGAACGCTTTTACCGCGTTGATAAAGACAGAAGCAGGAATTCGGGCGGGACCGGGCTGGGCCTTGCGATTGTCAAGCATTTAATAGAGGCTCATGAAGGGAAAATTGATGTCACAAGCGAGCCTGGACGGGGAACTGTCTTTACCGTGACGCTGAAACGGGCCGCTGAAAAGTCCGCCTAATGTTTACAAAGGTTTAACAATATCTTCATGCACTGTTAAACCTATGCTGGTAGGATGTAGTAGAACCCCTTCATCCAAGGAGCCAATTTTGACGGCGGGAACCTATTTGTGTTCCCGTCCTTTTTTGTGTCTTCTCTTATAGTTCACGTATTTTCCTTTCAAATTGAACTTTGTTAAAATAAGAGGAGCTAATGACTATGTAAGAGATGAATGGAAGCCTGAGGCTTCTTAGGAGGAAATTGAATGACGGAACGAAAAAAATTAGTGCTTGTAGACGGAAACAGTCTGGCTTACCGGGCGTTTTTTGCATTGCCGCTGTTAAGCAATGATAAAGGTGTTCATACAAATGCTGTATACGGCTTTGCGATGATTTTGATGAAAATGCTTGAGGATGAAAAACCGACGCACATGCTGGTTGCGTTTGATGCCGGGAAAACAACATTTCGTCACGGCACATTTAAAGAATATAAAGGCGGCAGACAGAAAACCCCGCCTGAGCTTTCCGAACAAATGCCGTTTATCCGCGAGCTGCTGGATGCCTATCAGATCAGCCGCTATGAACTGGAACAATATGAAGCAGATGATATTATCGGCACACTGGCCAAATCGGCTGAAAAAGACGGATTTGAAGTTAAGGTTTTCTCAGGAGATAAGGATTTAACACAGCTGGCAACGGACAAAACGACAGTTGCCATTACGAGAAAGGGAATTACCGATGTTGAATTTTACACACCGGAGCATGTCAAAGAGAAATATGGGCTTACGCCTGAACAAATCATTGACATGAAGGGTCTGATGGGCGATTCCTCAGATAATATTCCGGGTGTGCCCGGCGTCGGAGAAAAGACTGCGATTAAGCTTTTAAAACAATTTGATTCCGTTGAAAAGCTGCTGGAGTCCATTGACGAGGTGAGCGGAAAGAAATTGAAGGAAAAGCTTGAGGAGTTTAAGGATCAGGCATTGATGAGTAAGGAGCTTGCGACAATTATGACGGATGCTCCGATTGAGGTATCTGTTTCCGACCTGGAATATCAAGGCTTTAATCGTGAACAGGTCATTGCCATCTTTAAAGATCTTGGCTTCAACACGCTTCTTGAACGGCTTGGAGAAGACAGTGCAGAAGCAGAACAGGATCAATCGTTGGAAGACATTAATGTCAAAACAGTCACAGACGTGACAAGCGATATATTGGTTTCTCCATCCGCATTTGTCGTTGAACAGATTGGCGATAATTATCATGAAGAGCCGATCCTCGGATTTTCGATCGTAAATGAAACGGGAGCTTATTTCATTCCGAAAGACATTGCCGTTGAGTCTGAGGTGTTTAAAGAATGGGTGGAAAATGACGAGCAGAAGAAATGGGTCTTCGACAGCAAGCGGGCTGTTGTCGCTTTGCGCTGGCAGGGCATTGAGCTGAAAGGAGCCGAGTTTGATACGCTCCTTGCGGCTTATATCATCAACCCGGGCAATTCATATGACGACGTCGCGAGTGTGGCTAAGGATTACGGCCTGCATATCGTTTCAAGTGATGAATCAGTTTATGGAAAAGGAGCAAAACGGGCAGTGCCGTCAGAAGACGTACTGTCTGAGCACCTTGGCCGAAAAGCGTTAGCGATTCAAAGCCTTCGGGAAAAGCTCGTTCAGGAGCTGGAAAACAACGACCAGCTTGAACTGTTTGAAGAGCTGGAAATGCCTCTTGCGCTTATTCTTGGCGAAATGGAATCAACTGGCGTCAAGGTCGATGTTGACCGTTTAAAACGGATGGGTGAAGAACTGGGTGCGAAGCTGAAGGAATATGAAGAAAAAATCCATGAGATTGCAGGAGAGCCGTTTAACATCAATTCTCCGAAACAGCTAGGCGTCATCTTGTTTGAAAAGATCGGCCTTCCTGTCGTAAAGAAAACGAAAACAGGCTATTCTACGTCTGCAGATGTGCTTGAAAAGCTGGCTGACAAGCATGATATTGTCGACTATATTTTACAGTACAGACAAATTGGCAAGCTTCAATCAACATATATCGAAGGGCTTTTAAAGGTGACGAGACCGGATTCGCATAAAGTGCACACGCGATTTAACCAGGCCTTAACGCAAACTGGCCGTCTCAGCTCGACTGATCCGAACCTGCAAAACATTCCGATCAGGCTTGAGGAAGGGCGGAAAATTCGCCAAGCTTTTGTGCCGTCTGAAAAAGACTGGCTCATTTTTGCAGCCGATTATTCACAAATCGAGCTGCGGGTGCTTGCCCATATTTCAAAGGATGAAAATCTGATCGAAGCTTTTACAAATGATATGGATATTCACACGAAAACGGCAATGGATGTGTTCCATGTCGCTAAGGATGAAGTGACATCTGCGATGAGACGCCAGGCGAAAGCGGTCAACTTTGGCATTGTTTACGGGATCAGCGATTACGGTCTGTCACAGAACCTCGGCATTACTCGGAAGGAAGCGGGAGCATTTATCGACCGCTATCTGGAAAGCTTCCAAGGCGTAAAAGCGTACATGGAAGATTCAGTACAGGAAGCGAAGCAAAAAGGATACGTAACAACGCTTATGCATCGCCGCCGCTACATCCCTGAGCTGACGAGCCGGAACTTTAATATCCGAAGTTTTGCGGAGCGGACGGCCATGAATACGCCGATTCAAGGAAGTGCCGCTGATATTATCAAAAAAGCCATGATTGACATGGCTGCCAAGCTGAAAGAAAAACAGTTGAAAGCAAGGCTTCTGCTTCAAGTACACGATGAATTGATTTTTGAGGCGCCAAAGGAAGAAATTGAAATTCTTGAAAAGCTTGTTCCTGAAGTGATGGAGCATGCGCTTGCATTAGATGTGCCGTTAAAGGTGGACTTTGCATCAGGCCCATCTTGGTACGATGCGAAATAAACAGAGATAGGAAGTGATGGATGTGCCGGAATTACCAGAGGTTGAGACGGTCCGGCGCACTCTGACCGGGCTTGTAAAGGGAAAAACAATCAAATCGGTAGAGATCAGATGGCCGAATATCATCAAACGGCCTGCCGAACCGGAGGAATTTGCGCGAAAACTAGCAGGAGAAACGATACAGTCCATCGGAAGACAGGGAAAGTTTTTACTGTTTCATTTAGATCATTATGTTATGGTTTCTCACCTTCGAATGGAAGGAAAATACGGTCTTCATCAAGCCGAGGAGCCTGACGATAAACACGTGCATGTCATATTCACGATGACGGATGGAACCCAGCTTCGGTACAGGGATGTGCGGAAATTTGGAACCATGCACTTATTTAAACCGGGAGAAGAAGCGGGCGAGCTCCCGCTTTCTCAGTTAGGTCCGGAGCCGGATGCAAAAGAATTTACGAGTGCGTATTTAAAAGAACGGCTTGCGAAAACAAACCGTGCTGTCAAAACTGCCCTGCTGGATCAAAAAATGGTAGTTGGACTTGGGAACATTTATGTGGATGAGGCTCTTTTCAGAGCGGGTGTCCATCCCGAGACAAAAGCAAATCAATTATCAGATAAAACAATCAAAACCCTTCACGCTGAAATCAAAAACACCCTGCAGGAGGCGATTGATGCGGGCGGAAGCACAGTCCGTTCATATATCAACTCCCAAGGGGAAATCGGAATGTTCCAGCTGCAGCATTTTGTGTACGGAAAAAAAGACGAGCCATGCAAAAATTGCGGAACGATGATTTCGAAAATTGTCGTTGGAGGAAGAGGCACGCATTTTTGCGCAAACTGCCAGAAAAAAAAGTAGCATAATGCTTCATTGTCCAAGCTGTCGGTGCATATATCAGTAACTCTGTAATGGAGGATGCCATTTTCGAAACACGGATTTTTCACTTTCCCATATATATGATTGTGATGAATCCCGGGCATTTCACATCTGATACAAGAGCACCAACAGAAAGGAAGAAACGGATATGCAAATGGTTTCTATACTGCTGCTGGCGTTGGCTGTCAGCTTGGACAGTTTTTCAGTCGGATTTACGTACGGATTGAGAAAAATGAAAATACCGTTTAAAGCGATTTTGGTTATCGCCTGCTGTTCCGGTGCTGTCATGTTTATATCCATGCTGATCGGAAGCTTTCTCACGAAGTTTTTTCCTGTATATGTGACGGAGAAGCTTGGCGGTTTGATATTGGTTGGAATCGGTGCGTGGGTTCTGTATCAATTTTTCAAACCGGCAAAAGATAAAGAATACCTATTGCATGAAAAAACGCTGCTTAATTTAGAGGTTCGGTCATTAGGGATTGTGATTCATATTTTGAGAAAACCCATGAGTGCGGATATCGACAAATCGGGTGTGATCAACGGAATTGAGGCGGTCTTATTGGGATTTGCCTTATCAATTGATGCCTTTGGAGCAGGTATAGGCGCAGCCATTCTCGGTTTTTCACCGTTTGTGATGAGCATCGCCGTGGCAATCATGAGCTCGCTGTTTGTATCAATTGGAATCAATGCCGGCCATTTTCTGTCTAAGTGGAAATGGATCGATAAAATGGCGTTTTTGCCGGGGCTTCTATTAATCACGATTGGGCTCTGGAAATTGTAAAAAGGAGTGGATCTCTTGACCTTAGTCATTGGTTTAACGGGAGGAATAGCTAGCGGCAAAAGCACGGTAGCCAATATGCTGATTGAAAAAGGAATAACAGTTATAGATGCAGATATCATTGCAAAACAAGCGGTAGAAAAAGGGATGCCGGCCTACCGGCAAATCATTGACGAATTCGGTGAAGACATACTGCTCTCAAATGGCGATATAGATCGAAAAAAGCTTGGAGCGCTGGTATTTACAAATGAACAAAAACGTCTCGCTTTAAATGCAATTGTTCATCCCGCAGTCAGGCAGGAAATGCTCAATCGCCGTGATGAAGCCGTTGCAAATCGGGAGGCATTTGTTGTATTGGATATCCCGCTATTGTTCGAAAGCAAATTGGAATCATTGGTTGATAAAATTATTGTGGTCAGTGTGACAAAAGAGCTTCAACTGGAACGTCTGATGAAGCGCAATCAGCTGACGGAAGAAGAAGCAGTCAGCCGTATCCGCTCTCAAATGCCCTTAGAGGAAAAAACAGCAAGAGCAGATCAAGTCATTGATAACAGTGGCACGCTTGAAGAGACCAAAAGGCAGCTTGATGAAATCATGAACAGCTGGGTATAATCAAAAAACACCGTTCATATTGAACGGTTTTTTTTGAATTAAAAATCAAAGTTGTCCGGATCAGGACCGACGCGCAAGTTTTCATTCAGTGCATCGATTCGGTTCATGTCATCCTGCGTTAATTCAAAGTCAAATACGCTTGCGTTTTCTTTAATGCGGTGTTCCTTCGTTGATTTAGGAATCGTAATGATGCCATTCTGCAGATCCCAGCGCAAAATAATTTGTGCGACAGATTTATTGTATGTTTGAGCGATGTCAGCCAATACAGGGTGATCCAGCAGCTGCCCCTGCATTAAAGGTGACCAAGCCTCCATCTGGATGCCCTGATTTTGGCTGTATCTTATCAACTCTTTTTGTGTGAGGCGCGGGTGAAATTCCACTTGGTTAATCATAGGCTTAATTTCAGCTGCCGTCATCAGATCTTCAAGATGGTGAATTTGGAAGTTGCTTACGCCAATCGCTTTGATACGGCCTTCTTTATACAGCGTTTCAAGCGCTCTCCAAGCTTCTTTATACTTTCCTTCTACAGGCCAGTGGATGAGGTATAGATCCAAATAATCCAGACCGAGTTTTGACAGGCTTGTCTCAAATGCGGCGAGTGTTGCCTCGTAGCCTAAATCTGCATTCCATACTTTTGATGTAATAAACAGATCCTCTCTTGAGATGCCAGTCTCTTCAATGCCCTGCCTAATTCCTTCTCCGACTCCAGCTTCATTTCCATAAATAGCTGCGGTGTCAATACTGCGGTACCCGTGAACAATGGCAGTTTTAACTGCGTTTACCAGTTCAGATCCTTCTTCCACTTGGAACACGCCGAGGCCGAACCAAGGCATTTCTACCCCATTATGAAGTGTTGCTTTTGCTTGTAAATGTGTTGTCATGTTCATTTCCTCCTTTAAAATTGTCAGGCTTCCTGCCGATCTCGTTTTTCCATTAAGCGGCTCCAGCCTGTTAAAATGACTGCACCGACCACCATTAACCCGCCTATCCAAGCGGTATGAATCAATCCGATTGAATCGGTGATCACACCGCCAAGGTATGACCCAAGCGCGATTCCTGCATTAAAGGCAGCGATATTCATCGCGGATGCGACGTCAACTGCACTCGGGACAAAACGCTCAGCCAGCATGACGACATACACCTGAAGGCCGGGCACGTTCATAAAGGCCAGCAATCCCATACAGAGAATGGTAATGAGCCCTGCTGCTTGATACGGGGCTGTAAATGTCAATACAAATAGAACGATTGCCTGTACGATAAACATATAGAATAAAGCGGCAATCGGATTTCGGTTTGACAGCTTTCCGCCAATCATATTGCCGATAGCAATAGCTATTCCGTATCCGAGCAGAATCACTGCAACAGTCCCGGCTTTGAAGCCTGTTACTTCCTGAAGCAGGGGAGACAGATACGTGAACACAACGAATGTTCCTCCGTATCCAAGCGCTGTAATGACAAATAAAAGCAATAGCCGGATGTTTGTCACAAGCTTCAATTGATCCCGCAACGTTGTTTTCGTCCCTTTTCGTAATTTGGACGGTACAAGAATGCCATTTGTAATGAAAGCAATGATTCCGACGGCGATAATGACCATAAAGGCGAAACGCCAGCCGAACTGCTGGCCGATAAATGTCCCAAAAGGAACTCCGGTTACAGTTGCCACAGTGAGGCCGGTAAACATAATTGAAATCGCGCTAGCCCTTTTATCTTCCGGGACAATATCCGCTGCGATTGTCGAACCGATCGACATAAACACACCGTGCGAAAATGCCGATATCACACGTGCTGCTAGTAAAATCCCGATGCTTGAAGCGGTTGCTGCCATCGTATTACCGGCAATAAAAATAAACATGATCCAAAGCAATAGTGTCTTACGTGACATGCTTGAGGTCAATGAAGTTAATATAGGTGCCCCAAATGTAACGCCGAGCGCATAAAGGGAAACGGTCAATCCTGCTGTCGTGACTGGAATATCCAGGTCATCAGCAATGAGCGGCAAAAGGCCGACACTGATAAATTCAGTTGTCCCTATTGCGAATGCACTTACGGCCAAAGCCAGTAGTGCAGGAATACTGCTTTTATTGGCTGAAGTCATTATGTTCCTCCTTTGTAAGATGTGTTGTATGATTGAAATTCTGCCGAGTAAGCTATATAAATAAAAAAGAGCAGATTCAAATCAGCCGGCAAATGTGATTATGAAACATATCGTTAAGAAATAAAAGTACGTACTTTGAAGTGCTATAGTCACTTTTTGGTGCCTGTGAGGAGAATGGATTGTATGGAGAAGAAAAAATATAACATTTCTGTTGAAGCGACTCTTGAAGTGATCGGTGGGAAATGGAAATGCGTCATTTTATGCCATCTGACGCACGGAAAAAAACGCACAAGTGAATTAAAACGCCTAATGCCCAACATCACGCAAAAAATGCTGACTCAGCAGCTGCGCGAGCTGGAAGCGGACGGTGTCATTAACCGAATCGTATATAATCAAGTTCCTCCCAAAGTGGAATACGAGCTCAGCGAATACGGCCGCAGCTTAGAAGGGATTTTAGATATGCTGTGTGCTTGGGGAGCGAATCATATTAACAGAGTGTACGGGGATACATTTTCTGTGCTAGAAGAAAGTGTGCTCAATGATAAGTTAAAACAGGAATCATAAAGCATGAGGGCAGTCAGTGCGGAGCGCTGGCTGCTTTTTGGTTCTTACGCCTGATATTCTGTGCAAGAAAACATAAGATGCATCATAAATTAGCGTTATAATCGTTGATTTTTATCAATATGTACTGGCGAATTTGTTTTAATGTGTTATACTAATTTTAGATAGTAACAAATTAGGATGGCATAATTGATAAGGGGTGTCCAACATGAAGGTAAAAGTAGCGATCAACGGGTTTGGAAGAATCGGAAGAATGGTTTTTAGAAAAGCGATGTTAGACGATCAAATTCAAGTAGTGGCCATTAACGCCAGCTATTCCGCAGAAACGCTGGCTCATTTAATAAAGTATGACACAATTCACGGCAGATACGACAAAGAGGTTGTGGCTGGTGAAGACAGCCTGATCGTAAATGGAAAGAAAGTGCTTTTGTTAAACAGCCGTGATCCAAAACAGCTGCCTTGGCGGGAATATGATATTGACATAGTCGTCGAAGCAACAGGGAAGTTTAATGCTAAAGATAAAGCGATGGGCCATATAGAAGCAGGTGCAAAAAAAGTGATTTTGACCGCTCCGGGAAAAAATGAAGACGTTACCATTGTGATGGGCGTAAATGAGGACCAATTCGACGCTGAGCGCCATGTCATTATTTCAAATGCGTCATGCACGACAAATTGCCTTGCACCTGTTGTAAAAGTGCTGGATGAAGAGTTTGGCATTGAGAGCGGTCTGATGACTACAGTTCATGCGTATACGAATGACCAAAAAAATATTGATAACCCGCACAAAGATTTGCGCCGGGCGCGGGCTTGCGGTGAATCCATCATTCCGACGACAACAGGAGCGGCAAAGGCGCTTTCACTTGTGCTGCCGCATTTGAAAGGAAAACTTCACGGCCTCGCCTTGCGTGTCCCTGTTCCGAACGTCTCATTGGTTGATCTCGTTGTTGATCTGAAAACGGATGTTACGGCTGAAGAAGTAAACGAGGCATTTAAACGCGCTGCCAAAACGTCGATGTACGGTGTACTTGATTACTCAGATGAACCGCTCGTTTCGACTGATTATAATACGAATCCTCATTCAGCGGTCATTGACGGGCTTACAACAATGGTAATGGAAGACAGGAAAGTAAAGGTGCTGGCGTGGTATGACAACGAATGGGGCTACTCCTGCAGAGTTGTTGATCTGATCCGCCATGTAGCGGCACGAATGAAACATCCGTCTGCTGTATAAAATAAGGTCATGGACACATTTTAAAGAAAAAACCCTTAACAGCATATTTCTGAAAAAACGCACCTTGCAAATTAGACTTAAACACAGTATACTATTTTTCGTGAACTTCTTGCTTGAGACTGTTTCGGAATTACTTAAAGGGTTAGGACCTCTCCGGACTAACTTTCCCCCGTGGTAAATGGCCGACCCAGTTGTTGGAATTTCACTTTTTAATTCTTGTTAAGGGGGGTCCATGACTATGGAAACAATGGGGCGTCACGTTATCTCCGAGCTATGGGGATGCGATTTTGATAAGCTGAATGACATGGATTTTATTGAAAAAACGTTTGTAAATGCTGCTCTAAAATCAGGTGCTGAGGTGCGCGAGGTTGCATTTCACAAATTTGCACCGCAAGGCGTAAGCGGAGTTGTGATTATTTCTGAATCACACTTAACGATTCACAGTTTTCCTGAGCACGGATATGCGAGCATTGATGTTTATACTTGTGGAGACTTAGATCCTAATGTCGCTGCTGATTACATTGCAGAGGCATTACATGCTGATACAAGAGAAAACATTGAAATACCAAGAGGAATGGGGCCTGTGCAAATTAAACAGGCGCAAGCGAAAGTACTATAAAGTAAATTGCGAACACAAAGGGAGCTGAAGCTAGAAAGCCATTATGCGCTTTTTAGCTTATGCTCCTTTTATTTTTATAAAGAAACGAGAGTGTCAGCTTTTTCTTTTTTCATTTTTTTTGTAAAATAAGAAGGAGATTTTCACAAACCACCTAATGCTATAGAAACAAATTTAACAACGGCTCTCCCGACAGATGCTGTCACATCTATTTTTAAAAGGCGGAGGCTGCCGAAAATACATTGCAGGGAACGATATAGTTGGGAGCTGATTTTATTGAAATGTCCTTCATGCCAGCATAACGGAACACGAGTCCTTGATTCACGGCCTGTGGATGACGGAAAGTCGATTCGCCGAAGACGCGAGTGCGAATCCTGCCACTACCGGTTTACGACCTTTGAGAAAGTGGAGGAAACCCCGCTCATCGTCGTGAAAAAAGAAGGTGTGCGTGAGGAATTCAGCAGAGAAAAAATGCTGCGCGGCCTCATAAAAGCATGTGAAAAAAGGCCTGTTTCACTCAAAACGCTTGAAGACATGTGCTTTGATATTGAAAAAGAACTTCGCAATCAAGGCTGCTCCGAGGTGAAGAGTGAGCTCGTCGGAGAAATGGTCATGGACCGGCTGGCTAAGATTGACGAAGTCGCATATGTGCGGTTCGCGTCCGTCTATCGGCAGTTTAAAGATATAAACGTCTTTATCGATGAATTAAAAGACTTAATAAAGAAAGAGCGTTAAAAGAGCTAAGAGGATTCTTCTAGCTCTTTTCTCATGTGCAAAATTGGCATTTGATAGATATAAGAAACGGTGTAAAATGAAAGGTAGAAACAAATTCGGAAGGTTTGAGAATGTATGGCTGACTATTGGAAAGATGTACTGCCTGTAGACCCGTATGTGGTTAAAAGCAGATCGGTGCTGCAGGATATTGACAGACAAATTATTACACAACTGTACCAGCCCTTAATCGGCCCTGTTGCATTCTCTCTTTATATGACATTGTGGGGAGAGCTTGAACAAAACCGTCTGTGGGGCGGAGAGTCCACACATAGACAGCTGATGGGGATGACACAGTCCAACTTAAAAACGATCCATCAGGAACAGGGGAAGCTCGAGGGCATCGGATTGCTGAAAGTATATATGAAAGAATCCGAGCGGCAGGAGCGCCTCTTTATATATGAACTCCTTCCGCCGCTCAGACCAAATGAATTTTTTGAAGACGGAATGCTGAATGTTTTTCTGTATAATAGGGTCGGAAAAACGAAATATCAGCAATTAAAACAATTTTTTACGCACCCGGCCATTTCAGAAGATGCGAAGGACATTACGCGTCCGTTTAATCATGCGTTTGAATCGCTGCAGCCGAGTGAATGGAAGCTCACATCCGATATGGAGGAAATGGTAAGGCTTGCCGAGGGGTCCGAGTATACTTCTGTCGGACAGTCTCCGTCCTACACCATAACGGAGGATGTGTTTGATTTTGATTTGTTTTTAGCGGGACTTTCTGAGACGATGATACCGAGAAAAGCGATGACCCAGCAGGTGCGGGACACAATCAAAAAGCTTTCTTATCTGTACGGAATTGACCCTTTGCAAATGCAAAATGTTGTGATGAGCGCAATTGATGAGCGTGACGTCATTACGACGGAGGCATTAAGAAAAGCGGCGAGCGACTGGTATCAAATTGAAAGAAACGGACAGCTGCCCGATTTGGTGGAAAAAACACAGCCGGTGCATCTGCGTGAAGGCGAAAAACCGGCAGAAGAGGATTCTCTGGATGGGAAGCTGATTGCATTGCTGGAGGCGATTTCCCCGAAGAAGCTTCTGCAGGACATTGCTGACGGAACAGAGCCGTCAAAAGCTGATCTGAAGATCATAGAAGAAATTATGTTCGAACAGAAGCTCGAGCCAGGCGTCACAAATGTGTTAATTTATTATGTCATGCTGAAAACCGACATGAAGCTGTCCAAAAACTATATCCAAAAAATCGCTTCGCATTGGGCACGCAAAAAGGTAAAAACGGTCAGGGAAGCGATGAAGCTCGCAATAGAAGAAAACCGCCAGTATCTTGAATGGGCTGAAGGAAAAACAAAGTCTTCGAAACGAAACCAAAAAGTGATTCGTGAAGAAAAGCTTCCTGATTGGATGACAGAAAAGGAAACAGCGTCTGATTCAGAATCCGGACAGCAGAAGCTGCATCCGCAGGATTTGGAAGAACAGAAGAAAAAGATGATGGAAGAAATGCAAAAACTGAAAAAATACTCTGCCTATTAAAGACAGAGATGCGGGGTGAAGGAATAGATGGAACCAATCGGCCGTTCCCTGCAGGGCGTAACCGGCAGGCCGGATTTCCAAAAACGTCTTGAACAAATGAAGGAAAAAGTCATGAAAGATCAAGATGTTCAAGCATTTTTGAAGGAAAACGAAGAAGTGATTGACCAAAAAATGATCGAAAAGAGCTTAAATAAGCTTTATGAATATATCGAACAAAGCAAGAATTGCTCCTATTGTTCGGAAGATGAAAACTGCAACAATTTGTTGGAGGGCTACCATCCGAAGCTTGTTGTCAATGGGCGGTCTATTGATATCGAGTATTATGAATGTCCAGTCAAACGGAAGCTCGACCAGCAGAAGAAACAACAGTCTCTTATGAAAAGCATGTATATCCAGCAGGATCTTCTCGGAGCGACGTTCCAGCAAGTTGATATCAGTGACCCGAGCAGGCTCGCGATGTTTCAGCATGTTACAGACTTCCTGAAAAGCTATAATGAGACGGGAAAAGGGAAAGGATTATATTTATACGGGAAATTCGGGGTAGGAAAAACGTTTATGCTCGCTGCGATTGCCAATGAGCTGGCGGAAAAAGAGTATTCCTCCATGATTGTTTATGTGCCTGAATTTGTGAGAGAGCTTAAGAATTCGCTGCAAGACCAGACATTGGAAGAGAAGCTCAATATGGTAAAGACCACACCCGTATTGATGCTTGATGACATCGGAGCAGAATCAATGACAAGCTGGGTAAGGGATGAAGTCATCGGAACGGTGCTTCAGCACAGAATGTCCCAGCAGCTGCCTACTTTCTTTTCTTCTAATTTCTCACCTGACGAGCTGAAGCATCATTTTACGTATTCGCAGAGGGGAGAAAAAGAAGAAGTAAAAGCTGCAAGATTAATGGAGCGGATATTATATTTGGCTGCTCCGATCCGCCTTGACGGAGAAAACCGCCGACATCCATAATTGCTGTGTTCAAAGGGGAAGGAACTGAGGGTATGAAACGAAAAACGGCTGTCAAATGGCTGGCAGTGCTTGCAGGTGCTGGTTTACTCTATTGGGGAAATAAAACGTATTTGAATGTATCGCCGAAAGAAATCAGGGTATGGGTATTGTCGTTCGGAGTCTTTGCACCTCTGATGTTTATCGGGATATCCATCGTCAGGCCACTTGTTTTATTTCCGGTATCTGTTATTTCAATAGCTGGCGGACTTGCGTTTGGCCCGCTTCTCGGTACGCTTTATACGTTATTCGGTTCGATGTGCGCTTCAGCTGTTTCGTTTTTTGCGGCCGGTTTGTTTTCGGCGAAAAAGAACGGGCATTACGAAAGGCTTGAAGCCATACAGAAGCAAATGGAGGATAACGGATTTTTCTATATCTTTCTTTTGAGAATCCTGCCGATCAATTTTGATTTCGTCAGCTATGCGGCAGGCCTTTCCAATGTCAAAGCGCTGCCGTATTTTGCCGCAACGGCTGTGGGAATCATCCCTGGGACGATTGCGCTTAATGTGCTGGGAGCAAGCTTTTTGACTGGCAATCTGCCAGCTTTCTTACTTGTCCTCGCTCTATATATCGTGTTTATCTCGCTGCCATTTATCTTCAGAAAGAAAATGCAAAACTTGTTCCAGGAATCAAATTAAGATTTGCCAATGACCTTTACGTCTATTTTAAAAACATCCCCCATATACTTGTAACAGATGCCGTAAGGGGGGACAAACATGCTTGAAATAATCTTTGAAGATGACCATGATGCAGCCGCTTTTTTACATCTCATTCAGCATTCGGACGATCGGAACAATATCATTGTCCGTGAAGGCATACGAAAAATCGGGATTGAAAAAGCGAATCCGGCTTTTCCTATTCAGCGTTTTATGGAGCCGATTCTGGTCAAATTTTTTTTGGAATGCAAAGAAGACGAGCATATGCTGTCATTGATTGAGGAAACTTATTGTTTCACGGACCAGGATGAACAGCAGCAAATCCTTCAGCTCGCACACAGTATTATTGAAGGTGAAGCAGCCGATCTTCCGTTTGAGCCGCTGAAGCTTTCACGGAAACAATCTATTTTGGATGAACTCCAAACGATCTGTTTAGAGGAAGGAGTATTTTACATTCGCTCCTTTCAGACCTTCCGACTTGGATCATACTATAAGCAGCTGAGAGATATTACAGAAGCAGCGATTGATGAATATAAGATGGAACAGGAATATCAAAACTTTATTCAAACACTCAGAGACTATGTAAACGCCAAACAGCCGCGAATCAAAAAAGTGCATATTGTCCATGATGGTTCCTTTACATTATGGGAGCTGCGCTATGTGCCGGAACGGGAAAAAATGAAATACATAGACAGAAGATTTGTCCGGGATCATCCTATGTATATTGATTCTCATTTGCTCGCGCCGCTGATTTCCATTGCGCCTGATGAAGTCGTGCTTTATACCGACCAGCCCGAGCACATGATGGCAAGGACCATTCAAAACGTATTTCAAGAGAGAGTGGAAATGCTCCCGCTTCATGCTTTTACAGATGCAGAAATACCGGTGAAGCACTCGGAAGGATGAGGGCCGGCAGCCTGTCTATATAAGGCTGTCGGTTTAAAAAAGGAAACGCGATCGTGTTGATTTTTTGGATTGAACAATTTATAATACATAGGAGATTAAGAAAGACACACGTATTGATAAGGACACGAAGGAATGATACCGGCTCAAAGAGAGGGAAGCCCTGGCTGCAAGCTTCCCAGCTAAGGACCATTCGCTTTACCGCCTTTGAACTTCAGCTGTGAACCTCTTGAAAAGGAACAGTAATGGCTGACGGGAACTCCCGTTACAGAGCTTAGAGCCGCAGGTGCCGTGTATTGGCTTTGCGGAAAAAAGGGTGGAACCACGATTCCGTTTATTCAACCTCGTCCCTTTCATAGGGGCGGGGTTTTTATATGCAAAAAAAGGAGTGACAAAGATGTCAGATATGGTAAAAATCACATTTCCTGATGGAGCAGTCAAGGAGTTTGCGAAAGGAACAACAACAGAAGATATCGCGGCATCCATCAGTCCGGGATTAAAGAAAAAATCATTAGCCGGAAAACTGAACGGAAAAGAAATCGATTTGAGAACGCCGATCAATGAAGACGGTACAGTGGAAATCATTACAGAAGGCTCAGAAGAAGGTCTTCAAATTATGCGCCACAGTACGGCTCACTTGCTGGCTCAAGCGATTAAACGCATCTACAAGGATGTTAAATTCGGCGTCGGTCCGGTTATCGAAAACGGGTTTTACTACGATGTAGAAATGGACGAAGCGATTACACCGGAGGATCTGCCGAAAATCGAGAAAGAAATGAAAAAAATCGTTAATGCGAACCTTCCGATCGTTCGAAAAGAAGTCAGCCGTGAAGAAGCGAAAGCCCGTTTTGCGGAAATCGGCGACGACCTGAAGCTTGAACTATTGGATGCGATTCCTGAAGGAGAAACCGTTTCGATCTATGAGCAAGGCGAATTCTTTGACCTGTGCCGCGGCGTCCACGTTCCTTCAACCGGAAAAATCAAAGAATTTAAGCTGTTAAGCCTTGCAGGCGCATACTGGCGCGGCGACAGCAAAAACCAAATGCTTCAGCGCGTATATGGTACAGCTTTCTTCAAAAAAGCTGATCTTGAAGAGCATCTTCGTATGCTAGAAGAAGCGAAAGAACGCGACCACAGAAAGCTCGGCAAAGAATTAAAACTGTTTGCAAACTCTCAAAAAGTCGGACAAGGCCTGCCGCTTTGGCTGCCAAAAGGCGCGACAATCCGCCGCGTCATCGAGCGTTACATTGTCGATAAAGAAATCAGCCTCGGCTATGAGCACGTATACACACCTGTGCTTGGCAGCAAAGAGCTGTATGAAACATCAGGACATTGGGATCATTATCAGGAAGGCATGTTCCCTCCGATGGAAATGGACAATGAAACACTTGTATTGCGTCCGATGAACTGTCCGCACCATATGATGATTTACAAACAAGACATTCACAGTTACCGCGAGCTTCCGATTCGTATTGCGGAGCTTGGAACGATGCACCGCTATGAAATGTCAGGTGCGCTGTCAGGGCTTCAACGGGTACGCGGAATGACGTTAAATGATGCACACATCTTTGTGCGCCCGGATCAAATTAAGGATGAGTTTATCCGTACAGTCCGTTTAATCCAGGATGTTTATGAAGACTTCGGTTTAAGTGATTACACATTCCGTCTGTCTTACCGCGATCCGGAAGATACAGAGAAATATTTTGATGACGATGAAATGTGGAACAAAGCGCAATCCATGCTGAAAGAGGCAATGGACGAAATCGGCCACGACTATTACGAAGCAGAAGGTGAAGCGGCATTCTACGGCCCTAAACTTGATGTTCAGGTGAAAACTGCGATCGGAAAAGAAGAAACACTGTCTACGGTTCAGCTTGATTTCTTATTGCCGGAACGTTTCGACCTGACATACATCGGTGAGGACGGCAAGCAGCACCGTCCGGTTGTCATTCACAGAGGTGTCGTTTCAACAATGGAACGCTTTGTTGCCTTCTTAATCGAAGAACACAAAGGCGCGCTGCCGACATGGCTTGCACCGGTTCAGTTCCAAGTCATCCCGGTTTCTCCGGCTGTGCATTTAGACTACGCGAAAAAAGTGCAGGAACGCCTGCAGCGTGAAGGCCTGCGTGTTGAAGTCGACAGCCGCGATGAAAAAATCGGCTACAAAATCCGTGAAGCGCAAATGCAAAAAATCCCGTACATGCTGGTGGTCGGTGACCAAGAAGCAGAAAACGGAGCGGTAAACGTGCGTAAATACGGAGAACAGAACTCTGAAACCATTTCACTTGATGAGTTTGTGAAAAAGGCAGTAGCTGAAGCGAAAAAATAAAATAAAAAAGCATGATCTCATTGAAGAGATCATGCTTTTTTTATTTCTCTAATATAGGAAACAAATCATGAAGGCTGCTGATGATGTAATCAGGCGTTACGTCAGTTTCGTTTTTCTTATCCGTCCGGTTGATCCAAACGGTTTTGATTCCGGCTCTTGAAGCGCCTAAAATATCAGTATTCAAATTATCGCCGACCATGATGGCATCGTCTTTTTCAATATTCATCAGCTTAAGGCAGTGTTCAAAAATTGAAACATCCGGCTTGCCCTTGCCGAATGCGCCCGAGATGACGATTTCATTGAAGTAAGGAGCGAGCTCAGGCACGCCGGCAAGCTTCTCCTTTTGCAGACTCGGATCGCCATTTGTCAAAAGCAATAATTCATACTTGCCTTTTAATTGATCGAGTACAGCAAATGTTTCATCATATACAAACGGGCGCTTTCTGCGCTCTGCCGCAAAAAACTCTCCCAAGTATTCGCCATATGCAGGATCATCGATCCCAAGCGCTTTCAGTCCGTTTGTCCATGCATTTCTTCTGTACTCCGGCACAATATTGTTCAGCTTTTGAAAGCCTTCACTGATTGGCTCTGAGAAATTGGACCACAGTCCTTCAAACGGGTTAATGCCGATCATCACTGTATATGGATACGTCTCATATGACATGTACAATTCTCTCGCTGCTTCGCGAACAGCTGCTTCGAATTCCTCAGGGTCAAGGCCATATTTTTTCTCCGCCTGTAAGCAAGTTTCTGCAAATGTTGTTCTGACGCTTTTTTCGTCCCAAAGTAGTGTATCATCTAAATCAAAAAATACGGCTTTCATGATCTTCTCCTCTGCTTCAGATTCAAATCTTTCTGCCAAAAGGCTCATGTTTTATTTTACAATAGATAAAAGCCTTGTGAAATATGTTTTCAGACGATTTTAAAAAAACAGTCAGCCGTAAAACGAAAACATGCTAGAATGAAAACGGAAAGAACAGGTGACATGAATGATTCATTTAATGATTATGATGCTGGAGAGAGTGGGGATTATTGTTATATTAGGGTTCATTCTCGCCCATACGAAACTTTTCAGACAAGCTCTTCAGAATCAGGACGGCTATAAAGGAAAAGCGATTTTAATTTCAATTTTTTCTCTTTTCAGCATCATCAGCAATTATACAGGCATCGAAATTCAAAGAAATATGATTGTAAACAATGACTGGGTGTTTACGATAGATCCATCGGGCTCTATCGCGAATACCCGTATTTTGGGCGTGGAAATCGGGGGCCTTCTCGGAGGTCCGTTTGTAGGGGCCGGGATCGGCATACTGGCGGGCCTGCATCGTTTTTCACTCGGTGGCAGCACGGCTTTAAGCTGTGCCGTATCATCTATTTTAGCGGGTGTTCTTGCAGGCTTGATCGGCAGGTATTTTACGAAGCGATATCGAATGCCGACACCGCGCATCGCCGCTCTTGTGGGAATCGGCATGGAGTCACTGCAAATGATCATTATTTTGCTGATGGCAAAGCCGTTCAGTGACGCTTGGGAGCTTGTCAGCATGATCGGAATTCCGATGATACTCATCAATGGAACAGGCAGTTTTATTTTTCTGTCTATTATTCAAGCGATCATTCGCAAGGAAGAACAGGCAAGAGCTCTCGAAACGCATCGAGTGCTGACGATTGCTGATCAGACACTTCCATTTTTTCGCCAAGGATTAAATGAAAACTCCTGTAAAAGTGTAGCGGCTATTATCCATAAGCTGACAGGAACAGATGCGGTGTCTCTCACTGATAAAGAAAAGATCCTTGCGCATGTCGGTGCGGGAATGGATCACCACATCCCATCGAAAAGTTTGATCACCGGCCTGTCCAAAAAGGTGATTAAAACAGGGCATATTATGAAGGCGATTTCGCAGGAAGAGATTGAATGCACGCATGCTGAATGCCCTTTGCACGCTGCAATTGTCCTGCCGCTGACATCGAACGGCAATACAATCGGCACCTTAAAAATGTACTTTAAAAGCCCGGCAGGCCTGAGTCAGGTAGAGGAGGAACTTGCCGAGGGGCTGGCCATGCTGTTTTCGACACAGCTTGAGCTTGGGGAAGCAGAGCTGCAAAGCAAACTTCTCAAGGATGCTGAAATTAAAGCGCTTCAAGCACAGGTGAATCCGCATTTTTTATTTAATGCGATCAACACGATTTCTGCGCTATGCCGTACAGATGTTGAAAAAACCCGTAAGCTCCTATTGCAGCTCAGTGTTTATTTTCGTTCAAACCTTCAAGGAGCGAGACAGCTGCTGATTCCGCTCTCAAAGGAGCTGAACCATCTTAACGCCTATTTGTCATTAGAACAGGCGCGTTTTCCCGGGAAATATAAAATTGAGCTTAATATCGACAGCAGACTGGAGCAGATTGAAATCCCTCCGTTTGTTTTGCAGGTGCTTGTCGAGAACGCGCTTCGGCACGCGTTTCCGAAAAAACAAGACATATGCAAGGTTACAGTCTGTGTCTTATCTGATAACGCATCCGTCTATATGAAGGTGGCGGATAACGGACGCGGAATTCCGCCGGACGTCTTGCCGGAACTGGGGAAGAAACCGTTTCCGTCTAAGGAGGGAACCGGTACAGCGCTTTATAACCTAAATCAGCGGCTGATCGGTTTATTCGGACAGCAGGCTGCACTGCATATCAGCAGTGAGGTTCATAAAGGGACAGAGGTTTCCTTTCAAGTGCCAATGCAACAGATGAAAGAGGGAGAAGAACATGCTCAGGGTGTTAATAGTTGATGATGAGATGCTGGCAAGGGATGAACTGGCTTACTTGCTTAAGCGGACCAATGAGGAAATGGAAATCAATGAAGCGGAAAATATCGAATCCGCTTTTGACCAAATGATGGATCAAAAACCTGATTTGCTGTTTTTAGACGTTGATTTATCCGGAGAAAACGGTTTTGATATCGCAAAGCGATTGAAGAAAATGAAGCATCCTCCTGCTGTTGTGTTTGCGACAGCGTATGACCAGTATGCACTCAAAGCGTTTGAGGTGGATGCTCTTGATTATTTAACCAAGCCATTCGATGAAGAAAGAATTCAGCAAACGCTGAAAAAATATAAAAAAGTCAATCGGGATATTGTAGAAACAGAGCAAAACAGCCATGCCGGCCAGCACAAGCTCGCGCTATCTGTGGGGGAATCGATTGTGATTGTGGATACGAAGGACATTATCTATGCCGGAACAGAAGATGGTCATGTCAATGTAAAAACCTTCGATCATTCTTATACGGTCAGCGATACACTCGTTGTGATTGAGAAAAAGCTGCCGGATTCTGATTTTATCCGCGTCCATCGGAGCTTTGTCGTGAATACCGAATATATTAAAGAAATTCAGCCATGGTTTAATTCAACGTATAATTTGATCATGAAAGACGGATCGAAAATACCGGTCAGCCGGACATATGCGAAGGAATTGAAAAAGCTGCTCCATATTTGATGGGCGGCTTTTTGCATTTCAGCCATTTGATTCTGCAACTCAGACCCGCTATTCGGCATGTTATCTTGTAAGCGCTTTATAACAGG
Organism: Bacillus sp. FSL W8-1202; assembly: GCF_038006165.1. Taxonomy (NCBI): domain Bacteria; kingdom Bacillati; phylum Bacillota; class Bacilli; order Caryophanales; family Bacillaceae; genus Bacillus; species Bacillus sp. FSL W8-1202. Next base: position 245,637 of record NZ_JBBOUR010000002.1, read on the forward strand.
GAATTCTTATTTATAATGGGGGTACCAAAGAGAAAGAGGTGAAGAAAATGAGTGCTAAAAAAGTGTACGGGTTTTTAACACAAGCATTTATTTTTGCCGTCATTATGCTGGTTTCAAATATGATTGCCGCTATTGTCCCAATACCTATCCCGGCATCGGTTGTAGGGTTGGTCTTATTATTTCTCCTATTATGTTTGAAAGTCATTAAACTGGAACAAGTGGAGACGCTCGGAACGTCTTTGACCTCTCTGATCGGATTTTTATTTGTTCCGTCAGGTATATCTGTTATGAATTCGCTTGGTGTGATGCAGCAATACGGCCTGCAAATTGTTCTTGTCATTCTGCTCGCAACGATTATTTTGCTGGGGGCTACGGGATTGTTTTCTCAGCTGATTCTTTCGCTGAGCGGAAAACGCAAAACCGCAGCGGACATGAAAACAAAAACAGTGCAAAGCCCGCAGAACAATAACGAACTCGTTCACCATTAAGGGAAACAGGAGGTTCTTCGCATGGAAAGCACAATGAGTCCTTATTTTGGGATTGTCGTATCACTTGCTGCATTCGGCATCGGCACCTTTTTATTTAAGAAAACGAAAGGCTTCTTCCTTTTCACTCCTTTGTTTGTTGCCATGGTGCTGGGGATCGCATTTTTAAAAATCGGCGGTTTTTCCTACGCGGATTATAATAACGGGGGAGAGATCATTAAGTTTTTCCTTGAACCGGCAACTATCGCATTTGCAATTCCTTTGTACAAACAAAGAGATAAGCTTAAAAAATACTGGTGGCAAATCATGGCCTCCATTATTGCCGGCTCTATCTGCTCTGTCACGATTGTTTATTTGCTCGCTAAAGGCATTCATCTCGATTCGGCCGTAATGAAAAGCATGCTTCCGCAGGCGGCTACAACGGCAATTGCGCTTCCTTTATCAAAAGGCATCGGGGGCATCAGCGACATCACAGCCTTTGCGGTCATCTTTAACGCTGTCATCGTATATGCGCTCGGAGCATTGTTCTTGAAGGTGTTTAAAGTGAAAAATCCGATTTCTAAAGGATTGGCTCTTGGAACATCCGGACATGCACTTGGTGTAGCGGTCGGGATTGAGATGGGAGAAGTTGAAGCTGCGATGGCAAGTATTGCTGTTGTCGTAGTAGGAGTGGTAACGGTTCTGGTCATCCCTGTGTTCGTGCAGCTGATCGGTGGATAAGCCAAGGCTGAATGCCTTGGCTTTTTTTATTTTATGGTGCGTCTTCGGGATCGATATACCCTTGTTTAATGCCCCATTCTACTTGATCGTCATGCCACTTTTTTCGTTCTTCATAACCATAACCATCGTCATCAGGAAGCTCTGAAGCTGGCTGTTGAATGGTTTTATCTGTCTGACTCGAGGAAGATGGTGGATCTTGACTATTAGATGGGGGTGCCTCAGTCTGCTGCCGTTGTGCCTGCGATTGCCGCTTTTTCTCAGCGTTCGCTTTCTGCTCTTTTTGGATTGCTGCCTGCCGCTGTCTTTCAAGTTCAGCTTGTCTTTCCGCTTCGGCTAATCGCTGTCTCTCCGCTTTTTCCTCCTGCTGTTTCTTTCGTTTCGCCTCCCGCTCTTTTTCAAGCTTTTTCTCGGCAGCGATTTGTCTTTGCTTTTCAGCTTCTTCTTTTGCCTTCCGCTTTCCTAACTCAGTAGCAAGTGGACTCTCGAACTTCATGTCCAATGAAACGGGTTTTAGTTTTTTTAGCTCTTTCTCCAGCCCCTTTTGAGGAAATGCTGCAGCTGTCTTAACAGTTTCAGCTTTTGGTTCGGAAGATGCGCTGCTATTCGTGCAACCGGTTAATATCAATGTGAAAAATAAAGCAAGCTGTATCAGTTTGTTCATGTGTCAGGCTCCCTTCTGCTTCTTATATCGGTCAGAGATTAACTTTGTTTTACATTTCTTCCTGTCAGTGGTTTTGTTGTAAATTGCGAAATAAGGGGGAATGGTTGGTTCTTTGCATTCTGGGTGGGGATGAAAGATTTTCTTTTTCTCTCTTGCGCTCATAGAAAACCCATGTTACAATGTAAAAGTTGTTCCGGATAAGTCGTCCTTGACTAAAGATCCGGTATTGTGTAGAATAGTTATTGAATTGAATATAAATCACAAGCAGAAGCACCCGCTTCTCACCTGATTGACACATGCATGTAGTTGGCAGGTTGACCGTACATTTTTATTGATACAGATGTTCGTAGTGTGGGTGTTTTATAATGCCCACACTTTTTGTTTGCCTGCAAAATGCATTCAAAATGAGTTGTGAATCAATTCGAAGAAACTATGGAGGTGGCTCATTATTAGCAAAGATCAATTGGTTAATGAGGGTATCCGTGCACGTGAGGTCCGTTTAATCGGACAAAATGGCGACCAGCTTGGAATCAAGTCCCGTCAGGAAGCACTTGAAATCGCCGGCCGCGCAAATCTTGACCTTGTGTTAGTTGCAGCGAATGCAAAACCGCCTGTCTGCCGAATCATGGACTACGGTAAGTTCCGATTTGAGCAGCAGAAAAAGGAAAAAGAAGCACGCAAGAATCAAAAAATCATTAACTTAAAAGAAGTTCGGTTAAGTCCGACAATCGATGAGCATGACTTTAACACGAAATTGCGCAATGCGATTAAATTCCTTGAAAAAGGCGATAAAGTGAAAGCTTCTATCCGCTTTAAAGGACGCGCAATCACTCATAAAGAAATCGGTCAGCGTGTATTAGACCGTTTCTCCGAAGCATGTGCTGAGGTTGCGACAGTCGAAACAAAACCAAAAATGGACGGCCGCAGCATGTTCTTAATGCTCGCACCGAAAAACGAAAAGCAATAAGGAGGAAATCCCATGCCAAAAATGAAAACTCACCGCGGATCTGCTAAACGTTTTAAAAAGACAGGTTCTGGGAAGTTAAAACGTTCTCACGCGTACACAAGTCACTTATTCGCCAACAAATCTCAAAAGCAAAAGCGTAAGCTTCGCAAGAGTGCTGTTGTAAGCGCAGGAGACTTCAAACGTATCAAACAAATGCTTGCTAACATCAAGTAATCGGATAAGGAACAATTAGGAGGGAAATTCAATGCCAAGAGTAAAAGGCGGAACTGTTACACGTAAGCGTCGTAAAAAGGTTCTTAAATTAGCAAAAGGTTATTTCGGTTCAAAACATACATTATACAAAGTAGCTAACCAGCAGGTCATGAAATCTGGAAACTATGCTTTCCGTGACCGTCGTCAGAAAAAACGTGATTTCCGTAAACTTTGGATCACTCGTATCAACGCAGCTGCTCGCATGAACGGCCTTTCTTACAGCCGTTTAATGCACGGTCTTAAGCTTTCTGGTATCGAAGTAAACCGTAAAATGCTTGCTGATCTTGCTGTAAACGATCTTACTGCATTCAATCAGCTTGCTGATGCTGCTAAAGCTCAATTAAACAAGTAATCATATAGAGCCGCTCTCCAGCAGAGCGGCTTTTTCTATATAAAGGATGAGGCAACATGATTATTGCTGCTTATTTGGTGTTGATTAATCTGTGCGGTTTTTGGGTGATGGGCATTGACAAACGCAAAGCGCAGCAGCACAAGTGGAGAATTTCTGAAGACCGGCTGTGGCTGATAGCCATCGTGTTTGGAGCGCTCGGTGTCTGGCTTGGCATGCAAACCTTCAGACATAAAACGAAACACGCTTCTTTTAAGTACGGAGTACCGCTTCTTCTGGTAATAGAAGCGATTCTCATCGCTATTTACTACAGCCCGTTTGATTTATAAAAAGCAGAAAAGCGTTTAACGCTCTTCTGCTTTTTTTGCGAGTTTAATGGGCTGGTCCCAGTCAATCTTACAATTTGGATATCGTTCCAGCACTTTTTCTTCAATGTTCTCAAAATCTTTTGCAGAGAAATGTTTCAGCTTCTCAGGAGATTCTGTCCAGACAAAGATCGTGTGAATAAACAGCGGATGATCCTTGGAAGGAATATGCTTTTCTCCCTCAAAAAGCACGCCTTTATACGTCAGCTGAAAATTCTTCCGGGTATTGTTTTGTTCATCAATAATATAAAAATGTTCTTTTGATTGGGCCAGCTTAAGCCTTCTCTTAGGATTCGCGACATATTTGACCACGGCATAAATACAATAAGCAAAAAGTGCAAGCAAAATAATCCTTAGAACCATGACAAACATTGTGTGAAGGCACCTCCCTTATGGTGATGATCTGATGTAATACGAAAAGCATAGAAAAAGGTTTCACTTTTTCTAAAAGAAAGCTGTAAAAACATATACCCGATTTTCAAGTGAAATAGTCGTATGGTTAGCGCCATGTTTTGTATAATAAGAATGCAGGACTGATGAAGGAGGGTTTGGAACATGGCAAAATTAGATGAAACATTGACCATGCTGAAAGATTTAACAGATGCAAAAGGCATACCGGGCAATGAAAGAGAAGTAAGGCAAGTGATGAAATCATACATAGAACCATTTGCTGATGAGGTGACAACAGATCGCCTGGGCAGTTTAATTGCCAAAAAAACTGGTGCAGAAAACGGCCCGAAAATTATGATCGCCGGACATTTGGATGAAGTCGGCTTTATGGTGACACAAATCACAGATAAAGGCTTTATCCGTTTTCAAACCGTTGGCGGCTGGTGGGCTCAGGTTATGCTTGCCCAGCGCGTCACCATTGTCACAAAAAAAGGAGAAATCACAGGGGTTATCGGCTCTAAGCCGCCCCATATTTTGTCTCCTGAAGCAAGAAAAAAATCAGTGGAAATAAAAGATATGTTTATTGATATTGGAGCTTCAAGCCGGGAAGAAGCCTTGGAGTGGGGTGTACTTCCGGGAGATATGATCGTTCCGCATTTTGAATTTACGGTCATGAACAATGAAAAATTCCTACTCGCAAAGGCCTGGGACAACCGCATCGGCTGTGCGATTGCAATTGATGTGTTAAGAAACTTACAAAACACAGACCATCCAAATATAGTGTATGGCGTCGGAACCGTGCAGGAGGAAGTCGGGCTGAGAGGAGCGAAAACGGCTGCACACACCATTCAGCCTGATATTGCGTTTGGAGTTGATGTAGGAATAGCAGGAGACACGCCTGGCATTTCTGAGAAGGAAGCGCAGAGCAAAATGGGCAAAGGCCCGCAGATTATCGTTTACGATGCATCCATGGTCTCTCACAAAGGTTTGCGCGATGCAGTTGTAGCCACTGCGGAGGAAGCCGGCATTCCGTACCAATTTGATGCCATTGCCGGCGGCGGAACTGATTCGGGTGCCATCCATTTGACGGCAAATGGCGTTCCTGCGCTGTCCATTACCATTGCAACCCGCTACATTCATACGCACGCGGCCATGCTGCATCGTGATGATTATGAAAACGCGGTAAAGTTAATTACAGAAGTCATTAAGAAGTTAGACCGAAAAACGGTTGACGAAATTACGTACCAATAAAGATACGGAAGAATCCGCCTATTTAGGCGGATTCTATTTTTTTGTCTGTACAAATTACAGCATAGTGACTACAATAAAGGGGATACCGAAAATTTCCTGAACATGACGATATATGATACGCAGCTCGATTTGACAGGAAGGGAGGATAAACAATCTAATTTGTAAGCGCTTTCTAATTTAAAGGAGGTTGAACAAAATTAAAAAGAAAAAAACATGGAAACGCTTCTTACACTTTTCGAGTGCAGCTCTGGCTGCAGGTTTGATATTCACATCTGCTGCTCCCGCAGAGGCAGCGTTTTGGGGTGCATCCAATGAGCTGCTTCATGACCCGACTATGATTAAAGAGGGGAGCTCATGGTATGCGCTCGGAACAGGGCTTACTGAAGAACGGGGACTGCGGGTTTTGAAGTCTTCAGACGCTAAAAATTGGACCGTACAAAAATCCATTTTCACTACACCGCTATCGTGGTGGTCCAATTATGTGCCGAATTATGGCCAAAACCAGTGGGCGCCGGACATCCAATACTATAACGGCAAGTACTGGCTATATTATTCCGTTTCTTCTTTTGGAAGCAATACATCTGCCATTGGCCTGGCATCTTCAACAAGCATCAGTTCGGGGAGCTGGAAGGACGAGGGCTTGGTGATTCGTTCGACAAGCTCAAATAATTATAACGCCATTGACCCGGAGCTGACATTCGACAAGGATGGCAATCCGTGGCTCGCATTCGGCTCGTTTTGGAGCGGCATTAAGCTGACTAAGCTCGATAAGAGTACGATGAAGCCTACAGGCTCGCTCTATTCGATTGCAGCTAGACCGAATAATGGAGGTGCCTTAGAAGCTCCTACTCTTACGTATCAAAATGGCTATTACTATTTAATGGTTTCATTTGATAAATGCTGTGACGGGGTAAACAGTACGTACAAAATTGCTTACGGAAGATCCAAAAACATTACAGGCCCTTATCTTGATAAAAGCGGAAAAAGCATGCTTGAAGGCGGAGGCACCATTTTGGATTCGGGCAATGACCAATGGAAAGGACCTGGAGGCCAGGATATTGTGAACGGAAACATTCTTGTTCGCCATGCCTATGATGCCAATGACAACGGCATTCCAAAGCTTCTCATCAATGATTTGAATTGGAGCTCGGGCTGGCCGTCCTATTGAATCAAAAAGCCGGGCTCTGCCCCCGGCTTTTTTTAAAAGAAAAGATTGACAGTATAATAGTCAATTACTATAATAAAATTGTTCGTACAAATATTTATTTATAGGTTTACTTTCTATCATTAGTACGTATCTTTTGTATTTGAAAGCGTTTTATTTTATGAGAAAGGGGCAGTTTACATGCTTCAGACAAAGGATTATGAATTCTGGTTTGTGACAGGAAGCCAGCACCTATACGGGGAAGAGACGCTGGAACTCGTAGATCAGCATGCTAAAAGCATTTGTGAGGGGCTCAGCGGGATTTCTTCCAGATATAAAATCACTCATAAGCCCGTCGTCACTTCACCGGAAACCATTAGAGAGCTGTTAAGAGAAGCGGAGTACAGTGAGACATGTGCTGGCATCATTACATGGATGCACACATTTTCCCCTGCAAAAATGTGGATAGAAGGCCTTTCCTCTTATCAAAAACCGCTTATGCATTTGCATACCCAATATAATCGCGATATCCCGTGGGGTACGATTGACATGGATTTTATGAACAGCAACCAATCCGCGCATGGCGATCGAGAGTACGGTTACATCAACTCGAGAATGGGGCTTAGCCGAAAAGTCATTGCCGGCTATTGGGATGATGAAGAAGTGAAAAAAGAAATGTCCCAGTGGATGGATACGGCGGCTGCATTAAATGAAAGCAGACATATTAAGGTTGCCAGATTTGGAGATAACATGCGTCATGTAGCGGTAACGGACGGAGACAAGGTGGGAGCGCATATTCAATTTGGCTGGCAGGTTGACGGATATGGCATCGGGGATCTCGTTGAAGTGATGGATCGCATTACGGACGACGAGGTTGACACGCTTTATGCCGAGTATGACAGACTATATGTGATCAGTGAGGAAACAAAACGTGACGAAGCAAAGGTAGCGTCCATTAAAGAACAGGCGAAAATTGAGCTTGGCTTAACCGCTTTTCTTGAGCAAGGCGGATACACAGCGTTTACGACATCGTTTGAAGTGCTGCACGGAATGAAACAGCTGCCGGGACTTGCTGTTCAGCGCCTGATGGAGAAAGGCTACGGGTTTGCCGGTGAAGGAGATTGGAAGACAGCGGCCCTTGTACGGATGATGAAAATCATGGCTAAAGGAAAAAGAACTTCCTTCATGGAAGATTACACGTACCATTTTGAACCGGGAAATGAAATGATTCTGGGCTCTCACATGCTTGAAGTGTGTCCGACTGTCGCTTTGGATCAGCCGAAAATCGAGGTTCATTCGCTTTCGATTGGCGGCAAAGAGGACCCTGCGCGTTTTGTATTTAACGGCATCAGCGGTTCTGCCATTCAAGCTAGCATTGTTGATATTGGCGGGCGTTTCCGCCTTGTGCTGAATGAAGTCAACGGCCAGGAAATTGAAAAAGACATGCCGAATTTACCGGTTGCCCGTGTTCTCTGGAAGCCGGAGCCGTCATTGAAAACAGCAGCGGAGGCATGGATTTTAGCCGGCGGTGCACACCATACCTGCCTGTCTTATGAACTGACAGCGGAGCAAATGCTTGATTGGGCGGAAATGGCGGGAATCGAAAGTGTTCTCATTTCCCGTGATACGACAATTCATAAACTGAAACACGAGTTAAAATGGAACGAGGCGCTTTACCGGCTTCAAAAGTAGAGGGGGATGTCACATGGCTTACACAATAGGGGTTGATTTTGGAACTTTATCAGGAAGAGCAGTGCTCGTTCATGTCCAAACAGGGGAGGAACTTGCGGCTGCTGTAAAAGAATACCGGCATGCTGTCATTGATACCGTCCTTCCAAAAACGGGTCAAAAGCTGCCGCGTGACTGGGCGCTGCAGCACCCTGCTGATTACCTCGAAGTCTTGGAAACAACCATTCCGTCTTTACTCGAACAGACGGGCGTTGAACCGAAAGACATTATCGGGATTGGAATTGATTTCACGGCATGTACGATCCTTCCTATTGACAGCAGCGGGCAGCCGTTATGCATGCTGCCTGAATATGAAGAGGAGCCGCACAGCTATGTGAAGCTCTGGAAGCATCATGCGGCCCAAAAACATGCTGATCGGCTCAATCAAATCGCGGAAGAAGAAGGGAAGGCTTTTTTACAGCGGTACGGAGGAAAAATTTCATCAGAATGGATGATTCCAAAGGTCATGCAAATTGCCGAGGAAGCGCCTCACATTTATGAAGCGGCTGACCGGATCATCGAGGCTGCGGACTGGATCGTGTACCAGCTGTGCGGCTCGCTCAAGCGAAGCAATTGTACCGCAGGGTATAAAGCGATGTGGAGTGAAAAAGCGGGGTATCCGTCAGATGATTTCTTTGAGAAATTAAATCCTTCAATGAAAACGATTACAAAGGACAAATTGGCAGGTTCTATTCATTCGGTAGGAGAAAAAGCCGGCAGTCTGACTGAAAAAATGGCAAAGCTGACAGGGCTTCTCCCGGGAACGGCTGTTGCGGTTGCCAATGTGGACGCTCATGTTTCCGTACCGGCGGTTGGCATTACAGAGCCAGGGAAAATGCTGATGATTATGGGAACCTCAACGTGCCATGTTCTTCTTGGTGAAGAGGTGCATATCGTTCCAGGTATGTGCGGCGTTGTGGACAACGGAATTCTCCCGGGCTATGCGGGATATGAAGCCGGGCAGTCCTGTGTCGGCGATCATTTTGACTGGTTTGTGAAAACATGTGTCCCGCCAGCTTATCAAGAGGAAGCAAAGGAAAAAAACATTGGCGTTCATGAGCTGCTGAGTGAGAAAGCAAACCATCAAGCGCCAGGTGAAAGCGGCCTGCTTGCTTTAGATTGGTGGAATGGAAACCGTTCAACTCTTGTTGATGCAGATTTAACAGGGATGCTGCTTGGAATGACACTGCTGACGAAGCCTGAAGAGATTTATAGAGCGTTAGTTGAAGCGACAGCTTACGGAACCCGGATGATTATCGAAACATTCAAAGAAAGCGGTGTTCCGATTGAGGAACTATACGCAGCGGGCGGAATAGCTGAGAAAAACCCGTTTGTCATGCAGATTTATGCGGATGTGACAAACATGGACATTAAAATCTCTGGTTCACCGCAAGCCCCAGCCTTAGGATCTGCCATTTTCGGTGCGCTTGCAGCAGGCAAAGAAAAAGGCGGCTACGATGACATCAAAGAGGCAGCGGCGAACATGGGAAAACTGAAAGATATAACTTATACGCCAAATGCCGAAAACGCCGCGGTTTATGAAAAATTGTACGCTGAATATAAAGAGCTGGTTCATTATTTCGGAAAAGAAAACCATGTCATGAAGCGTCTGAAAACGATCAAAAATCTTCAATTTTCATCTGCCGCAAAAAAGAATTGATAAAGGGTGATGGAGCATGCTTGAAACATTAAAAAAAGAAGTGCTGGCTGCCAACCTGAAGCTTCAAGAGCATCAGCTGGTAACCTTTACGTGGGGAAATGTCAGCGGCATTGACCGTGAAAAAGAAAGAATTGTCATCAAACCTAGCGGAGTCGAATACAGCGACCTTACAGCAGATGACTTGGTTGTTTTGAACCTTGATGGAGAGGTCGTCGAAGGCTCGCTTAAGCCTTCTTCAGATACACCTACCCATGTTTATCTATATAAAGCCTTTCCGAATATCGGGGGAATTGTCCATACCCATTCCCAATGGGCGACAAGCTGGGCGCAATCGGGCAGAGACATCCCTCCGTTAGGCACGACCCATGCTGATTATTTTGACAGTGCGATTCCATGTACTCGAGAAATGTATGATGAAGAAATCATTCATGACTACGAACTGAATACAGGAAAAGTCATAGCGGAAACCTTTCAGCATCATAACTACGAACAGGTGCCGGGTGTGCTCGTGAATAATCACGGACCGTTCTGCTGGGGCACTGACGCCTTAAATGCCATTCATAACGCAGTTGTATTAGAAACGGTTGCCGAAATGGCCTATCACTCTATTATGCTGAACAAGGATGTAACCCCAATCAATACAGTCCTGCATGAAAAGCATTTTTATCGAAAACACGGAGCAAATGCGTATTATGGCCAGTCATGATACGCCTGTGTCACCAGCCGGCATTCTGATTGACTTGGACGGTACTGTATTCAGAGGAAATGAGTTGATCGAAGGAGCAAGAGAAGCGATCAAAACGCTTAGGAGAATGGGAAAGAAAATCGTCTTTTTAAGCAACCGGGGGAATATCTCCCGTGCCATGTGCAGAAAAAAACTTCTTGGCGCGGGGATTGAAACGAACGTAAACGACATTGTTCTGTCATCAAGCGTGACAGCGGCTTTTCTGAAAAAACATTATCGTTTTTCAAAGGTATGGGTGCTTGGGGAGCAAGGCTTGGTTGACGAGCTGAGGCTGGCCGGCGTGCAGAACGCGAACGAACCGAAGGAAGCGGATTGGCTCGTGATCTCCCTTCATGAAACGCTCACGTACGAAGATTTAAATCAAGCCTTTCAAGCGGCTGCCGGCGGCGCTCGTATTATCGCTACAAACAAAGACCGCTCTTTTCCGAACGAAGACGGAAATGCCATTGATGTGGCTGGAATGATTGGGGCGATAGAGGCTTCCGCACAAGCGAAGACTGAACTTGTTGTCGGAAAGCCGTCATGGCTGATGGCGGAGGCTGCCTGTACAGCAATGGGACTGTCCGCACATGAATGCATGATTATAGGAGACAGCATTGAATCTGACATTGCGATGGGGAAGCTTTATGGCATGAAAAGCGCCTTAGTGCTTACTGGTTCTGCGAAACAGGGCGAACAGCGTTTGTACACGCCGGATTATGTGCTGGATTCTGTTAAGGATGTAACCAAATTGGCTGAGGAGGGGATTCTGATATGAATCGTATCGCAGCTGACGTTCAGCGTGCTTTTGAACACGCCGGAGAAAAGACGTTGCCTATAAAAGTTGAAGAAATTGTTCTCGGTAAGCAAGCAGCTGATTCGCTTTTGGATTATGTAAAACGAAAAAACTACAAACATATTGTCCTTGTTTGCGACGCGAATACACACCGCATTGCAGGAATTGATTTAGAAAACCGACTGAATCAAGCAGGATTTCAGGCCGAGTGCCTGATCATTCCAGAAAATGAAGCCGGAGATGTGACAGCTGATGAACGATCGCTCATTCATGTGCTGATCCATACGAAACAAACAACGGATGTCATGATCGCAGTCGGTTCGGGCACGATTCATGATATCGTCCGCTTTGCGGCGTTTCAAAGAGATTTGCCGTTTATTTCTTATCCGACTGCTCCATCTGTAGACGGTTTTACATCAGCAGGGGCGCCGATTGTTTTATACGGTACGAAAACAACCATTCAAACGAAGGCCCCGTCTGCACTGTTCGCTGATCTGGATCTATTAAAAGCGGCACCGCAGTCAATGGTGGCGGCTGGATTTGGTGACATGCTCGGTAAAATAACGTCTTTAGCAGATTGGGAAATATCCCGGCATCTTGCCGGCGAGCCTTATTCGCCAGCAGGAGCTAAGATTGTTCAGGAGGCGCTTGCTGCCTGCATTGAACACACAGAAGACATTGCGATGAAAACGGAAACAGGCATACGGGTTTTGATGGAGTCTTTACTTGTATCGGGGCTTGTCATGCTGGCATTAGATCATTCCCGCCCGGCATCAGGCGGAGAGCATCATATTTCACATTGGATTGAGATGGAATTAATGGAGAAAAAACGGCCGCAGATTCTTCATGGGGCAAAGGTGGGCTGTGCAGCTGTTTTATTAACTGACACATACAGAAAGCTCGCTAAGGATGACGGGCTGAACGAATTTTCACCGAGCCGGCGGCAAGCCATCCAATCGGCTTATCAAACTCTCCCGGAAGGAGAAGTGCTGGCTGATTGGCTGAGATCAGCCGGAGGCCCTGCGTATTTTGACGAAATCGGTGTCGGGCAGGATTCCGTCAAGAATGCCTTCAGACACGCGCACACCTTAAGAGACCGCTGCACCGGATTAAGAATCATTAATGAAAACAAAACGCTGATCAACCATGGTCTATATGAATAGCCCGCACCTCGAATGGAAGGGGTAACGCAGATGAAAAAAATGACTGTCTGTTTTCTTGTGCTCATGATGCTGCTGACATTAGTCATTGCCGGGTGTTCAGCAGAAAGATCATCCGGGAAGTCGGGTGAAACCGAGCTGACCTTTTGGACATTTAACGGGCTTCATGAGCAGTTCTATGTGGAAATGGTGAAGGAATGGAATAAAAAATATCCTGACCGCAAAATTAAGCTGAATACGGTCGTTTATCCGTATGGACAAATGCACGATAACTTGTCTATCTCCTTAATAGCGGGAGAAGGCGTCCCTGATATTGCCGATGTTGAATTGGCCCGTTTTTCAAACTTTTTGAAGGGCTCTGACATACCGCTTGCCGACTTGACTCCGCTGATTGAAAAGGACCGCGATAAATTCGTTGAGGCGCGGCTGACCCTGTACAGCAAAAACGGCAAGCTTTACGGACTCGATACGCATGTAGGAACAACAGTCATGTTTTATAACATGGATGTTATGAAGAAAGCCGGCGTCAATCCTGACGATATTAAAACATGGGATGATTACCATAAAGCCGGACAGAAAGTGCGCAAAGTGACCGGGAAGCCGATGGGAACGGTGGAAACAAATGATTCCGGAACGTTCTTATCTATTATTTCACAGCAAAACTCAGGCTATTTTGATAAAAACGGCAAGCTGATCCTCAATAATGACACCAACGTAAAAACACTTCAATATTTAAAAGACATGATCAATGATAAAACGATGATTCCTGCGCCGGGCGGCGGGCATCACAGTGAAGAATACTACGGCTTTATGAACCAAGGAGGAGCTGCTTCAGTCCTCATGCCGATTTGGTATATGGGAAGATTTATCGATTATATGCCTGATCTGAAAGGGAAGATTGCCATCAGGCCGCTCCCGGCATGGAAAGAGGGAGGCGACCGCTCGGCAGGTTTGGGCGGTACGGCAACCGTTGTGCCGAAGCAAGCCAAGCATGTTGAGTTAGCAACAGAGTTTTTAGCCTTTGCGAAGGGCTCTAAAGAAGGAAACAAAAAGCTCTGGAGCGTACTTGGGTTTGACCCGCTTCGCTGGGATGTCTGGAGCTCCAAGGAATTGAAAGAGAAAAACAAATACACGGATTACTTCCAAAACGGAACAGGCATTTTTTCCGTGCTGCTCGATATCAAGGATGAAATCAATCCGATTTATTTACATGAGGATTTTGCCAAGGCTTCAGACCTTGTCAACAGAAGCGTGTTGTTCGACGCACTTAAATCTCAGCAAAAAACGCCTAAACAAGCCTTGGACAGAGCGGCAGGTGAACTGAAACAGAAATAGAATCCCATTCAAAAAGTGAAAGCGGGGAGGTTCTCATGAAACCTGTGAAAACAGGAACGGTTCATCCCGTTCCTTCAGCTGCGAAACAATCAGGCTGGCGAGATCTATTTTATTCAAAAAAAGCGGCGCCCTATCTGTTTACAGCGCCATTCGTTTTATCCTTTCTCGTATTTTTTCTATACCCCATCATTAGTGTCTTCATCATGAGCTTCCAAAGAATTTTGCCGGGAGAGGTGTCCTTTGTCGGATTGTCTAATTATACAGCGCTAAACAACCCGACGTTCTATACCGCCCTTTGGAATACGCTGGAATACACCTTTTGGACGCTAATCGTGCTGATTCCTGTCCCATTGCTTCTGGCCATATTCCTGAATTCAAAGCTGGTCAAATTTAGAAATATATTTAAATCAGCATTATTCATCCCGGCATTGACCTCCACCATTGTCGCGGGGATCATTTTTCGGCTGATCTTCGGAGAAATGGAAACGTCTCTGGCCAATTCCATCCTACTCAAACTCGGCTTTTCACCTCAGAACTGGATGAACAATGAACATACCGGCATGTTTTTGATGGTGCTGCTTGCTTCATGGAGATGGATGGGAATCAACATCCTTTACTTTTTAGCCGGTTTGCAAAATGTGCCGAAAGAGCTGTACGAAGCCGCTGATATAGACGGCGCGAATACAATGAAAAAATTTCTGCACATCACGCTGCCGTTTCTCAAGCCTGTAACCGTATATGTGCTGACCATCAGCATCATCGGCGGCTTCAGGATGTTTGAGGAAAGCTACGTCCTTTGGCAGAATAATTCCCCGGGTAATATTGGTCTGACGCTTGTCGGATATTTGTATCAGCAGGGACTTGCCTACAACGAAATGGGGTACGGAGCAGCCATCGGCATCGTGCTTTTGATTGTGATCCTTGTTGTCAGCCTGATTTCATTAAAGCTGTCAGGCTCGTTTAAGGGGGAGGGATAAATGTTGCGGCACAGTCCTCAGTTCAGCGTTTACAGAATCGCACTAACCCTGTTTTTTATGATGCTGAGCCTATTGTATCTTTTTCCGATTTTCTGTTTGCTTTTAGGATCATTAAAGCCCTCATCTGAGCTTTTGCGTGTGGGGCTCAATCTCGACATTGATCCTAAAGTAATGAGTCTTGATAATTATACATTTCTGTTTAACGGCGGAAGCATTTATTTCAAATGGTTTTTTAACAGTCTTGTACTTGGGCTTTTCACAACCGTGCTTACCCTGTTTTTTTCTTCGATGATCGGGTACGGGCTTGCGGTTTATGATTTTAAGGGCAGAAATATCATCTTTGTTCTTGTGCTGATTATCATGATGGTTCCGCTGGAAGTGATGATGCTTCCTCTGTTTAAGCTTACCGTCGGACTGCACTTGATCGATTCATATACAGGTGTCATATTGCCGTTTATCGTTTCACCTGTTGCCGTTTTCTTTTTTAGGCAATATGCTCTTGGCCTTCCAAGAGATCTGCTGGACTCTGCAAGGATGGACGGCTGTACGGAATTCGGCATCTTTTTCAGGATTATGGCACCGCTGATGAAACCGGCTTTCGGTGCGATGATTATCCTTCAGTCCTTAAACAGCTGGAACAACTTCTTGTGGCCGCTGATTGTGCTTCGGTCGAAAGAAATGTTTACGCTTCCAATAGGGCTGTCCAGCTTGCTGAGCCCTTATGGAAATAATTACGACATGCTTATATCCGGCTCAGTATTTGCGATTTTGCCGGTGATTATCATTTTCTTGTTTTTCCAAAAGTACTTTATCTCCGGCCTGACGGTAGGGGGAGTCAAAGGTTAATGAAGGAGGAAACGTGTGATGAAAAAAGCGCGAATGATTGTAGACAAAGAATATAAAATCGGTGAAGTAGATAAACGGATTTATGGCTCGTTTATCGAACATATGGGTCGTGCGGTATATGAAGGCATATACGAGCCTGATCACCCTGAAGCGGATGAAGATGGGTTTAGAAAAGATGTTCAGTCGCTGATCAAAGAATTACAGGTTCCCATCATCCGCTATCCGGGCGGAAACTTTTTATCCGGATACAACTGGGAGGACGGTGTCGGACCAGTCGAAAACCGCCCGAGACGGCTTGACTTGGCATGGCAAACGACAGAAACCAATGAAGTGGGAACAAATGAATTTTTATCTTGGGCCAAAAAGGTGAACACTGAGGTCAATATGGCCGTCAACCTCGGCACAAGAGGCATAGATGCCGCCCGTAATCTCGTTGAATACTGCAACCACCCGAAAGGCTCTTACTGGAGTGATTTAAGAAGATCGCATGGCTATGAACAGCCGTATGGCATCAAAACATGGTGCTTAGGAAACGAAATGGATGGACCGTGGCAGATCGGCCACAAAACAGCTGATGAATACGGACGGCTTGCCGCAGAAACAGCAAAGGTCATGAAGTGGGTTGACCCATCAATTGAACTCGTTGCCTGCGGCAGCTCAAACAGCGGCATGCCGACCTTTATCGATTGGGAAGCGAAGGTGCTGGAGCATACGTATGAGCATGTCGACTATATCTCTCTTCACACCTACTACGGAAACCGGGATAACAATCTGCCAAACTACTTGGCACGTTCTATGGATTTGGATCATTTTATCAAATCAGTCGCTGCGACCTGTGACTATGTAAAAGCAAAAACACGCAGCAAGAAAACAATTAATCTTTCTCTGGATGAATGGAACGTCTGGTACCACTCAAATGAGGCTGATAAAAAAGTCGAGCCGTGGATCACTGCGCGTCCGATTTTAGAGGATATTTACAATTTTGAAGATGCCTTATTAGTCGGCTCTCTGCTCATTACGATGCTGCAGCACGCAGACCGTGTGAAAATTGCGTGTCTTGCACAGCTTGTCAATGTCATCGCGCCGATCATGACGGAAAAAGGCGGAGAAGCATGGAGACAGCCGATTTTCTATCCATACATGCATGCTTCTGTTTACGGAAGGGGCGAGTCACTGAAACCGCTTATTTCCTCTCCTAAGTACGATTGTTCTGATTTCACTGATGTGCCATATGTTGATGCTGCTGTTGTGTACTCTGAAGAGGAAGAAACACTCACTATTTTTGCGGTAAACAAGGCTGAGGATCAGATGGAGACGGAGATTTCGCTCAGAGGCTTTGAATCCTACCAAATCGCAGAGCACATCGTACTTGAGCATCAGGATATCAAAGCGACAAACCAGCATAACAGAAAAAATGTCGTTCCGCATTCCAACGGAACATCGTCTGTCAGCGAAAACGGCTTAACTGCTCATTTCACGCCGCTTTCCTGGAATGTGATCCGCCTGAAAAAACAGTCATAAGAGAAGCTAAGCCGGAGATTTCTCTCCGGCTTGTCTTTCAACTGCCACGAGCCGGCCCGTTCAAGCCGGCTTTTTGTATAGGAAAAAATGACCGCTTTTCACCATGAAATTATGATATATTTATGAAAAACAGCAAAGGGGATGGGAGAAAATGAATGCGGTTACAATTGTGATAGCATCAATGTGTATTTTGGCTATTGCCTATCGTTTATACGGAACATTTATGATGGTGAAGGTTCTCAAAGTGAATGATGACAAGCCAACACCTGCTCATGCGCTTGAGGATGGGAAAGACTATGTGCCTACAAATAAATGGGTTTCGTTCGGCCACCACTTTGCCGCGATCGCAGCGGCCGGGCCGCTGGTCGGACCAATTCTGGCGGCGCAGTTTGGCTATTTGCCGGGATTATTGTGGCTGTTAATCGGGGCGGTAATTGGGGGAGCCGTCCATGATATTGTGGTGTTGTTTGCATCGATGCGCAAAAACGGAAAATCGCTGTCGGAAGTGGCGAAGGATGAGCTTGGCCCTGTTGCAGGATTTTGTACAGGACTGTCCATGCTGTTTATCATCACGATCACAATGGCGGGCCTGTCGATGGTTGTCTTGCATGCGCTTGAACGTAATCCATGGGGAACATTTGCGGTAGGGATTACGATTCCGATTGCGATGGGTGTGGGCTTATTTTATAAGAAAACGGGAAATTTAAAGCTCGCTTCAACGGTCGGCTTTCTCTTTTTAATGGCAGGAGTCTTTATCGGTCCGTGGGTACAGACTACCGCGCTCGGTGACTTTTTAACGCTAGATACGAAAGCGCTTGCAATCGCGCTTCCTGTTTATGCATTTTTTGCGGCTGCGCTTCCCGTTTGGCTGCTTCTGGCTCCGCGTGATTATTTAAGCAGCTTTATGAAAATCGGTGTTTTTATCGCTTTGATTGTTGGTGTGTTTGTCGTCAATCCGTCTATTCCGTTTCCTGCGTTTACAGAATTCGTAAAAGGCGGCGGGCCGGTGCTGGCAGGACCTGTCTGGCCGTTCATCTCAATAACCATCGCCTGCGGGGCGATCTCTGGGTTCCATGCCTTTGTCGGCTCAGGAACGACACCGAAAATGCTGAATAAATGGAGTGATATGAAGCCGGTTGCGTTTGGCGCAATGCTTGTTGAGTGTCTTGTCGGCATCATGGCGCTGATTGCAGCGACCGCTTTACAGCCTGCTGATTACTTTGCGATTAACAGCACGCCTGAGGTTTTCCGTACGCTTGGCATGAATGTCGTACATTTGCCTGAATTGAGCAGGGAAATCGGTTTGGACTTAGAAGGAAGAACAGGGGGAGCCGTTACGCTTGCGGTGGGAATGACTTATATTTTTACCGGAATGCCGTTTTTCAGCCATTTGGCCTCATACTTTTTCCAATTTGTCATTATGTTTGAAGCGGTCTTTATTTTAACAGCGATTGACGCCGGCACACGTGTCGCCCGTTATTTGATCCAGGACTTCTTCGGGGAGGTGTATAAGCCGCTGAAGAAAACAGACTGGATTCCGGGCTCTGTATTTGCCAGCGCGCTTGCCTGTTTGATGTGGGGGTACTTGCTGTATTCAGGAGATATCGGTTCCATTTGGGCGCTCTTCGGCGTTTCTAATCAGCTGATGGCTTCAGTGGGGCTGATTATCGGAGCGACGATCGTGCTGAAAATCGCCGATAAACGCCGGTACATTCTGACCTGTCTTATCCCGCTTGCCTATTTATATGTCACTGTCAATTATGCGGGCTATTGGATGGTGCGCAATGTGTATCTCAATCCTGAAGCAGCAGGATATAGTGTATTGAATGGCGTATTATCTATCATCATGCTGGTGTTAGGCTTCATCATTATCGTGGCGGCTGTGAAAAAATGGGCGCAGATGTGGAAAGATCCGAGCTTAAGGATGGAAGCGTCTATACCGGGCTAGAAGGACTATTGAAAATGCTGAGAGGGGTTGGCAATGAATCTATCAATGAAATATCTTATTCTATACGTATCGGACAGCAAGCGGGCTATTCATTTTTACCGGGATATTTTAGGACTGCCGATTCGTGCTGAACACGGCACGTATGTCGAATTTGATACAGGGTCTACGATATTGGCGCTTAATACCCGGGAAAGCGCCAGAGACATCACGGCGCTGGACATTCCGGATACATCTGCTTCAAACACATTTGAAATCGGGTTTGTTACTGAAAATGTAGAAGCGGTCATCAAAAGGATGAGAGAACAAGGCGTATCGATTATCGGGGAGCCGAAAGTGAAACCATGGGGGCAGACGGTCGCCTATATCGCTGATCCGGATGGACATTATATCGAAATTTGCAGTCCGATGGAATAACGCACAAAAGCCCAAAACAATGTCTGTTTTGGGCTTTCTCATGATGTTTTGTGCCCGGCTGCTTCTAATAGCAAATCAGCCAGGTGAACGGCTCTGACTTTACCGCTTAGTCCTTCGCGTTCAATGCCGAGCTTCATCTGCAGCAGGCAGCCGGGATTTGCTGTTACAATGAGGATCGCTTCGGTTGCTTTGACGGCAGCCATTTTGCTGTCCAGTATTTTCATAGACATTTCAGCTTCGATGATGTTGTAAATTCCCGCTGACCCGCAGCAACTGTCTGCTTTCTCCATTTCTTTGAATTCAGCACCTTTTATGCTTTTAAGAAGCTGGCGGGGCTCAAGCGACGTATGCATTACATTTCTTAGGTGGCATGAATCTTGGTAGGTAACGACCTGAGGCGTCTCGAGTGCTAGATCCATTTGATGGAAATCGAGTTCAACCAAAACAGAAGAAAAATCCTTCAGCTTTTGAACAAAAGCGGCAGCCCGTTCCGACCACTCAGGGTCATCCTTCAGCAAATGATCATATTCAGTGAGAAAGGCTCCGCATCCTCCTGCGTTTGTAATGACTGCATCCACGTCTAACGCTTCGAAAGCAGCGATATTTTGTTTCGCGAGCTCTTTCCCTGTGTTTTTTTCACCGCTGTGTCCATGAAGCGCCCCGCAGCAAGCCTGTTCAGGCGGAATGACAATGTCGCAGCCTGCCAGCTGTAAAAGCTTCAATGTGGCGTTATTGGTCGGTAAAAACATTGTATCCATTAAGCAGCCCGAAAAAAAGGCGACCCGTTTTTTCATGGGGCCAATGGAAGGCAGGAAACGCGGCCGATGTTTCATGTCTTTGCTTTTTGGAACATCAGGAAGAACAGCTTCCATCGTCCGCAAATGCTCAGGCAGGACTCGAAGCATGCCTGATTTTCGCACAGCGGTTTGCAGCCCTGACCGCTGATATAAACCGATAAGGCTTACAGCTGAGCGCATGCGGTTTTGATGCGGAAACAGCTCGTGAAAAGCCGTCTTTCGCATGACACGTTCACCAAGCGAGTGTTTTTTATTTTGGTGGATAATATCTCTGGCTTCCTCAAGCAGCTGCCCGTATTTCACGCCAGACGGGCATACGGGCTCACAGGCGCGGCAGCCGAGGCAAAGTGACAGCGAACGTTCGACATCTTCATCCGGTTCAATCATACCGTCGGCTACGGCTTTCATTAAGGCGATACGCCCGCGCGGAGAGTGTGTTTCCTGAAATCCCGATTCGATATAGGTCGGACAGGAAGGAAGACAGAAGCCGCAGCGCATACAATTTAATAACTCGCCTTCATCCATACGCTCTTTAAATTCATTTTGGATCTGTTTCATTTCTTTTTCTGTTGTCATCTTTCCGCCACCACACGTTTTCTGGCATCTTTCGCAAACACTTTGCCCGGATTTAATATGTTCCGGGGGTCAAATGCCGCTTTCAACGCTTTCATCGCATCAATGCCTTCTTTTTTCAGCTTCATTTCCAAGTAAGGCGCTTTCATTTCCCCGACTCCGTGCTCTCCGGTTATCGTCCCGCCAAGTTCAATCGCTTTCTCAAAAATCTCGGCAAAAGCCTGTTCGACACGTTCCATTTCATCCTTATTTCTTATGTCTGTCGTGCATGTCGGGTGAAGGTTCCCGTCTCCCGCATGACCAAAGGTGCAGATGGAAATATCATATTTAGCAGCAATATCATTAATCGCTTTAACCATATTGGCGATTTCTGAGCGAGGAACGGTCGCATCCTCTAAAATCGTCGTCGGTTTGAGGCGGGCTAGGGCAGAAAGTGCAGAGCGCCGTGCTTCAGTCAGGGCGAATGCCTCCTCCTCCGTTTGTGCGGTCTGAACGGATACGGCGTCGCCTTTTTTGCAGATCGCCTCAATCTTTTCCATATCCCGTTCAACAGTTTCAAATGGCCCGTCTTGTTCAATTAACAGAACTGCTTTTGCGTTTGTCGGAAGTCCGATTTTGGCATAATCCTCAATCACCAAAAGTGTAGGCTGGTCGAGAAATTCAAGCGTGGCGGGTATGATTTTTGCGGCAATGATGTCTGATACCGTTTGAGCAGCGGCATCGATGTTTTCATATAGGGCAAGCAGTGTCTTCTTTGTTTCAGGCTTTGGAACGAGCTTGACGATTGCCTCTGTCACAATGCCGAGTGTTCCTTCTGAGCCGACAAAAAGACGTGTGAGATCGTATCCGGCCACATCCTTTGCGAGTTTTCCGCCGGTGCGGATGATGTCACCATTTGCGAGAACAACCTCCAGTCCAATAACATAGTCGCGGGTGACGCCGTATTTTAATCCGCGTAGCCCGCCGGAATTTTCATTGATGTTGCCCCCGATAGTTGATATTTTCATAGAACTCGGGTCAGGCGGATAAAATAAACCTTTGCTTTCAACCGCGCGGATCATATCCAACGTAATGACGCCCGGCTGAACTGTGGCAGTTAAATTTTCTTCATCAATCTCAAGAATCTGGTTCATGTGCTTAAAGAGAAGCACAAGTCCGCCTTCAGTCGGGCACGTGCCGCCGCACAGGTTTGTCCCTGATCCTCTTGGAACGATCGGCACTCGATGTTCGCTGCAAATTGTTAAAATGCGTGATACTTCATCAGTATTCCTTGGAGCAATCACGGCATCAGGCATAGACTGATACTGAGGCGTCGCATCATATGAATAGACGAGACGGCCGGCATTCGAGTCATCAAAGTTTTCTGGTCCGGAGATCCGAATCAGCTGCTCCTTTACATCCTTGGTGATCATTTCACCCATCCCCCTGTCAAAAAACGCTTTCAATCTATTGTAAAAGAAAAAAAGCAAAGCCTTCTATAGAGAGACATACAAAAAATGAAACTGAAACTCTCTCTATTTTGTATCTTGATCTAAAAAATAGAGTGCAACGTACATCGTGACGATGTCCTCGGTACGGTCAAAACGTAAACCCGTCAGCTGTTCAGCCTTAGCCAGACGATAACGCAATGTATTGATATGAATATGCATATTTTCTGCGGTTTGTTTCAAAGACAAATCGTGATGAAAGAAAGTCCGTAACGTATTCATAAGTTCCTGATGCTCTAGCGCCTCTCCTAATACTCTTTGCGGAAATTCATTTCGGGTTCCCGGGCTGATCTCCGTCAGACACATATCAAGCTTCAGATCCTCTTCAAATATGGGCGTTTTTCGCTTAAGGCTGACAGCCAGCGCTTTTTCCGCTTGCTCGTATGAATCTGTCAGGCTGGAGCTTGCGACAGCCCTTCCGGCGCCAGCTGCTGTATATTGGCTGCTTGCGGTATTGGCAAACGAACAAATGTGAAGGATCTTCCGTAAAAGCTGATCCCTTTGTTCATGCTGCGGCACTTCATGATTAATCAAGATCCGTTCATTTCCCCACCTGATGAACAAATCCGCAGGGTACGAGGATTTCCAGCTGCGTGCCATTTGTTCAATATCATGAGGTGACCACTCATACCCCTGAATAAGAATCATTTGGCGCCGGGAGGCAAGGTCAACACCAAGAAGCTGAGCTTTCTCAAGAAAACTGGGAGACCACTCCTTTAGTTGCAGCCAATCGATCATAAAGGACTCCAGCATTCTCTCACGCCACTGGGATTGCTCTAAATGCCGTGATTCCTTAATGAACAGCTCTGTCATTTTTCGAAGCAGTTCTCCGAATGGCTGAATCTCTGCAGGCTCACCTGTCAGCCCGAAGACGGCGATCACATCATGGTCAAAAAATACAGGGAGGTTTATGCCTGCTTTCACTCCTTTTAACCTTGTTTCATCTTCTTTTGTAATAATCACGCTGCGTCTTTCTTTTGCGCAGATAAGCGCTCCCTCATGAAATTGTCCGACACGCTCATCGTTTGTGCCTGCCATAATAAGACCGTCCGTGTTTACAATAATGACTTCACGTTCGTACATTTTTTTAACTTCAGCAATAATTTTTTTCGCTAATAACGGCTGTAAAAACATGGCGTTCCCCCTCATCATGTTTTTATTATATAAGAAAAAAACCGGGCGCTGTCACCCGGTTTCATGTCTTATTCGGCGGGTTTTAATCCGCCTTCAAGCGTTTTCAGCATTTCGTTTTTCTCACTTTCGGATGCGTGCTGCCAAATGACTTCGAATAAAACGCCGAGCCCTGGAAGCATTTTTTCTTCACCGCTTTGAATAGCATCTACGATTGTATGCTCAAGCTGCTCCTGATTATTGCCGGTGACATTGGCAATGACGGCATGACGTAAATTAAGATCCATGTAAAATGCTCCTTTTTCTAAAATGTAATACGTATATTCTAACCCTGCACCTGGTTTATTATGTGCTGTTCTTGCGATATAATAACATCATGTTAAAAAAAGGAGCGCCACATAGACAGTGAAACAAATAGAATCAGCAAAAAACCAAAAAGTGAAGGATTGGAAAAAGCTTCACACAAAAAAAGAACGAACAAAAACAAATACATTTCTGATAGAGGGAGAACACCTCGTTGAAGAGGCGTTGAAAAGCCCGGGCATTGTGAAAGAAATCCTTGTAAAGGATGAAACGAAGATTCCTTCAGATCTTGAGACTGGTATCCAGTGCTATATGCTGAGTGAAGATGCGTTTTCAGCTGTGACTGAAACCGAAACGCCGCAGCAGATTGCCGCTGTGTGCCATATGCCTGAAGAAAAGCTGGCAACGGCACGCAAGGTGCTGCTGATTGACGCTGTTCAAGATCCGGGAAACCTTGGCACAATGATTCGAACGGCTGATGCGGCGGGTTTGGATGCGGTTGTACTCGGTGACGGCACGGCGGACGCCTTTAACGGAAAAACACTGCGATCTGCGCAAGGATCTCACTTCCATATTCCTGTTGTGAGAAGAAACCTGCATTCATATGTGGACGAATTGAAGGCAGAGGGCGTAAAAGTATACGGCACGGCGCTGCAAAACGGAGCGCCTTACCAGGAGATCCCTCAGTCTGAATCCTTTGCGCTCATTGTAGGAAATGAAGGTGCAGGGGTAGATGCTGCATTGCTGGAAAAAACGGATTTGAACCTGTACGTGCCGCTTTACGGACAGGCTGAATCACTAAACGTTGCGGTTGCGGCTGCCATCCTCGTGTATCACTTGCGAGGATAGTGTTGCGCCAAGCGTTGGATTTCTCTATAATAGAACATAATATTTCAAAAACCGTGACAGAGGACCTCAATTTCTGATCAACTGCTTTCCAGGGAGAAAATGCCGCTGACTGAGAGCATTTTTAACGCAGCCGGAAATTGGCTTCACCTCTTGAGTTGTCGCCGGGACCGCGTACACTGCGCGTAAAGGTGAACCGGAATCTGATTCCGTTATGTCAATGAAGCTGACGACAGCATCAGTCTGTCTGAAATAAGGGTGGTACCGCGGCCACAACTCGTCCCTTGTACAAGGGACGGGTTTTTTTTATTTTCCAAAGACATATGACGGTTTGTTTACATAAAAGGAGGATGCAAAATGGAAGAAAAGCTAAAACAGCTGGAACAAGAAGCTTTAGAACAAGTAGAAGCGGCAAGCTCATTGAAGGTTGTCAATGATATTCGGGTGCAATATCTCGGAAAAAAAGGGCCGATTACAGAAGTGCTGCGCGGAATGGGCAAGCTTTCTGCTGAGGAACGCCCAAAAATGGGGGCGCTCGCGAACGAAGTAAGGGAGCGTATTGCCAATGCGATTGCTGACAAAAACGAGAAGCTTGAAGAAGAGGAAATGAAGCAGAAGCTTGCAGGACAGACAATTGACGTCACGCTGCCGGGGAACCCTGTTGCAGTCGGCGGCCGCCATCCGCTTACTGTTGTCATTGAAGAAATTGAAGATTTATTTATCGGTATGGGCTACACAGTCGAGGAAGGGCCAGAGGTTGAAACGGATTACTACAACTTCGAATCGCTCAATCTTCCGAAAGAACACCCTGCGCGCGATATGCAGGACAGCTTTTACATCACAGAGGAGACTTTGATGAGAACGCAAACTTCTCCTGTCCAAACACGGACGATGGAAAAGCATGAAGGCAAAGGTCCCGTTAAAATCATTTGCCCGGGTAAAGTATATCGCCGTGATAACGATGATGCGACGCACTCTCACCAATTTATGCAAATTGAAGGGCTTGTCGTTGACAAAAACATCAGCATGAGTGATTTAAAAGGAACGCTTGA
The DNA here is from genome assembly GCF_038006165.1 of Bacillus sp. FSL W8-1202. Classification (NCBI taxonomy): domain Bacteria; kingdom Bacillati; phylum Bacillota; class Bacilli; order Caryophanales; family Bacillaceae; genus Bacillus; species Bacillus sp. FSL W8-1202. The sequence goes on from NZ_JBBOUR010000002.1 coordinate 271,519, forward strand.
ACTCGTTGCGAAAAAAATGTTCGGGCAAGACCGTGAAATCAGACTCCGCCCAAGCTTCTTCCCGTTTACTGAGCCTTCAGTAGAAGTGGATGTGACATGCTTTAAATGTGGTGGAAACGGCTGCTCAGTATGTAAAGGAACAGGCTGGATTGAAATCCTCGGTGCCGGAATGGTTCACCCGAACGTGCTTAAAATGGCTGGCTTTGATCCGAAGGAATATCAGGGCTTCGCATTCGGAATGGGTGTTGAGCGCATCGCGATGCTGAAATACGGCATTGATGATATCCGCCACTTCTATACAAACGATGTCAGATTTATTTCGCAGTTTAAACAGGCGTAAGAGGAGGATGCAAGGATGTTTGTTTCTTATAAATGGTTAGAGGATTATGTTGATTTAAAAGGCATGGACCCGGCTGTTCTTGCTGAAAAAATTACAAGAGCCGGTATTGAGGTTGAAGGAATTGAATACAAAGGAGAAGGCATCAAAGGCGTTGTCATCGGCCATGTGCTGGAGCGCGAGCAGCACCCGAATGCTGATAAGCTGAATAAGTGCCTTGTGGATATCGGAGCTGAAGCCCCTGTACAAATCATTTGCGGCGCGCCAAATGTGGATAAGGGACAAAAAGTCGCAGTTGCAACAGTCGGAGCAGTGCTGCCGGGCAATTTCAAAATCAAAAAAGCCAAGCTTCGCGGTGAAGAATCAAATGGCATGATCTGTTCCTTACAGGAGCTTGGTATCGAAAGCAAACTTGTGGCGAAGGAGTATGCAGAAGGCATTTTCGTATTCCCGAATGACGCTGAAACAGGAAGCGATGCCTTAGCGGCTTTACAGCTTGACGATGCGATTCTTGAGCTGGGTTTAACGCCAAACCGCGCCGATGCCATGAACATGCTTGGTGTTGCTTACGAGGTTGCGGCGATTTTAGACACTGAGGTAAAGCTTCCGCAAACGGATTACCCGGCTGCTTCAGAACAAGCGTCTGATTACATTTCAGTCAAAATTGAAGATCAAGAAGCGAACCCGCTGTACACTGCAAAAATCATTAAAAATGTCACGATTGCTCCGTCACCGCTTTGGATGCAGACAAAGCTGATGAATGCAGGCATTCGTCCGCACAACAACGTCGTTGACATCACAAATTTTGTCCTGTTGGAATACGGACAGCCGCTTCATGCGTTTGATTATGACAGATTTGGCTCTAAGGAAGTCGTAGTAAGAAAAGCAGCTGAGAATGAAATGATCGTCACTCTTGATGATCAAGAACGTAAGCTGTCCGCCGATCACCTTGTCATTACAAACGGAATGAAAGCGCAGGCCGTTGCGGGTGTCATGGGAGGAGCAGAGTCAGAGGTTCAGGAAGATACGAAAACGATTTTGCTTGAGGCTGCGTATTTCAACGGGCAGACGGTTCGCAAGGCTTCCAAAGACCTTGGTTTGAGAAGTGAATCAAGCGTAAGATTTGAAAAAGGAATTGATCCGGCGCGCGTACGTCTTGCAGCAGAACGGGCTGCGCAGCTGATCCATCTGTATGCCGGCGGTGAGGTGCTTGCTGGAACAGTTGAGGAAGATCACCTGACAATCGAAGCAAATAACATTCACGTATCTGCTGACAAAGTGAGCAGCGTTCTAGGCCTGACGATCAGTAAAGAAGAACTGATCAGCATTTATAAACGTCTCGGTTTTACGGTCGGTGAAGCGGGTGAACTTCTCGTTGTGACTGTTCCATCACGCCGCGGCGACATTACAATAGAAGAGGATTTAATCGAAGAAGCGGCAAGACTGTACGGCTACGATAACATTCCGTCTACGCTTCCTGAGAAAGCGGGGACTACAGGCGGATTAACGCCATATCAGGCAAAACGCCGTAAAGTCAGACGCTTCCTTGAAGGCGCAGGCTTATCACAAGCCATCACTTACTCACTGACAAACGAGAAGAAAGCGGCAGCGTTTGCGATTGAAAAATCACTGAATACTGTGCTTGCGCTTCCAATGAGTGAAGAAAGAAGCATTCTCAGACACAGTCTTGTTCCGAATCTGCTTGATTCTGTTTCTTACAACCTTGCGAGGCAGACTGACTCAGTTGCACTGTACGAAGTTGGCTCCGTTTTCCTGACGAAGGAAGAGGACACAAAACCTGTTGAAACAGAGCGCGTAGCAGGAGCTATTACCGGATTATGGCGCAAGCAGCTATGGCAGGGTGAAAAGAAACCAGTTGATTTCTTTGTTGTCAAAGGAATTGTGGAAGGGCTGTTAGACAAACTCAACGTCCTAGACAGCATTGAATTTGTACAGTCTGAACGCAAACAGCTGCATCCGGGCAGAACAGCGAACATTTTATTGAATGGTTCTCTGATCGGCTTCATCGGCCAAGTCCACCCTTCATTGGAAAAAGAACTGGATATAAAGGAAACATACGTATTTGAGCTTGATCTTCATGCGTTGCTCGCAGCAGAAACAGCACCGCTTGTTTACACGGCGATTCCAAAATATCCGTCTGTGACACGTGATATCGCTCTTGTAACAGATAAAACCGTCACGAGCGGCCAGCTCGAGAGCGTCATCAAAGAGGCTGGCGGCAAGCTTCTGAAAGAGGTAACCGTCTTTGACGTATACGAAGGAGAACATATGGAGGAAGGCAAGAAGTCAGTCGCTTTCTCACTCCAGTATGTCAATCCTGAACAAACACTGACTGAAGAAGAAGTGACAAAGGCGCACAGCAAAGTGCTGAAAGCGTTGGAAGACACATATCAAGCTGTTTTAAGAGGCTGATAAAAAAGCTTGCAGAGAAATGCAGGCTCAGCGTGTCGGCAAACCCCCGCATTCGTTGTCAGGTCTGCGCGTTGGTGCTCACGAATTAGAACATTCGCTGTGCTCCAATGCTCGCCTTTCCTAGACTTCAAGGGTTTTCAATCACGCTGAAAAGATGAAAAAAGCTTGCAGAGAAATCTCTGCAAGCTTTTTTCTATGAGCGTTTTTTATCAGCAAGGCGCTGCGCTTTTTGCGTATTGGCGAAATGGAGTTTTGTAAAGGTTCTGAGTGCAGATGCCCCTTTTTTGAGGATTAGCTTGGCGGCCGCTTCATCGACGTGCGGACCGGCGCCTTTTGGAAGCGTCATTCCTGCCGCGCGTGATAGTTTATCCATTTCCATTAAAAACGAATATCTTGCAATGATTGAAGCAGCGGCGACAGCCAGGTGAATACCTTCAGCTTTTGTGCTAAAATAGGTCCGCTCCTTCACAATGTCTCTGCCCTTTAAATGATTGAAGTAGACGCCTGGCTCAGCGAATTGGTCAATCAAAATGGCTTCAGGCTTTACTCCATCCAATTTTCTTAATAAATGGGTGATCGCCTGATTGTGCAGCAAAGCTTTCATTTTCCCTTGGCTCATGCCTTTTTCCTGCATGCTGTTATACTTTTCATTCTTTAAAACCAGCAGGCTATATGGAATGGTTTTGATCAGGTTTCGGGCAATCTCGATGATTTGCGGATCTTTTAAATCTTTAGAATCCTTAACACCGAGTTCCTTCATTAAAGGAAGCATGGTTTTGTCGACGTACGCGCATACAACCGTCATTGGGCCAAAGTAATCTCCGGTTCCGACTTCGTCAGAACCGATAACAGACATTCCGGCGATATCTGCCGGAGGGGCATAGCGGGGATCAGCCGGCTTTTTGGCCGTTTTCTTCTTTTCCTGAGGCTCTGCTGTTCCCCAGCGCGCGGATTCTGCCGCAGCGTTTTTTCCTTGAAACAAGACCTTGCCTGATTTATATGCTGTAATGGTACAGCCGGGCGGTTTTGCCTGAAAAACGGCTCCCTGCGGAACAGAGGCTGTAAGTGAACCGCTGTACGTCATTTTCATTTGGTCAATAGCAGACAACGATACTTTTATCACTGAATGGGACACGTAATAATCTCCTTTTTTTACACTTTTCGCTGTATATACCAGTGTATCATAACAGCGGGAGGCTCGTCTTTCCATTCATTTAATAAACGTGTTATGATAAGAACTAGGATTCTCGCGGAATGGAGGAGAAACGTTGTCTGACGGCAAAAAAACAAAAACAACCGTTGACATTTACGGCCAGCACTTCACGATTGTCGGTGAAGAAAGCAGAGCCCATATGAGGTATGTCGCCGGAATTGTTGATGATAAAATGAGAGAAATCAATGAAAAAAATCCATACCTTGATATAAATAAACTTGCAGTGCTGACAGCGGTAAATGTGGTGCACGATTATGTCAAATTACAAGAGAAATGTGAAAAACTGGAGCGTCAGCTTAAAGAAAAGGATTGAACAACTATGCTAGATATCATCATCTTAATCTTGCTCCTGATGGGGACTTTACTGGGGTTAAAACGCGGTTTTATCCTGCAGTTTATCCGCTTGACGAGCTTTATTTTATCAATTGCCTTTGCGGCTTTATTCTATAAAAACGTGGCACCGCATTTACATTGGATTCCCGCACCCGATTTTTCAGCGGGACAGCCGGCTCTTTCTTTTTTTACGGGGAATTTGGAAGCAGCGTACTATAATGCGATTGCGTTTATCGTTTTATTTATCATTGCTAAAATCTTACTGAGAATCATCGGCTCGTTCCTGAGTATTGTAGCCGGCATTCCGGTGATTAAACAAATCAACCAGATGCTGGGAGCCGTTCTCGGTTTTCTAGAAGTCTATTTATTTACATTTGTGCTGCTGTATGTCGCATCCGTTCTGCCGGTAGATGCGTTGCAGCAAATGATGGGGCAATCGTCTCTCGCAAATGTGATCATTAACCATACACCGTACTTGTCAGGGCTTTTACAAGAGCTGTGGACACAGTACGGGGCATAAAAAAACTTCTCTTGTCCGGAGAAGTTTTTTTCAAGTATGATGGAAACATATGTGAACGTCTGGGGGTTATGATATGCATAAAAAAGATATTATCCGGCTGCTTGAAACCATTGCAGTCTATATGGAACTAAAAGGGGACAACCCGTTTAAAGTATCTGCCTTCCGAAAAGCGGCGGCAGCCTTGGAACAGGACGACCGAAGCTTATCAGAAATTGACGATATGATGTCGCTGTCCGGAATTGGAAAAGGAACGTACAGCGTCATTAAAGAGTATATAGATGAAGGAAAGTCAAGCACGCTCGAATCGCTGCAGAAAGAAGTGCCGGAAGGACTCGTGCCTTTATTGAAGCTGCCAGGGCTCGGCGGCAAAAAAATTGCAAAGCTGTATAAAGAGCTCGGCGTACACGATGCAGAATCTCTGAAGGAAGCCTGTGAGCAGCAAAAGGTTCAGGGTCTTGCGGGCTTCGGCAAAAAATCGGAAGAAAAAATATTACAGGCGCTCGGGGAAGCCGGAAAACAGCCTGAACGGTTCCCGATCGGCTACGCCCTCCGGATCGCGCGGGAAATTGAGGAGCATCTTTCTCAATTTACGCATATCATCAAATTTTCTCGTGCCGGAAGTCTCCGCAGAGCGCGGGAAACGGTGAAGGATCTGGATTATATCATTGCTACAGATCATCCGGCTGAAGTAAGAGAGCAGCTTCTTGAGCTGCCAAACATCAAAAGCGTGATCGCAAGCGGAGATACGAAGGTGTCCGTCATCCTTTCCTTTGAATATGAAACAAGCGTCGATTTCCGTCTTGTGACGGAAGAGCAGTTTCCGACAACCCTCCATCATTTTACGGGATCAAAGGATCACAATATTAAGATGCGCCAAATCGCCAAAGAACGTGGCGAGCGGATCAGTGAATACGGCGTTGAGACAGTTGAAACCGGAGAGATCAAAACATTTCCGAGTGAACGTGAATTTTATGCGCACTTCGGCCTGCCGCTGATTCCGCCGGAAATTCGTGAAAGCGGACAGGAAGTGGAAACCTACAGCGACAGCATTGAACTGATAGAGCTCGGGCAAATCAAAGGTGATCTCCACATGCACTCAACGTGGAGCGATGGCGCATTTTCGATCAGAGAGATGGCTGAAGCCTGCATCAAAAAAGGCTATCAATACATGGCGATCACCGATCACTCACAATATTTAAAGGTCGCCAACGGGCTTACTGCAGAAAGACTTAAGCAGCAGGCAAAAGAAATTGACGCGCTGAATGCAGAGTTCGAAAACTTCCGTATTTTGAAAGGCGTTGAGATGGATATCCTGCCTGACGGTACGCTCGATTATGATGACGATGTACTGGCGGAAATGGATATTGTTATTGCATCGATTCATTCCAGTTTTAATCAGCCGGAACACGTGATTATGAAACGGCTTGAGACGGCACTGACAAACAAGCATGTTGACATTATCGCACACCCGACCGGGCGCCTTATCGGCAGACGGGCCGGTTACGAAATCGATATTGATCAGCTGATTGAGCTTGCGAGGAAAACAAATACGGCGCTTGAACTCAACGCCAACCCTGCGCGCCTTGATCTGCGCACAGAGCATTTAATGAAAGCAAACGAACAAGGGGTTACATTGGTGATTAATACTGATGCCCATAATATTGAGATGTTAGACGATATGAAAACTGGCGTTACTGCCGCGCGCAAAGGATGGACGGAAACGAAAAACGTTCTGAATGCCCGGTCGCTTAAAGACGTAGAGGCATTTCTGAAGCGCAACGATTAAGTAAGGAGGCTCACACAATCGTGCAGCAAAAAGTATTATCAGCTCTTGAATTTCATAAAGTGAAAGAACAGGTTATTGGGCATGCCGCTTCATCGCTCGGAAAAGAAATGCTTCTCGAGCTTAAGCCTTCTGCTTCTATAGACGAAATCAAAAAACAGCTGGATGAAGTAGACGAAGCTTCTGACATTATCCGGCTGAGAGGCCAAGCGCCATTTGGCGGCCTTGTGGATATCAGAGGAGCGTTAAGACGGGCGGAAATCGGCAGCGTTCTCAGTCCTTCTGAATTCACTGAAATCTCAGGCCTGCTTTATGCAGTTAAACAAATGAAACATTTTATCACCCAAATGGCTGAAGACGGTGTCGACATTCCGCTGATCCATCAGCATGCTGAACAGCTTATCACGCTGTCCGATTTAGAGCGGGACATTAATTCCTGCATCGATGATCACGGAGAAGTGCTTGATCATGCATCGGAAACATTAAGAGGAATCCGCACACAGCTCAGAACACTCGAATCAAGAGTCAGAGACCGGTTAGAGTCGATGCTGCGTTCCTCTTCCGCATCGAAAATGCTGTCTGATACGATTGTTACGATTCGGAATGACCGCTTTGTGATCCCGGTCAAACAGGAGTACAGATCCAGCTATGGAGGAATTGTGCACGACACCTCATCCTCTGGTGCGACACTATTCATTGAACCGCAGGCGATTGTAGATATGAACAATTCCCTTCAGCAGGCGAAAGTGAAAGAAAAGCAAGAAATTGAACGGATTTTGCGTGTGCTGACAGAGAAAACGGCAGAGCATACAGAGGAGCTATTTCTAGATTTGCAAGTGCTGCAGACGCTTGACTTTATTTTTGCAAAAGCTAGATATGCAAAAGCGGTTAAAGCGACAAAACCGATTATGAACGACACCGGCTTTATCCGTTTGAAAAAAGCCCGCCATCCATTGCTTCCGCCTGATCAGGTTGTTGCCAATGACATCGAGCTTGGCCGCGATTTTTCAACCATTGTCATCACAGGGCCAAACACCGGGGGGAAAACAGTCACCCTTAAAACGTTAGGCCTGCTAACCTTAATGGCGCAATCAGGTCTTCATATCCCGGCAGATGAAGGGTCAGAAGCGGCAGTATTTGAGCACGTATTCGCTGATATCGGTGATGAACAGTCGATTGAGCAAAGTTTAAGTACGTTCTCATCCCATATGGTGAATATTGTCGGCATTTTAGAACAGGTCAATGAAAACAGTCTTGTGCTTTTCGATGAACTTGGTGCAGGGACAGATCCGCAGGAGGGGGCGGCCCTCGCCATGAGCATCTTGGATGACGTGCATCGCACCAATGCAAGAGTGTTAGCTACGACGCATTATCCGGAATTGAAGGCGTACGGCTATAACAGAGAAGGCGTCATGAATGCCAGTGTTGAATTTGACATCGAAACGCTGTCACCGACCTATAAACTTTTAATTGGTGTGCCGGGTCGAAGCAATGCTTTCGAAATTTCAAAACGCCTCGGGCTTCCGGACCATATCATCGGGCAGGCGAAGTCAGAAATGACGGCCGAGCATAACGAAGTCGATACGATGATTGCGTCGCTGGAACAAAGCAAAAAACGTGCGGAAGAAGAGCTTTCTGAGACAGAATCAATCAGAAAAGAAGCGGAAAAACTGCATAAAGAGCTGCAGCAGCAAATCATCGAGCTTAACAGCAAAAAAGACAAAATGCTTGAAGAGGCAGAACAGCAGGCTGCTGAAAAAGTAAAAGCGGCAATGAAAGAAGCCGAGGACATTATTCATGAATTGCGCTCCATAAAAGAAGAACACAAATCCTTCAAGGATCACGAGCTGATTAACGCGAAGAAACGGTTAGAAGACGCTATGCCGGCTTTTGAAAAGTCCAAGAAACCGGAAAAGCCGAAAGCGCAAAAACGCGACTTTAAGCCTGGCGACGAGGTGAAAGTCCTCACTTTCGGGCAAAAAGGAACATTGCTCGAAAAAACAGGCGGCAATGAATGGAATGTTCAAATCGGTATTTTAAAGATGAAAGTAAAAGAAAAAGATCTGGAGTTTATCAAATCAGCTCCGGAGCCAAAAAAAGAAAAAATCATTACAGCGGTCAAGGGAAAGGACTATCACGTATCGCTTGAACTTGATCTCCGCGGCGAACGCTATGAAAATGCCCTCAGCCGGGTTGAAAAATACTTGGATGATGCGGTGTTAGCCGGATATCCAAGAGTGTCAATCATCCACGGAAAAGGAACCGGCGCTTTAAGAAAAGGCGTACAGGATCTTCTGAAAAACCATCGCAGCGTCAAAAGTTCCCGTTTCGGTGAAGCAGGTGAGGGAGGATCAGGCGTTACGGTTGTTGAACTAAAATAAAAGGGAGTATGGCCATGAGTGATTTTTGGGAAAACGAGCTTGTGGAAATCGCGGCATATTACAGTGTCGCGGTTCTCTGCCTCGTCCTCTTTTTGACTGTGTTTGAGCTGGTGACGGCTTATAAAAACTGGGAAGAGATTCAAAAAGGAAATCTTGCGGTGGCAATGGCGACCGGCGGAAAAATTTTGGGAATCGCAAACGTATTTCAGCATTCCATCTCCCAGCATAATTCGCTGCTGCAAATGATCGGCTGGGGCGTTTACGGGTTTGTTATGCTTTTGATCAGCTACTTTATTTTTGAGTTTTTGACTCCGCGGTTTAAAATTGATCAGGAAATCGAAAATGATAACCGGGCTGTCGGCTTTATTTCATTTGTCATTTCTGTCGGGCTTTCATTTGTGGTGGCAGCCGGAATATAAGGGGACGGGGAATAGATGGAAAAGCTTGCAAAAGTACTGCTCGCCGCGGCGGGAATCTTTTTGTTAATTGGTCTTATATATCTGTTCATATGATGAGAAAAAGAAAGATTTACCTTTCTTTTTCTTTTTTTTGCCGTCCATCTGCTATAATGATAAGGTGGATCTCTAAAATCGAAAGGGGAGGTTTTATGCAGTCTCAAAAGCCGTGGCTTGCCGAGTATCCCAACGATATCCCGCATGAGCTTCCGTTGCCGAATAAAACCCTGCAATCCATCCTGACAGACTCCGCCGCACGATTCCCTGATAAAACCGCAATATCGTTTTATGGAAAAAAACTCACCTTTCATGACATTCTGACGGATGCTCTTAAACTTGCAGCTTTTTTGCAGTGCAATGGCCTGCAAAAAGGAGACAGAGTGGCTGTTATGCTGCCCAATTGCCCGCAAACAGTGATTTCTTATTATGGCGTCTTGTTTGCCGGCGGCATCGTGGTGCAGACGAATCCGCTTTATACCGAGCATGAGCTTGAATACCAGCTTAGAGATGCTCAGGTAAGTGTAATCATCACCTTAGATTTGCTTTTTCCGAAGGTAATAAAAATGAAAACGTTATCAATAGTCGACCAGATTTTGATAACCAGCGTAAAAGACTATTTGCCTTTTCCGAAGAATATTCTTTACCCGCTGACGCAAAAACAAAAAGTGCATATCGACTTTGACAAAACAGCTAACATTCACACGTTCGCTTCCAGTATGAAGCAGGAAAAAACTGAACTCCTGACAATCCCGAAGATCGATCCTGAGCATGATATCGCTGTCCTCCAGTATACCGGAGGAACAACCGGAGCTCCAAAAGGGGTCATGCTCACGCACCAAAATATTTTGGCAAATACTGAAATGTGCGCCGCTTGGATGTATGACGTGAAAGAAGGCGCTGAAAAAGTGCTGGGCATCGTCCCGTTTTTTCATGTCTACGGACTGACGGCAGTCATGAACTATTCGATTAAACTAGGCTTCGAAATGATTCTTCTTCCTAAGTTTGATCCGCTCGAAACACTTAAAATCATCGACAAACACAAACCGACGCTCTTTCCTGGCGTACCGACAATTTACATTGGCCTTTTGCATCACCCCGAATTGCAGCATTATGATCTGTCATCCATTAAAAGCTGTCTTAGCGGATCAGCCGCGCTCCCCGTGGAGGTAAAGCAGAAATTTGAAAAGGTGACTGGCGGAAAGCTTGTGGAAGGCTATGGTTTGTCTGAGGCATCCCCAGTGACGCACGCCAATTTTATCTGGGGAAAAAACAAGCCGGGCAGTATCGGCTGTCCTTGGCCGAGTACGGACGCCGCGATCTATTCTGAAGAGACGGGTGAGCTTGCCGCTCCGTATGAGCATGGAGAAATCATTGTAAAAGGTCCGCAAGTCATGAAAGGATACTGGAATAAACCAGAGGAAACCGCCGCTGTGCTGAGAGATGGCTGGCTGTTCACCGGGGACATGGGCTATATGGATGAAGAAGGCTTCTTCTATATTGCTGACAGGAAGAAGGATATCATCATTGCCGGCGGTTACAATATTTACCCGCGTGAGGTAGAAGAAGCGCTTTATGAACATGAAGCCATCCAGGAAATTGTTGTCGCAGGCGTTCCCGATTCCTACAGAGGAGAAACAGTAAAAGCATTTGTCGTATTAAAGAAAGGCGCAAAAGCCGATGCAGAAGAACTGGACGCTTTTGCGAGATCACGTCTAGCTCCCTATAAGGTGCCCAAAGCCTATGAGTTCAGAAAGGAGCTGCCGAAAACGGCGGTGGGAAAAATTTTAAGAAGGCGTTTACTTGAAGAAGAAACCGAAAATCATCATATCAAATAAAAAAAGAGAACGTCTATGAATAAACTTGACAAACCTGAAAATCCTTCTTATCATGAAATTATGAATGAATAGTCATTCATTTCTATAGGAAGGAACGATGAACATTGAAGCAAAAACGGCCAAAGTATATGCAGATTATTGATGCAGCAGTAGAAGTCATTGCAGAAAACGGCTACCACCAGTCACAGGTATCCAAAATTGCCAAACAAGCCGGGGTAGCGGACGGCACCATCTATCTCTATTTTAAAAACAAAGAAGATATTTTAATTTCTCTTTTCAAAGAAAAAATGGGTCAATTTATTGAGCGGATGGAAGAGGACATTAAAGAAAAAGCAACAGCGAAAGAGAAATTGGCGCTTGTGATTTCAAAGCATTTTTCCCTTTTAGCGGGTGACCATAATCTCGCAATTGTCACGCAGCTTGAGCTCCGCCAATCCAACTTGGAGCTGCGCCAAAAAATCAACGAAATATTAAAAGGCTACTTAAATATTTTGGATGGCATTTTGACGGAAGGTATACAATCAGGCGAATTAAAAGAAGGCCTCGACGTCCGCCTCGCCCGGCAGATGATTTTTGGAACGATTGACGAAACCGTGACAACTTGGGTGATGAATGACCAAAAGTACGATCTCGCTGCGCTTTCAGACAGCGTTTTAGAATTATTGGTGTCCGGAATTCATAATAAGTAAAGGAGTTCTGTCCTATGAATGCAATATCACTGGCAGTTGATCAATTTGTGGCAGTTTTGACGATTCACAATCCGCCGGCAAATGCGCTTTCCAGCCGGATATTAGAAGAGCTGTCTTCCTGTCTTGATCAATGTGAGACAGATGCAGGCGTACGAAGCATTATCATTCACGGCGAGGGGAGATTTTTCTCAGCCGGCGCTGATATTAAAGAATTTACATCGCTTAAAGGCAATGAGGATTCCTCATTGCTCGCTGAGCGCGGCCAGCAGTTAATGGAGAGAATCGAAAGCTTTCCAAAACCGATTATCGCAGCGATTCACGGCGCTGCTCTCGGAGGCGGGCTGGAGCTTGCGATGGCCTGTCATATCAGAATCGCGGCAGAAGATGCTAAGCTGGGGCTCCCGGAGCTTAATCTCGGTATCATTCCAGGTTTTGCGGGGACACAGCGCCTTCCGAGATATGTCGGTACAGCCAAAGCATTAGAGCTCATCGGATCAGGAGAACCGATATCCGGAAAAGAAGCGCTTGATCTCGGACTTGTCTCAATTGGAGCGAAAGATGAGGCAGAAGTGATTGAAAAAGCAAAAGCACTTGCCGCTAAGTTTGCAGAGAAAAGCCCGCAAACGCTGGCATCTTTGCTTGAACTTCTTTATTCCAACAAGGTGTATTCCTATGAAGGCAGCTTAAAGCTTGAAGCAAAGCGATTTGGGGAAGCATTTGAGTCAGAGGACGCCAAGGAAGGCATCCAGGCATTTCTCGAAAAAAGAAAGCCTCAGTTCAAAGGCGAATAAAAGGGGATATGATCATGAATCTATTTGTACTGATGAAACGGACGTTTGACACAGAAGAAAAAATCGTCATTGAAACAGGAAAGATTCAGGATGACGGAGCTGAATGGATCATTAATCCATATGATGAGTACGCGATAGAAGAAGCCATCCAGCTGAAGGAAAAGCATGGCGGCACGATCACCGCCGTCACGGTCGGCGGTGAAGAAGCGGAGAAAGAATTGCGTACGGCGCTTGCCATGGGTTGTGACCAAGCTGTTTTAATCAACATAGAAGATGATCTCGAAGAACCCGACCAATATTCCATTTCTCAAGTTTTATACCACTATATGAAGGATCAGGAGTTTGATTTGATTCTCGGCGGAAATGTTGCCATTGACGGAGGATCAGGACAAGTGGCGCCTCGGCTTGCCGAGCTACTGGACATTCCGTGTATCACTACGATCACCAAACTCGAAATCAACGGCACTGATGCAGAAGCAGAAAGGGACGTCGAAGGGGATGTTGAAAAAATCAAAACGACGCTCCCATTGCTTGTCACAGCTCAGCAGGGCTTAAACGAGCCGCGCTATCCATCGCTTCCGGGAATTATGAAGGCTAAGAAAAAGCCGCTTGAAGAGCTTGAACTTGATGATCTTGACTTGGACGAAGAGGATGCTGAACCAAAGCTGAAAACCATTGAACGTTTTCTGCCGCCGAAAAAAGAAGCCGGGAAGCTTCTCCAAGGTGAGCCTGCTGAACAGGCAAAAGAGCTTGTTTCATTGCTCCGCAGCGAAGCTAAAGTCATTTAAAGCTTGGACATTCAAAGAAACAGGGGGATGTTAGAATGGGAAAAAAAGTGATCGTGCTTGGAGAAATACGCGATGGGGAATTGCGGAATGTCACCTTTGAAGCAATAGCTGCAGGAAGAACCATTTCAGGAGACGGGGAAGTCATCGGTGTTCTCATCGGTGAAAATGTACAAAGCATTGCACAAGAGCTTATTCATTACGGAGCAGATAAAGTTCTTACCGCTGAGGACCCGAAGCTGAAAACATACACGGCAGACGGGTACAGCCAGGTCATGAGAGGTGTTATCGAGCAAGAAAATCCTGATTCAGTCATATTCGGGCATACGGCAATGGGCAAGGATCTTTCACCGAAGCTTGCTGCCCGGCTGCAAACAGGCTTAATTTCTGATGCTATAGATGTAAGCGTTACCGGAGGGAATGTTGTGTTCACACGGCCGATTTACTCGGGGAAAGCTTTTGAACGCGTCATTTCAACCGATCCGATGATCTTTGCAACAATTCGCCCCAATAACATTCAAGCTTCAGAAAAAGACATCAGCAGGTCGGGAAGCATCGAAAGCATGAATGTCTCTCTTACTGACCTCCGCACTGTGATTCAAGAGGTCGTGAAAAAAACGGCGGACGGTGTTGATCTCTCCGAAGCAAAAATTATCGTTGCGGGCGGCCGAGGAGTCAAAAGTAAGGAAGGATTTCAGCCGCTGCAGGAGCTTGCAGAGGTGCTAGGGGCCGCAGTCGGGGCTTCTCGCGGGGCATGTGACGCTGATTATTGCGATTACGCGCTCCAAATCGGGCAGACCGGGAAAGTCGTCACTCCGGATTTGTACATTGCATGCGGCATTTCCGGCGCCATCCAGCATTTGGCCGGCATGTCAAACAGCAAGGTGATCGTCGCCATCAATAAAGACCCCGAAGCCGATATCTTTAAAATAGCGGATTACGGCATCGTCGGTGATTTATTTGAAGTTGTCCCGTTATTAACTGAGGAATTCAAACAATTGAATATACACTCATAAAGGAAATCCCGGACTTTAAAAGTTCGGGATTTTTTTCATATTTATAAATACATACGTACAAATATAAAAACAATAGAAAATGTCGTTGACATGTACGAACATATATAATATGGTTACTTTAAAAGCGCTTACATTCATGCTGACTCCTCAGGCAAAAGACAGATCACATATTTGACTGTGGTGCTTTTCATATCCGTATGAAAGGAATGATCAGAGGCATGTCTGAACATCAAGCAGTGATTCAAACAGATATCGTAAAAGGAACCATTAACAAAAATATATACGGTCATTTTGCTGAGCATTTAGGAAGAGGGATTTATGAGGGGATCTGGGTCGGAACGGACTCAGACATCCCCAATATCAACGGGATACGAAAGGACGTGTTGGAGGCGCTCAAACAGCTGCACATTCCTGTCCTCAGGTGGCCGGGCGGGTGTTTTGCGGACGAATACCATTGGGCAAACGGTGTCGGTGACCGTAAGACAATGCTGAACACTCACTGGGGCGGTACAATTGAATCAAATGAATTCGGAACGCATGAATTTATGATGCTTTGCGAGCTGCTTGAATGCGAGCCATATATTTGCGGCAATGTCGGAAGCGGAACCGTTCAGGAAATGGCGGAGTGGATTGAGTATATGACATTTGAAGAAGGCACGCCGATGTCAGACTGGAGAAAACAAAATGGAAGAGAAGAGCCTTGGAATCTGAAATATTTCGGCGTGGGTAATGAAAACTGGGGCTGTGGCGGCAACATGCATCCCGAATACTACGCAGATCTGTACCGGCGTTTTCAGACTTATGTCCGCAATTACAGCGGGAATGAAATTTATAAAATTGCAGGCGGCGCAAATGTGGATGATTTTAATTGGACGGACGTGCTTATGAAAAAAGCCGCTGGCCTGATGGACGGGTTGAGTCTTCATTATTACACGATTCCGGGGGATTTCTGGAAGGGCAAAGGATCAGCCACAGAATTCACGGAAGATGAATGGTTTATTACGATGAAAAAAGCCAAATACATCGGTGAATTGATTCAAAAACACGGCACAATTATGGACCGGTACGATCCGGAGCAGCGGGTCGGGCTGATTATTGATGAATGGGGCACGTGGTTTGATCCCGAGCCAGGCACGAATCCCGGTTTCTTATATCAGCAAAACACCATTCGTGATGCACTGGTGGCGGCTTCTCATTTCCACATTTTCCATCAGCATTGCCGCCGGGTGCAAATGGCCAACATCGCCCAAACAGTAAACGTTCTACAAGCGATGATTTTGACTGAGGGCAAGCGGATGCTTTTGACACCGACGTACCATGTATTCAATATGTTTAAGGTGCACCAGGACGCTTCTCTTTTAGCAACAGAGACAATGTCTGCCGACTATGAATGGAAGGGTGAAACGCTTCCGCAAATCAGCATTTCAGCGTCGAAACAAGCTGAAGGTGATATCAATATCACTATTTGCAACATCGATCACCAAAACAAAGCGGAGGCGGAAATCGAGCTGAGAGGCCTACTCAAGGCAGCGGACCATTCCGGAGTCATTCTTACGGCAGAAAAAATGAATGCGCATAACACGTTTGACGATCCTCATCATGTCAAACCGGAATCCTTCAGACAATACACGCTCAGCAAAAACAAACTGAAAGTAAAACTCCCGCCAATGTCAGTCGTCTTACTTACGCTGCGTGCTGATTCTTAATCGCGCAAGAGCGCCGGAGCTTCATGCCGGCGCTCTTTTTCAGGTTTTAAAACAGCTCCGGCAGGGCATGGTAAAGTACATGACAGTGAAGAGGAGATGTGATCTTATGCTTCGTACCATTTTAATGATTATTGGGGCAATTGTAGTGATCGGGGCCATTATCAGATTTGTGTTTTAAAAAAAGAGCATATCCCATTCAACCATATAAAAATGAGTAAACCGGCTGTGATCAGGAAAAAATAATTTGTAAGCATTAAAATAGCGTGAACGAATGGGAGATGCTATACTAAAAATCATCATTTCACATTGGAGGAATTCAATAATGGCTATCGTAAAAGCAACTGATCAATCTTTCTCAGCTGAAACAAGCGAAGGCGTCGTACTGGCAGACTTCTGGGCTCCTTGGTGCGGACCTTGTAAAATGATTGCACCTGTTCTTGAAGAATTGGATCAAGAAATGGGAGACAAACTGAAAATCGTAAAAATCGATGTAGACGAAAACCAAGAAACTGCCGGAAAATACGGCGTTATGAGCATCCCGACTCTTCTTGTGTTAAAAGACGGCGAAGTAGTTGAAACTTCAGTCGGCTTCAAACCAAAAGAAGCGCTTCAAGAGCTTGTAAACAAACATCTTTAATTTTCCGCTGCTTACATGCCAGAGCGATTCCGATTGAGGGATCGCTTTTTTTATTCGCCAATTGTGAACCATAGAGAAAAACAAACGTTCGTGTTAAACTGGATATAAAGGATTAAACATAAGGAAGGGTAACATATGAACAAACAACTGAAAGAAAAACTCGCCCTCCTTCCCGATCAACCGGGTTGTTATCTCATGAAGGACCGGCAGCAGACTGTGATCTACGTAGGGAAAGCAAAAGTGCTGAAAAACAGAGTGCGCTCCTACTTCACCGGTTCTCACGACGCGAAAACCCAAAGGCTTGTGACGGAAATCGAGGATTTTGAATATATCGTGACGTCCTCCAATCTTGAAGCGCTTATTTTAGAAATGAATCTGATCAAAAAGCATGATCCGAAATACAACGTCATGCTCAAAGACGACAAAACCTATCCTTTCATAAAACTCACCCATGAACGCCACCCAAGGCTAATTGTCACCCGCAATGTCAAAAAAGACAAAGGGCGCTATTTCGGGCCGTATCCGAATGTACAGGCAGCAAGGGAAACAAAAAAACTGCTCGACCGTCTGTATCCTCTCAGAAAATGCTCCAAGCTCCCGGACAGAGTGTGCCTTTATTATCATCTGGGCCAATGTCTTGCTCCGTGCGTAAAGGATATTTCCGAAGAGACGAACAGAGAGCTGGTTGAAAGCATTACACGTTTCTTAAGGGGCGGCTATAATGAGGTCAAAAAAGAGCTTGAAGAGAAAATGCATGAAGCTGCTGAGAATCTTGAGTTTGAACGAGCAAAAGAGCTTCGTGACCAAATTGCCCATATTGAATCAACGATGGAAAAACAAAAAATGACGATGAACGATCTAGTCGACCGTGATGTATTCGCGTACGCGTACGATAAGGGCTGGATGTGCGTGCAGGTCTTTTTCATCCGCCAAGGGAAGCTCATTGAACGCGATGTCAGCATGTTCCCGCTTTATCAGGAAGCAGATGAAGAGTTCCTCACGTTCATCGGGCAGTTCTATTCGAAAAACAACCACTTCCTTCCGAAGGAGATTTTAGTTCCAGACAGCGTAGATCAATCCATGATCGAGCAGCTGCTGGAAACAAACGTTCACCAGCCGAAGAAAGGCCCGAAAAAAGAACTGCTCATGCTGGCCCATAAAAATGCGAAAATCGCATTGAAAGAAAAATTCTCTTTAATCGAACGGGACGAGGAGCGTTCAATCGGGGCTGTGCAGAAACTAGGTGAGGCATTAAATATTTATACGCCGCACAGAATTGAAGCGTTTGATAACTCAAACATACAGGGGACAAACCCGGTTTCCGCGATGATTGTGTTTATCGACGGCAAACCATACAAAAAGGAATACCGCAAATATAAAATCAAAACCGTTACAGGGCCGGATGATTACGGTTCTATGAGAGAGGTTGTCAGAAGACGCTATACGAGAGTGCTTCGTGAGAATCTGCCGCTGCCCGATCTGATCATCATTGACGGAGGAAAAGGGCAGATCAACGCAGCAAGGGATGTCATTGAAAATGAACTCGGCTTGGATATCCCGATCGCCGGTTTAGCGAAAGATGAAAAACACAGAACCTCAAATTTACTGATCGGTGATCCGCTGGAGGTGGTGTATCTGGAACGAAACAGCCAGGAATTTTACCTCCTGCAGCGCATTCAGGACGAGGTGCACCGTTTTGCAATCAGTTTTCACAGGCAAATCCGCGGAAAAAGCGCGTTTCAATCCGTTTTGGACGACATCCCGGGTATCGGAGAGAAAAGAAAGAAAATGCTGTTAAAGCATTTCGGTTCCGTTAAAAAAATGAAGGAAGCAAGCCTTGAGGACATCAAAAAAGCCGGTGTTCCCACAGCGGCGGCTCAGCTCCTTTACGACAAATTGCAAAAATAATGTTGTCCTTTTAAATAAGATCTGATAAAATGTGAACTAATTTCATAGTTAGATCGTGTTATATGGTGAAGATAGAGGTGCGAACTTCAAGAGTATGCCTTTGGAGAAAGATGGATTCTGTGAAAAAGGCTGAAAGGGGAGCGTCGCCGAAGCAAGTAAAACCCCATCGGTATTATTTGCTGGCCGTGCATTGAATAAATGTAAGGCTGTCAAGAAATCATTTTCTTGGAGGGCTATCTCGTTGTTCATAATCATTTATGATGATTAATTGATAAGCAATGAGAGTATTCCTCTCATTGCTTTTTTTATTGTGGACAAAGCGCTCTTTCTCCTCACCCGCACGAACCAAAATGTAAAGGGTGGTAATACATGGGTCTTATTGTACAAAAATTCGGAGGCACTTCCGTCGGCTCAGTCGAAAAAATTCAAAATGCGGCAAACCGCGCAATTGCAGAAAAACAGAAAGGCCATCAAGTCGTTGTCGTCGTTTCAGCAATGGGAAAATCCACTGACGAATTGGTCAGCCTTGCAAAAGCTATTTCTGACCAGCCGAGCAAACGCGAAATGGATATGCTGCTGGCGACAGGCGAGCAGGTCACGATTTCACTCCTTTCAATGGCATTGCAGGAAAAAGGCTATGACGCTGTATCTTATACTGGCTGGCAGGCGGGAATCCGTACAGAGGCCATTCACGGAAACGCCAGAATTACAGATATCGACACTTCGGTTTTAGCAGACCAGCTTGAAAAAGGAAAAATTGTCATTGTTGCAGGCTTCCAAGGCATGACAGAGGATTGTGAAATTACGACATTGGGCCGGGGCGGTTCAGATACAACAGCAGTTGCTTTGGCTGCCGCTTTAAAAGCTGATAAATGTGACATATACACAGACGTGCCAGGTGTGTTTACAACCGATCCGCGCTATGTGAAATCAGCGAGAAAACTTGCGGGCATCTCATACGATGAAATGCTTGAGCTTGCCAATTTAGGCGCCGGCGTTCTTCATCCGAGAGCAGTTGAGTTCGCGAAAAATTACCAAGTGCCGTTAGAAGTGCGTTCAAGTACAGAAACCGAAGCGGGAACATTAATTGAGGAGGAATCATCCATGGAACAGAATTTAATTGTCAGAGGAATTGCATTTGAAGATCAAATCACAAGAGTAACCATTTACGGGCTGACTAGCGGTCTGACAACTTTGTCTACTATTTTTACGACACTTGCCAAAAGAAACATAAACGTGGATATCATTATCCAAACGCAGGCCGAGGACAAGACTGGAATTTCCTTCTCTGTCAAAACAGAAGATGCAGACCAAACCGTTGCGGTGCTTGAAGAGTATAAAGACGCGCTGGAATTTGAGAAAATCGAGACAGAAAGCAAATTGGCTAAAGTATCCATTGTTGGATCCGGCATGGTCTCAAATCCCGGTGTAGCGGCTGAAATGTTTGCTGTACTGGCGCAAAAAAACATTTTAATCAAAATGGTCAGCACATCTGAAATCAAAGTGTCAACAGTCGTAAGCGAAAATGACATGGTGAAAGCAGTCGAGTCGCTTCACGATGCATTTGAGCTTTCAAAACACCCTTCAGCTGTGTAATGACAATCAAAAAGGCGGGACTATGCAGTCACCGCCTTTTTGATTACACTGGGTCTTTCATATCCCATTTCACAGTCAGAACCACTTTATCGGCTCTCTTTTTCACTTGTTCATATGATTCGGCAATCTGATCATTCATCAATTGAATTTGTTCAGCGATAAAACCAGCCTCCAGCTGAAAGCAAGGTTCTTTCTGATGTTTAAGCCGGTTGGAAATGATCGGCCCTTCAAGTTCAAATTCAAGCTCCTGTTTTTTAGCGCTTACGTTGGTGAGGGTTCCCCAGCCCGCTTCTTCAAAGAAGGCCGGAAATTCCTCCCATGATTCAAGAGGAAACTTACGGGCGAGATGTTTTCCTGCCCAATACATCATGGAAGAGTAATCTTGGCCAAGCATATCTGGGAGAACGATCTCTCGTATTAGTTCGTAGGCATAGGCGTTCATTTCAATTTCTTTTAGGTTGTCAATAGATGCTTCAAATTTAGACTTCATATCTGTCTCCCCTCTCTCCTGCGTATATTATAGCTTAAACAGGGGGGAGGATTACAGAATGATCCTGTAATTCTTATGAAAAATTAAGCAAGAAATATATATTGATAAAATAAAATTTTTCAATCAACTAATCAATTCGGAAAATTATAATTTATGTACGCGTTTTCTTGACGCCCTTTTGAGGGAGGAGTAAAATGAAATTGTCAATAAATCTTAATAAAGTGCTTACAATTGAAAGAAGTGGGGGAAGAGATTTAGCACATTTCGCACTTATCAAACAGGGGGTAAAGTAATGTCTGGGAACAGAGAGTTTTATTTTCGAAGATTGCATTCCTTGCTTGGCGTCATACCGGTCGGCATCTTTCTTATTCAGCATTTAGTCGTCAACCAGTTTGCCGCAAGGGGCGCTGAAGCATTCAATAGCGCTGCTCATTTTATGGATAGTCTGCCTTTCAGGTATGCCTTGGAAATTTTTATTATCTTCTTACCATTAATTTATCATGCAGTTTATGGTGTGTACATAGCGTTTACTGCGAAAAATAACGCAGGCCAATACAGCTACATGAGAAACTGGCTATTCGTCCTGCAGCGTGTAACCGGTATCATCACCCTCATTTTCGTCAGCTGGCACGTGTGGGAAACCCGCATTGCCGCACAAATGGGCGCTGAGGTCAATTTCGACATGATGGCGAATATTTTGAGCTCTCCGGCTATGCTTGGTTTTTACATTGTCGGTGTTTTATCAACAATTTTCCACTTCTCGAACGGTTTATGGTCTTTCGCTGTTACATGGGGCATCACGGTAACGCCTCGTTCTCAAAGAATTTCGACATACGTTACGCTGATTATTTTTGTTGCACTGTCATACGTAGGCTTAAAAGCGATTTTTGCATTTGTTTAAGAGTACTAGATTACTAGAGGGAGAGGGGCTATCATGAGTCAATCAAGCATTATCGTAGTCGGCGGGGGTCTTGCCGGCCTCATGGCGACAATTAAAGCAGCGGAATCAGGAATGGCGGTTAAATTGTTTTCCATCGTTCCTGTCAAACGTTCTCATTCAGTTTGTGCGCAAGGCGGCATAAACGGAGCGGTCAATACAAAAGGGGAAGGTGACTCTCCGTGGGAACATTTTGATGACACGGTATACGGGGGAGACTTTCTTGCCAACCAGCCGCCAGTCAAGGCGATGTGTGAAGCGGCGCCTTCTATCATCCACTTATTAGACCGGATGGGCGTCATGTTTAACCGGACGCCTGAAGGCCTGCTTGATTTCCGCCGATTCGGGGGTACACAGCACCACAGAACTGCTTATGCTGGTGCGACGACGGGACAGCAGCTGCTTTACGCACTGGACGAGCAAGTGCGCAGATACGAAGTTGCGGGTCTGGTCACAAAATACGAAGGCTGGGAATTCCTTGGCGCTGTTTTAGATGATGACAGAACCTGCCGTGGAATTGTTGCACAAAACCTGACAAACATGCAAATTGAATCCTTCCGTTCAGACGCTGTCATTATGGCGACGGGCGGACCGGGAATCATCTTTGGAAAATCAACGAACTCCATGATTAATACAGGATCTGCTGCATCAATCGTTTATCAGCAGGGAGCGTATTATGCAAACGGAGAATTCATTCAAATCCACCCGACAGCCATACCGGGCGATGACAAACTAAGACTGATGAGTGAATCAGCGCGTGGAGAAGGCGGGCGCGTGTGGACATATAAAGACGGCAAACCATGGTATTTCCTGGAGGAAAAATATCCGGCATACGGAAACCTGGTGCCGCGTGATATTGCGACACGCGAAATATTTGATGTGTGTGTGAACCAGAAGCTCGGCATTAACGGTGAAAACATGGTATATCTGGATCTGTCTCATAAAGATCCGAAAGAGCTTGATATTAAGCTTGGCGGCATCATTGAGATTTATGAGAAATTCATGGGAGACGACCCGCGTAAGCTTCCAATGAAAATCTTCCCGGCGGTCCATTATTCTATGGGCGGTTTATGGGTGGATTACGATCAAATGACAAACATCCCTGGACTGTTTGCGGCTGGGGAATGTGATTATTCTATGCACGGCGGCAACCGCTTGGGAGCAAACTCCTTGCTGTCTGCGATTTACGGAGGCATGGTGGCCGGTCCGAATGCGGTGAAATATGTAAACGGCTTAGAATCTTCAGCGGAAGACATGTCTTCATCTTTATTCGACGCTCACGTTAAGAAAGAAGAAGAAAAATGGGCTGACATTATGAGTATGGACGGAACCGAAAATGCCTATGTTCTTCACAAAGAGCTCGGTGAGTGGATGACGGCGAACGTAACGGTTGTCCGCCATAATGACAAGCTTTTGAAAACGGATGACAAAATTCAGGAGTTAATGGAGCGCTTCAAAAAGATCAACATCAATGACACGACAAAATGGAGCAACCAGGGAGCGATGTTCACACGCCAGTTCTCAAACATGCTTCAGCTTGCTAGGGTGATTACCCTTGGCGCATACAACCGTAATGAAAGCCGGGGCGCCCATTATAAACCGGATTATCCTGAACGTAATGATGATGAATGGCTCAAAACAACAATGGCTAAACATGTAAGCCCGTATGAAGCGCCGGAATTTGAGTATCAGGATGTCGATGTATCACTGATAACGCCTCGGAAACGGGATTACTCGAAGAAGAAGGTGGCGAAATAATCATGAGTGAACAAAAAACCATACGATTTATTATCACACGTCAAGATACAGCCGACAGCACGCCTTACGATGAAGAATTTGAGATTCCATACCGCCCGAATCTGAACGTCATTTCCGCTCTGATGGAAATCCGCCGGAATCCGGTTAATGTCAAAGGTGAGAAGACAACCCCTGTCACATGGGATATGAACTGTCTTGAGGAAGTATGCGGCGCATGTTCAATGGTCATAAACGGAAAACCCCGCCAGTCTTGTACGGCGCTTATCGACCAGCTTGAACAGCCGATCCGTTTAAAACCAATGAAAACATTCCCAGTCGTTCGTGATTTGCAGGTTGATCGCAGCAGAATGTTTGATTCATTGAAAAAAGTTAAAGCATGGATACCGATTGACGGTACGTACGATTTAGGACCGGGGCCGAGAATGCCGGAAAAACGCCGTCAATGGGCATATGAATTATCAAAATGCATGACATGCGGCGTCTGCCTCGAAGCTTGCCCGAATGTGAACAGCAAATCGAAGTTCATGGGGCCTGCACCGATGTCGCAAGTCCGCCTGTTTAACGCGCATCCGACAGGCGCCATGAATAAATCTGAACGATTAGAAGCATTAATGGATGAAGGTGGCCTTGCAGATTGCGGCAACTCGCAAAACTGTGTTCAATCCTGTCCGAAGGGGATTCCGCTTACCACTTCGATTGCAGCCTTGAATAGAGATACAAACTTACAAGCGTTCCGCAATTTCTTCGGAAGCGACAGAGTATAAGAAGAAAAAACCTCTTCCGCATGGGAGAGGTTTTTTTAAACAATAAGGAGATGAAAAAAGATGAAGCTTCCCGCTTATATTGATATGCCGTTTCAAGAATGGAAAACATCCTTTTCTTTTGTTAATGAGGTATCCGTAAGATTTTCCGAGACAGACATGTTTGGGCATATGAATAATGTAACCCCTTTTATATATTTTGAGGAGGCGCGGATTTCTTATTTTAAAAAGCTGAATATGATGAGTGAAAACAAACAGACCATGACAGTCGTGGCAAGCCAGCAATGCGATTATTTGCGCCAAGTCATGCCTTATGAAGAATTGCGCATCTATGTGAAAACAAGCGCAGTCGGCAGTTCATCTCTTACCTTGCACTATCTCGGAGAGAACCGCGAAGGCGAGCCCTGCTTCACCGGGGCAGTCGTGATGGTTCAAGTCTCAAAGGAAAGCGGCAAAGCTGTCAGCTGGACGGATGAGGAGAAAGAAACGCTTCTTCATACACGATAAACTAATTATCTTGTAAACGTCACCTCCTGCGCCCTTCTTACATATGATATCTCGACTATATCAAAACCCATTCGTTTCTGATTCGCTCTCACCTTAGCAAGGAGGGTTACAATACTTGAAGGAGAAAGAATTTCAATCGAAGCCGCTGCTAACGAAAAGAGAAAGAGAAGTGTTCGAATTGCTCGTTCAAGATAAGACAACAAAGGAGATTGCAAGCGAGCTATTTATCAGTGAGAAAACCGTTCGAAACCATATTTCAAATGGTATGCATACCGGTCGCAAACTAAGAGCCCTTTAGAGGCTCTTTTTTTATATGATGAGTCGTTTTTTATTGAAGTACATATTGATGCGGGTCATCGCAAATGACTCTGGAACCTTGAAGGCATCGGCAATGACTTGAACTGCGTCGTATAGATTACGGGGGATGTCCATTGCTCGGAGCATGAAAGTAGGTATACAAAAGTGATACGCAAAATAATTGGCCTGGTACTCTAAATATCGTTTCCACGAAGCAGGCATGATCTTATCATCGTTCATGTGTCTAAAATCATGGCAAACCTCATGAGCAAAATCCAGCCACTGTTCCTGTCGTGTCTTTCGTGAATCTAAAGAAATTGTATACATGCCGTTGAATCGCAGAGCAAAACTCGTTTCCGGATTATAAACAATTAAGATGTCCAAGGCCTGAGCAATTCTATCAAAATTAATCTCATGTGGCTTTGTAATATCGATCTCCCTGTAAAGCTGTTCAATCCAATCTTCTAAATGGCTGTTAGTGTATCTCAAAGATGAAACCTCCCTTAAATAACCAAAGATGTGACTTTTATCATAGGCTTTATTGTATCTTATCACCTATTTTGTCGAAGGTGAACAAACGTATGTTCCCTTTTTAGCGAAAAGAAAAGCCCCCTTTAGGGGCTCAATTTAATTTGAATCTTTTTTCTTAGCTTCTTCAAAACTCAAGATATCAAAATCTAGTCTTTTCTCGCTTCCTAAATCATCATAGGTTTTTGCATCACTTGGAGGAGAAATAATCATTTTCAAACTAGTGATATCTTTTGAATTATCTTTAAGTATCCACCATGCCTGGCCTTCTTTTTTAACTTTCCCTAAGAAGTCTCCGCCTACTTCACCCATTAATCCCATTTCAGATTCAAGCTGTTCTCCTGTATTTGTAACAATAACAGCTTGGTTAGGGTCAAACGTTACGTCCTTAGAAGAAGTGTTTTCGGCCTTCATATCGACTACAATAGCCCGAACTTTATCTTGATCATTAAAATAGAGTGATTTTGCATCAGCATCTGGTTCAATTTCGAGAACGTCCACACTGTTAATATAAAGCTTCATGCTGCCCATAGTAACAGGTTTTATAGGCGTGTCTTTACCATCAATTCCGACTTCGTCGTTATATCCAACTCCGATATCTTTAACGTGGCCCAGTCCTTCAATATCACCTTCGCCAGTTTTTTCAAACTGTTCTTTTAGTGCAGCATCTTGTTTAGCTTGCTCTTTTTCTTTATCAATTTTATCGACGTAAACGGCTTTCACTTTAGGAAGGGCACTTCCTTCAGCTCTGCCTTCATATGTACCATAAATTTTAACCGTATCGTTTAGTTTGAACTTATCAGCGCTTTTATTGCTTACTGTGTAAACTTCAGATCCATCGCTATTTTTACTTACAGTAAACTCAACATTTTTAGAAACTGTGTCCCCATCATCATTGACGTTATCGGCATAAGTAACATCGCCTTCAATGACAATTTTTGTCCCTTTCTTAATGCCGGCGCTATTTACTTTTTCATAGGCATATGATTTTGCATCTTTTTTAAACTGGTCCTCAGCACTAAGTGAGCTTGTCTTGCTTGAAGAAGATTTTTCATTACTACTTGAAGAGTCAGAACTACATGCAGCTAAAGAAAAACTAAGAGTCAATGCTCCAATACCTAATAACCATTTTTTCAATTGTAATTTCCCCTTTTATAATGAAGTGCAATCTCTTTCTTTGTATCGTCTAAATAAAGGATTTTTTTACTTTTTCTCTCTAAAATCTGAGTGAAAAACCCTGAATGTTTTACCTCAAAATTTGCGGTTGAATGCAGAAATAACCTCATGGATCACCTCAAAAATTGAGGTTGAAATGGTTTCAACTGAATAGTTTACCTCAAATTTTGAGGCGAAGTGTTCAGCATTAATTAAACTAAACTAAACAATAATAATAAATAAAGATAAAGAGATCGTTATGTAATTATTTTTTGTTCCCGTTTTTTATATCTCCGGGTTGTCTACCTGATTTTAATTGCTCAGCAATAATTCTTTGAGCTGCTTCCAAAATTGAAGCTGTTATCTTTCCATCAGCAGCAGCTACCAGAGTATCAGGATCTTCAAGAATCTTTCTTGCTTGTTCGTTGAAGATTTCATCTTGTGTCTCCTGGCTTTCTCCTCTCAAAAGAAAATCAATAGTGACGTTATAGTAGTCAGCAATTTTTATTAGAGTCTCATGATCTGGCTCTCTTTTCCCTTGCTCATATGAAGCGTAGGTTGTACGGGCAATACCTAACTTATCTGCTACTTCCTGTTGCTTCATCTTCTTTTCTTCTCTTAATTTCTTTATTTTGGTTGAAAAGTTCATATTTTATCGCCTCTCACATTTTGTGGCACTAAGAACATTATAACTACACAATAAGCGTAGTATATTAAATTACTCGAAAAGAGTATTTTTTTTAGGAAAAGGGGTTTACAATACTCTAAATGCGTAGTATATTATATTCAACGACACGAAATGAGTAGTGGAGGTGAAAGGAATGGCCACTAAATCAAAACAGCGAGAATGGTTAAAGTGTCATCGTTTAAACAAAGGATTAACTCAAAAAGATGTTGCTGCTAAAGCAAAGATCGCACGAACTACTTACGCTTCAATTGAACAAGGCGAGCGTAATGCGGGAGTTCAAACAGCTAAGTCTATAGCAGAAGTTCTTGATTTTAACTGGACTCTTTTTTTTGATGATCAAGTACGCGTTTCGAGTAGTGAGCGTAATGCAGTACATTCTGCTTAATTTCTTGGTTAGTCCAACCGTCCAACACGAATACACTGACGTGAGGTGATCACATGGCGAAACAAACTAAGAAAAAAACAACAAACATCAAGATGGGCAAAGAATATTACGGAACGATGGACAGAGAAGAGTGTTTCCGTAAAGCTCTTGAGCCGTACTTCACTTCTAAAAAAGAATTAAGGCTTCACGCTTAATTATCTGCTTCACCTTTTTTTGGTGGACAAGCAAGGAGGTAACAGCATGAATCAAATTGTTTTTATTGAAGGCAACCAAGCCGTGACAGACAGCCTGACAGTGGCTGAGGTATTCGGAAAACGTCACGCCGATGTAATAAAAAGCATTGAAACGCTTAATTGCTCTAAAGATTTTGCTGAACGAAATTTTTCGTTGAGTGAATATCTAGATCCAACAGGCCGATCATTGAAAAAATATCTGATTAAACGCGATGGACTCACATTTCTGGTTTTTGGTTACACGGGCGCCAAAGCAGCAGTGTTCAAAGAAAAATACATTGCCGAATTTAACCGGATGGAAGCCGAACTTCAAAAAATGACTCAACCGTCCTACATGATCGAAGATCCAGTCAGCCGGGCAAAGCGATGGATCAGCGAGCAGGAAGAACGGCAGCAACTTGAACAAGCATTGAAGATTCAGGAACCATTGGTCAACTTTGCACAGAGTTGCATGGCGGCTGAAAAATCATTGCTTGTGAGAGAACTGGCAAAGCTTGCTTCGAAAAATGGCATCATGATTGGTGAAAAGCGACTGTTTCAGAAGCTGCGCGAATGGAAGATGATCATGGCCAACAAGAATGAGCCATACCAGGAATACATCGAGCGAGGTTTCTTTGAGATCGCACAGGGGGTGCGCCAAGTAAACGGGACGCCAAAATCCTGGCTGACAATGCGCATCACTCCGAAGGGACAAGCCTTCATCATCAATAAGCTGAAAAAACAGCAAGCCAGCTAGTTCCTTCATTACTTAAATTTTACCAGTTAAAACTAAATATATCAGGGGGCAAACATATGTCGAACAATCCATACAATATGGACAATTTACCAAGCATTCTCAGGCGAGAACGCAAAAGGGCAGGATTGTCGCAGTATCAAATTGGCAAGGTGATTGGGAATAGAGATCAATCGTATGTCTCCAATGTGGAAAACGGTATTTTTCCTCTTACGCCTGATCTGTGTATCAAGTGGTTTGAAGCTTGCGGAGCCTATGAACACATTGATCTAGTGCATTTCTTGTTTAAGCTTCATCCGACAGCGGCGGCGCCTATTGATCCAGCGTTAAATGAGAGTGCAAGTAGTGCGGTTATCAATATGATTCATCAGCTTGAAGAGGCATTGCAAGCAACAAAACATCTGGCTCGTTGGCTGGCAAATGATCGGCCCGGAAGGTCAGATGATATACCGATGGGGGACATCAAACAAATATTTGATCTGATCCCAGCAAATAAAACGCTGATTTATTCATTAGTGCGGAGTCACGGTTTAAGCATGCAAGAGCTGGCCGATAGGTGGACGCGTAAAGCATTAATGGATCGGGTTGCGATGGCAAAACAAGAAGAAAGAAAGGCGGTTTTGGTATGAAAACTAATCAATTTTTGAAGTCAGATGTAAATGCTGCAAAAAGAAAAATTGAATCAGCGGAAGAGCTTTCTATCATGCTTTCAGAGGCATTGCGTGATGGTGATTATGAAGAGGCAATCAGTCTCGCCGGAAGTATCAAAGTTCTTACAGAGGATATCAGCCGACTGGCGAATAAAGGGCGGTTGTATGAAACAGCTATGAAAATGCAACAGCGCGGCATCAATTTGGCAGTGATAAGTAGGTGTTTGGGATGAATCTCAGAAAATTTGAGCTCGCGGCAAGCTTCTTGCGCCATGCCCAAAAGGCGGCATATTCAGAGGAAGATATCAAAGGAGCTGTGAGCATTCTGCATAAGGAATTTTACTCTTTAGAAAATGCAATCGACAGTCTTGCTGAACTTGCTAAAGCAAAAGAAGGAGCTGAGGAAAATGGAAGTCGAGAACCCAATGATTCTGAACAACTGGCACGATAGGCTGACTGAGCCGGAAACACAAAAGGATTTTTTCGGGGATGAAGTTACCCCAGTCGATGATTATGTAATCGATTGCGGCGCGGTGATCTTGAGAGAGAACCTTGATCGTTATCTGAGGGAACAGCTTGGTTTCAAATTTAAAAATGAGCAATAAAAAAGCCCACTCTGGCAAGTGGACTCAGTAAGGCGTTTTGACTGAAATATTTACTTAATTATACCAAAACGCCTCATAAAAATCAATGGAGGTTTTATACATGGCTAAATCAATAAAAGTGGCATTCAGCGAGCGTGCGGAGGATCAGCAACGTTTAAGACAGGTCGGCGGTTCAATTGTATTCGCCAAAAACGGTAAAGCGCAGTTTAGTTTCCCTTCTATGGATCACTACCGGGAATGGCAGCGGCTTGGAACGGAAGCATACAAAAGAAAGGTGGCAGAAGCACAATGAATGGATTATCACAGGTAGATTACTCAGATTACATGCCGGCCCCTCAGCAGGCATCCAGTGTGACTACAGAAGCCATGGTAAGCCGACAGGCGCAAGAAGTACAGGCGGCTATGGTTATTGCAAAGAAATTCCCGCGGGACGTATATGCGGCGTTTGATCGGATAAAAAAAGCATGCGAACGAAGATTGTTAGCTGAGAATGCGGTGTATGAATATCCCCGCGGCGGGACAAAGGTATCTGGTCCGTCAATCCGATTGGCTGAGGCATTGGCGCAGAATTGGGGCAACATTGATTACGGAATTATGGAGCTCGAGCAAAAAGCCGGAGAATCCTCTGTCATGGCGTATGCTTGGGATCTCGAAACGAATACACGACAAACCAAAATATTCACTGTGAAGCATGAGAAAAAGGCAAAAGGTACAGTTACAAAGCTTAATGACGCTAGGGATATTTACGAAATGGTTGCCAATCAAGGAGCCCGTCGACTACGTTCCTGCATACTTGGAGTGATTCCTGGTGATATCGTTGACGCTGCAGTTGATATGTGCCAGAAAACGTTAATAAACGGCCATAAAGAACCATTGGAAGATCGGCTCAGAAATGCTTTATCAACATTCAAAAAAGAATTCGGGATCACCAAAGAAATGATTGAAGAATACATCGGCAGTAACGTCGATGCCTTTACAGAACAAGACTTTTTAAAGATTGGCCGCATTTATACATCTTTACGTGATGGTATGGCGAAGAAAGAAGATTACTTCAATATCAAGACGACAGGCCCAACTAAATCAAAGGCTGAGGAAGAATTCAAAAAGCAAAAAGAACAAGCTGACAAGCCTGTTGATAGTAAAGAAAAGGCGGGTGATCCTGCTAATGCGGATACCGGCGCTAAACAAGGAGAACTATTATTCTAACGAGATTGATAGATACTACATGTCGAACTCTCAATATAAAAGCTTTCTTCAATGTGAGGCAGCAACGATGGCAAAGATTAACGGAGAATGGACGCCCCCAACATCGGAGGCCCTTCTCTTCGGTCAATATGTTCATGCCTGGCTTGAAGGTGAACAGGCTTTTGATGAATTTAAGATGAATACACCTTCGCTATTTACTCAAAAAGGTCAGCTGTACAAGCAGTATCAGTTAGCTGATCTGATGATTGAGGCAATTCAACAAGACGATCTCTGTATGTTCGTTCTTCAAGGTGACAAGGAAGTCATCGTAACTGCTGAATTGTTCGGTGTTCCGTGGAAAGGAAAGCTGGACGTATACAACCCAGCTGGCGGCCGTTTCTCCGATCTGAAAACTGCACGGTCTTTACGGGAGAAAGTTTGGGACCCCGAAATTGGATATTGTTCTTTTGTTGAGGCTTATGGCTATATCGCGCAAATGGCACTATATGCAGAGCTTGAAAGAAGAATGACAGGGCGAAATGAGTGGCTTGAGCCTCTGATAGTAGGAGTCTCTAAGGAAGATCCGCCCGATAAAGCTGTAATCAATATTGACGAGGCCAGAATGGAAGTTGAGCTTGAGGACATTGAGAAACGAATTGAACGTATTATTCAGGTTAAACACGGTGGAGAAAAGCCAAGACGATGCGAAAAATGCAAGTATTGCCGTGCCACTAATCAACTCAACAGCATCATACATTTTTCGGAGCTGGTTAGTTGATGGAAAGGACAGTGATCAAAGTTCCTATCCCTCATTGTTATGTCTGGCTTGTAAAGACGGTCCGACGAGATATGCGAAAAGACTTGTACACCCGATATGTTACTGACTATCTCAAGAGAAATGAACCTACTTTGAGATTAGTTGAAATAGACTTCAAAGCTTTGACAGCACTGTGC
>NZ_JBBOUR010000003.1:0-111326 GCF_038006165.1 Bacillus sp. FSL W8-1202
ATACCAGCTATCAGTCATTGCCCCTTTTTCATATAAATCATATTTATAATACGCATCAGGGATTTGTTCTTTAGCCCAATAAGAGAATAAAATTGTGGCAGCCTTACTCCCCCATCCCAGCCCAGGGACAATACCGACTAATGACATTGTAACTGATAACGCATTTTTAGCTGCTTTTGTATGTCCAGATAAAGTCCCCACATAATGGTATCCTTTTTTAGGTTTTGCAGCCTGTGTTGTGAATTCATTAGAATTTAAATTATTGTTTTCATAATTTGTTCTGTTAGCAACATTTTCATCATACTCAAAGTTCAAGCCTTTTTGTTCTATGCCATCGACTTTTACAGTGTGATCATTTCCGTTCATCTGAACTTTGTGAGATTCATTTCCACTCACATACTCAATTTCAACTAATTTCCCGTTCGATGAAATCTTTTCACTTTTCATTTTGTAATGTTGTGCTAGTTCTTCGTAAGAAGGGGTTTTCTTAGAGTCCTCCTTAGCAGAAGCGTAACCTGCAGGTAAAAGTGAGCCTAAAGTCAATGATGCAGCCATAACACAAGTAATAACTCTTTTCTTTCTCAATTAAAATCCTCCTTGTGTTACACCTTAAGAATCTGAATTACTAAATACTTGCTTAATTTTATAAGCAATTACTGCGAGGTATAAAATTGCAACAAACACTAAAACTCCAGTGCCATAATCAGTTTTTGCAACTAGAAAAAGACTTAACACACCGAAAATAATGTACATTACAATATCAAAGATATTTTTCTTGTTGTTCATTTAAACTCCCCCGTTTAGCAATTGATTCCAGGTGCATATTTGATTGCAGCCCCAGTGTATTAAATACTTACAATTTTGTCCAATCCGAACTCTCTGGCAATATTACTTTAATCATATCGCAAAATAATTTTTCGAATTATTTTCAGCACACCTACTCTAACATGATTCTTTTTTGATTTACATAAAAAATCGAAAAATTGAGTCGTTTTTCCTTGGAGAATAACTGTGTATAAATCTTAAAAAGGACTATTCATTCATTTTGATAATTAGAGAAACGTACTCTTAGAAATCTAATTTCCATTAAAATCCTTTGCGTATTTGTCGATAATATGGAGAGGTGATGAAAATGTTCAATAAGAAAACAGTTAGACGAAAATTGGCGGAACTAGATGCATCAGAATTAATAAAATTTATAAGAACAGAATTTCCGTCTACTGGACAAGACTTCAATTCATTAAATACAAAGCTTCAGGTTTTAAAATCGTTAAACCATGAGGAATTATCCTCAGCAATAGCAAGGATGTCAAGAATTGAAACAGCATGCGATGTTTCAAAAACGATATCTTTATCCGCAATTGTTGTAACAAGTATAACGCTTTTATTTAAAACAGTGTTCGGTGATAATAGCTCAGTAATGTCCTTTTTGGTAATTTTTTGTGTCATAGCCATATACGGATACACTTTACTTGATAAAAGGACTCATACGACTGCTGTATATTTTAAAGACCTTCTCACTAGAATAAAAAGTGATAAATAAATCCTCTGCATTCATATAGCCCTACTGAAAACCATGGTATAATGTAGGAAAATGATACCGGCGGTGGTTGAATGGGATATAAGTTAATGGCTTATGGTGGCTATTTTTTATTCTGTCTTTTCTTTTTGCTAATGGATGGCTGGAGAGGCATGGGAATTTGCTTAATAATTGCAGGATTAGCCCTATTAGCACTTGAACCTTACAAAATTAAAAGCCAAAAAAATATAGATAAACTAAAAGAAAATGCGGAAACACTTAAGCACTTCGACGTTGGTTTTAAACCAGACAATTTCTTTAATACTTACAAAACTAAAATTGCTTTTAAAGAATCTGATTCTCTTGTGAAAATATATCTGCTTAATAGAGATGAACATATTGAAGAATACACAATCCCTTTTTCCAATATTATTGAATCCGAAATTACTTTGGACAATCAAATAATTTCTAAAGTATCAAAATCGGGAATTGTAGCTGGTGGCCTGTTAGCTGGAGGCATTGGAGCTGCACTTGGAGGGTTGTCTGCCTCTTCAATACAAAATGAAATGGTCAAATCCGTCACGCTAAAGATTACGGTTGAAGACCTCAGTAAACCTATCCATTACATCGATTTTCTCCCCACACAAGAAGTTGAAGGGTATAATACTCAGGGGTATAAGAAAGATAGCAATATCATTCAACAAGCACTTAAGAATGCAGAATATTGGCATGGTGTTATGGATGTAATTATTAAGAAAGCAAACAAAGTCGCTCAATAACTGAGTGGCTTTTTTCTTTGTCCTCTCCCCTACTGAAAGGAAGTGATTCTTACTTGAGTCAAAACCTCAAAATTATACTAACCCCACAAGCTGATACCTCATCTAAAACTGTCGAACAGTTAAATCAGCAAATTAAATCTCTGGAAAAGAAACTCAACTCCCTCAAGCTCAATACGAATATTGATTCTACAACCTTAAAAGCTCTGCAAGAATTCTCCTCTGCTGTCGATGCATATCAGAAAAACCTAAAATCCTATAATCAAACAGTTAGAGAAACCTCAACAGTAATTAAGAATGCTGACGGATCGGTTGAAAAACTCACCCAGCAATATAAGAAGAATGGTGAAATACTTCAACGCGAAACGAAAATAATCAATAATCGCAATACTGCTCTAAAGCAAGAAACTCAAGAGGTTAACAAGCTTACACAGGCCACTGAGAAACTAGGACAGGTTCAAAAAAAGACTGTGCAGAGAAATCTGCAAGGACAGTCAACAAAGGTTGTGCAGAAAAATCGTCACGGGTTCGATGATATTGTTTATACAACTGATCCTAAAACTAATTCGACTTCTTCAAAAACTACAACTAATTATGACCAACAAAGGAGAGCAATTGAGCAGCTTAAGCAAGATCTAGAGAAGCTTAGACAGCAAGGTATTGTTACTGATACGACCATCTCATCTCTTGGCCGAAAAATAAACACAGCTCAATCCGCTCAACAAATTGAAGCACTGCAAAATAGGATAAGGATGTTAGATGATAAATCTGCTGCAGTTGCGAAGAACAACGAATTAAAGAAAACCATTGAATTATATCAGCGACAGGCACAAGTAAATGTCCAAAACCTAAATACACGGTATGGCAGTTCAATGGGCTCTAGTAATAGACAAGCTGTTCAAGATTATTTGAATGCAGTAAATAGTCTTAATGTAAGCACTGGAAGCAATAATGTCAGATCACAAATTCAAAACTTGAATATGCAATTTAGAGAATTAGCCTCCAGCGCTCAAGCAGCTGCTAATCAAGCCTCTTCTTTTGGAGCAGAACTAACCCAAACCTTCAAAAGCATGTCCACCTATTTAATCTCCGGTTCTTTATTCTATGGGGCTATCTCTGGACTTAAAGAAATGGTATCCCAGGCAGTTGAAATTGATACGCTCATGACAAATATCCGCCGTGTTATGAATGAGCCGGACTATAAATATAATGAACTTCTCCAAGAATCTATTGACTTAGGTGATACACTTTCAAATAAAATCACAGATATTCTCCAAATGACAGGCGATTTTGGGAGAATGGGCTTCGATGAAAGTGAACTCTCCACGTTAACGAAAACTGCTCAAGTTCTTCAAAATGTCTCCGATTTAACTCCCGATGATACAGTTAATACTCTTACGGCAGCAATGCTCAACTTTAATATTGCAGCCAATGATTCAATATCAATTGCAGATAAATTAAATGAGGTTGATAATAACTATGCTGTTACAACACTCGATCTAGCGAATTCTATCCGGAAATCAGGTTCAACTGCTTCTACATTCGGGGTCGAGTTAAATGATCTTATTGGTTACACAACCGCAATTGCTAGTACAACACGTGAATCAGGGAATATCGTCGGTAACTCTTTAAAGACAATTTTTGCACGAATTGGAAATAATCAAAGCTCAATTAAAGCGTTAGATGAAATCGGTATTTCTGTCAAAACAGCTAGTGGAGAAGCTAAATCAGCAAGTGATTTAATTAGTGAAGTTGCTGGTAAGTGGGATACTCTTACTGATGCTCAAAAGCAAAATACTTCAATTGGAGTAGCTGGTATTTATCAGTTATCTCGTTTTAATGCAATGATGAACAACTTCTCTATTGCTCAGAATGCGGCAAAAACTGCAGCTAACTCTACGGGAAGTGCATGGAGCGAGCAACAAAAATATGCTGATAGTCTACAAGCTAGGGTAAATAAGCTTCAAAATAACTTTACTGAATTTGCTATTGCTGCTTCAGATGCTTTTATTAGCGATGGATTAATTGAGTTCACTCAAGCAGCAGGTTCTTTACTTAACGCTTCAACAGGAGTAATCAAATCAGTAGGGTTCCTACCTCCCCTTTTAGCTGCAGTAAGCACTGCAACCCTTTTGCTCAGTAAGAATACCCGCACATTAGCCACCACCCTAATTTTGGGCACACGTGCAATGGGGCAAGAAACTTTAGCAACTGCTGGGCTAGAAGCTGGTATGACTCGTGCAGCAGTTGCCTCAAGAGTTCTAAAAACTGCTCTTCGAGGGTTGCTTGTTTCAACATTAGTTGGCGGTGCGTTTGCTGCTTTAGGATGGGCGCTAGAATCATTAATTTCTTCTTTTGCAGAAGCTAAAAAAGCTAAAGATGATTTTGAGCAGAGCCAGCAAACCAATGTCGAAGCAATTACGACCAATAAAGACTCCACTGATAAACTAATACAGCAATATAAAGAGCTTCAAAAAGTTAAAGAGTCAAGATCTTTAACTTCAGATGAAGAGCAAGAATACCTTCAAGTCACTCAGCAATTAGCACAAACATTCCCTGCATTAGTTAAAGGCTATGATTCTCAAGGAAATGCAATTCTTAAGACAAATAAAGAGCTTGAAAAAGCGATTGAGAATACTAAAGAGTATTTGGCTTTAAAGAAACAAGAAACAAGAGACAGCGCAAAGAAAACATTCGAAGACGCTTCTAAGGAAATTAAAAAGTCTAAGGATGAACTAAAGCAGTACAAACAAATAGCTGATTACAACGATAAAGGTAGACCTAAATGGGATCTCATTGCAGATGACGATGACTATAAGGTTGCAGCTGATAAAGCTAAACAAAGCATGCTCAAAGCTCAATCTGACATTGAGAGTGGAAATGCTAAAGTTAAAGATAGCGTCCTTTCAATTGCAAATGCTTATAGTTCAATTGATATCAGTAATACTTTAAAGACGAGTATTAGTGATGTTGTCAACAAACTTAACTTAAAAGATGATTTAGATCCTGAAGAATTAGAAAAATTCTCCTCTTCTTTAGGAAAGCTTCAAGAAAAAATGCAAAAAGCTTTAGATTCAGGTGATGAAAAAGCTTTCGATAACGCAAAAAAAGATCTTCAAAGTCTCTTAGAAACATACTCCAAATCCGATTCTTCTATTGATGTTTTTAAAATGAGCTTCGACAAAGCACAGAAGAACATAAAAGATGGAGATAAGAGTTTATCTTCCGTCAAATCTGAAGTTGGTGATTTAGGTGAGACGCTGGCAGAAGCAGGTAATGAGGCAGAAGATTTTGGTAAGAAGCTAAAAGAAGCTCTGGATGCAAATAGTGTTGATGATATTAAGGCAGCTATTAAAGAAATGTCAGATGCTATGCAGTTCGATTCCGTTCAAGATGCCTTAAATGGGGATATTTTTAATAACACCAAAGATCAAGTAGCTCCTCTCAATGATCTTCTGGAAAAAATGGCTGAAGGTAAAAGTATTTCTGCAAATGAAGCTAATACCCTTATTCAAAAAGATAAGGAACTTGCCAAGGCTATTAGCATCG
Organism: Bacillus sp. FSL W8-1202; assembly: GCF_038006165.1. Classification (NCBI taxonomy): domain Bacteria; kingdom Bacillati; phylum Bacillota; class Bacilli; order Caryophanales; family Bacillaceae; genus Bacillus; species Bacillus sp. FSL W8-1202. The sequence continues at coordinate 5,845 of NZ_JBBOUR010000003.1, forward strand.
AAAATGGCGTTGTGAAAATTAACCGTGATGAAGTTATCAAACAAAGAAAAGTTAAACTTGATGCTTATAACGACATGGTTACCTACAGCAATAAATTGATGAAAACAGAAGTTAACAACGCTATCAAAACTTTAAACGCTGATACCTTACGGATTGACAGCCTGAAAAAGCTACGAAAAGAACGAAAGCTTGATATGTCTGAGGCCGAACTGTCAGACCTAGAAGTTAAGTCAATTAATAATGTTGCAGATGCAAAAAAAGAACTTAAAAAGCTTGAAGAGAAAATGCTTCAACCTGGTGGATACTCCAATAGTCAAATTGAAGCAATGCAAAGCGTTAAATCAGCTTTAGAATCTTATATTTCTGCATCTGAAGAAGCCACCAGTACACAAGAAATGAATAAACAGGCACTTGTTGAAGCTGGAACTTCATTGGAGAATTGGACAGATCAACAAGAAAAAGCCAATGAAGAAACCAAGACTTCCATGTATGTTGTTGATAAATACAAGGAAGCATTAGAAAAAGTTAATGCTGAGATTGACAAGCACAACAAGCAGGTCAATGATTATCCTAAATACTCTCAGAAATATCGAGATGCAATCAAGAAAGAAATTAAAGCACTTCAGCAAAAGAAAAAGCTTATGCAGGAACAAGCTAAGCTGCTTAAAGATCAAATTAAATCTGGTAACATTACTCAATACGGTATTGTAACCTCTACAACTTCTTCTGGCGGAACCCCCTCCTCAACTGGTGGTTCCTATTCAGGCAAGTACTCAAGCTACATAAATTCAGCAGCTAGTAAATACAATGTTGACCCTGCCCTTATTGCAGCTGTAATTCAGCAAGAATCAGGGTTTAATGCTAAAGCACGATCTGGTGTAGGTGCCATGGGATTAATGCAACTGATGCCAGCAACAGCGAAAAGCTTAGGAGTAAATAACGCTTACGATCCTTATCAAAATGTTATGGGTGGAACAAAGTACCTCGCCCAACAGCTTGAAAAGTTTGGCGGTAATGTTGAAAAAGCATTGGCTGCATATAATGCTGGGCCTGGTAACGTAATTAAATATGGTGGTATCCCTCCTTTTAAAGAAACACAGAATTACGTCAAGAAGATCATGGCCAACTACAGCAAATCCCTCTCCTCTGCCACTTCTTCAATCGCCAGCTATTATACAAATAATAGCGCTTTTAGGGTAAGCTCCAAATATGGACAACAGGAATCTGGTCTCCGCTCCTCCCCACATAAAGGAACTGATTTTGCTGCAAAAGCAGGTACAGCAATTAAATCTCTTCAAAGTGGTAAAGTCCAAATTGCTGGCTACAGTAAAACTGCAGGTAACTGGGTTGTTATTAAACAAGATGATGGAACAGTTGCCAAGTACATGCACATGCTTAACACTCCTTCTGTTAAAACAGGTCAATCAGTTAAAGCCGGTCAAACTATTGGTAAAGTTGGTAGCACAGGGAACTCAACTGGAAATCACCTTCATTTACAGATCGAACAAAATGGAAAAACAATCGATCCTGAAAAGTACATGCAAGGTATTGGAACTTCTATTTCAGATGCGTCACAAGCTGAGGCAGAACGGCAACAAGGGATAGCCCAGGCTAAATCTGATCTTCTCTCCCTTCAAGGAGATATAGATTCAGTCAATGATCAGATTCAAGAACTTCAGTATGAACTAGTTCAATCCAAACTCGATGAGTTTGATAAAAGAATTGGGGATTTTGATGTTCGGATAGCTAAAGATGAATCAATGGCTAACCGATACACTTCTGACAGCAAGGAATTCCGCAAATACACCTCTGATCAGAAAAAAGCTGTTGCAGAACAAGCTAAAATCCAACAACAAAAAGTTAATTGGATTCAAAAAGAAATAAAAACAAATAAAGCATTGAACTCCGCTCAACGTGCCCAGCTTCAAGAAGAGCTTAAACAAGCCAAACTAGATTTAATTTCTGTTCAAGATCAGGTTCGTGAGCTACAGAAGCAACTTGTCCAATCTAAAGTTGATGAGACGCTTAAGTCAATTGAAAAGTCATCTTCTAAAACCCAAGGGAAAATTAAAGATGTTGATAATAAAATTTCAATGACTGAAGAAGATGAGGACAAGGTTAAGTACTATAGCAAACAGATAAAGCTCATTCAGCAACAACAAAAGGAAGCCAAAAAATATATCAAACAGCTTGAAGAGCAAAAGAAAGCTGCGAAAGGTTTCCCTGACATCCAGGAACAGATCACTGAAGAAATCGAAAACTGGAAAGATAAACAGAAAGATTTTAACCTTGAGCTTTATAACACCAAGAAGTCGATCAAGGATATTTATAAATCATTGGCTGATGAAGTTGTATCCATCTACAAAGAGATGTACGAAAAAATGCGGGATATTGAGTTAGAAGCCCATCAGAAAGCGACACAAGATAAGATTGATGAGATCGACAAAGAAGACGAAGAAGCTAAATATCAAAAGGAATTGAAGGAGAAAAACCAAGCAATACAGGAAACAAAAGATAAGATCAGTAAACTTTCCATGGACGACTCCTCTGAGGCTAAATCACAAGTCAAAGACCTAGAGAAACAACTTCAAGAACAACAGGAAGCTTTGGATGAGTACATAAAAGATCGCAGCAACACAAAACGGAAAGAAGCCCTTCAAGATCAGCTTGATAAAGATGAAGAATCAATTAACAACAAGTACGATGACCTGGTAAATGATGAACGAGCATTCAAAAAGCTTGAAGATAAGCTTATGGATGGTAAAATCACTGATATCGCTAAACAGCTTAATGAATTCACCAAGTTCATTAACGAGAATATGAAGTCGATTGGGAAAAGTATTTCTAATAACTTGATTGATAAGCTTAAGGACGCTGCCAGTGCATTAAATACCGTTACAACTGGAAATACAACAGGTAAAAAGGTGTCATCATTTGCTTCTGGTGGATATACAGGCACAGGACTTGGAGCAGGAAAGCTTGCATTCTTACATGACAAGGAACTTATTTTAAACAAGACAGATACTGAAAACATGCTGGAAGCTGTGAAACAAGTTCGTCAAACGTCCACTGATAATTCAGTAAAGACTACCTCTAAATGGGGTCAACCTGGTAAAATTTCAGATGTTTTAAGTAAGAGTATTTCTCTTGTTACACCAGCAATGAACGCTGCAGTTGCTAGTCAAACAAGTCTAACTAAAGGCTTAATTCCAACTCTTAAGAACTTCTCGACACCTACTGTAACCCCTTCTACACCTCAAGGAAATACATCAAACAATCAGAACTCATTCACAATTAATGTAACAGAAGCTAGTAATGCTAAAGAAACTGCAAGCTTAGTGTACAAACAATTAGCAAATGGTCTTAAAAATACTGGACTGAATTTCAACATAACATGAGTCGGCTAAAGCCGGCTCTTTTTATATTGGGGGTGAAAAATTGATTAGACAGAGCCAATATTTCCTGTTTGACAACGAAAAGTCCATTGACTACGGAGTGGAAAACGTTAATACAGAGTCTGGGTTAGTTGAGGAATCTTTTTTGGGTTCACGATCAGTTAATGAAACTTATGTAAAAGGAAGATCAGAGCCGTACACTGAAGGTGTCAAAAGAGAAGCAAAACAATTTCCTTTAAACTTTTATGTTGGTGAAAATTATGATGAGAAAAAAATAAGAGCAATTAAGCGCTGGCTAGATGTTGATGATTACAAGCCCTTAGCTTTCAGTGAAAATTTAGACATTGTGTATTATGCAATGCCCGTAGATACCAGTGATCTAGTCCATAATGCGGCTAGACATGGATATGTTCGTTTGACAATGAAATGCAACTCCCCTTATGCATATAGTCGAAACACAAGTACTCATTCCTTTGATATATCATCAGGAATGAAAACCATTGAACTCCATAACAAAGGCGATGTTGCGATTTACCCTACTGTTGAAATTCTTAAAATTGGCGACGGCGATGTAAAAATCGAGAACCTGAGTGATTATACTGATCCCTTTATATTCAGCAATCTAAAAGACAGAGAAATTGTTAAAGTGAATGGTGAAAAAGAAATAATCGAGTCGTCTTTATATGGGAATGAAAGATATGATGATTTCAATGACAATTATATTAGATTGGATTACGGAAAAAATCGATTAAAAGTGACCGGAAAATGCAAACTGAGATTCACTTTCAGATTTAAGTATCGGTAAGAAGGTGAAAAATTGATAACTATTCGCAAGGATACAGAGATAAAAAACATACGCTTATCCCTTGCTAAGCCAGATAAGACTAAAATAGCCAACATTGATGAAGTTCTGAATCCAACTGTAACTTTAAATCATGGAAGCAGCGTTCACGAACTCTCCTTCTCTATTCCGCTTAAGGCCACCTATGATGGGGTCATTAAAAGGAATCATGTTGTAGATTTACTAAAACCCTGGTACCTAATTAAAACTGAGTTCTATGGGCTTGCGATTTGGTTTATTATCACAAAAAGAACCAAGTCTTTCAGCAGTGAAATGGATACTGTACAAGTTGAGTGTAGATCTCTTCAACATGAATTGAGCAGAATAAGCGTTCTTAAATATGAGGAGACATCTAAAAATCTGCAGGAAGTAGTTACAGACTGTTTAAAGAATACCAGTTGGACGGTTGGATACATAGATACTCTCTTTAACGTAAAACGAAGACAGTTTGATGTATCATCAACTAACAAGCTTGATTTTTTATATTCAATCTGCGAGAAGTTCGATGCAGTTCCAGTCTTTGATACATTAAAAGAAACTGTAAGCTTTTATAAAGAATCAGACATTTCGAAATACAAAGGCCTCAAACTGAACCCTCGGCAATATATGATTAGCATGGACGATTCTGATGATGCAGACGAATTGGTAACAAGACTGTATGCTACTGGAAAAGATGGCATAAGTATTAATTCAGTGAACCCGACTGGTCAATCGTACATTGATGATTTCTCTTATTTCCTCTTCCCCTTTCAACGTGACGAACAACGAAATGTAATTTCCCACAGTGCCTATATGCCAGATGAACTTTGTCATGCAATTCTTGATTATAATGATCTTGTTAATAGCGAAGGAAATGCGTTTAATAAACTTCTCACCCAAAAGAACGAAGCTGAAACTGGTTTAACCGAATTGAATAATGAGCTTTACACACTTGATCTAGAAGTCCAAAAGTTATTAGATCGAATTGAAGTTGCGAAGAAAGCTGGAGATGACACAAGTCAACTAAAAGCTCAACTTGCCGTAAAGCAGAAAGCAGTTGCAGAAAAGAAAAACCAAATTGCTACGATTGAATCAACAATTTCTCAAATATCTGCTTCAATTTCTAAGCTTAAAGAAAAGCTTTCTTTTGAGAACAATTTTAGTGAAAATCAGCAAAAACTGCTCTCACGTTTCATTTCGACAACTGAGTGGTCAAATGACAGCATCTATGATGAGAATGAACTTTATGATGATGCCAACGAAGAACTCGAAAGTCGTAATACACCGCCAGTGAATGTAACACTCGATATTGTAAACTTTTTTAACTGTATTAGTGAAAAACATAACTGGGATAGGTTCAGTTTGGGAGACATAGTAGGAGTTCAACAGAGTGATTTAAATACCGATATTAAAGCCATTCTTTCAGCAATAACAATTGATTTTGAACAATCAAATATTAGTGTCACAGTTACAAATGGAAAAAGAGTTCAATCTGATTTTGAGAAAGTCATTAAGACCGTTTACAGAACAAACAAAATAAGTACTGAATTAAACAAAAGAAAGATTGAATGGGACAAAGTAACTGAAAACTTCAATATTCGAAATGACAGAATCTCAGTGCAGCCAGCACCCCCTGTTATTGCTTCTGACGGCACGGCAATTACCCATAAGGTAAATGATAACGGGTCAGTTGATATTACCATTCAGTGGAACTATGTTGATTCCAATGAAGACAAATACAACATTGATGGGTTTGAGGTTTACTTACACGGTAGTGATGACAATGAGGAGTACACATTTGGCTCTGTGCAAGCTAGTGAAAATTTACAAAATGTTAAATATGACAGGCGAACAGCTACTTTTACCGGATTGCCTTCAAATATGTACTATACAATTGGTGTTCAAGCATATCGAAGAGTAGATGCGGATATCGATATTAATCAAATTCTTCTTTCGGATATAGTTAAGTCAAATCATCCTTCTGAAAACCCCTACCTCCCTACTCCTTCAATTGAAGTAAAAGGAAGCCTTAGTGGAAAAGTTAATGGTCTTTATACAATTTCCACGGAATCTAAGCCAGAAGATCCAGAGACAGGAACAATTTGGATTGACCCAAAGACTAATAAACAGGAACTGTTTAACGGAGAGGAATGGATTGTTTCATCTGCTGGTTCAGCAGACTCTCTGAATGGTTTTACAGCTTCATTAACCACCTCACCAAACTCTATACCAGTACGTGATCAATCAGGGGTCATTAGTGGCTCAATAGATGGAAATGCAGAGATGTTAGGTGGACGAGCAGCTTCTGACTATGCATTAACTGAAAATATCCCCGTTCCTCCCAAGTTTGCTAAAGGTGTTTACACAGGAGACGGCACTTTAAGTAAACAAATTCCGCTTGCCTTTACCCCCGATTTAGTTAGAATAACCCCGATTTCACCTGAAGACAGTCAACTAGTAATTGAAAGTCAATTGGGGGGCTATGCCTATCAAGTTACTTCAACCGGACTTTCCCTTATTGGAGGAGATTTAAGCTATGGTGCTTTGGGAAACAACCTTTTTATCACAGGCTCAGATAGTAACTGCAGAGGAAATAAATTAAACGTTAAATATATCTGGGAAGCTTACCAACAAAATTAACGGAGGTGATTAAACTGGCTGATTTTGCTGAATTATATAATGACCCAATTTTAAGTAAAAAGAGAATAGGTTCTGTTGAAGACCCGTATCTAACTTATAGCGAGACATTAACTGTATACAACGGAAGAGCACTCCTAACTGAGATTCCTAACAGAGAGTTTCGTGTAGAAGTTATTGGAGATAAGAAGGAATGGCGAGAAATTGAAGATGGTGAACTAGAAGACAATTATTTTAAGGTTGACTACCTTATGGGAGTTGTCTTTTTTAATGCTTCAAATGAAGGGAAATCGCTAACCTTTAATTATAGTGGTGAAGGAGCTTCCTTCTTCCCTGCCTCTCGAATTTGGATTAAACGCCAAGGCAATATGGTTATTGAGACTCTACAAGGACTTATCGATGATGCTGAAGACACAATAATTCGGATGAATGAGCGAATTGCTGAATGTGAACGAGTAACAAAACGATGCATCGAAATAACAAACTGGTGTAGACAAGCAACTTCTGATTACGAGTATGTAGTTGAGAACACTAGAAAAATATATTTGCCGATGGTTTATACATATCAAGATTTAATGGATACTTACCCAAATCCTCAAATTGGGTGGGTTGTTACTGTTCGAGATACAGGTATTGAATATCGCTGGGATGGTTTTGACTGGATTAATATTAGCATTTCAGACCAATTCGATGGTTATAACGTTGTTTCAAGTTATATTGAACCTTACAATATTCGAACAGTGTGGCTGAGGACAAATAGCCCGCCTAGCAAAAAAAGAGTAAAACCTTCTAAAGATGCACCTGACGGTAGCATGGTTTGGATAAGGAAAGGATAAGGAGGAACATTATTGAGTGACAATCTAATTCCAGTAAATACAATGGGCTATTATGATGAAGAAACCAAACAATGGGTACCTATTGACGCTGTAGCTTTAAAATCAGAGAATAATAGGTTTACTGCAGATGACATCAGTCAGAAATTTAATAAAATTGGCGATATAGACGCTATTAAAGCCACAGGAAACACACTGTCTGAAAAGATTATTAGTGAATTTAATTATAGAGGAATCAATATTTCCTGGTTAGGAGCCAAAGGCGATGGAACAACTGATGACTCTAGTGTGTTTTCTTCCATAGAATCGACTTACCAAGATAATGTGTTTGATTTGGCAGGTAAAACATATGTCGTTAATAGCTTTCCGAATAAAAATAAATACTTGAACGGTTACTTTATCATTGACGGAAATAAATATTTCTCTGGATATGTATCATCGTTTCAAACAGGAAATTCAAATATCATCATCGGGAACAATGCTGCTAAAAACTTCCGACCAGGAGATCAATATAAAGGTATTGCAGGTCATAATATTATTGCTATCGGTGAAAATGCACTTTCAAATGCAAGTGAATACACTAAAAACACTACAGCAATAGGAGCCGGAGCACTATTTAATAATAAATATGGCGTTTATAACTTGGCCATTGGTTTACAAAGTCAATATTATGTTACCGGTGTACAAGGAGATGCTTTCAAAGGGACTCGGAATACATCTGTGGGCGATAATTCTATGCGCTTTAACAAAGACGGGTATTCTAACGTCGCTATGGGTAGAAACGCTTTACAGACAAATGAAAAGAGTCTTTGGAACACTGCTTTAGGTGCTGCTGCTATGTCTGGGTATGCCCCATTAAACCTGGACAGTAAAACAATTATAAATAATTCCCCTCAAACTGCCGGATACCAAGTTGCAGTCGGAACTAACTCCCTTTATTGGTCAAATGGAATTGGCAATGTGGGAGTGGGAGTAAACGCTGGACGGGAAATTAAAAATAGTCAGCGGAACGTTGCAATGGGTTACTATGCTATGAGTCAACTCGATTCTGATGTCTCATTCGAAGGAAAGCAAAGATTCTTCCCTAGTATTCAAGCAGGATACACTTGGATAGGTCAAGACATCACCCTTACTCATATTGGTCACACCTTTATTGTTGGCCAGAACTTGTCTTTAGCATTAGATGGTGGAGAGAAGTTTTCTACTACGGTTAAGAGCATCACTGTGGATACCTTCACAGTAAGCACTACACAGATCGCCCAGAATGAAATCTCTGGTATGGCTCAAGTGTCAGAGTATTACACGACTACTGGAACTTACGTATGGAAAGACAATAATATTCAAGTCTCCATGGGGAATCATCCTTTCCAAAATGGATATAAAGTTTTAATGTCAGTAGGTGGACGGGAAGCTATTTACTTTACTGTCGCTAATTCGACATCCTCTGGTTTCACTGTCTCTACAGATATTATCGGAGATGAATCAGGCGCAGTAAAAATCACAGAGTACTCCGACACTACACCAATGGCAGTTAATTATGATAATACAGCTATTGGTGTAAAGGCTGCATGGAAAATGAAAAAAGGTAGTTTTAACACTGCTATCGGTGGTCTTTCACTCGAAAACAACAAAGGCGATTATAACACTGCACTTGGCTACATGGCTCTTAAAAATAACACTACAGGAAATCAAAACACTGCATTAGGATATGGTGCATTAAGATTTACAACTGGTGGAGATGAAATGAAAGATATAAGCAACTCTACCGGCGTTGGTTTCAATTCAAGGGTTTCTGGAAGCAATCAGATTCAACTTGGTGATGGAAATTCTACTCCATACTCATTTAATGCACTGCAAAATAGATCTGACCTCCGTGATAAAGCTGATATTCGAGACACAGTTCTAGGCCTAGATTTCATAAATAAAGTCAGACCTGTTGATTATAAATGGGACATACGTGATGAGTATGTTGAAATTAAAGAAGATGGTACAGTAATCACCCATGAGCGAGACGGTTCTAAAAAGAAAAATAGATATCATCACGGTGTTATCGCCCAAGAAATTCAAAAGGTAATTGAAGCTGAAGGTATCGATTTTGGTGGTTTCCAACACCATGAACTTTCTGGTGGCGAAGATGTAATGTCAATTGGTTATACAGAATTTATTGCTCCTCTAATCAAGGCTGTACAAGAGCTTTCAGCAAAAGTTGAAGAGCAAGCAAAAGAAATAGCCGCTCTTAAGAAAGCATAATAAATTTTATGTATTTCTTTTAGGAGGTGGTTATGTTCTAGATAAAATATAGATTTTATTTAAAATACATACTTGAAAGACAGAGATAACAAGAGCATACGTGAGATAAAGAGAGATTGGGTTTAGTCACCTTCTCTCTTTTTTGTGCTCAAATTTAATTATTAGGAGAGATGTTTTTTGTCAGCTTATACAAACAATTATATTCCAGTAAACAAATATACTCGCCCTGGTTTAAAGTTAAATGGTGTTAAGAAGCTAGTTGTTCATTACACAGCCAATCCGGGTGCCGGGGCAGACAATCACCGAAGATATTTTAGCAATGCGCAAGTTTATGCGTCAGCTCACATTTTCGTTGATAAAACTGAAGCAATTTGTATCATTCCGTTAAATGAAGTAGCTTACCATGCTAATGATATTCAGCAAAGAGATAGTGCCGGAAATCCTTATCGAGGAGTTGCTGCGCTGAAACCTAATGCTAACTTTCTTTCTATTGGAGTTGAAATGTGCCTTGAAAAAGACGGTTCATTCCATTCAGATACAGTTGAAAGAACTGAGGATGTGTTCGTTGAATTATGTAATAAGTTTGGTTTAGATCCTATTGATGATATTGTTCGTCATTATGACATCACCCATAAGAATTGCCCTGCACCATGGGTATCTAACAGCCAAAAATTTGTAGACTTTAAAAATCGAGTAAAGGCAAAAATGTCAGGCAAATCTGTTTCAAAAGCTTCTCCAACTAAACCAACAACCTCCTCCCCTTCCACTTCCTCAGCAGCAAGTGGTTCACTAAAATCAAAAGTTGACGGTCTTCGCTTCTATTCAAAACCATCTTGGGAAGATAAAGATGTTGTCGGTACAGTAAATAAAGGCATTGGATTTCCTACAGTTGTTGAGAAAGTTAAAGTTGGATCTGCCTATCAATACAAAGTTAATAACTCTAAAGGCGCTACATATTACATCACTGCTTCTGACAAATATGTTGATGTTACAGGATCAGTTAAAACCTCTTCCTCTGCCCCAAAAACAACATCAACTTCTTCAAGCTCCTCATCTATTAAATCAGTTGGAAAAATCAAAATTGTTGGTGTATCAAGCGCTGCAATCGTAATGGACAAACCTGATCGAAATAGTTCTAAAAATATTGGCACAGTTAAGCTTGGAAGCACTATTTCAATTTCTGGTTCAGTTAAAGGTAAAAACAATTCAAAAGGTTACTGGGAAGTTATTTATAACGGTAAACGTGGATACATCTCAGGACAATTCGGTTCAAAAATTTAATTATATTCAATTATCTCGGAGGATATTTGCTGACCTCTCCGAATTAGCGAATATCCTCTTTATTTTAGGAGGTGATGTAATGTCACCTTTCTATTATCATTAAAGGTTGGTGACAAATGGATAACTTTGAGCAAAGCACCATTTCAAGATTAAGTGCACTAGAAGAAAAAGCTAAGCACACTAATAACAAGATTGACTCTCTTGAGGAAAGAACAAATGTTATCGGTCGTATAGCTACACTTGTTGAGCAACAAGTTGAAATTAATAAAGACTCTCAAGCACAATCAAGAGAACAGTTCAGTACTCTTAACGAAATGAGCAACAGTTTAAAAAATCTAAGCAAATCATATGAAAAACTAGATAATCGAGTTGAAATATTGGAACGCTCTGATTCTACTCGTAAAATTGATCCCTCACAATTTACAAAAGACCTTGTATTCAAGGTGCTACCAAGTGTAATTGCCACTATTATCGGTGCATGGTTACTCATACATTTTGGCCTCAAATAAAATTAACAGGAGACGATTTAATGACTAAAATCAACTGGAAAGTAAGACTGAAAAAGAAAACATTTCTTGTCGCAATTTTCTCTGCAACGCTGTTATTCGTACAAGCAATTGCCTCTGCTTTTGGATATGACTTGACTGTATTTGGTGACGATTTAACAGAGAAATTTAATGCTCTACTGACTTTTTTAACTGCAATGGGTATCATTGTTGACCCAACAACTCAAGGTATTTCTGATAGTGAACAAGCAATGGATTATGATTCACCGAGATAAAACCCCTACCCTTCTCTTAATCGAGGAGGGTATTTTTTTCGTTATTTAAGATAACATTAATCTTCCTTATTCATTTAAATATGATAAAATATTACATATTTAGATATTTAATATAGGAGGGCTTGTGTTGGAGCAGATGATCTCTTCTTCTAAAGTTGGAGTGAAAATAAATGAGTGGTATAAATACATAAGATTATTTAGTGTCCCAGATTCGGAAATATTGAAAGCTGAGGTCGAGGAAGAAATAAGGCATATGAAAGAAGATCAAGATTTATTGCTGTACTATTCTCTCATGTGTTTTCGCCATCAGCTGATGCTGGACTACCTTGAACCAAAAACATTGAACGAAGAACGACCTAAAATTTCAGACTTATTAGAAAAGATCGAAAGTAGTCAAACTGATTTGAAAGGGATTCTTGAATATTATTTTAACTTTTTCCGGGGAATGTATGAATTTGAACAATACGAATATCTTAATGCCATAAGCTTCTATAAGCAAGCCGAGAGAAAATTATCACTTGTTGCAGATGAAATTGAAAGAGCTGAATTCCACTATAAAGTTGCAGAAATTTATTATCATATGAAGCAAACACATATGTCGATGCACCACATTGTTCAAGCAATCGATAGTTATAAAGCACATGAAAACTACACTGTAAGAGTTATTCAATGCTCATTTGTTATCGGACTGAACTATTTGGATATGGACTACCCTGAAAAAGCGATCCCTCATTTTAAAGATGCTCTAGATAAAGCAAGAGAAATCGATATGTCACGATTAATCGGATCATCTCTTTACAATCTCGGCTTATGTTCCTTTGCTGAGGAAGCTTATGAAAAGGCATCTGAGTACTTCAAGGAGGGCATTAGAGTATATCAGGATAATGGGTATGAACATTCAAATCGCATATTAGATATCTTACTTATGTTGACAAAAACCACTTTTAAAATGAGAAATCACTCCGAGGGAATTTCTTGGTGTGCACACGGTCTGTCTTTGTCCAAAAATTTAAACGATGAGATTATGGCAAAAATGTTTGAATTCATTCATGCCTTATATGTAGATAATGACAATGAAAAATTAAATTCAATTCTAAATTATTTAGAATTAAAGTCAATGCTTTCAGACGTGGAGGATTTAGCATCAGATGCAGCGAAGTATTACAATGAAAAAGAAGACCATAAAGTGGCTGTTGCTTATTATGAAAAAGTGCTTTATGCCCGTAAACAAATTCAGAGAGGGGATTGTCTTTATGAAACTTAAGCATGCATCTGTCTTTATTTTAGCCATTGTTTTAATTGGATTTATAAGCATTTATTTAACTAACACTCAAAAAGATGTCCAAGAAGCACGCAGAGGACATACAGCCAGTATTGGTGGGAGTGTAATATTAACTGTGTAAGTAAGGAATGCGTACGGTTCCTTACTCACACAGTTTTTTATTTGATAGAATAATAAGTATAAAGCTAAAGGAGTGGTTTCAGTGGGGAAATTGAAAAGAGATCCGAACTCCGTAGAATTAGCTAACAAGATTATCGAACAGTATCAGCCTAAATCAGTAGAAGATATGCAAGAAGCATTAAAAGACATATTTGGTCCCATGTTTGAGTCAATGCTAAAAGGTGAAATGAATCACCATTTGGGCTATGAATCCAATGACAAGGGAGAAAAAGAAACAAGAAATAGAAGAAATGGATATGGCAAAAAGATCGTGAAAACAACAGCAGGAGAAGTTGAAATTGCAGTCCCCCGTGATCGTGATGGTTCATTTGAACCGCAGTTGATTCCAAAGCGTAAAAGAGATGTATCCTCTATAGAGGATAAGGTCATTTCGATGTATGCCAGAGGAATGTCACAACGAGACATTTCTTCCACGATAGAAGACATCTATGGCTTTTCTGTATCTCATGAAATGGTATCCGACATTACGGATACTGTACTTCCTAATTTAGAAGAGTGGCAAAATCGTCCCTTAAGTAACTGTTACCCTTTTGTGTTTGTCGATTGTCTTTACACAACCATTCGTAATGACTATGAAACGAAGAAGTATGCCGTTTACACAATACTAGGATATACCATAGAAGGTAAAAAGGACATTCTAGGTTTGTGGTTGAATGAAACGGAAAGTAAACATAAATGGATGCAAATTTTTGATGAAATCAAATCTCGTGGTGTAGAAGATATCTTCTTTCTCTCAATGGATGGCGTTAGTGGTCTGGAAGAAGGAGCACGTGCGATTTTTCCTGATGTGACCGTACAGAGATGTATTGTTCATTTAATTCGAAATTCGATTAAGTATATACCAAGTAAAGACTACAAGCCTTTTACTGCTGCCTTAAAGAAAGTGTATGGAGCTCCAAGCCTTAAGGCTTGTCACAGTGCATTTGAATCTTTTGAAAAGCAGTGGTCTACGTACCCTGGAGCTGTAGACGTATGGAAACGAAACTTTTCTCATGTGGAACAACTTTTCGATTATGGTGGTAATATTCGTAAAATCATGTACACTACAAATGCCGTTGAAAGTATCCACTCTAGCTTTCGAAAAGTCACGAAAAAAGGAGCATTCCCCCATGAGAATGCCCTATTAAAAATATTGTTTTTACGAACAAAAGAATTAGAAAAGAAATGGGATGGTGGACGCATCCAGCAATGGGCTATGGTCATGAATCAACTATTAGTTCATGACCACCTAAAGGAACGTGTGAAGAAATATCTAGAATAACTTACACACTTTTCTTGACAAGCCCGTATTGGTTTTACTGATGGTCATTCGTATGAAATTGCAAGCAGAGGACATACTTCTTAATATGTTTTTCTTATCCCCCTCCAAATTGAGGGGGTTATTTTTATGATTTATGTCCACCAGTAAGTCCAGCTCTATGAAGCGCTGTCCCTGCAGATGTATAAGAAACTGCTCTCAGAATCGCTTTCGATCCGTATTTACTTCTAATCCCATCCATTACAAACCCAAGTTTCCTTCTCTTTTCATTATCTACTTCAAATAAACTCAGCTGCTGATTCACATCATCCTCAATATTTGATAACGTAACTGAGATACTTCTCACAGTCTTACCTGAGTAAAACTTATTAAAGAGTATCAAGCAGCATTTATAAATATCCATCGTGATATTTGTGGGAAGCTCAATTGTTTTAGATCGATGAAATCCGCCACCAAGCTCATCTTTACTGTAACCAATTCCCAGGCTAATTGTTCGACCAACTTTGTTGTGTGTACGAGCCCTTCTTGCGACTTCTTCACAAATCTCCAGAAGAACAGCCTTAATCTCTTCTCTCCTTGTGTAATCCCTCAGTAAAATCTGACTCTTACCGAAACTAATCTGCCCCTGCATCAATGGAGCACCTATTTCAGATAAATCGATTCCATGGGCATGATAATACAACTGGTTCCCCATTATTCCAAATTTCTTCTCAAGTAGCTCTAATGGAAATTTGGCTAACTGACCTACTGTTGATATTCCCATCCGATTCAGATTTCTTTCCATCCTCCCTCCTATCCCCCACATTTTTGACAACGGATGAACATTCCAGAGTTTATTTGGCACATCTTCATATCTCCAACGTGCAATACCACTCTTCGTTTTCTTACTTTCCAGGTCAAGCGCAAGCTTACTTAGCAACATATTGTCTCCAATGCCTACAGTACACATCAAACCGAACTCTCTCCACATACTGCTTTGAATTGCTTTGGCCATTTCTTCAGGATCTTCTTTTCCTGCATCTAAAAAAGATTCATCAATTGAATACGTATGAACACATTTTTCTGGCACAAATCTGTAAAACAGCTTTGTAATCTCAGTTGAAACTCTGATGAAAAGCTTCATTTGCGGATTTACAATGTGTATTCTTGGATCTTCAGGTATCTCGAACAATCTCGACCCTGTTTTGATTCCAAAATCTTTTTTAAGTGCAGGAGATGCAGCTAATACTACACTTCCCTGTCTCTCCGTATTCCCTACAACGGCAAGATAACATGTTAAAGGATTAAGCCCCCTTGTTACAGCCGATACAGAAGCATAAAAGGATTTCATATCGACACAAAGTATATTCTTTCGTGGAAATTGTGAGTAATCAATCATTGTATGTAACTCCTATGATGTCATTCATGTTGATATAAACTGTATTGTCATTCTGGTCTTTTACATGAAGCCTGTGTTGTTCAAAATTAATGTAATGGACTCTGCCGGTGACATTTTCAACGAATCCATTGTTAAAGAGTTTAAATCTCAACTCTTTATTAAATTCAAGTGCCTCGGAGACGAGAAGATCCATCTCTTCAATTTGTTGGTCATCTAAGGATGGTTTTTCAATTTTTGACACATCAATCAAATCTTGTTTAAGTTGTGTTAAATGTTCTGGAAGCATCATTGATGTCCATTTGATTGTTCCTCGATCCCTAAGCATATCGACTCACTCCTTTATTGATCTAATATTAACAGAACAAACGTTCTTTATTCAATATAAAAGAGAACAAAAGTACGATGTAAATGTTGGTAATGAATCGATACTATGACAATTTAAACGTGATACACTTATTAACAAATGGATAAGTTAATTGAGGAGATGAAGTAATGTCATTGATTAGCAAACTAACAAGCAAAAAACAAAAAGACAAGGAATTTAAAAATATCCTTGCTTCTATAGAGCCATTAAAAGAAGATTACTATACCCTGAGTGGTAATCTTCCTTTTTCAAAAGAATATTCAACATATGTTCCCTATGCACTTGAAAATCAATACGATTCAAGTTTAGTGGGTGTTGCTTTTGATTACTTAGCAAGGTTTAGAATTGGACAATTCACGAATAAAGAGGAGGCAAGAGATCATTTAATTGCCTATAAGGGACTGAGGAAATTAAGTAACAAAACTAAGAACTATTCGCTCACGGATACTTTCTATATACCCTTAATAAACGACATTTTAGACTTTATCAGAAGTGAGTCGAAAATTTCTCCAGATATATGTCAAATAGCATTAAAGCTAGCCAAACTAGAACAGCTATACAGATCTCGAACAATTGGAGAGACAAATGTTGATTTTTATACTTGTATAGATTCTTCTGATGAAATAGTCAATGACCTAATAAGCCTGCTAGAGGTTTTCGAAAATAAGTTCATAAACAGTGGCATATTAACAAAAAACAGCGAAGTTGTTTTTAACCCTTCTTTTGGCATTAGCTCACCATTAGTAGGCGGTGCAGACGCAGATATTTGGATTGATGGGACGTTGTATGATTTTAAAACAACGAAAAAGAACTCTTTGGATAAAAATGATAACCTTCAGTTGATCGGCTATTTTATATTAAATGAACTCGCTCAAGAAGTTCACGCTGCAATAGGAGCGCCTCCCCTATTAGACATAGATAGACTGGGTTTTTATAAAGCAAGGTATGGAGAGATTGAATTTTACGATATAGAAAAATTGATTACAAAAGAAATGCGCGACCAAACATTAGTTGAATTGGCTAAATACTTTAGTAAAAATCCAGGTAAGTTAAATTTAGTTCATGACCCTTTCTTTGTAGAGGATGCAAAGGAGGTTCTAAAATCAATTAGTGCACGGGGAATTTAGAGATACGTTCTATCCAATCTTAAAACATATGATTCATATTGGTAATTTATTGTGAATTTTTAACGACAAGGGGATTTATGTATAGTATAATATTTCCTGTACATTAAGTTTGCTCACTCAAGGGAGTCTTGCTCATCCCCTAATGAAAGGGGGTGATGCTAATGTCAACATTTCAAGCATTAATACTCATGCTTGCATTTGGGTCTTTTATAATTGCCCTGTTGACGTATATAAACGTCGGGTAAGTCAGGGCTTTCACAAGCCCCTTCTCCCCTAAGAACCGTACTTGTCTCTTTCAAGACATACGGCTCAAGCCTTCCATTATCCAAGACAGTTCATTTCCTTTTGATGTCTTTGTATGTGGCAGGATGTATGTATAAGCCTTAGATTCTTGTACTCATCCT
Source organism: Bacillus sp. FSL W8-1202 (assembly GCF_038006165.1). NCBI lineage: Bacteria > Bacillati > Bacillota > Bacilli > Caryophanales > Bacillaceae > Bacillus > Bacillus sp. FSL W8-1202. The sequence goes on from NZ_JBBOUR010000003.1 coordinate 23,835, forward strand.
TTCCACCAAGATACTTAGGTATGATGTGGTCTACCTCAAGTGATTCTTCGCCAACTAATGATTGTTTACATAGTTCACATTTGAATTTTGTCTTTTTTGCCAACTTTTGCTTACTTAAAGTGTTGAATCGCAAGAACTCTTTCTCATCCCGTTTTTTCCAGTATTCTTTTAGCGTAGGATCATCTGGACTGTTTTTGAATTTCACCATCAGGTGTCGTTTGATTGGTACCCATCTGAATTTCTTAACTTGTTTCGTAGTATCATTTGGGTCGGTTAATATCCATTTATCTTTACTTACGCCAGTGTGATCAGGTCTGAAATATTGCTTCCTAATCCATCCCCACGACTTTCCACTGTGCATTCGTTTAAGGAATTTAACCGTCTTATTGAATACATGATGATCCATTATGCTAAAGGTTTGACTAGCGACTTGGCTTGACCAGTAATTTGCAGCTCCTCTAATGACGGGATTAAGTTTATAAATAAGCTCTCTTACAGGTCTACCTAAGTAAGTTTTAAAAATGTCATTTATAGTCTGCTTGGTCTTTTTAATACTGGCATTGGACGGTTTGATTAGAAGTCTTTTTTCGTCCCTGCCTCTATTCCTTACTTTATATTGTCTGAGATTGAAGCCCAGAAAGTCGAACCCTTCAGTTATGTGGGTGACTTTCGTTTTATCCTCGGCTAATTCAAGCCCTCTTTTCTTGAGATAAGGGGCTAGTAATGTATACATGTTTTCAGCTTCATCTCTTGTTTTGCAAAGGATGACGAAGTCATCGGCATACCTAACTAGCGCATTAGATCCTCGTTTAATATGAATACCTTTGTATTCTATCCCGATCTCCTTTTCCATCCCATGTAAGGCTATATTAGCTAGGAGAGGTGAGACGATTCCACCTTGTGGTGTACCTGTCTCAGTTTCGTGGAATGTGTCATTATTGACATACCCAGCTTTAAGCCATTTATAAATCACATTTTTGTTTGGGAAGTCTTGAATGCACTCTAAGATATACTGGTGATTTAAATTATCGAAACAACCTTTGAAGTCTCCTTCAAAAATCCAAGTTTTGTTGCTCCTCGAATTCAATTTGGTAAACAGATTCTCGATTGCGTCTATGGTGCTTCTTTTAGGCCTAAACCCGTAAGAAGTGGCTTCGAATCGCGATTCCCATTGAGGCTCCAAGGCATTTTTAATGATATTTTGGTAGATTCGATCTTTTATCGTCGGTATTCCAAGAGGTCTTAACTTGCCATTCTTTTTTGGAATATACGTACGTCTAGCAGGTTTGACTTTGTGATGTCGTATTGTCTGTCTACACATTGTATTGTATAGCTTTATTCTTTCTTTAGGTGACAGAACTTTGTATCCATCTACACCTGCGGTGCGTTTCCCTTTGTTTATTTGTGTGATTCTTTTAATTGATAGTAGCAAATTGGCTTTACTTCTTATCATTAGTCGTTGAAGTCGTTTAACTTTCCGTTTTTGACCTAACTGTTCGGCACGAAAAATCCGTTGGCGTAGTCTCTTGACATATTTATTGATGTTTTTCCAATTGATTGATTCCCAATTGGTAATATGTAGAGAGGAAGACGCTGACTTATGTTTTTGATAAGTGTTCATATCTTAACCTCTCTTTTTTAGAGTTCTACTTTCCGTTTTTTCTCGTGTTGAAGACCATGCGGAATTCTGCACGCTTTCACGTCATACCATAGGTACTATCCATCGAGTTATGTTTTCCCCTAGGCTTTCGCCCTGATGGCTTTTGCTTACTCCGCAATCCTTTACCCCCTCCGCATTGTGACTTCTTTGCAGTTGTCCTACTCCTGTATTGGAGAGCGAGTGGGGCTTACCAAGTTCCACTTGTAATAGATACGATAAGGTTAGGTATTTCCTTTACTCCGATAGTTCTGTGGGTCGTATCACTGTGTCTTTTTTAATACACATTTCCTGACTATTCGACAAATGTATCAACGCATTTCATTTGCTAGGTCTGACGAAGATTATAGAAATTCACTTTCGTTTACCATGCCTATCTTTCCCTCGCCCGACTTCAGTGTGCGTTCACCTACGTCTTAGGCTTTCTCTCATGCAACCAACCTTTCGATTACTCAAAAGGCTGTTTCGAGTGGGAATATCCCTTACGACTGGGATAGCGTTTGCACTATTACCAAGCGACTTCTTGTCGCACAAAAAATAGACCTCCCTTGAGCCCTCAGAAAGTTCAGGGAATGGTCTATCTCAACTAAGAACCAATGAGCAAGCCCTTTGATGGGCAGCTTTTTGTACAGATCCGGGGTGTTGGTAGCACCCTGGTCTTTTTTATTTTATGCATTTCATTAAACAAAATGCAAAAAATAATTATATAATTGTATCATTAACCTAATTATAACCATATAAAAATGGTATTTGCAATACTATTGCTTGGTGGATAAAACCATTATTTTATTGGAATCCAGTACTTTATCGATGCACAAGTGATATTATCCATGATTCAGTTCAAATTCTTCTCTTGTCATTCCAAAGCAAAAACCATCATAATAAGCACCTTTAGTGAAAATGATCTTTCTTAGTTGTCCCTCTTTCATGAAACCTAATTTTTCATGTAATCGTATGGATGGATTATTAAAAGAATAAACAGTTGTATTTACTTTTTGATAAGCAAGTTCCAAAAAGAAAAAGCGAAGAACCATCAAGATCATTTCTTTGGCAAATCCTTTTCCCCTATATGGCTCGAATACAGCCAAATAATAACCGAAGGTACCATTTTTCCTATCACAGTCAAAGGTTTCAATTATACCTACTATATTATTATCACTATCAACTGCAATAAAACGGAATTCATCTTTTTCTAATTGTTCTTCTACCCATTCTCTCATGTTATTAGCTGAACGAGGAAAATGTAGCGAGTCCATATTTCGCAGAATTTCATCATCTAACGAATCAAATATAACGATATCTTCAGGTTGAATTGCTCGCAGTATAAGATTCTCCCCTGTCCAATAACTAACTGCCATTTTAACTTTCCCTCCAGTTATTTCCATACGCTTTCTTAACTGCTTAGTAAGTCATCATCTTATTCAATATACAGAATTCCATCATCTTCTTTATCAGCTTCAATTGGTTCATCAACTAAACTGAAGACAAACTCCTCAAACGAATTGGCAATTAAGAAAAAGTCTTTGTCGGGATGACTTAATTCATGATCCCAAAACAATATCTTTCCATTATCGATATCCATGCATATTTCATTCCCGCCTGCAGAGCTTGCGATAGGAATAATATTTCTAGGAAAGCGATCAGAATATGTATCGATTGCTTTCTGAAGACTGTCATGATCGTTCGCTAAACCATAAAAACCTTCTAACAATTGTGTATCATCGCCCTTGCCCATCCAAGGATCTTTCTCTATAGGTTTATAGCAAACGTCATACTCAATCTCATCTGATGTTTTTTTACTTTCTAAATAACAGCCGCCATATTCCTTCAAAAAGTCCTTATAATCAGAAGGTAATTGTTTTCCTATGTTCATTTCAATTTCTTTGGGTTGTTCATTTTTATTGATTCTGGGATCTGTTTTTGCATCAATTAAAAACTCTTTCAACTTTTGTTTGACATTATTGAAGCTCATATTAATCCCCTCCGCATTGCACATCTTTAGCAATGAACAATTGCAATACTTTTGTTTAATTGTCTAAACTAACTTTCAATGCATCAGCTAGCATGGCGTTAAAATCATTAAATTTGTTCATCAGTGTTCCAGAGGGTTTATCAAGCTCTAAGTATTCATTCTGAATTACATCTAAACAATACCAAGCTGTATCTGAGTCACCAAAAAACAGATATTTTTTCTGCTCATCATTTTCGTGCCACTGTTCATTTGTTTCAATAAAACCATAAACTTCTTCATCATTTTCTTCTCTCAGTAATTCTTGATCCAATCCATAGATTACCAAGCCATTAAAATCTAATCCGTTTACAGTTTGAAGGAATTTTTTATATCCTGAAGGAATTTCATTTACAGGGAACTTACCTAATACCGCTTCTTCAAAATTTCTTATTTCTTGGTCTGTAACAGGAGAATTTAATTCATCTCCATACTTTGCTTCAGTTTTTCGAATTTCTTCTAATAAATTTACCCACATAATACTGCCCCTAATTTATTACTACGCCAACTCGTAATCGAAGAAAAGTCTCTTAGCAAGAGCTTAATCATCAATTGCAATACTTTTGCTTAATCGTCCCAGTCTTCATCCTCATCCCAGTCATCTTTCGCTTCCTGAATCTTATTATAAAAAAATTCAATAAAGCTGTCTGCAACAGTATCTTGATAACCAATTACCCTATCCCATTCAACTACAGGGCATTCTCCGTCTTTCATTTTATTTGTATCTAGACAGTAAGCAAAGTAATCAACATCTTCAATAACCACAAGTCCATCAGTAAGGCCATAGTGTTCTTTATATTCATTAGTTCTATTTACAACTGATGCATGATCAAAGTTGTAGCCTAAAACTAAAACGCCGAATAAACCACCAGCACCGTATTTTTCTAAAAACCATTTATAACTGTTGGGGAGATCGCATTGGAGGTTTTCTTCAATGCGACCAATGTTTTCATGACTTGCGCCATCTGTAAATATAGCATTTTGTTTATTTTCATTAATAAAGTTTTCAACCTTCGAATAAATCATTTAAACACCTCAATTTCCATTCTCAAATTGTTTCGCTCTCCACTTCCAATATCTCTTTCTGAAGCTCTCGTATTGTGCTTTTAAAACCTTATCATTTCTAAAACTTTCACCATCAGACTTAAGCTTATGAATGACATCACTATATTTTGTATGTAAACTGTTCGGGATTTCAAGCATTGGGCCAGGTTCTTCTTGAATCAAGTGATGTAGATTAATCTGTGTGCCATCTTTTGCATAAGGGGCATTCCCGTTTTTCATTAGCTGAAGATTTGTAACGCCGAATTCTGTTTTTTGATTAATATCTATATCTTTCATAGTATACACTCTTCGACTTACATCTTTAACTTTCCCCTTCGCCTTTACCTTCCCCTTTATTTCATACGCTTCATACTTTTCTTTATTTAGCCATGGGGGACTTATCTTTTGGCCAGTAAACGGTTTTCTTGTTCCATCTGGTATTTTCTTCGCATTAGTCAAAAGTTCATTCTTAAGGCTTTGGCTATCAACCACATTGTATGGCACACCCCCTGCCATAGCAAAGTCGTACTTAGGATTATAAGGCAGCAAATCTGGAATCTTGACGTCTTTTATTTTCTTCCCTACCTGACTTGCTTTGTTTATGACCTTGCCCGCTGCATCTGCTTTGTTAATGGCTCCTGCACCTTTGGTTCCAAAAACAGCTACAGCCACTGAACCAACAGCATACGTTACCCATCTTGATCTAGAATAGGCATCTCCATTCACCATATCCTTTTGATATGACTCTTCTATTGCTGCTGAAATGGTATCGTAAGTTTTCACTGGATGAATAACTGCATTTCCCAGTGCTGATAGTGTTTCTCCTGGATCGGTGATGAAATCCCATATGCCGGTTACAGTGTCTTTACCAACATCATATAAGCCTACTCCTACACCTTTTACGATATCCCAGGTGATTTCTCCTGCTCCTTCTAGCTGCTTCGCTTGTTCAATTTGCACTGCAAGCTGCACTTGAGCTGGCTCCAGATTCTCGTACCCTACTTTCTTAGCAATCTCTAAATATTCAACAGGGTCAGAGACACCGTCATTAAGTTTTTTCTTTAATTCCTTGATTTCACGGTCCTTTGCTTCTTCTTTCTTCACGCTTAAGTAAGCTTCAGAATGCTTCTCTATGTCGCCTTTTTTCTTATGTATGTCACTTTCTCTATACGCTTTGGCGTTATAGTGAATCGGAGTGGCGTTCTTCCCTTTGCCTGTTGATTCCTGCAGCTTTTTAAAATCTTGCTGGATGAACTGTTCGTTAGGCTCTGTTTCAGCGTATTCTGTTTTTAAATCCTCATCAAGCTTGTTTAGCTTATCGATTGTTTTTTCACGTTTGTCATCTGCAGAAGAAAGTTTGTCTTTGAAGTCTTCTGTTGAAAATATTTCAAGGGGAAGAATATCATTGATGTCGTTTAATATGTCTTTCATTGCTTTTTTCTGTTCAGACATAATGGATTTTGATTTTGTATAGGCGTTAGCCAACTCGTGTTCTAAAAAGGATTCTTCTATGTAAGCATCAGACATCTTAGCATCTTCAAGTTTTGCAGACATGCTGCTTAAGAAAGCAATCTTCATGTCAATTAAATCAATCCATTGATCAGTAACACCGACATGATCATGATAAAATGCTTTAATGTTGTCTGCACCCTTACCTGAAAACTCGCTGTCGTCTAGGTCAGCTACAGCTTTAAACGCTTTTTTGAGCTTCACCATTTGCGACCTTAGTTCCTTATACTCTTTGGTTCTTTTATCCGCTTCAGAGAGTAGTGAATCAGCTTCAAAAACCTTCATATCATTCTCCTTCCATTCTTACTCTATGTAAATTTTACCACAATCAACTATTTCAATAACAGAAAAAGACAGCCAAATATGACTGCCTTTAATGATTAACATGTGAAACCTAAAAAATCTTTGGATGCATCTTTAATTTATGTTCTTATAGTAAGCTTTAGCATCTCTTTCAACTTCCCAGTACTTATTTCCGTTCGAACTTAAAAGTCGATCAAACCAAATTTCAAAATTGGCTTTTAAATCCACCGCTTCATCAAAATGTTCAATTGAATCCAAATAAAATAGGTAATCTAAGTTCCCTTTTTCATATCTATTTGAATCTATAACATACCTTCCATCAAAATGATATCCAATCAAAAAACACTTTTCTGGTAGGTCTTCTGTTTCATTATATTTCATAACATCTTCAATACTGAGAATTTCGATTCCATCAAGTAACTCCAATCCATTATGTAGAGCTAGGAACTCCTTATAATCTTTGGGTAAACTTACATTGAAATGTGATTCTAATTTTCTAATTTCGTCTTCTGTTGCAGGTTCATTAAATTCAAATGTGGCATCTTCTAATACGAAACCACCTGGTTGAATCATTGGAAAAGTGCCATACTTAGAAACAGCTTCTTTAATACCAGCAAGTGTCAAATGAATAAGTTTGCCTTCTTCCATATCCCATCCCCCTATCAACAATAATCTAGATTTCGCCATGTCATACAGTATAAGGAAAGCATTACATTACTAATAGGACATTTATTGGTATTAGGAAACAATTTTACTCATAATAGAAGCAGCATTAGTGGTGAACAAAATGTAAGTGTTATTTGCTGTTTTAATCACTACCCTATCCGTAGAGCCATAAGGAAATCCAATCCTTACTGCACTTTTTTCCTCTCCCCCATAGTTTGGATCAAGAAATACATCATTGATTTCTTTGATTGGAATTTCAATTTTGGATAGCTGCCAATTGATAGTTAAGTTTTCATTTGATTTTTCAACGTTGATTCCAAGCATAAAAAACATTCCCCTTTTGACTATGAATTCAGTGAAATTTTAACATGTGCCTGGAAGTTTTAAAGAGAAATGCGATGATATTAAGGAAAAATTAAATTCACAATAATTGGATACAGGATTATAATTATTGATGGTTTACCGATATAAATAGAGAACAAACATTCTAAAAGGGGAAATGAAGTTGAAGAAAGTATTATTAGGTTTTGCGGCATTCACTTTGAGCTTATCTTTGGCAGCCTGCAGTTCAAATGATTCTGAAAAAGTAAGCACAGAAAAAGAAACACCACAAGCGTCTACAGATGTAGAAAAGAAAACAGAACAAAAGGAAGCTACTAAAGAAAAAACTACTAACAAATCTAAAGAGAAAGACAAAAAGGAATTGGTCGATGTGACATTAGACAGAGCTGTTGATGGTGACACAATTAAAGTAAGCTACAATGGAAATGTAGACACAGTCCGCTACTTGCTCATTGATACACCTGAAACTAAGAAACCAAATTCTTGTGTTCAACCATACGGTGAGGATGCATCTAAACGGAACAAAGAATTGGTCAACAGTGGTAAACTGCAGCTTGAATTTGATAAAGGTGACCGCAGAGATAAATACGGAAGACTATTAGCTTATGTTTATGTGGATGGCAAATCTGTTCAGGAAACATTGCTAAAAGAAGGATTGGCCAGAGTAGCATATGTATATGAGCCAAACACCAAATACATAGACCAATTTAAGAAAGACGAGCAGGAAGCAAAATCAGAGAAGCTTTCAATCTGGAGCAAGAATGGATATGTGACCGACCGAGGATTTAATGGCTGTGTGAAAGAGAAAACCACTGCAGTTAAAAAAGCAACAACATCTAAACCGGCAGCTAAACAGCCTACTACTCCAAAGGCATCAAGTGAAACTTCGACTACAACTGAGAAAGAAGCTTCTTCAGAGACAACTGGAGAAACAGAAACATTTAAAAATTGCACAGAGTTAAGAAAGAAATATCCGAATGGAGTGCCTAGCTCTCACCCTGCTTACCGATCTAAGATGGACAGGGATCATGACAACTATGCATGTGAACGCTAATTGAAAGCCCTTTGTGGCTTTCTTTTTTTAGCATGTGATATAAAAACCCCTCCTCTAAATAGAGGAGAGGAATGATTTATAGAGAACCCCAGATAGATTTACCACCTGTATGTCCGGTTTTTTCATGTATAGTTCTATTTACTAATTGCAATCTGCCTGTATTTTCGTGATGGTGCCATATATACCCTCGTGGAGTTTTCCCATTTTTAATATCTTGAATCTGATACTTATTGAATTTTTTCGCATGCTCCCAAGTATTAATTGCCTTCTTCAAAGAGGCGTTTGCATTTTTAAACTGAGTACCATTTGAAGATTTAATTAGACTCATAGGGAGATTGTAATTGTATTTAGATGCGAAAACAGGAAAACCTTTAGAATTAAATTTCACTCCAGTCTTAGGGTGTTTCTTTCCTGCGAGCTTACCATTTCTGACTGCAATTTTCTTCGTAGTTGACTTTAACGTTTGTTTGACTAAAAGCTTACCACCGACACGACTAACTACAGCAATTGCAGGCGGAATTAACCAAACCCATTGAGCATGATAAGATTCATCCTCACCTACATCGTCAGTTTCTGGTTCAGTGGCGCTTTCAGTCGGAGTCACAACATTTTCTTCAAATTCACTATCAGGAACATTTTCGTCTTTAATGATTTCCTCTTCAGCAGCTCCATCTTCTAATAAATTCTCGTCTTCATAGGCAGGGGCATCTGCTAAATTATCATAATACGAATCTTCCGAAACATCAGAGTAATCTTCGTATGTATCCTCTTCGTAGTTAAAGTCATCCTCATACTCTTCATACTCGGAATCAACCGGATTCTCTTCTGATCCTTGAACTTCTGTTCCAGGTTGAACCGGCTGTTCAATTGACTGCGCTTCAGCAAAGTTCGGCAATACAAAAGTTAGCAGCAGAAGCAAACTCAAAACGACACTCAAAATCTTTTGATAGCTTTTCATTAATTCCCTCTTTTCTTTAGGATTTTTAACACACTTCCATTCTAGTACAAATGATGTTAAAAATAAACAAAAAGAGGAAAACAATACTTATTTTACAAAAAGTCTTTAAGTTGATCTAGTATAATCTCAGCATCTTCGTTTTTAGACTTTCCTAACTCTTGAGCAGCTTCTTGTACGACAGATTTTAAATTATTCGACTTTATTTGGTGTGAGTATGATGAAACAACTGACATCAATACGTCAGCCAATTCAAAAGCCATGTCACCTCGTGCCCCTAAGGAATTATGTTTAATAATGTTCAGCAACCATTCTAGGTCTTCAACACTTTGGATTGGAAAAAGAGAAATCCTATGAATCTCCATAGGGTTCTTATTAGTAAGAATTTTTTCAACTTCTTCCTTCTGAATAGCATCTGGATCATTTGGATCAATGCTACGAATTTCATCAAAGTCTAAATTTTCGTCTTCTTGATCTTCTTCATATTCATGTGTGTATAACTTTGATAAAAATTCATCAAATGAATCTGCAATCTTAAAGTCATTATTTAATTCAAGGTCAAAGTAATGAACAGGTGGATTTTCATTAGTTAGGCGATAATCTAATGCAACCCAATTGTGTCCATCCCCTTGTATTAACAATAATCTTTGTGGTAGACCCCACTCTTTTATTAGGTATTCACTCTCTAATATACCTAAATCTTTTCCTATTCCTCTTATATGATCAACTTCAATGTGGTCGTCAGCCCAAGATGTTTCCTGATCTGTTGGGAACGCATTAAAATTAATCAATCCACCATTTTGTTGAATGATCAATTTTTTATATTGTTCAGGCAAAGTTAAGTTTAACTTTTTTTCAACCTTTTTTATTTCATCTTCACTGATATCTTTTAACCTAAAAGGATCATATTCACTGTTCTCCCAAATCTCACTCATAGTATTCCCTCCTATGGGCTATGTAATGTTTCTCCAAGACATATACGCTTTTAAATTCGGAAAGTTTCATTCTATTGCTGGAAAATAAACAGACGGCGATGTTTTTCACTTGAGGCTTTTCTTAGAAAAAAAGCCAGAGAGTATGTGAGGGAACTCTCTGGCCTATAGTGGCTGATATACCAACTATGATACATATATAGGATACTTTAAATTTAGGGTGTATTCAAGCAGCTTTTAGGTTTAAATAAAATGGGAATTTTATTTAGATCAGCTTCTTATAACTATGTATATTAAAACTTAAATTCCAAGACACACCTAACATGCAACACCGTCTCTTGTGAGAAATTTAGGATATGCTATTATATTACAATCTTTATTTCATATTGTTCCTTGATTGTTATACAGCGCATTTCCTTTCATAAGGTTATTAATCCCTTCGGGGTAATAAGGCATTCGTTGACTTGCTTGTTCTATGTCAACCCATTCTATTTTCAATATTTCTTGAGCATTTTTAATTACTTCTGTTCCTCCTATAACGTTTGCTTCAAATGTAAAAAATATAGCGTGATGATTCCTCTTTATAAATTTCGCTTCATTAATAGCTAATATATTTCCTATTTCAACTTCTAGCCCTGTTTCTTCATATACTTCACGGATAACAGCTTCTATTAGATTTTCATCAAGTTCAACTCTTCCACCTGGAAGTGACCAATGCCCCTCATGATTATCTACCATTAATATCTGATTGAGCTCATTTTTAATCAGTGCATATACAACTTTGACTTCTTCCATGATAATCCCCTTTTTAAATAAATTATAATGGTATGCCGGGTTTCTTTATATTTAATATAAAGGATATAAGGCTTATCTAACAGCTATTTCTTTATCATCAAACATAAATAGACCCCAACAAAAAATCATTATTAAAATCTAAACCCCTTTTCCCCCGAATCATCAGGGGATTCCCTCGCTTTAGGCAAAATCTCCACCATGTACAGAATTAGGCTTTGCATCTCTCCCCTTGCATCAGCACTATTAGCTCAGCAGGTTCCTACGAATCCATCTGCTAGATGATCAATACAAACAGCACATATACCTAAATCTAAAACGAGATATGTATCAGCATTCAAAGAATACAAATCTTTCAAATTATTTTGTTGTTTTCGTATTCAATGTTAGATAGAATGTTTTTACAGATACTTCTGTTTTGACATTAAACACAAATAAAGAGGTGCTAAATTTTTGGAATTAAAAAACATTGTCAATTCTTACAACATCACAAATATTTTAGGCTATCTAAGACGTTCTCGTCAGGACATGGAACGAGAAAAAAGAACAGGTGAAGACACACTCACAGAACAAAAAGAACTTATGAATAAAATACTTACGGCCATTGAGATCCCTTATGAATTAAAAATGGAAATTGGATCAGGAGAAAGCATTGAGGGGCGCCCTGTTTTTAAAGAGTGCCTTAAAGATCTTGAGGAAGGCAAATATCAGGCAATTGCAGTTAAAGAAATAACAAGACTTAGTCGTGGGAGTTATAGCGATGCAGGACAGATTGTTAACCTTCTTCAGAGCAAACGATTGATCATAATTACACCATATAAGGTTTATGACCCTAGAAACCCTGTAGACATGCGTCAGATTCGTTTTGAATTATTTATGGCTAGAGAAGAATTTGAAATGACTAGGGAGCGTATGACAGGCGCTAAATACACTTATGCAGCACAGGGGAAATGGATATCTGGACTGGCGCCTTATGGATACCAATTAAACAAAAAGACGTCTAAACTAGATCCAGTTGAGGATGAAGCAAAAGTAGTTCAATTAATTTTTAACATCTTTCTAAATGGGTTGAATGGAAAAGATTATAGTTATACAGCAATTGCTTCACATCTAACAAATTTACAAATCCCCACACCGTCAGGGAAAAAACGTTGGAATCAATACACAATCAAAGCAATTCTCCAAAATGAAGTTTATATAGGAACTGTTAAATATAAGGTTAGGGAAAAAACAAAAGACGGAAAGAGAACAATCAGACCTGAAAAAGAACAAATTGTAGTACAAGATGCGCATGCTCCTATAATTGACCAAGAACAATTTCAACAATCACAAGTAAAAATCGCAAACAAAGTTCCCCTTTTGCCAAATAAAGATGAATTTGAATTAAGTGAACTGGCCGGTGTTTGTACTTGCTCAAAATGCGGTGAGCCTTTATCTAAATACGAATCTAAACGCATGAGAAAAAACAAAGATGGAACTGAAAGTGTTTATCACGTTAAATCGCTCACATGTAAGAAAAATAAGTGTACGTATGTGAGATATAACGATGTTGAAAATGCAATTCTGGATTACCTCTCTTCCTTAAATGACTTAAATGATAGTACTTTAACAAAACACATCAATTCGATGCTTTCAAAATACGAAGACGACAACAGTAACATGAAAACAAAAAAGCAAATGTCTGAACACCTTTCACAAAAAGAGAAAGAGCTAAAAAACAAAGAGAACTTCATCTTCGATAAATATGAAAGTGGCATTTACAGTGATGAACTTTTTTTGAAGAGAAAAGCTGCATTAGATGAAGAATTTAAAGAGCTCCAGAATGCGAAGAATGAGCTCAATGGATTACAAGATACCCAATCAGAAATAGACAGTAATACAGTGAGAAACAACATAAATAAAATAATTGACCAGTATCACATTGAATCAAGCTCAGAGAAAAAGAACGAGCTATTAAGGATGGTCTTAAAAGATGTTATTGTTAACATGACACAAAAAAGAAAAGGGCCTATACCAGCTCAATTTGAAATAACCCCTATCCTAAGGTTTAATTTCATTTTTGACCTCACAGCCACTAATAGTTCTCACTAATAAAGTAGTAAGTATCTTAAAAAACAGATAAAGCTGTATATTAAGATACTTACTACATATTCAAACGAAAAAAGAAGCTTACTCTGCATTCCTTTCCAGAGCAGCTTCTAATAAATGTTGAGCAAATTGTTTATAAAACTCATCTAAGTCATTACTTGCTTCATCCTGAGTTATATATCGAATGCTGTAATTTTTTTTATGGACTACCTTTATGGTTTTTTTCTTTAATTCCTCATAACGTTGGTAAGGTTCCAATGCTACACCCCCGTTTTCACAGGAGTATTATATGTATGTAATGGTTTGTCTCTTGACTGTTCTTTCTTAATTAGTTCACCACAAAGCTTGTTTAAATAATATGTAAAATTCACTTTCTTTTTCATCCAGCGCACTTCAGTACCAATCTCTTCACAAATCGCAATCGGGATACTGGACTTGTTAACTTTATTATTATATGTATGTTCTAACTGTTTTTCGGCTATGCTTTTGTATTTCAAGAAATCATCAATATGTACGAAATAAACCTTATTCTCAGGCTCTCTAAATTGAAACAGAAAACCAGGGATTATGTTTGGATATTGTGTTGCTTCTTTTAAGTGTTTAATCTGCTGCGGCTTTATGATCTTCTCGCTGAAGGAAATGGACTTGTTCTTTGTAGACTTTAGCTCAAAGGGGAACAAGTATCCGTTAAAATGCAGGAAACAGTCATATTTGTTTTTCGATACTGCTGCCCCTCTTTTCAAGAACATTGGATTAACATCTTTAATCCGGTAGAAGAACAACTTCTGATCTGCTGCTGATTTTTCAATATTCGCTTCAAAAACTTTTCCTTGATTGTTTGCTCCCAATCAATCACTCTCCTAATCTATATTGTAGGCAAAATATGGATATGTTAAAATTGATCATGTATTAGTCTTGAATGTTGGAAAGGTGGTCAAAATGAACCTTTATTTAATTCCAGCGCTCGTTATTTCACTTTGCCTTAATGTGTTTTTATATATTCAATTAGCAAAGAATAAAACTGATGAATCCACTAAAATTGGATGGAAAGAAAGGATTGGACTTAACAATCCCTTAACAGCTTTGATTTGGGCTTTTCTTTGCATTTCAATAGTGTTAGGTCTCTTTGGCTTATTAGTTGGACTTTTCAGCTCATAAACCCCTTAACTTATCCACTAATTTTATTTTTATCCTAAATAAAAGACCGATTTTATGCAGTTTGACATTCCATAAATACTCTGTTGATCAGTTTAAAAATCGATTCCTCACTATCTGGATTGAATCTAATTAGTTTATATCCTTTTCTTTTTATGTATTCTTCTCTTTCCAATTCCTTATGTTTTGAGTAATATTTATGACCATGTTCATCACATTCAATAGCAACCTTTTTATCTATCACATAATCAATATAGTAAACTCCACACTTCACTTGCTGCTCTATGATAAACACATTTTTAAAAGCTGTATTAATAAACAAGCCTAACTTCTTTTCTTTTGCTTTATACTCTGAATTGCCAATCACCACTTCACTAAGCCTTTTAGGCAAGTTTAGATTACGCACTTTTTTCTGAAATTGTCTTGCAATGAAACTATCCTTTAAAAGTAACCCAATTCTGATAACCCCGTTTATGTTAACTAATGAGAGTTTCCTCACCTTTTTATATCTACCTAAATGAAGAAGTAAGTCAATTTCCATATTTTTCGATTCAATTAACCTTAATTCATCATAGTGTTTTAAAACCTTCATATTTCTTTTTACAACTGTCCTGATTGTTTCAACCGACACCTCATAATAATCACTGAGCATATGTAAAGTTAATTCTTTTGTTGTCGGCAAAGTTTTAATCTTTTTTACTTGATTAAGAATCTGCAAAAAATTATTCAACCCTTGTCCCCCTTCTTGTAAATGAAATCAAATATTAATCTGTTGTAATCGTAAATGAACCATTATCTTCATCTAGAGTAATAACAATTTCACGAATACCATTACTGCAGTCACTAAATTCTTGCATTTCCCTTCCTAATTTCTGAATTGATTTAGCCAATTCCTCCGGTGTATTTGCCCCTCTTTGGGTACTCATTATTAAATTCTCTCCCTTCCGATAAAATCAACATTTTATCAATAATAAAACTCCATTAACGCATCTCTTCCTGCTCTGTTCAATAATTCAATATCGAATATTACATCTCTTCCCTTTAATTCGTTGTAATGATAATTAGGGTCATGCTTTTCATTGTAATGAATGAAGGAGACGTTATGAGAAGTATATACGTCATAACGATTTTTCAAAATAATCAACATTCCATTTATCTCAATTGCTCCGATTGAAACATTGTTTAACATTGTCCTACTGGGTAAAGAATGACGTAGTACACTTCTAAGTTCTTCGAATTTTTCACTTCTCTTATAACAATAACTGTTCATATTGATCGTGCTCCTTTTCTGTATAAAATTAGAATTTTATTTAGTTGCCGTAAAGATAATCTTCAAAAATGCTATCGTAACATCTATCTTCTTCAACACCTGTTAATAATGGTTCACCATAGACAATCTCATTATCTGTTTTCATTTCAACATCCCCTTAATGTAAAAAAATCAAAATAATTGAATCTAAATCTCAAATGTTTTAAGTTCAAACGTTTTATATGAATCTACTTCTTCACCAGGTATCACATTGACACTCGGATAATTATCATAGTCATACGGGTATCCGATACAATTCATGTGAAAGCTCGTTTCATCTTTGTCAAACTCGGCTTGTAAATGATCATGGCCACAAATCCAATGTTTTGAGTTAATGAACGGTACATCAACCATATAACATGTATTAGGCTCAAACGGGGAATAAGGATTGTGAACAGGTGGAACATGGGAAACAAATACATCAACTTGGATGTTTTCAAGCGTTTCGTACCAATCCATTGATTCTTTCCACATCGCTCTTACCCCATCTTCTTTGTTATAGCCATTAATACAAATGTAATTCGAGTCATTAGATACTCCTTTAAAGAAGTCCCATCCTTCGATTCCTTTTGGAAGGTACCACATTACATCTCCTGCAAAGACTTTTCCTTTGTATGTTTCAGTTGTCTTAATTAATGGTGTTACATTTTTCATGTCAGCAGCTTTTTGAATTAGATCATTCAACCTGCCTAACGAGTCTGAGTATTTCCTTTTTTGGCTCTTGCTAAGTAAATAAAGATCATGATTACCATATGTAAAGTAAACCTTCTCGTATTGCTTTGCTGCCTCATCTAAAACCCATAAAGTTTGTTGATTCCATTCGGTAAAATCACCGGCAATGACTAATACCTCCCCATTACCGTTTGAGATTAACCTATTTACAATTTCTCTTGTTCGCTTCTCCCACTTAATCTGATTTACATTCCAAGGTATCCAATGATTTATATGGAGATCTGATACATAGTCAATTTTCATTTTGTCCTCCCACCTTTCTTAATGAAAAAATTTATTTCTTTGCGTGTATAAATTAAAACAATCTCTCCATAATATGATTCAAACAAGCTTGTTTTCATTACACTTTAGGAGATGAATAAGATGGCTCAACAAAGCAGATCAAGATCAAACAACAATAATGATTTACTAATTCCTCAAGCAGCTTCAGCTATTGAACAAATGAAACTCGAAATAGCTTCTGAGTTTGGTGTTCAATTAGGTGCTGAAACTACTTCACGCGCAAACGGTTCAGTTGGTGGAGAAATCACTAAACGTTTAGTTCGCTTAGCACAACAAAACATGGGCGGTCAATTTCATTAATTTATGAGGGGGATTATTCCCCTCTCTTTTTATACTCCTTCTCTAAACCTGTACTAATGTTACTGTATTCATCCAGAAACTCTCATAAAAATACCTCGATTATCAATCTAAAGCCTGCAATAATCTTCTTTCAGCCATTTATAAATTTTTTCTCCGATCTCTGTGTCATTCCATCCCCATTCTTCTGCTAATAAATGAATATCTCTCGGCAGGTGTTTATGTATATGAATTACAGATGTCGGGTCTGGTTTTTTATCATAATAATCATAATAACAATCGTGAATCTGATCATATACTTCTTCGTTTATCCACACATAATGACAAACCGCACACCCTGGAATTCCCTTTGGACAAGGTATTTTAACCCTATACCTGCCATTGATTTTCTCCATAGCTCGTTACTCCTCTCCATAAAATACAGATTTTATTTAATAATCACTTTCTTGGACAACTTTTTCACTTATTTCAATTTCACAGTCTTCCTTAAAAACTACACACAATTTCATTCTTATGTCGTCTTCAGTTGTGTACCAAGTTTTAACCAAATATGCTTCTTGTATAAAATCTTCTTCTACTATTTCATAAACATGGCCTACAAAATTTTTGTACCATCCATGCCCCTTTATAATCCGTAAATTTTCTGGTTTCATTTATTCGTCCTCCTTTGCCTGCTCAACGATCTCATCGCGGCGTATTTGTGTGCTTTTCTCCGGCCGCCATAAACGTTCCTCTAGTGTCGTACAGACCGGAGTCGTTACCGTATTCACATCGCCAGGAATAATAACAACATCTTGATTCGTTTTTGCGTAGTGAACTACAAATCTATATGAATATGCTCCCCCAATAACGATATCTCCAAAACGAGACTTATAACCAAAATATTTATCGTCCTTCTTTTCAAATACCGTATTCGCATTATTGATTACCGTTTGACTCACATTTTTCATTTTTCAGCCTCCTGAGATATCATTTAATTGTTGTTTCAGGTCAAAGAATTCATCATGAAGAATTTTAAATTTATCCTTATTTATGTATGCTTTGTCATCATTAAAATCAAAAAGATATAAGTATTTTCTTTTATTTCTTCTAATAATTCGTAAAGCAATCGTGCAGCTTACCCATTCTTCATCTTCCAATTGGGTTAAGACTTCGCTTAACTCGAATAAGAATTCAAGCTTCTCTTTGTTTTGCTGAGTTTCAAGTCTTAAAAGATCCCTCTGTTTTTCAAGTAATGTTGTTTCAATTTGATATTTCTTTTCCTTTAAGACTCTTATCTGTTCGTTGGTGTTATGTATTTTGTCTCCTGCCTCCAATGAATCACCTCCTTAAAGTTTGAATAAAATATTAGTTTTATAAAAATGTATATTTTTTGTTTTTGTAATTTAAATAAAAAACTGTTATCTCATCACCATCTTATTATCATATTATACATATTTTTTAACTTTGTCTATATTTATTTTCAAAAGTTAGAAAGGAATAATTGTATTTGTTCTTTTCATCGGCTTTATTATGCAGTTTATTAGTCAATTTCCAACGATCATCTAACATAGGAAAATATGAATCTGCTTCTCTTGACGCTGAGTCAACAATTGTCAAATACACTTTATCAGCGTAGGGCAAGAATGCTTTGTAAATCATACTTCCCCCTATCACCATCACTTCCTCATCAGTGTTAACTTGCCCTTGAATGAGTTTTAAAACCTCCTCAATTGAATGATAAACAAAGGACGAATAATCTGGCTTAAAGTTCTGATCCCTAGTAAGTATAATATTCCTCCTATTCTGTAGAGGCTTACCTGTCATACCGATAATTGATTCGTATGTTGATCTTCCTTGAATACATATTTTCCCCTCAGTTTTTCCTTTGAAGTGTTTCATGTCAGCAGGCAAATGATTCAGTAATTTGTTTTGATATCCAATGGCCAGATTTTTATCACAGCAAGCAATCAGAGATAGCATTAAACTGCTACCTCAAATAAAAGCTTGTCCCCATGTTTATAGTTGATTAACTTGAAATCATCAATGGTAAAGTTATAAAAATCTTTCACTTCAGGATTGATCCATAGTTCAGGTGCTTCAAACTGTTCTCTTTCCATTTGAATTTTCAAATTGTCTATATGACGTGTGTACACATGGCAATCCCCAATGTTAAAGATATATTCACCAAGCTCATAACCAGTCACTTGAGCAATCATGCGCTGCAACACATTATACTGGAATACATTGAATGGATTTCCCAATGCCATATCATTGCTCCGTGCTCTTACCTCAAGGTGGAGTTTCCCATGTTTAACGTACCATTGTGTCTCGTATACACATGGCGTTAAGGCCATTGCGTCTAATTCATCAGGATTCCACAGCATTGTAATGTGTCTGCGTGAAGATGGATTGTTCTTCAATTGATGAAGAAGATAGTCTACCTGATCCACTTTTTCTCCATTTAGACTTCTGTTTTTCTTCCCCAACTGAAATCCATATGCATGTCCGATGGTGCCGTCTTCTTGTTTCCATTGATCCCAAATATGTACGCTCATCTTGTTTAAATCATTAACATCATTAGATTTCAGCTGCCAAATCCAGAGCAACTCTTTAATGGCTGTTTTCCAGGCAACCTTTTTTGTCGTTAAAATCGGAACCTCTGAGTTGTCGAATCTCATTTGCTTACTAATCACGCTTAGTGTATGAGCAGATGTTCCATCTGATTCCCACTTGGTTCTTACATCAAACTCTTCGTCTGAGATTCCATTATTGATGATATCCTTTATAATTGAATTGTATTGTTTATCGAATTGAGTCATGATTCTCAGTCCTTTTGGAAATAGTATTTGAAAAAGCAAAGCATTAATTAAATATTTTATACGAATATATCTGCCAAATAAAATACAACAAAAAGAAAATTCCCACAAACAAATAACAAGTAAAAATATGTGTTTTGCTTGATTCTTTCACCGTCTAATACATCTAAAACTTTAAACATACTAAGGACAACATAAATAAGTGAAACTGCTGTCCAAGCAAGCATTAGAATGTTATCATGCATAATTAATCCGATATAAGCCAAAGGGACAATGAAAGATATCCCCTTGAGCAAAGTAAACAGGTAAATCAAATTCTTATTTCGTTTCATATTTTCTAATGATGAATTATCGACCACATTCTTTACTTTTCTATACGCATTACCTTCTCCTCGAACAATCAATCTGACCTCATTAATGTTTAATGCAATTAGATAAGCTGCTAGAAATAAAGTTACATATGTTATAATAAACATCTCCTAATTTTATATTTGTGTTTGATTAGCTATTACTCACCCTCAAATTCAACACCATTCATATTTGCTTTTATTCAAATAGCTCCCCTTTAAGACCATTCACTTGATCAGCAATACTTTCTTTAATTGCATGTGGTAACTGATCAATCCCTTTTACAATCCGTTTCTGACCAGTTTTCCTGATTTTTGTAGTCATCTCTTTAAAACACTCTAAAGCAGTATCTGAGATTTCATCATATAGCCCCTGAATTTTCACTAATACACTTAAATATTCTTCGTCACCTTCTTCAAATAGTGACAACCCTTCTTCAAGTTTGTTGATCTTTTCAATACTCTTTAATATTTTATTTTTATCCTTTAACAATTAATCACCCGCCTATTTTAATTATGGTCGATCATCTTTAAGAAATTAGTTGCTGCACTTTTGTATCTCAGGTCTTTCTCGTACTCAGCAACTTGTCTCATATGTTCAATGAATTCATCTTCAAGTCCTTGCAACTGAAGAAATCCAAAGCAAAGACCGTTCCTATAAAGCATATCATCATATTTTGCTTGTAAAGCTCTTTCTTTGTTGTTGATGTTCTCTTTCCTCCTTATTGATTTTAGATAAAAGTATTCTTTATTTTCTAATTTAAATTGATATTTGTTATGAGGAAACCGGGTTAACCCCCTAATTTTGGACACATACTACTCTTAGCTCATTATTTCATAGAATTGCTCTTTATTTTAGGTGAGGCAAGAAAATCATCCTGCCTCATACTCTCACTTCTTTAATCGTTAGCTCTTCTGTTTGGTTTCGTTGATAAAATTCATTTGGTGCTAAATCTAAAATACTCGAATGGATTCTTCGATTATTGTAGAAATCCATGTATTCAGCCACCTCATGATACGCATCTGCGTAGGAATGAAAAGCGAACCGCCTCAAACATTCATACTCTAGTAATCGGTGAAACGACTCGATATGGGCATTCATATTCGGTGTTCTCGGCGGAATGCGTTCATGTTCGATGTGGAACGTTTCACATGCTTTCTGAAACGCTAGAGAAATAAATTGTGGACCATTATCCGTTCGAATGACTGGCTTTGTTTCTCTTTCAAATTGCTGACGCTTAAACAAGGCACGCTGCACGAGTTGGCCAGCGTCGTGTCCGGTACAATGTAAACCAATATGATAATCAATGATGGAACGGTCATATACATCAATGAGCGATAGAATAAAGAAGAAACGCTCTTCACCTTCGATGTAGCCGTATTTAATATCTGCTTCCCACAGCTGATTCGATTCAGTGATGATCCGGTTCCTCGCTAATTTTCTTGGATAGTGGAACTTCACTTCTCGCTGTGGCTGTAGGATATCGAGTTCCTTACATAATCGGTACACTTTCTTTTTGTTAATCTGTAGCGCATACTCGCTTCGAAGGCGGAGGCACAACTTTCGATAGCCATAGACACCGGCTTCACCTGAGATGAGTTCCATCAGCCATTCCTGTATTTGTTCATCCGGTATTTTTTTGCCGTTCTTAGTGAGTGAATAGCCCGGAATGGGTCTGCCCTCACTTACTGACTTTTCTTCTTTCTTGTATTGATA
This sequence comes from Bacillus sp. FSL W8-1202, assembly GCF_038006165.1. NCBI lineage: Bacteria > Bacillati > Bacillota > Bacilli > Caryophanales > Bacillaceae > Bacillus > Bacillus sp. FSL W8-1202. The sequence continues at coordinate 45,822 of NZ_JBBOUR010000003.1, forward strand.
ATAGTACGTAGAAGGAGAAATCTCTAAAATCTTCAGGACTTTACGGACGGCATAACCTTTCGCAATCCACTCATTCGCTATTTCAAGCGTTTCAGTAAGTGAGGGTTCTTCTTTTTTAGTACGTCACGGAGAATGGAAATTTCTAAATCTTTTTCGCCTAACAGCTTTTTAAGCTGGTCATTCTCCTCCTCCAACTGTTTGATCCCTGAGGGAGAAACAATATCTTGAATGCCGGAATGATCTAGATTGCCTTTTTCCTGAAAAGCTTTTACCCATTTGCTTACGAGATTTGGACTGAGCTCGTGACGTCTCGCCACCAAAGCTTTATTGCCTGTTTCAATTGCTTCTTGTACCACCTGTTGTTTAAATTCAGCAGAATGTTTTCGTCTTTGCATCACAAAAGCCCCCTTATTTGGCAACCATAAGTATAAAACCACTCTTAGTAGGTGTCCAAATTCATTAGGGGGCTAAATAGAATCCACTTGATCTTCAAATTCCCAAGGGCTTTCATACTGGTTTTCAGTTGCGCCTTTGCTATAGAAAGTTTCAAAAAAGCGACCCTGATATGAGAACACAATTCTATAGTGAATGCTCCACCTAGACGTGTCAGTGATTTCTTCCAGTAGTGAAGATTCCGGCAGCCCCAATTCATTTACCATGTAGTCTTTGTCCAATTTAATTTTCATTTAAAATAACTCCTCTTCCTTTGCAGCATTTACATTCAACTAAAGGCTCGTTGATTTTAGCCATCAGATCATCTAAAAATTTCTTAATATTACTCTTTAAATCTTCAACGTCCTTTCCACTAAACGGTTCTACAATTGGGTAGCTCTGATAGGCTTTAGGTGCAACATTGTAAATTTCAACTTCCCGCTTTGTTTGAAATCTTTTCTCAAGTTTAGGCTTTCTCCGTTTGTACATTGCATTAAGATCTACTACATACTCGTGAGGTTTGTAAAGCTCCAAAACTTTGACCACAGTTAAACAGAAATCATAATCACTTGTGATTCTTGCAAACTTAGGGTTTATATTGGCTTTTATATGGTTTCTGATAATCTTATAGCTTTCTTCTCGGGACAAGTAGCACGGCTTTGTTTCAAGAAGCATTGGATGAGTTTGAATTCTATCCAGTAAGTTATAATTCAAGTTAAAATTATGACTTTGCAGCTTAAGTTCTCCGTCAATCTCTTCAATTACGTTCATTTCAAACTCAATTTTTTGATTCTGTTGTGGGACTTCTTCAAATTTCAAATCATATAGACCTTTCACTTCATAGTATTCACTGTCTTCACCTATGTAAGAAGCTTTAATTACTTTTGGAGTTAATTCAGATTCTTGGAATCCCTTTTTTAATTCATACCTATGATTGATTTTTCTAGCTGGCAATTGCTTTTCAATAATTCTTGGCTCCTTATCTAGTTTAAACCAGTCTGACTTATACGTTTCAGATGCTCGTTTCCCATCGAAAAGCAATTCATCTAATTGACTATGAAAATATCTCTTGCCCTCAATATTGTCTGACACCAAAAAACAGTTACTTGTTTTAATACCAATTAGCTTCATCAAAATTCCCCTTTTTAATTTTATTTTTATTCTTATATCATCTCTGTTTTATCTAGATCTTCTAATTTTATTTTTATCCAACAAATCAATTATGTAAGTCTCATACATGTCATCCCAATAAGGATTTGTTCTTGCTATGTACTTCTTTACTCTCCCATTCTCCTCAATCTTAAAGGTTTGCCCCTTTTGAATATCAGTGAACTTTTTCTTCCTCCAGATTCCCCTGATCAACACTTCAACTTCTTTAACCTCTACTGTTTGCTGCATCACATTCCTCCTTTTTGATTTTCATGCATCAAGCCTGTACAATATTCAAAAACCCTAAAGGATGATGAACATGTGTGGCAGGTTCACTTTATTTTCTGAGTTTGATGACATCATTGAGCAATTCAACATAGATCAATTCTTACCCGAAGGTGAATATCACCCAAGCTATAATGTCGCTCCTTCACAAAACATCCTGACAATCATCAACGATGGATACAATAATCGTCTGGGCAAACTTAGATGGGGTCTTATCCCTCCTTGGGCTAAAGACGAAAAAATCGGTTATAAAATGATTAATGCTCGAGCTGAAACATTGGCCGAGAAACCAAGTTTTCGAAAGCCACTCGTCAGCAAACGTTGTATCATACCCGCTGACAGTTTTTATGAATGGAAGCGTCTTGATCCAAAGACTAAGATTCCTATGCGGATTAAACTTAAATCATCCAATCTCTTTGCTTTTGCTGGTTTATATGAGAAGTGGAACACACCAGTAGGCAATCCACTGTACACTTGCACAATTATTACAACAAAGCCTAATGAGCTTATGGAGGACATTCATGATCGGATGCCAGTTATCCTGACCCATGACAATGAAAAAGAATGGCTCAACCCTAAAAATACTGATCTTGACTATCTACAAAGTTTACTGCAACCATACGATCCTAATGACATGGAAGCATACCAGGTTTCATCTTTAGTGAATTCGCCTAAAAACAATTCACCTGAGCTAATTGAATCCCATTAAGTACCACTGCCATATCGCTTTATATATCACCTTCGCTTAGCTAATATGTTCTAAGTAGGAGGTGATATTTTGTTTGTATCGCCAATGCTATTGCATTCAATAAAAGAGCCATTTGACGACGAGAACTATATCACTGAGCTCAAATTTGATGGAATCAGACTCATCCTTTCTAAATTTGATAATCAGATTAAGCTATACACTCGTCACAACAACGAAGTAACAAGCAAGTTTCCAGAACTCTTAGACTTAGATATTCCAGATGGAACAGTACTCGATGGTGAAGTTATTGTAGCTGCCCCAGGTGGTGCTCCTGACTTTGAAGCTGTAATGGAACGTTTCATGTCCAAAAAGTCAGCTCATAAGATTGTTTACTGTGTTTTTGATGTTATCTATAAAGACGGTCAATCAATAGCAGCTAAGCCAATCACTGAGCGTAAGATAACTCTAAACTCACTTGAGCTAAATCATCCTAATGTCTTTGTAATCGAAGGAATTCAAGGTAACGGACTAGCTTACTTCAACCTGGCCAAAGAAAAGAACTTAGAGGGAATCGTACTCAAGAAAGCTGACTCCCCTTATGAGATCAATAAACGTTCACATAATTGGCTCAAAGTGATCAATTACGATTACACCGAAGTTCTCATAACCGGCTACACGAAAAAGGATATAAAATTCCTTCTGTCTTATCCTGATGGAACTGCAGCTGGATTTATGGAATTCATGCCAAACGCAGAACGTGGCAAATTTCATTCTATGAAACAAGTAAAGTCTGAATCTGATGATTATGTATTTATTGAACCTATCTTATGTAAGGTTAAGCACAGATTTAAGACTAAGCACGGAAAACTCCGCATACCTTCCTTCGAATCCTGGAGAGTATAATCTCTCCGTTACATAACTCCTTAGAGCATAGCCTTTTAAAATTCAATGAAAATTTAGTACATGGATCAATTAGTATTCATCCGTTCATCGAAGCTATAAGGATAATCAACAGTCTCTATAAACCCTATTTCTTTTGCCTTCTGACGGATTTTCATACACCCTTCATAGCTGTATGCCCAAATTTCCTTATAATCTCTTAATTCACCGCATTTCCCTGTTATAATGAACTTTCTAAAGCTGTTGACCAGTTGCCACATGTTGCCTCCATGCGAAAAACCGTTTGGACTACCGTATCCCATTTCATACGGGTAAACGTCATCCCCCGTGTAATCATCAACGAAGAACAGTTTTTTCTTAAATCTGAAATACGCTATGCGATCCTTTGACTTGCGGTAGAATGTACGATGATCAATGTCAGCAATTAGCTTTATCAAGTCATTAATATCATTCATGCGTTTTATTTGCTCTTGATTTGGCAATTTTGTTCCCCCTATTCTAATAAGTTTAATATTTTATTTTGATTCTAATTTGATCACCAATCAAGTCCTAAATCGTCCATAATACTTGTCATTGCATCATCCTCTTCTTCTGTTAATCCGTAATCAGCAAGCCTGTTTAAATAGTCTTCCCGTTCTTGTTTGGTCAATTCTTTTCCCCCTAACACTTTTAAACCATCGCAAACAAGGTATATAAGCTATTATTAAATTTGGAGGTGATGTTATGTTGGAAGTATTTTTGTCCGACTGGTGTCTTGGTACAAATAAAGGCACGAACAGCAACCTCCATTTAGATTCTGTTTAAAAACTATCTTTTATTTAGAAGTCTCTATTGATTTCCAGTCAAACGTTTCAAGTATCTTAAACAGCCGCTCAACTTTCGGTGCTCTCCAAGCTGTCATTGCGTAAGTATGAGCTTCTGAAGTGTAATGGTGCTTATTCAATCTGATGTGTCTCTTTGCTTCTGCTTTGGTCAAAAACATTGTATTTGGTTGTATAATGTGAACCTTTCTTTCTGGAATTAGTTCTGCTTCTTCATCAATATATTTTTGAATCCACTCAATAGCATCATCATAGTCGTCCTCAATTTCTTGCAACTCTGTTAGGGCTTCCTTAGACAGCTCACTATCCTCTTTTATTTCTTCTAGATAAGCATCAAAAACATAGGCTTCTGCAATATATGGCAGGTATACAGAATAACGCTCTGCGTTTTCCTCCCGAGCTTCAACCCATTCATAATCACCGACTGTCCAAAATCGAGGTTCAGCTTGAGAGTCATGATCCTGTGTTTTCAATTCATTTTGAAGCTCTTTTAAAAATTGAATATCCTTGTTCATTCGTTTCCCCCTAATCACGGTTTCATCATCACTATCTGATGATCTTAAATTTCTTTTCTATAGATAAGCAGCGCTGTATTATCGGGTTAACCCCCTAATTTTGGACACATACTACTCTTAGCTCATTATTTCATAGAATTGCTCTTTATTTTAGGTGAGGCAAGAAAATCATCCTGCCTCATACTCTCACTTCTTTAATCGTTAGCTCTTCTGTTTGGTTTCGTTGATAAAATTCATTTGGTGCTAAATCTAAAATACTCGAATGGATTCTTCGATTATTGTAGAAATCCATGTATTCAGCCACCTCATGATACGCATCTGCGTAGGAATGAAAAGCGAACCGCCTCAAACATTCATACTCTAGTAATCGGTGAAACGACTCGATATGGGCATTCATATTCGGTGTTCTCGGCGGAATGCGTTCATGTTCGATGTGGAACGTTTCACATGCTTTCTGAAACGCTAGAGAAATAAATTGTGGACCATTATCCGTTCGAATGACTGGCTTTGTTTCTCTTTCAAATTGCTGACGCTTAAACAAGGCACGCTGCACGAGTTGGCCAGCGTCGTGTCCGGTACAATGTAAACCAATATGATAATCAATGATGGAACGGTCATATACATCAATGAGCGATAGAATAAAGAAGAAACGCTCTTCACCTTCGATGTAGCCGTATTTAATATCTGCTTCCCACAGCTGATTCGATTCAGTGATGATCCGGTTCCTCGCTAATTTTCTTGGATAGTGGAACTTCACTTCTCGCTGTGGCTGTAGGATATCGAGTTCCTTACATAATCGGTACACTTTCTTTTTGTTAATCTGTAGCGCATACTCGCTTCGAAGGCGGAGGCACAACTTTCGATAGCCATAGACACCGGCTTCACCTGAGATGAGTTCCATCAGCCATTCCTGTATTTGTTCATCCGGTATTTTTTTGCCGTTCTTAGTGAGTGAATAGCCCGGAATGGGTCTGCCCTCACTTACTGACTTTTCTTCTTTCTTGTATTGATAATAGTACGTAGAAGGAGAAATCTCTAAAATCTTCAGGACTTTACGGACGGCATAACCTTTCGCAATCCACTCATTCGCTATTTCAAGCGTTTCAGTAAGTGAGGGTTCTTCTTTTTTAGTACGTCACGGAGAATGGAAATTTCTAAATCTTTTTCGCCTAACAGCTTTTTAAGCTGGTCATTCTCCTCCTCCAACTGTTTGATCCCTGAGGGAGAAACAATATCTTGAATGCCGGAATGATCTAGATTGCCTTTTTCCTGAAAAGCTTTTACCCATTTGCTTACGAGATTTGGACTGAGCTCGTGACGTCTCGCCACCAAAGCTTTATTGCCTGTTTCAATTGCTTCTTGTACCACCTGTTGTTTAAATTCAGCAGAATGTTTTCGTCTTTGCATCACAAAAGCCCCCTTATTTGGCAACCATAAGTATAAAACCACTCTTAGTAGGTGTCCAAATTCATTAGGGGGCTAAATAGTTATGAGTGCGACCAGTATTAAAGGAATTGTATTTTATATCAACAACTTCAATTGACTCTGATCTTATGAAACCATTTATTAACCTATCAATTTCAACCCATTCTCCATTACAATACTCATCTTCGAATAGCCTTGTTTTAATCATTATTAATCCCTTTCTTTCAACAATTTCATAACTTACTCTTATCAGCTTCATTTAGACTAATGCTTTTTCTTGCTGTCTTTCGATCAACTTTCGAGAAAATTTTTGAACTCTTATTTTGCGTTTCTCCTCAAGTATCTCTCTTTCGTTGGCTTCTAACATCTTCTTCAGACTCAGATTTTTTCTAATAAGCTCTTTCATTCTGTCCAATTTCTAATCCCCCTTTAAGCAAGATATTTCTTTCTATGCGGTCTTTTATGTATGAAATCAAATGCTAAATCAACTTTCTCCGGTTCCCTTTCCTCTGTTACTCGCTGCGTAACAACAATTAGTTGACCATTTTCTTGGCGATCAATACTCTGAACTGAATATCCTTTAGCAGCGTAATATTCTCCAATAATCTCATCAACGTGGTTGCTAAGCAGATTCCTCTTTATCATTTTTATAACCTCCACTTATTTTATTTTTACTCTTTAAACATTTATATGTATTCCATCCGCAGCCATCAAATACGCTTATGTCCGCTCCTAGGTGCCATTTAAACCAAACTATGTTAAACCAAGCTGTTTCAATTATGTATTTAATATAACCTATCCTCTTGTCCTCCGTTCTGAATAAATAATCCTTTTATTTTAATTCCCTCTTGAACCGATAAAACTGTTTTATTTGATTGAGATCAATTCCAACCCAGCGATTGTCTACTATCCACCCTTTTGGTTCTAATTCACTTACGAAATGCTTCTTCGCTTCAATATCATCAGAATATATGTACAATCTTTCTTCATATGTTATTTCTTCAATTAGTTTCAGAAAAGTTCACCTCTCATTATCATCCAACTATATAAGTAATATCTAATTCAAAATTAAAATCAGGATGAAGTCTCCATAGTTGATGTCCTAAGTAAGTTTTCTTGGCGTAATTTAAGCAGTTTCTTGTGCCACTTTTACTTCCATCATAAACAGCTACTATTGCTTCACTGTGATCAATCATGTACTCATTTCGCTTTTGCATCTTAGCCGGCGAAAACTCTCCTGGTTTATCTCCACTAACTTTATATTTACCTAATTCTTCAACATTAATAATCTCATCTGCAACATCAAGCATACGTTTGTACCACATTTTTTGGTCTGCAGACCAAACTTTATCTTGTTCTTTGAAAGGTGTGGCAATTATGTTTTTGATATGAGGGTATTTCTTCTTTAGAATATGTACACACCAGCAAGCAGCCTGGTCAGTTCCTAATGCTCCTCCAGTTATAAACCTGGACTTCTCTTCTTTTATGATTAACTCCTCAATCACTTCAAGCAGCTTATCTTTGAGTTTGAGCATTGTGGGATTTCTCATATCATAGCCACCCAATTTATTTGGTCTATGACCGGTAAAGCAAACTGTCTTCTTTCTCAGTGTTTCTTGTTCTTCTAATTGCCGCTCACGTTCTTTTCTTTCATCAGCCCACTGCTTTTTCCATTCTGGATCACTTAGTTTTGCAAAATCAATTGCCATGGTTCAGCTCCTTTCTCTTTAAAACAGTCTTTTTATCAGAATCCCCAACTGCCTATTTTCACTTCAATTCCGCTGGATAATGCTACTGTAATTGCTTCAAGCTTTACTTTTATTGAATCACCTTTATCGTTTATCATCCCATAAATCAAGAATGATTCATTGTTTTCTAAAATAATTCCATAATCTGTATATTCAGTATGTCTACCTTTATTCCAAACCACTTTAATAGGATTCCCAACCTTAATAATGTCTGGATTAAAAATGTCAATTTCCTTTTTTAATAACACAGTACTCCTCCTTTAATGTGATAAAACTTCTATCTTATTTAGTTTCTAATGCTGCAATAATCTCTTCTAATTGATCTCTACTGATCCGGTAATATCTAGTGCCATCTGTTCCCCTTTGTGAAATGTTATTTTCAATCATTTCCTTTAAATCAACAACCAATATTTTATTTTTCATTCTTGAGGCCTCCTATCTGATCGTCAGAAAGCTCTTTAATTAACAACTGTCCGAGTTCATCACTAATATATCTCCAGTCAGCTCCTTCAGGCGTTCTAATGCCAAGAGAAAAACCGCCACACAGTGTATCTTCAGCCAACCTTAAAACACCATCACTTGTTTTAAGTAGCTCATGTTTAACCATCCCTTTAATCATTTCTCCTCTTCCTCTCTCTTTAAAATTTTACTTTTATCTAGAATTCATTTGGCTTCCAATACCACAGTTTCTTTTTCAAAATCATTTCTCAATTTGATAATGGAAGTTGATTTTAGATACCCTCTGTCCTTTGTCTTAGCCCATGCAAAAAATCTATTATGCAAAGGAGTGTAAAGGCTTCCTGTGTTAACCATATGCTCATGTTTGTTGCTGATCTTATGCTTTACTCCCCTCATTTGTTTCCAAAAGTTATAGTAAGGGAGCTTAAGTTTTGTCATGAAGCCAGCAGCATCTTCAATTACATAACCCTCTTCCTCAATTGAAAAATCTTGTGACACGTCCAGATACCATCTATAGAAATCTGTCCAGTTACTAAACTCCGCAACTTGTTTTTTGCACTCAATGGATAAACACTCTGCAGTAGCTTTCACTTCACTGTAAGGGAGTTTTTCATATGACATCTGTCTTTTTACTATGTCTAAGAGGACTAGTTTGTCTTGATTGTATTCAATGATATGTGGATCTTTTTCTGGAAGTATTACTTCAAAAACGAATGAAACATTATTTAGCTTCAGATAATATTTAATGGCATTTACCGTAAATTCATCAAAGGTCTTCAAGAACAACTCCTCTACCCATTTCGCATGGTCATTTGATAATTGAGATGTAAAGGATTTAGAAGTGAATACCAACTGATCTGACAAAGAGTCATACCCCACAGTCCCTAAATATCCATTTGCCTTATCGAACACTGTTACAGGAAACTTCATTGTATCTACGAGATGATGCATTCTTGTTTCAGATCGTTCTCCAATGTTAAAAAATTTATCATAGCTTCTACTTACAATTTCATTATTCTGGGTGTTAATAAACAAACCCCTTGCCTTAATATTTGTTTCATCCCACTTTTTCTTTCTAAATGCTTGCTTTGTAAAATTAAATGATGAGATATTGTTTGGCATCTTGTTCTCTTGGACATATTCATGATCACGTAAGTGGGAAACCAAATCATCAATTGTTCCAACAGTTACACTATTACTCTGCACATCACTTGAACTTTGTTTAAAAACTTTATTCTTCACTTCATGCGTTTCAATTCCGTTCTCAGACAGTGTAACGACTCTAAGATGACCTCCTCTTTCCACTTGCCCTTCCAGGTTATAAGATCTTTCTGCTGCTAACACAGGTAAACGGTACATGTTTCTATGTCCATGAATCTGTACAACATTTTGGTCAGCCGTATTTTTTGCAAATTCATAATCAATATCGTCTGAATAATCTCCAACTCCATTGATAAATTGTGTTGTTGCGGTCATCAAGAGATTTTCAGGTACGGTTGAAACTCCTCCATGAGTTACAATGTATGTAGTGTTTTTATATGTAAAGTAAACTAACTGATGAAACTTCCTGGCCAACTGTCTAATGTCTTTTTTATCAATGTTGGATTGTTCGATTTCTGGCTTAGTTTTGTTGTTAAATGTGTTGCTAGGTGTTTCTTCATCATTCCCATACATATTGATATATCTATCATGATTTCCTTCGAGAATAATCACATTTTTATAATCTTTAATTTTGATCATGAATTCTAACAGCTGTGCATTTTCAATACCTCTGTCGATAAGATCTCCTACAAAAATGTATAGTTCATTTTCATTCAAATCACCGTTTAAGTACTCTTGAAGCACAGTATTACACCCATGAACATCTCCGAAAATATGTATCTTTTTATAATCGTCAAAACATCTCGGCTTATAAGTCATCGTGTTTTCAAACTCATCTGGTTTTAGAACAGTTACCCAAGATGGCACTTTTTCTGTTGTCATTCTTTCATAAATATTTAGAATACTGCTTTCAGGAACATGTTTATGTTCAGCCCTCATTTTATTTCTTTTTAAGATTCTCCGAACATTCACATCAGAAAAATCAACTACATATACACGGTATCTATATTTTTGAGCTAGTGGCTTATATCTTGAAATCATGCTTTGCTTTGAATGAGTTGCATCGACAATTGTGAATTCACCGCGATCCATCCTATCTTCAAGCAACTTTAGTAATAAATCCCACACCTTGTTGTCGTGTTTTGGAGAGATTTCATATTTTCCACTTTTGTTTAATACAGGTGACTGAAACAGCAGTCTAATGTTGTCTGCAGAAAGAGTGTATTGCTCAAGTCCATTTTCCTTAATCCAAGTTGATTTCCCCACTCCTGGGCAGCCTCTTAATAACACTAATGTTCTCAAATTCTATCAACCTTTCTGATTTTTATTTGTTTAAAATGCATCTTTTATTCACTTCTTTGTGCATAGCTTTCAAAGAATTCTTCAACTGATCTTAGGTAACGGTATTTATTTGGATCTTCCGGATTTCTGAATCTTTTCGATAGCACCAATGACCAATTAAACATCAACGGGGAAAACCTCGCCCATTTGCTAAAGCTTAACTGAAGACCTTTCCATTCTCTTCCCGCTAATTCTGCTAATTCCAGAATTTGATCTTCTTTTAAATTCACTTCTTCTTCAAACATCACTTGAATTTCTTCGTATGGCTTATGCCCAAAACAACAATGACGTGTTTTTAATCCCATCTCGAAATTTAAAATATCAATTAAATTAATCATTTGTGTATCAAGTTCATCATATGGGATACCATTTCGGATGAATTTTTCTCTTTGGTTTGTTTTCACATTATCCTCCGATAGCAGATTAGAATTCTCACTCACTCCGCGCCCTCCTTCTGACATGCGGGGCATAGAGTTTCAAAACCGTTCCCCTTCTCCGTGAATGTGTAATCATGGTGTAAAGCGCCGTTCATATGCCCCTCCCACGATAACGGATGCCCTATGTTTAAAACCTTCTCTTTACCGCACTTATCGCAAATAACAACCGTTTTGTATATAGTCTCAATCACTTCTTTGTGAAATGCCATTATTCCGCGCCCTCCTTCTTTTCGTAAACATCACCAATGATTCTGATATTCTCTCCGTAGTCACCCGGTACATTGTGGATTCCTCCTGATGTTTCGATTGTTTTGGTCAATCTCACCATTTTAGAAGGGATGGAAAAACCATTGCCGGGATAAATCATTTTTCCAGTTTCGTCCTTTAACCCTGTTCCCCACATGAGAGAAGTATTTTTTGAGCACTAGACGCAATACAGATGGGATAAAGAGCTCCAACGATATTGCGACACAGCCTCCATTCTCCACCCGAGATAATAAGACTCAGCTCACCATCATCCCAATAATGCATCTTCTCGCCGTCCCAAACTCTGTATGCTGTGTTCATTTCGTCCCCCCTTCCAGTGCCAGTTGTGCTGTTGTAATTGCAAATTGAAGGTTGCAAGTATTAGTTTCATTGTTAATTAAAGGCTTGAGAACAGCGATTTTATTTAAAGCTTGTTTGATGCCGTCATTCTCTTTTGTAAGACGTTGAATCTCATCCTGAGCCAGTCGGAGCTCTCTTGAATTTGCTTCCTGTATAGCTTTCCCTTCACCTTCATGGTACCATGTTTCGTACGAGATTAATTGTCCTTTATTTATATTTAAATCAGGTCTCTTTCTTTTTATGTACTTAGCAAAACCACCACACAAAACTGTTTCATCGCTATGACATGCCCAATTATGTCCACTCTTTTCCTTCATCTCAATAATTTGCTTAGGTGTCGGAAGACAGCCATAATTTTGAGCCATTTCAGCTTCATCGCTGTGTGAGAAAGGACAACCCATACATCCCTCACTTCCACAATAAGAACGTTCAATCATATTAATTTCTTTCAACATACATCCCCCTATCTGAATCTCGATAAAACTTACATTTTATCCACTAATTTTAATTTTGTTACCTTAGTGAAAATTACACAATTCAATATGTACTTACTTCTTTGCCCTTACTTTCTTCTTCTCTTAACATATCTTCAGCTATATACATCCCCTCGTAAGCATAATCAATTATTGAATGAAATTCTCCGATGACTCTTCGTAAATTTTCCTCTTCTTTGTATGCTTTTAATCGCAGAATCGTTTTCATTAATTTATCGAGCTTTTCATCAAGCAACATAGCTCCCTTTACCATCTCCTATATACATATTATTTGTATTTGAATAAACTATAACCCATCATTTAATATCTGTCAATTAGATTCGGTCAATTTATGTGACCGAATCTAATTTTAATCTGAGAACATAAAGATCAATTCATTGATGTCATCCCTAAGCTTAACGAGGCTTTGTGGTGTAACTGAAATTGTAATATCTAATTTCTCTCCCTTGAAACCAAGTAGGAATTGATAATGTTCTGAAGTCAGCAATTTTTTTGTAAGTCTAAGACTAACCTCTTTGTAATTATCTTGATCAACAAATATATTCAAAACAATACCTTCATTCTCCTCTTGCTGCTGATTACATTATATGTTTTAACGGAGTCTTTCTTTTTTTATTTTTACTCAGGCAATTCTTCTGTATTTGTTATTTCATATTCCATATCATTTAATTTAAAATTTTCAACTGATCCGTCAGCTTTTAAAAACGAGACTTCTTTAGATAAAAGTAAATTTTCACAAATCCTGGTTGCCAATGTTTCAGAGACTTCTGGACTATCTGCTTTGTTTTTGAGTACAATCTCCAGATTTAGTGCAATATTGTTTAAATAACCTGCCATCCTCATTCTCCTATGTTCAATTTTCTGTGATAAACCCTTAAGGTGTTAAGGGAACGTGCGTTCTGTTTTGTATAATCATTATACATAGAAAGTAGGTGTTATGCTAGTGGTTATTTATCGGCTTCGTATGGTATGATATGTATTATGTCTTTCCATAACAGAACGCAGGAGGATGTCCGATTATGATTAAAGTTGAGATCGGGCAATGCTTGATACCTGAATTATGTAGAAAGAAAGACATTACAATCAATGAACTTTCAGAGATAACTGGGATTAAGAAACAGCAGCTGAGCGACTATAATCGATTAGTTAAAGTAGACATGTCTATTCGAACTGCAAAAAGAATTGCTGCTGCTTTAGATTGTAATGTCGAAGACCTCTATGAATTCAAGGTTGAAAGGCATTGAAACGACTAAGACTTTGGTCTTGGTCTCCTCCTTAGTAAACCATATGGTTTACATGACCATCTTACTACATTTAAACATGTATTTAAAGTGATTATTTTGTCTATTTTTGTCGAAATGCGAATTTTTTCACAATTTTTTGAGATAAAAGAAAAATCCATTTAACTAAAACAGTCAAATGGATTTCATATTTAAATCGTGGTCTCTTTTAAACCTAATTCTTCTGCGTAATATTTATTAACCTCTTCCTCATTAATATAATCTTGCATTGAATAAACTGCTCGATATTTGGATTTTACCCTTAAATTAAAGTCATCTATAATCTGATATCTTACAGAGTTATCAATAACCCCTTTTTCTTTATAAAGCTGATATGCTCTATACAAATGACCAGATCTAACAATAGTATTTGGTGTTAAAAAGTTAATTTTAAAGAACTCAGATATATCAGTAATTAGATTAGTTATTACAAATTTACTTGCTTGGCCGTCTCCTTTGTTGGACGTTCTTTTTGTTTTAACTACATAATCATTTTCAACTAAAAAGACTTCTTTTGTTTGGCCTTTTGCCTTCCCATTCTTTAATTTATATTTAGTTTCCTGAGCTGCATTTAAGGCAATAACAAGACATTCACTACTAACTTTTAGTTTTCGTTCACCGTGCTTTGAATCATAGAGGGTTAAAACGTTACCATTTAGCATCGCATCCTCAACTTGCTTTTTCGTTAAACTTAGCAATTCAGAATGAGCTAAACCTGAAACGCCTTCAAACAACAGTCTTAATACAGCCTTTGATTGATAGTTAACTAATTGATTTTCCATTTCCTCTAATTCACTATAAGTAATATATAATTTTTTGTCTCCGAGACATTCATAAAGCTCTTCTTCAGAAATAGTTCTTGCCAAATTGGTTAATCCTTTACTTAACTTATATGAAATTGCCCAATCAATATACAATGACAATAATGCTAAGGTTCTTCGAACACTACCAATAGTGGTTTGATCGAATGATCGTATAAGTTCTAAAATTTGCATTGATGTGAAATCATAAATGTCTTTATTATATAAAGTCTCAGTAATCTCTGCTTTTGCAAAAATAGGCCTCATCTGCATAACCATACCCTCAGATAAGGTATCTAAATATTTTTCCTTAATCTCACTATTGAACATTGCAACAAACAACTCCTAAGTAATTACTCGTCTATTTTTAAATTGTTAAAGAAATTCCATATCTTTTGTGGTGATTTAGCATTTCCATTCTTGTCTACTACACCTAATTCATCCCACAATTTATTTTTCTTACTAAAGTCTATAGAGCTTAAAACATCGGTAATTTTGCTTTCTAAATCATCTAGACTTACTCCATCTAACTGCAACTTCTTAGCTAGTACAACGTAGCCGTTAAAGAACAAATAGTTGTTCACAAAACTTCTCTTTCTTTCTTTTGCTATATCACCTAAGAACTCATCCACATATTGTGTAGCTAAAGCATCAAAGAAAGATGTAAGGTATCTTGCAGTTTTTAAAATGTCTGCCTGAGTTGAAAAATCTTTTTTAGAATAACTTCTTTCAATTGCCTTTTTGAAGTCAGAAAAAGTTATAAGTAAGTTCTGATTCTGATTTATCCAGTCTCCATTTGTCTTTATATAATCACCAATTATGCTATTATCCTGAATGAACTTAACAATTTTATTAGAATAAACATTTTGACTCATCTCAGCTACTTTAGATTTCTTCACTGGATTTATTGTATTTTGTTGCCCAAAATGCTCTCTCGCCCTTTTTTGAGTGTAGTTATAGATGTCCACTTTAAAGGTTTCTTCAAACAAATGATCTAACTCAGGATGCTGTCTTATAGCCATAGTAATGCCTATTAGCCGGTGATACCCGTCTAAAACGTCTAAAATGGTGTCTTCAGTCACTGTAAGCGACATAGTGTCGTCATCATATTTTAATTCTTCGCCACAACTTGCGCTTCCAACACGTGCATTAAACGTAAAAACTGATTTAATTAATTTCCCATCTAAGAAAAGTTCCTTTATTTCTTCAACCGATTGTTTATTGAGCTGCGGTACAGGTATCTCAATATCTGAGCCCTCTAGTTTTTTCGTTTTGTTCGTTCTTTGAGCATTAGGATTATAGTGCAATAACTTATTTTCAAATAGCATAAACAACTCTTTAGCAGTGATGGGGAAGAAATAATTATCATCCGAATACTTTACAACTTGTTTGAATGTATACGGAAATTTTATATCTTCCTCCACAGATCCTTCCCATAACGTTTCAATTTCTCTCATATCCGTTTCTGTGAAGTAATTTCGTGGATTAAACCTTTCACTTTCAAGAACTGAGTATAGGGACTTGGCTAAAAAGTACATATATTCTTTAGAAATTTCGACTTCTGGATTTTCTATATCATAAATTAACTTTTGTGTTGTCCCTGGAGTAATTTTATTTTTAGCCATCTCTAATTGAATATCGTTAATAAAAGATCTTATGTGTTTATTTTTCGAGATAGCATCTTTCATTTCTGAAAGCAGTTTCTCATTTGCAGACTGATCAAAGATCACTGTCATATAGCCTTTCACCTCATGTCATGTTGCTAAATTTAAAGTTACCAAAGGCAATCTGGTTAATCAAGAAGAATTATCATTTGAACTGAGTAATATACCGAAAAAATGATTATCGCTCATTTACATGCTTTATAAACTTTTTTAATGTAACAAGATCAGCGTTTTCAAAAAAACTAATAAAATCCTCTTGGGTTGCTTCATATAGTGGATTTAAATCGATTTTTTCATCCATTGTTACACCAGCAGAGTTCGCTATGTCAATCTTTCTGCTCATATATCTCTCTGTTGTTAATGTGTTTTTATGATTTCCTTGTTCTTTTGCTGCAAGTAAATCGTGACCAGAATTCTCATAGACATAGTCAATTCCTACACCCTTAAATGAGTGTAAGACTAATTCTCTTTCAGGAGGTATTCCTAACCTTTTTTTCGACCTTTTTAAGGAGTGTCGTAAAGATTGTTCCGAAAGCCCCTGAAAAACCAATTCAGTTTCGCTGTCATCCTCTTCCTTCAGCTGCAACAATTCCTCATAAAATACCTGGTTAATGCCTGTAGACACAACCTGAGATCCTTTATCAATAACTGTTACTATATAATGGCCTGTACTTTCATCAAGCTGTATGTCTTTCCATCTTACTCGCAAAATCGCACTTACACGAAAAGAAGTTCTGATGGCGAATTTAACAAACAGCTTTTTCATTAAAGGTTTCTGTCTTTCATTTATATACATATCCTGAGCGATTCTTTCGGCTTCTGTCTGGGTTGTTTTATCCCAGTTTTTAGTTACTGTTTTAAGCCTTTCGACAGTATTAAACACCGACAAGTCAATATAGTCCTTATAATCATGCTCCAAATATGTATAGAGCATCTTCAGGGAGGTCATTTTTCTGTTAATACTATTATTAACTAATCCCTTTTCCTGAAGATACTTCACATAGTTGCTTAATTCGCTTTTACTTACAACTAAATCATCGGGAACTAAACTTTTGACATCTTTACCTTTAATCACACTAAAGAACTGCTTAATATCCCCTTCATAATTCTTTCTGGTGTTCGACACCCTTCTAGTTGATGAAGGCATCATATAGTTAGAATTCCCTGAGCTACTTCTTATATCTTTATTGATTAAAAAGCCCTCGATATCATCGTAAACCGCATAATTTTTTAATTGTTTAACTTTATTTTGCATTATCTTCTCCTCCTTTCTCATCCAATAACTCATCAATAGAGACATTCAATACCAGAGCGATAAGCTTTATGGTTGTAACATCTGATTCATCTGGCATTTCAATGATTTTGTTTAATTTCTGAATATCAATCATTGTCTCCCTCGACAATTCCTCTATTGTGATGCCACGTTTGACCAATAGCTGTTTTATTCGCTCTGACATGTCAACCTCCTACTTTTTATGTATACTATAGACTGCAGTGCGTATATGTTATGGTTGATAAATAAACTCTTCAAATTCAATTGCAATGTGTCGTTTTAAATTCTTCACAAAATGTATTAGGGATCTAAAATGCGGATTATTTTCAATGCTTCTTTTTAATCCATCTCCACCTAATAATACTCTATTTAGATCTTTTAATAATGCTGCTATCTCTATTTTTGCACCATGTAGATCATCTTCAGTTTTTGCATTAACAATGATTTTCCTAATGTTTAGTACACTCTCTATGTAAGTTTGTTTAGCATTTAAAACAAAATCGGCATCAATATCTTTATGATTTGTAGATCTAAGTTCTACAACATGCATCATTAATCCTCCTTGTATTCGCTTAGCAATTTCATGTATCCTTTAGTTAGTTGTTTTCGAACATTTTCATTCTTCATTATTTTTGACTTTTCAATGCTTTTTTCATGAAAAAACAAATCATTTTTAACTAAGCTTTCAACTTTCTTTTGGTAAATAGTTTTATGTATTGTCATACTGTTTTTTAAGTAACTAATTGCGGACATACCACCAACCTCCTATATACATATTTTTTGTCTTTTGCATCTATAGCAATTGTAATGCATTACAAAAGGGAAGTAAAGATTTTTTTAACGACAAATAGCACATTCTACGCAATTTTTTTTTGCGAATGTGCTGCTTTGTAATGCATTTCATTTAATTAGGGTGTATGTATTTGAAGTTGATCACTAGATGTTATTAAAACCTAATATTTAAGTGACGGCCTTAAAACTACAAAAGACGCTTAGCTCAAAAGAGCCAAACGTCTTCCTTTTCTCTGTTTAATTTAATTAAATAAATAATAATACTAATAACTTTATGTGTCAATGGATTTTATGCTCCACGTGGCATTCCAGCAACCTCATAATCACCTGAAGCTTGTTGGATTGAAGAATCTGCACTTATGTAAGAAGTGCCTAGTGCGCCCAAGATAACTAAAGCCATAATAAGTTTTTTCATTGTCTCACCTCCTTTAAAGTAAAAGTAATTCTAAAAGTTTTTGATTTTCACCCATCTTTTGCAGTTCTAACAGTGGCAGCCTAATAAGGAATTTGTCATTAGACTTTTTAAAATACTCGATTGAAGAATAGAAACATGCTTTATTTTGTTCGAGTCTTCCTTTCAAATAATAATGCATTGCAAGCTCATTATCGTTGTGAACTAAAAGATCTAGTTTATCCAAAACTTCTTTTGCTTTGGAATTTTCATTAAAGTTGATAAAACAATGGGCTTGCTCCTGCAAATCCATAATTGAATCAGATTCAAAATTAATCCACTTATTTTCTTTGCGCCATACATTATTTAAGAAGCACAAAGCCTGCTGGAAAATCATGTTGTAATTTTCATTTTGAACAGAAACGCTTAGCCCTTTTAAAAAGTTTTCTTGAGCCAATTCATAATTCGAAAATAATAGAGAGTTTCCAATAGTTAAGTAGCTGAAAACCTGAAATCTCAGGATATTTGTACTTTCCAATGCCTTTTTCGAGTACTCTCTGCACTCCTCTAATGAATTTTCATTTAACTTTATATTAGACATTAGAACATGAACTCTTGTTTGATATGTATTTCTAATGTACATGTTCTCAGAAATCTCACTTAGGTCAATTTGTTTTATAAGTTGGGCCATCGGAGAAAAGTTACCAGTGCTTAAATAATGATAAAGCAGCAAGAGTCTTGAGAAAGAATTCATTTCAGGTGTTTTTATATTTAATTTGCCGAGTCTTTTTACTGCCTCAAATTCAGTAATAACACTGTTAGACAGTTCTCTATGTATTTTATACACTTTTCCATATTCTTTACTTTTCATATTGCTGCAAGAAATCATTGAATCTATTAAAACATCTTCTATTTCAAAAAACATATTTGCATCAGCATACTCCAATGCACTTCTTGCTGCCTTTGTCTTAACATCTAGGTTTAAACAGTAATCTTTCATTAATTCATATTCACGGTCTGGATACTGACTCTTAACAATGTTGACTATTGAAGAAAATTCATTAAATGTTTTCCCATCATGGTTTAAGAAGTCATAAAGAGGATTGGGGTTTTTAAGGCCAGCTACTGTTGCCCATTTATTCATTAAAGAGTTGTCATTTTCCAAGTCTTTCTTCATAGCTATCCTTATTAACTCCATTATTTCCCCTCATTTCTTTTTGTTGTCTTTATTGGTTAACTTAATAATACTATAGATCACATTACGAGTCAATTATTTTATACATATTTTTTGTATTTGTATTCTCTTTAAAATTCCTATTTTAACTAGACACAATGAGGACTAAACCTCATTGTGTTCTTTTAAAGCATAAGGCCCTACTTAAGGCTATAATACACCTCTTCCGCAATATCCTTTGCAAACCTAGCGAAAATTTCTCTATCAAAACTTCTTAAGCATTTAGCTAAGGACAGGATATTCTGCACATGGTCAAGTGTATTAGTCAAATCTAATGCCGTTACCAAAGAAAGCAACATGTCTTTGTAGTTCATATCTCCGGCAACGCCTTTATAAACCACATGTTGCCGTTCATCGAAAACTGGGGCATTCTCAGATAGGTGTATATCAAATTTCGCAGCGATATCCTCCCGCTCTATAAATATCAACTCTTTAATTAACTCTACTAATTGCTGTTCACTCAAATTAGAATAACTTGCTCTCAATAGATTAAAGGAATCCGCTCCTATTTCATTGTGGAGGTCTTCCCATCTAAAGTATAAGTAAACTTGTTTCATAAATTCTCCTTATCAACAATTATTTTTATTAAACTTACTTAAATTTAAGCAAGTTTCCATTGTGTCTTATTATAATTTAGGACTTGGATTGAAGATTTCGTATTTCTTCTTTAATTCCTTTTAGACTATCAGCAACATTATTCAAGGTTGCTTTTTGTTTCCAAACTAGTCCTCCAATATAATTTAAATCAAAGTCATAACTTTTATTATATATTCTTCCGTTAGTATCACTATAGTTGATATTACATGTGAAAACAGGATACCCAGAATCAGTTTTAATATCTGATTTTTCAGCAGCAATTCCTTTGATTTCTTGATTAGGAGCAAATGTCTGAATGCTGGTATTAAAAATTCCGTTTTTCATTTTGTACATATAGCTCTTTTGAAAATTACCGCTCTTTTCTTCTAAATCGACAGTCACATTGGTCGCTACACCATTACCGATATTCTTCATTTTAAAATCCAGCATAAATTCATTTATCTCAAAATAGATTATTACTTCCGGTTCCCTTTTACTTTCATACTCTTTCTTCGCTAATTTTGCAGCCTCTAAGCTAGCTTTAGATGATTTTTTAGAATAGTATGCGATGAAAATCGTTAATACAAACATCCCTAAACTTCCTGTGTTAGAAAGAAACCAATCCCATACATTCATTAACGTTACTCCTATTTGATCCACGATAACAAAGCCTTTCCTTTTTAATTTTTTGGTTTAGAAAGAAAAAACAAACTATCCAACATTAAGACACTGTTTATTCAGAATAATGCTTTAATAAAGCCGGTTCCAATCCACATACTCTAACCGCTTTTGATACAAATCTTCAAGTATAGCAGCACATTCAATCCAACCTTCTGCAACAATGCTTTTCTTGTCCCCATCCTCAATCCACTCTATCCAATACACATGAACACCCCTTACCGAGTCACTACTTGAATTTCCCTTACCTCACATTGAACATTTCATGGAGGTCATTAGATGTCAAATAACCACTCTCATCTAACTTAAATGATTTGAAGTATTCCTTGTTTTCAAACTGCAATACATAAAAATAATCAAGCAAAGGCATAAATCAACCTCTTTTAAATAATTTTGTAATTCTCATTATTAATGGCAGCAGACCGATTAACATGAAGAATGCAATCACATTAAGCTTATTTTTGAAAAACAGGCTGGCCAAATTCCTTTCCATGCCTGCTGCTGTTTCTTTATCCATGAGTTCTTTAAACTCTTCATCATAGACCTGATCAACAAAAATAAACTTAATGCCAGTCAATAATCCAACTCCAAGCCAAATAATTAAAAAATAAGCTAATCCAATCATTTGTTCCCTCCCTATATCGAACGGAATTTGGTATTCTTGAGTATGTTGAATAAATTATGTAGGTGATCTTGTGGAAGAGAAATACGAAACAAACGGGTATGATACTTCAATCGTTTATGATTACAAAGAGTATCCTGATGTAAAATACGGTCGCTGCGACAATTGCGATTACACATTGTTCAAAAGCTCTGTGAAGAGTGGGGTATTCTTACGCGAATGCCGTCGCTGCGGTATGAAAAAGAGCATTTAGTGTAATTGCTCTTTTTTTATTTAACTGATATCTATGACCTATTATGCAAACTTTAATCATTTGCTCACCTACCTTCTTTCAACCATTATTATCATCAATACGGAATAGGTTTTAGTTCACTGCTTAAGTACAATGGATGTCTTGGAAACTTATTATCCTTTGTTTTCTTGATACAGTAACAAGAATGTCCTTTCAGTAACTCTGACACCTCTTTTTCTCTCCTTTTAAATACTTTACCTTGAAAGGTATTACCCCAAGCTAAAATGATTTTATCAGCCATGTTAGCCGCATCTAGTAAGTACTTATTATTATTTTCTCCAATAGGGTCGTCTACCTTTTTTAAATCTTGAGGATGCGGAGAGATATAAGCGAATAGGTTCACAATAACCATTCCTCCATATCCCCAAGATTTCGAAAAGTTCACACAACGGTTTAGAGTTTTATCACATACAGAAGTGTCAGCAATGCTCGGATTGAGCATAATAAAGGCAACTTTATTCAACGCTCCATCCCATTCGCAGTCTAACATATAGCGATAAAGCCTTTTTGTTTCTTCATCACTATTAAATATGGCTTTAACTTTTTCTTCTGTAGTCCATGATCTCAACTTAAGACACCTCTTCCCTACTAGTTATCCTTTTTGCCTTCTCCTTTTACTTTTTGTCAACTCTCATCCCAATAAGCTGGTGGTACGCTTAATACTTGATATTTTTCATCTAAATAAGAGTGTTTCCTTTCCCAATCACTTTTCTTCCATGCTTCTTGACTGGTGAATGACGGATCTAAAGGCTTTGGATATTCTCCGTTCGCCCATCCATCTTCAATGTGATTTAATCTCGCTTCGCTGCCTTCATTATTGTATTTATACCAAACTGTAATAATTTTGACCGTCATATGTACACCTGCTCCCCTTAAAATCGTAGTTTTATTTAAATATATTTCTAATGAAGTTGCTTATCTCAGGAGTATAAGTTGAAATAAACATTGGGATTAACACTACACCAAGTATCCACCATATAATATTAAATAATTTTGGAAGCACACTGTTTTTTTTAATACCTAAATAGTTCAATAAAAAACTTGGTAAGTAAATTAATATTTCTAACCATGAAAGAGGGTTAACTGAATTTAACATCCGCTTTCTATATGTCCCTTTAGATGAAGACAATTGAATTAGAATTCCTGTTGCAATATCTTGTCTCCTACTTGGAAACTGTTTCATTGGACTTACCTGACCTGTTCTAATTCGACCGTAACCAGCTTCTTCTGAATATGGAATCAATACATCCCCAAAACCGGCTCTCTCTACTAGAGATATTATATTTGATTTGTATTCTAATAAATTTACATTAAAGTCTGGATCTAAGAGCCATTTTTCATACCATGAGATGAACTTTTCACATTGTTTAAATTTAGCATAGTTATAAACAAAATTTAACAACAGAATACATAAAAAAAGATAAACATATATCATCGAGCTCTCCCCTTAAGATGGATTTTTAGATACCCTGAGTATAGCCTGATTTGTCAATGGTCACGAGATGTTCTATATCTTCGTAATGCTCTGCATTCATAACCTCAAAAATATCAATGCCTAGGTTTTTCTTCAAATTGCTTTTTGCATGCAAAACAATCATATTGTCAGCATTAATACCATTTGGCATTTGTGGTACACCCGCATTTGTTTTGATTTCTATTCCGTTAACATTGAAGGTTACTTTTACTGTATTTTGCATTATAACTTTATTCTCTATGAAAGTACGATTTTATTGAAACTTAGTTTATTCATTATCCCTAACAAACTCTTGCAGCGCTTTAATAACACGCTTAGCTTGCTCTACATTTAAATGAGGAGGAAAATACTTATCTGGATGACTACTTATATCGTTATTCCCAAGAATGAAAACGCAATTCTCTTCAGCTAAAGAGCTTTTTTGAACTTTAACAATTGTTTGTTGAGTGTCACTGAACTCTTCATATATGGCAAAGCCTCTTTCACTATAATTTTTTGGCATATTTAAAACCATCCTCTTAAATAATATGTAAATGTTTCCTATCTCTGCAACTTTAGTATACCATTTTCATCTTTATCCATCGATATGGTTATGGCTTTTTTCGAATATCAGCAATTCCTGCAGCTCGATGTTTAGGTATGTACAGACTTTATCCAGTAGCTCTCTTGGATACCGCTCCATTTCGTCATTATAAAGCTTTCTGACGGTCGGATACTCATGATCAATATCTCTGGATAGCTTCCGTATACTGATCTTTCTTTCGTCTATTATGGGCTTTAAATTTGATTTAATCAGTGGTCTCACCTCAGTCTTGATCTTTATAAATTATCAATATGGTTGTAAAAAATGGTCAAGACTTGCTTGACCTTTATTTTTTCTTGATAACCTTTTCGAAGATGTCTGAAGGTATCCACCACTTTGTATCTTCGTCTAATCCATCCATCATTTGAACTTGAGTATACCCTTTGTTTTTATCCTCTTTTATATACATTACAGTATCGCCTTTAAAGAGGGTGTTTATATAATCTCCATCTACATCAAATGTTCCATCAGTTTTTGCTTCCTTTATTGCAGCTTGATATGAATCAATTGTATCTGATCCCTGTGTAGTTTCTTTTAAAATAAATAAATCCCCTTCTTCGTGACCGCAACCTGATAACAACATACATATTGAAAGAAACAAAATTAGTCTTTTAAACATTGATTAATAATCTCCTTTGTAGCTTTTAGTGAAATTAAAATTCATCATACGTAATGAGGTGTTATTCAATCACACTTGAGATTTAATAAAGTAATAGAATATAAATATAAATACTACTAGGCACCCACAGCCAGCAAATGAGTTTCGTTGACTTTCATATTTGTTCATTTGTTCTTCAGTCACATATGTTCGCTCAACTTTTCCAAATGATTTTGTTTCTTGAATTATTCTGCCATCAGGCTGTTTGTAGAAAGTAACCTTTGCCACAACGCTCCTCCTAAAGTTTTACTCAACAAATCCTATGTCTATAATTATATCGGCATCTACACCAAGGCCTGAACACCCCTTTGACAAATATAAATGCAAATCCTAGCTGATCGTAATCACTTTTTCGATTTTCTTTACAAATTCAATAAACTGATTTTGGTCTTGAAGAATACCAAGCTTTTCATATTCACCGGTAAAGAGCCATTGAGGGTTTTCCCCAGTTGTCTGTATCTCCATGATAAAACTTGTTCCTTTTGTGTTGATCTCTTCATCTTCCTGAATTTCATAATGATGTGTAATTAATTTTTTCAAAGAGTGGCTGTCCTTTATTTCTTTTGTATAAAATGATAATCCCTGCTCCTCATACCGCTTTAGTTCAAAGCCATTATCCACTAAAAAGTTTAAGTTGTTTTGATTTAATGTAAGCAAAATTTATTTCCCCTTTCATTAAAACTGCTGTTTTATTCAGAATTGACACTAATCAAAATATCCAAAAGGAAGGCTTTCTTTTAATAAAGACTGGTGAACTGTGATCACTTCTGAATCTTTTTCTTTTGAGCCTTCCAAAAGTTCAAGTGAGACGCTATTTAATACACCATTTACTTTCTTTAATTCAATCTCCATCTAATCTTCCTCACTATCTCTATTGTACAACCTATAATCACCTTCGCCATCTTCATGTTCAACGTCCCTTGATTCACATTTTTTGAAAATAAGATTCCCTTCATTGAAAATATTGTCTAACCCTGCATAATTAACATCATAGATTTTCCCGTTTCTCGCTCCACCTGTTGTATCAATAAGTTGTTTCGCCGTCACTGATACCTCAAGATAGAAAAAACGTTTGTTGCCGCAATCATTACATTTAGCCATTATTTAACGCCTCCTTATCCTGTCTAAGCTTCCGAATAGTCTCATTCTGTCTTTCTATAACATTTTCGTAATAGCAGAGTCTTTCTAAAGCTTGTATAGGATTTTTCTTAATCCACCTCAATCTTTCAATGAGCAGTCTCAGACTTAATTTATCCATTGAAATCATTTGATCACCCTCTCTATGTATAAAATTGTTGTTTTATTTAGAGTCCAAGTACCTTTTAGCTACTTCATCAATGTGCTTTTCAAGCCCTCCAATTGTTGCTCGTGTATTATTTCTCGCACATTCTCGAATATAGATCGTTACGTTTTCGCCTAATTCTGTGAGCCAATTTTCTCCACACTGTCCTTCATATGCTTTTCTTTCATACGATTCCAGCTTTTCTACAAATCTTTTTCCCATTTCAACCTTCTCCATTCTGTTTAAATTACTGTTTTATTCATCCTTAGAAAATTGTCTATTGAAAAGTTCAATCGCTCTATCATAGGTTGCTAATTGTGCGAGATGTTTGTCAATATTACTGCCATTCCCTTGCAAGCCATCCGATATATATAATTGCTGATTGTTTTTTAACTTTGATTCTAAATTATCTAACATGTTACGAATGCTTGAAATTTCATTCTCTAATCGCATTTTAGCCTGTTCTCTTTCTGCTTCAAGTATAACTAGGTTCCTATTTTCTTTCGTCATATCATTCTCTTTCATTTCAATCTCCTCGTTCTGTTTAAAATATGCATTTTATTTAGATTCTTAACAAACAAGATCATGTTGCCTATACTCATCAAAAAACATATTACAGTGACCAATTTGACTAAGATACAGGCTCTCCTTAGGTCTTGTTACGCCGACATAAAATAATCTTGCTTCGTCTAAAAGATCGCTTTTTATATGAGGAAACTTACCATCTTCAACCCCAATTAAGAACACATGTTTAAATTCTAGACCCTTGCTTGCGTGAATAGTCATTAATCGCACCGCATTTTCATTTTTCTTTATACTTGGCTTGTTGCCGTATACAAAATTAATGAACTGCTCTAAGTTATTATTCTTAACAAATTTCTTCATGGTATTGAGAGATTCTTTTCTGTCAGTTATCTCATCTTCATCGAGGTATTTCTCTTCTATGTAATCATTCATTCTGAAAGTTTTAACTACATTGTCGATCAATTCTTCCACGGCAATCCCTTTAAGCACTTGCATTTGGAGTTTATTAATCATACTTTGGAATTTCAAGACGTTATCGTTTTGAGTCGGACGATCAAATCTCATATTTAACATGGCCTCATATAAGGACATATTTGTTTGTCCGGCAAATGACTCAACATCTTTTAAATTCTTATTGCTAAAATAACGAAATGGATCATTCCTTAGTGTGAAAATATCTCGAAAGGCTGCATCATCATGTGGATCACGAATTAATCTTAAATAAGCTACAATCCCTTTTACCTCTTTTCTCTTGAAAAAGCTCCCATTATTAGTAATATCATATTCAATTTCACGCCTTTTTAATTCATTCTCAACATAGCTAGAATGAGAGTTTAATCTATAAAGGACACAAATTTCTGATGGTTTTTCACCGGCTTTAAGCAATGTTTCAATTTTATCAGCTGTATTCAGACCTTCTGCTTCTCTGTCCTGATACGTTAGTGTTTGAATTTCGCCATTGTTATGAATATTAGGGACGGAGTCTGCGTAATGTTCATAGTCACCATAGTATTCCTTGATAAAGCTGTTTGCGTTATCAACTATGTTTTTATTTGATCTATAATTTGTATCCAGGTTAATCACAGTGGCGTTTTCCCAATCCTTTTCAAACTCCATACAATACTCAGTATTGCCGCCTCTAAATGTGTAAATAGCTTGTCTATAATCGAATAAGCAGAATATGTTACCAGAGGCGCAAAGTTCTTTTAAAATGAGATTTTGTACTAAGTTAGAATCTTGATGCTCGTCTACAAGAATAAATTCATACGTATACTTATGTTTATTGTTTTTTAGCACCTTGTAACACTCCAATAAATAATCATCATAATCGTACAGTCCGTTTTTGGATTTAAAAGCCTCATACTCCTTATAGAAGAGACGTAATTGCTCCTCGGTATATTTACTCTCTTTAATTAAAAACTCGTCTGTGTAGCCCCTTAAAAAGTTCTTT
Source organism: Bacillus sp. FSL W8-1202 (assembly GCF_038006165.1). Taxonomy (NCBI): domain Bacteria; kingdom Bacillati; phylum Bacillota; class Bacilli; order Caryophanales; family Bacillaceae; genus Bacillus; species Bacillus sp. FSL W8-1202. Next base: position 73,797 of record NZ_JBBOUR010000003.1, read on the forward strand.
TGGTAGCTGATGAAACCCGTAATGTCTTTAATGTCTGGTTTCTCTTCAAGTGATTTAAAACAGTTTTCTCGCTGCCATTCTTTAATCGTATTTTTCTCGTTAATTTCAATTCCCTCTTTGAGAAGAATGTTGCGGCATACTGAATGAAATGTACCTACATTCACACTAGTTAATTTCTGCTTATGTAATTTCTTCTTAAGCTCATTTGCAGTATTACGCGTAAAACTGATGGCTAAAATATCCTCTTGATCTTCACCGTAATCCCTCACCAATGTTTTAACACGGTTAAGGAGAACGGTGCTTTTACCGCTCCCTGCCCCTGCAATGACTGCGCAAGCTCCTTTATAAAAATTAATCGCTTCTAATTGTTGTTTGTTAAACTTTACAGTCATTCTAAATAATTCCCCCTTTTGTTCCCTCTTCTGTTTTTTCTAAATATGTAAATAAAGCATTGACTTTCTCTCGTTGAAGTGAATTATTTTCATGCATAGCTATGTATTCGTTAATTTTCTTGTCAATATATTTTCTGCTTGGCGCCCATCTTTTAACAATTTTCAAAGCAGCTTCAAAGTCATTGATGTTAATGCTCGAAGTATTAGGTACATTTAGAGCTTCAGACACTTTTCCATAGCATTGCATCAACAACCCTCTATAAAATAAAAGGTGCTCTGGACTGCCAATTGGTTTTACATAATCAAACACTTTACTTTTAGCAGCATTTTTAAACTCCAGAAATTTTCCTGATTTATCATGTTGGAAGGTAAAGAATGTTTCATCGTATTCTTTAAACTTGCCTTCCATCTTTGAAATTTCTTCTGCATTTTCACTTTCTTTTAAAGACAACTGCTCAACTTGAAGTTCCAGCTCTTTTTGTTTATCAGCCATTTTTATAAAATCTTCACTTAATCTATTAACTTTTAAACTTAATACCTTGTCCATGAGCATATCAATTTCTCCGTTTGACATCTTGTTCAATTCCAATTCATTAATCGCCATATTAAAACACCTCGATAATATTATTTTTATTCGTAATTTTTCTCATTTCTTTGCACCAGGATTCCACATTCCCGATTACAGAATCAAGATTGTTCATTATAATTTGATTGTCACTCATATCCCTAATGGCCTTTGCATACTTTACAGGCGCTAAACTACCTTTTAGTACTTTTTCAATCTCCCAAACCATTTCAGAAAGCTCTGAAGTGGCCTCAACTTGTCTCCCTAGATCATCCTGCTCTCTTGTTACGGCCTTTAATTTGTTTGTTAGCTCCTCGTATTCTTTTACTTTCACATCACTCCTTTCAAGTTGTTGCTCTAAGATCATTTTTTGTTTTGATAAGTTTTCATATTTTTTATTTTTATACTCTAATTCTTTTTTTAATGTTTCTATTTGTTTGTAGTCAGTGTTATCAATGACTTTTTCAACAACTGTCCTGTTCTTCTTTTCTTGACTTAATTCATAACTAAGATTCTTATTATTCTCTTCAGCTTTCCTCAATTTAGCTTCAAGCTCTTTGTATTCCTTTAATGTCTTGACTTCTCCATTTAAGACAGCTTTCTTAGCTTGTTTCTTTGACTCTGTTGATTCTGATGAAGGTTTAGCTATTTCATATGTTAGAGATACTGGCAGGTCTTCAAGAAGTCCTTTTTCGATGTTGTCGCAATTTGCGATGAGATCATATCTGTTAATTAATCGCCAAACGGCATCCCTTTTTAACCCGATAGATCTAAACCACTTTTCAAAAACCCCTTGATATTTGTTGTGACTTGCTAAATGCTCCTGGGCTTCCTTCAGTTCCCTTCCTAGCTTGGTATAAGCTTTACCGACAATCTCACGCATGTTAAATTCTTTTTGTTTAAGGAAATCAGCTGTTGATTGATCGACTAAATCATATTTGAACTCTGTTAATAATTCGTTTGCCATTGTCTTTACATCCTTTCTAAATTACCATTTCGATCCATTTTTAGTTTTATGTTTTTCAAAGGGTTATCCTCTTTTTTCACTTTTGTTGATTTGGAACCATCTTCATCAAGATCAATCAACTCGCTTGCAATAAGCTCTTGAAGCTTGTCTATTCTTTTCTTCTGGCTTTTTACTTTGTTACTAAGTTTATTGATCTTGTCATCTTTATCAGCTAATAGTTTGTTTGTTCCAGTCTTCTCATGTTTCAAAGACAAAATTTCGTTTTTAAGATCAAAGATTTCTTTTGTTGAGGTTTCTGTCATGTTTTGCACAGATTGCTGCATATTAAAAATCGGCGTTAACATGTTCTTCACCTCATGTAGAATTTGTATATTGTTCGACTTCATCATTTCTTTAATTACATTTGTATCTGAAGCAGGCGCAACAACTTCTTTCCTTTCATGAAAAACCGATGGAACAAACTCTTGTTGAGCACCGTCCTCCTCATCTGTGAGTTCTTTTCTTACCTTAATGGCTGTATCTGAATTTTTAAGGATCATTGCCAATCTTAAAGCTGCTCTTTTAGGAACGATATATAGCTTAATGAATTTCCCAGGCATATTATATTTATGCTTAAATCCTTCAAGCTCTAATCCTTCTAGTTTCTTCAGTCCGTCTTCAACCAAAACCTCATTATTTCTGTGGATGTATGTAGTTAATGTAGGTACTTTCATTCCGAAATACTCTGACAAGAATTTTATTGAAGTATGTTTTTTGTCACCTAGCATCTTTAACTTTTTCACTTTGTCCAAGGCATCAATTCGATCCATGTACTGCTCTCTTTCACTTTCCCTGATTAAATATAGATTGGTATTCTTCATATTATGTATTCTCCTCCTAATTCATATTTTTTATATTTGTTAATTACATTATATACGGGTCACTTTAATAATTCAACAATTTATATACATATTTTTTATTTTTATATGATTAAATATGATTGCTCATGAGGGGGTTTGGGGGTGGTGTGAGCAAAAATTGTTCAGGTGAGGAACGAACCGTATTGAACAATTAGCAGCACCCCCATTCTCTTAATTTATTATTTAATTTATTTTTGTCTCTCTTAAAGACTTAGACGGGAAAACCCTTGGTATTATTGAGCTTTTTTTAGAGTTTAAGAGGTTTATTCTCTTTAGCTACCCATTTAACCATTCAATAAGTAGCTCCCTCATCCTTAATGAGGGTATGTATAATGTTATTTCATCACCATCTCTTATTGCAGATCTCCAAATCCATTGTACTAACTCGGATAATGCAAATGCATCTTGATCAATTGTTATTTGATATTTCTCTTTAAAATAATTATATAGAACAGTGTTAACGTATCTGTTTATTGTATACACTAAATGTTTTTTGTGCTTAAAATCATTGGTAGCTCTTGCATTACATGACACAAACCCTTTTGTATATCCATTACCTTTTATTTTATTCTTATGTTCTGAATAGGTCGTCCACATAGCTTCATCACTTGATGACTTAACAATGTTGTTAAAGTAATTGAATACATTGTTCTTTACCTTCTTGATCGTATACGGTGATTTATTTTTATACCAATTAGATGATAAAGAATAATCCAATTGGCCAACTGTATTCAAGTTACCTTCATATATTTTTATTTTATTTCTTAATTGAGCCTTTAGAATACTCTCATATTCAGTATTATGTTTTGTAAACCTGTATTGCCCATCTATAAATTCAGAAACGTATTTTTGATACTTGATATTGTTTATATCATAATAATATCTTTGTATTTGAGCATCAAACATGTAAGTGAGTATGTAAACTTCTTTAAACAACTTGAATATATCTGCAGGAAAATTCCAAATCAATATATTGTCTTTAAAGTACATAAGATTATTGTTTAAAGCCATATCACGGATATCATCATAGCGTGTTTCATAGTCCTTTTTTTCTTCATTCCATTTGACAAATCCGCCTTCAACATATATTAACTTTGATTCAAATAGTGTAGTTAGATCATGCTTCTTAACACGTAACTGTTCAACTACTTCCATAACTTCATCTAATATCAATGTATAGTTGCCTGAAAGGATCAGCTCCTTTGTTTCGTCATTAGCATTTTTGAATAGATTATGTGTAGCAACAATATTTTTGTTCTGAGATAAAAGTTCATGAAATGACTCAAACTTATATTGTGTTTTGTCACCTTTCTTCTTTACTTTAGGTTCATAAATTTGTTTACTGCTTATGCTCTTCTTAATGCGATCCACTTCATCCAAGTACGGTGTAATGAAAATAAAATTTTCGTCTGTCCCTGAATTATTTATCATGTCAATTGCTGCAGATGTTTTACCGCTACCCATAATAGAATCGATCACTTTAACTCTTTCCATATATTCTCCTTATATTTTAATTTTGTATTGAAAAATAAGGAACGATAATTGCCTTACCGCTCCCTTATTTATAACGCATATTTAATTATCCTTATGTTGCTGCATGATTAATACTGAATCACCTTGTTTTACTTTGCTTATCTCTTCTCTGTACTCTAAAAGGTCTTTATCAATTCTGACAGTTGCTTCTTTGATGGAGTCAATATCTTTCTTGAGCATTTCCAATTCCTTTGTCAGCTGCCGAATAGCATCCAGGAATTTTTTCTCCAATCGGGTTAACCCCCTAATTTTGGACACATACTACTCTTAGCTCATTATTTCATAGAATTGCTCTTTATTTTAGGTGAGGCAAGAAAATCATCCTGCCTCATACTCTCACTTCTTTAATCGTTAGCTCTTCTGTTTGGTTTCGTTGATAAAATTCATTTGGTGCTAAATCTAAAATACTCGAATGGATTCTTCGATTATTGTAGAAATCCATGTATTCAGCCACCTCATGATACGCATCTGCGTAGGAATGAAAAGCGAACCGCCTCAAACATTCATACTCTAGTAATCGGTGAAACGACTCGATATGGGCATTCATATTCGGTGTTCTCGGCGGAATGCGTTCATGTTCGATGTGGAACGTTTCACATGCTTTCTGAAACGCTAGAGAAATAAATTGTGGACCATTATCCGTTCGAATGACTGGCTTTGTTTCTCTTTCAAATTGCTGACGCTTAAACAAGGCACGCTGCACGAGTTGGCCAGCGTCGTGTCCGGTACAATGTAAACCAATATGATAATCAATGATGGAACGGTCATATACATCAATGAGCGATAGAATAAAGAAGAAACGCTCTTCACCTTCGATGTAGCCGTATTTAATATCTGCTTCCCACAGCTGATTCGATTCAGTGATGATCCGGTTCCTCGCTAATTTTCTTGGATAGTGGAACTTCACTTCTCGCTGTGGCTGTAGGATATCGAGTTCCTTACATAATCGGTACACTTTCTTTTTGTTAATCTGTAGCGCATACTCGCTTCGAAGGCGGAGGCACAACTTTCGATAGCCATAGACACCGGCTTCACCTGAGATGAGTTCCATCAGCCATTCCTGTATTTGTTCATCCGGTATTTTTTTGCCGTTCTTAGTGAGTGAATAGCCCGGAATGGGTCTGCCCTCACTTACTGACTTTTCTTCTTTCTTGTATTGATAATAGTACGTAGAAGGAGAAATCTCTAAAATCTTCAGGACTTTACGGACGGCATAACCTTTCGCAATCCACTCATTCGCTATTTCAAGCGTTTCAGTAAGTGAGGGTTCTTCTTTTTTAGTACGTCACGGAGAATGGAAATTTCTAAATCTTTTTCGCCTAACAGCTTTTTAAGCTGGTCATTCTCCTCCTCCAACTGTTTGATCCCTGAGGGAGAAACAATATCTTGAATGCCGGAATGATCTAGATTGCCTTTTTCCTGAAAAGCTTTTACCCATTTGCTTACGAGATTTGGACTGAGCTCGTGACGTCTCGCCACCAAAGCTTTATTGCCTGTTTCAATTGCTTCTTGTACCACCTGTTGTTTAAATTCAGCAGAATGTTTTCGTCTTTGCATCACAAAAGCCCCCTTATTTGGCAACCATAAGTATAAAACCACTCTTAGTAGGTGTCCAAATTCATTAGGGGGCTAAATAGCAATCATCTCACCTCAATGATTTAATTATACCATGAGGCCTATAAGATTAGTGAGACTTGTTTCTTAGTTTAAGGAATACAAAATAGATGATCCACAACAATATGGCAATGATACATGTGACTACAAAAATTGTGTTGATTAGTGTTTGTGCTTCGCTGCTGAAGTAATCCTTAATGAGTTGAAACATCAAGAATAAGCCAATGAATGTGATATGGGTAAACCATAATGAGAATCGTTTCATGTTTGCAATGTGCTTGATCATGTTATAATATGGGTAGGAACTAAAGGAGAAGTTCATTCCCCTTTAGCTTAGCTCTCATCGGCGTATACGTTGGCGTTGTCTCTTTGGTCGGAGCCGCTTGCGTATACGCTTTTTCTTTTTGCTTGTCCCATTCTTTAGGTTTCTTACCTTCTCAACTATTGTTAGACTGTTGATTGTAAGAACCGTTAAAGATATGAGGAAAGCAACTATGATACCCACTTTCTCAAGCACTATGTACACCTCCTTTCCTATGACTCTATTATAACATAATTCATGATTTTTATATACATATTTTTTATATTTGTAGTGAGATATTTGTGTGTTGATGGATGGTGTCGAGATGCTTTGTGTGCTGTTTGATTGGGAAGAAATACAATTGGATTGGGAATTGATTAAGGATGCTTAGAGAGGTGTTATATTGGTTCTGAGAGTGTGTGAGTGTGATTAGGTTGGATAATAATGAGTGTTGTGTATATATGATGTGGGAACGGATGATGTTAGTGTGAAGAGTGTTTAGTGTAGGATTTATGATTGGGTAAGGTATGGTTATGTATAGTGATGAGGATAAGGTTAAATATGTCTTCGATTCCCTCGGATTCGTTATAAATACGATTATTCTTAATGAATCGTTATTCATTTTTAAATTGAAAAACAATTTATTTTTTAAAAATTTATTCTTGTGTTCGGCTTGGAATTATGTTAGCACTGTTGCAAACCTAACCAAGTCATCAAATGCACGTATAATGTTCCTTATACACGTATTACAATACCAATATATGGGGGTATATTTACATCTAATGGTAAAATTAAGGGAACAAATGTACTCATAGCACTTCCATTTCCACACCCTATCCAAATTTTCATTTTCCTAATTCCACCTCAAAATCACCCTTTTTCACATCGTATTTGCTATCGTAAAAGCCTTTAGTATCAACGTTTTTCCTTCTTAAAATTTTCCCTTTTTCATCAATATCTCCTTAAAACAACCACTTCCCCCTACTCTCACTTATGTTTTACGATCGCTTATCCCCTAATTACCATTCGATAATGCAAATACCCTTATGTTTACTGGATTTTTAAGCTCTTTAAATATTTTTACGATAGGCATGTTTTTAGATTACGATAATCACTCCATCTCCATATGCCTCAGAATACACCTCAATTACCTGGAGCTGTTAACACACTAGTGAAAAAACAATAGACAAATACAAATAATATGTATATAATAAATCCATAAGCGAGGAGGTGAGATAATGCAAAAGGATTCAGAGAAAGTAACGTACATGTCTAGGGATTTAATTGAATTTTTGGAGACTACTATTATCGATGGAACTGCTTCACAAGAAGAAACCACTCTTTATGAGGACTATAAACTATTTGGAACAATCGATAAAAAGAGCTATGCATTCAAAAAACTTGTATATAAGTATCTAAAAAGCGATTATTAAATCAAAAAATATGTATAAAAGTAATAAGGGGAGAATTTATTGAAAGGAAAAAAATACGGTCTAAATAAGCAAGTACATATTTACAGTATTGATACTTCTGCTTTTTATAATGATCAAGAAAACAAATTACATAACAAGATTTTAAAATCATACAGGTACAGAGATCATCTCAAAAAACTTGAACATGTTGATAAAAAACATAAGAAGTACATAACGCAAAGGATTATTTCCTTAAAAGAAAAGCTTTATAACGCCTTTAACGATCATATTCAAATAAGAACACTTAGAACAGATTCTCTGAAAGATAATAATGTGATTTCATTATTTGATTCAGTCTTAACTCGAACGCTGGGAATCAAAGAAAACTCTCTCTCTGAAGAGATCATGGTTGTCCAAACTTATCACTTTCAAATTTTAAGGGACATTATTGATAAAGGATTCATACATAACAATGAGAAATACGTTTATTTCACTAGCAGTGCCGGTCAAATTCGAACCAAAAAATCTTGTTTTATCAAGCAAAGCACCTTAGATAAGTATCAAAATGCTTTAACTTGTGGCCTTAGTGTGGAGCAAATCAATGCTCAAGGTGGAAGCAGCATAAACAAATGGAATAGCTACATGGCCTTATCTAATAGCGCAAGTAGTCCATGGGAAATTGATATTGATAAAACAATTGTCGTAAATGACTTAGAAACAAACGTTTCCAGCCTGGTTGATTATATTGACCGTGATACATATGAAATTACTCGTAAGATTATGGATATTCCTATAGAACATACAGATGGTTGTGGAATGATGCTCCCTAGTTTGAGTCAGAAAAGCTTTATGGTCAGATTACCTTGGGTTAAGGGTCTACTTGTTCCATTTGACTTTAGACAGTTTGCTGAAAAACACAGTTCATTTATAGTTAAGGACGTCTACGGTAAAGAATGGGACATTATTAAAGATGATATCCAAATAATTTTTACGAAAAGCCAGTTTAAGATGTGGAAGTACTATGATTCTTGGGATGACTATCGCTCTAAATTTAAAAAGTATGGATGTTTAGGAGCTAAATTAAATGAAGAAGATCCATCTGTTGAGGGAAAACTGACTTACCAGATGCTACAAACACTCACGGATATCACAGATGAGGAATTGAAACAAATCAGCTCAAAGACTGTTAGTGAGATTACTCAATTAGGCACTGATAAAGAAACAATGATGAAAGTTTTAGGGGCTACCGAGAAAAATAAACATAAGACAAGCCTTCAAGAAGCTCTACTAATATATCCTGAGCTGCTAAATGATGATCACACCAAAGAAATCATTAAGAATAAGAAGAAGAGTATGATTAAGGACGCCAAATCAGGAAAATTACTTGTTAGTGACGCCCGGTATACATATTTATGCCCAGATCTATATGCTTTTTGTGAAAGATTGTTTCTTGGAATTGAGAATCCGAAAGGACTGCTTTCAGGAAGCGATGTCCATTGTTCTTTATATGATGAAGGGTACATTGATATCCTTCGCTCCCCTCACCTTTTCAGGGAGCATGGTGTTAGGTGGAACAAAAAAGATGAGGGATATGAAAAGTGGTTCATTACCCCAGGTGTTTACACCAGCATTCATGATCCGATATCTAAACTGCTGCAGTTTGACAATGACGGGGATAAGGCCTTAATTATTTCTGATGAGCTAATCGTCAATATTGCCAAGCGTAATATGGAGAACATCGTTCCTTTGTATTATGAAATGTCTGTAGCCCAGAAACAAGAGATTAATAGCAGAAACATCTATGAAGCACTAACTCTTGCTTATGGAATCAATATCGGGGAGTACAGTAACAACATCACTAAGATATGGAACAGTGACAATATAAACCTGGACGTGATCAAATGGTTATGCATGGAGAATAACTTTACTATCGATTAAATTTATAGTCGCGTCGCATAGCGATATGCGGATGAAAAGTCAGTGAACCTAGAAAACTAGGGTGTGCATTCAGCGAAAAGTAGCGATAGGAAATGATCGTCAATGAGTGTGCTAACAGGGGAATTCTAATTAATACATTTTACATTTTTAAACAATGATATTTAAAACAAGGGGGTGACAAAGTGAAGTTTATAAATGAGGATGAGCATAAATATTTGAGTGGGATATATAAGATTGAGCAGATAAGCACCGGCTTAAAATATGTGGGGAAAACTAAGATGAAATTTATTAAGCGTTACTGGCATCACACTTGGAAGCTGAAAAACAATTCGCACTGTAATCGACATTTGCAGAATACTTGGAATAAATATGGAGAAAACGATTTCCAATTTCATGTATTGCAAACAGTTGATCCAAACTCAGATATGAACGAATTAGAAACTCACTACATAAATGAACTAGGTGCCTATTTAAATGGCTTTAACATGACCACCGGCGGAGAGGGCAAGAGTAATTGTAAGATGTCTGACTCAACCAAAAGAATTATTGGGGAAAAGAATAGGATTAATAACATCGGAAGAAAGCTTAGTGATGAGACTAAAGCCAAAATGAGTAAAGCGAGAATTGGAAGAAAGCTCTCTCCGCAGCATAAGGAAAAGCTTTTACAATCTAGAATGAATAAAAGGCATTCGCCAGAATCTAGATTAAAGATGCGTCAGTCTCATTTAGGGTCAAAAAATAAATCCTCAAAAATAAATGAAACGAAAGCATACGAGATAAAAGTTCGATTGATTAATGGAGAAAAGATGTCTGAAGTATCAAAGTCAATGTGTGTTTCCTACCCCATCGTTAAATCAATATTAGAGTGTAAAGTATGGAATCATATTCATGTTACTGGGTGGGACGACTTTATTCTTAAATACAAAAGCAAGAAGAAAAGCACTCTTACTCCAAAAGAAGTATTTTGCATAAGAGAACTTCTTAAAAAAGGGTTATCAGCACCCCATGTTGCAAAAATGTGTAACATAAAACCCAATGTTGTCTATGGAATTAAACAAGGAAGAACCTATAAAAATGTGAAATGAATGTAGAATGTATTATATGAAAACCCTGTGCCAAGCGTTTACATCATGCTGGGAAGCACTTGTAAATGAAGGTGCAACGACCATCCTTTATGGAGTAATAATAAGGTGAAATTCCTTATTATGAAGCGCTGACCATCTGTCTAGCACAGATGATGATATGGTCTATTCCCTAATAAAATATCGGGAAACCGAGGGTATCAAAGTTCGCAAAAACCTTGTTCATGCCCACCCGCCCTGATCACGTTGATGAGAAAATCAAAGATTACATAAAAAATAAAGTGCCCCACTTCTTCATCAATGCCAAGGATAAAGAAGAACATAGCGTAGAATCGATTAATGAAAGTACAGTAAATAAGTTAGACTCAATTATTCCTAATGAACGAATCAACTTTAACGCAGTTGCAGGAAAATTTGATTACCGTTTCTTACTTCGAAATAAAAAAGTGAAACTTGATGAAACGGTTATCAATGAGTACAAACGTCTTGACCGAAACAAAAAGTGGCTCATGAATAACGAAGAAATTAAACCAGGAGAAAAGCTATACGTCTATAAGATTATCAAACAAAGATTAATGGAAATACATAACGATGAGCAACTTATTACAGATGTTTTAGTTAAGTACCTATATAAAAAGAAGAGTAAATTCAAATCGACTTTGTGGGAGTGCTTTGGCGAACATATATTGGAAAATTTAAAGATTAACTTAAGGAATTTTAAGGCTTGTGGGAATTGCGGAAAAATGTTCAGTCCCTCTTCTAATAAATCTAAATACTGTAACAATTGCTCAAAAAAAATGATCTTAGATAAACATAAACGCTACAATAAAAAAAGATAACGACCAATAGAAAGTGCCTTGAGCCTTACTCCCCCAAGGGATACAGCATTTCTCGGCAAAAAAAGATCAACAAAAAAGCACCTTGAACCCTTGGTACGACTGGGCTGAAAGCCCCTTTTGAGATAATCGCCATAAGGGAGAAAGAAAGCTAATTTCCACATAAAAGGGCGAGTAAGTCTCCCATTTTTTCAAAAAACCACAAACGTTACCGTAATTATACTTTAACACAAAAATAAACGAAATCACTAGGAGGATTTAAAACATGAACAAAACAGAATTTGTTGGAGCAGTTGCAGAAAAATTAGGTGTTACTAAGAAAGAAGCTACTCCTAAAGTTGAAGCAGTATTTAATGTCATCGTTGAAACACTAACAAAAGGTGAATCAATTAAGGTTCCTGGAGTTGGAACATTTGAAGTTCGTGAACGTGCAGCTCGTAAAGGGAGAAATCCCCAGACAGGAGAGGAAATTGATATTCCGGCTACAAAAGCACCTGCATTTAAGCCGGCAAAAGCACTTAAAGACGCAGTCAAAGCTAAATAATCAGTTAATGAGGACGACAGGAAAGGCTACCTGCACGCTTTGTCACAAAGAGCTTATGCTCCTAAAAGAGGCAGAGTTAGAAGTTATGGAGGAAATTGTCGACCTCCCCTCTTTTCGCTTATCTTCATCTCCGGGTTAATTAATTATAGTTTTTTTTGATGGCATGGGGGTGCCGTCAATAATTACTTGATTACTGATATTTGGGATATCAGTTCTCGACTAATATTCATTTATGAAGATACAGACTAATCAAATGAATATTAGTGGAGATTCCTCTCCAGTGTGGACTAGCTTTTATTGATTAAACAATATCTACTCCCTTGTTTTCTGTATCATTCTGACACAAAACTGCGGCTGGTCATTGCAGTTAGTCGGATAATAGTCATTTATGAGGGTGCGAGGTTAACTCGAATGTCTGTATCTTAAGGAGACAGGTAAATGGCTATTATCGGGCTAAACATGTCGGTAAGACCTTTGCTACTCAAGTTTTTTATGTAGGGTGAATCCCATCACAGTCTTACTATGGGTGACATGTAGCCTGGATATTAATTGCGGTGTATTGCTTCGGCTTGCACTTAGGGAAGGGTAGATGCGTCTCCCTTCCCTTTAAATAATGCCCTTGTAAGCTTTGATGCTTATTATGCGGTCAACAAAATTTTTCCGGGTTAGCGAGGCTTTGTAATTACATACCCTCGTAAAATAAGTGAAATGGTTTTTGGGCGCTTGATCACCGCTCCCATTTCACAGAAAAGGATTATTTTCGGTCTTGCCTTTTCAATTTGACACTGCAACACATTCGCTATTTTATTCGCTACTTCTCCTTCAATGTTCTGTATGGAGACTCACCTTTCCCATGCACATACCTCCTTACACGGGTCAGAGAAAACTGTGCAAAATAAATGGCGAGCGTTGAGACGCTTTGTTTCTCAATAAGGCGTGTAACCTGACAAGAGAGTCTGAAAATGCCATTGAGAAGGCTTATTAGGGTCTTTCCTTCTCAAATTATTTTTTCCTCGGCTCTCAGACTCTGCTGAGCAGTTGGCAAGCAACATTAAAACTTGATACATTTTCCGGACTACGAGAGCCGGACGTTGGCAAGCAACATAAAAACTTGATATATAAGATGTAGGTAATAGGAACTTTAAACACATTCCAGGAAGTGTGTATTATTTGTTGTCATAGCTCATCTGCCATGTGTAGAAGGAGCCAGCTGGATTTCGCACAGCGATAACCAGCCTTTTATGCTCATGTACCATGATGTACAAAGAGTTTCTGAAGACGTTATTTGGCGTCTTTTGTTATTTTCGGCTTACTTATAGTTTGTCGAATACAAAGGTTTCAGTCGCTGAACCCGTAATCAGCGTATTCCCTGTCGATCTGAAGGCTTGCGTTCCTACGTGAGCTACTGACGTAGGTGAAACGGGGTTAGGATGCAGTCAGAACAAGGTCATCTAAATTGCTAGAAGGCCTTTTTGTGCTTGCGTTTTACTTTACCGATCAGCCGGAATGTGCTTACGATCCTTCCGGTACGCAAGTTATCAATAATCTCCTTCGGGCGTTTCCCCAACGCCTATCCGACTTATCTTTTCATCTCCTTTATATCCCCTTTTCGGACGTTACCGATGCTTCGGATCATCGGGCTTCCGAAGGAGCTTATTGCATGTAAATAAAACACATATTGGAGGAATTTAATTTGGCTAAGAAAGTTCATACAGTAAATTTAAAAGGTAATTATACTCACATTGATGGAATTATTGAAGAAGAAACAAAAACAGACATCGAGCGTTATGATCTGAATTCAATTTTAAAATCATTTGATGGTCGGAAAGTGAAAATTTCTATTACCGAAGAAGACGAACTTCCACAAATCAATGAGTAGGCGGTGACTGAATGACAGCTATTTTAGATCCTGTTTTACAACGAGAAAAAGACGAATCATTTACTGATTATCATATTAGACTTTTCAAAAACAAAGACACTTATCACATTGATACTAAAACCATTGCTGCTCTTTTAAACAAAGATCAAGGTACAAATTATGATGAGAGTAAATGGCGCAAAGACTTTAAGCAATATGAACGTTGGAATGATTACATAATGTCCAAGAATTTGGATGAAGAAATTCTAAGGAAATACGAAGAAGTGCGACTTCAATCTGAAAAGGAAAAGATTAGAACTCGTGATCAAAAAAGAGAATACAGAAAAAGTATAGCGAATCAAGCTCGCTTTGAGAAAATCAAGGATGACGTAGTCCAAGCTATTGTTAATTTAGAATCCAAAAGACCTCTTCGTTTCACTTACCCCCTCCCTGCAGCTGCTGAAAAGCATGGGCTTGCTTTATTCAGTGACTGGCACTTCGGAATGGAAATCGATAACCGCATCAATAAGTTCAATAAAAAAATATTCGATGAACGAGTTGAGCATCTCACAAACAAAGTAATTGAGTATGGAAAGAAGAATCATGTCTCCACATTACACGTTGCAAATCTTGGCGATTTAATTGGAGGTCTTATACATGTTTCAACGAGAGTTCAGGCTAATGAAGATGCTGTAGAACAAATTAAATATGTATCAGAAACGCTTGCTGAGGTTTTAACGATGTTGGCAAGTGAGTTTCAAGAAGTTAAGTTCTACAACGTAGCAGGCAATCACGGTCGCCTCTCCCCTTCTAAAAATGATGTCGGGATTAAAGAAAACTTTGAATACCTCATTAATTGGTATCTCGAAGCTAGATTAAGAGATATTAAAAACATTTCAATTGAATCGGAACAAGATGGCTTTATCCCCGCTAAAATCAACAATCATAAAGTCGTGTTTGTCCACGGTCACTATGATCGTGTTGATCAATGCGTAACCCGCCTACCTCAATTACTTGGCTATATACCTTCTTACATATTTGGTGGTCATATTCATCACAACTATGAAAAAGAATATGGCAGCACAACAGTTGTTGTAAACGGAGCGCTTGTTGGCGCTGATGATTATGCTATGCAGGGTCGCTTTGGTACGAAACCGTCTCAAAAGTTTATGGTATTTAATGATGACGGTGTTGAAGCTACATACATTATTCGTTTTAAAAATAAAAACTAAAGGAGGAACCTGCTTGGATTTAGCAATGCATGAAGTGTATAACCTTCACTTGTATGATAGAAAAACTGAGGAATCTTTAGTTGATTTAACAACACTTCAAGATGGAAATTTTTTATAGTGATGAACATGAAACGTATTTGATTTTTGCAAAGAATGCTCTGCTAAATTTTGAGGTGCTTAAATTTTTAGGTGATTATAAAGCTCCTACCTCCTTTGAATCAAAGTTGGGAAAGAAACAATATATTTCTGTTTTAACTGAGACACCTAAGCATGAATTCAAACTGTTGGCTGAAACTGTCGGTTCTCGCCCTGAGTCATCAGAGGCCCATAGAGTTACCTTAGAATTTAACAATGTAGAAATTATTTCTAGAGCTGAATTAAAAGGGGTTAACGGAGAAGTATCGGGTTTAGACTTGATTTTTAAAGTGAACCCAGTAGATAAAGAATTTTTTAAAATTCACTATTGATAAAACTTTAATTTTATAAAGATGAGGATGAGGAAGATTGAAAGAAGAAACTAAAGTTCTTTGGGAATATGTAAAGCTACTAAAAGAAATTAATGATAGTGGTTATCTGTGTAACAGGGAATTAAAAGACGCCCTAACAAGTCTGCATAAAAGCATGGGATTTGAGAAAAACACTAAAAGTGAACATACTAAACCCTTAAACGGAAATAGCTACACATTGAGCTCGGGCTATAATCCTGAAAGAATTGCTGTAATTAATCCTGGAAGAGAAGAAACAACCTTTTTAATTATTGATTTATACAATTCCCGTATTGAGGACATCTCAAAGAAAGTGGAATATGGAACGTTTAAACATCAGGCTAGTCAAATAAAAGCCGTAATTATAGACAAACGACCGAGTAAATTAATAATTGATGCAAACGGTATTGGAAAAGGTTTGCTTGATGCTCTTGCTGATACCTTAAAAGGAACCAAGGTTGTTTTGTCCGAAAATGGTGCCTTAACTTATAAATAAAATACTTTTTTAGAACGTCCAGTGATGATTGTGGTACTCCCCTTCCGCTCTATTGCTGGGCGTTTCATAAAATGTGTTTACATCAACTTTATGGAGGTGAAATGGTGGGTCGGAAACCTAAAGAAAAAGAAAAACTGTTATGTGCTGCATGTCAAAAGGAAAAAGACAAAGATTCTGGCTTTTATAATTCCCGCAGCAAGCTTTACGAAAAAATAGGAAAAGTACCAATTTGTAAATCTTGTCTCAAGAAAAATATTGATTACAGCAACATGGACTCTGTATACACCGTCTTACAGCAAATCGATGTCAAATTTGATCCTTTATACTGGGAGCAAGCAGTTCAAAGAAAAACTGACACATTTAGTGCATATATGACAATGGCAAATTCCCTAAAGCAGTTTAATGGAACTGGTTGGAAGGACAGTATTCTAGAACAACAACAAGAAAAAGCTATTGCTGCCGAAACTCAGCGTGATTCAGTAGAACAAGTCTCAGATGAAATAATTGATAAATGGGGAATTGGATATACACCCGATGAATACCACCAGTTTGAAAGGAAGTACAACAAACTCATTCGAAATTATGGAGAAAAAACCGCTCTCCATACTGAGGGATTACTCTCCTATATTCGCTTTCGTGTCAAAGAAGAACTAGCTACAGCTAAGGGTGAAGTAAAGGAAGCTAAAGAGTGGGGTCAAATGGCTTCAAAAGCAGCTACTGACGCAAAGATCAACGTTTCTCAGTTAAGCAAAAGCGATATTAGTGGCGGTGTGGATGTGCTTTCACAACTCTTCGAAGCAGTTGAAACTGAATTAGGCATCATCCCTCTCCTTCCCCGCCTAACCGCTCAACCTTACGATGATGCTGATTTAATCATTTGGGCCATAATCAATTATTACAGAAGACTAGAGGATAAAGAAAAGGTAGCTTATAAAGACATATATCATTTTTACGATGAGATGCTCGAAGAAGATTTCAAATCAAAGGGGCTAACTACAGAAGAAATTGAAAACTTGAAAAAAGCACGAAATAACGTTTTCCGTGACTTAGAAGATGTGTATAAAGAGCCACTTTACGACACTGGGGATGAAGAATAATGGCAAGCTACAAAAACTTCACCTCTAAGAACAATAAACATACAAAAAATCGAACAGATATTTATGAATCATCATTTGAAACTCCAGTAAATCCCAATGATAGCTCTAACTTAATACAGAAAAACATTTCAAAATGGGCAGAATTCACCTCCTTCATTCGTTTTTATCCTGATATTTTTTATGACATGTTAAAACCCGAAGTTGGTGGAATTGAACTTGATTTATACCAAAGAGTTATGATGAGAACCCTAAGTCGCTTCCCTCAAAATTACTTCTGTATTCCTCGCGGTGGATCAAAAACCCTCACTCAAATCATGGTTGCGTACCATACAGCAATCTGCTTCCCAAATGTCACATTAGCAATAACCGCTTCAACCAAAGAATCTGCGGTTAAAATTTGGAAAGAAAAACATGATGAAATTTTAAGATTCTATCCTTCTATTGCAGATGAAATCAAAAGCGAAAGTTTTTCCAAAGATACTGGAAGAGTTGAATTTCAAAATGGCGCAATTATCGATAACCTGGCCAATGCCCAATCTTCAAAGGGATTACGTAGAAGACGTGGTTCTCTTGAAGAATCTGCATTAATCGATAAAGATCTCTATGATGATGCCATTGAACCAATATTCAATATTCCACGAACTACAATGACTGGTGAAATTGATCCTGCAGAATTAAATGGTCAAATAAACCGTTTTTCAACATCAGGATACAAAAACTCTGATGAATACGAAAAGATTCTTACTATGGTTAAAGAAACTGGTGACTTGAAAGGCTCCTTTGTGTTTGGATCTGATTGGAGAATTCCTATCCACTTTGGTCGTCAAAAAATGTCCACGATTAATAAAGCCAGACAAGGAAACGTTACCCGTTTTCGACAAAATTACCTTTGTGATTGGATTGGTGCAAGTGACGGAGCTTTAATCAACATCAGTAAATTAATTAAAGCCAGAACTATTACACAACCAGAGCTATCTTGTCCTCGGGATAAAAACAAAAACTTTTTGCTTAATGAGTATGTTATTGGTGTAGACGTTGCACGTTCTGCAGCTGAGTCAAACAACAAAACGGCTATTATTGTTTTAAAAATTATTAGGAATAGTAACAACCTTATTAGACAAGTTCAAGTAGTTAATATCATTGAACCACCTAATGGATTAAGCTTTAAGGAACAATCCATCATGGTGAAAAGAGTATTTAAAAATTATGGCGGAAACCAAGACCTCTCACTCTCTAGAGTCAAAGCTGTTGTTGTTGATGGTAATGGAGTCGGCGGTGGATTAATCGACCGATTATTAGAAGATGTTACTGATCCTGAAACAAATGAAGAGCTTGGATGTTGGGCTACAATTAACACTGATCAAAAACCAGACGTGCCTAATTCACCTGAAGTCGTTTACAATCTAAAATCACAAGGTATAAACCAGGATATTATCACCCAGTTTTTAGACTATGTTGAATCGGGGAAGTTAAAGTTACTCAAAGCTTTCGAAGATATCAAAAACCAAAAAGACATTGCAGACGATGTTATGGTTGAAGCAGCATGTATTCAAACTCAGTTGTTTATTGACGAAGTGGCCAACCTACGGATCAAGAAAAACCAAAATTCTTTTACTGTAGAACAGGTTGTAAAACGTATCGATAAAGACAGATACAGTGCGATTGCTTACGCCTTATATTACATTGCTCAATTTTTAGAGAAAGAGGAATCCGATGAAGAGTATTCATTTGGGTTCTTTTTTAATTGAATTTTTTAATCAGGAGGTGAAAAATGGATACCCAAAAAGAGCCGTCTTATGAATATAATACTGATTTATCAAACCTGGATTCACTATTCTTCAATACCTCAAATACTTCAGTTTCATATGATCGAGTGAAAACTTGGCTTAATAATCACAACCTTTATAACAAACAAATTCGAAATGCCTCAAAATTTCTTTATAATTCAAATGGTATTTACAGAAATGTAATTGACTACATGGTTTCGCTCCCTACTCTAGATAGAGTTGTCTATGGGAACTCAAATGATCATAGTCAATTAAAATTGGACAAACGAACATATGAAATCACGTTAAGAAAAATAAATGACAAAAATATTGTCCGAGATTCACTTAGAAAACTAAGTCTTTACGGCACATCTTTCCACTATTTTGAATCAATTGTAGCCGACAACTTTCCTAAAACACTTAGTGATTATGAAGTTGATTCCATATCTGAAATCAACGATGCACAAGAGTTCAATTGTTCTATCCTATCGCTCCCTATCGATTACTGTAAAATTGTCGGGAGAAAAAACTCTTCTTATTTAGTGGCTTTTGATGTCTCCTACTTTGATCAATTCACAAGCAAAGGGAGATCTTTAAAACTTAAAAGGTGGCCAAAGGAATTTAGACAAGGTTATGTTGAGTACAAAAAAGATCTCAATAAACGTTGGCTCGTATTAGACAACAATAAGACAATCACCGTTAAAGGCAGTGCTGATATGGAAGATCAATGGGGACGACCGATTGGACTAGCTGCATTTGTTGATATGGTTTATGACGATTATTTTGTTGATACAAAAAGAAACATCCTTGATGATTTGAACAGTACATTAATTTATCAAACATTGCCCGAAGGTGAAAAGAAAGGTGTTTCTTCCTTAACGCAAAAGCAACAAGAGCAACAGCACAACAGCATCAAAAATGCCTTAGTTTCTAAAGGCGCTGTCAAAGGGATAAAATTCTTCTCTTTGGCCTCAGGCACTAAGCTAGACAAACTTGAGACAAACGTTGATTTCCTTAAAGTCAAAGGTGAAGATGAATTAATAAAACGAATATCAACTAACTTAGGTTTTGCAGGTTCAGCGTTAAATGGTCAAGACGGAAATTATTCCTCTCAATCTACAAACATTGAAATGGTGTCCTCACAAATTTTCTCCTGGTTAGAACAGATCTCTAGTGAGTTTAACAAAGTCATTAATTCAAATATCATTAAAAATCCCAAGTCTTATGTTGAAGTTTACTATCTCCCCCTTACCCACGTTAACCGTAAAGAAAAAGTCCAAAATATGAAGGACTTGTACACGAGTGGTCGAGGAAGTTTAACTGCTTGGATAGCAGCTACTGGGTGGAATCCTGATGCCTACTTGTCATTAATGGAATATGAAAAAGAAGAAGGATTCGATGAGAAGTTCCCTGTTCATGCAACTTCCTACACTATGAGTAAGAATGATAAGTCTGCTGGTCGTCCTGAAGACGATAGTTCTCAAAACGAGAACACCATTAAGTCCAAAACAAATAACAGTAATGGCACGCCCTCTGGCTCATGAAGGGAGGTGAATTAATATTTGAGTAGTGCAATCTTAGAGATTAATAATCAACGAAAAGTAAGTGGACGAACCTTTGTAAAGTGGGTTGTTCTTGAAATACATGAAAACAATGCCCAATACAATAAAAACGGTATTACCTGGATCGAAAAATACGTTAATGCAAACTTAAATTCCATTAAGGATATGCCGCTGTGTGTAGAATTTATTGATTGTGAAAACAGTGAACCATTTGGCCATGGCATGACAGAAATTAAAGATGGGACTCCCCTGTTTGAAAACAGTACTGTAGTTGGTGTTACAACCAATGGATATATCGACACTATAGAAGTAAATGGTCAACAAAAAAGAGTGTTAATTGGTGAAGGTTTTATTTACAACCAAAGGTACCCTAAGTTTGTACAATGGCTTAAATCGAAAATGTTTGATGGCGAATTCCCTGAGACCTCAGTAGAAATTTCTGCAGTTGAAGGCAGCTCTTCAATTGAGTATGACGGTGGGTATAAAGAAAAAGGTCGTATACCTATGAGATTTGATTTCACCGGCGACGCAATTCTCGGAATTGATCCAGCTGATGATGCTGCTGTCTTACTGGAACTAAATAATAATCACAAGGAGGAACAGTCAATGGCAAAAACACAAGATGAAGCATTAGTTGAATTGAATAATAAGCTAAACATTGAGAATAAAGCACTTGAAACAAAAGTGGCTGAACTTAATGAGGCGCTTAAGAAAAAAGATGAGGAGTTAAATGCTGCAGTAAAAGCAGCTAAAGATGAGAAAGCAAAAGTTGAGGAGAAAGAAAAAGAAATCAAAAAAGCAAAAGAAGAAAAAGAAAAAGCTGATGCAGAGTTGAATTCACTGAAAGATTTCAAACAAAACGCAGAAAACGAAAAGCTAAAAAGTGAACTAAATCAAGATCTCAATAAATATACAGAGAAAGAAAAATTGGGGGAGTGTAATATTAACTGTGTAAGTAAGGAATGCGTACGGTTCCTTACTCACACAGTTTTTTATTTGATAGAATAATAAGTATAAAGCTAAAGGAGTGGTTTCAGTGGGGAAATTGAAAAGAGATCCGAACTCCGTAGAATTAGCTAACAAGATTATCGAACAGTATCAGCCTAAATCAGTAGAAGATATGCAAGAAGCATTAAAAGACATATTTGGTCCCATGTTTGAGTCAATGCTAAAAGGTGAAATGAATCACCATTTGGGCTATGAATCCAATGACAAGGGAGAAAAAGAAACAAGAAATAGAAGAAATGGATATGGCAAAAAGATCGTGAAAACAACGGCAGGAGAAGTTGAAATTGCAGTCCCCCGTGATCGTGATGGTTGGGCTTGTCAAGAAAAGTGTGTAAGTTATTCTAGATATTTCTTCACACGTTCCTTTAGGTGGTCATGAACTAATAGTTGATTCATGACCATAGCCCATTGCTGGATGCGTCCACCATCCCATTTCTTTTCTAATTCTTTTGTTCGTAAAAACAATATTTTTAATAGGGCATTCTCATGGGGGAATGCTCCTTTTTTCGTGACTTTTCGAAAGCTAGAGTGGATACTTTCAACGGCATTTGTAGTGTACATGATTTTACGAATATTACCACCATAATCGAAAAGTTGTTCCACATGAGAAAAGTTTCGTTTCCATACGTCTACAGCTCCAGGGTACGTAGACCACTGCTTTTCAAAAGATTCAAATGCACTGTGACAAGCCTTAAGGCTTGGAGCTCCATACACTTTCTTTAAGGCAGCAGTAAAAGGCTTGTAGTCTTTACTTGGTATATACTTAATCGAATTTCGAATTAAATGAACAATACATCTCTGTACGGTCACATCAGGAAAAATCGCACGTGCTCCTTCTTCCAGACCACTAACGCCATCCATTGAGAGAAAGAAGATATCTTCTACACCACGAGATTTGATTTCATCAAAAATTTGCATCCATTTATGTTTACTTTCCGTTTCATTCAACCACAAACCTAGAATGTCCTTTTTACCTTCTATGGTATATCCTAGTATTGTGTAAACGGCATACTTCTTCGTTTCATAGTCATTACGAATGGTTGTGTAAAGACAATCGACAAACACAAAAGGGTAACAGTTACTTAAGGGACGATTTTGCCACTCTTCTAAATTAGGAAGTACAGTATCCGTAATGTCGGATACCATTTCATGAGATACAGAAAAGCCATAGATGTCTTCTATCGTGGAAGAAATGTCTCGTTGTGACATTCCTCTGGCATACATCGAAATGACCTTATCCTCTATAGAGGATACATCTCTTTTACGCTTTGGAATCAACTGCGGTTCAAATGAACCATCACGATCACGGGGGACTGCAATTTCAACTTCTCCTGCCGTTGTTTTCACGATCTTTTTGCCATATCCATTTCTTCTATTTCTTGTTTCTTTTTCTCCCTTGTCATTGGATTCATAGCCCAAATGGTGATTCATTTCACCTTTTAGCATTGACTCAAACATGGGACCAAATATGTCTTTTAATGCTTCTTGCATATCTTCTACTGATTTAGGCTGATACTGTTCGATAATCTTGTTAGCTAATTCTACGGAGTTCGGATCTCTTTTCAATTTCCCCACTGAAACCACTCCTTTAGCTTTATACTTATTATTCTATCAAATAAAAAACTGTGTGAGTAAGGAACCGTACGCATTCCTTACTTACACAGTTAATATTACACTCCCTGATGGTTCATTTGAACCGCAGTTGATTCCAAAGCGTAAAAGAGATGTATCCTCTATAGAGGATAAGGTCATTTCGATGTATGCCAGAGGAATGTCACAACGAGACATTTCTTCCACGATAGAAGACATCTATGGCTTTTCTGTATCTCATGAAATGGTATCCGACATTACGGATACTGTACTTCCTAATTTAGAAGAGTGGCAAAATCGTCCCTTAAGTAACTGTTACCCTTTTGTGTTTGTCGATTGTCTTTACACAACCATTCGTAATGACTATGAAACGAAGAAGTATGCCGTTTACACAATACTAGGATATACCATAGAAGGTAAAAAGGACATTCTAGGTTTGTGGTTGAATGAAACGGAAAGTAAACATAAATGGATGCAAATTTTTGATGAAATCAAATCTCGTGGTGTAGAAGATATCTTCTTTCTCTCAATGGATGGCGTTAGTGGTCTGGAAGAAGGAGCACGTGCGATTTTTCCTGATGTGACCGTACAGAGATGTATTGTTCATTTAATTCGAAATTCGATTAAGTATATACCAAGTAAAGACTACAAGCCTTTTACTGCTGCCTTAAAGAAAGTGTATGGAGCTCCAAGCCTTAAGGCTTGTCACAGTGCATTTGAATCTTTTGAAAAGCAGTGGTCTACGTACCCTGGAGCTGTAGACGTATGGAAACGAAACTTTTCTCATGTGGAACAACTTTTCGATTATGGTGGTAATATTCGTAAAATCATGTACACTACAAATGCCGTTGAAAGTATCCACTCTAGCTTTCGAAAAGTCACGAAAAAAGGAGCATTCCCCCATGAGAATGCCCTATTAAAAATATTGTTTTTACGAACAAAAGAATTAGAAAAGAAATGGGATGGTGGACGCATCCAGCAATGGGCTATGGTCATGAATCAACTATTAGTTCATGACCACCTAAAGGAACGTGTGAAGAAATATCTAGAATAACTTACACACTTTTCTTGACAAGCCCAAAATTGGTCGCGAAAGAAAAAATCGAACTCTTCTCCAAATCTCCTTCTCTTGAACTAAAGACACAAATTCTCTCGGAAATTAACTCTTCAATTGCTCAATCATTTATTGCACAACGTCAAAAGAATCAATCAACTGAAACAAATAGCACTAATGATAAAGACATTTTTTCAGAAATTAATGATGCTGGACAAGAAAGCTCAGTATCTATTAATGATCTCTATTAAAATAAAATAACACTTTTATAGAAATGAGGAATTTATATGTTCAAGTTTGGAACTATTGGTGCCTTCAAACAGGTGCGAAATAACCCGCGTTGTAAAGCAACAAAAGATTTAGTGCCTGGCTTGGTTGTGTTACCAGATGACTCTACTGGCCTGGCGCCTACCCCTACCGATGCTACAGCAGCAAAGGGCGACATTTATGTTGTTGGCAATATCATTGATAAACCTGAGGTTAGAAACAAAGCTGATTTTAAAGTATTGAAAGATGAATACGTTCGTGCTTTCCGTGTAACTGATTTGGCTGACCTACCAGTTGAATTGAGTCAAGATACAGTTCAAGGTTTTGATGCTCTCATTGTGGGCGATGTTATTGTCCCAGCAGGTGATGGAACTGGTCAATGGACTAAAGCTGGAGAAGATGTTGCTGATTATAAAGTTAAGCTTAAAGTTCTTGAAAAAACTACATTCGGTGGTAAAGGTCTGTACTTAAAAGTACAAGCCTAATCCCTAACTTTTGGAGGTAAAACTTATGAAAATTGAACTTAATAACGTAAAACGGGATTCAGATGTGTTTGCTAATCCCAAGTTAAATTCAAAATCGCCAATTATTGAGATCTTCTCTGCAATTGCAACAGGAAAAGATATTTCTAAATTCGGTAATAAAGCCGATACAGTTATGAAACATGTCAAAGATTTAGCAGCTCAAGCTGTACTAGGAAACCCTGTGGCAAAAGCTGAAATAAATACAATTGTTAGATTGGCAATTGAACCTAAACTTATTTCAGCTGTTAAATTATTTGATTTCATGGGTACTTTTAGACAAATCGGTTATGATCAACAACCAATGATGACTACATACGCACACGAATCAATTAGAAGTGGTTTCCAAGCTTCTCGTGGAGACGTTCCTTTTGCTACTACAACTTGGAACGAATACCCTATTGGAACACAGACTATTTCAGCAGGCTATGCTGTTAATTACCGTGAAATCCAAAGTGGAAACCTAGATAAAGTTGCTGAAGGTATGGAACAAGTTCAGACCGATATGATGAATAAAGCTATGTATTATGTCGTAAATGAAATGTACAACGCCATTAAGTCAGCTACCGGTGTTAAATATTTCTCGGAAAATGCCGGTATTCAAAAATCTGCAGTTGATGACACTATTAAGAAGGTTCGTAGATTCGGTCAACCATCTATCGTTGGTGATTATTCTGTTGTTTCTCAGTTAAATGATTTTGCTGGATTCCAAGCAGTCGCCGGAGATGCGACTAGTACAAAATTGCCTGAATCAGTAATGGATGAAATCCGCAAGACAGGTTTACTGAGTACTTATAAAGGTTCTTCTGTTGTTGAATTACCTAATGCATACAACCTCACTGAACTTAACAAGACTGGAGATAACTTCAAAACTTACCTTCCTGAAGGTCTTCTATTCTTCATTCCTCAAGGTGCAAAATCTCCTCTTCAAGTATTCCAACGTGGTGGATTAACTTCTATGACAGGTAACGATATCGTGTCTGGTACAGAGATTACTCGATTTGACATGGAAATCGGTGCAGGTGTAGCTAAAGGACAAGAATATCAAATCGGATTAATCCGTGATGAAAATTTCGAAATCACACCTGAATAAAATCATTATGGAGGGCATTGTCCCTCCTAAGTAAAATTATGGAGGGTATTATGTCAATTAATTTAGATAAGAAAATCGCTATTAAAAATTTGTGCTCGTGGGACTTATATTTCAAAAAATTAGAAAGCCATGGAGATTTCCGTTTACCTGCTAATGGCATTCGTCAAATTACAGTAGGTGAAGTTCAGTCTCAAGTTTTTGATAATGTGAAAATGTTTGTAGGCACTGATGGGCAAGGGTCTCATGCGAAAATTTTCATTGATGATAAAGAAACTAGGGTTCACCTTGGGTTTGAGGCTGCTGAAAATGACAGTGAGCAAGAAGTGATCACACCTGAAAGAATCAAGCAGATTTTAGCTTACAAAACTCAGAAAACATTCGAAGAAAATGTAACTAAAGATATCAAACTAGAATCCGAAAAAGCTCAGTTATTTGAAATTGCAAAGAAAGAAAAAGTAAATGACTATAAAAAGATCAAGTTTATCGAAGAATTTACTGGTTTTAAGTTTGATACAGAATCATAAGGAGTGATTTAATGACACCTTATGAAAAAATTATCAATGTTTTTCATTCTTTGTTTCAATCGAACGAAGTGTTGCCCGAGGGTCTTGAAAAACAGTTTTTGATTAATGCTATTAGCGATTACGAAACAGATCTTACAGATCTTGGTTTCCATGAAGAAACTAATACGTTTGATGTCAAACTTTCAAGAGCTCAAACCCAATTACTCGGAATGCTTATGTACAGAGGATATTTAGGCAGATACAGAGATAGAGCTCTCAAGTTGAATAACGTAATTGGACGAGATATTCAATTAACAGGCTTAGCAAACACAAAAGCACAAGTAAATAGAGCATATGAGAGCTTGTGTGATGATATTGATCAAAAAATTAGCAAGCTTAAAACCAATAATTTCGAGTGAGGTGCTTAGATGTCAATAGATTGGTACCTTTCTTCCTCCTCGAATTATTTAAGTGGCTGGGAAAACGATGAATTTAATACGAACAAATATGAAATATTTAAAGAAATTCTTGCGAATTCACCCGAAACATATGATATTGAGCTCAATCATAAGTCTCAACAGGTAATTATCCAAACAACCCAAGACAGTGAAACTAAGAAAGTGCTTACCGTATTAGGATTGCTTAATCGAGGCGACTTGATTAAATATGATGATAGTTATTGGATTGTTAATTCAAGACCTACAGACAATAAAATGAACGATAGTGCTACTATAAGACAATGTAACACCTCATTTTTTCTAACCTCAGAAGACAAGTTAGTCGATACTGGCAAAATTAACGAAATCACCGGTAAGCCAATTTATGAAAAAGTACCTGGTGAAAAAACTGAAGTCCCCTGCATATTCGAAAGGACAACTTCAATAAATGGCACTGAATTGGCGGTAAATCTTCCGGATGGTCAAGCAAACATTACAATTCCTTATCTTGTTCATGAAAAATTGAAAATCGGACTTACCCTCACCTTCTTTGGCGAAGATTATCAAGTCGATGATATAGACTATTCTAAAGTTTATGGAGACCACGGAACAATAAAATTGGTTGCCAAAAAGAAAGTTGGTGAAAAGGCATGAGCATGACTGTTGAACAGATGACAAAAGTCTTCAGATTAGTTATGGATGATGTTGAACTGAATCGGCTCTTGTATTATAAAGATGATCCTCTCTCCCCTTCTCATCCAGATGTTCAATCACTTGAAAATTATTATGACTCCACAAATGACTCACCCGCTATAATCAATACCATATTTAAGCGAGCACCTAAAACAGATGATCTATCGGATTCACCGTTATGTAGGATGTGTGTTTATTTAGGGAACGCATTACCAAAACCATCCAACCAAAGTGCGATGCTTCTTGATCAAGACTTGATGATTGATGTTTTCACCCATATTAACACCTTTGAAGAAACCGAATTTAGAAATCTTAAGATTAATGACAGAATTAATAAGCTCTTGTTCAATCAGAATTTTGCTGGTATTGGTAAGACAAACTCTTATAAAAGATTGTTAATCACTAATCCACCTGACGGTTACCTTGGATATAAATTAATATATACCTTTGGGGCGATGAAATGATTGATAGTGAATTCTTTATAACCGGTGAACCAATCCCTACTGAATTTGGCGATTGTCGGTTTATAAAAGTTAAGGAATATGCTTTTTTAACTCCGTACCTCAGCTGGTTTAAGATGTCTAAGAAAGAGATTATTTATACTTACAGCAAAAAGGAAAATAATCAATTTGGCCAATTAGATGGTCTTATTGCCGAACTTAAAAAACTGTCATTATTTGAAATTACAAGTATCCTTCCGAATTTTAAAGAAGCGTATGAAGTAACTATTTAGCCCCCTAATGAATTTGGACACCTACTAAGAGTGGTTTTATACTTAAGGTTGCCAAATAAGGGGGCTTTTGTGATGCAAAGACGAAAACATTCTGCTGAATTTAAACAACAGGTGGTACAAGAAGCAATTGAAACAGGCAATAAAGCTTTGGTGGCGAGACGTCACGAGCTCAGTCCAAATCTCGTAAGCAAATGGGTAAAAGCTTTTCAGGAAAAAGGCAATCTAGATCATTCCGGCATTCAAGATATTGTTTCTCCCTCAGGGATCAAACAGTTGGAGGAGGAGAATGACCAGCTTAAAAAGCTGTTAGGCGAAAAAGATTTAGAAATTTCCATTCTCCGTGACGTACTAAAAAAGAAGAACCCTCACTTACTGAAACGCTTGAAATAGCGAATGAGTGGATTGCGAAAGGTTATGCCGTCCGTAAAGTCCTGAAGATTTTAGAGATTTCTCCTTCTACGTACTATTATCAATACAAGAAAGAAGAAAAGTCAGTAAGTGAGGGCAGACCCATTCCGGGCTATTCACTCACTAAGAACGGCAAAAAAATACCGGATGAACAAATACAGGAATGGCTGATGGAACTCATCTCAGGTGAAGCCGGTGTCTATGGCTATCGAAAGTTGTGCCTCCGCCTTCGAAGCGAGTATGCGCTACAGATTAACAAAAAGAAAGTGTACCGATTATGTAAGGAACTCGATATCCTACAGCCACAGCGAGAAGTGAAGTTCCACTATCCAAGAAAATTAGCGAGGAACCGGATCATCACTGAATCGAATCAGCTGTGGGAAGCAGATATTAAATACGGCTACATCGAAGGTGAAGAGCGTTTCTTCTTTATTCTATCGCTCATTGATGTATATGACCGTTCCATCATTGATTATCATATTGGTTTACATTGTACCGGACACGACGCTGGCCAACTCGTGCAGCGTGCCTTGTTTAAGCGTCAGCAATTTGAAAGAGAAACAAAGCCAGTCATTCGAACGGATAATGGTCCACAATTTATTTCTCTAGCGTTTCAGAAAGCATGTGAAACGTTCCACATCGAACATGAACGCATTCCGCCGAGAACACCGAATATGAATGCCCATATCGAGTCGTTTCACCGATTACTAGAGTATGAATGTTTGAGGCGGTTCGCTTTTCATTCCTACGCAGATGCGTATCATGAGGTGGCTGAATACATGGATTTCTACAATAATCGAAGAATCCATTCGAGTATTTTAGATTTAGCACCAAATGAATTTTATCAACGAAACCAAACAGAAGAGCTAACGATTAAAGAAGTGAGAGTATGAGGCAGGATGATTTTCTTGCCTCACCTAAAATAAAGAGCAATTCTATGAAATAATGAGCTAAGAGTAGTATGTGTCCAAAATTAGGGGGTTAACCCGGTAATATTTAGTACAGTTTTTAATGGCGTTGAAATTTTAGAGAAACTTACACCGGAAAATTTTGAAGCCCTAAGAGAATTGGTCTTGAGAATGTCTTGTCTAAAAGAGGAAAAAATCAGCTCTAACCCAGAGATACAGCGAGCTAACGAGCGCAGCAAAAGGGTGAAAAGTCAGGATTCAGATATGGTTGATATGGCAGACATCATGAGCAGTGTTGCTGCTCACACTGGATATTTGTACAAAGATATAAATGAAATGACTCTGTTTCAGTTATACATGACTTACTACAGAGTTGGTCAATTCAAACAGTACGATACCTCCACCCTGTTTGCAACCGTTTCACCTGATGCAGCCAAACACATGGAAAGCTGGGGAAAACATATCGACTTATTTGAAGAAGAAAAACACTACATAAGCAGAGAAAGTTTCATGAAACAAACTAAAGGTTTTGGTAAAGGCAGCGCATAGCTGTCTTTTTTATTATTTAAGGAGGCAACAATTAGATGAAAACAGTTATTCAAGATACAGCTGACGTTTATTTTAAACGAAAATCTGACGGTAAGCTTGTATTCACAGCCGAGGCACAAACAGCATCATTCTCCCAAGCAATCTCCGAAGAAAAACTCAGAGGTGGAATCGGAAATAAACCACTTTACATTCTTAAATCTGAGAAGGAAATTAACCTAACTGTCAAAAATGCTTTCTTTGATTTAGAATGGCTTGCAATGACACAGGGTGAAACAATTCAGGAAGAAACAAAAGTAAAGGTTTTCGATAGAGAACATGGACTGATTGTAGATGATACAAACAAAGTTACTCTAAAAGGAAAACCTGTAAGCGATGTTACTTTCTATAACAAAAAAGGTTTAACATATAAGATTGCTGTTTCAACTGATGGCACATATACAATTCCAACAGCATTTGCGGCTGCTAAAGACAAACTAACAGCTGTGTATCAAATTGAAAAAGTCGGTAGACGTTTAGCCATTAAAGCCAGCAAGTTCTCAGAACGATATGAAGTTGAATATCGCACCATTGCTTATAACCCTGATACAGAAGAAGTTTACAGTGACATCTATATCCAGTTCCCTAACGTTTCTCCTTCAGGGGAATTTGAAATGTCATTAGAAAATGGAAATGCTTTAGCACCTGAAATTAAGTTTGAAGCGTTAGCAGATACAGATACAGACGAAATGGCTGTAGTAATCGAAGCAAGTAGAGATGAAAATACCGCAGCTCCGGTTGAGGATACAACAGGTTCAACTCAAAGCTCAGATCTTGGCGGAACAACTGAATAATTAAGGAGGCGTTTATTATTGCTTTTTTAAACCAGGACGGTGATAAATACACCTCTGCAAAAGATGATGGGACAGGTAATCCCATAACAGCTGTATCAATTGAACGTTCCACTATCCCATTGGAGGTTGGTCTCAATAATGACCAGCCTCTTAATGTTAATGTGGCCAACACTGCACTTGATGTAAATATAACTAATACGGCTTCTGTCCCTGTTTTGGTTAAAAACACTGCAGCAATTAAAACCCAAGTTCAAAAATCCTATTCTGAATTTGTTGTTACTGATGCTGATACCGTAGCTACAGGTGCAACTAAGTCTTATACAGTTGATCTAATCGATTCACTTGGTGTTTTCAGAACTTACGGTGTTGCTATGTACACAACTCAAACAGACAGCTCAAACAGCAAAGTTTTAGCAAGTATTTATTCTGTACCGAAAAACATCCCATTTTATTCTGCAACTACATCAGGTAATGATAGTTCTGTTTTATTCAACAGCATTGCCTTTGTTCAGAATTACCCTTTGCAAAAACAATTAACTTTCACTGCTCCAAAAATACATCTGACAGTTAAAGCAGCCGGGACAGTTGATCTAACTGGGTTAAAAATCGTTGTTTGGGGGATGGAATAATGACATTTGATGAAGTATGTGGTCTGTTCAAACAATTTGATGGCTTGGAACAAAAATTCCTATTGCTATCAGATGGATCCTATATCAGTGTTGATGATTTCAAGCAACGCTTTGAAGGCGACTTCAATGAGTACGAACCTTTAAGTTCGCTTCAGTCATCCCCTTCTTCTACCCCAGCTTGGGAAGGTATATGGAATAAGCTACAAGAGGATGGGCTTTTTGGATAAGTCCTCCCCTCTTGTTTTTCTAGATAAAAGACAGTTTTTATTCAAATTAAGGAGGTGGAGTTGTTGACAGAAACGACTGAAAATGTCGTAGTTACGATTCCAGACAAGACTTCATTTACATTTCATGAAGCAACAACTTCCCCATCAGAAGGTGAAGAATTTGTAGTGAGTCATTTTCGGGAACTTACTGTTAAGATCTCTGGTTCCTCTACTTCCCGGGAAGTTAAATTCTATGCAGTCGATGAAAACGGTGAAAAGACTGCTTTAAGTGGCACCAACAAAACTGATTTTCAACTCGCCAGCAGTACATTGAGCACAAATGAATATTGGGACTTTGATATTGCTGGACTGTTTAAAGTAATGTTTGAAGTTTCCGCAGTTAATGGTGATGTATCTGTTAAAGGAAATGCGGTGAGCTAATGAGTAGCAGTAAATTTGTTGGTCAATTAAAACAAAACAATGAACAAATAAACAACCTAAAGGAAATCACTACACAAGCCGAAAAGCATATGGTTGTTCACGAACAAAAGCTCACTGAAATAGTTGATGAATTCATAGAGAAACAAAATTATGAGTTGAAGAGTCATACAGAAAATAAAAATAATCCGCACCAAGTTACTAAGGATCAGTTAGGTCTAGGAAAAGTATTAAACATTGAGCAAGCAGCTAAATTAGATTTTGACTCCCATACCGCTGATACTAATGTACATATTACAACCACTGAACGCAATACTTGGAACGCCAAAGAAACAACAGCAGGATCTCAATCAAAAGCTGATCAAGCACTTACTAATGCAAAAGCTTACACTGATACCCATGCCAGCAATAAATCTAATCCACATGGTGTTACTGCCTCACAAATCGGACTAGGTAATCTAACTAACGATAAGCAGGCTACAAAAAGTGAATTTGATTTGCACGCTGGTGATACAACTAAACATGTTACCGCTACTGAAAGAAATTCATGGCTTTTAAAGAGCGATATCACTTCCTCTGTTACCAGTGGAGATACTTCCAAAGTATTAAACGGAGAAGGGGCAAAATTACTTAATGATAAGATAACCGAATTACAGAATGAGGTTTATTTAACTGATTTATTAAGTGTTACTACAGGTGAAGTCACTCTAAAAGATGACATAACAAAGTACAAGAAACTACTTGTTGTAACTGGAGGAGTTTCAACTGGTGATGTTAGAACGTCATTAGTTAGATGTTTCTACACGTACACCTTCAGGCCTCTGACCGACACAATTAATGTCTCTACTTCTAGGGGGAAATTCTCTGCCAGTATTACTTCAAATACTTCAATAAGCATTACACAAGCAGATGATGCCTTAAGATACATTATTGGTTTGAAATATTGAAAGGAGGGTTTGCTATAAACGTTTTTATTATCGATAAAATAACGAAAAAAATTATAAAAAGAAACATTGGCTTGCCTGATGACAGCAATAAAGAACTCTCTTCCTACTTTGATAGTAATGAATATGATTTATCAAAACATTTTTTTGCAACCGGAGAAAATTTAGAGGAAGGCTTTTATAAGATTGTAAATGGTCAAGTAGTTGCTAAAACCACTGAAGAGTTAATTGCTGATAAAGTCATACCGCCAACGACGGAAACACATCCTGAGCCAGTGTTAACCATTGAAGATTTAAAAACCCTGAATGATGCGTTAGGTAAGCAATTGGTATCGGAAAAACTAAAAAATACACAATTAGAGAACAAGCTTTCCAATCTCGGAAAAACTGTTGTTTCTATAAAATTAGGAGTGTTATAAAATGACTGATTTTGAATTTTGGGAAATGGCATACCGGTATGAATGGGCAACTAAAGATGATCTAAAAAAGGCTGTAGAACTTGGAGATATCACTCCAGAAGAATATAAAAAGATTACTAATGAAGACTATGTAGCTGCTTAAGAAATATTATATGGAGGATATTTAAGGAGGAAATAAGATGACAACAAAAAAGTTAAATTTAGGTTTAATTGAGGAGAGCGTCAGTAAATATGACAAGAAAGAAAAAGTCCAATTAACTGATGACGTACATGTATTTATTTATCCATACTTCTCTCCTTCTCGATTGACAAAAATGTTATCCGGATTGATTTCTGATCAAGAAGAAGCAAAAAAAGCAGGGATTAAATCATTTAAGGATATAAATCAAGTTCAATGGGCATTCTTTTCACTAGTTAAAGAATTTACGGACTTGGGCATTCCAAATGACATTAAAAATAAAGTCAAATGGTATCTTAAACTTGTAGATTCAGAGTTCTTCCCTTTGATTATCAACAGCTTCCCTAAAGAAAGTTTAGAAAAACTGGGTAAAGCCACTGTTATGCTGCAACAAAACATAGATGAGTTATCAAAAAAATCTCAGGAAGAAGCAAATAATCTTATCCTTCAAAAGGTCGAAGAGATTGAAAGCAGCGCTGATCCACTGTAATGGCGAAAAACATAAAAGAAATCAAAGCAATGGTTGAACAAGCTGCAATTCAGTCTATACATAAATCTTCCTCTAACGTTAAGCAAGTCATGACGAAAACAGGTCAAGATCATGTTGAAGAAGATGTTTACGGCACCTATAGCCCCCTACTTTATGAACGTACAGGAAAGCTTAAAGACGCTTTTATAACCACCAACGAGAGTAACGGGGTATCCTTGGACAATATTAGAGAAGATGATGGGAAAGATGTTGCTACAGTCATTGAAACCGGACAGGGGTATACATACCCTGATTCATATGGATATGGCTACGGTAAACCTCGTCCTTTTATGAAGAAAACCTCTGAGACACTAAAAGATGGACGATTAACTGCAGCGCTAAAAAAAGATTTAAAGGCAGATGGAATTAAAACAGACTAATGGCGGTGAATTAATGGCCAAATCAATTGAAAAGAATATGCTCAGATCTCGAGCAATAAAACTCCCCGAGGTCACGGAATCAATGTGGGAGCAAGTAGATGAAGAGCACAGAAACTTGGTTCAAGAGTTTTTAGATGCTCATTCATTTAGAGATAAAACACGAAAGCAGTATTACTCCTCCCTTCGCCAATTCTTTTGGTGGGTACATACCTCTCTTAACGGGAAAAAACTTTATAAGATTTCAAAGCGTGATTTCATTAGGTATCAAAGTTTCTTAAAGAATCGTGGGATGTCTTCAAGTGGGATTGCTTTAAAAAAAGCCGGTGTATCCTCGTTAAATAATTATATCGAAAATGTTGTTGCAGAAGATGATCATAATTATGAGAAATTCAGAAATTTCACCCGCGGGCTTCCAGCTATTCCTAAAACCACTACCTATGAAAAAGTTAAAGTTACATATGATGATTATAAACTGATGATGGACGCCCTAAAAGAGGACGAAAATTATTTGGGGATGGCATGGCTTGCTACTGCCTTTAATGTTGGCGGGCGAAGAGCAGAACTCATACAGTTAAAAACAGAAATATTAGATTACCCTGTTCCAGAGGGTCAGTCATACGTGATGAGTCATAAGGTATTTGGAAAAGGTAAAGGTGAAGGAAAACCTCTTGAGTACATGATTAACACAGAAGCACTGGAGTATCTTCGTTTATGGCATGAAAAACGTGGCTATGATCATGAATACCTCTTCACTACTCAGTATGGCGGAGAGCCTAAACAGATGTCAGAGTCTTGGGCTGATTATTTTTGCTCTGATGTGTTATCAGACATCCTTGGTCGACGTATAAACCCCCACCTCTTTAAAGCTTCGTGCATCACTTATCTCCTAGAAGTTAAGAAAATCAAAATTGAATTGATAAGCAAATATGTAGCTCATCATGAAGATGTCTCAACAACAATCAAGCACTATGATTTACGGGATTTTGAAGAAGAAAAGAATCAAATATTTGTTTAGTTAAAATCCCTCTTTTATTCAGAATCAAGATTCCTCAAACGAGGAATTTTGCTTATGAATAAAACAAAAAATCACTTTGCCCCTTATAAAGACAAAGTGATTTTAAAATTAGCTATTAGGTAAATCTACTTTTGCAGGAGTACTAGTCCAAGGTTTGCCCATTTTCTTTTTATGAGCTTTATCTTCAAAAAATTGAACTGTAGCATACTGATACCGGGTTAACCCCCTAATTTTGGACACATACTACTCTTAGCTCATTATTTCATAGAATTGCTCTTTATTTTAGGTGAGGCAAGAAAATCATCCTGCCTCATACTCTCACTTCTTTAATCGTTAGCTCTTCTGTTTGGTTTCGTTGATAAAATTCATTTGGTGCTAAATCTAAAATACTCGAATGGATTCTTCGATTATTGTAGAAATCCATGTATTCAGCCACCTCATGATACGCATCTGCGTAGGAATGAAAAGCGAACCGCCTCAAACATTCATACTCTAGTAATCGGTGAAACGACTCGATATGGGCATTCATATTCGGTGTTCTCGGCGGAATGCGTTCATGTTCGATGTGGAACGTTTCACATGCTTTCTGAAACGCTAGAGAAATAAATTGTGGACCATTATCCGTTCGAATGACTGGCTTTGTTTCTCTTTCAAATTGCTGACGCTTAAACAAGGCACGCTGCACGAGTTGGCCAGCGTCGTGTCCGGTACAATGTAAACCAATATGATAATCAATGATGGAACGGTCATATACATCAATGAGCGATAGAATAAAGAAGAAACGCTCTTCACCTTCGATGTAGCCGTATTTAATATCTGCTTCCCACAGCTGATTCGATTCAGTGATGATCCGGTTCCTCGCTAATTTTCTTGGATAGTGGAACTTCACTTCTCGCTGTGGCTGTAGGATATCGAGTTCCTTACATAATCGGTACACTTTCTTTTTGTTAATCTGTAGCGCATACTCGCTTCGAAGGCGGAGGCACAACTTTCGATAGCCATAGACACCGGCTTCACCTGAGATGAGTTCCATCAGCCATTCCTGTATTTGTTCATCCGGTATTTTTTTGCCGTTCTTAGTGAGTGAATAGCCCGGAATGGGTCTGCCCTCACTTACTGACTTTTCTTCTTTCTTGTATTGATAATAGTACGTAGAAGGAGAAATCTCTAAAATCTTCAGGACTTTACGGACGGCATAACCTTTCGCAATCCACTCATTCGCTATTTCAAGCGTTTCAGTAAGTGAGGGTTCTTCTTTTTTAGTACGTCACGGAGAATGGAAATTTCTAAATCTTTTTCGCCTAACAGCTTTTTAAGCTGGTCATTCTCCTCCTCCAACTGTTTGATCCCTGAGGGAGAAACAATATCTTGAATGCCGGAATGATCTAGATTGCCTTTTTCCTGAAAAGCTTTTACCCATTTGCTTACGAGATTTGGACTGAGCTCGTGACGTCTCGCCACCAAAGCTTTATTGCCTGTTTCAATTGCTTCTTGTACCACCTGTTGTTTAAATTCAGCAGAATGTTTTCGTCTTTGCATCACAAAAGCCCCCTTATTTGGCAACCATAAGTATAAAACCACTCTTAGTAGGTGTCCAAATTCATTAGGGGGCTAAATAG
>NZ_JBBOUR010000004.1:0-63361 GCF_038006165.1 Bacillus sp. FSL W8-1202
GAACGTGCTCGTCAGGCTGAAGAGAAGGCCCGGCAGGAGGCAGCTGAGGCAGAACGTGCCCGCCAAGCTGAAGGGATTGTCGAGGAAAACAAAAAAGGAAAACCAGCTGCCGCTGTAAAAACATATTTATTTAATGGATTCAGTAAAGGAATAGTTCTTCTTAAAAAGCTGAAACAGCATGTACCTGATCGTAAAAATAAACGTGAAATACAGTCGCCTTTAGTGGCACAACAATCTGCTGCTATGCCTGATTTTGAAAAAAAACTTATGATGGCCAAGTTTGAATTGATTGAAGAAATTAAGAAAGAAAAATATGAATTGGATAAAAAATTGGCTAAAGAAAAGGAGAAACAGCAAAGAGCAATCGATGCTGAAAAACGAAAGCAAGAAGAATATAAGAAAGCTTTGGCCAAACGTAGAAAACGAATGGCAGCGCCTGGGCTTGGGTCCTCCAAGCTCATTTTGTTTGCCATTCTTCTTATTATCGGCGTACAGGTTTATTTCAACGTTGAATCAGGAAATAGCCCGCTAACAATTCCCGGCTGGGTAATTGACATTGGAAATAAGGTCAGCAACCTAATAGCCTCTTACAAAAAGCTTTAACATTGTTTAAGCAGAAAGGAGGATGATTTGGCTAATAACGTTGATCGATATGATGTTGATATGGAAAAGAAGGCGTCACCTTATCTAAATGCTCTTGGATCGGCTCTCAGCGAAGGCAAAAAAAGAGCTTTAAATGAACTTAATCAAGCCAATACCTTCCTGAACAGAATCTTTAACAGAAAAAAAATTAATCAATTGTCCGAAAAGGTAAAGCTTTATAACTATTGTGAGAACCAAGTAAGAAGTAGCGATTTCAGAAGCAACTTTTCTAAATTTGAGATTCTAGCTGGAAGAGAATCTCAAATAAATATTAATGTATTTGGGGAACGAATTGAAACAGCTTTAGGAAGCTACTTCAAAGAACAAGGAGAAAAATTGACTCCTGGAAATAGTCTTGAAGCGTATGATGAGTTGTATAGGACAATGGTTAACTCACAAACCTTTTCATCTTTACGAGGGAATAATTTCACAGGCAGATCAGAACAAGATACAAGTTTGATTGGATTTATTTCTGCTCAAAACGAGTATCAGAATTATGTGGCCGATTATCGCGAGTCTAAACCAATTCATCAAATCTTTCCAGACCAGTTCAAGGAAGGTATGTTGGAGAATGAAAGTAAACTTTACATCAACGAGTATACAAAACATTTAGCGTTAGTTCATGGCGAGAATAGATCGTTGTTGAAGGGTGAATTCCCTGATTATGCTGCCATCAAAGAGTTGGAAGGAGAAATTCGTTCTAATTTTAGTAAAGATCCGGAATATCCGGTTATTTTATTAAGGACAATGGCAGCAGATAACCTTAATAAACAAATAGCAACTGCTGTTAATATGACTAACTCTTTTATTAATGACTTTTCTAAAGGGATGAAAATTAAACATGTACATTGGCCTACAACTGTGCCTGAACCTCTAACTTATGAGCAGTATAATCAAAATAAATCTAAATATCTTGAACAGCTGTCAAAAGATGATGTGCTGATGAAAAAAAATGAAAAAGATCTGTCAACTGAAAGGGAACTAGAGAATAAAGGGACTGAAAAAGGAAAAGTTGAAGTTCAAATTAAAAAGCCCTCAAATTTGAAAGGTTCAAGAAAAGTTAAAGGTCTAGAAAGATAATAGAAGTGAGGAAGCCGTGTTTACGGCTTCTTTTTTTGAGGTGATCTTTTGCACAAGGAGTTTAAACAGTGGAAAAAAGTATTTGCAGATAAGTATTTTTTGATTGCCTTTACACTGTTTTGTTATGTAGCAGTGACGTGTATTACTAATTTTTTCATACATCTTTTAAAACAGATTCCCGTAATACTCTCTTCTTTTAAAAACTTTGACCAGTCACAGCTTTCAAGTCCTTTTAGTTCGATGACCTGGAAGTGGTTTTTTGAATTTGATTGGAGTATGGGCATTGTTTATGGAGTAGTGTACGTTCTTGCTTCAATTTTCATATTGAGACAAGTGTATAGGTTTAGAATCGCTTTTCGTGATATCAATAAGCAAACGAAAGGTACAGCACGATGGACTGAGATTAAGGAGATTCAAGAAACCTATAAGGCTGTTAAAGATGATGATAATGAGTATGAAGGCAGTGCAGGAATGCCGATTGTTCATTTTAATGACCATCTTTACGTTGACACAAACTCAACTCATACCCTTGTGGTTGCTTCAACACAATCTGGTAAGACTGAAACTTATTCCTATCCATATTTAGATGTCATTATGAGAGCAAAAGAAAAAGACTCTGTAGTAATTACAGATATAAAAGGTGACATGCTTAAAAATACCCGCGCTGAATTCGAAAAGTACGGTTATGAAGTTATGTGTTTCAACTTATTGAATCCGTATTGGGGAATGGCCTATAATCCATTGGAATTAGTTAAACAAGCATATTTGAAGAAAGACTATTCTAAAGCCCAAATGCTTTGTAATACACTATCTTACTCACTGTTCCATAATGATAAGTCACATGCAGATCCTATGTGGGAAAATGCATCTATTGCATTGGTAAACGCCTTGATTCTCGCGGTTTGTGATTTGTGCATTAAGAATGGACAGCCAGAAAATATCACGATGTATACATTGACAGTTATGTTAAACGAACTTGGAAGTAATCCAGATGAAGACGGGTATACACGACTTGATCATTTCTTTGGTAATTTGCCGCCTTCTCACCCTGCTAAGTTACAGTATGGGACAATTCAATTTTCACAAGGCATAACACGCAGCGGTATTTACACAGGTACAATGGCCAAACTTAAAAACTATACTTACGATACAATCGCCCGAATGACAGCTCGTAATGACTTGAATATTGAGGATTTAGCTTACGGAGAAAAACCAGTCGCGTTATTCATTGTCTACCCCGATTGGGATGATTCTAACTACACTATTATTTCTACTTTCTTATCACAAGTAAACGCTGTGCTTTCCGAGAAAGCTACATTATCCAAAGAAAGTACACTTCCAAGGAAAGTAAGGTTTCTCTTTGAAGAAGTCGCTAATATCCCGCCAATTGAAGGGTTAAATAGATCCCTGGCAGTTGGTCTAAGCCGAGGTATGCTCTATACGCTTGTTATTCAAAACGTTTCTCAGCTACGTGATGTCTACGGAGACGACATGGCCGTGGCAATAATGGGGAACTTGGGTAACCAGATTTACATTATGAGTGACGAGTGGGAGGACGCCGAAAAGTTTAGTGAAAAATTGGGTGTTACCACGGTGATTTCTGCAGATCGTCAGGGTGATTTAATGGACGTTCATAAATCGTATAGCGAAAGAGAAGAAGAAAGACCTTTAATGCTTCCTGACGAGCTAAGAAGGTTGAAAAAAGGTGAGTGGGTTGTTTTAAGGACTAAAAAACGTGAGGACTTAAAAAGAAATAGGGTAGTTCCTTATCCGATTTTTGCTTCTTTAGATAACGGAACAAATATGCTGCATAGATACGAGTATTTGATGCATCGTTTTGATAATAAGATTGCTCTTGGTGATTTAGGGTTTAGAGGAGAGCATGAAACACTGGATCTGGAAAGCTTATTGATTGAATTTGAATTTAATGAACCTGTGAAGGAGGAAAGAAAAAGTAAACCAGGTAAAGGGAAAAAACAAAAAGCTAAAAAGGCTCCTGGTGAACCTGTTTCTAGTGAATTGCCATTGCCTGAAGAACCGATTGGGTTTACTGAATCTTCAGAGGGAATGGATTCACTATTCGCCTCAATTCCAGTTGAGAATATGAACGAACATGGATTTTATGAAGATCCGCCAATGAATGAATCATTACATGAAGATGATTTAGAAGCAAGTGAGGAGGATATTATTATGAATTCACTTGAAGAGGTGTACGAAACGAGTACGCCTATTTCTGATGCAATTAAACCTGATCATTACGTGTATATAAAGTTACTTGCTCATAAGCAATTATCTGAAAGCGAATATGCGTATTTCGAGAGTCTGAAAACAGTTGAGGAATTAAGGGCCTTTTTTAGAGCGCCAGAGAAAAAAGAAATTTATGAACAAATTAAAACACATATAGAGTAAGTGAGGGTTGTTTATGGATGATTCAGAGATTCTGAAAATACTGCTTAGGTTTCAAGATTACCTATCCCTGACTTCAATTTGGACCGCACCATTCCGAGTCATCGGATGGTGGGTTATTATGGGCCTGGCCGCAATTGTAGATGCCCTATCTGGGGGGATTGAAGAGATTTATGATTTGCTTAATTTCTTCGATAGTGACCAAATTAGTGGCTTTATCGATAAGTGGATGCCTGTCATTTTTGCATTAATGGCATTGGCGCTTGGCTTTCTTGGATGGAAAATCATAGTTCAGAAGAAAACTGATTACGACAAAATCATAACAAATTCATTATTTGCTGTAACTCTTTTCCTTGTGCTGCCCTGGGGGATGCAGCAGGCATCGGACCTCTTACTTGCTGGAAAAGGAATGCTTGATGAAGACGGAAAGCTTAGTGTTTCTACCAAAATATTTCAAAACAATATAGTTGATGTTTATAAAATTGATAAGGATGCTGAGTGGAGTAAGAAAGAATTCAAGAAGCTAAAGAAAAAAAATAATATTGAGAATGACCAGGATGTAAAACTTTTAGATATAACGGAGCCAGTTGATACGGGCGGGATTTTTCACTCTAGTCCGTTAACTAAAGATGGCGAAAAAATATTAGATAAAAAAGTAAGCGATGCATCAGGAGAGAAGAAATTAGAGGATCTTGAGTCATTTTGGATACAAGAAGATGAAGCCTATTATAGATATTCTTGGCACCCTGTGTACATGATGATTGAACTCGGTACCATGGCGTTTGTTTTGTTTATGACCATGTTTAAGACAGCTCAGTTAATCATGGAACTAGGAATCTTAAAGATTTTCAGTGTTGGAACTGCTTTAACGGATATAGAGCATGGACAACGTAATAAAAAATTCTTGGAAAAGATAAAGAATACTTTCATTGTTTTATTTTCAATCGAGCTTTTGCTACAATGCTACATCCTTTTCACAGACTTCATCGGCCAAGCTGACATATCTGAGCCGACAAAAATAGTTGTATTTATAGCAGCAGCTATTTTGACAGCGGATGGACCTAACTTTATTGAAGAAATGTTTGGTATAGATGCAGGTTTGAAGAGCATTTCGCGGAGTTTAGTTGGGCTATTTGCAGGTGCTAAAACAGCAAAAATGGCTACGGACTTTACGGCATCAACAGCTAAAAAGGCGGGGAAAATGGCAGGCAAAATTGCCAAGAAATCATCTGATGCTGCTTTAGTTGGTATGGGTGCTGGAAAGGGTATCCTTGATGGTTTTAAAGAAAACATGGACGCTGCTAAAAGTGGTGGAGCTACCGGAAAAGATAATAATACGCCGTTGTCTCATGGTTTAGCCGGTAAGCCGACTAATGTTATGTCAGACGAGGCTCTAAAAGAAGCAATGATGTCTGGCGACGATCAGAAAGAGAAAGAAAAAGATAAATCATCACAATCTGATTCTCCATTGTCTTCTATGAATAAAGAAAATAGCTCTGGGTCATCAGCAGCAGAAGATTCTGAAAATCGCGAGGGTAGATCAGGTATAGAAAATGGATCTCGAATGGAAGATCATAATACACCGCTATCATCCATGTCCGCGGGAGACGAAGCTGGAATCAAGAGTGAGAATGGAACAGACAATATTCTATCAAAAGATGGAGATACACCATTGCAAGCATCAAAAGATCAGTCGAGTCCTGATGAAGCTAGTGATGGTTTAGGTGCTCAGCAAGGTAAAAACATTGAAATGGCTGCTGATAAAGACGGAAATACGCCGTTGTCTAATATGGCAGCATCTGAAGGAGTACATTCTGGCCAACCTGATGGAGCTGCTACTGACAAAGATGGAAATACCCCGCTGTCTAACATGACAGGTGATAGCCCAATTCCAGGGCAAGTTGGCGGAAACGCGCCAGACAGCTCTAATACACCGTTATCACCTCAGGGGCCAGCAGAAAGTCCGGTGCCAGGGCAAGTTGGCGGAAACGCACCAGGCAGCTCTAATACACCGTTATCAACTCAGGGGCCAACAGAAAGCCCAATTCCAGGACAAGTCGGTGGAAGCGCACCAGGCAGTTCAAACACACCATTATCATCCCAAGGACCAACTGCAGGACCAATTTCTAGTCAGATCGGTGGAAACACACCAATTACACCTGGTAGACAATTATCTCAGGGACCGATTAATGGTGGTTCTGTAGCAAACAATAGCACTTCCGATAATGGATGGGATTCATTGTTTGCAACTATGCCGCAGAATAT
Source organism: Bacillus sp. FSL W8-1202 (assembly GCF_038006165.1). Lineage (NCBI taxonomy): Bacteria > Bacillati > Bacillota > Bacilli > Caryophanales > Bacillaceae > Bacillus > Bacillus sp. FSL W8-1202. The sequence continues at coordinate 6,394 of NZ_JBBOUR010000004.1, forward strand.
AGGTTCACATTCTTCCGGAAGCCCAATGTCAAGTAGTCCTATTTCACAGGTGCCGGCTTCAATGACACCTATTACATCAAGCAGTAATCCTGCTATCAGTAATGCATCGACAGTCAATTCCGTTACTAATGGCTCTAATTCATCTTATTCGGCACCTACACCGGCAAATAACATTTTGCCGACACACCGCGCTGCCGTAGGAAATGTTTTACCAACATATAGAGCACCTGTACAAAATACAGGAAGTGGCCGTTTTGACTATTCACCTAAAGTAATGAGTACAGTAAGCAATAAACCAATTGGAATGCCTAAGCATGTTCAAGCAAGTGCAGAAGCATTTAAAAATCAGATGACAAGAAGGCCGACTACTAATATGACAGCAAAAGATGTTTTGGTTAATAAATATGCTGATTTGGCACAACGGATACATGATTCAAAATCAATTAGGAATTCAAGAGCTGCATACGATATCGCGAAAAACACTGTGACAGCTGGACTTAAAGGGGAGAGTGAAAAATGAGACAGACCCTGACAGTATCAGAGAATATTCAAGCAAAAATACAATGGAATAAGTTGACGGTCGTGGATGGGTTTATGATCATTGGGAGTTTAGCTGTCGGGTATTTTATGAAAGGCCTGGTATACCCGTATCTTCAGGTCCCTTTTGTATTATTTGTAGTGCTTGCTACTACATTTTATCTTTGGCCATGTCCAGATTCTCCTAATAAAAAGATTTATGAAATGACTCTCATAGTCTTTAGAAAAGATAGTCGGACATATAAAGCACAAGAGCCTGTTATTGGTTCAGAGATAGGACAGGAGGATTAAACATGGGATTTGATGCATTATCGGTTAAACAGAAAAGCAAGTCAGGTACCGGTAGAAAATCCAAAAAGATGCAAAAAAGTTTAGACCGAATTAATCGTGTGTATCCGATATGTGGAGTTACACAAGAAGGTTATGTGAAAACAAAAATTGGTCTTAAACAAGGATTCTTTGAAATATTGGATGTCAAACATTACGATACCAATATCTTTGATAAAAAAGATTTTGATGAAGTGACGGAGACCTATTGGAAACTGCAGCAGCTATATTCAAATTCACTTAAAGAATTGCATATGAATTTACCTGAAGACAATCAAATTCAACAGGAGTACCTTAATTATAAGATTGAAAGAACAACTAATGTAGAACGGTTAAAGGTACTGAAAGCTGAACTCGAAAAATTAAAATTTATAGAAAAGACATATAAAAGCCGTAGAACTTATCTCTATGTCTTTGGGAAAACGGAAGAAGAAGTAACCAAGAATATTGAAGAATTACGTCCTTTCCAACACTTCTTGGAGCCGCAGCCAGTATCCCTTGAAAAAAAGATCAGGATTTTGCATGGAATAAACAATTTTATTTAGGCGGTGAGTTAATATGGATCAAATTGAGAAAGACTTGAATTTTGTTTATGCCACCCAGCCAATGGGTGGTATTTCTTTTAAAGATGAGTTTTTTAATAGGACAGGTGACGGGTATGTTGCATGTCTACATGTATATCGTTATCCCGAAAACTTTACACCCCACTGGTTAAAAAAACTAACCAGTATTCATAATACAATTGTTACGGTTGATACTTATACACCAAAAGATATAGATTATGCTGATAAAGTAAAGCATTCTACAACAGAAATGCGCTCAAGAATGAATAATGCAACTAGCCAAACTGAATATGATTTAGCACACGAAGAATTCCAATCATTAAGGGAGCTTGGCATAGCCCTTAATAAAGGCGGAGAAGTAATTAAACAGATTCATATTCGAATTTTTTTGCATGGTGCTACACAATCAGATTTAGAGAATCGTGTATGGGAGATCCAAAAACAAATTGACAGTGATGGTTTTAAGAGTAAAGTATTCCTAGATGAAAATAAGGAAGAATGGCAATCGTTGTTTCTTGATTATGAAACTCAGCTCAGCTTACCAAATAAAAGGATAGGTAATGATATGCCGGCTGAAGCAATAGGATTAGGATTTGCGTATGATCAAACCAGTCTTAGTGATCCGACTGGTCTTTATTATGGTTATACCTTTACTAAAGGAACTGTCTATTGGGACTTGTTTCATAAATCATCAAAAAGGCTTTATTATAACATGTTCGTTTCCGGAGACATGGGATCAGGGAAGTCTACACTACTAAAAAAGATACTTAGAGATAATGCGTCTAAGGGAAATTTTATCCGTGGATTTGATAAATCAGGTGAATTCCATGCAGTAACTGCAGATCAGGGCGGGATAACGATTGACTTGGATGGGAGCAATGGCCGTATAAATTTAATGCAGATATTCCCTTCAGTTACTAAAAAAACAGGAGATAAAATTGTAATAGATGAAAGTGCTTCTTTTAGACAGCATGTTTCAAAATTAAATACGTGTTTCCGCATTCAAACCCCTAAAGCTAACGATAATGTGTTAGTTCAATTTGATGAATTAGTATATGGATTTTACGAGAAACATAACTTCTGGGGTGAAAATTCACGTGCAAATATTACTCAGTTATCTCCTGAAGAATATCCATTATTATCTGATTTTCAAGCATATTGTGAAGAAAGATATCATGCAGAGAAAGATCCGAATTTCAAGTCCAGAATTGGTGACATAGCTATGTCAATAAAGAACCTTGTTACTCAATTTGGAGAGATATTTGATGGTATCACCACTATTCCCGATATGGTGAATGAACAGATTGTTTTTTATGACATAGGGAACCTGTCTCAGCTAAGTGAGGAAGTAAAGGATATTCAGATATTTAATGCGCTCAGTCAAATTTGGGGAACGATGATGAAAGTCGGGAGACAAGCGAAAGAAGCTTATGATAAAGGTGAAATTCATTGGTTCGATATTACGAGATTCCTTATTATACTTGATGAGTGTCACAATTTGTTAGAATTGAAAAAAGCTTTTACTGCGAACTTTTTTGTTACTCTTATGTCTGAAGCTCGTAAATTCTTTGGTGGGCTGGTATTGGCCACACAGCGTATTGAACGGATGTTTCCAAATACCAATACTTCTGATCCGGATATGGCTTTAGCAGCAAATAAACTTCGTGAAATATTTGGGTTAACGCAGTATAAAGCACTGTTCAAACAAGATCAGACATCAATGAAATTAATTAAGAGTTTATTTGAAGACCAAATGACAGACAATGAGTATGCCCTGCTGCCCAAATTTGAAACTGGTGATTGTATTCTTTCGATAGCCGGGGATCGTAATTTAGTTATGCATGTAGAGGCTACCCAAGAGGAACTTGAACTGTTTGAAGGTGGGGCTTAATATTGAAAAGGATTCCAGCGAAAAATGTAAATGTAGATAAAAAAACTGTTAGGCAAAAGAAGTTTTTTATTGTCATATGTATTGTTTTTATTGGTGCTATGCTGCTTTATTTTATGGGTGGTAGTAATAAAGAAAAGGTAACAAAAAATGAACAAAAAGAAAGCTTAATTGAAGGGGATAGTTCAGAGCAATCAACCTCGAAAAGTTCTGTCGTGAAGGAAGAAAAAGCAGATGATAAAGATAAACAAGAAATGCAACAAACACTGAAATCCTTTATAGAATCATACTACTCGTACGATTATAAAAATAAAGACAAGCATTTAAAGGAGTCAAAAAAATATTTGACTCCTGAGTTTTATAAAGAATTAAGTCTTGCTGAAGAAAACAATACAAAAGTGCAGCCTTTCGCTTATCGAAAAGTACAGGATATTTCCTATTCAGGATTCTCTTTAGTAAACGGAAAGCCTCATTGGATTGCCAGTGTTAATGCTGAATTATTGGATGAGAAGAGGAAGGTCACTGGCACTATTGAAGTTGAATTTGAATTGGATTTAGACAAAAGAGAAGATAATTGGACCGTAACATATTTTGCTGTAACAGGTAAAGGGTTGAAAGAGAATGAATAACGGGGCATCTGCCGCCAAAGAAGCAGTGAAATACTTAATTAAGAAACAATTACAGAAGCGCGCGCTTCTGTTTTTTTTATGCTCTTGGGCCGGTTTAATTACGATTGTAGTATGTGTAGTTATTGTCTGTGCTATAGGGATAATTTCTGGCCTATCAGGTTCAGATTCGGGCGGAGGCGGTGGAGAATCTGCGATAAACATTGCGCCAGAAGTTGAACAGTATAGGGCAGTTGTAGAAAAAGAATGTAAAGCGAATGACATACCTGATTTAGTTGATTTAATACTAGCACTGATCATGCAAGAGTCTGGTGGGAAGTCATTAGATGTAATGCAAGCAAGTGAATCAAAAGGGCTGCCTCCCAACTCAATTACCGATCCCCATGAATCAATCAAAGTAGGTGTTGCAAACTTTGCTTCAGTATATAAAGCAGCGAAAGCAGCTAAAAAAAATGTCAAAGAAACAGCGCTACAAGGTTATAACTTTGGAAGTGGATATATTAATTGGGCGATAAAGAAAAGTGGAGGTTGGACAAAAGAAAACGCTGCTGATTTTGCCCGGATTCACAGTAACGGCCAACAGCGTCCAAACGGAACCTGGATGTATGGAGATCAACTTTATGTAGAGCACGTTATGAGATACCTAAAGCCGAATAACGGAGAAAATGGAGGAGAAATTGAGGTAATAAAGGGAGGAAATAAAGTTATTGAGAAGGCAATAAAAGAGGGATCAGCTTATATTGGAAGGTCAACTTATGTAATGGGTGGAGGAAGAAATCAAAGTGACATTTTAAAGGGGATTTTCGACTGTAGCAGCTTTGTACACTATGCATTTAACAAGGCAGGTTTATCCCTTGGGAATTTAGCCTCTACAACAACTGACACGCTTGTTATGCGCGGGAAAAAAGTCAAATATTCAAATATAAAAAGAGGCGATTTAGTATTCTTTGATACTTACAAAGTAAATGGTCATGTTGGAATCTACCTTGGAAATGGAGAGTTTCTAAATTGCCAAAATAGTTACGGTGTTAGCGTGGCAAAAATGAGTAATAGTTATTGGAAAAGTCATTTTAATGGGGTTGTTGTACGTATTACAGAGTAAAGGAGGGGAACTGAAAAAGTGAAAATGAAATTTAAAACTGTCGGTGCAAAATATAAAGTTTCTACAGGCGTAATTGCTTTGATCCTGCTGTTTTTCTTGTCCAGCAGGATCATTTTTGATTCGCCGTTTGAAGAAGAAAATACAAAACTAAACACCCCCGTTAGTATAAATAACATGACTGTGGAAATGACAGATCGAACTTATTTTTCAGACAATCACATGCTTGAAATTGATTTTATGATCACAGATTCTCTACAAGATATTCCTCCCAAATTAGATGCTGTTGTTAAGGAAAAATCTAATAAGAGAAAGAAATATCATCCCGAAATTATCAAGGTTCGTGATGATTTTTATGTGTTGTTTATAAGAGATATTCCGGAAGATTGGACAGCAGTTTCGGTTCAGCTGACTGATGAAAATGATGAAGATTCAAGCTCAATTGGGTCGAGCAAAAAGATCTATTCATCATCTGCAGATACGAAAACAAAGGATGTTTTTGTAAAAAGAAATAAGGATTATTATGAGGCAAAGTATATCGATTTAAAGATCAAAAATAATAAAAAATTGATAAAAGAAGAAGAGAAAAAACAGAAAGAATATGCGGTTGAAATTACCCAATTGAACTCGCGAATCTCGTCTTTAAAAGAAGATAAGGAGTACCAGATCGGTAAAGAAAAAGAGGAAACAGAATCACAAATTACAGCCAATGAAAGCAAAATTTCTTCAAAAGAAGAGGCTATAAAAACGAGCAAAGAGACGCTGGATGAACTTGAGAAACGAAATGAATTATTGAAGAAAAGAAAGAACAATCTCGTCCTCGAAGATTAAATTTTAGGGTGGTATACAGTTATTTTGAGTGTGTATAAATTGAAGATTTATGTGCATTTAGCTCTAAATCACCTAAATAATGGTTGATCATAAACATTTTATTTATGTGTATTCAGCAATAAATCTGGTACCACAAAAAAACAAACCGCACTGCGGTTTCACCATGTAAATGGTGCCAGTTTCCCCTTATGCTCTTTCCTTTTCCACCCCCTCCTTCCTTCGGAATCGGGGGCCGGCTTTTTGCTGCCGCAAAAAGCCTTGGAAAAAGAAACACTTTTTTGAACAGATCGTTGCTAAGTAATGTGCAGAAATCGATGAAAAGGAGCGTTAACAAATGCCGGATATCAACATCAAAGGTCTTTCAAAAGATACAATGAATAGGCTTGCGGATAAGGCGAGGAAGGCAGGACTTTCTCAGCAAGAATACATCCGCCAATTGCTTGATAAACATGTTGTCGCTGATGAAGTTGAGGGCGTGCGAAGCGAATTAGGAGAAGTCATTAAATCTGTAGCATTCGCCCTCGAACAAAACACCAAAGTGCTTAACGAATTCATCAGAGTAAATGAAGGATAGCGACCGATTTTAGGACGCTATCCTTGTTTCTTTTTAAAGCAAATAAATGAGCTGGCCGCAGTGTTTAAAGTGCGATGATTTTTTCTTTTTTAAAGACCGTCTTTAAAAAAGGATAAATGAGGTGCATAGATGATTTTATGCTGTCATGTGGTTAAAAGATATTGGAAAGTGAGGGTTATATCATATGGCAAAAGTAAAGAAGCATCTTACCTTTAGTGATTCAACAGAATCACCGTATGGTATTGCTTATATTGAAAAAGAAATGAAAGCGAAGAATTGCTCAAAAATGAATGAAACAATTGAACGGATCTTTGCTGAACATGCTGAAATGAAAGCAAGATTAAATGACGAAGATGCACTTGTTGAGAAGATATTTCAGCGTTTTAAGAAAACGCTCGACGTTATCCGGGTGCGCGCTGGGCACACCGATAAAAATGCTCAAATTAACTTAGAGCTTTGGAATGCATTTCTCATGGCCAACCCATTACCTTTGACAGTTTTAACCGACCAGCATACCTCTGAATCATTATCGATGGCAAAAGAAAAAGTTAGTAATGACATTGCTACATTTAAGCAAAGGAAAGATGAACAGAAGGCTAAGCAGGAAATGCAGAAAGGTGAAAAATAATGGATTCTCCTGGCGTTGTATTAGTCTCTAAATATGTGTCGGGCAAATCAACAAAATTTTCGAAGTATGTCAATTATATCAATCGTGATGAAGCCGTCCGAACGGAGAAATTTCAGACTTACAATGTAAATAAATTAGACGGATACAATCAATATATGGGGAACCCTGAAAAGAGCAGCGGGATCTTTACCCAGCACAAAGATAGCTTATCACCAGTAGAAAAAAATCAGCTGAAGGAGATTTTCAGACAAGCACAAAAAAATGATTCAGTCATGTGGCAAGATGTCATAAGTTTCGATAACAAGTGGTTAGAAGAACGTGGGATTTATAACTCGCAAACTGGCTGGGTCAATGAAGGGGCAATTCAAAACTCTATTCGAAAAGGAATGGAAGTTTTATTAAGAGAAGAGCAGCTTGAACAAAGTGGCGTTTGGTCCGCAGCCATACATTACAACACTGATAATATCCATGTCCACATTGCGCTAGTTGAACCCAATCCGACAAAAGAGTACGGCGTCTTTACGAACAAAAAAACAGGTGAGGTTTACCAGGCTCGGCGTGGGAATCGGAAATTAAAAACCCTGGATAAAATGAAAAGTAAGGTTGCAAACACCCTCATGGATCGGGACAAAGAACTTAGTAAAATATCGCAGTTGATCCATGACCGTATTGCTCCTAAAGGCCTTAAATTTCAGCCAAGATTGGATACGTACATGACAAAGATGTATAACCATATCTACGAGAATCTGCCGGAGGATCTGCGGCTGTGGAAATATAATAACAATGCTTTGAATAATATTCGGCCGGAGATAGACAGCGTGATTACGATGTACATTCAAAAGTATCATCCTGAAGACTATAAAGAGCTGGATCAGTCGTTAAAAGAAGAAATGGAATTCAGAAAATCAGTATATGGAAACGGTCCAAAACAGGTAGAGAGATATAAAGAGTACAGGAAAAATAAACATAAAGAACTCTACACAAAATTAGGGAACTCCATGCTGAAGGAAATGGCCGAAATACGCAGGCGTGAGTCACAATCAAAACAAAATCGCTCAGGCACCTATGCTCCTGGTTCAGTATCACATAGACAATGGGATACAAAGGGTAGGCGCATAAAAAGGTCAGATATCAATAAAATTAAGCACGCTTTAGATAAAGATTATCAGAGCATGAAAAACATGCGTAAATATCAACAAATGCAGTATGAAATGGAACAGAGCCGGTAGGCAATTCTGAAATTAAAGGAGAGGCAGCCAATGATTTTTAAACTAGACCACTATATCAATGAAGAGAGAGATCCAGATTATTTGCTTTTTATCGAAAAGGACATTGAACCTTCAAGATTTGAGGACGAACTTTTAGAGCTTATAACGATAATTGGGTGTATTCATTTTAGATTTGAGCAGCTTGTTAGGGATGATATTTGTGTGGCAGGAAAAGATATAGTGTTTCTTCTTGAGAAGTATTATGGTTTCAAAAACGTAACGTCTGAATACATGTGGTTAGAAAAAGAAACAAGGCTCCCGCGTGAGGAATGGTATGTTTTTAACGAATTCAGAGTTGGCACTAACCAAGTGCCCGTGTTTCAGATAGATGTATATAATGCGCGGGAAGCTTGCTGCGGACCAGAATATAAGAACCTCATGATAAACATGCTGCCACTTGATAAGGAATTCGATAATGATATTGAAAAGCTGGGGGCTTTTTATGTTGGTGAACAGCATTAAAAATTAAAGAAAATACATGTGAGATCAGGATAAATCCTGGTCTTTTTTTTATGACTAAAAAAGGGGGAGTTTAAATGCCTAGAGTAAGTGAAGATGTCATAAAACAAGCAGCTGCAGTTGATATTGTTGGCTTTTGTGAGGCAAATGGTTATGAGCTTGTTAAGATGAGTGATAGATGGTATCAGGGCGCTGAACACGACAGCTTAATGATTGATAGAAAGAAAAACAGCTTTCAGTGGTTTTCCCAAGGAAAGAACGGCAATTCAATTGATTTTGTTCGAACATTTTACGGAAAAAGCTTCCGTGAAGCAGTATCAATGCTCACTGAAAAAGACTATAAGCATACAAAAGAAGTTAAAGAGCAGCCGCAGAAAGAATTCGTTTATGACATCGTTCATGATAACTCTACAGAACAAGTTGAACGTTACTTGACTGAAGAAAGAGGCATCGATAAAGGGATAGTTAATGCTCTAATAGCGAAAGGGTTATTGAGACAGGATAAAAAGAAAAACTGTGTGTTTGTTTGGGGGAATACAGGCAAGCGTGTAGGTGCCGATCTTCAGGGCACCATTACAATGAATAAAGACGGAAAGAGAACGACATTTAAACAAATTAAACCCAATTCTCAGCGGAATTATGGCTTTAATGTCTCATTAGGCGTCCCTAAAAAACTTTATTTTTTTGAGGCGCCTATTGATATGTTAAGTTATTGGACAATGTATAAAGACCAATTATCTAATTGCCGTCTCATTTCAATGAATGGGGTGAAGAAAAACACGGTTTTCAACCTGATAAAGCATACAATGAAATCCCGCGGTGTGGCTCCGACAGAAGGAGTATACTTCGGCGTTGATAATGACCATGCTGGCCACAAATTTATGGATGAAATACGACAATATGAGTTTTCTGTTAAAGGGGAGGAAGTCAAATTTCATAACTTAATCCCGGCAGACAATCACATTCCCAAAGAATATTTAGAACTGTATCAAACATACGGCAGCCAATATGGGGTCGATTGGAAGTACCTAGCTGCTATTCATAAAGCTGAAACGAACCTTGGAAATACAAATGAGATTACGAACGGTTATGGTTTTGGCAAGTATTTTGGTGCTAAACAGCTGCCTAGTGAAAAACCTTATGAAATCCAGGTGCCAATAGCAATAGAAGAAGCTGCTAGGGCGTTAAAAGCTAACACTATAAATGGAAAAACGGATCTAGGATCAGTTTTAAAACAGGATGTAAAAGAGGTCGATCTGACTAATCAGGTGAAAATGCAACAGAAAGTACAACTTTATTACGACAACTATAATGATCTAGGATATCTGCCGGTGGAAGAGGTTTCTAAGGATTGGAATGATGTGCTGAAGGTCCGTAGAGCTGCCTCAAAACAACGAGAAAAAACACATTCTCAAAAGCAACATAGGAGCAAAAAAAATCTGCTTGTTAGGGGGTGATAAAACACCGATTTACCTGAATTAATCAAGGGATAACAAGGGAAAAAGGTATCTTCAGTATCGCTAAAATGGTATAATATATTATAGAGAAAGGGAGGTCAATTGTATGGAAAAGATAAAAACAATTGAGCAAGCTCATGAGAAAATGAAAGAACTGCTGGCTGACCCCCAATATAATCGTCCGGAGAACTACCCGGAACGAAACGCTGACGGGACTATCCTGTTAGATGAAAATAATGAACTTCACCAGGAATTAAGATAATTGGCTGAAACAGATCCAAAAAAATTAGAGCTAGGCAATATACATTTAGCGATAACTGAATTTAGAGATGGGACAGGTCGTAAAGCGCGGCCTGTCCTTGTTTTAGGTTCAAAAAAATCCATTGAAGGTGCTTTCGAGCCGGAGGTCCTGATCGGTTACATTACATCTAATAATAACAACAAGAATTTTTCTAAGTATAAGTATCCAATTGCTGACTGGAAAGCAGCTGGTTTGGATAAGGAATCATGGGTTGTTTTGCAGGAACGGGAACTTAAATGGATGAATCACGAGAAGGATTTCCTTAAACACATCGGCTTGCTGACGGAACGTGATACAATAGGCGTCCTGAATAAATTTATGGAAGTCCGAGAATTAGAACAGTCATTAAAGCAAGAGGCTGAAAAATCTAAGCCGCAGCCTCGTAAGGGTAAGATGCAAGTGACTATTCAAGAGAATCCTACATTGAAGCGCAGTAGCCCAAGCGCACAACGAAGAAACAGCAGAGAACGGTAATTTTTTGAAGACAAGCTCCCTCACTTCAGGGAGCTTTTTTATTTTTCTTATTGTATTAAGATGCTGCCGGTTCCGGAAACCCAGGAAGCCAGGTGCTTTGCGCCGATGATGCGGAAGCTGAAGAAGAGATCAATGCCAGTGATCCAGGAGCGAGAGGATAAATAACTTATAGAGCTGAATATTCTCGGACACATTCTTTCAGCTAAAGAAGGGAGATAAAAAGTTGGTAAATAAAGAAGTAAGTATAAGTGATGAACAATTAAAGCGTATAGGGCTAGACTTATTAAATTTTGGTCTCCTATATATCCGTTCAATATCAGGTAATGGACATTTTCCTAAAAGGGAACAAGCAATAGTAAATGATGTGTGTTATAGGATGTCGGATGCTTTGCATAATCTCCCTGAGCACTTAATTTATTTTAATCGCTTGTCAATACTTGTCGAATTAGAGAAACTGGCACTAACCGTTTCTCGTATTCCTAAAACAAATATTGTTCATAATCCGACTCTACAGTTAATAGTTGAAAAAATAAAGCTGTTGTCTGGAGATTACAAAGGAGAGAGGTAAATGTTTACAGAAAGGAAAGCGTTGGAAGAACGTCTAAAAAAAATAGACAAAGATGAAACAGCGATGATCAAGGAGTACCAGAAACAACGAAATAAGATATTTGAGCGCCTAAGAGAAATCGATAGAGTAGAGTATAAAAACCTTCCGGATCTTAAACAATTAGCCTCGCTAGAAATTCATCAAAAGTCAAAACCCGAAAGAGACATAAGAAAGCATGTTGCCGTTAATATTTTGAAAGTCAATTCAGACGGTTTGTCTGCTGATGAACTTAGGAGCCAGGTCGAGAAAGAGACAAATATGCAAATACTAAACATGACGAATTTTATGAGATCGATTATGGAAAAAAATCCTTCAGTAAAAAAACCACGAAGAGGCTATTATCGATTTGAAGAAATGTAACACAATGTTATTGTGTTACATTTTTAAATGAGTGCTGATCCCTTATGTATCAAGGGGTTAGCACTCTTTTTTTTTTGAAAAAGTTAAAATAAAGTATAAAAATGTAACACAACATATGTTATAATAATATTGTGTTACATTTTCAAAAAGAGGAAGAGAGGTGAAAAAATGGATATTCAGTGTTGGGAAGTGAAGGTTAGTCGTAAAGAAGCTGCTACCAGGATTGCGGAAAAACTTAACAAAGTAAAGTTTTTGTTTGACGCTGGGATTACTGATACTCCAAGAGGAAAGTGTCTCTACATAAAATTTGACGATATGCAACTGGAGTATACCGAAAAAACAAGAAATGGAATGATGCTTTTCCTCAATCAGTTAAATAGCATGATAAGGGATAAATCATTGGTTGCTGGGTTTATAAATGATCTGAACATTATAGATTTGGAGGGGAAAATTAAATGTTGAACAGAGTAGTTCTAGTAGGAAGACTAACAAAGGACCCGGATCTTCGGTATACCCCACAAGGAACACCGGTTGTCACTTTTACTTTGGCTGTAAATCGTACGTTTACAAACCAATCAGGTCAACGTGATGCAGATTTCATAAATTGTGTGGCATGGAGAAGGACAGCTGAAAATGTTGCTAATTTTTTAAAAAAAGGGAGTATGGCAGGAGTTGACGGCCGTCTTCAGACCCGGACTTATGATAATAACCAAGGTAATCGTGTATGGGTAACTGAGGTGTTAGCTGAGACCGTTCAGTTTTTAGAACCCAAGAACAAAAACCAGAATGGAGCCAATCCAGGATATGATCAAAGCTTTAAAGGTCAAAGTAACAACCGGGAAGATTTTGCTGATGTAGGTGCGGGGAGAGATCCATTTACAGGTGGAAAGCCTATTGATGTTAGTGATGATGACCTTCCTTTTTAATGACATGAAAGGAGAAATTAGACCATGAGAGAAGTTTTATCGTTTACCGGTCTTTTCATTACTTTTCTATTGTTTTTGTGTGGAGGTTTCTATTGGATGGTACATGAGACTGACGAAACCCTTACAAAGATGGATAAAGATTTTAAAAGTATTACAGAAAAGGCAGCAGAAGAAGCAAGAATTGAGAAAGAAAATGTGTTAAAGAAGGGAAAGAAGCTGGATGCTTTAGTGATTGACAAATATTCTACTACAGATTCGAGTATGGATTTTACGGTAACACCGGTTGTTATAGGTGGTGGAACTTATATGATGTCTGCAGCTACACCGGGGGCATCAACTGAGAGTTATTACATTAAAATTTACGCAGACGAAAAAAACTACGACATAACTGTTCCTAAAGAAGTTTATGATCAAAAACAAGTCGGGCTAAGAATACCGATTAAACTTTATAAGGATAAAATTGAACTACTATAACCCTCCGGGATCAGTCGCCAAACAGAAATCCCGAAGAGTAAGGAAAAGGGGCTGCTTCAGCCCTTAATTAAGTATAAATTATTAAGCAATCGTTGAAAATAGGAGGCGCTTATGGAAAGAAAAGAGAAAAATTTTTTAGGATTTATCGTAAGTATCGTTGTTGGTGCTATTGTGGCCTCTTTATGCATAATTCAAGCGATTTTCCCAAATGAATTTAAGGCATTCTTCATTCAACATTCTATTTTCTTTAATATTATGGGTGGATTTCTTGTATTTATTGTTGTCGTGATATTAGGGTTTGTAACCTTTATACATGAAAGATATTAACAGGTAGGGATATTGAAAAAACTGTTCAACTAACAGCAGCACTATTACAATAGAAGTAATGCAAAAAGGACTGTGAATTTAGATTTCACATGACTTAATTTAAAACGAAGAGGTAATTTGTATGAATTTAGTTGAACCGATCCGAAACAGAAAAGATATAGACAACATGAAAAAGCTACTTTATTCGATGAATGAACGTGACGCCGTATATTTCATTATCGGAATAAATACTGCTTTTCGGATTAGTGACTTAATTCATTTGAAATTCAAAGATGTTATTGACGAAAAAATGAAGCCCCTTGATTACTTTGAATTGAGAGAAACCAAAACAGGGAAACACAATAAAATTGCTATGACTAAAGGTGTCCGAAAAGCAATTGTTCAATATGTTCATCACCGGTATGAGGGGAACCTTGACCATTATCTTTTTACCGGCCAGAAATCTAAAGATAAGCCGATTACCAGGGTGACTGCTTGGCGGAACATTAAGGCTGCTGCAGACACAATAGGCTTAAAAAACATTGGGACGCATTCATTGCGGAAAACCTTTGGTTATCATCAATACAAGAATGGAACTGATATCACGCTCCTGATGGATATGTTCAATCATAGTAGCGCGGGCATTACATTAAGATATATCGGAATTACACAGGATCAAAAGGACCAGGCTGTGAAGTCATTAGACTTATGATTTGACGACTACTAACAGGGGGAATTCATGATGTCAAAAAAAATAAAATACATGTTGGCCATTGCGCTGGTGATTACGCTATTAGTTTTATTCAGGCATATTTTATTCCTTCTGTTGGTGAAATTGGTCTTTGGCGCTTTACTGATTTTCGTTGGTATTGTTGGAGTGTATGCTCTATTTAGATTATTTGCGGGATTAATAAGTGTGGCACTTGTGGTCGCAGGAATGTTTCTTATTTTTAAGATCGTTCAATTGGCTTGTGCATAGGAAGGAGATAGTATGGAATATATTTTAGCTGTATTGTTGGTATTATTGCCTTTAGTGTCGTTTTCAGTTGGAGAAGATATTTTGGATGGTGTAAAGGAAATATCCAATAAAATTTTCGCTAAAAGGAGGCTTTCTAAAAGATTCAATGCGAGTAAAAAGTCAATTAGAGATTATTTGCAGATACAAAAAAAATTAAAACATTATATGGATGCTATTATACAGCGTCCAAACAAGGATGTAAGTTTTACGACATTGGTGGATAATCTTAAAGATCTGTTGGGTGTTCTTAGTTTAGAGGGTCCACGCTTTGATTTTTCTAATAAGAATGATTTGTTGGTAAGGAATTTTCCACAAGCTTATTTCAAAGTATACATTCAGCTTATACGCTATGATGACTCGTTGAAAATAATATTTGATCAACTGATATCTCTAATCTATGGTGAATATGATGATCCTCATATAAAAGAGATTAAAGCTCTTCGCGATGAAGTAACCGATATCATTGTGTCAATTAGAAGAGAAGCTGAAAACACAATTAAACCTTATCGTAGAGAGAAAAATCAATTATTTAAAGTCGATGTTAAACATGCTAAGGAAATTATTGAATTTGAAAAACAGTTCATAAAAAAGCAACGCGCGGCAGTAAAGAATGTTGCTGAAGATAACTCCATTTTAAAACTAGAAAAGATATAGGCGCAGTCATTGGGATTTATCCCAATGGCTCTTGTTTTGGGATTTCTTCTGCTTGTATCAAAAGGTATAATTTTCATATGGAAGTGAGAGGGGGAGAGCACGCTGGTTATTGATAAGACGAGAATATTTATCAGTTCAGCTTACGAAGAGTCCTTAAAGACACCGAGAAAAATCATCAAAAAACACTTAGAGGAATGTGGCCATGAGGTACCCATCTTTGAAGAAGAAGATTTTGGGACATGGAAGCCGGATACAATGAAGCATTGCATCGAAGTAGTTGAGAAAAGCGACATCGTCATATTACTGATAAACACTAAATCAGGTGAAGAACCGGAATTAAGGTGGGGGAATGTAACACCTACATACTTGGAATTCCAAGAAGCTTGGAAAAAGAAAAAGCACATTTTGGTTTTCGTAAATCCGGATATCAAAAAGAGGTTCTTTGAATTAAAAAAGGATTTTGATTCACTATATAACCAATACATTGAAGAGAACCATAGGCCACCTGATTCACCCTTTGACCCTTTTGAAAGCTGGATCGCCAGTCAGGATGGAATGGTTAAAAGACACTTAGAAGCTGCTGATCCTTTTGTTTGGGCATTTTTATATGACATTTATAAAAAAAGGTATTGGTTGTATGAATTTGATTATGCACAATCGGAAAAAGAAGCTAAACAAATTGCACAAATGATTAGCAATTCTTTAAAGACGGTTGTTGACTTTATCCCTAGGTTAGACGAGTTAACTGAGATTGAAGA
Organism: Bacillus sp. FSL W8-1202; assembly: GCF_038006165.1. Lineage (NCBI taxonomy): Bacteria > Bacillati > Bacillota > Bacilli > Caryophanales > Bacillaceae > Bacillus > Bacillus sp. FSL W8-1202. The sequence goes on from NZ_JBBOUR010000004.1 coordinate 22,529, forward strand.
GCAGCAGTCATATTTAGTAGAATACGCCGAACACACTCTTACTATGCTCCATCAAAGAAATTTAATATTGAATAAAGAGCAACAAGATTGGTCAAACTTTTTAAAACAAGGGATTGAATTTCTTAACCACAGTTACGACATCATACAGGCTAAAGATACAAACCCAGTAGTCGTTAATCATATCAATTCTTGTTATGCTGCTTCGTTATACTTTCAGGATGGAGAAACATTAAGATTGGTCGGAAAAGCAGGAGATATAACAGCTCCGGAAGTATTTGCATTATACGAAGAGGGAATTCATGTTGTTGATGCCTTCAATCAAGGTGAACGATTAATTACTTACAGGGAAGATAAAAAGACATTCTACATCACTGAGGCCATTGATAACTTTGTTCTATGCCTTCATTTTTCACTTGAAGAGGATTGGAATGTAAAGCGTGCTGAAGCATACGCACAAGAGGTTGAATGTGCTATAATGGATAAACACCAACTCTATTTTGAATTTTTGAACTTGCTGATAGGAGGGAGCACTAATGAGTAGAGAACTTGCGAATTACAGTAGCTCTGGCTCGGTTGTTGTTAAACGTTCCCCAGCTGTAAGGGCAAGAAAAGTTAAAGGTTCTGCCGGAACTAGGGCTAGAAAAATTACAGCCGATGGTAAGTATATTCCTTCTCAAAATCTAAGAAGAACAATTTCTAAAATGAATTCGAATGTTCGGTCTTTAAATGATTTATTGAATAAGTCAAATCAAATTAAATCTGATCAGGAAAATCGTTAAAATAGTAATCGTCCTTTTATTAAAGGACGATTTTTTGTTTATAGGCAGGAAAAGACCGTGTGTCAGTATCCTAAACAGTTGAAGGTAAGATCCGGCCGCATCCGGAATCCAGGAAAGCAGGCGCGCTGCGCTGGTGCTGCGGAAGCTGAAGAGAGATCGATGCCAGGTATCGGAGCACCTGCAGCTGAAGGTAAGATCCGGCCGCATCCGGAATCCAGGAAAGCAGGCGCGCTGCGCCGGTGCTGCGGAAGCTGAAGAAAGAGATCGATGCCAGGTATCGGGAGCGCGGCACCTGGAAATACGATGAGGCCCGCGACATCCTTGATCTTATACGTTAGCGACATTAAAAATTTGCGAAGAGGGAGGTTGAAACGTTGATATAGAAAGGTTCCCTTGATTGTAACAGTGTAACAGGTTTACTCATTAACAAATTTACTTTGTAACAGTGTTAGTGGGTTATTTTAGATTTTTTGCGCGGAATTCTTTTAAAAAAGAGTGGGGGAGTGGTTATGTAATGGAGAGGTTACTCTCTCCAAGAAACGAATGAAGGTAAACGAAGTTTCCCGTGTTTGGTCATAAAGCGATGTTTAACATTGCACGAGATAGGTTCAACAAAAACAAAATCTTCAGTTTCAGACTTTAATTTTTTCATTAAATGAAACTTATGTCGCTCTGACTTTGGCATAAATTCCATCATGCCAGCTGGGGTGCCATCTTGGTAAGACAGCAGAAATTTTATATCTTTACGTGTGTAGCCGGTTATCAGCACTTCAGTAAAGTCATAATTAATGACTTTAATCCAGTTCCTAGAGCGTTTTCCGATTTCATATGATGAGTATGCTTTTTTTAGGACGATGCCCTCTAAACCTTTTTCTTTAACCATATTGAAATAGGAGACACCATTTCCTCTTATCCCTTCAAGTACAAAAGCATTCGGATGGTTTATTTCAAGACCTTTAAGCACTTCTTTACGTTGCGTTAGTGGGCTTGATGCGATGGATTGGCCGTTTGAGTATATAACATCGAAAATGCAATATACGATCTTATGTGGGGACTTATTGGACATAAACCTTTCCATGACAGCCTCAAAGTCAGGAGATCCATCGTCACCTGTTACGATTATTTCGCCATCTAACACCGTACCGTCAGGAACATCTAAATTCAATAACTCAGGAAACTTGCTGCTAACCTCATTATTGTGACGCGTATAAAGTTTTATTTGATTATTGAATTTCGATAGTACAATCCGTATACCATCAAATTTAAGCTCACTAATGTAAGAGTCATCATCGAATGGTTCTTTTGTGGATTCCAGTAGCATAGGGGATATAAACAAAAAATCACCTCCCTTTTGAAATAATAAGTGAAGGGCGGTGATCTTTAAAGTCATTTGAACCTGGTACTTAATGGGTTTCAACATGTACAGCTCTATGGTTTATCATAAGAAAATAAAACACCCCGGAGGGTCTAATTCCGGGGCCGGTAAACGGTAAAAATCAATCCTCAAGCACAAAGATCGATTATATTTATGATACACATAGCGATGAGATATGTAAACCAGGTATGTTACTTGGAGTATATCTTCATTTTTTCATTGGTCTTTTTGCCGTTCTTAATCTTATCCAGGTACTTTTTAAGAAAAGAATCATATAGACTATCCGGAATATATCCAAGTCTTTGTAGCAAGAGATTTTCAACGATATTCATTTTCTTTGTGAGGAATTGATAATCATTCCTGGATTCCTGTGAATCAGTGTTACCGGTCGCTGTCTTCTTATAAAGTTCATTATACTTTTGGCTGCGTTTTTGTCTGATAAGCTTTAATAAGCAAAGCAACTCATATGTGTGAAAAGTCATTAATTCAGGTGTAGTCTTGTAAAGGTCCTCTTCATCGGCAGTTTCACGGAAGGGAACTGTTTTGCGGTTGCCATCTTCTTCAGCGTCTTTTATGTTAATCATGCAGAAATCACATTCATAATAGTTAGCTTCGTTTTCTTTTGCTACGGGGCTACCGCAGTATGGGCAAGTTTTCATTTCATTATTCTCTCCTCAGTTAGTGAAAATCAAAAGGTTATTCAGTAAGTTCGCGAATAATACGTTTATTATCTTCATCTAAATTCTGTCTTTGGGATCTTAAACTTTCATAGAATTCTTCTGTTTTCTTAGCATTTTCAGTATCTCCAATGCTTTTATAATGCTCTATTAATCCTTTATAAAATTGGTCATTTGTTTCTCTAATGTCCATCATTAACCCCTCCTTTAATTGTTATTCCAAATGCCTAATTTTTTGTTTTTTGCTGTTTCTTCAGCTTGTTTGTATTCATCCTCATATTTAGTGTTGGACGGAAAAACAGCTAAACGAGCATAGCCCTTCTCTAAAAGAATTTTGTTAAATGAGGTCCCGTCCTTTAAAAATACGTATGCCAATAGCCTATCATATTTATCACGCTTTTCTTTGTCGTATTCCAGATAAACACTTTGATTCTCTAACGTCTTTTTTGAAAAGGCTGAAGCTTCTTTTCCATAAGGCTGCACTGCTTTTGTTGGATGGACTGTTTCCGGAGTATCGACCAATATTAAACGGATTCTTTCCTCAGTACCATTAACATCGGCAATAAATGTGTCTCCATCTATAACGCGTCTAACTGTTACCTCAATTTTATCAGATAGATCAACGGCCTTTTCAGTTGTTCCAGAATGGCTGCTGCTAACGCCCTGGCATCCACTAAGTAGGATGACCAGGACGGCCAGAGCTTGCATTAACTTTCGAGTTAGCATGTTCTTTCTCCTTTGAGCGTTTTTTTAGCTGAGAGGAATATGGCTGTAATTTTAATTACATCTAAAATTCCTGATGTGCCAGCCGGCAGGAATTGAATGACAAGATTGTGCTGCGGAAATGTACTTGATTCCGTGAAGACAATTTGATTGTCAGTTTTATTGAATGCCATAGTATTATAGTCTAAATCTGCGGCAATAAAATCCGTTTCTGGTAGAGTGATAGTACGGTTCAAGTGAGGCGTTAGATGATCGGACACATCCAAATGCCATGACATAGCTTTCTTCATGATTCATTCTCCTTTTTTTAAGACTTTTTTGGTTTTGCTTGGAGAGCCAATCAGCATTCACAGTCAAAAGGACACAAGGGGTTACGAGCCGTTGAGGGGTGTTCTGTGGCCCTTTACGGATCGTTAAGACCAATTTATTTGTGACAGCTGCGGGCAGCTGTCCGTTTACAAAAAAATTGGCGACCCTTGTGTGCTTTTATGAAACACGGATAGTAACGCGGCGGGCGTGCCCGGCGTGTTGCTTGCCGATGTTGAATGTGAAATGCTAAAGCCCCCGGACAGCTTCAGCTGGCCAAGTATGGGGGCGTTTGGCTGAGCAAAAACAAAAAAGGCGTCTAAAAAAAGGATTTAATCATGCCGGCGGCTGCCGGCATTCTTTTTGCGGAAATGCGACCGGGGCTTTCCGGGAGCCTTTCTGCTTCTTTTGGGTTTAAGAGGCTGCTTTAGCAGCCTCCAAGCAGGCTCGATGCCTGCGTTTTAATCAAGGAAAACTTTAGTTTTCCGACCTTGCGTAACCGGCAAAAGCCGGTTGCGATTTTAGCCGCAACAAATTTTGCGCCTAATTTGAACTCACGAGTTTTAAGTCTTTTTCGTGAATTATTGGACCATCTTCCACGTCCCAGAAAGATAAACTTTCATCCTCACGTAAAAGAGCTTCCGTATCTTTATAGTAAAAATCAACTTCTACGTGTGACATCTCCTCATCTTCTTTGTCATGCCAAATAACTTTCCCTATTGTACCTTTTGGGAAGTACCCCCACGGTGAATCGTGATCAACTAAAAGCTGTACTTTTGCACCTTTTCGAAATGTTTTCATGTTTTTTCCTCCTTTGATTTTTGCTGTCCATAAGTAAATGCGGGGGGACCAGCCCCGCGAGTTTTTCCTTGTGCTTGTGTTTTTGATTCCTACCTGTATTTAACTTGCCGTACTTATTTGATCTTCTTCTGTATTTCCTAAAATATAGTCAACAGCTTTTTGGGCTTGTGCAGATGCATGGAATATCAGGCGGTTATCGTCTTTTAATGCAGAAAGCCAGGATTTGATATAGCTTGCACTATTCTCAATGGTATTGTTTTCTATCCCGGCAATGCCGCACAGCATAGCTGCACCCATTTCTGCCACTAGCTCTTCTTTAGAATATTTCTCGTCACCAAATGTACCAAAGGTTCTTGCTAGGCGACTTTTGTGGCCTGTACTGTGTATCATTTCGTGGAAAAGAGTCGAGTAGTATTCTTCTGGCACTTTAAAATCTTGTATTGGCGGACAATTGATTTTATCGAGTGTTGGAAAGTATGCAGCTTCTCCAGGTTCAAAGGTGTAGGTTGGACCATTGGGATAGTTATTGATAATTTCTTCAGCTTTTTCAATGGGATCGTGATTATACGTTTCTTGTTTTCGTTTACTTTTTAGCCCGGTACATTGTTTATTGATATCCCATACGCGGTAGTAGATAGGCTTTGCAAATTTCTTTTTTTCTTCTGTTTCTTCGTCTTCAAACTCTTTCCATAACCAGAACACAATGATATGTGAGTTTTTAAATTCTTCTTTTTTGATGCGGCCGCCAGCTTCTAAGATTTGTTTTTTAGAAGCGTATTCCCCAGGAGGGACTAAAAAGTTATTGATACCGCGATAAGGCTTTTGTGTTTTCCAGTTAACTGCTGCACAGGAATTTGTCCAGGGCTGATGCCAAGGAACAACACCCTTTTCAAGTTGTGCAATAATTTTCTCCGTGATGATTTCATAAACTGATTTCCCCACAATGTGTCTCTCCTTTTTTTAAGACTTTTTTGTTTTTGCGGAGGCCGAATTGCATTCACAGCCAAAAAGCACACAAGGGGTTACGAGCCGTTAAGGGGTGTTCTGCATCCCTTTACGGATCGTTAAGACCAATTTATTTGTGACAGCTGCGGGCAGCTGTCCGTTTACAAAAAAATTGGCGGCCCTTGTGTGCTTTTATGAAACACGGATAGTAACGCGTCGGGCGTGCCCGGCGTGTTGCTTGCCGATGTTGAATGTGAAATGCTAAAGCCCCCGGGCAGCTTCAGCTGGCCAAGAATGGGGGCGTTTGGCTGGACAAAAACAAAAAAGGCGTCTAAAAAAGGGTTTAATCATGCCGGCGGCTGCCGGCATACGTTTTGCGGAAATGCGACCGGTGCTTTACGGGAGCCTTTCTGCTTCTTTTGATCTTCCGTCCTCGTTCACTCGTGAAGAAATGGCCAGGAACAATGCAGCTGTTGCTTCAGGATCCGCCGCAGGCAATCCGGAAGCTTACAGATGTATGTTATCGGGCATTTTAGAGGGAAGCGAGATGCCGCGGAATGTTGGCCGGCGTTTTTAGCCGGCTTACAGTCCGGGAGCAGACCCGCAGGGGGACCCAAGGGAAATTTTTAACCATTTTTAGAAGTAGATACGCAACTTATAGTAACTGATGATGTCCATTTTGAAAGAATAATACGCAGTTAGAATTAGAAGAGGTTTTCACCATAAATTTGTGCCATTTTAAAAATCGCTTCGCAGTTAATAATGAGGGTAGAAATTTTCCCTTAATTGTGCGGTATAAAAAAATTGCGAATATTATCTAGTGAACATGTAAGAGAGGGGTTTGAAATTTAATGTCCCAAAATAATAGCTTAATGCAAGTTATGAAGTGTAAAAGAAAAATAAGACTAATCGAAGGAAGGAGGTTAAACGGAATGGAAAAAATCAGTAAGGGAGAAAGGAGAAATAATATGAATAAAGAGGAACTGCTGTGGATGTTAAGGCTTGTCTTAATTACAAATTCATTTACGGCCACAATATTGTTTGGTATGTTTAAAGTTATTTTGATTGCTACAGGTAATTAAAAAGATCAGCTTAAAAACTGATCTTAAAAGGGTGACTGAAGATGTTCCAGCATCAGTAGTCATCATGATATAAAGTTATTGTAATTATAGCAGAGAAGATATAAAGAAGAAGCTTACAAGGTTTTGATTGGTGGTTTGCGCAGCAAAACCACCAGAGAAGGTTTTAATGTTTTTAGAGGTTGCTTTAGCAACCTCCAAGCAGGCTCGATGCCTGCGTTTTAATCAAGGAAAACTTTAGTTTTCCGACCTTGCGTAACGAGCTTACCGCGCTATGTAGCGCGGTAACTTCTTTTTGTTATTTGAGCAGTTCTTGTTGCGTAATTAACCAATTTTCAATTTTTTCAACTACTTCACAAAAATCTTGATCGAATGGAAAACCCTCATTAAGTTTGTTAAACGTAACATCATCAGATTCATCCCATAAATCAGAAATCTCCCGTGCGGAAGTTTTGAATAGTGTTAAGGCGTTTAATAATTTGTTTTTTGTCATTGCAAAAACTCCTTGCTGAACCGTTCAATAAAGTATGACGGTAGTATTATAATTTTTTCACTTCAACGTATAATGAACCTTCCGTGATTAACGATTTAAAGCTTTCGATAGCTTCTTCGGCTGCTTCTTCTTCTGAATTGGCATCTACTTCAATTTCGCAAACTACTAGGTACTCCATATTGTTCCCCTCCGAATTTATATAGAGGGACAGGTAGACGAATCCTGTCCGATTTGTGCTTGTGTTTTTAATCTCTACCGAGTTTCTATTCAAATATAGCCTTTGCGGCCCTATATGCATTCATTGTTAATTTTCTTTGCCAGGCTTGTGAGCGTGGTGACCATCTAAATGTGTTTTTCTTTAATTTATCTTTTAATTGATCGTCGGGCCGTTGATCATCAGAAAAGATAATTTTTAATCTGTCGCTTTCTTCATCAGCGACTACGCGACACTGTTCATAAGTCAAAGTGGGATAGTGCGGCTTTTTTTCTTCAGCTTGAAAGAGTTTATAGATGCTGTGACGTTTTGTGAAAACTTTTGTCATGCCTTCTGCTTCAAATATCTTGTATAACTCTTCCTTGTTGTGTCCTTCTTTGAATAGTCTTTTTAATTTGGTGACGAGACTGTTTTTGAATAACGTAATATCATATCCAGGCATTTTACCTTCTTTTATTAGGCGGATTCTTATACAATCTTTTCTGAATTCAGAATATGCCTTTACTGCTTTTTCTTCGGGCTTCTCTAAGGAGCCAAGATGTTTCTTTGTGTTTTGAATAAACCGTGTCATCTTTTCAGTTGTTTCTCGATCATAATTGTCTTTTCGAGCTAATTCCTTTTGCTTTCTTTCAAATGGATAGTTTGCCCGTCCGGTAATCAAGGGACTTGGTGTTTTGATCATGGTAAGTGATTTCTCCATTCGCTGAGTTAAAAATTTTTCAAACTCCATCAACCTATTTAGAAAATAATCTCTTTGGTCTTCATTTTGAACTAGAGGTGCTAGATCGTTTTTAAATTTGTTTGCATAATACTGAATTTGGTGATCGGGATTGTATTTGTACATGTGCAACTCGTTATATCTCTTTGTGATTTCAGGTTTTACGTACGTTTTTACTGCCATTACATAGACACTCCTTTTTTGTTTTCATATTCAATCATTTTTAATGCTCGCCAAAACTTAACATCAGGAATTCGTAAATCTTGCCGTATGTCAGACAACAGTTGCAATTTGTCTAGAACTACTTTGCATTTTTCTTGGTAGAGTTGAACTTCAAATGGACAGTTAGCAAGTTCTTTTTCTTCCTCTGTTAATTTAAGGTCTAGTTCTAAATCTGTAATGTATCTGGCTAATACCAGCGCTATTTCTTGTTTAGTCACTCATTTTCGCCCCTTGATTAAAAATTGAGTGGAAGGGGAGACCAACCCCCAACCGATAACCCTTGTACGTGTGTTCTTGATTTCTACCGTTTTTATTCTGTAACTTCAAAAAAACGTTTAAGTGGAGGCAAAGCCCACCCATCCTTTTTGGTTTGGGCAATAGCTTTTTTATACATTGCTTCCTCAAAAGCATCACCTAATCGTTTTTGCTCTTTTTGGTAATCACCTTCTAAATAAACATTTAATTGATAATCACCAAAATCGATCTTGACTATGATCATTTTGTCCTCCTTTTTTAAGACTTTTTTGTTTTTGCGGAGGCCGAATTGCATTCACAGCTAAAAAGCACACAAGGGTTATGAGCCGTTAAGGGATGTTCTGCAGCCCTTTACGGATCGTTAAGACCAATTTATTTGTGACAGATGCGTGCAGCTGTCCGTTCACAAAAAAATTGGCGGCCCTTGTGTGCTTTTATGAAACACGGATAGTAACGCGGCGGGCGTGCCCGGTGTGTTGCTTGCCGATGTTGAATGTGAAATGCTAAAGCCCCCGGACAGCTTCAGCTGGCCAAGAATGGGGGCGTTTGGCTGGACAAAAACAAAAAAGGCGTCTAAAAAAGGATTTAATCATGCCGGCGGATGTCGGCATTCGTCTTGCAGAAATGCGACCGGAGCTTTACGGGAGCCTTTCTGCTTCTTTTGATCTTCCGTCCTCGTTCACTCGTGGAGAAATGGCCAGGAACAATGCAGCTGTTGCTTCAGGATCCGCCGCAGGCAATCCGGAAGCTTACAGATGTATGTTATCGGGCATTTTAGAGGGAAGCGAGATGCCGCGGAATGTTGGCCGGCGTTTTTGGCCGGCTTACAGTCCGGGAGCAGACCCGCAGGGGGACCCCAATTAATCTTGATAACAACGGATCACAAATGGAAAAAAGGATGTGCTATGCTTTGAAATATAAAGAGGGGGTGGTGTCAAATGGATACAAATGAGGTACTACAGTTGTTAATTGCTACGAATGGAACTACAGCAACAGTTTTAGTTGGGATGTTCACATTAATTTTAACGGCACTTAAAAAGTAAGATCAGTGTATTAAAACACACTGATCAGCAGAATGATTTTGTAACTGAGATGTGGCTGCATCTTCAGTTACGCTCATTATAGCAAATTGATTTTGGTTTTCCCCCTGTTTTTGCGCTAGCAAAATCAGGGGGGAGGTTTTAAAGGTTGCTTTAGCAACCTTCAAGCAGGCTCGATGCCTGCTTTTAATCAAGGAAAACTTTAGTTTTCCTACCATGCGAACCAGCATGATTTTCATGCTGGTTTGTTTGCCGTAATGTCTATTAACATTAACAGCAAAATTCAGATGTAACATTATCGGTGTAAAGCACTTCATTTTCTCCGGCTTCTTCAGGAAAATACGTTTCCCCATCAAACTCGTATCTTTTCTCTGAAAGGACGACTGTCATAATAGATGAAAAGCAGTCCGGGTCAGCGTGGATTTTATGCATTTCCTCGTTAGTTAGTTTAAATGATATTCCTGCCCGTCCCCAAATTGTTATAAAGCCAGGTTCTTGGGAGGACTTTTTAGATGATTCCATTTTTTTATCATCCCTTCAGTAAAGATTTATTTCCTTAACAGTAACTGACCAAAAGTTTTCGTCATTTTGGACAGTGATAGAGTATATTTCATACTTAACAAATGGTTCGTACACTTCAGGTTCTTCATCCATATGAAATTCTAAAATGTGTTTGTTTTTCGCTTCTATGGCATGTTGTATTGCTGTGTTTGGATTTGTATATAATTGAACTTCTGAACCAATGCCGCAGTTTTCTAAATCGTACAAGGTTTGAACCATATACATTGTTATCTCACTCCTTTGGAATGGGGTGGGTTTCCTGCACCGCAGATTAATACGTTAGATGTCGCAATTGCATCCTGTAGCCAGCCGGCAGTGTCATCCATGATGTACTCACTTTGAAATTCAGACAGTGAGTCATAGCCGTGCTGTTTCGCTTTACTTTCTGCCCAATCGCTGGGAACTGTAAACCAGGCACAACCTAAGTGATCATTTATGCCGTTCTCATTTGGTATTAATTCACCAACGTAAGTGTAGATTGTGGTGACTTTCGCCTTTTCATAGTTTGAAAGCTCCGCATAAGGCGGGAGCGATTTGTCTTTTTTGGCTTGTTTCCACATATATAATAGATCGATTGCCGATATCTCTGAAAGCTTTATATAGTTCGCTTGTGTGTTTTCGTCTACATAACCTAAGTCGTGAAGATCAAAGCAAGAATCAAGAGCTTCACAAAGTTCTTCAAAGGTTTTGTAGCGAGTGAGAATTTCATAGATAGTTAAAGATTTCATTGCTGTTTTCGTCTCCTTTGATGATTGAGGGCAGGGGGACCAATCCCTGCCAACCAATCTGTATGCTTGTGTTTTTAATTTATACCGTTTTTCACATTTACTCGTTCATAATCGAAATCGTTGTTGCTAGGTACTATTTTTTCTCCTGAATGTTTACATTCTATGACCTTCCACTTTAATGGAGAAACCAGCTTTTGTAGGTATCCCATAGCGTTTGCTTCGGTGTCAGGGACAGGCATAGGAATGACTACTGCCGGATCGCCTTGTTGTTTTTCAAGAGTTGCTTGATATATGTCAAAATGTACTTGGTTTATCATTTTGATAACACCCCTGTATTTGAGATTTCAAACTGTTTTCTATGGCAGTAAGACACGTTTGGAAAGTAAACTCATTCTCTATATCTTTATAGGTGAAAACATAGCCTATACGGAAAAAATGATACTTACCGTTGCGTTTAAAAATAGATTCTACGAAACAATCAAATTCATTTATCCCTTGTTCGTCAGAATCGCAATACATAGCAGGCTCATATGATATGAACTCATTCTCTGAAAAGAATTGATTATGATCCATGAAATTCAAAATTACTGTATCTATGAAGTCACAGAAAGTGCCGCAAATAGCTTCCAAACTTTCCTCTGAATGACCTTGTAACAAGGCTTTATCGAAAGGTATAGCTTCAGGTATGCCTGTTAATGCTTGGTACTCTTCTTTGGCTATTTCAAGAAACTCATTGAGTGACATAGAACCAACTAGATTCACGTCTGCTGTATTGACATTCATTTGACCCTCTCCTTTTGAGTTTTTAGGAAAATTTACTGCAACAAACTACACCAAGAAACGCTATGGCAATTAGTAAAACCAAGATGGAATACCTTTTGCCTTCACCTTTTGTTCTGATAGTGATAACTGATAAAAAGCCAAATAATGAAAGTGCTATTATCACTAAAATGATCTCTTGCATGTGAATTCTCCTTTTTTTAAGACTTTTTTGTTTTTGCGGAGGCCGAATTGCATTCACAGCCAAAAAGCACACAAGAGATTACGAGCCGTTAAGGGGTGTTTTGTGGCCCTTTACGGATCGTTAAGACCAATTTATTTGTGACAGCTGCGGGCAGCTGTCCGTTTACAAAAAAATTGGCGGCCCTTGTGTGCTTTTATGAAACACGGATAGTAACGCGGCGGGCGTGCCCGGCGTGTTGCTTGCCGATGTTGAATGTGAAATGCTAAAGCCCCCGGGCAGCTTTAGCTGGCCAAGAATGGGGGCGTTTGGCTGGACAAAAACAAAAAAGGCGTCTAAAAAAAGATTTAATCATGCCGGCAGCTGCCGGCATTCTTTTTGCGGAAATGCGACCGGGGCTTTACGGGAGCCTTTCTGCTTTTTTTGATCTTCCGTCCTCGTTCACTCGTGAAGAAATGACCAGGAACAATGCAGCTGTTGCTTCAGGATCCGCCGCAGGCAATCCGGAAGCTTACAGATGCATGTTATCGGGCATTTTAGAGGGAAGCGAGATGCCGCGGAATGTTGGCCGGCGTTTTTGGCCGGCTTACAGTCCGGGAGCAGACCCGTAGGGGGACCCCAAAGTAAGGATTCCTGAAAACTCCTAAAGAAATCATTTAATGTAATCGATATGAGATATAGCTCTTTCAGCTGGAATCTGAAGGGTTAGGGGTGTTGAAAGGGGTTTGTAAGGCTTTGTGTTAACAAAGCCTTACAAGAAGGTTTTTGTGGTTTTAGAGGCTGCTTTAGCAGCCTCCAAGCAGGCTCGATGCCTGCTTTTGATCAAGGAAAACTTTAGTTTTCCGTCCATTCGTCCGCCAAAGGCGGCGAAAAAACCAGGCTATTTGAAGCCTGGTTTTACAATGTTATTTTGACCATATTTGTCTGTTTCGGCTGTAAGGGGCTGTATCGTCAAAATGAAGTGTTTCTTTTAGTCTAAACCCTAATTTTTCAACGTATTTAAGGCGTTTCTTCATCTCAAAAGGATAATCGACTTTGATTTCTCTAGCAGTTTCCAGGTGTGCGGAGAGGTCTTTGTAACGACTGCTTATGATTCTACCGGAATCAGCTGTAATTGGTTTATAGATAGTTACTGTCCTATCGAGTCTTACAAGTATCATCATATATTGCTCCTTTGGAATGGGAATGTTTTAAGCTATGAGGTTCCCGAAGATTACTGTTCCGAAAAATAACAGCCCGATTAAAGAAAGTGTTATTCGTGAACTGACTGCTATAATTTTGTCATCGAATACGATGATCTCTCCCTGGGATTCAAGTTCAGCAATATGAGTCATGACCTTATTTGAATCGCCATATTTTAATAGTTTGCTGATTGTGGTATACTTTGATTCACGTATTGATTTGAGCAGTGATTCTTTGGTCGGGGTCACATGCTCTTTTTTTATTTGCCGTTGAATTGCTTGTGTTGCGTTTACGTTCATTCTCCTTCATCCTCCTTCAAAATGGTTAGTCCACTTTCACTTTTATTTTCAGTTGCTATTTCAAAAATGAGTTTAGTTTGGTCGTACGTATATTCACTCGTGAAGGTACTGATATCAGGGATATCAGTAAATCTGCGATTTAGAACTTCTTCTAACCAGTCCTCGTAAACACAAAATCTTACCTGTGTTTCAGGGTATTCATTGGCGGACGCTTTATAAGTCCAAAAACTGCAGTACGCCTTTGACTCGGTTTTATCTAGCTGTGATTCGATTGATCCAATTAGGTCATCTAATATTGTCCATCCTTCTTCAACGCTTCTTTCTTTTAATGTTTGTTCAAAGCCATTGGTAATGCAGGCTTCAATATTCTTCTCAGTGCCAAGGAATCCTTTGGATTCTAATGCGGATTTCAGGTCTTCTTTATGCCATACAATAGATGTGAAAAACATATGTAACAGCTCCTTTTTTTAAGACTTTTTTGTTTTTGCGGAGGCCGAATTGCATTCACAGCCAAAAAGCACACAAGGGGTTACGATCCGTTAAGGGGTGTTCTGCAGCCCTTTACGGATCGTTAAGACCAATTTATTTGTGACAGATGCGTGCAGCTGTCCGTTCACAAAAAAATTGGCGGCCCTTGTGTGCTTTTATGAAACACGGATAGTAACGCGGCGGGCGTGCCCGGCGTGTTGCTTGCCGATGTTGAATGTGAAATGCTAAAGCCCCCGGGCAGCTTCAGCTGGCCAGGGTGGGGGCGTTTGGCTGGACAAAAACAAAAAAGGCGTCTAAAAAAAGGATTTAATCATGCCGGCGGTTGCCGGCATTCGTTTTGCGGAAATGCGACCAGGGCTTTCCGGGAGCCTTTCTGCTTCTTTTTGGGTTTAAGATGCTGCTTCAGCAGTATCTAAGCAGGCTCGATGCCTGCGTTTTAATAAAAGAAAACTTTAGTTTTCTGACCATCCGAGAACTTCAAAGGAATCATCATAATCGATGACGCCGGCTGTCCTCGAAGTAATCAGAATATTTATTCTGTTTTCTTCCTAAAAATGATTTAACTTTTGTTGCTATATAGCCAGATAGCATATCAAGTGCTCTGTTGATTAACCATTCAATTAATAAGACACTAAGAATATATTTCATATAAAATGTTCCTCCTTACCCGTGATATATATAAATATCAATTTTTCACTGCAAAGACTTTTATGGATTAGATGAAAAAATTTTCAAAGGGAATTTTGATAGCAGAAATATCATAATTTGGGTAAGATTGAATTGTTGAGTTTCATTTAAGAGTGTGAAAAAAATGCTGAAGATATGCTAAAAATTACCGATAGAGAGTATAAAGGTTGGAAAGAGAGGTAGACATGAAGAATATAAAGCACATTAAGAAGATGAAAAACAGTATTCTATTCTCAGTTGTATGGCGGTTTTTGTTTTTAGTATTTTATCCAGTAATTTTAGGGGCTGGGTTGCCATTGATTGGAGTTAACTTGCCTTCAGAAACGCTGTTTATATTAAGTTTTATTGGTTGTATGATGGTTTGTTTAAGTACAGCGACTCATATAAGTAACCTCGTTAATATAAGAGAAGTTCTAAGACTGTATGATTCAATTGAAAGGGAACTTGTTGGGAATTATGCAATTGACGCTAAAGTGTTGGACGACATGCTTGATAACACCAGGGAAAAGTATCGTCTTCAAATATCTTTTGACAGAGAATATGACATAAAGGATTTACATGCTATTCAAGAATTGAATAAAGATGACCGAGCGGGGAAGTATTTTGATCAATATCTTAATGATGCTAATAATGTAAAAGATGAAATCCTTTATGCCACTATTCCGAAACGGACAGCAGAAACTTTCCTATACTCAGTGTTTAATTCAAAGACTGTATTCGGTGTAACCGGAAGGAATTATTTTCACAAATGGGATAAGGCCCGATTAGATGACGAATTACTGTCTATGTTCCAAGAGAAAGAAGAAAAAAAGAATACGGTTAAGCAGTGATAAAGTATCTGGAGATTTCCAGATACTTTTTTATTTTTTTTCAGTATCTAATTGAAGAGTTGCCAAAATAAAATATGCCCGGAGAGATCCGGGCGTTTTTACTTGGAGAAACTTTCCTGTACTAAAGGAACGTATGTTCTGTTAATATATAATCAAAAAATGTTTGAGGGTGTGATCAAGTGATAAAGGATCGAGGTTTAATGAAATGGGCAACTTCTATGATGTTGCCGGAGCACAACGAAATGTTAAAGCAGCTGAATCTTGAAATGGAAAAAATGAAGCGCCCTGAAAATGATGAACAAAAAATTGAAGCAATGGCCCTTATAATTAATGAAGCAAAACAAGGAAACCAACTTTTAAGTATCTCCTATTTTGAAAATGGCCATATTTCATCGCTTACAGGCTTTGTAAGGTCTTTTAAGTACATTGAGAGGGAAATGTTAATAAAAACGAATGAAGGGCATATTAAGGCTGTTTCAGTTGATGATTTGATCGAGGTGGAGCTGGCTGAAGGAGAAAAGTTTTATGATTGACTATGATAGCCTTCCTAAACGTACTTTTTTGACCGTAGATATGCGTAGCTTTTACGCCAGTGCATCTGCAGTTATGCTGGGCCTCGATCCCATGAAATGTTATCTCGCTGTGGTAGGCGATACTGAACGATCAGGAAGTGTTGTTTTAGCTGCATCACCGGCTTTAAAAAAACGATTTGGTATTAAAACAGGTTCGCGCCTTTATGAAATACCTGATCATCCTCAAATTCACATTGTAAATCCTCAGATGCGGATGTTTATTAAGCTTTCCACCAATATAACTCATTTGTTTTATCAGTTTGCTTCACCAGAAGATATACTCACCTATAGTGTCGACGAGAGTATAATTAGATTTGATTTTTTGAAGAGACTATGGGGAACACCGATGGATCTGGCGAAAAGAATACAAAATGCAATCTACAGAGATTTTGGTGTACCAGCAACAGTAGGAATCGGCCCAAATATGCTAATGTCAAAACTAGCCTTAGACTTAGAAGCTAAGAAAAGCCCTTCAGGAATTGCGGAATGGACATATGAAGACGTTCAAACAAAATTATGGCCAGTTCATCCATTATCGAAAATGTGGGGCATAGGAAGTCGAATGGAGCGGAATTTGAATCGAATGGGAATTGCCACAGTAGGACAGCTTGCAAATTATCCATTGGAGCTTTTAGAAAAACGGTTTGGCATCATGGGGAGTCAGATTTATTATCATGCACATGGTGTGGATCTTAGCGAGCTGGGCACGCCTATTAGGCAAGAGCAAATTTCTTTCGGGAAAAGCCAGATATTGTTGAGGGATTACGATAAAGAAGCTGAAATTAAATCAGTCATATTAGAAATGTGTGAAGAAGTGGCCAGCCGGGCTAGAAAGGCTAAAAAGGCAGGCAGAACCATTCATTTAGGATTAGGTTATAGTCACACAGTAGGCGGAGGCGGCTTTCATCGTTCTTTAACAATAGATCAACCAACTAATATCACGATGAAACTTTATAAAGCGTGCCTTGGTTTATTTAAGAAGTTCTATCAAGGTCAAACGGTAAGGAGCATATCAGTTACATTAGGGAACGTAGTTGATGATAACCAATTTCAGATGTCTCTTTTTGAAGAAAACAGTGAAAAGGAACGTCAACTTGGCCATGTTATGGATTCCATAAGGGAAAAATACGGCTCAAATGCGATTTTAAGAGCTATTTCTTATACAACAGCTGGAACTGCGTTAAAACGAGCTAGGCTAGTGGGTGGACATAAAGCATAACGGTCATAACACTAAGTGAACGATATAAAAGCAGGTTTATACCTGCTTTTACGTTGTAATATTACTATCATCATCATCATCATCATCGCACCATTCCCAAGTTCCTGGAACCGGAAACTCTACATGAGCAATTCTGTCATAGAGATTACTGTCATATCGTCCTTTTCGGTGACGAGGTTCGTTAATTACACCACAATCTACAGGGAAGATACCGTCCTCCCATCTGTTAATTGTTTTATTTTCACTATCGAGAAACTCGTATACTGACCTTGCAGCAGTTATACCCGAAGGCATCGCTCCTAATGAAGTCACTTTAAAGTGACTTTCACATCTGCCATCTTTCCAAATAGTAATTCTATGGCCGTCAAGGCGGGCTAGATCCATATTATTATGCAATATGTGTGGATCGGGCTGTAGATATGCTGTTTTAGAATCATCTGTAACATTTCTAAATGTACCTATGGTTTTCGAATGATTAAATGTTGGTTTATTTTTATTATGTTTCATGTTTTACCTTCCTAAACTTTTTTAGATAGTTTTCCATATGAAAAGTAAATTTATTCGACATAAACGAGTGTTGCCGAGGTGGGTTTAGAATACAAGGAAAGTCAAGACAATATCTGCAAAAAAGCAGCTACAGGTAAGGAATGGGTTTAGACATCAGGATTCAATTGTTGTAGCAACATAAATGAGAGTACGAGTTAAAACTTCTATAGGATTTCAATTGCTAGACATGATATACTCGTTAGGAAGATATTTACTGGAAACAAAGGAGGCGGGGAAATGAAAAAGAAATTCATTGGATTCTTGGTCATAGCTTCTTTTTTGTTGATGTTTAATACGGCTTCATATGCAAGTGGCACTGACGAAAACACCGAGAAAGCAACTGCTGAAATGTTGGAAAGTGTAATGGATGAGTTTGGTTTATTCAGCTTTCAAATTGGCCGAACAGATCAGGAGATTATAATTGGGATGGATCAATCCAAGAGTGAAGCAAAGCTTCGTGAATACTTAGATGATAACCTGTCTGAAGAAGCAAAGAAAAAGTATGAAATCTATATATTTAAAGAGGATATTGATAAGTTGAAACAAGAACATCAAAAGAGTTTACAGGAATAAAGCAGACCGATTAAGGTCTGCTTTTTTTATATCAAAATTAGTTATACCACAAAGTAGCTTGATTTATTGTAATTAATTTATCAGTGTTTCCTTCATTTTCGAATTTAATGTGATAGCTTTTCCCTTTTTTTAAGTTCCAATTCATATGAAATTGGCCTTTCCATCCACCAGGTAAAGTAACCTTTTGGGCACGACCTTTAGCCCCACCTCTACCATCATCGTAAAATGCGGATACAGAAAACTTTCTCGCTGTTCCTTTATAGGTTACGATGAGGGTACTTGGATCTTTAAAAGTTTTTCCATATGTCCCTTTTCCAAGCCAAATGTTATAGTAAAAATCAAAGTAGCCTGATGAATATGTTTTTTTCAATACCTTTATTGGATTATCTGTAGGCTGCTCTTCTGTAAGTCTAATCATGCTTTTCAGCTGTTCAGTTGTATAAGGATGAATCTCTTTGTTATTTTCGTCAAAAATTTTGATTTGAGAAGCAATCTCTTCCTTCTGAGCTTCAATTTCATCCTGTGACAGAATTTTTTCCTCAATAGGCAAAGATTCTTTTACCTCTGCTGCCTCTACTTTGCTTGTTCCCATGAAATCAAAAAGAGAAATACCCAAAACAGCTGCTATTGACCAGTACTTGAAGTTTGCTTTCATATTGAACGGCTCCTTTATTCATTTTTTAATTTGCTAAAGTTGCATTGAATTTTCTTATGTTTTCTCACTGGTGAAATTCTTACTGAGGAATCCTATGGAGTATAGATACAGCTGATAATTTGAGCCATTAAAGCTGTGGAAGCTATTCATGGGGTTTTGGGTTCTTTCGTAATGACTCAATCAGCAAAAGAGAAAAATTAAACGATAATGTGAAATCTAAATTAGTGTTGACGTTGGCAGCCAGTAATTTTTATC
Organism: Bacillus sp. FSL W8-1202; assembly: GCF_038006165.1. Taxonomy (NCBI): domain Bacteria; kingdom Bacillati; phylum Bacillota; class Bacilli; order Caryophanales; family Bacillaceae; genus Bacillus; species Bacillus sp. FSL W8-1202. The sequence goes on from NZ_JBBOUR010000004.1 coordinate 41,713, forward strand.
AAGACAAATTAACCCCTCCTTTGAATGATAATACAAAGCAAAACTACCATAGAGATCAGGAATATTACAACAAAAAACACCAAAATAATTGAAAATTATCTATATTTCTACAATTATGTACATAATTATATGCTTTATGTACATATATTCTCTGAACAGTGAAACCAGCTGCAGCTGAAGAAAAGATGTTGCCGGTACCGGAAACCAGGAAGCCAGGTGCGGCTTGTCGTGATGTGGTAGCTGAAGAAAGAGATCGATGCCAGGCATCCAGGAGCGAACCAGCTGCAGCTGAAGAAAAGATGCTGCCGGTACCGGAAACCAGGAAGCCAGGTGCGGCTTGTCGTGATGTGGCAGCTGAAGAAAGAGATCGATGCCAGGCATCCAGGAGCGAACCAGCTGCAGCTGAAGAAAAGATGCTGCCGGTACCGGAAACCAGGAAGCCAGGTGCGGCTGTGTCGGTGATGCGCGCAGCTGAAGAAGATCAATGTCTGGAATTGTGAGACAGAACTATTTGGTCATAAAAAAGAACCAGTGGCTTCCTGGTTCTCATTGATTTATGGCCATAATTGGCTCTTATATATGTTTACGTACTTTTTGTTTCCTAGACGTCTTGTTAGTGCTGTCCACTTCAAATAGCTCCTGTCTAACCATTGGATAAACGAATTTATAAAATAGGTATCCAAGTGCAGAGCCTAGGGTGTTTAATATAAGATCATCTACATCAAAGCTTCTGTATGTGAGTCCAATCGCTGATGATATAGTAAACTGTGAGGTTTCTATGATGAGTGAAGCAATAAACCCAGCGATAATAACACGCTTTGCTTGTCTCATTCTGTTGAAAAGAAGAGGAAGAAAACATCCTAATGGGAACAAGAGTATTATATTTCCGCCGAGCTGATATACGGTTACGGATAAACTTGAGCCTGTTAGTGCATCCTTCATGGTGTTAAAAGGTATGAGGTTATTAGTTTCTTGGAAGCCTTCTGCGGCTCTGTCATGAATTAATAAAGGGTCAGTTGGAATTGGAAATAGCGTCATACAAATAACGCCTGTAAGATAAACAAAAGTAGCAAGTATATAAATACTTTTCTCTATTGTATATCTCGGCTTCTTTTGCACGAAAACAGCAAATAAACGGTAAACAACAAACAAAACATAAGCGTAAACAACGTACGGAATAATAAAACTATTAAGTAACACTATATCACCCTATTCTTATAATAAGCTGTTACTTAATTGTAAATGTCCCCGTATCCTCCTGTCGATGCTCCATTATTCTTCTTTTTCATAATAAAATAAAATTTCCCTTTAGTTTTATTTCCATAACTGTTTGTAGTTGAACCGTTTTGAGAGAACTTTTTAGAGCCAAGATATTTGGCTTTGCCTTTTTTCTGCTTTCTGTATAGTTCAATGTTAAAAGTGCCACCACTACCACCTGTGTCAGCATGAGTATAAATTTTAATATTACTAGCACCGCGGCTGTACGTTTTAGAAGTAACTTGATGTTTAAACTCAAACCAAAAATCATGCTTTGATGCAGCCAATGCAGCTGGTGCCGTTACAGGGAGTAGTAATGTAAAACTTAGAGCTGAAGAGACTAGAACTTTTTTAATTTTTTTCAAGAAAAAAACCTCCTTTAATATGGTAATCCAAAACAAAATTACCATATGGATTAAGCGGTTACAACAAAAAATATCAAAATAATTGAATATTCACTAATTCTCTACATTTTATGTGCATAATTACATATTTTATGTACATATGAGATGATATAAGTGTCACCGGCTTAATCTTTTGGAGAAGTAGCATGCAGTCACCATGCCTACAATTTTAATTGGTTGTACATATTTTAAAGAGTTACAGAATAACATAGTAACAGATGAAAACTGTTACGGTGTTACAGTGTTAGTGGGATAATCTCAAATAAGTTGATGTTTAGTTGGGGGGAGAAGATGATATGAAGAAAAAAACGACTAACCAGGTCGAAGAAAGAAAAGTACGTTCGGATAAAAAAACACGAGTTAATCCTTCATTGGATGCAAATACACATGAAAAGCTGAAGAAGTTGGCCATTTCTTGTGATATGACAAAGACACAGTTAGCAGCTGAAATTCTTAAAATGGCGCTCAACAATGAGAGTGTAATTGACTGGTATCAAAAAAAATACAACAAAGACGATTCATATAGAATTATCCTTGCCCGTATTAATGGTGAATTGCATTATTCTTAACCAACTTTCCCCCAGGTGCGGCCAATTTTTTTCCAGAGTTTAAAACAACTAGAACAAAGTTTTTGATTCTTATTATATTTTTCTTTTGACATCCGGACCGTTTTACCACAATGTTTACATTTCATTTTTATGACCTCCCTTTAATAGTATCAGCATTGCCAATAAAACAGATTTTATACAGATTAAGTGGATTCTAATGTTGCTCAGGGCGTCTGTGTTGCAACTAAAAAAAGTTTGTCATGCAATCCTCCCTTAAATGGTATAAAAAAAGAGCCTAGATTAATCCAGGCTCTTAAAAATCATAGTCGTATTCTTCTTCAATAGTTCCAGTGATTTTTTCAGTGATTAACTGACCTTCTTCAATCGTTTCTGAAGCTGACTTTGGATCAGCTGTTTTGTGTTCTACGTAGATCGATCCCTGATCAATTTTCTTCCTCAAATCACGAAATTCTTTCTTCATTTCTTCTCTCATGGCAATTAATTCATCATGAACATGACGATCTTTTTCTCTATTCTGCTGTTCCTCTTTCTGTTGTTGCATGTCCCTTTCTATGAGCTGAAAGGCATACTCTCTAAAGGTACCCTTACTCTTACCTTTACTGAATGTACTAATCTGCTCTAAAACAAAATCGTACATTTCATCAGACATTTGTGTTGTTCGGACATTAAAGAGTGGAATTCTTTTGTTTTTCCCCATTTCTAATCACCTAAATTGATTGTGCCTCTTTTTCATTTGCCTGTTTCTTTACTTGTTCAGCGCGGCTTAAAACTTCAAGGCCATATAAGTTGAGCAGTCTTGCATCCTCAGCAACTATATGATTTGATTCAGAAATATCACGGCCATATCTCTCTTCAGTAACCACACTAATTGATTCTTCAAGCACCTCGCCAACACCGCCAAAATAAAGGTATTTGTAAACCTTATCTTTTGGTGCAGGGAACGTATTTTCAGCTTGGGCTATTTTGATTTCTGTGTATTCTTTAAGAGATTTTTTGATGATATCAGTTAAATCAAATTTCTGACCGGTATTCCCGTCTCTTCGTTCCATCTTGGTTTTTCCAATATTTGAGTATATAAACTTTTCAAGCTCCCTAACGCTATCAAAGTGCTCTAGGAGTTTTTCTTTTCTCAATTTTTCTAAGTGCGCTAAAAACGGTGCTTCGGTATTAGAAACAAAAGAATCACGACTTTTTGGCGGTTTTAATCCAGCTGGTAGTAATACTAGATCATCTGTTCCGCCACCTAAATCACAAAAAACTACGTCATAATTTTTAAATTGTTCGGCATAGTCTTTATCTTCTAGGTCAAAGTTTTTCTTTATTGCCCATCTTGCTACTTCAGATTCGATCCTGCACGCTGCATCTTCCACTTTTATAGTAAGCTCTTTTTCTAATCCTAATGTCAGCACCTTTACTTGGTGAGTGCCCAAAAATTTAGATGCCATCCTTTTCTGCATTTCACTGAACTTATCCAATTTTTTAAGAAGCCAAATTGGTAGCATTGTTTGAAAGTATTCAATAGTAACTTCATTATCTTCACGTTTGCCTTTTAGCGCTTGGTAATAAGCAGTTGCAGCTAAAAATGTTACGTATGGAATATGTGACTCTACTTTATTATGTAACTTCTTGATGTGTTGGTTGCCTAACACTTCTGGTTCAGCAAGTTCACCAACTAGAAAATATCTCTCTGTTTCATCAATAACTGTAGAAACTAATAACCGGTCCTTTAAATCTGCCGGATCTTCAACGATACTCGTAAATTTTCCTTCAGCAGCTTCTTTAGATATCTCTACTACATTTGTAGGCAATTCAAAAAAATAACCATCAATTAAATTCATGTACATACTGTTTCCAAAGTCCACGTTCATACGAGAAATATTCATATTTTTATTCTCTCCTTTGATTTCACTTTCCTCAATACTAGCATCTTATATCACTAAAGTCAATAAAATGAAATCACATTTAAAAGCAGTAAATACAGGCTATTTGAGGACTATATAATAAAACTGAAATCAGTGAAATCAGTAGAGAAAAGTGATTTCAGGCCCGGGGCTTTACGTCAAAAAAAAAATCGTGTAAGATAAAGTCAAGTTAAGTCAATGTGAAAGTTTTGGCATTGAATTCTGGTTCTAGTTATTCTAAATAAACAACAAAAAACCCTGTTGTTTGCAGACAACAAGGTTAATAGATTTGATGATACATATTTTGTTTGCGAGCTATTTGCAAAATTGAATACAAATAAAGAATGACAAATAAAAAGTGTCCGATGTTGCAGCATCGAACACTTCAGCGTTTGAATGTCGCACCATTCAAAACATGTGATTAGTTATGTCTTCATTTTACCGAAAACAAGTGTGTACGTCAATAGTTTTCGGCTTCTTTTGAACGACAGAAAACCACTGTTTGGTACGGCATCAAACTTGGTTTTCTGTCGTTTTTTGTTTGTCACCCAGCTGCCGTTAAGGGGTGTAAAATAAACTGACGTCAGGAGTTGCCCCGTCCACCGCAAACCCGGGGATATACCACAATAAGCGTTCCTTGCTGCGCTTGTGGTGAATGGCGAGGACGGCCATTAACGGTCCGGAGAATGTGGAGAAACCACTAGGTTGCTTGGCGCACTACGGTGCGGGCAACTATGGCCAAGCTTCTATGTAGCGGCACACAATTGAGTGTGACCGTGTGAGAGAACACGAGACAAACCCCGTAGAAGTTGCATACAGGACAAGCATTGTATGTAAAAAGGTCATGGCAGGCGAAAGCCTGGCGATAGCAAGGCAGAACTGGAAACCTCAGACGTCTCTATGACGCTAGTTTCAAATCCTGATCGATTGCCTATGTCTGTCCGTTTTTATTTTTTGCGCGACAGACATAGGCAATCGAAATTCGCCCTGTTTCCTAGAACAGTCAGCTATTCTGCTAGTTTCAAGTTCTAAAAGTCAAGAGAAATACACTAAATAAATGCGAATTTCCTTAAAACCCTTAGGTTTTAAGTTCCTTTTTTAAGGGTTGTTCGTTCGATAGAACAATAGTATTTTAATATATTTTTCCTGCGGGATTTCACTAACGTATACTGTTATTCCCTTTGGCCTATCTTAAAAACTTGTATAGATTGTGTTTGAGCCGTTTAGTATGATATCAGTACATGCTTGGGTTTAGAGCATAAAAATGAGCTTTGAACATTAAACACTATGTACTAAATGTTCTTTGTTATTAAAATGTTTGATGATGCCGATAAGTATTAGGACTAGTTTTGTTTTTGAATAGCTGGAGGGAAGTGTATGTTGTCCAAAGTAAAAAAAGTACCGTCTCCCTATGTAGGCAATCTGTTGAATAAATGGCATGACTATATTATGCAGGAGAAGGTTCATGAGTCTATAGAGAAAAGAACTGAAATAAAGCAATTGTTAAGTCAGGCTGAAGATAATAAGGACCTGGTTGATTATTTTATTCTACTGGATCATCGTCATAGCCTTTGTTTTGATCAAGAGGCATCTATGGGTGATGTCGTTAATATGTTAAGTAAGGGAAGTCATGATCTTTTAATAAATTTTTATTTTGAATTGTTTGCAGGGGATTATGAGTTTTTTAAAAAAAATTATGTTAAAGCAATTTCTTTTTATGAAAAAGCTGAACAAAAGTTATCGAGTATTCCCAATATTGAGGAAACGAAGTTTGCGGAGTTTCATTATAAGATTGGAGTTGCTTATTATGAGATTGACCAGCATTTGGTGTCAGTCAACAAAGTAACTAAAGCCAGGGATATTTATAAAAAAAGTGATATGTGGAACCTCGAAGCTATTCAGTGCAGTTTGGTGGTCGGTATTAATTTGTATGATATGGGGCGTTTAGATGATGCGGATGCATATTTTCGTGATGCCTTGACTGAGGCCTTGGATCATGGCTATGATAAGCCTATAACTAAGATTTACCACAATCTTGGATTAGTCCATTGGCAAAAAGGTTCTCTTGAATTAGCTCTGCATTATTTTAGGGAAGCTTATTCGCATGAATGGTTGAGGGATTCGCCTAAAGGACAGCAAACTGTATACATGCTTTCAAGAGTACTGTATACAATGGGGCAAAATGAAGAAGCTTATCACTGGTATGAATTAGGAATAGAAATGGCGCGTAAATTTGATGATCATGAGTATAAAGCAAAACACGACATTCTTTATCATCTTTATGAGCAGCCTTCAATCGATGAAGTAAAGCAATCTTTAGCTTTCTTAGAAGAGCGTAATCTTTGGCCGGACGTATCCAAAATTGCAAAAGGTATTTCAGAGCTTTATGAAAAAAAAGGTGATTTAGTGACTAGTCACGAATTTTTGAAAAGAGCTTTTTATGCTAAAGAGCAAATTCAAAGAATAACGGAGGCGTTAGGATGAAGAAAATTAATGGTTGGATTGTCGTTGCTTTGCTTGCTGTTACTACTGTAGGAGCTGCAGCAGCTATACAATACACTAATAATGCTGATTCTCCTGGACAATTTCAAGTAGCCCAAAAAGGGATGTATTAAAAGCTGACCAATAAGTGTCAGCTTTTTTTGTGTTCGATCACGGCTGCAGCTGAGGAGAAGATCCGGCCTGAATCCGGAACCCAGGAAGCCAGGCGCCTATGTTCGACAGCTGAAGAAAGAGATCGATAAGCTATTGATCGGTAATCAGTAAAAAAAGGACTGCACTTAGGCTAGTCCTTTTTTAATTTCATGTATTCATTTCTAATTTTTAATAATTCTATCTCTTCCTTAACGCGCTCTATATCCTTTTCTGAAAGCCCAGTAACATCAAAAAAACGAATAACACTATTATTTTCACTTGATTTTAACTGGTCAATTTGATTTTGAATTTGATTGATACTTGCCTCAGTTAATCCAGTTAAATCAAATAATTTTATCTGTTTTGAAGTATCTTTATCCTTCTCTTTAACATGATCTTCTTCCATTGATGCTATATACTCCATTATTTGAAGCATTTCTATATTAGGAATGGAGAGCGCCGTTGCCAACTTTTTAATAACTGCCTGTGTCGGTCTTTTTCTTTCACCTTTTTCAAGCATGGAAATATAAGCAGATGATAACCCTGTATCATTTGCTACTTGTGTTTGGCTTAACCCTTTTTGTTTTCTTTTTTCTAACAAGTATTTAGAGAGATCAAATTGCTCTCTATTGCCCACTTATACCACCTCGCAAAATAAACCCTGTATATGGTCTAGCGCTTACAATTTTTCGCGTTTTTTTACTCAGTGAAAAAAACCGGTTAAAAATTTCACTGAAATACTTTACAGTTAAAAAAATGTCTGTTATCTTAGTGAAAGAGTCAGTGAAAAAAATGCAGAAAAAGGTTTTTTGTTGTTAATATCAAACAGTTTTTGTGTAAAAAGAACTAGAATTCAACTTTTGTTTTAACCAACGTATTCACTGTTGTCTCTGAAGTTTTAACTACCAGTTAATTTAACCGTATGTATGTGTATTAATCATACACTATCAAAGTGTGCTATCACAATGTAGTCAGTTAATAATAAGTTTAGTAAAAACAGGATAAGGGCCATCAAAATCAGGCTGCAACTTGGTTTTGATATAGCTCACAGTGAAAGTTAGTGTGAACTTGCCCCATTTATTGTATTCATACATCATTTTAGCTTTAAAAGAGAGGCATCTTTTGAAGTAAAATTCATTTCGATGTATGTTTATCGATTTGGAGCTGTCAGACTAACTGGCGGCTTTTTTTGTTGTCTTTACACTGATTGAAAATTTAGGGAGGGAATAGCTTGGCTAAAGTTAAATTGCTAGAAAAAAAAATGACTGAAAAAGACGTTGAAGAGTATGGAAGCTCTTTAAGATTGTTTGACGGCAGCACTCATGTGTTGATCGGTAAGGAATGTTTACATACTCATACTAAAAATAAAAGACCGATTTCACAGTGTTATTCAGATATTCGAAACGTGAAGAACGCTGACGGTATTATTGTGGGAAAACGGGTTTCCCCGCATTCTAGTCTTCTTTTTACGACTGAAGCCTTTCAGCCGGCAAGAAAAGTAACCCAGGTATATAAAGCTCCAAAAATGCCGCGTCGAAGTACACAAGTACGGCCGAGAAATACCTCTGGAAGAGCTAAGAAGGTATCAGTTCTTTTAAGTGAAACTGGATATGCAAATGTTCATCAGCTGAAACAAGTGTTACTTGATGCCGGTGCTAAAAAAGTCCAAACATATAACACAAGCAAAGGCATTGCTATCGTTTGTCATCCTAACTATTTGCTACAAAAAATAATTTCTGAATAAAGTGAGGCTGATCAGGATTCACACGTTTGTCAGTGATTTAGCACAATTAATAGCTTACCAATCCATAGTTTTACCAGGTGTAAATGGACGGAAAACTAAAGTTTTCACGGGAGTGCAGAATATACTTCTGCTGTTGGTTGCTAAAAGTGCTGACAAAAACTAATTGAATACTAGGGTAAGTCCCCCTCCAAAGGTATAACGGCCATGCAATACTTTTGGGTGAACATTTCTTCTTGGCGCGAGTGACGGTTTTCACCGGTCGTAGACGGCAAGTTTGGCCTTACATTATCAGATTCAGATGAAGTTAAGTCTGAATACTTGGCTGATATAGAGTTCCGTGAGTAACAACTGCTACAAACTCACGATTTTGGACTGTTTCATTGATAAACGTGTGAATCCTGGCTTCCAAGTCAAATTACATCATATGTTTTTAACTCAAACCATAGTAAAATTGTGAATGGAAAAATATATTTAAAAAGGTGTTGAGTGTAAGTATGAGAAAGAAATTGGCTGCTGGTATTGTTGCCGGTGCAATTATTTTAGGAGTGCCTGGCTATACAATTTTTCATTCATACCAAGCAAATGCTGAAGAAGCTCGTGTGTTAGACAATGCAACGGATGCAGTTAACTCATTATATGCTTCTAAAAAATATAATTACTTGGCTGATGGGGTTTCAAAGAATGATATTCAAAAGGCTCAGAAGTTAGTATCCGATGTAGCTGATTCTAAGAAACAGAAATCATTAGCAGAAAAAGCATCTAATGCTGCGATCATGTTAGAGGCCTCAAATGCAGTTAAAGAGGATATCGTTGACGGGGTGATCGTTGATGATCTCACAAAGTCTATTCTTTCTGTTACCAAGGAAAGCGTAGATAAGGTAAAGCCGATCAGCAAAGATTTGTATAAAGATTTATCTAAAGACTTATCTAAAGCTTATGATCAAATTGAACAAATAGACAAAACAAAAAAATTACTCAAAGATGCGAAGAAAGATTGGAATTCCTATAAAAAGATTGAAAAAGAAGTAAATAAGATTTCCAATCAGACTGCGAAAAAGAGTCTGAGAAAACAGCTTGAAACGCTAAAAAAGAGAATTGAAGATCAAGAGTCTATAAGCAAAAAAGCGAAAGAAAAGCTGAATGAGATTGAGAAAACGTCACAGAAGGACAGTGACAGTAAAGCAGCAAACGACAGCAGTCAAGTAAGCACAAACGATAATGAAAATGCTACTTCAAGTGCGGAATCAAGTAATACTTCTGCAACACAGAATAAATCAGGTAGCTCGTCCAATTCAAGCAGCAGTTCGGGATCATCGAATTCCGGGTACAGCTCATATTCAAACGGGTCTAGTAAATCAAGCTCCAACACGAAATCATACTCAAATTCTTCTTCATCAAGATCCTATACATCTAAGTCAAATTCGGGCAGCACTAGCCATAGCGAAAGTAAAAAAAGCAGCACTGGAAGCAGCAATAAATCATCAAGCAGTAAGTCGTCTTCCAGCACATCTAAAAGTAAACAATCCCAAAACAACACCATGAAAAATGCGAACGATTTTGTTAATGACTTTAACAGTGGAAATTATAATCATGTTGGTAGTGGTAATAATGGGACAGGTAATAACTACGATGTGTATGAGAGAGGACAGTAAGCATTGGGTGATAACACGAATAAATACGTGGTCTCTCTGATTTCGGTATTCATTGCTGGTTTAATAGTGTTAATTGGTCTTATGGCGTTAAGTGGGGTGTATGCACAGATTGAGGAAAGGCAGTCTGAAAAAAGATATCAGGCAGTTTCAACTCAATTAGGCATTCCAAAAGCTGAGATCCTAATAACACCTTCTGCCCATGACGGAATCTATACTGTAAAAGCTAACAACAGGTTATACTCAGTAGAGTTTGACACCTCAGATAAAAAAATTGCACATATGACTGAAGAACGGACTAATTGATTAGTCCGTTCTTTACGTTTTTTAATAAAGAAAAAGGGGCTTGTGGAATGAAAAAGATTTTGCTAATTCTAACATTTGTAATCCTGGCATTTTCAGCTTTAACCGGCTGTAGCAGTGAGAGTTGGGATCGCTCAGTAAAAGATCATGAATCAAGTGTTAACGGGCTGAAACGCACAGCAACGGTATATGACCAAAATGGGAAGGTCATCAAGACGTATAAAGGCAAGTTCGATGTAGAGGTCAATGATTATGGAAATAAAGTGAAGTTTGACATTGATGGAAAGCGCGTGGTTATCAATAATGCGATAGTGATTGTAGAAGAGGATAAATGAAAAGGGTGTTGTGAAGTGATGATCGAATGAAACATTTAATCTATATTGTTCACGGGTTTATATTGCTTCTTTGTAATGTGATGGCTGTGATGGCTTTCTTATTTGTGATTGCTTTTACTGTGGCCCATCTTTTATTTATAGCTGTTCCCATTTACTTTTATTTCACAGGACATACTATTTTGGGTTTCATTAGTGTGACAATAACTTTACTATTTGTTTTTTGGATCAATGGGTTAAATGCATCTAGTAAGGATAAAAAAAGTACATTCTACGACAAGATCTTTAGTCCACATTGGCATTTTGATTATATTGAAAAATTTTACGAATTTATGATTGGGAAACTAGGAATTAAAAGTGATGGAGATAAGAAATTAAATTCTCATGAATAACATTCTAGCAAAAGGGGGTGATGATGAATCAGTTTCTATTTTAGGGTGAAAGGAGAGAGCCATGGGTGCAGAATCTATTTTAAGTGATGAAGTGGCCAAGGATAGAATATTAAAGCGAATTTCCGGTGAAGGGATTAGAATAAGACCTTCTTTTTCAAAGTCTGCGATTGGGCAATATGCGTATTATTTGGGAGAAGATAAGATACCGCCGACAATTGAAGTACCACAATTCACTGATCTCAGTGAATTAATACAGGCATTTGCGTTGGCGCATGAGTTGGGCCATCATTACGTATACCAAAAGAGTTCAGAAAAAAAAGCTCGGCTAATCAAATCCGGACTGCTTTTTACAACGTATTGGAATGAGAAATTGGCGTGGCGGGAGGCCGAACAAATACTGAAGGAGGAAGGAATTCTAGTTGATGAGCAGACCAACTGCTCTTTCCTTATGTACAAGACACATTGCTTAAACACTTATAAAGATCAGGTGGTACATTCTATTACCAGCCCGTTCAAGTTCTTGTTCGACAGTGTTCTGCTTCTAATTAAGCTATACATTGGTTTTTATATTCTACTTGGTATTGGCCTAGTTTTTTCCGCGAATTCTATCCCGATACCGTTTGATGATTTTTTAGGGATCAGTTCTTTAAATAAAAATGAACTCCTTACTGTCGTTCCTAAGCTTGTTTACATCGTGTTAAGTTTAGCCACTATGTATAAGTTTTGTTGGTGCTACTTTCTAAGGCGCTCATTTAGACCGGTTCTTTTTTATTTTGTGACATTGTTTTTCTCAAAATTAGTACCTCTGGTATTTTAGGAATCTCTAGAGAAAAATGAATATAAAATGAGGTGGAAATATGGATTTGAAAAAAGGTATTGAAGGAGTGCAATCTGCACGTAGTCTCAAAGGGGTACTATTAGAGGGACGTGGAGACTTCAAAAAGTTTCTCAAAAAAAATAACCATTTAGATATTAAGGATATCCACTGGCAAGCAATACAACATAATTCGTGGATAGAACACTATTTTTTTGTTAAGTACACCGAGAAGAATGGTGAATTAAAGGTATAGGAGGAATCTTTGTTGAGGCAAATCATTATAATTCCCCCATCGGGATTTGTTTCTTTGAGTTTGTTTAAGCTTTTGCCATACAGCACAATGAGAAAGGGGTGATCGAAGTGATTCACATAGTGTATAAAAGAATTTTGATAATGCTATCAAGTGTTGTAGCGATTGCCGCAGCGCTTTTTTTTGCGCCATTTTTCACGTCATCGGCCGAAGCTGCTACAGCTGTTGCCACAGGTCCGTATTCATGGAAAGATCCGCACGGCATTACTCATGAATCAGCTTACATCAAAATAGGAGATACCATTGTTTACTGTATTGATCCAGATAAGCCGGCGCCTTATGGCGGTCATTCATATAAAACCCCGCAGCGTCAATATGATGATGGTGTCAAAGCCATTCTTTATTACGGGTTCGGCGGTGATGGTAACGAAATTGGAAAGACAATGACCGATATGGTCAAAACCTATGTCGCTCTTAACAACTGGCTTGATGGAAAAAGGGATCAAAGAACATATAGTAACCAGGATGCTGAAGTGTGGAAGTTAATTCAACATGCTAAAAAAGGTGATGCTCCGAGCTACCAGGTATCCTTCAGCAAAACTAAAGTAGGCAGCTCTGTTTCCGGTGATCAGCAAAAATCAGAAACCATTAAGCTGAACGGGAAAGGAACAGCTACGTTAACCGTTCCTTCAAAGGTAACGATACACGTGAACGGCGGCAAAACCCAAAAGGGCGGCCATATCACTATTCATGATGGCCAATCATTTTATTTCACTGCACCTTTAGATTATGGATCTGACTACGACACAGGGAATGTTAATGGTGAGATCAGACAGCTGGCGTCCCTGCTTTATCTACCTAATACGAGCAGCTATCAACGGCTGATGTCAAGTACATTTGTGGTTGATCCGGTTGTGGCAGCTGGTTTTACCGTTCATTTTGAAAAGCGTCAAAAACAAATTACGGTCGTTCATAAAGACAAGTACGAAGGCACGGTCTTAAAGAAAGTAAAAGAGTCTAAAAATATCGGAACCAATTACAGCTATTCACCTGAGAAGAAAATCGTAAAAGATGGGAAAACCTATGTGCCCGTTAAAACAGAAAAGAAAACCGGTAAATTGGGAAACAAAGATATCACTATTACTTTTGAGTATGCATTGCAAAGGAAAGTAACAGTGATGCACAAAGATAATCGTGACCACACGTTGATCAAGAAACAAGTATATACCAAAAAACGAGGCGATACGTATTCGTATGGTCCATTAACCAATTTGAAAAAGAACAATTACACATATCGTCCTGTCTCGGATAAAAAGATAACTGGTACCGTTGGAAAAGATGATGTAACAATTACTATTTATTATGATGTTCCATTGATCAAGACCAGCCTTGATAAGCTTCAAATATATACGGCTCCGGCTGCGGATGGTCTGCCGGTTAAGGTTTATCTTTCTAAGACCAACATTTATAAAAATGACACCAAGGGCATGACCACAGCAAAAATAAACGTCAGCTTGTATGACGGGAAACAGCTGCTAAGCAAAAAAACATATACAGCACAGAGTTTGCCGAAGAATGTAAATTTCACTGTGCCGGCAAAGAATTTAAAGGTAAACGCAAATAAGCTCTATACGGTCAAATTAGAGGGTTTTAATGAAAATGATGTAGACGTACCTGACAAGGCAAAAGAACTCTCTACGAAGGGTTATACGAGTTCTGAAGACAAAGTTTCTGTGTCTATGAAAGATGTAGTTAAAAATCAGGGATCTGTTAAACGCGTAGTTATGACAGAAGTAACCCCAACAACTGCTATGAAAAGCTACTTTGAAACAATGACATATCAAGGGCAGCTGCTTCCTAAACGGAAAACCGGTTATGGCAGCGAGCAAAATCTTGCTTTCACATATGAGAACATGCTTCAAAAAGACGATGATGATATCAAATTCGATTTTAAAGTACCTGAAGAGTTGATGGATACTTACTTAAACTATTCTGTTAAAGACGGTAAAGCTATATTCCCTATGGATGTTGCAGCATCTAAGAAATCAAGCACCGCAGACAATTTAATCCGGGAAATGTCATTTGTTTTCCCTCACGTAAATGTGGAAAAAGAAACTGGCAGCTTATTCACAGATCAGCAAGTTAAAGCAAAAGACAAACGCTTGAAAAACGCTGTTCGTGACGGAGGGAACAAATTTTACACTCCTATTTGGGCGGAATTAGGCAGCTATGATGTTTCTTATACTTCAAGCAAAGTAGGGGTTAACAAAGTGACTATTGAATTGAAGGATAAGCTCACACTATTTGCTTATATGTACGGCCATATGAATTCAGAAACAAAGGATCAAGACGAAATAATGCTTACGCCGATTAATGCTGATGATCCTTTCCCTAACGGTACACCTGACGGCTGGTCACAAAGTGATATTAATTGGTTGAAGAAATAACCTTTTCAACTGTTTGGAGGAAAAAGTATGGAGAAAAGCTGTTTCACTTTTACCACTAAGAATAGGGTTGAGGCCATCACAAAGTTAACGAGACTCATATCTGAAGGCAAAATAATAAGCGTTAATTCGAGGAGAGTTAAAGAGTCCACAAGAAGGCAGAGCCTTCAGCCGATAGACGATTTATATACAGGAACTATTGAGTATACAATTGTCAGCTACAAAGAATAGCAGCAAAAGAACTAACTCCAGATGTAGTGTGAAGCACTTTTAAGGACTGAAAGGAGTAAAACAATGCAAACAGAAGATCCATTCACAGCAATTGCTAAATTAAACGAAAAGGATTTCGAACAAATCATAAAAGAGCAAAGGTCAAAAGGTACTAGGGCAGCAAATATTCTAGCTGACTCTTTTGAAGCAACTCGTAATGCATTCAATGACGACAAATTAGAGGGCAATTAAAACAAATTAGAGGATGAACTTACTAAGTTCATCCTCTTTTAATTTAACCCGAGGACAATCGAGGTGAGCATATGAAAGGTTCCATTACAATTTTAGGGCTTATATACATCGGTTTGTTTCTTCTGACGGTCACAATTTCTTATCATACCGAGGCATACCGGCATAACTCGATAATTAGCACTATGACTGAATCAGGTCAGATAGCAAGTATCAATAGTATTGATAAAAGTTCTCGTGTGGAAGATGGCCGTGTAGAGGTTACAGAAGAGAGCTTCAAAAAGAAATTTAAAACTCTCTTTGAACAAAACAGGAATATTAAACTATCTGGAACTAAATATAACTTTGATTTTTTAAAGACAGCAGAAGGCGGAATTAAGGCTGTCCGCGTTAAAATCACAGACGATCGTAACTCAAAATACCAAGTAACGTTTGTGTCGAATATTGTCAGCTGAGGAGGAAAGAAAAATGATAAATCCCGCATTGATTAGAGACATATATAAAGATATCCGTGAAAAGAATCCTGAAATTGTTTTACAGGCATTCTCTTCAGAGGAAGCTAAGGAAACATTTAGGGATCTGCTTGCCCATGATCACCCTATTTTAGATACCGAGGAAAAATTGGATTATGCTGTTCAAGAGATGGTTGGGCTGGGTGTTATAGATAGCATCATAAAGCAAAATAAAAATGTGACTGATGTTTCTTTCAATGGCAGCCAATTGGTTATTAAAAGAAGTGACCTTATAGATCCTTATCCGTATGAAGATCCAGAAGGAATCATTAACGAAGACTATATTATTAAAATTATTCAAAAGTTTGCCAACGCTGTTGAGAAAGACTTTACGACCAAACATCCTGATTTAAATGCGTCTTTAGGTAGATTGCGTATTAATGCTCTCCATAAGTCGCATTCACCTGATGGCACTACAATGGCAATTCGAGTTCATGGTCCTAAACTAGCGCTTACTAAGGAGAATTTTTCTGATTTTGCTCCTGAATTCATGTATGAGTTTTTTAAGGCAGCAGTTGGAGCAAAAGCTAACATTGTTATAGCTGGTGAAACTGGATCAGGTAAAACAGAATTTCAGAAGTTTTTACTAAGTATGATTCCTTTCCGTGAAAAGATCGTATGGATTGAAGATACAATGGAAGGTCATCTTAAAGAATTGTTTGGTGAAACTAAAGATATTCATAGCTGGCTAACATCTCCAAAGCTCTCTATAAATGATCTAGTGAAAAACGCGCTAAGAAATGATCCTAAGTGGATCTGTGTAGCAGAGACACGGGGAATGGAAGCTTATGAAATGTACCAAGCAGTTTTATCTAGTCACAGTATTATAACTACTTTGCATGCAAATGATGCTGAAACAATTCCAAGCAGATTAATCAATATGATGAAAATGGGTTATAAAATCGACGAGAAATCAATTTTAAAAGACATTTACAAAAACTTTCATTTGGGGGTTCATCTCAAAACTACTGCAATAAATGGTAAAACAGTTAGATACCTTGGCGAAGTTGCTGAGTACAATCTTGATGGTTCTATAAGAACAATTTTCAAGCAAAGATACATCAACGGAAAGTTTGAAAGAACACTAGGTGAAATGAGCCAAGATCTAAAAGATCGCATGTTGGAACACCAAGTTGATCTTAGCGTACTACCTGTTACTGTTAGGGGGGAATAGCGTGAAGAAAAAAGTATATACGATAGACGAACTTAATGCTTATCGAGAAGCTTATGGTAAACCTATAGAGCGAAAAGAGCTTTTAATCTCTTTGATAAAACCGTTTGCTGTGGTTTTTGTTTTTACTTATGCAGTGTTCTATTATTGGTGGCTTAGTTTAATATTGGGTGCTGTCGCTATGTTCTATGGATATCGCGTCATGATGCCCCAGTCAATTAAGCGTGTTTATGAGAACAATGCATTTCGTGAACGCCATAACTTTATTAACAATTTAACTATGATTCTTACTAATGAAGACAAAACGATGCTAAAAGCGTTAGAAATAGTAACGGAACGTGCAACTGGAGAATTTAAAGAAGATCTCCTTGATTTGCAGGCAGCTCTTCATGGTGCAACTGACGAAGAGATCCATAGCGCCTTTAAGGAGTTTGGCAAGAAATATAAGCATGACGTCATATTTGATTTATATGTTGAGCAACTGGAAACTGCGACTATTGAGGGACGAACAAACATTGATACTATCAAGGATATAAAATCACTTCATAATGATTTAAAAATGGAGCGCGATGGGTTTATGAAAGATAAGAAGCGAGCAACATATGAATTTAGGTTCATATCGTTGATTTCTTTAATATTAATTGGAGCATGTACCTTCTCATTCGGCTGGTCTCAATGGGTTAATGTATATGCCCATAGGTTAACTGGATGGATTGCACTTTCGGCATATCTTTTACTTTTGGGTTTTTTCTTCCACAGTTACTATAAAAGATTAGGAGACGACAAAATAATGGAGGTGAAAATATGAGTGAAGAAGTAGTTGAAGTTAAAAATAATTTCTGGCTGAAAATTGCGGAAAGTAATTTACCAGCTATGTTAAACGAAATGGGATATAACCAGGAGTGGTTCATTAAGTTCCAAAAAAAACGTCTAATGCTGGCTATTATCTTTCTGGGCCTTGGTATTGTCATAGGCGCATCAGTTAATGCGTGGATCATGTTATTAGGCCCCATATTGGCGGTTTCTGTATGGTTGGTTGAGTATCAAAGAGTGTTGAATGCTTATAAAAGGAATCAGTTTGAAAAGCAGCTTCAGTTCAATAAATTTACGAGACTGTTAAACCCGTTGTTGCGAGAAGTTAATTCTACCTTATATAAGGCTTTAAATAAGATGTTGAAAAGAATGGACGAGGGACAAGTAAAGACAGCTTTAAAAAGGCTTTTAATCGGATTAAGTGATGAACCCAATTCTGAGGCGCCTTTCCGACAATTTGCTAAAGAGGCTAGTGGTACTGATCAGGCAATGTTATACATGACAACTCTCTTTGATTATCAACAAAGCTCCTCTGATCCAACAATAATCAACGATTTAGCTGATATGTCTAGTAAACAACTGTTCGCCGGTGTACGGGAAATTATTGAATTTAAATTGAGGAAATTTGCAATGTTTCCAACCAAGCTTACTATGGCCAGTTTTATTCCGGTAATGGGTTATGCTGCAGCTATGTTGATTGACACAATTTCGAAGGTAACAAATTAGTGTGCTAAAGGGGTGTAGGAAAAATGCTTGAAGGGTCGGTAATGGCTATTGGAAAAATGTATATGGCCATATTTGTTTTATTTGCTCTTTTTGCTGTTTCAGTCTTTTTTATACAGATGAATCAGGGGAACGAATACAAGCAATATATCAATTATCAAATTGAAAGAAACGGCGGTCTTACAACATCTGCAATAGAACATATTGAAGAGTATAACAAGAAATACTACGACAGTCGGTTTAAAATTGAAAGTCCTATGATGAATCAAAAAGTGAAATATGGGGATGAAGTTAATTACACAGTTCAAGGAAACTTTAAAATTCTATATTTTAATCTTCCTATTCAAACGATCTCAATAAAAGGTTCTGCTTTATCGTTAATCCGATAAATGTGGAACCTTTTTATTTTGGCTCTTTTAAGGGGGTGATGGAAATTTTAGATCAAAACGCGGACAGGATGTATTGGGTGATTGGTGCAGTGCTGGTAGTAGGAGCTTTAATTACGTTATCTCAAACAGCGTTTCCTGATCTATTAAGCAACGTTTTTAATGGCTTTACAGCCAAAATACCAAAATTTTAATTTCAAATTTCAAATAAAAAGGAGAGTGTTCAAGATGTTAGATCAAAACGCGGACAGGATGTATTGGGTGATTGGTGCAGTGCTGGTAGTAGGAGCTTTAATTACGTTATCTCAAACAGCGTTTCCTGATCTATTAAGCAACGTCTTTAGTGGCTTCACTTCAAAACTAAAGTTCTAATTTCAAATTTCAAATAAAAAGGAGAGTGTCAAAATGTTAGATCAAAACGCAGACAGAATGTATTGGGTGATTGGCGCAGTATTGGTAGTAGGAGCTTTAATTACATTATCTCAAACAGCATTTCCTGATTTGTTAAGCAGCGTCTTCAGTGGCTTCACATCAAAACTAAAATTCTAATGAAAGAGACGTACTATCTGTGCGTTTCTTTTTTTATGGAAAGGAGGCGGATCAAAAATGAATAAAGATGGACCGGTCGTTAAGGTCAAGGTTACTCCAAAACAATTGCATTCCATGATCCATAAACGCCAGGCAAGACTCCCTCTTGGTTACCAGGTGACCAAGGGGGGGAAGTTTGACGCTTACTGTGATCAAAAAAGTTTGCTTCATCAATTTGTTATCAAAAACTTCACTATTAAAAACAACCACATCTTAGTGAAATTCACTAGCTGATGATTTCATCAATTGAAGGAGGTGAGGAGAATGGCTGCTACAAAAGCAGAGAAAAAAGATGCTAAAGACCTTTGTGAATTGATATTAGCGTCACAAGGGATTTCCTATGATGATTGGCTTCATGATCAACATAATGCAATTGTTTCTAAACACAGTAATATCTTGAAGAAAGCCGTAAAGCAAATGGTAAGTAAACCTGCATATTCAGAGCAACATAACTAAACAAACTAAAAAGAGGTGTCATTATGGTAGATAATATAGTCAGTATGATTACTTTTATAATTAGAGCTGTTCAGGTAATTGCTGGTGCCTATGCTGCTTATAAATTAAGTTTATATGCAATTGGCTACATGTCGAAAAACCAACATAAAATTGAAGAGGCGAAGGGCGGAATGAAAAACGTAGTAGTTGGTCTCTTTGTCGTTGGTGGATGCGAAGCGATTGTAAAATGGATTCAACAAGGTTCAGGATTCAGCTTCTAAGCAAATGAATATGGAGGGTATCTAAATGATTCGAGCTTCGTTTAAGGGTGGGAGAAAGTTTCGGTCCATTATTCCATCCAGAAAGCAATATAGTATACGTTTAGCTTCCTCGAAAATGGCGGAATTGGAGAGATTTGCTGAGGAAAATAATCTTAATGCGGAAATAATATTAACCATCTTTGACGATGAAAATAATTCAGTTCTCTTTCGGGAATCTTTTTCTGTTGGAGAAGGGATTTCAAACAACCTGCTCTTTCTCGTAAGCAGAACTTTAGATACTACTTTTAAAGACAGTCCGCAGGAAGAAAAAGATGCATTGCTTCAAATGTTATCAAAAGCCATGGAAGAGGAAGCTGTTGAACAGGAATGTAATAAGAAGCTGTTTTCTGTTCCGAAATTAGGTTTTTTGAAAGGCAGAAAGAAAAAAGAACTAGATCCTAAGGCAGTGGAGGCAGCCGAAGCAGAACGCGCTCGTCAGGCTGAAGAGGAAGCCCGCCGGAAGGCAGCCGAAGCAGAACGTGCTCGCCAGGCTGAAGAGAAGGCCCGGCAGGAGGCAGCCGAAGCAGAACGTGCCCGCCAGGCTGAAGAGAAGGCCCGGCAGGAGGCAGCCGAAGCAGAACGTGCCCGCCAGGCTGAAGAGAAGGCCCGGCAAGAGGCAGCCGAAGCAGAACGCGCTCGTCAGGCTGAAGAGGAAGCCCGCCGGAAGGCAGCCGAAGCAGAACGTGCTCGCCAGGCTGAAGAGAAGGCCCGGCAGGAGGCAGCCGAAGCAGAACGTGCCCGCCAGGCTGAAGAGAAGGCCCGGCAGGAGGCAGCCGAAGCAGAACGTGCCCGCCAGGCTGAAGAGAAGGCCCGGCAGGAGGCAGCCGAAGCAGAACGTGCCCGCCAGGCTGAAGAGAAGGCCCGGCAAGAGGCAGCCGAAGCAGAACGCGCTCGTCAGGCTGAAGAGGAAGCCCGCCGGAAGGCAGCCGAAGCAGAACGTGCTCGCCAGGCTGAAGAGAAGGCCCGGCAGGAGGCAGCCGAAGCAGAACGTGCCCGCCAGGCTGAAGAGAAGGCCCGGCAGGAGGCAGCCGAAGCAGAACGTGCCCGCCAGGCTGAAGAGAAGGCCCGGCAGGAGGCAGCCGAAGCAGAACGTGCCCGCCAGGCTGAAGAGAAGGCCCGGCAAGAGGCAGCCGAAGCAGAACGCGCTCGTCAGGCTGAAGAGGAAGCCCGCCGGAAGGCAGCCGAAGCAGAACGTGCTCGCCAGGCTGAAGAGAAGGCCCGGCAGGAGGCAGCCGAAGCAGAACGTGCCCGCCAGGCTGAAGAGAAGGCCCGGCAGGAGGCAGCCGAAGCAGAACGTGCCCGCCAGGCTGAAGAGAAGGCCCGGCAAGAGGCAGCCGAAGCAGAACGTGCTCGTCAGGCTGAAGAGAAGGCCCGGCAGGAGGCAGCCGAAGCAGAACGTGCTCGTCAGGCTGAAGAGAAGGCCCGGCAGGAGGCAGCCGAAGCAGAACGTGCTCGTCAGGCTGAAGAGAAGGCCCGGCAGGAGGCAGCCGAAGCAGAACGTGCTCGTCAGGCTGAAGAGAAGGCCCGGCAGGAGGCAGCCGAAGCA
>NZ_JBBOUR010000005.1:0-26906 GCF_038006165.1 Bacillus sp. FSL W8-1202
ATGTATTGTGCCTGAACACCTTCTTTCAAGTCATCAACGGAACAATCGTTAAATGCCATAGCCTGCTTTACCATGGCTGTAGTGGCCCATTTGTAGAACAACGCAAATACCCAGAAATTAAGATTCACTTGTCATTCCTCCCTTTAAACTCAGTACGTCTAATTTTAAAACAGCCATTTGTTCTCCCAGAGATTGATTCAAAGCCTCTGCTTCTTTCCTTGCCAGCACTTCCGCAGTCAATTGTACGCCTAAAGCATTTTGAGCAAGCTCAGCCTGTTTTCTTGCCAGTTTTTCGTCTGCCAGCTGCTGCCCAAGTGTTGCAAGCTGTTCTGCTATAGGATTGGTTTCAGGAATACTGCCTTGTTTCAGCTGCTCTTTGTATTCTTCATCAGCAGTTTCAACCCATGTTTGTTTTTCCTCATCGAATAAAGGCCGCCACATACCCTCTCCATTTATTTCTGGAGGAATATCAGTAGCATTCGCCGGGATAATATATCTTCCTGACTCTCTATCGGGGTGTAACTCAACCGGCCTTCCTAAATAGATCTTATCCTCACCATATGGGTATATTAATTTCATACTTCTCCCTCCTTTCTTTAAGTTAGAGGCACATCTAAGTCAATATAATATCCATTCACTTTAGACTCAGTATTAGCCATTACCCCTGTTAGTTTCATATCACCAGATGCATATATAATAATCTTGCTGTAACCAGTGGTTCCGCTAGTTGCAACCAGTTTGACTATCCCTTTGCTTGGAGCGCTAGAAGACGGGATACTAGCAAATACAATCTCTCTATCAGTAAGAACATGACCATTAAGATGCAATGTATTTCCGACTTTACGGTATTGTAAAGGTCTATCACCTGTAGTTGCCCCGTTTTTGTATGGAACATTTAGCCACGGCGTCTCTATAAAGTCTAGGTCCGTAATAACCTCTCGCCACCCAGTGAATTCTCCCTCTTTATGCTTTGTTCCAATCCATGTACGGTTATCATAGGATCTTGTTGCTACAATTTTTTTTAACCCTTGAGGAGGAGCAAGGTCAGCCGGAACATCTGTAATATCATAATAGTACCAGGCAGCATCATCATCCCCCGGATGATTCAGAACACCTGCCCCAAAATAAAAGCCAGTCGGATAATCAAAAAGGTTTTGTCCTTTAGTTATCTTTATTCTCTGACCGGTTTGGGTTGTCAGGGGATAGAGTTGTCCATTATTCCATTTGTTCTTATCTTCTTTCGTTACATGAATGTCTGTTTTATTTTCATGAGTATTGACCTTTGCTTGGGCTCCTGCTGAGTATTCGATTTCCATCCAAGGCGTCCAGTTATCTGATCCACTCACCTTATTTCTTATGAATTTCCGCCGATTATCAGGTATAGAGGTTGTTGCACTGGTATATGCTGTGAATTCCTGATATGGATAGGTGCCGTAATTGTAAACCAATAAATAACCATTGCTATTCACAGGGGCATTCAATGCAGTTGAAGCTGAAGTCATATAATAAAACCCTGTTTCAATAACAGTATTGAAATCCACGCCTGACAAGTATTTCATCAAACCATTGTCTTGTGTTAATTTTGATAACTGAGCCGCATTCCACTTGGTCCGCTCTGCATCAGAAATATGTCGAATCTGGTTATAGTTATGTGCGTCAAACTCCGTTTTGGTTGCCTGTTTGTCATTGGTAACATTACCGAGCCCGACTTGATCTTTTGTCACCCCATGAGGGTTGCTTTTATCATTAATGTGTTGATCAGTATACGTTTTTGCATTTTTTTCGGCTGTATCAGCTTTGTTTTGCGCCCCTGTAGTCGTTTCCTTGGCATTCCAATTTGAACGCTCTGTGGCCGTGATATGGCGTGTGGAATCTGTATTGTGTGCGTTGAATTCTGTTTTAGTTGCTTGCTGCACGTTGTCTACGTTTCCTAAACCTACTTGGGCCTTTGTGACTTGGTTGGGGTTATCCCTACGCGCAGCAAATTCATCTGTATAAGCTTTTGCTGTTTTTAAAGCAGTGGAAACGTCATCCTGCGTTGCTCCGATCTCTTGCAATTCCTTTAGTGCATGATAGGCCGTATACTGATACCAGTTGAACCAATCCGCAGGGGGATGATCCATTGGTTTGTATCCTTCATCAATGGAAGACTGCGGGGGCCGCTGCCCGGCGTTCCCCCATTCAGGCAATTCTTTTGTAAAAGGCATAAACATCACTCCTTAAATCGGTAAAGGGTAATCATCTTCAGGCTGAAAGATTCCGCCGAGTGTTCCCCCATCTGTCCCGTCTGTTGAAAATCCATATTGACTTGTTTCTATAGAGTTAGCAGAGGACGAAAAGCGAAAGGTGCCGTTTAAATCTACATAAGCCACCCGTACGCCTGCAGCAACTGTTTTTTGAACGATATTCGAAAACTGTGTTGCACTCATTCCAACTTTGCTCAAAGCCTCAATGGGTGCCTTTTTTACGATAATGGCAGCCGGTTCATCTTCATTATTTTCCTTGCTGCTGACAATGTGGATTTCACTTGGCTTGCAGTTCAGTGTTTTGGCTAAAGCTTCAATGATCCGGTTTGTGGTGCCATCTGAAACATTTCTGGCAACCTTGCCGCGAATAAGCACACGATAAATTTCATCGGTGGCACGGCCCCTATCCTGCGACACGTTGTCACCAAGTAGATCCAGAGCCTTTCCTTTTGCCGCATCAATATCCCGCCAGTTCTCAGCTGTGGTTAGCGCGCTTTTAAGTGCTGTCAGCTGTTCATCGACAATTAAAAAAAGCTTTCCGATATTGCTCTTTTCATCTTTCAAAAAGGCATCGGTCAGCTTTCCTATTAAGTCTTTAATCATATGTGATTCACCACGATTTCATCAAAATGTACCTGGGCAACCTCTTTAGGTTCAATTTCAATGTTTGACTGTGAAAGGTTTGTCGCATCTTTCCCCATCCTGATTGTTACATCAGAGACACCATCTACTTGATATACCGCGTTGAACAACTGCGACAATATAACATCATCGCCCATTTGTGAGCCGGTATAGTAAGAGCCGTTTGCATCAATTCCCCCGATTTTATAAACGAGGTTGTTTTTGATCTGACTTACTCCATCAATAGGGAAGGAAGCATTTGTTTTTAAATCCAGCTGCAGATATATTTTGACTTCCCTTGCAAAATCAAATTTGACGGCATGGTCAAGTCCGCTGGCGTCAGTTATGGTGACAACTTGCTCCCCGACCGTTTCAATTCCTGCAGCAACACTGTCAAACAGTGCTTGCGCAACATCATCTTTTGTACCGCCCAGAACATAAGCATGAATGCTTTTTGGTGGGTTGCCGTCCGCATCGGTCTGCATGGTATTGTTGGCAACAATATTCGCCGATCTGACGCCTGACACGCTTAGCAGGGCTGAAATAATACCTCCGTTTGTAGATGCTGAACTGCCCTCAACTGATTTCTTTATTCGTGCCCGGAATTCCGAATCTGTTTCCTCGTCGGCACCGCCTGCCGATGGTTCCGGATTTGTAACTGAATACACGCCCTCTGAGGGCTCTGCCTGCACGGTAATGGTATTTGCCGCAACATTGTTTATAACGCCCTTAGAAAGCGAGACAGCCGTCCCTGAGCCTGTCCCATTAGCCTCAATTACAACATCTTCAATCAATTCAAAATAGATGCCTGATTCCGTAGTAAACTGAGTTTGTTCTTCAATTACGATGCCGGGTTCTCCAGTAAAGGACAGAGTCACAACTGACTCCGCAGCTGGCTCCCGCGTGATACCCGAGTTGCTGCCAAGACGATCGAGCTGCACGCCCTCAGACTTACTGACAAAGCCGCTGTTATAAACCCTTTCTGCAATATCCCACAAGCCGGCCAGAAACCAAGCAAAGATACGAATAATAATTCCTAATGGCGTTTTACTGGATGTGTTTACATCCTCCCCGAATTGTTCCCGAGCCCGGTCCTCCATACTATCAACAAGCTCGGAATAGGTTTGCCGTTGAAAGCCCGTTTCATCAAGCAAGATCAACACCCCCTATCTCAATTGTTTCTTCATCCTCTTTTGTCATTTTCACATGCACTGCAAGACTGCGACACTCTTTATCCATTAAAAAGTTCACCGATTCCACACTGGCAATACGCTCTTCTTGAGAAATGGCATTTATAATGTCATATTGCGCCTCTTCTTGATCAAACTGCTTTCTTAAAATGTTGCTGCGATCAAGGCCGACATGTTCATCTAGCTCAAACTCTCCTAAACTTGTTCTAAGGATCATTTCTACTGATTGAGCCAGCTCAGCATCACCCTCAACCATTTGTAACTCACCATTTTCAAAACAAAGATCCCCGTCTTTAAGCTTGAGAGTTTTCATCCTTCCCACACTCCTATGACAACTGGATCGTTTATACTGTGTGTGCGCCTCGAATCCGGATCAAAGGTTTTATTGCCGTCCAGGTTATCCAGTGAACGTTCAGCAAACGAAACAAACACGCAGGACCCTACTTTAATATCAGCTTCGACGTGTTTCAAAACAGGCGCATGCTCGATTAAAGGGTATTCATGTAGATACTCACCATCATTGGTTTGAAACAGCAATTTCAGATCGGCAGTGTGTTTCTCAGCATTGTAATTTACAACCCGTGCTGGCGCCGTTGTATGGATTGATTGTTTTATCCGCTGTTCGAATCCGTCAAAGAACTTTGTCGCTTTACTCATTAAATCACCCTACATTCTGTGAAAAAGTCTTTACCGTCAAAGGAATGAGAGCCATCTTTCACACGATATTTTCCTTTCGCTGTCTTGCTGTTTATTTCTATGATTGAAGCAACTGCGATACGATGCTGCAATAGGCACTTCACCTTATACCCTTTGAGATCATCTTCCTCAAATTGTTCAGGCGTTTCCACAAGTCCTGTTGCCTCTTCGAGCTTGAAACGTTCGTCATCCCCTTGACTGAGTGGCCGAATAACAGGACGGCCGCGCCGATAATACATGACTGCCCCAGCATCATGAATGACCTCTTCAAGATTGTTTTCAATCAATCCAGTGACACGATAGCCTTTTTTATAAACTTTATTTTTTGGCAGAATGATATTTTTCACCTTTATACCGAGCACACGCAGAAGCTTATCGACAATTTGCCTTGAGGTTGTGCCAGCCTTGAACGTGATTTTCATGTATCTCTTACGGTATCTGACCTCTGTCCGAGTGCCATAATTTCGGACCGTTTTATATGTCCGGCCGTTCTTATCTTTTTTTACAGTCACCACTGGTTTTGCGAGCTTGTACCGCTTTTTCACATAGTATTTTTCAGCAGGATCAGCGTTTTCAGTGGTTACTTTCATATGGGTGTAATCATCGCCATCTTTTGAATAGATGGCCGTTACCTTATTCAAACCATCCCAATTATTCAGCACCTTGGTAACTTTACCGATAGTTAAAACACCGTAATCGTCTTTATAACCAGCTTGAACAGTGATAGTGCTGCCTTTTTTAATTTTGCTGATTGAATCTTTGCTCAGGTTGTATATTTCAACCTTTGTTTCATTCGGTTTAAAGTCATCATCAAACGGGACCTCAAAATGAATCTCTAAGTCTTTATAATCGAAAGTGGTTTGTGAACTGCCGTTATCTATCGTGACCTTAACGACGCGCCCAAACAGCATTTTATTCGTCGCCATCGTCTTCTCCCTCCGCATCGTCCGAGACATCATCAATATAAAGAAACACGGTTTGCATAAAATTCTCGTATGTAACCCGTGTTTCTGTATTCGATTCATCCATAGGGATAAGGGAAGGCGCAGGCAGTTTCTCGTTTACAATGTCTTCCCACAAAGGGACGTTCAAAATCAATTTTTCGCCCAGCACGATTGGTTCCATGTCTTGATCATATAAATCAAGTGAAAAACTATCGTCTGTTTGGTTGTAATTGATACGCAAAATGAACGTGTCATCTGCTAAATCAAATTCAAACTGCTGTGGTATGTCCTCTTTGTCAAAAGGAATGTAATCTCTTGATGCCATGCCTTTCCCTCCTTCATCTAATCCTCATTTTGACCCCTATCGGAATTCTTCGGTCCGGCCAGGGATTCAACCGACGCAAAGCATTTACTGTGGTGCCGTATTTACGAGCGCAGCCCCAATAAGTGTCACCCTTCTTGACCTTGTGGTATAACTTGCCGGATTTTTTTGTTTTCTTCTTGCTGGCTTTCTTCTTTTTCCCGGCTGTTTTCACTTTCTTTTTGACCCACGGGCTTTTTGCAATACGGATTTCTTGCAACTCAATTGAAATAGCAAAACCGTTTGTGTAATCGCCTGTGTCGCGATCTATCTTTGTGATGATCACATTTTTAGCAACCTTACGCCCGGTATAAGTCAAAAGAGTGCCGGCATAAGCCTGCTTTTTCAGATATTCATAATCACTATTTGCTGTTTTGCCTAATAAATAGCCAGAGACTGTTGTCGTCTCTGGCTTTCTTTGTACATGGTCCGTGATCGGAACCCCTTTTTCAACGGGATATGAAGTGACCTCCACATCCGCGCCATCAGATTCCTTTTCGTTTACGAGATTAATCTTTCCGAGCTTCGCCAATTAATAAGCCCCCTCTGGTGGATAAAGCGACTTCAGCATGTCGAAAACTTCGTCAAATGTTTCAGTTACAGCCTTTTTCACCTTGGTTTCTGCTCCTTCACTGCCACCCTCAACTTTTACATTGATCGACGGGTTAAACGTGATATTGACAGATGAACTGCTTGAGCTTGTAGCAGCTTTTTCTGGTGTGTATCCAGTATCCGCGCCAAGCTCCCGACCGAGTGCAGCATACATTCCGAGTGATTGGTTTCTGTATCGTGGCTCAGTTGTGATGACATACTCCCTAAAGCCGTTTTCACCAAGCGCAGCGACTTGCGGGCTGTTTATGACTCCACCTGTCGCATAACCTCTATACGGCCCACCATGAGCCATAGAAACGAGCCCAGGATGTTTTAAAATGCCGCCGTATCTGCTGTTCAAATAATTGATAGCAGCAAGGATCTGGTCAACTGGATTTTTGATATTTCCGTGACCCGGTTCCTTGTGAGCGTTGAATGTACTTGGTATAAACTGCATAAGCCCTTGTGATGGATGGCCAGCTTTCGCATTCGAATCCCAATTGTTCACAACATTAGGATTCCCGCCTGATTCTTTCATGGCAATGGTTTCAAGTGCGCCAGCATACTCAGACCCAAGGCCCTTGATTGATAGCGCTTGAGCTACCCATTGTTTAACGGCTTTTGAGCCGCCGCCTGAAAAGCTTGCAGAGTAACTGGACATTTTGTCTTTGACAAAACCTACAGCCTTATCTTTGACAAAGTTAAAAGCCCCTTTTGCGAGATCGCCGAACGATCCAACCATAGAAGGTGCAGAAACACCCATTTTTTCTAACACTTTTGTTAAAAGTTTAGATGGGTGCCCGATGTAATCAAAAACATCAAGAGCAACATCTTTCACTTTGC
The DNA here is from genome assembly GCF_038006165.1 of Bacillus sp. FSL W8-1202. NCBI lineage: Bacteria > Bacillati > Bacillota > Bacilli > Caryophanales > Bacillaceae > Bacillus > Bacillus sp. FSL W8-1202. Next base: position 7,493 of record NZ_JBBOUR010000005.1, read on the forward strand.
CGGCAACGGATTTTACACCATTCCATGCTTTTGTGAATATGTTTCCTTCTGTTCCTTTTGCGTAAGCAGGAACTCCTGCTAAAGCAGCCCTTGTTTGTTTTGCAGATAACACCTCAGTGCCTTTCGGAAGGTTCATCAGTGTATCTGTTGCAGGGCTAAGCCCTACGTGTCCTGAAGGTGTCCGATACATTTCAGGTCCAGCGTTTGCCCCTTTACCGTCTCCCAGTATCGCAGGGCCTCCCGGATGTCCGCCGGTTCCGTGCGCATATTTAGGTACTTCCCATTTAGGGATATGCTTATCTTTCAAACCGATCTTATCAAGGACCCAGTTCACTCCGCCGATTACACCATTTACGCCTTTTCCGAGTGCTCCGGCAAGTTTGTTCGCTAAGCTAGTCACACCAGACACAGCCTTATGAGCCATGTTCTTAATCCCATCACCGATTTTACCCGGAAGTTTCTTGGCCCCTTCGACTAAATCATTGAAACGGTCCATAACTTTTTGACGTAAATCAAGCGCCAATAACGCGACTTTATTTTTTATATAAAGCCATCTGTCAGTGATTGCTGAACCCATATTGCTTACAAGCTTTTTCACCATTCCGACTGCACTTGAGAATATTTGCTTCACTCCGTCCCACATCATGCGGAAATTCCCAGTGAATAAGCCTTTGAAAACCTTCACTATTCCCATAATAATGCCGATTGCACCCTGTATAATCGCAATGATATTTTTAAGTGCAACTTGAATTATTGAGAGCACAACCGGGAATACAGCAGTCACGATATTTAGGATGAAACGGATCGCCGGAATGACCACAGTTGTGATGATATTCGCCAGAAATTGCAAAAGAGAAACAACAATCGGAAGTACCGCTTGTATGATTTGCATGATCTGCGGGAATACCTGCTGCACAACTTGAATCAAAATAGGAAGTGCCGCTTGCGCCAATTGTAAAATGATTGTTGCCGCTACAGTAAGCAATTGAGCCACAATTGGAAGAACAGCCATGATGACCTGTTTAATAATCGGGAACACTTGCTGCACCGCTGATAAAATTAACGGCAGCACTTGAACCGCAATTTGTCCGATGGATGAACCTAAAAGCTGAATCAATTGCAAAACAATCGGAAGAGCTTGTTGTACAATGCTCAGGATCAATGGGAACGCAAGCTGAATCATCTGGACCAAAATCGGTAGGGCATTTTGCACAATTGAAACAAGGATTCCTGAGAAACTGCCTATCAATTGAATAATGATTGGCAGCACCGCATTAATTACGCTTAGAATAACCGGAAAAATCGTCTGGAAGCCTTGAACAAGTAACGGCAGGATGCTGCTTGCTATTTGCAAGACACTTGTCCATAAAGTACCCGACAACTGCATCCAAGCTGAAAGCAATTGCTGAATCAGTGGCATGATTTGCGGACCGATTGTCTGGAACGTTTGCGAGATAGCTGCAGCAAACAAAACAAGCGTGCCACCTATTTGAACGAAAGCCTGCTGAAGTTGTCCGGCCAGCTGTTGAAACTGTGGTGTCAATTGCGTGACCAATTGCCCGAAAGACTGTTGAAGTGTGTTGATGATTGGCTGCAATGCCTGAAAAACAGTCGTTAGAACAGATTGTACCGATGTCCATGCTGTCTTTAAGGCCTGGCTTACATTTTGGTTTGTTTGTTGCATGCGATATAAGGCACCAGCAACACTCAAAATAGCACCAACAGCCACACCGATTGGCCCTGACACTCCAAGGAATGCAAGTCCGATCGCCGCGACAAACGGAGCAACCAGAGAAACCATTCCTTTAAAACTGGAAAGACCGACTTTCAACTGCTCCATGAACCCTTTTACAATGCCGTTTAGACCGTCTGACAGTCCTTTACCGAAGAAGTCCGAGACTGTCTTTCCGGCATTATGAATGAAGCCTGACACGGTTTTCACAGCCGTTTTATAGGCCGACTCAATTCCAGCCACTAACTGTGGATGCGATTCACCGAGACGATCCCATAATTTCAAGGATTCAGCCTGCATTTTATGAATGGCTGTGATCGCCACGTTTTGTGCGTCCTTGAATCCTTTCATGAAGGCAGGCTTTAACCCCTCAGCCTCTTTGATCATCGTATGAAATGCACCGACAACCGCCGATTTCCCCATGTCAGCAAAGCGTTTCATCGCGTCTGTCGCTGGCTTGAATCTCTCTTGAAGCTTATCGAAATTCTTGTACAGCAAATAAATGCCGGTTACAAGAAGAACGATTGCCCCAGCTACGACATACACCGTACCTGACATAGCAGCCAGTCCGGTTACAACTGGACCAATGAACATCCACAAACTGCTGAGAGCTCCAAGGAACCCATTAACTAACCCTACCCCTATCGCTAGTGGCGATAAAAGTAGGGTTAAAACAGGGATGAGAAGCATAAATCCTTGGATCATTTTCGAGAGTACAGGGTGCGCCTCATTAAACTGAATGATCAGCTTCGCAACGGCCGTAATGCCCTTGTATATCGCCATTGCAAACGCCGCAAACACTTCAATTGCTGGCTGAATGGCTTTCAGTAGTGTACTGCACATCTCTTCCCATGCCTTTGAATAGCCGGGAACTGTTTGTGTTGCCGCTTTATGAAGCCCTTGGAACATGAAAAAGTTTGTAAAAGCCGCGCCCAGTGCCACCATTTGAAAACGCATATAACCCTGAGTAATCATCATTGTCATATCGTTAAGCTCTTTCATGTTGGCAGTAGGTCCGAGCATTTTCAGAGCCAAATGCGCAGCAGTTCCCTGCTTTGCCATGTTCTCAAGCGTATTCGATACGGCAAGCCCAGCTTTATTGACTTGATATAACGGGTTTCCCATTCGGTCATAGTTCGCCGCAATCTTCTCAGATTGAGTGGACCGAGCCATCAATGTCCCTACAGTCTGCAGCATGCTCATGCGCATCATTTTGTTGTTTTTCATCATGTTGTCTGTTACTTGCTTGTGAGCACGTCCCAACCTGTACACTTCATCCATAAACTGCTGATTGGTACCGGACCAGCTGTCCATCTGGTTCCCTAACTGAAAGAAACCGTACTGGGCTCTGATCATTTCATTCCGGAAACCGTTCATACCGTATCTTTCTTCATTCCAAGCTCGACGCATTTCATTAAGCATTTGTATCGTATCGGCTTCCAGTCCACGAGTTGAGCCGCGCAAGAAGTCCATTTCCCGACTATACTGCCGGATTCCCCTATAATCTGGGGCCGGGACAGACACTGCAGCCACGTTATTCTGAACGCTTTGCGTGTTCTGCTGCGTAACGTTTGCTGCGGGCGTACCGATACGGCTCATATCGACGTTATTCAAATTCTGCCTGAGTTGATCAATTGCTTCATTGGCGTTTGTTATCGACGTCTGATCAACATTGATATTGACCTCAGACGGAAGGCTTTGAATAAGTCTGCTTGTCTCTTGTACCTGGGTATGCAGCTGGCTCAAACGGGATGTAACTAAGTCGATTTGAGGCCCTAGCCGTTCTATCATTTGACTGGCAGTTTGCAACGATGAGTTGTCCAAGATCATACTCATATGGATGTCTCTAAAATTCCGCTGTTGCCTTTGAACCTGAGCCATCCGTGTACGCATCTGTGAAAAACTGCCGCCAGCATCGCCGACATGATCAACGAGTCTATCTATTTGCTGATTTGCTCTTTCTAGAGGGGAGGTATCAACGTTCAATTCAACGTCAATATGCGTACTTCTTAATGCTTCTGACAACGTTCATACCCCCTCATTTCTTGTTATTCCTCTTGTTTTCTTGCTCAATATGGATGTCGAGGGCTGCATTTGCCTCCATTAGGGTATCGAGATCCATCATCGCGACCTCTGAGAAGGAGAACTTCCCAGACATCACGAGTCTATACATAGGCCAGTTGTCACTCGCCTTCTTTTTGTAATACGGCTTTGGTTTGGGTTTCGTCGATAAGAAAGGATTGAACCTCTTTCATTAATTCCATGAAACCTTCGTGTTCATCGAAATATTCAAAGCTCACTTTCGGTTGGACAACGACTTCTTTCATGAATAACTCATACATAGCAGCTGAATTTGGTTTACCTAAATTGAGGTTGACTGCTTCGTCCTGAATTTCCACCATTCGCTTTGTTCCTGGGTGTTGAAGAGTGTACTCAATTCCTTTGATAGTTACTTTCTTTTGTTTACCGAATTTTGACATAGGTTTTCCCTCCGCTTGTTTAGTTTGCATATATTGAAAAGCAGCCCTATTGGACTGCTTTCGTGCGTTTGATTTCTTCTTTTTTGCCATAGCTTAATTACTGTTCCAATACTGTATAGTCAAAGACTTGAATCTTGAACTCACGATCTCCAATCTCGTCACTGAATTCAGCATCGGCAGGCTTTTTGACCATCGCTTCTGTGCCGCCGATTTTTTCCTGTCCGCCCGTAACCCAGATAGGGAAACGCTGGGCCGTGTTTGCCATTTTATTCAGGTATGGTACAAATGGCGATCCCATGGAAAGAGTCAGTGTAATTGTTCCGAGTGGGTTGTTTTTCGTTGCAACACTGACATCACCCTTGGCGCTGACTTTAGTCGAGAACTTTTCTTCGTCTTTTGCACAAGAAACCATTGTGCCCTCGGAATAACCGGTTACGATTTTCCCGTCAATGTTCGTGTTGACTTCGTTTGCATCATAAACGTACATGCTTTATATCCTCCTTAAATTGAGATTTCACCAGTGATTTCAGCAGAATGAACCGCGCCAGCCAGTTCAAAAGTAAATGATAGGCCGTCGTATACACGGTTTTTTCTGTTTTCATCTGTGATTTGATCACGGGTTTTTGTGCTGATTGAATACACTGGCTGCCCGTCTGCATCTTCTGCAACAATGCCATTTGCAAAGGCTGTTTGCAGAACGTTTGTGACCTGTACACTCAGCAATGAAAAACCAGCATTCGAGAACGGGATTTTGCCATTGTTTGAGAATGCTGATTGTATTGAGGTTTCAATATTCAATTTCACCCAATCTTTGCCGTGCAGCACGTCGATATATTCCCCGGATGCAGTAATGCCCTCGGATGTCTCGTTGTGGCCCGCTTTGGTTACATAAGCAATAGCCCCTTCTGTGTGCAGCTTCTTCAGCTCATCTGCTTTAATATCTTGAGGCGTGATACCTACGATATTTTTAAACTTCCAAGTTACTGAACCCACTGTATGAGAAGCAACAGAACCAACAAGCCCGGCGTCTGGATGCTCGTCATTTAACGGGTGATAGAAAACGATTGTGCGATCCTTGCCTTTGTAAGAAGCAACTTCTTCCCGGTCAGTTACCTGTAAAACTACAAATTTATATGATTTCTCTTCCATCGCTTTTGCCGCTTCCATTCTTTCGTCCGCTGTAGCATCAGCAAGGATCAAGAAGTGCCAGTCCTTGTCGAAATACTCGTCAAACGCATTCCGAATGGAGAATGTTGCTTGTGTAGTCGCTCCTTCTTCTGGCGTTTCTGTGCTGCCTCCATACGTACCGATGGCAACCTTTGACGGTGCATTGTCACCCTGAGCAAAGATAGCCGCAGCCTTTTTATATGCTGCTGTGGTTTCCGGATAGTCTGCCTTGATAGCTTCTAATGAGCCATACTCTTTATATGTGTTGTGTCCGTCTACCTTCGCAAGAATCAGAGGTGTTCCCAATCCTTTAAGGCTGGACGGTTTCACTAAGTCAATTTTGACTGTAACGTCACTAAGTGGCATATGAATTACCCTCCTGTATTTTCAATTCGTACAGAGTCGAAAACCTCTGCATTTGCTTTTCCATGAGTGACACGCGTTCTAAAGCGCGTATCAAAGCCGTGACGGCGTTCTGTGTCAATCGTGATAAATGTATCTCGATTACCGAAACCGTCGTTCCTGACCCATGCCAGCCCGTTATCATGAAGCTTTTGACGTGCTTCAGCTGTTTTGAAGTACGCCGCTGTTTGTTGAGCAAGGGAAATGGCCTCAATATGGCTGTTTGAAACCCATGTAAAAGAGAAAACAAGCTCGATGTCTTCCGTTAACACTCCCTGCTCTTCAATGCCTCTATGTTGGGGCAAATACGGGGAAGTCACGGTATACGTGCAAAAAGGATAGACAGGTTGTTTCCCTGTACCATTTGCAACGATAACGACATGGCCTGTTTTCTCTCTAATCAGTCCCAGGACTGTTTGTATTATGCTGTTGTAGTCCATCTGAATTGATCACCGCCTTTAAGATATAGCTGTTGAAATCGGCATACGTCCCATAAGGCGTCATCGCTTCAACATCAAAGGTGGCGCCATCAAAAATCACCTGACCTTTCAGAGGAATTTCGTTCTTGATAAATAGCTGCCTGTCCATAGATGTAAGCCGGCCGCCAGATTGATAGATCAATTGTGACTGTAGAGGTACTATTGCCCCTCTTTCGTCTGACTTCGTCGGTTTCGGTGGCACCCATTCTCCAAGATCATCGTATGAACCCTCTTCAGATGGAATAAGCAATGTAAAATCAACGCTGTACCGCTTAATCAGATCAGAAAAAATGAAATGATTACCCATCAGCTTTCAACCTCATAATCCATAGAGCCAATCATTTCCCCGGTATCGACCAATGGATTTGAAGAGCCTTTCTCTTCGGTTGTAAATGGATGGTTTGCCGGGTTCCGCAAGTCTCGGGCATACACTTGAAGCCGCCCTTTCGCAAGCAGGCCGACTGTTTCCATGATGTCATTCATCGAATCGCCATTCTCTAACGCTCTATTGACCAGATCCTCTACCTTTTGAACAATCTCTTCCTCGTTCTCGTCCCATCCAGCACGGATGAAAGAACGCTCCGGAATGTTGATATATTGAGTTTCTTTCTTGAGGTACAGCCCTTTTGCAGCAAGATAATTCCGCATGCGATCAGTTACAGCAATACGGCAGCCGAATTCGTGAACAGCCGCGATCATTTGCCGCTCACTGTCTAGGATTCCGACTTTCACCTTACCGACGGAACCGAGGTTTCTTATGACTTCTGGAATACGGTTTCTATCTCGTACCCGAATGTTTCGACGCGCCATTTGATCACCTCAGTGGTTTAAAACGAATTTTTTTGTATGGCCGAAAAAAATCAAGCGCTGGTTTATACCTTACGTCATCCACCGTGTATGTCTTGCTCATTCCGCCAATTGATTCAGACTGAACACCTTTCGGGCTGTCCCGATCAATTTCAATCATGAGAGCAATTCCTTTCTTCACAGGGCCTGGTAGTGATTCAACCCCATCTGGACCGACAAAAGGGTTATTGCACTCCTCCTTAACGAAAGAAATCGCGTCTGCAAGGTCTATTTGTAGCTTTGCATCCTGGGATGTGTCATCAGCTGGAATCCCTAACCTGACTTTTAATTCTGCCAAGTCCATTTCTCTCATTCCTTTCAAAGAACCGGTTCATATGTCGCAAAGCATCGGCAATTAATATCATTTGATGGATCACCGCTTTGTCCCGGCGCTTCTGCTGTTACATGAACACCATTTTTATTGATGCCAAGATCAAACAACTGATTGACCATGCGTTCCTGCCCTTCTAAATGGACATGATCCGCATGTTTTGTCTCACGAACTCTTTCATCCCCAACGTTGTGCCAGATTTTTTTCATGTTGATGCCCCGCGACTGAGCTTTTTTAGCAGCGTCAAGCGTTGCTTTTTCCCTTATGCGATGCATTTCTGTATTGGCTATGCGCTTCGATCGGTTGTAACTCAGGCCGACATCTGTCTGCAGCTCCTTCGCTATCTGAGCAAAGCGTTTCCGCTCAATAAAACCGCGTTCTATTGTCTTGTTAATCTGCTGTATTGTCTTTTTGCGATCAGTTTCAATGGCTTTGTCCATTTGTTTACTTTTAATGGCCTGCCGAACGTCTTTAGGAGCCCATTCAGCAGGCAAATTCGGCTGATTTAGTGTTGCTTTTGGCTGCACAAGTTTTATCCCTAACGCAGCCAGAACGCCAAGGATCAGCCAGCTGTAAGATGATTCATAGGTTTCTTCAAGAAATTCTATTATCATAGCTTTAACTTTCGCTGAAAGATCACTAATCAACGATGTGATTTCCCGTTTGATACGGTTTAGATCACCGTGTCGATTAGCGTCAGCAAGTGTCGGTTCTTCGATCTGATCAAGCTTCACGAATAACGCAGTCAGCTTTGACAGCACATCTTTTGAAGCACGCTGAAAAAGCCGCTTGAGTTTCCGTAAGAATTCCTTGGTTTTACGGTTCAACGGCTTCAAAAGCTCTTTTTCAGTTTGTTCTTTATCCACCGCTTACCCTCCTACTCTTCGGCCTCTGCTTCTTTGCTGTCAGGCTCTGTGATGTCCTCAGCTTCTTTTTTACTTGTGCCCTTGTCTAATTTAAAGCCATGAGCCTTGTAAACTACCTCGAAAGCACGTTCAGTGACTTCTAGTGTCTGTTTGCCCTTCTTAATTCTGATCATTATGCGCCAGCCCCTTCAGCTGCAGGAGTTAACGCAGCAAATGCATCATCAGCCAATGTCATGAAGCCAACCTGCTGAGTTACGCGCAGTGCGACCATATCTTGTTCGAAAAGGCTGACAGGTTTTCCGTCAGGTCCCGCAATTGTATGAAGTGTTGCATCCTCTGAAATTGAATATTCCATACCTTGAGGAATACCATATCGGGCATAATCCCAGTTACCTGTGAGTAAGTGCGCCTTGCTATAATCCCAAGAATCAGAATTGACGTAACCAATCGGCAGACCTAAAGCAGAGTTTGTTGCTCCAGCTCCCGGATCATTAAAGATAGGAGTACCCTTGTCATCTACAGCGCCTCTCAGTGGCTGTTTAAAACGTCTTGTTGTTGTCCATCCGTCAGGATCTTTATCAGCCTCTTCAATCAAAGAAATAACACTGTTCAACTCTTTATAAAGATTCCCCAAAGACCCTAATTGCACTTTGTTCCCGCTTTTCTCGATTTTCTCATAAATTGAAACACCTTCACCGAAAGGCGAACCATTCCCGAATAACGCAGCTTGGTCAAATTTCAATGCAAATGCTTTAGAGATAGCAGATTGCATCTGAGTAAAGAAATCCTTTACTGAATATCGTAAAAACTCTTTTGTCACTGGAATAATAACAGCGAGCTTTTTAGAAACCATTTTAGCTGTTAACCATTCCGCTCTTGATGTCTGGATTCGCTCACCTTCTCCAACCCAATAAGCCCCTGGTCCAGATGCTAAATAAGTAAATATTTTTTCTGTTTTATCCATTTCTTCGTATTTAGCTAATTGTGTCACAACTGATTTAGTCATGAAATCCTTTAAAACAAGTGTTCCTTCTTCTACTGGTACTGATCCTGTTTTTGCATCTTGCATCAGTACATTGTTTGGATTGAATGCCATGATAGTCCTCCCTATTGTCTAATGTTTACTGATTTTGCGAGTGCCCCAATATCAACAGACCCGCTGGCAGGTGATGGATCACCTTTTTCAAAGTTGCTGCCGCTCTCTTGGAACTTGGATTCGATAGCTTTTTGAACTGCAGCTGTGTATTTCTCTTCAAACACACCGAGATTCTTCATAGTTGTTTCCTCATCCTCACCGAGGAAGAACTCCACTACATCTGCCGGCAATTGCTTTTCAGAAGCATAAGTAACAGCTTTGTTTAAAAGTTTTTCACGTTGTGCTGCTGTCTTCTGATCTTCCAGCTCTTTTTCGAGCCTCCTGATGCGTTTCTGTTCCTCGGTTTCTTCCGGATAAAGCTCTTTTACCTTTGCGTTCACTAGAGTATCAAGATTGTTCGCCTTCCATGTCTCAAGGCTTTTCGTAAAATGGGAATCCAACCGGGGCTGAATAAGTCGTTTCCCTTCGTCTGTTTCAAGGAACCCTTCCACCTTATCTGCTGATACGGCCGAAAGTTCTCCTACAAATGCTTTTACTTCTTCATTGTCTTTATTCTCATCAAGAAACTGCTTGATTTCTTCAATATTCACTTATGATCAACCTCCGTGCCGTACAGTACGAGCCTGCACGTCAAAGTTTCCCGGCTTTTAAAGACTTCCGGCAGGTCAGTTCTCGTCTTCGTTATTGTCTTTTTCATCATCAAGATCATAGGCATCTTGTTCAGCTTTCATTCTCTCAATCTCATATTGCACATCATCGACAATAGAGAGTGTTGAAAGGCGTGTCTCTTCGCTTACCTGGCCTTTAAATTGCGCAGACGTCTGCGCCTCTTCCAAGAGATTTGACGGCAGATTCCGTTTAAATGAAAACCAGACCTTCAAATAATCATCAGGTTTCACTTTGCTCTTTTTCGCCCATGCAGAGCAAAGCAACTTGTACTGATACCGCAGAGCAGCAGTCATTTTCCGCTCCATTGTGATGCACTTATTTTCAAGGGCCATCAGCTTGTATTTCATTGCAACGCCTGTCACATTCCCGCCGAATGATTCATCAGAGAAATTGACCGATTTTGCCAAACGAAGAATATTTTCTTCAAGCCTGTTCAGATGGTTTTCAATCATGGTATCGTTTATGTCTTTGGTCAGGAATTTCACGTCATCATCTTTCCCGAACAATTCAAAAACACCGTTCTTTTTCAGTTGCTGGATTTCTTCATCATCCATACCAGCACCCTTTAAAATTAAATAAGCCAGCCGCAGCTGCTCGATCTCGTTTGATGCATCAGAAAGAGTGCGATCGTATGCATCTATAAGTTGGATCACCTTTTCAGCATCACCCATCTGTTCATCATTGTTAGGCAAGCCGAACAAAGGGCAATAATCGAACATGTGAGGCTTCTTTTCTATCAAAGTCCAGTTGCCGTCACTTTTTTCGAAGAAATAGGCTTTCTTATCATCGTAAAATGTCACTTTCTCACGCTGAATACTCTCATTGTTAACCCAATCAAAGACTGTATAATATCTCAGTGCAAAAGTAGGCTCTGTGATGTCATTCTCAGCAATAAAAACAACTTCCCAAGGGTTAACATTCGCAACTCTTTCCGAGCCGTCAGGAGCAATATACACAAGCCTAGCACCATAACCACAGATGGCCGCTTTCTTACCCCATTCGCTATCAGCATCAGCAATGTTATTCACGTTATTAAACCTATTGATTTGCTCAACCAAGGCTGTATTTTTGTTTTCCCCGTCTTTCTCCGTCTCGTAAGAGATTGGATGACCAAACATATACCCAACCTTTGTATCCACTATCTCGGCATCAAAGGCATTATTGAGACGATTGTTTACTCTGTCATCTATACGGCGAACAGCTCCTGTTTCAAAATCTTCGAATTTAGCCGCTTCACGTCGTAAAATTGGAACACCGGCAACGCTGGCTTTATAACGTTCATACCTAGCTATGGCTTTTTCTTTGATTGGCTCATGCTCTTTAATAATTTGATCAATGATGGTGCCGTCAATCTCATTATTCCGAAGATAATTCAAGAACTTGTTCATCTTCTCACCTCTTTCCTTTGCGTCTCATAGGTTTGTTATGTGTGTAAATGGCGTAACGGATAGAGTCGAGCACATCGTCCCATTCTTTAACCGGTTCGCCAGTATTCGGATTCCAGACATACATAAATATCTCTTTTTTAAAGCGACTTACTTTGTCTTCAGCAATAAAAAGCTGATCCCGCTTGAACAGCCGAGCCACTTCTTCAATACCTGAAACAACTGCTTTATCAGCATCTAACGCACGAAGCTTCTCTCTACGAAAACGCACGATGTGTTCAGGCCGAGCTGTATCACAATAGAAATTAATGTTGCCATACCGCTCTTTGATGTCCTTTGCTACCTTCACCCAGTAATCTATCTCTTCGTGCTGCTTAGAATGTTCTTCGAGCAAATAAAAACACCCTTGGTCATCTTGTCCGATTACGACAATAGAACCCGGGTGCTCATATCCCCAGTCAACGCCAGCAAAGTATTTAGTGAAGTTGACTTGTTTATTTTCCATCTCTTTAGAACTGATATAGTGCTTGTCTTTGTTGAAATCCTTGTATATTACGCCTTCCGGAGCAACCCAGTAGCCGTAAATATCTCGGTCCGTAAACATGCCGCTTGGTGTTGAGGCAACAATACTTTCGACATATTCAGGATCAAGAAAGTTGTTATCGAACAACGAGAAGTGAAAAGAACGGATATTCAGCCGACCGTTTTTCAGCCGCTGCCCGTCTTTGTCGATATAGTCCGTTTTGACGGTGTGCATCGGGTTTTCAGGGTTTGTATCCATCATGACCATTGCACCCTTATAGGAGCAACGAGAAATGACTTCCTTCACGAATGAATCATGCAGGGCAGTCGCTTCGTTTAGGAATGCGCCAGCTGATGTGAAACCCCGTGCCTTTTTCCATGAGTCTGCATTTGCACCATCAAAGCAATAAACACGGTTTCCGAATATCTCAACGGCATTCGCTTTATCAAGGCGCAATTCTTTCCCCAGGATGAGCTCTAAATCATTTAGGATATTCCGCTTTATAGAAGCCTGAGTTGCCCCGCCAATGATAAAGGAAAGCCCCATGTTTTGATATTTGCTGATATGCCCGAGGAACGTCAAAAGGAGCACGAATGTTTTTCCTGCCCTTTTCGCCCCGCTGCATATTAAGATTTTTGGCTGCTCTTCGATAAAGCTGTTCCATACTTCTTGTTGCTTGGAGTTAAGTTCCATGAGGTTTCACCATCTTCCGCAACATGGCAGCAACTTCATTTTCTTGAGAGTTTCCGTTATCACCGTCAATATCTTTCTTCGCCTTCTCGATATTCAAGCGCATTTGCTCCAATTTAAGGCGCCGCTCGTCTGCTTCGTGAGCCAGCTGGTCAAACTGTTTAATCAAGCCTCTTAGCTCTCCCATTGCTCGAGATTGGGCGTTCAGGAATGTAGCATGACGATCCCATGCGAATTGGAACTCCCATTCTTTTTCATCACCAAACATACCTGGCTTCTCTTTTTTCAAAACCTTAGTCATGTCGTCCTTATCCTGCACGTGCATAATGCGCTGCGCCCGGATAATGGCTGCATATTGAATCTGTATCTGATCCCATATCATATCAGCTGGCGAACGTTCCTGAATCTCTTCCATGATTTCAAGTGTTTCTTCTGGCAGGAATTTAGAGAAAAAGCCGTGAGTCACAGCATTTTGATTGCCTGCCGGAGCCGCGCCGCCTTTGTTTCCTATTGCATTTTTGTTGCCGGGCTGTCCGCCTTTTTTTGTGTGCACACTTTTTGAAATGGGTGCACCCTTTTTTCTTTCCCAACCGTGCCGCTGTTTCCATGATTTGATGGTGTTCATTGACACCCCGTATTTCTCGGCAAGGTCCTTGTATTTCATGCCTTTGACGTAATCCTTATACGCCTGTATGTGCTTTTCGGGCATCTACATTCACCGCCGCCCCCTTCTGATTCGTGTTTGTTTTGGAGATTATTTTCTCGGGATGAACTCGTCATCGTGTGCAAGCTGATGAATAGTGTCTTTACCTATTTCCGCAAGTCCCACAGCCTGCACATATGTTTCCGTGTCATGTATTGTCATTGTAGTGCCATCCTTCATGTTGAAAGTAGCGACATAGCCATCTATCTCATGAAAGTTCTGCTCCATCCAATTAATCAGTCCGTTAGTAGGACCAGGAAAGACTCTCCTCACATTACTCATTATGCTCACACCTCCATCAATCTTTTTTGACTTTGATGGTTATAGCGTGAATACAGACCGCAGTCCAAAAAATAAAACCCATCGTCATAAATGGATGTGCATAAATTGTCTCCATGCTATTCCTCCTTCATATTCTCTCTAAACCAAGCCCAAACTCAGAGGCTGTCAGCCGCCAATAGTCTGATCTGAGATTCACTGGACCCGGTTTACAGAAAACATAAAAAGTCTTTCCGATTGGAAAGACTTAGTGTGTTATTTCATTTGTGTTATCCGTATCAGTTTCTTGTTTTTCTTTATCTTCTTTAAAAATAGAGTCGGCCAACGGTCTATACAACGGTCTATATTCTTTTTGAACTAAAATATCCAAAAAATATCTGTGACCATATTTGTTTAAAATAGCTTCACCAAATTTACTCCACTTAAACTTGAAGAAAAGACGTAAATATAAATATATGTGCTTCCTATAAAGAATATTCTTCTTGAAAATATATTTTTCTCTCAAAAACCGAATGGCAGTTTTCGTTCCAGACATATTCGTTATAATTCTAAGAAGAAAATACATAGTACGATACTTTTTTATTTCTCTCTTAGACTTCCGGTCAAAAGGCGCTATTTTTATTAATTCATTCAGAATTTCTTCAAAAAGGTTGAATTGCGAAAGATACACACTCATTCCTGATAAATCGTCAATGTATTCATATTGCTTCAATTTATTGTATGCATTAATTATTTTAGGAGATGCATACTTTAAATTTTTACCGATGTGTTTATTTATCTCATCCAATAATTTTTCTTCATCAATGGGATGTTTATCTTTCAAAATGCCCCTATTAAACTCTGTAATATAGTCACAATATGTGTACATTTCGAGTAAAATAGGTGCATATAGTTCATTATAAAAAACTCGCTGGTTACTCTTTCTTTCTCTTTTTAAAACGAGCCTATGAGAAAAATACTGTGCAACACAAGCACCAATAAAGGCTCCAATCAAAGTCGCAGCAGAAGTTAAAATAGCTGGCTGCATTTGTTTCGGTATATTGACGTTTATCCAATTTGATATCCAATTTACTATCCATTTTGCTATCCAATCCATATGAAATACCTCCCACCCTATTATCGGTGAAAGGACATTAAAAAGGAATCATTTGCAAAATTTGTCGAACGAATGCGCCCTTCATAAATAGGTGGCAGTCGTAAGACAAAAAAAGCACCCTTTAGCTACGGGTGCAATCAACGTTTCTTTTTATAGCCTTCAATGTCTTTTCTCAAGAATAGACGATCCCTATTTGTTGTTTTAATCGGAATCAATGTTTTGTAATCCACCAGCTGCTTGAGGTTCTGGCGGCTGCATCCGATAATCTCAATGGCTTCAGATGTCGTTATGACTTCTTTATCCATGAATTCTCTCAGCTCGTCAATACTTTCAAAAACAAACTTAGTCATTCCGCGTGTTCCTCCATCTAAGGATAATATTAATAATAGTGATTACCAACCAGCTAAGAGCCAAAACCATTGTAATGATATCCAAAGTACCAAGATGATCATAATCAAAGTTTGCAAACACTGTCACGAACAGAACAAAGAATATTACTGTTGACCCGTCTACTAATTTTTTCATATAGTTGAGCATGGAACTCAAAGTGTTATAATATGGTGAGGGGGAAGTGATTCCCCCCATTGGGTTATTTGCGACGTTTCTTCTTGGCGGGAGAACGTCGTTTTTTGTTATCCTTCATTTCCTTGATGTTCTTGACCATCGTTGTAATTCCGGTAAGGATTGCAACCAGCCAAGCCAAGTCCCGAAGGATAATTTCAACCATTTCCATGCTCTTTCAACACCTCCTTTCGATACTTTAATTATACCAATTATATTTACCACCGTCAATATAAATACAGATAAAATTTGGGTTTTTTACCAAAAAATATTGTTTTCAGACAAAAAAACAACCTATTCATGCTAAACAGAATAGGCTGTGTTCTGCTCTATTTTTCATTTTCAAACGGGAACGCTCAATGTTTTTTTGCACTGTTCCTTTCTTAATGTCCAGCAGCTGGGCGATCTCTTCAAAAGACATGTTTTGCACAGTGTGCATGATGAAAATGTCCTTCTCTCTTTCAGTGAGGACAGAAAGGGCATCAGCAATTCTTTCTTTGTCCCAGTCGCTTACCTCTCCTTCTGGCTCCTGATTTATCGCATATTCTTCTGGCATTGCATCAATGATACGAGGATCAGCAAGAATCGTTCTTTGGTAAACGTCCCTTCTGTCAGCTCCCCGACGTGCTCCTGGTTGCCTCCCGTTCTGCAGCCATTCGAGAGTGAATTCAATATCGCTGATCATACTGCCAATGATTTTCTTATCGTTCTTTTGTTCTGCTGTCATTTCAATTTCTGGTGTTTCCGAGAATGCTCGGTACATCTTTCTCGCTTCTTTTAACGCTCTTTTGTATTCAATGATTAAATCCTGCATGTTTATCCTCCTCTTATTTACGCTTAAAAGCGCCGCCTTTGCCTCTTCTGAGTGTTTGCCTGTCTTGCCCCATCATTTGCCGCCAAAACCGTTCAGAACGCTCCTGCGCGTTTTTATTGGGCTTTTTCTTTTCCTGTTTCATGTCATCCCTCCGCTCAAATAAAAAACGGACACCAAACAAACAGCGCTTATGCTGTAAGTTCAGTGTCCGCAGGCTTTCCATCTTGGACTTATTTAGTTTTGTTCTGATGCCCATTTCAATCTGTTGTAATCTTCCGAGCTTATAGAAACACCTTCCGTTCCACAGTGTGCACAATGAACACCATTTGGATATTTAAGCTCTTCGATATATGTCCATTCTTCACAATCCTCGCAATAGTAGCTATGCAATTCATCTTTTGTCATTCCGCGCCCTCCTTCTCTTCCGGCGGCCACCATCCACGAACCAAGTACCCACTGATAGCCGCGGTAACTGACACACAATTTAATCTCAAACTCTGATTGTCGAAATAATACGCCAGAATTATTCCTATGGAATCGGCAACGCCCGACATTATGAGAAGCATCAATACTCTAAATGCAAATTTCACTCCGCGCCCTCCAATAACTCTGGATTTTGATAAACATCGCCGAAGACTTCAAGATCGCCCACCATAAAAGCCCCACCGATTCCTAAATCGAGATAAAATCCAGCTTGTTTTTTGTCGTACCTAACAATTGATCTTGTATCAGTGCCATGATCTAAAATTGAATCCTTGTCATAAATCATTTTTTCGTTCTTATCCTTCAACCCTGTTCCCCACATGAGAGCCGCATTTTTTTGTGTGCTATCCGCAAGCCGAATTGGATGAAGTGATAAGCTGGTATGGCGGTACAAGCTCCATCCCCTGCCTGTAATAACGAGACTCAACCCTTCATCATCCCAATAGTGCATCTGCTCGCCGTCCCAGACTCTGTATGCTGTGTTCATTGTCCGCTCTCCTTTGCTCTAACCTTGTACCGTGTTTTACAACCCTTGCTAACTTGTTTCAATTCAGCAGTGAAACAGTCGAGACATATATTTTCTTGTTTTCGGTGGTCGCCAGTGTTTTGTTTTAGCTGTTTAATATCTGATCGAAAAGCAAACCTTAAAGGCTTTTCAAAGATAGGCGAAGTATTTTCATGAGTATCCAGTCCACATGTTTCACAGCATAATTTATTCACGCTATTTCCTCCTCAACGCCCATGCTGCAGCCGCATTTCGGGCAGCGTGCATCTGGGCGGATTTTTATATCTAATTCGTTGTGACCACATTCAGGGCAGCTGTATTCGATCATGATGCCGCCTCCTGATCCATAATTGCTTTGAATATCGGATAAATCTGCTGAGGTACAACCGCGTTGCCTAATCCTTTAATTCTGTCCACCCGGTTGGGAACCCCATGAGCCACTCGACCCACGTCGGGTTCAGCTGGCCAGCGTTGCCTGCCGTCATCTGTTTCCGTTCCTGTTCTGAAATGACTCCCTTTTCCTGTAGATCCATCATTTTCTGAAATGATCCGGTGCCGCCGCACATTCCCTTTGTTCGTGGAGTCGGCCAGAGGACTATATCGTTCAAGTTTTGACTCCAACCCTGCTGTTGCTTTCTCTTTGCTCTCTTTGAGTCCGGTTTGCTCCCTGACCTGTAATCCCTTGACTGTGGTGTCGGGAAGAATTGAACGTACCTCCCCAGCCCTATTGAGCCGTCCGTTCCATTCCCGGTTTTCTTCCTGAGAGTCCCTGAGGAATTCACTGTGAAACTGTCGTTTTCCCCTATAATGCTCCCTGTTGTGCCGTCCGAAGCTGTCGGAGTAGGCAACAACGAATGTTCGATCTCTTCGATGTTTGGCGTCGACGGCGCAAGCCGGTATAATAAACGATTGCCCTTTGTAACCTGCGCTTTCCAAGTCAAATAACGTGCGGTCGAGCTCCATGTTTGCGAAGTTAGCAACGTTTTCACCAACAACCCAAGTGGGTCTAAGTTCTTTGATGATCCTAAACATTTCCGGCCAGAGGTCGCGGTCATCTTCCGTGCCTCTTCGCTTCCCGGCAATACTGTAAGGCTGGCAAGGGAATCCTCCTGAAATAATGTCAATTGTTCCACCTGGCTCAATCACTCCTTTTTCCTCTAAAAGCTGTCTATTCAAGGTGCGTACATCATCGAAGATGGGAACGCCCGGGAAGTTCTTATTCAATACTTTCTGGCAGAAGGGTTCACGCTCACAAAACGCGACTGTTTCAATTCCAGCCCATTCAGCAGCAAGCGCAATGCCCCCTATTCCTGCAAATAACTCGATGCTTTTCATGCTGTCCTCCCCCTATTCCCAGCCGACTGCGATTGCAAAGAATAAAACCAAAACCATCGCCCCAATGAGCCAGCCATTTGTCTTATCACGCTTTGCAATGATAGTTTCATCACCGATCATTTTCAGATCATCTGACTTTGCCACGAGCACCGGTATGTAATCTGGATGCACTTTTAGAAGTTCTGCCGCCTCGTAAACGGTCATTGCTTCGTCCTTAGTGGCTTTGACTGCCCGTTGAAGCTCAACTTGTAAAGGGATCATTCTGCAGCACCCTCCATTCCTCTGCCTTCAAGAACCTCCTGTGCATACCGAGAATACTTTTGAATCACTAACTCAGGCGCCGTTCTAACTGCTTTCATATTAGTGAATTGATGCAAGGCTTTTCTAAACCTGTCGTTCTCTTTATTAAGCCGCTGAAGCTCTTCCTGAGCCTGCCGGAATTGATGAACTGTTACATCCTGTTGACGCTTGTTTTCCTCGATGATTTCCTGACGCTTTTCAGCCAGTTCAGCTTGTTCAATCAGAAAGTGCCAAGCTTTTTCTAAACCTTCCCCGCATTCGGCGTATTTCTTTAACCAACTCGTGAAGATGGTAATATCAAGTTTTTTAACTTCCTGTAATTTATCCATGCCGTTCCTCCCCCGCAGGGGAAAGCCCCTGCTATTTGATTTTGAAACCTATTTCATGATCAACTCGAGCAAAGCTTCCCTTTGCCGTTTGAATGATTGTTTTGCCATGCTCCGGGGCTTCCAAGACATGTGCGGTGCCCTGGCTCCCGTCTAAAACGATGATCTGTATTTTGCCCGGCTCAATTGCCTGTTCGATTGTTGTATCTTTGTTTAAATTAATTTCTCTTGGGTTGTACATTCTTAGCGCCCCCTGTGCTATGATAGAAGTACCAGTTCATATCAGAGCATCGGGGCATACGCTTCGGTGCTTTTTTTGTGTTTAATAGTGATCCGGTTTCCATCC
>NZ_JBBOUR010000006.1:0-3043 GCF_038006165.1 Bacillus sp. FSL W8-1202
TACACATGACCAATACCAAGAAGTAACAGGTCAACCATACGAGGAAACGACAGGAGCCAGTCAATAAGGCTTTTTTATTTTGCCTCTAAGGAGGTGAAAAACGTGAAATAGATATAAGGGGGGCGTACTAATGTCAGAAGTGACGGAGGTACCAGATGTGCATGCATTACAAAAAGAGATAATGGAAATGAAGGCAGGCCAGAAAACGATCGAACAGCGTGTAAATGTTCTTGAACGCGTTTCTGATAGACAAGACCAGCAAATCATGACATTAAACGAAAAACTCAACAAGATCGAAGAGAATACAACTTGGATCAAACGCACAATAACTGGCGCTATTATTACAGCGATATGCACTGGCGTTATTGGCGGCGCAATCGCTATTTTTTATACTGTTTTGCAAAAATAAGGAGGAAAACACAATATGAAAAACTTTGACAGAGGCACGGTCATTCGGACGGTGCTTCTTTTGATTGCACTTATCAACCAAACAATGCTGATGCTTGGCAAATCACCTTTGGATATTACGGAGGATCAGGTGAATCAGCTTGCGGATGCGCTGTACACTGCGGGCTCTATAGCCTTTACTATTGGCACGACATTTACAGCATGGTTCAAAAACAACTATGTGACTGCAAAAGGCCATCAGCAAAAAGCTGTCCTGAAAAATCACAATCTAACCAAGTGAGCTGCCAGCTGGCGGCTCTTTCTAATTCAAAAACAGAATAGGAGAGATCATTTATGACAATCGCAGTGAAAAAGAACCTTGTATCGGAAGCAAAATACGCTTTAAAATGCCCTAATCCGATGACCCCGGAATACATCACCATTCATAACACTTACAATGATGCATCTGCTGCTAATGAGGTCAGCTATATGATCGGAAACACAAGTTCAACGAGTTTCCACTTTGCTGTTGATGACAAAGAGGTAAGGCAGGGCATCCCAACAGACCGCAATGCATGGCACACGGGAGACGGCAAAAACGGCACGGGGAACCGGAAGTCTATCGGCGTTGAAATCTGCTACAGCAAGTCAGGAGGGCCTAAATACAGGGCTGCTGAAAAGTTGGCTATCAAGTTTGTTGCTCAGCTGCTTAAAGAACGCGGATGGGGTATTGATCGAGTGCGGAAGCACCAAGATTGGAGCGGAAAGTATTGCCCTCACCGTATTTTAGACGAGGGACGCTGGAATGAGGTTAAAGCGGCTATTGATGCTGAATTAAAAGCACTTGGCGGCAAATCATCCAGCAAGAAAACAACTTCGTCCAAGGCAGTGAAAAAACCAAGCTCAAGCAAAAAGAAATCATCTTTCAATCTGCCTTCTGGCATTTTCAAAGTGAAGAGCCCATTGATGCACAGTGATGCTGTTGAACAGATTCAAACAGCGCTGGCGGCATTGCATTTCTATCCGGATAAGAAAGCCAAAAACTTTGGGATCGATAGCTATTATGGACCGAAAACAGCGGATGCAGTAAGACGGTTCCAGTTGATGAATGGTTTAAACCCTGATGGCATTTACGGACCAAAAACGAAAGCAAAACTTGAAGCATTGTTGAAATAATCTTATAGTCCTCCCTTGCTAATTGTGACATCACGCATCAAAAATAGCCCTTTAGTAGCTGACTTTTTTTGTTAAAATGATGAAAACAGCAAGGGGGGATAATATGGCTTTACTACGCTTTATAAGCTTGTATGGAATAGCCATCATTATATTGGTGGTCATAGCTAATTTTGCTCCATTTTTGGCGATGCCGTTATACTATATTGCCGTAGCTGCATTAGTCTTTCTGATTGTTTATCTGATATATCATTATACCCAAAAAAACAGTGGGAGGAAAAAGTAAAATTGTAAAGAAATGTATATAGGAGGGCGAGGTGACTGATAAACAGGAGGAGATTATTGTGAAAAAGATATTGCTTTTTTGTCTGACTTTCTCTTTAGTATTTAGTATCTTCGGAGGAGCAGCGAGCGCAGCACCTAAACAAAAGTCACAGCAAGATATAACTGACATTAGAAATTACGTTGAAAAAACAGTTCCTTTGTTGAAATCCAATCTAGAAAATCTACCCAAAAATTCTTCTTTGGAAAAAGTTGAAAAAACTATTTCAAATCACTACAAAAACAATCCAGCACCAAAAGCGTTTAGCAATCCAGACATATCACTTTATGATGTTTTCCCAGAAATGAAATCAGAACTAGAAAAATTCAACGGTAAAGCTTTCAATATGAACAGCTTTATGGCTGAACAAGAAGAAAGCAAATCCTATGGGGATGTGCTTACTTTTGAAACACAAAACAGTACGGTTAAGGTTTATCTAGGTGATCTGGGGGATATCCAGATACTTGAGCAAAAAACTTTAACTGACTCTCCAGACTCTGATGCAAGCGTCCAAGGCACTACAAAAACAGAAAGGACCACTGGTATTGCTTATGGACTTGGTGGACCGAAGCTCTTCACACTTTGGGCCGAAGGAAGATTTAAATATGACGGCAAAAAAGTTTCGGCTACTTATAAAGATGGCGACTATCAGCGCCACCCGATGGGGACAGCTTTGGCAATCTCTCCTAGGGCATTAGGACAAGACCGGGACGCCAGCCATGGAGGATATGCCTATAGAGAGGTTTATTCACGTATATATGTTGAGTCCATTGTAGGTTTTAAATGGGCCGGCATCGTTTTAAACTCAGCTCTTGTTGAGGCGTTTATAGGGTCTACTGCAAAAGGAAGTGTTTACGGAGGCGTTAAGAAAGTGTAAAAGGTAATAACCTCGCCCAAAAAGCCCGTCTCAGAAGGCGGGCTTTATATAATACATATTTACTTTCGTTTTCACCCTTCATATGCCCTGACAGTTAAAAGAGACTCAAACGCTATGAAATTTGTATCACCTTTTAAATCCTTCACGTGCAGCCTTTGTTTTACTTCATCTATGTAATGAACATGTCCCGTTACTTCTTCGATAAAACCGTCTTTGTATAAACCGATGCCCAGAACCGAGTTGAATTCCATCGCCTCGCAAATAACACGGGCCATTTCTTCCAG
>NZ_JBBOUR010000007.1:0-1409 GCF_038006165.1 Bacillus sp. FSL W8-1202
CGGGTTAACCCCCTAATTTTGGACACATACTACTCTTAGCTCATTATTTCATAGAATTGCTCTTTATTTTAGGTGAGGCAAGAAAATCATCCTGCCTCATACTCTCACTTCTTTAATCGTTAGCTCTTCTGTTTGGTTTCGTTGATAAAATTCATTTGGTGCTAAATCTAAAATACTCGAATGGATTCTTCGATTATTGTAGAAATCCATGTATTCAGCCACCTCATGATACGCATCTGCGTAGGAATGAAAAGCGAACCGCCTCAAACATTCATACTCTAGTAATCGGTGAAACGACTCGATATGGGCATTCATATTCGGTGTTCTCGGCGGAATGCGTTCATGTTCGATGTGGAACGTTTCACATGCTTTCTGAAACGCTAGAGAAATAAATTGTGGACCATTATCCGTTCGAATGACTGGCTTTGTTTCTCTTTCAAATTGCTGACGCTTAAACAAGGCACGCTGCACGAGTTGGCCAGCGTCGTGTCCGGTACAATGTAAACCAATATGATAATCAATGATGGAACGGTCATATACATCAATGAGCGATAGAATAAAGAAGAAACGCTCTTCACCTTCGATGTAGCCGTATTTAATATCTGCTTCCCACAGCTGATTCGATTCAGTGATGATCCGGTTCCTCGCTAATTTTCTTGGATAGTGGAACTTCACTTCTCGCTGTGGCTGTAGGATATCGAGTTCCTTACATAATCGGTACACTTTCTTTTTGTTAATCTGTAGCGCATACTCGCTTCGAAGGCGGAGGCACAACTTTCGATAGCCATAGACACCGGCTTCACCTGAGATGAGTTCCATCAGCCATTCCTGTATTTGTTCATCCGGTATTTTTTTGCCGTTCTTAGTGAGTGAATAGCCCGGAATGGGTCTGCCCTCACTTACTGACTTTTCTTCTTTCTTGTATTGATAATAGTACGTAGAAGGAGAAATCTCTAAAATCTTCAGGACTTTACGGACGGCATAACCTTTCGCAATCCACTCATTCGCTATTTCAAGCGTTTCAGTAAGTGAGGGTTCTTCTTTTTTAGTACGTCACGGAGAATGGAAATTTCTAAATCTTTTTCGCCTAACAGCTTTTTAAGCTGGTCATTCTCCTCCTCCAACTGTTTGATCCCTGAGGGAGAAACAATATCTTGAATGCCGGAATGATCTAGATTGCCTTTTTCCTGAAAAGCTTTTACCCATTTGCTTACGAGATTTGGACTGAGCTCGTGACGTCTCGCCACCAAAGCTTTATTGCCTGTTTCAATTGCTTCTTGTACCACCTGTTGTTTAAATTCAGCAGAATGTTTTCGTCTTTGCATCACAAAAGCCCCCTTATTTGGCAACCATAAGTATAAAACCACTCTTAGTAGGTGTCCAAATTCATTAGGGGGCTAAATAGACAT
>NZ_JBBOUR010000008.1:0-1096 GCF_038006165.1 Bacillus sp. FSL W8-1202
GGGGTCACGGATTTACCAGATGTGCAAGTATTACACGGTGATCATTCAGGGAAACCGAATGGAATTAAATCATAGATTGGGTGATTGGGATTGAACGAGAATACGAACGGCAACAGCGGCATTTACATGTTCGGGCCTGCTGAACAAAAGGGCGGCAAGGACCTCACACCGGCTATCCGGGTGCTTGAGGAAAAGATCAGGCAAATGGAGCTGATGCGGAGTGCTTAAAGCGGTGATTCTGCTGCCGGCCATTATAATCACGGCGCCAGCAAAAGAAAAGCAGATTCAGCAATGGGAAGAGAATGACGGGAGGTAGCAGAATAATGCCAAGTGCAGAGCAAATAAAACGCATGAACGATATTAATGATCTGATAAAGCTTATTGCAAGCATTGATCATCGGACATTTTACCGCAAGTCAAAGGATCGTATAGCGTATTTCAAGTTTAAGAAAAAACTGTTCTTCGTTGATGATTACACGGGTGATGACGTTTATCCGTATGAAATGGGATACGGGAGTCCAAACGGCTTTTCGCATGGGGGCAATATGTGGCAATTGGTCAACAGCTTTAGAAAGTTCATCATAACAGGGAAATGCGGCGAACTGAGGGATTATAAAGAAATATGGGCTTACAGCTATGAAGGATGTATGAAAATCCGTCAGAAAGCGAAGGAGATCGGTTTCATTGAAAGCGTTGATTACGCCTACAGTTTTGATGAATGGACGGAGGCATCACATGCCAGCAAATAAATACGGCGCAAGAAAAACACAGGTAGACGGCATCACGTTCGATAGCCGGGCCGAAGCCAAATACTATGAGCAGCTGAAGTGGCTCAAGGTGAGCAAGCAGATCAAAGATTTTAAGCTGCAGCCGCGGTTCCTGCTACAAGAAGCATTCAAAAAAAACGGAAAAACTTTTCGGAAGATTGAATATATTGCAGACTTTGAGGTTCATAACTTGGACGGCAGCATCGAGATCATTGACATCAAGGGCGTAGAAACAAAGGAATTCGCCATCAAGCGCAAGCTGTATGAGCGGCTTTATGATACGCCACTCAAGGTGCTGGCTCTGGATAAGTCACTCGGCTTCATCGAGC
>NZ_JBBOUR010000009.1:0-1083 GCF_038006165.1 Bacillus sp. FSL W8-1202
AGGGTCACGGATTTACCAGATGTGCAAGTATTACACGGTGATCATTCAGGGCAACCGGATGGAATTAAATCATAGATTGGGTGATTGGGATTGAACGAGAAAACGAACGTTATAGGATCCAAAGGAATGTATTTGTTCGGGCCTGCTGAACAAAAGGGCGGCAAGGACCTCACACCAGCTATCCAGGTGCTTGAGGAAAAGATCAGACAAATGGAGCTGATGCGGAGTGCTTAAAGCGGTGATGCTGCTGCCGGCCATTATACTAACGGCGCCGTACAAGGAGAAGCAGATTCAGCATTGGGAACACATTGACGGTAGGTAACGACGGCACGGGGAAACGGGCCGATAAGGAAATAGTCAGAGATATGGAGGCGGCAGAATGAGGGAAATTAAATTTCAGGCATGGGATTTAGATGCTGAACAAATGTATAACTGGGAGAGTATTAAACAGCTTTTTCATGAGCATTTAGCTCATCCAAGGGTAAAGGTTAGACAATACACCGGATTGAAGGACAGGAACGGCCGGGAGATTTATGAAGGGGATATTGTAGTTGATGGAAGCGAGAACTCTGCAGAAGTAGTTTTTGATGATGGCTGTTTCTGTGTAATTGGATATTTGGGAGATTTACGGACCCACCCACTTCGTGATTCCCTATTTTGTGGAGAAAGATTTGAAGTCATCGGCAATATTTACGAGAATCCTGAGCTTTTGGAGGCATCACATGCCAGCAAATAAGTACGGCGCCAGAAAAACACAGGTGGATGGTATCACGTTCGACAGCCGGGCCGAAGCCAAATACTATGAGCAGCTGAAATGGCTCAAGGTGAGCAAGCAGATAAAAGATTTTAAGCTGCAGCCACGGTTCCTGCTACAAGAGGCATTCAAAAAGAACGGCAAAACTTTTCGGAAGATTGAATATATTGCAGATTTTGAGGTTCATAATTTGGACGGCAGCATCGAGATCATTGACATCAAGGGCATGGAAACAAAGGAATTTGCCATCAAACGTAAGTTGTATGAGCGGCTTTACGATACGCCACTCAAGGTGCTGGCTCTGGATAAGTCACTTGGCTTCATCGAGT